>NZ_AP019735.1:0-2400000 GCF_006542665.1 Alistipes communis
CTGGCAGATGTCCTTCTCGTGGATTCCGTTCGGCGCCCACCGCAGCTGGAGCTTCAACATCGGCGTCAAGGCCGCATCGCTGGCCGACCTCAAATACGACAAGAGCCAGTCGATGTACGACAACATGTATTGATGCTCGGAGTATCGCCGGAAAACGTCCGGCTACCCTGAACCCGGCGGGGCGGGAAAGCGTTTCCCTGCCCGATTTTCGGAATCTCGACTCATGCGGATCACGAAAAAGTCCACCACCTTCGTATTGTTTCTGGCCCTCGGTGCCGGTACGTCCTCCGCACAGGAGCCTCCTCGCGGCGCCGTCTGCAACAGGGAAGCGGCCGTCACTTTCGGAAGAGATCGACGAACCGCTCCGGACTCATCCGCAACAGAGACGGGAACCTTCTTTGCATACTGGCACAAATCCGGCTGCGATCGCTTAAAAAATGAAGGCCGGTCAAGCGATGCTTGACCGGCCTTCGAGTTGAGCTACCCGGACTCGAACCAGGAAAAACAGGACCAGAATCTGTTGTGTTACCATTACACCATAGCTCAATGTCCCACGGAACCACCCGTTCTACGTGTCCGCCCCTTCCGGTCGGCCCGAAATCGTGCGACGCACGCTGCGATTGCCGTTCCCTCAGGTTTGGTGATGCAAAAGTAGCACATAATTTTGCTTTGTGCAAGAAAAATCCGAAAAATTTTTCTAATTTTGTTTCCGCTCGTTTTCCTGCACACCGGAAACCGGACGATAGGAACCGCATTTTAGAACACCAACACGATGAATACAAAAATCCGCCTGACCCTGATGAACTTCCTCCAGTACGCCGTCTGGGGGGCTTGGCTGATCTCACTGGGGGCCTACCTCGGCAACACGCTGAAATTCGACGGGCTGCAAATCGGCAGCTTCTTCGCCACGATGGGAATCGCCTCGCTATTTATGCCGGCCGTCATGGGAATCATCGCTGACCGATGGATTCCGGCGCAACGTCTCTTGGGCCTCTGCCATCTCTTCGCCGCAGGATTCATCACCCTCGCCGCCACCCGAACCGACTACAATTCGCTTTACACGCTCGTCCTGCTGAGCGTAATGTTCTATATGCCCACCATCGCACTGTCCAATTCGGTCGCCTACAACGCCCTCGAAAAAGCAGGACTGGATACCGTAACCCACTTCCCGCCCATCCGCGTGTGGGGCACGGTCGGATTCATCTGTGCCATGTGGGTCGTCGATCTCGGAAAGATGGGCCTGAGTGCAACCCAACTCTACTTCTCGGCGACCTTGGGCCTCATATTGGGTCTCTACTCGTTCACGCTGCCGAACTGCCCGATCAACCGGTCGGGAGGCGGCAAGTCGATCGTCGATCTGCTCGGGCTGCGCGCCTTCGCCCTCTTCAAACAGCGCAAGATGGCCATCTTCTTCATCTTCTCCATGCTGCTGGGCATGTCGTTGCAGATCACCAATGCCTTCGCCGACGGATACATCAAAAGTTTCGGCGACACGGGCATCCACGGCGCCAAATATCTCGGCACCTTCGGCGTCGAACACTCCACGATCCTGATCTCGCTCTCGCAGATCTCGGAAACGCTCTGCATTCTGCTTATCCCATTCTTTCTCAAACGGTTCGGCATCAAGCGCGTCATGCTGATCGCCATGTTCGCATGGGTATTGCGTTTTGCATTGCTTGGCGCCGGCAACCCCGGCCCGGGCGTCTGGATGTTCATTCTCTCGATGATCGTCTACGGCGTGGCGTTCGATTTCTTCAATATCTCCGGTTCGCTATTCGTCGAAAAGGAGACCTCGGCGGCAATCCGTTCGAGCGCACAAGGCGTATTCATGATCATGACCAACGGTCTGGGCGCGCTAATCGGCTCCTATCTCGCCGGATGGGTCGTCAACCACTACGGATGGCCGCTTTCATGGTATCTGTTCGCAGGGTTCTCGCTCGTCGTAGCGATCGTATTTGCAGTCATATTCAAATACAAGCACGATCCGAACAGAATCTGAAACGACACAAGCGACCTATGAAGAGAGGAGAGCTGTCGGACAGCTCTCCTCTCTTCATAGGCATCATTGGAACCTACCGGTCGAACAGTGCGTTGAGCACCTTGGCCAGCCGATACCCCGACAGCACGAGCTGATACTCCGCGAACGGGGCGTGCGCATTGTAGAACTCCTGCCCCAGCTCGTCGCCGGGCTGCACCCAGTCGTAAATCTCGCGGCAGCGCCGCGCCGACTCCTCGAACCATTCGACGGGCGTCCCCTCCGTCATACGGGCGATCTCCTCGTCGGTGTAGTTGTCCAGCGCATGACGGTAATCCTGGAATCCCCAGAACTTATGGCGGCTGTCGAGCAGCTGTCCGTCCCAGATCTTGTGGTAGTTGGTCTCGACGCCATGCAGCTTGACCGGAAATTTTCCAAGCGTCATGTTGTCGGGATAATAATAGACATGCGTCGGACAGTGCATGTCGCCGAGCAGATGCACCAGATATTTGATATGCACCAATACCGTCGAGTCGTCGAGCTTGTCATATTCGGAGAGCAGCGCAATCGATTGTTCGACGGCCACGACGCAGTCGCCCTTCGCGCCCGACGCCTCGCGCACGGCCGGCGTACTGCGAAACTCCGCATCGACCGTTCCGGCGTGCCAGTGCGTCGTGAACTCATAGCCTTTCGAACGGCGCCACTCATCCATCCACGAGGCGTAGTAGACGATCGAACGGTGGTCGGTGTAGCGCATGATGTTGGCTCGGGCGCGCGGCGTAAGATGATGTTCGGCGATGCAGGCGATCGCCGCATGGCCGGCCAGCCCGAAGGCGCGTATCTCGCGCGCGGCCAGCAGGAGGAAAAGGATCAGGATAAATCTCTTCATTCGTTCGGTTGTGTTTTTCGGAACACGTCACCGACGCGATCTCCGTCGGGCACGTATCCGGATGAATATTCGGTTCAAGGTAAGTCGCAGTCGTTCGTACTGCCGGACGAGCCGTCGGCACGGCCCTTTGTAATCGGTTCTACTCCATAGGCATTCGTATTTCGGTGGTTCGAAAGGAGAACTGCGGAGCGGATCGGGCATTCCATACGCCGCCTCCGCAACCGCCCTCACTATTAAGAATAACACCTCCGCGGCGAAATACCCTATCGGAAATGAAAAAATATGCTCGGCCGCAATTTATCCCGACCCCGATTCCTGCCGACCGGCGACACGACGGACGATGCCGGCAGGAAAGCCGCCGCCCCATGCAGCAAACCGCGCTTCGCCCCGACCCTGCACGCTGCCGGCCGACGGCAACGAAGCGCAGATGCGCCGGAAGCGAAGGGGTTTCACTGCGGATAACCGTCACATTCGTCCCGCCCCTCCCAAAAAACGAAACGGAGCCGAACCCCGCAGGATTCGGCTCCGCCTCATCCGGACGCCGCCGGATCACTTCGTCAGTCCCATCTTCTCGATGAGCGCCTTCGTCTCGGGCTTGTGGCCGCGGAAGGCGACATAGAGTTTCATCGGATGCTCGTGCCCGCCCTGCGTGAGGATGTGCTTGCGGAAGGCATCGGCCGCCGGCCCGCCCAGAATGCTGCCCGTCTCCTCGAACGCCTTGAAGGCGTCGGCTTCCAACACCTCGGCCCACTTGTAACCGTAGTATCCGGCCGCATAGCCGCCGGAGAAAATATGAGTGAAGGCGGGATTCATCGCCGTACCGTCCACGACAGGCAACACCTGCGCAGGTGCCATCGACTGCTTCTCGAAGGCCTCGACATCGCCCGTGAACGGTTCTTTGAGCGTGTGCCATGCCATATCGGTCATACCGAACGACAGCTGACGCACATTGGCGTAAGCGGCCAGATAGTTCTTCGCGGCGACGATCTTCTCGACCAGTTCGGCGGGCATCTTCTCACCCGTCTCGTAGTGCTCGGCCCACAGGTCGAGCCACTGCTTTTCGGTGGCCCAGTTCTCCATGATCTGCGACGGCAGCTCCACGAAATCGCGGTAGACGCTCGTCCCGTTCAGCGACTCGTACTCGCCCTGGCCCAACATGCCGTGCAGCGAATGGCCGAACTCGTGGAGGAAGGTGTTCACCTCGTCGAAGGTCAGCAGCGAAGGTTTCGTCTCGGTCGGCTTGGTGAAGTTCATCACCAGCGACACCAGCGGGCGCGTCTCGACGCCCTCTACCACCTTCGAACCGCGGAACTCGGTCATCCACGCACCGGCGCGCTTCGACGCACGCGGGAAAAAGTCGAGGTAGAGCACCGCTACGAAGTCGCCCTTCGCGTCGGTCACTTCGTAGGCCGTCACGTCGGGATGATAGACGGCGATGTCGTCGCGCTTGGCGAAATTCAGCCCATAGAGCTTGTTGGCCAGCAGGAAGACCCCTTTTTTCACCTTCTCCAATTCGAAGTAGGGCTTCACCTGCTCGTCGCTCAGCGCATACTTCTCGTTCTTGTACTTCTCGGCGTAGTACGACCAATCCCACGGCATCACATCGCCCTCGAAGCCCTGCGCATGGGCATAGTCGTTGATCATCGCATAGTCGGCCCGCGCATAGTCGATCGTCTCGTCGAGCAACTCCTGCAAGAAGGCGTTCACCGTAGCAGTATTCTCGGCCATGCGCTCTTCGAGCACATAGTCGGCGTAGGTTTCATATCCCAGCAGACCTGCGATCTGGCGGCGCAGATCGACGATGCGGCGGATATTCTCGCAATTGTCGAACTCGCCGCCCAGCGCACGCGCATTCGACGCCCGCCACAGCTGCTCCTTCGCCTCGCGGTCCGACGAATAGGTCATGAAGGGGACGTAGCTCGGATACTGCAACGTCACCGTCCAACCCTTCTCGCCGCGCGCCTTGGCGTCGGCCGCCAGCCCCTCTTTCACGAAGTCGGGCAGCTCTTCGACCCGCTCGGGATCGGTGATGTTGAGCGTGAAGGCGTTGGTCGCAGCCAGCGAATTCTGGCCGAATTTGAGCGTCATCTCTCCCAACTCGGTCGTATATTGCCGGTAGAGCTCCTGCTTGTCGGCCGGAAGCGCCGCACCGTTGCGGGCGAAGCTCTTGTAGGTCTTCTCCAACAGCCGTTTGTCCTCCTTCGAAAGGAACCAGCCGGGATTCTCGTAGACGGCCTTCACACGGGCGAAGAGCGCCGGATCGAGCGCGATGTCGTTGCTCAGCGCCGTCAGCTTGGGCTGCACGTCGAGCGCGATGCGCTGCATCTCGTCGTTGGAATCGGCTTCGAGCAGGTTGTAGAACAACCCTTCGATTCGGGAAAGCAGTTCGCCGGAACGTTCCAGAGCGACGATCGTATTGTGGAACGAAGGCTTGGCGGGATTCTTCACGATGGCCTCGATCTCGGCCCGCTGTACGGCGATGGCCGCATCGAACGCCGGTTCGTAATCTTTCAGTTCGATCCGCTCGAACGGGGGCGTGGCATAGGGCGTCTCCCACTCCGCGAGCAGCGGATTCGAGGTATCGATCTCGGGCAGGTCGGCCACGGGCATCGTGCGATCGGCACACCCTGCGACCAGAAGCGTCAGTGACATAAACGACAGAATTTTTTTCATTGTAACGTACTTATTTGAGGTTTTCTTGCTTATCGCGCAATTCGAGCAGGTTCGCCGGCGGCATGAGCTGCCGCTCCGCAGCCGGACGGACGACCGCCAGCGAGTCGGTTTCGGACTCCGGCTCCACCCAGAATCCGCAGGCCTTCAACAACGGCGCCTTGTCGGGATCCTGACCGCGGAAATCGCGGTAGAGCGTCATGCCGTCGGCCTCGCCGCCGCGGCTGAGCAGCTTCTCGCGAAAAGCGCGGGCGATCTTGCGGTTGAAGATGTCGCCGCTCTGACGGAACGCCTCGTAGGCATCCTTGTCGAGCACCTGCGCCCAAATATAGAAATAGTATCCCGCCGAATAGCCGCCGTCGAAAATATGGCTGAAATAGGGGTAGCGGTAACGCGGTTCGATCTGCGGGATCAGCCCCCGTTTCGCGTAAAGCGCTTCGCGTTCGAAGGCATTGACGTCGAACGGCGCATACTCCCGCTGCGAATGGATGTCCATGTCCGACAGGGCGGCGGCCAGCAGCTCGGTCATCTCGAATCCCTGGTTGAACTGCGCGCTGCGACGGATCTTCCGCACGAGCGATTCCGGAATCTTGTCGTTGGTGCGGTAGTGCAGCGCATATTGTTCCAGCATCTCGGGTTCGGTGGCCCAGTTCTCCATCACCTGCGACGGCAGCTCCACGAAATCGCCCTCGACGTCGGCCAGCCCGCGGTACTCCACCTTGCGGAACAGGCTGTGCAGCGCATGGCCGAATTCATGGAAGAGGGTCTTCGTCTCGTCGAGATTGAGCAGCGTCGGCGTCGAACGGGTCGGACGGGCATAGTTGGTCACCACCCCTACGACGGGCGCCACGCGCTCGCCGTTCTCGTAATACTGTTCGGTAAAGTTCCCGCACCACGCTCCGCCGCTCTTGCCCTCGCGCACGTAGTAGTCGAAGTAGAGTACGCCCAAATGGCTCTCGTCCTCGTCGAGCACTTCGTAGACCAGGCAGTCGGGATTGTAGAGCGGTGCGACGATCGGCCGGAAGGTGATACCGTAGAGCCTGTTGGCCAGAAAGAAGATGCCGCCCTGCACGTTTTCGAGCGTGAAATAGGGGCGCAGCGCCTCGTCGTCGAGCGCGTAGTCGCGGCGGCGCACCTTCTCGGCATAGTACCACCAGTCCCACGGCTCGAAGGTCGCATCGGGGTGGTCGGCGCGCAACATCTCTTCCATAGCCGCCAGCTCCTCCTTCGCCCGATCGAGCGCCGGCGTCCATATCTCGTCCAGCAACGCATAGACCGCAGCGGGCGTCGCGGCCATCTGGTCGGCAGTCACGTAGTCGGCGTAGGAGTCGTACCCCAACAGGTGCGCCTTCTCGGTGCGCAGACGGATGTAGTCGTTCACCAGCGCCTTGTTGTCGTATTCGTCGCCATGGTTGCAGCGGTCGAGGTAGGCGGTGTAGAGCTCCTCGCGCAGTTTGCGGTCCTTGGCATAGCTCAGGAAGGGCAGCATACTGGGTTTGTGGAGCGTGAAAAGATAGGATTTGTCGCCGAGTCCCGCAGCCTGCGCCTTCTCCCGCGCCGCTTCGCGCACGGCGTTGGGCAGCCCCTCCAAGCGGTCGGCCGTCAGCTCCAACCCGAACGCATCGTTCTCGTGGAGCAGGTTGTTGCCGTACTTCACCGACAGCCGCGACAAGTCGCCGTTGATCTCTTTGAGCCGGCGCTTGCCCGCCTCGTCCAGCAGGGCGCCCGACCGGACGAACCGGCGGTAGAGCTTCTCCGTCAACCGCCGCTGCTCGGCCGTGAGCGGCAGCGCCTCGCGCCGGTCGTAGACAGCCTTGATCCGCCCGAACAGCCGTTCGTTCATGCGGATCTCGTCGGCATGGGCCGCCAGCAGCGGCATCGCCTCCTGCTCGACGGCCTGCATCTCGGGCGTCGCGTCCGAAGCGGCCAGCATCTCGAAGATCAGCGACGTGCGCTGCAACATCCGCCCCGAGGCATCGTAGGCCGCGATCGTATTCTCGAAGGTCGGTTCGTCCGACGTGCCGACGATCGCGTCGATCTCGGCGTTATGGAGCGACATCCCCCGCTCGAAGGCCGGCAGGAAATGTTCGGGCCGTATCCGGTCGAAAGGCGGTACGCCGTAGGGCGTCGTCCACTCCTCGAAAAAGGGGTTGGCCGTTTCGACCTTCTTTTTCTGACAGGCGGCAAGCGACATGATAATAAAATAAATTAATAACAATCGTCCTAAACGTCCCATTCGATTGGCAATCTTTTTATAACTTTGCAAAGTTAAAAATTATTACAGAGCCATGCAACTATTTTACGCACCCGACCTTACGACGCCCCGCTATACGTTGGGCGAAGAGGAGTCGAAGCATTGCATCCGCGTACTGCGGCTCCGACGGGGCGACACGCTCCATCTGACCGACGGGCGCGGAACGCTCTACCGGTGCGAAATCGCCGAGGAGGACGCCCGGCGCTGCACGGTGCGCGTCGTGGAGCGCTTCCCCGACTACGAACGGATGCCCTACCGCCTGACGATGGCCGTGGCGCCGACCAAGAATATCGAACGCTTCGAGTGGTTCCTCGAAAAGGCGACCGAGGTGGGCGTGAGCGAGATCGTCCCGCTCCTATGCGAACGTTCGGAGCGGCGTGCGCTCAAAATCGAACGTGCCGAGCGGGTCGTCGTTTCGGCCATGAAGCAGTCGCTCAAAGCTTTCTGTCCCGCGCTGCGTCCGCTCACCCCGCTGGACGACCTGCTCGCCGAGCCGTTCGACGGGCGGCGGCTGATCGCCCACTGCGACGCGCCCCGTATGGAAAAACGCCATCTGTTCGACACGCTCCGCCCGCACGAAAACCTGCTGGTGCTCATCGGCCCCGAAGGCGACTTCTCGCCCGCTGAAATCGATGCCGCGCTGAGGGCGGGCTTCGAGGAGATCACCCTCGGCCGGCAACGGCTGCGCACCGAAACGGCCGCCGTCGTGGCGACGGTCATGGCTGCCACACGCAATCACACACCCGACCAAACCGCATAAATCATGCTGATCGCCACACTTATCCTGCTGACCCTGACGGGCGCTGCAATTTTCGCCGCACCCCTGCGCTGCAAGGCGTGGGTCGCGCTGGCCTTCGTCGTCCTGTTCGCCCTCGGTGGCACCGCCGCGGCCGTCGGAGCGCTCGCCGGCATCCTGCCGCCGGCGGGGCTGTCGCTGCCCACGCTGCTCTTCGGCGAGGAGTCGCTGCGCATGGATGCGCTCTCGGCCCTCTTCACGCTGCTCGTCGCCGCAGGGTCGGTGGCCGCCGCACTCTACGCCAAGGGGTACGTCGACCGCTACCTCGACCGCAAACCTGCGGCGCACATCTCGCTGCACTACTTCGCCTTCACGCTGCTGTCGCTCTCGATGACGGCCGTCGTCACGGCCAGCGGCGGCTATACGTTCCTCTTCTGGTGGGAGCTGATGACCCTTTCGTCGTTCGTGCTCATCCTCTTCGACGCCGAACGCAAGGAGGTGCTCAAAGCCGCGCTGACCTATCTGGTGATGATGCACCTCGGCTTCTTCGCCCTGCTCATCGGCTTCGTGGTCCTGCAAGCCGCCGAGGGATCGGCCGATTTCGGCGCGCTGGCGGGCTACTTCGCCGCACACCGCCCGCTGCCGCTGCTGCTCGTCTTCCTCGCGGGCTTCGGCATGAAAGCCGGCCTCTTCCCCATGCACGTCTGGCTCCCCGAAGCGCACCCCGCCGCCCCGTCGCACGTCTCGGCACTGATGTCGGGCGTGATGATCAAGACGGGCGTCTACGGCGTACTGCGCACGACGATGTACCTTCCCGTCGGCGAAACGCTCGCCACGGCAGGCGTCATCCTGCTGGGAGCAGGCATCGTCACGGGACTGTGGGGCGTGCTGCTGGCCGCCATGCAGAACGACATCAAGCGGCTGCTGGCCTACTCCTCGATCGAAAACGTCGGGATCATCTTCATCGCCATCGGCGTAGCCCTGCTCGGACGCAGCGCAGGCAACGACGCGGTGGCCCTGTGCGGCATGGCCGGCGCGCTGCTGCACACCCTCAACCACTCGTTCTTCAAATCGCTGCTCTTCTTCGGCGCAGGCAACCTCTATGCCGAAGCGCATACCACCGCACTCGACCGCTTCGGCGGCGTGGCGCGCCAGATGCCCGTCACGGCGATCCTCTTCCTGGTCAGCACGGCGGCGATCTGCGCACTGCCTCCTCTGAACGGGTTCGTCTCGGAATTTATTATCTACACCGGCATGTTCCGCAGCATCGCCGAAGGGCAGCAAGTACTGTTGGCGGCAGCCGGCGTCACGGCGCTCGCCCTGATCGGCGGACTGGCTCTGTTCGCCTTCACCAAACTCTACGGCATCGTCTTCCTCGGTGCGCCCCGCACGCACGAGGTGGCCGAAATGCACGAAGCGGACAACTACCGCATCGCCGCCATGGCGCTGCCCGCCGCAGGCATCCTCTTCATCGGGCTGCTGCCGTGGACGGTACTGCCGCTGCTGACGAAGGTAGCCACGACGCTGCTGCCCGGCCTCGGCGCCGGCCGGCAACCGGCGGCCGAACTGCCGTTGTGGGCGGGCCTCACGCAGATCACGCTCGTCGCAACCGTGCTGATCGCCGCGACCGTGCTGCTGCTCGTCGCCAAACGGCGCGCCCTGCGCCGCCGCACCGTCGCGTCGGGGCCGACGTGGGGCTGCGGCTTCACAGCCGTCAACACCCGTATGCAGTACACGGGCGA
The DNA here is from genome assembly GCF_006542665.1 of Alistipes communis. Classification (NCBI taxonomy): domain Bacteria; kingdom Pseudomonadati; phylum Bacteroidota; class Bacteroidia; order Bacteroidales; family Rikenellaceae; genus Alistipes; species Alistipes communis. The sequence goes on from NZ_AP019735.1 coordinate 10,267, forward strand.
ATCGTTCGTCGAAGGGTTGGAAAGCATCGTCCACCCCTTCACCGAGGAGGTCGTCGAGGGCAAAGCGGTCGACAAGCAGGAGATCTTCCCCTCGGCGCACGACTTCGACATCCGCCGCAAAGACCGCGTCGCGCGGCTCTTCTCGGCATGGTGGGTCGAATCGCTCCGCCTGCTCAACGCCCGCGTCATGCGGCTGCGCACGGGCAAGATCAACCACTATATCCTCTTCGCGCTGCTCTTCATCGTGCTCATATTCCTATGTTCCATCCTCAACCTACTCTGATGACGACGCTGTTGAATATCCTGCTGCTCGTCGCCGTCGCCCTGTCGATCACGGGCGTCGTCAACCGCACGCGCGCACGGCTGGCGGGCCGCCGCGGCCCGCGCTTCACGCAGCACCTCCACAATACGGCCCTGCTGCTGCGCAAGGGGGCCGTCTACTCGACCACGACCTCGGCGCTCTTCTGCACGGCACCGGCCCTCTACCTCGCGGCGGCCGTCACGGCGCTGCTCTTCATCCCGGTAGGCGACCTGCCGCCCGTCGTCTCGTTCCCTGGCGATCTGGTCTGCTTCATCTACCTGCTCGCACTGAGCCGCGCGGCGCTCATCCTGGCGGCCATGGACACGGGCAGTTCGTTCGAGGGCATGGGTGCCAGTCGCGAAGCGCTCTACGGCGCGCTGGTCGAACCCGCGCTGCTGCTCACCACAGCCACGCTGGCGCTCATGACGGGACATACCTCCTTCGCGGCGATCTTCTCGGCTGCGACGCCCGTCGAAGTGCGTTTCACGATCATCCTGTTGCTGCTGGGTTACCTGCTGACCAAAATCTTCATCGTCGAGCAGGGGCGCATTCCGGTCGACGATCCGCGCACGCACCTCGAACTGACGATGATCCACGAAGTGATGTGCCTCGACTACTGCGGCATCGACCTGGCCTTCATCCAGATCGCCGGCTGGCTCAAAGGCGCCGCGCTGGCCGTGCTGGCCGCCGACACGCTGCTGCTGGGCGGCGCGCTGCACTGGTGGTGGGCCGCACCGCTGGCCGTGCTGCTGCCGGGCCTGGCCGTCGGCGTCGTCGAATCGACGCAGGCGCGCAACAAACTCTCGCGCAACGCAACCTTTCTGCTCACCATCGCCGCACTCGCCGCGCTGATCTTCTTCGTGGCGCTGCTGCTGCACCTCAATATCGATATCCGATGATACTCGCACTCGTACTTCTCTACGTCGTCTCGCTGGTCTACATCTCCATTACGGAGCGGTTCCGCAGCTATGCTTCGCTCGTGGGCTTGCAGGGATGGCTGCTGCTGGCCATCGCGCTGGTGCGCCTGCAACAGATCGAAATCTGGTCGCTGCTCTTCGTCGTGGCCGAGACGCTCCTATTCAAGGCGATCGTCGTACCGGCGATTCTCTTCGCCGTGATCCGCCGCACGAAGATCAACCGCATCGCGGCCTCCGGCACCTCGCAGTTCAACTCGCTGGTGCTGTCGCTCGCGGCGCTCGTGGCGAGCATCTCGGTCACCTACTGCATCGCCGAGGAGACGATCAATCTGGTCTTCTTCGGCGTGGCGCTCTACGCCCTGCTGAGCGGGCTGATCCTCATCGTCGTGCGCACGCGCATCTTCTCGCACATGGTGGGATTTCTGGTCATCGAAAACGGCGTCTTCCTCTTCTCGATGGCCGTCGGGGTCGAGATGCCCTCGATGATCGAAATCGCGATCATGCTCGACATCCTCATCTCGATCCTCATGCTCGGACTCTTCCTCACCAAGATCGGCGCCCGCTTCCGCATCGGCGACACCGACCTGCTGACCAACGTAAAAGACTGACCCTCGTATGATCGCACTCTACTTTCTGCTCTCCGCACTGATCGCCCTGGCCGCGGCCTTCGCCCGGCAGCGCCGCACGGTCAAACGGCTGGGCGCCGCCTTCTACCTCGTCCAACTGTCGCTGGTCGCTCACATCGTCGCCGAAGGCTACGGCGAGGTATCGTCGCAGTTCTTCCGCTTCGACGCGGCAGGCACGCTCTTCTTCGCGCTGCTGACGATCGTCTCGGCCTTCGTCTTCGTCCACTCGTGCGTCTACCTGCGCGACAATCCGATCAAGGAGTATCGTCTCTACTTCACGCTGCTGATGCTGCTCACCACGGCCATCACGGGCGTATACTTCGCCCGCAACATCGCCGTGACGTGGATCTTCCTCGAAGCCACGACCCTCTGCGCCGCCGGCATCGTCTACCACCGCCGCACGGCGCAGGCGCTCGAAGCGACGTGGAAATACATCTTCGTCTGCTCGGTAGGCATCGCCACGGCCTATCTGGGCATCCTGCTGCTCTCGTCGCTGGGCGACGGTTCGCTGCGCTACGAGGAGCTGGCGCGCAGCGTCGGCGGCGGCAACCCGCTCTACCTGAAAATCGCCTTTCTGCTGATCCTCTGCGGTTACAGCTGCAAGATGGAGATTTTCCCGCTCTACACGATCGGCGTCGACGCCAATTTCGCCGCGCCGGCACCCGCCTCAGCGCTGATCTCGACGGGGCTGGTCAACGCCGGCTTTCTGGCCGTTTTCCGCGTCTATCGCATCATGGAGCAGACCGAAGCGATCGGCTGGGTACGCAACGTACTGCTGCTGACGGGCATTCTCTCGCTGGCCGTGGGCGCGCTGTTCCTGCGGCGCACGAACAACTACAAGCGCTTCCTCTCCTACTCCACGGTCGAGAACATGGGCATCGCCGCGATCGGACTGGGCATCGGCGGCATCGGCGTCTGGGCCGCGGTGTTCCACGTCGTCTGCCACACGCTAGTCAAGAGCAGCCTCTTCCTGCAAATGGCCGTCGTGCGGCGCATCTACAACGGCTACCGCATCAACCGCATCGGTGACTACATCCGCATCAACCCCACGGGAGCCGTGGGACTGCTCGTCGGCATGGCCGTGCTGCTGGCCTTTCCGCCCTCGCCGTTCTTCGTCTCGGAGGTGATGCTCTTCCGCGAAACGATCGCCGGCGGGCGGTGGTGGGTGGCCGGCACAGTGCTTCTGCTGCTCTGCATCGTCATCTACTCGGTCTGCTACCGCATCGTCAAACTCTGCTACCAGTCCAATCAGGACTCTCTGCACCCCGCTCCGGCGCGCAACGCCCTGTCGTGGGCGGCCTTCTCGCTGCTGGCGGCGGCGATGGTCGTCGGCATCTGGCAGCCCGCGCTGCTGCAACAACTCATCGATCAAATCGTCTCGCTATAATGCACTACTACGTCACAGACAACCGCGCGGCGTGCGTGCCGCTGAACGAGATTCCCACCGCAGGCTATGCCGAGTTCTACGAAGACCTCGCCGAGCGCCTCGCCGACGAACGCTACCACATCGGCCACTATTTCGCGCTGCCCGACGGCGACGTGCTGCGGGCCTACTGTCTCCTGCTCGACGACACGGAGCATCGCGTGCTCGTCGCATCCTATGCGATCGGCTACTACGACACACCGCTGCTACCCTCGCTCACGGCGCGGCACCCGCAGGTGCACCCCTTCGAGCGCGAGATCACCGAACGCTACGGCGTGCGCTTCGCCGACATGCCGTGGAACAAACCTTTGCGCTTTCCCTTCGACCGCTACGACCGCAGTAGTTCGATCGACAACTACCCCTTCTACACGATCGAAGGGGCCTCGCTGCACGAGGTCAACGTCGGGCCGATCCACGCCGGCATCATCGAGCCGGGCGCCTTCCGCTTCATCTGCAACGGCGAACAGGTGCTCCATCTCGAAATCGCGCTGGGCTACCAGCACCGCGGCGTGGAGCGGACCATGACGGCCGACGACAACGTGCTGCGCCAGACGCTCGTGGCCGAGAGCGTCGCGGGCGACAGCGCCGTGGCGCACGCCACGGCCTACGCGCAGCTGCGCGAGAAACTGGCCGGAAAGGAGGGCGCACCAACGCCGCTCGACCGCGAACGAGCCATCGCGCTCGAACTCGAACGCATGGCCATGCACATCGCCGACACGGGAGCGCTCTGCATGGACGTGGGTTACCAGCTGGGACAGGTCGCCTGCGAGGCGCTGCGCACCGTGACGATCAACACCACGCAGGCGTGGTGCGGCAACCGTTTCGGCAAGGGGCTGATCCGCCCCTTCGGCACGAACCATCCGCTCACGGACACGACGATCGACCTCGTACGACGCAACATCGCCGACGTGCGGCGCCGTTACGACGAGGTGCGGCACGACATCAAGTCGTCGCCGTCGCTGCTCTCCCGTTTCGAGCAGTGCGGCATCGTCCCGCGCAGCGAGATGACACGCATCGGCGGCGTAGGTCCCGCCGCACGCGCGTCGGGCGTCGGCCGCGACCTCCGCACGTCGCATCCGTGGGGTGTCTACGGCATAGAGATCGCCCACGAGCCCTTCGTCAAACAGCAGGGCGACGTCATGGCACGGCTCATGATGCGCTGCCGCGAGACGCTCCAATCGGCCGACTACGTCCTGCGGCTGCTCGACGCCTGCGATCCGGCGGCGCCGCTCCCCTCGCCCGACTACGCGCCGGCCGCAAGGCCCGATGCGCTGGCCTTCGGGCTGGTCGAAGGCTGGCGCGGCGAAATCTGCCACGTGACGCTGACCGACGCGCAGGGCGCCCTGCGCGGCTACAAGATCAAGGACCCGAGCCTCCACAACTGGCTGGCGCTGGCGCTGGCCGTGCGCGGCGAGGGCATCTCGGATTTCCCGATCTGCAACAAGAGTTTCAACCTCTCCTACTGCGGACACGACCTGTAAAGAACACGCTTATGATCCTTCCCAAATTCATCGTCCGGCGCAGCCACGGACGGCAATATATTCCCGATCTGGACGCGGTCTGTCTGACCGAAAAGTTCCGCGGCCGCCCCGAACTGACCGAGCCGTCCGACGACGAACAGCGTGCGGCGTTGACGCGCGCAGCGGCGATCTGCCCCACGCAGGCGATCGCCGCAGCCCCCTTCACGCTCGATATGGGGCGCTGCCTGTTCTGCGGCGAGTGCGCCCGCATCGCACCCCGCGCGATCCGTTTCACGAACGACTACCGCATCGGATCGCCCACGCGCGAAGGGCTCCGCCTCACACCGGGCATGGATCGGGTGCCCTTCGATCCCGCCGCCGTACGCGAGCAGATCGTGACGACCTTCGGCCGTGCGCTCAAACTGCGGCAGGTGTCGGCCGGCGGCGACGCATCGGTCGAAATGGAGCTCAACGCCACGGGCAACGTCAACTTCGACTTCGGCCGCTACGGCGTCGAATTCACCGCTTCGCCCCGCCATGCCGACGGCATCGTCCTCACCGGCCCCGTAACGGCGAACATGGCCGAAGCGCTCGACATCTGCTACGACGCCGTGGCCGAGCCCAAGTTACTGATCGTCTGCGGTTCGGAAGCCTGTTCGGGCGGCCTCTACGCCGCAAGCCGCGCCGTCGACCGCTCGTTCTTCGAGCGGCGGCACGTCGATCTGTGGCTGCCCGGCGCACCGACCCACCCAATGACCTTCATTGACGGCATACGCACCCTGCTCCGCAAAAAACAACGCTGACATGACCTCGCTATCCGCACTTTTCCGCTCGTTTTTCAAGATCGGACTCTTCACCTTCGGCGGCGGCTACGCCATGATCCCGCTCATCGAAGCGGAGATCATCAACCGCCGGGGCTGGCTGGCCCGCGACGAATTCATGGAGCTGCTGACGCTCGCGCAGTCGTCGCCCGGCCCCATCGCCATCAACACGTCGGTCTTCATCGGCTACAAGACACGCGGCGTCGCGGGAGCGGCCGCCGCCGTATGCGGCGCCGTGCTTCCGTCGTTCATCTGCATTCTGGTCATTGCGATCTTTTTCGCCCAGGTGCGCCACAACGTCGTCGTCGACGCTGCCTTCAAGGGGATGCGGCCGGCCGTCGTGGCGCTGATCGTCGTGCCGACGATCGCGCTGGCGCGCGGGATGCATCCGGCGCTGATCGTCGTGGCGGTCGCCACGGCGCTGGCCGTCTGGTGGTTCGGACTCTCGCCGATCTGGCTGATCGCAGCCGGTGCGGCGGCGGGCATTCTGTGGACGGTGAAACTCGGAAAGGAGGTGCGGCGATGATCTACCTGCAACTTTTCGTCAGCTACCTGAAAATCGGATTCTTCGGTTTCGGCGGAGGTTACGCGATGCTCTCGCTCATCCAGAACGAGGTGGTCGTACAGCATGCGTGGATGAGCAACGCCGAATTCGCCGACATCGTGGCCGTCTCGCAGATGACGCCCGGCCCCATTGCCATCAACTCGGCGACCTACGTCGGCTACACCGTCGGCTGCCAGGCCGGCACAGGATGCTGGTGCGGTATTCTGGGCTCGGTGATCGCCACCTTCGCGGTCTGTCTGCCTTCGCTGACGGTCATGCTGCTGCTGACACGCTTCTTTCTGAAACTCAAAGGGAACCGATATATCGAAGGGGCGATGACAGGCATGAAACCCGTCGTCATCGGCATGATCGCCGCGGCGGCGCTGCTGCTGATCTTCCCCAAGACGGACGAGGGGGCGAGTTTCATCGACGGATGGAGCTGGCTGCTCTTCGGCATCTGTTTCGCGGGATCGGTGCGCAAACTGAACCCGATCCTGCTGATCCTCTTCTCGGCCGTGGCGGGCATTGCGATCTACTACGTCCCGACCGTCGTCTGACGCACTACATGGCCACCAGCATTCCGCCTGCCAGCAGCAGGAAGAGGAAGGCCACCAGAAACAGCAGCCCGAGCACGCCGAACAGCGTCCCGATGCACCCCAGTCCCCGATCCGTTCCGACGGGCAGCGGGTCCGAGATCAGCGCGAGGAGCAATCCGACAAGCGGCGTGAGGAACAGGCTGGCCAGAAAGGCCCAGCCGAAACCGATGCGGCGCTTGCTGCCGACGATGCCGACCAGCACCGAAAGGAAACAGCCCGACATCAGGCCGAAAAAGAGCGCGAACAGAGACATATCCGATTCGATTAACGGGTGAAACGATAGTAAATTCCCAGCGGCAGCTGTTTCGAGAAGGGGTCTTCGAAATAAAGCTCGCCGTACTGCTCGTCGGCCGGCGTGCCGAACGCCTGCCGCACGGCCGTACGGGCCAGCATCGCCGAAAGTCCCATCGAATAGAGGTTGAGCACCACGAAGGCCCCCGCATCGGGCGAGAGCAGCTGTGCGCAGCAGGCGAGCATCTGGCCGATATGTTCTTCGAGGATCCACTTCTCGCCGTCCGTGCCGCGCCCGTAGGCCGGAGGATCGAGCACGATCGCGTCGTAACGGCTGCCGCGCCGCACCTCGCGCCGCACGAACTTCATGGCGTCCTCCACAATCCAGCGCACGCCGTCCAACCCGCTCAGCTCCATGTTCTCACGCGCCCACGTCACCACCTGCCGCACCGAATCAACGTGCGTCGTCTCGGCACCGGCGGCGCGTGCGGCCAGCGTCGCCCCGCCCGTGTAGGCGAAGAGGTTCAACAAGCGCGGCCGCCCTCCTTTCCCGGCCAACGCACGGCAGCGGTCGTAGATGAAATTCCAGTTGGCCGCCTGCTCGGGGAAGATACCCACGTGTTTGAACGAGGTCAGCCCCATGCGCATACGCAGGTGCATCCCCGCATGGTCGTAGCCCACCGTCCAGCGGTCGGGCGTCTGCGGTTTGAGCCGCCACACGCCCCGTTCGTCGCTGCGGGCGTCGCGCAGGAAGGCTGCGTCGGCGCGCCGGCGCCACTCCTCCTCCGTGAGCGAGCGGTGCCAGATCGCCTGCGGTTCGGGACGGCGCGTGACGTAACGGCCGAAGCGTTCGAGCTTCTCGAAATCGCCCGAATCGAGCAGTTCGTAGTCCGAAAGGACGGGGGAAAGTGAAATATTCATGCTATTTTTCATCGATCAAACTCATTTCGCAGCGTGCGCAGTCGAACGCCAGCCGGTAGCGCTTCGCGCCGCGCACCAGAAAGAGATCGCCGCCGAGGCGCGAACCTTCCAGCAGGCATTCGCCGATCTCGCGACGGATGCAATAGGCCGAACGCATCACCCGCCGGCCCGCCGTCGAGGCTTCGAGGTCGAGCCCCCGCTCGATGCGCGTCACCCCGTGGTCGCGGTAGAAACGTTCCGCAAGCCGGTTGGTAACATTCCCTTCGGCCGAAAGCGCCGCAGCAGGATAGGGCGCACACGGGTCTTCGGCAAGAATCCGGTGTTCGGGAACCCGTGCGACACGCAGCCGGCGCAACTCCGCCAGCGCTTCGCGCCGCAACGCACCGGCCAGCGAAAGAGGAACGAACCACTCGGCACCCGTCACCTCCACCCGCTGTACGTCGAACGGCGTATCGCCGCTGCGGGCGGCCTGCGTCCGCAACCCGTCGGCCATCTTCGCGGGATCGCCCGCAGGCTCGAACACGCCCTCGCGCGAAGCCTCCGCCGACAGCCCCTCGCAATCCGTATACCGAAACGTCACGCGGTCGGACGCAACCGTCACGCAGGCCTCCGCAGGAATGACGCGCCGCATGCGGCTGTGCTCCAATTGCAGGCGGAACCGGCTGTCCAGATTGCGATAGACCGCCGCACCGGGGCGGATCGACGCAGGCATCCGGTTGGGCGCGATGCGGCGCCCTTCAACCGAATTGACGTTCGTGCCGTCGGCACCGATGCAGATACCGTCGCCCGCAGCGAGCGCGGCGTCGCGGTCGAGCGTAAAGCCTCGGACATCGCACGCGGCCACCCGCCCTACGAACTCGCCCACCGACTTGGGCGTGTCGAACGACGCGACACCCGCCGACCGCCCCATAAGGAAATACTCCGATTCGCCGCGCGTGAAACTCTTCGCCGGATCGGGGGTGAAATCGAGCCGCGTCTCCCCCACCGACGCACGGCGGCAGTCGCCGCGCGAAGCGATCGCCTCGTCGAGCCGGCGGCGGTAGTAGGCCACCACGTTGCGGATATAGCCTTCGTCTTTGAGCCGTCCTTCGATCTTGAACGAGGTGACGCCCGCGTCGATCAACGCCCCCAGCCGATCGGCCAGATTGAGATCGCGCACCGAGAGCAGGTGCTTGCCGCGCAGAATCCGCCTTCCGGCGGCGTCTTCCAGATCGTAGCTCAGACGGCACGGCTGGCTGCATTCGCCCCGATTGCCGCTGCGCGCCGACATCGACCGCGACAGATAACACTGACCGCTGTACCCCACGCAGATCGCACCGTGGACGAAACACTCGACCTCGGCTGTCGTGGCGCGGCAGATCGCACGGATCTCGTCGAGCGACAGCGCCCGTTCCAGAATCACGCGTGCGAAACCCGCATTCCCCAGAAACGCCGCCTCGGCAGGCGTGCGGATCGCCGTCTGCGTCGAGGCGTGCAGTTCGACGGGCAGCGACATGCGCCGCAGCGCCATGTCCTGCACGATGAGCGCGTCGACACCCGCCGCGACGAGTTCGCGGGCCTGCCGTTCGGCGGCCGCGAGTTCGTCGTCGTAAAGCAGCGTATTGAGCGTGGCGTGCACCCGCACGCTGTAAAGATGCGCATACTCCGCCGCACGGCGGATGTCGTCGACCGAATTGGCGGCCGCATGGCGCGCACCGAACCTCGCGCCGCCGATGTAGATCGCATCGGCGCCGGCGTCGACGGCCGCAACCGCCGAGGCATAGTCCCGCGCTGGGGCCAGCAGTTCGAGTCGTTTCATATCCGTTTCTGCGGACAAAGATAGTGATAAGCGAGGGCAGAAGCAAGCGCCGGCTTGATTATGCCGAACGGGAGTATCTTCGGCGTCAGCCAAAGATAACGAAAAAAGCGGCGGTACGGTATACGCATCGCCGCTTTTCGCCCGCAACCGCCGCCCGTGCGGAACCGGAGCCGCGCCGCAGGGTAAAAAAAGAGGAGCCCCCTTGCTCGGCTCCCCGGAAACAACACACACATGACACCTGTCCGCTGGCTAACGAACGCAAGGGAGATGACAGTAGAAATTCTGGTCGATGACCGCACGCAGCAACTCGTCGCCCGAGACATCCGTATCGCCCGCAAAATCCATCATCACGACGCCCGTACAACCGGGATGCACTTTGAGATAGTCGCAGGTGGCGGGATTGAGCGTCCGTGCGTTCGACTTCGGAGTCGTCACGACGGCCGTCGCCAAGCTCGTGAAGTTGAAGAGCCACTCCGACTCCGCCTTTTCACGCGCCTTGTCCAGATAGGCGATGATCGCATTCTTCTTGTTGTCGATACCGGTCGTACCTCCGTACTTATCCTGAATGAAGAGTTTCGCGGAAGCCGAACCGTTGACGATCGACGAAATTTGATCGGTCACATCGTCCTGCCACGAGGCGATCTTCCCGCCGACGAGCGCACCGTCGTAATCGCTGCGGGTGAGCACGAGTATCTTGCCGCGCAGTTCGCCCAGCGTCAGATCGGGCCGGAAATCGACGAAACGGTCGCGGTAGGCGCTCGACGAATTGAGGTAGTCGCCCATGCGCGAACGGAACGTCGCATCGTTGCCCGCATCGCCCTGCCGCTGCATCTGGACGATGCAGCCCTCCGAAGGACAGGCCGCCAAGTAACGATCCATCGCCGCGATGGCCTCATCGAACGTCACGCCGGTCGATGTCCCGTGGTAGATCATCAGATCGTCGGTACCCGTCGGACGCAGGTCGAAGCACCGCACGCCGGCGTTCAACTGCGCTCCCAAACTGAGGCTCTGACATTTCGACCAAAGGTTGAGCGTCGAGGTCGCCGCATCGTGCGTACCGGGAATCGACAGTGCCGAAAGCAGCGCATCGTCGGGCAGATAGCTCATCCACGAAGCATAGAGCTTCCTGCGTGCGGCGTCGTTCATAGCCGGCAGCGCACCCAGCTCGATCGCATAGCGTTTGCCGCCCACGAGCGGCTCGGCGCAACTCCGCCCTGCAACGCCGGCGGCCGTCACCACGTCGACCCGCAGTCCGACGAAAGAGCTCTGCGACAGCACGACGGCAATCGCACGGCAACTCTCGCCCGCGGCGAGTTTCACGCCCGGTGTTCCGTCGGACTGCAACATCCGCACGGCCACGACATTCGATCCACCGTCGACCCTGCCGAGACGGTCGGCTCCGAGATCGTAGACGAACGTCCCCGCCAGTTTCTCGCCTGCCTGCGTCGAACGCACCACAATCTGCCGCACCTCGGTCGCCTCGGACGCCGCGAACGAGATGTCGAGCAACGTCACGACCGGCCGGAAATGCAACGTCACGACCGAAGACTCGGGCGAGATTCCCTCTTCGGCAGAAGCCAGATAGAGCAGCGCCGGATCGAGGAGGCCGTCGCGGCACTCCTGCACCGAAGGGAGCGACGCCTTCACGGTACCGTCTCCCGATATTTCAAGATCGGGAGCGTCCGCAGGCGAAAAGGCGTAGAAATCGTGCAGACCTTCGCCCCACTGCTGCGAATCCCCCGAGCCGAACGAGGCCGAAACGGAAAATTCGTCGGGACACGTCAGCACATAGCGCCCCACGGAGGGCGTAGCCTGCTCGCAAGCGACCGACACGGCGTCGCCGTCGCACCAATAGACCGGCACCTTTCCGTCGGCGGGATCGCCCGGTACAGCGCGCGTGGCATCGCCGCACCTCCCTTCGAAACGAATCGCCCGACCGGCGTCGGCACTGAAATCGACATCGACCGCATCACGGGAACATCCCGTGGACGCGATCGCCAACCCGAACAAAGAAAAAGCAACTATTCCGTATCTCATATCAATCCCAATCGCTGAGGTCAGGGGCTCCGCCGTCGTCGAAACCGTCGGAGACGAATTCATCTTCATCGTCGAAATAGGACGCGGCGAAACCGCGTTCCGCCGCCACGGCCAGATTCGTCAGGCAGGGCGGCACGTAACAATCGAGCGGACGGCAGGGAAGGGAATCGCAACCGTCATTGAGTATGGGTTTCATCATAAAATAATCAATCCGGGGAGGGCGTCGGCCGACGCCCTCCCCGGATTTCGACACTATTTGTTTTCGTAGGAGAAGCAGATGTTTTTGATATAGACCATACGGCCCTTGGACGAAGAGGCGCCCACCTGGCCATCGAGTTTGAATCCCATATGAGCCGCCGATCCGTCCTTGTTGGGTTCCATGAACTGATCGATTCCGGCAATCGTCTCGGCAGGGATTACGACCTCGTAACTCCTCCAATACGCCGCATCCTCCGGATAACCGCCGTTCTCCTTGGCCTCCTTGGCCGTCATCAATGCGGGCTCGGCGTCGACACTTGCCAATGCGACGAATCCGCCGTCTCCGGTGTCCCCATTCGTCCGCGTGCTGCAATGGTTGAAGCCGATAATAATCGGACACGGATTCTTATCCTTGCCGCTGAACACGACATGGGCATCGAACGTCACGGCGATATCTCCCTGCGTATACCCCTTCAACACGGTCGAGCTGGGCATATAGAATGCAGACTGCGCGTACAGCCAGGAAGTACCCAAGCTCCATCTATTGCTCGTATTGTCCAGAACGATCATCCGCTCCTTGTCCGCTGCATCCTTAATCGATGCATGGAACCCGAAACATTCGCCTCGCTTATCAAACATGATACCGGCTCCGTGCGCATAATCTCCGGCAGGAGCGAAAGCCTCGGTAAGCTGCACGTCGACGGGCGTCCAGTCGTTCTCGAGTTGCAGGCTGACTGCGCGGAAATGTCCGGCCTCGAACTCCATGTCGCTGTCGCTCGTCAGAACGAGCGTCTGCGTGATCCGTTCGGCCTCTCCGGTATGGATATCCGTACCCGTACCTCTCAGCGTGACCAGAATCCGGTCGTTCGCATTGCCGTCGGTGTTCGCTTTCAACGTGAAGGGCTTCACGACCACCAACGCATACTGATCGTCGTTGGCCTCGCCCGATTCGTCCTTGTAAGACTTCTGCGGCGTCAACGGAGCATCCAGATCGACGATCACCTTCCGGCTCGACGCCGAAGCGACGTAACCCTCGCGGAAATTCACCTTCGTCTCGCCGATGACATTCTCCGGGAAAAGGATCTCCATGTCCGTGATCCGGATGTCGTCGAAGGCCGGCTCGGCCGACTCTTTCACATAGAAGCGCAGCGAAGTGAGCAGATGCTCGAAGGTAACCGGCGGCCGGCCCACGAGAAGCGACGATCCGGTAGTCTCGGCACGCATCAGGTTGTAGATTCCCTCGAAGACATCCTTCTGCACATAGCCGTCGCCCTCTCGGGTACCGATCGTATAGGTCACTTCATCGCCGCTGACACCCGACGTACCGGCATAAGGCCACGGATACATCAACACATAGTTCTGATCGTCGTATCCCATCTCGCTCAAATCGTACTCCGTCCGAAGCGAAAAGGCGGTTTTCGCACCGGCCGATTCCGCCACGAAAGGATTGCCGATGAGCGTATAGTCATAATCAGGAGCCGAAGTTGCGGGCGCATACCACACCATCACCTGCTCCGAACCGTCCCACGTATACGTCAACGCCGTATGATCCAGCGACACGCGCGTACCCTCAGTCGTTGCATCGAACGAATAGACATTCATCGGCAGCGCAGCGTCGTCCTGCGTGCCGTCTTGCTGACAGGAGGCTAAACCCGAAACGGCCGCCGCCAGTAAAGCGAAAAAAGATCTTTTCATTATCGTAATTTTTAAATTCGATTTTTTCTTGCTGTTCCCGTGCGGAAAAATCAATTGCCCCATTCGGAATCTTCTTCTCCGGGAGTGATCTCCCCCTCGCCCGACGAGGCGAACCCCTCTTCGACTTTCACGTCAAAAACTATTGCCCGAGGCACCACGTAAGCCTCTTTTTCCGATTGATAGTAGTTCATAGTTCTAATTAGATAAATTAAAATTACATTATGTTCAAAACTATCTTCCGATCGGATTTTCGGATAACCTATTGCGATACAATGGTATATTGTGTTTATTTTCGAAACCGCTGTAATGCAGTTTTTTAATTCCGGCAAAATATTTCATAAAAAAGTCGGGCAAGGGGGGGGGATTTTTCAAAAAAAATATTTACCTTTGCCATCGTTGAATCCAACAAGGTGAGAACAAACATTTTAGGATATTATTCAACGCTCGCGAAAATTTTACATAATGTAATTTTTATCAGAGAATCTCGCCCTGAAAATCCGTTTTACCCTCAGATTCATCCGAATAGTTAGCATCCTCGACACACCGCCCTCCGGTATTCCGTAGCGTACATCCTTCGTCGCACCCGACAGCAAACCGCACGGACGCCCCGGATAAACTCGATTTTTACCGCTCTGCGCATCGTTTTTACCAAGTATTTTATAACTTTGCGATTCGGAAACGTTTAACGATAATTAACGATGCTTACACTCAAACAACTCCGGGACGACAAGGAGGCGGCCGTCCGCCGCCTGGCCAAAAAGGGCGTGGACGCACGTCCCGTCATCGACCGGATCGAGCAGCTCGACGACCGCCGCAAGGCGATCCAGCAAGAGTTGGATAACTGTCTGTCGCAGCAGAACCAGGCGGCCAAGATGATCGGCGCGCTGATGGGGCAGGGCAAACGCGACGAAGCCGAAGCGAAAAAGGCCGAAGTGGCGGCGCTCAAAGAAAAATCGGTAAAACTGTCGGCCGAGATGAAGCAGACGGCCGACGCCTTGCAGGCCGAGATCGTACTGCTGCCCAACTTCCCCGCCGAGATCGTTCCCGAAGGAACCTCGGCCGAGGACAATCTGGTGGTGAAACTCGTGGAGAACTACACGCCGCTGCCGGCCGAGGCGCTGCCGCACTGGGAGCTGGCCAAGAAATACGACATCATCGATTTCGACCTGGGCGTAAAACTCACCGGAGCGGGATTTCCCGTTTACAAGGGCAAGGGCGCCCGCCTGCAACGTGCGCTGATCAACTACTTCCTCGACTACAACACCCGCGCGGGCTACCAGGAGGTTGAACCGCCCGTGATGGTCAACGAGGCGTCGGGATTCGGCACGGGACAGCTGCCCGACAAGGAGGGACAGATGTACCACGCCACGGTGGACAATTTCTACCTCGTCCCGACGGCCGAGGTGCCGGTGACGAACATCTTCCGCGACGTGATCCTCGACGAGAAGGATTTCCCCGTCAAGATGACCGCCTACACCCCCTGTTTCCGCCGCGAAGCCGGCTCCTACGGCAAGGACGTGCGCGGCCTGAACCGTCTGCACCAGTTCGACAAGGTGGAGATCGTGCGGCTGTCGCTGCCCGACGATTCCTACGAAGCGCTCGACGACATGGTGGCCCACGTCGAGGGGTTGGTCAAGTCGCTCGGCCTGCCCTACCGCATCCTGCGTCTGTGCGGCGGCGACATGTCGTTCACCTCGGCGCTGACCTACGACTTCGAGGTCTACTCCGAAGCGCAGAAGCGCTGGCTGGAAGTATCGTCCGTCTCGAACTTCGAGTCGTTCCAGGCCAACCGGCTGAAACTACGCTACCGCGACGCGAACAAGAAAATCCACTTGGCCCATACGCTCAACGGCTCGTCGCTCGCACTTCCGCGCATCGTCGCGGCGTTGTTGGAGAACAACCAGACGCCCGAAGGCATCCGGATTCCCGAGGTGCTGATTCCCTACACGGGGTTTGATATTATCAAATAAAGTCACTATATTTGCAGACACTTAACAAAAAATCGACAAAACAATGGCTTACAAAATTACCGACGCATGCGTTGCATGCGGTACTTGTATCGGCGAATGCCCGGTAGAGGCGATCTCGGCCGGCGATATCTATGTGATCGATGCCGATAAGTGCATCGACTGCGGAACCTGCGCAGGCGTTTGCCCCAGCGAGGCGATCATTCCCGAATAAGTTCGCTCCGTAAAAAAGCGCGTCTCCGCCTTATATAGGGCGGAGACGCGCTTTTTCATATCCGCACCTCAACGGATACGGCCGTACATACGCCTACACGGCGACGGGAGCGGCAGGATTCGCCGCAGAGGATCACAGCGCGCTGCCCTTGAACACGCGCGATTCGTCCAGCGGAACCAGCACGCCGGTCAACTGAATCCGGTCGGAGCTGAAATTGGGATCGATCGAAACCGACGCGCGGTTGCTTCCCGCCGGCAACCGGATGCTCAGCGTCGCGGAGATCCCCCGCCCGAATACGTTCATGGAAAAGGTGGTATTCCCCCGCTTGTCCGTTCTGACCCGAATGTTGGAGGCATGTCCTTCCAGAGTGATGCCGCCGATACCGTTGGGGCCTCCTCCCATGAACGGCGCGACCTGCACGGTGGCCATGTCGCCGGAAAGCGTCACGAAATTCGTGTCGGAGGAGACGAAGACCACCCTCCCGCGCCGGAGGGTCAGCCGATCGGCTTCCAACGCGAAATCGAGCCGGTCGAGACTCCGCAGGGCTTTCAGGTGCGCGAGCGAATCCGCAACGGCCTGTTCGCGCTTCGCCCGCTCGCGGTCGGCCGACCGCGTCTGTTCGGTCTGTGTGCGGGTACGCCGCGCCTGCGGCCGTGCGGGATTTACGACCCCCGCCAGCAGGCAGAGCGTCAAAAGAATCGGTAGTTTCATTTTCGTGTTTTTCAGCTCTTCCTGCAAAATGTATGCTAATCGTTCGCCGCGACGGCAATCACGCCGCCGCGGGGTTTCGACCGGATAAAAAAAGCGACAGACCGGACGACCGGTCTGTCGCATCCTCGGTTCCGACCGGCTCGGGTCGGACCTCCTCGGCACGCGGCGTTCTAATAACCGAACAGCTCGCGCTGGCTCACCTCGTGTACGGGGCCGAGCGTGCGCAGATAATCCATGTCGATGTCGTTGCGGTCGCCCAGAATGCTATACGTGTATTTGCGCCCCTTGACCCATTTGTCGTGGAAAGCCTTCACGTCGGCGAGCGTCATGCCCTGCACGGCGTCGTAAACGGCCTTGTTGCGGTCGACCCCGACGCCCATCTCGCGCGCCGAGACGAAACTCCACAGCACGTTGTCGCGCACGGTGCGCTGCGTGGAGAGGTTGGCCAGGATACCCTGCTTGGCCAGTTCGAAGGCCTTCTCCGATTCGGGCATGTTCTCGATGATCTCGTCGAACGCCTCGACGGCCTGGCGCATCTTGTCGTTCTGCGTGGCGATGAAGGCATAGAAGATATAGGGATCGTCCTTGTCGCGCATCTCGGTGAAGGTGGCGAAAGCAGTATAGGCCAGCGAACGCGCCTCGCGCATCTCCTGGAAGACCACGGCGTTCATGCCGCCGCCGAAATAGCTGTTGAAGAGCGTCTCGCCCGGATCGTTGTCGGTCGAGAACTTCTCGCCGCGGTTCGAATATTGGAGATAATAGATCTGTTTGGCGTCGTACTGCGCCACGTTGACCTCGCTCTTGTCCACCGTCAGCAGCGGGAAACGCACCTTCCGCACCGGCTTCAACTCCTGCGACGTGCGGTGGATCGCGTCGAGCGCGGCGATGAGCTTCGCCTCCGTCTCGGGACCGTAGTACATCACGTAGTGCTCGTAGTCGCTCAGGCTCCGGATCCGCGCCAGCAGTTCGTCCGACGTGAGCGCCATGAGCTGCTCGTCGGTCAGCGTCCGCGCCCGAATCGCTTCGGGGCCGTAGAAGGTATACTGTTGCAGTGCGCGGAAGTTGGCGTTCTGGTTCAACTTGGCGTCGTTGCGCGCCTTCATCGCGTTGGCTTTGAGCTGCGCGAGCACGGCGTCGTCGCCCTCGACGTTCTGCATGTACTCCTCGGCCAGCTTCACGGCCTTGTCCATATTCTCCGCAAGTCCGCTGATCGTCACATAGATGCGCTCGCCGCCCGCATGGATGCCGAACGAGCAGGCCAGATCGTAAAACTCGCGCTGGATCTCCTGCAACGACTGCGTATCGGTGCCCAACAGGTCGAAATAGTCCGACGCGATGCCGAAGGCGGGATCGGTCGTCGTACCGAAATCGTAGACGTAGTAGAGGCTGAACAGCCCGTTGGTGGTATTCTGCTTATAGAGCACCTCGATGTCCTGCTTCATCTTGCCGACCGAGAGGTCGCTGGCATAATCGACGAAGACCGGCTGCACGGCCTCGACCTCGGCGGCCTGGATGGCGGCGAGGAACTCCGACGACTTGTCGCGGTTGGTGGCAATGGGCGTGATCTGCGGCTTGTCGATCTTGTGGATATTGGGATCGACGCCCTGGCGCTTGTAAACGGCTGCATAAACCTCGGGATCGAGCTTCTCGTTGGCCCACGCCACGACGTCGGCCTTGGTCACCTTCGACAGGCGGTCGAGCTCCTCCACCGAACGCTTCCAGTCCACACCGTTGATAAAGGCGTCGACATAGGCCATCGCGCGGTTGCCGTTCTCTTCGAGCGCCTGCATCTCGCCGCGCTTGTAGTTGGCGATCGTCGAGGCGAGCAGCTCCTCGTCGAAATCGCCGGCCCGCAGCTTCCCGATCTCATCGAGCAGCATGTCGCGCGCCTCTTCGAGCGTCTGCCCCGGCTTGGGATAGCCGATGGCCACCATCATGCCGTAGTCAGCCAATTGGAGGCCCTCCGCACCCACGCCCAGCATTTTCTGCTGCTGCTGGATATCGACGTCCAACAGGCCGCACTTGCCGTTCGAAAGCAGCGAACTCACGAGCTGGATCATGTCGGCGTCCTCGCTCGAAGCGCCGCCGGTGCGCCAGCCCAGGTAGATCATTTCGGCCTCCTGCCCCAGCACCGTCTTCTCGACGGGAGCGGTCATCGCCGGTTCGGGCGTGAAGGACCATTCGGGCAGTTCGGGATTGGGTTTCAGTCCGCCGAAGTACTTGTCGATCGTCGCGATCATCCGGTCGGGATCGAAATCGCCCGACAGGCAGATGGCCATGTTGTTGGGCACGTAATAAGTCTTGTAGTAATTCTTGATGTTGGTGATCGAAGGGTTCTTCAAATCCTCCTGCGTACCCAGCACGGTGTGCATTCCGTAGGGATGGTGCGGATAGAGCGCCACCATGAGCGAGTCCAACATCTTGCGGCTGTCGCTCGTGAGCGACATGTTGTACTCCTCGTAGACGGTCTCCAACTCGGTGTGGAATCCGCGGATCACCGCATTGGCGAAACGGTCGGACTGGATCTTCGCCCAGTTGTCGATCTGGTTCGAGGGAATCTCCTCGGTATAGACGGTCATGTCGTAGGAGGTGAAGGCGTTCGTGCCCGCGGCGCCGATGGCCGACATCAGCTTGTCGTACTCGTTGGGAATCGCCAGCTTCGAAGCCTCCTGCGACACGGAGTCGATGCGGGCATAGATCGCACGGCGTTCGTCGGCGTCGGTCGTGGTGCGATAGACCTCGAACAGACGCTCGATCTCGTCGAGCATCGGACGCTCGGCCTCGTAATCCTGGGTGCCGAACGACTTGGTGCCCTTGAACATCAGGTGCTCGAAATAGTGCGCCAGACCGGTCGTTTCGAGCGGGTCGTTCTTCGAACCCACGCGCACGGCGATGTAGGTCTGGATGCGGGGCGCCTCCCCGTTCACGGTCATGTAGACCTTCAATCCGTTGTCCAGCGTGTAGATACGGCTATGCAGCGGATCGTCGGCGACCTCCTCATAGCGGTACTTCGAACAGGACGTAACGACAAGGCTCAACACCGCTGCCGCTACCAATAAAAAGACTCTTTTCATATGATTGCGAGTTATGTTATCCTAAAATACGGTGGCGAACCACGCCCGCAGGGCCGGCCACGTGTCGGCCACGACGAAGGTCAGCATCCCGACCGCAGCCACCAGCTTGATCCCCGTACCGACCAGAAACGACAGGAACGATCCCACGCCCACCACCAGCGCCTGCCCGATCCGTTCGCGGTCGTTCAGCAGTTCGCCCGCGACAGCCCCTACGAACGGCCCCACCACGATACCGATCAGGCCGCCCACGAACAGGCCCGCGATCATGCCCACCGTGGCGCCGACCATTCCGGCCCGTGTGCCGCCGAACAGTTTGGCCATGTACCCCGGCAGAAAATAATCCGCCGCAGTCACCGCGGCCGTCAACCCCGCCCACAGCCACATCTCGGCGGGCGTCAGCGTCGAATAGCTGCACGCATAGGCGCAAAAAAGCCCCGCATAGCTCAGCACAGGGCCGGGCAGGACGGGGACAATGCAACCCACGATGCCGACGAGGCAACAGAGGAAAGCCGTTATGGAGAGGAATACGTCCATCTCGTTCGGTTTTTATCGTTCCACGGCAGCCGGTGCGGCCGCCGCATCTATTCTACTCTACCAGACGGTTGGTCGCCGTGTCGGGAAAGACCACCCACGGGCGGAACGTCTTCGCCTCCTCGAACTCCATGCGGGCGTAGGAGGCGATGATGAGCACGTCGCCCACCTGCGCCTTGCGGGCGGCTGCGCCGTTGAGACAGATCGCACCGCTGCCGCGCCGGCCGCGGATCACATAGGTGTCGAGCCGTTCGCCGTTGGTGACGTTCCATATCTGCACCCGTTCGCCCTCGATCAGGTTGGCCGCCTCCATCAACTCCTCGTCGATGGTGATGCTTCCCACGTAATTGAGGTTCGCCTCGGTAATGGTCACCCGATGGATTTTCGATTTCAGTACTTCGATCTGCATCATCCTCTTCGCATTATTTGATCCGGATATTGTCGATCAGCCGCACGGCGCCCGCCTGCACGGCGATACACCCCTGGATGCGTTCGCTCTCGTCCCAGGCTGCCACCTGCTGCATCGTGAGAGCGTCGACCGACTGGAAATAGATCACTTCGAGCAGACCGCTGCGCTCCGTCTCGCGCGTGACGAAGTCCGCCAGTTCGGCAGGCGTCATCCCTGCGGCACGTTCGGCGCCAAGCCTCAACGCCCGGCAGATATCGGGCGCAGCGGCGCGGTGCGCGGCATCGAGCAGGGCGTTGCGCGACGAAAGGGCCAGCCCGTCGTCGCCGCGCACGATCCCGCACTCGACGATTTCGAGCGGAAAGCCCGACTGGGCGACCATCGACTTCACCACGGCGATCTGCTGGAAATCCTTCTCACCGAAATAGGCACGCGCAGGCTGCACCATGGCGAAGAGCTTGCTCACCACCTGCGCCACGCCGTTGAAATGGCCCGGACGGGTGGCGCCCTCCATCACCTTGTCGATCCGGCCGAAATCGTACTGCCTAAGATCGGGGACGGGGTACATCTCCTCGACCGAGGGCATGAAGACCACGTCGGCCCCCGCCGCTTCGAGCAGCGCGCAATCGGCTTCGGGCGTGCGCGGATAGTTTCTCAGATCGTTTTTATCGTTGAACTGCGTGGGATTGACGAACACGCTCACCACGACGGTGGCGTTCTCGCGGCGCGCCCGTTCGACGAGCGAACGGTGGCCGGCATGCAGGGCACCCATGGTCGGGACCAGCCCGATACCGGTCGAATCGACCGCCGAGAGCACCTCGCGAAGCGCTTTGACGCTTGTTACGGTTTTCATTATTATTTCCAAACAATTAGGCCCGAAGGCTCGGCAAAGTTAGAAATAACAATTAAGATATAAAAGCGAAAACCGGAAAAATATGGTTTTCGGACCTCCTGACCGCCACGATCGTCCGCAAGACGACAAACCGAACCCTCGGCAAAATGCACCCTATTCGCTTTTGCGCTCGGCTTGCACACTTTGCGGAGGGCAAGCCTCCGCTTAGACAGGCGGCGCCTCGGCAAAATCGCAAGCTTCGCTTGCTTTTGCGCTCGGCTTGCACAACTTTGCGGGATTGCATCCCGCTTAGACAGGCGGCGCCTCGGCAAAATGCAAACTTCGTTTGCTTTTGCGCTCGGCTTGCACTATCTTTGGCATCAAATTCAATCCGAACGCAAATGAAAACGCTCACGTTTATTTCGCTTATGACAACATCCGTCGCATGTTTGGGTTCGTGCACGAACCCTGCGGCCTCCGACGCGCAGCAGCCGTGGATCGTCGACCGGTTCGACGACATCAAGGTCATCCGCTACGAAGTGCCCGGATTCGAACGGCTCCCGCTCGAACAGAAAGAGTTGATCTACTACCTGGCCGAAGCGGCCAAGTGCGGACGCGACATCCTCTTCGACCAGAACTGCGCGGCCAACCTGCCGATCAGGCGCACGCTCGAAACGCTCTACCTTAATTATAAAGGAGACCGCACGTCCGACGAGTGGAAAGCGCTCGAAAAATACCTCAAAAAAGTGTGGTTCGCCAACGGCATCCACCACCACTATTCCAACGACAAGTTCCGCCCCGAGTTTTCGGAATCCTTCTTCCGCGAGGCGGCCGCATCGGTAGGCATGGATCGCTTTCCGGCGGATTTCGATTTTCTCTGCAAGGTCATCTTCGACCCTGCGATCTACCCCACGCGGCTCAATCAGGCAGCCGGCGCCGACATGCTCTGGACGTCGGCCAGCAACTATTACAGCAACGTGCGCCAGCACGAGGCCGAACAGTTCTACGCCGCGATGGCCGCAGCCGATGCGGGCGACCCCTGCCCCGTCTCCTACGGTCTGAACTCGCAGTTGGTCAAGGAGGAGAAGACGGGACGTCTCTACGAGCGCATGTGGAAGGTCGGAGGCATGTACTCGCCCGCGATCGAACGCATCGTCTACTGGCTCGAAAAGGCACGCGACGTAGCGGCCGAGCCGCAGAAGCAGACCCTCGCCGCCCTGATCGACTACTACCGCACGGGCGACCTGAAACAGTTCGACCGCTACAACATCCTCTGGCTGCAAGACACGGTGTCGAACGTCGACTTCGTCAACGGATTCATCGAGACCTACGGCGATCCGCTGGGGTACAAGGCTTCGTGGGAGGCCAACGTCAACTTCGTCGACTCGGCGGCCTGCCGCCGCACGCGGATCATCTCCGAGAACGCCCAGTGGTTCGAAGACCACTCGCCTGTCGACCCCGCCTACAAGAAAAAGGTCGTCAAAGGCGTCTCGGCCAAGGTCATCACCGTGGCGATGCTCGGCGGCGACTGCTACCCCGCCACGCCGATCGGAATCAACCTTCCGAACGCCGACTGGATCCGCAAGGAGCACGGCTCGAAATCGGTGACGATCGACAACATCACCTACGCCTACGACCGCGCGGCGCACGGCAACGGCTTCGAGGAGGAGTTCATGTTGCGCCCCGAAGACCGCGAGCGCATCGACAAATACGGCAAGATCGGCGACGATCTCCACACCGACCTGCACGAATGTCTCGGACACGGTTCGGGCCAGCTGGCACCGGGCGTGAAGGGTGACGAGCTGAAAAGCTACGGATCGACGCTCGAAGAGACGCGCGCCGACCTCTTCGGCCTCTACTACCTGGGCGACCCGAAGCTCGTCGAGCTGGGGCTCGTCCCCTCGTTCGACGTGGCCAAGGCGCAATACGCCTCCTACATCCTCAACGGCATGATGACGCAGCTCGCCCGCATCGAACCGGGCAAGAACGTCGAGGAGTCGCACATGCGCAACCGCAAGCTGATCGCCGAATGGTGCTACGAGCAGGGCAAGGCCGACAACGTGATCGAGTGGCGCACCGAGCAGGGAAAGACCTACGTCGTGGTCAACGACTTCGAGAAACTGCGCGAGCTGTTCGGACAGATGCTGCGCGAGATCCAACGCATCAAGTCCGAAGGCGACTACGAGGCGGGCAAAGCGCTGGTCGAACAGTATGCCGTCAAAGTCGACCCGAAACTGCACCGCGAGGTGCTCGATCGCTACGAAGCGCTCCATATCGAGCCTTACGGGGGATTCGTCAATCCCGAATACGAACTGGTGGAACGCGACGGCCGGATCGTCGACGTGAAGATCGCCTACCCCGCCAACTACGTGGAGCAGATGCTCGGATACTCCCGCGACTACTCGTTCCTGCCCGACCGGAACTGATGCCGGACAAGACGGTGCAAACGGGCGGAGCCTTTCAAAGAAGGTTCCGCCCGTTTCGCGTTCCGGCACTTCCGCAGCTTCCCCGCAGCGCGGCCGGACTTCCCGACGTCGGCCGTCGCCGGCACCGCTGACAAGGAAGCATTGCACGCGAAACAAGAAAATACGGTACCGCATTCCGACCGGATTTCGAAACGGTTCGTCCGCCGGCACAACCTCCGGCATCGCCGCACGATAGCCCTGCGAACCGCCGCCCGCGCGCCTCCGGCCGCTAAATCTCCGGCGACGGCCCGCCCGCCGGCTTCCGACGAACGCCGCAGCACGGAAACGTAACATTCAGAACGGAACGGTATTTGAACGGAGAAGGGACGATAGCAACTCTTAAAAATTTTCAGGACTATGACCACAAAAAATCTACTCACGTCATTGCTCGTACTGCTGGCCGTCGCTGTCGTTTCGTGCCAGAAAGAGCCATCCACCTCCGGGCTTCACGAGGACTATCTGGTCTACACGGACTACGACCAACAGGCCGACTTCTCCGACGTGGAGACCTTCTATCTCCCCGACAGTATTCTGGTGATCGGCAACGCCGACAAGACCGAATACTGGAAAGACGCCGATGCGCAGGAGATCATCGGAACCGTCGCCGACCTGATGGAATCCCGCAACTTCGTCCGCACGGACGACAAGGAAACCGCGCAGACGGGTCTGCAAATCAGCTACGTCGAGCGTGTGACCTATTTCGTCGGGTACGACTACCCCTACTGGTGGTGGTACTACCCCTACTACTGGGCTCCCGGCTACTGGGGCGACTGGCTCGGCTGGCACTACCCCTACCAGGTCTATTACGGTTACACGGCCGGTTCGATGCTCATCGAGATGGTCGATCTGACGGCCGACCGGCAGAGCAACCGCAAACTGCCAGTCATCTGGGACAGCTTCATCGGCGGCCTGCTCACCTCGTCGCATAAGGTCAACATGCAGCGTACGCTGGACGCCGTGAACCAAGCCTTCATGCAATCGCCCTATCTGGAAACCAATTCCGTAAACCGTTAATCATTCATCGCTATGAAAACACTTTCCATATTCAGTCGTAAAGCGTTGTTGCTCGCCGTCGCAGCGGTTACCTTCGCCCTGCCGGGACGGGCGCAGCTCATCCAGAACACCTACCTCAACGTCGACTGGCAAGTGACCGTTCCGCTGGGGAGCGCCTTCGCCGACAAGGCATCGGGCTGGGGTATGAACTTCGAAGGCGGTTACTTCGTAACGCCCGAAATCACCGTCGGCGCCTTCATCTCCTACCAGACCAACATCGAGTCGATCGGCCGTCAAACCCTGCAACTGGGCAGCGGCGCCGCCATGACGACCGCACAGAAACACACCCTGTTCGAGCTGCCGTTCGGCGTCGTGGGACGATACAATTTCCTCAAAGGGAGCGTATTCCAGCCCTACGCCGGTCTGCGTATCGGCGCCGACTATGCCGAAATGTCCTCCTATTACTACACGATCCAGCAATATCAGGACACGTGGGGCGTCTATCTCTCGCCCGAAATCGGCGTGAGCATCTTCCCCTCGCCTGCGCAGCGGTTCGGCTTCCACGTAGCGCTCTTTTACAGCTACGCCAGCAACAACGACGATCTGCTGATCTATACGATGAACAACATCAACCGCTTCGGCGTGCGCGTCGGTATCTCGTTCTGACCGCTCCGGCTGAAAAGAAACGGCTGCCTCTCAAAAACAGAGGCAGCCGTTTTCATTGGCAGCGGACGGGCTATTTCCGACGGTTCTTCTTCGCCTTATCGGCCTTGACCGACCGGTTGCCCTCGATGGCGCGATCCTGCAAGGCATGGATTTCGGCGCGCGAGCGGGGCAGATCGACGAACTCCGACGGGTAGTCGGTCTCGATCAGATCGGGTTCCGACACCAGGTCGCGCAGGTAGCAGACCCTCCGGTCGCGCGGATTCTTCACCTTGTCGGACGAACCGGTAATGGAGGTCATCGTCGAGACGCCGCGCTCATGCAGCAGATCGTAGACCTCCTGCAACCGGGGATCGACCGACAGCCGGATATAGGCCATGATGTAGTCCCACGGAATCGGGCAGGCGTCGTAGGCGTCGAACATCTCGCGCGAGCTGATCTCGCAGCAGAACATCACGTTGCGGATGCCGGCGTTCCAATAGTACATCGCTTCGTCCAGCGAACGGACACTGAGCATGATGTTGTGGTACATCGACCAGTCGCCGCCGGGGCGCAGCTGACGGATGTAGTAGTCGAGGCTCGCCTTGCGCACCTCGTCGCTCACGCCCTTGGTGTTGATGTACTTGTTGTCGAAGTTGAACACCACCTTGTCCTTGCCCCATTCCAACATGTCTTTCAGACGGGGAATGCGATAAGGCGTCAGTTTGCCGTCGCGATCGACCAGCCGGAATCCCTGCAACTCCTCGTAGGTGTAGTCGGCCACGCGCCCCTTGCCGTTGGTCGTGCGGTCGATCGTCAGGTCGTGCATGAGCACCATCACGCTGTCCTTCGTGAAGCTGAAATCGATCTCGAAAAAGGTCGGCATCATCGACAAGGTTTTCTCGCACGACTCGATGCAGTTTTCGGGATAGCCGGGCATCATGCCGCCGCGATGGCCGCTGACGATAATGTCCCGCTCGGGGTCGTAGCGGAAATAGGCTTTGAGGTCTTCAAGACTATTGATCTGAACGGTGTGAAGCCGTTTCTCCGACGCGGGACGCTCCTCCGCGACGGAGGTAAATGAGATTGCAGTCGCAAGCGTCAGCGCGGTCACTGCGATGAAAGGTCTCTTCATAGGATTGCAGCCGACTTAACGGATTCGTTTTTCGACCTCGGCCGTAGCGGCGGCGATCTCCTCGATGACGGGATCGGTCGCGGGGATCGACGTGATCTCCGACACGGCCTGACGCAGCCCCTTGGCGGCGATCAGCTCCTGCATCTTGACGCTCTGCGGATCTTCGGGATTGTTGTAATGCAGTGCGGCGCCGATACCCAGCAGCAGTTTGTCGCACGGCAGGCCGTACTCGCGGGCGGTCATCATCGGCTTGACCAGCCGGTCGGTCGACGAGAGCTTGCGCAGCGGCTCGCGCCCCACGCGCGTCACGTCGTCTTTCAGATAGGGATTCTTGAACCGGCCGATGATCTTGTCGATATACTTGAAATGCGCGTCGCGGTCGAAACCGAACTTTTCGACCAGCGCCTGTCCGCTCTGCTGCATCGCCTCCTTGACGATGGCGAAGATCGCGGGATCGGCGATGCTCTCGTCGATCGTCGCGAGTCCCTTCATCCGTCCCAGATAGGCCGTAATGGCATGTCCCGTATTGAGCGTAAAGAGCTTGCGCTCGATATAGGCCAGCAGGTTATCGGCCAGATTCATCCCCTCGATATGCGGTGCACCGCCCACGAACGACTTCTCCTCGACGTTCCACTCGTAGAAATTCTCCACGACCACGTCGATCGGGTTCTCGCTGCGCACAGGAGGCACGATGCGGTCGACCGAACAGTCGGCGAACCCGACGTGCGCGTCGCACCATGCGGCCTCCTCGGTCGAGAGATGCTTGTAAACCTCCTCCCTGAGCTGCGAGGTGGCACGGATGCCGTTCTCGCAGGCGATGACGTTCAGCGGCTCCCCGACGCCTGCGGCGCGGCGCGCGGCGATGCCCTTGGCGATGGCCGGGGCGATGAAGGGCAGGATGCGCAGCCCGACGGCCGTGGTGATGATCTCGGCGCGCACGATCTCGTCGACGATCTCCCCGCCGCCCGAATCGACACCCGAAATATTACTGATCCGCACGTCGCGGCTCTCCACGTCCATGATGTGCACGGTGTAGGCGCCGTCCTTGTTGATGCGGTCGATGACCTCCATGTTCACATCGGCGAAAACCACATGGTACCCCGCCTCGGAGAGTACCGCACCGATGAATCCGCGGCCGATATTGCCCGCGCCGAATTGAATTGCTCTTTTCATATCGTCTTGCAAAAAGATTGATTGATGTTTTTCCGATTCAGAATTGTTCCAGCCAGTCGAGCGCGTAGCGTTGCCACTGCTCGATATATTTGAATTCGGGCTTGATGCCCCAGCCGTGGTCTCCCGTGGGGAAGACGTGGATCGAGGCCTTCACGCCGTTGCGTTTGAGTGCCTCGTAGAAGAGCAGGCTGTTGACCGGCGGAACGATCCGGTCGTCGTCGCTCAGCAGCAGCAGCGTCGGGGGCGTCAGCGCCGAGACCCGCTTTTCGAGCGAATAGTTGCGCGCCTCCTCGGACGAATAGTCCTTGCCCAACAGGTATTTGAACGAATTCTTGTGCAACTTGCCCTCTTCGGCCGTAATGACCGGATAGAAAAGGATCATGAAAGCGGGTTTCTCGTCCGAGATCGTTCCGGTGCTGGCCGCCAGATGACCTCCCGCCGACGAACCGACGATCCCCACGCGCGACGCGTCGTATCCCCACTCGGCGGCGTGTTCGCGCATGATGCGCAACGCCTGCTCGGCGTCGTTGCGCGGCACTTCGCAGTGACCGTTGGGCATACGGTATTTCAGCACGGCGGCCGTCGTACCGTGGTCGGCCAGCCAGCGCGCCATGTCGTGCCCCTCGTAGCCGATAGCCAGGTTGTGATAACCGCCGCCCGGACAGACCACGACGGCACGGCCGCTCGGCTCCTCGGCCTTGTAGACGAAAAGCTCGGCGACATTGTTGTTCGCCACGAAGACCTCCTTTTCGATGACGGTCGGCCCGAACAGGCCGCTCGACGTCGGGGCGGAGGCATTGTCCCAGATGACGATGTGTTCATCCTGCGCACGGGCTCCCAGCACGGCGGAAGCGCAGCAGAAACAAGTTAGAAACAGTTTTTTCATCGTATTGAAATTTGGATTGAGTAAGGGCTTCTGCAAGCCGGCGTCACCCGACGCCGATCAATTCGTGTACCTCCGACGCCGTAGCCGCTTCGACGGCCCTGCGTGCCGTCAGTTCCGCCTGCGGCGTTTCGAGCCCGCGAATGCGTTCCTTGACGGCCGGAACGGAGGGCGGCGCCACGCTCAGCTCGTCGAATCCCAGTCCGACAAGCAGTTCGGCATGGGCTGCGCATCCGGCGAATTCGCCGCAGATGCCCACTTCGCATCCATGCCTGTGAGCCGCATCGACCGTCAGCCGCATCGCGCGCACCACGGCCGGATGCAGCGTATCGTACATCGCCGCGATCCGCCGGTTACCCCGATCGACGGCCAGCACGTACTGCGTGAGGTCGTTGGTGCCGATGCTGAAAAAATCGACCTCGGCGGCCAGTTCGTCGGCCATGAACACCGCCGCCGGCGTCTCGATCATCACCCCGACCGGAATCCGGTCGTCGAACGGCACCTCCTGCCGGCGCAGCTCCTCCTTGCACTCCTCCAAAAGCGCCAGCGCGTCGCGCAACTCCGCGAGCGAGACGATCATCGGAAACATCACCCGCACGCCGCCCCGGGCACTGGCACGCAGGATCGCCCGCAACTGCGTGCGGAACATATCGCGCAATTCGAGGCTTACGCGAATGGCGCGCCAGCCCAGAAAAGGATTCTCCTCTTCGGGGAACCGATAGTAAGGCAGCGATTTGTCGCCGCCGATATCGAGCGTGCGGATCACCAGCGGCCGGCCGCCGCAAAGCTCGGCGGCCCGTGCATAGGCCGCCGTCTGCACCTGTTCGTCGGGAAAGCCGTCCTGCCGCTGCATGTAGAGGAACTCGCTGCGGAACAACCCGATGCCGTCGGCGCCGCTGCGGATCGCCCGTTCCACTTCATCCACGCTGCCGGCATTGGCCAGCACGGCCAACGCCCGCCCGTCGCGTGTCGTGACCGGCTGCGATGCGTACGCATCCGCAGCCGCGGATCGTGCCTCGGCCTCCTCCATACGCCGGCGATACTCCGCCGCCGTATGCTCGTCGGGAGCGATCAGCAGTTCGCCGGCCAAGCCGTCGAGCACCACGATCGTGCCGTCGTCCAACCGGTCGAAATCGTCGCCCAACCCCACCACGGCAGGCAGGTTCCGGTTGCGTGCCAGAATGGCCAGATGGCTCGTCGCGCTGCCTCGCCGCGTCACCACGCCGCGCACGCGCGAAAAATCGATCCGCGCCGTATCCGACGGTGCCAGTTCGTCGGCGGCGAGGATGCTCCCGTCGGGAATCGCGGCGAAAGGATCGGTCTCGGAAGGCACCAACTGCCGCAGGATGCGGCGACATACGTCGCGCACATCGTCGGCGCGCGCCCGCAGGTACTCGTCGTCGATCTGCGCGAAGAGCGCCGCCAACTCGCCGGAGGCCGCATGGACGGCATCGGCGGCAGTCATTCCCTCCGCGATCTTCTCCGCCACGTTCTCCATGAGCATCGGATCGGCCGCCAGTTCGAGGTGCGCGGCGAAGATTTCGTTCGCGGCCGCCAGTTTCTCCAACTCCCCTTCGGCGGCCGCCACCGCCGCATCGAAACGCGACTGCTCCGCAGGCCGCTCTCCGGACGGCACGACCCGGCCCGAAGGCGCGTAAGCTCCGGCCCGATAACGCCACACGCGCCCGATCGCCACGGCATCGGCCATGGCCTGTTTCACCCGCAACCGCAGCATGACGACCTAATCGGTTATCGCCTCGATCGCGGCGACCACCTCGTCGAGTACAGCCTGCTCGTTGTCGCCTTCGACCGCGACTTCCACCTCCGAGCCCTTTTTCAACCCCAGCGAAAGGATGCCGATCATGCTCGCCCCGCTGACCGATTTGGCAGGCGTACGCAGCGTCACCTGCTGTCCCGACGCCTTGACGAGCGCCACCAATGCCGATACGGGACGCGCGTGCATCCCGTTCGGAGCTTCGATTGTAACAGTCTTCGATACCATATTTCAAATAGCCAATTTTTCCAGAATATAACGGGGATCGTCCGTCGTTTTAAGCCGTCGGAGCACCTCCTCGTCTTCGAGCGCCGACGTCACCCGCGCCAGAATCTCGATATGTTCGTCGCCGGCACCGGCGATACCGATCACCAGCTGCGCCCGTTCTTCGCCGAAATCGACCCCTTCGGGATACTGCATCACGACGATTCCCGAACGCCTGATGCGCGACTTCGCCTCGGCCGTCCCGTGGGGAATGGCAATACCCATGCCCAGATAGGTCGTGGCCACACGCTCGCGGGCGACCATCGCCTCGGCGTATTTCCCGTCGACATAACCGCAGGCAGCCAGCAACGCTCCGGCGGCACGGATCGCCTCCTCCTTGCCCACAGGCGCCAGTCCGGTACGGATCCCCTGCAAGGTCAGCATCTCCGACGCCGGTGCAGCGGGAGTTGCCGCTGCGGGCACCTCCTCCGACTGCGGAGCTTCGGATGCTCTGGTTTGGCCCTCGATCCGGCCGTACAACCCGTCGAGGGCAGGATCGGAGAGGAAATTGCCGATCACGATCACCTCCGACGCGGGCGCAGCCTTCCCGGCGCGCTGCGACAACTGCGACTGGCACACGACGACATCCGTCCCCTCCGGGATCGTGTCGACCGAACTGTTGGTAACGCGCACGCCGCTGCCGAGCGGTTCGATGCGTTTGCGGAAACGGGTCGCACCCATAGCACTCGATCCCATGCCGGCATCGCAGGCGAAGACGACCGTGCGGATCGGCCCTTCGAGCGCACGGGGCGCACGGCTCGTTCCTCCGATAACCGTTCCGTTAGGCTTCTGAACGGGCTTCACCTCCTCCAAATGCGCACGTTTGACGATCGGCGCCGCAACGAAGAACGACACGGCTGCCGCGACCACCACCCCGGCGAGCACCAGCAGCGTCTCCCCCTTCGGTGCCATCGCCGCCACGGCGATGATGCTGCCGGGCGACGCGACGGCGGTCAGTCCCGTTCCGGTAAGCGAATAGAAGAGGATCGCCGCGGCCGAGCCGACGATCGGCGCCACGATAATGGCCGGGCGCATCAGTACATAGGGGAAATAGATCTCATGGATGCCGCCGAAGAACTGGATGACGATCGCTCCCGGCGCCGACGAACGCGCCGCGCCGCGCGCGAAGGCCCAATAGGCCAGCAGGACGCCGAGGCCCGGCCCGGGATTGGTTTCCAGCAGGAACATGATCGACTGGCCCGTCTGGCGCGCCTGTTCGATCCCGATCGGCGAGAAGATTCCGTGGTTGATCGCATTGTTCAGGAAGAGCACCTTGGCCGGTTCGATGAAGACCGCGACCAGCGGCAGCAGACCGTGTTCGATCATCAGCGACACGCCGGCCGACAGGAAGACGGTCAGCGCCGAAACCACCGGCCCCACGGCATAGAACCCGATCAGCGCGCAGACGATTCCCAGGATGCCGACCGAGAAGTTGTTGACCAGCATTTCGAATCCGGCGGGAATGCGTCCCTCCGCCCAGCGGTCGAAGGAGCGGATCACCCAGCCGGCAAAGGGCCCGATCGCCATGGCGCCGATGAACATCGGGATGTCGCTGCCCAGAATCACGCCCATCACCGCTACGGCGGCAATCACGCCGCCGCGATCGCCGGCCACATGCCGTCCCGCCGTCATGGCGATCAGCAGCGGCAGCAGATAACGCAGCATCGGTTCGACGAACTGCCCCAGACTCGCATTGGGCCACCAACCCGTCGGAATGAAAAGAGCCGTGATGAATCCCCAGGCGATGAATGCGCCGATATTGGGCATTACCATGCTGCTCAATGATTTACCGAAGCGCTGAATCCGTTCTTTCATTTTCGGTCGTTTTTAAAGCCTCCGCCGCGCACAGGCCGGAGGGGACGAAATATTTAACAAAGATACGAATAAGCGAGCGCAATGTCAAATTTATTTGAACATTGCCGAGCGGGAGTATCTTCGGCGAAGACAAAGATACGAAAAGTCGAGCGCAGAAGCAAACATTTACGTTTGATTATGCCGAGACGATATATCTAAGGCGTAGCCAAAGATACGAAGAACTCGCGTAAAAACGAAAGAATCGGATAGATTAAGATAAGTGACTGACACTAAAGAAAGTCAAGCGGTATATCTCTCTGTCTGTCCGACTCATCAAAAAGTAGGATTGTGAGAGGTTAAGAAGGGCGATTGCTACTTATCCGCTGCCTTTTTCGGCCCGGAAAAATTCGCTGAAAAGCACCCTGTCGAACCGTCTGCTACCGCAAAGAACGCTTGTATTTTCGGTATTCGCACTGTAAAGATAACCGTTTTTTTCGATTATCGGGAAAATACAGCCGCGTTTATTCGATCCGGGGTTCTGTTTCGCTGTTCTGCCATATTTTTCATGGTTTCAAATAGCTCTATATCAACTAATTTTGCAATTAGATAATAGAGTTATGAAACAAATGGATGTAAGGGTTGCGTTCTACCTTAAAAAGAGCGAAACGAATGCCAATGGTTGTTGTCCTGTCATGGCACGGCTGACCGTCGGCAACCATTCCGAGGCGGCTTTCAGTGCCAAGATGTCGGTTCCCGTATCGTCGTGGGTATCGGGCCGCGCCACGGGAAAGAGTACCGCTACTCGGGAAATCAATCGGCAATTGGACGAACTGCGTGCCTCGGCGCTGGCCATCTACAAGGAACAGTCTGCGATACGGGAGGAAGTGACCGCCGAAGAGGTACGGGATCTGCTGCTGGGCAAGGCTTCCGGACAAACGACCCTACTCAGTTATTTTCAAACGTTTATCGAACATTTCGAGAAGCGCGTGGGTGTAAACCGCGAGAAAGGCACGCTCAGATCCTATCGCTATGCCCGTAATTGCGTCTCCGCTTTCCTGCAAACACAGTATAAACTTTCGGATATTCCCTTTACTGCCCTCGACCGGTCGTTCATTGACAGGTACGACCTCTACCTGCGGACGGAACGCCGCATCGCGCCGGGAACTGTCGTCCTGCTGACCACAAGGCTGAACACGATCGTCGGCGAGGCGGTGGCGGAGGGTATCATCACGGCCGACCCGTTCGCCGGGTACGAACCGAAACGCCCCGAAAGGGCGCAGAAATACCTCACTGCCGACGAATTGCACCGGCTGATGACCACGCCGCTCCATCACCCGACGCTCTACCAAACCCGCGACCTGTTCCTATTCTCGTGTTATACGGGCATTCCTTACGGGGATATGTGCCGCCTGAGCGAAGATGATTTGGAAATTGCCGAGGACGGCGAGGTGTGGATCAAAACCACGCGCAAGAAGACGAAGATCGACTATGAACTGCCGCTGCTCGATATTCCCCTCCATATTCTCGACAAATACAGGGGTATCGCGCCGGAAGGGAAATTACTTCCTATGTACGGCAACACTACACTCAACCGGGCTCTGAAACGTATCGCCTCGATCTGCGGTATCGAAAAGCGGCTCGTTTTCCACTGCGGACGGCATACCTACGCCACCGAAATCACGCTTTCGCAGGGCGTTCCGCTGGAAACGGTCAGTAAGATGCTGGGACACACACGTATCGACACGACACAGATTTATGCCAAAGTAACCGATGACAAAATCGGCGCGGATACGCAAAACCTCGACAAAAAGCTCGCCGAGCGGTTCTCGATAGCACTGTAATCACCCTTCTCAAATCCGAATCATCATGGGAACGAACAATAAGATAAAACGCCGCAGTACGTTCGCCGTACTATTCTATATCAATCGAACTAAAGTCCGCAAGGACGGCACCTGCCAGCTCTTGTGCAAAGTCAGCATCGACGCCGAATCGGCTCATATAGGTATCAAAGCCGCCATCGAACCGTCGCTGTGGAATCCGGAGACAGGACGCGCGGACGGCCGGAGTGCCAACGCCCGCAAAGTAAATCGGGCCATCGACCTGCTGACCGAACAGATCGAGGCCCACTATCGGAGGATTCGCAACGACCTCGGCTTCGTCACGGCGGAACTGGTGAAGAACGCCGTAAAAGGCGTAGGACAGAAGCCGCTCACGTTGCTGGCCCTGTTCCGGGAACACAATGCAGAGTTTTACAAACGGGTCGGCGTAGATCGGACGAAAGAGACCTATGCCAGCTACGAGAACTCTTACAACCACTTGGCTGCGTTCGTACAACAGAAATGCGGGCAGGAAGACGTCACGCTCCGAAGCCTCGACAAAACGTTCTACGACGACTTCGACCTCTTTCTGCGAACGGAGTGCGATATGATGCAAAAGACGGTGCACGAACACCTGTACCGCCTGAAGAAAATGACCAAACGGGCTGTCAGCCAAGGTACGCTCCGCCGCGACCCTTACGGCAAGCTGCACCCGGAGCTGCCCGAACGCAAGAGCCGCCACCTCAAACTCGAAGATCTCAAAAAGCTGATGGAAACGCCCATCGACAAACCCAATCTTCAGCGGGTTCGGGACTGGTTCCTCTTCTCCTCCTTCACGGGCCTGTCCTACTCCGACCTGAACCAGCTCTCGGATAAGGACATCACGCAGGCCGCCGACGGAACGTGGTGGCTTCATATACGGCGCAAAAAAACAGATACGCCCTCGGCAGTCCGGTTGCTGGAGGTTCCGTTGCGGATCATCGAGAAATACCGGTCCGAACGTCGGAGCGACAAGATTTTCAACCTTTACAGCCGGAAGCATCTTATCATACTTACGCGAAAACTGGGACAAGCATATGGTTTCGATATGACCTTCCATAAGGCCCGGCATAATTTCGGGACGCATATTACCCTCTCGATGGGCGTGCCTATCGAAACCGTGAGCCGTATGATGGGACACAAGAGCATCACCACGACTCAGATTTACGCCAAAGTGACCGACAAAAAGGTGGGTGAAGATATGAAAGGGCTTAAAATGAGAACGAAAGGCCGGAAAATAGTCTTATGCGAAGAGGATGTGGGCGTTATGAAAAAGAAACGGGCCCAGTCCGACAGAGAAAAAACGACGTTCGCTTGACGGAAAAGAAAAATATTCGTATAATTATCCAACTAATATCCAAACAATATGGCAACGACAGGAGAAAGAGCGACAGGAACGATAACGATCGAGTACAATACCGTAACCGTAATCCCCGGTGCCGATGGCGATGTGTGGCTGACCCCGTCCGAAATTGCCCGTATGTTCGAGGTGTTCGTATCTGCGGTCACGAGCAATATCCGGGCGATTTACAAACACGGTGCACTGCGTATGTCGGAAACCTCGAATCTTCCGACGGCACATGCTGAACTGTATAATCTGGAAATGATCTCGGCGTTGGCCTTTCGGGTGGACACGCCCCAGAGTGCGGCGTTCCGGCGATGGCTGATCCGCCGCCCCTATTCCCCGATGGTCGTGCTGAAGGTCTCGCAGGAGGAACGGACGGTAGTGAACTGACCTCGGAAAGAAAAAAGCCGTCTAACAACCTTGATTCTAACGTTTTCGCCCCTGTCGGAATTCATCCTGACAGGGGCGATTTTCAATCTCGGGAATTTGTCAGACAGCCCTTCTTCTCGTTCCGGTGTTACAGCAACGCCTTATCATCCGTTCCGTTATACGAATCCTGGAGTAACTTTTCGATCTCCGACTCCCGGTACAGCACTTTCCCGCATATCATGTAATAAGGGAGTTTCCCCGAGCTGCGGTATTCCTGCAACGTCCGGCGGTGGACTTTCAGCCGCTCCGAAATTTCCTTGTCCGTCAGATACGACTCGCCGCCCAGAATCAGGCGATGGTTCGTACCGAATTTTTCCAGCCCCTTTTCGATACGCTTTATCAGGTCGAACACTTCGGCCTCGCTACTGTCCGAACCCTGCACAATATTATTTCTCATAGTTTATTTCTTCGTTTACTTTTTCGATTGTTTCAACAATGCCTCTACGTCTTGCGGCTTATAGTAGATTTTATGTCCGACTTGCGTGTAGGGAATGAGCCTTTTTTCACGATATGCCTGAAGCGTCCTTTTAGCGATGCACAGCATCTCGCAGACCTCCTCATTGTCGAGCCAACGTCCTAAGCGTTTTTGCTGTTTTGCATTCAGAGCCTCGACCCTTCCGGCCAGCGTTTCGAGTTTGGCCACCATAGAGTCATAGACCCGTTTTTCGATCATTATCATCTCCATAATTACAATGTTTAGCTTTCCCGGAACCCAAAAATACTTTATGGAATACACGTCCGAGCCTTTTGCAGACGCAGATGTAAGGGTTGGCGTCGCTATATGTCACGGTTGGCGTCGCCGCTTTGAATTTGTAAAAGCAAAGAAAATATGCGAAATTTGAATGGCTGAAACAGTTATATTGGGTTATGCTTCTGACTTCGATGACATATAGGGAGATGTACGACCATCTCGCCGCTGACAAATACAAAGTAGACATCAAGCAGGAATACCTACGGCCCAAAGCGGTTAAAGCATTTCGTAAAACAAGCCGTTTTCCAGCATGGGAACTTTATGAATATAAAATTCCGGCAACCAACAATCAGTATATCATTTATTTTTACGCAGAAACCAGGGCCAATGCAGAATATCCCGAAGTCGGCTCTTTCTGTATTGTTTATGCAGACAAACATCGGTTTGTCGTTCAATGGGGTGCGAGCGGGTATAAGCACACCCCGGATAGCAAAATGGTAGGCGTCAGGCAAATCAGTGTCTATACATCCCATTTTTTTCAACGATACAGGGAGCGTTTCTTAAAAGACAAATCGCCGAGTGCTAATGAAGTAGCTGCGAGGTATTTCTCCCGGAATACTATCGTCATGCCCCTTCAGCAAAATGAGGGCATCAACCGCAACTATGAAAAATACGGAAAGACAGGAAAGTATGCCTTTCGTATCAGAGACGGGGTCTGTTTTACCTACATGAAAGCAGAAGGTATGATAAGTGAGGACGGTGATAGGCATAAGGATAAGGTAGATACCGTATATGTGTGCTATACTACGTTTATGAACGAATCCGGTATGACTGAAAGCCAGCGTAATGCTATCTTTCAAGAACATTGTGTGCAATGGCGGCAATTATACGATACATTCCTAAGTGAAGTTAAAAATGGAGCTATCACTCTGCGAATTGAACCCGAACCATAAAATCTCATTCATAATTTTTAGTCAGTTATACATATATTTGGCAATAAAGTTATCTGCTTTTATTAGGAATACTAACAATTCAGCGCCAAATCTCAGCTTGTTAATTTGATGATGCAAGCCGCTGAAAACTTTAACGATGACAATATAAACAATGCTCTATGATTACCAATTTCAGCTTCGGAGTCCCCGGCGAAATGACAGATGCTGACTATCCGATGCCGCTCGGGGACTATTTCGACATCGAGAAGGATATGATGCAGGTCGGCGGCGAATTCCTTTTAGTCCGGGACGAGGAAAGTAACTTTTACTTTCTCTGCACAGACGACTGCAACATCGAAATACTATGCCGTGCTTATGATTGGTATATCGTATCGTCCGGCCGTTTCAACGACCGTTTGCGGATCGGTATGGGGCTGGCCGGAGAGGATGCTTACGGTAGCGAGATGTTCCGGGTCGAGGACGAGCAGACCCTTCGGCGGTGGCACGACATGCTGAAATTCACCTTTAAGGGCGATTTCATCCGCAGCTATTATCCCAAGACCAACCGGTTCCGGGGCAAATTGCGCGTGGACGGGGCTTTATGTTTCTATATCCACGACTATTATCCCGTATCGCATAAATTGAAGCTCACGAGCGAACAGAAGAAAGTTGTCAACCTCGTATTCCGTCTCAAAGAGGGCGCCTGTGCATCGCTGGCCGCCAAACTCTTCTCGCTGGCTATTTCACGAATGGAGTTTTTCAATGGTTTGGCCGATCCGATCCTGATACCTCTTCCAGCTTCCACGAAAGAGAGGCACCGGCAGCGTTTCGAGTACTTTTGTGGGGAGCTTTCCCGCCGTCTGATAATAGACAACGGTTTTTCTGCCGTCCGGATCGAGCAAGACCGGGAGCAGCAGAAAGGCACCCAACAAAGGAATATGTCCGGCGTAGTCTTCGACCCGGATTATATCGAAGGGCGCGACGTACTACTACTCGACGATATCCTAACTACCGGCATGAGCTTTACGCTCGTGAAACGCGAACTTGAAAAATTGGGGGCCAATTCCGTAACCGGCATATTCCTAACTAAAACCGTCGGCGCGAAATGAGTTTGTTCGAGAGCAATTTTGACCAAGCCATTAAGATGTAAAACGGAAAACGAGTAAATTAACATAGAGTTTGTATGATTCGTGAGCTAACCTATAATAACAGAATACTGTCTGAGCAAGAACGGGTAGAGTTCTGTGAAAAATCGGATGAATATATAAACATGTTTTCCGAGTGCATTGAGGGAATATGCCAACTCGCAACCAAGATTCAGAAGTCTGAAAATTCCGATTATGATAAAATTACCAATACGCTAATCAAGATTGGTACTTTTACAAGTTACTCCTTTTGTGATTGCATCGTATTGACAAAATTATTTGTCAGGGCAACGAATCCGTATGAAAAAAGCTTTCTTCGGGGCAAACTGAAAGTCCAACTTAATGAAAGTTTCAAAAAGCTATATGGGTTTAGCAAGAAGGGATATAAAGATTCCCATTGCGCGCAGTTGGAAACCATCATAACGATGTTTCCCGGATTCAAAAGCGAGTTTGATGAATTATTGTCGGACTTGGAGCAGATTTCAAAAAATTCTTGGTGGAAAAACGAAAGAGATGCCGAAGTGCACATCAATGCAACTAAACTTTATAAACTGCGTCACGAAGAGATAAATGAGAGTAAAATCGCCATGGAAACTGTACAATTAACGGATTTATTCAATCGCTTTAATCATCTTATCAGCGAAGTGCACCGAACGCTTCTCAATCATATGGTTGTGAGATATGTAAAAGAAAATGGCATTGGGAATGCTATATAATATTATGCGTTTTTTGTTGTTCGTCATCCGGTTTGAGCAAAAAAGGCAATACTAAATATAATGTTTGAAAGGCAGTACACCTGTTTTGATATCTTTCCCCGCAGTGAGGATTTCCCCGATGGAATCAGCGAATTTCAATGTGACAGGAATACCGTCACCATATATACAAGCATTGTAATTTAACTTCGTCAAACCCAATATATCCTTACAAACCACTTCAATATCTGCTTCTCCTCTGGTTACGGCTATGTCAATTGGATTCGGCGTCTCTAAACCAATCTGAGTTTTGAATCTGGGGATAAATCCTTTTGTCCAAAGGAACGCTTTTCTATCATCATACTGTAACATCATTCCTCTGGGAACGCAATACGAATATTGCCGATATAACTTAAATGTACTATTTTCCTTTATTCTTACTCCGATAATTTTTGACTTGCCCGCAACTGCGTCTTCAAATCCAGCCCACTCCGGATCATCGAAAAATGTTTTTGCATGGATAAAAATTTCATTGGGATAACATTCAAAGCGATTATAGTATGCTTCTAAAGATTGAGACACGACTTCAAAAGCATCTTGCTGTGAAAGATGAAATTCGCCGGTAGTAGGATTCCACCAAGGACCAACATTTCCCCTGAAAACCATCCCATCGCCTGAATCAAGAAACATCTGAGCTGCACAACAAGCATTTTTGTTCTTTGTATCGCTTTCTGTTTTCTTATATACTAATCCCAAATAACAAACTCCATCCCTAATCTCTCCAAGTTTCCACGGAAGACCTCCTAATTTATAATAGAGGGTATTAGATATGTTCCATGCTCTAGCTGTATCAAATTTTTTTTCTTCCTCAATTTGCTTATCGGTTAACAGATTCTCATAGGCTATTTTACTTTCCCGAATTATCTGAGTGACGATTTTTACAGATAATATTTTGGCTTTTAGCTGATTGTGAAAATTGACTTCAAACTCATACGCTTCTCGAAGGGCATCTTTTTCCTCTTGGAAAAACATATCCAATTGGGTCGAATTCCGTTCATTTTTCTTAAGCCCAATGTTAATATTATCTTCCGATTTCGGAATCTTCGAATTTGGTCTGCCGAATTTATAAATATCCTCTGGTATTACGACAAACCAAACATCCACAGGCATCTCTTCATGCTCGGTATACCGTATTAACGGCTGGACATATAGATTCACTAAATTATGAACTCGTTGATGAGAATCCGTGTATTTTAGGTATTCATCAATGTCCTTTTGCTTAATATCAAGTTGAATAATGTTATCAAAATTGATCGATATGCCGAAGGTAGATTCTAATCCCGGAAAATTTGGTCGGGCAATGGATAAATCCTCATTAACAATAGGACCATGTATCCTTTTCAGATAGTCAATCATCTTTCTCCTTAAGTTAGACGAACCGATGATACCGATATTTCTAACACCTTTAATCCTTTTATGATCAAAGGGACCAAAAAGCATTAAACCATCCCGGGGGTCAATTGCTGTTTGGCCACTACCGAATGTCAATGATGGCTCACTGATATATTTTAGAATAGGTTCAATCATTTGCTTCCTCTGCCGTTAAATCTTCGTAATAATCTTCTATCTTGTCGACGCTCATTTCAGCGTCCGGATCTATGTACCCCATTTCACTTATAAGCATTTCCGGCCATTCTTTCAGTTTGATTTGCTCTCCCTGCAACGTTACCTGAATGCTTATTTCTCCATCTTTATTTTTTAGGCGTTGAATAAATGCGAGCAATAAATCCCTCCATGCTTCATTAAAGAGGCGTTTCCCTTTTTTCCTTCTGAATGAATGCTGTTTCTTTTCATCATCTATCAATTGAAAGCCGTCCGATGTAAACAGAATGTGAGATTTAAGAGAAAACCCAAGAAACGGGAATAGTGTCGGTTGAATAGAAACTCCATAATGCCAAAATCCCACTCCTCGCATTTCCCCTAATAGAGCTTTTGCTTTTTTCCTTGTACTTTCAGGATAGATAAACTTTACTTTCGTAATTTTATCATATTTCGGGAGAAAATAAGCTAATCTCTTATTCGACATTTCATGCTTCCATAAGCCAGCACGTCTGAATAGATTGGCAATTACACAATACATCAGCCTCTTGAAATGATTCTCGGCGTCTCTATGTTGAGGAAACTTCTCAGACATGAACCCATCTAAAATATCTGTTAGAGAAAATGCAAACGTGTGTTCTGGCCTAACTTCAATCATTTCATTATCTCTTTGAACAGAAAAATTCAAATTCCCATCAAACGAAGAAATACAATTGGATAATAAACTAATCGGAATTTCTTTATTCAGGTCTCTGATGGCTTTAGCTTGAGCGGTATTGGCAAATTGATACATATAGAACCTATTCGGCATTTCAGCTATCGACCACCATGAAGTATAATATCGCTCCTCGTGGGGTATAATTGAGCAGTTAGAAATATACTCATTTTCATACCATTCTGAAAATGAAGACTTCTGATTGCCGAAATTAGAAGGGACATTGTCTTTCTCCAATTTTTTTAGCAGTTGCTTTAATCCATCAGCCCAATTATTATTAAATGGAATATGGTTAATATTAGGTTGTCCTATTACTAAATGATAGCTGGAATTGTCTATATGTAATGGTATGATAAAATCCTGCAATCCATCTTGTGCAGCAATACTCTTTGCGTATTCCAACTCATTTTCAATTCCTTGCCGAAGTATGCCTTCTGTCGTTACAATATTTTTTGAATAAACGAACAAAACTTTTATCGAACGATCCAGGGCTTTTTGAATGGTCGCCCAAAAACGCTCTCCACCCAGTAACCCTTCTTTATCTATCCAAACTTTATATCCTAACATCTCCAATCGGGAAGTAATCCAGATGGAAAAATCGTTATCTGCCGGGGTTGCATGACTTATAAATATCGTATCTCTCATAACCTATCTTTCAGTATCAATAGATCCTGTTTCTTTACTGCCTTGCTTTGATAATTCTTTATAATAATTCCGTCATATATACGGGCAAGCAAAAAATATCCTTGTCTTTCTTTAGATCTTTGGTATAGAGAAGATACCTGTGAAGGATTCTCGCCGAAAACTTTTGCTGGAATTTATCGAGGGATTTGTGTGAGTTATATCCGGAAGATTTAACTTCGATAGGGCATATCTTGTCTTTACGCGAAAGCAGGAAATCTATTTCATAACTGCGGACAGTTTTATTCTCTTCTTCGTCTTTCACTGTCTCCTCCTTAAATGTATAGTAGAAAAGTTCATTGCCTGCACTCTTCAACATTTGGGCGATTGCATTCTCGTATACATACCCCAAATCTGTACTGAGTTTATCGGAAAGGAGCTTCCGGTATATCACATTCTCCGTATAGTCGCGATCCATAAAAGCGAGCGTAACGAACAATCCCGTATCAGCAAGAAACATCTTGAAATAGTCGTAATCAGCATGAAGAGAGAATCCTACACTGGGATCATTCGCATGATAGGCAAAGTTTACCGTCATGGAATCTGCCATATCCATCAACAACTCACTGAGCCGAGCGGCTGTCGCATTCTCAATCACGCTTCCTACCTTATAACGTGTCGTATTGCGGGAGAGTTCTGCCGGAATCGAGGTAAACAGCCGCGATGCGCGTCCTGTCGGATCGATTTTACGAAAATCGTCGATATAAAGTTCGAGAATGTTCCGTTTTACGGCATCTATGGCTGAAAAATCATTTGAATCGAGGTATGCATTTATTGCCTGCGGCATACCGCCGATGAGCATGTACAGACGGAAATTGCGCATAAGATCACGATTGACGGCATCACCCAAAGACTTAAAATTTTGATACGAGTATCTGAGCAACTCATAAGTCTGGAGTTTATCGATAGCCCATAGGAACTCTTCGTAGTCCAGCGGATACATCGCGATACGTGTTTCTTCGCTCGGTATCACGATTCCTTTCACATTTTTTTTGATGGAAAGGAGTGACCCCGTTTCAATATAGTCATATCGGTGATCCTTTACAAGATGCTTGATTGCTTGTCGTGCCGGAGGACATAGTTGTACTTCATCGAAAACGATAACCGATTTCCGTTCATGCAATGACACATTGAATAGCGACTGAATCCGTAAAAAGAAGTAATTCAGATCCGAAATATGTGAAAACAACTCTTTGACCGCATCGTCTGCTATCGAAAAATCGATGATGATATAGGATTCATACTCTTTACGAGCAAATTCCTCGGCAATGGTCGATTTTCCGATTCGACGCGCACCTTTTATCAAAAGTGCCGTATGTCCATCGCTTTCTTGCTTCCATCGGAGCATTCTTTCGTAGATCTTACGCTTGAATATTTTTTCGGGCATGACTGAAATTTTTCATTTACTGCAAAGATAAATGTTTTGACGAAAATAAGAAAATGTTTTCATTCTATTTTGCCGGAAAACATAAAATGTTTCAGCAACAATTTGTCGGAAAATGAAAAATCCCATCCAAAAGAAAAATAAAAATGGTTTTTACTATCCCATTGCCGCTACTGCGGCTATTTCTTTATATGTATGACTTGCTTGTGGCCGAGCGTCGGACGGAACTCGGGGCACGAACAAACGGCGGCGGGAAGAACCTCATCGCGCGGTGTCCGTTCTGCAGTAAGGATGGGAAGTTCGGAGTCTATATCGGCAAGAAGACGTCCGCAAGAAACCTTTTATGGTGCACTGCTTCTCGTGCGGT
Source organism: Alistipes communis (assembly GCF_006542665.1). NCBI lineage: Bacteria > Pseudomonadati > Bacteroidota > Bacteroidia > Bacteroidales > Rikenellaceae > Alistipes > Alistipes communis. Next base: position 54,529 of record NZ_AP019735.1, read on the forward strand.
CGTTCGACGACCACCTTGGAGAGGCTGCTCGAAAGCCTTAGCCGGATAGACCTTATTCTGTACTTTACTTATTGTTTATCGAGAAGCGATTACATCATGAATATATACTTATAAATAAGAGGTCTATTTAATCAAATTCAATTGTCGCGCTATATCCTGTGTAAATTTAGCCATTGGTCGCTTATGGATATCTTCAACAGTATCGTAATTGCCGATGATTAGCCGATTGATTATAGATTCATCTTTGAAAAGATCCTTGAACTGTTTTGCTAAATGTCGCTTATAGCTTTCAGTATAAATCTCTTTTTTCTGAATTAGTTCTGCCACAATATCTTTCTGCGTATTATAAATTCCCGTGATGCTAAAGTTTTTGTCATGGTCTTTAGACAACGCCTGGTATCCATCCGTTGAAAGAAAACCAACTTTCAGGCATTCTTCATCATAAGATTTCATGTATTTGACGATCGAATCTTTGGTTACGTAAAAGAGAAACGGATTCAGGTCATCCTTAGAATCCTCGGTATAAAGATCGAATTTTACAGAATTATCGTTCTTTACAGAATTACAGTTTCCGCATGACGGGCACAGATTGAAAAACGAAATTGCAAGAAATGGATATTTGGACTTGGGACGGATATGGTCCAGTTGAAATTTTGCTTGTGTTCCTCCTGCTGTTTTCTCCACAACAACAGCAAGTTGCGCATTGCAATAGACGCAGGTTTTAATTGATAATCCCAAATATCCGCTATTACGTATATAATCGGATTTGCGCAAATCATCATACCTTAACGCCTTAATAATAAGGTCGTAAAACTTCGCCGACTCACCTTCTATAGTAAATATTTTACCGAGATCCGCTTCTGGTAAAATACGATCGAACTTCCGTTTTGTACGTGCTACCTCAGAAGGTTTCAGGCAGTTCAAATCTTCATATTCGTCGATTATTTTCTGAACATACTCTCGATAGCTGGCGTCTTCTTCCGGTAAAGCGGCATATAGTTCCTGAAGTAATACAGGTGGGCGCTTAAAATCTTTTCGCCGTCTGGCAAAAGGATCTTTTGCATAATCTTTTGCTATGTGATATAATTTATCGTCGATGTAGATTCGTTTCATAGATCCAGTAAACTTAATTGTCTCTCAATTTCTTTCATCTGACGCTCAAGTTCATTGCGTCGTGTAACCCGGTCTTGGTATCGGATATCGTATAATTCTTGTAATGCTTCACGGATCAAATCTTCTCCAACTGTATTGATAATATATTGAACGTCAGCGGTAGACCATTGCTTCTTGCTATTGTTATCCCCTTGCAATAAGGTGAGAAGCTCTTCTATTTTATTATTTGCAAATTCACCGACTAATCCATTTTCCAAAAAGAAACTGGTGCGTAACAAATCATGGATATTGGCACCGAAAGTCTTGAAATCGCATACTTCATTATCATTCTTACCATCTCTAAGAAACAAGACATTATCCTGGGGGATATCCGAAAGAATAAATGGGGAATGTGTTACAACTATGATATTAAAATGCTTGATTCTGTTAAACTGACTTTTTTTCAAATAGTTGATTAGTTTGTCGATGAATTGTCTTTGGTATTCGGGGTGAAAATACAATTCGACCTCTTCCAAAACGATATTGACATAGTTATAATGGACACTCTCCACGTCATCGACAACTGAGTCCAGATTACGGACATGATAGAGAATCGTGCTCATGTAAAATAGGAATTGCCGTTCCCCGGAACTCATTTTATCGAAATAGATTACTGCTCCGTCGCTTTTGGACAACTCGATCCGAATATCGAAAAACGACGGAGGCATGGAAACTTGCTCCTTGTGTATAGTATTCAATCCTTCCAATATCTGCAAGTTTTTGGGCTCGTACTTAATATAATCTTCAGTGAGGTTCTGAAAATCCCGCCCGTCAGTTGCGTTTACATTATGCGTGACATAATCTATATATTTGAGAGTCTGTCTTATCTTAAATGTCACATGAGAAAAATCGCTTAAAAGCTTACGAACGAGATCTTTGATCCGAGATTCCTCCTCTTGGGAGCAATATTCCGAAAGATCCTTAACAGCAACATATTTCTGCCCGGTATAATTGGGATATGTCGCTACGATATGATATGTTTTTGCAACCAGATATTTGTATGCCCCATTCAGAGATGGTATTCCGGACCGGATATTTTCACCGAGATAGGCTTTGAGAGTAATATTGAAGTAATCACGCTCCTTCTTTTTAACGGAAACCCGTTTGACCAACTTCGTATCATATGTCTTCTTGTTCCGAACAAGGTTGTATGTATACTTTTCTTCAACACGGGATTGATTATAACTAAACGATAAAGAACGATACTGATAATCGTCGATAAAATCACCGAACTGTTTCGTGTTGAAATAATAGAACAGATAAGCCAGACGGCTGTTGGTCAACAAAGTCTCTTTTCGAATATCCAGACGGCCTTCCCGACGAAAAGGATTGAGTACGACAGGAGTAAGATACCCATCGTTTTTATGGAACAGTGAGTTGATCCAAATCTTATCCTTTCCAACACTTTCCTCCCCATAATCATCCACATTGTAGGAGTGGAATGAATAATTATTGACAATGGTAAAGAAAAATTGGCGTAACTGCTGTAAAGCCTTCTCCAACGGTGTTGTCTTCTCAATCTTATTTGGATGAACTCGTTTCCCGAAGGTGTCAATTATCCCCCAAAGAATACCTACTTTCGATGTTTCGATAAAATTCAGTTTGCCATCAATCTCAAAATAAAGAGCCGCGTTTACGTCTGAGACGGGGTATAACTGGCAGTCTTTATGTGCCTTGGCAGTAATATTGACGGCAAAGTTATTTATTACGCGCAGCATAATCTCTACGATCGTGCTCTTACCGCAGCCATTTTTACCGACAATGGCGCTAATGCTGATTTTGGGATCGAAAAAATCATCGGGAAGTTTATAATCCGGGTTGCGAATCGGATACTTTGTGTCGGGATCTAAATGGTATTTCTGAGTAAAGAAATACCAATCTTCTTGAAGAACCTTTCGAATATGCTTGGAACAATCCGGTAAAAGTTGAAGTGCAACAATAGAAAACGATTCCATAACGAAGAGTTTTATCTTATAAAGATAATAAATTCTTGACAAGAATCATAAATTTGAAACAAAGATTTGGCAGACCTTATGTGGAAATCTTCCAGTCCTAACCGCCTTGAATTTAATAATATATCACCACATTGAAGGTTAAAATTCAAATAACTTTTTCATATCGAGACTTTTTTGTGTCTGGTGTGCGGGCGAAGGGCTGATCCGTTACGCCCTTCGCCACAGTTATTTTCCGCACTTTTCATAACCTTTCTCCTCATTTATAAGCCGCCTTCACGAACCCGGTGCGGATGGTATCTGGTTTCAGAAGCAAAGGTATTTACGGGCTGCACGCCCCTGCAAGATCAAGCCGCCGGGCGGTTTTGCGAAAAATCTTCCTCTTTCCCTTCGGGCGAGCGTATTTCCCGCAAAAATCTTGACATGGGCTAAGCCCTTCTTTTTCATGCTCCTGAAACCAGATACCATCCACACCGGCTCCGCTACGGCATAAAAAAAAAGTCGAAAGGTTATGAAAAGCACAGAAAATAAGAACAGGAAACCGAAAACCTCCAACCTTCCACTCAGCATGGGTGCAGGTTTGCGGGCAGGGCTGAAAATCGGGGCTGTCGCGCTGGGTTTTTATCTCTTCGGGAGCGGCTTTGTTTGGGTCGTTTTGGCCTATCTGTTCTGCTATGACCTCCTGCGGGGTATCCTTTCCTGTCTTTTATCTCTCGTCGTTCTAATCGGCTTTTTCTCCTTTCTCTTTTCCCAAATCTTCTAAATCATTGAAAGTCATGGTAAAATATTATTCATTATTCGGCGGTACGACCACCGACACCGAAATCCAAGTCGCAAAGGAAAACCAAATCGTCATTTCTGAAGGCCCCGGCGCAATGCGCGACCGACTTGTAATTTACAAGGTCGAACACGATGCCAACGGATATATGTATCATTTGGTAAACCTCGAAACGAAAGCGATCCGGCGCACCGACATCCTCCGACCATACTCGCGGAAATTCGGTATCGGCATGTACTACACCGACGCGCCCGCGGAATTTATGGACGCTTTCGAGGCTGCCGCCCTTGTTGCCGAAGCCGAGCAAAAAGCAAAGGACGAAGCCGACGCGAAAGCCCGTGCAAAGGCCGAACACGACCGGATCGCGGCAATCGGTGCGGAACGACTGCGCCGGATTATGCCCGATAACGTGCAGGGGGTCATCCTCGCCGAACTTAATATAACGGAATACACAGACCCCTCCTACGAGTGCCGGGAAACCCGGAGAGTCCGCACCGTAATACTCGGCTTCTCGACCACCTCCCGCAAAGGCTTCGGGGAACTGCGGAAAGCCGCCGCTAACCTGCCCGAAACGGCGTATTTGGCCGAATATAACAAAGATTATGAACTCCGTTACTCCGGTTTCACGCTCGGCAAGAGCCCCTCTTATGGTTGGAGCATCCACAAAATGACCCACTACACCCGCGAGGGATTTATCGACGCTCTGGCCTATATCGCCGGAGATGAGAATAATATCCGGCTCAGTAGCCCCAAGCCGGAGCGCACACCGGAACAAGAACAAGGGCAAACCACTGTTCAAGGCGATTTTATCCTCGTGAACTACTCCGAGAAAGCGATAGCCCTATTCGGAGATACGAAGCCCATAAAGGACGCATTATCCGACCTCGGCGGACGGTTCAACGGGCGACTGACATACCGCGGAGAGAAATGCGCCGGGTGGATCTTTCCCAAAGCGAAAGAAATGCAGGTGCGCGAGTTAATCGGCATGGCTGGATAATCTGAAAGTCTAATTCGTGGGGCAGCCTCGCCCCCACATAAACCAACGAATCATAAAAATCCGAAAATATGAAAACCATTTATCTGCAAAGACAAGGCTCGACCGACACGTTTAACACCCTCAATGCAATCAACACGGATTTAGGGTATTACATCGAGGTCAAAGCGTGGAGCGACAACCGCTACAACATTATCATCGTATCGACCCGTAAGCAGGACGACGATACCAAAAACAAACGGATAGAAATAACCGCCGTTTATCCCTCATTGTCCGACGCCTTCAGACGGGTGGAAAAAGAACTGCGGGAGGAACTCTCCGAGGATGCGACCATTTCCGACACGATAGAAAAATACTGCCATAACAGCCCCTCCTACAAAGGATTGGCAGACAAATATTTGGCGGTTTGTTTCTATGAAAAAGCCACTGAAACGATACGCCTGTACCCCGAAAATTACTGCCTCGTCTCTTTCCGGCACAAGGGGACGAAAGACTACCTCCGAATGGACGGCGCAACGGCGGAATATCTGCCCATATTGGAAGAACAGGCCAAGCAATACGAAAAGGAGCAGAGTTGGACGTGCCACAAGGATAAATCCGAGGAGTTCAGACGCGAACGGTTCGCGTGGCTCATCGGGGAAGCACTCAAGAAAAAGGATTGCCACCGCAAATTCTATCTAACCGACACGCTTATCAAGTAATCCGCAAAGACAGTAATCCAATCCGGGGGGCGGTGGCCCCGCTCCCCTGCAAAAAACAACAGATATGACACTCAACGAATATATCACCCAAACAGACCCGCAACCCGATGTAAAGGTCGTCCTTACAGGGGGTGAATACATACAGCGCGATGCAATCAAAGTAACCCCCTTTTCGGTACAGACGGCCGTAGATATTCCGGCGGTTATACAGCGGTATGGTATAAAAGATAATTATATCCGAATCGGAACCGCCCGGCAGTTGTTTACACGACATCCCCAAACAGGCGAACTGCGCGGAAGCATCTTTTTTCTGCCCGACGATGCCCCGGAGCCGCCCGAACTCACCCGGTTTCTCCGGTTCTTAAAGGCAAACGAAGTTTTTCTCAAACAATGGTGCGAAGCGCATACCATCCGGGGCGATTTACAGGAATGTAATGCCCGGTTTAGAACAGCATACGCCGAATATCTCAACAGCATAAGGAACACTTATGCCCTCACGGACGAAGACATTGATTTTTGGCTCTTTTGAACATTCACCCGGGGACGGTAACCCCGTCCCCCATAAAAACAAACCATCATGGCACAAGAGAATAAAGCGACCGATTATTTCAAACAGACGATCCAAAGCTATTTACAGCGCCGGGCGCAGGAGGACGAATTGTTCGCACCCCGGTACGCCGACCCGAAGAAGAACATCGACGACTGTATAACATTTATCCTCAATTACGTGAAGCAAAGCGGGTGCAACGGCTTCGCGGACGATGAAATCTACTCGCTCGCCCTGCACTACTACGACGAGGACGACATCGACATCGGCAAGCCCCTCACTAATTGTAAAGTTGTGGTGAACCATACTATCGAACTCTCCGAAGCGGAGAAAGCCGAAGCACGGCGCCAAGCCATGCAAAAAGCAACGGACGAAGCCTACCGGAAAATTACGCAGGGTAAAAACAAGACCAAGAAGACCGAAACAACCACCCAGTCATCACTATTTTAATTCGATACACCATGAAACCGAGAAATAAATTCCAACAGAAAGCAGTCGAAGCAAGCAAGAAACTGCCACCGCTGACCCCGGCACAGGAACGCTGGGCCTACACAAAAGTTATCGAATCGGTAGGCCAGCGCACGAGAAAAGGTGTCGTTACCTGCCTCGACTGTGGCAAGGTGTTCCACAACGATACCAAACAGCAATATTGCACCTGTCCCGCCTGCGGAACACGCCTGCGGATAGAAAATACTCGCAGGCAGAAATTCCAGCAACGGGAATACGTTACCTATATAACCGCTTGCGACGGGATGCAGGTCGTGCGGGTGTTTATGGTGAATTATTATGCCAAAGTCGGACGACCGCTGAACCGCTTTTGCCACGAAGTCATGCAACGTTGGATAGCCCCCGACGGCAAATACTGCACACTCGCCCGGAGCCGGGTATGGGGAACGATATATTACGATCTGTGGATTTATTCGTCCGATTTGGAACTGCACGGCGAATCGTGGGTATATGACAAGATTTACACGGACGATATATACCCTCGTATGAAACTCATCCCCGAACTGAAACGAACGGGATATAAGGGTGGATTGTACGGTCAGAACCCTACGACCTTATTCCGTGTCCTGCTTTCGGATAACCGGGCGGAATCCCTGCTCAAAATGGGGCAAGACTGCCTATTACAACTGTATTTGAATGATAGCGGTCGGAGATTCGACAAATATTGGCCGAGTATCCGTATCGCCGTCCGCAACGGCTATAAAATCACGGATGCAACGACATGGTGCGACTATATAGACGCTTTGCGAACATTGGGCAAAGACCTGCACAGCCCCAAATATGTGTGCCCCGCAGACCTTGAACGGGAACATGACCGCTGTATAGCCAAAATCGCCCGCAGGGAAGCCGAACGGGAAATAGCCGAAAACCTCTCCGCACATTTTCAGAAAGAGTGCGCCTACCATAGAGCCAAAGCCAAATTCTTCGGCCTTGCGTTTTCGGACGGACAGATCGTCGTTCGGGTGTTGGAGAGTGTGAAAGAAATCATCATGGAGGGAAAGGCCATGCACCATTGCGTCGGCACGAACGAATACTATAAAAAAGCCGATTCGCTTATTTTTTCGGCAACCATTGACGGTAAACGCATCGAAACCGTAGAAGTATCCCTCTCCCAACTCAAAGTTATTCAAAGCCGGGGTGTATGCAACAAACAAACGGAGTACCACGACAAAATCGTGCAGCTTGTAAATGACAATATGCTCCTTATCCAAAAGCGCATTGCCGCCTAATTCATCAATCCGAACTATCAAGATTATGCAACCGAGAAATAGTTTTGAACAGCAAATAGAAGAGGCGGGGCGCACGCTCCGCCCCATCTCCGCCCGGCAGATACGGTGGGCGTTCGACCGATGCGTCGTCCGCTACGGACGCAGGACGACAAAAGGCGTGATAACTTGCACCGAGTGCGGACACGCATGGACGGACAAGACGGCGCGGAAGCATTGTATCTGCCCCGCGTGCCATACCCGGCTGACCATAGACGACAACCACCTGCGCCGGATTTACGACACGGCGGACTACGCCCTGTTTATGACCGTCCATGACGGGATACAGGTATTACGCTTCGTATATCTGGCCTACTATGTCCGTATCGGAGAAAGGGCGAAATACATTCATTTCGAAGTCGTGCAGCGGTGGATCGCCCCGGACGGGCGATGCGCCACCCGTGCAAGACTCATAACGAACCGGCCTTTCTACAAGACGTGGGATTATGCAACCTCGTTGGAACTGCGCCCCCATAAGCCGCTGTATAATATCCATCCCCGTTGTGTTCATCCCCGGCCGCAACTCCTTCCCGAACTGCGAAGAAGCGGTTACAACGGACAGTTTTACCACATATCCCCGCCGGAAATGTTCTGCGCCCTGCTGCGCGACAGCCATGCCGAAACCCTGCTCAAGATGGGACAGATAGAACTGTTGAAGCACTTTACCGAGAACCCCCGCACATTGGACGACTACTGGCCGAGTATCCGTATCGTTACCCGCAGCGGGTACGCAATTACCGATGTGGGAATGTGGTGCGACTATATAGACCTATTGCGCTTTTTCAATAAGGATTTACGCAATGCCAAATATGTGTGCCCCGCCGACCTCAAAGCGGAGCACGACCAATATGTAAGGCGGAAAATGGAATACTTACGCAAGCAGAAAGAGCAGGAACGCATACGGGAAGCGATGCGCCACGAGCAGGAATACCGGAACGCAAAAGGACATTTTTTCGGCCTCGACCTCACGGACGGCAAAATCCACGTCCGGGTATTGGAGAGCATCGAGCAGTTCCGGCAAGAAGGCGAAGCCATGCACCATTGCGTCTTTACCAACGAATATTACCGCCGGGACGATTCGCTGATCCTCTCGGCCTCGATAGACGGCCAACGGCTCGAAACGGTCGAGGTTTCGCTATCCCGATTGGAGGTGGCGCAGAGCCGGGGCGTATGCAACAAGGACAGTCCGTACCACAAGCAGATTATAAAACTCGTTCAGCACAATATGCACCTTATAGAAAATCGACTGACAGCGTAATCCTAAATCTATCAATAATTAGAATCGGGGCGGCGAAAGCCGCCCATAACACCCAAACCATGAAAACAGACACGAATAACCAGAACCCGACCTACGAAATCCGGCAGAACGGAAAAGCCGTACTCCAGTCGGATTGCGAGTTTTCGCTTCCGATGATTTTCAACAACCTTACGGGGCGAAATTTTGCAAAGAAATCGGAATATCACGATTATATCCGATTTATCGCTATCAAAGAAATGGGCTTTACCTACGGGGAAATAGAACTTGTCAAAAACGGAGAGGTCGTAGCCAAAGGACATATCACGAAGAAATAAAATCGGGGCGGCAAAAGCCGCCGTTCAAACCTTTTATCAACCGAAAACAGACAAAACTATGGGAACATGGGGATCAGGAATCTACGAAAACGATTCTACGCGGGATTATATAGACGGGATCATCGACAACATATCGAACGCCGTCCGGGACATTGTAAAGCGGGATTATATGCTGTTGCACGCAGGGATGCCCCAAAGCGACCTGTTCATGTGCTACATCGACCTGTTGAACGCCATTTGCAGTCGACACGACCTGTACACATCATTACCGGATGCAGAGGTGGTTCGGAAATGGAAAGCCAAATACATGGAGGTTTGGGAGTTTACCGTCGGCGAGTGCGATCCGGCAGAGGATTACCGGAGAGAAAGGGCTGTCGTATTGAACGAGAGTTTCGATAACCTGATCGCCCTTGCAAGTAAGAAAAATGAATCGACAAAACTATGAAAAATCAAAAACACGACGACAAAACGACAAGGGCGTATGCCGTCCTTGCCCAACTCAAAACTCAATACCGGGTAAGAATTTGCGAGCACGACCACACGGCGATAGTCGTATCGGGCATTACCGAAAAACAACTCTCCGCCCTATGCCGGAGGTTGCATTGCTCCGGTATGTATAACGACACGGGACGGTTCGGGATCATCACCAATTTCGGAGAATATAAATAACAATCGGGGCGGCGACAGCCGCCCCATAACACCGACCGCTATGAAAATCATCTACAAAGAGGGAACCCGCAAGACCCTCGCAGAATCTACCGGAGAAGTCCGTAGCGCAGTCGCCACAGCATTGGAACTCGTCGAGGGCAAGCACGGATTCAGAACGCCTTTCGAGATATGGCGCAACTGTGAATTAGTCATAACCATCGGACATAATATCTACACAACATCCGTCGAGATACGTCCCCCGGCTATGGCTTATATCAAACGCCGGAGTAATTGGCACAACCGATACGCTTACTATGCGGCCGGAGCATTTCGGGGAAATAACGACAACGCGGAAGTAGAACTTATTTAATGGAGAACAACAATGAAAACGACAGAGGTAAACAAGGAATTGATAGGCAGAAGGTGCGAGTGCATCAGCTTCGGCACAATGGTTACGGGAGTAATCGAGGACATAACCGTTACGAAATATACGGCGGAGGTAAAAGTGCGTTACGACGAGCCCCAGCGCTGGGGTAACGGAATTTTGCACAGCGGTTGGGCGCATGGGGACAAGGACGACGAATCCGGCTCTTTGAAATACCTGCGCCTGCTCCCCGAACCTGTCCGACCGGACTATGAAACACTTGTCGTAACTTTTGCCGAGCCTATCCGCACGCTGGAGCGCCGTATCTTCGACGATTCGCAGGCGTGGGGCGTATCGACCCTGAAGGAGTGGATCGACGGCTACGAAAGCACCCGCTTTACGCAAATCGGCGACCGCACGGCGGTCGTAACCTCCGAATACAACATGGTGAGCGTGCGCGAATGGCTCGCCCGGCATACCGAAATCGAAACCTGCAAAACGGCGTAACGATGGTACGGGAGAGAATCGACGACTGGATGCAGATGGCCAAAGACCTCGCCCATGCCGAACGGGAACTGCAAATAGAACATTGGGTATATATCACGTTCGAGTACCGCGAGGACGACCGTTCGCGGGTCGTCCTGCACAAAATAGACATGCCCCGCAGGATGTTCGACCGCTGGCAGTGGCTCGTCGAGTGGCGCAGGGCAAAATACGTCTGCCAATACCCCCGTAAGGGCGTGCAGGTCTATTATTGTTACTACGACAAGCGGACGGGACTGCAAACCGGGTTCGGCTCCCTGCTCTCGTGCGTGGCAGCGGCGAAAGCGCAGATTACGAAAATCGGGCGTAAAATGGAGGAATACGTTAGTTACATGAGCGGTAACGATCTGTTTTTCGACCCGACGACAGACGAAAAATTGCGCTGCGCCAAAAAGAAATTGGCGCAGAAAAGGGCAAAGTATGCCGAACTGTGCGCCCTGCTCCAAAGCGAGGTCGCCAAACACCGGGCCAATCCCGGTATCTACAAACTGTTCATCGGTTTTCGCAAGCTGGGTGAATTTACGGACATCCCGCAAGCCCGCAAATTCGCCGAAGAAAGCGGCGAAACAGGGACTTTCAACCTTATTGGCGATCGTTTTCGGGATAGTTGGTATCAGCCGAAACATATCGGAGAAGCCGGAAATTAAATCTTGAAATTCGGCGCAAACGAAAAATCGACGGTTTCAAACCGTCGATTTTTCGTTTGCGGAACGCCGCCCCGGCAGGAGTATCGGCATATTGGTCAGTAATTCTTATTGAGCCATATCCCGAAAAACTTGTCGTAAATGCGGTAAACGCCCTGCTCGTGCGTAACGAAATCCTTTTCGAGCAATCCTTTGAGCGCCGCCTGCACCGAACTCGGAGAAGGCAGACTGTATTTCTGAACGAACTCCCCGGAGGTAACGGCACGGGCAGCGCCTTCCTTGCTGATGGCGATAAGCAGCTCTTTCTGTCTTTCGGGCAGGCGGAACAATATCTCCTGATAGGTGTATTTGTAAGAGTCGAGAATATTGCCCAACGCTTCGGGGAGCATTTCTGCCCTGCATTCTCCTCTTTCCGGTGTGATACCGTACAGCATGTTGAGCATCTTCTGCACATACCATGTCACCCCGTCGAAACGGTCGTAAATGTCGGCGACGACACCTTGCCCGATTTTTCGGCCGCTATTTTCAAAATGCCTGCGGGCGAAGTTTTCGTACTCCGACAACCCGATACACTCCAGATACATCATCGACACGCTTTGGTAAAAGGGGCGCGAGGCGTTGGCGAACATATTGCCCATGACGTGCCGCTGGCTGCCCGCAAAGATAATTATTATAAAATAATAATCAAATGCAAATCCACCTCCGCCGTGTCGTACACCCGCCGTACAGCATGATAATCTACGGTTTCAGCCCGGTTTTCTTTTTAGAGTGTGTGGCCGGCTTTTTCGCTGCGTCGGGAACATGGCGCGGCGATAATACCGGTGAAACAACATCCAGACGGGAATTTTGTGATGTAAGTTCATCTGTTTTAATCACCCAGAATCCATCCCTTTTACCGTTCTTGCGTTCGAGAATACCGTCCCGCACAAGACGGACGGTTATGGTTTTGACCGTTCTTTCGGACTTGCCGATATGTGCAGCGATCTCTTTTTGCGTCGCACTCGGCCGCTCCCGCAGATAGTTCAGTACGGCTATCTCTTCCAAAGTGCAATTCAAAGTGTAAATATTGCACTTTGAAATGTTGTCATGAGGGACGGTTGCACTTTGAATATCGTGTGCCGGACGTTCCTGTACGAGCATCGTCCGGTTTTTCAGTTCATTTTGTTCGGATAAGATCAGGTTTCTGAAAAAGGCTTCTATATATTCCGTAGTGGCGTAAATACCTTTACTCAGGTTATTGTAGTTGGCCCGAACCAATGCGTTGCGAAAATACCACGAATGGTCGGCAAAACTGTCATTGCTGATGTCGAATCCGAATGTCCGCAGGAATTTGATCGTAAACACAGCGGTAGTCCGGGTATTGCCCTCGCCGAAAGCATGGATTTGCCAAATTCCGGAAATAAATTTGGCGATATGCGTTATCGCATCGTTGATGTTCAGGTCTTTGTAGCTGAATTTTTTCTCCTGCTCGAAATCATAATCGAGCGTTTCACGGATACTGCCGGCACTGGCATAGAGGACGGTTTCACCGTTCAACACCCACTCCTTTTTCGTGATATTGTAATCCCGAATTTTTCCGGCAAACTTATAGATGCCCTCGAAAAGCCTGCGGTGAATGGCCATATATTCGACCGGGGAGAAAGAGAATGTTTTTTCCGAGAGTATCTCGGCGATGCGTGCCGACACCTTATCGGCTTCTTCCGTCCTATCCGCTATATCGGCTCTGACCGTTTTGGCTTGATAGTAGCTGTCGATAAGCTGCTTGGCTTCTTCGATGGTAATGTCGCCTTCGATATGTTGACGTGCCGTTCGTATCAGGTACTCCGACGGCTTCAGATCATCGACGGCTTGCAGACCTATCGCCGTCTGCCAGGCATAGCCTTTCTCCCGCTTATGCGGCTCGCCTTGTCTTATATATTCTTCAAAATCTTGCATTGGCTAAGTTTTTTTTAATTCTCCCCTTTGTCGTGTACCGAGTATCCCTCTCAATAGCGGCATTACGGCTTCGGAGCGCAGTCGTGTCGTATCTGTCATTATTTATTGCGGTATTTGTAGGGTATGCGCCAGCTCTGATCCGGCATGTAACGGTCGAGCGCAACCCGATCCATCCCGTAGAAGCGGGCGATCTCCTGCTTTTCGACTTCGTCGCCCCGCTCCATAACCCTTTCGATAACGTACTCCTTGTTCCGGCCCCAATCCATCTTGTCGAAATCGGTGTCCCAGAACAGCATCCGTCGGATGGCCGGAGCGCCACTAACGGATTCGTTCGCTTTCCGGTTCTTGTATTCGGCTATCTCGTAGTATGCCTGAAGCGTCAGCAGAAAGCCCTCATCATAACCGAGTGCCTTTTCGATCTTGAGGGCCATTTCGACCGTCAGCTTGCGGCGCCCCGTAATAACCGCATTAAGCGTCTGTTTGTGTTCGTCGATAGCAGCAGCAAAGGCTCGCTGGCTGAGGTTGCGTTCCTGCAGCTCCAAGCCGACGATCTTTCCCGGACGGATGCCCTTATACATATCAATTTCGCTTCTCATGGCTCTTTTTGCAAATATACACAATGTAAACGAAATTGTTTACATAAATATTGCCCTTTTTTATCGGCTCCCCGGATTACGCATATCCGCGATGCAAATAATCCTGCTGCCACGACATTTTATCGGGTAACTCCTTTGCCCTTTTTAAGTCGGTTGGCCAGCTTTTTCGCCACGTCGGGCAGCTGCCTCACCGGTTTTTCGGTAGTTGCCCCTACGCCCCCAAATTGCTCTTTCCGCTCCGGTGTCGCCGCCTGCGGCCTGCGGATATTCGGGTATTGCTCCCGGAGCAACTCTCCGGCCAGCTCCCGTACCGAGGCCATGATCTGTGTTTTTTCGTTCTCGGTCGTGGCTTGGGTCAATCTATCCGCCAGAGGATCGAATCGGTCGTGATAGGAGAAAAAATTGGGAAACTCGTCCTGTATCTCCGGAGCTTTGCACTCCGGCGAGGCAAGGTATAGCAGGCAACTGATGTCGTAAGTACGATCCGGGATATTCTCCGGTATTTCCCCTTTGCCGAATCCCGAAAGCGCAGCGAAATTGGCCAGCGTCGGGGACATATCGAATTGTCCGACGGTATCGCATATTCCAATCTCTTTTATGTCGGCATAACAGCCGGACGACAGACAGCCGAACGGCTCCGGTGCGGTGCGGAATAACGTATTGAGGTCAATATCGGGATTGACTTTCGCTCTTTGTGCCTCGTCCGGAATTAGTTCCATCGTCCTGAAGAATGTAATGTCGAGCCGGGGATCGAAGAAATTGGCGGCAAAGAAATCTTTGTACCGTTTTTGCAGTTTCTCACCTCGCTCCGTATTATCGAACAACAATACGCCACGGTCGGTTTCGATGCCCGTATAGGTCTGTTCCCTGCTCCTTTCCAGACCGGAATAACGCCAGACGGCTGATTGATATGCCATCGACTTGTTTAATGCCTCATGGGAATTTTCCGGCAGCAGCGGATCGAGGCCGTT
Organism: Alistipes communis; assembly: GCF_006542665.1. NCBI lineage: Bacteria > Pseudomonadati > Bacteroidota > Bacteroidia > Bacteroidales > Rikenellaceae > Alistipes > Alistipes communis. The sequence continues at coordinate 69,698 of NZ_AP019735.1, forward strand.
CTGACAGCAGTATATGGCCGGATAAAGCCGGCAGGTGTTCAGCGGTTTCAATCCCTGCTCCTTGATGGCATCCGACAGTTTGCGCGGAAACATCGGGATATTCTCGTAAGGTTTCCATACTAGGTCGGGGTCGGCAAAACGGTAATGCACGAAAAAGCTGTTCGGGTAAGGCGTCAGCCAATCTTTGAGTATTATTTCCGTGCAATGATTGATAAAATGACCGAAGTTTTTATAATATCTCCCGTTTGCCGATACAGCCTGTGTTTTTCCTTCCGGTGAAAGCATCATATAAACGTCGCCCGGCTCCCGACGGTCGCCGGAGTTCATCGTTCTGTTTTCTTCTGTCGTTTTCATTTAGTGGCTTGTTTTAGAATTTCGGTTTCATGAAGGATTTGCGCTGCGGTTTTATGGGGCGTGTCCGCTCCTGCCGGGGCGTAAGATTCCGCAGGGTCAGCGATTCATTCTTACGGTCGTAGCGAACCTCGCAATTCTCGAAGATTTTGGTATCCGTTTCCACGTTCCGTAAACAAATCGTTTCGCCTCCATAGAGCCGTTTGCTGTCGTCGTAGGAAATCGGTTGGCGGAGCAGCTCGTCCATCTTTCGGGCGAATACATAAACATTGTCTTCGCACCTGATCCGATCCGGAGTGTAAATATCCAGCTCGGAATGGTTCTTAAAGGCATACAGGCACATATCCGCCGTGCGTATGTCGTGAGGAACCCATTGAATCGCCTGCGAATGATTCCTGACGGCGGCCTCGCCCACCTGCTGCGTAATGACGTTTTCCGGTATAAGGTGCAGGACATGTCCGTTTTTCCGGACGGCTTCCAACGCTACTTCTTCCGAAATGGCTTTGGGACGCATTACGGTTATCAAAAAGTCGATTGTTTTAGGATTATCCTGCTCCCGAACCATTTGCAGAGCCATCGACGGCTCTGTCAGCGCACCGGCGACGCTGTAATCGGTTTTATCTTTTCCGTAGGTATTGTCAAAAGCCTCTTTGCACATCTCGTAAGTCCGGTCGTCTTCGGGTATTCCGTATAAATTCTGCGGATTCTCTTTTACCAGATTCATATAAAGGTCAGGACTTTTCATTGCCTCCGGGATAAACGGTATGGCATACGGACTGCGGCGTATGGCTTCCATGCACAACTCCGGCGTCTTGAGTTTTTCGGGAACCATCCGTAAATATGAGCCGTCGTACCGTACCGCCGTTTCGCACAGCTCCTTATCCTTGAATTTTTCGGGAATGTTGAAAAACAACTCCGGCTCTTTGGCAAAGATCATCTCCGCCAGCTTCGGGGTCATATAGTCCGGATTCATACTGTCCAGAAAATGTTTGGTTCGTGAGTATCCCTCGCAACGCTCCAACAACTGCTCGTGGATCTCTTTGTAGGGAATGTACCGAAGTACCCGCAGGTCATAGCTCGAATACAATGCCTCATGGCACATCTCCCGTGTCAGCAGTTCCGGCTTGAAATATTGAATGGCGGCAGGGTCGTTCACCATCGCTTTCCGGTACAGGTCGGTGGTATGCAATGCCTCCGGTACATAAGGAAGTGCATGGATGCTGGACGATACGGCCGCCTCGCACATACGTTTCGTGCGTAAATGTTCCGGTACGTCGTGCAGCATAATCCCGTCGCTCTGTACCGCCGCCGTGCATACCGTCCTTGTTTTCCACCGTTTCGGCAGGGCCGTCAGGCACGACGGGTCGGTACGAACTCCGTACAGGGCGATGCGCTCGTCCATCACCTCCGGTTCGATGTCTGCCAATAAACCTACCATATCGGCGCCTTCCTGCCGGTATTTTTTTATGCCTTCCAGACACACGTCGGCATAGGGAATAAACTGAAGGACGCTTCGGTTCTCCCGAAATTTGGCCAATGGGGCGTTCAGGGCCAGCCGGCACATCTGCGGGGTTTTCATCGCTTGGGGCACGAACTCCAACACCCAGCCGTCCTTCGTCACCGCATCCATGCACATCTGTTCCGTTTTGAGCCGGTCGGGAACGGCAGTCAAGGCCCATACGTCGTTTTTCACCGCGGCTTCGCACAGGGCCTCTGTTCGGCGCTCCTGCGGCACGAACAGCAGCGCCGGGCCGTAACGTTCGACAGCAGCCATGCACATCGAGGGCGTTTTCAGCTCTTCCGGCACATAGTCGAGGGCATAATCCCAATTCCGCACGGCCGTATAACACAGCTTTTCGGTACGCATATCGCGGGGGACATATCGGATATTCTCTCCGTCGATCTCGACGGCGCGGCGGCATACCGCCTCGGTACGTCGTTCCAAAGGCAGGGTCATGAACATATTATGTTTTCGTCCGCCCCGTTCGAGCAAGGCGATATCTGCTTTTTCCTGTTCTGTCATAAGGTTCTCGAATTAAAAATGCCCGGTTTCGGCCGGGCACTGATGTTCGTTTGTGACTATTGCTCTTCGCCGCCCGTATCGCTGTCGTTCTGGAACGTGAAGCTCTGTTGCACCACCTGTCCCATGTTGTCCTCGATATAGACGTCGATGGTCTGCTGGTCGTCGCTACGGGAGGTGTAATAAAGACGGAACGAGAAGCGCTCCAGCGGATAGCGGTCGTTGGGAAGGAACACCGTTCCGTCGTCCATCCGCAACTCTCCCTTGCCGTCGGGTTGGAAATAGCGGATCGTGTAGCGGGCGTCGGCATACGCCCCCTCACGTACCAACGTACAGCGTATCTCGGCGGTTTCGCCTACGCCGATACGCTTGGGTACGGGCATCGTTTCCAGCGAGAAGCTGTACGCCTGCTGAATGTCCAGCTCCTTGTCGCAGGATGCGAGCAGTCCGAGTGCGGCCATCGCCGCAAAAAATAACTTTTTCATCACTTTTCGGTTTATTTGCATTTGTAATCCGCGAAGTCCATCGCGTTGAACAATCGTTTGTTGTTGCACCAGTAGGCCAGCCGCCACGCCTCCCGCGAGGGTTTGGCGTCGCCCGAAAAATCCCGATACGGCTGTGCGAAGGGCACGCAGCCCAACGCCTTCAGTTCCCGAATACGTTCCAGCGCATCGCCGATGTCGTCGCGCACCAGCACGTAGAAGAACAGTTTACGGGGCGACAAGCCACATTTGACGAGCAGTTTTACGACGTTATGTACATCCTCCTGCACGGCACAGCTGTCATAGGCCATTCGCAGGAAGCGCAGCCACCTGACCCGTGCGAGCAGCTCTGCGAGTTCCGGGTTGCGGGCGATACGCCGCACGTCGAGCCCCTGATTGAAGTCCACCCGCACGCCCAAGCGGACGATCTTTTCGATCTGCGCGAGGCCCCATGCGGAGGCCAGCACGTTGTTGTCGAGCAGTACGGCCCGCCTGCGCCCGGCAAGGAACTCTTCGATGTCGGCATGGGGCCGGATAGCGCCCTCTTTGTGCGGCACCACGCACCACGGGCAGCGGTTCGGGCATCCGCGCGTGAGAAAGCCGTAGGCTTCGCCCACGCCGTAGAGCGAGTAATCCGGACATGTATGTTCGACCGCCTCCGGCAGCGTCGTCGTATAATCGCGGTAGCCCGTTCCGCCGCGTATCACCTCGCAGCGGTATTCATCCCGGCAATCGGGTGTATGGGTAAAGACCTTCGACAAATACACTTTGTCGTAACGCCCCGCCATGGGATCGGCAAATTCCACCGTATCGCCCCGGAGCTTATGCCACGCCGAAAGTTTCATCAGCGCGAGGTTCGGGAAGTTGCGCCCGTCCACATCCACTAATCCGATTCGCATGGCTTCCTTACTGTTTTAAGGGTTCGGGATCCCGTTCCAGCCGTGCACGGGCTATGGCGACGTATTCCGGATTCGGCTCGATGCCGATGTAGTGGCGTCCCAGCCTGCGGGCGACAAGGGCCGTCGTCCCGCTTCCCAGAAAAGGGTCGAGAACTACGCCGCCCGGCGAACACCCCGCCTCGATGGGTGTCTCGATCAATTTCTGCGGATAGGGGGCGTAGTGCTTCTCGTGGCTGATTTCGGTCGTAATCCGCCAAACCGTCCGTTTGTTCCTGCCTTGAAGGTCGTTTCTGGATTTCGAACCTGTCGGATGTTCCGGCTGTCTGGATATTCTGTTCGTCTCATTCCCGGCATAAGGTTCTAACTGTTGCCGGAAGTCGTATTTCGGGGATTTGGCGAAGAAAAACACCTTCTCGAAATCCACCGTAAAACGGTCTTTGACGGGAGTAGGCACAGCCGAGGGCTTATGCCATATAATCTCGTTGCGCAGTATCCACCCTCGCAGGATCATCATCTCGGCGAACAGCCCCGGAATATTGCACAGCGATTTGTGCGGAACTCGGTGTATCGACAGATCGACGCGCAGTGTTTTCAGACAATGGGCGTTTTTACCCGGCGGCCAATCGTCTGGGCGGTTGTATTTATTGAGTTTGCTGTACGAATCGCCGAGGTTCACCCATAGCGTCCCCGTACTTTTCAATACGCGGCGGCACTCGTCGAAGATGCCCACGAGATGCTCCAAGAACATCTCGCGGGAGGGTTCCTGCCCCAACTGCCCCAGCCATCCGCCGCAACTGCGGCAAGTAGCGTAATCGTCAAAATCGTGTTCACAATCCTGCCGCCCGCCGAACAGTATCGGAGAGAGTCCGTAATCCCTGAGCTGCCAGTACGGGGGCGAGGTTACGATACAGTCGATGGAGTTGTCGGGCAGCCGACCGAGGCCGGAGGCCGCATCCGTATTAAAAATTACATCCGTTCGCATTGCATTCGCTCTTTAATGCCCAGTTCCCGTATTGCTGTCCGGCACTTCGTCCCAGGGATTGTCCTCCGGAATCTCGATGTCCGTCTGCGGGCGTTTCAGGGTTTCCGTTGTTTCTTCCTCATACAGTTTGGCGCACGAGGTAAAGGCCATAGCCGCTGTCAGCAGCATCGTGGCCGCGATCGCTCTTTTTCTCATCGTCAGTCATCGGTTAAAAGGTTGGATATTTCCGGGTCAAGCCTGCCCCGGTATTCGAATGTCTCTTTCAGCTCGCACGCCCTGTCGAACCATTTGCGCCCTTCCTTCCTGCGGCCCAGCCGCGAGCAGGCGATGGCTTTCAGATAGCACGCCTCGGCCGATTCGGGCAGCGCGGAGAGCACTTCGTAAGCGCGGTCGTCATGGCCGAGCGAGAGCAGCGCGATAGCCGTATTTCGGTCATGGTAAGGAGCCAATATCGTGAGGGCTTCGTCGTAGCGCCTTTCGTCGAGCAGCTTCACGCCCCGCGCGTAGAGCGTATCGGGTACGGTCGTATGGATCGTATCCTTCACCATGCCCACGCGCCGCAGGTCGTATTTGAAATCGACCGAGCGCAGCAGCGGATAGAGCCGCTCCCGGATATATTTATACTCCCGCGGATACCTGCCTCGCAGGGCCGCTTCGCGCCGGTCGGGATTCTTCTCCGCACCGAGCAGCGCAAGGATCGCCTCGCGGTGTGGCAGGCTGTCCGAGGCGGCGATCAAGCGCCCCAGCTCCGTCCAGTTCTCGCCTACGGAGCGCACGGCGATCAGCGTATCGACCTGCCGCCCGAAACGCTCGCCCAGACACCGTTTGAGCGACAGGGCACGCTCGCGCGCCAGACGCTCGTTGAGCGCGAGCGCTCCTTCCGGTGATGCCGAAGCGGTCAGCACGATACTGTCCACGTAAAATTCCCGCTGGTTTATCAGTCCGTCCATCAGGGCTTCGATGCGGGCGAGCTGAACGGCGTTGGTTTCCAGCGTGTCGATAATGTCCGATTTGCCGACTTCGAAGGCAAGGTAGTTGCGGTCTTTGACCACGGCATACTTCTCGATCACTCTGGTCAGGTAGCGCCTCGTGGTGTCCGCGAAGGTCAGCATCGAGGATATGTTGTATTCCAGCGTATCGAGCGGCGGCATATCGTAACGGCTGCCGTCCAGCCCTACGACCGCTCCCTCAAGTGTGACGTGCATCGTCTTGCCTTCGCCTTTGGTCGGTACTTCCTGCGTATAGTAATAGCTGATCTTCTCACGGCCTTCGACGATGGAATCCAGCCGCACGCCCTCCGGATAGGGGTGCTTGACGAAACGCTCGAAAGCACGCTGTTCGGCAGCCGCATCGGGCTTGAAGACCCGCACGTATCGGTCGAACTGCCAATAGTTGCGATCCTGCACGCGGCTGAACAGCCCGCCCCGGATACTGATCTGCTGAAGCGGCACGAGGCTGTCCGTCTTGTGGAGCATGGGTGTTACGGCCACGCTCTGACAATTGCCCTGCAACTGGCGCGGCAGTTCGATCACAAAGTCGATGCAGACCTTGCCCATACGTTCGGCGACGGTGCGCGATTTGGCCACCACGACCACCTCGTCGAGTTCGAGCGACATGACGCGCTCGCCGTTTTCGAGCGTAGTCGTAGGCAGGAAATAGACGGGCTTCAGGCTGTCGCGGTGCTTGTATTCGACATATTGCGGTGCGGACTCCTTTTTCGGCTCCTGCTTTTGTTCTTTGGGCGCATAGTTCGCCCGTGCGCCCAAGCCTCGGCGCTGAAGCCTGCCCGTAACGGTACAACCGCCCAGCAGCAGACACACGACGAGGCTGTGCAATAACATCTTCTTCATCGTTTTATAACTTTTTCTTATCATAAGCCGAGAAGACGGGCCGACTACCTCCATGTAATCGACGCCCGTGCTTGTTGACTTCGCCCGTAGATGTCCGTAATCGTAAAGACGAATTCCGTCCGCTCGGCATAGGAAGAGTTGGCGGTAAAAATATGTTGTCCGGTTTCGAGGGTTACAGGACTGTCGGGGTGTAACATGGAACCGCCATACGAAACCCTGCAATTCGTCGAGGTCGTCGTATAACTTACGGTATAGTCGCCCGCGTATTCGGTCGAACGGATGATCAGCGTCATCGGACTGTCCGAATAGAGAGTCGCCGAGGACATGGTTCGTATCATTGCAGAGAATTTCGGATAACGGGACGTTACCGTGCATTGCCGCTGTACGCTATGGCCGCTGCCGTCGCTTACCTGCACCGTAACCGTCAGCTCGCCGGTAACACGGGTGTCGAGCAAGAAACTGTGGGTTCCATTGCCTAACATGGCTTCATTGCCGCCGAGCCCTGTCCCTGCGGGAAATACGAAAACGGCCTGCGGATCGGAACAAGTGAAGGTAGAGATTGCGGCGTCATCGCTTCCTCTGATTTCCAACGTAAAAGTGGCGGGATTGCCGACGACGATTGCCGAAGGCGGTGTCAGCGTAACATCGAGAGAGGGTTTTTCGACCGCCTCGGTCGTCAGCGTACGGCGAATTTCATAATCATAGGCATCCCGCAGGACGAATGTCAGCATGGCTTCGCCTGCAACTGTCGGGCAGTATCCGATCCGTGCTGTTTTAATTCCGGCTCCGCCGGGCAATGCGACGGGAATTCCGGTCGTCATGGCCATACCGTCGAATGTTATCGTACCTTCGCCCTTCTCCTGTTCGACGGTCAGCGTGTAGCGACCGTCGGGATCGGTGCTCTCGACCCTCATCTCGGTAAAAATATCGTCGCCCACGCTGCACGTCCGAGGTAGTTCCGTGAAGGTCGCGCCGAGCGTCGAAAGACGCATATCCGTCGCATTGGCCCCCGAAATCATCACATCGAGATTATAATGACGGTTACGCAGGATGTCGAAAGAGGTCGTGACGTTGCTGCCGGGATAGATGTAATAATCGACCTTACGGCCCGACGCTTCGCCTTCGAGATGGATACAGGTGGCGTATTGCGGGGCGTTTTCGCGGCTGCGCTGCCGCGGGTCGGTGATACCCGGCACTTCGCCCTGAGTGTTTTCGGGAAGGTAAAGAACAACGGAGTAGCTGCGTCCGGAAAGGACGCTCTTCGGAAAGGATGTCACTTCGCTGTCTGCTGTGGGTTTGCTTTCAGCGAAGAACGGCACGCAGGACGATACGCCCGTTACCTGACAGGATCGGAGTTCGAAATCCGTAAAGGCGCCGGCCGTCGTGACGTTCAGAGTCAGTTTTGCCACACACCGTCGGAGGAGTATCGCGACATCGGTAGCCCCCGATACGGTGAAAGACTGCCGGCCGCTCATCGCAAACCTTTCATCGGTATCTCCCGATACATCGGGAACGTACATCGCTTCCTGCAATCGCAGGAGTGTCATCGGCCCCATGTCTTCCTTCGTATTGGCGATGGCATACGCTTCATAGCGGCCGTGGGCTATCGTCATCGTCCGCGAAGCGTTCCCCGCAGTCAGATAGTGATGTTCCAGTGAACCCGTCTGTACGTTATGCAGGTAAAGGTTCACGTCTGCAATGGCATTTTCATCCTCCGAATTTCGTGTCGGAAATCCGTTATCCGCAGCCGCAAAAGATATTTCCACCTGCGAAGCGGCAGCTTCGGGGAACTGCGGCCCATCGGGCGGATAGCTGCCGCTATCCTTCGTACAGGATGCGACCAGAAGCGGCAAAAGTCCTAAAAACAAGAGCTTTTTCATGTCTCGATATTCTAAAACATATAAGAGAAAGAGGCTTCCAGCTTCGCCGGAGCCAGTACGATACGGCGGTAATGCCGCAGAAAGACATCTTCGCCGGGCGGCGGTGCGGGATTCCAGCGCGTATCGTTCATGTAATACAGGCCGAGGCCGCCTTCGAGCGAGAAGTTCCACCGCCTATGCAGCATCCACGAATAGCCCGCGCTGGCACCTACGCCGACAGTCCAGCCGTTGTAGCGTTTGTTCCGGTTCCCGACGCGATACTGTGCGACGGCCGAGTGCACGCCCCAAAAGAAGCCGACATGCGGCTCGAAGCGCCAGCGGCGCACACCCACGACGGCTCCCAGCACTTTGGTTCGCAGACTTTCGGTCGAGATCGGGTTCCAGTATGCCGACGCTTCGACAGACCATTTTTCCGCTACGGCCACATCTACGCCGGCATTGACGGTTCCCGTTGCCAGTCCCAGCGCATTGACGCGCACGGCCGTATATTGAGCCGAAGCCGCGTTCGCCACGAGGACGAACAGCAGCAATACAAATAATCTTTTCATCGTGTTTCTATGTTTGTTGGAATGAGTAACCGCCGCATCCGGCAAAAGGTATCGGCGGAGCGTTGAGAGAGGTTAATCGGTCTGAAATTCGGGAACGATATTGCAGTTTTCCCATGCGGTAAAGGAATACTCCGGCTCCCGCGACAGTTCCTTGCGGGGATAGTGGCCGATGAAGTTGCTCCACCAGACGGCGACTGTTTTCCCTCCGATCCCCTTGAACGTGCAGCGGCTTCCTATCGGAACTACGAACGCCTGTTTTTCCTGATCGATTCGGTACGCGCCGTCGCAACTTATCTCGACCAGATCGACATGGGTATAGATATAGACGGCTTCCTGCACGAAGTCCACGTAGAGCGTATCCCGAAAACTTTTCATGGGATGGCGGTACGGGTTTTCCGCTGAAACGAACCGTGTGAGGCCGCGATCCGCATACCAACCTCCGACTTTCGATCCGTCCACCGGTTTGAGAGGCACGAGCGGCCCGTCGTCCAACGACAATATCATCATGCGATTGTCTTCGGGCGTATAGGAAGAACTCCATTTTACGACCGTCATATTCTCTTTGTCGACACTTCCCCGGCCGCGGTGGGTAGTCCCGCGCTTCCAGTAGGTATATATCGTTAGGAGATTGTAAAAGTCGTGCGTAAACGTTTTCGTATAGCTGTACCCGTCCGTGTTGCTTACAACCACTTCATAGACGAGCCGGTAATTGTCGGCGGTAAACACCTCTCCGGGGATGTAGTCCACCGAGAAACTGTACACGCCCGAAGGGTCGTTCAGCGGGAGGGTGACGGACGAGGTGAGCGGCTGCCCGTTGAAGAGGAAGGCTCCGTGCTGGCCTTGTAGAAGGCGAACCGTCGCCGAGAGGTCGCCGGCCTTTTGCGGGTCGTCCACGGTGATCGTAAGCTGCCGGCCGGGATCGTACAGGCAGTACCCCTCGAACTGGTAGCCCTCGAAAGGGAAGTTGTCCGAAATCCCGACCTCGAACGCATCGACGCGGGTATCGACCACGTTTTCTCCCTTGATGACGATATTGAGCGTATATACCGTATTGCGGCGCACGTCGAAGTTGGTCGTATTGTTCTCTCCCAGATATACGTCATACGTCAGCAGTTTGCCTTCGCGCTGTGCCTTGATCCGCAGGAAGGTCGCTCCTTCGGGTGCGTTGCCGGCGCATTTCTGCTCCTGCGAGGTTATCCCCGGCACTTCGCCCCGACAGTTTTCCGCCAAGAAGAACGTGCGCGATGCCTTGCGGTTCTCATACGATGCGATCGCCGAAGGTTCGGAAGAGGTGAGTTCACGGGCCTGCTGATCCTCCGCGAACAGCGTGGTGACACCTGCCATATCCATCACCTGCACGGATTGGAGCTTCAGGTCGTAGTCCACCCCGTAGAAGGAGGTGTTGCAGACGATTTTGGCTACGTTGCGCCGAACGGTGACCGTAGCCTCCGGCATCCCTTTCCCGACCGTACATTCCGCATATCCGGACATGGGCAGCGACGTGTAACTCCGGGGTACGCGGAACTCATAGGCCGACAGCGTCTTCCGGCTCATCGGGCCCATATCTTCATGTAAATTGGCTACAGCATACACATCGTACCGGCCGGCGGGAATGGAACGCTCCAATACGCCGCCCTGCACGTAAAAGTGTTGCGACGGGCGTATGCCCTGCGGATCGAAGAGGAAAACGTTCATGTCCTTGACGGCCCGTTCGTCCGCGGCCCGGGTAACCGCCTGCGTTTCTTCCGGACACACCCGCAGCGTAAAGCGGGTCGCAGACTCCGCAGCCGGAACAATGTCTTCTTTGGAACAACCGATCGCCAAAGCGAGCAGCGGCATAATTAAAATCAGTAGGTTTCTCATAATGAAAAATGGAAAAAGGGGAAAGACAGGGACGATTGCACCCTGTCCCTTCCCTTCCGATGCTACATACCGATATTAACATCCTGATTGAACGGCCCTTCCCAGTCTGCGGGGGTGATCGTCACGGCCACGTCGGCACCCGTCAGGCCGCTGATGTTCACCGTTACGCGGCGGTAGGTATTGCGGTTGATAGCCTTACCCGAATCCCCGGCAAGTTCGATCTCGTAACTTACGGGCATCTGGTCGTCCGTCGTTCCGAAATCCCCGTCATGATCGTAAATGCCTTCGAGGGTCAGCAGTACGCTCTCGGCAGCCATGTTGTCCTCATTGCCGTAGATATAGAACAAATTGGCATATTTCCCGCTCTGCTCTTTCGCTGCCTGCGTATGGCTGAAAGTCTGTGCTGCGGACAGAGGCATGGTCTCCCCTGAATACTCGCGGTTTTGGGTTCCTCCGGAATGCGACGTGCCGACGTCGAAATAGAAGACCGAGGATGCCGCACGGGAAACAGTCGCCGAAGCGATCCGCACGCGACCGGGGTATGCAGAGGCGAACTTGCTGTCGGTCGTAGCCTGTACGGCTACCTTCGACACGAGCCTTTCGAGCGCGATCTGCACGGTGGTCGTCTGCCCGGCCTGTGCGATAACCTGCGTCGCCGAGCCGGTCATGGTAAACCCTGCGGAGCGTTTGGCCTTCGTCGTCACCTCGTCGAACGTACCGTTATAGTCCGCGATCTCGCTCTCGGTCTGGCTTCGCAGGTCGTCCAGTGTGCCGATCCCGGAAAGGGCGCTGCCGTTGGCGATGGCATAGAAGCTGTACGTTTGCCCCGGCGCGGCGTCCGGTACGGGAATGGTCGCCGTCTGTCCCGAAATCTCCGCAGCGGTGAAGTTGCGTTGCAGTACGGCGTCCCCGCTGCCGTCGAACACGAACAGCGTGAGCGTGCCGATCTTCTTCTCCCAGCTCTCGGCCGCGGCCGTCTGGTCGAAGAAGGCGCGGGTTTCGGGCGTCTTGTCCGTCAGGGTGATTTTCACTACGCTGCCCGTCGCCGAGTCTGCGATCTCGTCGGTGTGCTTGTTGCAGGAGGCCAGCATGGCCAGGGTAGCCGTGGCTGCCAAAATCATCTTTTTCATAGATTTAATTGATTTTATGCCGCTTCGTGCGGCGGTTAATAAAAAGTGGTGGATGAATGTCAGTCGATGATGAATTTCAGTCCTATTCCGAACTGCGTGTGGAAATGCCCTGTCGTCGTGCCCCAGAGCACACGCTCGCGGCCCGATATGCAGAGCACGATGCGGTCGGTGATATAGGCTTCCGCCTCCAGCGTCACCGCGCCTCCGTAGAGAAATCCCTCACAGCTTCGGATCGTGGAGCCATCGTACAGCATTTTATCTCCCCAGTTCACCGTCTCGTACCCCAACATGGCCGAGCCGCCGATGTAGAAAAAGAAGGTCTTGGAGCCGTCTGCGAGAAACTTATAGTAGTAGCCCCCTTCGCCCGTGAACTGCGCCACGGGGATACTCCCGGCTTTGTAGGGGTAATTGCGGCAGAGGTACTCCGCCCCGAAGACCCACTTGTTCGCACGACCCGCATAACGGCTCATGGCCGCTCCGAAGTAGTACCCCGTGGTGCTGCGCCCGGAGGCGGAGTACCAGCCGTCCGCCATGCCCGCGCGTACCTCCAGCCCCCGCATTCCGGGCAGAGTACGCTGGGCATGGGCTTCCGGAGCCAAAGCCAGACCGAGGGCCAGCGACAGCAGCAATGCCAACCGTTTCATGCTATTTGACCTTTAATTCGTTGATGACCTCGGCACGCACCAGATCGGCATTTTCGACCGTAAAGGTTTGGTGGCGTCCGCCTTCTTTCTCGTAGAGCTCCACCACGAGGTGCTTGTCGTCGGGAATGGTGAACTTCGGAAGCGTGAAGACCATGCGCTCGCTGCTCTTGCCCCGGATCACCTGCACGTTGTTGTGGGCACGCAGGGGCCGGATGACCTGCTCCTGAATGGCCGTGCGCTTGGCGACCTTCTTATCCGCGATCTTGAAGGTGAGGTGATCGACCTCGAAAGGCACGTTCGAGGAGTTCTTCAGTTGCAAGTGGAAATAGAGCAGCCCGTTGTGCGAGTAGATGCCTTTCAGTAGGTACTGGATGCCGAAACGCTTGCAGCCGATATGCTTTACCTCGCGGCGGTCGTTCTTGTAGATCGACTTCATAATGAGCTTCACCAGCAGCGGCGATTCGCTGCCCAGCTCCTCCATATAGATCTCCAGCGCGTTGTTGGGGCGATTCACCGCCTCGCCGTCGTGCAGGAAGTCGGTCATTTCGACCGACAGCTTCACCGGCTCGTCGGCATACTTGACGTTGAAGGTGTAATAGGCCCCGTCCTCGGTGATGACCGAGAGGTTGCTCTCGCGCGAGAAGTCGCGCAGGGCGGCCTTGACCCTCAATACGTTCTCCGTGCCGTCGGCTTTGGCGGCCAAAAGGTCGGCCGAGCCCAGATCGACGTAGCGGATGGCCGAAGGGAAAATAACGTGCGTGGTCTTGTTGAAGGTCACCTCCAGTGCATAAGGCGGGATCATGCGGTCGAAGGTCAGCGGACGGGTCAGCCCGCCGAAGTAGTCGCCCGTCGAGGGTGTCGCGGCAGCCGGTATGTCCGGCGCTGCGGTTTCGGCTATCTCCTGCGCCGAAGCGCCCGTTACGCATCCTAAAAGTGCGAACGACAAAAGGATTTTTTTAACTGCGCACGGCTTGTTTTTCCTCGTTACCGGCGAGCAAAGGTTTTGCGTGCGGACTGTGCTCTCGATTTTCTTTCGGTTCATGACTTGTCTTTCTTTAATGTGTTCGGTTTATGGATGTTCAGTTATTCCAGCGGGGGCAGCAGCAGGACACGGTACCCGGCTTTGAGCGTCACCCGAACCTGCCGCATTTTCTGCCCGACGTACTGCGCCGTGCCTTGTATGACGCTGCGCCCCAGATCGGAAAGCAGTTGCGTCCCCGCATCGTCCGTAATGGTGATGCTGCTTCCCAATCCTGAACCTGCATTGGCGGCGATCTCCTTCACGGCGCTGATCTCGTCGGATGCGGGGACGCTGATGCCCTCGCCTCCGTCCATGTCATAAACCAGCAACTCGACCGGTATCACGCTGCCCCGGTATTGCACGGCGCTGACCGTGATCATCATGCGCTCCCCGTCGATACGGGCTGTGCCCGTAAGTACGGTGTTCGCGGGGATCAGCACACCGCCGGCCCTCATCGGCTCGGTAAGGCGCAGGGGCACCTCCTTGCCGTCCGTCACGCTCGTCGTGCGATAAATGCAGGCTCCGATGCTGTTTTTCTGTACGGGGTTCTCGTTCCCCGCCGCAGTATTGAAGCCCCAGTTGCGGGGCTTCGTGAACTCCGCGACGAATACCGAATCGGGCATCGGGGCTGCGAGGCGCGAGATGACCTCTCGGCGCACTTGGGCGACGGGTTGCACGGCGCTCCTGCCGCTGCGGGATGTGCCGCCCTCAGGGGACGTCCGTACGGCTTCCGCCGCACCGCCCGCATTTTGCCCTCCGTTCATGTATTTCGAGGCCAGTTGGTAGGACTTCTCGATCAGGGCCAGTTGTTGCTCCTCGGCGCTCTGCCGGGCCTGTTCGTCCTCCAACTGCGCTTCGAGCCGGTCGATGCGTTCCTGCAACTCCTTCTCTCTGTCGCTTTCGGCCTCGTTCTGCGTCTCTTCATAGAAGCTGCCTATCTGACGGTTCAGGTCGTGGTACGCCCCCACCGATGAGTGCAGGGTTCCGCTCTCGAAGCGCGAGGGTGCCTCGTAGTATTCTACGGGTTTGGGGGCCATGCGCAGCTCCCTTTCCTCGCGTGCGGCCCGTTCCTCCTCGCTCTCGGGTTCCTCGCCCAGCGAGAAGGCGAAATCTTCCAGCGAGCGCATCTTGGCCTCCTGTTTGGCTTTCATCTCCTGCTGCACGTAGGCGTCGCGTTTGTCGGCGACAATGCCGCTCTGCTCCGGCGTGGGCAGACTGGTATTGAGCCCCGCCTGTTCGGTGGTCTCCTCACCGCCCGAAGGGGCGAAAATAAGCCACATGATCGCGGCGAAGGCCAGCAGCATCAGCGGGAAGACGATCATCTTGCGCCGCTGCTGTATTTGCTGCTCGGTAAGCTCCTTCGCGGGCTTCTCCGGCGCAGGCTGTTCGTTACTGCCGTGTTTCTCGTTCTCTTTCATAATCGGTCGTGTTTAATCGTTCGGGGCTGTCCGCCCCGGACTGTGTTCGTTCTGTTTCAGCGGGAAAGGTTGCTTCCTGCTGCGGCATTGCATCTAAGTTCCCGAAAGATTCCTGCTTGTGCCCCGGCTGCGGTGCAAGCCGTCGCAGGTGTTCGATCCGTATCCGCTCCCCGTCGCTGCACCCCAGAGAGTAGATCGCCGAAACGGTGCTATACAACGACAGTGCGGCGAAGAGCACGAAGAGCGTGACGATCGCATAGACTCGCATGTCGGGGCTGATAGCTCCGCACACGCGCCGCAGGCGATCCTCGATCCGCTCTCCGGCGCGTTTTATCCATTTCCGTATCATAATTTATCGTGCTATGACCCGCAGGTCGCGGTTTTCGACGATCTCGAAGCGCTCCATCGTAAAACCCTGCGGGTTGTTGTCCGAGCGCACCGAGTTGATGAGGTTGCAGCGCGTGACGAGCGAGCGTTCGGTGACGTTGCTCTCGCGTATGATCATCTGCCGGGCGTAGGTCGTCACGCGGTACGGATAGGTATCGAAGTTGCAGACCACCGAATCGACCTGTACCTGCTGATTGATGTTGCCTGCCACCACGCGGTTGTAGTAGCCCTTCTCCTGAAGATCCTGCGAGTAGTGGTAGGCGCTCTTGTCGCACAGGAACAGGGCGCGATTGATGTTGCTCTCGATGGCCGCCCGGTCGGGCGCCAGCGTGAAGAACAACTCGTGGAAGCGGCGGACGTGTTCCCGCGCCTCGACGGGCCGGTTCTGGCTGAGGTCTTGCGAGAGGGCCAGCATCAGCGACTTGCCCTGATCGAGCACGTAGATCTTCTCGCGCTGGCGCTGGGCGAACTGGTAGCTCTTCACGACACTGAACACGGCCACCACGGCGCACAGGCCGAGGAAGACGAGCGTGAAGAGCCGTATCTGCCGAAAGCTCGTTTCGATGTTTTTCAACGATTTGAATTCCATTTTTTGTCGTTTTATCGGGTTTATCTCTTCTATTGAGCCGCACAGGAAAAAGTGCGGCTGACATGTGACTCAATCGCCATAAAAGCGATTGGCTGCATTCCGTCAATAGCCGCCGGACGATCCTCCGCCCTCCTTTGTGGCGAGGTTATCGCCTCGGAGGCCGCTGTCGTCGCTCTCGCCGTATTTCGACTTGTCGCCGCGCCCAAAGGCTTTGCCGATCAAAGCTCCGGTCGCGCCGCCCGCGACACCGGCAGCGAACGACGAAGCGCGATTGACGCCTCCCAGCCCCGAACCGCCGCCCGCCTGCACGATCCACTCGGCTACGGTCGGTACGGTGAAATAGCCGATGATCCCGATAATCAGGAAGATGATATAGACGCCGTTCGAGCCGTCCGGGATGTAGCTGGGGTCTTGCAGCGCCGCAATGTCGGCCTGAAGCATCAATACCTGTATCTTGGCCAGCACGGCCGAGAAGAGGTCGGCTACGGGCAGCCACAGATAGACGCAGATGTATTTGGAGAGCCAGTGCGTGAGCGTTCCCTGAAAACCGTCGTAAACGGAGAGTGCGAACGACAGCGGGCCGAGAATGGAGAGCACGACCAGAAAGAACGTCCGCAGCGTGTCCACCGTGAGTCCTGCGGCGTTGAACAGCAGCTCGAAGAAGTCGCGCACCAGCTCTCGGAACCACATCTTGATTCCGTGCCACGTCCGCTCCCACCACATACTGATTATTTCGCCCAGATCCATAATGCCCAGTTCGGCGAGCTGTTGGTCGTACACCTCGTCGTCCACCAGCCACGCCTTGCCTTCGCGCACGCGGGCCTCGTATTCGAGATCGTCCCGCTGCTTCTGGTAGGCGGCGATGTCCGTCGTCTGCCCTTCGAGGATGGCGTGCGTGCCTTGCACCACGGGCGAAAGCACGGCGTTCACCGTCCCCAGCACGACGGTCGGAAACATAATGATACACAGCCCGATGGCGAAGGGGCGCAGCAGCGGAAACACGTCGATAGGCTCGGCCGAGGCCAGCGCCTTCCATACCCGATAGGCCACGTAAAA
Source organism: Alistipes communis (assembly GCF_006542665.1). Taxonomy (NCBI): domain Bacteria; kingdom Pseudomonadati; phylum Bacteroidota; class Bacteroidia; order Bacteroidales; family Rikenellaceae; genus Alistipes; species Alistipes communis. The sequence goes on from NZ_AP019735.1 coordinate 86,818, forward strand.
AAGCGCTCCCAGACCGGCCACGCCTTTGGCGATGCCGACCATATCCCCGCACAGGGGCAGCATCTCCTGATAGAGATTGCGCAGCACTTGGTGCAGGTTGTCGAAATTTGTTGCGAGCGGTGTCATGGCTACCAATATCTTTCGGAGGGTTTGCCGTAGAGCGCCTGCACGCGGGCGGCATCGCCTTTGGACTGGCTGCGCAGGAACGAGACGGAGATCGCCTTATCGGTATAATAGCGCGTGAGGTTACGGTAGCGCAACATCCGGGTATAGATCTGATCCACTACGTCCATGCGCTCCTTGTCCGAGAGCGAGAGGCCGTTGCCGGAGGTCACGATGTTCTTCAGCTCCGTGACCAGCGCCCCGCCTTCCTCCAGCAGCCGGGCGTAACCGGCCGAGATGGCCGCCAGCTCGCCGGAGGTGAAGTTGCGGTCTGTGACCATACGGTTGAATCCCGACATGTAAATATCCGTGATCTCGCTGACCATCTCGATCGTGAGCTTCACCTTGCGGGCGTCCTTGATGATGTTGTGCACCGATTTCAGGGCGTCGTAATACGCCTTGCTTTGGTTATAAATCTTTACGCTCTCTTGCAGAGACTTAATCATGTTGGATGCCGTCGTGGAACTCTGCACGGCACTCTTGATGTTCTGTACGAGGTTGGACGGGTCGATGACCGTCCACTGCGCCGCGGCCCGCTGGGTGAAGCAGGCCAGAACGAGGCACATGAGCCATATCCATCGTTTCATGTTCTTTCGTTGTTTTATGGGTTTTACATTCGCGGGATTTTATTCCTCCGCGCGGTAGTAGTCGCCGTAGCCCGCGAGGGTCAGTACGTCGCGTTCGTGGTCGTAGGAAAGACCGATGCGGCCCCACAGGTCGAAGTAACAGAGGCCCCACATCTGCCGCAGCGGACGCCGCAGCACGGTCTTCGCATCGTAAGCGAAGGCCACGTGGTAGCCGCCGGCCCGGCGTGCTTCGTTGTGGTATATCCGTACCTCCGGCGACCCTTCGCGGCTGCACCAGCGGCCCGCGATCTCCGACATCCTGAAGTAGAGGTGCGAGGCCGGTATGGGGTATTCGTTATTTCTCCTGCACATGGCCGCCTCCCTATCTTTCGTTTTCCCGCTGGCGGGTGTAATCCTCTCCCGGCGATACCATCAGCGTATCGGTCTGCGTGTCGAGCGCCAGAATCGTAATCCGGTCGTCGGAGCCGTAATAGAGAATATCCCCGCCGAGCCAGACCAGCACATAACGCTCGCCGGTCGGACGGCCGTTACGTTTAAGGTATCTGAGGACGAAGTGCTCCCCCGCGCGGACGATCTCGATGCCGCAGCGGTTCGGCGCGGACATCCACCTGCCGCACAGGCGGCCCATCTCCCGTTCCCTGCGCCGGAGTTCCTCTTCGCGCCAGCCGGACGTTACGACGGGTTCCCCGAAAGGAGCCGGTGCGGGGGCGGATGCCTCGTGTCCGCAGGCGGAAAGTCCGCAGGCCGGAGGGTCGCAGAATTCGCGTATCTCGCCGAAGATCGTCTCCGGCATCGGTTCCCGATGATCGGGGGACAGGAGCGCTTCGGTCAGTATCTCGCCGATACCCGCGTGGTGACGGGCCAGACGGCGGAGTTGTTCGCAACTTATGATTTTCGACATGATGTTTTCGGTGTTTGCGGAGCGTCGGCCCCGGTTGATGACTATTTTTCGGCGAGCTGTTTGATCGCCAGCTCTATGTCGCCGCCCAGAGATTCGGCCCGGCGCTGCACCTCGATCTTCTCGCTCTCCTCGGTCGTGTAGGCGTAGGCTAAGTACCCAGCGCCTTGTCATATTTCTATGATAGGTTTCCGGGCACTCGCCCCCGAACCGGACTTACAAGTCTCCCTGTATCCGGCTCTCCACTAACTAATTCAGTCTGATCCGTCGGTCAGGGTCTATCTTTGCATGACACTTTGAGCAGACCGCCAGCGTCTTCCGGCGCCGGGCGATCATTCTCTTCTCCCAATCGGACTTACCTGTCAGGTCTTTAAGTTTGCGGACGTGGTGCATTTCGAGTTTATCCGTAGCACCGCATAATTCGCAGACTTGGAGTTTCAGCCTTTCCATCAGGCTATTACGACCACCAGTTATTGTAACTGTCCGCGGGATAGTGTCGCATGAGGTAGCCCCTGCATTTTTTTTGCGTTTGAAGCCTTCGTGATAGAATGATTGGTAGAGCATTTTACCCTTCTTGTTCTCATATGCCACTTTGAACATCCCTCCCTTTTTATACTTGGTCAGGATTTTCTTAACAGACGACTTGTACTTTCTTGCGAAAGTCTTGTACATGCTGTATGACATGATGTGATAGAAAGAGTTGATGGCCGGGCTGTTATTGGCTATCGAGTAGTAGTTGTAGAATCCCCGGATTTCGGCGTTGAACTGACTGACTATTTCCAGGTCGTCCAAATCGATCATGTACGTTCTGACGATGGATTTCCATACCTCTTTGCCGTTCACGACCGCTATTCTTGCGGCCTTGTAGTCAAAGAGTTTCTTTCGCATCGTTTCAAAGTTCAGATACAAGACCGGGACGTGTCCGAACGCCCTGACCGTTCTGCCGTTTTTATCCTTGCGTAAATCATTGCTCCTACGGATAAAAATGTCGAATCCGAGGAACTTGGCGGGTTTCTGTGCGTTGGTTATCAGAGTCTTCTCATCTGACAGTTCCAGTTTAAGAGCCTCTTTCAAATAGTTCTTAATGTCCTCTTTTACTGTTTTGCAGTCTTCCAGACTACCAATAACCCCAATCAGAAAATCATCAGCATACCGCACATATTTCAATCGTTTGATACTGCTGTCCATTTCATTACGCGCGGGGAACTTGTTCCTTTCTTCCCGAAGCCGCTTGATTTCAGCGGCCATCTGTTCTCTTACCTTTTCATCTTTCTCATTTTTCAGTTTCTTAGCCAGCCGGTATCTCCGCTGCTCGTAGAGCTTGTACTGAGCGTTGCCTTTCCGTATTTCCCCCTTGTTGAACCGATTGATGTATTCCCGGATGTACTTGTCGAACTTGTCGAGGTAGATATTCGCCAATATAGGACTGACGATACCGCCCTGCGGTGTCCCGCTGTACGTTCTGTGAAACACCCAATCTTCGATGTATCCGGCGTTAAGGAATTTGCGGATAAGCCGTAGAAATCTCTCGTCGGCGATGCGTTCCCGCAGGATGCCTATCAACACATCATGATCGATGTTGTCGTAGAACCCTTTGATGTCGCCCTCGATGAACCATTTCACGGCTGTGAATGACTTCTGTATGCTGATAAGTGCGGTATGGCAACTACGCCCGGGCCGAAACCCGTGTGAGGTATGCTCAAAACTGCCCTCGTAGATAGCTTCCAGTATCATTCTCACCACTTCCTGCACCAACTTGTCGTTGAATGAGGGGATGCCAAGCGGACGTTTCTTGCCGTTTTTCTTCGGTATGTACGCCCTTTTGGACGGAGCTGGTTGATAAGTCTCGTTTTTCAGACTTTCAATCAGTTGCTCAATGCGTTCAATGCTCATTCCACTGACGGTTTTACCGTCAGTTCCTGCTGTCATGTTGCCCGGTTTTGCGTAAATGCGCTCGTAGGCCACATAAAACATTTCCGCATTAAACAGCACTCTATACAGCCGCTCAAACTTGTAGTTTGAATTACCGCTGTGTTTAGACAGACTGTTTAACACATTCTTTGGATTTCTCATGTCTCACACATTTTCCGTTAAATTGTTAAACTTAATTAGCTGCTTCCCTTCGCCATGTACAGGGCGTTACCCTGCTCAGACTACTATGGAAGCTCCGTTGCCATGCCGGATATTCATAGGTCTACACCTAATAGCCTTGCGGCGTTCCGGTTTAGGCAATCCCCGTTTAGGAACTTGACAACTGTTTGGCGCGATAGATTGTCGGATACGACTTTCGTCCTTTACTGCTTATGGCAGTTGCCCTGCGGTCAGTTTATGCTACATCCGCTATCTGTCATCGGTGTAGTACCGCAGTGTGACGTATATAACTATCTTCCGTCACCGCCCAAGGATACGACTGCTCGGACTATCGTTCAACCAATGCAGGCTTTATCCTTATATCTATCTTTTTAACTTGCCATTCAGTCGCAGCCTGATAGTTGGCTGACTTATGGCTTTACCAACGTGCTGTGTTCCCTTATGGGGTTTCCCCCTCCGGTAAGCGGTTGTTAATGGGCATTTTAAACACTTGCCCAGTCGCTTGCCAAAGCGACATTCGTCAAATTCCCTTTACGGGCGCACGAGATATTCCTGCTTACTGACCTCGGTGGCATATACGGCGCTCTGCACGCCGCCCAGCCCTATCCAGACCTCCTTGTATTTGCGGCCCGGATGATTCGACATATTGATCGAAAGGATCTGCGCCTTCTCCTTGTCCGTAAGGCCCAACAGGGTTTGGATGGCGTCGAAGCGGTTCATGAACTTGCGCTGATCCAATAAAATCTTGCAATCGCTGTTGTTGATGATCGCCTCCTTCACGATGGGCGAAGAGATGATGTCCTGCACCTCCTGCGTGACCGTCACCACCTCGCCGAAGTGCTTGCGGACGGTCTTGTACAAATATTGGACGTATGAGGCCATATTGTTGGATGCCAGTGCCTTCCACGCCTCCTCGATAATCAGCATCTTGCGGATGCCTTTGAGTCGTCGCATCTTGTTGATGAAGACCTCCATCAGCACGATCGTCACGATCGGGAACAGCTCCTTGTTGTCTTTGATGGCGTCGATCTCGAAGACGATGAAACGTTTGGACAAAAGGTCGATCTCGCTGGGCGAATTCAGCAGAAAGTCGTAGCGCCCGCCCCGGTAGTAGGGCCGCAGCGTGGTCAGCAGGTTGCGGATGTCGAACTCCTCGCGCCGCACCTCGATCTCGCGGCTTTCGAGCTCTTCGCGGAACTCCCCCTTGAGATACTGGTAGAAGGTGTCGAACGAGGGGCGTATCGAACGGTCGGCCCTGATGCGGCCGATGTAGCCGGCCACGGCGTTGCCGATCTCCGTCAGCTCGGTTTTCGACACTTTCTCGTCGGCGCTCTTCCACAGGGTCAAAAGCAGCGTGGCGATGCTGTCCAGCTTTTCCGTCTCGAACACGTAGTCGTCCGTGTAGAAAGGGTTGAAGCTGATCGGATGCTCTTCGGTGTAGGTGAAGTAAATCCCGTCCCCGCCCTTGGTCTTGTTGTGTATCAGCTCGCACAAACCTTGATACGAATTGCCCGTATCCACGAGTACGATATGCGTTCCCTGTTCGTAGTATTGGCGCACGAGGTGGTTCATAAAGAACGATTTGCCCGACCCCGAAGGCCCCAGTACGAATTTGTTGCGGTTGGTGATCCAGCCCCGGCGCATCGGCTCGTCCGAGATGTCCAGATGCAGCGGCTTGCCGCTTATGCGATCGCACATCTTGATCCCGAAGGGGCTGCTCGACGAGCGGTAGTTCGTCTCGCCCGTAAAGAAGCACAGGGCCGGCTCGATAAAGGTGTAGAACGACTCCTCGGCGGGGAAATCCCCTGCGTTGCCCGGCATGGCCGCCCAGTAGAGCGTCGCGGCGTCCACCGTGTTGTGGCGGGGGCGGCACTCCATCTTGGCGAGCTGGCTGCCCGTGTCGTTGCGGATGCGGCGCAGCTCCTCCGCGTCGTCGCTCCACGCCATGACGTCGAAGTGCGCCCGGATCGAGGTCAGCCCGAACGAGTGCGCCTCGTTCAGATATCGGTCTATCCACTCCTTGTTGATCTGGTTCGAGCGCGAGTAGCGTGCAAGTGAGTGCATGTTGCGGGCGCTCTTCTCGAAGCGGCGCAGGTTCTCGGCGCTGTCGTCCAGAAAGAGCCACTGATTGTAGATGTGGTCGCAGGAGAGCAACAGGCCCACCGGTGCCGCGAATGAGAGCAGGCAGTCCGAACGGTCTGTCGAGAGACGCTCGTAGCGGCTCTCCGTACTCACGCGCCCCGGCAGGTCGTCCGTGTCGGAGAGCGTGTGCAGGCAGACGTGCTTGTTGCCCACGCGGAACCCTTCGGCTTTCAGTTCCATATCCTGCAACACGGTCGTATCGTCGAGCGAGAGGGAGAAGTATTTCTCGATCAGCCCCGGATTGTCGGGTGTGCCGATGATCTCCTCGTCCGTCAGGCGTGTGAGGGTCACCAGTCCCGAATCGTTGATAATGCGCTCGAACTGATCCACCGATTCGAGGAACGCGCGGGCCGTGTCCGGATTTACCTCTTTGGGAATGATGTTACCCCGGCAGAGGGTCGAGAAGTCGGACTGCATGCGGGCCCGCTCCTTGGTCGTCTTGGTCAGGTAAAGGAAACATGCGTGGTTCAGAAAAGGACGCTCGTTGAAGTGGCGCTCGTAGCTGCGCGAAAGGAAGCTCGCCTGCTCGCCGCAGATTTGGCTGCGCCTTCTTCCTTCTTGCCGGACGGAGCCGGAGACACCTGCTTCTGCTTCGTTCGTCACCTCCGGACGGTATCGCTCGCGGATGAACCAATCCTGCTTCAGCACTACGCTGTATTCGGGCAGCACCTTCACGGCTTTGCACCAGGCCGCGTGCATCGCCTCGTACTCGGCACCCGTCACGGTGAAGAGTTCGGGCAGCTCGACGCGGAAGGCTGCCGTGATGTCGGCGTCCTTGCTGATAATACAGCCGCCCTCGACCGCCAGCAGCGGGAACTTGCTCTCCAGCGTGGAGGCTTTCATCACGTTACGCATGACGCACCTCCTTCCTGCGGTTTAGGAAGCGGCATGCGCCTTTGCGGTTTATCAGGTAGCGGGGACGGCGGCGTGCGGCGGCGAGTTTCATCAGTCCGTGCTCGCCGTACTTGGCGTTCATACGGAAGGTGTAGAACACCAGCGCCGAGGCGGCCCCTGCGCCGAAGCCGATGCACGCCCACTGATCGACGCCCGCCGTGTAGAAGATGACCAGCAGCACGAATACGGCGAGCAGTCCTCCTGCGAAGAGGAAGAGGTACTGCGCCTTGAGCCCTTTGAACTCCACGCTGCGCCCGATGCCCTTATTGATCGTGTACTTCATGGCGGACACGCTTACAGGAAGAATGAACGCAGCACCGTAGCGCTTACGATCAGGAAGATGCACGCCCCGAACCAGCTCGCGGCGGTCTTGCTGGTGTCCGGGTCGCCCGACGAAAATTTGTTATACACCTTGATTCCGCCGATCAGCCCGACCACGGCTCCGATGGCGTAGATGAGCTTCGTGCCCGGGTCGAAATAGGAGGTGACCATGTTGGTTGCGTCGTTGATGCCGGCAAGGCCGTTGCCTTGGGCCAGAGCCGAGGAAACGGCAGACACGACGAGGGCTGCCGACAGCAGAACTTTCTTGTTTCTCATAGACTTCGGATAGCTTTTTTGTTTTGTGGCGCAGAGGGCGGATAAGCCCCTGCGCCGGGGTTCGACATGGATGTTTCAGTGGCTCGGAGGACAGGGCGTACCTATCCGTAATCTCTCTCTTTCATATTGTCTTGGTGTCGGTTCATGCGAAATCGCGGACGTCGAACCCTTCGGGAACCGGCGCCTGCGGGGATGGGCCTCCCGCATCCTCTGCGGCGATCCTCCGTTGGAATGCCGTGAGGTAGGCGTCGATCAGGCGACTCACTTTGTCGTTCCCGTCGGGAGCGGCCGAAACGATGGCCTCGAACATATCGGTCTGTTTCAGCCCCAGCAGGGTGCGTCCTGTCTCCTGCTGCTTCTCGTCTGTAAGGGGATTGTCATGTGCTACGGTGCGGTAGGCTTCGCCGATCTGCTCGAAACGTACACCCTTGGCTAACGAACGGCCCGCAGGGGGCTGCGTATCGTCGTGTTCGCCCTCGTCCTCGTCCATCTCCCTCTCTATCTCCGCTTCGAAGTCCGGGAAAGGTTCTTCTTCGTAGAGCGGGGCCTCGTAGGGTTCCGGATCGTTGTTCTCGCCTGCGGGCGGGACGCCGAACACTTCGTCCAATTTCTCCGGCGGGATCTGCCGGGGATGTTCTTGCACACTTGCTCCGGCAAATATACCGGCTTTTTCGGCCTCTTTTACGTTTCCCGAACCTGTGGCAGCGGTTGGCGTCGCTTGGCTTCGGTGTGGCATCGTAAAGCGACTTTTGCCGATGATCGCGGGCCGCGCCTCCGCTTTCGGGGGCGACGCCTGCTTCGTGCCCGCTGTCCGCTGCCCGCGCAGGAACCAGCGGGCGACCCATAGGGCGTAGCCTGCGGCGAAGAGCGCGAGGGCGACCAGTACGGCGGTTCTCAGTGTGTCCATTGCTTTCTGCCTCGTGAGGGGTTGCGACTGCGGCAGTAGCGGTCGATGCTCTCTGCGTAGTCTTCGAAGTGGGCATGCAGCACGTTGTCCACATAGGCTATCATCGACACCGCTCCGCTGCGGGCCGTGATCTGCCGCAGGCGTTCGTAATGCTCCGGACGGATGCGTACCGTCTTGCCGGAACGGAAAGCGCCGTCCCATCGGTTCAGGACATAACGTCTTCGGTAGCCGTCGTCCTGCGCCGTATCGGGACGGGGCTGCGACTGCGGAGCGGTTCCCGCCCTGTGCGAACGCCGGCGGTAAATCGCCGCGCGGCGGATAAAGAGGGCCGCGGCTGCGGCCGCTGCGGCCAGCAGGATGCAGGCCGTCGTCGTGTAGTGTGTCATAACTGAAAAGGTTTTAATGATCGGTTTGCAGTATATCGTCTATTCCGCTGCGGTACAGCTCGGCGATCTCGTCCTTGTGCTGGCGCAGATGCTCGGCCAGTACGTTGTCGATATATCCCCCTACGCTGATCTCCTTGCCCGCGAGCGCCAGCAGGTGTACCAGCTTGATGACGGAGCGGTGTATCTCCTGACTGATGTAAACGGGCTGCCGCGTCTTGAGTTCCCTGCGTTTGAGATACACCTCGTCGTAGCTTCCCCTGCGGCGGCGGGACTTGCCCTTCGCGTTGCCGTCGGTCGGTGCGGCGGCCTCGTCCGCCGCCGGCTCCTCTCCGTCCCTGCGCGATGCCGCCGGATTCTCTCCGGCCTCCTGCAACACGGCATTTGCGGGATCGGCCAGCAGGTCGGCATCCTTGAAGGACTGGATGATGAGCGATTCGTCCAGCGGCCCGGCTTTCATGCGCTTAGCCATTGTCGCGGAGGTTGAGCAAGGTCAGTACCTCGTCCGTCAGCGCATCGATATTGCTTCCTCTGAGCAGCGAACGGTCGGCCGGGAACAGCGTCGAGCGGAACAGCGGGCGGTGGCCTGCGGACAGCTCGCGCCGGAAACGTTTGCTGTCGGGAATGAAGGTCTTCAGCACTTGCAGGCCCAGCTCGGCGATCACTTGCTCGTACACCTCGTACAACTCCGACTTCTCGCGCCCGTCCACCATGTTCCACACCAGATAGGTTCCTTTGATATTCGAAACCCCCGTTTTGCGGATCACGTCGTTCACGACCGTCATGTAGCGCAGCGTGCTCTCCAGCACCACACGGTCGGCGCTGATCGGGGCGATGATGTAGTCCATGTTGGAGAGGGCGCGGATCACCGACGGATTGTTGACCGTGCCGGGCAGGTCGAAGAATACGAGGTCGAACGCGGCCTGTTCCGTGATGCGGCCGGCATCGTCTATGGCCCGCTCCGTGCTGCTCTCCACGACAGGATAGGCTTTCTTGCCGAGGTGCGTGAACTGTTCGTAGGCCAGCGCCTTGTAATGGTTGTCTTCCATGGCCAGATTCAGGTCGCGTTGCCGCATCCCTGCGATGGAGTGCTGCGGGTAATCGCAGTCCACGACCGCCACGTCGTAACCCTTCACATAGTGCAGGTATGAGGCGACCAGCACCGTGAGCGTAGTTTTGCCCGCTCCGCCCTTCTGGGTGGAAAAGGCCAGATAAACAGGTTCTTTTTCCATAAGCATTGAAATATTAAAGCGTTTGACCGTGTATGTAAACCCTTGAGGGTTCGTTCCTTTATGGCTGCGACGCCCCGTTTCTGTACGGGAACGACGCTTTGCGGAAATACGGCCGTATGCCTGCATACCTCCATGTCTGCATTCCTGCATCTCCGTACGGCAATGCCTGCATCGGTATCGTCCGTCCATACGTCCGTGCATGAACCGCTATGGATTGTCCGTATATCTTTCGATATGGATATATGGATCGGCCATAGGTGTCGTGTGTCTGCACATACGCGCCGATACGCTTTCCGTACGTCGGTAATGAATCGTCGCAGCGCATCATTGCCGATTGTCCGCAACGGCAAAGAAACACCCTCCGGCACCCGGAGCGTGCGGCCGCGAACGTTCGTGGCACCGTTTGGCGCAGGTTTGGCATAGGTCTGCGCTGCCTGCTGGCATACAACGGATTGCATAGGCCGGTATCTTTGTCCCGTGAACCGATTCCGATCTTTACGGTTACGCCTCTTCGTGCTGGCCGGCGACCGTGGCGGGACTGCCTCCGCAAAGGGCAGTCCCTTGTGTCCGGAGAACATTTCATGTTCGGGACACAGCAAGCTGTGTTTTCCGTTACCCGAAACGATTTCGGTAACGGAAAACAGCTTGCCCGCAAGGGGGAGAAAGCTCCTCCGAAGTCGTCGCTTTTTACGGGGCGCCGCCGTGCGCCGGAACGGAATTTTTACCGCACCGGGGGCCTTGCGGCCTTCGGTAAAAATCGAAAGGCATGGAAAAGACCAAAGCCCCCGTCCGGGGCAGGGGCGGCAGGCCGCCCAAAACGGACACGGCGAAAAATTGCGTGATGGTGCGCTTCACGGACGGGGAATATGCCCGGTTCCTCGCGTTATTCGAGCAGTCGGGCACGCTCTCGAAGGCCGCTTTCGTCAAAGCACGGGTCTTCGGCGACGAGTTTCGGGTCATACGATCCGACCGGGGGACGATGGAATTCGCCGCGCGGCTGACCGCTTTCAACGCCCAATTCAGAAAAATAGGCGTGAATTACAACCAGATCGTAAAGGAATTGCACGCGCATTTTTCGCCCAAAAAGGCGCTCGCTCTGCTCTATAAATTGGAGAGCGAAACGCGCGAACTGGTCGCCGTGGGGACGAAAATAGCGGCTCTCGCTGAGGAATTTCGGCAGCGATGGTAGCCAATATTACCACCGGAAAGGACATCTACGGGGCACTCGCTTATAATCAGCGTAAGGTCGATAAAGGTAAAGGGGCGGTGCTTGCGACGAGTAATATCCGCTTTCCGGCCGACGGACGCTTCGGTGTCGCGGCTCTCGCCGACGAGCTGCTCCGATGGATGCCCTCGCACGTTCGCACCGAAAAACCGGTCGTCCATATCTCGCTCAACCCCGACCCCGAAGACAGGCTTTCGGACGATGAACTGACCGACATCGCCGCCGAATATATGGAGGGTATGGGCTGGGGCGGCCAGCCCTACGTCGTCTATAAACATACCGACATCGACCGCCCCCACATCCATATCGTGACGGTGCAGGTGAATAGTTCCGGACGCAAGATCGGCGACAGCCGGCGCAACGAGCGGAGTGTGGCCGAAACGGAGAAGATCGAGCGTAAATACGGTCTGCACCGCGCCAAAGGGCGGAAGCGGGGCGAACTGTGGCGGCTCGCGCCCGTGGAACCTGAAAAAGGCGACCTGAAGCGGCAGATCGCCTCGGTGGTGAAACCTGCCCTCTCGATGTACCGCTTTCAGACCCTCGGCGAACTGCGGGCTCTGCTCGCGCTGTATCGTATCGGCGTGGAGGAGGTCGGGGGTACGCGGGGCGGACGGTCGTACCGGGGAGTGCTCTATACGGTGCTGGACGCCGACGGAAAGAAAACGCAGGCTGCGCCGCTGAAAGCCTCCCGATTGGGTGACGACGCCTCGCTGGCGAAGATCGAACGTGTCATGGCCTTTTCCGGGGAACAGATCGGAGGAAAGAAATTGCTCGCTCTGACACGGCACCGCGTCGGGGAAGCCCTGCTGGATACGACGGACGAAACGGAGCTGCGCGAACGGCTTCGGAAGCGGCATATCGACCTCTACCTGCGGCGCAACGACACGGGACGGATCACGGGCGTCACCTTCATCGACCATGAAACCCGCTGCGTACTCAACGGCTCGCGGCTGGGCAAGGCGTTCTCGGCCAATGCGCTGCATGAACGGTTCGCCGTCGGCCGGAAAACGGAGCTCGAACAGCTGCGGCAGTCGCGGCGCAGGCCGCAAATTCGGAAGACACATCCCTCGCGCCGGAAATAGCCTCGCATCGAAAAGGGGCCGCCGGAAGTCCGGCGACCCCTCAGGAGGTTTTTGTTTCCGGATGAGCGCGGCTCATCCGGCGTGAGGGTTTTCAGTCGTTACGGACGCTGGTCTTCACGGCGCCGGGCGAACATAGCGAAATTGTCGCGGATGAACTCCTGCACGTCCGACTCCTTGTAGAAAGCCTTCTGGTTCAGCATCCGGTACTTTAGGCCGCACTTCGAGCGGTAGCGTTGCAGCGTGCGCTTGCTTACGTGCAGCATCCGGCACAGGTCGTAGTTGTCGAAGAGTTTCTCACCGTTTTCCAGCGTCGGATACTCCTGCGCTTTGGGCGGCTTCTGGCGTTGTTCTATTGCTTCGAGCCGCTCCATGATGCGGCGCATCCATATATCGAAATATTCTTTTTCCAGTAACATGATCTCTGATTTTTTTGATTCGTAATGATTCGTAGTGCTTTCGTTACTGGTGCATGGCACGGATCGCCGCGCGGCAGGTATCGCGGGTGTTCTCCATTCCGGCGGGTAAAAACGCAGGAGGGCTTCGATGCGTTTACGCATCGAAGCCCTCCTGCTGGGGAAATTGGAGCGTGCGGCTTCTGGCCTGCCGTGTGGCGGTGGCATATCAACGGCCTCGCCCGCATACCCGCCCGCCTCGTCGGACGAACGGAGGTCGCATGCGGCGATGAATTGCAACGGCAAATATTCGGACGGACGGTACGGAAAACTCCGCAATGGCTGTCCGCACTCCGAAATCCGCTCCTTCCGGCAACCCTCCGCACTCCGGAAGCGCCGCCACCCTGCGAACCGAAAAAGCCTCCGGAACATACGCTCGAAGGCTTTCTATGGTATGGACATACAGGAACGATCCCCGCTGCCATTGGCTGCGGAGCCGTCGTCCGCAAGGGATCGGTACGGAATCTGTGTACGCTGCCTGCCTTTTATATCTGTGTTTGGCAACTATATCCCGCCTTACACCGCCGTACCTCCGAAACCCGACTGCCGAAGCGGGTCTTGTCCGAAGCCTCCGTCAAGGCGGTTTTTTTTGGGGGGGGGCTCCGATCTGTAAATGCGGCTCTGCCGCGAACGCTCCGGCAGCCGGTCGTGTGCAGCGACTCGGAAAACCGACGGAATGTAAAGCAAGGTATGGCTGCCTTGTTTTTCTCAGGCCCGAAAGCCGGCTTCAGATTCGTACCCGCCTGCGCCGCTTCTGTGCTTCCTCGTGCCGTCCAGCCCGAAGCGGCGGGCGATCTGCGAGACGTTGTATTCGATGTAATCCATGCTGCTGCTGCGCGCCTCGACCGCCTCCTTGTATTCGGCACGGGTGGCAGGCTGCTGCCCTCGAAGCTGGCCGAGCCGGATAGTTCCGGCCTCCTCCTTGTCGCATGAAATATCGTATCGCGCCAGCATAAGGTGCCGGTGATATTTGCAGATATGTCCCTTCAGCCCGGAAAGACTCACGCTGCATGTCCGGCTGATTTCACGGCAGGAGAGGCGGGTCGAGCGATAGAGTTCGACGGCCTCGCGGTATCGCTCTGTCGTCTTCGGTTGGGGATTCGGGGTGCTGGAGCTTCCGGTCGATATGATCGGTTCATTTTTCATCCTGTAAATAGTCTGGAGTTCTTGGGTAGAGCCGCGTATTATCCTCATTGTTTTCATCGGATAAGTACTTTTTCTGCAGCGATTTTCAGAACTGATTGTTCGGTAGCCTGTACGCCTTGAAATAGTTCAGATGTTCGTAGTAGGAGACGATTGCGGGGAGCATCTTCGTCTGCCGCCGGACAGGGGTGCGGCCTGCTCTGTCGGCAGCATCTCCAGTAAGCATACCCGCACGACGGATGCCCGTTCCGGAACGGCACGAGTGCGGGATCGGCCGCTATCGCACTGCGGCAGGGCAGACCGTTTCTGTCGATACAGCGGTAGGGAAAGCCGGCATCGAAACCCGCATCCGTGCATATATCTCTCGCGCTGCGCTCCGTCGCATAGTATATGCCGACCCGACTTCGTTCCGGAAAATTTTGCCCTGACTGTTATCCGGATCGGTTGTAACCGCAATTCCCTACGTATAGGGTCAGTAGGTCAGTCCGAATGCCCAGAGGGGTATCGTGTTGCGGTGCCCGTACTCGATGTCATCCTTCACCACATAGGCGTTCCCGATGTCGCGGATCTGCTTCTGCGTTTTGTTGCGGCCGCCCACCTCGAACGTGAGCCCGCCGATCCGGAAGTCGGCCACCGAAGACGAAGTTACGGTCTGCGCCGGAGCCAACAACGAAAGGAATACCGTTTCGCGGACGTTGCCCACGTCGGGCGTCGTGTCCGAGAGGGCGTAGGCAAGGTTGGTGTTGTTCAGGTATATCTTGTCCACCTTGCCCAGCGCGCTGATCCCATGCGTGTCGTCGCGCAAAATATTGATAAGTTGCGCCTTTTCCAGATAAACCATCAGATCGGCCACCATGTTGCGGTTGATGTTCAGGTCGCGGGCCAGCTTCGAGTAATTGGGCTTGAAAGGAACGCTCTGCGCGACGATATAAAGCAGCTTTTTGAGCTTCTGAGCCGTGGAGGTCGTCATCTCGGCGAATGCAGGAATGTCGTTATCTACTACCTGATTGATGACGCTTAGCAACCGGAGGTAGTAACCGCTCTCCTGAAAATAGGGATAGTAGCCCTCCTTCAGGTACTCCTTGAACAGCGCCACGGGACGGTGTTCCGCATAGGGGAAGTCGATCTTGTTCCGTACGACCTGTCCGAGCGTATGGGCGGGAATACGGATGCCCTTGCCGATAGCCAGGTATTCCCGGAATGAGAGCCCCGGCAGGCGATATTCCAGCTTGCGGCGGCTCAGGTCGGCCCCGCCCTTCTCCAGATCGAGGATGGACGAACCCGTATAGCCCACGCGCAGCGTTGCATAGGTGTCGTAGATGTTCTTGATCTCGGTGGACCAGTTCTTATATTTGTGTATCTCGTCGATATAGAGCGCCTTGCCGCCCTCCCGATAGAACTGTCCGGCCAGCTCCACGAGCGTATGCGTCGAGAAATAGAGGTCGTCGGCCGACACGTAGAGCGTGGTCTCCGCATCCTCGTGCAGTTTGATGTGCTGCAATACGAGCGTCGATTTGCCGACGCCCCGCGCTCCGAGGATAGCCACAAGGCGGCTCTCCCACAAAATCTTGTCGTGAATGTCGCGCACATATTCGGTCGGCGTGTTCTGAAGCCGCGTCCGGAAGGTTCTTATCAAAGTATCCATACTTACTTGCTTTGTCCGTTTTGCACAAAGATAACAAAATTGCACGATGTATAATGCAATTCCCATGCAAAAAAGATGGATTCATACGGCAGCCTCGCTTCCGCATCCGACGGGACTGACTTTCCATGAAAAAGGGTTGCACTTTCGGAGCGGTTCCAGTGGCAGCAGCTTGCACGGCACGGGGGCGTCGCGCAGACGTCGGAGTTCCTTCGCCGCGATCTTCACGGCTTCGGCCTTGATACGGTCGTAGTTCACCCTGAACGTATTCTCCATGCGGACAAGACATTGCGGGACGCTACCTGATACGCCCCGTCTTCATCTGCTGAGACAGCCCATGTTTCGAACCCGATTGTTTTATGAAATCATCCCCGTCAAAAGTATTTTTGGCGGGGATGAATTGCATTTTGGGAAATTAGAATCTGTGAGTATGCCCCACCGTCCCCGGGCTTATCTTATTATTAAAATTGTTGGGAGGTGGATCATAATTGAATGAATAATTTCCTTCCGGCGGTTTGTTGACGATGGTGCTTTGCTGTTGATCGATATCACCGCCTGAAATCTCCCCGCTTTCCCTTCTTGAAATTCGATCAAAAAGGTTCTGCTGATCTTGTAGTGATAAATTGAATTTCTTTTTCATAGCAGTTTAAGTTTTAGGTTATTTGAATACTGTCTGAACTATTAAGGCTCCTTAAATTTTTTGGTCATAATAAAATTTGGAATCAATATACGGGAGCCCACCCCGTATATCAATTTACGACAAAATACATTTCCTGAAAGTTGATCGTCAATCGTTTGAATTCAGCGGGAGGCAGTACACCCAATGTTCCGTCGAAGGGTATTCCCATCAACTGGGAATGGGGCATATCTTCGATCACATACAGGTTAGTCATCACACCCGTTTTATCCCCGATTGTCAGTTCCATCTGCGGCAGTATGGCGTATTCGAGTACCGGATTATATCCGGTCGCGGTTTTCCCGCGTTTGCGTCCGTGTGCCTGCAACGGCGGAAGCCGGTCGCGATGCGCCTCATGGAATTCCGGTTCGACCGACGATTTCGAGGCTCCCGTATCCCAAACCATCGTTGCGGGGATTCCGTTCAGTTTCACCAGAATATAAGGTATTTTGTGGAGCATCAGATTCCGGGGAGTATCGGGCAGCGGTGTCGTATGCGACTTTAAGCGCAACTCCCGAACTCCATAGTCCAATTCGATCTCAGGAAAGAGTTGCAACACATCGTTTCCGAGAATAAGGCTGCAATCCGTAACTCCCGTCTCTTCGAGAGGCAAGACCACACACGGAATATTGACGAACACGGCCGCGCCCAATCGCAGGGTGTCGAGCAATGCGAGAGGGCACCGCGTTTCGTTGAACCGGATCGAATCCGCCGACAGCGGTAACCCCAATCTCTCCGTCAATTGCTTGTCGATAACCGTCATTTGCCCTCCGGAATCAAGCATTGCGCTGATACGTTGTGTGCCGCGGACAGCCGTGAACTTGATTTGTTCGTCCTCGACGTCGAACGGTATGTCGTAGTTCGCGTCGGCATCCGATATTTCCATTCGGGGCCACTGGGATTGCAGCCCGAAAAGGACGGCATTGGTCTCAAAGGCAGTCCGCGTCCCCTCGTCCATATAGTCACGGCCTTGCGCAAGCAGGCTCGTACAAATATCATGGGCAGCATTGAAGTGTCCGAGTTTTGCCAGATTGTCGGACATCATCCAGAACAATGAGAAAAAGTTGCCGCCCATTTGGGCGTTGTACTCATCGTACATGCGCTGGATTTTCTCGACGGCGCCCGCCGGATTGTTGAAATTATGATCGAGCAGCGCTCCCGAGAACAGCCGCATGTAATCACTCAGACTGTCGGCGGTCCGCTCATAACGGACTCTCGTTTCGAACCAGTCGCTTCGGGAGATAGCCTCTCCGATTGCATTATCATACGGGTTTTCTTGGGCGGCCCCGATTTGCACCGGAAGGACTGCGAACAGCAGACAAATGATTTTACGAATAATCATGGCTTTGTCATTTTGAGGTGGATATATCGACGACGGAAACAATCTCCGAATAATCGCGGTTATGGAAAATCAGCCTTTCCGCAAACAACCCATCTATAATGGGAATGAGACTCTTTTCCTCGATATGACATTCTTTGGCCAATTCAACGAGAGAGATGACTTCCTCATTGGCTTTTTGCAATACGTTCCACTCCGTAGAATGCGTATCGAATTCCAACTCATTTATCAGTGTTCCATTGCAGTATTCTTTGTATACAGCCTTATCATCGTAGACAACGAAAAGGTAGGAATAATGCTGGCTTTTATAATAATGTTCGATTTCTATAAATTTGTCCCACAATAGATTCTGAGATAATTTCAGATGTTCGAGAAGGATGATCTTAGTCTCGTCCTGCAAGTAATTTCGTGGCAGAAGCATAGCCATCGGATTTTCGGCCCATCGGTATGGCAATTCGTCCTTTATCTTGTTATAATATGGACTGGACTTGATTACAGCTAATTGAGATATGTTATGCTTGAAAAAGTTTTCGGCATAAAAGAACCTTAAAAAATGCAGATTGTCAATACTCTCGATTATATCGTCTTCCGTTTCTTCTATCAAGCCCCGTAAAACGTTCGCTCCGTTTACATGAATTCTGTACTTATAAGCGAACTTGATGAATAAGAGATTACTGGAAAATGTATTTTTCTTGTCGATCTTTCGTAAAAGATTGTCTGAAGGAGATTCATATCCGATTTGCACATGATTGAATCCAGCCAAAGCCATCTTCTTTACAATCCGTGCATTGACTCCGTGCGATATGATTTCACCTAAATCGATGGATAATCGAGGATACTGCTCTCTGATTTCCATCAGTCCGTCAAGGAAAGCGTCGAAGCGAGCAAAGTCATTGTCGATAAGATCATTATCCAAAAACTGAATTCTGTAGATTCCGTACTTCTTAACCGAATCGGCGATTTCATCCAATGTGACGGCTATATCTTTTTTCCGGAATTTATAACCCATGTTTAAGTAGCAGAAATGACATTTCTTCCAATGGCAGCTTCTACTGTTTTCAAAAGATAACAATGCATATTGCTTGGGAACACCATAGCAGTCCATCTTATCGAAAAAATCGGAATAATCCGGTCGGAGGGCTTTAGACGATAAATCGGCGAACTCCATATTAGGTATTCGGGATGTCAGAATTTCGCCATTTACTCTGTACGCGATGTTGCCGATCGAGGATAATTCATCCGTTTTATCCTCGGAAATTTTCTCAGTCAAATGAAGCAGCGGAATCTCGCCTTCGCCCCACATAGCGATATCGAATTGTGCGAAATTTTGCAAATAGGCAATCGCCGCTTCTTTGGTGCCGATGCCTCCGACAACGATTATTGCAGATGGATTTTTCTCTTTGATTTTTTCTGCGATAATACTCGAACAAACCCATTGATACAAATTTACCTCCAGCCCGAAATACAGAATATTGTCGAAATCGTATTTATCTATGATTTCATTCAACAGATCTTCGAACTTTTGAGCATATTGATGCATATGTTCATCCCAAAAATTAGGAGACATATTGATATACTGAGGTTTGATAGCCTTCAGCAAAACTTTCAGTCGATTATATGCACAAGTGTCTTTATGTTTGATCGCCAAATAATTGTAGTACAGCAACAGATGTTCGGCTCCTTCATCTGCCAAAGTACCGTCACTCCACATAAATTCGTTCTGGAGCTTCCGCAAATAAAGGTTCCAATATTCGATGCAGACGTTGTATCCGAAATTTTGGAGATAGGCTTTTAACACCGACATAGCCGGCGAAGGCATATAAACATTTGCGGGAGGCGCCCATCCTAAAATGACTTGCTTTTTAGTTTGCTGTCCTTCATTCTCCATAGTAGTAGTTCGTATAATAGGTTAAAGTCTTTATCTTGAATAGATATTCGTATTTCGTCTGCAGGAGTTGCGATCGAGCCTTGACCTGCGTACTGACGGCGGTATTATAATCTGTTACGGTCGCGGCACCGAGGTCGTACTTGCGGGCGATCTGCCGGGCGGCCTCCTCGGCCGAGGCGACGTACCGCTGCGCTCCGCGGTATCGCTCCCACGCCGTTCGGGCGTCGATGAGCGCCTGCGTAACCTCCTTCTCCACCTGTTTTTCGGTGGTACGCAGGGCGTATTCGGCCTGCCGTATGGCGAGTTTCTGCCGCTGCACGTTCTTGCGGGTCGTGAATTTGCCGAAAATCGGAATATTGAGCGACAGCGACACATAGCTGCTCGCATTGTCCTTGTATTGTTCGAAAAACGGATAGGCGTCGTAGCGATAGGTGCCGTCGGGATTCCGGAACATCTTCTGCCGTACATCGGAATAGCTCGACCCGTACCCGACCGAGAGCGAGAGCGTCGGCCAATAGGCCGTGCGTGCGATTTGCAGGTTGCGGCGGGCCAGATCGATCCCCACGCGTGCCGCCTCCAGCTCGGGCAATCCCCGGGCGGCGTCGAGCACTTCTGCCGGGCTGTCCGCGATGTCGTAACGAGTCAGCTCCCCGACATCGGGCGCAACGGTCCGGAAGGTCGTATAGTCGTCGATTTCGAGCAGCTGGCAGAGGTTCAGCCGCGCGATGTCGTAGGTGTTCCGTGCCGTCAGCACGTCGTTCTCCGCATCGGCTAATTGCGATCGGATTTGCAGCAAATCGGCCGTCGTAACCTTGCGTGCCTCGACCTTCTTCGCCGTCTTCTCTTCCTGTATCCTCAGTTCCGCCACGACCTGTTCGGCGTCGCGGATCGTCTCCTCGGCACACAGGATCTCCAGATAATAGGCCGTAACGTTCATCCGCACGTCGTTGCGCATCTTCTCCACGGCGAGCAGCGACGACCGCAGATCGAGCTGCGCGCGTTTGAGGTTGTAGTAGTTCTTCAGCCCTCCGAAGAGCAGGATATTCGCCCCGAGCGAGGCGTTGTTGCCCGCCACGGTCTCGTTCTCCACGAACTCATAGGTCGTCTCGTCGAGCACGCGCCCTGTCGAGAACGATACGCCGGTCGAGGCGGAGAGATCGGGAGCATAGTTCCATTTCGATTCGGACAACGCAATGCGTTTTTCCGCGGCCGTGAGTTCCTCTGTTTTGATTTCGATGTTGTGCTCGTAGGCATGAGTGATGCACTCTTCCAGCGTCCAGCGCCGCTCCTGTGCGAAGCCGGAGGTGCCGAAGAACAGCAGCAGTCCGAGCGGTACGATGTACGTTCGTTTCATACGGCTCATCGGTTTTTGAAAAGCGACACGACGGGCTGGATGAAGCGTTCGATCAGCCGCATGTCCTCGGTTACGATCTCGGCCGTGCCGTCCATCCGCTGAATCATCGGCAGCTCGCGCTTGTACGAAGTTGTCATTCCGTCGGGGAAGACGACCTCGGCGGTGTAGGCGATGGTCGTACCGCTCTGGGTCTGTATCTGTTCCGGCACGGCCGACAGCGAACGTATCCGGCCCCGCAGCACGCCGAACTCCATGTAGGGATAGCCGTTGAGCTTCACGTTCACCCCTTGGCCGACCTTCACTTTGCCGAAGCCCGCCGAGGGAACCTGCAGGCGCCCGATGACCTCCGTCGCACCGTCCGGAACGATGCTCGCCAGTTTGTCGCCGACGGCGACATGCTGATTCCCGCTCCAATAGTTCACGAGCGTTACGCGGCCGGCGACCGGGGCCTCCAGCACATACTGCTGCCGCCATTGGGCGATCTGGGCCGCGAGCTGCTGGCGGCTCTGCTCCAGCGTCCGCTCGTATTCCGCCGTTTCGTTTTCCTGTTGGAGCGTCAGTTCCACGAGCTGCTGCTCCGACTGGATGATTTGCAGCTCGGTCGAGGTGAGTGTGGCGTCGAACCCTGCCTTCGTGTTCTGCTTCGAGAGGTAGTTCTGGGCCGTGGTTTCGTAGTCGGCGGCGGAGATCACGGCTTCGGCCAGAAGCAGCGAATCCCGCTCCAGCGTGCGGCGGCCGTAGTCGAGATCCTGCAACAGCAGCGAACGTTGCCGTTCGAGTTTGGCGTAATACTCACGGTTCTTGGCGATCTGTTCGCGCAGAAGCTCTTTTTTGCGGGCGATATTGTCCGTCGCAAGGTAGTGGCGGTAGTCGTGGCAGCGGCTTTGAAACTCGGCGAAGGCGGATTGCAGCTCCCCGAGCGCATATTCTCCGTCGAGCCACGGACTGGCTGCGAGGGCGGCGGGCGCGAGCGTATCGGCGGCGAGAAGATGCTCCGAGAGGCGCTCCACGTCCCGTCGCTCCGCGGCATTGTGCAGCACGGCGATGAGCTCTCCCCGTTCGACGAGCTCTTTGTCCTTTACGCAGAGCGTGTCGATCAGCCCGTCGTAACGCGCCACCAGATCGGAGGGAGGATTGACGGTCGTGATGACCGCCGGAGCCTCGATCGTATCGGGGTACTTGATAAAATAGCAGCCGATGACGATTCCTGCAAAAATCAAAAACACGACCGTGATTCCCCAGCGCACCACCCATGACGGCGCACGCCCCAGGATAGCTTGGGCCTCGTCGCTGTAAAAAGTATCGTGTCTGACAGGCATAATTGTTCCTTCGTTTTAATTTCCCAGTTCCAACTGATTTCTCACCAGTTCGTAATAATATCCCCGTTTGGCCGTCAGTTCGTCGTGCGTGCCCTGCTCGACGATGCGTCCATGGTCCAGCACGACGATCTTGTCGGCATTGCGGACCGTCGAGAGGCGGTGCGCCACCACCACGACCGTCTTGTTCTCGAAGAGCCGGTCGAGGCGCTCCATGATCGTGCGTTCGTTGTTCGCGTCCAAAGAGTTGGTCGCCTCGTCGAAGAAGAGGTACTTCGCATCCTTGTAGGCGGCCCGCGCGATCAGAAGCCTCTGTTTCTGCCCGACGCTCAGTCCGTGGCCGTCGGTACCGATCTTCGTGTTGTAGCCCAAGGGCAGTTCGTCGATGAAGGTGTCGATGTTGGCGATGCGCGTCGCACGGCGCACCCGCTCCATGTCGGGCCGTTCGTCCGAGACGCCGATATTACCGGCTATGGTATCCGAAAAGATGTATCCCTCCTGCATGACCGTACCGCATGCCCGGCGCCAGCACGACGGGCTGTACTGCGCGATGCGGCGGTCGTGGAGCAGCACTTCGCCCGAGGTCGGCGTGTAGAAGCCCAGCATCAGCTTGAGCATCGTGGTCTTGCCCGAGCCGCTCGCCCCGACGATGGCCGTAACCTTGTCCGCCGGAATCGTTACCGACACGTCGTCGAGCGCTTTGGCCGAGTGCGGGCCGTCGTATTGGAACGTTACGCCCCGGAATTCGATGTCGGCATGGTCGGGAATCATGCGGATGCGCTCTTCGTCGGCCGGCTCCTCGTCGTCTTTCTCCTGAATTTCCGAGAGGCGTTCGAGCGAGATTTTCGCATCCTGCGTCGCCTGCACGAATTGGATGAACTGCGACAGCGGTGCGTTGAGCTGACCGATGATGTATTGCAGGGCGACCATCATGCCGAGGGTCATATCGCCCTCGATGACGGCCGAGGCGGCCAGAAACGAGATGACGACGTTCTTGGTCTGGTCGATGAACGTGCCGCCCACCTCCTGCGTCTGCCCCAGCACGAGCCCTTTGATGGAGACTTGGAACAGCCGCGCCTGAATGCGCTCCCATTCCCAGCGTTTCTGTTTTTCGCAGTCGTTGAGCTTGATCTCCTGCATACCGTTGATGAGCTGCACGATGTTGCTCTGGTTGGCTGCCGCCTCTTGGAAGCGCATGTAGTCCAGCTTGCGGCGACGCTTCATGAAGAGCAGGATCCAGCCGATGTAGAGTGCACTGCCCAACAGGAAGATGCCGAGAATCGTCGGGTCGTAGCCGCCCATCACGGCTCCGTAGATGACGAACGACACGACGGCCATCGCCATGCTCAGCAGCGAGCCCGTGAGGAACGACTGAATGCGGTCGTAGTCGCCGATGCGCTGCATGATGTCGCCCACCATCTTCGAATCGAAGAAGGCGATCGGAAGACGCATGAGCTTGGCCAAAAAGTCCGAGATGAGTGAAATGCTGATCCGGGTGGTCATGTGCAGCATCAGCCACGAGCGGATGAGGTTGTTGGCCAGCTGGCCCAGTACCAGCACCACTTGGGCGATGAGCATCATCACCACGAACGAGAGATTGCCCGTACCGATGCCCTTGTCCACGACCGACTGCGTGAGGAACGGCAGGATCAGGCTCAGCACGCTGGCCGTGAGCATCGCTAAGGCCAGTTGCACTAGATAGCTCTTGTACGGGCGCAGATATTGCAGCAGATAACCCAGTTTCAGCCGCTTGTCCTCGTCGCCCTTCTCCTTGTAGAATTGGGGCGTAGGCTCCAGCAACAGGGCGATGCCATATCGGGATGCAGCGGAAGACGCCGAAGCTGAATCGACCGATATGTTGAATGATTTACGACCGCTTTGTATCCACGATTTCAGAAATTGGGCTTCTCTGTATTTCAATAACCCTGCGGCTGGATCGGAAATATGAATCTCCCAATCATTATGGATTTTGACGATTTTATAAACGACCACGAAATGTTGTTGGTTCCAATGTACGATACAAGGTAGTGTTGCCTTCTCCCGCAATTGCTCCCAGGTCATCTTCACCCCCGTAGTACGAAAGCCGATCGACTCCGCGGCGTCGCTGATACCCAAAAGTGATACCCCTTCGCGCGTAATGTGGCACCGCTCGCGCAGATTTTGAAGCGAGTAGTGCCGCCCGTAGTACTGCGCCACGATCCGCAGCGACGTCGGCCCGCAGTCCATCGCATCGAGCTGGGTAAAAGAGGGGAAGACCATATACGATTAGTCATTAAGAATTTTCGAGTATAGTTCAATATAGTCTTTTATGCGGCCTTTGAACGGCGTGCAACAATCGTTATGTTTCCCCTTATATACATTCTCGAAACGACGAATGGGACAACCGCCTCGGCATATAGGCAAATAACTGCACTTACGGCATTTCGGATCGTTATAATGGTCAATCCCTACGGCATATTTCGCGATTAATTCGTAATTGTGCCATATTTCCGGGTCATTGATGTTCCCTACGGTCAGCTCTTTATTCCCGAGGTCCTCGTAACATTTGTAAATTTCGCCCTGACTGCCGATAAGCATGCTATACGGGCTGCGGGTCATGCATTCCATATTCACATCATCGGGATATAATTCCTCCGTGACGACTCCGTATTTGGTAAATAAATCGAGGAAAATATCCGTTACGGCATTTCGACTCAAGCATGTCGAGGCGTTGCAATCGGTTTCATCCAGAACCACGATTCCGGGGTATACGATTAGCTTTTTAGATTTATACCTATCGTTCAGCCATTGGTATATTTCCATAAAGCTTTCATAATTCCGATTGTCGATATTTACCCGAATAGCGATGGCGAATGCATCCCTGAAACGACCGTTATAATAATCATCCAAATTTTTGATAATCGTATCGAATGTTCCTTTTCCATTGACCAAAGGTCGCCGAATATCGTGAGTGTCCCTGAACCCATCGAGAGTTATCTGGATTTCCGAGATTTTAGCTTCGACCAGTTTTTCGACAACTTCCGGTGTGAAGAAATATCCATTGGTTATCAGCAGATTTTCATTGATTTTCAGCCCCAGCACATCAATTCTTCGGGCTAATGAGATAACCCTTTTATATTGCAATAACGGCTCCCCGCCATACCATGTAAGATTGACTGATTCAAGGCCATCCTCCTGCTTTAGATGCTTGATATAGTTTATGATCGCATCTTCGGTCCGATTCGAAAGCGCACCCGACTGACGCCATTTCTCGAAACAATACGTACAAGCAAAATTGCAACTTTGAGTAGGTGCGATGGTCAGGACCAGGGTCTTTTTCGAATACAACCGAGACATGCTTTGATGATGAAGAATGTCTACCAAGGCATCGTCGTCTCCGACCAGCGCATATATTTTTTTCAGATATTCTATTTCCTCTTCGGAAAATGCCGACAAAACTGACGTTCCATTATCCCGAGATAAAGACAGGAGGCTCTCGTACAACGAGTCGTCCAATGCGATTAAGCTATTGGAGTAGCTGTTGTATAAATATTTTCGATGTTTTTCCGTCTCGACCAAAAAATTGAAACGAGACCATTTCAGATCGGTCATGTACTTTTAATTTATTGGGTTGGATTCAATGATTTCCAGCAATTTGTCGAGCATGGCATCCCCTCCCGAAAGGTAATCCTGCGCTATGTATGGAATGGCGATATCAGGCATCAGCACCCCGTCGACAGCACGGGTGTATTCATCGTATTCGACGATTGAAATACCTGTCTGTTTGAGTAACGTGGGCAATAATGTTTTGCCCTGCACTGTTTCTCCGTATTTCAGGGCATTGTGCAAAAGAGGTTCTCCTACGAGCGATGCTGCGTCATTGAATTGAAGAATATTGCAAAACGAAGCTGCTATCGAGCCTGTATCTCGACTCATCAACACGTAATATCGCATTCCGTCAATATACATCTCGGATTGTAACGGAAATTCACGTACAATCTCGTTGTCAGGCAGTTCAACAGTCTGTCCAAGCATCTCTTCTGTAAGAAAATCATACAGATCTATCGTCTTCTGCGAACATTTGACTTTGGCTTTTCGAAGGTATTTCACCGATGGCCGGTTGATGAAAATGGAGAGTAGTTCGTCGAATCGATCTCCGTTTCCTCCGGGATTCATTCTCAAGTCGAGAATGACGTTGGTAATGCCGATGGCCTTAAACTTTTTAATTTGGTTATGTAGTTTTTTGATGAGCCAACTATTGTTAGGGTAAAAAGAGGGAATGGTAATACAAGCACTCTTGGCATCGGGGAACGTTTGTACCTTTAGTGCTTGCTGTTGCTTCAATTTCAGCACTACACGGCTTTGGGTGTCACCGGCTGTACTTGTGTTGATTATGCACCCGCCGCGTTCCAGTTTAATCCGGAATGTATCAACGACATTGCTGAAATAATAATGGCGCATGATATTGGCTGGAGTATCGTAGCGGTCGGGGTAGGTATATTCCAAAAAGGTAGATACCGGAATATCGTTGACAGATAGGATTCGATCGCCTGTTTGATAATCCGGGTCGAGAGATTGGTTGACAATCAGCGTGTCATTGATGCATAAAACGTCGAATTCCGGAACCTTGAGGCGTTTGGTCTCTCGCACGTCTTTGGCCGGAATCATGGGCTCAATTCGACAGTGGGGATCTTCGTTGAAGAGCCAATCGAAGTAAGGGCGATACACCCAAATCAGATCGGATGTCAGGAGCGTATCCTTGTCGAGCTTATTACAGCGCAGATTGATCTCCGAAAGGATGCGCTGCTCCGCTTCGGGGGTCAACAGGGAATCGAAAGCCGGATGCTCGTGTATTTTGAACAATCTCTGTCCGATTTCGGTTCTGGGAGTAACGACGTCGTAAATTTCGATGGCGCGATTCTCGACAGGAACCATGCGGCTGTTACGCAGTTCCAGAGTGTGTGCGTATGATTTAGTATCCTGTGCAGCACATGGTAAAATTGCTATAAATGTAAGGATACAAAACAATAATTGGAGGCGGGACATGCGGTTTTTCATAGTAATAAAATAGTAATAAATACAGGATTGTTACGGTTATTTGCGCCGTAACAATCCTGCGTTTAGCGATTAGTACATGTCATCAAATTCACCGTTGTTGTACGACGGAGTCTTGTTAGGTCCAAAGTACCAACTGGTACCTTCTACCCCAACTTTGAATTTTCTGTCACGTTTCATACATGAAATACACACTCGGCCGCCTTTTACAGAAGCCATTTCTGCATGCGAAAGGCGTTCGAACTTCGAACCGTTGATTACTTCAAAACGTTTCATAATTCAATTGATTAAATTAACTTCTTACTCTTTTTAGGATTTTCAGAATACTCCTTGAGTTGCGCAACTCTTATATATATCCGATGTTTTTCCGTTTCGACCGGAAAATTGAAACGAGACCATTTCAGATCGGTCATGTACTTTTAATTTATTGGGTTGGATTCAATGATTTCCAGCAATTTGTCGAGCATGGCATCCCCTCCCGAAAGGTAATCCTGCGCTATGTATGGAATGGCGATGTCGGGCATCAGCACCCCGTCGACAGCACGGGTGTATTCGTCGTATTCGACCGTCGATACGCAGAGATATAATCCGGAAATTCCGAATCGGGCCTCCACAGTTTCCCCGTATTTCAACGCATTGCGGCGTAGTGGTTCCCCGGCTAACAGGGCGGCGCCATTGTATTGCAGAATATTGCAGAACGATGCGGCTATTGAACTCGTATCTTTGTCCATCAATACATAGTATTGCATCCCCGGGATGTATAATTGTTGATCGAGGTATATGGTTTTATTTATGTGTTGACTTGGAACCTCGATGACCGAACCGAGCATATCCGAGGTCAGAAAATCGTAATCATTTAAGGTCCATGGAGAGACTTTTAATCGTTCGTTCTTCAAATACGGAATGGTCGACCGATTGATGAATATGGATAGCAGCCTGTCGAATGAATGTCCGTTACCGCCCGGATTGCCTCTTAAATCCAATATGAACGAAGTACATCCCTCTCGCCGAGCCTGAAGTACGGCCGTTCGCAGCTTGCGAATCAGAAGATTGTTATTAGGATAAAACTCTCCGATCGAAAAATATCCTGTTTTGGCATCTTTGAAGATTCGACTTTGAAATTCACGTT
Source organism: Alistipes communis (assembly GCF_006542665.1). NCBI lineage: Bacteria > Pseudomonadati > Bacteroidota > Bacteroidia > Bacteroidales > Rikenellaceae > Alistipes > Alistipes communis. Next base: position 114,991 of record NZ_AP019735.1, read on the forward strand.
GTCGGTTCAATTTGAGATACACGTCTTTCCACGGGAAGCCGGATGTATTGATTTCCAAAATATTGCCTTTGCGAGCCAAACGAATCTTGTAATCAAATGCAGTAATAATCGCATAATGATAATTGGATAAAAGGGTGAACGGGTAGATATGTCTGTCGTCATAGCAATATTGAAGATATTGTGAGGCTGGGACATCATTGATGCGCAGGATTCGATCGCCTTGTTGAAAGAGAGGGTCGATTGAACGATCTACGATAAGCGTATCATTGACGTTGAGCGATAAAAAACCGAATACGGAAATATCATCGGCTTTTTTTACATCCGAGAAATGAACGGGTTGCGGTTCGACCCGAAAATGAGGATCGATATTTTGCAGCCATTGCAGATAGGGGCGAAGTACCCAAATTAAGTCTGCACTGCATAATGAGTCCTTAGATAAACTTTTATTTCGGAGTGTTACCTGATCCAATATATATTCCGGTATGGAATCATTGAAAGGATGGGGCAGGCCCGACAATGAGAGAAACTTGGGTACCTCTGTTGCCGGCGTTGCAATATCCGTTATGTCGATTTTGCCGCTGATTTTTATTTCTCGATTTTCCCGGATTTGTGCGAGGCTGTCTGCATTTTGATAGGCTACGTCTCCATATACAACGGCGTAATTAAACGTGATAATTGATAAAATCAATGCGAAAACAAATATATTCCTTTTCATAATGGAGAAGTTGTTTCGATAGAGGAGAGGAAATTCTCCCTCTCCTCTATCTCGTCTAATTAACGCATCGGGAAAGAAGTCGGAATATTTTCTTGGCGTAATTCTTCCTGTGTTTTCCAGCCGATTCGAATGGCCCGCCCCCGCTTCATGCAGGAAATACAAAATTGCCCACCTTTGGTTTGAGCCATTTCAGTGTACGATAAACGTTCGAACTTCGAACCGTTGATTACCTCAAAACGTTTCATAACATTGTAAAAATTAGTATTAGTGTCTACTCTTTTTAAGGATTTTCGACAACCTCCCTCAGGACTGCGCAATCCGAATTTCAATAATTAAATGCCCTTTATGTCAGCCCACATTCAATCGATTATTATAATGGGCGTTCTATAAGTAATACTCTCCGTAAGCTTCTATCTGGTCTCCGATAATATTGATGGTATAATTATCCTTATCAACGGGGACATTCATGATTACTACCGGCTCGAATGTCGTATCGCAAGGATGCGAACAGACGATTTGTCCATATGAATTTTTCACCGTAATTGTAACCTTGCCGACGGTTTCATAGAAATCAATAAATAATAGGTTGCCGTTCAATTCGGCAGCCACGATATTCCAGCTTTGTTCTGACCGAGGGCGAGGCCTATCTCCTCCTAAAATAACAATTTTGATTTTTACTTCCCGGCTAATTTCATTGGCCGCAACGAGTTCTCCACACGCAAGAAAACTCAGAAACATAAGAAGAATAATCCTTTTCATTTTTCTATGTTTATTATTAGTAATTGTGTATGTCAAATTTAAAAATTTGAAATGGGAAAAATATTAAAAAACCATACATTTCGATATTATACTATGTTCTGCAATTATTTGATTATCAATTATATGTATAATAAAAATCATATACTAATATTATATGCCGGAGTGTTGAGTTCAAGTATTTGATTTTCAGTGTAATAAAATAAAAATCCCCCACAGACGGTTCTGCGTGGGGGGGGTATTCTATTGAAATACAAATAGTTATACAAGATCAGTCGTTTTACCCAGGTATTTTTTCAGTTCTACGATGTATTTTTCGAGGTTCGACGAATCGTTCGTTATTCCCAATTTACTGCGAATTTTGCTTCGCAGCGTATAGATGCTGTAAGTATTCGTATGATTATATAAAATCCGAATACTTTCCGGAGAAAATCCCAAACAAATAAACCCGCAATAGCAAAGTTCGCGTTGTGAAAGTGCCGGATATGACTTTTGTAAATAGTCAATTATTCCATGACAGGATAAGTTCGCGATAGCAATCACATCATTCGCCAATTCTTGATTTTTTCCGGAAGCGACCTTGAGGTGTTCCTTGAATTGTCTGTAAAAATTATCTGGATTCGTTTCACAAATAGATGCCAATTCCAGTAATTTTTGCAGGCTTTTGATTCTATTCTCCAAGATGACAAATAAGGTTTGAGAATGCTCATTGGGAATCGTCAGATTCCTTTTGATTTCATTATACTCATGGGTCAGTTCCGCATAATGCGTTTTACTTTCCCTTATATAATGTTCATATTCGCTGAGTTCCTGATTTTTTCGATATATGGCCCGTTTGTAAGACGCAATTACAACCGCTGCAAGAATTATGATTATTGCAATAACCAAAATCAAAGATACCATCGCATACCGGCTCGTCTTTTTCAATGCGGCATAGGACTTTTGAAAATATTCGGTTCTATATTTCCGTTCGAGATTTTGCACCAGGTTATTGCGCCATTCCATATTGAGAGAATCGGAATAATTGGAGTACAAACGTTCGTAAAATAACGCTTTTTTATAATTGCCATCCGATTCTTCAACCTGAGACAGAATACTCAAAACGCCCACATTCAATGATGTTATATGAGGTTGGAGCGAATAGTATCGATTGCACAATATACGGGCGGAGTCGATCTGTCCCTCCTGCCAATAAATATATCCGATAAGAGGATAATGCTCCACCGGAATTTCTCCATCAGCATATCTGTTATATATATCGAATATATCTTGTTTATAAGTTTGTAAGGATGTTATATCGTCGTTCCTATCTATTTTTATTCCTCCGATGGAAGCTATAATATCCAAGATTGCGGGGCGGTCTCCCAAATCTACCGCGATCGTTTGCGCTTCGGATAAACACTCGATCGCTTGTTGTGGATTATCGGCCAAATTCAGCGATACACCTTTTCGCCATAATACGTATAAAAGGTAAGTTTTATTCTTGATAGTTTCGAAGAAAGGAATTGCAGAAGAATAAGCCGCAATGGCTCCATCAAAGCTATATTGACTATAGTATTGATCTCCAAGATACGAAAATATTAAACCGTTCAAGAGACTGTTTTTTGTTTTCTTGGCATATTCCTCGGCCATAACGAGAGCTTTGATGGCTGCCTCTGTATTTGAAGCGTTACCTTGAACTATCGCGTGATAGTAATATGTTTTAGCCCGATCTTCATAACTGCCATGATTCGCGTAATAGTCAATAGCAATACAGATTAAAGAATCATTGTTTACATCGATATAATTTTTGTCGAGCGCCTGTGACGACAAAAGAGCATGACGGGCTCTTATGCGCCGGGAATCGAGTGCTTGTCGGTCGATGGATTCAAGTATATGCCAAGCACTATCAGGATGCTCCGACATCAATTCTTCCGCATGCTTCAACCGTAATTCAACAATAGTGTTTTTCTGGCAGCTGATGAATATCAGCATGGTAAAAACAGATAGAATTATAGTTCGTCTCATAATGAGAAGGATTGTTTTATCAGGAGCAAAGATATAATTTACGGTTTATTCCTCCAATACCGTATTGCTATGTCATATGATACTTCGCTTGCTAATTTGCTTATCTTCGAGTCTAAAACTTTCCATCTTCGACGGCCCGTTTACGGCACTCTTTGCGAACGCTTCCTGCATAAGCGTTCGATAGAAAGTGCTGAAATTGCCGCCGACGTTCTGTACCACCTTCGGCTGCGGTCTGTCGAGAACCCCATCGGCAGCAATGATACGGCCTCGTCGCCCGGCCACCGCAAAGATTCCGCACATTGCGGAGAAGTACAGCGGTAGAGTGTTAAAGGGTTGCGGGGCATCCAGCCGTTGTTGAAGGCAGTATTGACCAGATATTTCAGGCAGTTGAATCCGGACGAGGCGTTGGAGAATATGCCGAGGTCATGATGCAGATAGGCGTGGAATTTTTCGATGAACGACTGCTCCAGTTCCATGGAAGATAACGACGTTCGGCGTATGTCGGTTTGACATGGAATCCCGCGAAAGAGGCGACGGAAATCCAGCCGTTCTTATACACCGTTATAGGTCATCAGACGCAGTTTTTTGACCCCGGCATGGATCGTTCCGGAGGCAGGACCTTTTACCGTGGAGAGGTAAACGACGAACTCTTCGATAAAGTCGCGTTCCGGCTCTTTGAAAGGAATGGCCTTGACATGATATTCATATTCGAGGAAAGCAGCAAGACGCCTGCGACGCAGACAGTAATCCTCGTAGGTGGAATAAGCACGATCTTTATCGACACGTTTGAAGAAGCCCGCAAGGTATTCGTCGAAGGTCTGCAGCAGCAGGCAGCAGTCATCGCCCATACCGAGGAAGGCGTTGCGGATCTTTTCGACCGTGACATACGAATTCCGATCGCAGAGGCTTGGTCTTGATATTTTTCAGTTTTTCGTTGATGTGCTGGGCTTCGAGGCTTTTGCCTGCCGCTTTGGTTAGCCTTGGCATCCCGGAGTGAGGCGCGAACGGAGAGTTTGCAGCTAAACCGCGACATCGTGCCGTTGATCGTAATACCGAACCATAATGGGGACTTGACCGTATTTTTCCGATAGCCTTTTCACGTAGAAAAAGACTTGGAAAGTGCTGCGTTGCATGATAACTCGAACATTGAAGGTCTGTCAAACGTTAAGCCAAGTTATTTGCTATGCGGAATTTCGATGTAAAATGTTGAAAAATAATATTTAAAAAAAAAAAACAAAGCATTTCGGACAAATAACGGATAAGTAGCCGAACTTACCGTTAAACCTGCCCGATTTTGCTGCTTCTATTACTCCAAGCATATGCAAACAGAGAACTAATATACTGTAAATAAAACACTTGCCCTTTTTCTGCACTCTCGTTATCTTACTAAACCCTGACCGAAATAGGGATGTATCAAAAATCTGCGTTTTGACACAATTCCGTCTCTTTATGCTCCTTGCTCCGGCGGCAGCAGCTTGCACAGCACGGGGTCTTTGCGTAGGCGGTCGAGTTCCTTGTCGACGATCTCCGCGGCTTCGGCCTTGATACGGTCGTAGTTCTCCTTGATCGTTTCCTGCATGCGCTCCACGCCGTTCTCGTCCCTGAAGTCGGTGATTATGGGTATCTTCACATAGCGGGCCGTCTCGGCCTTGACCTTTGCGCTGTCCACGACGATTTCGGCGTGGAATATCTTCTGCTCGATAGGCTGCTCGAAGCTGTCGGCCACAGCCCCGACGAACATCCCCTGCGTGAGCGTCGAGATCTTCGAGGCCGGGATCAGGCTGTCCATCTGCGTCGATATGGAGGTCGATTTGTCGTTGCGGTTGATCGTCATGGACTGTCGCTTTTGCAGCACCTTGCCGAACCGCTCCGAGAGCATCTTGGCCGTTTCGCCCACTACCTGTCCGGAGAAGATGTTGCCGACGGTGTTTATCACCACGGCGGCCTCCTTGTCGCCGTAGTCGCGTTTGAGCTGGCTGAAGTCTTGGAATCCGAGCAACACGGCTACCTTGTTGCTCCGGGCCGTGGCGATCAGGTTGTCGAGGCCCTTGAAGTAGATCGTCGGCAGCTCGTCGATGATGACCGACGATTTGAGCTGCCCCTTCTTGTTGATGAGCTTTACGATACGGCTGTTGTACAGACCGAGGGCTGCGCCGTAGATGTTCTGCCGGTCGGGGTTGTTGCCCACCGCCAGCACCTTCGGATCGTCCGGATTGTTGATGTCGAGCGTGAAGTCGTCGCCCGACATGACCCAGTAGAGCTGCGGGGAGATCATGCGCGAGAGCGGAATTTTGGCCGAGGCGATCTGGCCCTGCAACTGGTCTTGCGCCCCGCCGAGCCACGCATCCATGAACGGACTTAAATAATTTTCCAACTCCGGATAACTCGTCAGAATCGGGAAGATATCCTCGTAGCGTTTGTTCAGAAACTCGATGGCGTGCGGAAAAGTGCAGTACTTTCCCCCGTCGTAGATACGCAGGAACCAGATCACGGCGGCGAAAAGGATAATGGGCGACTCGACGAAGAAATCGCCCTGCTTCTGCACCCATGTCTTGTTCAGGTTCAGCATGATGGTATAGGCGCTCTCGTAGGCGTCCGAGATGTCGTTCATAAAGGCGGGATTGATCGGGTTGCAGCGGTGCGAGCGGCGCGGGTCGTCGAAATTGATGACGTAAAAGGTCGGTACCTTCTTGTAGCCTTCTTGGTGCATCAGCAGGTGGTTGTAGGCGATCTCCGCGAGGTCGGGAAACTTGAAATCGTAAACGTACATCGTGTACCCCTTTTCGATCTGCTGCTTGATGAATTGATTGACAACAGCGTAGCTCTTGCCCGACCCCGGAACGCCGACGCAGATACAGGCTCTCTGCGGCACTACGACGTTGGCGAAGCCATTGTGCCACCGCTTGTTATAATAGAACCGCGTCGGTAGGTTCACCGAGTATTCGTTCTCAACGAGGCGCGTTTCCTGCATGAACGATTCGTTCTCGTTGTTGAAAGGGTCGTCCATCATGTTGTTCTTCAACAGCCGGCTCATCCACACGCCGCCCATCAGCAGGCAGATATATCCGGCCGATAGCGTCAGGATGTAGAACCCCGTGACGGCGGACAGCGGCAGCGGCAGGTCGAGCAGCCACCAGTTGAAAAAGAAGAGCACGAAGCCGGCCGCGAGTGCCGCGAGGATCCGGCGCCATGTGATCTCCTCCTCCTTGACCCCTTTGGTGCCGAGGCACGAGAGGCCGAGAAAGAGCACGGCGAAAAGTTTGGTGTAGAGTATGCTGCCGAACAGTCCCGCCGTGCGGTCGAAGTTGAGCAGAATCCTGTCTATCACGCCTATATTGACGTTCCACGCCAGAATCTGACCGTAGCAGTACCAGTAGATGTGGATTACCACGAATAAAATGCTCAGGGCCCGCATGAAGTCCATGACCTTGGACAGCCCCCTTAGATCGTCCTCCTGTGACATATTCGCATCGTTATTAAATGGTTCTGCTGCAAATTTAAGACGACGCGGACTGCGGACGGCGGTGCGGTGCCGCTGTGGCAGCCGTTGGCGTCGGCATGGCAGCCGTTGGCACGGGGAACGGACATGGCGTTGCGAACTGGCGGGAAAAAGATTATCTTTGCACTACTGATTGGAATTATGGCGAAGTTGACGATCGAAACAAGACAATGCGACCGGATATTGCGGTGGGCGGTCGAGGCAGACCCTTCGGCTTTCTATGTCGGGGCGGATGGCCGTGCCGTAACGGGAGGCCGTCTGACAGCCGAGGCGGCGGAGGGCGTGGTAACGATCCGCAGCAACCGGTTATCGGAAAAGGAACTGCGCAGAATCTTCGCGGCGTTCCTGCCCGAAGCGCAACCGGAATGAATCATAATGAACCTATAAACGATAAGGATATGACAAAGGCGGACATTGTAAGCCGGATCGCGGAGCAGACTGGCGTTGAGAAAGGAATCGTAACGAGTGTAGTGGAAGGATTCATGGAGCAGCTCCGGGACTCCTTGATCGGCGGTGAGAATGTTTACCTACGCGGATTCGGCACGTTCTTGCTGAAACACCGGGCGGCCAAAACGGCGCGTAACATCTCCAAAAATACGACGATGATCGTCCCTGCCCATACGATCCCGGCTTTCAAGCCCTCGAAAGCTTTTCAAAAGTCTATTGCTATCAAAAGTTAGTTAAGAATAAAGGGGCTGCCTAAACTTGTTAGACAGCCTCTTTTTTGTAAGTGCCGAGATCGTTTTGCAGGATTGGGGATAAAATTGTATATTTGGCAAAACAGCCTTAACGATCTTAACGATGTCAGCCTCGAAGCTCCCGATCTCGCAGCGCGATTTCGAACATCTGTATATGACTTACAAGCCACGGTTCCTGCGTATCGCCCAATCCTACGTTCGGGACGCTATGACCGCAGAAGACTTGGTTGCGGAAAGTTTTATTCAATTCTTGGAAAGCCGTGCGACGGTGGACACGGAACATATTCCGGCCTACCTGCTTTCGTCGGTCAAAAACCGATGTTTGAACTATCTGCGGGATTGCAAGCGGCACCATGAGGCGCACGACAAACTGCGCACATCGGCTGTCCGGACATTGGAGCAACACCTCGATATTCTGGAAACGACGCTTCCGGAAACGATGCGCTATGCGGAAGTCAGCGAGATCATCGAACGCACGCTCCGGGGGATGCCCGAGCGCACGCGGCGCGTTTTTCTCGCGCACCGTATAGAGAATATGAGCTACAAAGAGATCGAACGGCTGTACGGCCTTTCGGAACGTCAGATCAACTACCGGCTCCAGACAGCCAAAGAGCAACTTCGCGTAGCACTGAAAGACTATGCCCCTCTGCTGGCATTGTGGACGGTGCTTCATTAAGCCGTCCGCGACAAAATAATAAGATTGCTAACAAGTTTTTACCCCTCTACTAATTACATATTCAAGAAAGAGGTTCAAATAGTAGAGGTGCAATACAATTATCATTTATATTTTGTTATTCCACATATATTTACATTGTCGTTATAATCATATAAAATGGCGACACTATATCGTGCCCGCGTTATAGCGACATATAACTTGCACTTACTTGTCGGTTTCAATTCTATTCCTCTGATAATCCAATCTAAAATAGGCTTTGTTGGATATATGAGAACTCTATCGAATGACAAACCTTTGGATACCCCGAAATTCAATGTCGGGTATGCAGGATGGGTATCGGTACTTTTACTCTGTCGTAACTGAATAGGACTGTATTTCTGTAAATATTCTTCCACATCTGTTTGCCGAAGAAAATATACCCCTTTATGCTCTATTTCAGATGTATTATCAGACGTTGTTGCAATCATATCAGGATATAGTTTATTTGAAAAATCACAGATTTCAGATACACACCGATGGTTTACATTCAAAGATTGTGAATCAATATCGAGGTTAAATTTCATTTTGCGACTTTTGAAATAATCCAATATATTAGACCGTCTGAATTGTTTGTGTTTAGCAGAACTATTTGTTGAGAAAGTTCCTTGACGAGGATCTCCTACTAATAGAATTTCCAGTGGAGAAAGAAATAACTTATCTAAAAATTCCAAATCATATCCGGCAAGATCTTGCACCTCATCAATGAAAATATGAGTATATATTTTGGATAATCGGGATATTACCGCTCCATTGGAGCGTTCGTCGCAGCGGCAGGCGAACTTGGCGATTTTGTCGGAATATATTTTTTTATCCCCAGTAAGATAATGACGTTCGACATTCGTTTCTCGACTACGCAAAGCGGATTGGCTGTTTACTAAAGATAACCCGACGATATTCTTGTCATATAAATATCCTTGATAGGGCCTGACCCCATGTTGTAACAGAAATGAGAACCATGTTTGAATGACGACATTGGATGGTATGCATCCGTTTCTTTCAAAAAAACGGGTTCGTATTTCCTTCTCATTTTCGTCTGTAAATGTAGTGATAAGTATAGTGGCATTCCGCAATAGGAGTGCCGTTTCTATAAGATGCGTCGTTTTGCCGGAACCCGCAGCTGCTATAATGACTTTGTTGTTCACAGAATAGCTCTATTTATGTATTCAGGAAATACCAACTCTTCGGTTGTATTGAAAATAGCCAAAGCACAATCCGTCTTATGTGCTTTCATGTATTTGTGCAAATCATCAATATTTTCATATGCAGTGCCCATTATGATATTCATTTTATCCAATGAGTTCGCCTTTACAATTTTAGGCTCCATCGTATTGTAGTTGAATGGCTTATCGCCAATACGCAAATCCCCGGCATCTATCGTGTCATCGAAACAGATGCAAATATTGGGTAAATCCTTGTATTCCTTGTATTTCTCATTCAAAGCATCAATGTTCCCGTCATTGTCTGTAACTACCGTCACCTGAATCGTAAGGTATTTGGCAATTTCCAAGAATCGTAAAAACGACAGATTGCCGACAGCTATTACGTCCACGCCATCTTCTATTGGTAGTTTTCCGTATTTCTTCAAGTAGGCTTTTTGCACGACCAATTCGTCGGAATCTCCTTCTACCAATATTGCCTTTTGGCAGAGCAAAAGTCGCAGTGTATCGTACCCCGATAATTTCTCGAAATAATCAATCGTGCTTGGCGACAAATCATGCAGCCGCAATGTCTTTCGATCATGCAACAGAATCAAAGATTTCAGACCTAATTTGTTCGCAACGAAGCTGCTGTGTGTCGAAATGATAATCTGTTTCTCTTTGCAATGCTCCTTTATGGCAGCTATCAATTCGTTCAGTTTGGAATAAGACAGATGATTTTCCGGTTCTTCCATTAAAATTATACTCGCCTCTTTCGCTTTTTTATGGGCTAAAGCCAATTTGGTTTTGACGATGCATTGCTCGCCTTTACCGATATAATTAAACGGGATTTTATCCAGATAGGTCATCAGACAATTTTCCCATGCGTTTTTCGAGGACAAATCGACGGATAATTCCACGTCTTTATTCGAGATTCTGCTGGCCCCTTTTAATCGAGTGTTGATATTTCCGATAGATTCTTCCCCCATGAACACCTCCTGCATTTTTCTGTACGCCTGAGTAATATCCACGATCTCTTTCGGTTCCAGACACTCTTTGACGATACGGGATATATAAACGTCCGACCCATTCTGATAGCGAGTATTGGACGAGTCTATCAGAGCCGACTTCAACGGAATATTGCGACTTGTTATCAAGCCGTCCCGTGCAAATGACGTCCAAACGACATCGTAATATTCAATGGGTAACGTTTTGACATCCTGTTTGATGAGTTCTTCGTAAACATCCCTATAACGTTCGTCAAAGGTTATCTTGTATGACAGTCCGCAGTCATCCGCTTTGAGGCTATTTTCATTCCCGCAAAACATGGGACAGTCATCGCCCCCGATATACAACTCTATAAGAATATGCGGCAGAGATGCAGGGCGACCATTTTTAAGATTGTCCAGATACTCATTAACAATATCATTGTTAAACAGATATTGTGATAGCTCATTTTTAAGATACCGGCCATTCAGCATTCCGGTTAAAGCCAAATGTATTGCTTCGATAAGCGTCGATTTTCCGGCCTCATTGTTGCCAACAAGAATATTTATACCGCTGTTCAACGATATATCGAAACAGCCTTTATAACTTTTATAGTTTTCAATGTGTACGGATTTTATGTACATAATACGATAATTATGAAATCCATTAAAATTATATTTGATACAATTAAGATAATTGAAATATTCAATTTCTGCAAATAGAAGTGAGTTTAATATAATTTTCTATAATCAACGGGGCGACAAAACTTATTAAACAGCCTTATTTCATTTATTTTCAGAACAGCACATTTCCTAAAAATATTTATTTTCAAAAATAATTGTCTATCCGTCTTTGTGGGGTGTTATTATAATAGACAACCCCAAGAGAATGGATAAAGAATTATTATACCGGTATATCCAATGCCGCAGCACGCAAGAGGAAGAGGCCCGGATTTTAGCGTGGCTGGAATCCGATCCCGCAAACCGGAAGACGCTCTCGGCGATGTACGGGCAATTAGAAACGCTGACGCTTCTGGACGCCCGCCTCGACGACCTTTATTCCGCGAGCCGTATGCGTGTGCGCCGCCGTCGCCGTCTGCTGCGCTGGAGTGCCGCGGCGGCGGCCGCCGTCGTGCTGTGTGCGGGAGCCGTTCATTTCACGGCCTCGCATTACCTCACGACGTTCGGGCGTCAGGAAACGGTGTTGGCGGCTCAGGACGCTCCGGTGCGTTATACGCTCGGGGACGGCACGACGGTGTGGCTCAATGCGGGCGCTACGCTGGAGTGCCCCGCCGTGTTCACGGGCCGCGAGCGTACGGTCGGCATCACGGGCGAAGCCATGTTCGACGTCCGACACGACGAGGATCACCCGTTCGTGGTTCGCACTGCGGCCTGCGATGTCCGGGTGCTGGGCACGAAGTTCAACGTTCGGGCGGATGCCGCGGGCTCGACATTCGAAGCGGCGCTGCTGCGGGGCCGTATCGAGGTCGTGAACCGTACGACGCGCGAACGGCTCGTGCTCGCAGCGAACGAATCGGCGTCGCTCGAAAACGGGGCTTTGGTGCGCGGTCGCATCGCGGATGCGGACGACTACCTGTGGACGGACGGCTACATCAACCTCAAGGGACACTCGTTCGCGGAACTCCTCTCGACGTTCCGCCGCGCTTTCAACGTGAGAATCGACTCCGAAGCTCTTCCGATGCCCGCAGGCCGTTACAAGTGGGGCAAGATCCGCATCGCGGACGGCATCGACAATGCGCTGGAAGTCCTGCAAAACTCCTATCCTTTCGACTATACGTTCGATTCCGAAAAGCGGCTCGTCGTCATACGGCCGCACAAATAACTATTCGTAAACCTTATAAACAGCCTCTGCCTATGACTTAACCCCCGAACTACCCGAACCGACCATCCGCTGAACTTCCCAAATAAAGGAGGCCCGCCGCAATGTTAGGAGCATTGTGCGGGCCGAAGGTTCAAGCGTAAACACCAGTCTACTTAAACCTTAATCGACAAATGTATGAATAAAAAGCGTATTGCGCAAATCCGTGCGTATCTTACGTTTTCGCTCGCGGCGCTTCTGCTGTGCATCCCCCTTTCGGGCAAGGCTCAGACAGCGCGTCTGGACTTGCACCTGAAACAAGCGCCTTTGAAGCAGGCTATGAGCGAAATAGAACGACAAACCTCTTATCGCTTCGTTCCCAATATCGAGATCGACATCGAATATCCGGTTTCGGTGTATGCCGAAAACGAACCGCTGAAAACCGTCCTCGACCGTCTGTTCGCGGCCACCCCCTACACCTATTCGTTTTTGAATTCCACGACGACGATCCTCCTGTCGAAGCGTCCGCAGGAACAGCCGGCCGCAGTGTCGGGCCTCGTCGTCGATGCGGGCGGGCGTCCCGTCGTCGGCGCCTCGGTGCTCGTCGCGGGCACGACGATCGGCACCTCGACGGACTCCGAGGGCCGTTTCAGCCTCAGCGTACCGTCGCCCTCGACGTCCCGTCTTACGATCAACTTTCTGGGCTATGCTTCTCAGAACCTCGAAATCGGCACCCGCACGGAGTTCCGCGTGGTACTCAAAGAGGCTGCCGAGGAGATAGATTCCGTAGTGGTAACGGCCCTCGGCATCAAACGTTCGGAGAAGGCGCTGGCCTACACCGTGGCACAGGTCGCGGCCGAAGATATCACGATGGTCAAGGATGCCAACTTCATCAACTCCCTGTCCGGCAAGGTCGCGGGAGCGGTCATCAATCAATCCTCGTCGGGCGTGGGCGGTGCCGCGAAGATCACCATGCGCGGCATGAAATCCATCATGCAGTCCTCGAATGCGCTGTATGTGGTGGACGGCATCCCGATGTTCAACAACTCGTCCAAAGGAGGTATGGAGTTCGACTCGCGCGGCGCTACGGAATCCATCGCGGATCTGAACCCCGACGATATCGCTTCGATGTCCGTTATGACGGGCGCCGCGGCTTCGGCCCTCTACGGTTCGGATGCCGCGAACGGTGCAGTGCTCATCACCACGAAGAAAGGCGAAGCGGGCAAACTGAAAGTAACGCTTTCGAGCAACACGGAGTTTCTCTCGCCGCTGCGGATGCCTGAATTCCAGACACGGTACGGCACGGGCCGCAAGGGCAAGTCCACGGGTTCGACGATCCATAGCTGGGGCGAACGCCTCCCGGATGCCGGGCGTTACAACTACTCTCCGGATGATGACTTCTTCGAGACGGGACACGTCTACACCAACTCCTTCACGTTGCAGGGCGGCTCGGACAAGAACCAGACCTATTTCTCGGCCGCGGCGGTCAATTCCGACGGTCTCACGCCGAATAACGAATACAACCGTTACAATTTCACATTCCGCAATACGTCGCATTTTCTGGGCGACCGTCTGACGCTGGACGTGGCGGCCAACTACATCATCCAGCAAGACCGCAACATGACCAATCAGGGAGTCTATTCGAACCCGCTGGTTTCGGCTTATCTGTTTCCGCGGGGAGACGATTTCAACGCGGCGCGTGCTTTCGAGCGCTGGAATCCCGCACGCAACATCTACGAGCAGTATTGGCCGCAGGGCGAGGGCGGCGACCTGCGTATGCAGAACCCTTACTGGATCGCGTACCGTAACCCGCGTGAGAATACGCGCAAGCGCTACATGCTTACGGCGGGTGCCACCTACAAGATCACCGACTGGATGGACGTTTCGGGACGCATCAAGGTAGACAATACCGATTTGTTCTACACGCAGAAACTCTATGCTACGTCGAACGCCACATTGTTGGAGGGCAGCAAGTACGGCCACTACACGCAGCAGGACGAGCAGACGCGCCAGACCTACGGGGACGTGATGCTCAACATCACGAAAACCTTTGCCGAAAGCCTCTCGCTCGCGGCCCACGCGGGTGCGTCGATCAACGACACGCGGCTGCAAGGTCTGATTCTCTCGGGGCCTTTGGCCAAGCCGTCGAACGTCTTTCATCCGGAGGCCATCGAATCCACGAAGCGCAAGGTGCAGCGCACGGGCTGGCACGAGCAGACGCAATCCCTGTTCGCCTCGGTCGAGGTAGGCTGGAAATCGCAGCTTTACCTGACCCTCACGGGCCGCAACGATTGGGCGTCGCAGTTGGCCGGCTCGCCCCAAAAATCGTTTTTCTACCCCTCGGTGGGTCTGTCGTGGCTTCCGAGCGAAACGTTCGATTTTCCGGAGCTGTTTCCCTATCTGAAGCTGCGCGGTTCGTGGGCATCGGTGGGCGTTCCGTTCCCGCGCGAGCTGACCTATCCGACGCATCCCTACGACCATACGACTTCGGGGTGGGACGACAAGACCAACCGCCCGATCGGCGACCTTTACCCCGAGCGGACGAAATCATGGGAACTGGGCTTCGACGCGCGCTTTCTCAACGGCTTCACGCTGACGGCTTCGTGGTACAGGGCCGATACCTATAACCAGACGTTCAACCCCAATATTTCGGCCTCGTCCGGCTGGTCTGACATGTACGTGCAGACGGGCCACGTCCGCAATACGGGTGTCGAGGCCATGCTGGGCTATACGCATACGTGGCGGGGTTTCACGTGGGATTCGGCCGTAACGTTCTCGTGGAACAAGAACAAGATCGTCGAACTGATGCGCAACTGGCGCGATCCCGAGACGGGCAAGGTCTACTCCAAAGACCGTCTGGAAATCAAAGGGCTCGGACGCGCGAAATACATCCTCAAGGAGGGCGGTTCGATGGGCGACCTCTACACCACGTCCGACCTTCGGCGCAACGCCGACGGGGACATCGAGATCGACGACGCGGGCAATGTCGCCATCGAGGACAACCTGCCGGACATGAAGCTGGGGTCGGTATTCCCCAAATACAACCTCTCGTGGCGCAATACGTTCGACTATAAGGGCGTGAAGCTCTCGGCGCTCGTAACGGCCCGCATCGGGGGTATCGTCTACTCCGCGACGCAGGCCAACATGGATCTGTTCGGCGTGTCGGAAGCCTCGGCCGCGGCACGCGACCGGGGCGGCGTGCTGCTCAACGGCCGCTCGATGGTCGATGCCGAAACGTGGTACACCGCCATCGGCGCGCAGTCGGGACTTCCGCAGTACTATACTTATTCTGCGACCAACGTGCGTCTGCAAGAACTTTCGGTCGGGTACACCATTCCGCGGCGCTGGCTCAAGGTGTGCGACATTACCGTGTCGCTCGTCGGCCGCAACCTGTGGATGATGTACTGCAAGGCGCCGTTCGACCCCGAAGCCGTCGCTTCGACCGAGAACTTCTATCAGGGCATCGACTACTTCATGACGCCCTCGCTGCGGAATATCGGCTTTAACGTAAACATCAAATTCTGACCGCTATGAAAAAGACCATTCTATACTTTCTGACGCTCCTTGCGGCCGGAATGCTCGCGGGCTGTCTGGATAATTTCGATGAGTACAACCGCAATCCGAACGAAACGACGGACGATCAGTTGAACAACGACAACTATCTGGTGGGCTCCAAAATCACGGGCATGCAGAACAATGTGGTTCCCACGGAGGAGCATCTGTATCAGTTCTCGGAGATTCTCGTCGGCGACGCGCATGCGCATTACGACGGCTCGACGCCCGAGTGGACGAACCGCTTCGAAACGGGCAACCCGCCGACGAACTGGGTGAAGGCCGTTTTCGTCGATCCCATCACCAACCTCTATACCTACTATCGGGGCATCGTTTCCCGCTCGGACAACGAAGTGATCCTCGCACTGGCGGACGTGCTGCGCGTGGCGTCGATGCATCGCCTGACGGATCAGTTCGGGCCCATTCCCTACACGAAGATCGCCGAAAACGGCGGCGAGGAGCTGACGACGGCCTACGACGACCAGCAGACGGTCTACACGGCGATGTTCGGCGAGTTGGACGCCGCGCTGGCGGTCTTCGAGGCCAATACGGGTCTTTCGTCCGAAGCACTCGCCGACTACGATATGGTCTACTACGGCGATATTTCGAAGTGGATGAAATTCACGAACTCGCTGAAACTGCGTATGGCGATGCGGCTGTCGTATATCGCGCCCGACGTGGCCCGGAGCAAAGCTGCGGAAGCCATCGCTGCGGGCGTCATCACCGCGAATGCGGACAATGCCGAGTTCCATCCCGTGTTGAACCGTCTGGCGATGATCTGGAACGAGTGGCAGGATCATGTCATCGGGGCCGACATTCTCTGCTATATGAACGGTTACGAAGACCCGCGCCGCGAGAAGATGTTCACGACAGTGGACGTTACGGAAACGATTCCCGACCCCGACACGGGACAGCCGGTGGAAATTACGCGCCAAGTGTATCAGGGCATCCGCATCGGCGTGATGCCGGCGAGTGCGCAGGCGGCCAAAACGCAGTGTTCGTTTCCGCTCATCACGGAGCAGTCGCCCGTAAAGTGGATGAATGCCGCAGAAGTGGCGTTCCTCATGTCCGAATACCAGCTCCGCTGGGGCACGATGTCCGAAGCGGGTGCGCTTTACAAGAAAGGCGTGGCGCTCTCGTTCGAAGAGTGGGGTGCCGGCAAAGCCGATGCGTACCTTGCGGATGCGACACTCAAACCTGCGGCCTATGTCGATCCGCTTAACGGAGGACACGGCTTCGCGGCCCAAAGCACCATCACGCCCGTGTGGAACGACGAGGATACGCAGGAGACGGCGCTGGAGCGCATCATCACACAGAAATACATCGCCCTGTTCCCGCTCGGCAACGAAGCGTGGGCCGAATACCGGCGCACGAGCTACCCGCGTCTGATGCCCATTCCGGACGACTGCGACAAGTCGGGCGGCACGATCACGCCCAAATACGGCGCCCGCCGCGTTCCGTATCCCGCCGAGGAGTATGCCGAGAACAGGGCCAACGTCGAAGCGGCCGTGCAGATGCTCGGCGGTGCGGACAATGCCGGAACCCGCCTGTGGTGGGATTGCAAACCATTAAACTAACTGCTTTATGAAACTGAACATGATAACGATCTTCGCGGCCGCAGCCCTCTGCTTGGGGGCGTGCGACAACGATGTGGAATCCATCGACCGCCGCACCGTCGGCCCCGAAGAGCAGAACCCCGAGTTGTATGCCCGCTATCTTGCGGCGCTCAACGATTATAAAGCGACGGATCACTACCTCGTCTATGCCCGCATGGACAATGCCCCGGCGGTTTCGACCTCGCCCAAAGACTTTATGAAGGCCCTGCCCGATTCGCTGGATTTCATCGCGTTGAAAAACCCGCTGTCGCGTTTCGACCGCGAAGACCTGCCGCGCGTGCACCGCAAAGGAACCCGCGTGCTCGCGTGGGCCGACTGCTCGGATGCGGCGACGGCTGCCGGGGCCGTGGATCGTGCCCTCGCCCAAATCGCTGAAAACGGACTCGACGGCCTTGTGATCGCCTTCTACGGCACGCCCGACGCCGCGGCGCAGGCTGCCGAAGCGGACATAGCCTCCAAGCTGGCGGCCCTCGACGGCAAGACGCTCGTATTCGAGGGAAATGCCGCGTATGTGGCAGCCGAACGGCGGGACGATTACGATCTCTATATTCTCGACGCTTCGCAGATGAACAACGTGCTCACGCTCCGCGAAGAGGTGGACTACGCCGTGCAGCGGCTCGGCATCCCGGCCTCGAAGCTCCTGTTGGCGGCCTCGCCCGCCGGGGTGATCGACGACGCCCAGCTGCACGAGCAGCCCGCACTCGCCGAGGTCGCACGGTGCGTCATGGCCTACGGGCCGCTGGCCGGTCTGGGCGTCTTCGAAATATCGGCCGACTATTACAGCCCCACCGTCAATTATCCCCGCACCAAAGCGGCTATCTCGATGTTGAATCCTTCGTACAAATAATCATGAGACAGCAAAAATTATATATAGCTCTCGCAGGCGTGCTTCTGCTCTGTGCGGGCTGCAAGTCGGACGACTACGCCGACGGAACCACGCCGCTGAAGAATGCCGTCTATGTCGATGCGGCTACGACAACGCCCGAAACGAACGTAACGTTCAAGAAAACCGTTTCGGAACTGGATCGTCAGATCAAAGCCGTATTCATCTCACCCGTACAGGCGTCCACCGAGGTGCGGTTCTCGGTCGATGCTGCGGCTGCGGACGACTACAACCGTCGCAAAGGAACGGACTACGCGCTGCTCGACGAAGCCTATTATGAACTTCCGACGCAAAGTGTCGAGGTCGAAGCCGGCAAGAACGAGTCCCAGCCCCTCACGGTGCATTTCAAAGGGCTCGATGCACTGGAGATCGACCGTACGGCTTTACTGCCCGTAACGGTTTCGGCCGCGGGCGTGGGGCCGCTCGAAGGCTCCCAGACAGTTTATTTCCTCGTGAAGCGCTCGTCGGCCATCACCACGGCCGCAAATCTCACGGACGGATATCTGTGGGTGCCGTCCTTCGAAACGGACGAGGGTAAAAAGGCCGTGAACGGACTGACGGCACTCACGTATGAGGCATTGATCTACATCAACGAATTTTCGGCGGATGCCGACATTTCGTCCGTGATGGGTGTGGAACAGTACTGTCTGCTGCGTTTGGGCGACGACGGATTCCCGCGGCAGCAGCTCCAGACGCAGATCGGCGGTACGGCCGGCACGAAATTCCCCGAGGCGGACGCCTCGAAAGAGTTGCAGGCCGGGGAGTGGTATCACGTGGCTATGACGTGGGATCTCACGACGACGGAGCTGAAATTCTACGTCAACGGACAGCTTCAAAGTTCGGGCAACGCCACATGGAAAACCGAGGCCGGCAGCGGCGTGATAGACCTTGCGCTCGGAGGCCCCGAGGCACCCAATGCACGCCGGTTCTTCGTCGGATACTCCTATGACCCGCACCGGCCGCTGAACGGGCTGGTTTCGCAGGTGCGCATCTGGTCGGTGGCCCGCACGCAGGAGGAGATATTCCGCGATATGTACGACGTGGAGAATCCCGAGTCCAAGCCCGAATTGCGCGCCTACTGGAAATGCGACGAGGGACAGGGAAATACCGTTAAAGACTGGTCGCAGTACGGCAACGACTTGGTGTGTCTGGACGGTGCCAACGACTTCGAGAAAGGCGAGCGGAACGAAGGGACGCTCGAATGGGACAACAGTATCGAAATTCCGCAGTTGAACAAACAAGAATAAGCTATGGATAGGAGAAACAACCTGATAAAATGGTGCGGGGGCCTGCTCGCCGCGGGAGCGCTCGCACTGGCAGCCTGCACGGACGAGGAGTTCGTCCGCACGGGCGGCACGCAACCCGACGAAGAAGGCATGAAAGGTATCTCGGCTGACATATACCGCCCCGAAAAAACCGACAATCGCTTCCTCGTAAGCGAAGCGGAAGGCCGCGACATCCTGCGCGTACGGCTGTCGCAGACGGCCCGGCAGGACGCGACGCTGACCCTTGCGGCCGATGCCGAGAAAGTCGAAAGCTACAACACGCAGAACGGAACGGATTTCGTGGCGTTCCCGACGGAGAATGTTTCGTTCGCCTATGAGAAAACCATCGCCGCAGGAGTGAAGGAGTCCGCAGACCTTACGGTCGCCATACAGCGCGGCGCGGCCGAGAAAGGCCGCTACCTGCTGCCCGTTACGGTCGAAGTCGCAGGACTGGGCGACGAGGTGAGTACGCAGACTTACTACTATGTGGTGCTTATCTTGGAACCGGCGCAGGAAGGGGTACTCGACCCGTGGGATTTCAAGGTCGTATCTTACGTCAATACCGAAACGATGCAGCCGATTATCGCCACGAAGTTCAGTATAGATTATATCAACCAATTTACAGGGGATGAAAGGAGGGATATAACGTGTGTCGATATTGTGTGTCTGCGTCCAGCAAAAATCGGGCGTAAATACGGCTCGGCGACACTGGAGCTGGGCGAAGATTTGCAGTATGTGCTCGACAACCGCGAGCAGTATGTCGTGCCCGTGCAGAAGCTCGGACGCAAGGTGCTGATCTGTATCAACGGCGGATTCCGCAACCTCTCGGATGCCGAGATCGGAGAGCTGGTATACCGGATTAAATACACGACGGACAAATACGAACTCGACGGGGTGAATTTCTTGGAAATGGACGCTGCCTACCGGGAAGATGAGCCTGCGCTCGACGCGGCATCCTATTCGAAACTGATTAAGGCGACCAAAGAAGCGCTCGGTACGGAGAAGCTCGTAACGGTCGCCTGCGATGCGGAGAGTACCGCGGACTTGGCCGAGGCGCGCAACGGTATCGAAGCCGGACGGTATATAGACTATGCGTGGTGCGGCATCATAGACCAATTGGAAGACCCTTATAACGATGCCGAATCCGTGCTTAGACCCATAGCCGGATTGGAACAGTCCAAATGGGGATCGCTGACGTTGGACATTCACGATACGGCATGGCATGCCAATGAACGCGACGCATTCTGTGCCGAGATCTCACCGCACTATTGGCAACATCCAGAGTCGTACAATGTGTTTGCCATTTGGGATGCGGTGCCGTCCCGATCCGGTATCGAACAAGGAGTCGGAGATGGTTTTGAAGTTTTGTTTTCTTACATCCTATCGGATATAGAATGTATCTATGATGGACGGTTTTATCTTACGAATATGAGTCCTGATCTTTCTGGTAGCTATGGAAAATTTGCAAAAGATTGGTAACCAATTTAATATCGTGTGTGTTAATCCGGGGCGTAAAGCCCCGGATTTTTTGTTCCACTCGAAACGAAGGCATAATAGCTCCGAATCGTATCATAGGGGCAAGGGTTTATCTCACAGGTCGATCGTTATGGAATACTTCGAATCGAAAGTTCGCTATTTTTACGACGTATTAGGTTGTTTCGGTGAAGTGTCGGCTGATTATCTTTGTTATGGATTTACAACCGTTCTTATCGTTTCTATCAGAATTACAACCTAAAACTTCAACCGTGATGAAACAAAACTACTTGAAAACAGCCTGCTCGCTGATGGCGGCGACTGCACTCGCGTTCGTTTCCTGCAACGACATGGAAGAACCTGCAATGGATCAGAGCGCACCGGAAACCCGTGCCGCGACCATCGACAACTTCGCGCGCGTGGTCTATGTCGAAGTAAACGACGTAAACCCGCTCAATGCCGGGGAATATACGCTCTCGAACGGCGAGCCGTTCTTTACGCACGTGATTCTCTTCGCGTCGAACATCCACGGCGATGCCGTCGGCAACGCTTCGAATTACAACAACCCCAACAACGAAGCGATCCTGTCGAACCCCGCCAAGTACATCGCCCCGCTGCAAGCCAAAGGCATCAAAGTGCTGATGGGTAACCTCGGCGACCACACCGGTCTGGGATTCGCCAATCTGACCGAAGCACAGGCCGACCAGTACATCGACGATCTGATGGCCTACGAAGGTATCGTGGACGGCTACGACTTCGACGACGAGTGGGCCAAGTACGGAGAGAAAGGTTATCCGCAGGCAAACACGACTTCGTACAGCATGATGATTAACAAGCTCCGCAGTCGGACGGACAAGATTATCTCCGTATTCGACTTCGGAAATACTTATACGCTCGATGCTACTGCGATCGCTAATATCGACATGGCATATTATGCTGATCTGGGCAGATATGGTTCTCCTAACTTTAATATTCCGATGTCGAAATACACTCCCTATCTGTGTGATTTGACTAAAAATCCGGCTACGGCATTGGTTAAAACCTATACGACAAGAGCTATGAATGCGAATGCCGCTGGTATTACGTTCTTCAACCTGCGTATGGAGCCGTCGAACGGGCTGTCGCGTTTCAACGCTGCGGCTCAGGCATTCGGTCTGACCTGCTCGCACAGCGGAAAAACCTATGCTAAAGATTACGGCAACTGATAATCGCAGATCATTCATACGATAAGAAAGGTTCCGCGCGCCCCGAAATGGGCGCGCGGTTTTTTATGGATCAATAATTCTCGCGGAGCCAAATGCCGAAGAATAGATCGTATACATGGTAGCTGCCAGCCTCGCTGGTGATGTAGTCTTTTTCCAGCAGACCTTTCATTGCGGCCTGCACCGAACTGGCCGAGCTGAGCCGGTATTTCTTGATGAATGAACCGGAGGTTACGGATGAAGCGCGCCCTTCCTTGCTAATGGCTATGAGTAATTCTTTCTGTCGCTCAGGCATTCGAAAGAGCGTTTCCGTGTAGGTGTATTTCATCGAACCGACGATATTGCGCAGCGCCTCGTCGATCATTGCCTCGGTACAGGTTCCACCACTCGGAGTCATGGAATACAGAGCGTTCAACATTTTCTGTATGTACCACGTAATCCCATCGAAGCGTTCGTAAATCGTTTTCACGACACAACGCTCGATCTCCTTTCCGGCCTGTTCGAAATGATGCCGGGCGAAACGGATGTACTCGTCGAGGTCGATGCTTTCCAGATGCATCATCGAAACGCTCTGATAGAACGGCCGCGAAGGGCTGGTGAACATGTTGCCCATCGTATGACGTTGACTTCCTGCAAAAATGAAATGAGCGTTCGGGCAATGCTGCACATAGGTGCGCAACATCGCTTCAACGTTCTTTTCGGGATAGGAAGCGATCTGTTGAAACTCGTCGATAGCTACGATGCAGGGCTTGTCAGCCGCGGACAGATAGGTGAAAATCTCGTCGAGAGTGGTTTCGGTGTGCTGAATGTCGCCTAACTGTACATTGAACGAGGGAATGCCCGTCACGTCGAACGTGATGCCGGCCTGCAAGGAACGGAGGTTGTGCAGAAACAGCTCCATAGCTTTGCGGCCGCGAGGTTTGAGCGTTTCGAGGATCGTCCGGCTGAGTGAAAAGACGAACTCGCGCAGGGATTTAGTGGCGTATATGTCTATAAAGAAATTATAGAATCCGTCCTTGAGTTCGGGATTTCGGAAACAATGCTGGATCAGCCCCGTCTTACCCATGCGGCGGGTAGAAATCAATGCGACGTTGTTGCCGTTCGACACTTCGCGGATGAGTTGCGCAGTTTCGGCTTTGCGGTCGCAAAAGTATTCCGCAGAAACATAACCGCTGATTACAAAGGGATTGATGCGATGCTTCATATAATTATTATAAAATAATTACGCAAATATAATAATTACTTGCGATTATTTATCATCGACAATGAATATATCCTAATTTTATAGTCGAATATTCTTTCGAATATGGTACACCTGACTCTGATCGGAAATGAAAAAGTACTATTTACCGGATACGGGGCGAAAGAATATGAACAGGCGGAGACCGCTCAATGAAAAATACGAACTAACATAAAGAAACTTATCGGTGTAAAGATGAAGAGAATTTATAATAGAATAAGTTTTATATAGTTAATAATCGACCATATTTTTTTTAATTATAACGATAATTACACATATTTAGAAACAACAAAATCTCTATTACCATGAAAACTTTCTTACATTCGTTTTTCGTATTCGCTCTGTTGTTCGCCGCGGGATGCGACGACCGCTCCGCGCCCGAAGACCGATCCGTCTCTTATCTTTTACAAGACTATACGCTGGGGGATACATGGCAATGGGGCGATACTCCTTATGGCGAACTGCGCATTGTCCGCAGCCAAGAAGAACTGGCGCATTGCATCACTCCGAACGAGACTCTTCCTGCCGATATAGATTTTTCGAAATATTCGCTGCTGTTGTTGAAAGGATTAACCGCAAATTTATATCATGGAATTCATAAAAGTCTATATTCAGAAGGCGAAACGCTCTGTTTCAATATAGATATATATTATGGAGAAATCGTATTTCCCACAGGAGATTATTTCCGGATCGCATGTTTGGCAACACCTCCCATACCCGATGGGACAGAGGTTCAAATCAAATACAATGAAATTTACGATTTACCAGATTGACATTACAGCCCCGAGAATAAATCCCGGGGCTGTCGATTCATCGGTAGCTTCATGACTACTCCTCCGGAGGCGTAATCGGTTTGGTGTACTGGGCCAACAAGGCACGAACGACGGCTCTGTCAGCATCGACCAATCCATATCCGACCTCTTCATGCCACTCGACCTTCCTCTTGTAGTACTTGTCTAAGGGATTTTCAAAGAGCCGAGTTGTGTACGGCAGGTTCGGTCGATGAAACTCTCCCGCATAATCGAAATGATATTCACCCAAACCCGCAGCTGTACTGTTAATCAAATCCCCTACTTGTTTCTGTGTCAATTTCGGATTCACCGTCAACATTAAAGCGGCAACGCCTGCAACTTGAGGTGCTGCATAAGAGGTGCCTTCCGCTTCAGTATATCCGCCGTTCTTGTTTAGAACAGGAACCCAAGATCCGGGAGCAACGACGTCGAGCCCTTCTCCATAGTTACTGCCAGGTGCGGAAGGAAATACTTTTGTCAATTTCTTTCCTGACGAAGTTAGGGCACCGACGACGATGATATCTTCAAGAGCACTGGCCGGATAACAAATTCGTGGCAAATCATCGTTACCGGAGGCGAATACAACCACGCACCCCAAACCGTTTCTGCCTTGTGTCATAACCAAACGAATGATATTCTCAAGCATTTCCGATCTTGTAGATTTTAACTCCCAAGAATTAGAGATTACGGATGCCCCGTATTGAAAAGCATATCTGAACGCATTGGCCAATCTATTAGGGATATCAATTAAATTATCGTCATTAAAACTTATCGGCAAAATTTGACATTTGGGAGCTATGCCAGCCAGTCCAATTCCGTTATCGGTCTGAGCTGCGATAAGCCCGGCACATTGAGTTCCGTGAATTCCGTAAAAGGCACTCGGTATATTGCCCGTTTCCACATCAAATCCATTGGTCGTAATGTTCAGATCCGGATGATCCTTCATTACGCCGCAGTCAATGACAGCAACAACAACACTCCGATCCCCCTGAGTCCTCTTTTTTGCATTCAGATAATTGATGTCGAGGTGTTCATAATTTATGTTCCATTGGCCCGTATTTTCCAGATTCCATTGATCTTGAAACAGCGGATCATTGGGTGCTTCAGCAGAATTCATTACAATTTCTGCCACAAAACTCGGTTCTGCGGCGGCGAAGAGGCCGGTTTCGTAAAACCGATTGGCCATCTCCAATGCATTACCCATCGACTTCGAGGAACAACTGAGCGTATACCACAGCGGCATAAACTCGTTGTAGCCGATTACCTCTACGCCGTTGTCGGCCGCTAATCGGAGCAATACGGATTCATCACCTTTGTCTTTGAGTTTGACATAGAGTAAATGGCTCAGTCCGACTTCATAGCCTTCTTCCGTGCGGAAATAGGGAGCCTCGTATATGACCTCTGCATCGACGGCGGAACGGGTTACGGGTTGTGCAGAGGAGACGGTCGTCCATTTCAGTTTCGGTTCGGTCGCGGCCGCCCGCATCCGGGGAAGTTTCACGATGCTCGGTGAAAGGGAAACATCGGCGAACGCCTGTTCTGAAGAAGCACCGGCACTGAACAACATAGGTTCAGCGGATGCGTCCACGAGAACGAATTTCTTGTCCGTATCGACCGTTAAGGGAATTTTCTGTCCGTCATACCAATAATACGATGTTTCCGTGTTATTCACCGCTCGCGTTTCGATTGGTTCAGTCGTTTCTTCCACTATATCCGTGCAGGCTGAACCCAACGTCAAACTCATTGCTAAAATAAACGAGTAATTGATTAGCTTTTTCATGATTTTTTGGTCTTTAATTCATTCTGGATTGGATGTCGTGTCGGGAGTCTGTTGGCGGATGAGATATACTGCATATGCAGATCATATCCGCAATTCAATATGGCGGTTCATTCATAGCTGTAAAGTTGATTGATTGTGTAATATAAGAAAAGTAAAGAAAATATGCAATACATTATTTTATTTTTATTATGTATGAGCAGTTAGGAGAAAAAGATAAATATTTGAAACTTCATTCCAATTATAGCAATCGCCCCGTCAGTAGCGTTCTGACGGGGCGATTGAGTAAGATTGATCTAAAACTACGAACAAGGAATAGTCGATCTTATTTTATTTTCACCGCAAAGTCCTTCTTATGCAAAGATTTTGATAAGAAAGACTTTGTTGCCAAAGTGAAATAGTTTGCCTCTGTCCACTCCGCCAGTCGGTTGTGTGCAGCGGTTCGGAAAATCGGCGGGGTGTAAAGTTGTATATAGCAGCCTTAACCAATCGACCGGATTTTGTTAAATTTGCACGTTCATTCAACATTTTTATAATTGAAAAGCCCGATAGAAATGGAAACATTACTCAAAGACATCGAAGCCCTGATGGAAACATTCAAAACTGACGCTCAGCTTCAACTCAGCAAGAAGAACAAGGCGGCCGGCGCCCGTGCCCGCAAAGCTGCTCTTGAACTGGGCAAGCGGATGAAAGAGTTCCGCAAGGTTTCGCTCGAAGCCTGCAAATAAGCAAACTGTATCCAGCGGGGGAATGGGTGTTGCCGTCGGCAAGGCCCATTTTTCATTCGACACGATTTTATTTATGATAACGAAGGCAAAGACTCTATCGTTCCTCTGGCAGCATTTACTGCTGCTGGGGTCACTGTATCTTATGACGCTGGGAGTGGTTCTCTGCGTCAAATCCGGTCTGGGCAGCAGCGTGATCTCCTCGCTGCCCTTCGTATTCTCGCTGGCAGGCCCCGTAAGCATCGTCCCGCAGTGGACGATCGGCGAATATACGATTGCGATGAACGCCCTGCTGGTACTTTGCCAGATACTCATTCTGCGGCGAAAGTTCGAGCCCATGCAGCTCTTTCAACTGGTCATAGGGTTTATCTTCGGGTGGCTGATAGACCTCAATATGGCACTGACCTCCGGATTGGCGTGTACGACGTTGCCTTCGCAGCTCTTAACGCAACTGGCAGGTTGTACGGTCATGGGCATCGGCATCGCCTTCGAGGTGCGATGCGGTTCGGTGACTATGCCCGGCGAGGGTATCTCGATCGTCATAAGTCAGGTCGCGCACCGTCCTTTTGCCAAAGTCAAGATTATGGTGGATACGACCCTCGTCCTGCTGGCTGTAGCGGGTTGTTATCTCTTTTTCGGACGCTGGCAGTGGAATGTCGTAGGCGTCGGAACACTATTCGCCATGATCTACGTCGGCCTCGTGGTAAGGTTCACATCCCCACACCTCGCATGGTTCGACCGTCTGCTGGCCTATGTCCCGGGATTCCGCCGCTACCTGTTCGGATTGGCTCGCTGGCTCTATCGGCGCGGCAGCGGATCGGAAAAATAAAAAGGCTTGTTCAAGACTTGTCAGACAGCCCTTTCGATGTAACTTTATCGGGTTATCTGCGTTATCGGATGCCATACCGCAAAACATTCTACTGAAGAATCGGATGCGGTTAGGTTTATCGAAACAGAATTCAATTCATTGAATTAGACTCTCGACTTATTGCACCTGCCGGATTAAAAAACTAACTTTGTGAAAAATAAATTCGTTTATGGCAGATAGTAAGATCGTTGTTTTTCAGGACAAGCAGATCCGCCGTGCATGGATGAATGAGCAATGGTATTTTTCCATTGCCGATGTCGTTGAATTTTTGACAGATAGTGTAGATGTCAAACAGTATATCAAGCGTATGCGGCAACGCGATCCCTTGCTTAATCGCAACTGGGGTACAATTTGTACCCCGGTTGCGATGATCGCCGCCGATGGTCGCCGGAGATCTGTTCAGGCTGCCGATGTTAAAGGGTTATTTCGTATCATCCAGTCGATTCCCTCTCCGAAGGCCGAACCATTCAAACAATGGTTGGCACAGGTCGGATATGAGCGTGTGCAGGAGATCGAGAACCCTGAGCTGGCGCAGGAACGCATGAAGGCCGTTTACGAGGCCAAAGGTTATCCGAAGGATTGGATCGACAAACGGCTGCGGGGCATCGCCATACGGCAGAACCTGACGGATGAGTGGAAAGAACGCGGCATTCGGGAAGAGAGGGATTTCGCTATCCTGACGGCGGAGATCGCGCGTGCGACATTCGGCGTGACGCCTTCGGAACACAGGGCGATCAAGGGGCTGACGAAAAAGGGACAAAACCTGCGTGACCACATGACCGATTTGGAGCTGATCTTCACGATGCTGGGCGAACGGGTGACGACCGAAATTTCACAGCAGGAGAAACCCGATACGTTCGCCGAAAGCAAACGGGTCGCCCGGCGCGGCGGCAACGTCGCCGGAGTGGCCCGCAGGGAGACGGAACGGGAGTTGGGGCACAGTGTCGTGTCGGGCCAGAATTTTCTGGACAAGAATCCCGATGGACTGATCGAGGACATGATCGGACTGCCGCCGTTTGGTTCGGATAAGGAATAAACACTCCGACCGGGACACCGATAACCGATGAAACGGGAAAGCCTTGCAAGGATAAAATGCAAGGCTTTCCCGTTTATAGTTTGATTTTTTTGGATGGAGAATCATCGTCCGTGCGGGACGGCACGCTGCCGATGACGATACGTCCGCCGGAGGCATCGGCGATCTGCCGCAGGCGTGCGGGAATATGCCGTTGCAGGTCATCGGCGACAGGTGTTTCCCGTCGCGCGTCCTTCTCCTGCTGCTGTTCCTGCTGCTCTCCGGCCTCTTCGCCATCACGGTCGCTACCTACGGGTTTGAGCGCGAGTTGTATCTGCCGGTCGAGCTGTTCCATCTCCTTTTTCAAAGCCGCGAGGTCGGCTTCTTTGCGCCATGTGCCCTCGATGATCTGCCGGAGCTGAGGCACGTCCTTTTCCAGCGAGGTGCGCTCCTTGCGGAATTTCTCCAGCGTCGGTTCGATCGTGCCCAGCGCATGCAGGGGGTTGAGCGCCGCCGTGCGAGGGTCTCCGGCCAGATTGCCGTAGTTGTACTGGTAGAGGTATTCTCCCTCTCCCCGCACGTAAAAGCGGTTGCGAATGGCCTCGAAATCCTCCTTCATGCTCTTTTCGCTCTTGACGATGATCTCGAACCCGTAGATGGAGCCGATCCGTTTCTCACCCGTTCCCGTATCAACGGTTTTTGCGATATGGTTCAGTTGTTTGCCGATGAACTGCGGATCGTTGCTCTCCGCCCCGTCCAGCGTGATACGGTTGCGATACGATCCGTCCTCGTTGAGTTCCGCACGGCTCCTGAAAGCTTCGAGGTCTTTTTCGATGCGTCCGATCCTTTCGTCGAGTTCCCCGATTTTTCCGAGCGTATATTCCAGCTGGCTGCGGCTCGACGACTTGCCGCGGACGAACGCCTGACGCTCGCTCTCCAGCCCCGCGATCTTCTTTTCGAGGCGGGCCTTTTCCAGCAAGTCGGTGTTGCCCGACAGCACGGCGACGTATTCCGAGAAGTTCATGCCGCTGCCTTCGTCCATGCCGCCTTCGTCGATGGTACGCACGCCCATACGGTTCTGTTTGAGCTGGCGGATGAACAGCTGCTTGTTGTGCAGCAGCCCGAACTTGTAGGCGTCGAGCGACTTTTCGACGGCGTAGATCAGCACGTCCACCGTGTTGTCGGCGTAGAGTTTGGCTATCTCGTTGCCTTTGCGGATGCCGCGTCCTTCGCGCTGCTCCAAGTCCGAGGGCCGCCACGGACTGTCGAGGTGGTGGATCGCCACGCACCGCCTCTGGGCGTTCACGCCCGTACCCAGCATGTCGGTCGAGCCGAACAATACGCGGATACGTCCGGTGTTCATCTCTTCGATCATCTTCTTGCGTTTGCCCTCGCTGCCGGCTGCCTCTTGTATGAAACGAACCTCGGAAGCCGGAATACCGTGGTCTTCGACCAGCTTGCGCTTGATCTCGGCGTACACGTTCCACTCGTCTCCCGGCTTCCATGTCCCCAGATCGGAGAAGACGAACTGCGTGCCTTTCCGTGCGTCGTACTTGCGGTAATAGTGTGCGATCTGCGCGGCGCAGTGGTTTGCCTTGTTGTCCGCATGATCGCCGTACAGCTCAGGGTCGATCATACGCATATCGAGCGACATTTTACGGGCGTAGTCCGTAGCGATGAGCATTTTGGCCTTCTCCTCGCTTTCCGTGAGGGGTGCCCGTCCCAACACCGTGGCATCGCCCGTCTTGGCGAAATGCACCAGCTTGTCGATAAACGCCTGCTGGTCGGGCGTGGGCGGGATGTTATGCAGTATCTCGTTTTTGTGCGGTCGGTCGATACCGATGTCCTCGGCCGTGCGGAAATCCGTAATTTCCGAATAAAAAGCCGCCAGTTCCGGAACCTTGATGAAATAGCGGAACCGTTCCTTCTGCACGATCTGGTTGGTGACCGAAAATTCGTAATCGACGCTCTTTTTGGCGAATACGGCGGCCCATGCGTCGAAGGTGCGGATGTTCTGTCTTTCGAGCGCCTGCGGACGCAGGTATTTGAACAGCAGATACAACTCCGTGAGGGAGTTGGAAATGGTCGTCCCCGACAGAAATGTCGCCCCCAGATCGCGCCCCGTGCGCTCCTGTATGGTTCTGAGAGCAAAGAGCATGTTAAGCGCCCGCTGGCTCCCGTCGGGGTTGCCGAGGCCCGCCACGCGGTCGTGCCGCGTGTTGAACATCAGATTTTTGAATTTGTGGCTCTCGTCCACGCAGAGGTGGTCGATACCCATACGGCGGAAGTCCACCGCATCGTCCCTGCGATGGTCGAGGGCGTACTGCGCCTTTTGCAGTTTGGCCTCCAGATTGTGCTGGCGCTTGAGGCAGCCGGTCAGCATACGTTTCGACACGTTTTTACCTTGTGCCTTGAGCAGCATGAGGTTCTGCTCCACGCTGTCGAGTTCCGCCCGCAAAATCTCCTGCTGGATTTCTGGCGACTGCGGGATCATACCGAACTGCTCGTGCGAGAGGATCACCGCATCCCAATCGTTGTTCTTGATCTGCCGGAATATCTGCTCGCGCTTCTTCGGCGTGAAATCCTCACGGCCCGGATAGAGCACGCGAGCCATCGGGTACGCTGTGCAGAACGTCTTGGCTATCTCGTGGATATTGGCCTTCAATCCCGTAATCATCGGTTTGTTCACCAGTCCGATGCGTTTTTTCTCGTAGGTTCCGCAGCACATGATCAGGGTCTTGCCGCCGCCGACCTCATGATCCACGATGCCGCCGCCCAGCAGAATATCCATCCAAATAGCGTCTTTCTGGCTCGGATAGAGGTCTTCGATGCCTAAAGCCTTGCGGTCGAGGCCGGGAAAGGTCAGGTGCGAGCCGTCGTACTTCGGGCGCACGAAACAGTTGAACTTGCGGTTATACATGTCGGCCAGACGCTCCTTGAAGTCGGCGGACTGGTCGCACAGCCAGTCCGTGAAACCGCTGCGGATCTCGTCGATCTTGATGTTGGCCTGCTGTATCTTCTCCCCGTCGCGTACCTTCACCTCCCTCCACTCGCCGTCGATCAGTTTGCGGGCTTTTTTGGTGATGTCCGGAATCGTGTTGTGCAGGGCGTGTTTCATCAGATGCAGTCCGGTATAACGGCGGAACTCTCCCCGGACGGCATACTGGTTTTGTATCTTGATATTGTACTCGTCTTTGGCCGTAATGCCGAACTCGTCCAGGTCGGCGATGTAACCGATCTTGACCTCCGTTTCGAAGAGCCACGAGGCGTAACTGTCATAGATGCCCGTAGGTATCCACCGCTCGCCGAAGTTGAAGTCCAGATCCTCGAATGCGATCGGTTTGGGCGTGGCTTCGTGCAGCGCTGCGAGGGTTTCCCGTGCGCCTTCGTGATCCGGATTCTCGTCGAGGAAGCGCTGCACGCGGTCGGCCTTCTCAATGACGTTGCCTGCGATGACACGTTCGGCGATTTCGTACTTCCCGCTGTCGGGGTTGAAATAGATACGTCCTTTGAGCTGTTCCAGCACCTCCGCTTCGCTCGCCCCGGTAAGTTCCGATATATACCCGATATTGATGTCCGCATAACGGTTCATGCTGGCCGCCAATGCCGTATGCACATCGTCCGTCTTTTCGATCTCCGCCGGATTGAAAGCGACGGGATGGTCGAAGATGTCGGCCTTGTTCACGATACCGTCGGTGTAACGTTCCAGCGAGAGTATCTCGTCGGCTCCCGAATCCATCCGTATCTGGTCGATATTCTGCGGTTCGTTCAGCCGGCCGAACCGCTCCACGAAGTTGTCGTAAAGGCTGTTCAGCATTACGCGCAGCGCGGGGTGCGGAGCCTGCGTATCGGCCTCCACGTTGTAGAGGTGATGATAGGTGTCCCGCACCTCGATATAAAGTGACATTTTCACCCGCTGTTCTTCGGGCAGGTCGAGCGGATGGAACATCGGGCGCAGGGTTTTCAGGTCGCTCAGGTATCCTACACGGTTTTCCTTATCCACAATGAGCGTCCCGTCGCGGTAATGTTCCGGCCGTTCTCCTTTGAAAGGCCGGGGCGCGAGCGGGTCTTCGGCCGCCTCGTCGCCGTGTGCCGTATTGCGCGGCGTAGCGGCCTGTGGCGACAATGCGTCCGATAGCTGCGCCCTGTCTCCGGATTTGCCGTCCGCAGCACTGTCGGGAACCTTGCGTGACGGTTCCGGCCGCTCCCTTCCGTATTCCGTTCGGATCGCGGCCTGCGGCTGCCCGGCTACGCCGGATCGCCCTGCCGCAGGCTTCGCCGCAGCCTGCCTGTTTCCGGTTATCGTCCTCAGCTGATTTTCTGCGGACGTACCTGCGGAGCGCTCCGCAGGTACGGCGGTCGACACCTCTGCCGGCTGTCGTTCCTCTTGATGCGGCCGGTTTTGCATCAGCCTCTCCCGCCAGTCCAGAGGACGCTCCTCCTCTTGTACGGGCTTGGACGCCTTCTGAGAAGAAGTCGCCGAGTCCTGTTGTGCAGGCCGGTGTCGTACCTGCGGCATCCCCGCTGCCTGTCGTTTGCCTTTAGGTTTCGGGCCGCGCTTCTTGGGACGGTTCACCTGACTGCGTTCTTCGGCCGAGAACCCGAACAGGTCGTAGAGCGTAAGCACCGGTTCCTGCTGTACGTTCAGCACCGGCTCCGGTTCGGTCTGCGTATCGAAAGCATCGAACAGCGATCCTGCGAACCCATCCTGCGAGGGCTGTCCGGCCGCTCGTGTCTGCGTTGCCGTTGCAGCGGGTTCCGCAACCGTCTCTTCCAGCCCGTCGTCGGCCGGGCGCACCGTGCTGCCGGCAGACCGTTCCGTTTCCTGCATGGACTGAGGCTCTTGCGCCGAGGCAGGAACGTGTGCAGGTGCCCGCCGTGCAGCGGAGTCCATAACCGCGGGTTCGGATATTTCCGGCCGGACACCCTGTACGACGGGTTCCCGACGCATCTCCGATGTATCGGCCTGCTCCTTCTCCGGAGCTGCGGCCGCGGGTTCGGCGTATCCGTACATCTCCGGCGAGGGCGGGTACTCTTCCATAAACCGCCTCTCCCGCTCCTCCTGCCACGCACCGAACTCCGCCCAATCCTGCCCGGCAGGCTGCCATGCTTCCTGCGTAGGCAGAGGAGGCAGGGATTCGTTCGGCATGGCGGCACCCTCGGCCTGCACGGTCGCTTCGTCCCGTATTTCCTCCGCTTCGGCATCCTCTATGGGGATCATCTCTCCCGTTTCGGGGTCGAGCCGGTAGCCGTCGGAGGCAGCCTGCGTAACGGCATACCGTTCTTCCATCCAGCGGTTAAGGTCACGCCATTCCTCCTCGGTCGGGTGCCAGAACGGCCCCGGCTGCTCATCGAAAGGTACGGGTTCCTGCACCCGGACGGACTGATACCGTTCCGCTTTCTGCCGCAGGTCGGAAAGCACTTCTTGCAGTACCTCTCCGGCTCGGCGCGGGCCGCCGCGCCGAGCTGTTTCGGGAAGACGGACGGAAGTCGCCGGCTGCCGGAATTCGGCGGTTTGCCGGGAAGGATGCGGCGAAGCCGGAGCGTCCGGAAAGAGCGTCGTTTGCGCGGATGAAGGTTCCGCCTGCCGCCTTTCGGCGCGGAGGGCCTCTTCCGTCCGGATTCTCGCCTCGGCCTCGTCCGGAAACCAATGGTCTTCTATGGCCTGCCAGAACGGATCGAGATCGGGAGGGTACGGCGGCTCGTCGTCGAATATACCGGCCGTAGTTTCCGGAGCCTGCGCTGCGGACGGTGCTGCCTGCCGCGTCTGCTGCCGGACTGTTTGGCCGGATAATTCTGCTTTTTGCTCCTGCCCGATGCCGTCACGCTCCGTCGCAGGATTTTCCCGTGCGATCTCTCGGTTCCCGTGTTGCTGCAATGCCGTTTGTCCGGACAGCTCCGTATTCCGTGCCTGTCCGATGTCGTCGTGCGCCTGTCGCGGACTTACCGTCTCCGTCTGCCGTTCCCTGTACTGACGCGGAGCGGTCTTCGGGGCATGGCTTTCGTACAGCTCCCGGTTGAAATGCCGCTCCATATCCTCCGCGAGCATATCCGCCAGCGCACGGGCGATGCCTTCCACGCCTCCGGCGTGGGTGAACTCCATCGCCGGTTTCCCGTAGGGGTTCGTGCCCGCTTTGGCCGAGGTCTGCACCACGCGGTCGAGCGATCGGAAGCTGTTATTTACCGTAATGCCGTTCGAGAGCGTGCGTGTTTCGATAAAGTCCCGCTGCCGCTCGGAGAGGGGTCGGGCAACCGAGTTCTTTTGCAGGACGATAAGATCGCTGCCCGCCTCCGTTCCGGCATGGTCGGTAAAGAGGTTGTTCGGCAGCCGCACGGCCGCGACCAGATCGCACCGCTCCATCAGCCATTCCCGCACGGGTCGATTGCGCTCCGCATCGGCCATACCCTGCGAAGTGATGAAGGCGACGAGGCCCCCGTCGCGCACCAGATCGACCGACTTCATAAAGAAGTAGTTGTGTATCGCCCATGCGCCTTGCCGGCGCACCGGATCGCGCGCAGAGGAGAACGCCGGATCGAACAACGAAACGTCCCCGAAGGGGATATTGCTCGTAATCAGGTCGAAGTGCCCCTCGTAGGCGGGTTCTATGGTTTCGAAGCCCTGTACCCGCACCGTATCGTCGGGATGCAGGCGGTGCAGGATAAGTCCTGTCAGCGGGTCTTTCTCGAAGCAGGTGATCTCGGCCTCTTCGTTATAACGGCGCAGGTACTCCGCGAAAGCCCCCGTCCCGGCGCTCGGTTCGAGTGCACGCACCGGAACGACGCCCGCATTATAGAGCATCCGCGCAATGGCATCCGTCACGGGTGCCGGTGTGTAGAAGGCCGTCAGCACCGAGGATTTGATGCCGTCCAGATAGCGTTTGTACTCGCGCTCGCCGTCCGTGTTCTCTTTCAGCACGGCGTGCAGCTCTTCGATCAGGGGCGTGAGCGCCGTTTCCTTTTTGTGCGGCAGCGGCTCCAATACCTCCTTGATCGCTCCGAAGCCGCTGTACGCACGCAGCACATCCCGCTCTTCGGGCGTGGCCGCCCGCTGTTCCCTCTCCAGCGCGAAGGCCGTGCGGATCGCTTCGATATTACGGCGCAGGTGTTCGGTCTTATTGTATGCCATTGTCGAGCAGGATTTGAACGGTTCCCGTAAGTTCGGTGTAGAGCAGAGCGTACTGCGGCGTGGCGGCGAAATCGTCTGCAAGCTCGTAGCTTCGGGCGACCTCGCGGGCCTGCGGCAGAAGGATGAGGGCGGCCTCGCGGGCATCCTCTTCGGGAATGATGTCCGCGAACTCGCTGCGGATAACGTTTGCGAGAGTACCGTATAGCGAGAAATGAAGCCCGCGGTAGAGTACGGTGTCGGCCTCTTCCGCCGCTTCGATACGGGAGCCTCCGCTGCGTATGATACAGCTGTACGCTTCGGCCGCAGCCTGCGCCCGCGTGCGGATGAAGTCGGCATCGTCCGCCAGGTCGGGATGGCTCTCCCGCAGATAAGAGAGCAGCGAAAGGCCGTAATAAGATAACCCCGTCTGCGGGGCGTTATGATGATCGTTCGGCATGATGTGGATTGTTCAGTGGTGTGAAACGCAAAGGTCGAAGGAAGAAAAGGCGCTCCGGGTTCCCACCCGAAGCGCCGCCACTGAACGTCCCTGCCGAACGCCGAAAGCGTCTGTGACAAGTCGTCCAGCGGCAAAGATAAGGATTATTTCCGGACTTTCGCCGCAGCCGGCTTTCGGGCCTTGCCGCCTTGTTCGAAGGCGAACGCGGTGCGGTAATCGCCGTCGAAGACTACGGCGGCCCCGAACGTGCCCCCGTCCTTTTTGGCGAAGCCCTCGATCGTCGGCGTTCGTCCCTTGACGAGCAAGGCTTCCAGCTGGCCGTCCGTCAGCTCCTTTTTCGCTATCGTCCGGAATACGGTCAGTCCGCACTCCGCATTTTCGCACTTGGCGGTCTTCGGGTAGAACGTCACCCGGCCCCCGCAGCGGGGACACGGAGCGCCTGTACGCCCGGCGACCGCCCCGACCTGCGCCTTGAGCAGTTCGGACGTGATCTGCGAGGCGTAAACTTCGATACCTTTACGAAAGGTGAAGGCGTTCATCTCTCCGGTGGCGATCTTCGCAAGGGCCAGTTCCCAGCCGCCCGTCATGGCGGCGTCGGCGATACGCATGTCCTTGACGATGCCGTACACGGCGAGGCCCTTCTCGGTGGGCACGAGCGACTTTTTTTCACGTTTGATATACTCGCGCGAAAAAAGCGTCTCGATCACCGCTGCGCGGGTGGCCGGAGTTCCGAGGCCGGAATCCTTCATGGCCTCGCGCTCGGCTTCGTCTTCCAGCTCCTTGCCGGCAGTCTCCATTGCCGCGAGCAGGCTGCTTTCGGTATGCAGCGGGCGGGGGCGCGTCTGCTTTTCCTGAAGGTCGCATCCGCGCACGGCGAGCATATCCCCCTCGGCGAGCTCGGGCAGAGCCGCCGCATCCTCCTCTGTACGCTCTTCCGGCTCGCCCCATACCTTGCGCCATCCGGCGCTCGTTACGACCGTGCCGCGCACCTCGAACGGGATGCCCGCACACTCCATACGGACGGAGGTGATCTCTTTCAGACACGCGGGCGAGAACGCCTCGACCATGCGGCCGGCGATCATATCGTAGATTTTGGCAGAATCCGCCGCAAGTCCCGTAGGCGTATGGCCGGTGATCAGCAGGGCATGGTGGTCGGTCACTTTCCTGCCGTCCACCGAACGGCGGTTCAGCTCTCCGGCCGACAGGTCGGCGGCCCGATGGCCGAAATCCGTATGGCCGGAGAGCGAGGCCAGCAACGGGGCGATCTCCTCGAACACGTCCTGCGGAATGTAGCGGCTCCCCGTGCGGGGATAGGTGACGAGTTTCTTTTCGTAAAGTTCCTGTGCGATGCCGAGTGTCTTTTCGGCCGAGAAGCCGTGCCGCGTGTTGGCCTCTTTCTGGAGAGCGGTCAGGTCGTACAGCAGCGGCGGTTGCTCGGTTGCATGGCGGCGTTCGACCTTCGTAACCTGCACGCCGTCGCTGCCCCGGACTGCGGCACAGGCTTCGTTCGCCGCCGCTTTCGTATCGTATTTCGGCGTCGAGAGAACGGCGAAGGCCGTAGCGTCTTTGGCCGTGTGGAGCTTGAGCCGGAAATAGGTCTGCGGCGTGAACGAGGTGTTTTCCAGATAGCGCCCGCACACCAGCGCCAGCGTAGGGGTCTGCACCCGGCCCAGCGACCATGCGCCGCGTCCGGCGGCGATGGCGAGAGCTTGGGATGCGTTGATGCCCACGATCCAGTCCGCCTCGCAGCGGGCACGGGCCGAGAGGTAGAGGTTGTCGTACTCGCTGCCGGGCCGTATGTTAGCCAATCCTTCGCGGATGGCCCGCTCGGTGAGGCTGCTGATCCACAGCCGGTCGAAGGGCGTCTTGCAGTAGAGATAGTGATAGATAAAGCGGAAAATCAGCTCGCCTTCGCGCCCGGCGTCGGTAGCCACGACGATTCGTTCGGCGCGGGAGAACAGCTTTTTGAGGACGGCGAGCTGTTTGACGGCTCCCGGATCGGGCTTGTACTCCTTGCCGCTTTTGACGCGGCGCGGTTCGAGGACGAAGGTTTCGGGAAGGATCGGAAGGTTCTCCCTCTTGAACCCTTCGATGCCGTAGGCTTCCGGCATGGCCGGGCCTACGAGGTGCCCGAAGGCCCATGTGACGGCGTAGCCGCCCCCTTCGATATAGCCGTCCTTACGGGCGGTAGCGCCCACGACGGCGGCGATCTGCTGCGCTACCGAGGGCTTTTCTGCTATGATGACTTTCATTCGTTCGGTTTTTCGGATGTTTTCAGTGGCTATTTACTTTGCTGCGCCGCCCGCTCTTTCTCCTTTTCGAGGCGAGCGATCAGCTTGCGGTCGTAGTAGAGGTGGTTGCCGTTCTCGTCGTAATACCGGCTGTCGTCGTCCTGCGTCCGTTCCGCATCGGGGCGTTTGCCGATATAAAAGAGAATCAGCAGAGTTACGACGGAGAACGACACCGAGGCCGCGATGATAATCAGAATGGCCGCGAGCATCTTACAGGCCTCCTACGCTCTTGGACTTCTTCGGCTGAGGCTTCGGCGGGGCGACCTGACGCACTTCGCGTTCGGATTGCCGCCTCTGCGGCTGTCCTTCGGCCTGCTTGGAGGGCTCGTTCGACGGGGTTCGGGCCGGAGCCTGTGACTGCAAGGAGGACTGTTTACGCGAGTAATCCGGGTTCCAACGGTACGATTTGATCTTTCCGGCCTCGTAATCGGGTTTTACCCAGCGATCCGCACGTTCCGGGCTTCCGGGGAATTGCAATCCCTGCAAATAGGTCGCTTTGACATCTTTGCGCTTTTCGGGGAAATTGAGGGCGTCCAGCCATTGATTGTAAACTTCTTGGGGCAGCTCCACACCGAACACCCGCTTGGGAATGAACATGGGACGCGGCCCTTCCGGCAGGGGATTGCCCTGCTCGAAACGTTTGGCGGCATATACCCCTCGGTTATGTTCCTGATAGCGCCTTTTGTCGAGGCCGCCGTGGTCGAACTCGATATTGCCCTCCGAGGCGTCGATCTGGATGTAAGCATCGCGTTTGTAGCCGGAACGGGTGGTATAGCCTTTCAGCAGGATTTTACGTCCGGAGTAGAAGTCGAGCTGTTCGCCTTCGGAGAGGTCGGCGTTCTTGATCGAGGCGCGTTTATCGAAATCCGAGACAGGCATCGCAACGAGTTCGTTCGTCCACTTGTCGCGCGAAACGTAACAGGGCGTCATCCTGCCCGGCTCCAGCTCCAGGTCGATCACCTTGCCTGCATGACGGGTTTCGACGATGTTGCGCTTGGCCTCGTCGTCGAGCAGCACGTTGTGAAAGGGCGCGTCGAGGTCGCACTTCTCCCGATAGTAGTGCGGCACGACTTTCAGCGAGCCGTCGGCCTGCTCTTCGAGCGATACGCGCCCTTTGGTGGTGACGCGCATGCCGCCGGGTTCCATCTCCGGCCGCATTTCGATCAGTCCGTGCGATTTGTGCCCGTAGGACATCGCCTTCAAATGGGGTTCGAGGTCTTCCATACGGATACCCATGCGCTCCATATCCGCCGTGTCGATTTTCGAAATATCCATAGGCTCGAAACGGGGAACCGCGATCTGCGGTTCCATTTTTGCGAGTTCTTCGGCCGGATCGACGCGGTAGTTTTCGAGCAGTTGCGGATCGAGGTCGATTTTGATGAGTTTGTTCAGCACGCTTTCGGCCATGATGAAGATATCCGAGATACCCGTTTTTACAGGGTCTTGCGACTGCTCCATGAATTTGGTGAAAAACGCCTCCAAAACAGGTTGGTTCGTGTTCACGTCGAACAGTTTGGCGACATTCGCCGCAGTGGGATCGAGCGTCTCGATGTTTCCGTCTTCGTCGATACTGCCGACGGCCTCCAGTTTGCCGTCCTGACCTTCTCCGGTCTGCCTGACGAGCATTACCTTCTTCTCGTCGTTCTTTACTTTTTCGTCCATCTTTGCGAAATGTTAGATTAGCACCAATAGCGGTGCAGGGGACGAATTTAACCCGTCTGCGGACGGCCCGGGCAGACCGGCCGCCCCCGTTATCGCGGTTGGAACAGGTGTTGGAAGAGGTTGGCGTCGGTACGGGCAAAATGCGGAAACGACGAACGGTCGGAACGATAGTCGTTCCGACCGCCCCGGGACACTACCTTCCGCCGCGGATATTGTCCGGATATCCGTCCTTGCCAAGCTCCCGAACAGTCGGTATGAGTAGTGGATGTGCTGGAAGAATGACGCTCCCGCATAAGGGAGCGGAACAAGATTGCCCGCCTTTACCAAACAAAGCATGATCTTTTTGCATCGGAAATAACAAAGTTGCATTTCAAGGGTTTCTGTACTTGGAATAAAAAATTGTTTTGCGGAAATTTGCACAGAATTTTACATGAGTGTTGTTCTATGTGAAAATTATTTTCTACTTTTGTTTCGTCGAGCAATCGACAGGCATATTGTTAGAAAGTGTTTTCGCACCGTCCTTAACGGAAAATCTGACAGTTTTCAAAGGGAAAGGGCT
This sequence comes from Alistipes communis, assembly GCF_006542665.1. Classification (NCBI taxonomy): domain Bacteria; kingdom Pseudomonadati; phylum Bacteroidota; class Bacteroidia; order Bacteroidales; family Rikenellaceae; genus Alistipes; species Alistipes communis. The sequence continues at coordinate 155,800 of NZ_AP019735.1, forward strand.
ACGAACAGCACTCATTTCTTGTATAGCATATGTGAGCGGGCATTTTCTTTGCCCATATATCCCATATCTATTCAAGTGTGGGGTATTCGTTTATTTTCCCTTGGGTTTTGTCAGAACCTTCCGTTAGATAAACGAAATCGACTCCACACTTTCTTTTTGTATCAGCCCACCGTATAGGAGCCGAACGGTAAAATTGAAACTATCGTTTAACTAAACATCTATTTTACCATGAAAAAGTTTTCTGTATTGGCTATTCTTGCCATCGCACTCATGTCTTTTTCTTGCGGAAGTACTAAAAAAGTTATTACATCGGAGTCCGTTAATCCTTATGGAAAAGCTGTTGCATCGGAACCGTGTATTGAACTATACGAGCAAGCTCCCTATAAAAGAGCTTATGGCAACGGGCAACATTTCAAAGAAGCAACGGCGCGGAATATAGCAGAATTACAGGCTCGTGCAATGTTTGCCCGTAAAATAGAAGCTGCAGTCTTAGCTGCTACCGAGGATATCGGCGTTTCATTGGAAAAATACGCAGCAGACGATCAATCGGGGCGGTCTGTAACCGATCAATCGGGAGAAGGAAATGATTTAGCAATGAGTATAGCCCAACAAGTAATTCGGAATACTCATACGATCAAAACGACAAGATATCTTAAATCGAATAATCAGTTCACTGTCTTCGTATGTATGGAATATGCCGGAGACGAGAATACATTGGTCGACCACATAGAGCAAAATGTCAAAGACAGAATATCGCAAGATGATCGGGCAAAAATTGAACAACGACATAATCAATTCCGTCAACGGATTTTAGGAAATTTAAAAGAGTAAAATATGAACTATCGAATTTTCAGAGTACTTACCCTTTTATTTATAGGGAGTGCCATACAATCTTCAGCTCAAAATAGTTCGGCATTGAAACCTCAATGGATCGGAAATGTACCTCGCAATCATTCCGGGTTCTATTTTGTAGAGGTGCATTCCGACATAGCAAGTTCTTTATCTGGAGCCAGAACATCCATCATGCAGGAATTATCTGCCGGAGTCGAACGTACGGACAAGGTTTCGGTAAGAGAGATTTATGAAGATTCTTCGACACAGCAATATTCTTCGGACAGGATGCATGGTTATTCCTCCGATTTTTATCAATTGGAGTTGCAGGTAGACGGAGAATCGCAGCCGATACGATCCCGGCGTATCGACGAATATTGGAAAACTTCATTTCGCGGAGGATCGAAAATATACGATTATTATGCTCTTTACGCTGTTGAGAGACAAGGACATCATGCCGATTTTTCGATTATCTCGACAACGTCATCCTACGGCGCCCGCGGACTGTGGCGGTCGGCGATCATTCCGGGCTGGGGCCAATTCCACAAAGGAGCCAATCTCAAGGGCGGCCTGATCCTCGGGGGTTGTGCGGCATTAGCGGCAGGAATCGTTTTTACCGAAAGCCAGCGTTCGGACTATGCCCGGAAAATAGCCCAAACACACAATATAAATCACATAAAAACTTATTCGACCAAAGCCGACCATTTCGCTACTGCACGCAATATTTGCATCGGAGCCGCCGCCGCACTCTACGTCTATAATTTAATCGATGCGATAGCGGCTCCCGGAGCACGACGTATCGTAGTCCATCGAAGAAATGGAAATGGACAAACATACTCATTCGTGCCGGCTATGATGCCGGACGGTAGTGCCGGAATGATCGCAGCGGTTACTTTTTAACGGATATTCATCATCTTATGAAACGCCTTTCTCTTTTCTTGTTGGTCTTGCTTTGTTTCGGATGTAGCGAGAGCGAAGTGGATACTTTCGGCGGTATCGCCGGTACTGTCGCCGATGAAATAACGAAGGAACCGTTAGCCGGCGTAAAAGTTTCTCTGACACCGGGAGGAACGTCCCAAGTGACCGGTACAGAAGGAAATTTCCTGTTCGATAATATCGACCCACAGGAATATACACTGACTTTCACCAAAGACGATTATGTCAGTCAGACGCAAAAAGTTTCCGTAAAGGCCGGTACGGCATCGAACGTCCAGATTTCGATGGAACCGATCACTCCGATTTTGAATGTAATGCCTGAAGAATTGGATTTCGGGGAGGAAACCGCAACGCTTGCTATCGACATCACCAATGCGGGAAAAGGAACTTTACAATGGAACATCGACGAGGATATCGCATGGCTGTCCTGTTCTCCCGTCAGCGGAACGACCAATAAAGAATCGTCCCCCGTCGTCGTTACGGTTTCGCGTACGGAAATGGATCGCGGTGATTATAACGGAATGATCGTTGTCACCTCGAACGGAGGGAGCCAAAAAATACCCGTTTCTATGTCCGTAGAAAGTGTGAATCTCGAAATCGAACCCGAAGAGTTAAACTTCGGATCGCTTACGAATTCCTTACAACTGACATTGAAAAATACAGGTTCCGGGACTTTGAAATATACGGTCGAATCGTCTAACGAATGGCTGGTATTGAATAAAGAATCCGGGTCGGTAACAAAAACCGATTACTTGGAGGCGATTGTTACACGCGAAGGATTATCCGCTGGAAAGTATAATGCGACGATCTCGTTCTCCGTCTCCGGAGGGAACGTCGTCGTTCCGGTAAAAATGGAGGTCGCCGTAAATGAGAAACCTACGGTATCGGTCGAAAATGCGACCGACGCAACTTACAATAGCGCGGTATTGCACGGGACGATGGTATCGGTCGGAAGTTCGAAAGTGACGAAATACGGATTTTGCTGGAGCGAACAACCTACACCTACACTCGAAGACTCATATTCCAATTTGGGAGATTGCACGGCGCCGACAGCGTTCGAAAGTGTCGCAAACGATCTGAAATCCGATACGAAATATTATTTTCGGGCTTATGCCGAAAACAACGTCGGTATCGTATATAGTGAAAAGGAACTGACATTCACCACTGCCGGATTGCCGACTTTGCCGTCGGTAACGAGCGGAGCCGTTACCGAAATCACGAGTACTACAGCCGTAGCCAAAGGCAATATCACGTCGTTGGGCAATGTCGGTAAGGTAACAGCCTATGGCCATGTCTGGAGCAAAACAGCGGAGCCGACCTTGCAGACAGGGAAATACACGAATCTCGGCGAAGCGACGGAGACAATGGCGTTCACCAGTGAAATAACCGGATTGGAATCTCACACGATTTACTATATACGAGCTTATGCAACCAACGAAAAGGGAACTGCTTATGGCGAAGAGAATGTATTTACGACTGCAAAAAACGATGTTCGGCTGACAACTTCCGATGTCACCGAGATCGTCCATAACGCAGCGACCTGCGGAGGTGTCATCGCCGACAACGGAGGGCATACGATAGAAGAGCGAGGTGTTTGCTGGAGTACGAAATCGGCTCCGACAGTCGAAGACAATTATACGGTTGCCGATAATGACAAACTGTCGGCTTTGGTTTCCCGGTCGACTCCGTCCTCGGTTAAAACGCGCACGGAGTACGTTACGAGAGCGGAAGATCGCTTTTCATGCCGGATTACCGAATTGGCCAAAGAAACGAACTATTATGTTCGGGCTTATGTTCGAACCTCGGAGGGCAATATATTTTACGGTAATGAAAAACAATTTACAACGACCGAAGAAGTCGCACTCCCGTCGTTGACAGAAATAACCGTATCCAATATTCAGACGACGAGTGCGACCGTCGTCAGCAAAATCGAATCGGACGGCAATTCGGCCATTTCCGAGTGTGGATTCTGCTATTCGAAGGGTGCCGCTCCGACCGTCGAAAGCGGGACGAAGATTGCATGCGATCCCTCTTCGGCCGAACTCGGGAAAAATATTACCGGATTGGAAGAAGGTACGACCTATCATATACGCGCCTATGCCAAAAATGCAATGGGAGTCGCCTATAGCAAAGAGGCGGAATTTACGACGTTGGCCGTCACCGTTCCGAAATTGAGTCCGGTTGTCGTCGAGAACGTCGGCCGGACGACCGCCTATGCTTCGGCAACGATTGCGGAAACAGGGAATGCCTCGATAACCGAATGCGGTTTTTGTTGGGCGACCAATCCCTATCCGACCATATACGACAATAAAGTCCCTTGCGAAGTTGGTAATTCATTCAAAACGAAATTACAAGATCTGCCTTTGCTGACAACGGTTTATGTGCGGGCTTATGCAATCAATTCGAAAGGAACGGGATACAGCGACGACGCATCGTTTACGACGACAGATACGGATATCGATATTTGGGACGGTGTATCGGTGGCTACGAAATTCGGTGGCGGCATGGGAACGGAAAGCGATCCCATCATCATCAATTCGGCAGATCAACTAAGATTATTATTGGATCGAGTATCATCGGGAACAACTTATTCAGGAGTTGTTTTTAAGATGACAACCAATATTGGACTGAATAACCATGCATGGTCGCGCTCTGGAACATTTGCGGGTACGTTTGATGGCAATAATATGCTTTTAACTGGAGTGACGTCATCAATTTTTTCTGCAGTAAGTGGAACCGTGATGAATATCCAAATTAGTGGGACTTCGCAAAATGCTGGTATATGTCTTACAAATACTGGTACAATAACAAATTGTGTCAACGATTGTTTTATAACATCAAACAGTAATAATATCGCTGGTATTTGCTTGTCTAATTCTGGAAAAATTGAAAGTTGCACAAATAAAGGCAAAATTCAGTCAACTGGCTATAACGTGATTACTGGGGGCATTGTTGCAACTAATTCGGACAACGGAATTATTGACGGATGTATAAATTATGGTTCAATTAGTGGAAATGGGATAGTTGGGGGAATAGTTGCTGAGAGCTCAAAATCTGCATCTTCCGGAACTTTTGATTGTGGGCGAATCCAAAACTGTTCTAATTTCGGTATAATTTCAGGTGATGATGCAGGAGGAATCATTGGTTGTGTTGAACTTATTTATACAGGAAGCAATATGGCGGCATCATCAATGAGATTAACATCTTCAATTGCTAATTCTTTCAATTGTGGAGATATAACGGGTAATAATAGAGGCGGCATCTGCGGAAGAATTAAATTATATTGCTGCGCGCACAACAATAGATATGGTAATTATTTCTACTTTAAAACAATCGTGAATGTGTTTAATTGCATCAATAATTCAAATTGCACAATATGTGGACATTATTCTCTTGATTACCCCTCTGGTGGTTACAACTTTAAAGATAGCGACAGCGGGATGTTCCTTTCAGGGACGACATATTGGTTATATGATGTGGCCAATAACATTGGACAAGAATATGCGATAGAGAATGATAAATCTTATGACATAGCACATTGGTACACACGTACTACATCTGGATGTTTTTTGCAAGGAAATTCAACAGATATCGTATCATTGTTGAATAACTGGGTTTCGTCTAATTCTGGTACAACGACCTATAAACGCTGGAAATACGACACGGTCGACGGCTATGCTTGTCCGGTTTTAGAGTAAGGCGTTATGAAAAAATTTCTGTTATTCGTCGGTTTCGCGCTTTTTACAGAGCAACTGCATGCACAGGATACGTCTCTTTGGGTCGGAGTTTCAAAGAACTCCGATCCATTGATACGTCGCCAAGAGGCATTTATGGATGCCCTTTGCCGATATATCACATGTAGCGCTGTTCATGTAAGTAAATCTACGGACAGTACACGAGATCGTGAGAAAATTATAACAAATAATAGTATTAAGACCTGCCGTTTCCAAATACTATCCGATACTATGGATGAAGAGAAAGAAACCGTAACTATTTCCATTGGTCGTGGAACTTTAATAAATTATAAATTTATCTCATCATCTCTAAAAACGGACAAAGAGACACAAACGGATATCGTGCTGATTGTTACGTATGAAGAGGATTCGGAAAGGAATAAAACACGATCACAACATGAATATCGGAATCATTATATTGAACAGGAAGATGCATCCGGCCACATACTGAAATCGTCTAATGAGTTTAAATATGAATGCGTAAATGTGGGAACGTATGAGTAGTCGTAATATAAGGATAGGTATTGCTCTATTGGGGTGTCTATTCATCAGTATATATGGAATCTATGCTCAGTCGTTTGAAGAATACAAACGACAGGCGCTGTCCGACTTCGATCGCTACAAGAAACAGCAACAACGAGATTTTAAGGAGTACCGCGACCGCGTGAACGCCGAATTCGCAGCATACATGCGTCGCGCATGGCCGCAGTTCGACGCGCAGCCTGCCGAGCCGGTTCCCGACCGTCCCGAACCGCCGCGACCGGCGGTAAAAGACCCGAAGGCAGGGCCGTCGAACGACCCGATTCCATTCGACAACGTGATCCCGAGTCCCGATCCCGTACGGCCCCCGCAGCCGGTCGTTCCGCTGCCCGTACCGGAACGGCCCGTACAGCCGTCATTCGCATTCGAGTTTTACGGCACACCCTGTACGGTATCGCTCGATGCAGGCCATCATTTCACATTGCGAAATATCGATGAAAATGAGGTGGCCGATGCGTGGACACGATTGTCGTCGGATGCTTATCTCACGATCGTCGCCGAATGCCTTGCATGGCGCGACCGGCTGCGTCTTTGCGACTGGGGTTACATGCGTTTGGTCGAATGTATGGCAACCGCATTTTTTTCAGATTCGGAACGGAACGAAGCTCGTCTGTTGCAAATGTATATTCTGACTCAATCGGGATATAAAGTGCGTATTGCCCGTACCGACGACCGGCTCGTGTTGTTGTTGCCCTCCGAAGACGATATATATGAAATGCCCTTTTTGACCGTCGACGGACACCGCTATTACGTGGCAGACCCAACCGTACGGCAGCAGTCGTTTCACGTTTTCGACCGTGAATTTCCGAAAGAACGGTTTTTCTCATTGCAGATTACTACAGAACCGTTGTTGGCGATTCGTCCTTCAGAACCGCGTCGGTTCGCATCAGAACGTTATCCCGACGTTTCGGCTATCGTTAAAACCAACCGTAATTTGATCGACTTTTACGACGAATACCCCCGTATCGGATGGGATTTATATTCTCGGTGTTCGTTGAGTGCATGGGCAAAGGAGCAGTTGTATCCCGTTCTGCGCCGGTGTATTGCCGGAAAATCGAAATCGGAGGCTGCCAATATGCTGATCGATTTCGTACAAACGGCTTTCGAGTATAAAACAGATGAGGAGCAATTCGGGTACGAACGACCGCTTTTCGCCGACGAAACGCTCTATTACCCTTATTCGGACTGCGAGGATCGCGCGATTCTCTATTCGATTTTGGTGCGCGACCTGCTCGGATTGGACGTCGTGTTGCTCCATTATCCGAACCATCTGGCTACTGCGGTATCTTTCGGTGAAGAGATTGCAGGAGACTATCTTATGCTTGACGATCGTAAATACCTTGTTTGCGATCCTACTTATATCGGAGCGCACATCGGAAACGCCATGCCGCAGTTCAAACAAACGGCAGCTAAGGTTATTCGCATTCATTAAACAATATAAACACAAGGGATGGCAATACTATCCCTTGTGCTTTTAGCTTAAATGTGAGTTGCTTATATTCATTAATACGCTGGGCTGCTACACTCTTGCCGGAGGCTTTTGGGCTTTCGTATCCCAGAGTACGGGAGAAATGGATAACTTGCAACTGAATTGCGAAATCGTGCCGTTGATCGTGATACGCCCTATATTGGGGACTTTGCCATTCTGCGCGGATTGACGTTTCAGATAGAACAGGACTTTGAAAGTGCTTTTTGCCAGAACTCTAATAACTTTAAGGTTAATACGTTGAATAGAGTTATTTATTGTTGGTGAATCCAACGCAATAAGCTGAAAAACAATACTATATTAAAAGCTATTTGGAAATAATGCGGTAATGATTTAGTAACGTAATTCCGGTTTCTGTTGGCTTTTCGATGGCTTTAGTTCGGCTTCGACAGCGAAGTCCGTCCCTCTCTGAATCTATTGTTTTCAACCTTCTTGCCCCAATTCGTTTTAATTTTCAGTTTTTATTCTTATCTTTGTCGTAGAAGAGTTGTTTGAAAGCATGAGAAATACAGTGTTTCTGAACACTTTCCTTTTTCTTATCCGTTAGCTTATCTCAGGCGAGTCCTTCATAATCTGCTTGTAGTCAATTAAACATCCTCAGACTACATCAAAGATACGAAAAAAAACGCGCGTGATAGCAAGCACGGTTCGATTTTCGAAGTACGATACCCGCCGGAGCGAAGTCTAAGATAGCGAAATAGCCTGTATAATCGCCTGCTCACGCAGAAAAAAGTTCACACACGCCGCTGCATCCGAGACAGTGCGCGACGCCCCATCGCCATCTTGTCATTGCACCGCATCGACGGCATTCCGACATGCGCCGCGCTATTTTCCGCCCTGCGCTCACGCATAAAAAGAGCGGGCCGGCATACGCCGACCCGCTGAAAAAGTATAGGGTCAAGTCAATCCTGCAAGCAGCGAACCGTAAGGCCCACGCCCCCGATGAAGTTCGAGTCCGTTGCGAAACGCTGGTTGTCCGACCACATGCGCACCACGGCACAATAACCTTCGCCCATCACTCCCTGGGTCGACGACCACCAGCCGGCGCTGTACGACGCATGATCCCACTGCACGCCGCCGTCAGCCGGATTGAACGAGTAGGAACGGAACCCGATCGGAATCCCGCTGAATTTCGTCGCATTGTTCTTCGACTTATCGATACCGGGCCACGTCGGCTGCGGATCGCCTTCGATCATCGAAGGAAGGTTCCACATCAACTCATCATCCGGATAATCCATGGCCAGCGCTTTGGCTATGGCCGTCTCATCCACCTCGCCGTTGCTGCCGACCGCCGCCATGTCCGCATCGAGCACGTACTGCGCCAACTGCTGCCACTCGGCCTGCGACGGGATGTGCCATCCCTCGGGGCAGACGCCGCGGATAGGAGCTTGATCGGCCGACGTCTGAGGTTCCTCCCCTTGCAGAGCCGCCTTCCAGTTATAGAAGGCACCGTAAACTTTCAGGGCCTCGGCGCCGAGTTGTGTATCCTTATCATAATCGGACCAGATATAGTAGCGCGGCTCCGTATCGGAAACATCGTCGTGCTGTTCGGGCAGATAACGCAGATTCTCCGCCATCCACACCTGATCGGCCAGTTTCACGGTCTTGTAGACATTGCCGTCGCGGGCATCGGTCATGGTTCCCTCTACGGGAGCAGCGGGACCTTCCTTTCGATAGGTCGTCACCGTCACTTCGGTCGATGCCGTCGCTCCGGCGTCGCCCTCTACCGACAGCTCCAACTTCAATTCGCCTTCGACTTGCTCGGCAGGAAACGTGTATTCGATCTCGAAAGGCACGTCGGTCACCTCAGGAACGACTATGCCTCCCACTTTCAAAACGACCTTTTCGATCTCGCCGACCGTAGCGACACCCGTTCCCGCGATCGTCAGTTTCTCCGCAAGATTGACCGAAGCACCCTCTTCGGGCTTCTCGATGCCGCAGACGACCTGCTGCTCCTTATCGGGCGGAGGCGTCGGCCCTTCGTCGTCAGGCTGCGGCGCAGGATCACTGTCGCTGCAAGCGACAGCACAAGCCGTCCAAAGCAGCATGAACAAATACTTTTTCATTCGGATTTTCTTATTTTGTACAGAACCGCACATCGCCGCACGTCACACCGCCCGACAACACCCCGAGGCTCTGTATAATTACACGATAAGGCGTATCCCGGATCAGTCCGGGATACGCCGTTGATAACAAAGTCTCAGTCTTTCAGACAGCGCACGGAATAACCGCGCTGAGGCTGCGTACCGAATTTAGAATATTCGAGACCGTACTGCAAGTTGTTGAGCACGACATATCCGCTACCCTGCGTCTGCATATCCGTCGTCCAGAAAGTCGCCGACGACTCCGAAAGGCTGAACGAACCGGTCTGCCAGCATTGTCCGGCAGGGATGCCGTTGAACCCGAACGTATCGCGAGGCCCGTTCGCCAGATCGGGATTCTCCTGCGAAGCATTCGAGTCGCTCCAACCTTCCTTACCCGCCAGTGCCGACCAGACATTCTTGCAGTCTTCGTCGAACACCCACTCTCCGTCCAAGTCATTATACCAGCCGTTTCCTTTCACCGGCGGCAACTGCGAAGCTACATAATCCTCCAAAACCTGCCATTCGGCCTTGCTGGGAAGGTGCCAGCCGGCGGGGCAGATCCCCTGGACACCGCTCGGAACGGCATCGGCGCTGCCGCCCTGTGCATTCTCCTGATCCATGGCTCCGTACCAGTTGTAGAGAACGCCGTATTTTTTATACTCCTCCGTCGCTTTGGCCGCCGCCACATCCTCGCCGTCGTAATTCAGCACGAAGTAAAGCGGGACGGTAGCCCCCACGGTGGCCGACGGTTTATTCACGGAGGGGAGATAGGCCAGATTTTCGGCCATCCACGTCTGATCGCCGATCTTCACGGTGCGATAAACATGGTTGTCGCGCGTGTCGACCATTTCGCCTTCACCGGGCTGAGGTGCAGGTTTCTTGACCGTTACATTCACCTCCGACGAGGCGCTGCCGCCCTTGTCGCCTTCGACCGCCAGCTCGATTTTCAACGCCCCTTCGGCTTGGTCGGCCGCAACAGCGTATTCATAAGTAAACGGCACGTTCGTCACCTCCGCGATCGTCTTGCCGCCGACCTTCAATACAGCCGCAGAGACCGAGCCGATATCGGCCGTCGCATCGCCTTTGATCGTAATCGTCGCCCCGAGGTCGAAAACCGCCCCCTCGGCCGGCTCCGAAATCGTACAGGTAAGATGCTGTTCGGGCGCTTTGAGCGTAACCGTTACCTCGTCCGAAGCTTTCGCACCCGCGTCGCCTTCGACCGCCAATGCGATCTTGAACTCACCCGCGGCCTGATCCTCCGCAAATTCATAATCATAAGTAAAAGGTACAGACGTAACGTCGCTCACGACCTTGCCGCCTACGGTCAATGTCACTTTCGAGATTTTCCCTGCATCGATCTCCGCATCGCCCTCGATCGTCATCTTTGCAGACATATCGACCTCTGCACCGTCGGCAGGTGCCGAAATTTCGCACGTCACATGCTGATCAGCAGAGGGGGGGGGTACGTCGTCTCCGCCATTGTCGTCGCTGCAAGCGACCGCCGCCAGCAACAAAACAGGAAGCATCCACAGTTTTTTCATCATAATCCGAAAACTATCTAATAAATTAACGAAAAGGGGCGCAATACAGCCCCGTCGGCCACAAAAATAAGAGAATATTTCCATATTCTCAAATCGAAAAGACGGAACACCGCATATTAGCCATAACAATCCGGAAATAAAACAGCGGCGACTGAAAATGTTTATCGGAATTTCCCTGCGTACAGATTCTATTCGACAACAAAACGAAGAAATATCCAACAGATCATTACTTTCTCATCTCTGAATTTTTTTGTATCAAAAAACGATATTTTTCATGCTTTATCGGCAACGGAGCAGCTTTTTCTATGAAATAAGAATAAAACCCCTGAAAAAAATCTCTCCTTTTCGAAAGAGAGCTTCCGAACCAGGCCGCACGCAAAAAACAAAGTACGCCGCTGTTTCGAGAATTCCCTCGGAGGTTGCCGTCGGCCGCAGAGTTCAGGGAAGCGTAAAGAGGAACGTTTTCGTTAAGCCAAATGAGCAGAGCCGAAAAAAGTTCGAACTATGCCGAGGCGAGAAATGGACGAAAGAAATTCAAGGCTTTTTCCGCAGCCAGTCCTCCGCTTACCGACTGCCGATCCGAGCGGCTCTCCGGCCTACCGCTTCTTTCATTCACCGATAGACAAAGCACACCTGCATACCAATTAACAACGGCAGCTATATACAACTTTATACTCCGTCGGATTTCCGAGCCGCTGCACCCGACCGACAGTCGGAACCTTCGCCGCAGAGCCGTGTTTGCAGATTGGCCCCGTCCGGGCGGGAGCTTCGAACAAGCCCCGCTTCGGTAGTCGGACTTTAAAGGAGCGGCGGCATAAAATGGAAGATAGTTGCCTTAACAAAATTGGCGCATCGTGCGGGTTCTCAGGGGCCGTTTCCGTATCGGAGGGAGATTTTATCAAAAAAGCCCGGCGGTAAGGAGGGCTGAGAACCAGACCCGACAGCCTCTCGCCCCTTTCCCTCGCAGTCATCTTCCCTCCGCAGCGGAGCGGACTCCGTGAAGGGAATGGTACTAAATGCGATGCGAGGGAAAGGAACGAGAAGGAAAGGGGCGAAAACGAATGCCGCGGGAAACCGCGGAAAACAAAAAAAGGTCAGACCTTACGGTCTGACCTTGAAGAGGCGGCTACCTACTCTCCCACACGATAAGTGCAGTACCATCGGCGTTAGTGAGCTTAACTTCTCTGTTCGGAATGGGAAGAGGTGGAACCTCACCACTATAACCACCTAAGAACCTTCTCTTCTCTAAGCAGATTTATCTGCCAGAAGACGGGTATTTATAAACCGGACCCCTCCGATAAAACTTGACATAATCCGGAAAATGAGATAACTTTTGAAAAAAGCCTTTCGGGTAATTAGTATTGCTCGACTTTGACATCACTGTCTTTACATCTGCAACCTATCAACGTAGTAGTCTCCTACGCCCCTCAAGGGAAGACTCATCTTGGGGATGGCTTCGCGCTTAGATGCTTTCAGCGCTTATCCAAACCGAACGCGGCTACTCGGCGGTACACTTGGCAGCATAACCGATACACCGGAGGTTCGTCCAACTCGGTCCTCTCGTACTAAAGTCAGGACCCCTCAATCTTCCTACGCCCGCAACAGATAGAGACCGAACTGTCTCACGACGTTCTGAACCCAGCTCGCGTGCCACTTTAATCGGCGAACAGCCGAACCCTTGGGACCTTCTCCAGCCCCAGGATGTGACGAGCCGACATCGAGGTGCCAAACCGCCGCGTCGATATGAGCTCTTGGCGGCGATCAGCCTGTTATCCCCGGAGTACCTTTTATCCTTTGAGCGATGGCCAGTCCACACAGAACCACCGGATCACTATACCCTACTTTCGTACCTGGTCGACTTGTATGTCTCACAGTCAAGCGCCCTTATGCTATTGCACTCTGCGCACGGTTACCATTCGTGCTGAGGGCACCTTGGGAAGCCTCCGTTACGCTTTTGGAGGCGACCACCCCAGTCAAACTACCCACCAAGCGGTGTCTCCCTCGCGGGGTTAGAACTCAGATACACAAAGGGCAGTATTTCAACGTCGACTCCACGAATACTGGCGTACCCGCTTCAGTGTCTCCTGCCTATCCTACACATTGTGTACCCAAATTCAGCGCTAAGCTGCAGTAAAGGTTCACGGGGTCTTTTCGTCCCGTTGCGGGTACCCGGCATCTTCACCGGGACTACAATTTCACCGAGCTCACGGTTGAGACAGTGTCCAGATCGTTACACCATTCGTGCAGGTCGGAACTTACCCGACAAGGAATTTCGCTACCTTAGGACCGTTATAGTTACGGCCGCCGTTTACTGGGGCTTCGATTCAATGCTTCTCTTGCGATGACATCCCCTCTTAACCTTCCAGCACCGGGCAGGTGTCAGGCCCTATACTTCTTCTTTCGAATTTGCAGAGCCCTGTGTTTTTGATAAACAGTCGCCTGGACCTCTTCGCTGCGCCCTACTCGCGTAGGGACCCCTTTTCCCGAAGTTACGGGGTTAATTTGCCTAGTTCCTTAACCGTGATTCACTCGAGCACCTTAGGATACTCTCCTCGACCACCTGTGTCGGTTTACGGTACGGGTGACATATACTATAACTTAGAAGATTTTCTCGGAAACATGCTTGGGTACACTATCAAATTGCCCGTAGGCTCTCTGTACTGTCGGGTTTCAGCAAGGACTGACTCTTAATCTGCCCCTATACATACGCCCTTTAACCTCCTATTCCGTCAGGAGGCGGTACTTACGCGATTTCGTCTCTCCATCGAGGTATATGTCAGTATCGGAATATTAACCGATTATCCATCGAGATCGCCGTTCGGCTTACCCTTAGGACCCGACTAACCCTGATCCGATTAGCGTTGATCAGGAAACCTTGGTCTTGCGGTGTGCGGGTTACTCTCCCGCATTATCGTTACTCATGCCTACATTTGCTTTTCCATACGCTCCACAACATCTCACGACGCTGCTTCGACGCTGAATGGAATGCTCCCCTACCGCGCTTTCGCGCCCAGAACTTCGGTGGTATGCTTGATGCCCGTTTATTATCCACGCTTTGTCGCTCGACTAGTGAGCTGTTACGCACTCTTTGAATGAATAGCTGCTTCCAAGCTAACATCCTAGCTGTCTATGCAACAAAACATCGTTAGTTCAACTTAGCATACGCTTGGGGACCTTAGTTGCTGGTCTGAGTTGTTCCTCTTTTGTCACCGGACATTAGCACCCGGTGGCTCACTGCTGTAAATCATACTACTGGCATTCGGAGTTTGTCGGGATTTGGTAGGCGGTGAAGCCCCCGCATCCAATCAGTAGCTCTACCTCCAGTAGACTCTTTATTACAACGCTGCCCCTAAAGGCATTTCGGGGAGTACGAGCTATTTCCCAGCTTGATTGGCCTTTCACTCCTACCCTCAAGTCATCGAGAAGCTTTTCAACGCTTATTCGTTCGGACCTCCAGTTGGCTTTACCCAACCTTCATCCTGCTCAAGGGTAGATCGCAAGGTTTCGCGTCTACAACCACTGACTAAACGCCCTGTTCAGACTCGCTTTCGCTTCGGCTCCGTGCTTCCTAGCACTTAACCTCGCCAGTGATTAGTAACTCGTAGGCTCATTATTCAATAGGCACGCCGTCACGGCACGAAGCCGCTCCGACAGGTTGTAAGCGTATGGTTTCAGGTTCTTTTTCACTCCCCTGTTCGGGGTTCTTTTCACCTTTCCTTCACAGTACTGGTTCACTATCGGTCTCTTGGGAGTATTTAGCCTTACCGGGTGGTCCCGGCAAATTCTGACTGGATTCCTCGTGTCCCGCCATACTCAGGATACTGCTATCTTTGAACTTAATTACCTGTACGAGACTTTCACTCTCTATGGTCGACTTTTCCAAATCTTTCCAGTTCTTTGTCCTTCGAATCTCGCAGTCCTATAACCCCGGCATTGCCGTAACAATACCGGTTTGGGCTCCTTCCATTTCGCTCGCCGCTACTTTGGAAATCGATGTTTCTTTCTTCTCCTCCTCCTACTTAGATGTTTCAGTTCAGAGGGTTAGCCCCCATTGCTGGGTGACAGGCCTTCTGCCTGCCGGGTTGTCCCATTCGGATATTCGCGGATCAATTCTCGTTTGCAAATCCCCGCGACTTTTCGCAGCTTACCACGTCCTTCTTCGCCTCCAAGAGCCTAGGCATCCCCCATACGCTCTTTATTACTTTCTTCTTTCATACCGACCCCCTATTGTAAGTCGGTACGCTTATCTCATTTCCCTTAATTATGTCAATGAACGTCGCAAATCTTTCGACTTGCCCAAGAACAGCACTCGGTTCGAACCTACGCCTGAAAGCGGTGCTGTTGTAACGAACTTTGAAAATCGAGCAGCTAATACCTTTATAAGGATAAGCTCCAGAAAGGAGGTGTTCCAGCCGCACCTTCCGGTACGGCTACCTTGTTACGACTTAGCCCCAGTCATCGGTTTTGCCCTAGGTCGCTCCTTTCGGTCACGAACTTCAGGCACCCCCAACTCCCATGGCTTGACGGGCGGTGTGTACAAGGCCCGGGAACGTATTCACCGCGCCATGGCTGATGCGCGATTACTAGCGAATCCAACTTCATGGAGGCGAGTTTCAGCCTCCAATCCGAACTGAGATAGGCTTTCGAGATTCGCTCCCCATCACTGGGTGGCTGCCCTCTGTACCTACCATTGTAACACGTGTGTCGCCCCGGACGTAAGGGCCGTGCTGATTTGACGTCATCCCCACCTTCCTCTCGGCTTACACCGGCAGTCCCGATAGAGTGCCCAGCTTGTTTGATCGCTCAAACGCTCTGATGGCAACTATCAGTAGGGGTTGCGCTCGTTATGGGACTTAACCCGACACCTCACGGCACGAGCTGACGACAACCATGCAGCACCTAGTTTCCTGCCCCGAAGGGAAATCCTGTTTCCAGAATCGTCAGTAACTTTCAAGCCCGGGTAAGGTTCCTCGCGTATCATCGAATTAAACCACATGTTCCTCCGCTTGTGCGGGCCCCCGTCAATTCCTTTGAGTTTCATTCTTGCGAACGTACTCCCCAGGTGGATAGCTTATCGATTTCTCTTAGTCACCGACTGTGTATCGCCGACAACGAGCTATCATCGTTTACTGCGTGGACTACCAGGGTATCTAATCCTGTTTGCTCCCCACGCTTTCGTGCCTCAACGTCAGATATAGTTTGGTAAGCTGCCTTCGCAATCGGTGTTCTGTATGATCTCTAAGCATTTCACCGCTACACCATACATTCCGCCTACCGCAACTACTCTCTAGCCCAGCAGTATCAACGGCACGTTTGGTGTTAAGCACCAAAATTTCACCGCTGACTTACTAAACCGCCTACGCACCCTTTAAACCCAATAAATCCGGATAACGCTTGGATCCTCCGTATTACCGCGGCTGCTGGCACGGAGTTAGCCGATCCTTATTCGTACGATACTTTCAGGCAGATACACGTATCTGCGTTTACCCTCGTACAAAAGCAGTTTACAACTCATAGAGCCGTCTTCCTGCACGCGGCATGGCTGGTTCAGACTTCCGTCCATTGACCAATATTCCTCACTGCTGCCTCCCGTAGGAGTTTGGTCCGTGTCTCAGTACCAATGTGGGGGGTTAACCTCTCAGTCCCCCTATGTATCGTCGCCTTGGTAAGCCGTTACCTTACCAACTAGCTAATACAACGCATGCCCATCCTTTACCACCAAAGCTTTCAACTCCGAAAGATGCCTCCCGGAATATTATGGGGTATTAGTACCGATTTCTCAGTGTTATCCCCCTGTAAAGGGTAGGTTGCATACGCGTTACGCACCCGTCCGCCGGTCGCCATCAATAGTATTGCTACCATTATGCTGCCCCTCGACTTGCATGTGTTAAGCCTGCCGCTAGCGTTCATCCTGAGCCAGGATCAAACTCTCCATTGTATAATTTAATGTTTTGTTAAATCTTTCGCTCTAATCCCAAAGGTATTGTTTGAAATCACTCATATAGAGTGGATTAAACTTAGCTGCTCAATATTTTCAAAGAACGTCGTTCTATCTTAATCGTTAGAACTTTTCGCGTTCGTCTCTGCTTCATTTTTCGAAGCGGAAAGCGGTTGCAAAGGTAAAACCTTTTTTCGGACTTTCCAAATCTTTTTTCAAAAAAACTTCAAAAGTTTCCAAGACTCTTTCAGAGCGGAAAGTGGTGCAAAGATAACTCATTTTCGCATCCCTTCCAAATCTTTCGGAAGATTTTTTCGAACGAACTTTTTCAGAGAACCTCGTTGCCTTTCAGAATACGTTTCATTTTCTGATTGCGGGTGCAAAGATAAGGCATTCCGTCGGATATTTCCAAACATTTCCTAAACTTTTTTCAATATTAATTTTCATCCTGCCATCACATCGCTATCCGACAAGCAGTTACGATTTTCCATTTCCGGCGGAAATATCCATATATAATAAGGTGAGAGTTTATCGGCCGATTCCGAAACAAAACCGTCGCTGCATACAAACATGCAGCGACGGACTTCGGTTTTATATCCGGACGGCGGGAACGCCTACTCTTTTTCCAGAGAGCGAAGGGCAAACGCATGCGTAATACGATAAATTCCGTAGGCGAAGAAGGCCAGAGAGATCATCGAAACGATGAACAGGCCGTTCCACGCAGGGCTGACGAGAAAGAAAAACGAAAAGATAATCGCCAGCACGGCCAGAATAATCAGCCAACTGCCGTCAGTATAGCGCCGGAACTCATAGGCTTCGCCCAACGCCCAGAAAGCACGGAACAGAATCCAGAAACCGACGACATAGATCAGCGTCCCCACGACCGACCCGATGGGCATGACCATCAGCATAATCGCCAGCAAAAGTTCCATGATTCCCGTCACGAGCATCCAGCCCCAACCGCGCAGCATATCGCTGTTGGAGGCGGCCAGCACGATATCCATAATTCCGTCGACGAGCAGCACGGCGATAAACAGCATCGACAGTGCGACGAGCGTCGCGTCGGGCGTCACCAGACAGAGTACGCCGACCAGGATCGAAAGCAGACCGGCAATCAACGACACCCACCAGTATTTGACATGGCGGCTGTCCCGAACAAAGACATTTGTTTTCATACAAAGAAGGGTTTTGCCCTATCCCGAACAAAAACAATGCCCGGCCGCAACCGCAGCGGGTTGCAGCCGGACGATAACTGCCGGCCGAAGCGGACAATGCGCTACTTGAAAGGCGAATCGGGCTCCTTGGACATATACCAATAGAAGAGCCTGTCGAGCAGCGACGGCCAGAATTTCTTGACGAAATGCGTGGCACGTCCCTGAAATTCCATCAGGCACAAGCGCTTGCGCCGCACGACCGCACGGGCGATGATACGGGCCACCTCTTCGGCCGTCATCATCTTGCCCTCCTCGCGGGGCGTCTCGCCCTGCTGCGAGCCGTCGGCCGTAAGTGCCGAAAAGCGCACGTTCGAAGCCGTAAAGCCCGGACAAGCGATCATCACGTGCACGCCCTTCTTGCGATTCTCGATACGGATCGTCTCCAAAAAGCCCGTCATCGCATACTTCGAAGCCGAGTAACCGGTACGGCCCGGCAGCCCGTGAATCCCGGCAACCGACGACACGCCCACGATCGAACCGCGCACCCTCTGGATATAGGGAAGCGCATACTTCGTACAATTGACGCAGCCCCAGAAATTTACATCCATCAACTTGTGCAACACCGCCAGATCGACCTCGTCGAACAAGGCGCGCATCGAAATGCCGGCATTGCAGATCAACACATCCACCCCGCCGAACGTATCGACCGCCGTGTCGATCAGTCGCTTGCAATCGGCCTCGCGCGTCACGTCGCACACGGCATAGGCGGCGTGTCCGCCCGCCGCACCGATCCGGCCGACAATCTCCCTCAACGCATCTTCATGCCGCGCCCCGAGCACCGCATTGGCGCCCGCAGCAGCGAAATATTCGGCCAGTGCCCGGCCGATTCCCGACGAAGCGCCGGTCACGACCACGGTTTTTCCCTTAAAAAAATCCATATCTTCAAATTATGATTTCCAATCCGTCGTAAGCCAGTTCGACCCCCCGCGGCAGAAGAGCCGTCGTCGCCGCGTGCCGTCCGATCTCGTGCGACACATGCGTGATAAGCGCCCTGCGAGGCGCGACCCGAGCGATGAGTGCCAACGCCTCCCCGACATTGAAATGCGAGGGATGCGGTCGAAAACGCAGGGCGTTGACCACCAGCAGCTCCACTCCGATCAATTTCCCGACCTCCGCGTCGGCGATCGTCTTGAAATCGGTCAGGTAGGCCATGCGGCCGATGCGGTAGCCCGTCACCTCGAAACGCTCGGAGTGGTGCCCCGACACGGGCACGATTCGCTCGCCCGCGATTTCGAGCGGCCGTGCGACGTCGATCTCGTGCAGCCGGATGTCGGGTGCGCCGCGGTACTTCTCCTCCTCGAAGGCATAGTCGTAGTCCTTGCGCACGACACGGGCCGCAGCAGGCGCCGCATAAATGTCCACGGGATGAATCACCGGCGGGTAATCCACGAAATTGAAAGCGCGCACGTCGTCGATACCGCCCGTATGATCCTTGTGCTCGTGCGTCAGCAGGATCGCATCGAGACGGCTTACCCCCGCACGCAACATCTGGCAGCGGAAATCGGGGCCGGCATCGATCACGAAGCGCGCTCCGCCGTCGGTCTCAATCATCGCCGAGGTGCGTAACCGCTTGTCGCGGCTATCGGTCGAAGTGCAGACTTCGCAGCGGCATCCGATCACCGGCACGCCCTGGGAGGTTCCCGAACCAAGAATCGTCAGTTTCATTGGAACAAAGATACGATTTGCATTTAAAAATGGAAAACCAAGAATTAAAAATTCGGATTTATCATCCCGAAGAGGAAGCCTTCGGGAATTCCGACGTGAGAATCAACCATTGCGCACCTGCCGGTCGGAGTTCGCGGAGGACACCGTCGTGCGGGCCTCTGCGGGCGGAGGCGCCGGCCCGTGCGGCGCCGAGATGTCGCAGGGCGTTGGAATACCTGTCTCACCGATTGTTCTGCTGTCTGTCTTATCGGTCAGCTCGCGGCCGGCGGAAGATGCTTTCCGAGCTGCCGAGACGAGGTGCAGCCCTCCGCACCGGGCGGCTGCGGACTGCCGCTCTTCGATCAATGGAATGAATAATCTTCGTTGCGCGCAGCGCACAACAGACTTCGCCTCGCAAAATTCAGATCTTCAACCTCCGCCACCGTCCGCTGCGGATGTAGGCATAGGAGAGCGCCAGCGAGATCAGATAATAGACGTGGTCGGCCGTCCAGCAAAGCGCCACGTCGGCCCGGAGGACATAGACGAGCCACAGCGTATAGAGCGTATAGGCCGTGACGCAGACCAGCGTAATTCCGAGCGCCGTACGCGTATTGCCCGTGCCCGAAACGCTGAACTGATAGATGAAGGCCGGCACGCACGGCACGATCGTCGTGAGCATGACCCAAAGCGACGGCACGGCGGCGGCAATCAACTCCGCATTGCCCGTATAGGCACCCAGCACCACGCGGGGCAAAAGCGCGAAGAGCAGCGATACCGGCAGTACGAAGGCGAAGCAGAGGCGCACCATACGCCGGCACAGCCCCCATACCCGATCCGCCTCGCCAGCTCCGATCAGGTTGCCGACCAGCGAGCTGGCCGTCGAAGCGAAGGCGTTGATGAAGAGGAAGACCACCGACGAGATGCTGCGCACCATATTCGTAACGGCGAGCGGCCGCTCGCCCAGGTTTTCGATCGCCACGAAGAAGATGAACCAACTGATAAAGGCGATCGCCTCCTGCAACATGATCCAGACCGAAACCCCGAACACCTGCCGGAGAATCTTCCACTCGATTCCCCTGAACCGGAACAGGCCGTAGGCCCGCCACGCGACACGACGATAGGTGTAGACGACGAAAAAGACGAGCGACACGGCCTCCGAAATGACCGAAGCGATGGCCGCGCCTGCGATTCCGAGCGGCGGAATCCCCCACCCTCCGAAAATCAGCAGGTAGTTCAGCACCACGTTCGTCAGGACCATGACCACCGAGTTGGCCGTCAGGATACGGGTATTGGTCGTCCCGACGTAGAAGGCACGGAACATCGCCGCGGCGAACGAGAAGAAGAACCCGAACGTACGGTAGCCGAGATACGACTCGGCGGCGGCGCAGATCGCCCGCGACTCGATCAGATATCCCAGCAGCCACGGCGCCAAGGCCCGCGACACCCCGAAAAAGAGAACGGCCATGCCCAGCAGAAACCACATTCCCTGCATGAAGATCGGCCCGATTCCTGCGAGATTGCCTTCGCCGTTGCGGCGCGCGATAAGCACTTGCGCACCGATGCTGAACCCGAACCCCACCATGAAGATCGTCAGGTAGAAGATGCCCGCAATGGCCGACGCACCCAACTCGACCTCGCCCACATGGCCCAGGTAGATCGTGTCGGTCAGCCCGATGAGCTGCTCCATCATCAGGCTCAGCAGCACGGGGAAGGTTATTTTCAGAATTTGTCGATTGGTAAAACGCATCGTCGTCTAAATTTCGGGGATACAAAGATAGGAATAAAGCCGGGAGCGAAAGCAAATTTCGGTTGCATTTTGCCGAGGCGGAGTATCCGAGGCGAAACCAGAGATACGAAAATCGGGAAGAAAAGCCCGGCTTTTCCTCCCGACGGGGTGACGTCCGTCGCGGAACGTCAATACCGGTAATGCTCCGCCTTGTAGGGGCCGTCGACGTCGACGCCGATATAGTCGGCCTGCCGCTGCGAAAGACGGGTCAGTTCGACGCCCAGATTGTCGAGATGCAGCCGTGCGACCTCCTCGTCCAAGTGTTTCGGCAGGCGGTAAACACCTACCGGCATCTCCTTCTGCCACAGCTCGATCTGCGCAAGACACTGATTGGTGAACGAGTTGGACATCACGAACGAAGGATGCCCCGTCGCACAGCCGAGGTTCACCAGCCGTCCTTCGGCCAGCACGAAGATCGAATGGCCGTCGGGGAAGGTGTATTTATCGACCTGCGGCTTGATCGTCGTCTTCACCGCAGACGAAGCGTCGAGCCGCGCCATCTGGATCTCGTTGTCGAAATGGCCGATGTTGCAGACGATCGCCTGGTCGCGCATCCGTTCCATGTGTTCGAGGGTGATGATGTCGCAGTTGCCCGTGCAGGTGATGAAGATGTTACCCTCGGCCAGCGCGCTCTCGACGGTCTTCACCTCGAAGCCCTCCATCGCGGCCTGCAACGCACAGATCGGATCGATCTCGGTGACGATCACCCGCGCGCCGTAGGCCTTCATCGAGCGGGCGCAGCCCTTGCCCACGTCGCCGTAGCCGCAGACGACCGCCACCTTGCCGGCGATCATCACGTCCGTGGCCCGCTTGATGCCGTCGGCCAGCGATTCGCGGCAGCCGTAGAGATTGTCGAACTTCGATTTGGTACACGAGTCGTTGACGTTGATCGCAGGCACGAGCAGTTCGCCCGCCGCCTCCATCTGGTAGAGCCGGTGTACGCCCGTGGTCGTCTCCTCGCTTACGCCGCGCCATTCGGCCACCGTACGGTGCCACTTCGAAGCATCTTCGGCAAGGATCGAACGCAGCGTTCCGAGGATCACGGCCTCCTCGTGCGACGAGGGGGCGTAATCGAGCGTCGAGGCGTCGTTCTCGGCCTTGTAGCCCTTGTGAATCAACAAAGTCGCATCGCCGCCGTCGTCGACGATCAGGTTGGGCCCCTTGCCGCCCGGGAACGAGAGCGCCATGGCCGTGCACCACCAATATTCTTCCAGCGTCTCGCCCTTCCACGCGAAGACCGGCACGCCGGCTTCGGCGATGGCTGCCGCAGCGTGATCCTGCGTCGAGAAGATGTTGCACGAGCACCAGCGCACGTCAGCACCCAATTCGACGAGCGTCTCGATGAGCACCGCCGTCTGGATCGTCATGTGCAGCGACCCCATCACCCGCACCCCGCGAAGCGGTTTCTGCGGGCCGTATTTGCGGCGCACCGCCATCAGGCCGGGCATTTCGTGCTCCGAGACCTCGATCTCCTTACGTCCCCATTCGGCCAACGACAGGTCGGCGACCTTGTAGGGAATCGATTCATCCAAATACATCGTATTCTCGTTTTTAGTTTGATTCAGCGGTGCAAAGATACGAATAAGCGAGGGCAATGTCAAATTTATTTGAACATTGCCGAGCGGGAGTATCTTCGGCGAAGCCAAAGTACGGAAAGTCGAAAGCAGAAGCAAACATTCATGTCTGATTATGCAGAGATGGAGTATTTTTGGCTTCGCCTTAGATACGGATTTTCGCACGCATCCCCAACGAGTCGCGCAGACTTCCGTCCGCACCGTCCCGCCGCCCGTTCAGAGCATCTCGGCCTGCCGCAAAGCCTGCCCCACCAACGCGTCGGGACGCAGCCACTCACGGTAATAGGCCGCATTGGCCTCCTTCATGCGCTGCACGGCGTCGGGACAGCGCATCAGCAAATCGACCTGCGCCACGCACTCCTCGGCCGAGGCATAACCCAGGTAGTTCACACCCTCGCGGAAACCGCCCGGCACCTCGTAGACGAAACGTTCGTTGACGACGGCACGGGCCGCAGCCACGTATTCGCCCGTCTTCCAGCCGATCGAGTCCCACAAACCCGTAGAGCCGATGCAGATGTCGCTGCGGCGCATCAGGCGCAGGTAACGGGCGCGATCGGTGTACTTCTCCGCGACGATCAGTTCGGGACAAAGGGCTCGTGCCAGGGGCGTATCCGTCACCCCGCCCGTAAAGTTCCGGGGATAACGTTCACCGAGCGCCCGCACGATAGCGATTCGCATCGCATTGATCGCCCGGTTCTGCTCGCCCTCCCACAGCCGCGTGAGAAAAAGGATCTTCAATCTCTTCGCCGCAACCCTGCGTCCCGCTCCGCATTCGAACTTTTCCACCGTAAAATACTCTCCCTCCTCCGCAGGACGCGGACGCAACAGGGCGATCAGCCGTTTCCGCAACGATTTGATTTCGACGGGAACCGGATTGATCGGATTCTCCGGACAGGTCACATGGTAGTTGAAGCCCAGCGGGCGGATCTTGGCGCGAACCTCCGCCGGAAAGACTCCGTTGCGGAACGTCGAACAGCTGCGTTTGAAATAGAGGTCTACCCCGCGGATGTAAGCCGCCGCGGCCACGACGTCGAAATTGTAGCCGTCGAGCATGTCGAACGCGATCCGGCGGCCGCCGACGAACGCTTCGACCAGATGCGGATGTGGATACTCCTCCCGCCGGTGGCCGGCGTCTTCGATCGTCAGTGCGATCCGACGCCGGCGTGCCAGCATCAGAAACCCCGTCACGACCTGGCTCGTATGCGCACTGCGCGACACGAGCCGCAACCGGACATCGGGGTATCCGGCGAAGAGAGATTCAACGGAACCGGCGTCCATACCTCATTGCGGATCAAGCGGTTCTCCTCCTCCGCCGCAGACCTCGCGGCGGTCGTCCCCGATCTGGCGGAACAGCTCCTCCACCGAACCGAACCGCCGTTCCGGACGGATGAAGCGCAGCAGCTCCACCCGCAGCCGACGACCGTAGAGGTCGCCCTCGAAGCCGAAGATATTGGTCTCCAACAGACGGCGCCGGCCGTCGACGGTCGGCTTGTAGCCCAGATTCGACATGGCGTCGTACATGCGTCCGTCCACCTCCACGCGCGAGGCATAGACTCCGTCGCGCGCATCCAGCGCCGCGTCCGCCTCGATATTGGCCGTAGGGAAGCCCATGCGGCCTCCGAGACTGTTCCCGTGGACGACGATCCCTTCGATTATCATACGATTCAGATTTTCTCCGTGAGTTTCTGTACCAGCCGGAACTGCGAGAAGAACTCCTTGGCGAAGACGCGCAGCACGGTGTACGACGGGATCGCCAGCAGCATTCCCACGATTCCCGCCAGCGATCCGGCGATCAGGATAACGATGAATATTTCGAGCGGATGCGCCTTCACCCGTTCCGAATAGAGCGTGGGTTGCAGCACGAAGTCGTCGAACCCCTTGATGATGAGCAGCGATCCGGCGATAACGAACATCGTGTGCCCTGTGGTCATCCCCTCGATCGGCGTCACCACGCCCATGAAGACCGACATCACGCCGCCGATGAGCGGGCCGGCGTAGGGCACGACGTTCATCACGCCCATGATGAGCCCGATGAAGAAGGCGTCCTGCGTCCGCATACCGAAGAAGATCATCGTGACCGAAATCACGATCATCAGGATGCAGCTTTCGCTCAGGATTCCTGTAAAGTAGCGCATCAGCAACTGCGAGACGGAGGACATCGCCCGCTCGATATTGCCGTGTACACGCTCCGGAAAGGGTGCTTTGAGCATCGACAGGAATAACTCGTCGTCTTTGAGGAAGAAAAAGGTGATGAACGAGATCGAAAAGAAGGCGATCACGGCCGAGAGCGTCAGACTGACGATCGACGAAAAGGCCGTATTGATCGTATCGTAATCGAAGATGCTCTTGAACCACTGGATCAGCGAATCGGTCAGCGAAAAACGTTCGTCGGGCAGGGCGAACAGATCGTGGAGATACTCCTGCATACGGGCGATCGGCTCCTCGACGGAACGGAGCACCGAACCGAAGTCGAGCGTAGCGAACTGGTAGAGTTTGTCGAAGACCAGCGGGACGAAGAGCGTACACGCCACGACGAAGAGCACCCAGATCAGGATCAGCGTCGCCAGCGCCGCCGCCCAGCGGGGAAGGTGCCAGCCCCGTATCCGCAGCCGCGCCAGACGGCCGACCAGCGGTTTGAAGATGATCGCCAGCAGCGCCGACACCAGAATATAGACGACGATCGAACGGAAATACCACATCAGGAACGCCACCGCAACGGCAATCAACAGGCCGACGGTGTAGCGTGCGAGTGTGGGAGGCGTAAGCAACATGTTCGTTCGTTAAGTTTGTCTCGTCTTGCGGAATCATCCGGCTCCGACCGTCCGGCGCTTCGAGTTCTCCGTATCCCTCCCGCGCCGTTACACGGTCGAGGAAGCGAAACAGGCCGGCGGCGACAGATGCGGCGTTCTATTTCGTCTGCGGTTTCAGCCGCGCGATCGGCGTCTGCGAGCCGACGACGGGATCGCCGATCTCGACCAACACTTCGCTGTCTTTGGGCAGCAGAACGTCGATGCGCGAACCGAACTTGATGAACCCGCACACGTCGTTCTGCTTGACCCGCTCGCCGACCTTCATGTAGGAGACGATACGCCGTGCGATGAGTCCGGCGATCTGACGGAACAGCACGTGACGGCCGTCGTCCAGGCGCACGACGGTCGTCGTCCGCTCATTCTCGGTCGAGGACTTGGGGTGCCACGCCACGAGGAACCGGCCCGGATGATACTTGAAATACTCGACCACGCCGCCCACCGGAAGCCAGTTCATGTGGACGTTGGTGATCGACATGAAGATCGATATCTGCATCATCTCCCGATCGAGATACTCGCTCTCGTGTACCGGTTCGGTCACGACCACACGGCCGTCGCAGGGGGAGAAGACCAGATCGGCGTCATGTATTTTCACGCGGCGCGGCTCGCGGAAGAACGCCACGATGAAAAACCAGAAAAGCAGCATCAGTACGACCAGCACCCACACGAGCGTACCGTTGTCGTGGCTGCTCAGCAGGCGATAGATCCCCGTACCGAGCAGCAGACAGATCAGGCCGGTGATACCGATGATTTTGTAACCTTCCTTATTGATTTTCATTGTCAGTAAAGATTAGTCGTTATACGAACCTGCCGACCAGCAGCAGGTAAAGGAAGACATAGGGCGCCGAAAGCAGCAGCGCGTCGAAGCGGTCCAGCACACCGCCGTGACCGGGGATCACCTGCCCCGAATCCTTGACCCCAGCCTCCCGCTTGAACATCGACTCCACCAGATCGCCCGCTACGCCAGAGAGCGAGGCGACGAGCGCCAGGCCGCCCCAGACCCAATAATTCGTATCAAGCGCATACGCGGCGGCGAGTCCCGTCGCCACGGCGCCCGCGAGGCCGCCGAAGAATCCCTCCCACGACTTCTTGGGCGAAAGGCGTTCGCACAGGCGGTGCCGCCCGAAGGTCATCCCCACCAAATAGGCGAAGACGTCGTTGGCCCAGATGATGAAGATATAGCACAGCACCGTTTCGGGACGCCACACGCCGTCGCCGGCGAGCACCGGAACGTAGAGCAGCAGCGACAGCGGCACAGCGACGTACAGCACGCCCAGCAGCGTCGCCCCCAGATTGGCCAGCGGCGTGGCGCTGCGACGGAACAGTTCGCAGACGAAGAGCGTCGGCAGCAACAGCCCGATGTAGAGCAACAGGTACAGCACGGCTCCGCCGGCCTCGTCCGTCACCGACCGGCTGAATTGCCGGAAAACGATGAAATTCAATGCGAACAGCAGCACGCCGACCGCCAGTCCCATCCATCGCTGGGGCGAAAGCCCTGTCTCGCGGGCCAATTTGTAAAACTCCGTCTGACCGCCCACGAGAATCAGCAACAGCAACGCGCCGAAGCTCCATTGCGATCCCAAAACAGCGCCGACGAAGACGGCGACCAGCACAAGACCGCTGAGCGTCCGCACCATCAGGTTCTTCATTTTCATCCGTTCTTTAAGCTTCGGTTAATTCATCGGCCGCGGCCTTGCCTCCGGCACCCTCCTCCGGTTTCGTCCCGGCAGCGGCGGCACGCTTGGCCGACTGCGCCGAAGGACCCAGAATCCGTTCGATATCTTCGGCATAGATCGTCTCCTTTTCGAGCAGCAGGTCGGCCATCGCATTGATCCGGTCGTTCTTCTGCTCGATGATCTTCCGTGCACAGGCATAGGCATCCTCCAACATGCGGCGCACCTCGCAATCGATGTCGCGGGCGGTCTCCTCGCTGAAAGGTTTGGTGAAGGTATCGCGCGTACCCGTCGAATCGTAGTAGCTGATCGGGCCGATCTTCTTGCTCATACCGTAGTAAGCCACCATCGCGTAGGCGGTTTTCGTCGCCCGTTCCAGATCGCTCAATGCACCCGCTCCGAGCGTCCCGTAGTTGACCTCCTCGGCGATCCGGCCGCCCAACAGACCCGCCAACTGCTCTTCGAGCGCTTCGTTGGTGACGTGCACCCGCTCCTCGTCGGGCACCGACCACGTGGCACCGAGACTCTTGCCGCGCGGCACGACGGTCACTTTCAGCACCGGATCGCACTCCGCGAGCGACCACATCACCGTCGCGTGACCCGCCTCATGGATCGCCGTGGCGCGACGTTCGGAGGCCGTCATCGGCATGTTCCGTTTTTCGAGTCCGCCGACGATACGGTCGATCGCCGACATGAAATCGTCGCGCCCGATGCTCTTCTTGTCGTGCCGGGCGGCGATGAGCGCTGCTTCGTTGCAGACGTTGGCGATGTCGGCACCCGAAAAACCGGGCGTCTGACGCGCCAGAAAATCGCGGTCGATCTCCTTGTCCAGTTTCAGGTTACGCATGTGAACGGCGAAAATCTCGGCCCGTTCGTGCACGTCGGGCAGGCCGACGTCGATCTGGCGGTCGAAACGGCCGGCACGCATGAGCGCCTTGTCCAGAATATCGACGCGGTTGGTGGCCGCCAGCACGATCACGCCCGAATTGGTCTGGAAGCCGTCCATCTCGGTAAGCAGCTGGTTGAGCGTGTTCTCCCGTTCGTCATTGCCCGAAAATCCGGCGTTCTTGCCGCGGGCGCGACCGATCGCGTCGATCTCGTCGATGAAGACGATGCAGGGCGCCTTCTGCTTGGCCTGCTCGAACAGATCGCGCACGCGCGAAGCACCCACGCCGACGAACATCTCCACGAAGTCCGAACCCGAAATCGAAAGGAACGGCACGTTGGCCTCGCCGGCCACGGCCTTCGCCAGCAGCGTCTTGCCCGTTCCCGGAGGGCCGACGAGCAGCGCCCCCTTCGGAATCTTGGCACCCAGATCGCGGTATTTTTCCGGCTTGCGCAGGAAATCGACGATCTCCATTACCTCGACCTTGGCCTCCTCCAATCCGGCCACGTCCTTGAACGTCACACGCTTGGGCGCATCCTTGTCGTATACCTGCGCCTTGGCCTTGCCGACGTTCATCAGCCCGCCGCCCGCAGCGCCTCCGCCGCGCGACATGCCGCGCATGATGAAGAACCACACGCCGATGATGAGCACCCACGGCAGAAAATTGACGAGCAGGTTCATCCAGCCGTTCTCCTTGTTCTCGTAACGCACCGGAACGCTCTGTCCCGACTGCTGCTCGGCGGCTTTCAAATCCTCGCGGAAGGCATCCACCGAACCGATGTTGAATACCAGCTGCACCCCCTCGTCGGGCAGCCGTTTGAACTGGGGCTGCGTCGAATCGGTACGGTACTTCTCGACCGCATCCTTTTTCAGGAACACCTCGGCCACGTCGCGGTTCACCACCTCGATCCTCTCCACGTCGCCGCTGCGAACCATCCCTTCGACCGTATTCCAGTCGCTGCGGACAGGCTCCGTATTCTCCGCACCGTAAAGCGAATAGCCGATGATGAAGGCCGCCACCAGCACGTAAATCCACATATAGGAGGGACGCGGCATGATCGGGTTGCGCTGGCCGCCGTCCTTTTTCTTCTTTGCTGTCATAAAATCTCTTTACTCCTCGTAATCATAACGTTTGAGCGGCGCATCGGCCCACAGCTCCTCCAATTTGTAGAAGGAACGCAACTCGGTCGTGAAGATATGTACCACGACGTCCATGTAGTCCATCGCCACCCACAGACCCGTCTGCTTGCCTTCGACGCGCCATACCTTTTCGCCGAGCTTCTCCTCGACGGCCTCCTCCACGCCGTCGGCGATCGCCGCGACCTGCATGGTCGAATCGGCGTTGCAAACGACGAAATGCGAACAGATGGCGCCGTCGAATCCCGAAAGGTCCAACGATACAATATCCTTACCTTTTTTATCCTGAATCGCACCGACTATCGTCTCAATCAATTTTTCCATATTCCAATATTCCGTAATAGCCCGCTATATCCGTGCAAAGATAGTAAATAAATCGGAAATCGACGAAAAACGGCGACGGAATGAGCGGATTGCCCCGGTGCACGGACCGTACCGCAGAAAGAAAGCCCCCTCCTGCATAACGAGCGCCTTCCCCGCGCAACGCCTATTTGCGGTAGGTGCGGATCGATTCGGCGAGCGCCTTGATAATCGAAGATTTGACGAACGTGCGCCGCACGGCGATGGCGATCTTGCGCGACGTGGCGCCTTTGGCCAATGTCTTGACGCGGTCGCGGTGCTCCTTGGGCACATATTCGACGGCCATTTCGGGGATGATCGTCACGCACTGCGTGCAGTCGACGATACGCATGAGCGTATCGAGCGAACCCGACTCGAAATAGTAGTGCGACGGCACGCCCCGCTTGGCCTGACACAGTTCGATGACCTGGTCGCGCATGCAGTTGCCGTCCGAGAGCAGGATCAGATCGCGCAGGTCGATGTCTTCGATGCGAACGTTCGAACGTTCGTAGAGGGGGTTGTCGGGCGAAACGTAGATGAAGAAACGGTCGTCGAAAAGCTCCTGCTCCTGAATTCCGTCGCCGCAGGTGCCGCCGGCCACCAGCGCGGCGTCGATGCGGTCGTGCTTCATCGCATCGACGATGTCGCGCGTCATCAACTCCTTGACCTCCAACTCCACATGGGGATAGTCGTGCACGAATCCCGGCAGGAACTTGTGCAGCAGGTAGGGCGCGACGGTCGGGATGACGCCCAGACGCAGCCGCCCCGCTATTTCGCCCTTCAACTCGGCGACCGATTCGCGGATATTGTCGTAGGCCCGCAGCGTCTCGCGGGCCCGTTCCAGCACCACCTCGCCCGCCTCGGTGGCGATCACGGGTTTCTTCGAACGGTCGAGCAGGACGACGCCCAGCTCCTCTTCGAGCGATTTGATCTGCATACTCAGCGACGGCTGCGTCACGAAACAGTGTTCGGCGGCCAACGAAAAACTCCCGCAATTGGCTACTGCCAGCAGGTATTCCAATTGAATGATGGTCATAGACGAAGGGACTTATTCTGTCGCGCAAATATATAAAAAAAACTTATATCCGTCAAGACACCCGGCGAAGAACCCGCTCTTTTCCCGCATCTTCCGCTCCGAACCGGCAGCGACGAAACCCTTGCGCACCGCACCCGTTCCGGCGGAGAACTCCGTATCCTACGGGCTGCAGCGCTTGTCTCCGCCGCGATTTATTCCCGACGGACATATTCCATGCGATACAGGTCGAATCCTTCGGCCCAATAGTCCTTTTCGATCCCTTTGAGCTCGAACCCCCGCTTTTCGTAAAACCCGAAGGCCAGCTGCGACGTTCTGACGGTGATTCGGCGGACGCTGCGCATCGCTTCGAGTTTTTCGATCCGATGCCGCAGCAACCGCGTTCCCAGCGATTTTCCCCGATACTGCGGATGCACCATGTCCCAGCTGATTTTCCCGACCGTCCCGCCGTCCGCAAAATTGATTCCGCCGCAACCAACGATCCTCTCCTCGTGAAGCAGGACATAATAGAGTTCCCGCTCGCGTTCCAGATAGGCGTCCAAATCGGCCGCCTCCTCCGGCGCGAAATATCGGGGCGTATTCAACCGAAGCAGCTCCATCACGGCCTCCTTGTCGGCCGGTTCGTATTCCCTGATTACAATCTTCCCGTCCATATTCTATAAATTACTTCCGCCCGACGGCGGACACTCCGCACAAAGATAGCCAATCTCCCGGAATCCGCGGCCTTCACCGCCCCGAAAATCCGTCGGCCGAAGCCTGCCTGAGGCCGAGAAGCGGTACGGCGGCGGGACGCTCCGTCCCGCAAGCCGATGCAGCCGGAAAACCTGCGAAGAAAAAGCGGAAAGAGGTTTGTCTTTTCCGTATAGAATCCCTACCTTTGCCCAAACGATCGGGGCATCGGCCGTCCGGCGCCGGAAACGGCTTGGTCGGGACGTATGCTCCGAATTTCAAAATCCGAAAAAATTCATCCCGCGATCGGGTCGGTCGACCCGGCAAAAACCAGAAATACAAAAACGACATACGCTGTTATGGGAAAAATCATCCTGACCGGAGACCGGCCGACCGGCAAACTGCACCTCGGCCACTATGTAGGTTCGCTGCGCCGCCGCGTGGAGTTGCAGAACTCCGGAGAGTTCGAGAAGATCTTCATCATGATCGCCGACGCGCAGGCGCTCACCGACAACGCCGACAACCCCGAAAAGGTGCGCCAGAACATCATCGAGGTGGCGCTCGACTACCTGGCCTGCGGCCTCGACCCCGAACGGTCGACGCTCTTCATCCAGTCGCAGATCCCCGAACTGTGCGAACTGGCGTTCTACTACATGAACCTCGTCACCGTGGCCCGTCTGCAACGCAACCCGACCGTGAAGGCCGAAATCCAGTTGCGCGGCTTCTCGGAGAACAACGCGGAGAACGACCTGCAACGGCAGGGCATTCCCGTCGGGTTCTTCACCTACCCCATTTCGCAGGCGTCGGACATCACCGCTTTCCGCGCCACGACCGTCCCCGCCGGCGAGGATCAGGAGCCGATGCTCGAACAGACGCGCGAGATCGTCCACAAGTTCAACGCGGTCTACGGCCCCACGCTCGTCGAGCCGGAAATCCTGCTGCCCCAGAACGCCGCCTGCATGCGCCTGCCCGGCACCGACGGCAAGGCCAAGATGTCCAAGTCGCTGGGCAACTGCATCTACCTGAGCGATTCGGCCGAGGAGGTACGCAAGAAGGTGATGGGCATGTACACCGATCCCGACCACCTGCGCGTGGAGGACCCGGGCAAGGTCGAGGGCAACACTGTCTTCACCTACCTCGACGCCTTCTGCCGCCCCGAGCATTTCGCCGCCTACCTCCCCGACTACCCGTCGCTCGACGAGTTGAAGGCGCACTACCGCCGCGGCGGTCTGGGCGACGTGAAGGTCAAGAAATTTCTGATCGCCGTGCTCAACGAGACGCTCGACCCAATCCGCGAACGCCGCCGCTACTACGAGGAGCGCATCGAATGGGTCTACGACGTGCTGCACAAAGGTTCCGAGACTGCCCGCGAGGAGGCCGCACGGACGCTTCACGACGTGCGCGAAGCCATGAAGATCAACTACTTCGAGGACCGCGACCTGATCGCCTCGCAGGCGGCGCTCTACCGAGAGAAACTCGGATAACGCCTTCGGGAAGCCGACCATGAGACTCAGGGATTTCCGATACGAGCGCATCTTCGCCCTCTTCTACCGCCTGACGCGCCGGTTGAGCAACCGCCAGATCATGATGCTGCTGGCCATGATCGTCGGACTGCTGGCCGGACTGGGCACCTATGTCTTCGAAATCCTGCTCTATGCGATCAAGAGCTGCCTGGTCAACTGGTTTCCCGTCGGGAGCGCACATTTCCTGCTGCTGATCTACCCTGCGATAGGCATCGTCCTGGCGACGCTCTTCGTCAAATACATCGTGCGCGACAACATCTCGGAAGGGGTCACGCGCGTGTTGTACGCCATGTCGCGCCGCGATTCGCGCATCCTGCCCCACAACTGCTGGACTTCGATCGTGGGCGGCGCCACCACGATCGGCTTCGGCGGTTCGGTCGGCCCCGAGGCGCCGATCGTACTGACGGGCGCCGCCATCGGCTCGAACGTGGGAAGACTCGCACGCCTCAACTACCGCAATACGACGCTGATGCTCTGCTGCGGCGCCGGGGCGGCGATCGCTGCGATCTTCAAGGCCCCGATCACGGGCGTGGTCTTCGTGCTGGAGATCCTGATGCTCGACATCACCGCCTCGTCGGTCATCCCGCTGCTCATCGCCTCGATCACGGCCACCACGATCGCCTTCGTCTTCCGCGGCTTCGATCCGATCATCGCCGTCACGCTCACGGCGGCCGACGCCTTCGAACTGCGGCAGATCCCGATGTTCATCCTGCTGGGCGTATTGTGCGGAGGGATGTCCTATTATTTCACCACGGTCAACTCACGCATCGGCGCCTTCTACAAACGACTTCCGTCGCAGGGCCGCAAATGGCTCTACGCCGGCATCACGCTGGGCGTCCTGCTCTTCGTCTTCCCGCCGCTCTACGGCGAGGGCTACGAGGGCTTCACCTCGCTCATGCACGGCGATACCCGATCGCTGTTCAACACCTCGCTCTTCTACCGTTTCAGCGACATCGACTGGGTGGTGATCCTCTACGTCGCCGCGATCATGTTCTTCAAGGTGGTGGCCATGTCCTCGACCAACGCCGCGGGCGGCGTGGGCGGAACCTTCGCGCCGTCGCTTTTCGTAGGCGCTTTTTCGGGCGCCATCGTGGCGCTGCTCTTCAACGCGCTGTTCGGCTGGCACCTCTCGATCGCCTCGTTCACGCTGGTGGGCATGGCGGGGGTCATGTCGGGCGTGATGAAGGCGCCGCTGACATCGATCTTCCTGATCGCCGAGCTGTCGAGCGGCTACGGGCTCTTCATCCCGCTGATGATCGTCGCCTGCATCTCGTTCGCCGTCGACTACTACCTCGACCCCGACTCGATCTACACCAAGCAGCTGCGCCTGAGCGGCGATCTGCTGACGCACGACAAGGACCAGTCGGTCTTCGTCTTCCTGAAACTCGAAGAGCTCATGGAGACCGACTTCTACCGCATCCGCGAAACCTTCACGCTGGGCGACATCGTCCACGTCATCTCCCATGCGCGGCGCAACATCTTCCCCGTGATCGACGATTTCGGCCGCCTAATCGGCGTCGTGCAGCTGGACGACCTGCGCGAAGACATGTTCAAGCGCGAGAAATGGGGTACGCCGATCGGCCGTTACATGATCCAGCCGCCCGACCGCATTCTCGAACACGAACAGATCCAGTCCGTGCTGCCCAAGTTCGAGGAGAACCAGACGTGGATGCTGCCCGTCGTCGACAAACAGAACCACTACCTGGGCTTCATCTCCAAGTCGCGTATCCTGAACGCCTACCGCGAGCAGCTGGTCAAGATACAGCAGTAAGCCGGCACTCTCCGAAAAAGGCATCGCCCCGCCGCAGAACGTTGCGGCGGGGCGATACCGTCGAGGACGGCAACGGCCGATCACTCGGGATGCGTCCCGCCCAAAGCACCCGCCAGAATCTCCTTCGCGCTGAAAAACGCCTCCGTATATCCGCGGGCCGCGATCGTCCCGTCGGGTGCGATGAGCACGAAGGCAGGCCACCCCTCGATCGCATACCGCTCCAACATCCGCCCGTTCTCCGGCCGGTCGATCTCGACCTCGATCTCGGGCCACCCGTGCGCCAGCATTCCGGCCAGCGCCGAGCGCATCCCGGCCGCACTCTCGTCGTCGGGCAGCCCCTCGTACACGCGCCGGATCGTATCGACCGACTCGGTCAGCCCCACCATACGCAGCCCCCGATCCTTGTAGGCCGCATAGAGATCGCGCACCTGCCCGTCGATCCAGATCGAACCGGGACACATCCCCCAATGGTAGAACAGCACGTAGCCGCCCGCGAAATCGGCCTTGGAGATCGCCTCGCCCCGCGTTGTCACGAGCGAGAAATCGGGTGCCGGCTGCCCGACGGCGAGGCTCTCCATCCGTTGCAGGAAGTCGGCGTACACACCGCCGAAGTAGCTCGACTTCAACTCCTCTGACAGCGACTCGTAGAATGCGCGCGACTCGGCCAACGGCCGGTAGGCCACCGTGGGAATCCGGTCGACGAGCAGATAAAGCGTCCCCTGCGGGTGCCCTTTCCGATAATTCTCGTTCAATGCGCGTTTGCGTGCGGCGCCCGGATCGTCGGCATAAAACCGATTGAAGAGTTCGTTCCACCTCCGGCCCTCCGCTTGGTCGCCGCGTGCGAAAGCTGCACGCGCATTTTCGCTGTAACCGCTCCGAATCCGACCGAGCGAATCCGCGACGTACAACAGTTCGGAAAGCGCGGGATCGTCGTAGATACCGCCGCCGAGAGTACAGTAATAGATCGCCTCCGCCGTACCGGTCAGCGTGATCCGGTCGCCGCCTGTCACGATCATCGACTTGCCCCGACGATCCGCATCGGCGGCCCTGCCGCTTTTCGGATGATAGGTCATCGAGTAGTAACCGTCGTGCGCCTGCTCGCCCCGATAGGCGAACGCACCCGCCTCCCCGACCACGACGTCGAAGGCCGGTTCGTAGTTCCACTCCGGAAGCAGGACACGTTCGAAACGGAGCGTATCGCCGACTTGCAGGCCGTCGATACGGCCGCTCAGCTCGAAAGATTGCATGCGTGAACAGGAGGCCGCCGCCACGAACAGTGCGGCGGAGAGTCCGAAAATTCCGAAAGACCGGTACATAGGCGTTGACAGATGGTTGAAATTCGTTTCCGCTAAATTAACGATTTTCCGGCGACGCCGAACGTTTTGCTCAAAAAAACCGTCGCCCGACGATCTCTCGTCGGGCGACGGTTCACGGCTGCGGCGGCGCTCACCCCTCCTGCCGCGCCTCCTCGTAGCCCGTATCGACCAGCAGATCGCGCCCGTTGGCCGCCGCCACGGCCATCTGGTCGCAGCGGTTGTTCTCCACTGTCTCGGCATGCCCTTTCACCCAAACGAAACGCACACGGTGATGGCGGTATACGCCGAGAAATCGCCGCCACAGATCGGGATTCTTCTTTCCGGCGAACCCCTTCTTCTCCCAGCCGAAGACCCAGCCCTTCGTGACGGCGTCGACGACGTATTTCGAATCGGAGTAGACCACCACGTCGCTCCCCGCGAATTTCAGCGCTTCGAGCGCGACGCACACGGCCATCAACTCCATACGGTTGTTGGTCGTCAGCCGGAAACCGGCCGACATCTCCTTGCGGAACGGCCCGCTCAGCAGCACCGCCCCGTAACCTCCCGGACCGGGATTTCCCAGTGCCGAACCGTCGGTATAGATCGTAATATCCAAAATAAAAATCTTATTGTACGGCGGCCTTCCCGTCCACTTCGCGGAGCAATTCCTCGGCCCGCCGCCGCTCGTCCACGTCGGGCGAGTCGAGCAACCGCCTCCACCACGTGCGGGCGCTCTCCTTGTCGCCCCGCCGCAGATAGAGGCAACCGGTGTTGCAGATCAGCGTGCCGTCCGAAGAGTCGATCCCCGAAGCACACACGAACCCGTCGAGCGCCTCGTCGACACGCCCTGCACTGCAATCATCGCGGCGGTCAGTTCAACGCCGCCAGCTGTTCGCGGATCGCGGCGATCTTCGCCTCGGCGTCGGCCTTCTTGGCACGCTCCTTCTCGACCACCGCTGCGGGAGCCGACTGCACGAAACGCTCGTTCGAGAGCTTGCGCTCGACGCTTTGCAGGAAACCTTCGTAATAGGTCAGCTCTTCGCCTAACTTGGCGATCTCGGCTTCGCGGTCGATCCGATCGCCCAGCGGCACGAAATACTGCGTGGTCTTCACGATGAAGGCCGCGGCCGCGGCATCCTTCTCCGCCACCCGTTCGATCGCCGACAAGTTGGCCATCTTCGTCAGCACGGGTGCATAGTCGGCCGGATAGTTCGCGTCGGCGATCACTTCGAGCGTCAGCGCCTCGCGCTGCGGCAGATTCTTCTGCTTGCGGATATTGCGCACGGCAGTGATAGTCTCCTTGACCAGTTCGAACCGGGCCAGCAGCGCCTCGTCGGCCTGCCCGTCGGCCTGCGGCTGGCGTGCGACCATGATCGATTCGCCCGCCGCACGCGGAGCCAGATCCTGCCATATCTCCTCGGTGACGAAGGGCATGAAGGGGTGCAGCAGGCGCAGCAGCGCATCGAAGAACCCTTTGGCTTCGTCGACCGTCCGCGGGTCGATCGGCGCCCCGTAAGCAGGCTTTATCATTTCGAGATACCACCCGCTGAAATCGTCCCAGAAGAGTTTGTAGAGCAACATGAAGGCCTCCGAAATGCGGTAGCTGCCGAAATCCCCGTCCAACTCCGCCACGGCGCGGCGCAACGTCTGGCGAAACCATTCGCCCGCCAGGCGGTCGTTGTCGCTCTGGGCGAGCGTCCCGTCCACCGTCCAGCCGTTGACGAGCCGGTAGGCGTTCCATATCTTGTTGCCGAAATTGCGGCCCTGCTCGCACAGTGCCTCGTCGAACATCACGTCGTTGCCGGCCGACGACGAAAGCAGCATCGCCACGCGCATACCGTCGGCGCCGTACTGCGCGATCAGGTCGAGCGGATCGGGCGAGTTGCCCAGCTGCTTGGACATCTTGCGTCCGATCTTGTCGCGCACGATGCCGGTGAAATAGACGTTGCCGAAGGGCTTCTCGCCGCGATATTCGTAACCGGCCATGATCATGCGCGCCACCCAGAAGAAGATGATGTCGGGGCCCGTCACCAGATCGGCCGTCGGGTAGTAGTAGCGAATCTCCTCGTTGTCGGGGTTGCGGATGCCGTCGAAGACCGAAATCGGCCACAGCCACGACGAGAACCACGTGTCGAGCACGTCCTCGTCCTGCCGCAGGTCGCCGAGCTGCAACGCGGCGTCACCCGTCTTCTCGCGGGCCAGCGCCAGCGCCTCCTCGGCCGTTTCGGCCACCACGTAACCGCCCTTGGGCAGGTAGTAGGCGGGAATGCGCTGCCCCCACCACAACTGGCGCGAGATGCACCAGTCCTTGATGTTCTCCATCCAGTGACGGTAGATATTCTTGTATTTTTCGGGGACGAAACGGATTTCGTCCTCCATGACGGCGCGCGTGGCGGGCTTCGCCAGCTCCTCCATCGAAAGGAACCACTGCATCGAAAGCTTCGGCTCGATGGCCACGCCCGTGCGCTCGGAGTAGCCCACGTTGTTCGTGTACTCCTCGGTCTTTTCGAGCAGGCCGGCATGTTGCAGGTCGCCCTCGATCACGCGGCGCAGCTCGAAGCGATCCATCCCTTCGTAAATACCCACCTTGCCGTTGATCGTCCCGTCGTCGTTGAAGATGTCGATCGTCTCCAACCCGTATTTCTCGCCCAGCATGTAGTCGTTCACGTCGTGCGCCGGCGTCACCTTCAAGGCACCCGTACCGAAGGCGATGTCGACATACGTGTCGCGGATCACCGGAATCGAGCGCCCGACGAGCGGCACCACCACGCGGGCGTCCTGCGACAGCCACTCGTAGCGCTCGTCGTCGGGATTGACGCACAGCGCCGTATCGCCCAGAATGGTCTCGGGGCGCGTCGTAGCCACGACGAGGTACTTGTCCGTCCCCTCGACCGCATAGCGCAGGTAGTAGAGCTTGCCGTGCGACTCCTTGAAGACCACCTCTTCGTCCGACAGCGCGGTCCTGGCCGCGGGATCCCAGTTGACCATGCGCACGCCGCGGTAGATGCGCCCCTTGCGGTAGAGGTCGCAGAAGACCTTGATGACCCCCTCGGTGCGGATGTCGTCCATCGTGAAACAGGTGCGGTCCCAGTCGCACGAAGCCCCCAGCTTGCGCAGCTGCCGCAGAATTACGCCGCCGTACTGCTCCTTCCACTCCCACGCGTATTCGAGGAACTTCTCGCGCGTGAGCGACGACTTCTCGATGCCGCGCTCCTTGAGCTTGGCCACCACCTTCGCCTCGGTAGCGATCGAGGCGTGGTCCATACCCGGCACCCAGCAGGCATTTTTTCCCTGCATGCGGGCGCGGCGGATCAGCACGTCCTGCAACGTATTGTTGAGCATGTGGCCCATGTGGAGCATCCCCGTCACGTTGGGCGGCGGAATGACGACCGTATAGGGTTCGCGCGCATCGGGTTCGGAGTGGAACAGTCCGTGCCGCTCCCAGTAGTCGTACCATTTCTGCTCGATCTCCTGCGGAGCGTATTTGTCGGCAATCTGCATATCGGATAAATTTTATTACGTTGAACTTCTTCGCCCGCTTTCCGCTTCCGCAAACACCGGCTCTACCGGCCTCCGCAGATTCGAAAACGTTTGTCAGGCAAGGTGCAAAGTTATAATTTTTCCGGTAAAAGTACGCTTTTTTCACCGCGTTCCCGCTCTTCGGTCCGATTTTTCGTCCGCCGATGAAAAAAGAGAACCCCGCCGTCCATTTTCCGCCCGCAAAATTTGGAGGGGGGGGGTGATTTGTCCTAAATTTGTCCTCCGCAAACCATTTAACCCAAACTCTATGCAACTCAAAACCCTCCTCGGCGCCGCACTGCTTCTGCTCGCCGGTGCAACACAGGCCCAAACGATTCCCGAAACGACGCCCGAACCCGAATTCATCGGGGAGATCGTGACCGTGCGACCCGACGGCACGGTCGCCAAACTCGAAAAGCAATCCGTCCAGATGCGCACGCGAGCCAATGCGAGCGCCGTCATCTTCGGTATCGGCAAGGCCAAGACGAAACTCATCATCGAAGGGCCGAAAGCCGGCGTGCGCCTGACGGCGGGCCAACCGGCCAGCTTCATCGTGCGCGCCGTCGACAACGCCACCGATCCCATGTCGATCATCAACGTCTTCCGCTTCGAAGCCAAGAAAGACAAGCGCATGGCCGAAATGGCCTCGGTCAGCAGTTTCGGCAGCGTGAAATCCAACAAGCTGGAACGCCTTTCGTTCACAGGCCGCAAATTCGGAGAGAGCTCCTACCTGATCACCCTCGACGAAACTCCCGCCGGCGAATACGGTATCACGGTCTCCAACCCGAACAACCTCGACGAGAAACAGGTCATCGTATCGACCTTTGCGATCGACTGAGCCTCAGCCGGGCCTTCCGACGATCTACGGCAGCGGATTGTCCGCTGCCGTATCTTTTTTCGCCGCACATCCCGCCCGCACCTGCCGAAGCGGCGACCGACTGACACGCTCTCCCCTCGTCGGCAACCGGCTGCCAAAATGACAGACATGTCCCGACGGACCTCCGGATCCTTTTTCATACAACCCCCTCAGTCATCGTCCGATAGTGCATACCGCAGACACCGACAGGCACCGGTCGTCCGCTGCACCGCGGCGCTGCGGCATAAATAGTGTTGATAACTTCTTAACAAGCCAAAGACTTATATAAAATATTATACGGAAAAAAGCGTTATCTTTGCAACTTGATTGAAAGACCATATGAGTAAAAGAGATAAAATCGAACTGAAAGAACTGGAATCGCTGCCCGAAGCGCTCGACGGCAACCACCGCGTCATCCCCATCGTCACCGGCGAGGACGACACGGTCGAAGAGGTCGCCGTCCCCGAAATACTTCCCGTGCTGACGCTGCGCAGCTCGGTGCTGTTTCCGGGCGCCATCACCCCCGTCACGGTGGGCCGCTCGCGGAGCATGACGCTCGTGCGCGACACCAACGCCCGCAACGGGATGCTGGCCGCCGTCCTGCAACGCGACGGCGACGTGGAAGAGCCCAAGGCGGAGGACATGTACCGCATCGGTACGGCCGCCCGCATCATGAAGATATTGGAGATGCCCAACGGCAACCTCACGGTCATTCTCAACGGGTTGGAGAAGGTCGAGATCGGCGAATACGTCTCGTCCGACCCCTATCTGCAAGCCAGGGTGACCCCGTTGAAGGATTCGACGCCCGACGAGAAGAACGTCGAGTTCAACGCACTTGTGGATTCGATCCGCGACGTGGCGCTCAATATCATCAACATCTCGCCCAACATGCCCAAGGAGGCGATTTTCGCCATCAAGAACATCGACTCGCGGCGAGGTATCATCAACTTCATCTGCACCAACCTCGAACTGTCGGACGAAGACCGGCAGTCGCTGCTCGAAGCGCCGGGGCTGCTGGCGCGCGCGCGCAAACTGCTCGAAATCCTGATCCGCGACCAACAGCTCATCGAGTTGAAGAACGAGATCCAGGAGAAGGTCAAGCAGGAGATCGACAAGCAGCAGCGCGACTACTACCTCCAGCAGCAGATGCGCACCATCCAGGACGAACTGGGCGACGGCGCCGACGCCGAACTGGACGAGATGCGCGAAAAGGCCAAGCAGAAGAACTGGCCCAAGGAGGTGGCCGAACTCTTCGAGAAGGAGTTGCAGAAACTCGAACGGCTCAACCCCGCCGTAGCCGAATATTCGGTGCAGGTAACCTACCTGCAACTGTTGCTCGAACTGCCGTGGAACGACTGTACGAAGGACAATCTCGACCTCAAACAGGCGCGCGAGCAGCTCGACCACGACCATTTCGGCCTCGAAGAGGTCAAGGAGCGGTTGCTGGAACACCTGGCGGTCATCAAGTTGAAGGGCGACCTCAAATCGCCGATTCTCTGTCTCTACGGCCCTCCGGGCGTAGGCAAGACCTCGCTGGGCAAATCGGTCGCAGCGGCGCTGGGGCGTAAGTTCGGCCGCATTGCACTGGGCGGCCTGCACGACGAAGCGGAGATTCGCGGCCACCGCCGCACCTACATCGGGGCGATGCCGGGCCGGATCGTACAGACGATCAAGCGGTGCGGCTCGTCGAACCCGGTCATCATCCTCGACGAGGTGGACAAGATCAGCGTGTCGAACCACGGCGATCCGTCGAGCGCACTGCTCGAAGTACTCGATCCCGAACAGAACACCACGTTCCACGACAACTACCTCGATACGGAGTACGACCTCTCGAAGGTGCTCTTCATCGCCACGGCCAACAACGTCGGCAATATCAATCCGGCGCTGCGCGACCGCATGGAGATGATCAACATCCCGGGCTACATCCTCGAAGACAAGATCCAGATCGCCCTGCATCACCTGCTGCCCAAACAGCGCGAGGCGCACGGCATCAAGGAGCAGGAGCTGATCCTCACGCCGCAGATCGTCGAACAGATCATCGCCGGCTACACCCGCGAATCGGGCGTGCGGTCGCTCGACAAGCACATCGCCAAGCTGGCGCGTTCGCGGGCCAAGCAGATCGCCTCGGAGGAGGCTTTCGCACCCGAACTCGGCGCGAAAGAGGTCGAAAAGATCCTCGGCAAACCCAAATTCCTCAACGAGGAGTACGAGGTGGGCGGCATCGTCGGCGTGGTGACGGGCCTCGCCTGGACGGAAGTGGGCGGCGACATCCTCTACATCGAGTCGGTGCTCACGCCCGGCAAGGGCCGCCTGAGCCTCACGGGCAATCTGGGCGACGTGATGAAGGAGTCGGCCACGATCGCCTTCGAATGGGTCAAGGCACATTGTACGGAACTGGGTATCGATCCCGAGAAATTCGAGAAGTACGACCTCAACATCCACGTGCCCGAAGGCGCCATTCCGAAAGACGGCCCGTCGGCCGGCATCACGATGGTCACGTCGATCGTCTCGACCTACACGGGCCGCAAGGTCCGCGACCGCATCGCCATGACGGGCGAAACGACGCTGCGCGGCCGCGTAACCCCCGTGGGCGGCATCAAGGAGAAGATACTGGCCGCCAAGCGCGCCGGCATCACGACGCTGCTGCTGTCGGAGGAGAACCGCAAGGACATCGAGGAGATCAAGCCCGACTACATCAAGGGGCTGACGTTCCACTACGTCCGCACCAACGACGACGTACTGCAACTGGCGCTCGAACCGCAGGCGCAACAATAACGGATCGGAAGGGAGCCGGAAGAGGGGACTG
Source organism: Alistipes communis (assembly GCF_006542665.1). Lineage (NCBI taxonomy): Bacteria > Pseudomonadati > Bacteroidota > Bacteroidia > Bacteroidales > Rikenellaceae > Alistipes > Alistipes communis. The sequence continues at coordinate 199,422 of NZ_AP019735.1, forward strand.
GAATCCCGCTCTTTCGGCTCCTTTCCTTTTTTAACGGATATGGACTCTCTGAAATTTCTGGCCGTCATTCCGGCCCGTTACGCTTCGACACGGTTTCCGGGCAAACCGCTGGCACGGCTCGGCGGCGAACCGGTCATCCGGCACGTCTGGAAGCAGGTGACGCAGGTGTTCGCCGACGCAGCCGTCGCCACCGACGATCCGCGCATCTACGATGCGGTGGAGGCCTTTGGCGGCCGTGCCGTCATGACCTCGCCCGATCATCGCAGCGGCACCGACCGCTGTCGGGAAGCCGTCGACAAACTGGGCGGCGACCCCGACGTCATCGTCAACGTACAGGGCGACGAACCCTTCATCGCCCCCTCGCAGTTGCAGGCGATCGCCCGCTGCTTCGACGATCCGTCGACCGACATCGCCACGCTCGTCAAACCCTTCACCGAGGCCGACGGACTCGACGCACTGGAAAATCCCAATTCGCCGAAAGTCGTGCTCGGCAGCGCGGGCCAGGCACTCTATTTCTCACGCTCGGTGATCCCCTACCTGCGGGGCGTGCCGCGCGAGGAGTGGCTCGCACGCCATACCTTCTACAAACATATCGGCATGTACGCCTTCCGCCGCGAGACGTTGTACAAGGTGACCGCCCTGCCCCAGTCGGCACTCGAACGGGCCGAATCGCTCGAACAGTTGCGGTGGCTGGAAAACGGGTTCCGCATCCGTGCAGGTATCTCCGACGTCGAGACGATCGGCATCGACACGCCGGAGGATTTGGCGAAGGCGGAAGAATTCTTAAAATTAAAAATGAAAAACTAAGGATCGGAAATCAGGGAGGGGGCTTCGGCCGAACGACGGTTGCCCGCAGCCATGCAAAACCCGACCCGGATTTCAATCCTCGGCTTTCAACCGCTAATTCTCGACTTATGAATACCACATTCATCGCGGGGCCGTGCGTGATCGAATCGGCCGAACTTCTCGATACGGTGGCGGCCCGACTGACGGAGATCAACCGCAGACTGGGCGTGCAGATCATCTTCAAAGCGTCGTTCGACAAGGCCAATCGCACGTCGATCCGCTCCTATCGGGGCGTCGGCATGGAGAAGGGATTGCAGATGCTCGCCGACGTGCGGTCGAAATGGGGTCTGCGGCTGCTCACGGACATCCACGAATCATGGCAGGCGGCGCCCGTAGGCGAGGTGGTCGACGTGATTCAGATTCCGGCCTTCCTCTGCCGCCAGACCGACCTTCTGGTCGCCGCAGCGAAGACGGGGCGCACGGTCAACATCAAGAAGGCGCAGTTCCTCTCGGGCGAAGACATGCGCTACCCCTATGAAAAGGCTTGCGACGCCGGTGCGGCCGACGTGTGGCTCACCGAACGCGGCAATTCGTTCGGCTACAACAATCTGGTGGTCGACTTCCGCAACATCCCCGACATGCTGCGCATCGCGCCGACAGTGGTCATGGACTGCACGCACTCGGTGCAGCGTCCGGGCGCCGCAGGCGGCAAAACGGGCGGCAACCGCGAATTCGTGCCGGCAATGGCGCTCGCGGCCAAGGCATTCGGTGCCAACGGCTACTTCTTCGAAGTACACCCCGATCCCGACCACGCGCTGAGCGACGGACCCAACATGTTAAACCTCAACGACCTCGAAGGGGTCGTCAAATCCCTACTCTAATGGAGCAGTCCAAACAAAACGAAATCCTGACGGTAGCCCGCGAGGCGATCCGTACCGAAGCCGACGCGCTCGAAAAAATGGAACGGTCGCTCGACGAGCACTTCGTCGAGGCCATCGAGATGATCCTCCAAAGCCGCGGCAAACTCATCATCACCGGCATGGGCAAGTCGGGGCTGATCGGCCGCAAGATGGCCGCCACCTTCGCATCGACGGGCACGCCGAGCTTCTACCTCCATCCGGGCGAAGCGTTCCACGGCGATCTGGGCATGATCTCGAAAGAGGACATCGTGCTGGCGATCTCCTACTCGGGTGAAACGGACGAGGTACTCAAAATCGTCCCCTTCATCCACAACAACGGCAACCGGCTGATCTCGATGACGGGCAATCCGGCCTCCACGCTCGCCATCCATTCGGACATCCACCTCGACGTCTCGGTCGACCACGAAGCCTGCATCCTGCACCTCGCGCCCACGACCTCGACCACGGCGCAGATCGCCATGGGCGACGCGATGGCCGTCGCCCTGATGAAGATGCGCAACTTTTCGAGCAACGACTTCGCACGGCTCCACCCGGGCGGCAGTCTGGGACGCCGGCTGCTGGCTACGGTCGGCGACGTCATGCGCAGCGACAACCTGCCCGTCGTCGGCCCCGACTGCACGGCCAAGGATATGATCCACACGATCAGCCGTTGCGGACTGGGACTGATCGTCGTCTGCGAAGGCGACCGCATCGAAGGCATCGTCACCGACGGCGACATCCGCCGCGCCATGGAGCGTTCGGGAGCCGATTTCATCAACCTGCGTGCCGCCGACATCCTGACGCGCAACCCCAAACGCATCCACCCCGAAGAGAAACTCATCGAGGCGGAGAAGATGATGACCCGCCACAAGATCACTTCGCTGCTGGTCACCGACCGCGACGAACGCCTGGCAGGTGTCATCCAGATCTACGACATCAAGCTCTGACGGCAGCTCCGCCCGACGGATACCAGCGGGACGGCCTGTGGGCCGTCCCGCTGGCTTTTTAACGATTTTCCCCCCCCCGTCGGCATCGCCCGAGGATGCCGGCAGTTCGCCGCCGCCCCACACGGCGGACTGCTACTCGCTCCGGCTCGTACAGTCTCTGCCGCCGGCGCCGAACCGCCAAGATACGGAGAGCGGCGACCGCCCCGTCGTCGCCCCCGCTCTCCGGCACCGCTTCGTTTTCATCATAAATAGGTATATCGATCCTCCCCTTTTTTTCGTTTCTTTGCTGCGGATCGAACCCCGCCTCCGACCGACAGGCACGGCAGGAACGAATCTTCTCCTTGCGGGAAACGATCGGGGAACGATTTATGCAACAGGATTACGGACATTCATTTTAATCGCACGAAATCATGAACAAGACCGTCGAATTGTTGGGCGACAAGGCCGAATACCTGCTCTCCCACACCTGCAAAACCATTGACAAAAGTACGTTGCACCTTCCCTCCCCGCATACCGTCGAGGAGGTATGGGCAGCCTCCGACCGCAATATCCCGACGTTGAACAGCCTGCAACGTCTGCTGGGACACGGCCGGCTGGGCGGCACGGGCTACGTTTCGATCCTGCCCGTCGACCAGGGCATCGAACACACCGCCGGCGCGTCGTTCGCCCCCAATCCGATCTACTTCGATCCCGAAAATATCGTCCGGCTGGCGATCGAAGGCGGCTGCAACGGCGTAGCCTCGACGCTGGGCGTGCTGGGAGCCGTCGCCCGCCGCTATGCCCACAAGATTCCGTTCGTCGTAAAAATCAACCACAACGAACTGTTGACCTACCCCAACAGTTACGATCAGGTATTGTTCGGTTCGGTCGAACAGGCGTGGGAAATGGGTGCCGTCGCCGTGGGCGCCACGATCTATTTCGGATCGGCCGAAAGCCGCCGTCAGCTCACGGAGATCGCGGCCGCCTTCGAACGTGCCCACGACCTGGGCATGGCGACCATCCTGTGGTGCTATCTGCGCAACAACGCCTTCAAGAAGGACGGTGTCGACTACCACAACGCCGCCGACCTGACGGGACAGGCCGACCACTTGGGCGCGACGATCGGCGCCGATATCGTCAAGCAGAAGCTCCCGACCTGCAACGGCGGGTTCCGGGCCATCGGCTTCGGCAAGACCGACGACAAGATGTACACCGAACTCGCGTCCGACCATCCGATCGACCTGTGCCGCTATCAGGTGGCCAACAGCTACATGGGACGTGTCGGCCTGATAAATTCCGGCGGCGAGTCGCACGGCGCCTCCGACCTGGCCGACGCCGTCGCAACGGCCGTCATCAACAAGCGGGCCGGCGGCATGGGCCTCATCAGCGGCCGCAAGGCGTTCCAAAGGCCGATGAACGAGGGCATCGAACTGCTCCATGCCATCCAAGACGTCTATCTCGATCCTTCAATCACCATCGCATAAACCCGCACCCATGAAACGAATCGTACTGCTCCGCCACGGGCAGAGCACCTGGAACAAGGAGAACCGGTTTACCGGCTGGACGGACGTCGACCTCACGCAAGAGGGTGTCGCCGAAGCCGTGCGGGCCGGAGAGCTGCTCCGCGACGAAGGCTTCACCTTCGGAAAAGCCTATACCTCCTACCTCAAACGGGCGGTCAAGACACTCGACTGCGTGCTGGACAAGCTGGACGAAGCGTGGATTCCGGTCGAAAAGTCATGGCGGCTCAACGAAAAACACTACGGAATGCTGCAAGGGCTCAACAAAAGCGAAACAGCCGAAAAATACGGCGAGGAGCAGGTACACGTCTGGCGACGGAGCTACGACGTGGCCCCCGACCCGCTGCCCGAGGACGACCCGCGCAACCCGCGTTTCGACGTGCGCTACGCCTGCGTTCCCGACGCCGAACTGCCGCGCACCGAATCGCTCGAACAGACGATCGCACGCATCCTGCCCTACTGGCACTGCGTCGTCTTCCCGTCGCTGATGCGGTACGACAGCCTGCTGGTCGTCGCACACGGCAATTCGCTGCGAGGCGTCATCAAGCATCTCAAAGGAATCCCCGACGACCGGATCGCCGCGCTCAACCTGCCGACGGCCGTACCCTACGTCTTCGAATTCGACGACGCGCTGCGTCTCGTACGCGACTACTATCTCGGCGACCCCGAAGAGATCCGCCGCCGAGCCGAGGCCGTCGCCCGACAGGGCAGCGCCCGCTGACGGAGCGAAAAAGAGGGGCCGGATTTCTGCGAAATCCGGCCCCTTCCCGATTTACATACCCTACAACTCGCCGGCGATCCGCCGCACGGCAGCCCCGGCCCGGGCATAGAGCGACGGCAGATCGACCGTCGACAGCCGGCCGCCGTCGACCACCACTTCGCCGTCGACCACCACCGTATCGACATCGGCCGCCTTGGCACAATAGGCCACGTTGGCTACGACGTCGTGCTGCGGATGATAATAAGGCCTCTGCGTCGAGAGCAATACCAGATCGGCCAGCGCACCCTCCTTCACCACGCCCAACTCGCCGGCATGGCCGATGGCGGCCGCACCGCAGACCGTCGCCATGCGGAGCAGTTCGTAGGCCGGCACGGCACAGGGATCCATCGTCGTCACCTTTTGCAGGAACGAAGCGTTGCGCATCTCCTCCCACATGTCCAGATCGTTGTTCGAACTGGGGCCGTCGGTGCCCACCGTACAGTTCACCCCTTCGGTGCGCAGCCGTTCGATCGGCGCGACGCCGCTCGCGATCTTCATGTTGCTCGTCGGACAGTGGGCCACATGTACGCCCCGCTCGCGCAGGATGCGGCGATCCCCGTCAGTCAGGTGCACGCAGTGTGCGGCGATCAGCCCCCCGTCGAGCACTCCCAGCGAATCGAGATACTCCACGGGCGTCGCGCCGTAACGCTCGCGGATCATGCGCACCTCGTCGAGCGTCTCGGCGATGTGCGTCGTCATCGGGATGCCGTAACGACGGCAGGCCTCCATCCCGCGCCGCAGATTCTCCGCCGAACAGGTGTAGGCGGCATGAGGCGCCAGTCCCGCACGGATGCGCGACGATCCCTCGCACTTCTCGACGAGCGCGGGCAGGTCGCTTTCGAAGGCTTCGAGCCGCGTATCGAGGTAGCTCGCACAGAGCAGCGCCCGCATCCCCGCGCGATCGACCGCATCGAAAACCGCCGCCTCCGACCAGTACATGTCCACGACCGACGTCACGCCGCCCAGCAGCATTTCGGCCGCGCCGAGCAGTGCGCCCACGCGGATGTCGTCGTCGGTCTGGCGCGCTTCGAAAGGCCAGATATGGTCGTTGAGCCACTCCATGAGGGCCATATCGTCGGCATAGCTTCGTTGGAGCGTCATGGCCATGTGGCAATGGGTATTCACTAGTCCGGGCATCAGGATTCCGCCCCGGCCGTCGATCTCGCGCGCGCCGGCGTGCGCCGCACGCCACGCTTCGGCCGCAGCCGCATCGGCCGTCACCAGTGCGATGCGGCGTCCCTCGACGCCGACGTACCCGTCGAAACAGTTCGGTTCGCCGGCTGCCGCCGTCATCGGCAGCACCTTGCAGTTTCGGAAAAACAGTGTCATAATTTCTTTACGTCGATCGAATTTCCCCGCACCGTAAGGACATTGCGCCCCTCGATCGAGGTGGAAAAGATTTGAATCACCTTGCTGAAAGCCCCGGGCTCCTTCTTGTGCGGCTCGTAGATCACCTTGACGACGCCGCGCTCGCCCGGTGCTACGGGCCGTTTCGAGAAGGAGGCTTTCGTGCAGGTACACGAAGTCAACACGCGCAGCAGCACCAGCGGTTCCGTCCCGTCGTTCACGAATTCGAACTCACGCACCAGATTACCGCCCTTGCGGGGGATGTCGCCGAAATCGTGCGTCGTCTCGTAGAAATGGAGATGAGCGCCGCCCTGCACGCGGCCGGCGTAGGTCGCGGCGATCGAATCGGCCTTGATACGTGCGGCGCGGCGCTGTGCCGCCGCACCCGCCGACAAAAACAGGCAGAGCGTCAGCAGAAACAGCGCTTTGCCGCCGAACGGGAACGGTGTCCGGCCGTATACGGCGACCGGCGGTCGGGAAGAGACATTTCGCATCGTCAATTCATTTTGAATACATAGGTTATCATACCGCCCTGCACGAAGCTGGCGCTCTCGGTAAAGCGGGCCTTCATCGCCGCACGTTTGGCAGCCTCCACCAGCGTGGCGTTGCTCGTCGTCGATCCCTGCGCGTGAAACTCGGCGCTCGTCACGCGCCCCGCAGCGTCGACCGTCACGTCGATAATCACCTTGCCCGTCACGTTGGCCTTGTAGTCGGGTTTGGGGAGCGCCCCCACCAGCCCGCGCCCTTCGAGCCCCTTGTCGAGGTTCCCGCTCACCGCATCGAGCCCCGAACCGGTTCCGGAAGCCGTGTTCGCCTTCCCCTCCGGCGCTTTGGGATTGCCCGTATCTTCGGGCTCGTCGGGGCCGTCCTTGGCCATCTTGAAGAGTGCCTTGGGATTGACCGTCCGCGTCGCCTCGTCGGAACCTTTGGCCTGATCGAACGACTCCTCGTCGTCGATCTGCGTATGCTCCGGTTCGACGACGGCCGGGCGGGACGGAACGGGCGGATCGGGGACCTTCGGCTCCTCGAACTCGACCAGAATCGCATCGGCCTGCCGTACCGGCAGGCTCGCATCGACCGATACGAACAGAAACGCCGCGGCCAGCAGCGCGCCGTAGAGGCCGGCCGCCAGCCACGCCCACCGGCGCGAAGAGTTGTTATCGGGGTTGTAGTACTGCATGGCGTACCGTTCAGGGTTGCGTGGCCAGAATCAACTTGTAGTTGCGGTCTTTGGCGATGTTCATCACCTTGACCACCTCGTCCACCGCAACGGTCTTGTCGCAATGCAGCGAAACGGTCGGATCCTCCTTCCCGTCGAGCCGCACGCGCAGCGCCTGCTCCACGCCGTCGATCCCGCTGACCTTCTCCAACTCCACATAATAGTTGTACCCGCTGCCGGCCTGCTGGATCGAAACCGTGGTGATCGCCTTGTCTTTAAGCTGGTTGGCGCTCTTGGGAAGCATTAGCTTCAACGCGTTGGGATTGATGAGCGTCGTGGCGATCAGCAGGAACAGCAGCAGCAGGAACATCAGGTCGGTCATCGACGCCGACGAGTAGGACTTGTCTACCTTCGAACCGTGTTTAATAGCCATAACATACTATTTTTGAACGGGTTGATTCAGAATATCCATGAAAGCGATCGAGTTGGCCTCCATCTGGAAGACCAGCTTCTCGATCCGTGCCACGAGGTAGTTGTAGCCGAAATAGGCGGGAATGCCGACGATCAGACCGGCGACCGTCGTCACCATCGCCACGTACATACCGCCCGCCAGCAGCGACATGTCGACCGTACCGCCCGCCGCCGACATGTCCATGAAGGTCTGCACCATACCGAGCACCGTACCCAGAAAACCGATCATCGGCGCGCCGCCGGCGATCGTCGCCAGCGAGGGCAGTCCGTTTTCGAGTTTCGACACTTCGAGATTGGCCACATTCTCGATGGCCGACTGCACGTCGCTCATCGGACGCCCCAGCCGTTCGATGCCCTTCTCGATCATGCGGGCGATCGGCGTGTCGGTCTTGCGGCAGAGATCCACCGCAGCTGCGATCTTGCCGTCGAGGATGAAATCGCGGATGCGGTTCATGAAGTTCATGTCCAGCGTCGAGGCCTTGCGGATCGCCAGAAATCGCTCCACAAAGATGAAGATCGTAACGCCGCCCAGAATCAGCAGCGGCCACATCAGCCAGCCTCCCTTGGTAAACAACTCCCACAAACCCATTCGGGCCTCTTCGGTGGCCGCGACTTCGGCGGCCTGCAAAAATGTAATCATAACGTACGCAAAATTATTTATTTAAGTTCTTGTCTTTTTTCACCGAGGCGGAAGAGACCGTATCGGCCGGCGACGCTCTGCGTACCGAATCGGCCGCACGCCGGCGTTCGACGAGCCGCAGCGAATCGGCGGCCTGCCGGCGTTCGAGCAGCTGCTGTCGCTTGCGGCGGCTGCGGAACTTGTTTTTCAACCGCTCTTTGAGGTCTTTCAGGTTATTGAAATCCTCCTTGTAATAGATGCCGATGCCGGTCTCCTGCAAACCCTGGTTCTCGTCGAAACGGTCGATGGTCTGCGTGAACCCCTTCAATTTGAGCGTTCCGGCACGGTCGATCAGCCACGTGACATAGGCCTCGCCCATGAAGTTGGACATCTGTTTATTGACTGCCTGCGAGTTGTCGAGCATGTAATTGCCCTCCACCTCGACGAACAGACGGTTGTTTATCAAGCTTTTCGAGAACCCAAAATCGACCTCGTCGCCCGACAGCTCCGACTTGGGACGGTAGCGGAAGACGATGTTGTAGTCGTCGGTCGAAAGCCAGTTCGACAACTGGTTCGACAACAGTTCGAAACCGGTCGCGGCCGAAGCCGCAGCGCCGAGGTTGTTTCCGCCGCCCGACGTGTCGGAATGGAAACTGTTGGTAACGAGCAGGAACATGAACTGTTCGGCGATGGCCGACTGCGTGTTGAGCGTATTGGCGATGATCGTCTGGTATTCGGCGTCGGCCGTAGGCACCTTCACGTCGAAGGTGACGGTCGGATGGGTCAGCCGGTCGCTCAGATTGATGATGCACTCGACGGGTACCGCACGGTTGAGATTCATGTCGCCGCCGCCCGACGAGACACTCGTACCGATGAGCGGTTGCAGCGAGGTTTTGAGTTTGTAGACGGCGTTGATATTGAGCCGCGCGTCGAGCGGCTCGCCCGTCCACTGGATCGTCGACCCGTTCTCGATGATGAAACGCTTGTTGATGATGTTCTGGAGCGTGAAGAGATAACTTCCTTCGGTGATCGTATAATCGCCGTACATCTCGAAGACGTTCGAACGGGGATTGATATGCAGATTGAGCGTTCCCTCGCCGCGCCCCTTGATGATGTCGCCCACCGTGGGATCGATCACCAGCTGGAAGTCGGCGTTGGGCCGCACGTTGAGCGTCATGTCGATATCCATCGAATTGCCCTCGATGGCCTGGGGCTTGTGCTTGCGTTCGAACATCAGCTTCTTGCGTTCGAGGATGTTCAGCGTATCGGCCTTCTGCTGCGGCGTCTCGAAGGTGATGAAGTCGGCGCGCGCGACGTTCGACTTGCTCGAAAGCGGCAGGAAGAAGGCCGAATCGTCGTCCGTCGTCGCCACGATGTCCATACGCACGCTCCCCTTGTCGCCCGCGACGGTCGCGCGCCCCGTGGCGAAGACCCTGCCGTAGAAGAGGTCGTTGTCGTTCTCGGTGGTGTTGAGCACCAGCATCCGCCGGGGCTGCATCGTCAGCGAATAGGAGATATTCGACAGATGTTGCAGATTGAGGTCGAAATCCATGATCCCCCGATTGCCCAACTGATCGGCCACCTGCACCTGCTGCATCCGAAGCCGGTTGTTCTCCACCGTGAGCAGCGCTTCGGACACATCGTAACCCACCTGCGTATAATCGACCTTCGTATGGAAATCCCGTATCCGGATCGCACCCGACAACTGCGCCGCACGCCGCTGACCGGTAAGCGTAAGCGCGGCCTCGGCCACTCCCCGCGTATCGGAGATCACCCCTTTGAGCATCGGATCGAGCAGGTTCATGCGGATCCCCGGAAACCGCGCTTCGGCATAGTAACGCACCGTCGCAGGGGCGTAGAATCCGCGTATGAGCGTATCGCGCTTCTCCCGATCGGTCACCGTCAGCCGCGCGCGGTCGTTCTTGAAATCCCACATCGAGGTGAAACGCATCGGCGGCGCCGGGATGTCGTTCACCTCGACGCTGTCCATTCGGATGTCGGCCGTGATCTCGGTACCTCCGAGCGCGGATTTCACCACCGCCTGACCGTTCGTGCGCCCCTCGATGACATAACCCATGTTTTCGACGATCTGGGTGAACGGCGCGAGATCGAAATTCTTCAACCGCAACAGCACCGAATCGCGCCGGTGGCGCGAAGCCACGCCGTCGACCAGCAACTCCTGATCCCTGTTCATCACCAGGAACCGGTCGACCGCTATGCGCGCCGTATCGATCTGAATGTTGCGGGCGAAGATCTGCCACGTCGTCCCCTTGCGGCTGATGTGCGACGGCAGCAGCCGCACGTCGACCGACCGGCCTCGCTGGGGCGACTGCCCGACGAGCGCTTCGAGCCCCAGCAGAGCCGAGACGCGGGCCGTCGTATCGTTGAATCCCGCCGACAGCCGCAGGCGGTCGCTGCGCGCACCGCCCATGACCGACAGCTGCGGCATGTGAAACGTCCCGACGTAGAAATCCTCCGAACGCAGATAGACCGACAGCGAATCGCCGCGGTTCGTCGCATTGAGATTCAGCCGCGTGGCGAGCATCCGCTCGCGTTCGATGTACTCCGAAGTCGCTTTGAGCGACAGTTTGTCGTTGGCGGGATTGAACAACAGCCGCAACTGCGATCCGTCGGCGATTTGCAGGCCGTCGGCCACCGCGTCGGCCACCGGCGTGAAGTGCTTCACGTCGACCGACAGCACCGAATAGTCGTCCACGACGCTCACGGCGCCGGCGGCCCGTTTGCGTGCCTTCCGCTCGTCATAGAGCAGCGGGATGTATTTTTCGAGGCTCGACCGCAGATATTCGAAGACGGTCTTGTAATCGGTCCGGCTGCGGAAGGTCGCGTCGGCGAATTCCGACTGCAACGACAGGTATTTGCTGCCGGCACTGTTCTGTCCGTCCAGCGTAAGCCGCGTCGTGCGGAGCGTATCGGCATTGTAGCGGTAGACCACGTCGCCCACGGTCACCTTGCCGTTCAGGTCGTCCAGCGTCCGTCCCGAAGCGCGCGCCTCGACCAGCGCCGAAAGCACCGAGACGCTGTCGCGGCGGTTGAGATGCATACGGGCAAGGTCGGCGTGGATCAGATCCAGGTCGAAATCGTAGTGCGGCCGTTCGGGATTGAATCCCACCTCGCCCTGAAAATCGAACCGGAGCGCCGGATCGTCGGCCCGGACGTGCCCGTTGAAGGTCTTTTCGGTCAGGCGGCCGCCGAAACGCAGCGAATCGTAGTCATAGCCGTTGAATTCCAGCTGCGAAACGCTGCCGTCGACGCGCGCGTCGATCAGCCCCTTTCCCACGACGCCGTTCAACCCCGCCTCGCAGCTGACGCTTCCCAGATTCGGCTGCTCCAACAGCTCCCCGACGCGGAATCCGGTCACCGCGATACGCCCCTTCACCGGACGCAGACGACGGCGGTCGGCGGGCTGCATCGCCAACTCGGCCTCTGCCGAACCGACGGGTGCCGACAGGGCGAATTTCGAATCGAACGAAGCGAGCGTTCCCTCCACCTCGCCGGTCAGCCGCAACGCACCGGCACGATCCATCATCGCGGACATCTTGGCCGATAACTCCTTACGAGCGACATTGGCGGCGATTTGGCCGAGATCGGCCGCCTCGGTAGTCACGTCGTCGAACGTCAGAGAGAAGTGCGTATCGTCGATCTTCGGCAATCCCGTCACCCGTCCGCGCGCATGCACGCGGCTGCTGCGTCCGAACGAAAGGCTTTTCAGATCGGCGTTGAAATCGGAAACCACGCCGTCGAAGAGCAGGTTGATGTTGCGCAACGTCAGCCGCCAGTCGCGCAACTTGGGCGAGAAGTAGGCTACGTCGTCGCTCGAAAGCATCGAATTGCGCACCTCGACCGTCATGCTCACCCGATCGACATACTCCTTGTATTCGGCCCACGAATCGCCCACGATCGAGACCGCAGGGATCGAGACGTTCGAATGCGGCGTTACCAGCCGCGCGTTTTCCATACCGATACAACCGTTGGCCAGAAAGAATTTCCCGCCGAAATCGTCGATCTCGAACCCGCTCTTCTCGCGTGCGGAAAACCGGCCGATCTCGGCGCCGACAGCGCCGCCGTCGATGGTGAAATTGTCGATCACGGCGTCGATGTCGCGGATGTCCATATCCGAAAAATCGATCCCGTAAACCGGATTGCGATGTTGAAGTTTTTCAAGACGGAATTCGAGGTTCTCGACCGTGAGCGCGGAAATCGAAAGACGGAAATCGCTCTCTTTCTTCTTCTCCTTCCGCCCCATACGCGACACGATCTGCTTGACGTTCATCACGCCGTCGGGCATCTCCCGAAGATAGAACTTCCCGTCGGTCAGCCGGCCGTGACGCAACGTGAACCCGTTGCTGAAAATGCCGAACTGGGTGATGAAGGCGTGCAGCTTACCGACGTAGAGCAGCGTATCGCCGCCGTAATCCTCGACATAAAGTCCTTCGAGCGTGATCCGGTCGAAAATCCCGATATCCACCCGATCGATACGGACGACCGTTTCGAGTTTGCGCGACGCGAACTGCGCGGCCCTGCCCACGACGAAGTTCTGCACGGCGTTGATGCTCAGCAGCAAAGACAATGCAAGCGGAAGTACGATCAGCAACAAAACCGCCGCCGATAACACTTTCCCCAATATTTTCGTAACTTTGCGCATGGCAAAACGCCCGTTTAACTGGCAAATTTAACGATAATTCGTCAAAAAAACGAAAAAACACCGAATATAACTATGGATATAACCATCCTCGGCATCGAGTCTTCGTGCGACGATACGTCGGCGGCCGTCATCCGCAACACGACGCTGCTGTCGAACGTCATCGCTTCGCAGGCCGTGCACATGAAATACGGCGGCGTGATTCCCGAACTGGCCTCGCGCGCCCACCAGCAGAACATCGTCCCCGTGGTCGACACGGCCCTCAAAGAGGCCGGCGTCGCACCCGACGAGCTGGACGCCATCGCCTTCACGCGCGGGCCGGGACTGCTCGGTTCGCTGCTCGTGGGCGTGTCGTTCGCCAAAGGGCTCGCCCTGGCGCACGACATCCCGATGGTCGAGGTGAACCACTTGCAGGGACATATCCTCTCGCATTTCCTCGACCTGCCCGACCGGACGCTGCCCCACCCCGACTTCCCGTTCCTCTGCCTGCTCGTCAGCGGCGGACATACGCAGATCGTGCGGGTGGACTCGCCGCTGGAGATGGAGATCGTCGGCACGACGATCGACGACGCCGCAGGAGAAGCGTTCGACAAGTGTGCCAAAGTGATGGGACTCGGTTATCCGGGCGGGCCGGTGATCGACCGGCTGGCCAGGGAGGGCGACCCCGAAGCCTTCCGCTTCGCGCACCCCCACGTCGACGGATTCGATTTCTCGTTTTCGGGACTGAAAACGTCGTTTCTCTATACGCTGCGCGACGCCGTGGCCGACGACCCCGATTTCATCGACCGTCACAAGGCCGACCTCTGCGCCTCGCTGCAACATACGATCGTCGAGATACTGCTCAAACAGCTCGTCCGCGCGGCCAAGGAGTACGACATCCGCGACATCGCCGTCGCCGGCGGCGTCTCGGCCAATTCGGGCCTGCGCAACGGCGTAGTCGAAGAGGGCCGCCGACGGGGCTGGCGCACCTTCGTGCCGGAGTTCCGCTTCACGACCGACAACGCCGCGATGATCGCCGTGGCGGGTTATTACCACTACCTCCACGGCGACTTCTCCTCGCTCGACGTGTCGCCCGTGGCGCGCATCGAGGAGCTGATGTGACCCCGCCGTCCGGATTACCCGACGGCTTCCGCCGGCCATGCGGAAGCCGCATACGGTCCCGGAAGCAGACGTCGTCCGACGACGAAAATGAGGAATCGCCGGCGCTGCAACAGAGAAAAAGGACATTTTTTCGGAAATTTCATCTAACTTTTTATTACCTTTGCCGGAAATAATTTTGGGCATGGGACGACGGTGTCCGGCGAAACCGAACGTCATGTCGGTTTCGCGCGCGGCGCACAGGCGTTGCCAGCCCGCATGACAAACAGCCCGCAACGGGACGATTCCCCGTTTCGGTCTGCCAAACTTTAACCGATATATCAACAATGATGAAATCACTCAAAATCGGCGATCTGCTGGCTCGCACGCCCATCGTTCAGGGCGGAATGGGCGTCGGCATCTCGCTTTCGGGACTGGCCTCGGCCGTCGCCAACGAAGGCGGCGTGGGCGTTATCTCCTCGGCCGGACTCGGTGTCATTTACCGCGACTATTCGCCCGACTACAACATAGCGAGCATCTGGGGGTTGCGCGAAGAGTTGCGCAAGGCCCGCGAAAAGACGCGCGGCATCATCGGCGTCAACGTCATGGTTGCCATGTCCAACTTCGCCGACATGGTGAAAACCGCCATTCAGGAGAAGGCCGACATCATCTTCTCGGGTGCCGGGCTGCCGTTGAACCTGCCGTCGTTCCTCACCGAGGGCTGCCGCACGAAACTGGCGCCGATCGTCTCGTCGGCCCGTGCCGCGAAACTCCTGTGCGAAAAGTGGCTGGCCAACTACGGCTACATTCCCGACGCGATCGTCGTCGAAGGGCCGAAGGCCGGCGGCCACCTCGGCTACAAGGCCGATCAGATCGAGGACGAGCACTACTCGCTCGAAGAGATCCTGCCCCCGATCGTGGAGGAGGTGCACGCCTTCGAGGCGGCGCACGACTGCCATATCCCGGTCATCGCCGGCGGCGGCGTCTACACGGGCGAGGACATCTACAACATTCTGCAACTGGGGGCCGAGGGGGTGCAGATGGGCACCCGCTTCGTGGCCACCGAAGAGTGCGACGCCGATCCGGCGTTTAAGGAGAGCTACGTGCATGCACGCAAGGAGGATATCGAGATCATCCAGTCGCCGGTCGGTATGCCGGGGCGTGCGATCCACTCGTCGTTTCTGGAAAAAGTGAAGGCGGGGCTGAAACGGCCGAAATCCTGTCCGTTCAACTGTATCAAGACCTGCGACGTTTCGCGCTCGCCCTATTGCATCATGCTGGCGCTCTACAACGCCTTTCGCGGCAGGTTGGAGAACGGCTACGCCTTCTGCGGTGCGAACGCTTGGCGGACGGAGAAGATCCAGAGCGTGCGCGAACTGATCGCTTCGCTGCGGAAAGAGTACGAGAGTTTTTCACTGCGCGACCGACTCTTCCCGAATAAGGGCTGAGCCTCATCCCGAACAGAAATTCGAAAAGAGCGACGAATCGTCGCTCTTTTTTGATGTCGGTTACCCGTCTTTTTCGTACCTTTGCCGCCGTTTATGAATATTCATCTTAAAAATCGACTCATGAAAAAATTTTTCCACTCCATTTCAACCATGATGCTTCTGGTCGCACTGACAGGAATGGGCTTGGCCTCGTGCAGCGAAAGTCCGGAGGCTCCCGAAGATCCGACCGAAAACCCCGACGACGAGGATAAAGGCGACGGCAGCGAGGGTGAAGGCGGCGACGAAAACAAGACCGTCGAACTCAACTACACCGTCGCCGAGGCCGCCTACTGGGGCGACGATTACATGGAAGACGGAACGTCCAACCTGATCGTCTACCTCTACGACTCGCCCCGCGACGAGGACGGCGTCCATACGGGGCCGAAGGATCATTTCAATATCGACATGAACCTTCCCAATTTCAACGGCGGCGAATTGCTGATTCCCGCGAGATCCTATCCGATCGGCGAACCCGAAGTATATGCGCCCAATACGCTCGAACCCGGCTTCGCCGACGAATTCGAGATCGGAGGTGTCCTCTACGGCGACTACTACGGTGTCTTCCACCAGGTCATCGACGCCGAGCAGAACGAAACCTATGAAATGGTCAGCGAAGGCGAGATGACCGTCGGCTATGAGAACGGCGTCTACACGATCGACGCGACCTTCACCACCGAGGAGGGCGTCGTCTACCACGTCACCTACAAAGGAGCCATTACCGTCGACGACGAATCGCTCGGCGAACCGGACGATGAAGATTGGTACAGTACGCTCACCGACGACGTCGAGGTGGACGCCCTTACGCAGGGACAGCTCTATTATATGGGGGCCGACGATAAGTCGTCGCTCTTCGGCATTCTGCTCGGAACCGAAGGCGTTACCCTTTCGAACGGCACCGGCACGGGCGAACTGATGCAGTTTTTCGTCAATGCCGACCCCGATGCCGTCAAGGAACTTCCCGCAGGCAAATACGAGATCGTCCCGCGCAGCGCCCCGATGGAGCCCGAAACGGTAATAGAAGGCTACAAGGAGGGGAATCAGCTCGGCGGATCGTGGTATTTCGAACTAGAAAAGAACTTGACGGTCAATCGCGCCCCCGCCTACGAGGGAACGGTAACGATCGGGCACACCGAGAATACGCTCGACTATACGGTCGATTTCGAGTTCTACGACGACAATCTAGACGAAGGATACATCGTATCGGGGTCCTTCTCCGGCAAAATGGAGTACATCTACGACGCAGGGACGCTTCAAGCCAAAGGCGGACGGGTGACCGCTCCGCGGCGGCCGGCCGACAAGCGTGCGGCACGTATACGCCGATAGACGGCGTGTTTCGAAAGTTACGACAGTCGTCGGATGTACTTTCGGCAAGCGGAACGACAAACGAAGAGGGGCCGGTTATGTCTACCGGCCCCTCCTGTTAAGACGGATTCGAAACGGTTTATTGAAAATAAGGAACCTCGCTCTCGTGCGGCCGGTGCGCGGCCGGTGCGGATTTCAATACGGACAGCGCTCAAGCCGAACGCTGTCCGTCCTTTTCGCGACGAGTCGGCGCGTCGGAGGATTTCTCCGCGTCGCAGTTCTTCCCGCCCACGGCCATACCTGCCATCAACCCGCTCAGATAACTCGACGCCGCGATGCGCAGCAAATAGCGTTCGGCCTCCTTGAAACAGTCGAACTGGCGCAGCGTGTCCGATTCACGCGCAGCGCGCAACGCGGTGAAAAAAAGCGCATCCAACGTGCTGCGAAAATCGTCGGTTCCGGCAATGCGAGTCTTGTAGGTTTCGGTCATCTGCTGCAACAGATCCCGAGAACAGGTTTTCATCATCGTGCATTTTGTCCCGCTGTGCCGTGCGGAAAATTAATTGCCAGAAATACGAGGGCGGCACAGATTCGGCCTTCCCGCGATCCGGTAAACTGTCCCGCGTCGATCATGCGCACGCCGCCGGCGTGCAGACATAACGTGTGATAAAATTCATCAGATGCTGTGAACGACCGCAACTCTCGTCTGGAAACTTCCTTACTATCTAAGAACGAACGGACACCTTCCTGTCGGTGTTTGTGCTGGCAAAGTTATGTTTTTTTTCCGGATACCAACTGTCGGTAGTCGAATTATGCCCTATTCACCTATTTTTCGACCCAACGCGACTACCGGTTGACTTACAATGAAATAAGAACGTCTGATTCAAATATGAACTGAACCGTTTCGAGTAGTTCGAACGGTCGTTCGGGCAATTCGGAAAACTGCGGTGGGATCGAACGGGAACGACCGGTCGCAGGACTCCGGCCGTTTCCGTTACCCGTGGCGGGCCGCACGGAACGCCACCGCCGGAAGGATACTCCCGGACGGATGCGTGCAACAGGTCGGCAACAGTCGTTACCGCTCCTTCTGCCGCCTTTTAATCATCGTTTCAACCTCGCGGATCTTGCCCAACGTACCGCGATTGGCACGATACACCTCGATCACGGCGTCGCCGCCGGCTCGCGCTACGGCCGCAGCATCCCTTCCGTTGCCTCCGCCGAGCGCATATTCCGCACCGCCGGCCAGGTAGGCCGAGAAGAGCAGACTCATCTTCTCCACGCCCAGGTCGGCGCCCAGAACCGGCGCCGTCTCTTCGCTGATCTCATACATCACTTCGTCCGTTCCGGCCGACCATCGGGTGAGAAAGCCGGCGACGCGCAGCCATTCGTCGGATTTGGTCGGGTCGTAAGGCGTCGTGCGCAGCCACTCGGCGCAGCGCAGTACGTCGTCGTTGTAGCGGGCGCAGTCGGCCGCGGTTTCGATTTCATACTTGTCGGGTACGGGAGCGGTCTGCGCGGATACACTCCATGTCGCTGCGAGGCAGAACATGAAGATCGTCAACATGCGATACATAATTTTAAGGTTTTAGGTTTGTCGCCCGAAATTAACGATTTTTCCGCCGAAATGCAACATTTCCGCGACAAAAAACGGCTGCCGGCGGGAGAATTTCCCCGCCGGCAGCCGAACCGTTCGTTCGGGCCGCTCACTCCACAGTCACCGACTTGGCCAGATTGCGCGGCTGGTCGACGTTGCGGCCCTTGTTGACGGCCACGTAGTAGGCCAGCAGCTGCAACGGCACCGACGTAAGGATCGGCGAAAGGCATTCGCATACCTCCGGAATCTCGATCACGTAGTCGGCGATCTTCGCCGCCACCTCGTCACCGCGCGTGACGAGGGCGATGATGCGGCCGTTGCGTGCCTTGATCTGCTGGATGTTGCTCACCGTCTTGTCGTAGATCTTGTCGCGCGGAGCGATCACCACCGTGGGCATGTCGTCGTCGATCAGGGCGATCGTGCCGTGCTTCATCTCGGCGGCGGGACACCCTTCGGCATGGATATACGAAATCTCTTTGAGTTTGAGCGCCCCTTCGAGTGCGGCCGGGTAATTGTAGCCGCGCCCCAGATAGAGGAAATTCTTGGCGTAGGTGAATATTTTGGAGAGGTCTTTCACCCGCGTGTCGAGTTCGAGCACCTCCTGCAACAACTCCGGCAACCGGTGCAGGTCGCGCGTGACCCGTTCGAACGCCTCATCGGCGATCGTGCCCTTCATGCGGCCGAGCATCAGCGCCATCATCGCCAGCACGGTCACCTGTCCGGTGAAGGCCTTGGTCGAGGCGACGCCGATTTCGGGTCCGACGTGGATGTAACACCCCGAATCGGTGGCGCGCGGAATCGACGAACCGATGACGTTGCAGATACCGAAGACGAAGGCGCCCTGCTCCTTGGCCAGTTCCAGTGCGGCGAGCGTGTCGGCCGTCTCGCCCGACTGCGACATGGCAATCAGCACGTCCTTGTCGCTCACGACCGGATTGCGGTAGCGGAATTCGCTGGCGTACTCCACCTCGACCGGTATGCGGCACATGTCCTCGAAGAGATGCTTGCCGATCAGCGCGGCGTGCCACGACGTGCCGCACGCCACGATGAGGATGCGGTGGGCGTCGAGGAAGCGCTCCTTGTTGTCGAGTACGCCCGACAGCACGACGTGCTTGCCGTCGGCGCTCACGCGGCCGCGGATGCAGTCGCGCAGCGTGCGGGGCTGCTCGAAGATCTCTTTGAGCATGAAGTGGGGATAGCCCCCCTTTTCCAGCTCCGAGATGCTCATCCGGAGTTTCTGGATGTTGACCTTCGACTCCTTGTTGTCCATGTTGAAGACGTGGAGCGACTCGCCCCGGTTGATGACGGCGATCTCGTCGTCGTTGAGATAGACCACGCGGTTCGTGTATTCGACGATCGGCGTTGCATCCGACGCGATGAAATACTCGCCGTCGCCTACGCCGATCACCAGCGGGCTGCTCTTGCGCGCCACGACGATCTGGTTGGGATTGCGGCGGTCGATCACCGCGATGGCATAAGCGCCGACGATCTGGTGGCACGCCTCGCGCACCGCTTCGAAGAGCGTGCAGCCCGTGTCGGTACGGATGTAGTCGATCAGCTGGACGACCACCTCCGTATCGGTCTCGCTGCGGAACGCGTAGCCGTGCTGTTCGAGCGCCTTCTTGACCACCGTATAGTTCTCGATCGTCCCGTTGTGCACGATGGCCAGATCACCCGACTGCGAAGCGTGGGGATGGGCGTTCGTGTCGTTGGGTTCGCCGTGCGTCGCCCAGCGCGTGTGAGCGATGCCGACCGTGCCGCTGCGGTCTTTCGACTCGGCGAAATGTTCCAGCGCCGCGACCTTTCCTTTGGCCTTATAGATGTTGAGTTTTCCTTCGTCCGAAATCATGGCTACGCCCGAAGAGTCGTAACCCCGATATTCCAGCCTGTGAAGTCCTTTGATCAGTACGGGATAAGCCTCCTTGCTCCCGATATATCCGACGATACCGCACATAAATGATAAGTTCTGTTTTTAGTGAATCCGATGACTGCGTTTCCGGCCGAACCGAATGCCGTGCGAACCGGACAAGCGCCGCAAAGATACGGATAAGCGAGGGCAATGTCAAATTTATTTGAACATTGCCGAGCGGGAGTATCTTCGGCGGGCCAAAGATACGAAAAGTCGAGTGCAGAAGCAAACACCAGCCTGATTGTGCCGAGACGGAGTATCTAAGGCGCAAGCCGAAGATAGAAAAACGGTACCGAAAATTTACGGACGACCGGAAATTTTTCGTTATTTTTGTCCTCGCATTCGATTCTTAAAACAAAAATTACGATGAAAAAAGAGTGGAACGATGTCCGGGAATTTCACGAGAAATTCGGTCATCCCGTCGCCCCGCAGC
Source organism: Alistipes communis (assembly GCF_006542665.1). NCBI lineage: Bacteria > Pseudomonadati > Bacteroidota > Bacteroidia > Bacteroidales > Rikenellaceae > Alistipes > Alistipes communis. Next base: position 220,371 of record NZ_AP019735.1, read on the forward strand.
CGCGTATGATGGAGCGCGGACGCGCCCTGAGCCGCGGGAAGTGGATGAATGAAGAGGTGGCCGAATTTCTTGTAGCACAGGATATTTACGAACAGGCCGACGCCATGATCGATCTGATCTATTTCGCGTTGGGTACGCTGGTGGAGATGGGGCTCGAAGCCGACGAGTTGTTCGACATCGTGCAGAAGGCCAACATGGCCAAACTGTGGCCCGACGGCAAACCGCACTACAACCCCAAGGACGGCAAGGTCATCAAGCCCGACGGGTGGGAAGATCCCGCCCCGAAAATCAAGGCCTATATCGATGCGGTCATCGCCCGCAAGGCGCAGAAATAACGCATCCGAATCCCGAACGCCGGGCGATGCCCGGCGTTTTTGTTGCGAGGAAAGGGGTGTCGGGGTTTCGGATTTTCCGACTTAATCCAATGGATACCGCTCAGACAGGCGGCGCCTCGGCAAAACCCAAATAAATTTGGTTCTGCACTCGGCTTGCACACTTTGCGGAAGACGAGCTTCCGCTTAGATAGGCGGCGCCTCGGCAAAATGCAAACAAGTTTGCTTTTGCACTCGGCTTGCACTATCTTTGTCCGCATGGAGATCAAACGCGCCACCTTCAAATGCAGCTCGCAGCAATTGTCGCAGATTCCGCGCGACACATTGCCCGACATCGCCTTCATCGGGCGGAGCAACGTCGGCAAGTCGTCGCTCATCAACCTGCTCACCGGCCACGGTTCGCTGGCCAAAGTATCGGGAACGCCGGGTAAGACACGGCTCATCAACCATTTCCTGATCGACGACCGCTGGTATCTGGTCGACCTGCCGGGCTACGGCTACGCCCGCGTCTCGAAGAGCGAACGGGGCGAATTCTCGAAACTCATCACCGACTACGTGTTCCGGTCGGAGAAGATGCACTTCCTCTTCGTGCTGGTCGACTCGCGGCTCGAACCGCAGGCGATCGATCTGCGGTTCATCCGGCTGCTGGGCGAACACGGCATTCCGTTCGGCATCGTCTTCACCAAGACGGACAAGCTCTCGCGCAACCAGCTCGAAAGCAGTGCCGCCCGCTATAAAAAGCAACTGCTGACCGAGTGGGAGGAGCTGCCGCCGCTCTTCTTCGCTTCGAGCGCCAAACGCACGGGGCGCGAGGAGATTCTCGCCTTCATCGACAAATGTTTGAAGGATTCTTAAAAAAAAGCGGGAATCGTTTGCCGCCTTTTCGCAGGATGCTTATATTTGCACCGTCAAATCCCTTCAAACTGTTATGGCCATTCATAAAATCAAGTTCTTTGCCGGCCGCGGTTCCCGCTACCTGGCAGAGAAAATCGTAGCCAGCTACGGCACGAAACTCGGAGAGTCCGAGGTACTGAATTTCAGCGACGGCGAGTTTCAGCCCTGTTTCCTGGAATCGATCCGCGGATGCACGGTCTTCGTCATCCAGTCGACGTTCCCTCCGACGGACAATCTGATGGAGTTGCTCATGATGATCGATGCGGCCAAACGCGCTTCGGCGCATCAGGTGATCGCCGTGATGCCCTATTTCGGCTGGGCGCGCCAGGACCGCAAGGACCGTCCCCGCGTGCCGATCGGTGCCAAGCTGGTGGCCAACCTGCTCGTCGCGGCCGGTGTCGACCGCATCATGACGATGGACCTGCACGCCGATCAGATTCAGGGATTTTTCGACGTCCCCGTCGATGCGCTCTATGCCAGCGGCATCTTCGTTCCCTACATCCAGAGCCTCAATATCGAAGACCTGTCGATCGCTGCGCCCGACATGGGCGGAGCCAAACGCGCCAACACCTATGCCAAATACCTTCATACGCCGATCATCATTTCGCACAAGGAGCGTGCGAAGGCCAACGTCGTAGGCAAGATGACGGCCATCGGCGACGTCGAGGGGCGTAACATCATCATCGTCGACGACATGATCGACACGGCCGGCACGATCTGCATGGCCGCCGACATGCTCATGAAGAAGGGGGCCAAGAGCGTCCGCGCCGCCATTACCCACCCCGTGCTGTCGGGCAGCGCCTACGACAAGATCAACGACAGTGCACTTCAAGAAGTGATCGTCACCGACACCATTCCGCTGCGCGAGGGCGAAGACCTCCGCAAGTTTACCGTCCTGTCGGTGGCCGACATCTTCGCCGACGTGGTCGAGCGGGTACACAACTACAAGGAGATCTCTTCGATCTTCTTCAAATAGCCGATCCTCCACGACCGGCAGAACCGGCACGCCGCACAATGTGCGGCGTGCCGGTTTTTCATTCCGCAGGCTGCCTGTCCGACGAACGCCGCCGCACGGCCGGAGGCATCAGCCATCGGTCCGGAAACAGCGATTCCTCCCGACGAAAACGATCCGCGGATGTTCCGCTCAAAAGAAAGGCACACCGCCCGTAATAGGACAAATACTTTTTTTATTATCTTTGTTCGTCAGCAAAACAGCGAGAAACAAAACGAACAAAATTACAATCGCGCACAAAAATGAAACACACCACACTTTTCCGCAGCATCCTGCCGCTCTGCATCGCAGGAACGGCGCTGTTCTTCGCAGCCTGCGACGACAACGAAGAGACGGAGGAGATCGGCTCGCTCCTCTTCGAGAGCAAAAACGTAACGCTGGCACTCGACGAAACGGTGCAGCTCCGTGTCCGCCTATACCGGCCCGGTTCGACCGAAAATACATGGTACGACACGACCGCCAACCCCTACAACCTGCAATGGAGCAGCGGCGATCCCTCCGTCGCCAGCGTCGACGCACAGGGACGCCTCACGGGACACGCCATCGGATCGACGGTGATCCGCTGCGCGATGCCCGACAACAGCGTCCACGCCACGACGCGCGTCACCGTGCACGACGGAACCGGCGAATCGCTGGCTGCCGAACTATCCCGGCCTTTCGACGACGCGCTCGTATACAGCCGGTCGGTCTACCTGCAACGCAACACCATCATGCAGAGTTTCGACGTCGAGACCGACGGCACGCTCTGGTATCTCCAATTAGGCGGCAACGACCCCGAACTGCTCTACGTCTTACGCGGCGCCCCCAACGAATCGCCCAAAGACTACATGATGCTGCGCTGGTTCGGTCACGGCACCAATTTCGCAGTCGAGGAACAGGGCGCGGAACGTTACATCTGGATCGGCAGCAACGGCAACAAACTCTCCGACGGTTCTTACAGCCAGAGCAACACCGTCTCCCGACTGAAATACTCCCCTGACAAAAACCGGAAACTCGATCTGTGCGGCGGCGACACCTTCTTCATCAAGGACAAGTGGAACGTTCATCCGGCTATCGACACGGACAACGACATCCTCTGCATCACCGCTTCGACGACCGGCGTCCGCGATTTTATCTTCTACCGGCTGAGCGACGCATTGGCGACACCCCTGAGCAAGGTGACGCTACGCACCCAGACATACGGCGGCGAGGATGCCGATTCCCCGCAGAAAACCGAGACTCGCACCATCGAGGCGCACGACCTCACATCGATCGCACCGCTCGGTTCGTTCACGATATCGGTACCGGGCAAAGACAATCTGAGTCAATACGATTTCCAAGGATTCGACGTACAGGACGGTCTGCTCTATTTCTACGAAGGCGAAGCAGCCGGAAAACAGCCCAAGTCGATCGCATTCGTCACGGTGCTCGATATATCAGGCAACATCGTCGTTCCCCGCACGCAGGTCGGAGCGATCAACGACGTGAACGCGCTGGTGGAGGCGGGCATTTGCAGCAGCGACTCCAACGGATACATCGAGGCCGAAGGCATCAAGATGAAGCACGACCGGCTCTACATCGGATTCGCCACGCACGGCCCCGGAGCCAAACGCTGGGCCAACGTTTTCCGCTACTGATCCGCATACGGCGGAGAGGCGGCGGCGCCTCTCCGCCGATAAAGCCGCTCGGGATTCGGAAATGCGAATCCCGAGCGGCTTTTTCCGATCGACGCACGTTTCGGCTACCGACCGTTCCCGTGCATTCTCCGTCAGGCGATCCGCTCCACCAGGATGCGCGGGTCCTGCTGCAACAACTCGACGAAAGCATCGCCCTTGCGGCTCTTGCGCGCCTGCAACAACAAATTGGCCCGATAGATGATCCCCGACGCGGTACGCTCGCTCTCCAACTCATAAGAGACGATGCCGTAACCGCGCGTCCGCAACAGTTCCAGCGCCTCCTGAATCGCCTCGCGCTCCACGGCAGAGAAGACGAGCGCCGTACGGTGCGCCCCCAACCCGCCGAAGATCAGGTTGAGCACCTCCAACCCCACGAGCGTCAGCACCGTGGCTGCCGCCGCGACGCCGTACATCCCCGCCCCCGTAGCCATGCCTACGCCGGCGATGGCCCACAGACTCGCCGCCGTGGTCAGGCCGCGCACGATCTGGCGGTGGAAGATGATCGCGCCGGCCCCGATGAAACCGATGCCGCTGACGACCTGCGCCGCCACGCGGCTCGGATCGAGCCGCAATCCGTCATGATACGCGAGGAACTCCTCGAAGCCCCATTGCGACACGATCATGAAGAGCGCACTGCCCAGCGAAACGAGAAAGTGGGTGCGGAATCCCGCCTCCTTGACGCGCCACTCGCGCTCGATGCCTACCACCGTACCCAGCAAACCGGCCACCACCAGCCGAAAGATAAAAACCCAAGTCATAACCTAACCCTATAAGATGGTTCCGGCCTGCGGCCGGAACGCTATTCCTTCTTCTCGAATATGACGCCTACGACGTAATAGTGCGGCGACAATCCGACCAGTTCGTCCGTCAACGCAGGATCGATTTCGGAAACGCCGCAACTGCGCACGACGCCCGCCTTCGGATCGTACCAGCCCGAACTGTAAAACGCCAACGGAATCTCTTCGCTTCCGGCTTCGACCGCCGAGAGCTTGAACGGCCGCAAGCTGTAAAAATAGCGAGGTTCGCCGCCCGCCCCGCTGTCGCGTAATTCGAGCGGCAGACTGAACCGCATCATTCCGGGGATATGCACCGTCAGCAGCTTCGTCGAATCGTTCTTCTGCGAAAAAATCAGCGTCAGCGAACGTCCCCGCACATACTCGGTCGTCGTTTCGGGCAGGTGGAGCTCCTTCCTGAACCCCCTTCGCACCTCTTCGGGCATTCGTGTCAACTGCTGCCGCGTACCGCCTGCACGCACGGTATACAACCGTTCGGTTCCCGTGCTGTCCGCCTCGTCGAGATAGACGGCCACATCGTAGTTCTCACGTGTGAAATCGCTGAAATCGAAGCGCAGCACATCGACGCCCAACGCCCCGAGCGCCGCCACGACATCCTCCTGCTGCACCTCGGCCGGGCGCACGCGCAACTGCTCCTGTGCCGAAACCGTGCCGAAACACAGGCAGGCGGCAACGGCAATCCTCATCGTTTTTCCTTTCATGGTTGACGGCGTCTGATATGAAGGACAAGATAAGAAAAGCCGCTGACAAAAGCAAATCTTATTTGCAGTTCGCCGAGGCTGAGTATCCGAAGCGATGCCGAAATACGAAAAGACGCATGCAAAAGCGAACTTCGGTTCGCTCTTGAAAATGAAGGATCAAACATTCCGTTCCGTCATCCGGAAGAAGAACCTGAAAGAATTCCGACGTGAGGATCGATTGCCGGAGTATTTGCGGGCCGAAGACTGCGAAGTACACCCTTATAGCGGGTCTCCGCGGCGCACTCTTCGACCCGGGCGACACAACGTATCGCCCGCGAAATCGGGCACCCGCACCCCGCGATAGCGATCGCAGCGGAAAGGCCCGACCGGCGGCGTGCCGTAAAAAAACGGCGCCGAGCGAAGAATCTCCGAAATAATTCGTATCTTTGCACGCTATGTTTAACTAAATTACTTTTACGACAATGCCAAAAATGAAAACTAATGCCGCTGCAAAGAAGCGTTTTACTTTCACCGGCACAGGTAAGATCAAGCGCAAACACGCTTATCACAGTCACATCCTGACCAAAAAGACGACGAAACAAAAGCGCAACCTCTGCTATTCGGGCACGGTTTCGCAGGCCGACGAGGCCAAGATCAAGAACCTGCTGGTGAAATAATCCGGCCGGAGTTCGCACTTTTTATTAACACGGAGCGAATCAGCCCCGAAGAACGTGAGAGAATCACGTCGCTGACAGCTCTATCAAAAACTTTTAAGTATGCCACGTTCAGTCAACGCTGTTGCGTCACGCGCAAGAAGAAAAAAGGTTTTGAAGCTTGCCAAGGGTAACTTTGGTTCAAGGGGAAATGTATGGACCGTCGCCAAAAACACGGTCGAGAAGGGTTTGCAGTATGCCTACGCACACCGCCAGCTCAAGAAGCGGACGTTCCGTTCGCTGTGGATCACGCGTATCAACGCCGCCGTCCGCGCCTACGGGATGACCTATTCGGAGTTCATCGGCAAAGTCAACGCCAAAGGTATCGCCATCAACCGCAAGGTCATGGCCGATCTGGCGATGAACGAGCCGAAAGCATTCGAGGCAATCGTAAAAGCAGTTAAATAGCCGGTCGGCGGCATCCGCAGGCGCTGCCGCCGGATGTCGGGATCGTGCGGTCGGGTTGCAGTCCGGTTCGTCCGGAGCAGCCGAACCGCGACATCGAGCGGGGTTTTGGTCGTTTGGCCGACACCCCGCTCAATCTTTTCCGCCCGAAATCCGAACGAAGCGACAAGGTGTGCCGAATGTTTCCCGACCGAAGGCAAGCGTACCGACACAACCGGTAACGAACTTTCGCCCCTGCTTTTCCGACCGCTTGCAAACGCTCCTGTCCTTATTCTCGATTTTCATCCGCCTGCAAGCGGGATTCCATTCACTCCGTAATGATCTTCACTGTACGAACGATTTTCCCCGTCTGCGTGATGCCCTCGATCGTAATGTCGTAATTGACCGGTGCGTCGGAGGTGTAGAACTCGACGATGGCCTGTCCCGTATCGTCGAGCTTGACGGTCGGATTCCAGTAAAGCGTCGTGCGGTAATCGGGAACCATCGAGCGACGGGCCTTCTCCGTTGCGTATGCCGGAGCGTAGAATTCCGCAGGGGTTTGATAGCCCAAAGGAGAGACGAATTCCACATCGCGGGCGGGAAGCGTGCGGGTCGCATCGTCCAAATCTTTTCCTTTCTTTGTCGTAATCGAAATGATTCCAACTTGTCTCCAAGAAGTTGCACCCCACAATACCATGTTACTGCTTTCGATCAGATCAATTCGTTCGACAATATTCAACGGATACCAGAGGAATGAAGGAAGTTCATCATAATCCTCTCGATAATCAACATTTCTTTTCGACTCTTCTTTTGGGGATTCATCCAATGGATTATAAAATTCCTGAGCACTCATTCCTTGAGTCTTAAGCCGTTTTAGAGATCTCTCTCCCGTACCATGATATAACGAATATTCAAGCGGCTCCTCAATCAAACCATCAAGCATAAATTGAACTTTTTCCCGTCGGTAAAGAATATTCGTTCCTCGCATCAATATTCCCGGCATCCTTGCGATGAAGTCGAGGATGGTTCCGGCCCCTGCCTCCTTGATCTGCTCGGCCGTCCACGTGCGTGCGGCCAGCCGATGCTCGGGCCGTGTGGATTCGAGGCGTTTGTGATGCGTGACATACACCGTGTCGATGAGGATGTTGCGCATATCGGTCTGCCCTCGCTGCTCGATGTAGTACCGTGCCTGGGCAATGTAGGGCTTCTTCTGCTCCTGCGCAGGCACGCGGGGCAGCGTCCCCACCTCGGGAAACGAATCGCGCGCGACCTTCACCGTCGCCTCCGGCATCGACCCCCGCACCGCCGCGGGCCGCAGCACGTAGAGCGTGCTGTCGGGGAAGTCGAAACCGTTGAGCGCGAACGCTCCGGTGTCGTCGACGGCGCATTTCGTCACATAATGCAGCGAGGGTACGATCATCCGCATCTCGTAGCGGTCGAGCTTCTTCCTCCTGTTCCACAGTCCGCCCTTGTTGATCCGCCCCGCGATCTCCTGCCCGACCTCCAACGGATACTGCGGTTCCACGTACTCCTTTTTCATCAGCTCCGGCACGTCGTAGCGCCGCCATCCCTGCGTGAGCAGCAGTGCGTCGAGCGCCGCGACCCGTGCGGCGTCCCGCCCCTCGAAGTACCAGTCGGGCGTCTCGATCGTACCCCGCAGTTCGGAAGTGAGCAGCAGCGTCGAATAGATGCTGCCCGACATCGCCGAGGGCACCGCCGCACGATCCGTCACCGCGATCGAGAAGTCGCCCGCGGCAGGACCTCCGTCGGGATCGGTCGCCGAGACGGCGAGCGTGACCTTCGTCCGCTGTTTCAACGAACCCCGCACCTGCATGTCGGTCGTCGCAAGTTCTTCGCCCCGATTGAAGACCAGACGCTCGGAGAGCGCGTTGCCCGCCTTGTCCAGCAGCAGAATTTGCAGCACCCCGCCCGGCAGCTTGTCGCGCTTGAAGATCAGCGACGGAAGATCGTCGTTCCACTCTCGGAAGTAGCACAGATTGCCGCGGCAATGGACGAGCAGCCGCAACCCCTTCGGCAGGGGACGGCCCGACTGCACCATCACCGTAAAGTCCCGTTCGGTATGCAACACGCGAAGCACGCAGGCGAGATTGTTCGATGCAGGCAAGTCGAAGCGTTCGGTCTTTCCGCCCTCCATCGTGCATTCGGCGTAGTAGCGTTCGCCCGTATGGGGCGTGAAGCGCAGACAGCCCATGCCGCCGTGAAGCGTGCGAAGCGTGTCGACCACCTCCTCGCGGTCGTTCTTCAACACACCCGTGACCTCGACCGACCCGCCGTCGTCTCCCAGTGCCTTGAAGGCCACGCAGCAGTCATAGCCGTCGATCAGGTAGCCCCCTTCGGGGAAGAACGAGACGTCGAAGTCCGAGACTTTACGCACCGAGGTGTTGCGCTGCGTCCTGCGGCTCTCCTGATAGGGCCAGATCGTGAGTGGCTTCTTGAAGAAGTACTCCGGCCCCGGATTGCGCATGTAGAGCGTGTAGGCCGTAAGCGAGTAGTCCCCGAAGCGTTCCAATGACTGCGTGGGAAGGTAGCCGCTGTACACGCTGTCGCGCGACAGGAGCTTGATGCGCCGCACCAGTGCTCTGCGGTCGTCGCGAAGCTCCACGTAGACGTAGCGGCTCGCGGCAACGGGACGGTGCGTCGCTGCGTCCGCGCAGTGAGCGCGAAGCCAGATCGTATCTCCCGCGATGTACGAATCCTTGTCCGTCGATACATGAAGCTTCTCCTGCGGGTAATGCTCGATCTGCTCAATGAACGGGTTCGCATAGAGCGACGACGAATACGAAAAATTCTCAGAATGCGTATAGGGGGGGGGTAGTTCGGAATTGACCGAACACATTCAGCGGAAAAACCAATGCCACGGAAAGAACGGCTATCCGGGAGCAATCTCTCATAACTCGATCGATTTGGGGTTTCGTAAATTTAGTGATTTTTCACCAATTCCTCAAAAATATCGGAAGAAAAAGTCCAATACACAAATATGGCTATCGGAAGATCATTCTTTTTTCCATACCTTTGACTCAAAATCCGGATCAATGAAAACCGTCACCGAACACCTTCTCGCACTGGCCGACGCCGGCAACGCAGCCTTTACGGCCCGCCTCGCGCCGGGCGTCGACCCCGACCGGATGCTGGGCTGCCGCATTCCGCAGCTGCGCCGACTCGCACGCACGCTGCGCGGAACCCCCGAAGCGGCCGCATTCCTGACGCAACTGCCCCACCGCTACTACGACGAAAACAACCTGCACGGCATCCTGCTGGGACACATCCGCCCGACCGGCGAGGCACTCGACGCCCTCGAACGCTTCCTGCCCCACATCGACAACTGGGCGACCTGCGACATCACGGCCTGCGGCATGAAGACGCTCGGCCGCGCCCCTGCGGCGGCCCTGCCCCGCATCTACGAATGGCTCGCGAGCCGGCGCACCTATACCGTCCGGTTCGGGGTCGTCGCCCTGCTGGCACATTACCTCGACGAAAAATTCGACACGCACCACCTCGACCGGCTGACCGCCCTGCCGGGCGGAGAGTATTACGTCGACATGGCCGTGGCATGGGCTTTCAGCGTGGCGCTCGTCAAGCATTTCGAGCAAACGCTGCCCTACTTCACCCAACGGCGGCTCGACCGCCGGGTGCACAACAAGGCGTTGCAGAAGGGCCGCGAAAGTCTCCGCATCGACGACGCCCGCAAAACGATCCTGCAACGTCTCAAATACTGACCTTCCCTGCCCTATGGAAACCAACCGACCCGACTACACGGAGACGCTGACGCGCCACGGCATCCGCCCCACGGCCGTCCGTCTGCTCATCTACAAAACGGCTCTCCGTTTTCACGACACATTCAGTATGAGCGAACTGGAAGACGCATTGGAGAGCGTGGACAAATCCACCGTCTTCCGCACGCTGTCGCTCTTCGCCGCACGGCACCTGCTGCACGAGATCGAAGACGGCAGCGGCTCGACGAAATACTGCATCTGCCGCAACGACCGCCCCTGCGGCATCGACGAACTGCACTGCCATTTCCACTGCGAGGCCTGCCGCAAAACCTTCTGTCTGGACTACACGCATATCCCCGCCGTACGCTATCCCGCCGGCTTCGAGGTACGGCAGATCGACTACCTGCTCAAAGGTCTGTGCCCCGACTGCCGCGCGAAACGGCATGTATGACCCCGTCCGTCGGCAGCCGCCCGCTTTGCAACCCGGTTGCAAGAATTTCCCGCTATATTTGCCTCCGGAAACCGACATCGTCTCCCCGCCCCTTCCGCACCGACGGACTCGACAAAAAGGAGCGGTATTCGGAAAAATCGATGACGGCTGGAAAATTTTTCGTACCTTTGCTGCGTTAAGAGAGAATCGAACGATGAAAATTCGCGAAGAATACAAGGTTCGGGAGATGGCCGGCGAGCACGTCGTCATCATGCAGGGCCGTCTGGGAGTCGACATGACCAAGATCATTTCGCTCAACGAGAGCGCGCTCTACCTGTGGAACGCCCTCGCGGGCAAGGAATTCTCCGTCGACGATGCGGCACGCCTGCTCACCGAACGGTACGAGGTCGACGACGCGACCGCCGCACGCGACGCCGCGGCGTGGGTCGAAAAACTCCGCGACTGCAAACTGATTTAACGTAAAGCGCACGATATGAAACTCCGCCGGATGTTCTTTCTCCTCGTCCTGCTGCTGGGCCAGATCGGCTCGGTGAGTACGGACGCATGGATGATCTGGAATCATCTGCGCGATTTCCACGGTGTGGAACACGTCTGTCGCCACGAATGCGACGTCTGCCTGGCCCACCACAGCGCCTCGGTGCGCTGCAACTGCCTGCGCGACCACAACGAAGCCGACCGGCAGCTCTATGTCTGCTCGAACGGCGACGCCTCGCACCGCCAACACCATGCGCCCGTGGCCGTTCTGCCGCCGTTCCGGTCGCAGAGCGTACCCGACGCGGCTTCGCTGCCGGCGCATCCGGCCTATCGCACACGGCGGAAAATTCCGCTCGACGTGGCCCCGTTCATCCTGCACAAAGGATTGCGGGCACCTCCTGTTATGGCATAAAACCCCTCGCTGCCGACCCTGTACGGACGGTCGGGAGCATGTTTTATGTCTAACAACAGGAATCACAGATGAAAAAATCACTCTTATTTCTCCCCCTGCTGGGCCTCGCGTCGAACGTCGCGGCCCAGGAATTGCGCGGCGTCGTCACCGACGCCGACAACAACCCGCTCGTCGGCGCATCGGTCTACTGGGCCGAGACCACGATCGGCGCCAGCACCTCGGCTACGGGCGCCTACACCGTCCACCGCGTCAAGAACTACGACCGGCTCGTGGCCTCCTATCTGGGCTACGTCAACGACACGATCCGCATCGCCGACGGAGTGGCCGAACAGAACTTCCGGCTCCGCTCCGAAGGCGTCGACATCGAGGGCGTCGTGGTCGAGAGCACGCTGGGCGGCAACTACGTCAAGCGCGACGGCATCCTCAAAGGCGAAACCATTTCGTTCGCAGGCCTCTGCAAAATGGCCTGCTGCAATCTGGCCGAGTCGTTCGAAAACTCGGCCTCGGTAACGGTCGGTTACAGCGACGCCATCTCGGGCGCACGGCAGATCAAGATGCTCGGATTGGCCGGCACCTATACGCAGATTCTCGACGAGAACCGCCCCATCATGCGCGGGCTGTCGGCCCCCTACGGACTGAGCTACACGCCGGGCATGTGGCTCAATTCGATTCAGGTGTCGAAGGGCGTCTCGTCGGTCACGGCGGGCCACGAAGCGATCACCGGCCAGATCAATCTCGAACACCGCAAGCCCACCGACGACGAACGGCTCTTCGTGAACCTCTATTTCGACGACGAGCTCAAACCCGAGCTGAACCTCTCGACGGCACTGCCCGTGACGCGCGACAAGAAGCTCACGACGATCGTGCTGGCACACGGTTCGATGGACACCAAATCCTACGACCACAACCACGACGGCTTCCGCGACCTGCCCGAGGCGCGTGCGATGCACGTGGCCAACCGCTGGCTCTACGCCGCCGACAACGGACTGCAACTGCGCTGGGGCTTCAAGGTCACGGCCGAGAACCGTCTCGGCGGCCGCATGGGCTACGAAAATTCGATGCGCGACCAGATGCGCCAGAGCGCGCTGGACGGCGGCTCGTTCTACGGTTCGCAGATCCGCAACCGAGGTTTCAACGGCTACATCAAACTGGGCATGCCCGTCGGTGCCTCCGTCTACGACAAGGACGAGCAGGACGAGATGCGTTCCAACATCGCCTTCGTGGCCGATTTCGACCACTTCAACGAGAGCTCCTACTTCGGATTGAACGACTACACCGGCAACGAAAACTCGGTGTCGCTCAATGCGATGTACAGCCATTACTTCACCTACCGCTCGTCGCTCATCATGGGCGTCTCGGCCCACCTGCAATCGTTCAACGAACGGCTCGTCAACGATTTCGTCGACAACGGCCGGATCGAAGGGCGCAGCTACGATATGGACCACAGCGAGAACGAAGCGGGCCTCTACGCCGAATACACCTACTCGATCCGCGACAAGTTCTCGCTCGTAGCAGGCGCACGCGGCGACTACAACTCGTTCTACGACAAATACTACTTCACGCCGCGCGGCCACATCAAATGGAACATCACGCGTCTGTTGACGCTGCGCGCCTCGGCGGGTCTGGGCTACCGCTCGACCAATCTGGTGACGGACAACATCGGCGTCCTGGCCACCGGCCGCCGTTTCGCCTTCGACGGCTACGCATGGAACGGCGATTACGATTTCCACACGCTCTACCGCGATTTCAACCGCATGGAGAAGGCGCTGACCGTGGGCGGAAGCCTCACGCAGACGTTCGGACTGGTCAAGCCCGAGGACGCCACGCTGAGTTTCGACTACTTCCGCACGCAGTTCTACAACCAGGTCGTGGCCGATCAGGAGTACAGCGCCACCGAGGTGATGTTCTACAACACCGATGGCCGCTCCTACACCGATACCTATCAGGTCGACTTCAACTGGACGCCCGTCGAGCGGCTCGACATCTTCGCGACCTACCGCTACACCGACTCGTCGATGACGCTCGACCGTCCCGACGGCGGGCGCGTGCAGGTCGAACGGCCGCTGGTGAGCCGTTACAAGGCGCTGCTGAATATCCAGTACGCCACGCGGTTCCGCCGCTGGACGTTCGACGCCACGGCTCAGCTCAACGGCCCCATGCGCCTGCCTTCGCAGACGGGCGACCCGACCGTGACGGAGCTCTCGCCCAAGTACCCGGTCTTCTTCGCGCAGGTGAGCCGCAAGATCAAGAAACTCGACCTCTACCTCGGCTGCGAGAACATCGGCAACTACAAGCAGGAGCACCCGATCCTCGCTGCCGATCATCCCTTCTCCACCGCCTTCAACTCATCGGTGGTGTGGGGCCCGCTGATGGGACGCAAGTTCTATATCGGCCTGCGGTGGAACTTGTATTGAGAGTGTTTTACAGTGCCGATATAGAACCGTGCAGACAATCCCTCCAAACCTCCCTTTGAAAAGGGAGGCTTCAAAAAGGTCTGAAACGACGTTCTATACCGGCCTGCGGTGGAACCTAATTTAATATTAACAGTTAAAACCAACACGAAACGAGTATGAAAAAGATTTTGTTCGTCTGCCTCATGGCAGCATTGGGGCTGGGCACCGGCTCGGCCGCAGCGAAGGATGCGAAAAAGGCATCGACCGTAACGACGGTATTCAAGACCGACATCGATTGCGAACACTGCGCCAAGCGCATCATGGACAACATTCCCTTCGAGAAGGGAGTGAAGGATGTCAAGGTCGACGTTCCCAGCAAGGAGGTGACCGTCGTCTACGACGCATCGAAGAACGACGCCGAAGGTCTCGTCAAGGGCTTCGCCAAAATCCGCGTGAAGGCCGAGGCCTGCGACGCGAAGTGCTGCCAAGGGACCGCCTGCAAGGAAAATTGCTGCCAAAAAGCCGCCTGCAAGGAGAACTGCTGCAAGAAGGGCGACTGCGACAAGAAATGCTGCGCCGCCGCTTGCGACAAAAAAGCCGCTTGCGACAAGAAGTGCGCGGACTGCCCCGCGGCGAAGAAGTAGTCCGGCGACGAATCCGAACGGGAGGAACGTTCGACCGTTCCTCCCGACGGCAAAGAAAAAACCGACAGCAAAATGCTGTCGGTTTTTTTCTTTCTTGCGGCCGAATCATTCGCCCGGAATGGATTCGAGCGGTTCGGCGGCGCTCTTCTCCGCCTTGAAGGCGACGCGCTGCACGGGACCGCGGGCACCGGCGGCGTCGACCGCGACGCTGACAATCACGTAGTCGCCGCCCCACTCTACTCCGTAGGAGAGATTGTAGGATGTCTTGTCCATGTAGTATTTGCTGTTGATGAGCGACGAAGCCAAGAGCTGATCGTCCGTCGAGGCGATGTCCGACGCCTTATAAATGTTCGAGTACCAGTGTACGGCCCCTTCGGCAGGTGCAATGCGTGCGCCCAGAATCGCATATCCTTTGAAGTGCCCATAGCCAAGCGGGTTCAGTTCGGCCCAATCGTCGCCGTCGGTCAACCATAGCGACGGTTTAGCCACGGCAGCCGAAATCACCTGTTTTTCGGTCTTGAAGGGTGATTCGCTGAATGCCGTAACCGAAGCCGGCTCGCCGGTCTGCTCGTCCACCCAGAAAGCATACACGTAATAGGTCGTCTCCGGCGTCAGCGTACCGAAGGTATAACTGTCCGGACCATCGAAACCCGAAGAACATTGCGAGGCGATGAACTCCGGAAGCGGATACCAGTCGGCATAGTCTCCCATCTGGGCCTTGCGCTGTTCGATCATCTTCTGCTCGAAATAGGCTGCGATTTTCGACTCATCGCCCTTCATTTCACCGTACTCCTCCTCAGTCATTACGTTCCAATAATAGAATGCCCTCACGTCACGCGGCGAGACCGTCACCCGAGCGCCGGTCGCAGTCACCTCGCCGAAATCGAAATCGAACCCGTAATCAATCGGAGAGTCCGGCGGCGTGACGATCTTCTGCACCGCCACCTCCGTGTTGATCATGGCAGTCGAGTTGACGCCCACGGCGCAGGCATAATAGGTCGTTTCCGGTTGCAGCGTCTTGCTCTGCACCTCCTGCTGGCCGACCGAACAGGAGAGCATCACGATCGTCGACAACGGAAGACCGTCGTCGGTCAGCTGCGAAACCATATACTCGTAGATGTAACCCGGCCAGTCTTTGCTGATATCCTCGTATCCGGCCTGATCGAGCATCGTATAGAAATACTGCACCGTCGGATCGGACGGATTGAAAACGACCTTGACCGACGTCGAGGTAAGATTCTCGGCAACGATGTCGATCTTGCAATCGACCATGGGCCCCGGCTCGACGGGCAGCGACTTGAACGGTTCCACGATCACGTCGGTCGTGGCCTCTCCTTCGGAATCGATTCCATAGACATAGACCACGTAATCAGTATTCGGCGAAAGGCGCGAAGGATGGAACGTTTGTTCGCCCTTATAGGCATACCCCGCGATGAACTCGGCGAGCGTCTTCTGTTCGGCGGCGGCATGTTCGGCGAAGATCGCCTTGTTCTCCGCTGCGATCTTCTGCGCATCGAACCCTTCGGCGAAATCCACCGCGGCGATATACATCCCCTCCTCTTCGGGATAGACCGTCATCCGCGCATCGCTCATCGTAATATCGGCGACTTGAATCAGGAAGGGAAGATAACCCTCCTGCACGACCGAGACCTTCACGGCTTCGGCGCCGTCATAACGAAGCGTCACCGTGGCCGTGCGGGGATCGGCAAGGAGATTCTTTTCGAGGCGTGCCGTCACGGCTTCGTCGCCGACGGTCAACTCCTTCACCCATGCGTCGTCGCTCTGAGCCGAGAGGCGTTTTCCCTCGACGGGGTTCTTCACTTCGTAATCGATCGAGATCGCGCCGCCTTCCGCCGGTACGGCAGCCGGCGTCGCCGCCTCGATCACCGGAGCGTCAGAGGGGGGGGGAAATTAACGGATCGTCCGTGTTGTCGTCGCCGCAACCCGTCAGGGGCAGCAGTGCAAGGCAGAAGGCCGTCGCAGCCAAGCGTTTCATCAGATTTTTCATAAGAGCATAGAGATTAAGGGTTATTTTAAAGAATCGGAACTCCGATGTTCAAAAATAACATTTATTTATTAAAAATACGATTTTTCGTCTAAATGGACCCGATTATTTTCATCCGAATTATCGGAGAGAATCCTTTTTCCGCTTACATTCCGTCGCCCGACGGTGGCATTTTCCTATCCGACCGTATCCTCCGATCGCTCCGATCCTTCGTGATTGACAGTTATGAAAAATTATCGACAACCCCTCCCTTCCGGACAAGTGCATCCACCCTCTCCCTTCCGACGCCACCCGCCCGCATCGCCGACAACAACGAAAAGAGCGGCAGTGTCGCACTGCCGCCCCTGCGTTCCGACCGCAATCGCATCACTCCATCGGGCGAACCCGCATCTCGGTCAGCCCCGCCACCTCGCGCGCCAGCCGGTCGAGATCGGTGATCTGCTCGACCTCCCCGTAGTGATAGGGATAGAAGATCGCGGGACGTAGCGCCCGCACCGCCTCGGCCGCCTGATCGACGGTCATCGTATAGGGCTGGTTGACGGGCAGGAACGCGATGTCTATCCCTTCGAGCGAACGCATTTCGGGCGTCGGCTCGCTGTCGCCGGCGATGTAGACGCGCGTACCGCCCAGCGTCAGCACGTAGCCGCAATCCTCCCGCTCCCTGGGATGGAATTGCAGGTGCCCTTCGGTGGTATTATAAGCCGCCACCGCCTCGACGCGGATTCCGTCGAGAGGTTCGGCCATAGCGCCCGGCACCATCGTGTAGCAGTCGAAATCGAACGCTTCGGCCGAGGTCTTGTCGCAGACAACCGCCGTCGCGGGCGTCATCAACAGCTCGACGGCCGCACGGTCGAGATGGTCGTAATGCGAATGGGTGACGAGCACTGCATCGGCTTTCGGCAGATGCGCGTAATCGGCATACTCGCCGACCGGATCGACATAGATGCGCCGCCCGTCGAAATCGACGGCCAGCGAAGCATGTTTGAAAAATGTGAAGACGATCGGCCGCCCGTCGCGGGACGTCGCCGTATCGGCCGGATAGACCGGCGCCTCCTTCTTCTTGAACAACGAGATCATAATCTTGCAATTTTAGGCGATTCCGGTCGAAGATACGAAAAGTCGCGCGCAGAAGCAAATTTATTCGCACTTTGCCGAGACGAAATTTCCGAGGTGCGACCGAAGGCGTCTGAATTCCGCGAAACCGACCCGCCGCACCCGCGATTTTCACCGGCAGGCCCTTTGCGACGCAAGGCGCGGAGCCGCAATTCCGCGCCTTGCGCTCCCGCACTTCGCTCAGCATGGGGACGACGGCTACTTCCGGTAACTTACAACCAGCACCTTCGACGAACTCCAAAACCGTTCGGGATCGGTGATGACCAACTTATACACCACCTTGTCGGCATTCGTAATCAGTTCGTACGAATCGGCGGGATGCGGCGTGACGACGGTCGCCTTCTTCTGCTCGACGAGGATCTCCGTCAGCGTGCGGGCGTCGGCCCGGATGAACAGATCGTGGTCGCCGGTATCGCCCACCGTGAGCGTGCGCCCGATGAACCCCTGCTTCGAGACGATCCCCGAATCACGCAGCGCCTTCTCCGCTCCCACGATATAATAGACCGTGTTGAGCCGGTCCTCCAGCTGCGCCTTTTCGCCGGAGAGGTGTTTGACCTCGGTGCTGCGGGCGGCGGCCTCTTCGGCGAGCGTCTCCATCCGGGCTTCCATCTGCGACAGTTCGCCGCGCAAACGACCGATTTCGCCCTCTTTGGCGGTCAGTTGGGCATCGAGATCGCGAATCATCTTTTCGAGTCCCTCGATGCGCAGGTCGGCTTTGCGCAACTGCGCCGAGGAGCGTTGCAGCGCAGCGATCTTCTGCCGGTTCTCCTGCAACAACCGGTCGATCGCGGCGATGTCGGCATCGATCTCCTCGATCGGACGGCGCACCCCTTCGTCATTGCGCGCGAGCGCGACGAGGTTTTCGCGCGTACGGATCCGCGCCAGATTCTCGGTGACGGCATTGATGTCGGCGAAGACGACCTCGATGAGCGAATCCTTCGCACGAACCACCGCTTCGAGCGAATCGCGCTGCACCACGGTTTGTTCGGCCACCCGGCGGCTCACGCACGATACGAATGCACATGCGGCACAGAGTATCGGCAGGCAAATGTGTTTCATCATTTCAGATGGTTTGATTGTCATAACGGCGTCAAAGATAAGCAGAAAAGCGGCAGGCTGTACGAAAAAAACGCACCGGCGGCGGCCTCCGGCATAAAAATCGTGCGCCGCATGGCGGATAGCCGCCGTCCGGCGTGCGGAATCCGGCTAAAATCCGCAATCTTCGGCCGACGCCTCAGATACTCTCGTTCGGCAATGTTCGAATAAATTTGACATTGCACTCACTTATGCGTATCTTTGCGAAAGAGGAATTTCGCCCGACAGGCGGCGTTCCGGCAAATCGGACCGCAACGGTTTCGCCGACGCTCCGTACATCATCCGCCCGACATGCAACCGCTGGACGACATACACGCCGAACTGCTCGGCACGCTCAAACGCTACTGGGGCTACGACAGCTTCCGTCCCGTGCAGGAGGAGATCATCCGCTCCGTCTGCCAGGGGCGCGACACGCTGGCGCTGATGCCCACCGGCGGCGGCAAGTCGCTCACCTATCAGGTGCCGACAATGCTGCGCGAAGGTTTGTGCATCGTCGTAACGCCGCTGATCGCCCTGATGAAGGACCAGGTCGACCGCCTCAGGCGGCTCGGCATCAACGCGGCGGCGATCCATTCGGGACTTTCGATGCGGCAAATCGACATCGTGCTCGACAACTGCGTCTACGGCGATGTCAAATTCCTCTACGTGGCTCCCGAACGGCTCGTGACCGAGGCGTTCCGTCTGCGCGTGGAGCGGATGCGGGTCTCGCTGCTGGCCGTCGACGAGGCGCACTGCATCTCGCAGTGGGGCTACGACTTCCGCCCCTCCTACCTGCGCATCGCCGAACTGCGCGAACGGCTGCCCGAAGTGCCGGTGCTGGCGCTCACGGCATCGGCCACACCCGCTGTCGCCCGCGACATCATGCGGCAGCTGCGCTTCGCCGAACCGCACGTCCTGCGCAGCTCGTTCGCACGGCCCAACCTCTCCTACGCCGTGCGGCACGACGAGGACAAAAACGAGCAACTGCTTCGCGTGGTGCGCAACGTGGCCGGCAGCGGTATCGTCTACGTGCGCACGCGCGACGGCTGCGAACAGCTCACCGAATTCCTGCGCGACGCAGGCGTCGCCGCGACCTGCTACCACGGCGGCCTGGCCAACGCCGAACGCTCGATCCGGCAGGAGGAGTGGCTCGCGGGCCGCACGCGCATCATGGTGGCCACCAACGCCTTCGGCATGGGAATCGACAAGGCCGACGTGCGTTTCGTCGTCCACTACTCCATGCCCGACTCGCTCGAAAGCTACTATCAGGAAGCGGGCCGTGCGGGACGCGACGGAAAGCGCGCCTATGCCGTGCTGCTCGTCGCCCCGGACGACGCCGAGCGCGTGCAGCGCCGCTTCGACCTGCAATTCCCGCCGCTCGACGAGATCCGCGACATCTACGAAAAGGTCTGCTCCTACCTGCAAATCGGCATCGGCGACGGCGAGCAGGCGTCGTTCGTCTTCAACATCCACGACTTCTGCGCGAAGTTCCGCCTCTTCGGCGGCAAGGTCGCCAGCGCGCTGAAACTGTTGCAGCAGAACGGTTATCTGACGCTCACCGACGAAATGCGCAACCCCGCGCGCATTCTCTTCTGCATCAGCCGCGACGACCTCTACAAACTGCGCGTGGTACGCAATGACCTCGACCACTTCATCCGTACCGTGCTGCGGCTCTACGACGGCGTTTTCACCGATTTCCGCCCCATCGACGAGCAGGAGATCGCCGCGGCGAGCGGCTACAAGGTCGAGCATGTCAAGGAGCTGTTCAAGCGGCTGTGGCAGATGCGCGTGATCCGCTACATTCCGGCCAATCAGGCGCCGATGCTCTTCTTCGATTGCGAACGGCTGCCAGCGGCCGACCTCTACATCGCCCCCGAGACCTACCGCCGCCGTCAGGAGCTGGCCGAAGAGCGCTTCTCGCACATGATCGCCTACGCCGCCAACGAAACCGAGTGCCGCAGCACAGTGCTGGAACGCTATTTCGGTGCGGCCGACCCCGCGCCGTGCGGTGTCTGCGACATCTGTCTGGCGGCGCGCAAACGCGCGAAATCGGCCGAAGCTCCGCTCGACGAGGAGATCCTGCGACAGCTCGACGCCGAACCGCTCGCGGTCAAGGAGCTGGCAGCGCGCTTCCGCTGCGACGCCGAACGGGTGTTGGAGGCCGTCGAACGATTGCAGCACGCAGGTAAAATTTCGACGGCGGAGAGCGGAAAACTCGCAATTAATCGATAACTTTGCGTCGCCTGAGAGAATTCGCATGGAAAAACGAACGTTTCAACAGCACATATCGAACGAAGATACCGCAAAGCTGCCTGCCGTGCTCTTCGACGGCCCGATCGTCATCGTCGACGACGAGAAGCAGGTCGAAGCCGCCTGCCGCGACCTGGCGTCGTCGCCCGTGCTGGGCTTCGACACCGAGACGCGCCCCTCGTTCAAGGCGGGCGTCACCTACCGCGTCGCCCTGCTGCAACTCTCCACGCCGCGGCGCTGCTATCTGTTCCGCCTCAATAGGATGCGCTTCGAGAAGCAGCTCGTCAAACTGTTGGAGAACAAGGCGATTCTGAAAATCGGCGCCGACGTGGCGGGCGACATCCGCTCGCTGCTGGCCCTGCGCCGCTTCCGGCCCGGCGGCTTCGTCGACCTGCAACAACTGGCCCCCGACTGGGGCATCGAAGAGAAGAGCCTGCGCAAGCTTTCGGCCATCGTGTTGGGCAAGCGCGTCTCGAAAGCCCAGCGGCTGAGCAACTGGGAAGCGGCGCAGCTTACCGAAAAACAGATGCGCTACGCCGCCACCGACGCATGGATCTGCCCCGAAATCTACCGCACGCTGCAACATACCCTTAAACCGAACGACAAATGACGACCCACCCCCGTATTTTCCTGCGCAGAGGCAAAGAAGAGTCGCTGCTGCGCCGTCACCCATGGATCTTCTCGGGCGCAATCGGCCGCGTGGAGTGTCCCTCCGACACGATCGCCGAGGGGGAGATCGTCGACGTCCATACCGCCGCCGGCGATTTCATCGCACGCGGCCACTACCAGATCGGATCGATCGCCGTGCGGGTGCTCACCTTCGCGCAGGAGCCGATCGACGCCGCATGGTGGCGCGCTCGCATCCGCTCGGCCTGCGAAGTGAGGCGCACGCTCGGTCTGATCGACAATGCCGCGACGACCTGCTACCGGCTCGTTCACGGCGAGGGCGACTCGCTGCCGGGACTGGTGATCGACATCTACGGCACGACGGCCGTCGTACAGTGTCATTCGGTGGGGATGTACCGCTCGCGGATGCAGATCGCCGAGGCGCTCCGCGAGGTCTACGGCGAGCGTCTCGCAGCCGTCTACGACAAGAGTTCGCAGACGGTACCCTACAAGGCGGGGCTGAACGCCGTGGACGGATACCTGATGGGCAAAGTCGCAGCTCCGACACAGGAGGTGTCGGAAAACGGCCATCGTTTTCTGGTCAACTGGGAGGAGGGACAGAAGACAGGCTTCTTCCTCGACCAGCGCTGCAACCGCGAACTGGTGGAACGCTACGCTGCGGGCCGCACCGTGCTCAACACCTTCTGCTACACGGGAGGATTCTCGGTCTACGCCGCCGCGGGCGGAGCGAAGGAGGTCTGCTCGGTCGACGCCTCGGAGCGCGCCGTGCAGCTGGCCGACGAGAACATGCGGCTGAATTTCGGCGACAGTTTTCCCCACACGACGCTCGCCTGCGACGCCGTGGAGTACCTCAAACAGATCGGCGACCGCTACGACCTGATCATCCTCGACCCGCCCGCCTTCGCCAAGCACCACAAGGTGCTGGGCAACGCCATGCAGGGGTACAAGCGCCTCAACGCACGGGCGTTGTCGCAGATCCGGCCGGGCGGCATCCTTTTCACCTTCTCCTGCTCGCAGGCCGTGACGAAGGAGCTGTTCCGCACGACGGTCTTCTCGGCGGCAGCCATCGCCGGCCGCAACGTGCGCATCCTGCACCAGCTCGCGCAGCCGGCCGACCACCCGATCAACATCTATCACCCCGAAGGGGAGTATCTCAAAGGGTTGGTGCTCTATGTGGAATAAACCCTCCGACAGCGAACGGATCGATGCCGTGACGGCGTGGCTCGATGCGGCGGACATCGCCTACGACCTCTATTTCCACCCCGCTTCGCCCACGATCGAACTGGCCAAACGCCACTGGCGCGACGACGGGTCGAAACACTGCAAAAACCTCTTTTTCCGCAATCACAAGGGCAATCGGCACTATCTGGTCTGCTTCGACTGCGACCGCACGCTCTCGATCCACGACCTCGAAGCGCGGCTGCATCAGGGAAAACTGTCGTTCGCCTCGCCCGAGCGCATGATGCGTTATCTGGGGCTGGAACCCGGTTCCGTCTCGCCGTTCGGACTCATCAACGACGCGGAGCATCACGTTCACCTCTTTCTCGACCGCAACCTGCTGTACTGCCCGTCGCTGAGTTTCCACCCCAACGACTGCCGCGCCACGGTAGTCATCGCCCGCACGGAGTTCGAACGGTATCTTGCGCGGGTGGGCAACAGCTACGAGTATCTCGATCTCTACGAGGAGTAGCCGTCCGCTCCGCTGCCCTTCGCCCCTCCCGCAGATAGAGAGAAAACCGCCTCTTTCGAGGCGGTTTTCTGTCAGACCAGTCCATCTATTCGTAAATCAGATACTTTTCGCGCATTTTCGCGAAACGCTCCACGTCGGGCCGCCAGCGTGCACGAATCTCGGCCGCGGAACGGCCGTCGAGAATCATCTCGCGCACCCAGCCCACGCCGATCAGCTTCTCGAACATCGGAGTGAAGAACGCCTCGCCCAACCCTAGCGCACGATAGGCGTCGATCACGTAGTCGAGTGTCAGCCCCTCGGCGAGAATCTCCTCGCAGGGCTTCTCGCTCAGGTCGACACCGCGACATAGGCGTCCTTCCAGAGGAGGATGTTTCGCGCCGGCTGTCGGCCGCGGCGTGAAGACGAAGCAGTAGCGGTCGGCCGGCATGTCGGGATGGCCGTAACACTCGAACGGACGGTCGGTGCCGCGCCCCAGACTCACCACCGTCCCTTCGAAGAGGCAGATCGACGGATAGAGGTAAATCGACCGCTGCGTCGGCAGGTTGGGCGACGGCGCCACGGGCAGCTCGTAGCGCGTGGCATGGGTATAGCGGCGGCACGGTACGACTGTCAGGTCGCACGGCTTCGCCCACCCCTCACCCACGGCCATGCGGGCGATCTCGCCCATCGTCAGTCCGTGTACGACGGGAATCGGCAGCGCGCCGACGCCCGACTTGTATTTCATGTCGAGCACGGGGCCGTCGATGTACGATCCGTTGGGATTGGGACGGTCCAGCACCACTACCGCGCGGCCGAAATCGGCGCAGGCATCCATCATGCGCAGCATCGAAATATAGTAGGTGTAGAAACGCAGACCCACGTCCTGCATGTCGACCAGCAACACGTCGAACGAGCGCATCGCCTCGTCCGACGGTCGGCGCGTGCGGCCGTCGTAGAGCGAACGGATCAGCACCCCCGTGCGCTCGTC
The DNA here is from genome assembly GCF_006542665.1 of Alistipes communis. NCBI lineage: Bacteria > Pseudomonadati > Bacteroidota > Bacteroidia > Bacteroidales > Rikenellaceae > Alistipes > Alistipes communis. Next base: position 244,669 of record NZ_AP019735.1, read on the forward strand.
GACAGAACTGGCGACGTGCTCGCCCGCATCGGCCGTCCCGCGGAATCCGTGTTCGGGCGAGAAGATCGCCGTCAGGCGCACGCCGCTGCGATGCAGCAGGTCGACCAGATGCTCGTCGCCCACGCGCGAAGTCTGGTTGGCAAGCACGGCCACGCGGCGCCCGCGCAGCAGCGGGAAGTAGGCCGCCGTATCGGCCGCCCCGACCGTCACCCCGTCGCACGCCCCCTCCGGCGCGGCCGCCGCAGCGACCGGCAGCAGCATGCACAGCAGCGAAAAAAGCAAGAGTTTGCGCATCGCCTTCGTTTTATCGTTTCATATCTTCGACCAGCGCATCGACCAGCATGCGGCAGGCAGGTTCGACAGCCGTCGAATACCCCTGCTTCAACTCGACAGGCGCGCCGACGACCGGCCATTTCATCCCCTCGGCGAACTCCGTCATACGACGTACGGCGGCACCGGCCCACGTAAAGGAGCCGAAGCAGGCGAAACGGCGGTACGGAATGCAACGCTCGGCGATCTTACGCAGCAGCGCATCGACCGGCGGGTAGAGCTGGCCGTTGTAGGTCGGCGAACCGACGACGAGCGTATCGTAACGGAAGATGTCGCGCAACACCTGCGACACGTCGGCCGTCGAAAGATTGTAGACGACGATCGGCCGCACGCCTGCGGCGGCCAGGCCGCGGGCGACGGTCTCGGCCATCTGCTCCGTATTGCCGTACATCGAACCATAGGCGATGACCGCCCCCGGCTCGCCCTCGTAACGGCTCACCTTGTCGTAGAGCTCCACCACGCGGGCGATCTCTCGGCGCCAGACGGGGCCGTGCGTCGAGCAGATCATGGCGATGTCGAGCGGGGCGACCTTCGCCAGGGCGCGCTGCACGGGCTGGCCGTATTTGCCCACAATGCAGGCGTAGTAACGGCGCATCTCCTCCCAGAAGGGTTCGACGTCGAGCTGCTCGTCCGTCACGCCGCCGTTCAGTGCGCCGAACGTGCCGAACGCATCGCCCGAGAAGATCGTACGCTCCTCGGCGCACCACGTGGCCATCGTCTCGGGCCAGTGCACCATCGGAATCATGCAGAACGCCAGCGTCAGCCCGCCCAGGTCGAGCACGTCGCCCTCCTTGACCTCGACCGTACCGCACGCGATGCCGTAGTAGCCCTCGATCATCTGCAACGTCTTGGCGTTGCCGACGATCCGCACGGCGGGATAGGCCTGCCGCACGGCGGCGATCGAAGCCGAGTGGTCGGGCTCCATGTGGTTTATCACCAGATAATCCAACGGTCTGTCGCCCAGCCGTTCGCGGACGTTGGCCAGCAGACGGCCCGTGAAGCAGGCGTCGACCGTATCGACGAGCGCCGTCCGCTCGCCGCAGACCAAATAGGCGTTGTACGACACGCCGAGCGGCAGCGGCCACAGTCCCTCGAAAAGATGCTTCGTGCGGTCGTTCACCCCGACGTAGAAAATACGATCCGTGAGTTTTGTCAAGTCTTTCATAACGGATACTGCAATTTATTTATCGAAATACCTTTATTATTTCCACTCACGCCTCGGCGCCGAACTGCATGAGGTAGGCCTTGATGAAGGCGTCGATCTCACCGTCCATCACCGCGTCGACGTCCGACGTCTGGCAACCCGTGCGGTGATCCTTCACGCGACGGTCGTCGAAGACGTAGGAGCGGATCTGCGACCCCCACTCGATGCGTTTCTTGCCCGCTTCGAGCGCCTGCTGCGTGGCCATGCGCTTGTCCAGTTCGCGCTGGTAGAGCTTGCTTCGTAGAATGCGCATCGCATTCTCGCGGTTCATCAGCTGCGAGCGCGTCTCCATGTTCTCGATCAGGAACTCGACCGGTTCGCCCGTATCGGGATCCTTGCCGTGATAGCGCAGCCGCACGGCCGTCTCGACCTTGTTGACGTTCTGACCGCCGGCGCCCGACGAGCGGAACGTGTCCCACTCGATGTCCGAGGGGTTGATGACCACCTCGATCGAATCGTCCACAGCGGGCGACACGAAGACCGACGCGAAGGTCGTCTGGCGCTTGTTGTTGGCGTTGAAAGGCGACAGACGCACCATGCGGTGCACGCCGTTTTCGCTTTTGAGATAGCCGTAGGCGTAGTCGCCCTCGATTTCGAGCGTGCAGGACTTGACGCCCACCTCGTCGCCCGCCTGGTAGTCGAGCGTCTTGACCTTGTAGCCGTGGGCCTCGCACCAGCGGGTGTACATGCGCAGCAGCATCGACGCCCAGTCGAGCGCCTCGGTACCGCCGGCTCCGGCGTTGATGTCCAGAATAGCGCCCATCTTGTCCTCGTCGCGGCGCAACATGTTGCGCAGTTCGAGCGCTTCGATGTGGGCGATTGTCTGCGCATAGTGCGCATCCATCTCCTCCTCGGAGATCACCCCCTCTTTCAGGAAATCGGGCATCAGTTCCAGATCCTCGACCTCCTTGCGGATCGTGTCGTAATCGGTGATCCAGCTCTTGATCGACGCCACCCGGCGCAACTGCTCCTGCGCACGCGCCGCATCGTCCCAGAAGTCGGGTTCCTGCGTCTTCTCCTCCTCGTTCTGCAAATCCATGCGCTTGCGTTCGATGTCGAGACACTTCTCCAACGTATCCCGACGGCTCGCCGCCTCCTTGATCTGTTCTGCCAATACCATAAAATTTCCGGCTTGAAATCGATAGGGGACAAAGATACGAATAAGTGAGAGCAATGTCAAATTTATTTGAACATTGCCGAACGCGAGTATCTTCGGCGAAGCCAAAGATACGAATAAGTCGAGCGCAGAAGCAAGCGTCAGCTTGATTATGCCGAGACGGAGTATCTAAGACGAAGTCAAAGATACGAATAAGCCGAGCGCAATGCAAATATATTGGCTTTTGCCGAGACAAAAACGAGTTGCGGACAAGTCGCAATCCGGCAGCCCGGCAGGAGGGCCGACAAACCATGGTACGAGACCGGAAAAAACCGATGAAAATTTCGGGAATCAGCCGGACGGGCCGCCCCTTCGCATCCTCCGGAAAGCTCCGCGACACCCGAATGAAACGGGGTGACGAGATCGGCCGGAAGGCCATTTCTTTCACCTCTCCCGACGATTTTTCGGAAAAAAGCGTATCTTTGGGTTTCGAACGGACAACGAGCAACGATGATTTTTCAGTCCAAATACGATCTCGACGACAACCGCGCAGTCATCCGCCGGCTCCACCGCGGCGACATGGCCTGCTTCGAAGCCTGCTATAAATTCTATTACCGCGGCCTGTGCAGTTTCGCGTCGCGTTGGGTGCCGGTCTCGACGGCCGAGGACATCGTGCAGGACGCGATGCTCTACATCTGGGAAAACCGCGACAAACTGCTCGAAGAGCTGTCGCTCAAAGGGTTGCTCTTTATGATCGTCCGCAACAAGGCGTTCGACCGCATCGCCCACCGGCAGGTCCGGCAGCGCGTCCACCAGCAGTTGAGCGAGCGCTTCGCCGAACGTTTCGAATCCCCCGACTTCTATCTCGGTTCCGAGTTGTCGCGTCTGTACGACGAAGCGCTCGCCCGTCTGCCCGAACAGACGCGCCGCATCTTCGAGATGAGCCGCCGGATGGGGATGACGCACCAGCAGATCGCCGCCGAACTCGGCGTCTCCCCGCAAACGGTCAACTACCATATCTCGCAGGCGCTGCGCACACTCGGCGTAGCCCTCAAAGATTACCTGCCGCTGCTGCTCTGGCTGCTCTCGCTCTCCGGACGCAACGATCTGGTCTGACCGTACCGCAACCGGTTTTCCGGTTTCGACGAAAGAAAACTGTCTTTTCCCCTTAGTAACTTTTCATGTCGGGACGTATTATTATCAAAACCCCGACATCCATGATCGAAATCGACGATACGCTGTTGATCGAATTTCTGGGAGGAAAACTCGACGCCACGACCTCGGCCGAGGTCGAACGATGGTACGACGCCTCCGACGAGAACCGCCGCAGGCTGGAACGGCTCTACCTCGTTTTCTTCACGGGCGAACGCCTGTCGGCCGCAGCCGCGGTCGATCCCAATCTCTCCTGGCAGACGCTGCGTCGGCGCATCGAGGCGCGCAGGCGCCCCGCACCGACGAAACGGCTGCGCACCGTCGTCCGCTATGCGGCCGTCTTCGCCGTCGGACTCCTCACCGCAGGTTCGCTGCTGTTTCCCTACCGGTCTGCGGACGACCGCACCTGTACGGTCACGACCGAAGAGCGGGCCTGCTCGATCCGTCTCTCCGACGGTTCGAACGTACGACTGATGCCCCACTCGCAGCTGCGCTACGCATCCGATTTCGGCAGCGAGGGCCGCACGGTGCATCTGACGGGGGAAGCTTTCTTCGACATCCGCAAAATGGCCGACGCACCGTTTACCGTTGACGCCGGAAAGGAGACCCGCACCGTCGTGCGGGGTACGAAATTCAACATGAAAGCCTACGACGACTGTTCGGACATCGAGACGACGCTCATCGAAGGCGTCGTCGACTTCCACGCGGGCGACCGCACGGTGACGCTGAGCCCCGGACAAAAGATCTCGTACAATCCGGCCAACCGCAAACTGATGCTGCGCGAAGTCAACGTCGATGCGGAACTCGATGCGCAACTGCGTTCATTCCAGTACGTCCAGCTGTCGAAGGTCGTCGAAAGCATCGGCACCCACTACGGCTGCGACATCGCTTTCGGCCGCGAAGCGCTCGGAGAGATCCTCTTCACCGGCACGCTCGACTACAACATGCCGCTGCGCCATGTCCTCGAAATCGTGACGCTCTCGACCGATACACGCTTCACCCGGAACGGCGACAAAATCACCATCTTATGAATAACTGTCCGAGATAGAAAAGACGCGGCCGCCGGCACACGGCGTGCGTCACGATCTTAACTAACTTAACCTAAACCATTCGTCTATGAAACAGAATTTTCGCGGTTCATGGCATGTCCGGGCATTGCTGCTTCTCTGCCTGACATTCCAAATCCCGTGGGGGGGGGAATTATCCCACGCCGCACAGACGGCGCAACAAAACACGATCCGCATCGGGAACGTGACCAACCTGAAAGAACTGATCCGACAGATCGAAGCGCAGACCTCTTACAAGGTCTCCTACCAAGGTAATCTGGCCGACAACATCACGATCAAGGCCGATCCGTCGAAACACAACGTCGAGGAGCTGCTCGCCGATGCACTCCGCGGCACGGGTATCAGCTACGTGATCCGCTACAACACGATCATCCTTACGCAGGAGCAGCCGCGCGCCGAGGCTGCGCAGCAGGCGTCGCAGACGCGTCACATCGCGGGCCGCGTGATCGATGCCGAGACCAAGGAGCCGATCATCGGCGCGACGGTCTGGGTCAAGGATTCGGCGCTGGGAACGAACACCAACGTCGACGGAGCTTTCGACTACACCTTCACGGGACACTACGGCTACATCGCCGTCTCCTACATCGGCTACCAGACACAGGAGTTCCCCGTCACCAACCTTCCCAAGGTGATCGAGCTCTCGGCCGGCAACGAACTCGACGAAGTGGTCGTCGTGGGATACGGCACGCAGAAGAAAGCCAGCGTCGTGGGGTCGATCGCCTCGGTCTCGGTCAACGACATCCGGATGCCGACGGCCAAAATCTCCAACAACCTGGCCGGCCAGCTGGCCGGCGTGATCTCGGTGCAGCGTTCGGGCGAACCGGGCGCCAGCTCGACCTTCTGGATCCGCGGCATCTCGACCTTCGGCAGCAGCACGACGCCGCTGGTGCTCGTCGACGGCATCGAACGTGATCTGGATCTGGTCGACATCGAGGACATCAAGGACTTCTCGATCCTCAAAGACGCCGCCGCGACGGCCATCTACGGCGTGCGCGGCGCCAACGGCGTGATCCTCATCACCACGCGCGAGGGTATCGTCGGCAAACCCCAGATCAACATCCGCTTCGAAGCCGGCATGGTGCAGCCGACCAAAGTCCCCGACATGCTCGACGCCGTGCAGTTCGCCGAACTGTGGAACGCCGCCGCGGGCAGCGAGGTCTACACGCCCGAAGTCATCCAGAAATACCGCGACGGCTCCGATCCCGACCTCTACCCCAACGTAGACTGGGTGGACTACCTCTACAAGGATCTCTCGTTCAACGAGCGCGTCAACGTCAACGTGACGGGCGGCGGCAGCACGGCCAAATACTACATTTCGGGCGGTTTCTACAACGAAGACGGTCTGTTCGCCCGCGACAACATGAAGGAGTACAACACGTCGGTCTTCTACCGCAAGTTCAACTTCCGCTCCAACGTCGAGGTGCAGCTCCACAAATATACCAAGCTCAACGTCAACCTGGCCACCACCTTCGAGCGCAAGAACGAACCGGGAACGGCGGCGTCGACGATTTGGGACTATGCGGTCAAATCGGCTCCCAATGTCTTTCCGGCCGTCTACTCCAACGGCCTGCTGCCCGGCCCCGGCGCCAACAACGGCGAGAACCCCTACGTGCTGCTGACGCAGACCGGTTACCGCGAGAAGTTCTACAACACGGCGCAGTCGCTCTTCTCGCTCACGCAGGACCTCGGCGACTGGGTAACCAAAGGACTCACCGTCACCGTCAAAGGCTCGTTCGACGCCAAGAACTACAACCATCTGGCACGCACCAAGACACCCCCGCAGTACATGGCCAGCGGCCGAGACGAGTTCGGCGACCTGATCTTGCAGCAGACGGTCGTCGGCACCGACAACCTGACCTACGCCGAATCGCACAGCGGCTACCGTTCGGTCTACCTCGAAGCGTCGGTCAACTGGGCGCGCTCCTTCGGCAAGCACGACCTCTCGGCGCTTTTCCTCTACCAGCAGTCGCAGCGCAACGACGTAGGTATCGACAAGTCGGAGCCCGAACTGGCCCTTCCCTACCGGCACCAGGGTATCGCCGGACGTATCACGTACAGCTACGACAACCGCTATTTCATCGAAGGCAACTTCGGTTACAACGGCTCGGAAAACTTCTCGCCGGGCAAACGGTTCGGATTCTTTCCGTCGGTAGCGGCCGGCTACGTGATCTCCAACGAGAAGTTCTTCGAACCGGTGCGGGGCGTGATCGACCTGCTCAAAATCAAGGCCTCCTACGGTATCGTGGGCAACGACAAGATCGGCACGGGCGACAACGTGCGCCGCTTCATCTACAACGGCACGGTCAACTCCGGCAGCAGCTACTATTTCGGAACCAGACCGCACAGCTCCTCTTCGATCCAAATGGGCGACTGGCCCAACCCCAACGTGGGCTGGGAAGAGGCGCACAAACTCAACGTGGGCGTCGACCTGTCGCTGTTCAGCAAGCTGAAAATCTCGGCCGACTATTTCAAAGAGAAACGCGAGGGCATCTTCCTCCAACGGCAGTCGATCCCCGTCTACGTCGGTCTGAGCACCCAGCCGTGGGTGAACATCGGCAAGATGCGCAACAGCGGCGTCGACGCTTCGCTGGAATACCACCAGACGATCGGCCAAGACCTGCATCTGACCGTGCGCGGTAACTTCACCTACGCCCGCAACATGATCGTCGATCAGGATCAACCCGACTACAAATACCTCTACATGAACCGCACGGGGCAGGCACGCTACCAGACGTTCGGCCTTGTAGCGGCCGGCCTGTTCCGCGACCAGGCCGACATCGACGCATGGCCGAAGCAGTCGTTCGGCGACGTCGAACCGGGCGACATCAAGTACCTCGACCTCAACGGCGACGGCGTGGTCGACTCCTACGACGTCAAGCCCATCGGCTACACCAACGTTCCGGAGATCGTCTACGGATTCGGCTTCTCGCTGCAATGGAAGGCGTTCGACTTCTCGGCCTTCTTCCAGGGCGTCGGCCACGTAAGCTTCTCGACACGTACCGATCAGACGCTCGGCTTCAACGCCCGCAACAGCCGCGAGGCCAACCTCTTCTCCGATGTCTACGATAACTACTGGACGCCCGAACGGCTCGACGCCAAATATCCGCGTCTGTATATCGGTACGAATAACAACAACAATCAGACCTCGACCTTCTGGATGGCCAACGGCCGCTACATGCGCCTGAAAAACCTCGAAATCGGCTATACGCTGCCCAAGCGCATCTCCCAGAAGATGGCCATGCAGAACATGCGCGTCTATCTCTCCGGCGTGAACCTGTTCACGTTCAGTCCCTTCAAACTGTGGGACCCCGACTTGCAGACCGGCGCCACGAACTATCCCAACAACCGCATCATCAACATCGGCCTTACGATCGGCTTCTAAACCAACGACAACGACTATGAAAAACATATTGAAAACATTCGGATTGCTGTTATTGTCCGGCACCGCGTTCGTAGCCTGCGACGACTATCTCGACCGCCAGCCCGACGAACAGTTGACGCCGGACCAGATCTTCCTGAAAGCCTCGACGACGGAACAATACCTGACCAACGTCTACGCTTACCAACCCAATTACAGCGACCCTTCGGGACAGACGCTGCCGTGGGCGCCCTGCGCCGATGAATCGTCGATCGCCTACACCGGCCGTTCGTACACGCAGATTAACTACGACACGTGGGATCCCTCCATCAATCTTCAACGCAGTTACACCTACAACAACATCTACAAGGGTATCCGCGAAGCCAGCTATTTCATGCAGCACGTCTACGAATGCCCCGAAATAGGCGACACCGACAAGGGATACATGTACAACGAAGCCCGCTTCCTGCGCGCCTACTACTATTCGCTGCTGATGTCCACCTTCGGCCCCGTGTTCATTCTGGGCGACGAACCCACGGATTACGAGCAGGAGGACCTGAACGAACGCGAACGCGACTCGTGGGAGAAGTGCGTCGACTACGTGACCACGGAACTCTACGAAGCCTCCAAAGGCCTCCCGCAGGAGTGGGCGTCGGCTAAATACGGCCGCGCCACCAAAGGGGCGGCCCTTGCCATCCGCTCCCGCGTCTATCTCTATTCAGCCCGCAAACTCTTCAACGGCAACGACCTCTACAAGGGCGTGATCGACAAGTACGGCAACCCGCTCTTCCCCACAGTCTACGACGAGAAGAAATGGGAGACTGCCGCACAGGCCGCCAAAGACGTGATCGACATGAACATCTACGGTCTCGTCGGGGCCGACGGCACCGATCCCTACGGCAGTCTGCACGATCTGTACACGACGGTCGGGCCGGTCAACAGCGTGACAGAGATGATCTTCTCCCGCATCGTCAGCGCCTACAACTGGGGTATCGCCGCCACGCCCCGCATGGCCCGGTCGCGCGCCTACGGATCGTTCGGCCCCACGCAGAAGCTGGTCGACGCCTTCGCCATGGCCAACGGCCGCTATCCCATCACGGGATATACGAACGGCGACCAGACGCAGCCGATCATCGATCCCGAATCGGGATACAGCGAGACGGGATTCTCGACCTTCACGCATCCGATCTTCGGCGACCAGCTGGCCAACACCTTCATGATGTACCAGAACCGCGAACCGCGCTTCTACATCAACGTGCTGTGGAGCGGCTGCGTATGGCACAGCGGCAACGTGAACAAGGGCGTCGTCCAACTCTACACCGGCGGTAATTCAGGCTATGCAGCCACCCAGCAGAACTATCCCGCCACAGGCTACCTGGCCGGCAAGTTCATCGATCACACCAAAGACACTTCGACCGCCGGCGACTCGACCAGTACGGACGTGTGGGACTTCATCGACTGGCCGATCATCCGTTACGCCGAGATTCTGCTCAACTACGTCGAAGCGCTCAACGAATACGATCCCGGCAATCCGGACATCCTCACCTATCTCAACATGGTGCGCAAGCGCGCGGGCGTCCCCGACATCGAGAAAGTCTACCCCGAAGCGGTGGGCAACCAGAAGCAGATGCGCGAACTGATCCGCCGCGAACGCATGGTCGAACTCTGCTACGAGAATCACCGCTATTTCGACATCCGCACATGGATGATCGCCGAAACGGAGCACGGCGACGTCTACGGCATGAACATCGACGCGACGAACCACAACGCCAACAGCGCTTTCTGGAAACGCACGCTCAGCACCCGCGACAGCGGATTGAGCGCCAACGGACATCGCAAATTCTCGCCGCGCGGCTACCTCTTCCCCATTTCGCAGGAGGAGATGGACCGTACGAATTGCACGCAGAACTACGGTTGGTAACCCTAATTCAATTCAGACAATCATGAAACTCAAACAGTTCATCATACCTGTCGCCGGAGCGTTGCTGCTCGGCGGCTGCGAAGCGGATCACCGCAACGACAACCTGCCGGACTCGGTCGTCTATCTGCTCGAAAGCGACCTGCAAAAAGCCCTCTTCTACGATATCGAAGAGACCATCGACTACTCCTTCCGCGCTTTCAGCAGCGGATACACCGTCACGCCCTCCGAGCTCGGGATCGAACTTTCGGACGACGTCCTCACGGCCTACAACGAGGCCAACGGCACTGCCTATACGGCGCTCGATCCCGCCTGCTACCGGCTGGTGAACAGTACGGGATCGGTCGATGCCGACCACCCCTCGACGACGTTCACCGTGCAGCTCGACTGCTCGGCGATCAAGCAGCTCGGCGATCTGACGTCCTACGTCATCCCGCTGCGCCTGACCTCCTCCTCTTCGAAGGTGAACGAGGAGCTCGGCAGCATCCTGATCAATCCCGAGATGGCGGAGACCCAGGTGCTGGTTCGAAACGCCGGCGTGGTGGAGTGCGATCTGGGCTCTTCCCAGACGCTCGACTTCACCGCCTACGTCGAATTCGACAACAAGTGGGAGACCACGACCGAATACGCCTACGGCGACGAAGTGCTCGACGCCTACAACGCCGAGCACGGTACGAACTACCTGCCGATCCCGACCGACGCCGTCACCTTCACGCCGGCGCAGCTCGAAGTGGGCAAGCGCGAGGCCGTATCGCATTTCGAGATCGACAAGTCGAAGCTGACGCCCGACCGCTTCTACACGCTGGCCGTGCAGTTGAAAAGCAACTCCGAATTCAAGATCGGAGCAGACAACACCGTGCTCTACCACATCGCGCTCAATCCCCTCTTCACCGACCGCAGCAAATGGATCCTCGTGGCATGCAGCTCGTGGTACACCGGCCGCGGCCCCGAACTGACGATCGACGGCGACATATCGACCAAATTCGAGAACCGTTACAACAACATCGGCCAAGGCGACATCGAAACGCTCCCCGTGACGATCGACTGGGATCTGGGCAAGACCTGCTACTACGCCGGCATGAAACTCACGCGCCGCAACGACAGCTACGTCACCGACCTCAAAGCGGGCTGGATCGAAATGTCCGACGACGGCAAAACCTGGATGCCTCTGCAATCCTTCGACTTCGAGGGCAGCAAGACGGTCGTCGGCGATTTCCGCAGCGAACAATGGTTCGGGTCGGGACGCTACCTGCGGCTGAAAATGACCGAATCCGGCCGTCCGGGCCGGAAACTGGTATCGGTATGCGAATTCGAACCCGTACTGATCGACGCCGGCGAATGATACCTCCCATGAATCACAGCAACTACCGACTACCGATTCTGCCTGCAAACGGCAGAACCGGTAGCCGGTTGAAATCATTCGTCATGACCTGCTCCCTGATCTTCGCCGCAGCAGGCTTCTGCCTCGCCGCTACGAACTGTTCGAACGGAAACAAAACGTCCGACACCCCGCCGGCCCTCTCGTTCGAAAACGCATCGAAAACGCTCGAAGTGGGCGAAACCTACCGCCCGACGCTGCGCATCCGCCACGACGGCGATGCGAACGACACCGCATACGACATGGACGGCAACCCGCTGGGCGTGACATTCCGCTCTTCTTCGCCGCAGACGGTTTCGGTCGATGCACGGGGCATCGTCACGGGCCGCAACGTCGGTACGGCGACCGTAACGGCCGAAACGGCCTCCGGCGACGCCCGATGCGCGATCGGCATCACGGTCCGCTCCTCGAACACGACGTGGATCGATGCGCCGCTGAGCGATGGAATCATTTTCAGCCGGTTCGTCCAATTGCCGGCCAATACGGTCATGCAGGGCTTCGACGTCGACTCCCGCGGCGAAATTTTCTACACGCAGGTGACCGATCGATACAAAATTCTGGTTTCGCGCAGTATGCCCGACCGACAGGCTACGGAGTACATGACCCTCTGTTTCCACGGCCACTCCTCGAACATGGCCGTCGAAGAGGCGGGCGACGAGCGTTTCGTCTGGGTAGGCAATTACGCCAATCGGGTGGACGACGGCAACTACTGGCACGAACAGGTCGTCTCGCGCATCCGCTATAACCCCGGCTCGACCCATTACCCGTGGAACTCCGACGAAAATTATTTCATCGAAGCCGGCTGCCTCAACATGAATCCCGCCGTCGACGCGGCGAACGACCAGCTGGCCATCCTCTACACCCGTGTCGACACTCCGGGCCGTTACTGCTGGGTGGTCTATTCGCTCAGCGAAGCGAAAGCCCTTCCCGAAGAGACCGTCACGCTGCAACCCCTCTCCTACGGCGGCGAAACGGAGAGCTATCCGCTCCGAAAAGACGTCACGCCCGAGGTGCGTGTCCGCAATCTCTCGCGGCTGCAACCTCTCGCGCGATTCAGCATCCCGACGCCCGCCATCGCATGGCAGGGATACGAGATACACGACGGCCGCATGTATCTCATGGAGGGAACGAGCGGAAACAACGACGGTACGACGGGAGAAGCCTACATGACAGTCTACGATTTCGAAGGCCGCATCGTACAGTCCCGCACGAAAGTTCGGGCCGTCTCCGACCTGAAAGCGCTGACCGAAGCGGGCATCACCGAAAGCGGATACATCGAGTCCGAAGGGGTGAAAATCCGGCGCGGGAAACTCTTTCTGGGATTCGCCTCGCAATCGAAAAAGGACGGCAACCGACGCCGCGCCAATATTTTCCAATACGAACTTCCTTAACTCAAACCGCACGAAGTCGGATTTCGCACGATTTTCGGAAAGATTTTCAAAGAAAATGAAAGAATCCGACCGTTACAACTGACTTTTAAGGACTTGTATTCGAATTTTCAAAGAAAAATCCTATATTTGTATGAAGAAATCCTATGTTTTGATCGGTACATTAATATATAGATGTCTAACTTAAATCAAATCGAATCATGCAACGACTACTCGCGTTTTTCTTCGCGGCCGCGCTTCTGTGGACACCCGCATGGAGCCAGTCGGCCCCCGACGCCCTGGTGCCGGATCTCTCGCAGTACATTCTCACCCCGCCCGCGCCGCCTACTCCCCGCATCAACGGGGCGAAGGTCTTCGGGGCCCGTCCTGGCTCGGAGTTTCTCTTCGCCATACCGGCATCCGGAGACAGACCCATGACATTCGCCGCCGAAGGTCTGCCCAAAGGCCTCTCCCTCGATCCCTCGACCGGCTTCATCACGGGCCGCGTCAAGAAGCCGGGCACCTACCTCGTCAAACTCACCGCACGCAACGCACTCGGGGAAGCCACCCGCGAACTTCGCATCGTCATCGGCGAGCGGATCGCCCTCACGCCGCCCATGGGCTGGAACTCGTGGAACTGCTGGGCGCGCGACGTCACGCAGGAGCAAGTCCTCTCCTCGGCTCGTGCGATGGTCGAGTCGGGGCTCGTGAACCACGGCTGGACGTACATCAACATCGACGACGGCTGGCAGGGCCGGCGCGGCGGCCGCTACAACGCCATCCAGACCAACGACAAGTTCCCCGACATGAAGGAGCTCTCGGAGCAGGTACACGCCATGGGACTTAAACTCGGCATCTACTCCTCGCCCTGGATCGGAACCTACGCCGCGCACATCGGATCGTACTCCGACAACCCCGACGGCGAGAACCAGTGGATCAAGGACGGCAACCACAACGAGAATTTCCGCTACGAGAAACCCGGCGGCAACTACTGGCAGGACCGCAAGGAGATGTACCGCCACGGCGCCTACTCCTTCGTCGAGGCCGACGCACGCCAGTGGGCCGACTGGCAGATCGACTACCTCAAATACGATTGGAATCCCAACGATCTCTACCACGTAAAGGAGATGCACGACGCGCTTCGCGCAACGGATCGCGACATCGTATACAGCATCTCCAACTCGGCACCCTATGCCGACGCTCCGCTATGGGTGGAGTATACCGACTGCTGGCGCACCACGGGCGATATTCGCGACACGTGGAAAAGCATCTCATCCATCGGCTTCGAACAGCAGCGCTGGGCGCCCTTCTGCGGCCCCGGACACTGGCCCGACGCCGACATGCTCGTCGTGGGACTCGTCGGATGGGGCCCCAAGCTCCACTATACGAAGCTCACGGCCGACGAACAGTATACGCACATGTCGCTCTGGGCCATGCTCGCTTCGCCGCTGCTCATCGGCTGCGATTTGGCGCGGCTCGATCCTTTCACGAAATCGCTGCTTACCAACGACGAGGTGATCGCCGTCAACCAGGATCCGCTGGGCGTGCACGCCGCGGCGATCTGGGAAAAGGAGGGACGGGTGATTTACGTCAAGCACCTCGAAGACGGTGCGATGGCCGTAGGGTTGTTCAACAAAACCCGCGAACCCGCGAAGATCGGTTTCACGCTCAAACAACTCGGCATCAGGGGTACGCAGGTCGTGCGCGACCTGTGGAGACAGAAAGACCTCACGACCACCGACAAGGGCTTCGAGACACAAGTCCCGCCCCACGGGGTGGTGCTGGTCAAGATCGCACCCGGAAATCCGACACGAAACGACCTGAAAAAATAGAACGCAGCTTTCTGCAAACGAAAAAGGATACGACGCACGTCGTATCCTTTTTCGTTTGCGGTCTCCCGAACGGGAAGCGTTCCGCCTACTTGCGCTTCGTGCCTTTCTTTCCGGAACGGCTCTGCGCCTCCTGCTGGCGCATCAGCTCTTCGTAGCGCAACTGGAACTTCGACTTCTTCTTGTTCTTCGCCTTGTTGGCGTTGGCCTCCATGACGGCGTGAATCTTCCCGTCGTCCACCATGCGGCGGATCAGGAAGGTCTGGGCGATGGTCAGCAGGTTGAACAGCAGGTAGTAGTAGCACAGACCGCTCGAATAGTCGTTGAACCAGCAGAGCATGAAGACCGGCATCATGTAGACCATCATGAACTTCATGCCCGCCATCTGCGGCTGTGCGGAAGCCGTCTGCTGATAGCTCATATAGGAGAACCCGAAGGTCGAGAGCGCCATGAGCAGCGCGAACAGACTCACGTGGTCGCCGTAGAAGGGGATCGAGAAGGGCAGATTCAGGATGCTGTCGTACGACGACAGGTCGTGCGCCCACCAGAGCGACTGTCCCCGCAACTCGATCGACGAGGGGAAGAAACGGAACATGGCGATCAGGATCGGGAGCTGGATCAGCATCGGGATGCACCCTCCCAGCGGATTGATGCCCGCCTTCTTGTAGAGGGCCATCATCTCCTGCTGCTTCTTCATCGCGTCGTCCTGCTTGGGATACTTGGCATTCAGGGCGTCGATCTCGGGTTTGATGATGCGCATCTTGGCCTGCGAGATATAGCTCTTGTAAGTCAGCGGCGAAACGATGATCTTGATGAGGATCGCCAGGATGAGGATGATCCAGCCGAAGCTCGGAATATACTGCCGCAGGAAATCGAAGACGGGGATCACCAGCCAGCGGCTCACCCACCCGATAATGCCCCAGCCCATGGGGATCAGTCGGTCGAGCAGCAGCGATTGGCCCTGCGCGTCGTCGATCTTCTTCAACACGGCATACTTGTTGGGACCGAAGTAGAACGAGAAGTCGTACTGTTCGGTCTGGGCCGTATAGGGTACGGCCATCGTGGCCGAAAAAGCCTTGATAAGCCCCGAATCGGGCGATGCGGTATCGTACGCCACGTCGGCGTAGAGGAAGTCGTCGCGGGCGATGAGCACCGACGAGAAGAACTGCTGCTTGAAGGCGATCCACTCCACCGACGAAGAGATCTTCTCCTCCTTGGCCCCCTCGCTCATCGACAGGTCGTCGATCGACCCTTCGCCCGGAACGCGGTAGGCGACCGTCGTGTACATGTTCTCGTTCTTGAAACCGCGCTCGTTCCGGTAGGAGGTGTTGCTCCACGCGATGCCGATGCTGCTCTGGTTGGCCATGTAGGGGGCCATCCCGACCAGACGCACCGTGTAGTCGACCAGATAGTCGCGCGAGGGCGTCGCCTCGTCGTAGACCACGTAGCGGTATTCCAACGCCGCGCCCTCGGCGACGGGCAGCCGCATACGGACGATCTGCGCCGTGTCGGTACGGACGACCGGATCGGCCGTGAAGGTATATTCCGACGTATTGACCTTCACGTTGTTCAGGCCGTTTTTGATGAAAAACGACAGATCGAACTTCGCGCTTTCGGGGACGAACATCTCGATCGGTTCGTTGCGTTCGCCCTGACGGCCGTAACGGGTATAGTCTTTGAGCGTCACGGAGCGCACGATGCCTCCTCCGGTCGAAAAGCGCACCTTCATCACGTCGTTCTCTACGACGATCTCCTGCGGCGCAGCGTTCTTGGCCGCGGCGAGGAAATCACCCAGCACGGCCACTTCGCGTGCCAGACGAGTCGAATCGGGCGTCGCCGCACCGAGCGACTCCACGACCGACGCTGCGGCCACGGCCGACGAATCGGGGACGACGGGCTGCGTCAATTCGGGATGGGCCGCCTGATAAGCGGCCAGCTCCTCCTGATATTTCTGTTGCTGCCGGGAACTGTAAATCGTGAAACCGAAAAACAGAATCCCGATAAGTACGATGCCTATGATTGATTTTTTATCCATTCGAAATTTCTCGACGCGAGGGGATTAGTTACCACTGTATTTCAACGCCGCAGCCACGAAGGCCACGAACAGGGGATGCGGACGCTGCACCGTACTCTTGTACTCGGGATGATACTGCGTGCCGACGAACCACGGATGACCGGTCAGCTCGACCACCTCGACCAGCCCCGTTTCGGGATTGACGCCTGCGGGGATCATGCCGTGCGACTCGAAATCGCCCAGATAATCGTTGTTGAACTCGTAACGGTGGCGGTGCCGCTCGACGATGTCGGTCGCACCGTAAGCGGCGGCGGCTTTCGAATCGGGCCGCAACTGGCAGGGATAACCGCCCAGACGCATCGTGCCGCCCTTGGCCGTCACACCCTTCTGCTCCTCCATCAGGTCGATGACCGGATGTTTGGTCGAAGGCTCCATTTCGGTCGAATTGGCATCCTTCATCTTCAATACGTTGCGCGCGAACTCGATCACGGCGCACTGCATACCCAGACAGATGCCCATGAACGGCACGCCGTGCTCGCGGGCATACTTCACGGCCGCGATCTTCCCCTCGATGCCGCGGTTGCCGAAGCCCGGCGCCACGAGGATGCCGGCCATCCGGCCCAGTATCTCGTCGACGTTCGCATCGTCGATCTTCTCCGAATTGACGTAACGCAGCTTGACCTTGCAGTCGTTCATCGCGCCGGCATGGATGAAGGCTTCGCTGATCGACTTGTAGGCATCGGGCAGTTCGGTATATTTTCCCACCAGCGCGATCTCGATCTTGTGGTGCGGATTCTTGACCTTCTCCACGAAAGCCTTCCACTGCTCCATATCGGGTTCGCAGTCGGCCGGAAGGTCGAGTTTCGAGAGCACCACCTCGTCCAGATGCTGATCGTGCATACGCAACGGCACCTCGTAGATCGTAGGCACGTCGATCGATTCCATCACGGCGTTGGCGTCGACGTTGCAGAAGAGCGCCACCTTGCGGCGAAGCCCCTGCGACAACGCCCGTTCGGTGCGGAGCACCAGGATGTCGGGTTGCAGACCGTTTTCCATCAATGCCTTGACCGAATGTTGCGTAGGCTTGGTCTTCAACTCGCCCGAAGCGGCCATGTAGGGGATCAGCGTCAGGTGCACGAGCGCCGTATCGCGGTAGCCGAGCGCATAGCGCAGCTGGCGCACCGACTCGATGAAGGGCAGCGACTCGATGTCGCCCACCGTGCCGCCCAGTTCGGTGATGATGATGTCGTAGACCTTCTGCTGCGCCAACAGTTGAATGCGCCGCTTGATCTCGTCGGTGATATGGGGAATGACCTGCACGGTCTTGCCCAGGTAATCGCCGCGGCGCTCCTTTTCGATGACGCTTTTATAGATTTTGCCCGTGGTGACGTTGTTGGCCTTCGAGGTTGTGATCGACGTAAAGCGCTCGTAGTGCCCCAGATCGAGATCGGTCTCCGTACCGTCTTCGGTAACGTAGCACTCGCCGTGCTCGTAGGGGTTGAGCGTCCCGGGATCGATGTTGATGTAAGGGTCGAGCTTCTGGATGGTCACCGTATAGCCGCGCGCCTGCAACAGGCGGGCGATCGATGCCGAGATGATGCCTTTGCCCAGCGAAGAAGCCACGCCGCCGGTAACAAAGATGTACTTCGGTTTTTTGAGTTTCATATCCTCTTTTGAACGTATATGGTCTGAAAAGTTTTTCGTTAATAACCCGTCCGCGGCCGCACCCTCGCAGGCACGGTCGGTCCCGCCGGCCGCAACGGCGGCCTATGCCTCGCGATCCTCCGACTCCCGGGCCGCTTCGCGGTCGATGAGCTTCACCTTCTCGATCGTGTCGGCCATTTCGCGCTTGGCGCGCTCGATCTTCTCGCGCACGTCGGCGATCAGCGCCTCGGCGCCTTTCGAATGGGCGAAGAAACCGATGTTGTTCTCCAACAGGGCGATATCGGACTCCAACTGCTTCACCCGATTGTAAAGACGGTCGCGTTCGGTGCGGATCCGGCGGTCGCCCGACGCCTTGAAGGCCGAGACCTTCTCGCGGAACCGCGACATCGAACGGTCGCGCTCCGAACCGCGCAGCACCGAGAAGAGCGTATCGACGCACTCCTTGTAGCGCTTCTGTATCTCGTCCTTACGCTTGATGGGCACGAAACCGATCTCGCTCCAACGGCGCTGGAACTCCTTGATCATCTCGAAACCGCCCTCCTTGACGTCGGCTGCGGCCATTTCGTCCAGAAGCGCCTGCTTGCGGACGAGGTTCTGCTCGTACTGGCCGTCCACGTCCGAGAAGTGCGCCGCCTTGCGCTCGAAGAACTTGTCGCACGCGGCACGAAAACGCTTCCACACCTGATCGGAGTAACGGCGCGACACGGCGCCGATCTCCTTCCAGCGAGCCTGCAAGGCGATCAGTTCATCGGTCGTCTTCTTCCACTCCTCGCTCATCTGCAACGCTTCGGCCGCTTCGCACAGCTCGTTCTTCAATTGAAGGTTGTGCTCCATTTCGGTCTTCACGTCGGCATAGAAGCGGCGCTTGGCCTCGAAAAACCGGTCGCACGCCGTACGGAACCGCTCGTAGATGCGGGTATTGTCCTTCTTCGGCGCGAAGCCGATCGTCTTCCACACCTTCTGTATCTCCAACAGACGGTCGCTGGCCCGGTTCCACTCCTTGCGCGTGGTGTAGAGCTGCTGGGCAAGCTCTTCGGTCTGCTCGCAGAGCCCCGCTTTCAGTTCGAGATTTTTCGTCTGCTCGGCCTTGATGTTCTCGAAGAAGGCCTGATGCTGCTTGTTTATACGGCTCGAAGCCTCCTTGAAACGCTCCCAAAGCGTCTCCTTGAACTCATTGGCGACGGGGCCCGTCTCACGCCACTCGTCGTGGAGTTTCTGCAATTTGTGAAATGCCTCCACGATCGACGGTTCCAGAACCAGCGCCTCGGCCGCTTCGCACAGCGCGAGCTTCTGCTCGTAGTTCTTTTTCAGATCGAGGTCGCGCAACTCCTTGTTGATCTTGATGAAGTTGTAGAAATTCTCGACATGCAGGTTGTAGGTCTCCCACAGATCCTTGACGTTCTGCTGGGGAACCAGCCCCGTCTCCTTCCAGCGCTGCTGCAATTCGCGGAACTTGGTGAACGTATGGTTGAGCGTCTCGTCCGAGTTGACCAGTTCCTTCAACTCCTCGATGATCTGCAACTTGATTTTCAGGTTGGCTTCCTTCTCGGCGTCGAGCGACGCGATGAACTCGTCGCGGCGGCGGCGGTACTCCTTGAACAGGTCTTTGAGCCGAAGCTCCTGAGCATCGGCAGCAGGCACGAACTCCGCTTCGTCGCCGCCGGCTTCGACAAAAGCCCTGCGCTGCGCCTCGACCTCGGCGCGGTGCGCCTTGTAGAAGGCTATCTTGACGGCTTCCACCACCCGGCGCAACGACTGTACCGGCTCCTCGTCGAGCATCTTGGCGAACAGGGAGACCATCTCCTCCTCGCTCCGGCCGTCGAAAAGCGCATCCGACGCTCCGGCCGCACCTTCGTCCACCGCTTCACCGTCTGCCGGCTCCTCCTCGTCGAGCCCCGCGCTCCGCGCGGCCAATGCAGCCTCCTCGTCCGCGAAATCGACCCCTTCGGCCGGTGCGGCGACCGCTTCCCCGGCAGACGCTACGGCCGGAACAGCCGTCTCCGGCTCTTCCACCGGTGCGGCCCCGACAGGCTCCTCCGCAGGAGCGGCAGCCTCCACGGGCGGCTCGGCGGCAGTCTCCCCGACGGCGGCCGCCACGGGTTCCCCCGCGGGATCTTCGGCCGGTACGGCGACGGTTACAAGCTCCGCTGCGGGAGCCTCGGAAGCGGACGTTTTCTGCACATCTTCAGCATTGCTGACTTGTTCCTCCGGAACAGAGGGGTTGGTGATTTTAGTAGCCATCTTACGCTAAGTTTTGATTAACCATGGTATATACTCGCGCATATACATCTGGCAAAGATACCATTTTCAGAAGATTTTCACAATTTTTTTCGGGATTTTAACTATCTTAGCGGGAAATTAACGGCCGTTTTCGTCGAGCGAAGACAGCGACCGCCTGAGGGCCGAGCCGGACGCGGGAAACGAAGAGGCACATTCACACCAGCTACCGATTATGAGTCACCGCATTCTTTTGGTCGACGACGAAGACGACATCCTCGAATTCGTCCGCTACAACCTCCAACGCGAAGGTTACGAAGTATTCACCGCCCGCGACGGCGCCGAAGGGGTCGCCCGCGCACTCGAAGTGCATCCGCATCTGATCCTGCTCGACCGGATGATGCCCCGCATGGACGGGCTCGAAACCTGCCGCCGCCTGCGCGAGCACGACGAACTGAAAGACACGATGATCGTCTTCCTCACGGCGCTGGGCGAAGACGAGCACCAGCTCACGGGATTCGCCGCCGGAGCCGACGACTACATCAGCAAACCGATCAAGATGCACATCCTGGTCAGCCGTCTGAAAGCGATCCTCAAACGCATCGGCGCCGGCGATGCGGCACCCCGCGATACGGGCGGCGTCACGATCGATCCGGCCCGTTACATCGTCAAACGCAACGGGGAGGAGATCTCCCTGCCGCGCAAGGAGTTCGCGCTGCTGACGCTGCTGATGTCCGATCCGGGACGGCTCTTCTCGCGCGAGGAGATCTACTCCCGCGTATGGGGCGAGGACGTAGTGGTCGGCGACCGCACGATCGACGTCCACATTCGCAAACTGCGGCAGAAGATCGGCGACGAACACATTATCACCGTCAAGGGCGTGGGTTACAAGTACGAGAAATAACGCAGACAATGGCTGCGCAAAGCGCCCATCGCTCCGCCTTGCGAAAAATCGGGAAAGGAGAACGGGCGGCGGATGCACCGTCGAAAACGCGGGATTCTTCCCGAAGAATCGATCGGGAAGTTCTCCCCTTTCTCAGTTTTTCTTGTGCTTTTGGCTTGATCCAAAAGCACCAAAAGATCAAGCACCGCGAAAAGTAGCGGAAGCAGTGCGATCGGGCGGGCCGAGGGCCTGCCATGTACGGACGCAACCGAATAATCATCGTTGCGCGAAGCGCACAACATCCTCCGCATTGCACCGGAGGCGGGAACAGATCGAACGGCGGTTCGAGCGCCCGGAGCGGGTGTGCGCAAACGGCGTAGATCTTGCGTGCCCGCTCAGGGAGAACCGCCGTCCGATCCCGACGGAGGTGCCCTGCGGACACTTTTGGCGCCGCCTTTTAGTGACAAAAGGTGGTAAAGATTTTCTTGCAGGAAATTCCCGAAGAGAAGGTCGGGATATTTCCGACGCTTTCACAGCCATATTTTGTTAAAAAATATGCGTTTTCGGCCGTGGCCGAAGAGCGGCAGCCCGCAGCCGCCCGATGCGGAGGGCTGCATCGGCCCGTCTGCGGCCTCCGGCACATCCTCCGCCGGCCGCGGACTGACAAACGGCGGGAGGAGCATATATTCCCGATAATCTGTACACGATCCTCGCACCGCCCTCCAAGGCGTCCTTCCCAAGACGACAGAAAGTGTCATTCCGGGCAAGGGGAACGACGCGCGGAAATCATCGACCGGAACGCCGCAGTACCCGCGCCGTGCAACCCCGTTCCCCAGCGTCCTGCCTGCAACGACTTTCCGTTTCGGACGAATTGCTGTCCGAAGCATCGCTTTTTGACGAAAAATCATTCGCTTCTCGGAAACTTTCACTATTTTTGACAAAAATCCGACAATCAGTAATTAAACGAACAATAGACATGGTTATCTTAGTACTCAACTGCGGCAGTTCCTCTATCAAATACCAGGTGATCGACATGGAGCAGACCGGCAGCACGCTGCTGGCCAAAGGCTTGGTCGAACGCATCGGACTCAGCGACGGCGTCCTCACCCACAAACCCGTCGGACGAGAGAATTTCGAGCTGCACCGCGCCATTCCCGACCACACGACCGGCATCCGCCTGGTACTCGACGCGCTGACAGATCCGGCGCACGGCGTCGTCGGGTCGCTCGACGAGATCAAAGCCGTCGGTCACCGCGTGGCGCACGGCGGCGAATTCTTCCCCCAAAGCTGCATCGTCGACGAAGATGTGAAGCGGAAGATCCGCTCGCTGTTCGAGATCGCGCCGCTGCACAACCCCGCCAATTTGGAAGGCGTTCTCTCGATCGAGAAGGTGCTGCCCGGTACGCCGCAGGTGACGGTCTTCGACACCTCGTTCCATCAGACCATTCCCGCCATGAACTACCTCTACGCCCTGCCTCACGCCTACTACGAAAAATATCGCGTGCGCAAATACGGTTTCCACGGCACGAGCCACCACTACGTGGCGCGCAAAGGCGCCGAACTGGCGGGGCTCGACTATGAAAAATCGAAAATCGTCACCTGCCACATCGGCAACGGCGCCTCCGTGACGGCCGTGCTCGACGGCAAATCCTACGATACGTCGATGGGCTTCTCGCCGCTCGACGGGCTGGTGATGGGCACGCGCTGCGGAGCGATCGACGCATCGGCGATCACTTTCATCGGCGCGAAGGAGGGAATGAGCTATGCCGAACTGGACGAGATGATGAACAAGCGTTCGGGCGTGCAGGGCATGACCGATCTGTCGAGCGACATGCGCGACATCGACAAAGCCTACAACGAAGGGAATCCCCGTGCCATCGTGGCCCGTGATATGTACTACAACCGTGTGAAGAAGTTCGTGGGGGCCTATGCGGCCGAGATGGGAGGGGTCGACCTCATCGTCTTCACGGGCGGCGTGGGCGAGAATTCGCGCGAACTGCGCCGGTCGGTCTGCGCAGGCCTCGAATTCATGGGCGTGGAGTTCGATCCCGCGGCCAACGAAGTGCGGGGCGAGGACAAAATCCTCTCGACGCCCGCGTCGCGGGTCAAAGTCGCCGTCATCGCTACCGACGAGGAGCTGATGATCGCCACCGACACCTACAATCTGGTCAAATGATCCCGATGATCCCGCATCGGTGAAAAACCCTTCGATTCGACGGGCAACGAAGCGGATTCGCACTCCCCGACCGAACCGGCAGAGCCTTCTGGCGGCGGTTCCGGACACGGGAAGCGGAAAACAATGTCCGAAACGTTTAATACGAACTTTCATACAGCAATGATTACAAAACTCTCGCAAATCGTCGAGGAGGCCCAGAAAAAGGGCCACAAACGGCTGGCCGTCGCCTACGGTCAGGATTCCCACACGCTCAGCGCCGTCTACGACGCATATAAGGAGGGATTGGTCGAACCGACCCTCTACGGCGACAAACAGGTCATCGAAGAGGTCTGCGGGGCCGAGGGGATCGATTGTTCGATCTTCAAGATCGTGGATGAAAAGAGCGACGTCAACTGCGTGCGGCTGGCCGTCGCGGCCGTCGTGGCGGGCGACGCCGACGTCCTGATGAAGGGACTCGTCTCGACCGACAAATACATGCGCGGCATCCTGAACAAGGATGCGGGTCTCTTCCCGCCCAAGGGCGTGCTGAGCCACGTGGCCATTCTCGAAATGCCGTCGCTTCCCAAACTGCTCTGCATCTCGGACGTCGCGGTGATCCCCGCACCCGACTTCAAGCAGAAACAGAAGCTGATCGGATACCTCATCCAGACTGCCAGGCTGCTGGGCATCGACACGCCGAAAATCGCCTGCATCGCACCCTCGGAACAAGTGCTGCCGAGCGTTCCGTCGTCGACCGAAGGGGCCATCCTGGCCAAAATGGGCGACCGCGGACAATTGGGCAATGCGATCGTCGACGGGCCGCTGTCGCTGGACGTAGCGCTCTACAAGGAGGTCGCCGAGCACAAAAAAGTCAAGGGTTCGGCCGTCGCGGGCGATCCCGACTGCCTGCTCTTCCCCAACATCGAATCGGCCAACGTCTTCTTCAAGGCAGCCACGCATTTCGGCGGCGCCGAGCTGGCGGCCATGGTCATGGGAACGAAGGTTCCCTGCGTGCTCACCTCGCGCGGCGACTCGCGCCTGACCAAGATGTACTCCATCGCACTGGCCTGCCTGGCCGCCCGTTGACACCTTGGAAGCCCCGACCGAACCGACAATACGCACCCCGACCATGAGCTACATCATTCTGGCTATTAACCCGGGCTCTACCTCCACGAAGATCGCCGTCTACGAAGATACGCAGCCCGTCCTTTCGCTGGCGATCGACCACTCCGCCGCCGAGATCGCCGCGTTCGCGACGATCGGCGACCAGTTCGAATGGCGGAAAGACCTCGTGCTCGAATCGCTGCGCAAACGCGGATTCGACATCGGCACCCTCTCTGCCGTCATCGGCCGCGGCGGGCTGGTGCATCCCGTCGAGGGCGGGGTCTACGAGGTGAACGACGCATTGCACGACGACCTGCTCCACGCCCGGCGGCAGCACGCCTCGAATCTGGGCGGACTGATCGCACAGGAGATCGCAGCCGAGGTCGGTGTCAAGGCCTATATCGCCGATCCGGTCGTGGTGGACGAGATGATTCCCTACGCACGCATTTCGGGACTGCCCCAGCTGCCGCGCGAATCGGTCTTCCACGCCCTCAACCAGAAGGCCATCGCACGCCGGTACGCCCGCGAAACGGGTCGGAAATACGAAGAGCTGAACCTGATCGTCTCGCACATGGGAGGCGGCATCACCGTCAGCGCGCACCGCCAGGGGCGCGTGATCGACACCTCCAACGCCCTCAACGGCGCAGGGCCGTTTTCGCCGGAGCGCGCCGGCACGCTGCCTCCGGGACCGCTGATCGATCTTTGCTTTTCGGGAGAATACACCCGCGAAGAGTTGCAGAAACTCATCAACGGCCGCGGCGGCCTGCTCGCACACCTCGGCACGACGTCGGTCCCCGAAATCCTGCGGCGGATCGACAACAACGATTTGCAGGCGATGCTGGTGTTGCGCGCCATGTGCTACAACGTAGCCAAGGAGATCGGGGCGATGGCCATCGCCCTCAAAGGCAAGGCGGACGCGATCCTGCTCACCGGCGGCATCGCCCACAACAAGCGGCTCACGGATTTCATCGCCGCGCATGTCGACTTCATCGCCCCGGTCTTCGTCTACCCCGGCGAGAACGAGTTGGAGGCGTTGGCACGCAACGCACTGGCCGTGCTGCGCGGCGACTGCGAGGCGAAGACCTACTACAAAGCGGACGTCACGGCATAAGGCCGCCCCGCTTGTCACGTCAGCTCCCGGAACTTCTTGCGAAGTTCCGGGAGCCGGTTTTATGCCCACATCGTCGGAAGACTACATCAACAGGTTTTGTGCCATAACTTCCGTACGATCGCCAGCGTCTCGCGCAGGGATTCCAGCCGGAAAAGGGCCGCGGCACCGGCGAAGACCGCGACGCCGGCGATCAGCTGCACCATAAGCCGCAAGCCGAGGTGCAGGTCGGCGATACGGGGTTGCACGCCCCACACCACCGTGCCGTACATCAGCGCCGTAACGGCCGCGATGGGCAGCAGCGTCCGCACGAACCGCCAGAGAGACAGCGTGCAGAGCCGCGTCGTCGCAACGAGATTGAGCACCAGTTCGATGGCCGCCATGGCCACCATGCCCCACACGATCGCCATGACGCTGTGCGGAATAGTCACCGCCAGCACGCCCGTCATCAAGACACGCTTGACGACCTCCAACCGCACCACCACGCGGCCGTCGCTCAGGGTTTTGAGCACGTTGTAGGCGATCATCGCCAGCGGCGTGAAAAGCCCCACGAGGCACATCGCCTCGAAATAAGGCACCGTCGGCATCCACTTTTCGCCCAGCAGCAGGGCGAAGAGATCGGGTGCGACGGCCGAGAGGCCCGTCATCGCGGGAAACATCAGAAAGGCGACGATCATCACCACCTGCCGGTAGCTTTCGGCGAATTTGCGAGGCGAGGCCGCCAGTTTGGAAAAAGCGGGAAAGGTGACGTTCTGCACCGACTGCACGGTCGACGTGACGGGCAGCTCTTCGAGTTTCTGCGCCTGATAGAAATAGCCGAGCAGATCGGTCGAGTAGATCTTGCCGATGAAGAGCTGCGCCACACGGGTATAGATCGCCGAGATGAGGTCGGTGGCCATGAGCCGCAGGCTGTAAGGAGCCATTTCACGCAGCGGGCGCGTCGAAGCCCGTTCCGTGCGGCGCGGCCGCCAATCGCTGAAAAACCACAGCAGCGCCGCCCGCACCGCGATCGACGAGAGGCGCTGCCCGACCAGGCTCCACACGCCGCATCCGGCCAGCGCCATCGTCACGGCCAGCACACCGCTCGCAAGCGACGCGACGAAAGTGATCTTCGACAGCAGCGCGAAGCGGAACTGCCGCATGAAGATCGTATTCTGGATCGTACCCAGCGCATTGACCGGCACCAGAAGAAAGAGCACCGGCGCGATACGCGCCAGAATCGGCCGCCCGTAAAAAGCCGCTACGACAGGAAAGACAGCCACCAGCACGCCGTAGACGATCCACGAAACGACGACGTTGAAGAGGAAGACCGACTTGTAATCGCCCTGCGCAGGATCGCCCTTGCGGATGAGCATCTGCGAAAAGCCGCTGTCGACGACCACCAGCGCCAGCGACGAGAAGAAGGTCATCAGCGCCATTAGCCCCACGTCGTCGGGCATCAGCAGCCGCGCCACGACGATCGAGACGACCATCTGCAACAGGATGGTTCCGAGCTTCTCGCCCAGACTCCACGCCACGCCGCTGGCGACCTTATCGCGCAACTCCCCGCCCATACCGCGCTATTTCAACTGCGCCCGACGCTCCTCGTTGCGGCGCTTGATATCGCCGATCGTGGCGATCTCGATGTAGGAGGCGCCGCGCACGGCACCGAAACTGCCGCCGATGGCCACGACCATATCCTCGTCCTTCAACTCCTGGTAACGCTGGTTGATGAACTCCATGGCGTCGCCCAGAAAATGATAGGAATCCTCCTTGCTCTTGCTGCGCAGGATCGGCATGACACCGTAGGAGAGACCCAGCAAGCGCTGCGCCTGCAACGTGTAGCAGACCGCGATGACGATCGTCGTCGGGCGGAACGCAGCGATGTAACGCCCCGTGCGGCCCGTCAGCGTATCGAGCAGAATCGCCCGAATCGGCAAGTTGGTCGAAGCGCGCACCGCCGAACGGGCGATCTGCGCCGTAATCTCGTGGTTGACCGACACCATGTGGATGTCGATGAAGGGCGTCGAATAGGCTTCGTCGCGCTCGATGGCCTTGGCGATGCGCGCCATCGTCTCGACCGACTCCACGGGATAGGCCCCCGAAGCGGTCTCGTCGCTCAGCATGACGGCGTCGACCCGCTCGTAGATGGCGCTGGCGACATCGCTCACCTCGGCGCGCGTCGGACGCGGCGAACCGACCATCGAGTAGAGCATCTGCGTGGCGATGATGACCGGACGTTTGGCGGCGATGCACTTGTCGACGATCATCCGCTGCGTGATGGGGATGATCTCGGCAGGCAGCTCGACGCCCAGGTCGCCGCGCGCCACCATGATGCCGTAGGAGGCTTCGATGATCTCGTCGATGTTGTCGATTCCCTCCTGGTTCTCGATCTTCGAGATGATCTTGATGCCGCTGTTCCGGCTGTCGAGAATCGCCTGCACGGCTTCGACGTCGCGCGCGCTGCGCACGAACGAGTGGGCGATGAAATCGACGCCGTTCTCCGTGGCCCACTCGATGTACATGCGGTCTTTCTCGGTCACCGAAGGCAGGTCGATCGACACGTTGGGGACGTTGACGCTCTTGCGCGAACGCAACGTGCAGTCGCGCATGACGCGGCAGACCAGTTCTTCGGCCGATTTCTGTTCGACATGCAGTTCCATTTCGCCGTCGGCGATGAGCATCGTGGCCCCCGCCGGCACGTCGCGCACGATGTGCTCGACATTCATGTAGATCACCTCGCGCGTCGAGGGAATATCGGTTTTGACGCTCGTCCCGCGCACCTTCACCCTGTCGCCCGCCGCAAAGCGGATGCCGTCGGGATAGGCGTCGTCCATGCGCGTCACGCGAATCTCGGGGCCCTTCGTGTCGAGCATGACGGGGATCGAATTCGAAACGCTGCGCACCATGCGGATGATCTCGGCGGCATTTTCCAGCGAGGCGTGCGCCGAATTGATCCGCACGATGTTCATTCCCGCCTTGAACAGGCTTCGCACCAACTCTTCCGTGCAACGCTGCACCGAGAGCGTCGCCACTATTTTCGTTCGTTTAATCATAATCGTAGACTGATTTCAATTATTTCTGCAAAAGAAGTGCCTCTACCCCCAGACGGTAGGAGTCGAGACCGAAACCCATGATCGACCCCCGCACGACGGGCGCCAGCAGCGACACGTGGCGGAACTCCTCGCGCGCCAGGATCGACGAGATGTGGACTTCCACCACCGGCGTCGCGATGGCGGCCACCGCATCGCGCAGCGCCACCGACGTGTGGGTATATCCTCCGGCATTGAACACCACGCCGTCGTAACGGCCTTCGCTGCGATGCAACGCATCGATCAACTCGCCTTCGACGTTCGACTGGAAACAGTCCAGTCCGACGTCGGGGAAAACCGCTCGCAGCCGCGTGAGATACTCCTCGAAAGCGGTCGACCCGTAGACCGCCACATCGCGCCGCCCCTGCAAATTGAGGTTGGGGCCGTTCAGAATCAAAATCTTCATGGTCATCCTTATATATTTCGAGGACAAAGATACGCAAAGTCGAGTGCAGAAGCAAACGTCAGCTCCGCAATTAAGATTAAAACAGCATCCTGTCGAGCCGTTACGATCTCCTGTCGCAACATTGCGGCACTGAGCGCCGCGCAGGCCGAAGCCTCCGCCCGCGGAGGCCCGCCACAGGGGCGTGCTCCGCAGACTTCGACCCGCAGCTACGGCAGCAACCGATCCTCACGCATCCTCGGGATGACGGAACGGAATTCCTAATTTTAATTCTTAAATTGCCAATCGCAGGTTGCTTTTGCACTCGGCTTGCACACTTTGCGGAGGACAAGCCTCCGCTTAGATAGGCGGCGCTTCGGCAGAATCCCAAATAAATTCGGTTCTGCACCCGGCTTGCACACTTTGCGGAGGACAAGCCTCCGCTTAGATAGGCGGCGCCTCGGCAGAACCAAATAAATTTGGTTCTGCGCTCGGCTTGCACTATCTTTGTCCCATGACCGAATTCGAACTGATCGCCCGCATCGGGCAACTCTTCGCCGGAGTGCCCCGCAACGACTTCGAGGAGCCGGGAGACGACTGCACGGTACTCGGCATCGGCGGCAGCGAGTCGCTGCTCTTCACCGCCGATCTGCTCACCGAGGGCATTCATTTCCTGCGCAACACCACGCCCCCTTACGAATTGGGCCGCAAGGCGCTCGCGGTCAATCTGAGCGATGTGGCCGCCATGGGCGGACGGAGCGTCGCCACGCTGCTGTCGGTGGCGCTGCCGCCCGACGTGTCGGACGAATGGACCGAAGCGTTCCTGCGGGGATACCGCGATCTCTCGGCCGAGGAGGGGGTGATGCTCGCCGGCGGCGACACGACCTCGTCGCGGCACGACATCACGGTCAACGTCACGGTCGTCGGCCGTGCCGCCGACCACTGCATCAAACGCCGCAGCGACGCCCGTGCGGGCGACGCGATCGTCGTGGCAGGGCCGCTCGGCGCTTCGGGTGCCGGACTGTGCGACTTGCTGGCCGGCAACCTCGACACTCCCAATGCCCGTATACACAACGCACCCGCCGCACAGACGGCCGAAGGTCTCTGGCTCGGCGAACGCACGGAGGTGCACGCCATGACCGATCTTTCGGACGGACTGGCCTCCGATCTGCGGCATATTGCGGAGCAGTCGCATGTCGGAGCGACGGTCGATCTCGAACGCATCCCGATCGCACCCGGCTCCGATCTGGTGACGGCCCTGACGGGCGGCGAAGATTACAAGCTGCTCTTCACGGCCGCACCCGAAGCCCTGCCGGCGCTCTGCCGGGCTTTCGAATCCCGCTTCGGCCGCCCGCTCTACCCGATCGGCACCGTCACCGAAGCCGAGGACGACACAATCGTCTGGCTCGACCGCGGCCGACGGGTCGAGACCGACTGGCGCGGGTACGAACACAACGCCTGAGCCCGTACCCGCAGGCCGAAGAACTGCTTCCGTCCGGAAAATATTCCGAAAAGGCCGAAAATCCTTTGAAACGGCCGATTTATTCGCTATCTTGGGAGCATAATCCTCTCTCGTACCATGGACGTTTCCAAGCGATACCTCCTCGTCATGCTGTCGGCTCTATGCGGATGTACGCCGACCGCCCGTCTGACGAACCTGACGCCGCAGGCCCCGATACCGGAAGATTCGGTGCGCATCGTGCAGGCGGTCGAGTCGCCCGACTCGGCCCGCAAGATCGCCGATTTCCGGATCCGTCCTATCCGGATGCGCGGTACGGCACGCCGCGCCGAACGCGACATCACCCGCCCGTTACGCCGGGCGGCCGCACGCAACGGGGCCGAACTGGCCGTCGTGCGGACCTGTTCGACGAGGCGCTTCCTCTGGGGACGCAGCCATACGGCGGCGGGGACACTGCTGACGCTGCGCGACTGCGACGCCCCGTACTACGCAGCCGACTCGATCCTGCCCCGCTATTACAGCGAAGGGGAGCGGAAACGGGACATACGCTATCAGCACACAATGGAAGCACAGCGCAAACGCGATGAAAATCTCCGTGCCGATCGCCGCGCACCGGCCCACGCCTTCACCCTGGCGGCCGGCTATCTCTCCGGCTGGACATCACTTGATGTCACCGGCATTCCATGGCATCGCAACAACCACCGCAGCTGGAGTCTCGAAACGGCATACACCTATACAAATGCCATCTATCGCATCAGTTTTGGAGTGCGTTATATCTACGGGTACGACGACTACGCTCATACCGCCAAAATCTACGATCAATATGCAACGTATTGGCAATGCCGGATCTTCTCCACCGGAGGATGCAACCACATGCACTACATCGCCCCCGAAATAGGCGCCGCCCAGCGGTTCGCCCGTAAGAAATTGTTGCTGCGCGAACGGATCGGTATGGGCATAGGATTCCTCCGCAGCGGAGAGTATCACGACGCCGGATTCGGCCTGCACGCCAACGCCGAACTCGAATACCGTATCACGAAACGCATCGGATTACGATTGGGAGTGACGGCCATCGCCGTTCGAAAAGGAGAGGATTTCCTTGAATCATTTGACGACAACCAAATCTATCTCACACAGATGCTCTCTGCGGACGGAGGTTTCAAACAACTACGGTTCGGCGGTAGAAACTACACCCTCGGCCTGAATATCGACCTCTGACCGTGCGGCCGCCGCACACCCGCTTCCCCGACGAAAGTTTCGCGCGCGAGGTTTGGAATTATTCCGCAAAAAGCACTACCTTTGGAAGGTATTTTCATCGAAACGGAAACGGAAACCGAACCAAAAACCGCAAAAACGATATGAAGAAAACCGTAACGCTGAACGATAAAACCTTCGAGGTGATGATCCCCGCCCACGAGATCGACCGCGCCGTCGCAGCCGTCGCCGAGCGTCTCAACGCCGATTACGGCGACAAGGAGCGTCCGATCTTCGTCGGGGTGCTCAACGGTGCGTTCATGTTCCTGAGCGATCTGATCAAGAAGATCGACTTCACCTGCGAGATTTCGTTCGTCAAGCTCGCCTCCTACGAAGGGACCTGTTCGACAGGGAACGTGGAGTGCCTGCTGGGACTCAACAACGACATCGCAGGACGCCACGTCATCATCGTCGAGGACATCGTCGACACGGGACGCAGCATCGCCCACATGTACGCCGACCTCATGCGCCGCAATCCCGCCAGCGTCGAAGTCTGCACGCTCTTCTTCAAGCCGAATTCCTACCGCGAGCCGCTGCCGATCCGCTACCGCGCCCTCGAAATCGGCAACGAATTCATCGTGGGATACGGACTCGACTACGACCAGCTGGGCCGCAATCTCAAAGATATTTACGTCGTAACGAATGATTGACACCGATCCCGCACTGTTCGACGGCGGCCGCAGACTGCCGCTCGTGGAGGACTTCTACACCATTCAAGGCGAAGGCTTCCACGCGGGCAAACCCGCCTATTTCATCCGTTTGGGCGGATGCGACGTGGGCTGTCGCTGGTGCGACGCCAAATATACGTGGAATCCCCGCCGCTACCCGCCCGTCGACGTGCAGGTGGTCATCGACCGTGCGCTGACCTGCCCTGCCCGTGCGATCGTCATCACGGGCGGCGAACCGCTGCTCTATCCGCTCGACATACTTACGCGGACCCTGCACGACAGAGGATTGCAAATTTTTCTCGAAACGTCGGGCACGCATCCGTTCAGCGGCCGTTTCGACTGGGTGTGCCTCTCGCCCAAACGGCAGCAACCGCCGCTGGACGAAGCCTTCCGGCGGGCGCACGAGTTGAAGGTGATCGTCGAGCGGGAGGACGACCTGCAATGGGCCGAACAGAACGCCGCCCGCGTAGGCGACGACTGCCTGCTCTACCTCCAACCCGAATGGAGCGTCTACGAACGGATGATGCCGCTGCTGGTCGAATATGCGAAGGCCCATCCGCAATGGAACATCTCGATCCAGACGCACAAATTCATGCACATTCCCTGACGCGATGAAACGCGGTCTGGTGCGCAAATTCTGGATCGGAGCGACGCTTCTGATCATCGTGCTGACGGCGTTCGCCGCCGGCCGCAACCTGATCCACGCATTCAAGATCCGCAGCCAGATTCGGGTGCTGGAGCGCGAAAAAGCGCTCTACGAGGAGAAGATCGCACGCGACAGCGCGCTTATCGAACAACTCAAACAGGACGATTTCCTCGAACAATACGCCCGCGAACACTTCCACATGCAACGCAAGGGCGAGAAGGTCTATATCATCAAATAATCGGTCTCGATAAAAACGAAGGGGCTGCGACATGTCGCAGCCCCTTCGTTTTCGTCCCGGCAAAGGTCTACACCAGCCCCGAAAAGCCCATGAAGGCCATGGCCAGAATGCCGGCCGTCACCAGCGCGATCGGCGTTCCGCGGAACGATTCGGGTACGTCCTCCAACTCCAACCGCTCGCGGATACCGGCGAAAAGCACCAGCGCCAGCGCGAAGCCCAGGGCCGTGGAGACCGAATAGACGACGCTCTGCAACAGCGTGAACTCCTTCTGGATCATCAGGATCGCCACGCCCAGCACGGCGCAGTTGGTCGTGATGAGCGGCAGGAAGATACCGAGCGCCTGGTAGAGCGACGGCGAGAGCTTTTTCAACATGATCTCGACCATCTGCACCAACGCCGCGATCACCAGGATGAAGACGATCGTCTGCATGTATTGGATCTGCAACGGATCAAGGATATAAGTCTGGATCGACCACGCCACGAGCGCCGTGAGCGCCATGACGAAGGTTACGGCCGCTCCCATGCCCATCGAAGTCTCGACCTTGGAGGATACGCCCAGGAAGGGGCAGATGCCGAGGAACTGAGCCAACACGACGTTGTTGACGAAGATGGCTCCGATGACGATTGCAAAGTATGTTATCTGCTCCATGACTATTTCTTGGCTAATTTGTTAAATACGACCATCAGATACCCCAGCACGAGGAATCCGCCGGGCGCCAGCACGAATACGAGCGGCATGTAGTCGGCCGTACCGAGCGAATAGCCGAACACGGCGCCGCTGCCCAGCAGTTCGCGGATCGTGCCGATGACCGTGAGCGACAGCGTGAAGCCCAGGCCGATGCCCAGACCGTCCAGCGCCGAATCGAAGGCATTGTTCTTCGAGGCGAAGGCCTCTGCACGGCCCAGAATGATGCAGTTCACGACAATGAGCGGGATGAAGACGCCCAACGTGGCGTACAACGCCGGCACGAAGGCCTGCATGAGCATCTGCACGATGGTCACGAACGACGCGATCACCACGATGAAGGCCGGAATGCGCACCTTGTCGGGAATGAAGTTCTTGATGAGCGAAATGACGATGTTCGACAAGATCAGCACCGCCATCGTGGCCACGCCCATGCCGAATCCGTTGGCGGCACTGGTCGTCGTACCCAGCGTGGGGCACATGCCGAGCACCAGCACGAAGGTGGGATTCTCCTTGACGATCCCTTTGAGGATCAGTTGCAGTTTATTCATTATCTCCTCCTTTCTGAGCGTTATCGCCCGTTTGTGCGGTCGCACCCGCAGCCGAATCGGCCGCGGCCGCAGCATCGCCGCCCGTCGCCGTAGCCCCCGAAGCCGTATCGGAAGCGGCCGGAGCAACCCCTTCCGCAATCTGCTTGTAGGCGGCATAGGCGCGCGCCATGGCGTCGACGTAGGCTCGCGACGAAATCGTGGCGGCCGTCAGCGCATCCACGTCGCCGCCGTCCTTCTTCACGGCGAGCTTCATCTCGCCCGGATTGCGGCCCTCGAAACTGGCGAAGAGCGGGTTGCCCTCGTCGGCCATCTTCGTTCCCAGGCCCGGCGTCTCGTTCTGTTCCAACACGTTGACATTGAGCACACGTCCCGTGGCGTCGAACCCTACCACCATGCGGATCATGCCGCTGAAACCGTTCTTGCTCGCCGTCTCCACGGCATAGCCCACGACCGCCTCGCCCGAACGTGCCGTATGCACCGCAACGGGCAGTTCGTCGAGCGTCAGCTCCGTCGTCTCGGTCCGGTCGAAAGACGGCAGCACGGCGCGCAGCGCGGATTGGGTCGCAGCAGCCTTGGCCTCGGCGATCGGCCCGACGGTAATCATATTGACATAGCCTACCCCCGCCGACGCGACGAGCGTGATCGTGAAGAGCACGGCTACCATGTTCACAAGTGTACTTTTCATCGTCGTCCTCCTACTTTTTGGCGCCGAAACGCTTGGGTTTGACAGATCGATTGATAAGGGGCACGGTGGCGTTCATCACCAGAATCGCAAACGACATGCCCTCGGGATAGGCGCCCCACAGGCGGATGCACATCGTGATGACGCCGATCCCCACGGCGTAGATCACACCGCCGCGCACGGTCATCGGCGAGGTGGAGTAATCGGTGGCCATGAAGACCGCACCCAGAATGGCGCCGCCCGCCAGCACGTGGAAAGCGGGAAACTCGTAGAGCAGGCTGCCCGTCCAACCGCGGCCGAGAGCCACGAAAAAGGCGAACAGGGCCATGGTGGCCAGAATCGTCACCGGAACATGCCACGTGATGACCCGACGCCACAGCAGATAGACGAAACCCGCCAGCAGCGCCAGCGCAGCCACTTCGCCCAGCGAGCCGGGAATCGACCCGAAGAGCATGTCCTGATAGTCGATCGCCGAGGCCGACACCGCCCCGAACTTGACCGCCGCCAGCGGCGTAGCACCCGAAAAGGCATCGGCCACGGCACCGGCCGGCTGCGGGAACGACGTCATCTGGGCAGGATAGGCGATCAGCAGGAAGACACGCCCGACCAGCGCGGGGTTGAACGGGTTCTTGCCCAGACCGCCGAAGGTCATCTTGCCGATGGCGATGGCCACGAAAGCGCCGATCACGACGATCCACCACGGAATCGACGCCGGAAGGTTGAAGGCCAGCAGCACGCCGGTCACCACCGCCGAGAGGTTTCCCACAGTCGGAGCGCCGCGCAGCATGAACCGCTGGATCAGATACTCGAACACGACGCAGCACACCACCGACAGCGCCGTAACGCCCAGCACGCTCCAACCGAAGAGCAGCGCCGAGACGACCAGCGCGGGCAGCAGCGCGATCACCACGTCGCGCATGATCTTCGTCGTGGACTCCGCACTGTGGACATGCGGCGACGGCGCGACAAAAAATTGATTTGCCATAGATTATCCGTTTTTGTTTTCTTCGTTCTATTTTTTCGGAGCGTTGGCCGCCGCACGGGCGCGAATCAGCCCCATGACCCGCTGCTTGCCCAACCGGATGTAGTCCAGCAGCGGCAGGTCGGCCGGACAGGTGAACTGGCAGCATCCGCATTCGATGCACGAGGTGACCTCCTCGCCTTCGAGACGCTCCCACAACTGTTTGCGCGAGAGTTTCGAGAGCAGATAGGGTTCCAGCCCCATCGGGCAGGCCTGCACGCATTTGGCGCATTTGATGCAGGCGCTCTCCGCGCCGCGCTGCGCCTCGGCGCCGCCGAGCACCGTAATGCCCGAACAGCCCTTCGTGACGGGCGACGACAGGTCGACCATCGCGCGTCCCATCATCGGGCCGCCGTTGAGCACCTTCACGTCGCCTTCGGGCAGACCGCCCGCCGCCTCGACGAGCGACGCGATCGGCGTACCCATGCGCACCAGATAGTTCGACGGCGTCTTCATGCCCTTGCCCGTCACCGTCACGATCCGCTCGACGAGCGGCTTGCGCTTCTGCACGGCCTCGTAGACGGCCACCGTCGTCGAAGCGTTGCATACCACGGCGCCCACGTCGATCGGAAGACCCGGCGGAGGCGGCACCTGACGCCCCGTCACGGCGGCGATCAGTTGCTTCTCGCCGCCCTGCGGATAGCGTACTTTCAGCGGCGTGACCCGCACGCCCTCGTAATGCTTCGACAACTCGCGCAGGAACGCGATGGCGTCGGGTTTGTTGTTCTCGATACCGATCTGCGCCTGCTTCACGCCCAGCGCACGCATCAGGATCGTCGTACCGACCATCAGCTCCTCGCCCTTTTCGAGCATCGTGCGATGATCGGAGGTAAGGTAAGGTTCGCACTCCACTCCGTTGATAATCAGGAATTCGGCTTTCTTACCGGGAGGTACCGACAGCTTCACGTGCGTGGGGAAGGTCGCACCGCCCATGCCGACGATGCCGGCCGCCTTGATCCGGTCGAGAATCTCTTTGGGTTCGAGCGTGCATTCGCGCACCAGATCGGGCGTAAGATCGACTTCCGGCACCCACTCGTCGCCTTCGCGCTTGATCGTAATCATCATCTGACGCACCCCCTGCCCGTTGGGTTGCAGGTCGACGGCCGTCACCGTGCCCGAAACCGGAGCGTGGATGTTGGCCGACATGAAACTCGCGGCTTCGGCGATCAACTGCCCCGCGAGCACCTTGTCGCCTTTGGCGACCTTCGCCACGGCCGGCGCGCCGATATGCTGTGCCAGCGGAATCCGCACTTCGTCGGGCAGCGCGAAGCGCTCGACGGCCACGGCCCGCGACAATTTGTTATCCGACGGATGAACACCGCCGATGGGAAATGTCTTCATATAACTCTTTCCTGTTTGATTATTCACTCTTCGGGGACTCGCCGTCCGCAGATTTCGCCGGCGCGGGTTTCACGGCGGCGGCCGGAGCGGCCTTCGGTTCGCGCGGCAGCGGCTCCATGCCCACCAGACGGATCGCGCCCGTAGGGCATTCGTTGACGCACTTACGGCACAGTTTGCACTTCAACGGATCGATGTAAGCCAGGTTGTTCTCCACCTTGATCGCGTCGAACGCACAGACCTTTACGCACTTGCCGCAGCCGATACAGCCCGCCTTGCAGGCCTTCATCACCACGGCCCCCTTGTCCTTCGAGACGCACGACACATAGACGGCGCGGTGCTTGGGCCACCGCTTGCGCAGTTCGATGATCCCCTTCGGACAGGCCTTGACGCAGGCGCCGCAGGCGGTGCACTTGTCGGCGTCGACCACCGGAAGTCCCGTTTCGGGGTCCATCGAGAGCGCACCGAAAGCGCACGCGCTCACGCAGTCGCCGAAACCCAGACAGCCGTAGGCACAGCCCGTCTCCCCCACGTAGAGCGACGCAGCCACGGCGCATGACCGTGCACCGTCGAACCGGTTCGTGCGGGGACGCTTGGCGCACGTTCCGCCGCAACGTACGGTCGCGGTCTGCGCCTCCTTTTCGGGAGCCGTCTTGCCCAGATACGCTGCGCACTGCTTCATCACCTCGGCGCCGCCCACCGGACAGAACAGCTCGGAAATATCCTCGCGTTTGACCAGCGCGTCGGCCATTCCCCGACAGCCGGCGAAGCCGCAGCCGCCGCAGTTCGCACCGGGCAGCATCTTCTCCACCACATCGATGCGGGGATCTTCCTCGACGCGGAACTTCCGGGCGACGAAATAGAGCACGATCGCCGCCAATACTCCCAGCACGCAAAGTGTCAGGATCGTATAAAGCAATACTTCCATTATTGTTTATGAATTTTGAAATGAATTTTCTTCTCCAACCGCTCCCGCAGCAGGTAGAGCGCCCCGTAATAGAGAGCGATGCCGCCCACAGCCGACAGCGCGGCCGCACCGTCGCCCCAGCCGGCCAGCGATGCGGCCACAAGCGCCCCCAACAACACGACGAAGGGCACGACGTAGGCCCAAAGGACCGCAGTCATGCCCATATTCCGCTCCACCGAGACCGTTACGCGCTCCCCCGCCGTGAAGGCCGAGGCCTCGGGCGTCGCGATCTCGATCCGTTTTCGGGTCGATTCGCCCATACCGCACGCCATACGTGCGTGGCAGGAGGCACAGGCGCTCTGCGCCGTGAGCTCCACCTCCACGACTCCATCGCCCGCGCGTACAACCGTGGCGATATGTTCGATCGGCCGCGTCATCGCCGCCTAATCGCCGTACTTGTTGGTCAGCGGCAGGATGCGTTCGTGACCGAACGCGCAGGCCGAAAGCCGCAATACGGGAGGGAACTGGTAACGCTTCTTCTCGTTGCGCATCAGCATCTGGTGAATCTTCTCCACCACCTCGGCGTCGAAACCCGCATTGACGATCTCCTCGCGGTGCTGCCCCTCCTCGATCATGCGGAACAGAATGGCGTCCACCACCTCGTAGGGCGGCAGGATGTCGCTGTCCTTCTGACCGGGATGCAGCTCCGACGACGGCTCCTTCGTAAGGATACTGTCGGGAATCACGTCGTCGTGCAGTTTATTGATGTAACGGGCCAGATAGTAGATTTCGCCCTTATAGAGGTCGCCCGTCACGCTGAACGCACCGGCCGTATCGCCGTAAAGCGTACAGAAACCGAGTGCATTTTCGCTCTTGTTCGAGGAGTTGAGCAGGATATACCCGCATTTGTTTTGCAGGGCCATCAGCATCACCGTGCGCAGACGCGCCTGGATGTTCTCCTCCGTCGCGTCGAACGCCGTACCGCCGATAACGGGTTTCATCGTATCGACGACGGCCTTGTAAGCCTCCGTAATCGGAACCACGTCGTAAGCGATTCCCAGATTGTCGGCCAGCTCGCGCGCGTCGACCACCGAGTGGTCGGACGAAAACTGCGACGGCATCAACAGCGCCTTGACGTTTTCGCGCCCCAGCGCATCGACGGCCAGACAGGCGACCACCGCCGAGTCGATGCCGCCCGAAAGGCCGATGGCGGCCTTCGCATAGCCGTTCTTCCCGAAATAGTCGTGCAGACCGCAGACCGCGGCCGAATAGACCATGCGGGTACGATCCTTGTAGGTGGTATAGGGCACTGCGATCGGTTCGTGCTCGGCCCGCGTGTCGAAGATCGCGAAATCCTCCTCGAAACTCTTCATCAGCAGTTCGATCTGCCCGTCGGCACCCACGACGGCCGACGTGCCGTCGTAGACGATTTCGGTCGAACCGCCCACCTGGTTGATGAGCATGATGCGCTTCGACTCCACGTATGCCAGATCGTGCATCGTGTTGTAGCGATAGGTCATCATTCCCTTGCCGAAACGGCGGGCGTTGATGCTGAGGATCAGATCGACCGACTTGTCGAAATTGGAGGTGCGGCTCAGGTCGTCCCCCACGATGACGGCCACCCGCTCGCCGCAGATCGTGATCGTCTCGCAGCCGCTTCCCTGAACGAGAAATCCCATTTCGCGGCGTGCGGTGATGAAACGCTTGCTTATGCAACGCTCGACCTCGCCATGCTGGATGACGGCGGCGGCGCTCACCGTACCGCATTCGGTCAGCACGGGAACACCCACGACGGCCGCGATACGGCCGCAATGCGAAGCGATCTCGTCCAACGCCTCCTCGCAAAGTTCGATAAACGTCGTTTTGCACAACAGATCCAGGGCGGGCGTTCCGCTGAGGGCCTGCTCGGCGAAGACGACGAGATCGGCGCCCTCGGACTTGGCCCGCTCGACGGCGCCGATGATTTTCGACTTGTTCCCTTCAATGTCGCCGATCGTATAATTCAACTGAGCAAGAGCGATTTTCATCTATCAGGAATTTTAATTTTCCAATATATATTGTGCAAAGGTAACGATTATTTGGAGAAGTTGGCACGTTTTCTCCTAAAATATGCCGCGCGGCGTCTCGCTCTGAGACGAAACTCCGGCAGCCACGGCACGAGGTGCCGACAGCACGCCGACACCGCCCCGTACAAACCTCCGCGCAATCCCGCCGTTCGGCCGAGCGCAACCGCTGCCTCCCGCCCCGC
The DNA here is from genome assembly GCF_006542665.1 of Alistipes communis. Lineage (NCBI taxonomy): Bacteria > Pseudomonadati > Bacteroidota > Bacteroidia > Bacteroidales > Rikenellaceae > Alistipes > Alistipes communis. The sequence goes on from NZ_AP019735.1 coordinate 285,664, forward strand.
AATCGGCGGAAAGAAGACATGTTCCCGACCGGCGGCGACCGCGCCGGAGGCACGGCCCGCAGAACACCGCAAAAAGAGGGAGGTTCCGCCTCGAAAGAAACGAAACCTCCGCTATGTCCCGTTACCGGACTACTCTTCCGCGCCGTCGGGGTCGGCGACCAGAATACGACCGCAGTATTCGCAGATGATGATCTTCTTGCCCTGACGGATATCGGCCTGGCGCTGAGGCGGAATCCGATTGAAGCAGCCGCCGCACGCATCGCGCTTGACGGTCACTACGGCCAACCCGTTGTGCACGTTGCTGCGAATCCGGTTGTAGGCTGCCAGCAGGCGCTCGTCGATCTTGGCCTTGGCGACATCCGCCTGCTCGCCGAATTCGGCGACCTGCGAAGCCGTCTCCTCCTCGATACTCTTCAACTCGCCCTGTTTTACCTCCAAATCGGCTTTCCGGTCGGCGACGATCCCTTCGGTCTCTTCCAGCAGCGCCTTCTTGGCCTTGACAGCGGCCGCGTACTCTTTGAGACGCTTTTCGGCCAGTTCGATTTCGAGCTCCTGATACTCGATCTCCTTGGTAATGGCGTCGAACTCGCGGTTGTTGCGCACGTTGTTCTGCTGCTCCTTATAGTTGCCGATGAGGATTTTGGCCTGGTCCACCTCGCGCTTACGCTGTTTCGTCAGGGCGTTCAACTCCTCGATCTCGCCGTTGATATGCTCGATACGGGTGTTCAGACCGGCCAACTCATCTTCCAGATCCTGTACCTCCAACGGAAGCTCGCCTTTGATTTTGTTGATTTCGTCGATCTTCGAATCGATTTTCTGCAACTCGTAGAGTGCCAGAATTTTCTCCTGCATGGAGTAATCGACTTCGGCTGTTTTCTTCTGTGCTGCCATATGTCGTATTTAATGATTGAACTTCTTTTCTGCGTCCTCTCCGCCCGACCGCAGCCTGCAAGCAGACCGGCCCTCGCGCCACCGAAAACGTCATAAACAAAGGTAATTCACCGGATTGCAAGAGCAGCGGCTCTTGCGAACGGCAAAGGTACGCAAATTTTTCGAAAAAATCTCAAATAAAATCTCAATTGCGCAATATTCGCTTTCGAAATGGCCGATATCCGCCACCGTGAGCCGTCCCGAAGGGGCCATGAAGTCGTTATATTTCAGATCGGCCGTCAGATAGAGCTCGGCGCCCGCACGCAGGGCTTCGCCGAGGAGCGACCCGCCGGCACCGGTACAAACCGCCACGCGGCGCACCCGTTCGTGCACGATCCGGCTGTGGCGCAACGCCCCGACGCGGAGCCGCCGCCCCGCCTCGCGCAGATAGTCGAGCGTCGGCACGGCTTCGGGCAGCTCGCCCACCACGCCGAAACCCACCCCCTCGCCCTTGTCGGGCGACGGCGCCAGCACATGCAGCGAACCGATTCCCAACTCGGAAGCCAGCCGCCAGCTCATGCCGTTCGGGGCGCTGTCCAGATTGGTGTGGCAGGCGTAGAGCGCGATGTCCCGGCGCACGGCCCGCGCCACGCACCGCTGCACATAATCGGCTTCGTTGAGTCGTTTGAGCGGATGGAAGACGATCGGATGATGCGTCACGACGAGGTCGCAGCCCTCCCGCTCGGCTTCGGCGAGCACCTCCTCGGTCACGTCCACGGCCAGCAGGGCACGGCCGACCTCCCGTTCGGGATCGCCCACCACCAGACCGGCATTGTCGTATCCCTCCTGCAACGCAAGCGGCGCGAAACGCTCGATCGCGTCGGTTATCTCCTTGATCTTCATGGTCAGAAAAGCGACTGTTCGTAAAACGCGAATAACTCCTTATGTTCGGGCTCCTCCTTCTTGCGGCGTCCGCGCCGCCGGGCCTGCGACTGTACCGCGGGAACCTCTGCCGCCGGCGCAACCGGCGCCGGTGCCGCTTCGGGCACGTCGGAATCGACTACGATCGCCCGTTCGGCACTCTCCTTCAACTCGTTGCGCACCTCAACGAGCTGCGCGCGGATCGACTGCAACCGCTCCAGCAGCTCCATATCGCGCGCCACGCCCGGCATACCGCCTCCCTTCAACGCCCGCCGGGCGCCGTCGAGCGTCATCCCGCGCTCCTTGACCAGATGATAGATCAGTTTGAGGTTCTCCACGTCCTCGGGCGTGAACATCCGGTTGCCCTTCTTGTTCTTCTGCGGTTTCAGCACCTCGAATTTCGACTCCCAATGCCGGATCAGAGAGGGGTTCACATCGAACATCTCCGACACCTCGCCCATCGAATAAAACAGTTTCTTTGCCATATCCCGTAAAATTTATCGTCCTATCCTTTGAGTATCCTGAGCGAATTCGGATACAGATTGTTGCAACGGCGCCCGATCCGCTTGGCGAATCCCAGCGCCGCACCGTCGGCCGTCACCAGATTCATCCCTTCCGCGAAACGGTCGGCAGCCACCTCGCCGCGACGCAGGTAGCGCAGCGCCTCCTCCGGCGGCAACTCGCACACGGCCGCAGCCCCGCGGCGCAGCCCCGTGAAGAGCGCCAGCGCATGGGCCGGCCGGAGAACGCCCTTGAAAAGCTGTCCCATCTCCACCCCCGACGCAATGACGTTCAACACACCCGAAAGCATCGCCACGGCCTCCGCCTGCGGCTGCCAATAGCCGTAGAACGTATCGCCCACGGCAGCGAACCGCATCGCTTCGGGCTCCTCCACCCACCGCTCCAACTCCTGCACGGCACGGCGGTCGGCCCACGCCAGCGGGTCGCGCTGCGGTCTGAGCACTCGCCGCCGCTCGCCGCCGGCGGCACGTTTGCGCACCGCCGCCGCGAAAAAGCCCTCGCCCTCCACCCTGTGGGGATAGAAGCGGAAGGTCTGGAAATCGCCCTCCGCGCCGCACACGACGCCCCACGCCGGATCGACCGCGATCCGTTCGGCAGGTTCGGTCTCGCCGGCCGCCCAGGCCGAGAAGTCGCGCAGCACTCCTTCGTTCTCCGTAAAGTTGAAGGTACAAGTGCTGTACAACAGCAATCCGCCGGGACGCAGGGCCCGCCACGCTTCGCGCAGAATACCCCGCTGCCGTTCGGCGCACAGCGCTACGCCGGCCTCGCTCCACTCCGTGCGCGCCTCCTCCGACTTGCGGAACATCCCCTCGCCCGAGCAGGGCGCATCGACCGCCACCGCGTCGAACCACCCTTCGAGACGGGCGACCTGCGACGGATCGTTGACCGTCACGACCACGTTGCCCACGCCCCATTTACGGACATTGTCGGCCAGCACGGCGGCACGGTTGCGGACGATCTCGTTCGCTACGACCAGCCCGCCGCGCCCCGCAAGCGTCGAATAGAGGGTCGTCTTCCCTCCCGGAGCGGCGCACAGATCGAGCACGCGTCCGCCCCCGATTCCGCCGCACGCCGCGACGATATGGCCGACGAACTGCGACGACGCCTCCTGCACATAGTAGCGTCCTGCGTGAAAATCGGGGTCGAGCGTAAACGACGGACGGGCATCGAGCCAGTATCCCCCCGAGCTCCAACCGATCGGACGGCCGGAGGGTGCGGCGAGTCCCTTGGCCGCATTGAGCCGCACCGAAACGGACGGTTCGCCCGTCAGCGCACGGCACAACGCGCCGCCCTCGTCCGGACCCAGTTCGCGCAGGACGCGTTCGACGAATTTCGCAGGCAGCATCGTCAACGCTTCTGTTCGTTACGCAACCGGTCGATCCGCCGGCAAATCTTCTCCAACACGGCGGGATTCTCCACGAAATCCTCCGTATCCTTGTCGACCAGGAGCACTTCGCCGTCGTAGATGTCGTTGACCCAGTGTTCGTACTTGGCATTCAGACGGCAGAGGTAGTCCTCGTCGATATTCATTTCGTAGTCGCGCCCGCGTTTGCGGATCTGCGCGGTGAGCGTCGGCACGCTCGCCCGAAGATAGATCAGCAGATCGGGGCGGGGAATGAACCCCGAACCGAGCCGGAAAATCCCCATATAGGTCTCCAAATCGCGCGTCGACATCAGCCCCATCTGGTGCAGGTTGTCGGCGAAGATGTGGGCGTCCTCGTAGATCGTGCGATCCTGAACGATCACGTCGTCGCCCGATGCGAGCATATCGAGCGTCTGCTGGATACGACTGCCCAGAAAATAGATTTGCAGGTGGAACGCCCACCGCTGCATGTCGTTGTAGAAATCGCCGATATAAGGATTGTTGCTCTCCTCATAGTAGGCCTTCGCGTTGTAGTGCCGGGTCAGTATCTCGGTCAACGTCGTCTTTCCGCTGCCGATATTTCCCGCAATTGCAATGTACATGTCGTTATAATCTCCTTCGTTATCAATTCACACCTGCCGCCGGACGTTCACGCCGCACATTGCCGCTGCGCGGATGCCGACATTCCCTCCCCTTCGCCCCTCCCTTTGGCAAAGGGAGGGATTCAAACGAAATCCGAACTCTATATTCTCCTTCGTTATCAATTCACACCTGCCGCCGGACGTTCCTGCTGCCATCTTCCCGACAGTGCTGCGCGCCGTCGCCCCGTGCGGCGAAGTGCTCTCACACGAAACGGCTCGTGCAACTCCGACCGCTGCCGACGAACCGCGACACCACAGCCGCCGGGGCCGCTACCCCCGCACGCCTACCGCCGCATCCTGTTCGGCCGTCGTCGCCAGCACATCCTCCAACACCCTGCGGTCGTTGGCAAGGCGCGGAACCTTGTTTTTGCCGCGCCGAAGCATCCAGCGGGCGAACGTACCCGCCGGAACGACATGCATCTCGGGCGGCGCCATCGTACTGCGGCGTTTGGCCTCGTAATCGGAGTTGAGCCGCATCAGTTCGCCGTCGAGCTTTTGGACAAAGGCATCGAAACTCTCCGGAGCGCGGCCGAACTCCACGATCCATTCGTGGGCGCCCCGCCCGTGCAGCGTCATGTAGCGGGGACCGGCCGTATACTCCGACACCACGGCACCCGTGGCTTCGGCGGCGACCGTCACCGCCCGTTCGGCATTTTCCATGACCACCTCCTCGCCGAAAGCGTTGATGAACTGGCGCGTACGCCCGGCGACCCGAATCCGGTAGGGATCGGTCGAGGTGAACTCCACCACGTCGCCCAACTCGTAACGCCACAGCCCGTTGCACGACGAAATGAGCATCGCATACCGCCGCCCCGCCTGCACGCCTTCGAGCGGCACCACCTCGTCGCCGTCGCGGAACTCGTAATAGGTGCCGTAATCGAGCATCAGCAGCATGTCGTCGCGCGACGCATCGTCGGCGATGGCAAAAAATCCCTCCGAGGCGTTGTAAGTCTCCATGTAGTGCATCCCCGCCGAAGGGATCAGTTCGCGGAACGCCGCACGGTAGGGTTCGAACCCCACGCCTCCGTGAGCGAACAGTTCCAGATGCGGCCATACCTCGCACAGGTTGCGGCGCCCCGTGTACTCCACCATGCGGCGCAACAGCGCCAGGTTCCACGACGGGACACCGGCGAAGGCCGTCACCCGCTCCGATGCGCACTCGCGGCAGATGCGTTCGACCTTCTCGTCGAAATCGGCCAGCAATGCCGTCTCGCGGCGCGGCGTGCGGAACCAGCCGCTCCAAAAAGGAGTTCGCTCGACCAGCAGCGCCGACAGGTCGCCTACGACGATTCCGCCGCTCTTCGAACAGGTGCCCCCGAGCGTCAGGGTCTTCCCCTCGAATACCCGTGTCGAGGGATACTGCCCCACGTAGAGGGTCGCCACGTCGCGCAGCCCCCGCGTGTGGCAGCGCCACAGCGAGACGTCGGTGACGGGCAGGTATTTGCTCCGCTCGGAGGTCGTGCCCGACGAACGGGCGAACCACCGCACCCGGCCGGGCGCCGCGACATCGGCCTCGCCCGCCATCATCCGCTCGACGTAGGGTTTGAACGACGTGTAATCGAACCGCTCCACCCGCTGCGCGAACGCTTCGGGCGTGCGGATCTCCCCGAAACCGTACCGTCGTCCGAACTCGGTTCGTGCGCATTCGCGCAGCAACCGTTCGAGTTCTTTGCGCTGCGTCTCGGCGGGACGACGCCGGAACCGTTCGACCGAACGGCTGCGCAACGAGAAAAAAGTCCGTAAAATCGTACTCTTGAATGACACCGGAAAATCAGTTACAACTGCGCCTCGCCGCTCCCTCCATCCGTTCCGATCGCATACGGAGCGGGCCGGCCGCCGTTAATCAATTAAAAAAATCGCACACTCGCTCCACCGCATCCGGCAGGGCGAAGACCACCACACGGTCGAAAGCCTTGATCTCGGTACTCCCGACGGCGATTTCGACCTTGTCGCCGCGGACGATGCCGCCGATGATGACATTCTCCGGCAGCCCCATCTCCTTGATGCGGCTGCGCGTAGCGGGCGAGTTGGGCTTGGCGATGAACTCCATCACCTCGGCTTCGCTGCCCGTGAGGTATTTGATCGCCTGCACGTCGGACGACATCGTGAAACGAAAGATGTTCGACGCCGTAATCAGCTTCTTGTTGACGATCGTATCGATGCCCATGCTCTCGGCCAGATTGATGTAATTGAGGTTCTCGACCTCGGCGATCACCTTCTTCACCCCCATGCGGCGCGCCAGCAGCGCCGCGAGGATGTTGGTCTCGCTGCGCCCCGTGACGGCCAGGAAGGCGTCCATATTGGGCAGTCCCTCTTCGAGCATCGCCTCGGTGTTGCGGCCGTCGACATTGATGATGAGCGTCTTGTCCAGCAGCTCCGCCAACCGGTAGGCCTTCTCGGCGTTGTAGTCGATCAGTTTGATGTTGACCTCGTTCTGCAACTCGGAAGCCACCTGCACGCCGATGCGCGATCCGCCCAGGATCATCAGGTTCTTCACCTCGATGTGCGACTGCCCCGACAGGTCGTTCACCTCGCGCACCGCATCCTGACGGGCGATCACGTAGATCGTGTCACCCTCCTCGAAACGCTCCTCGGCGTGGGGAATGATCGTCCTCCCGTCGCGCGTGATGGCCACCGTACGGTAGCTCAGCTCGGCGTCGCTGTCCGAAAAGCCGGCCAGCTCCCTGCCGACGAGCGGAGAGGTAGGTTCCAACTTGAAGACCGACAGCGAAAGCCGTCCGCCTGAAAAATCCACGTATTCGGTCGTCGAGGTGTGCCCCAGCAGATCGACCACCTCGGCCGCCGCGACCTTTTCGGGATAGAAAAGGTAGTCGATTCCCATTTCGATGAAAATCTCCTTATTGTTGGGTTCGAGATACTCGTTGTTGTCGATGCGGGCGATGGTTTTGCGCGCACCGAGCTGCTTGGCGATCACCGCCGCGACGATGTTGTCGTTTTCGGTGTGGTTCACCGCGATGAAGAGATCGCACTTGCGTGTCGAGGCCTTGCGCAGCGCCTCGAAGGTGGTCGAGTCCCCCTCGACGGTGATGATGTCGGCCAGCGTCCCCACCTCTTCGAGCGCCTTGGCGTCGCGGTCGATGACCGTGATGTCGTGGCCGTTGCCGCTCAGCATCGTCGCCAGATGGCTGCCCATCTCTCCGGCTCCTGCTATGACGATTTTCATAATTGCTCTTCGTTGTTTTCCGCCTCCGGCGCGCACGTCGCCGGCGTCCGCCTCCGTCCGCCGCGACATCCGCCCGCAGGGATCGTGCCGCAGGCGACCGTCCCGTGCGAACGATCGGGGCAGGCATTTTGCGTTTTGCAGACAAATGTATAAATTTGTTGCGGAAAGCACAAATTTTCCACCCCTTTTTCCTCCATGAAGCGAGACTTCAAGTCGGAGTCGGGAAACTTTTAAGATTGAATTCGTTATGTCCAACTGGATCATCGTCATTCTGTGCGCCGTCGCGGCCGTCGCGCTCTTCGTCGCGGGTATGTCGCTCACGCTCATGCTCAAAGGCCATCATATCGATTCGGAAATCTCGACCAACAAGGAGATGCAGCGCCGCGGCATCAAATGCGCCGTACAGGAGACGCGCGAAGCGATGCAGCAGGCCGACTGTTCCGACACGTCGGGCCTCTGCTCGGGCAACTGCGCCGGCTGCGACGTGGAGCACGAACAGAAATAACGGTCCGCTCGCACGAAGAGATTCCGCAGCGCCGAAAACCGCGTAATGGGCTTTCGGCGCTGCGGAATCCGTTTGTTCCCGGACACGGATGCGGCCGGCAGCGAAAATCGGTGATTTTTGACAGATCGTCCGACGTATCGGGCTTTGCGGCGGCGTAAAAAACGATTCCTTTGTTCCGAAGAAACCATTTGCCATGAGAAGCCTTTTACGAACCGGTCTGTTCCTGCTTCCGCTGCTCGCCGCAGGCTGCGACCATATCGAATACCACCCCTACGACACCGACATAAGCGGAGAGCAGAATATCAACGCCAAGAACATCGCCCGCATCGAAGCCGCCTGCCGCGGCAGGCAGACCGTGCGTTTCGCCATGATCAGCGACACGCAGCGCTGGTACGACGAAACCGAAAAAGCCGTCGAAGCGCTCAACGCCCGCGACGACATCGACTTCGTGCTCCACGGCGGCGACCTCTCGGATTTCGGGCTGAAAAAAGAGTTCATGTGGCAGCGCGACATCCTCAACCGCCTGCGCGTACCTTACGTCTGCCTGCTGGGCAATCACGACTGCCAGGGTACGGGCGAAGCGGTGTTCGAGAAGATTTTCGGACCGTCCGACTTCGCATTCACGGCCGCCGACGTGCGCTTCGTCTGTCTGAACACCAACGCCATGGAGTACGACTACTCGCATCCCGTCCCCGATTTCGATTTCCTCGAACACGAATACGGCTCGTTCGCACCGCCGGCGCGCCGCACGATCTTCGCCATGCACGTGCGCCCCTACGACTTCCAGTTCAACAACAACGTGGCCAAAGTCTTCGAACACTACGTCATGCGCTTTCCCCAGCCGCTCTGCTGCATCTTCGGCCACGAACACCGCTGGATCGAGGAGGATATTTTCGGCGACGGCATGATGTACTACGGCTGCCCGAACATCGAGAAACGCACCTATATCCTATATACGCTCACCCCCGACGGATACAGCTATGAGAAGGTCGATTTTTAGTCTGCTGCTCCTGCTTCCGCTCTGCGGGGCGGGACACGCCGTCCCCGCCGCCGACTCTCTGCCGCTGCATCCGCCCGCACCCGCCATCGCCCCCGCAACGATCGCATTCTCTCCGGCCGGCCGTACGGAAGAACTGCCGCAGCTCGCCGGCGACACCCTGCCCGCTGTGCGGACGCACCGGATCGAGCGGCTGCCGCTCGACCGGCGCCGCCATACCTGCCGCGACGGATGGCGGCGCATGATCCCCACCCACGTCAAGGTACAATACGCCGGCGGCATGGGTTTCCTCTCTTTCGGTGCCGGATGGGACTACGGACGCAAATGTCAATGGGAGACGGATCTCTACCTGGGATTCCTGCCGCGCAGCAAGGCCGACAAATTCTACGTCACCACCACAGCCAAACAGAGCTACATCCCGTGGAGCATCGCCTGCGGCAACCGTTTCGCCGTCGAACCCTTCTACTGCGGCATGTACATCAACACGATCATCGGCGAGAAGTTCTGGGTCAAGGAACCCGACCGCTATCCGCGCAAGTACTACACCTTCTCCACCAAGATACACACCTTCCTCTTCATCGGACAGCGGTTGACGCTCTATACCAACCGCTACACGCGCTCGCTGCTCAAAGGCGTCACGGCCTACTACGAACTGAGCACCTGCGACCTCTACCTCATCAGCGCCGTCACCAACAAAAGCCTCGACGGCTGGGACATCGTCGGGCTGTCGTTCGGAGTGAAATTGCAACTGTTCTGACCGGCGGAGGCACCGTCGCCCCGCACGTCCGAAGACGAAACGGCGGAACGACCGATCCCGCCGCAAAAGAAACGCTTATCCGCAGAATCTCTGATTTCCGCGGGTCCGTCCGCTGTTCGCCGACGCCGGAACCGATGCGAGTCCCGGCGAGCGCAAGCCGCCCTATCTCGACCTCCCGAAACCGGACAAAGGCTACTATACAAAAATCCGGTCTCCCTTCCAGGGAGACCGGATTTCGTATCCGTCGTGCCCGGCTTACTCGGCCAGAGGCGTTACGCTCACATAGGATTTGCCTTCACGCTTCTTGCAGAACGAAACCGTTCCGTCGACCAGTGCGAAGAGCGTGTGATCCTTGCCGATACCCACGTTTTCACCCGGGTTGTGCACCGTACCCCGCTGGCGAACGATGATGTTGCCGGCCTTAGCGAACTGACCACCGAAAAGCTTCACTCCGAGTCGTTTGCTCTCCGACTCACGGCCGTTCTTCGAACTACCTACACCTTTTTTGTGTGCCATGTTTCTCTAATTTTAAGGTTATGCGACAATTTCTTCAACCAGAACCTGGGTCAGATACTGACGGTGACCGTTCTGCTTCTGATAACCCGTTCTGCGCTTCTTCTTGAACACGAGGACCTTGTCGTCCTTCAAGTGTTTCAGAATCTTGCACTTCACCGAGGCGCCTTCTACTACAGGTGCGCCTACCTTGACCTGACCGTCGTTGTCTGCGAGCAGGATTTTGTCGAAGCTCACCGACGAGTCTACCTCGCCCGAAAGACGGTGAACATAGAGCTTCCGACCTTTTTCAGCCTTAAATTGCTGACCTGCAATCTCTACTATTACGTACATCTGTGTCGATTATGTTTTCAAACATAAATTTCAGTCCGCAAATATACGCAATATTTCGGAATATCCAATCCGGGCCCCGTAAATTTTTCGCCGTCGGCAAACCGTTTTGGCATATTTTTAGGAAGTTGCGAAACCGGATACCGCCGCAACGGCATTTCCGAAGGTTTTTCCGGCATTCCGGAGAAGCAATAAGCGGTATGTTTTTACGTTTTATATACGCAATATCGAAAATATTGTTATCTTTGAACGGGCCAATGAGTATCAATACGACCGAAACCATGTTGAGCGAACAGATCAAACGCTTTCTGCTACCCCATACGTTCAATGCCGCAGTACGTGCCGGAGCCGCCGTAATGCGGATCTACGAACACCGCGACGATTACGACCTGTCGAAGTACGACGGAAATTTCCGCTCCATCACCGCCGCCGACCGTGCGGCGCACGAGGCGATCAAGCGCACGCTGGGACAGACACGCATCCCGATTCTGAGCGAGGACGGCCGCGAAATGCACTACGAGGAGCGCTGCAACTGGGAACTCTTCTGGCTGGTCGATCCGCTGGACGGCACGCGCGAATTCATCGCCGGCAACAACGAGTTCACGATCAACATCGCCCTGATGGAGAACAACGTCTGTGCGGCGGCCGTGATCTACGTCCCCTATCTGCACAAGATCTACTTCGCCGACCGGGGCTTCGGCTCCTATGTGCGCGACGGGGTCGAACCCAGCGCCGACGCCGCCTACACCTTCGACGAAATCAAACAGGGAGCCCGCCGGCTGCCGCTCGTCGCCGAACGGCACGCGCACCCCTTAATCGCCATCTCCCGTTCGCACAACACCCCCGAAACCTTCGCCCACGTCGAGGCGCTCCGGCGTCGTTATCCCGACGCCCAAGTGATCGAGCAGGGCAGTTCCTACAAATTCTGCCTGCTGGCCGAAGGGCGGGTCGACTACTACGTCCGCACGACCCACACCTACGAGTGGGATACGGCCGCCGGCGAACTGATCCTCGCCGAAGCGGGCGGACGGCTCGAAGCGCTGGCGGACGGCGCCGCCTTCCGCTACAACAAGCGCGACCTGCAAAATCCGTGGTTCGTCTGCCGCGCGCACAACTGCGCCATCGGCTGAACCGCCGGCGTCCGCGCATCGACTCACAGAGACCGGAAAATTCCGGTCTCTTTCGTTATGGCCGACAATTCTGCCGAAAAAGAAAGGATAGGAAACAAAACATCACGGAAGTTTTGATTTCTCCTGCTCTTTTTCTATTTTTGTTGGGATAATCGACTACTAACCTAACTTTCTAATCTTATGAAAAAAAGTCTGCTGCTCCTCGGCGGCGCTCTCGTACTGTTCTCGAACAGCGCCTTCGGATGGGGAAAAATGGGCCATGACGCCATCGCCTACATCGCCGAATGCAACCTCACGCCCAAGGCGAAGAAAACGATCGAAAAGATCCTCGGCCACTCGATCGTCTACTACGCCACCTGGATGGACGAATGGCGTGCCGAGCCCGGTTACGAACATACCAGCGCCTGGCACACGGCCTCCGTGGACAAGAATCTCGTCTATGCACCGCGTCCGAAAGGCGACGTGATCTTCGCACTCGAAGACGCGATCGCCAAATTGCAGGACTACAAACAGCAGGACGACTCGACCGTCGTGATGAGCCTACGCTGCATCATCCACTTCGTAGGCGACATGCACTGCCCCGTCCACGTGAAGTACGCCGACCAGAAGAGCTACAACGTCTACCTCAACGGCGACAAGTGCAGTTACCACAACGTATGGGACGACCAGATCATCTCGCGTTCGCACCGCTGGGGCTACCTCGAATACGCGCATCAGTTGGATCGCTGCACCAAACAGCAGATCAAGACGATCACCGCCGGCACGCTGCGCGACTGGTTCCACGAAAACGCCCGCGACAGCCGCCACATCTACGAACTGGTCGGCCCCAATGAGAAACTCGACAAGAACGAAACAAAGTCCTTCGTCAACCATACGCACGAATACGCCGAGCGGCAAATCCTGCGCGCCGGTTACCGGCTGGCACACGTGCTCAACGAACTGTTCGACTAACCGATCCCGCAATACCTAAAATGAAAAAGACGCTCTTCCTGCTCTCCGCGGCGCTGATTCTCTGCTTCGACTCCGCTTTCGGCTGGGGGAAAATGGGCCACGACGCCATCGCCTACATCGCCGAATGCCACCTTACGCCCAAAGCGAAGAAAACGATCGAAAAGTACATCGGCACCTCCATCGTACACTACGCTTCGTGGATGGACGCCTACCGTTTCGAGCCTCAGTACGCCCACACCTCGCTGTGCATACCGCCTGGGTCGACGACAACGACGAGTACGATCCCACGCGCAAGCCCGACGGCAATGCGATCAAGGGAATCGAGGATACGATGGAGCTGCTGCGCGACTACAAGTCGCTGGACGACTCGACGGTCGTGGTCAGCATCAAGTATCTGGTGCATCTGGTGGGCGACATGCACTGCCCGACGCATGTCAAATACCCCGGCATCAAGGGCTTCAACATCTACGTCGACGGCCGCAAGCTCAACTACCACGGCGTCTGGGACAGCTACGTGCTCGACTGCAACGTGCGATGGAGCGGCATGGAATTCCAGCACATCCTCGACCGCTGCACCAAGCGGGAGATCAAGGCCATCACCGCCGGATCGGTGCGCGACTGGTTCCACGACTGCGCCGTCTACTGCCGGCAAATCTACGTGCTGGCACAGCCCGACCAGCAGTTCAAAAGTCCCGACGTATGGGAGGATTTCCTCAACCCCGCACTTCCCATCGCCGAACGGCAGATTCTCTACGCCGGCTACCGGCTGGCGCACGTGCTCAACGAACTGTTCGGATAACACCCCATCCACACGAACACAAAAACGGCGATCCTTTCGGGATCGCCGTTTTCGACAAATACCGTCCGCCCTATTTCTTCTCAGCGGGCGTCAGTTTCTCGGCCGGGACGACGGCCTTCACCGAATCGGTTGCGGGAGCCTCCCCGACAGCCGCAGGTTCGGCCGCAGGCAGCGGTTCGGCCTTCGTTCCCTTGAAGACGAGCGCCTTCTTCCCGTCGTCGAAAAGCGTCAGCACGTCGCCGTCGATCTCGTACTTGTCGGCCTCTTCGAGCAGCTTCGCGAAACGGCTCTCCAAATCCATGTTCGGACAGGCCATCATCGTGCTGGCCAGCCGCTCGATGTCGAGTCCGTTCCCCTCTTCGAGTTCGTAGGGGCCGAACAGGCGGTTGCAGGCACCCACGCCGTAGACCATCATCCGCGACGGGTCGAGCGTGAAATTGAACGTATCCTCTCCGGCCGCGAAGGCGGGATCGGCCTTGCCGTCCATCTCCGTGAGTTTCCACTGCGTCCCTTCCAGCGGGAGGTTCGTTTTCGGGCTTCCGCAGGCCGCCAGCATCAGCATCGCCGCAGCCGCTCCTAAAATCTGTTTCATCTTCGTAATCATTTTGGTTTCGATCGGTTTCCGATCCTGTTTTCAATAAAAATGCCGGAAGAAGGCAAATCCTGCATCCTTCCGGCAAAATTCGTCATGCGGGACTAATATTCCATTTTCGAGAGCCGCTGATAACCGGCGTAACGCCACTTGGCATTCTCCTCGGCTGCCTCGAACAACTCCTCGGCCTCGGCCGGGAAGGTCTTCAACAGCGAAGTGTAGCGCACCTCCTTCATCAGGAACTCGCGGAACTTCGACCAGTCGGGCTCCTTCGAATCGAGCACGAAGGGATTCTTGCCCTGCTCGGCCAGTTCGGGATTGTAGTGCCACAGGTGCCAGTAACCGCAAGCTACGGCCTCCTTGCCGACGGTCTGCGTGCGCGTCATGCCGCCCTTGATACCGTGGTTGATACACGGCGCATAGGCGATCACGAGCGACGGGCCGGGATAGGCCTCCGCCTCTTTGAGCACGTTGAAGAGCTGCATCTGCGATGCGCCGATCGAAACCTGCGCCACGTAGACGTAGCCGTAGGTCATGGCCATCGCACCGATGTCCTTCTTGCGGATGCGTTTGCCGCTCGACGCGAACTTCGCCACGGCACCCACCGGCGTCGCCTTGGACGACTGACCGCCCGTATTGGAGTAGACCTCCGTGTCGACGATCAGGATATTGACATCCATACCCGACGCCAGCACATGATCCACGCCGCCGTAACCGATGTCGTAGCCCCAGCCGTCGCCGCCGATGATCCACTGCGACTTCTTGACCAGCAGGTCTTTCATCGCCAGAATCTCCTTGCAGGTGTCGCAGCCGCAGGCCTCCATCATCGGGACGAGCCGTGCCGACACCTCGGCCGAACGCGCCGACGAACCGCGCGCTTCGATCCACTCCTTCATCACGCCTTTCAGCTCGTCGGAGCACTTCGTGCATTCGGCGATCGCCCGCTCCATGAGGTGCTGTATCTTGTCGCGCTGCTTCTCCACGCCCACGTGCATACCCAGACCGAATTCGGCATTGTCCTCGAAGAGCGAGTTGGCCCACGCCGGGCCCTGTCCCTGCGCATTGGTGCAGTAGGGAGTCGAAGGCGCCGAACCCGAGTAGATCGACGTACAGCCCGTAGCATTGGCCACCATCATCTTGTCGCCGAAGAGCTGCGTAATGGCCTTGATGTAGGGCGTCTCGCCGCAGCCGGCGCAGGCTCCCGAAAACTCGAAGAGCGGCTGCGTGAATTGCAGATTCTTGACCGAACGGGTCTTGTCGACCGCATCGCCCTTGTAGCCCACCTTCTCGTTGCAGTACTCCCAGTTCTTCTGCTGATCGAGCTGCGATTCGAGCGGTTTCATCACCAGCGCCTTCTGCTTGGCGGGGCAGACGTCCACGCAATTGCTGCAACCCGTACAGTCGAGCGGCGAAATCTGGATGCGGAATTTGTACTCCTTCGTCTCGCCCAGGCCCTGCTTCCATGCTACGCCCGATGCGGCGGCCTCCTCGTCGGTAGCCAGGAACGGACGGATCACGGCGTGCGGGCAGACGTAGGCGCACTGGTTGCACTGGATACAGTTGTCGATCTGCCACTCCGGCACGTTCACGGCGATGCCGCGTTTCTCCCACGCCGCCGTACCGTTGTCCCACGTACCGTCCTCACGGCCGTTGAAGGCCGAAACGGGCAGCAGGTCGCCTTTGAGAGCGTTGATCGGATCGACGATGCTGCGCACGAACTCGGGACGCTTCATGTCCACGCCGTGCGACGCCTCCTTCACCTCGATCCCTGCCCACTCGGCGGGCACTTCGACCTTCTCGACCAGCTTGCCGCCGGCGTCGACGGCCGCATAGTTCATGTTGACGATATCCTCGCCCTTCTTGCCGTAGGTCTTCGCAATGGCCTTCTTCATCTCCTCGACGGCCTTGTCGAAGGGAATCACGCCGGCGATCTTGAAGAACGCCGACTGCATGATCGTATTCGTGCGCGAACCCAATCCCAGCTCGGCGGCGATCTTCGTGGCGTTGATGATATAGAAATTGATCTTGTTCTTGGCCAGATAGACCTTCATATGATCGGGCAGCGTGCGGCAGGTCGTCGCAGCGTCGTGCACCGAGTTGAGCAGGAACGAACCGCCCGCCTTCAACCCTTTGAGCACATCGTACTTATCGACGTACGACGGCACGTGGCACGCCACGAAGTCGGGCGTCGTGACCAGATAGGGCGACGTGATGGGCAGGTCGCCGAAACGCAGGTGCGACGAGGTGTAACCGCCCGATTTCTTCGAATCGTAGGAGAAATAGGCCTGGCAATACTTGTCGGTCGTGCCGCCGATGATCTTGATCGAGTTTTTGTTGGCACCCACCGTGCCGTCGGCGCCCAGTCCGAAGAAGAGCGCCTCGAACGTACCGGGCTTGGCCATCGAGATCTCCTCGCCCACGGGCAGCGAACGATTCGTCACGTCGTCGACGATGCCCACCGTGAACTGGTTCTTCGGTTCGCCGGCTTTCAGATTCTCGAACACGGCGAGCATCTGCGCCGGCGTGGTGTCCTTCGACGAGAGACCGTAACGGCCGCCGATGATGAGCGGTTTGCGCTCGGCGGGAATCTCCTTGCACGTGGCGAACGCCTCGACCACGTCCAGATAGAGCGGATCGCCGTTGGCTCCCGGCTCCTTGGTACGATCCAGCACGCAGATGCGCTTCACAGTCTCGGGCAGCACGGCGCCGAGGTATTTCACCGAGAAGGGACGGTAGAGGTGTACGGTCACCACACCCACCTTCCCGCCGCGGGCGTTCAGGTAGTCGACCGTCTCTTTGAGCGTCTCGGTCACCGAACCCATCGCCACGACGACATGCTCGGCATCCTCCGCACCGTAATAGACGAAAGGCTTGTAGTCGCGGCCCGTGATCGCGGAGATCTCGCGCATCGCCTCGGCCACCATGTCGGGCACGGCGTCGTAGAACTTGTTCGCGGCCTCGCGCGTCTGGAAATAGATGTCGGGATTCTGGGCCGTACCGCGCGTCACGGGGTGCTCGGGGTTGAGCGCACGGGCACGGAACTCTTTCAGCGCGTCGCGGTCGAGCATCGCCGTAAGGCGCGCCTCGTCGATCAGCTCGATCTTCTGGATCTCGTGCGAGGTGCGGAATCCGTCGAAGAAGTGGAGGAACGGCACGCGCGATTTGAGCGCCACGATGTGCGCCACGCCCGCCAGATCCATCACCTCCTGCACCGACGAGGTAGCCAGCATCGCGAAACCGGTCTGGCGCGTGGCCATCACGTCCTGATGATCGCCGAAGATCGACAGCG
Source organism: Alistipes communis (assembly GCF_006542665.1). NCBI lineage: Bacteria > Pseudomonadati > Bacteroidota > Bacteroidia > Bacteroidales > Rikenellaceae > Alistipes > Alistipes communis. The sequence continues at coordinate 303,028 of NZ_AP019735.1, forward strand.
ACTGCGCGGCCAGCGCACGCGCCGAGACGTGGAACACGCCCGGCAACAGCTCGCCCGAAATCTTGTACATATTGGGAATCATCAGCAGCAGACCCTGCGATGCGGTGAACGTCGAGGTCAGCGCGCCGCTCTGCAACGAACCGTGCACGGCACCCGCGGCACCGGCCTCCGACTGCATTTCGACGACCTTGACCGTCTCTCCGAAGATGTTTTTGCGACCCTGGGCCGCCCACTCGTCGACCAATTCCGCCATGGTCGACGACGGCGTGATGGGATAGATTGCAGCCACCTCCGAAAACAGGTAGGCGATGTGTGCCGCAGCATAATTTCCATCACAGGTGATAAATTTTTTCTCTGCCATATCAATAGACTTGAAAATTGTTAATTTTCAGCATTTTACACACATACATGCGCGCAAGACTGATGCAAAGGTATAAAATTCCCCCAAGAGTACCCAGCATTTTTTGCGTTAGTTTTTTAACAGTCGGAATGTTATTCTTTTCACACTCCGCCCGGTTGTTTTCTCCGCCGAAATCCTCTATCTTTGCACTTGGAGAATTCCGGCCCGATAGGCGGCGTTCCAGCAGAAAAACGCATCGGATTCTGCACGCGACTTGCACTATCTCCGCCTCAAACCCCACACGATGATACCGTACAAACGACATACCCTTTCCAACGGGCTGACGGTGGCCGTCAACCGCGACCGCCAGTCGAAACTCGCGGCCGTAAACATCCTCTACAAGGTCGGGGCGCGCAACGAAGATCCCGCCCGCACGGGCTTCGCGCACCTGTTCGAACACCTCATGTTCCGCGGCACGCGCGACGTGCCCGATTTCGACCTGCCGGTGCAGATGGCCTGCGGCGACAACAACGCCTTCACCAATAACGATTATACGGACTTCTATATTACCTTGCCGAAGGACAATATCGAGACGGCCCTCTGGCTGGAAGCCGACCGCATGACCGGACTCGACATCTCGCCCGAAGCGCTCGAAACCGAAAAACGGGTCGTCATCGAGGAGTACAAGCAGCGTTATCTCAATCAGCCCTACGGCGATCAGGGAATGCTGCTGCGTTCGCTGGCCTATACCCTCCACCCTTACCGCTGGGCTACGATCGGGCTTACGCCCGACCATGTGGCCCGCGCGACGATCGACGAGGTGCGCGCCTTCTACCTCCGCTGGTACCACCCCTCGAACGCCATTCTGTCGGTCTCGGCCGACATCGACGAAGAGCGGGTCTTCGAACTGGCTGAACGCTACTTCGCCCCGATCGCCTACACGCCCTCCGCAGCCGGCCCGCTGCCCGCCGAACCCGAACAGACGGCCGAACGCAGGCTCGAAGTCGAGCGCGACGTACCGGCCACGGCGGTGACGGTCGCCTACCCCATGGGCGACCGCCTTTCGCGGGATTTCTATCTGGGCGACATGGCCTCCGACATCCTGTCGGGCGGCGATTCGGCACGGCTCTACGAACGGCTCGTCAAGCGCGACCGGCTCTTTTCGAGCGTCAACGCCTACATCACGGGCGACGTCGATCCGGGGCTTTTCGTCCTCACGGGGCACCTGCTGCCGGGACGCACCGTCGAGGAGGCCGAAGAGGCCTTCGCCCGCGAAATCGAGGAGATGCAAACCCTCCCCGCGAGCGACTACGAGATCGAAAAGGTGAAGAACAAGTTCGAAGCGAACGCCCTGTTCGGCGAGTTGAACGTGATGAACAAGGCGATGAACCTGGGTTACTACGAAATGCTCGGCGATCCCGGCCTCGTCAACCGCGAGGTGGAGCTCTACCGCTCCGTCACGGCGGCCGAACTGACCGACTTCGCGCGTCGCACCTTCCGCGCCGCACGCCGTTCCACCCTTATCTACCGCGCGACACGATGAAACAACCGCAACTCACCACTCCGTCGGACATATCGCTCCACGAACCCCTCCACCGCACGCTCCCCAACGGCGTGACGATCCACACGCTCTGCGCCGCGGAATTCGAGGTCGTGCGCGTCAGCTTCGTCTTCCGCGCCGGCTCGGCGCAGCAGCGCAAAGCGTTCGTCGCCACGTCGACGGCCAACCTGCTGAGCGAGGGGACGCGCGACATGACCTCGCAGCAGATCGCCGAACAATTCGACTTCTACGGCTCCTATTTCGACGTGAACGTCGACCGCGACTACGTCTACATCAGCTTCTGTTCCCTGTCGAAATATTTCCGGCAGACGCTCGCCGTCGCCGAACAGATCCTGCTTCACCCCCTCTTTCCCGAAGAGGAGGTCGCCTCCTACCGCGAAAAGCGCAAGCAGCGGCTGCGCATCGAGCGCATGAAGGTCGAGACCGAGGCCCGCGAAGCCTTCGCCCGCGCGCTTTTCGGCCCTGCGCACCCCTACGGAATAACATGGCCCGAAACAGCCTACGACGACCTCACGCGCGACGACCTGCTCGATTTCTACGCACGCCACTATACCGCCCGCAACTGTTTCGTGGTGTGCAGCGGCGCAGCCGACGCGGCCGTCGTCGACGCAGTGGCCGAGGTGGCCGGACAGCTGCCCGCAGGCGCCGACCGCGCCGCAGAACCGTTCCCGCCGGCAGTCACGACGCCCCATGTCGCAGTGCCCCACGCAGGGGCCGTGCAGTCGTCGATCCGCATCGGCCGGCTGCTCTTCGGCCGCAACCACCCCGATTACGTCGGGATGCAGGTGGTGGCGATGCTGCTGGGCGGTTATTTCGGGTCACGCCTGATGCAGAACCTGCGCGAAGCGAACGGGTTCACCTACGGCGTGGTCGCAGCGATGGTCAACCTCGAACGCGAAGGCTACCTGGCCGTCGCGACGCAGGTAGCGCGCGACGCGACCGAGCAGGCGCTCGCAGAGATCTACCGCGAAATCGAACGGCTGCGCACGGAACCCGTCGCCGAGGAGGAGCTGTCGCTGGTGCGCAACATGATGACGGGCGAGATGATGCGTATTCTCGACGGGCCGTTCGGCATCGCCGACGTCACGATCGAAAACATCCTCTGCGGCCGACGCAACGACGTCGTGAGCGAGAATCTGCAACGCATCCGCGCCATTACCCCCGCCGAGGTGCAGCGGCTCGCCGTGAAATACCTGCCGCGCGAAGCGCTGGTCACGGTCGTGGCGGGAGGACCGGAAAGCGTCCTCTGACGGGACGCCGGCAGTTCGGCCGCCGCCATCCGATTCCGGCCCGACGGAGCCGGAATTTGCTTTTCCGGACGAAATGCGTTATTTTTGTCTTCGTCCCGCAGGGACTTTTCGGAAAGTTAGGTTTTTAATAAAACGATTGCAATGAAAAAATTTTTCTGGTTGCTGGCAGGACTCGCAGCGGGTCTTGCGGCAGGGTGCAGCGACGACGCGAACGAGGGGGGGGGTACTGACGGCCCCGCGCCCATCCCCGAACCCGAACCGCTGAGCCAGCTCACGGCCGACGTCTCATTCACGCCCCAAAGCGCGAAACTCGTCCGCGAAGCGGCATTCGACAAAGAGGGAGGCGAGGGATACTTGCTCACGCTCACCGACGCCGAAGGCGCCGAAATCCGCGTCGCGCTCCGTGCGGACGAAGGCGCTTCGCCGTTCGGTCGGTACGACTTCTCGCGTGCGAACGACTGCGTGCCGGGGTCGAACGACGGCGCCGACGCGGCGACGGGCAGCTGGTACTACGCCTCGCAGAAAGCCGTCGCCCCGATCGTGGGCGGCGTGCTGGATCTGAGCCGCGTACCGGGCAACAAACCCTCCGATACGAGTTACCGCGTACAGGTCGCCTTCGAGGACGACCATTCGCCCGCCTTCGGAATCACGGCCGTCTATTCGGGAGCGATGACGCTCGAAGGGGTCGACGCCACGCCCGACGCGACGACGACCTACTGCTACGCGGGCGCCTCGGGATTCTACGCCGACGACGGCTACAACTCGTGGGGCATCGACTTCGACAACGCCGACTTCACGCACCTGCTGAGTATCTTCGAATTCAACGTCGCACCCGACGCCACCGAGCAGGACGGAATCCCCGCCGGCATCTACACGATCACCGAAGACTACGCTCCCAACACCGTCACATGGGCGACCTACGACGAGGAGATGACCTACCTCTCGACAGGAACGGTCACCGTCGAACGCGACGGGGAGGAGTACAAGGTCACGGTCGACGCCGTCGACGAATACGACGCTCCGTTCAAGGCCGATTTCGCAGGACAGATCTACTACGAAAACACCTCCGAGCAGGCCTCGATCTCACCCCGCGAGGTCTACGTGGTCTGCTACGGCGAGAAAGACGGACTGACCAACTGGTACATCACGCTCGTCGACCGGGGCTATCTCACCACGCGCGACGCCGTTGGCAACTGCTACTACGGCTCGATCCTCCATTTCGACCTGCGCAGCGACGCGGCCAACGATTACGCAGACGGAGTGCCCGAAGGCACGTTCGCCGTACGGAACGGACAGTCGGGCGTGGGCATCTGGGGCGGCGACAACGCCGCATGTACCTCGTTCCTCGCCGAATATTTCAGCGGTTCGCCCGCGATCGGCAAGCTGACGGAAGGCAACGTCACGATCGCGCGCGACGGCGAGTGGTACGAAATCTCGTTCGACGGGCTGACCCTCGCAGGAAGCGATCAGACATCGCTCACGGGAAGCTACGAAGGGCGCGTGCAATACATCGACGCACGGGAGTAAGCCCTTCGACACTTTATGGAAAAACGCCTTCGAACCGTGGTTCGAAGGCGTTCTTTATCCGGCCGGCCGAGGGGGGGGGAGTCAGCCCCCGATCCGCTGCTCCACCCACTGCGTGAGCGCCACGAAATCGGCCACCGACAACTGTTCGGCGCGCTGCGAGAAAAAGGGATGCTCCGCCCCGCCGAAATCGCCGAAGGCGGCGCGTAGCGAATTGCGCAGCATCTTGCGCCGCTGACCGAACGAAGCCTTGACCACGCGCACGAACAGCCGCTCGTCGCACGCCAGCCGCACGACGCCGTTGCGGCGCAGGCGGATGACGGCGCTTTTGACCTTGGGCGGCGGGTTGAAGACCTTCTCCCCTACCGTGAAGAGGTACTCGATGTCGTACCACGCCTGCAACAGCACCGAGAGGATGCCGTACTCCTTCGATCCGGGCGGGCAGGCGATCCGCTCGGCCACCTCGCGCTGGATCATGCCCACGCACTCGGGGACAAGGTCGCGATGCTCCAACACCTTGAAAAAAATCTGCGAAGAGATGTTGTAAGGGAAATTTCCGATCACACGCACTCCGTCGGGAAACAACGCGCGCAACTCCATGCGCAGGAAATCGCCCGCCATGAGCCGCGGCGTAAATTCGGGATAGTGGGCACGGAGGTAGTCGACGCTCTCGGCGTCGATCTCGGCGCCCCACACGACGATGTCGCTGCGCCGCAGCAGGAACTGCGTCAGCACGCCCATGCCGCATCCCACCTCCAACACCGGCGCCGGCGCCTCGGCCGTACCGCCCGACAGGGCGTCGCAGATTTTGCGCGCTATGTTCAGATCGACCAGAAAATGCTGGCCCAAAGCCTTTTTCGCCCTGACTTCACCCACTCGGCAATCGTTTTACGGAATCCGGCGGCGCACCGCGCGCCGCCGCACGGCAAAGGTAACTATTTCGACGCGATTATTTGCGGCGACGGCACTTTTTTATTAATTTTGGAACCTGTAACACCATTCATCGTCATGGCCTACGACATCTTCATCAGCTATCGCCGCGACGGCGGCAAGGAGTTGGCGCGACCGCTCAAATCGGAACTGGAACTGCGCGGTTACCGCGTCTTTCTGGATTTCGACGAACTGAAAGACGGTGTTTTCGACCGCCGCATCATGGAGGCGATCGACGCCGCACCGATCTTCATGGTCATCCTCTCGCCCCATGCCCTCGACCGCTGCGCGAACGCCGACGACTGGGTGCGGCGCGAAATCGAATACGCCTTGGAGCACGACCGCCACTTCATCCCCATCGACCCCGACCGCTCGTTCACAGGGTTTCCGCCCGATATTCCCGACACGCTGAAAGCGGGCTTGGGGCAGCATCAGTTCTCGCAGGTGATGTTCGAACAGTTGTTCAAGGTCTCGGTCGACAAGATGGTGCGCGAACGCATCGAGCCGCTGTTGCAGCGGGCGGGACGCACAGCCATGCAGGAGCAGGGCGGCGCGCTGTTCCATGTCGAGACCGACCTGCCCTGCCGGATACTGAAATTCGGCAAGGAGTTGTGCACCGTCCGCCCCGGAAGCGACACCGTCATCCGTCTGCGCAAGGGGCGTCACAAACTGGAAGCCGTCTGTCTCGACTGTCCCGACGACCGGTTGCAATGGGTGCAGACGGTCGAGGACAACGAGATGGAGGATCTGCTGACCGTCGAGCTTCGGCCTGTGCGCGAGCGGCGGCTGGCTGCCGAGGCCGATGTGTTGGCCGAACGCGGACAAACGGCCTACGATGCCGGCGATTATGCCGAAGCCGTAAAACTGTGGTGCGAAGCGGCCGAAGCGGGAAACCGTATCGCACAAAACAGTCTCGGGGATTGTTATTACTATGGCAAAGGCGTTGCAAAAGACTACACAGAAGCCGTAAAGTGGTACAGAAAGGCCGCTGAACAGGGGTATGCCAGTGCACAAAACAATCTGGGCACCTGCTATCACTGGGGCAAAGGCGTCGAACAGGACGACGCAGAAGCCGTAAAGTGGTACAGAAAGGCTGCTGAACAGGGGTATGCCGTTGCACAATTCGAGATGGGCTGGTGTTATAAACACGGCTATGGCGTCCCGAAAGATCTCGCCGAAGCGAAACGGTGGTACCGGAAAGCTGCGGATGCCGGTATTCAAGAAGCCAAAAAGCACTTGGCCGAGCTGGGCGGATAACGACGCCCCGCCTTTCTGTTCACCCCCCCCCTCTCGTGGGACGCATCGTATCCGGCAACCGGCCGGATCCCCTGCTCCGGATACCCCGTTCGCAATGTACGGGCAATGCGATCGACCGCACCGCAGCCAGCCGTCGACGCGCATAAAACCACCGAGGGATTGAACCGCCTGCGGCCGATTCCGTCCCGACGTTTCGCACGTCCCGATCCCCCGACGTTCCCAAGTCATCCTCCCCGGCTGCGCCCTCGAAACAGACCCGCTTTCCGACGAAAAAAGAGGGTCAAAATCAGTATTTACACGTACGGAAATCCGACCGGAAAAGCCGATCTTTGCGGCGTCGAATTTTCGCAGAAACGCAATGAATTACCGTTCCGCAAGATGAAAAACCTCTTAGCTCAACTCAAAACCGAAGACTGGGTGATCGTACTGGCCGGCGTCGCGATCCTTGCGCTCGCACTGCTCTTTCCCGCCGGAATGCCGGCCATGCCCAAGACGCTGGCCGGCGGCGATGCGTGGCTCGAAGCCGGCTGCATGTTCGCCTTCCTGTTCGTGCTGACCTGCCTCTGCATGGCCGTGCTGGGACGTCCGGTCAAGGGAATCTTCGGCTCGCTGCTGGCGATTTTCGCCGTCGCGCTGGCGGCGCAGGCCGTGGCATCCGTCCCGCTGTTCAAGGATTTGGGACTGGAATCGGTCTTCTTCTCAGTGATCTTCGGCCTGGCGGTCAGCAACTTTTTCCGGGTTCCGGCATGGCTGAAACCGGCGATCCAAAGCGAATTCTATATCAAAATAGGCATCGTCTGCCTCGGCGCGACGATCCTCTTCGGCGAAATTCTCCATTCGGGCGTCTATGCGCTCGCGCAGGCCTTTATCGTCGTCTTCCTCGTCTGGTACTTCGCCTTCTGGGTCTCGCGCCGCATGAAGGTCGACGACGAAATGGCCACCATGCTATCCAGTTCGGTGTCGATCTGCGGCGTTTCGGCGGCGATCGCCACCTGCGGCGTCATCAAGGGCGACAGCAAGAAACTCTCCTACATCATCTCGCTGGTGCTCGTATGCGCCGTTCCGATGATGTACGTCATGCCGTGGCTGGCGAAACTCGTCCTGCCCGCACTGCTCGGCGATCCGAAGGTCGTCGAAGAGGTGGCCGGCGCCTGGATGGGCGGTACGATCGACACGACGGGAGCCGTCGTGGCATCGGGCGCACTGCTGGGCGAAACGGCCGAGCAGACAGCCGTGATCGTCAAGTCGTCGCAAAACGTGCTGCTGGGGCTGGCGGCTTTCGTCATCTCGCTCTACTGGTCGTACCGCGGCCGCGAGGGGCAGGAGAAGCCGTCGGCCGGCGTGATCTGGGATCGTTTCCCGAAATTCGTCGTAGGGTTCGTCGCAGTCTCGCTCCTGTTCAGCCTCTTCTTCGACGGCGGCGCCGGCACTCCCGACGCCGTGGTGCGCGGCACGGCGAAGAATTTCAGCAACACGCTTTTCAGCATCGCCTTCGTCTGCATCGGGTTGGAAACACGTTTCTCGGAGATCTTCTCCAAAGAGAACCGCAACGCGCTGTGGGCCTTTCTCTCGGCGCAGACGTTCAACATCGTCGTCACGTTCATCGTGGCCTTCCTGCTGTTCGGCGTCCTGAAACCGATGTGGGCCTGACCGTCGTCGGAAAGAGTCCGCCCGACACGCCGACCCTACGGCAACCGCCCCGACTGCAATGAGTGCAGTCGGGGCGGTTGCCGTTCCGGACGCAGATTACGGCTTCGGCAGCCGGTAGAGGAATTCGAACGGCTCGGAGACGACGAACCGCGAGGTCGCGTCGCCCGCATACATCTCCCCGCCGGTGAGCGTTAACCGCCGCGCGGGAGCGCCCTCCGACAAATCCACTCGACTGAGATCGACCCAGAACAGCGACGGCACCATCGTCCCCTCGAAATAATAGACCTTGTTCTTCTGATCGCAGACCGAACGCCAGCGCGTCGAGGAGATATGGGGCTGGTCGGGCGTCGAAATGCCGAACGGCACCGAGACGTTGCGCATCACGCTCAGCACGGCAGGTACACCCACCGCGGCATCGGCCGTCTGCGGGATGACGCCGATATAGAACGACGCCCGCGCGAAACGGTCGCTCGAACGATTCGTTCCGGGCAGCATCTTCAAACCTCCGATCGCCTCCCAATAGTCGTTGACGGCCAGTTGCAGATCGTAACGCGGCGAATTGGTCATCACCCGACACTGCCGGCCCTCATGGATCCGAAGCCGGCCGTCGATGTATTCCAAAATGGCGCTGTCGCCCGTCGCATCCGAAATGGCCAGATGCAGGCGCGACTTCGTGCCGTTGGGCATGTCGGGCGCGTCGATGTAAATCCCGTCGCCCCGCAGCGCACCGACCGCCTCGGACACCGTTCCGAAATTGTCGAGCACGTACTGCGTCCACATCGCGATCCCCATCACGGGACGCTTGCCCTGCTTGCCGTAATCCGATTCGGGCAGAAAGAGCAGGCTGGCTACCAACCCCGCTTCGTTCATGCCGTCGCACGTGGCGAAATCGTAGGCCGAAGCGACCACGCTGCCGTACTTGGCACGCCAGCGGAGCGTCGTGTCGCGGTCGTATCCGGCGCGTTCCATGCCGCGGGGGAAGAGGTAGAGATTCGTCCCGATCTCCTCCTTCCAATCCATCGTCCGCCCCGTAATGACCAACCCGTCACGCCCCAGATAGACCGCCCGCGTACAGGCATCGGCAGTCGCCGCAGCCGCGAGGAGGGCCAGCGCACCGGCCGCCGCTCCCCAGAATAGTCTTGTCTTCATCTTACTTGCAATTTACGGGCGGGATTCGTCCCGCCGCGAACGAACGTGCATATTCGATGCCGGAATCGACGGACGGACGCGCATCAGCGCAGGTAACGTTTCAGATACGGCCGCAGGATCGCCTCCATCGCATCGAACCCGTCGGAGGTCGGATGCACACCGTCACGGGTGTAGCGGGCGTCGAGCGCGCGGTCGGCGTCGGCCAGGCCGGGGTGGAAATCGACCCACTCGCAACCGTTGTCAAGCGCATACTCCCGCAGCATCCGGTTGAGCCGGTCGATCCGGTCGGGAGCGTCGGTCACTTCGGGGCGCCAGCCGTAACGCGCCGCCGGAAGCACCGAACAGAGGAAGACCCGCATCCCGTGCGCCCGCGCCAGTTCGGCCATCGAGCGGATATTGTCGGCGATCCGCTCCTCGTCGATCGGGCCGTTGTTGCGCGCGATGTCGTTCGTTCCGGCCAGAATCACGACCGCCCGCGGCCGCAGCGCCACCACGTCGCACTGGAACCGTGCCAACATCTGCGCCGTCACCTGTCCGCTGATACCGCGTGCGGCGAAACCGTTCGCGTCGAAGAACGAGGGATGAGCCGAGTACCACCCTTCGGTAATCGAATCCCCGATGAAGACGACCTTCGGTCGTACTGCGAGCGCCGCATTGGCAGCCGCATACCGTCCCGTATTCGCCCAATCCCGCGACTGGCCTCCGGCTGAAAGCCACACCGTCGCACACAACCATAAAGCAACCAATCTTTTCATCCGAATATCTGTTTCGGGACAAACGTTTTCGAATTCATGAAGAGACCGCCGAGGAGGTGTGCAAGTCGTACGGTCCGCAGCCTCCGGCGGCATGAATGCCTCCGCATCCGCCGCACGACACCCCGTCCGATACGGTCAACAGCTCGAAGCGGTCACCTTCCGGCCGCCCGACCGTCGGGAATCCGCCGAAGCTCCCCACGGGAACGGCGCGGATCAATTGCCCTGCTCGCACATGAACTTGATGCGCACCAGCCGGATCTCCTCCTCCGTGTAGTCGCCGCCCAGCTCCTCGACCGCGTCGTCGAGCGAATCGCTCTCGGCATCCTCCTTGAAATAGAGGTAGATGTCCTCGGCCTTGTCCTCGTCCATGAACTCATCGATATAATAGGAGATGTCGAGCCGCGTACCGGAATTGACGATCCCCTCGATCTCGGTGAGCAGTTCGTCGAAATCGAGGTTCTTCGCGCGGGCGATATCCTCGAAATCCATCTTGCGGTCGATCGACTGGATGATGAAGATCTTGTTGCCCGACTTGTTGCCCACCGATTTCACGACCATGTCCTGCGGGCGGATGATCTCCTTCTCCTCGACATAGGCGCGGATCAGCTTGATGAACTCAGCGCCGAACTTCTTCGCCTTGCCGACGCCGACGCCCGAGATGTTCTGCATCTCGTCGAGCGTCACGGGATACTGGATCGACATATCTTCGAGCGACGGGTCCTGGAACACGACGAACGGCGGCAGATTGTGCTGCTTGGCGACCTTCTTGCGCAGGTCTTTGAGCATCGAGAAAAGCTCCTCGTCGGCCGCACCCCCGCGTCCGCCCGCCGGTGCGGCGGCTTCGGCCTCGCGCTCCTCGGCGTCGTAGTCGTGGTCGAGCGTAATCATCACGGGGAAGGGCGAACGGAGATACTCCTCGCCCTTGGCATTGATCGAAATCAATCCGTAATTCTCGATATTCTTGTCGGCCAGCCCCAGGATCAACGCCTGACGCATCACCGCACCCCAATATTTGGCGTCGTGCTCCTCGCCCGCACCGAACCATTCGAGCTTGTTGTGGCCGTAGCTCTTGATCTGCGCCGTCAGCCGGCCCGTCAGCAGGTTGGTCAGGTGATCGACCTTGAACTTGTCGCCGATGGCACGCAGCGCTTCGAGCGCCAGCACGAGCGACGCCCGCGCATCGACCTTCGGTTTGGGATGACGGCAGTTGTCGCAATTGCAGCAGTTGTCCTCCGTATACTCCTCGCCGAAATAGTGCAGCAGCGTCTTGCGGCGGCACATCGAACTCTCGGCATAGGAGACCGTCTCCTGCAACAGCAATTTGCCGATCTCCTGCTCGGCGATCGGTTTGCCCTGCATGAACTTTTCGAGCTTCTGGATATCCTTGTAACTGTAAAAGGCCAGACAGTGACCCTCGCCGCCGTCGCGCCCGGCACGACCCGTCTCCTGATAATACCCTTCGAGCGACTTGGGAATGTCGTAATGGATGACGAACCGCACGTCGGGCTTGTCGATACCCATGCCGAAAGCGATCGTGGCGACGATCACGTCGGCGCGCTCCATCAGGAAATCGTCCTGATTCTTGGCGCGCGTGGCCGCATCCATGCCCGCATGATAGGGCAACGCCTTGACGCCGTTGGCCACCAGCAGCTCGGCCAATTCCTCGACCTTCTTGCGGCTCAGACAATAGATGATGCCGCTGCGCCCCTCCTTCTGCTTGATGAAGCGGATGATGTCGCGGTCCACGTCGTTCTTGGGACGGATTTCGTAATAGAGATTCGGACGGTTGAACGACGATTTGAAAACCGAGGCGTCGTTCATGCCGAGGTTCTTCTGGATGTCCAGCTGCACCTTCGGCGTGGCCGTCGCCGTCAGGGCGATCAGCGGCGCCGTGCCGATCTCGTTGATGATCGGGCGGATGCGGCGGTACTCCGGACGGAAATCGTGGCCCCACTCCGAAATGCAGTGCGCCTCGTCGATGGCGTAGAACGATATCTTGATTTTGCGCAGAAACGCGACGTTGTCCTCCTTGGTAAGCGACTCGGGGGCGAAATAGAGCAACTTGGTGCGCCCCTCCAACACGTCGGCGCGCACCTGTGCCACGGCGGTCTTGTTGAGCGACGAATTGAGGAAATGGGCGATGCCCGACTCCGACGAGAAAGTGCGCATGGCGTCCACCTGATTCTTCATCAGGGCGATCAGCGGCGAAATGATGATCGCCACGCCGTCCATCAGCAGCGCCGGCAGCTGGTAACAGAGCGACTTGCCGCCGCCCGTGGGCATCAGCACGAACGTGTCTTTTCCAGCAAGCACATTGCGGATTACAGCCTCTTGATTGCCTTTGAACGACGAAAAGCCGAAATACTCCTTGAGCTTCCCGTGTAACAAAGTATCTTCGATTTGCTTCATTGTGCTTACAGACTCCTTAGTGAAATGAAATTTTATGTAAAGATAAAAAATATTTCGGAAAAAAACATAACTTTGTGAAAATTTATCAAAAGAAATGCGCCTTTTCACAAGCGAACTCGTCAAGAAATACAAAGCCCGCACGGTCGTCAACCACGTCTCGATCGACGTCAACCAGGGAGAGATCGTCGGACTGCTGGGGCCCAACGGCGCGGGAAAGACCACCACGTTCTACATGATCGTCGGGCTGATAAAGCCGAACGAGGGGAAAATCTTCCTCGAAGACAACGAGGGCCGCGTCGCCGAACTGACCGACGAACCGGTCTACCGCCGCGCGCAGATGGGCGTGGGGTATCTGGCGCAGGAGGCTTCGGTCTTCCGCCGGCTGAGCGTCGAGGACAACATCCGCGCCGTACTCGAAATGACCCGTTTCTCGAAGGAGTATCAGGCCGAGCGCGTCGAGGCGCTCATCAAGGAGTTCCGCTTGGAGAAGGTGCGCAAAAGCATGGGCATCCAGCTTTCGGGCGGCGAGCGCCGCCGCACGGAGATCGCCCGCGCCGTGGCGATCAATCCGGCGTTCATCCTGCTCGACGAACCCTTCGCCGGCGTCGACCCGATCGCCGTGGAGGACATCCAGTCGATCGTCGCCACGCTCAAAAACAAGAATATCGGCGTCATCATCACCGACCACAACGTCGACGAGACGCTCGCAATCACCGACCGCGCCTACCTGCTCTACGAGGGCAAGGTGCTCAAAACGGGTTCGCCGGAGGAGCTGGCCGCCGACCCCGAAGTGCGCAAACGCTATCTGGGCAAGCACTTCGAACTGCGCCGCAGCCCGACGATCGACCGCCTGCGGCAACAGGGTGCCGAAGCGCAGCACTCCGTTTCGGAAACCGATGCCGAAGCTACGCACGAGTAGCCCGACACGCCGCCGCACGAATACATACAACGACCGAATAGTTAAACCACTGCGAACGACTCTATGGATAGATCCGTCCCGCCGGGGGAGATACAAGGAGAGCTTACTCCCCCCTGCTCGAAAAGTTACGCGCAGCGCGCCCTTGCGGCGGCGCTTCTGGCAGAGGGAGAATCCACACTGCGTAACATCGAACTGTGCGACGACACCCGCTCGGCCATGCGCTGCATCGAAGCGCTGGGCGCCGACGTCACGGTCGTCGACCCTCATACACTGAAAATACGGGGCGGTCTGGCCCCGCGCGGGCGCACGCTCCACGTGGGCGAATCGGGTCTTTCGACCCGGCTGTTCACGCCGATCGCAGCCCTTGCGGGCGTTCCGCTTCGCATCGAGGGCGAAGGGACGCTGCTGCGCCGCCCGATGACGATGATGATCGCCCCGCTCCGGCAGCTGGGCGTCGAGGTGCGCCACCGCGACGGGTTCCTCCCGTTCGATGTCTGCGGCCCGCTGCACAGCGCGACGGTCGAGGTCGACGGTTCGGTCTCGTCGCAGTTCATCACCGGCCTGCTGCTCGCGCTGCCGGCCGCCCGCGGCGAATTCACGATCGACGTGCGGCGCGCCGTCTCCACACCTTATATCGATATGACGGTCGAGGCGGCACACCGCTTCGGTGCGGAGATCCTCCACAACGGCTACACCCAGTTCTACATCGAAGGCGGCCAGCGCTACCGACCGACCGATTACAGCATCGAAGGCGACTGGAGCGCCGCCGCCACGCTGCTCGTGGCGGGAGCCGTCGCCGGCGAAGTGACGCTGCACAACGTGTCGATCCTTTCGAAGCAGGCCGACACGGCCGTCTGCACCGCACTGGTACGGGCGGGCGCGGAGCTGATCCACGAAGCGGATCGCATCACCGTCCGCCGCCGTCCGCTCCGGGCCTTCGAGTTCGACGCCACGCAGTGCCCCGACCTCTTCCCGCCGCTGGCGGCGCTGGCCGCCGCCTGCGAAGGCGAAAGCCTCATCACAGGCACGTCGCGCCTTGCGCACAAGGAGAGCGACCGCGCCGAGACGCTGCGCGAGGAGTACGCCAAGGTCGGCATCGAGATCGACCTCTCGACGCCCGACGTCATGCGCATCCGCGGCGGTGCGATCCGTCCGGCACGGGTATTCAGCCACGGCGACCACCGCATCGCCATGTCGATGGCCGTCTCGGCGCTGCGTTCGTCGGGTGCGATCACGATCGAAGGGGCCGAAGCGGTGGCCAAGAGCTATCCGCGTTTCTTCGAAGACCTGGAATCGCTGCGCGTAAATTAATCATGACTGCTATATCTAACTTTACACCTCGTCGGTTTTTCGGACCGCTGCACACGCCCGCTTGTCGGAGCGTTCGCGGCTACGCCGCGTTTACAGATTGGATCCACCCCCAAACCCCTGCCTTAGCGGGGGCTTCGAGCAAGGCCCGCCTGGCTGGCAGGGCTTTGAGGTACGGCGGTGTAGAATGGCATGTAGCAGCCTTAACCGATCCATACCTATGAACAGCTTCGGCACTCTCTTCCGCATCACCCTTTGGGGCGAATCCCACGGTCCGCAGATCGGCGTCACGCTCGACGGCGTACCGGCCGGGCTTCCGCTCGACATTCCCGATTTCGAAGCCGATCTGGCCCGACGCCGCAGCGGCGCCAAAGGGACGACGCCGCGCCAGGAAAACGACCTGCCGCAGATCGTGTCGGGACTCTACAAGGGACACACCACGGGCGCACCGCTGACGCTCGTCTTCGAAAACGCCAACACCCGTTCGGGCGACTACGACAACCTGCTCACGCAGCCCCGTCCTTCGCACGCCGACCGCACGGCGGCCGTCAAGTTCGAAGGATGGAACGACCCGCGGGGCGGCGGCCACTTCTCGGGCCGACTGACGCTGGCACTCGTAGCCGCGGGCGTCGTAGCGAAAAAAATACTCGGCGGTGCGACCTTCTCCACGCGGTTGACCGCCGTCGGCGGCCAGACCGATCCGGCGCGGTTCGACGACGCGATCGACGACGCCCTGCGCGACGAAGACTCCGTGGGCGGCATCGTCGAGTGCCGCGTAGCGGGCATCCCCGCCGGCTGGGGCGAACCCTTTTTCGACTCGGTCGAAAGCGCGGCAGCACACCTGCTCTTCGCCATCCCCGCGATCAAAGGGGTGGAGTTCGGCGACGGGTTCGCCGCAGCAGCCCTGCGCGGTTCCGCCCATAACGACCCGATCGCCGACGCCGACGGCCGCACGGCGACCAACCATGCGGGCGGCATCGCGGGCGGCATAACCAACGGCAACGAACTCATCGTGCGCGCGGCCGTGAAACCGACGGCCAGCATCGCCCGCGAACAGCAGACCTTCGACTTCGCCGCCGGCCGCGTCGCACCGCTCCGCATACGGGGACGGCACGACGCCTGCATCGCCCTGCGCGCGGCCGTCGTCGTCGAAGCGGCGATGGCCGTCGCACTCGCCGACTTCAAACTCCGCGACCGATGCCGACGCGCCGCGAAGTGATCGACCGCATCCGCCGTGCGATCGCGCCGCTCTACGAGCCGCGCGAAGCCGAGCAGATCGCCCGCCGCTTCACCTTCGAGCGGTGCGGCATCACGCTGACGCAATACGTCGTCGCCCCCGAAGCGCAGGCCGACATCCCCGACCTCGAAGAGTCCGTCCGCCAGTTGGCCGCCGGACGCCCCGTGCAATACGTGCTGGCGCATACCGAGTTCTGCGGCATGACCTTCGAAGTCGGCGAAGGCGTTCTGATCCCGCGTCCCGAAACCGAGGAGCTGGTCGCAGCCGCCGCGGCCAGAGCTGTCGCCGGAGCCGCAGCGCTCGACGTGGGAACCGGAAGCGGCTGCATCGCCGTAAGTCTCGCGCGGCTTATCCCCGATGCGCGCGTAACGGCCGTCGACCTCTCGCCGCAGGCACTCGCCGTCGCACGCCGCAATGCCGTGCGGCTGGGCGCCGAAGTACGCTTCGTGCAGGCCGACGCATTGGCCGGCTTGCACGAACTGCCCGACGCGGCGTTCGACCTCATCGTCTCCAATCCGCCCTACGTGCCGCAGAGCGACCGCGCGGCGATGCACGTCAACGTGCGGGACTACGAACCGCCCGAAGCGCTCTTCGTCCCCGACGACGATCCGCTGCGCTTCTACCGCGCGATCGGTCGCGCCGCACGCCGGCTGCTGCGCCCCGACGGACGGCTCTGGTTCGAAATCTACGAACAGCTGGCCGACGAGACGGCGCGGCTGCTCGCCAACGAAGGGTTCGGCGACATCGCCGTGCGACGCGACATCAACGACAAACCGAGAATACTATGCTGTACGGCAAGAAAATAAACGCGGTGCCCCGCACCAAGACACCGGAACAGGCGCTCGCTGCGCTGATGCGCCTCTGCGCCCGCGCCGAACGCTCGGAGGAGGACGCACGCCGGCTGATGACGCGCTGGGGCGTAGCACCGGCCGACCGGGAACGGGTGCTCGAACGTTTGCGCCGCGACCGATTCATCGACGACGCCCGCTACGCCGAAGCCTTCGTGCGCGAAAAGATCAACCTCAGCGGCTGGGGCGCACGCAAGATCGCCGACGCGCTGCACCGCAAACGCATCGCCCGCGAGACGATCGAGCGCGCGCTCGCTGCGCTCGATGCCGGTACGGCACGCGAACGGCTGGCCGACCTGCTGCGCCGCAAGGTGCGCACCACCCGCGCCGCAACACCTTATGAACTGAAAAACAAACTGATCCGCTACGGTCTCGCACAGGGCTACGACTACGAAGCCGTGCGCGACGCGGCGGACGCGCTCATCGCAACGACCGACGACTCATGCGACACATTCTTTTAACGCTGCTGTTTTCGGGCGGGCTTCTGGCCGCCCCCGCGCAGGAACCTCGATCCGAACGTTACCGCTTCCCCGTCCGCAACGTGGCGGGGCTCTACTCGGCCAACTTCGGCGAGATGCGCCCCAACCATTTCCATTCGGGCGTGGACATCAAGACCGACGGCGTGACGGGCAAGCCCGTCGTGGCTGCCGCCGACGGCTACGTGGTGCGCATTGCCGTCTCGCCCAGCGGATACGGTCGCGCACTCTACATCGCGCACCCCGACGGCACGACGACCGTCTACGGCCACCTCGAACGCTTCCGCACCGACATCGAATCCTACCTGCGCTACAAACGCTACGAGCAGGGGCGCAGCAACGTCGATTTCACCTGCAAGCCTTCGTTATTCCCTGTCCGCGCGGGCGACACGGTCGCCCTGTCGGGCAATTCGGGCATGTCGTTCGGGCCGCATCTCCACTTCGAGGTGCGCCGCAGCTCCGACCAGCGGACACTCAACACGCTGGCCGCGAAACTGCTACCCGTACGCGACCGTATCGCACCCCGCATCATGCGGCTGCACTACGTCGAGGTCGACTCGCTCGGCGACGTTCCCGTCCACAGCCGCCCCCGCACCTTCGACGTGGTACGCCGCAGCGAAGGGGACTATGCGCTGCGGCAGACGCAACCCGTCGCGGTCGGGCGGCGCGGCTATTTCATCGTCGAGTGCTCGGACCGCAAGGACGAAGTCTACAATACCTTCGGCATCTACCGCCTGACCGAAGAGGTCGACGGAGAGGTACGCTACGAGTACCGCATGGACGGGTTCCTCTTCGGCGACACACGCTACTGCAACGCCGTGAGCTATTATCCCATGCAGCTCTCGTCGCGCAACGAGGTGATCCGCCTCACGCAGCCGGCCGGTTGTCCCGACCGCTTCTTCACGACGATGAAGAACCGTGCGCTGCTGACCACCCCCGCAGGCAGGCGGCAGGAGGTGCGCATCACGGCCGAAGACGATTGCGGCAACCGTTCGGTGCTCGCCTTCACGGTCGAAGGCAAGGCAGACGAACGCTCGTTCCGCGCACCGGCGTGCGATTCGCTGCCCGTCGTCCGCCACGACCGCGACTTCCACCGCGAGGGCGACGGCGTGCGGATCGAGATTCCCGCCGGAACGCTCTACGAATCATGTTTCTACACGCAGCGGCCCTACGACGAACCGCAGCCGAAGGACTCGACGCTGCTCTTCCTGTCGCGCGGCGTCGAGATCCTCGACGTGCGGTTGCCGATGCACCGCTACGCGACGCTGTGGATCGACGCGACGCAGGTTCCGCCCGAGCTGCGCCGTCACGCGGTGCTGGCCTCGCTCTCGCCCAAGGGGAAGCTGCGCTACGAAGGCGGCAAATGGAGCGACGGACGCATCCGCCTGCGCACCCGCTCGCTGGGAACCTTTTTCGTCGTGGCCGACACTGTGCGCCCCACGATCCGCCCCCGCTTCACGGCACACGACCTGAGCGGACAGCGCAGCGTCACGTTCTCCGTCGGCGACAACTTCTCGGGCGTCGGTTCCGTCAGCTGCCTCGTCGACGGCCGCATGGCCATTCTGGAAGAAAACCGCGTGAAGGGCACCTACACCCACTACTTCGACGACGAGCTCTTCGGCCGCAACCGCGAGCATACGCTGCGCCTCACGTCCACCGACGGCGCGGGCAACACCCGCGTGTGGGAGGGAACGTATTACCGGTAAAACCTCGTTCCGTTCGAACAAGGAACACCCCTGCCGCAGCAGTTGCGGCAGGGGTGATTTCTGTCCGGACAGGCCGTCGGGAAACCGCGCCGATCCGTTATGAATTGAAAATGCTGCGCAGGATGATGCCCGTAGCGCCCTGGTTGCGCGCGGTGTAATCCTTGGCCGTGCGGCTGGCACGACGGAGCGTCTCCTCGTCGTCGCGCAGCGGCGCGAACCACGCCGCCAGTTCGCCGGCCGTGCGCACCGACACAGCGCAGCCGAGCGACACCATGTCGCGCGCCTCCTTGAATTTGCCGTAATTGGAGCCGAAGGCAATCGGCAGGCCGAAGGTCGCTGCTTCGAGCGTATTGTGGATGCCGACGCCGAACCCGCCTCCGACGTAGGCCCAGGTCGCCGATCCGTAGACCGACGAGAGCATCCCCATCGTGTCGAGCACGAGCACCTGTACGTCGTCGAACCGTGTCGCGGCATCGCACTGCGTATAGCGCACGGCGCCGCCCTTCGCATCACGCATCAGATGCGCGATACGCCCCTCGTCCATCTCGTGGGGCGCAATGACGAACTTCACATCCGGATTGGCGTTCACGAGCGGCAGAAGAATCTCCTCGTCGGGCCCCCACGTCGATCCGGCCACGAAAAGACGACCGCCGCCACGAAAGCGTTCGATCGTCTCCACCCGCTGCGCCGCTGCGGCGATCTGAGCCACACGGTCGAAGCGCGTATCGCCCGCGACGACCACGTTGTCGAACCCGATCTCAGAGAGCAGCCGTTTCGATTCGACGTTCTGCACGAACAGCGTGTCGAAGGTCTCCAACGCCTGCCGCCACATGGCGCCGTAGGGACGGAAGAAAACCGAATTGCGGCGGAAAATCGCCGAAACGATATACGACCGCACCTTGCGGCGCCGCAGTTCGGAGAGCAGGTTGATCCAGAATTCGTATTTGATGAAAATGGCGATCTCGGGGTGGACGATGTCCAGAAAACGGCGGGCGTTGGAGGGGGTGTCGGCAGGAAGATAGAAGACATAATCGGCACCCTCGTAATTCTTGCGGATCTCATACCCCGACGGGGAGAAGAACGTGAGCAGGATCTTGTATTCGGGATGTTCCGCCCGCAGGCGTTCGATGATCGGACGGGCCTGTTCGAACTCCCCCAGCGAAGCGGCATGTACCCAGACGATCCTGTCGGAGGGACGGACGGCAGCCTCCATACGTTCGAATATATTCCGTCGGCCTTCGCTCCACAGCCGGGCTTTTCCGTGCCAAAGAGCGGCCAGGCGGATGCCTCCGGCATAGAGCGAAATACCCAAATTATACAACCACATGCGCTGTTATCGAAAGTTGAGTTCGGCAAAGGTAACTATTTTTGCGTTAAAACCCAAATTACCAGTTGCATTCCATCGCCCGCTCCGTAAAACGCACGTTCATAGACCCGTCCGGAAACAGATCGACCGCCGCCAGATCGAACTGCGGTTCGAGCCGCACGCGATGCTGCGTCATGTAGGCCTCGGCGGCACGGCGCAGCGAGGCGAACTTGCGGGGCGTGATCGCCTCTTCGGGCGTCGTCAGGCCACCCGCACGGCGTGTCTTGACCTCGATGAAATGCAGCTCGTCCCATCGCCGCGCGACGATGTCCAACTCGTAGCGCCCCGACCGCCAGTTGCGTTCGAGGATTGCAAAACCCGCCCTGCGCAGGTAGTCGACGGCCGCCTGTTCGCCACGGCGGCCCGTATCGGCGGACGGAGGAAAGGTCACGGCAGGATCTTCTGAATGGCATTGGCCCGCTGCATGGCCGCCGTCAACCCTTCGGCGTCGTCGCGCTCGATCATGCGCCGCATGATCTGCAACTGGTGGATATGCTCGCGCAGCACGTCGAGCACATTGTACTTGTTGCGCAGCAGAATCGGCACCCACGTGCGCGGTGCACTCTTGGCCAGTCGCACCGTCGATTCGAAGCCGCCGCCCGCCAGGTCGAAGATATGCTGCTCCTCGCGCTCCTTCTCCAACACGGTGAGCGCCAGCGCGAACGACGTGATATGCGAAATATGGGAGACATAGGCCGTATGCAGGTCGTGCTCCTCCGGCTCCATCGACACCAGCGGCATCCCCAACGCGCCGTAGAGGCGCTCGACGGTCTCGACCGCATCCCGATCGCTGCGTTCGCGCTCGCAGATCACGGCCGTCCGGCCCGCGAAGGCTCCGCGGCTGGCGGCGTCGGGACCGCTGTACTCGGTACCCCACATCGGGTGCGTGGCCACGAACCGTCCACGGCGGGCGTGCATGGCCACCACCTCGCACAACTCGCCCTTGATCGAACCGGTGTCCATCACGACCTGATGAGGCGCGATGCGGTTGAGAATCTTCACCGTCAGCAACGGAATCGTATCGACGGGCGTAGCCAGCACGATCAGATCGGCCGAGGGAAGCCCCTCTTCGAGCGTCACGATCCGGTCGACCAGCCCCCGTTCGAGCGCCCGCCGGGCATGTTCCTCCGACGCCTCCACCCCCTCGATGCGCTCCGCCAGCCCGCGGTCGCGCAGAGCCAGCGCAAACGATCCGCCGATCAGGCCGACGCCTATAATCAACACATTCATCGTCTATTCCTTTTGCAGAGTCGTCTCCAATTCCATGACATAATCGTCCATCACATATCCGCCGCCGATGTCGGTTACCTGCGCACGCACCTCGCGGAACCCAGCCCGGCGATAAGCGCCAATCGCCCGCTCGTTACGGCGGTTGACCGTGAGCCAGATCGTCCGTGCGCCGACCTCGCGGCACAGTCCGCGCAGGTATTCCAGCATCTGCCGGAAACGTCCCTGCCCCCGCGCCTCATGCAAGAGGTAGACTTTGCTCAGGAACAGCCGCCCGTCGCGCGGCTGCACGCCGCAGTAACCGACGGCCCGTCCTTCGTCCTCCATCAGGAAATAGCGATAGCCTTCGAGCGCCAGCTGCTCGGTAATCGCCCGCACGGACTGGAACCGCTCGATCATGTAGGCGATCTGCTCGCGCGAGACGATCCCGCGGTAGGCCTCGTGCCAGATCAGCCCCGCCAGCCTGTTCACCTCCATGATGTCGCTCCCCGACTCGATTTCACGAATAGTCATCATATATACCTTAATTATAATAAAAACGAAAGATCGTCGCCCGGCTGCACCTCATAGGGGGTCAGTCCCTTCTTGAAAATCCGCATCGGACGGCTGCCCAACAGCTCCAACCGGCCGTTCTCGTAGCGCAGCATACACCCCTCGCGCAACCCCACGGCGTAACGGCGGGGATTGGCTGCGACGAATTCCAACAGGCGCACCTCGCGCGTCTCGCCGGCATGTCCTTCGGGATTGGCGTCGAGGTAATGGGGATTGATCTGGAACTTCACCGCACCCACCGCACGAAACGACTCCGGCTCGACGATCGGCATGTCGTTGGTCGTCGAGATCGCGGGGCAGGCCACGTTGCTGCCGGCCGACCAACCCACGTAGGGGACACCCGCCTTCACCCGGTTGCGGATCGCCCGCATCAGCCCCTGCTCCTGCATCTTTTTGGCCAGCGCGAAGGTGTTGCCGCCGCCGACGCAAATCGCTTCGGCACGGCGGATCATCGCCGCGGGATCGGCGGCGCGGTGCACCGAGCGGACGCGGATGCCGAATTCCGAGAAACGCGCCTGCACGCGCCGCTCGTAGTCGGCATAGGAGAAGGTGACGGCAGCGTAGGGGACGAACGCCACCTCCCTGACCCCGCGCAGGAACTCTCCGATACGCGGCATGGGATAAGCGAGGTAAGCCTCCCCCGCATTGGTCGAGTTGGATATCAGCAATAATCTCATAATATTCTACTATTCAATATCTTAAATAAAAAAATCCGTAATTTGTGGACAATCGTGTTGATAAAATCTTTTGCGAGTATGACAAATGTAACAAAAAAAGTGTTATTTTTGCGAAAAATTCTGCGTGAAAATAGAAAAGTATTTTCAACAATATTTGTTTAACTAAAAAATTACAATCATGTCAGAAGTTCAACAGAAAGTCGTCGAGATCATCGTAGACAAGCTGGGAGTCAAAGAGTCGGAAGTCGTACCCGAAGCAAGCTTCACCAACCACCTCGGTGCGGATTCGCTCGACACCGTAGAGCTCATCATGGAGTTCGAGAAGGCTTTCGATATTCAGATCCCCGACGAGGACGCAGAGAAGATCGCGACGGTCGGCGACGCGATCAAGTATATCGAAGAGCACAAGAAATAATTTCGCCATAAGTTTCTCTTCGCAGCAATTCGTTTCATTTCAATCAATCCGATTTTCAATATGACAGCAAGACGTGTAGTGGTGACAGGTGTAGGTACGATTAACCCACTCGGCAATACTATTCAGGAATATTTTTCGAATCTCGAGAAAGGTGTCAGCGGAGCCGCCCCCATCACGCACTTCGACACGGAGAAATTCAAAACGAAATTCGCTTGTGAAGTAAAGAATTACGACCCTTCCCAGTATTTCGACCGCAAGGAGGTACGCAAGTACGACCTCTTCACCCAGTACGCCCTCATCGCCGCCACGCAGGCCGTGGAGGACGCAGGGTTCGACATGGAGAAGCTCGACAAGGAGCAGGCGGGCGTCATTTGGAGTTCGGGTATCGGAGGACTCAAATCGTTCTTCGACGAATGTACGGGCTATGCCGAGGGAGGAAACACCCCGCGGTTTAGCCCGTTCTTCATTCCCCGCATGATCGCCGACATCGCGGCCGGTTTCATCTCGATGAAGTACGGATTCATGGGCCCCAACTACTGTATCGTTTCGGCCTGCGCTTCGTCGAACCACGGCATGATCGACGCCTTCAACCAGATCCGCTGGGGCAAGGCCGACGTGATGGTCACGGGCGGTTCGGAGGCTTCGGTCAACGAACCGGGCGTGGGAGGATTCTCGTCGATGCAGGCCATCTCGACCCGTAACGACGACCCCCAGCACGCTTCGCGCCCGTTCGACGTACACCGCGACGGATTCGTGATCGGCGAGGGCGCCGGCGCGCTGATCTTCGAAGAGTACGAACACGCCAAGGCGCGCGGTGCGAAGATATACTGCGAAGTCGTAGGCGGCGGCGCATCGGCCGACGCACACCACTTCACGGCTCCCCACCCCGAAGGGAAGGGCGCCATCCTGTCGATGAAAGCCGCGCTGAAAGATGCCGGGATGCAACCCGAAGAGATCGATTACGTGAACGTTCACGGTACCTCGACCCCGCTGGGCGACATCGCCGAGCTGAAAGCCGTCGCAGGCGTTTTCGGCGACCACGTCTACGACCTGAACATCTCCTCGACCAAATCGATGACGGGTCACCTGCTGGGTGCCACCGGCGCCATCGAGGCACTGGCCTGCATCCTCGCGCTCACCCGGGGCGTGGTACCGCCCACGATCAACGTGGAGGAGCTGGATCCGGAGATCGACGCCAAACTGAACCTCACGCTGGGCAAGGCACAACACCGCGATGTGAAGGCCGCGATGAGCAACACGTTCGGGTTCGGCGGTCACAACTCGACGATCATTTTCCGCAAGTTCTAACTTCCGGCGGAGGTGATCGATTTCCTGTTACGCCCCTGGCGGTGCAATTTCGGCCCCGACAAGGAGTTTTACCGCGCGATCGACGGGCTGTTCGGATTCGTTCCGCACAACATCGAACTTTACAAGCTGGCTTTGATTCACAAGTCAGCTTCTTTGGTTTTGGAGGACGGACGGCAGATCAACAACGAACGGCTCGAATATCTGGGCGACGCCGTGATCGAAGCCGTCACGTCGGACTACCTTTACATCGAATTCCCCGACCGCGACGAAGGATTCATGACCAAGCTCCGGTCGAAAATCGTTTCGCGCCAGTCGCTCAACGCGATCGCCCGCCAGATCGGTCTCGACCGTTACGTCATTCTCGACGGGAGCAGCAATACGCTGGCGCAGAAGCACATCTTCGGCGATGCGTTCGAAGCGATGATGGGTGCGATCTACCTCGATCAGGGATACAATTTCGTCAACCGGCTGCTCATCAACCGCCTCTTCCGCGAACACCTGTCGCTCGAAGAACTGACCGAGTCGGAGAACGATTTCAAGAGCCGGCTGATCGAGTGGTGCCAGAAAAACCACCACACGATCCGTTTCCGTACGACCCGGCAGGAGAATTCGGCGGCGAACCATCCGCTGTTCCGTTCGACGGCGCTCATCGACAACATGGAGGTGGGACACGGCAGCGGCGAGTCGAAAAAGGAGGCGGAGCAGCAGGCGGCCTACTCCGTTTCGCAGAGCTTCTCCGACGAAACCTGCGCCGCACTGCTCGACAAAGTCGACCGGCTCCGGCTGGGCGGGGAAAGCCGCTGATGCGGACCAGTCCCCAACTCACCTCTCCCATGAAACAACTTCTCGACAAACTCACTTCACGGGGTTCCGCGTCGCTCGACGACACGGAACTGTTGACGCTGTTGTTGGGCGAAGGCGGCGAGCAAGCGGCGGCTCGCCGACTGGCCGAACGGTTGTTGGAATACTACGACGGAGCTCTGGCCCGGCTCGGCCGCGATCCGCTGCCGCGGCTTCGCATGGTCGAAGGCATGGGTCAGCGCCGCGCGGCACGCATTGCGGCCGCCGCGGAACTGGGTCGGCGCATCCTGCAAGCGCAAGCGGCCGAAACGACGACGCTCGTCACGAGCGACGACGTGATCCGCCTCTTCCGCCCCGAGCTGGAACAGCTCGACCACGAGGAGTGCTGGGCAGTCTACCTTTCGTCGTCGAACCGCATCATCGAACGGCAGCGCATCAGTCAGGGCGGCGTGCAGGGAACGGTGGTCGACCACCGCCTCATCGTCAAACGGGCGCTCGAACTGCTGGCGACGCAGCTGATCCTCGTCCACAATCACCCTTCGGGCAGCGCCGAAGCGAGCGAACCCGACCGGATGCTGACGGCCCGCATCGCGCAGGCGGCCGCGCTGTTCGACATCCGGCTGCTCGACCACATCATCGTCGCCCGCGCCGGCAGTTTCTCGTTCCGGTCGGCCGGACTGCTCTGAAACGCCGCCGCACGAAATCCCCGCTCCCCTCTGCGGAACGACTCCGCGTATCATCTATTTCAATCGCCGGAAACGCTCGACGGTCGGATATTCCAGTTCGTACTGGTCGTGATCCATCACCCACATCTCCTCTTCGTCGAGACGCATGACCAGCATCCGCCCCTCAGGAAGCACCAGTTCCCCGCTGCGACGATTGAAACGATAATCCATGTAATCCGAATATCCCCTTCTGACCGAAAGCAGACCGGCCTCGCCCACCTCATAGTAGCTGTCGGTCTCTGCATCGTGCTGTACGGACTGCGTACCGGCGACATAGGGCAACTCCTTCAAATCGGGGATTTCGCCCGGATCGATGTCGGGAACGATCCCGTAACGTCTTCTTCCGGGTGCGACCTCGGTGCGAACCAGCCGGCCGCGGCTCTTGAAATCGAGCAGCCAGACGGAAAAATCGCGGTTCATACGCGACGTGCGAACCCTCCGCCACACCCCGTCGCCGCGCCGGTCTTCATACGAACCCGCTTCCAACCAGCGGCCCACGATCGAAGCCCGAATATCGAGCCGTTTTTTCGCCTCGACATAAGGCACGAAAAATTTGATGTCCATAACAGTACGAGATTAAATCCGTGCTTTACGGACAGGCCCCGTTACCGGCATCCGCCGGTTCCTTCCGGAGTCGAATCCTGTCCGTCGCTTCCGGAACCGAAAAACAGAACCTTCCCGCGATCTTCGCGTCGCGGAAATTTTTCGAATCCGGTCGGATCGCAACCCTCCTTCGAACGAAACTGTGCGAAAGACACGAACGCGATCCGCAAGCTGACAAAGTACTGGTATACTCTATAAAAGACGGACGGCCCGTGCCTAACGCACAGGTACAACACGAGCTTTCCGTTATTCCCGTTATAATCCAAAATTTACCAGTTTTTGTCAGCTTACAACAGGGCTCGAATCGGTTTCCCAATATGTACAAACCTGTGGAAACCGTATCCAAAAGTAGGAAAAAACACAACTCTATGCAAGTTTTTATATGAAAAATGCCCATCGAATTTCTTGGCACACCCCGATCAATTCCGTCTCCTCGTGCTTTTTCGCCGGATTTTCCGGATACACAGATGGGTGCAGAACAATTCTATCGAGCACAGAACTACAATATTATATTGCCCGTCAATACACAAAACACATGCCTAAGCACAAAGCCGGCCCCGGAACGGGATTTTACGATCCGAATCGCCCCCCCCAACGAGAACAGTTCGCAATCTCCAACTCCGTCTCAGGCATTCCGTTCCGACATAATCGAACTTTCGCTTGCTTCTGCGCCCGACTTTTCGTATCTTTGCCAATCGGAACGATCTGCAAAACAAAATACGACATACGACTATGACTCAGGACGAACTTTTCAAGAAACTCGTGGCCCACTGCAAGGAGTACGGCTTCATCTTCCCGTCGAGCGAGATCTACGACGGTCTGGGCGCCGTCTACGACTACGGTCAGAACGGCGTCGAGTTGAAGAACAACATCAAGCGCTACTGGTGGGATTCGATGGTCAAGCTCCACGAAAACATCGTGGGCATCGACGCCGCGATCTTCATGCACCCCCGCACATGGGAGGCTTCGGGACACGTTTCGGCCTTCAACGATCCGCTGATCGACAACAAGGATTCGAAGAAACGTTACCGCGCCGACGTACTCATCGAGGAGTGGATCGCCAAACAGGACGAGAAGATCGAAAAGGAGGTCGAAAAGGCCCGCAAGCGCTTCGGCGAGTCGTTCGACGAGGAGAAATACCGCGCCACGTCGCCCCGCGTCGCCGAGACGGCCGCCAGACGCGACGAGGTACACGCCCGTTTCGCCGAGGCGATGAACGCCAACG
Organism: Alistipes communis; assembly: GCF_006542665.1. NCBI lineage: Bacteria > Pseudomonadati > Bacteroidota > Bacteroidia > Bacteroidales > Rikenellaceae > Alistipes > Alistipes communis. The sequence continues at coordinate 331,246 of NZ_AP019735.1, forward strand.
ACCTGGGCGGACTGCGGCAGATCATCCTCGACTGCGAGATCGCCTGCCCCATTTCGGGCACGCGCAACTGGACGGAGGTGCGGCAGTTCAACCTGATGTTCTCCACCCAGATGGGATCGACGGCCGAAGGGGCCAACACGATCTACCTGCGTCCCGAAACGGCGCAGGGCATCTTCGTCAACTTCCTCAACGTCCAGAAAACGGGCCGCATGAAACTTCCGTTCGGCATCGCGCAGATCGGCAAGGCCTTCCGCAACGAGATCGTGGCGCGGCAGTTCATCTTCCGCATGCGCGAATTCGAGCAGATGGAGATGCAGTTCTTCGTGCGTCCGGGCGAGGAGATGAAGTGGTGGAACCAGTGGAAGGAGACCCGCATGGCATGGCACCGCGCACTGGGCTTCGGCGACGATCAGTACCGGTTCCACGACCACGAGAAGCTGGCGCACTACGCCAACGCCGCCACCGACATCGAATACAACTTCCCCTTCGGCTTCAAGGAGGTGGAAGGCATCCACTCGCGCACGGATTTCGATCTGGGCAACCACCAGAAATTCTCCGGCAAGAAGATGCAGTATTTCGATCCCGAAACGGGCGAAAGCTATGTGCCCTACGTCGTCGAGACTTCGATCGGCGTCGACCGCATGGTATTGCAGGTGCTCTCGGCGGCCTACCGGGAGGAGCAGCTCGAAAACGGCGAGAGCCGCGTGGTACTCGCCTTCCCGCCCGCGCTGGCGCCGGTCAAGGTGGCCGTGATGCCGCTGGTCAAAAAGGACGGACTGCCCGATGTCGCACAGCGGATCATCGACCAGCTCAAATACGACTTCAACGTGGTCTACGACGAGAAGGATTCGATCGGCAAACGTTACCGCCGCCAGGACGCCGTCGGCACGCCGTTCTGCGTGACGGTCGACCACCAGACGCTCGAAGACGGCACCGTCACCGTGCGTCACCGCGACACGATGCAGCAGGAGCGCGTGGCGATCGACGACCTCTACCGCATGGTGGACGACGAGGTCTCCTACCGTAAACTCTTCCGGAAACTGAACCTCTGATATGAATCGCCGCGAGAGAACGGAGTGTGGCAGCCTCCGCCGGAGAGCCGCCGTGCTTTCGGCCGGACGGCCGGCAGCGATTCGTCGTCATCCAGACCGCACCTGCTGATGGGCCGGATCATCGCCATAGACTACGGTACGCGCCGCACGGGAATCGCCGTAAGCGACCCCCTGCAACTTATCGCAGGGGGACTCGCCACGGTCGAAACACGCGAGTTGGAGCGCTACCTGACACAATATATCGCACGGGAGGACGTTTCGGTCATCGTCGTGGGCAAGCCTTTGAAGATGAACGGCGCCCCGTCGGAAACGATGCGCTTCGTGCTGCCGCTCGTGGCGCGGTTGCACCGTACCTACCCCTCGATCGAGGTCGTCCTCTACGACGAACGGTTCACGTCGGCGATCGCCCACCGCGCCATGCTCGACGGCGGCCTGCGCAAAATGGCACGCCGCAACCGCGCGCTGGTGGACAAAATATCGGCGACGATCATCCTCGAAGATTTCATGTCGAGCCGCCGCGCCGAACAACACAGATAACCCCGCCGCGGCTACCACGACGCCTGCGGAGGAAAAATACCGAACCATTTCGTTAAGCCGAGTGCAATCGAGTTTACTTGAATTGCCGAGGCGAGAAACGACTATGGAAAAAAAACGAATAACACCATGATTTACCCGATTGTCATTTACGGTTCGCAGACGTTGCGCAACCCTTCCGAAAATATCGCGCCCGATTACCCCGGCCTGGCAAAACTGGTCGAAGACATGTTCCTCACGCTCGGCGAAGCCGACGGCGTGGGGCTGGCCGCACCGCAGATCGGCAAGAACATCCGCCTGTTCGTCGTCGACTGCACGCCGTGGGGCGAGGACCATCCCGAATTGGCGGACTATCGCCGCGCCTTCATCAATGCCGAAATCTACGAACGCTCGGAGGAGACTTCGCTCTTCAACGAAGGGTGTCTCTCGCTGCCGGGACTGCACGAGGACGTGCGCCGTCCCGTCTCGATCCGGATGCGTTACGTCGACGAAAAGTTCGTGGAACACGACGAGGAGTTCACCGGACTGCCCGCCCGCGTGATCCAGCACGAATACGACCACATCGAAGGAAAGGTCTTCACCGACCGGCTTTCGCCGCTGCGCCGTAATCTTTTGAAAAGCAAGTTGCAGCGGCTTGCAGGCGGAAAGTACCGCTGTTCATACAAGACGAAATAAACACGTCGGAAAGAGAAACCGCAGAGAATTCGGAAACAATCTCTCTTCGCGCAGAGCGCCCCGAGCGGCGGCGTTGCCCCGTCCGGATTCAGGCTGAAATATCCTCGGACATCGGGGTTTTCCTATCGTCGGCCGACGCCTCGTAATTCCGTTCCGGCATAATCAGACCGGCGTTTGCTTCTGCGTTCCGCTTTTCGTATCTTTGGCTTTGCCGAAGATACTTTCGCTCGGCAAAATGCAAGCGAGTTTGCTTTTGCCCTTGCTTATTCGTATCTTTACAGCAGGACAAACCGCCTTCGGATAAAAACGGACTCCGGCCTCGGGGATTACGGTCGATTACGGCAGTATCTATCTTTGAAACGAAACGGGCAACATCATGATCGGTTACATCTGGCTGACAGCAGCGATCGCCGCTGAACTGGCAGGAACGACCCTGCTCAAATACACGGAAGGATTCTCGCGGTTATGGCCGTCGCTGGGATGCGTCGCAGCCTATGTATTCTGCTTCTACGCTCTGTCGAAAGCGCTGCATTACATGCCGCTGAGCATCGCTTACGCCACGTGGTGCGCACTGGGAATCGTCGCTGCGACATTGCTGTCGGTGCTGCTGTTCCGCGAACAGCTGACCTTGACCGGCATCGCGGGCATCACGCTGGTAGTGGCCGGTGTCGTCATCCTGAACCTCTGGGGCGGAGCCTCACACTGATCCCGCCCCCTCCGAATAAACGGCGTCCCTGAGGGGCGCCGTTCAGCGTTCGCAGTCCGCAGGTTTCTTATGAGTCATGATGTCGAGTACCAGCCGGTCGGTAGCCGCCATCCCCTCGCGGCCGATCGCCGTGAGGTTGCGGATGCTGCGATCCACGTCGTCGTCGATAATCCCCTCGGCCGAGGTGACGCACTTCCCCTCGACGGCCAGCAGCGCCGACATCACGGCCGTCGAGACGCCGCTCGACACTTTGAGCGCACAACTGGGCTTCGCACCGTCGCAGATCATCCCCGTCAGGTTGGCGATCATGTTCTGCACGGCACAAGCCACTTCGCGGTAACCGCCGCCCATCAGGTAGGCGATGCCGCAGCTCGACCCCGTAGCCGCTACGACGCAGCCGCACAGCGCCGAGAGCCGCCCCAAACTCTGTTTGATATAGATCGCCGTCAGGTGGCTCAGCACCAGCGCACGGCGCGTCCGCTCCTCCGAAGCGCCCGTCTGCCGGGCGTAGACGGCCACCGGCACCGTGGCCGCGATCCCCTGATTACCGCTGCCGGAGTTGCTCATCACCGGCACCATCGCACCCGCCATGCGGGCGTCGCACGCGGCAGAGGTATAGGCCAGCATCCGGGAAAAGAGGCTGTCGCCCATGACGTGCAGCTCCCTCCGGCCGCGCAGCGTCCGCCCCAGCGAATGACCGTATTCGCCGCCCAATGCCAATTCGGCCGCAGCCATATTGAGCCGGCGCGCCTCGTCGATGAACGCCAGTTCGTCGATCGGCGCCGCCAGCGCATAGTCGAAAACCCGTCGCAGCGTCAACGGTACGCACGGCTCTTCCTCTCGCGACGACGCACCCGTCCGGCGGTCGAGCACGACCTCGCCGTCGCAGGCCAGATAGACGAAGCGGGTGTGCGAACCCGCGATCACCGCTTCGGCCCGCCGTCCGCCCGCCGTACAATGCACTTCGACATAGAGCGTCTCGGAGATCCCCTCTTTGAGCGCGACCGACACGGCATCGGCCGCAAGATAATCGCGCGCACGCGCCACCGCTTCGGGCGTCACGTCGCGCAGCACCTCCAACCCGCATTCCGACCGCCCGATCTGCGCGCCGAGCGCCACGGCGATCGGCAGCCCGATCATCCCCGTACCGGGAATCCCGACGCCCATCGCATTTTTGAGGATATTGGCGCTCAACAGCACCTCGATACGTTCGGGCAGGCCGCCGAGCAGCTCGCGGGCACGCGCCGTACACAACGCCACGGCCATCGGTTCGGTGCACCCGATCGCCGGCACGACCTCGCGCCGAAGCAGATCGGCAATGGCTTTTCGCTGCGAAGAAGGAATCATCTCGAAAAGAAATTTTACGCACCAAAAGATACGGATAAACGCAGACAAAAGCAACTTTTTCAAGCACTTTGCCGGAACGGACGATCCAAAACAAGGTTAAAGACATGAAATCCAGCGCTTATGCGCAGAAATTCCCCGCACTTTCAAGGTATCTTCTGCGATTCGCCGACGGCGGCAGGTTCCGCACGAGCCTCAGCGCAGTGCAGTCCGCCGCGCGGGATGTCGGCGAACTGCCGGCATCGCTCCGCGGTGCCGCCTTTCGGCAAATCGCATACGCTCCCGCACGGGAAACGCAAAAATATCGTATCTTTGCCGAAAAGCGAATTCCCATGAAACAACCCGATCACCGACCCTGGAAAGTCCTGAACAGCGAATATCTGGCGCATGAGCCGTGGTTCACCGTGCGGCGCGAAGCCGTCGAACTCCCCGGCGGCGCACGCATCCCCTCCTATTACGTGCTGGAATATCCCGACTGGGTGAACGTCATCGCACGCACCGACGATGGGCGGTTCCTCCTGATCGACCAATACCGCCACGGACTCGGACGCACCTCCTACGAGATCGTCGCCGGCGTGCGCGACCCGCAGGACGCCACGCCGCTCGACGCCGCACGGCGCGAACTCTACGAGGAGACCGGATACGGCGGCGGCGAGTGGAAAGAGTACATGGTGCTCTCGGCCAACCCCGCCACCCACACCAACCTCACCTACACGTTCCTCGCCACCGGCGTGCAGCCGCTTTCGACGCAGCACCTCGAAGCGAGCGAGGACATCCGCATCCATCTGTTCACCTTCGAAGAGGTGCGCCGGCTGCTCGAAGAGAACTGCATTCCGCAGGCCCTGATGGCCGCCCCTCTGTGGCGTTACGTCGCCGAACACTCCGAACGGCGGTAACCCCGCCCCGGAGATCCGCCCCGCCGACAGCCGGAAAACTGTCGGCGGGGTCTTTGTTTCTCGGGGAAAAAGCGTATATTTGTTGACACTAACCCAAATCTAAAACGGAAATGTACCGCTACGCCCTCTCGATCATAGGCGGACTGTTCATCGGATGGAACATCTGTCTGGCCGCTACGAACAGTGATCTCCACTCCCGGAATGCGGAGGGGGGGGGAATTTCGACCCGCTGCTGACCCTCTCCCAAGACGAACTTCTCCGACGGCTCGATTCGCTCGTAGCCGAACGCAAAGAGGCGATCCGGCTCAAACTCCACCGGATCGACACCTACCGCAACGATCTGCATAAAAGCCGCACCCCGCGCGACAGGTATGCCGCCGCCCTCCATCTCTACAACGAATTCCAGAAGTTCCAGCTCGACTCGGCGCTCCGTTACAGCGACCGGCTCGAAACGTACGCCCGCCAACTGGGCGATCCGCAGCGGATCAACGCCGCACGGCTCATCCGCTGCAAGAATCTCATCTTCCTGGGAATGTACAAGGCCGCAGCCGACCAACTGGAAGCGATTCCGGCCCACGGCCCCGAATTCGATTCGGTGGACTACTACAACTGCTACCTGAAACTCTATCATACCATGGCGCAAACCGCCATGGCCGGCCCGCTGCAACGCGAATACAGACGGCTGAAAGGCCTCTACCGCGACTCCGTGCTGCTGGTCGTAGACCGCAACCGGCTCACCTGCACGCTGATGCGCCACGACAAGCGGTATGAAGAGGGCGGAGATCCGCAGGAAAGCATCCGCGAACTGAACGCATTCTTTTCACGCAACGACAACTCCACACCGAACAAGGCGGTGATCGCCAACAGTCTCGCCGACGCATACGGCCGGTTGGGCGACGACGAGCAACGTCTGCGTTACCTGACGCTCACCGCAATCTACGATCTGGAAGTACCCAGCCTCGCATACAGCGCCCTGCCGCGACTGGCCGACCTGCTCTTCCGACGGGGAGATCTCGTGCGCGCCAACCGCTACATCACGCGCAGTCTGGATGACGCGATCGACTGCAACTCGGTCAACCGTATCCTGATCGCGTCGCGCACGATGACCGAAATCAACCAGAGTTTCATGCAGGAGATCGCCCGCCACCAGCACCGGCTCTACCTCCTGCTCGCCGTCGTGACGGGCACGATTCTGCTGCTCACGGGAATCCTCGTCTTCACGCTGCGGCAGAAACGCACCATCAAACAACTCCAAACGCAACACGCCAACGACAACGAGCGGCTGCGCGAACTCAACGAACGCCTCAGCGTCATCAACCGGCAGCAGGAGACGATCAACGACGAACTGTCGAAAGCCAACACGGTCAAGGACAAGTACATCCGTCACTATATGCAGCTCAGCACGCTCTATATCAACAAACTGGAACGTTTCCGCGTCCAACTCTTCAAGACCTTCAATACGCACGGGCTGGACCGCCTTCTGCGCGAACTGCGCTCCCCCTCCTCCACCGAACGGGAATACAAGGCCTTCTTCAACGAGTTCGACACTGTTTTCCTCTCGATCTACCCCGACTTCATCGAACAGGTCAACGCGCTGCTGCATGAAACGGAGCGGCTCAAATCCACCAAACTCAACACCGAATTCCGGCTGCTAGCCGTCATCCGGCTCGGCATCACCGACAATGCGCAGATCGCACAATTCCTGCACATCTCGATCAACACGGTCTACACCTACCGCAACCGGCTGCGAAACGCCGCGACGATCCCTCCGCAGGAGTTCGAAAAGCGAATACTGGAAATCCGGTAACCGATCCGACGGTTCGCGGCCTGTTCCGATTCATACGCAATTCATATAATCGAACCGGACGAATCGAAATATCCATCTGATTACGAATATATTACAGCAAAATCGAATTTATATTTTCTTTTGACGCCATTGGTTCGTATCGGTCAAAGGTCTACTTTTGATCTACCTGAATCGGACTTCGTTTCGCCCTTATTTCCAACGGAAAAGGGCATCCGCACGCGATACTTCCGCAACCAACCTTCATTCTCCGAATGATTCCTTATATATACACCGACCTGAACCATTTCCGCATTGCGACCGTCTCGCAATGTGCGATCGTTTCTACAATTCTAACTCTAATCTAAAACTTTCATCTATGAGAAAATCTCTTCTTTTTCTTCTGAACACGCTCCTTGCCGCCGCGACGCTGTGCGTCGTATCGTGCGGCATCGACGACGTGGACGCGGAAGACGGAGCGATCCAATTCGAACTCTACGACACGGAGGGCACCCTCATCGAAGGTCTCCAAAGCATGAAGTTCGGCGCGACGACCGCCTACACGCTGAAAAGCGCATTCGTGACCTACACGGAGGTCACGGCTCCCGCAGGGTGGAAATGCAGCGTCATCCCCAGCTCGCGGAGCTGCACGGTGACGGCTCCCGTCGCCTCGGATCTGGAAGCCGAAGCCGGCGGCGACATCACGATCGCGATCACCTCGCAGGCCGGACGCACGATGAGCTACACGCTCAGCGTAGCCGCCCTCGAAGAGAGCATTTCGCTGACCTTCGACGGCGACGCGACGACCAAAAACCACATCTTCTCCTACGGCAAGAGCCTCGTCTTCCCCTTCTCGTGCGAAAACACCTCTTCGCTCGAAGTCGAAGCTCCCGAGGGCTGGACGACGGAAACCGACCTCGAAAACAGCCAGTTGACCGTCACGGCGCCGATGCCCGACAGTCAGAATCCGACGCTGACCGGTGCGGTCAAGGTGACGCCGCTGAGCGTCCGCGGCACGGCCGGCGAATCGTCGTCGATCAGCGTCGAGCTCTCGACCAAGATGCCCGTCATCCAGTTCGCAGAGCCGATCGACCGCTTCGTCTTCGGCGAACAGCGCAACATCCCCTGCACGATGCAGTATGTAGACAAGTGCGACATCACGGCCCCCGAAGGCTGGACGGTCGAACTGGATATCGCCGCATCAATGCTCAAAGTCACCGCACCTGCCGAAGGGGTCGGAATCCCCGCCGGCACGGTCACACTGGATGCGGTTTCGGCCGAGGAGCTGACCGAATCGTTCGAAACGCAGCTCTCGCTGAAAGGCATCGCCACGGGCGACGATTTCGTGGCCTTCGGCAAAGCCGTCACGGAGGCCGCGCCGCTCGACGAGTTCATGCAGGAGGGCACGGTGATCCTGTTGCAGGACGTCGACCTGAGCGCATTCTCCCAGACCTGCTTCGTCGGGCAGGCCGAAAATCCGTTCACCGGCACCTTCGACGGCAAGGGACATACCCTCACGGTCAGCCTCAACGACGGCGACGCCAAGGAGCTGGGCCTGTTCCACACGCTCGATGCAACGGCCGCGGTGAAGAATCTGACGCTGGCCGGCAGCATGACGATCAGCAAAATCGATCCCGTTACGGCCGGTACGCTCGCTGTCTTCAACAACGGCGCCGCACTGACCGGCGTCACCAATACGGCGGCAATCACTTTCTCGGGATTGAAAACCAGCAGCACGATGGGAAATCTCGGCGGTCTGGTCGGTCAGGACAAGGCCGGCTCGATCTACACCGACTGCCACAATACCGGTAACTTCGAGTTCCTGCAATCCGTCCGTTCGGTCGCTATCGGCGGTCTGGTCGGCAGTGCAGCCGACGATACGGTAGGTTCGTTCGTCGACTGCTCGAACAAAGGCAAGATCAACATGAACCTCGCCGACTCCGGTCAGGATTCAGGCCGCATCGGCGGTATCATCGGCATGACCGAAGCCGCAGAATGGAGTTACACCAACTGCGTGAACGAAGGCGCCATGACCATGGACTTCAACGGCACGAACAAGCAGTTCCACTCGCTCGGCGGTATTCTCGGCTACGGTTACGGATCGTTCGAGAAGTGTTACAACCGCGGACAGATCGTCATGAACAATGCGAAATCGGCCAACCGCCGTATCGGAGGTATCGCTGGCTGCATCGGATCGGACAAAGGAAAAGACAAGCTGTCGTTGAAAATGGTCGACTGTCACAACGAGGCAGATATCGCCGTCACGACCAACTACACCGGCGGTCTGGTGGGTATCGCCGAGAAGATGAAGAGCGGTCTGATCGAGAACTGCACCAACACGGGCAACCTCAGCAATCCGAAAACAGACGAAACGGCCGCGGGAAGCGTACCCTCGCAGATAGGCGGAATCATCGGTTCGGCCTACGGCAATCTTCAAATCAAGGGTTGCATCAACCGCGGATCGATCACGGGCGTATTCAGGTATCGTGCCGCAGGTATCCTTTCGGCTGCCCGCAATGCCGGCAACTCGATCGAAAGCTGCGAAAACTACGGCAACATCACCGTTACGACCATCGAACCCGCTACGACGGCCTTCCCGTTGGTAGCCGGTCTGGTCGTGATCGAGAACTCGAATACCGTCGTGACGATTTCCACCAGCAAAAACGTCGGAACCCTCACGGCGACCGTCAAGAGTGCCGAGCACGTCAATCCGGTCTATATCTATCAAAAAGTTTTTGAAAAAGATGAAGCAGACGTGACGATCTGCGATCAGGCCACGAAGGACGCATCGGCCGGAACCGTCATGAACATCACAATCAAAGAGTAACATCAACCCAACTACTACAATACAGTCATGAAGAAATACGGTTTTTTAACACTGATATTGTGTCTGTTTTGCCTGGGAGAGGCCGCCGTGGCCTCTCCGGGCAAGGCGGATGCGGAACCGGCCGCACAAGCTCAGTCGTCGAAACTGACGGTCAAGGGATTCGTCAAGGACGACAAGGGCGACCCGATGATCGGCGTGACCCTTATCGTCAAGGGTACGAACTTCGGCACCGTGTCGAACGCCGACGGCAGTTACAGCATCGACGTCCCCTACGGCGGCGCGACGCTGATGGTCTCCTACATCGGTTACGCACCGCAGGAGATCAACGTGAACAACCGCACGAAGATCGACATCACGCTGCTCGAAGACAGCAAGGCGCTCGAAGAGGTCGTCGTCGTGGGTTACAACGTCCAGAAAAAGGAGACGATCACCGGTTCGATCGCCACGATCACGACCAAAGACCTCAAACAGTCCCCCACGGCCAACATCAACAACGCGCTGGCCGGACGTATGCCGGGTCTGCTGGTGAACCAGTTCTCCGGCGGCGAGCCGGGCAACGACGCCGCACAGCTCAACATCCGCGGTATCTCGACCTACGGACAGTCGGGCGTCATCATGATCGTCGACGGTATCGAGCGCGACATGAGCTATCTGGCTCCCGACGAGATCGAGACCTTCACGATCCTCAAAGACGCATCGGCGACGGCACCCTACGGTATCCGCGGCGCCAACGGCGTGATCGTCGTGACGACCAAGCGAGGCCGCAAGGGCGAGAAACCGACCGTCGACTTCAAGGCCTCGGTGGGCATCAGCGAACCGATCCGCTACCCCGACTACCTCGGATCGGCCGACTACGCGACGCTCTACAACGAGGCGATGCTCAACGACAACCCCTCGCTCGCGGCCGACTCGCCTTCGCTCTTCACGCAGACGGCGATCGACAACTACCGCCGCGCCAAAGGCGACAACTCCGACGGGCTGGGTTACAACTGGGATTATTTCGACTATGCGTTCCAGCCCTCGGTATTGCAGGATTACAGCCTCTCGGTACGCGGCGGCACGGACCGCGCCCGCTACTTCATCCTGGGAAGCTACTACAAGCAGGGCGGCAACTACAAGCACTCCAACTCCGACAACGCCAACAATTTCCTGCGCTATAACTTCCGCGCCAACGTCGACGTCGACGCCACCAAACGGCTGAAAATCTCGGTCGATCTGGGTGCCCGCGTGACGGAGTATACCTATCCCGGCGCCACGGCGGCCAACATCATCTCGCTGGCCAACACACAGCCGCCCTACCTGCCGATCGTACTGCCCAACAACGGCAACGAAGTCAATCAGGGCGATTTCGAGGAGAACGGAGGCTACCTGCTCTACGCCGACAACGACTACCGCTACAACATGCTCGGTCAGTTGAGCCGTTCGGGTTTCAGCAAGCGCACGCGCCGCTACCTGCAAGGATCGTTCAAACTGAGCCACGATCTGGACTTCATCACCGAAGGTCTGAGCATCGCCGCGCAGTTCTCCTACGACACCTTCAACCAGCACACGATCAACAACAGCGTACCGACCCACAGCACAGGTAATCTGACCTACCCGGGCTACTCGACGTGGATGCTACCCGAGGAGTACAGTATCGACGAGTGGAAGAACAACTCGGCCTATTGGATTCAGAACGGTTCCTACGTGACGGCCAACCAGCGCACCACCGACGACGCGCAGGGCAACAGCCTCAGCCACGCCAACCCCGAAGGGACGTCGCGTTTCCAGGCCCGACTCGACTACGCCCGCAAGTTCGGCGACCACAACGTGACGGCGATGGTACTCTACTACATGCAAAACAAGATCGTCGGCAAGGAGGTTCCCTATCGTTACATGGGTTTTTCGGGACGTGCGACCTACGACTACAAGAACAAATACCTCTTCGAATTCAACATCGGCTACAACGGTTCGGAGAACTTCGCACGCGGACACCGTTTCGGCGTATTCCCCGCAGGTTCGATCGGCTGGGTCGTCTCGCAGGAGGAATTCATGAAGAACGTGCGTTGGATCGACCACCTCAAACTGCGTGCATCGTACGGTCTGGTAGGTAACGACCAGATGGGGAGCACCCGCTTCGCCTACCTGCAATACTACACGTCGGGCAGCAACATGAACATCTACTTCGGCGAAGACAAGAAAGCATTCGGAACCACCCTCATCGAAGGCATCTTCGCCAACCCGTCGCTGACGTGGGAGAAGGCACGCAAGTTCAACTTCGGTATCGACGCCGAGTTCTTCCACCAGCGGTTGACCCTCTCGGTCGACGTCTTCAAGGAGCACCGCTACGACATCCTCACCTCGCTCAATACCGACGATAAACTCGGCTTCCCCTATATCGTGGGACAGACCGCCCCGATCGTCAACTCGGGTATCGTGGACAACCGCGGTATCGAGTTCCAGCTCGGCTGGGACGGCCGCATCGGACAGCATTTCCGCTACTGGATCCGCCCGAACTTCACCTTCGCCCGCAACAAGGTGAAATTCTGCAACGAGATCAGCTACATCGACAACAACGGTCGCGACTGCCCGTGGCGCTACCAGACCGGCCGCCGCGTGGGTGAGAACTTCTGCTACATCTTTGATCACTTCGTCGCCGACCGGGACGAAGCCGATCGCCTGAACGCCATGAACGGCGGCAGCGGGTTCGCTATCTGGGGCCCCGTACAACCGGGCGACGTGGTTTACAAGGACATGAACGGCGACGGCGTGGTCAACAACTACGACCGTGCGGCCGTCGGCAACCCCCGTACTCCCGAAATCCAGTACGGTATTCCGGTCGGGCTGTCGTACAAGGGATTCGATTTCAGTATGCTGTGGCAGGGCTCGGCGCTCTGTTCGGTGCAGTTGAGCGGCCCGGCCGTATGGGACTTCCCGCTCTACGACCAGTCGCGCACGGGCAAGGTGCGTAAGATGCACCTCAACCGCTGGACGCCCGAAACGGCCGCCACGGCGACCTATCCCGCCCTGCACTACGGCATCCACAACAACAACAAACAGCAGTATTCGAGCCTGTTCCTCTACGACGCTTCGTACATCCGTCTGAAAAACGTCGAGATCGGCTATACGCTGCCCAAGGCCTGGACGTCGAAGGCCGGCATCCAAAGCGTCCGCATCTATGCACAGGGACAGAACCTCCTGACGTTCGACCGCCTGGGCGACGTCGACATGGACCCCGAAATCAAGAACGGCGACGGAAGCTGGTTCCCTGTGCAGCGCGTCGTGAACCTCGGCATCAACATGACATTCTAACCATTCCAAAACATTCGAATCGACTATGAAAAACATATTGAAATACCTGCTCCTCTGCTGTTCGGCCCTGTCGCTGTTCGGCTGCGAGGACTACCTCGACAAGACGCCGCAGGGCGACAAGACGGAAGAGGATGTTTTCACCCGTTTCAACGAAACGGAACAACTTATCAACCGTCTCTATTTCTACGTGCGCGCCGCCGACCAGCCGCTGGTGCATATCCGCTATTTCAGCGACTCGGCGCTCGCCGACGAGTGCGAAGGTTCGTCGGCCGAGAACGGCTGGTCGAACAAGTTCAACGAAGGCGACTGGGAACCCGGTGCGGAACTCTACTCGAAATGCAACGCCACGACCGACGCCGGAGCCTGCCACACTTTCTGGCCTGCGCTCTATCAAGACATCCGCTGTGCAAACGTCATTCTCGAAGGTATCGAGAAATACAACACGCCCGACTCGCAGGTACACCCCGGAACGCTGTCGCAGCGTATCGGCGAGGTCTATTTCCTGCGCGCCTACCTGCACTACTGCGTGTTGAAGAGCTACGGCGAATGCCCCTACGTGGACTACACGGTCGACCCCAACAACCTGCCGAAATTCGAGCGCGAGAACGTCCACTCGATCGTCGAAAAGATATGCAACGACTGCGACAACGCCTTTTCGCGCGTTCCGGAGCGCTATCTGGCCGAGCAGTTCGGCCGTGTGGAGAAGGGTACCTGCCTGGCATTGAAAGCCATGGCGCGTTGGATCGCCGCCACGCCGCTCTACAACGGCTCGACGCTCAAAGGCGATAACCGCAACTACGCCTCCGAGTACCAGCGTTACGATCCCGCCCGCTGGGACGCTGCCGCCGCGGCAGCGAAGGCCGTCATCGATTTCACGACCAACACCGGCGAAAAACGCTATTCGCTCTACCAGGGAGCCGATAAGAGCAACACGACGAACTTCGGCAACGTAGACGAAAGCAACGGCAAGGTCTACACCCGTCTGTGGGAGTTGTTCAGCGGAACCGCCCGCTCGCTCGACGCCAAGAAATGCGAATGGATCTGGTTCTTCCTTCAAGCCAAGACCGTCGGTTATCACAACGACATGTATCCCCCCTCGTCGCAGGGACAGGCTCGCGAAGTTCCCGTACAGGAGCATGTCGACGAATACGAGGTAATCGGCCCCGACGGCTACGGCTATCCGATCTACGCCCTCAAAGAGAACCACAAGGCGCTCTACGGCGGTCTGATCTCCGAGGAGGATATGGCCAAGGCCTACGACGACGCCAACCCCTACGAGAACCGCGATCCGCGTTTCTACCGCGACATCACCTACCACGGCGCGATGTTCAAGGGCAAGTGGATCAACACCGCGACGGGTTCGGATGAGATCAACGCCGCAAACTCGACGACGACGGGCTACTTCACCCACAAATTCTTCGACGGCTACTACACCAAGGGCATGTCGGGCGACTGGAACATGGACGCTCCGCTGATCCGTCTGGCGACGATCTACCTCGTCTACGCCGAGGCCGTCACCCGTTCGAAGGGCGCGACGGACGAAGTCTACAACATGATGAACGACCTGCGCGCACGCTCGTTCATGGCTCCCATTCCGCCTGCCGCGAAGACCAACAAGGAGCTGCTGCTCGACTACATCCTGCGCGAACGCCGCGTCGAACTCTACCACGAAAAGAGCCGTTTCTTCTCCACGCGCTTCTACCTCGAACCGACCAGTCCGACCGAGTTGGCCAAAGAGTCGCAATGGAACGCATTGCCCGGCAGCAACGACGAGAAGGCCCAGCAGTACTTCGCCAAGTACGGCGCCTATCCCAAGACGCAGCACCGCATCTGCGGCATGAGGCCCGTGGAAGACCCCGACGGCAAGATCTCGGTAGGAGGCAAGAAATACCGCATGGAACGCTTCTGGAAGGAAGACCGCGTGTTCCTCGAAAAGCACTATCTCTTCCCGATCCCGACCGAAGAGCTGCAACGAGCTAACATCCAACAGAATCCGAATTGGTAAACAATCCTCAGACCAGATGTCCGGCGGACATCTGGTCTGAAACTAAAATGCAACTGCTATGAAAATGAATCCGATCTTCAATCTGCTGCGCCGCACGATGTTCGCAGCATTGGCCGCAACGACGATCGCCTGCGGCGGAGACGATCCGGTCGTCCCCCAACTGCCCGGCGGAGGCAATAACGGCCAGGACGGCACGGAAGAGGAGAAACCCGAGATCAAGCCCGACGAGGGCATCACCCTCTACGGGCTGGTGAGCGACAGCGAAGGCAATCCCCTCGAAGGCATCGTCGTCAGCGACGGTTACAGCGTCGTCGCCACCGATGCGAAAGGCGTCTACCAGATCGTGCGCAGCGCCAACGCCAAGTACGTCTTCATCTCCGCCCCGTCGGGTTATGAAATTCCCACGCAGGCGAATTACGGCTCCTACCAGGGAACCTACCAGGCGGCGAACTCGCTGACGGGCAGCAGCACGAAGCCCTACCGCGCCGACTTCACGCTGACGAAACTCTCCCAGAGCGACACCCGCTTCCTGCTCTTCGGACTGGGCGATCCCCAGCCCGACAACGACGAGCACATCAAGCGTTTCCGCACGGAGACCGTGCCCGACGTCAAGAAGATCAAGGCCGACTACACGATCCCGACCGTCGGCATCGCGCTGGGAGACATCCTGGGCAAGGGCGACGCACAGACCTTCACCTCGATGAAGCGTGCGCTGGGCGAGACGGGCGTC
Organism: Alistipes communis; assembly: GCF_006542665.1. Lineage (NCBI taxonomy): Bacteria > Pseudomonadati > Bacteroidota > Bacteroidia > Bacteroidales > Rikenellaceae > Alistipes > Alistipes communis. Next base: position 347,089 of record NZ_AP019735.1, read on the forward strand.
CCCTTCTTCACCACCATCGGCAACCACGACAAGAGCTCGGTCGACTACACGGGCGACACCTATCGCGACGTGCTCGGCCCGCGGTGGTACTCGTTCAACCGCGGCGAAGTGCATTTCGTCGCGATGGACAACTGCCTCTTCTCGGGTCAGGACTACACCGGCGGCTTCACCGACGAGCAGGTGGCGTGGCTCGAAAAGGATCTGTCCTTCGTCCCCACGAGCAAGATGATCGTGCTCTACTACCACATCCCGCTGCGCGACACGAACTACCGCAACCGCCAGAAGGTGCTCGACCTGATTTCCAAATACCAGAACCCTACGCTGATGTGCGCCCACACGCACTATTTCCAGCCCTATCACATGCGCTCGCATAACCTCTTCGAACGTATCCACGGCGGTACGTGCGGCTATTTCTGGCGCTCGAACTGCGGCGGCGACGGCACGCCCAACGGCTTCATGGTCTACGAGATCGACGGAACGAAGATCGTCGACACCTATTTCAAGGCCTCGCAGCGTCCCGACGATCACCAGATACGCCTCTATCACGGCGACGCCGTCTTCGCGGGGCCTTACGCCACCTACAAATACGATCTGGGGGCGGACGTCGTCGTAGCCAACGTCTTCGCCGCCGGCATGGACGGCACGACGTGGAAAGTGGAGCTGTCCGAGGACGGCGGCAAAACGTGGAGCGACATGAGCCCGATCGAGCAAAACTACGGCGACCGCTGGATTCGGGGATACCACATCGGCGTCGAACACCACCCCACCGAAAGCGGTACGAGCCCCTGCTATCACCAGTATCAGTACAAACTGAAAGATGCGGCCGCCACCGCCATCGAGGTGCGTGCGACCGACAGCTTCGGCCATGTCTACACGCAGGATACCTTCACTGCGGACAACGACTTCACGGAGGCGGAAAAATACTGACCGCACCCCTCCCGCACAAACGGACGGACTGCCTTTTTCAGGCAGTCCGTCCGTGTTTCCGAAACCGGCCTTAGCCTGACCGGCGAAGCGTGCCGAAAAAGATTCGTACCCGCAGCCGCCGTATTTTCAAGAAAAAACAGTACCTTTCTCAACCGGAACCGGACACCCGCTCCCGACCGAATCGGAACGGCTTTTGCACCGGACGCGGACAAAACGAAAGGCATTATTTATGGAGAAAGTCATTCATCGGGCCGCCACGCGCGGTTACTTCGACCACGGCTGGTTACAGACGTTCCACACATTCAGCTTTGCGGATTACTACAACCCGCAACGGATTCATTTCGGTGCGCTGCGCGTGCTGAACGACGACACGGTGGCAGGCGGGGAAGGTTTCGGCTCGCACCCGCACGACAACATGGAGATCATCTCGATCCCCCTGTCGGGCGAGCTGCGCCACGAAGACAGCATGGGCCACGGCGAAGTGCTGCGGCCGGGCGAAATACAGGTGATGTCGGCCGGCACGGGAATCGTCCACAGCGAATTCAACAACCTGCCCGACCGGGAGGTGAAATTCCTGCAAATCTGGATTTTCCCCGACCGTGACGATTTGACGCCCCGCTACGAGCAGATCCGCCTCGCAAAGGCCGAACCCGACCGGCTGCGCCCGATCGTCGCACCGAAAGGAGAAGGCGGCGAGCACGTGGGGTGGATTCACCAGAAGGCATGGCTCTCGACGCTCGACCTGACGTCCGGCGCCGAAACGGATTACGAACTGCACGGCGCCAATCACGGCGTCTACCTCTTCGTGCTGGAAGGTGTCGTCGAAGCGGCCGGAGAGACGCTCCGCACGCGCGACGGCATGGGCATCCGCCGGACGGAACGTGTCGCGCTGCGAGGCATTGAGAATTCGCACCTCCTGTTGATCGAAGTACCGATGTAACGAAACGAAACTATAAATTCAATCATGCAAAACGAAACACCCGACTTCCCGACGCGCCTCGCCGCCTGCGCCCGACAACTCCGCCGCCACGGTTTCGAAGCCGTGTGCGTCGCCGACCTGGCCGAAGCGGGCCGGAGGCTGCGCGACGAGATCGCCCGCTGCGCACCGCGGTCGATCTCTTACGGCGATTCGATGACGCTGCGCGCCACAGGGATCGTCGAAGAGCTGCGCAACGGCAGCCGCTATGAATTCATCGACGGATTCGATCCCGCCCTGCCGCGACCCGAACAGCTCGAAGTACGGCGCAAAGGATTGCTCGCCGACTTTTTCATGACGGGCGTCAACGCCGTCACGCTCGGCGGATCGCTCTATTGGGTCGACATGGTGGGCAACCGCACCGCACCCGTGATCTTCGGGCCGCGCCGCGTAGTGCTGCTGGCCGGTCGCAACAAAATCGTCGATACACAGGCCGACGCCGAGCGGCGCGTCCAGCAGATCGCAGGGCCGAAGAACGTCGCACGCCACACGGGATTCCGCACCCCGTGCGCCGTGACGGGACTCTGCGCCGACTGCAACTCGCCGCAGCGCATCTGCAACTCGCGCGTATGGCTCGAACGGTGTTATCCCGCCGGACGAATTCTCGTGCTGCTGATCGACGAGGAGGCAGGACTTTAAGCCTCTTTCGCACGACGCAGCGACTCGGGCAACGCTAGCGAAATGCGGGTGCTGCTGGCCAACGCGCCGGCCAGTGCCAACGCCGCCGAGACATAGAGCGCCAGATGCGTACTGTTCGACGGAAAGAGGTGGAAAAAGAGCGCCATGAGCGCCGCGCCGGTCGTCTGACCGATGAGCCGCGCCGTGGCGAGCATCCCGCTGGCCGAACCGCTGCGGTAGGCGGGCGCCGAAGCGATGAGGATGCTGTTGTTGGGCGATTGGAACAACCCGAAGCCCGCACCGCACACCACCAGCCGCCAGATGATCGCCCCGTCGGTCGGATGGTCGGGCAGCAGGGCCAGCAACAACAGTCCGGCAGCCATGACCGTCAGTCCCACGCCGCCCAACACACCCGCATGGACGCGCTCGACCAGCAGCCCCGCCACGGGGGCAACGACGACGATCACGGCTGGCCACGCCGTGAGCAGAAGTCCGGTCTGGACGTCGCTGTAACCCAGCTCCTTCTGTAAGAAGAACGGCAGTGCCACCAGAGCCAGCATCTGCGCGACGAAGGAGCAGATCGACGTGAAAACCGAGAGCGAAAAGATCGGAATGCGCAGCAGATCGAACGGCAGCAACGGATAGGGTTTCCGGAGCTGGCTGCGCACGAAGAGATAACCCACCACGCAGAACGCCGACGCGCCGCAGGCCACGATGCGCGGATCGAGCCCGTGCGAAAAACCCTCGACCGAAGCGATCAACAGCCCGAAGGTCAGGGCGTTCATTACGCCGTCGCGCCAGTCGAAGCGACGGTCGGAGAGCCGGACGGGATTGTACGGCAGGAAACGCATGCTGAGCCAGACGGCCGCGATGCCGATCGGAATATTGATGGCGAAGAGCCAGTGCCACGACGCCATCGAAAGAATCGCGGCCGCGAGCGTCGGCCCCGCCACCGAGGCGATGGCCACCACCGTGGCATTGATGCCCATGCCGCGCCCCAACTGGTCGCGCGGGTAGATGATACGGATGATCGACGTATTGATACTCACCACAGCCGCACCGCCGAATCCCTGAATCACCCGCATGGCGATCAGCATTTCCAGCGAGCCGGCAAAAGCGCAGCCTACCGACGAGAGGGTGAAGAAGACGAGTCCGCCGATGTAGATGCGGCGGTAGCCGACGACATCGCCCAGCGTCGAAAAACTCAGCAGCGAAACGACGATCGCCAGCTGATAGGCATTGACCACCCAGATCGAATCGGCCGACGAGACTCCCAGCTCGTGGGCGATCGTCGGCAGCGCGACATTGGCGATCGTACCGTCCAGTACCGACAGCGCCACGCCGAACGTGACGGCCAGAATCGCCCACAGCCGGCGCGGCATCGGCAGCCCGTTCCATTCGGTATCGCCTACGATCTGTCCTGTCATGACTCCTGTGCTGCGTTATCAGTCGACAAAATTACAACTTTTCACCGGAAACGCCTGCTCAAAAACGGAAAATCGTTATCTTCGGCTGACGCCGAAGATACTTCGCCTAAACAAAAAGCAAATAAATTTGCATGGCGCCCGTTTATTCGTATCTTTGACTTCGTCTTAGATACTTCGCCTCGGCCATGCAAATAAATTTGCATGGCGCACGGCTTAATCGTATCTTTGTTCGAACGCCGTCTTCGTCGGGCCGAACCGGACCGCCGCGTATCGGGCCGGAAACAGGGGAACGGCGATCGAAAACAGATGTTTTCCCCGAGCCGAGCGCAGAGGCGAACAAAATTCGGGCTATGCCGAGGCGAGAAAACGACTGCAAAAAAACAAACCATTTCGTCAAGCCGAGTGCAATCGAGTTTACTCGAATTGTCGAGGCGAGAAATGGACGAACGAAATTCAACATTTTTCCGTTAAAACCATTCAGCCATGAAAAACCTGCTTTTCGTCGCAGCCGCCCTGTTGGGAGCGTGCGCGACACAGCCGCCCAAGCCGGCGGCCACCCCCGTCGAGATGACCGAATGCATCGCACTCGCCGCACCTGCGGCCAAGGCCGGAGCGACGATCAACGAGGCGCTTGCCGCTCGCCGCTCGTGGCGGGAGTTCGGCCCTGAGAAACTCTCGCTTGAAGAGCTTTCGGGCGTACTGTGGGCCGCAGCGGGCGAGAACCGCACGGACGGAAAGCTGACCGCGCCGTCAGCACTGGCGCTCTACCCCATCACGGTCTATGCCGTTTTCGAAGAGGGCATCTACCGCTACGACGGCCGCGAACAGACGCTGACCCGCGTAGCCGAGGGCGACCACCGCGCCGCCGCAGGACGCCAGCCCTTCGTGGCGACCGCACCGCTCAACCTGGTCTACATCGCCGACCTGCAAACCTACGAAGGCAAGGGCATCCCCGAAGAGAACGTACTGATGCTCTGTGCAATGGATGCCGCAGGTTATGCCGAGAACGTCAACCTCTACACCGCAGGCCATGCGCTGCGGTCGATCACGCGCGGCAGTGCGGCAGCCGACGAACTGCTCTCCCTGCTGCGGCTCGATCCGGCGCGCTACCGCTTCATCCTGGCGCAGTCGGTCGGGAAATAACCGGTGAAACCGTATGAAAAGAGGAGGGCTGCGACTTATTTGTCGCAGCCCTCCTCTTTTCGGAACGCACCTTTTTTAGAAACGATAGGAAGCGCCTACCGAAATAATCAGCGGATTGCTCCAATTCTTGTGCGTCTCGATCATGTACTTCAAGCCCGCGGTGATATCCCACCGGTCGGCTACCGCATAGTCGAACCCTGCACCGAGGTTGATACCGGCCGACCAGTCGCCGAAATCATTGACGCTGATACCCGCCAGCGGATAGAGATTCCAACGGTCGGCCACGGGGAACAGGTAGTGTACGTCGCAATTCAGATCGATCGAACAGCCGTCGTGGCAGAGCAACGTCAGCGCCGGTTCCAGACGCAGCTGGTCGAGAACATTGTAACGCGCGGCAGCTCCGATGCCGAAAACCGTATCCGCATCCCACGCCGTGTAAATGTTAATACGCGGCATGATCGCCCAATCGCCCTTGTCCTGAGCCGAAGCCGTCGTCGAGATGCAGACGACAGCCGCAAGCAACAATAACAACTTTTTCATCTTTTTCTTATAGATTTAAAATTCCAGTTTCCAAAAATAGAAAAAATTTTGCCAAGTTGTTATTTTTTTCAATGGAATCCGCCTTTTTCAACACAAACGGCCCGCTTCGAAGCGGGCCGTTTGTGTATTCCGGACAAATCAACTACTTTCCGGTCAGCGCAGCGTGGGCGGCCGCCAGACGGGCGATCGGCACACGGAACGGCGAGCAGCTGACGTAATTCAGGCCGGCATAGTGGCAGAACTCTACCGACGAAGGTTCGCCGCCGTGTTCGCCGCAGATACCGCATTTGAGTTGCAGACGCGTGCTGCGACCTTTGAGCACGGCCTCCCGAACCAACTGCCCCACGCCGTTGCGGTCGAGGATCTGGAAGGGGTCGTTCTTCAAGATGCCCTTTTCGAGATAGACCGGCAGGAACTTGGCGATGTCGTCGCGCGAGAAGCCCAGCGTCATCTGCGTCAGGTCGTTCGTGCCGAACGAGAAGAACTCCGCCACCTCGGCGATCTGGTTGGCCGTCACGGCCGCACGCGGCACCTCGATCATCGTACCGACCATATAGTCGATCTTGTCGTTACGCTCAGCGAAGACCTCGTCGGCCGTGCGGTCGATGATATTTTTCTGGTAGCGCAACTCCTTGTGGTTGCCCACCAGCGGCACCATGATCTCCACATGCACGGGGATACCCGCCGCACGGACATTCATCGCAGCCTCGATGATGGCGCGCGTCTGCATCTCCGTAATTTCAGGATAGGTATTTCCCAGACGGCAGCCGCGGTGCCCCAGCATGGGATTGACCTCGCTCAGCTCCTCGACCTTGGCCGCGATCTTCTCGAAGGGTACGCCCATCTCCTTGGCCAGCTCGCGCTGCTCCTTCTCGAAATGGGGCACGAACTCGTGCAGAGGGGGATCAAGCAGGCGCACCGTCACGGGGTATCCTTTCATCACCTTGAAGAGGCCCTCGAAGTCGCCGCGCTGGATGGGCAGCAGCTTCGCCAGCGCCACGCGGCGGCCCGCCTCGTCGTCGGCCAGGATCATCTCGCGCACGGCCTTGATGCGGTCGCCCTCGAAGAACATGTGCTCCGTGCGGCACAGGCCGATGCCCTCCGCACCGAACGCGAACGCCTGCTCGGCATCCTTCGGCGAATCGGCGTTGGCGCGCACTTTCAGCACCGAATATTTACCGGCCAGCTCCATCAGCTTGCCGAAGTCGCCGCTCAGGTCGGCGTCGCGCGTGGCGACCTGGCCGAGGTAGACCTCGCCGGTCGAACCGTTGAGCGAAATCCAGTCGCCCTCCTTGATCGTATAGCCGTTGACCTCGATCGTGCGTGCCTTGTAGTCGATCTTCAACTCGCCGGCACCCGACACGCAGCACTTGCCCATACCGCGCGCAACGACCGCCGCGTGCGACGTCATACCGCCGCGTGCGGTGAGGATGCCCGCAGCGTCGAGCATCCCCTTCAAATCTTCGGGCGAAGTCTCGATACGCACCAGCACCGCCTTTTGACCCGTCTTGGCCAACACCTTTTCGGCATCGTCGGCGAAGAAGACCACCGGCCCCGTCGCGGCGCCCGGCGATGCGGGCAAACCCTTGACGATCACCTCGGCGTGCTTGATCGCCGTCTTGTCGAAGACGGGGTGCAGCAACTCGTCCAGCTTGGCAGGCTCGCAACGCAGCACGGCGGTTTTCTCGTCGATCAGCCCCTCGCGCAGCATGTCCATGGCGATTTTGACCATCGCAGCGCCCGTGCGCTTGCCGTTGCGGCACTGCAACATCCACAGCTTGCCGTCCTGAATGGTGAACTCGATGTCCTGCATGTCGGTGAAGTACTTCTCCAAATGATGCTGAATCTCGTCGAGCTCCTTGTAGACGGCCGGCATCACCTCCTCCAACGAAGGATATTTCGCACGACGCTCCTCCTCCGAAATATTCTGCGCCTTGGCCCAACGCTTCGACCCCTCGACGGTGATCTGCTGCGGCGTGCGGATACCCGCCACCACGTCTTCGCCCTGCGCATTGATGAGGTACTCGCCGTTGAAGATGTTCTCGCCCGTGGCGGCATCGCGCGAGAAGGCTACGCCCGTCGCCGAATTTTCGCCCATGTTGCCGAAGACCATCGCCTGTACCGACACGGCCGTACCCCACTCGGCAGGGATGTTGTTGAGCTTGCGGTAGAGAATGGCACGCTCGTTCATCCACGAACCGAAAACGGCGCACACGGCACCCCACAGCTGATCCCACGGATCGGCGGGGAAATCCTCGCCCGTCTGCTTCTTGACGGCGGCCTTGAACGCAGCGACCAGTTCTTTCAGATCGTCGGTCGTCAGTTCGGTATCCTGCTTCACGCCGCGTTTGGCCTTCTGCTCCTCGATGAGCACCTCGAACGGATCGTGATCCTCCTTCGTCTGAGGCTTCATACCCAGCACCACGTCGCCGTACATCTGTACGAAGCGGCGGTAGGAATCCCATGCAAAACGCGGATTGCCCGTGCGCTTGGCCACAGCCTCGACGGCCACGTCGTTCATGCCGAGGTTCAGAATCGTATCCATCATACCCGGCATCGACGCGCGGGCGCCCGAACGCACCGAGACCAGCAACGGCATGGTCTTGTCACCGAAGCGCATGTTCGTGAGCTGCTCGATGTGTTTCACCGCACGCTCCACTTCGGGGCGCAGCAACTCGATGACCTTATCCTTTCCGTGAGCGTAATACTCCGTACATACCTCCGTCGTGATCGTAAAGCCCGGGGGAACGGGAATGCCGATGAGATTCATCTCGGCCAGATTGGCACCCTTACCGCCCAGCAGCTCGCGCATCTTGCCATTTCCTTCGGCGGCCTTGTTGCCGAAGGTATAAACACGTTTTACATCTGCCATAATTCCTAAAAAATTTAACTATCTTAAAGTTTATTCGTTGTTATTTTTAACTTCTTCCTACAAAGGGAGTGCGAATATAATATTTTTTTCGTGACGGGCCAAAGATTTTCACCGGAAATAACAGAATACCGGCAAATTAGCGCCCGGTCCGCCCTCGTACCGCCGGCGGGTATAGGTCGCCCACGGCGCTTCGCCCGACGGGTCGAACAGCCAACGGCGGGCGTACACATCGCCGCGAACTACACGGAACGCCGTATCGATCAACACGTTGCTGCGCATTTCCCAGCGATTCCCCGCACGGCGCGTACCCCGTCCGGCACGGCGTGCCGCCGCAAGGGGTTCCGACAGTCCGCAGCGCTGCGGCTCGGCACCCGCCGTGCGCCCCGCGACCAGCAGCCGTTCGTCGGGATGCTGCCGGCGGTGCTCCTCGATCTTGTAGCCGATATAGCGGTCGCTGGCGCTCATCAGCAGACACACGCGCCCTGCTCCGCGCAGTTCGCCCGCCGCCGTCATCCAGAAATGGCCCGCCTCCACCCTGTCCGGGAAGAAGCGGTCGCCGAAGTAAAACAGGGCGAAATCCAGTCCGTTATAGCTGTCGGTCGTGCGAAACAGGTAAGCGTAGTCGCCCTTGCAAGCCGCCGCCACGTCGCGCACCACCGATTCGTTCTCGACGCCGTACAACCCGACGAGCGGCAGTCCCAGCGAGTCGATCACGGCGGCCGTCTGCATCACTTTGCGACGGTAGCGTTCGCCCGTCCAGCGCATCTCTCCCTGCGGCAGATAGCGCGTATCGTTGCCGAACGGCGACGGCACCGTGTCGTAGAGGCAGTCCGCATCGTAAAAGGCCACGCCGTGCGGCGGCTGCGCGCGAACCCGAAGCCCTGCGGCCAGCAGGCAGAAACCCGCCATACATCCCACTATGATCCGTAACTTCGGCACGTTCGACGATTTAGCGTAGGTAAAGATAGTAAAAAACGGGAATCCCGCAAGCGACGGCTCAAAAAAATCGCGCCGGCTTTCGTGTCCGACCGCGGCCGCACCGCCCTCCGCACGCGGCAACGGAGGCGAACGCCGGACATCGGCCCGACAAATATCCCCGCACGATTTGCCGTTCCGGAAATTAAACCTATCTTTGACGCAAATAAACACGCCGGATGTACGACACGTTTTTCAAACCGGATTCGGTTTCATAGGAATCCGCCCACCGTCGCGGATTCCGACACATCGGGTTCCCGGACATTGCGTCCAGGGAGATTTTTCATGTTATCCATTCATTCGCATCCGAAGGATCCGCTCGGCGGCTCCCCGCAGATGCACAAATACAAACAACGACAATGAGCAAAGAGTATAATCTGATTTCCGACTTCGACTACCGAATCATCGCAGCGTTTTTCGCCGGTCTCGACCGGCAAGGCCCGGGCGACGACGCCCAGACACGCCGCGCGCTGAGCTTCATCGACGGACTGCCGCCCCGTCCCCGCATAGCCGACATCGGCTGCGGCACCGGACGCCAGACGGCGGTGCTCGCATCGGCGCTCGACGGTCCCGTCACGGCCGTCGACCTGCTGCCCGAAATGATCGAGGGATTGCACCGGCGAATGGAGACCGAAGGCCGGACGGAGCAAGTCACGGGCATCGTCGCCTCGATGCTGTCGCTGCCCTTCGCCGAGGCGTCGTTCGACCTGCTGTGGGCCGAAGGTTCCATTTACAACATCGGCTTCGAGAAGGGGCTGACCCAGTGGCGGAGGTTCCTCAAACCCGACGGGTTCATCGCCGTCACGGAGTGTTCGTGGCTATCGTCCGCACGGCCCGACGAAATGGAATTCTTCCGCGACAACTTCCCTGAAATCGACGACATTTCGGGCAAAATCCGCTGCATGGAACGGGCCGGATACCGTCCCGTCGCCCACTTCATCCTGCCCGATTCCTGCTGGACGGAAAACTACTACGCACCGGCAGCCGCCCGCGCACGGGAATTTCTCGCAACCTACGACGACGCCCCTCTCGCCCGACATTTCGTCGAACGATTGGAAGAGGAGATCGAGCAGTACCGTCGCTACGGCCGTCGTTACGGCTATGTCTTCTACATCGGGCAACGGACAGAGTGATCCGTATGCACACGCACAGCGAGGGCTGGCAACTGATGTTGCCGGCCCTCGTTCCGTTCGGCCGCTACCGGTCGATCACCCCCGAACCAACCAGCGTCTCCCCGTCGTACCAGACGGCGAACTGGCCGGGCGTGACGCCCCGCTGGGGCTCGTCGAAAAGCAGATACCCGCCCTCGTCGCACACGACGAGTTCGGCGCCCTGCAACGGCTGGCGGTAACGGATACGCACTCGGAAACGCCGCCGCTGCCCCGCCCGCATCCGCTCGGCGGGGTCGATCCAGTGCAGGTCGCCGGCCTTCATGAAGAGCGCCTTGCGGTAGAGCCCCGGGTGCGCGTCGCCTTCGCCGACATAGATCACGTTCTGCCCGACGTCGGTGGCCAGCACGAAGAGCGACTCGCGGCGGCCGCCGATCCCCAGCCCCTTGCGCTGGCCGATCGTATAGAAATGGGCCCCGTTGTGCTCGCCGATCTTCTTGCCGTCGCGCACGGTGTAGCGCCACGGCTCGGCCAATGCCGGAAGGTCGTCGGGAGCCGCTGTGCGGGCGTATTTCGGCCAGTCAGCCCGGATCTCGTGGACGTTGCCCCGTTTGGCCGCGAGCTTCTGTTGCAGAAAAACCGGCAGGTCGACCTTGCCGACGAAGCAGATGCCCTGCGAATCCTTGCGCCTGGCCGTAGCCAGGTGCTGCTCTTCGGCGATGCGCCGCACTTCGGGCTTGGTAAGCCCCCCGACGGGGAAAAGCGCCCGCGACAGCTGCTCCTGCGACAACTGGCAGAGGAAATAGCTCTGATCCTTGTTGCCGTCGACGCCCGCCAGCAGGCGGTAATGCTCCGTGCCGTCGGCCGCCGCGACGCACTCCCGCCGGCAATAGTGTCCCGTCGCCACGAAATCGGCCCCCAGCCGCAACGCCTCTTTCAGGAAAACGTCGAACTTGATCTCGCGGTTGCACAGCACGTCGGGATTGGGCGTGCGTCCCCGTTCGTACTCGGCGAACATGTAATCGACCACCCGCCGCCGGTACTCCTCCGAGAGGTCGACGACGTGGAAGGGAATGTCGAGCCGCCTGGCGACCAGCTCGGCGAACACGCGGTCGTCGTGCCACGGGCAGTCGCCTTCGAGCGTACCCGTCGTATCGTGCCAGTTAATCATGAAGAGGCCCACCACCTCGTAGCCCTGCTCTTTGAGCAGGTAAGCCGCCACCGAGGAGTCGACGCCCCCCGAAAGTCCTATGACAACGCGCTGCATGGTCTTCACTTCGAATTTTTCAGTCGTTCAGCGACAGCAGCCCCTCGGGCAGCGTCATCCGCAGGCGCCGGCCCTCGAAATCGATCTCCGCAATGAACTCCCCGACGGCCGGCACGAGGTATTCGCGCCCGTCGATCGTCACGCCCAGCAGCGGATTGGCCTCGCTGTCGTAATAGTCCGTCACCTCACCCTGCCGGCCGTCCACGTCGGCGGCGAATCCGATCAGATCCTCCATATAGAACTCATCGTCGGAACGCTCTTCATCGGCCTCGACGAAGAGTTCGAGCCCCACCAGTTCGGAGGCTCGCCGCGCCGTATCCCAGTCGGCGAACTCCGCCAGCGCGCCCGCGGCTCCGCGACGCTCGAACCGCTCGCACCACAGCGGCACGTCGAGCGAATCGATGCGCACGAACAACGGCTCCGACTCCGGCGCGAAATCCTCCGGAAACTCCGCATAGAGCGCCACGACGACGCCTCCGCCCCGTTCGGCGCCGAACAATTTGGTCACTTTGGCAACAGGTAACAACATAACGATCCGGAATTAAATTTCAGCAATCGACGATCGATGCGGCCCCCGTCCGAACAGACCCGACAGCCATGCTGCCGACCGGAAGCCCCCGCCCGACCTCGTATGCTCCGTCACGAAAATTCCCTCCGACACCCTCGCAGGGTATCAGAGGGAATTCCCTATCCAATAATCGAAAAGCCTTATTCTGCGGCAGCCTCGCCCTCGGCAGGCGCTTCGGCGGCTTCGCCCTCGGCGGCAGCCCCTTCGGCCTCAGCGGCGGCAGCGGCTTCGGCAGCCTTCTTCTCGGCGATCGCCTTCGCACGCTCCTCCTTCACCTTGGCCTCGGCAGCCAGACGTGCCTTCTCGGCAGCCTTGGCGTCGGTAGCGAGCTTCGACTCCTTCGAAGCGATCTTGCCCAGCTTCTCCTCCATCCACTTGTTGAACTTGGCCTCGGCATCCGACTCCGAGAAAGCGCCCTTGGCTACACCGCCCAGCAGGTGCTTCTTGTAGAGTACGCCCTTGTACGAAAGAATCGCACGGCAGGTGTCCGTGGGTTGCGCGCCTTTCATCAACCAATCCAGAGCCCGTTCGAAATTGAGCTCGATCGTAGCAGGATTCGTAATCGGGTTGTAGGTACCCAATTTCTCGATGAATTTGCCATCACGTGGCGCTCTGCTATCTGCGGCAACGATATGATAGAAAGGCGCAGCTTTCTTTCCGTGACGTGCCAAACGAATTTTAACAGCCATTTGCTTGTAAAAATTTAATTGTTAATCAGTTATTAAAAGCGCAAAACCCTCGCGGACTTTGCAGCGGGGCAAAGATAGCAAGAATTTTCCACGCGGCCAAATTTCCGTCGGCCAAAAACGCCGCCGACCGGAGCCCCCTAAACGACACCTCCGCAAGCGTGTTCCGAGCCGCAGTCCCGACGGCCGCACGGACACCCACCACCTCTGCGGACGGCCATACACCGTTCGCTCCTGCGTGCCGGAGACCGACTTCGTGCACCGGCAGCCGTCGCAGGTTCAGTACTCGACCTTGTCCTCCTTCCGCTCCCACAGCCGGAAGGCCTGCAACGCCTCGGCGCGCATCATCTCCTCGGAGGGAACCGTCCGCCGCGACGGGGCGAGCGGGATCTGGTCGTAGATAAACGAATCGTCGAAGCCGATCCGCTTGGCGTCCTCGCGCGTATTGGCGAAATAGATCTTGCGGATGCCGGCCCAGTAGATCGCGCTCAGGCACATCGGGCACGGTTCGCAGGAGGAGTAGATTTCGCACTCCTCCAGCTTGAAATCCTTCACCGCGGCGCAGGCGGCGCGAATGGCCGAAACCTCGGCATGCGCCGTGGGATCGTTGAGCAGCGTGACGGAGTTCGTCCCCGTGGCCACCACCTCGCCGCGACGCACGACGACGGCCCCGAACGGGCCGCCGCCCTCGGCGACGCTCTTCTCGGAGAGCGCGATCGCCAGCTCCATAAATTTGTTTTTCGAACCGTTCATGTTTTCGATCTTTAAAACGGGGGATGATCCACCGATACAAATATAGGGATTTTCGCTATATTTGCAAAAAGAAGCGCACTATGCATCCATCGGATATTATCGGCTCGATCGCCGCCATCGCCATGGTCTTCGGGTACCTGCCCCAGACCGTGCGTACCGTTCGCACCCGCTCCACCGACGACATCGCCACGGGCACCTTCCTGATGATGGGGTTCGGCTCGGCCTGCTTCGCCGTGCAGGGCATCCTGACAGGCAACATCCCCCTGTTCGTCACCAACCTCCTCACGACGATCATGAGTTCGATCGTCTTCGGGATCAAGATCTACAACGACTATTTCAAAAAGAGACGGTAGACGCCCGTCGCACGACATCGATGAAAACCTATGATTTCGACCGGATCGTCGACCGGCACGGCACGAACGCCGTAAAGTACGACGCGCTGACCGACGTGTTCGGCCGCAAAGAGTTGCTGCCCCTGTGGGTGGCGGACATGGACTTCGCAACGCCCGATTTCATCCTCGACGCCCTCCGGCGGCGACTCGACCATCCCGTGCTGGGCTATACGCAACTGCCCGACGACTACTGGCCGCAGATCGCCGCGTGGATCGAAGCCCGCCACGGCTGGCGTCCCGATCCGGCGTGGATGCGCTTCATTCCCGGCATCGTCAAAGGCATCGGCATGGCGGTGCTGGCACTTACCCGTCCGGGCGACAAGGTGGTCATCCAGCCGCCCGTCTACCACCCCTTCCGGCTGGTCCCCGAACAGATGGGACGCCGCGTGGTCTGCAACCCGCTGCGGCGCACGGGCGACCGCTACGAAATGGACTTCGAGCAGCTCGAAGCCCTTCTGGACGACGACTGCCGGCTGCTGCTCCTCTCCAACCCACACAATCCCGCGGGCATCGTCTGGCCGGAGGAGACGCTGCGCCGGCTGGCCGCGATCTGCGACCGCCGCGGCGTCGTGGTCGTCTCGGACGAGATCCACTGCGACATGGCGCTCTACGGGCATCGTCACCGCCCCTTCGCATCGGTCAGCGACGCGGCGGCGCATTGCAGCGTCACCTTCGGCGCCCCGACCAAGACCTTCAACATCGCCGGCGTGGTCAGTTCCTACGCGATCGTCCCCGACGAGGCGCTGCGCCGCCGCTTTTTCGGCTGGCTCGAAGCGGGTGAGTTCCACGAGGCGCCCCTGCTCTCGGCCGTCGCTACCCGGGCGGCTTTCACGCCCGAAGGCGACGCATGGCGGCGGCAGATGCTGCGGTACGTCGAGGCGAACGTCGACTTCACCGACGACTTCCTGCGGCGATACGTTCCCCGCATCCGGGCGATCCGTCCCGAAGCGTCGTTCCTCGTCTGGCTCGACTGCCGGAAACTGGGGCTGGCGCACGATGCGCTCGTCGACCTCTTCGTCGCACGCGCCGGACTGGCGCTCAACGACGGCGAGATGTTCGGCCCCGGCGGCGAAGGACATATGCGGCTGAACGTCGGGCTGCCGCGCATCCGGCTCGCCGAAGCGCTCGAACGACTGCGGGCGGCGGTCGACGCACGCTGAGGCCCGTTCCGGCAGACGTCCCGACCTGCACTGCGGCAGACGCCGCTTCGCGCCATCGCGATCCGCCCTCCCATTACCGTACCCCGCCGCCGCGATTCTCCGCCGGGTGGGTTTGGAAAGTCGGTGTATTTATATTACTTTTGTGCCGCAAAACGTACTGCATCCGATACGGACGGACGGTTCCGTAGCTCAGTTGGATAGAGCAACAGCCTTCTAAGCTGTGGGTCTTGGGTTCGAATCCCAACGGAATCACGAAAGAAAAAACCGCTTCTCAAAGTATTGAGAGGCGGTTTTTGTCGTCTTATCGGCTTCTTTCCAACAAATATTTACACATCGAAATCGCTTACTTTTGACACTTTCTGTATATATTTGTCTGCAATTGTTGTTCTAATGTTGTTCAGCTATGGCGACCTTCCGAACCTGTATCTTTTCCCACCAGCGACGCGCAGACGGTACTTACAATATCAAGCTGCGCATAACCCACCACCGAAAAAGCCGCTGGATAAGCACGACGCTCTATGCACTGCCCGATGATCTGACGCGGGGATTGAAAATCAAGGATGAAAAACTCAGCCGCAAATGCCGCGAACTGGTCGAAGATTGCATCGACCTCTGCAACGACATGGGATACGCCGTCGAGGAAATGGAGATCGACGAACTCGTCGCACGCATCAAATCAGGATTGAAAGGCGGAGAGCGATTCCGGCTCGATTTCATAGCGTATATGAGGCAGGAAGCGGCGCGGATGAATTCCGGTACGGCATCGATTTACATGACAGCCCTCAACGCGCTGAGACGATACATTGGCCGCGATACGCTCGACATCGGCGAGATCACGGCACCGTTCGTCAAAGGATTCGTGCAATTCATCGAATCGGAGCCTTCGCAACGAGGCGCCAACCGAAAGCAGAAAGGTGAAACTGCAACCAAAAACAAGGGCAACAGGGCACTGTCTCTGTATATTTCGCGCATCAAAACCATCTATAACCGCGCGAAGGAAGAGTTCAACGATGAAGAACTCGGACAAATGAATATTTTGGGCAACCCTTTCAGAAACTTGCGCCTCGAAACACCCGCGCCGACGGCCAAACGAGCCATCTCCGCGGAGTCGATACAGCAGATAATCGACTTGCCGCCACTCGCCAACGAACGCGCTCGGATGGCGCGGGATTGCTTCCTCCTGTCGTTCGCACTGATGGGGATGAACAGCGCCGATCTGCTGACCTGCCCGCCGGCCAGGAAGGACGAAATCGTGTATTTCCGGCAAAAAACCGCATCCCGCCGCACGGACCGTGCAGAAATGCACGTTCGGATAGAGCCGTGCGTCAGCCCTTTGATCGCTCGCTATTCGGATAAGACGGGAAAACGGCTGCTTCACTTCTACCTCCGCTACAAAGATCGCGTGTCATTCAACAAAGCGATCAACAAAGGCCTGAAAGATGTCGGCGAGGCGATAGGCGTCGATGGCCTGACGTTCTACGCTGCGCGGCACTCCTGGGCAACCATAGCGCGGACTCCCCGAGAGGAGGGCGGAGCCGGACTGGACAAATACGTGATTCATGAAGCGTTGAATCACGTTGACACATCCATGAAAGTCACCGATATTTACCTCGTGAAAAACTGGCGTGTCATATTCGACGCCAACAAAGCCGTAATGAATCTTTTCGATTGGAGCGGAATCGGGAAATAATTCCGGCAACGAGTTATCGGAACACGGCCCATCCTATTTTCGTGCCGACATATTGTTCTTCCCGGATCGGATCATACCCTACTATGACCTCACCGCTCCATCGGCCTCTCGTATAGCGTCCGTAGATGCCCGCCCACTGGTTGTATGGATCGATTCCGAGGGCGAGTCCCGTTTCCCAGCGCGGCGGCCGCACCTCGGTATGCAGTTTTGTAACCGTAATCTCACGGACAACGGGCTTTACTACGGCCGAAGCCCGCAACAGCCGGTTTTCTCCTACGGTCGCATCGACAAGGAATGTTCCGGTCGAATCGGCGGAGAAATCCAGCCGGTAATCCCGTTCGAGCAGATAGTCGGCGATAATTGCGGCTGTATCTACACTCATGTATTTCCATACCGTATCGGCCGGTTCGCGCACCGCGACCGGATAAGGTTCCCGAATGGTGTCGTACACGGGAACCGGCCACGGCACCCATCGGGTAACGGTGCTGTCGCGCATTTCGACGGAAGCCGCCCCGCGGCGGTAGCCCCAGCCGAAAAACAGTGAACCGACGATGAGCACGGCCAATAGATATGCGAGCAGTCGTCTCACAGATGCAACACCTGCCTTCGGTTCTTCCCGTCGGCACGGTATGAAATATGGATCCAGCGGCCCCGATTCTCGTCGATGAGCTGGTCGAAGGGGATCGCGCTGGCTGCGATGCGTTCGAACAGCCGCAGATTATCCGCGACGCTGCCGGTGGTGATGTCGGCCGCTTCGCCCTTCATGTGCTGGCTTGCCGCAGCTCCGCCGACGGCTGCGTTGAGCGCCGGCGATCGGTAGCCGCTGTTCACGCCGATCGGCTTGCCCCAAAGTTCGCGCACGGGATCGAGGCATTCGTCCATCAGCGCATTGAGCCGGCGAATGACGTCGTGCGACGGCGCGTTGTCGATGCTGCGCGCTGCGGCCGTATCGGAACGCAGCAATTCGGAAAGGGTGAAATACGTTGCCATACCTATCCTTTCATTCGGTCATACCACATCTTTGCCCGCCAGCCTGCGGCGGCTCCTGCGGCCGCCCCGAATCCTGCGCAGAGCGTCGCCGTGGTGCGGATGCCACTCGGCAGGAGGTTGAACAGAACGACCAGCGCAATGACGGCGGCCGACACGCAGAGCGCGATTTCGACTTGCTTTTTCATGGCTTTTACAGTATTAAGGTTGAAGCGATTCATACGTTATCGATACTCGGGCAGCAGGTATTGGATGTTCATGGCCGCCGTGTGCATGATCTCCCGCGCATTCTCCTCCGATACGGACAGCGGGCGGGTGAACTCGCAGAAGATGCTGCCTATCCAGTCGTGGCGGTTGTCGTTGAGCCGTTTGATGATGGCCGCCCGACATCCGTAACTCGAAAGGATGGACTTCGCATATTTGTCGTTCACCTGCTCGTCGATGTCCGTGATGTAGAGGAAGAGATTCTTCACCAGATCGCTGCTGAACTTCGGCACCTCCGAAATCGGAAGGCCCTGCATGTGCGGTTTCATCGGTTCCACCCCTTTGCGCTTGACCTCGTAATAGACGGACAGCAGACTCTCGTTGCCGAGCGGATGCGGCTGTACGATATAGACCCGATCGGCATCCAGCTCGTGCAGGACGCTCCACAACTCACCGTACACGATAGACGAATTGTCGGCCCGACGGATGCTTTTCGTCTCTTCGTCCTTTTTGAACTTCTCGATTTTCAGGTCGGTCAGCTTGTTTTTGCTGTACTGGTTATAGGCGAACCACGCAGCGATAATAGTCCCGAGGGCACTGATGATTGCGGGGAGGTATTCCATAGCGATTTCAAAGGTTAAGCGTCGTGTACATGCAGTGATTCCACCTCTTCGCGCTGCGCCACCCGTTCGGCTTCGAGCTCGGCGAGGGTCATCTCGTAGCGGTTGTACTCCTCTTCTATCTGCCGGCGTTCGTCATCTGTCAGCGACAGAATTTCCGAATCGGGCGGAAACAGAATGCCGGAATCTGTGTAGTTCCATTTTTCCAATCCCCGTTCATCGGTAATCTTTCCCCCGTACAGGTTGCACAGGACGCTGCCGTCCTCCACGATTTGTATCACTTCTGCCTCGCTATAAGGCGGGAAATCGATCTTCTTTCTCATACCCCTAAATATTTACATATTACTCTTACTCGCATACCTCCGGACGTTGTATTTCCTGTCGCCATAACTTTAAGATATTGGACAGTAGGGTCTATCGTAATACCTGTCCCATTATATACGGATTTGTTACCGGCGGCGGAGACTGAATATACGGCTCGTGCGTTATAGACCGTCGCGCCGTATATGAACGCCCGTTCATCCGTCCAGTTTTGCACGGTGACATTTGTCAATGCAGACGCATTGTAATTATAAACGGCCACGGCCAGAGCCACATATCCTCTCGGTACGTCGATCCGTTTATTGGCTGTTCCTTCGGCAATATCGGTAAAGAATATACCGCTGTCTATGACTATTTCGCCTTGATTCGGGACACTTTGATACGACAGTTCGGCCGTGCCGCCCGTTGCGGTCGGAACATACGGCAGATCGAGGCCCGCGCCCGACGTGTCGCGCCACTTGTCTGCCAACAGACCTGCGGCGATGTATTCGGCGACCAGTCCGGTGCGCATCTCACCCGACAGAGGCAGCATATACCGTTCGGGCTCGCCGCCGTTCCACAGCGTGGCGACCTCCGAGGCCGTGAGGGCGTAGTTGAAGATGCGATGAAAACGGACAATTCCTTTGAAAATGTAAGCCGAGGTAAGCCGGCCGACGATATACACATTCGCATTTTGATAATTGGGAAAAACAGATGTCTGATTTGTCAGGACTCCATTTACATATACTTTCCCCGTTGTATTCGCAACATCCACCGACAGTAGCACATGGTATGATGTTTCAGGAGACACCCGACCCGCATTCATTAACTGTGACCCTATGTACGCATACATCGATCCATTAGAGACGAACAGTTGAACGTTGCTTTGGGAGCCCCTTGCAGTCGTAAATAGCCTTTGATCCGTAGTTACGTCATCTCCTGTCGTGAAACATATTTCATGTGTCCGATCCCCTTCGAACAACAATGCCGGAGCGTCTGACGAAAAATATCCATCCGAGGTATTTACTCCCGTCTGACGCCCTTCGAGCGGAGCTATCTGCGACGACTCGACGAAGCCCGTCGCGGGGTCGAGGTCGGCTTTGCCGGCGAGTGCAACGGGAATATCCGATACGGACACAGAGGTACGCGTCGCTGAAAAGGTGCCTCCTGACTCTGTAATGGTCAATGCAATGTATTTCCCCGAAGATATATATTCGATTTCGAGTGTTATTTTCAGTGGCAGACCAACACTCCTATTTACATCTACTATCACAGGAATAGATGCACTCCTGTTCGCCGCAGCGGGATCGGTCGACACAACGACGATACAGTTTCGCCCGAGCAACTTCGAGCATAACTTTCTGAATGCGTCTACACCCCCGACGGCCGCACTGATCTCTTCGCTCGTACTGTCGCTATCGATGCCGAGATAACCGGAGGGAAGGGCCGTGTTGTTGAGCAGATCGGCCCACTCCATCGATGATGCCGTATACGGCAGTCTCGATAAGGTAAATGTTTCCGATGTCAACGTAAGACTGGACGGGAGCACGTATGTCTGCGATGCATAATATCCGATGACGGCCTTCGTATCGGCATGCACTCCATATCCTGACGGTACGAGGTATTGTCCTCCGTTATCGGGAATCCTGACAACAGGTACCGTGTGAATCGGATCCGCAACGATCCGATCGTATGCTGCCGCGATTTCAGAGGCAGACATATCGGGCAGATAGCTGTCGTCTATGGGGCCGGCTTTGGTCAACAACACCACAGGGGTTGTGTTCCCCAGAAACTCGGCGATCTGGTCGAGCGTGGCGAAGGTGGACATGCTATCCCCGTCCTGAATCTCCAACGCAACCGCACCGTTCAGGGTCTGAGCTTGCTGTAAGTCTTTGATCTTATAATTTGCCATAGTGTCATTCGGTTTTGGGTAGATCGCCCAGACGCAGGAAATCGTGTACGTTGGACGGATGTTGTCTGAGATGATGCCGAGCCGCTGCGGCCGTCAGATTCAGGTGTGTGTAGAGTTTTCCGCGATAGCGGATCACGATGCCGGATTTGAGCATGTAACCGCCGTTTGCGCCTTTCTGCTCCTTCCGCAAATAGGAGGCGATCATCGCGGCCGCATCACGGAAGCGGTTGGGACACCGGCCGCTGAAATCGGAAAGCATCGGACGCCCGAACACTTCCCGATAATCCGATTCGATCCGCTTCTTCTCTTCCATGCACAGAGAGGTGCCCGATGCGCACCTCTCCATGTACCAGTCCAACGGTTGCATACCCCCCCCTACTCGGCCGGAGTACACAATGCTTCCAGCGCGGCGCGAGAAGCGTCGATACCGCCGGCGTCGAAGAAGATCTGCGGCGTCGGTGCGTTCTGCTCGATCAGGTCGCCGCCCCAACCTCCGTTGTAGCCGTCGCCGTACTTGTCGAGCGTCGCGTTCTGCATCGATGCGCCCTGTTCGTAGCCGATCACACAGAACGCCTGGCTGCCGTCCGCACCCTTCGCCTTGTTCTCGTAGACAGCGACCCAGTCCTCGTTCTTGAACGCCTCGATGTTCTGCGAGTTCGCGGGGCTGTCGGCCAGCATACGCAGCGGCAGCGTCTTGTTGATGGCGATGCCGATTTCGGCGTTCTGATCCTCGTAGATCAGCCCGTTGTAGGGCGTTTTGGAGGGAATCGAGAACCGATAGGCCCTCTTGCCGGATTTGAGTGCGATCTTGGTGATCTTCGGTTTGGTGTAGGTCGTCGCCGATTCGTCCAGATCGGACTTCTTGATAAGATAGGCAATCTTCTCGACGCCCACCCCATAGACCGTGTTGCAATCTTGCAGGATATCGCCTGCCAGATCATTGATACATTCTGCCATTGTTTTTTTAATTTATTATAAAAGGGTTAATTCGTGTTTGAAGCAAATATAGGATACGCAGGAAGGGTTCCTCCGAACTTTTCGCTGTTTTTTACCTTTTGCGTCCGGCGTAGCGCGCCGTCTCATCCTGCACCTTGACCCGCCGCTGACCGTTGTTTATATCCCTGACCGTCACGACAGGATTCGGAAGCCGGCGCATCACGCGCTCGAACATCTGTTCCATCTGACGCATCCCCGAACTCTTCTCCGGAAGATGCCGCGTCGGAATGGCGTTGCCGCCGCTCGACACGTTCATCATCGAGAGCACCGGCCCCCAATCCACGACCGCACGGGCCGTCATCACGGCCTCGCCGTTGGACAGCCGCGCAGGGATGCTGTCGCTCGTACCCGTACCGGGGCCGGTCACAAGACCGCCGCGGGCATAGTGGTATTTCGCGCCCTCCTCGGCCGCAGTACTATTCAACGATTTCATCTGAGATATAACGCTCGTAATGGTCGCAATAGCAGTAATGGAAGCTGCGATGCCCTCCCAAATATTGCCAGTGGAGAACGCCTTACTCAACGCTGCACCCATTGACGCGATAGCTTGGGCCATACCTAACACTGCAACAACCGGCGCGCTCGCCCCAGCTTCTTCTGCCAAGCCACCCAGCGCACCCGCGAGATCGCTGGCGGCTTGAAAACTCATTTGCATGCTCTGCGCCTCTTTTTGGGCGCCTTTATTCATTTCGTCATGCAGGCGAATGAGCATTTCAAGCCGGCGGTTGTCTATTTCGATAGCCGAATCCCCCATTGCTCGGTACGCTGCGGCATACGAATCGAATTCGGCCAACTGTTCCCGAAGAATGGCAACGGTTTCATTCTGCGCGGCCTCATCTCCGCCTGTGGCCTGCGCATTCAGAATCCGATTCCGGTATTCGGACTGTTTCTGATTATATTGGGATATGAACTCGGCCGATACATCCTTGTCCATCTGCGACAGGATTTTTTCGAAATCACCCGTCACGTCAATACCCATCTTACGAATGATTTCCCGTTGCTCGTCAACCCATTTTTGAAGCTCCTGTTTGCTGCGGGCATAATACCCCTCCATCATTCGTTCTGCTTTTTTTACGCCGGATTCATCAGCATACGGGTCGTCGTTCGCCGATTTTGAACTTTTCTCAGATTCTTTTATTCCCGCTCTGTCGAGGATTGATTTTGCATCCGCATTTCGTGTGACAGTCAATTGCGTGAATGCCGATGCTTCCGCTTCGAGGGCTTCGACCTCGGCTAATATTTCCTTCTTCTCGTCTTCGGTATATGCTCTACGACGATATTCATAACTGGTATCTCCATACTCATCTATTCCTGCGTAGACTATTTCACCTGTACCTCTTTTTATTTTGTCTTCCGCTTTTTGTCGGGCAATCAACGCATCTTTGTACTTTTGAGTTGCCAGTTCGTTCGCAGCATTAGCTTGCGCGCGCAGATTCATTGCTTCGATAAACGCATCCGTATTCTGAATAAACAGATTATCGGCGTCCGCAACCGTTGTTATAGCTACTCCCAACTTATCGAACGCCTCTCGGTTGTTTTTAACGAACTCTGTTTTTGCTTTGAGATCATCTCCCAATTGATTCCATTGCAGCTGCAAGGCCCTGAGTTGGGCAACCTGATCGCCATAACTGCCGGAAGATTCTGCCATTTGCTTATTCACCTCTGCCTGGGCTTCCGCCATTGTCATGGCGGCCTCTCGCCCCTTGAACAGATTCCCGATCCAGCTGACAATATCCTTCCCATATACCGTGAGCAAGGTAATGCCGACGGATATAAGGCTGTTCCAGCTGAACACAGCATCTCCCAACTGTTTGAGGATCGGTACTCCCTGCTTGCCCTCCTTCATGGCCAATTTATTGGCCGCACGAAGTTTGTTGATCTCGTCGACAAGCATCGGGATATTGTTCGAGATGGCGAGGAAAAACATATTCGCTCCCATTGTGGCCGACGGCAATTCGCGGACGATCTGCGACACCGATACATTCAGTCCGTTGAATGCCGACTGGTAATTACCCACATTCGAACGGAAATTCCCCAGACGCTGTTCGGCCGCAC
Organism: Alistipes communis; assembly: GCF_006542665.1. Taxonomy (NCBI): domain Bacteria; kingdom Pseudomonadati; phylum Bacteroidota; class Bacteroidia; order Bacteroidales; family Rikenellaceae; genus Alistipes; species Alistipes communis. Next base: position 371,266 of record NZ_AP019735.1, read on the forward strand.
TGACTTGCGCCTGCATCTTGGATATTCGCTCCGCTATCCCATTGCCTACGGAACCCTCTCGATCGGCGGCCGACAGTGCATTATACTGTGCCGTAAGATCGCGAATGGATTTACGCAGCCCATTTACCGAACCTTCGAGATTCTTCTCCTCTTTGATATTGTCCTGAATCTCGTGCGAGTATAATCGCATCGCCGATTGAAGCGCCTTTACCTCTTCCCTGTTCGCAACCAACTCTTGCGTTGTTTGGGCTACCTGTTCATTATAGGCCTCCTCGTCGATCGTTCCGGCTTTGCGTGCGGCTTTAAGTCCCTTCAAACCGGACTTCAATTCGGAGATACGGTCGTTGAGCGTATCGATACGTTTAGCCGATTCGGACATTCCCTTGATCAAATCCGAGTATTTTACGCGGATATTGATAATTTTATCAATGTTTTCCATTTTGATAAGTTGTTTTATTTTTCATATCTTTGTTCTTAACCAAATCTCAATCATCATGACAGGCATCTATGCAATCATCGGAATCGTAATGCTGGTATTCGGCATTCTGCAAATCGTTCTTTTCTTCAAACTCTGGGGAATGACGAACGATGTAGGTCAAATCAAGGGTTTACTATCTAATCTTTCAACTCAAAAAGCTACCGCTGCAATGAGTTCTCATGATTTAGAGCAAACATCGTCCGAACAAAAAACCGAACAAAAAGTTGTCGGGGAATGGCCCGTGGGAACTCTTGTTGTTCATACGGCTACGTGGCAACAGATGCGCATCAAGGAAATCACGCCCGACCATAAATATGTGTGCACACAAGGTAATCTTGTTAGGGGGACATATGCAAAGGGATGTTTGATGTCATATGAAGACTACGTTACTACCATTTTAAGTGAAAACAACTCCAGCGGCTCCATAGTAGGCATTTTGATTGCTCTTATCGGTATTTTAATCATCGCTATTCTATTTTTTACAGCTTGATCAATTTGCACTCGCATATACCGTCCTCACCGGTCGTGACGGAGTAGATGGCGAAATAGCATCCGTATACATCGAGGTAAACCCGCCGCGTATAGTCGAGATTGCAGATGTCGGCCACGGTCAGTTTGACGTAGACCGTAATCATGCGGAACCTTTTCAAGATCCGCTGGTAGTCTGCATACCGTTTCGCCACGATACCCTCCGATCCGCCGAAATACATCGTGCGGGGGAACAGGCCGTGCCTGTAACGACCTACCGTACCGTTTCCGTCTTCAATCGTCGTATTCACATCGGCAAGAATACGGGCAGAAGGAGCAGAGTAATTTACCTTCTTTGCTCCGTTGACTGTCTGTTCCTCATAGCAAGGCACAAAAGCGAATGGCCTATCAGGGCGATCCGGATTCCAACCTGTTCTATTGGTCGAAGCCGAGAAATCCAACGATACCAATTCGTTCTCCCGCTCGATGTTCTCGTTGTCGATGGAGATGATGCCCTGCGTGTTCAACATCTCGGCATCCTCGTCGTTGTCGTAGTCGAGCGTGTTGGTCTGGGCATAATCCCCCATCGTGAACTCCGTCCCCTCCGGCCGCCAGATTTCGCCCCGATCGTTCAGAATCACTTTGCGGCTCCAATCCTGAATCGTTGCGTCGAGATGACTGTCGACGATTCGTCTGTCTGTTTGCGTGTTCGGCGTCCGGTCGTCTTCCGAACCAACGGTGCGGTAATCGTAGTCGATCGTCTCCGTCGAATTATAGAACTGATCGGGCGACATCATGTGGATCGTATTGCTATCCGAACTGTCCGGATAGGCGAAAAGTCCGGCCATTGTCATCAATGCCGACAGGAACTCCGCGTGCGTCATATCCGGCAGATTCTCGGCAATCGGAAACGGAGAGGGGAATTGGATGTCGTCGAAATGGGGCGTGATAATAAATTTCGCTGCAACTGTAAACTCATCACTTGTCGTTGCGTCAATTGTGACGGCGTTACTTAGAATCCATCGAACTGTATCGTAGTCTTCGACATTTACCTCGACATTATTAAATAGATCGGGTTTCACGCCGAAACGAATCCCGGACCCCGTGTCGATACCTTCCACCGATAGTAACACTTCCGATGTCCCATTTCCCGAGTCTCCTCTAAGTTTTAACGTCGGCGATGCCGATGCTGCCCGCATACCGGGGAAAAAGACGGCGGATGAATAGCTAATGATGGATACATCAATAGTCTTGGTGGACGAGACATCGATCGCATAATTCTGGTCTGTCAAAATGGACCGCTTGTCGGATACTATTTCTCTAAATTTTAACGCGGTATTACTGGAACCGGAATTACCATAATGCGCGGAACTTGCCTCGAACCGATCCGAATACCAACTGTCGGGCCCCGAGTTTTTCGACACGAGCGGAACGATCATCGGATGTTTGTCGCTGGTTTGGCTCAAACGGGTTATATTCTCTATCGTGATACCGTGATATTTCTGTATGGCATCCAAGATCGCGGATACTTGTACGGACGGATGCGAATAATTGATATTACGTCCTGCCCCGAAATCAATCTGGATAAATCCTGCCAATGCTGTATCGGAGGGCAATGCCCACGGCACCTCTTTGTTCCACTCGACATAATCCGCTCCCGCCACCTCGATGATCTGCTCGCGCAGATCGCGCAGCGAAGCGTCGAACAACGGCTGGAAGTTGTCGATGTTGCCCCACACGAGTGTGATGTTGATCGTGTCGGTTACGTCCGTAACCATCGCATACCCCCGCGTGAAGATCGGAAAGCCGCCGAGGTAGTACGCTGCCGAATGCTTCCTGTATACCGCCGAATCGTCCAAGATGTCGATGCGGTCGATCAGACCGAAGGCCTTGCGGTTGCGGGGCGTCAGCGGCAGATTGATCTCCGCGCTGCGGTTGCTCTGGATCACGTCGAGATCGTTGAAGACCGGCGACTGGAAGATCAGCGACGGCGTATCTTCCAGATCGCACAACTGACCGTTTATGTAGAGTTCCTTCGTCATAGCGTCAAGTGCTTTATCGAAAGTTCTACCACGCAGTCCTGCATGCAGGCATTCGTCCGCGAGATGTCGCCGTCTTCGACATAGGCGTCGATCCACACCTTCCGCCGGGCGTCGTACAGCTGCACCTCCCGTCCGGAGAGAATCGATGCGCACAGGTCGAACAGTTCGCGGTCGACCAGTCCGCTATGGAGCGTATGGGTCGTGGTCGCCGTGATCGTGCGGTGGCGTTCGGGTGTCAGTTTCTCGGAGAGCGTTTCGAAGGTCTCGTCTTCGGATACGTCGTCGACGCGCTCGGTCGGATGCCAGAGGAAGTAACGCATCAATCCCGTTGCATCGCGCCAGCGCACGAACGATCCGCTGTCGCAAGGATTCACCACGACCGTCAGACGCGCGCTCTTCACGGCGCCGGTCGTGCCGCCCGTCGAGACGATCAACTGCCGCTCGCCGCCTCCGAATTCGCGGAAGAAGGTCATCGGAAGGGAGAACACGGGATCGACACGCGAATAGACCTCCCGCCGGCCGCTGTCGGCATCGGTGAAAGCGAAGTCCTGCATGGCACCCGTATAGGAGTTGACGAGGATCTGCTCGCTGTAATCGAACGCCGGAAAGACCACGATCTTCGACGGCTGGGGCCAGCTGATCGGGGTATCGGCCTGCGCATTGTTCGTCATCGCGCGCGCCGACGCCCCTTTGAGCAGATAGATCGGCGACGAGGCGATCGCCTGCCCGTCTACTTCGAGACTGATCGTCGTTTGCGCATTCCCGCCCTGTGCGATGATTTCGAACAGATCGTCCATCGGGAATACGGCCGAACCGTTGATGATCGAACGCACCAACGTATAGCCGCCGACTTTGACAACGGCCGCATTGTATGTCGGCGCTTCGCTGACTCCGACCGTATTGTAGTTTCTCGCCAGCGAAATGGCGGGTGTTAATCTATATTTAGGCATAATCACTGATTGTTTCATTCAACATCGTAAACACGCTGCGGCCGAGCTGCTCGGAGAGTTGCCGGTCGATGTCGTCCACGGCCGGCTGCAACAGGTCGAACAGAATCTCCGTACCGCCGCCCTCGCGGTAGAGCACCGTGCCCTTGCTCCATACGTTCGCCGCCACGGCGTAGGCGTCGATCTCCTCAATGCCGTAGAGCCCCTCTTTGGCCTGCGCCCATCGTTCGATCGCAAGGAGAAAGGCATCGAAGGAGGCGTATTGCGCCTGTACATCGCCCGAAGAATACCCCTCGTCGACGCCGGCGATCCCCTGCCGGCCGACGAACGCCACTTCGAAACCGTCGTCGTTCTGTTCGACCTGCGTTTGGAGCGATGCCGCCGTCGCGCCCGTGGCCCACTCCGGCACGCCGAGGCTGTTGACCCGCTTTCCGCTGCTGCCCGTCTTCGTTTGCAGATTCGCCACGACCTGCGTGCGCAGCGTATCGAACCGCGCTTCGCACACCTCGATGAATCGCTGCGGATCGAAATAGCGCAGTATCTTGTCGATCCTATCCATTGTTGCAGGTCGAATAGGTCATCGTCGCCTCGCATTCGACTCCGCAGACCAGCTGATCGAATCGGGCGGCGAACGGGGTGATCTTCGTGACCTGCACCTCGACTCCCCGATCCCGCAATGCCTCGAAAAACTCCGCCGAGCGGTCGATCATCTCCTCGACGATCGGCATGACCTGCGTCGCGGTATCGGGTTCCGCTTCGCCGAGGTCGCCGCAGAAGAGGAACTTCGAGGCGCGCTTGTAGACGCCATCGAGATCCGTCGGCGTGATCGTCTCGAAGAATTGCCGCACGACGACCGGATACTCCGTGATCGTTCCCAGGATGTAGTTCGTCTCTTTAAGGCGGGCATAGATATACGAACCGAAGCCGCACGCCCCGGCGGCCTTGTCGATATGGTCGTTCAGCGAGTTTATCTTCACTCCCACGATACGGCGGGCCGGCGGCGTCTGCCCGACGACCCTGTACTCGTATTCCTTGTTGTCGGTCATCTTCTTTTGATTTTAGAGGTTTGTATCCTGCTGAGATTGCGCTGCTCGATCACGTCGTTCGTCGTCGACTCGAAGGCTTCGTAGACGACGCTCCACTCCATGCCGTAGACTGACGCGGGCGATACGGCGCCGTTCATGATCTGCACGTACTTGCGCACCACGGCGGCGATGCCTCGGTCGGGGCGGTCGATCTGCGCCTGCCGCTCCTCGTCGGTCGGTTCGATTTTCAGATCGGCGAATCTCTTCGAGATGGCCGCGAGCGTGTCCATGCAGTGCAGAAAGTAGCGGTACGCACGGATGAACCGCAAATCCGCGACCTTCTCTTTCGGGATGCCGAGCATTTGCGACAACACGTTGACGAAGTAATCGGTGGAGCGGTTCGTCGCGTTCAGCACCGCCAGATCGCGCATCGTCATGTGTTTCGGATCGCGGGCCGCAATACGCCTGTCCGGCAGCCACCGCCGATGCAGTACGCAGCATTCCGGTTCCGCCCGTCTCTTGATCTCTTCTGCGAACCGACGGCTTTCGAGGTTGAACAATGCCGCCCTGCCGATGATGATGTCCCGAACGGTGTCGGTCGATTTGACGATCATAATCCGAATAAGTTTGCGGGTTCGAAAATTGCCGAACAATAGTCCGGCACGGCCCCCAGTTCGACGAGCTTCGGCCGCAGGACGCAGCATTGGCGCACCATATCGTTCCAAACCTCTATGGCACGGATGCGCGGACTCGCTTCGTCCGAATATTCTCCACGCTGCACCTTCTCGCCGGCCGGTGTGCCGACCGTAGTATGCGTGCGCAGCCAGTAGAAATAGACATAGTTCGCAATGGGCGAGGTCTTGACCGCTTCGTTTCTGAGCAGCGCAACGATCTGCGGATTCTCCTCCGCCGTCTCTGCCAGTGCCTCACCCAACAGATTGCGGAGGAATCTCGGCTCGTAAATGGCGATGTAGGAGTTCGCCGAATCGATGAGTGCCTGAGCGAGCGCCGTCGGCTTGTCGTCCTTCCGATTGGCGATGCCGGAGATGTAGATCGGATCCTTTTCGAAATAGGTATTGTCGATAATCATGGAAAATGTATTTAGCGGGCGCAGGGGCGATCAAACCCCTGCGTCCTGAAATTACTTCACCGTTTCTCGGTGGCGCGGCCCAACTTGATGAGCGTCTTGGCATGTACGGGATGCACCTCATAGGCTTTGCCCTTCTCCAGCGTATTGCCGGGGCCGCCGGTTCCGTAGACCGTCACGCGATCGTTGAAGTCCACATTGGTCTTTTCTTCTTTCGTTGCCATATTCTTTTTCGTTTAACTTGTTTGACTTAGGCTGCCTTCTCCGAAGGCTCGGCAGCCGGTTTCTGCAAGGCGGCGATAATGGTCGCGAACGTGCCTTTGACGAACGCCCCCTGATCGACCGATGCGAAGTACGAGTGCAAGCGCTCCTCGCAGATGACCGTGAAGAGATTCTTCTGGAAGTCGTCGTCGACCCACCCGAATTCGATGCGAATGCCTTTGTACGGGCGAACGTTCCATTTGCTCGTATCGGCAACGAGGAAATCGCCGGCCTTGACGTAAGTCGATTCCACGATCTCCACCCCGCGGATGAGCCGGAACAGCTCGTCCGAGATGTAGTGACCCGTCGAATCCTTCGTCAGGTCGATGGAGGCCCGATCCGAAGGATTGAGCATCACCACATCGGGATAGAAGTTCAGGTTCCGCATCTGGAGGATCGCTGCGCGGATCGCATCGGCCTTGTTCGCCATTTCGACCGTCCCGTCGAGCGCGGTGGTCGCATAGGTAGCAGCAGCCGTAAAGATGCCTTTGAGATTCACGCCCGTGCCGTCACCGGTGAGCAGCTGTTTCGTGCGTTCCTGAACGAGCGACGTGCGCAGCATGTTGTCGATCTCCGACTGCATATAGTCGAAATCGTCGCGCATCTCGTAAGAGATTTTGGCCGATACGGCCACTTTCTTCGCCGTCGACGTCTCAGGGACATACGACCAGTCCATAGCGGGCTTCAAGGCCCCCTCGGCGATGAATGCAGGAGCGCCGTTGCCGGGCTCGCGATCCACCCAAGTGATATTGGGCGAGTTGGTAGCTCCCTTGAACAACCGTTCTACGACGCGCGTGTCTTCGCTCGGCGCGTAATGGATCGTGCGGTCTACTTCGGTGTTGAGCGCTGCAACCGCCGCGGTATTGGCCGCCACGGTGATCGTCGTAGCATCCTCTTTGATCTCCAGTTCGAGCGCCGTATTGCGTTTCTCCGCGAAAGCGCGTTTCGCCTCGTCGCCCGAAAGGAACGCCTTGATCTGCTCGCGGATCGTGCGGCCCTTTCCGGCGCTGCCGCTCATCGAACGGCGGATCTCGCTCCCCTGCTCCTTGAGAGCCTTCTCGATCTCCTCGATCTTCTCGGCCGACACGCCCAGTTTCCCGAGCGACGATTTTACCGACTCGACGATCTCTTCCTCCGATTTGATCCCCTCGGCCAGCATTTCGAGCTGGTCGTTGATGTGCTTGCCGAGCAATTCCATGCCCTTGCGATCCACATCCGAGAACTCCCCGCTGTCGGGCAGTTCGAATTTCTTGAATTTGAATGCCATGTTTTTCAGTTTTTGATTTGACCTAATTTTTCGAATACCGAACTGCGTGAAGTGAGTGGCGCGGGGGCCGGCTCGGCTTTGAACATCGACAGTATTCTGCTGTGTACTTTTTCGTATTCATCGGGCGCGGTCTCCCGTAATGCCTTGACATATCGTTCCATGTCGTCCAAGGCTTTCATGTCGCCGATATACTCCGTGTGCTCGTTGGCGCCGAAGGTGACGACCGAAATCTCGTGCAGAATAATCTCCTTCACGATCAGGCAGTCGAGGTCGGGATCGTAATCGCATTTGTCCCATACATACCGATAGCCGATCGAGAACTGGTTGAGCACCCCTTCGTGCATCTGCACCCATGCGCGGCGAGCGTCCGGCACGGCATCGAAATCCGAGAGCTGCACCGTGGCGTATCCGCCGTCGTCCTTCTCCTCGATCGACAGGATGCGGCCGATCGGGTTCTTCGTCTCGTGCTGCCACAGGAATTGTATCTTCCGGTTCGTCGCAGACGCCGGCCCGCGCTCCTGAATACTCTTGCTGATGCAGCCCTTCATCAGCATGTCGCCGTCCGAATCGACCGTTCCGAACGAACAGAACTTCACGAGAATGATGTGTTTCTCTTCGTCCACGACATCGGCCTTCAATATCGGCGCTTGCTTGAAAGCCCCGCCGCGGCTCATGACTTTTTTATACAGTAGTTTGTCCATTATTCCAGAATGTTTGCAATGATGTTTTTCCCCTGTTGCTCGGTAATGAGACCGGAGGCGATCGCGTTGCTGGCAGCCGTCACGGCCGCCGTCAGCGAGTCGGCATACAGCCGCTTCGCTTCCTGGAAGATCGACAGGTGATCGAAATAGGGAACGATGCGGAATCCATCGAACCCGTGCGCCGCGTTCAATACCTCCGATATTCGCTCTGCATCCGGTTTGATCGCATCGTTGTACAATTTGACCTCGGCCGCCGTAAGATTCGCATAGGTCGTACCTTCGGTGTCGATCAGTACATACGGCACTTGATAGGCATCGGCGATCTCCTTCTTGGCATTGCGCTGTACCTCCGTGAGATTCATGTCCTTCATGTTGGCAGAAATCTGCACGAAAGCGGCCTTCAATCCGGTCACAATGTACTTATATTGGCCCTTCATCACGCCGTATCGCCGCAGGGCCGCTTGTGCCTGCTCCCGATCCTCCTTGTTCTCCGGCAACACGGATGTCCGGAAATCCTCGCTGTTCAACGAGATGATACCCAATGCCCCTCTGTTGATGATGAGTTCGTTCTGCGCCTCGAATGACGACACGAAAGGATTGACGGCGTTCTGCAAGGCTGACAGACGCGACTGCGATGCTCCGAAGATATTCGGATTATAGGCCGAATCCCGCACGACGAACATCTGATCCCGATCGACACGAATTTGATAATCGTTGATCGAAACCATATAATAATCGATCTGCGGATCGGGCCGGAACCCGGTGAATTCGGAGGTCGTCACCTCCTGAACAAGCGGATTCGGAATCACGTAGAGTTCGTAGGCCGTGGGCACACCGACCGGCTCCCAGCGAAGAATATAGGCTTTTCCGTAAATATCCTTGAAGGCTTCGATCATCGCCGTGAAATCTTCGATCGTTTGAAAGTCATTCGGATGCTTCCACCTGTTCAGTTCCTCCGTGCGACCTGCGACCTGGCGAGCGTCGTCCGACGGATCGACAGCCCACCAGCGGGCGTTGCGAATTGCCGCGGATTTCTTGGTCACGACCGAAAACAACGCGCTGCACCGAGCGTAAGCGATAGTCTGTCCGGCAACGGTGTCGCAGTTGATCGTACTACCGCTGCCCAATCCCATTGCCGAGAGAAAATCGCGCACAGAGACGAACCGCTGTTCCTCCGCTGTCGGAGTTCCGCACTCCGATTTCGTCGTCAAGTCCTGACTTTTACTTCGCCACTTCAAGCTGAATCTCATTGCACATAGCCTTTGAAGCAAATGTAAGGGCGATAAAAGAGGGTTCTCCGAACTTTTCGCTGTTTTTTCATTTTCGGCGGTTGCAGACCCAATAGAGATACTCCATTACAGCGTATCGGGCCGCATCCCACAAGTGATTGAATTTGTCGATCGGCTGGTTGATCGTAATGCCGTTCACCGAATCCCACACATAGGAATTGGCCTCGGTTTGGAAATTACGGCTGCGGACGATATGGAGGCGGAACGATTTGACCATGTGAATTCCGTCCGTCACGGAACCGGCATATTTCTTCGCCTTCACCACGCTGAGCCCGCGCAGCAGCAGGCCGTCGACCATCGATTCGGGATTTTTAGCGTATTTGTCCGCCGAGTCGGCGAATATGGGCATCCGCCCGACCACCCCCTCGATCGCATCGTAGAGCAAGGCCGGATCGGAGCAGGGTGCATAAAACTCTTCCTTCATGTATAGATCAAGCCCCCGAAGCCCCAGACGGACGAGCGCCGTAGGATCGTTCGTAAATCCGAAGTCAAGGCCGAACACGACCCTTTCCAGGTCGGACGGAAATTCATCGATCCAGTCGATATTCGGATAGACAAGACCCTCTTTCGCTGCACGGATTCCCAATCCATAGACTTTCCATCGCCACTCGTCGGCCGTGCCCGCAGCAATGTTCGCCGGTGTAGGTTCATAGGATTCGATTTCTCGTATAACCCCAGGCGGGCAGAACGGATTGTCTTTGTATGTCGTGTGCGTAAAATAGGTGTGCGGCTGCCCTTCCAGTTCGAAGGCCCAATGTTCGGTATATTTGGGATTCCAGTCGCCGATGACCATCGTCGTGCAGCGCATCGTGATATTTTTGTACTGCTGCTTCGAGATGTCGTCCAGCATCTCGTTGATGTAGATGATGTCGCAATCGTATCCTTCACGGCTATCCATTCTGTCCAATCCGCGGAAATGGATCACGGAGTTGTTGATATAGTAGTCGGGATGTTGATTCTCGCTGCGCATCGCATCGGGATCGTAGACGCCGCGCAGGGTCAGTTTCTTGCGGAAATCGGCAAGGGTGATCTCCTTGCAGGCCTGCAACGTATTTCGATATACGAAGATATTGAGCGGGGATAATGCGAGCGTACAGATGTCGTACAGAAAATCGAAGGCATCGTAGGTCTTCCCCGAACGGCTCGACCCTTCATTAAAAATCTTCAACACCGCATCCCGTTCCCTGTACTGCATGTACCGATACATGAGGTAACGATACACTTTCCCCCGATAGGTGCGGATGTCAGGCAGACGATGCATCGGCAGGCGGTGTTTTTTCGATCGACAACGCATCCTCCGCGTCTATTTGAATGACGACGGGAGCGACGGCAGGATTTTCTATCTTTCCGGATAGTTTCACCTCCTTCGGCGCTGCGTAACCCAACATGTTCATGATGCTGTCGAGACTCTTCTGCTTGTCGTAGCACTCGATCTTCACGAACTCCTCGACAATCTCATCGCCATTCGAAGCGATCCGTTTGACCTGTTTGGTATTGATCGACTTTATACATGCCTTCTCATCGTCCGTAAGCGACTCGAACTCTTTAAGCGACATCCAGCCGTTACGAATGCGGGTCGCATCCGAGAAGGCGATCTTCTGGTGCTCGCGGATGATCTGCAAGGCCGAGATGCCCGCAGCCTCGGCAAGGTGAGTTTTCAGATATTCGATCCTCGCTGCAACCTCGCTGTTTTGTAATAGCAGATAGGCATTATTCCATACCGTGTTATCGCTCATGTTCGAACATCTGTAAGCATAGCGATATGCCTCGGACGCATTACCGCATTCGAGGTACTTATTGCAAAACTTTTCCTGTTTGATCGTGAGCTTGCCCATATATGCAAAGATCGCCTATCGGGGAGACGATTCTTTCAACTTTTCGCTCTTTTTCATTGCCCGATATAGCGGTATTGTAGGTGTGCATGTAAATCATGCCACTCTTCGATCAGTCGGGGATGCCGTTCGACAAATGCCTCCCACTCGATGCGGCGCAGATAGATCCGCCCGTTGCGGACGACTGTGCCGAGTGTCCGATCCACTCGAATCGATTTCCATATCCAACGTGTCGAAATGCCGTACTCATCGGCTGCGGCCTGAATGCTGATAAGTTGATCCATTTGCAGAATTATTCAAATATTTTAATGTTTTACCTCCTCGTCCATTCCGACGATACCTCGCCGGCGCAGACGCTTGATAAAGTTCTTCATGTTCAATGCCTGCTCATAGTAACAGTCCTTTTCGACCTTGACACGCGATTTGCGGTCGCTCTCGATCTTCATGTTCTCAGGATTCAGCCACGAATCGGCCGACACCTCCACTTCCGCTCTCGACGCTGTCCGCGTAACCGTATTGAATTTATAGAGGGTATGACCGGGCACCCGAACCATCTGTCCGATCAGTTTGTATTCGTTCTGCTTTCGTTCGACGGCCTCGATCTGCGCTTTGGCTATCTTATCGTTCGTCACGCCGTCATGTGGAGTCAAGATGTCCATCGTTCTATTCGTTTTCGTAAATCGGTCGCCAGCCGATAACCACACCATCGTATCCGAGACACTCTTCTGCATTCTGGCAGAAGGAATAGCCTCCATCACACATCCACACATCATCTTGGCGGGCTCCAAGATAAATTCGCTCATGTTCGCCGTCCGAGACTTTCATCAAAACACACGAATTATTTTCCGGCAGTTCCTCATTCGGATTACGCCAGCGGGTCAATTCTTCCCGCTCGGATTGTGCACCGGCGATGAAATCCAATTCAGTTGCTTTCTTGTGATTAATGAAGTCTCTTGTCCCACCGCGCCACACTTTTCGCGCGTATGATTTTGCCCGTTCTTTAATCGATTTCATTGCATCCATCATATCTGTAATTATTTCGAGATTTTGCCAGAATCTCGCTATTTCTTGAAATGTTTGATAATCTCCTCGGCGGTGGCCTTATGCCGAGCAAGTCCCTCCCATTTAGATATGATCGGATCGTCTTCAACATGATCCATACCGATACATAGTGACCATCTATCCGTAATTTCGTTTACATACCACTGCATGTAATCGTTCTCGTCGTTCATCGCCGCCAATGCCTTAAACAGCTCGATATTCTCGCCGCAGTCTATGGCTGGGTGTCCTTTGGCAACATTTTCAGCCTTGAACTGGTCGATGGAATATCGGGTTTCCTCGTCGTAGTCGCAGATCCCGTGCACCTCGTAAGCGATTTTAAGCCGATCAATCCCTCTGCAATGCAGGGTGTTACAGCCGTCAAATAGGCAGCAGGAGCAGACGTGATACCCGATTCCCTTCAGCCATTCGGTCAGCTCCTTTCGCTTTTCCGCATCCTCGACACGGACAAAGCACGGTGTTGTAAACTCCATACTATTTCACCAATTCGAATTCGTAAACCACCACCCACGGGTTCCGATCCCATGTTCCACGGCCGGACACCTTGTCGATCAGCGAAGCGAAGGCTTCGCGGGGAGTAGGGAATAATTTCCAAGTTCTGCCGTCCTCGGTATCTACATACGATTCTTTGCTCCAATCCTTGCATTTTATGCCTGGAACATAATACCCAATTATCCCGCCTACTACTCCCTCTTTCATGCACTCCGCGTCCGAAATATCTTGCAACCGTTCGCACTTGATTCCGGTGATGCGGATTTGATGGGGCATCAACTCGGCCTTAGTAAGCATCTTGTTCGTCCAACCAGATGGTTTATCATCATCTTCCCAAGCATACGGATTGACACAGTTGGAGTAGTCGAAAATATCTTGATATCTCTGCGCCACGGCCACGACCTCGCCGACCTTGTAGGACAGCTTTTTCTCAGCACATACATCGCCACTACGCCCGATGATTTGGACGTATCCTGCAAAAATTCGTACCTGTACGTCGGAGGTGGACTTGATATTAATCAGCATCATCGCCATGGTCTTTCGACCCTCGATGACCGCCTGCGTCAAGCCGTAGCGGTCGTTGAACATAATCTTTTTCATCCTTTATAGTTTTTGAATTCCACACTCTTGAAAATCGCCCGATGATTGCACCAGCGGGCCAACCGTTTCTGCTCATTTGCCGGCTCGACGTTATTATCGAAATCCCTGTATGGCTGGGCGAACGGGAGTACTCCCAATTTGCGCAAGGCGCTGATCCGCTCCAATGCGTCATCGACATCTTGAATCAGGCAGTAGACAAAAATCCGATAAGGCTTAACACCTCGACGTCCCAATTCCTTCACACACTCGGCTACCGGTTCCAGCTGTGACATCCGGTCACAGGCGAATCGTATCTGATTCATCCATTTCACGCGGGACAACAAGTCGAGGATGAAGGCGTCGTCGTAAGCCCGACGTGCATCCAGACCTTGATTGAAATCTACGGAGATACCCATACGGACGATCTCCTCGATCTGTTCCAACCCGAAGTCCGACGCCAGCACATTGTTGTCGAGCAGCACGGCGCGCCGTTTGTCGCCGATGAATTCACGAAGCGGCGATGCCGGACGGATCGAACCCTCCTTATGCGGAACGATGCACCACGGGCAGCGGTTCACGCATCCCCGCGTCAGAAAGCCATAGGCTTCGTCCACTCCGTACAGTGAATAATCCGGACAGCAATGTTCGATCTCGTCGGGCAGCGTCGTCGTGTAGTCTTTATAGCCGGTGCCGGCACGTACGACCTCGCAAGGGTAATAATCCGGACAGTCGGGCGTGAAGGTGAAGACCTTCGACATGTATACCCGATCGTAATGCCCGAACATCGGGTCGGCGAACTCCACCCTATCGCCCTGCGACTTATGCCACGCCGACAACTTCATCAACGCGAGATTCGGAAAATGATGCCCGTCGACATCTACGAGGCCTATTCGCATGATAATTTTATGAATTTTCCCTTTATCTTCGATTCTCTCAAGAGTCGTATATTCTCCCGCCCGTAGGCAACCAATACTGACGGAGCCCCGGAATTGTGTGCCGCGCGTTCACCGGTCACGTGATAGAAGTATAAGCGACCTTCAATGAATAAAACCGCATCGGCCTTGTTCCACACTTGCGAAAAGAATGTTTTAGTTTCAGTTCGTGCGAATATCAATGCTATCCCATTTCCATGTTGAGCCATCCTCGCAAGCCATTTGGCAGCTTCATCATATGGAGGATTGCACCAAACTCGTCCTTTCCATTCCTTGTGCAATCCATCGTCAACAATGGTGTAGTGATGTTTTGCTGTCGGCCAAGGACGGACTACTGGAGCACAAGGATCCAAATCAAATGATCCGAGGGCATCGATAATGTCGGGAGGTGTCAACCATTCGGTTTTGAGTGATCGCGCACTTTGATGAGAGCCAATTCCTGATTTCAACATAGTTCGTATTCATTTATCGTTTCGAATATCCGCAGCGCGGTGGAGGATGTAGGCCGCCCCATATTTCAGAGGCGGCCATCCTGTTATGCGGCTTTGTTGAGAAACTTGTTTACGAAGTAGACCTGACCTTTTCCTGTCACTTTTGTCGTGCACGACACCAGCACCGAGCCGTCCGGCTTGTTGATGGCCGTCTTCTTGACCTCAAAGAGTCCCATCTCCATTGCCCGTTGGGTCGGCTGGTTGTAATACTCTCCTTTGGAACAGAGATAACCGTTTGTGCGCAGCCATTCAAACAGTCGGTTTTGACCGATATTAACCCCGTTTTGTTGGAGTATTTTCGCAAGTTCAGCAACAAGGCACGAACGGTCAGAGGTAGCCACGGCATCGGCAAACAATTCTTTGGGACGTGCCGCTTCCCGCTCGGCTTCAATGGCGAGACGCCTCGTACGCTCCTCTTTCAGATTTTGGAGCAACTGTATCGCAAAATCTGGGTTTTCGATCATCTTCTCGACCGTATCGGGAGTCGCATACGCACCGTGCTTGCGGATTGAAGGAAGGACTTCGGAAGTAACCCATTTGCGGAAAGGCTTAGCTGTGGGAGCATCCGAACGGATAATGACGTCATACAAGCCCGCTTCGGTGACATAGACCATCCGCTGAGTACCGCCTGGCGTAAGGGTCGGAATCAGATTCCGATCCTCTTCGTCAATGCGTTCTGCTACTTTATGCGGAGATGTAAGCCCCAACACCTTACACACATCCGTAAGGCAGAACATCGGTTCGTTATTGACTTCGGCTACCCTTACTTCACCGAATGCCTCGTTTTTGAAAATCTGAATATTGCTCATAATTAGCAGTTTTTAAGAATCATTTCAAGTCTCGATTCAAAAGATTGGTTATCTATGGAATAGGCACGTGAGTACTCGGTGAACTCCGAAAGGAGTCCACGGGAGAGGATGAATGCATAGGCTTTGTTCTTGGCGTTCTTCTCGGCCTCGAAACGCTTGCGGGCTTCGTCGATGAAGTCCTCAAAGCAGGGGATGGAATAAGGGTTGGAAACAGGCAACTGAACAGTTGCGATGCTCGTGTCGTGAGCTGGACGGTTTGATCTGGGTGTAATTTTCCCATTCAAACATTTTTCTCTGGTGTTGGACATAACCGAAAATGTTTGTCGGGCGGAAATGAAAAACGGTTCCGCCTTTCCCGTTGTCCTACACCAGAGCGGCAGTGGGCGCATTAACGCTCCACACGGGGGTACGAAACCGTGTATATGTAGCGTCAGGGCATAAAAAATGCCCGCTACAAACAGGCAGAATACTCTGCCGCTCTGAATATAGGACGCTACAAACATACAAATCTTTTTCATTCCTGCAAAATTTATCGGCTTCCCTTATGCCACGCGGCCGCCAGATCGAAGCCGCCGATGCCGCTGAATAGAGAGCCGTGCGTCATTAGTACTCCACCGCTGCCCTGCGATCGACAAAGAAATGAATACCCTGTGCGCATTCGCTCCACCTGTTATCGTCGAAATCCGGAACTTCGACTGTGGCACCGACGGTGTAGACGAAGTTTTGGTCATGGTCGGAACGAACGGTATCCTCAGTTGCCTTGGTGCCGTCCATGTTCTGAATCTCCATGACGTATGCTTTATCGCAACGGCATTTGTGTCCCGTTGCCGAACTGCGTCGCGCATCTTCCGGAATCCGTAACTTTACGATACACCCAGAGGCTTTTTTCCAACCGATAAAACTACCCTCGGTCGGGCATGATAGATAACATCCTTTGGCATCGCGCAGGTTGGCACCGCACAGGTTGGCACCGCGCAGGTCAGCACCGCGCAGGTCAGCACCGCGCAGGTCAGCATTGCACAGGTCGGCATCGCTCAGGTTGGCACCGTACAGGTCGGCATCGCACAGGTCGGCATCGCTCAGGTTGGCACTGCGCAGGTCAGCATCGCACAGGTCGGCATCGCTCAGGTTGGCACCGCGCAGGTCAGCATTGCACAGGTCGGCACCGTACAGGTCGGTATCGCGCAGATCAGCACCGCGCCTAATAGCTTCCAAAACCGTTTCGGTGATTGTGTTTCCCTCTTTCGTGTATTCAAATACGACCGAGCCAGTCCAACGGTTGCGGATTTCGATTTTAATCTGTTTCGTTGATTCCATTGTGGTAAATTTGTTTATCCGGATTCATGTATTGATTTGCGGCAGCAATAGCATCTTCGAGCGTGCGAACTACAACATACTTGTTCCCCGCAGTCTCAAAGGACTCTTGCCATCTTCTCTGTACGGCACTCTGACGACTGCCCTTTCCCTGTGTCTTGAACTCCAAACCGAGCGATCCGTACTTGCCCCTCGGAACGAGCAGAAGCAAATCCGCAGCACCGGCCGTCATACCTTCGGCCTTCATGATTGCGGCTTCGGTCTTACTCCGGAGTCCGCCGTTCGGGACACTCGTCAGACATAGTGCATAGGACGGATATTGCATCCGGAACCAGCGGACGAACGACTGTTGTATACGAGATTCAACGTGCCTCATTTGCGCAGACTGTTTCCATTGAACGCAACACGATAGCACAGGTATTTAATACGGTCATATATCCGGTCACCATAGCGTTCCTTGATGCCTTCACCCGACAGATTTGAGGAAGCTATAACCATCCGATCGGGGTTATCCTGCACCTTGTTCACGATCTCGACTACCACATTCCGGCGTGTACCGAATTCGACGCGATCCACCTCTACACCTATATCGTCCAATGCGATGAACTTGCGTTTTAATACCTCGTCGATACATACGTCCTGCGCTCCGCAGTCCACGACCGTAACGATTCGATTAGCGAACTTGCGCAACAGCATGGGAATGGCGTAGCGGGTTATCAGGGATTTTCCGCGTCCGCAATTACCGAACAGCAAAAGTCCCTTACCGTTGTTATCCGACAACCACGCTGCAACCTTGTCGTATTCGGGAAGCCATACCAATCGTTCTCCCATTGCCGACAGCACAGTAACCAGCGCGTTTTTCAATTCCGTCCGCGCATCGGGTATCCGAAACCGGAAGCGTGCGCATGGAACCGGATTACCCTCAGTTTGTAGTTGTTTGAGTATTTCTTCGTAAGACATATTCAGAATTCATCATAATGTTGAGTCGGTTTTGCATGGTAGGTCGTAGCCGGATGCCGAGTGTTCGAACGGGGCAACGACGTTTCATTACGCCGACGCGCCCAATTCAGAAATGTCAGATAGGCCGAACGATTGCGTTTCAGCAAGGGTTCGTAGTTATGCATCGCGCGCAATAGGTCGCAGATGAAGTCAAGAGCATAAGCCTCTTTTAAAGCCGAGAATTGCGCCTCGGAAAAAGGCTCTTTCATTTTCGCGACTCGCGGTGCATTTTCCGAAATCCATTGTTGAAACTCCAAGAACTCGCGGGAGGGGGTGCCGCGGAACTGGGGGAGGGTGTTGGAGGAGTCAGTTACCTCTGCCTTCTCCGAGAAGGGCGGTAGTACGACTGTCTCCCCATTAGGGGGATTATAGGGGGTAATATTATTCTTGTCTAGTCTATCTTCTATACAAGAAGTATCGCCTTCGTTTTGGCTCCGTTTTTGGCTCCGTTTTTGGCTCATGTTTTGGCTCATGTTTTGGCTCATATTTAAGCCAATTGAACCATTTGAAACGATGCCTGATTCGGGATTCGGTTCTTCAACGAATGAAAAAGCTGTGCGGTTCCCCTTCCCGCGTCCTCCCGTTATGATATGTAACAGACCCGCTTGCTCTAATCGGTTTTTTGCTCTCGAAATTGCATTGCGTGACGCCCCTACATTCTCGGACAGCCTTCTGTCGGAATGCGTGAAGCTATTCGGCCAGCCTAACCGATTCGCTTGTTCTACAAGGTAGAAGTAAAGCCTCGATTCACAGCAGCCAAATTGCCACGTTGCATCCAATTGCCAAAATTTGCGTATCAGGTCTATATAGCTCATAATCGCATCCTCTCTTTCTCGAAACTTATCATCGTGCGAAGGTTGTCGCATTGGTGCTTGCACGCCGCATTGATCCGATCCAGCCACTTTTCAAGGGCATTCAGCTCGGAAGACGCACTGCCGATCAGTTTGTTCGCAAGCGACGGGGAAAGGCTGAGAATAGTCTCTTTCTCGTCGTGAAACAGCTTGGCCACAGCTGCATCGCGCATCCCGACCACCTCGCTCAGCAACGCCCCGCTGCGAGCATAATATACACCCAGTTGATCCAGCCGCCCCACCATCGAATCGATGTCGGAAAAAGTCGTGCATTCAAGAAGATTCTGGATGTCTCGCGCCTCCCTGCGTATCTGTTCGATCCTTGTCATGACGTTTGTTTATTTTCTTCAATAACAACCTTCCGCGGCGTAACGCATCCCATTCCTTTGCGGTCAGCAACGTATGCCAGCGGATGCGGGACAGGACGCGGAGGATGCGGAGCGCTTCCCGCCCCTCCGCATCGGTAATCCGCATATCCATCGTCAGAAGGGAAGATCATCCGTATTATCCGCTACGGGCAAATCGGAGACTTGATCCGGCGTAGGTTCCGCAGGACGGAAGATAACCGACTTGCCACGGCCGACATACGTGCGCGCGTCTTTTCGTTCGCGCTCCTCTTTGCTCTGACGGATGAATACGCAGTGCGTATTCTCGTACTGATCCGGCTGGCGAAGCTCCGAAACGCATATCGAAATGTACTTCTTGCCGTTTTCGGCGACGAAAATTTTGTCTCTGGGAATATCGCTCACGCAGAGCGATACATTGATAAAATCTGCCATTGCTATCGTTTTTTGAAGGTTACTTTAAGTGTCGTCTTGCTGCTTCGCGCAGGAGGATAGAAGATTTCGCCCGTGGCGGGATCCGTCAGGCCGGAGGCCGGCAACGCCCGCAATATCTTCTCCTTCTCCTTGATGTCGGCCATGACCGCATCACGCATTTTGTACAGGTCGTCCAAAGCCTGGCAATTACAGCCCGAGTAGTCGTACTTGACGCCAGCCTCCACCTCTTCGATCGTACAGTCCGAGGATGTTTTCCCGTGTCCGTATTTAGCCAGTTCGTGCAACGTAATGTCGCGCACCTCTTCGGACTTCTTGAACAGCTCGATCGCCTTCTCCATGCGGGATATATTCTCGTAAGCGACGAGCGGATCGACCTCTCCGCGGGTGACGGCGTCGACGGCGAGCTTCGCCAGCTCCGCGGGGCTGCTCGTCTCGCGTATCAATATCGGCTGCGTGTTCATCTTTTCTGCTGTTTACTGTTTAGATATTCGTCGTAAAATTTGGCGAAGACTACCGCCGTCGTATCGTCCGCATCGTAAGTGCGACGAAGGAAGGCGATGACATCGAATTTCGTCGGGTCTTTGACCGTCCTACTACCTTTGTACGCCCAGCGCATGAACTGATCGCGCAAGATCGGATCGTTCAGCATATCGGCCGTGATCCGTTTCTTCGGTGCCACCGGCGCGGGTGCGGCAGCCGGTATCGGGTCGGGAGCAGCCGGTTGTGCCGGCTTGGTATTCTGTGCAGCCGCCTGGAATTTGCCATTCGTGTACTTCCCCTTGAAAACGTCGGCTCCGATTCCCAGCCACGAGGCCACTTTCGTAATGGCGTCCGTCGTGGCGCCCTTGTAGGCATCTCCCAGATCCGGATTGTCATTGCCGCCGTAGCACTCGTAGTAGATGCCGTAATCCGGGATCGAAAATTTCAGCTTCACGACGACCATGCGTTCCTGCTTTTCCACGGCATCCGTCTCGATGCGCCAGCGTCCGACACCGAATACTTCGTTTAAGCGTTCCGTAACGTAGATGGACTTGATCGACGAGAGAAACTTTTTCGTCGGGTGCGGCGTGACGGCCTCCGCCGGAAGCGGGAGTGACAGCTGGCGGAGTTGTTCGCTGTTCAGTGTCTGTAATTCCCTGTTCATCTCCATATACTAATCTTTTATGTATGTTACTTCCGGTGCCGTGACTTTGGCCAAATCGAGATTGCGCAGGCAGTCCCGTTTGGCTTTCTCGATCTCTTTGGCCGTCATGCGGCGGTTCTCCTCGTGGCTGGCGATGACCTTGCCCGTGGCACGGCTCTTCACCTCAATGCGTGTTTTCATTTTATAGATTGTTATGTTTTCCGTAGTAGTTGAGTTTGTCGACAATCGCCGGAAACGACATATCTCCGTAGTCGAAATCCATCACGTTTACGATTTCTATATCGTCTCGGCGGATGTCCAGCAGAGGAGCGCCGGATCCATCGACATCTTTACACACCTCGTAGTGGCGAACCGCTTCCACATGGTAGAGGTCGAAGTCGGTC
Organism: Alistipes communis; assembly: GCF_006542665.1. NCBI lineage: Bacteria > Pseudomonadati > Bacteroidota > Bacteroidia > Bacteroidales > Rikenellaceae > Alistipes > Alistipes communis. The sequence continues at coordinate 392,495 of NZ_AP019735.1, forward strand.
TCGACTCTCTCGCCGTCGTAGTCGCCCCTGCTAGTCTGACCGACCTGCTCGCGCAGATCATTGAAGATAGATTTTGCAACTGTAAGGGTTATCGATGTCGTATAATCGTGCGACCGCCCCAATTTCGAAGGATAGATGTCGTATATATCGGTCTTCGATAGCGGGATTGAATAGGTCTGGTTCATCTTAGTGCTCATTGAATAGTTTGTCGAAGAGTTTATCGAAGCTATCACGGTGCGCAGCCGCAAACCCGTAGGCGGCCAGGATCGCACACGAGAAAAGAACAAGGATCACAAGCTCGGCCATAGGCTATCGGTTTCGATAGATACGACAAAGGGTGTCGAGCGTGCTCTTGATGCCGTCCGTCGACGTAGAGGCGAAGTTGCCTTCTTTGACACGGACACACCACCGCGCTACCGTCGCGATGGCGCAACGATAAAACTCGTCGTAAGTGAGTGGCGGGTCGATGTGACCGGTTGAGATAATTTGGATAAGTTCCGCCTTCGTAAGACGGGAGGTAACAGCCTTACTCTGCTTCGGGCTGGTACTTTTAACACTGTCTGGCATAACGTCGTTAAAAGTTTAATATATGCATAAAAAAGAGGACGTACCCCTTTTGTCGCCAGACAGTCGCATCTACGAAAAGCAGAAGCGGACAAGGATACGCCCAAATTAAATAGGCTTCGTATGTACTTTGTTGTCGTTGATACGACTATCTGGCACAACAAAGGTACGCAATTATTTCGAACCGCCAAATTTTCACCGATATTTTTTACAATGGAGTACATAATTGATCGCTGTTTAATAGCTTAAAAGGGCCGCCCGCCACGAATGGCTGTCAAACTATTTCGCTTTATGGTTGCGAACGGCCCTCGTTTTTCCTATCTTTGATTCGTCAAACTAATTTGCTCGCTTTATGAATGGTTTTATCGAAGTAACCGAATCGTCCAGGAAGGTGCTTATTTGTATCGACGAGATTTCCTACATCACGGCTACCACTGACGGAACAATGATTCATCTAAAAAGATGCGGCAGCGATAACCGCCCGATTCCTATTATTTCATCGGACAACTACGACGATGTTGTACAGGCTATAAGGGAATCTTCCCGCTCTTGATCCAATTATACATATTGTCCGCATGCTTGACTACCATATAGTACGGTAGTCTGTCGTTAGATTGCGTCAAGCACCACTTTCGGAGTCTCACATCGGCCCCGAATAGATTTTTGATGTAGTTTATTAGTCGTTTCATATCTGATAAAGTTTATGAGGTTCGGAGAGACGTTTGCGCTCTCGATAGAGGAACAGATCGCGTTTGCGACGCTGAGTATGGACTCGTTTATACCACATGCACCAGAAATAACCGGCTACTCTCTTCCAGAGAGGCGCGGGCTTCAATTCGAATGAATCCATGACTATCGGTTTTTGTAAAGTTTTTCCAGTGATGACAACTGATCCTTAACGCTATGCACCGAGGCAAAACCTCCGGTAATAACGTTGTCGCACCAACGAAAGACGATACTTGCTGCACAGCGGTAGAAATGCGCAGCAGAGAGCGGATTAGATGTAGTTCCGTGAAGAATGCCGATAAGGTCGGCTTTCGTGAGATGACTGTACGGGTAAGGTACAGATGTAGCCCCGCTACTGTTCTTCGCGGGTCGGCTACTTTTAACTTGGTCTCGCATTGTCAGTTAAAAGTTTGTATGTATAGGGCAATAAAAAAGGCGTTGCCCCTATCAGTTTGCGAGACCGACACGACTACCGTAGTAGAAGTGGACAAAGGGCAACGCTTTATTACAAGCGTTAATTATGTTCTTTTGATACGATCATCGTATCGATCTCGCATTGCAAATATAGCGATTCATTTTGAAACTGCAAAAAAAGAAATGAAAAAAGGCATCGCTTGGATGCCTTAGAAAAAAGAAATTAAAATAGACTACCGACTTTTCTTTGCCTTGAAGAAAATGAATACACCAGCCACAGCAGCGATGGACCCGACAGCGATGTATCCGGCTACGGTATCGAATCCTCTATACAAAGCGTAGACTACCGATCCCGATAGAATCAACACAGACATGAAAGCGAAGATTATTCCTAAAAAGGTACTGCGAATGGCACTCCTTGTCATTGAATCTTCCACGCGATGTCTATGCTCCATTTCTTTCTCTGCCATTTTTATAATACGCTCTGCGGCTCCAGGAACAATTTGATCATATTGGGCCAAAGATTCAGGCTGGGGAAGTGGTCCCGAATAATGTTGCTGAACTTGAACGACTTCTTTAACAGGATTTGTATTTCTCATACGCTCGTCTTATGTCGTTTCCTACATTGTACCAATCCTGCGCCATGTTTTCTGTGTCTGTCCTTTCTTGACGCTGTTTGCGGCATTTCTCTATCGGATTCTCTGCCAATGAAAAGAAATACAAAACGCTGTCTAAAAATATGACAAAAAGATTTTTCATAATAATATCTCCCTTGCAAATATACACTTTTATTATGATAACACAAAAAATGTGCTGTTATTGTGCAAACAGTTGTTTTTGTCGCGCCGGCAGGATTCGAACCTGCGACTTCACCTCCAAAGGGTGACGTGTTGCCCCTACACCACGGCGCACTGGATTCATTTGTCCCGGTGGTCCTTGCCGCTCGTGTCGTCGCAGCTTCGGAGCCTATGCCGGTTTGTTGCGCTTCGGCTATTCGCCGTCGCGGGGCTGTCTCTTCGAGTCTTGCCCACGACCCGCCGATTTGGGTATTATCGGCCTACCCGATACTCTTTCTGCCCTTGCGGGCTGGGGTGATTTTGCCAGAGCACCAAACCCCTCACCTCTGCGGGTGGCTATTGGCTCCCGTGTCGCCGATCAAAGCGGCACGGGAATGAAGAATCTATTACCGCTGACGATAGATAGATTGAAGTACTTCGAGTTTGCTCTTGATGCCGTCCGTCGACGTGCAGCCAAATCCTCCTTCTCGGACGCAGACGCACCAATGGGAAACGGTTGCTATGGCGCAACGGTAGAACTCGTCGTAGGTAAGAGGTGGGCCGGTATGGCCATTGCGGATGATGTCCAGCAACTCCGCCTTCGTGAGGCGGGAGGTAACAGATGCGGTCTTTCGCGCCGCGGGCGTTGAAGCGGACGCAATACGGGCGTCGGCTGTCAAATTTTTGTCACGTCTTGGCATTATGGAAACAAAAATTTGCTGTATGTATATAACAAAAGAGGCGAGGCTCTTCTGGAAATCTGCCAAGACGTCGACTTCTCCGAAAAGAAATCGTCCAAAAAAGAACCCCGCTTTATCTGCGGTGAATCGTATGTCTGTCTTTGATTCGAAGAATCGCCGACGTCTTGGCACTGCAAGTATAGCGACTTCTTTTGAAACCGCCAAATTTTCACCGATATTTTTTCCTGCCAAGTACATATTAGTCGCTGTTTTTAGTAAAATCTCTGAGGTGTCGGCGGGACTCGAACCCGCTGCGGCCTTTACAGGCAAGCCCATCCAATGCGGCACCTTTTGCCGGTCTTTCCCGGCCGTCATCCTGCTGCGAGCCTCACGGAGGACAGTGAGGAATCATCACACTGATTGCCTATGCGCATTGGAGGCGCGCAAACCTTTGCCAAGCCCCGAAGCCGCAAAACACCCTTCTCTCAAAAACTCCAATCAAGAACACCACCGGCTTCGGACGCTCTCATTTCAATCCTGCCCCGTCGATCTTCTCGGCTTTCAGGAGCGCTTCGACTTCGAGCCGGCTGAACAGTATCGCAGAGTTTTTAGCCGCTCCGGCCTTTATTCCCCGGATATTCTTCCGCTTGATATGATAGTCGAGCCAGTCGTTGGGATAGCTCTCGTACAATTTCCGACGTGTCATCATGTCCGACTTCGGAGCATTACGACGGCACACGGCCAAAGCCACGAGATCGGCCGATTCGATCAGCGCATTCTGTATATCTCGGATGTTCATCGCTCTATTAACCTTCAATCAAAAATTCTACTTCATTCCTTCTACCCCGCCGCGCCCGCGGGGCGTTAATATCATATCTGTTTTCATAGTCTAAAAAACAGGAGAAATCGGTCAAATTCGCTATATTTGCTTCGAATCTTGTCAAATGCAATCCCCGATGCGGGTATTCACGGCTTAGCCCAAAGCGGGTGAAGGGTTTTATCCCTAATGTTTCATTTCTAAACATTTTGCATCATGGCAAAGATTCAAATTCGTGTCAGAACGCAAATTCGCACGACTGTGAGAACTACGGTTCGAACTGTGCGTAGATAGCTTCTGACCGTGAGAGGGCGGGCAATTTCCGCCCTCTCTAAATTTCTCCTGTCATCTGCTGTTATTCTCAGGATCGTTTGTATCAATGAATTTTATCCGATATTTTAGTTCAAGGTATTGGATATATGGGTCTTTATAATCATTATTCAAAAACATCGGGAATGAGCGGATCAAATAATACATAACGAAGATTGCAAATACCGCAAAACACACCGATAGCAAACACGCTGAACACATCAATATTCTAAGAGCGAAGATTTCCATAAGACCAATTTTTATTCACGCACCCACCTGATTTTGGTGTTCTCGAATCCCCCGCGTTCACGAGCCATTCGGCGGATGCGATCCGGCTGTTCGCCATAGGTAGGGTATGTGAGATTCAATGCGTTATTTACAGTGTCAACCGTACACCCCAGCTCTGCGGCGATCTCCTTCTTTATCGCTGGCGCAACATCGATGAATCGGATCTTCTTTTTGGTCAGTTTGTTTGTAATCTCTTGATTCTTCATTATATTTGCATCTAATATTGTTCGTTCGGTTATCGAAACGGTTACCGCTCTATGAACTTGACAATGCAAATATATAACATTGTTATTTATTATCCAAATAAAAAATAACAAATCTACCTAAAAAGATGAAAGAACCCAAGAAGTATACTGTAAAAGAGCGAATTATACATTATCTAAAAAAGAGCAAGATTACGCAATCAGAATTTTGCAAGCGAGTCGGATTATCTTCGGGATATATCGGAGCAATGCGAAAATCCTTTCAACCGGACACGATAAATAAAATTGTTATTGAATTTCCCGATCTTGATATTACATGGCTTCTCACCGGCGAAGGTGAAATGCTGAAAAACGCCGTTGAAGTTGCTACATCCGGCCACCGGATCCGCTACTGGGTGGATGTTGATGCCACAGCCGGAGGTGTTACGCAGTTCGATGATATGATGAGTAGCCAATATATCGACCTGGCGATTCCGGAATTCCGCGACTGTACAGATGCGGTCAATCTGTACGGCGACTCAATGTTTCCGCTTTATAAAAGCGGGTCGATAATCATTCTTAAAGAGTGGAAGGAATCGTTCATTGACTTTGGCAACGTATATCTTATAATAACCAAGAACGGCAACCGTATGGTAAAATACCTGCGAAAGGGGTCTGACGTCGCTCATGTACTCTGCGTATCGGAGAATAAGGAATTCGACCCGTTCGAGATAGAGATAGGTGATATTCTTCGGCTATATCTTGTTAAAGGCGGCGTTCATAAAAACACCTTGTGATTATTAATAGATTTTCTTATACGACATAGTGAATGTATAAATGGAAGAGAAGGATATAACTCTTGCGGATATGATTCTGGCCAGTTTAATGTCAGAAAGCGAACACATTATGCTCTATGTCATACACGAGAAAGCGACAGACGAAGCCCAAGCCCAACGTGTAATATTGTCTCTCTGTTCTTATGGTGCGGCACATGAGACCGACATACACTTAGAAAAGACTGACAAAACAGCCAACCTTATAGCACTTGGAGGAGCGCGGTATATCTACGAACAAGAGCGCCTTAAAGAAAGATATAACAAATTATCAATGTTAGATATAGAATTGTCGATACAAGAAAAGAGACGAAATAAATGGTTGTCTATTAGCGCAATATTAATCTCTTTTGTTGCACTTGTTATTTCTATTGTGAGTCTTTTCGTATCGTGATAAAAAGTCATCTACATTTGAAAACCAATCTATATATACCGCATAGCATGAGCATGCGAAAGCAATTAATGACAATATAACGCAGAGGACTTTCATAGTATTGCAAATATAATAGAAAATTCGATCAAATATGTTGACGGGACAAAATAAAATCAATTTAATATTAGATCACGTAGGCATTAAAGCCCCTACGTTTGCTAAACATGTCGGGGTTAAATATCAGCGGATATTAGATATTCAAAACGGAAAGGTTAAAAACATCTCTGCTGAGGTAGCAAGCCGCATTATAGACGCTTACCCACAGTTCAACATTGAATGGCTTCTCACCGGCGAAGGTGAAATGCTGAAAAACGGGATTGCTCATGAACCAGACAATGGCACCACGATCGGCTCTGGCAGAGTGATCCCGTATTATGACGCCGAGGTTGCAGCAGGAACCGAGTACGGTATGGAGATGATGCAGACGGCACCCGTAGGTGTAATCGAAATAGGCGGCCTGCTCAAAGACAGCGAATTTGCGATGCGTGTCTACGGCAATAGCATGGTTCCGAACTATCCTGCCGGATGCGTGATCGGGCTGCGCCAATATAACGAACATTTCATTGAACCCGGAACTGTGTACGTGATAGAGACGGAAGAAAACCGTTTTCTCAAACGGCTGTATTACAGCAAGGATAAAAAGGCATTCCGCTGCATGAGCGACAACCACATGAAGCATGAGAACGGCCCAATGGAGGGAGAATATTTCTACCCTGAATTCGAAATCCCGTTTGAAGATGTCCGACGGTTATTGCGGGTGACGGGAGTAATTAAGCGCAATATTTTATAGGATGATTACAACAATATATTGTATTATGAAAAAGATTTATCTGTTATCATTCTTGATGGTGATCGTTGGGATCAGTTGCGAAAAGGAGACTGTCATCACTATATCCAACGAATCTTTCGAAGAGTATTTCCCGTATCATGAAAATGGGAAATCATATAATGAACCTTTTCGATATGTAGGAGAAGATAAAACCTACGGATTTCCAGTTTGGAGATCGTTATACGAGATCAATGAATCGGGAAATAGATGTTCTCTTGAATTCATAGACAATAAAGGGTATGGTGGTCAAACACCTGAAGAGACCAGATTACCATCTTTGTCACTACTACAAGAATGGAATTATTTAAAAGAGCGACCGCAAGACTATGGAGTTGACGCATTCCATATTGTTGCCTATTTCACCTTTACCTATGAAAATATAGATGGGAATTATTATATAAAGAATTACCACTACACTACAGATGCTCGCATATTCGGAATGAACTATCTTGAATTCGATTCTTCGAACGGAAAAATCGGCAGGTGGGTTCATAAAAAGTAATGTGATAGATGTGGATGATGGGGTGATCAATTCGATGTAATGCTATTAATCTAAACTTTAAAACTATAAGATATGGAAGATTTTTTTTGTAATGATGCTAATTGTATGGGCGGTGGGTATCTTGTCAATTATATTATTCTTCAAATTATGGAGGATGACAAATGACATTAAGAAGATTTGCATTTCTGTGGTAAAAGAACCGCAACGAGGCCGAAATTGGGTGGTTTCTACGATGCTGATGAAAGGCGAGTCTCCAGAAATGATAAGTAAATATTTAATTGAATCTTTTTCAGAGGATATTCATAGACTATACAAAGTTGGATATACGGAACAGGCGTTTACCCAATATGCAAACGCAAAAATCACCCAATATAAAAAGTTATATGAGTTAATTGGAATAGAGATGCCAGATAGTATACAAAATGCAAATACAATCACAAAAGTAAAAACCATTTTTCATCAAGGATGATAACGCTTGTCTCGACTCTTCGGCAGGCTTATCCCTTGCGATAGCATTTTAACAATACCTCATGGAACTGCAACCCATCCAAAGCAAGATATACGAAATCCGAGGCCAGCGGGTGATGCTGGATTTCGATCTGGCAGAACTCTACCAAGTGGAGACAAAGCGGCTGAAAGAGGCCGTAAGGCGCAATATTGAGCGTTTCGAGGGCGATGATTTTATGTTCGTACTCTCGGAAAAAGAATATGAAATTTTGAGGACGCAAATTGCGACCTCAAGTCTAACATCACAAAATGCGTCCTCAAATTGGGGTGGTCGTCGCTATCCGCCCTTTGCCTTTACGGAAATGGGGGTTGCAATGCTTTCGAGCGTGTTGCGCAGTGAGACAGCCATACGGGTAAATAGGGCTATTATGCGGGCTTTCGTAGCGATGCGCAACTACATCATGACCACGACGACAGTAACGGCAGAATTGGCCGAAATTCGGGCACGGCTGGCGTTGTTGGAGCAGACAGGCAAGGACAACGCCGAAGCGGTCAGCGATCTATCGGAGGATATGCGTAAGGAGCTCGACAATATCTACGAGGCAATTGCGGCACTCTCCGTGAAGGTTCCGCAGGCACGCAAATCTCCTCAGCCAATCGGGTTCAAAAAATAGACAGATTATACTCGATCGATGCAGATGTTATCCTAATGTTGTTCGAATATTTTCGAATAAATATCGTAAACATTTAGTAAACAGCAAATAAAATAATTGTTTATAACAGCCTTCTAAGCTGTGGGTCTTGGGTTCGAATCCCAACGGAATCACGAAACAGAATCGCTTGCGGATCGGGGAGGGATCTCCCCGATCCGCAAGCGTTCATATCGGCCGGACCTGCACAGGTTCAGGAACGCACGAGGCGCACCCAGCCGTCCCGGCATACCGCACGACGCCTCCGGAACGGGCGCGTTCGCCGTGCGGCGGAAGGGTGCCGGATTCGGGATTCTTGCGTATTTGCGATTTTTTTCATAGCTTGCCTGCATAAATCGCCCGAAAGAAATTCAGAAATCTCCCAAACACCGTATGAAAAAGATATCGAGGAAACTTTTCCTGAAAAAAGCAGCAGCCGGATTGGCTGCATTGGCCGTGTCGCCCGCACTGCTCTCATGCGACGAATCGGACGCCGGCAGCCGGAAAATCCGGAAGCTCGCCCCGCTCGCGGGCCGGTACGACGTCGTGATCGCAGGCGGCGGCCCTGCGGGATTCATCGCGGCGATCGCGGCGGCACGGCAAGGCGCGAAGACAGCGATCGTCGAGCGATACGGCTTCTTCGGCGGGATGGCCACGATCGGATACGTCGCGCCGATCAGCGTATTCGCACTCAAAAACGAACTGGTCATCGGAGGAATCCCCTGGGAGTTCGTCAAGCGATTGGAGTCGATGGGCGGCGCTTTCATCGAATGGCCCAAGGCGAACATCGATTTCGACGTCGAACTCTACAAACTCTGCTGTCAGCGGATGATCCGGGAAGCCGGCGTGGACATGTACATGCACTCGGCGATGATCGGCTGCGAAATGGAGGGGAAGAGAATCGAAACGGTGATTATCGAAAACAAAAACGGCCTCGAAACCCTCGCCTCCAAAGTCTTCATCGACTGTACCGGCGACGGCGATCTGGCACACATGGCCGACGTGCCGATGCAGCCGAATCCGGACGGAGAGCTGCAACCCTCCTCGTACTGTTTCATCCTTTCGGGAGTCGACACCGAGAGCGAATTGCTGAACAGGTGCATGTACCACAACGGCATCAACGGACCGAGCCAGTGCAAACCCGTACGCGAAAAACTGCTGGCCATGAAGGCGGCCGGAGCCGATCTGCCCGATTTCGGCGGCCCGTGGTTCAACAATGTCATGCACAAAGGCAGCGTGGCCGTGAACATCACACGCAGGGCGGCCGATGCCACGGACAACCGTAATTTCAGCGCCGCGGAGTGCCAGCTCCGGGAGGACATCTTCACCTTCACGCGCATCCTCAAAGAGAACTTCGCCGAATTCGCCGACTGCTACGTCTCCTCCACCGCACCGCAGGCCGGCGTGCGCGAATCGAGAAGAATATGCGGCGTACATACGGTAACGGCCGACGAGTATGTCAACGCCTACCGCTACGAGGACAGCATCTCCCGCGGAATCCACCCGATCGACATACACGCCAGCAAAGGCACGCACCAGACCCGGATCGATCTCGACAAACCGGCCTACGTCCCCTATCGGGCCCTTATCGCTCCGAACTACCCGAACCTGCTCGTGGCCGGCCGCTGCCTGTCGGCCGACCGTCAGGCACTCGCCTCTCTGCGCGTGATGGCCAGCTGCATGGGAACCGGCCAGGCCGCGGGCGTCGCCGCCGCGCAGAGCGTCGCGAGCCGCCGCCCCGTACAGGAGATCGATACGGCCAGACTCGTTTCGACCCTGAAAGATCTGGGTGCGGTTCTCTGACGCGGCCGACGAAACCGGTAGCGGACAAACAGCGGGGCGGACAGATGTCCGCCCCGCTGTTTCGGTTCTCCGCCGACGAATGCGCCGCAAAAAGCACCGGCACGCAATGTTGCGTGCCGGCACTCCCTTTTACCAATTCAAACCTTTCCAGTGTCGTTATCTCTGCGGACGCACGTCGAACCGATAGGTTCCCGATCCGACTGCGTAGACCTTGCAGCCCTCCTTATAGCCGAGGTACTCGATTCCGGCAACCTTCTCCACGGGCAGGTTGCTCTCGAAGACGGCGGCATCCTCGGCCGCAGGCAGCCACACGGTCGACGTCGTATTGGCGGGAACTTCGGCCAGCAGCTCGAAGCTTCCGTCGGCGCCCTTCGACCACTCGCTGCGGATCTGCCCGTAGGGCGACTCGAAGCTCACGCGCGCCATCGTCAGGTCGCCCACCGCCTCGGGTCGGATGACCGACCGTTTGTAGGCCAGCGCCTCCGTGTCGCGGCGGATACCGCCGACATGGGTGTAGAGCCACTGCATGAGGTGTCCCAGCATGAAGTGATTGTGCGACTTGATCGGCACCACCTGCCACGATTCGGGCAGCGCCGTAGCGCCCTGTGCCAGCATGTAGCCGTAACCGTAGACGTCGTAACGCGAATTCATGTCGAAGATCACGTCCGACCGGCCGCCCGCTTCGAGCGCACGCAGGATATAGGTATAACCCACGTCGCCGCCCGTCAGGCCGTTGTTGCGGCTGCGGATGTCCTTCACCACGTTGTCGAGCACGCCCTGGCGGTACTCCGGATCGACCAGACCCGCGCAGAGCGCGATCGAGTTGGCAGTCTGGCTGTTGCGGTCGTAGTAGCAACCTTCCTTATGGAAGAATTTCTCGTTGTAGGAGGTGCGGATCGCATCGGCGAGCTTCTGCCAGCGCTCCGCATCCTTCTTCTTGCCGAGCAGCTCGGCGCCCTTGACCATCGCCAGCGCATCCATGTAGTAGATCGGCGTGGCCGTCGCCGCGAGCGACGAGAGCTGCGCGCGGCCCGGCATCTTGGGACCGATGTCGAACCAGTCGCCCAGACCGTGTTTGAGGATGTGGTCGTCGGCTTTCGAGGTCAGGTAGTCCACGTAGCGGCCCATCGCCTCGTAGTGCTTGCGCAGCATCGTACCGTCGCCGTAGTATTCATAGAGGTAGAGCGGCACCAGCACGAAGGCGCTGCCCCACTCGGGCGAGTCGCGGAACGCCTCGCGGAAGAGCGCGTATTCGGGTGCGATGTCGGGCACCAATCCATTGGGCAGCTGCGCCATAGCCATGTCGTCGAGCATCTTCTCGTAGAGGCTGAACATGTCGAACGTATATTGCAGCGAACCGAACATCAGGTGCAGCTGCTCCAACCACGGCAACTTCTCGCGGTGCGGGCAGTCGGTCAGGTAGCTCACCATGTTGCTCTTGATGCCCCAGCCGATGAGCCGCTGCGTCTTGTTGAGCAGGTCGTTCGACGAGACGAACGTTCCCGATTCGGGCGTCGAATTGCGGATATGCAGACCGCGCACGTCCACGATTTCGGGCAGCCCCTCGGGGTTGGGTTCGCCCGCCGGCACGGCGCCGTCGATAAGCACGTAGCGGAAGCCGTGGTAGGTGAACTGCGGCGCCCAGCTCTCGGGCTCCGCGTCGCCGCGAAGCGTATAGGTGTAGCGCGTCTCGCCGCGGTAGCCGCCGTGGATCTGGATCGAGTCGACGGCGGGATCGAACAGTTCGCAGGTGTTCATCCGCACCGCCTGTCCGCGCTTGCCCTTGACCGTCAGACGCGCCACGCCCGAGAAGTTCTGCCCCATGTCGTAGAGCCACTTGCCGTATTTGGTCTTGCGGATCTTGAAGACGGGGAACTCCTCCATGACCTTCACCGGCAGCGCCTTCGGGGCGATCAGCTCGCCGCGCTGCGAGGTGAAGAGCACCTCCTGCCACGACGAATCGTCGTAACCGGGCTTCATCCAGCCCGTGCGTTCGAGCGTCGCGTCGTAATCCTCGCCGCCGAAAATGCTGCTGTACGTCACCGGACTGGTCGTCGTGCGCCAGCTGCCGTCGCTGACAATCACGTCGTGCGTGCCGTCGGCATATTCGACGTCCACCTTGCAAATCATCATCGGGTAGCCGTAGGTCATCAGCAGTTTGTAGTAGCGTTCGCGCGGCACGTTGTACATGCCGTTGCCGAGCATCACGCCCAGCACGTTGGCGCCCTGCTGCAAACGGTCGGTCACGTCGAAGGGGACGTAGCAGACGATCTTGTCGTAGTCGCTCCACGCCGGATCGAGGAAGTTGTCGCCTACCTTGTCGCCGTTGATGAAGAACTCGAACTGCCCCAGACCCGAGACGTAGGCCATGGCCCGTTTCACAGGTTTCCGGACGTCGATCTCGCGACGGAACTGCGGCAGGCGGTTGGGTGCCGTGATGCGGTCGCCGATCGTGAGTTTGTTATACTCCTCGCCCGGCACCAGACGCAGGCTGTCGGGCTGCACCTCCATGGCGATCCAGCGGGCTCCCGACCATGCGTCGGGCGACATCAGCCCCGTCGAGAAGCGGTTGACCGGCATCCAGGGCGAGACTTCGCCCGCAGCGTTCCAGACGCGCACGCTCCAATAATACTCCTTGCCCGATTCGAGCGCCTTGCCCGCGTAAGGGATGTGGAGCGACTCCGCGCCCTTGGCCTTTACCCGCCACAGATTGCCGCGGCCGGCAGCGACGGCCGCACGGTCGTCGCCCACGATCAGTTCGTAGGCCGATTGCAGGAACCCGCGGTCGCGGGCGCTGATCTGCCACGAGAAACGGGGCGTCAGCGTATTGATACCCAGCGGTTCATCGCGGTATTCGCAACGGGGATTCACCACCGAAAAATCCTGCGCGGCCGCGCCCGCCGTCGAGCAGAGCAGCGCAAGCAGAAGGATTGTCCATTTTTTCATCGTCAGGTTTTCGTTTAAAGATTAATCGTTAGCCATTTTGATTGCAAGTTAGCCATTTTCCGCCGATCGGGGAGTATGTTTTTTGACATTTAAATTTCTAATTCTGACATTTCGGACGAAAGGAAAGAGAGCCTATCCGCCCCTCGCACCTCTACGGTTCGCCGCGGGCGGAGGAAACGGTACGAGCCGTTCAGGCGAGTTGCAGGCCGCCGCGCGGGGCGGAGAAACAGCCGTATCGTCCTGCGACATCGAAACGATTAGAAATCGAACGCGGGATACAATTGCGAACGGACACGAAAAACGGGGCGCCGAAACGCCCCGTATCTTACCGTCTTCTCCGGCCTCAAAGGTCGAGCGACCGCACCAGCCGCCGGTTGACCTCGTGCAGCCGGTCGACGTCGACCTTCACCACCTCGCGGTCGTAGGTCACCAACCCGTTGACCTCGCCCTCGACGTCGGTCGTCTGCGTATAGACCGCGGCGCTGAACCCGCGCTCGACCAACTCCATGAGCTTCTCGGCATAGGTCACGTAGCGATCCGTCACGTCCTCCCTGGTCTTGAACTCGATGTAACCCCAATTCTTGTCCGCCGACCAGAGGTGCCCCTCGACGGGCAGGCCGATGCCGCCGTACTCGCCCAGCACGTTGACCCGCTTGGCGTCGTAGAGATACATCTTCGGTTCGGGATAGTTGTGCAGGTCGAGCATGTCGCCGCAGTCGCGGTAGTTGCCTCCGCTGGCCGGATTGACCAGCCGCGACGGGTCGCGGCGCTTGGTCCAGTCGGCCACCTCCTCGGCGCGGTACTGCCCCCACGCCTCGTTATAGGGCACCCAGACCACCACCGACGGATGCCGGCCGCAGAAATCCATGATCTCGCCCCACTCCTTATAATAATTGGCGAACGACTCCTCCGAACGCGCGGCGTCGGTTCCCGCGCCGTAGCGGTGCGGCTCCCACTTGCCCGTCGACATGTCGCCGCTGGGCATGTCCTGCCAGACGAGGATTCCCTCACGGTCGCAATGCCAGTACCAGCGTTCGGGTTCGACCTTGATATGTTTGCGGATCATATTGAATCCCAGCTGCTTCGTGAACCGGATATCGTAGAGCAGCGCCTCGTCGGTCGGGGCCGTGTAGAGGCCGTCGGGCCACCAGCCCTGGTCGAGCGGGCCGAAATGGAAGAGCGGCCGGCCGTTGAGCGTCATGCGCTCGATACCGTTGGCGTCGCGCCCGGTGGCGATCTCGCGCAGCGCGGCGTAGGATTCGGCACGGTCGATCACCCGTCCGTCGCGCAGGAGCGTCACGGTCAGGTCGTAGAGATAGGGATCGTCGGGACTCCACAGACGCGGATGTTCGACGGCGAGGTGCACCGGCTGCCCGGCCATGCTGCTTCGCTCGGCCAACGTCTTGCCATCGGCCGAGAGCGTCACGCAGACGCGGTCGCTGCCCGTGCGGGCGGTCTTCACGTCGACCGAAAGGACGCCGGCGCGGATGTCGCTGCGCGTCGTGATCCCTTCGATACGGTTGGCAGCAGGAACCGGTTCGATCCACACCGTCTGCCAGATACCCGTCACGGGCGTGTACCAGATGCCGTGGGGTTCGAGCACCTGTTTGCCGTGGGGCTGGAAACCCTTGTCGGTCGAATCGGTCACCTTGACCGTCAGCTTCTGCACCCCTTTGGCCGAAAGCGCGGGGGTGATGTCGAACGAGAAGGGGGTATATCCGCCCGTATGACTGCCTACGAGCAGGTCGTTGACATAGACCTCGGCACGCCAGTCCACCGCGCCGAAATGGAGCAGCACGTCGTTGCCCCGGCGCCATGCGGCGGGCACTTCGAACGTGGTCTCGTACCACAGCGCCTCCTGCGGCGTCACGCCGCGCTGCACGCCCGACAGCGACGATTCGATCGGGAAGGGCACCAGAATCCGCCCCTGCGCTTCGCCCGGAGCCGCCGCTCCGGCCGGCGTGAGCGAATAGTTCCACAGGCCGTTGAGATTGCGCCACCGGCTGCGCACGAGCGTCGGACGCGGGTATTCGGGCAGCGGAGCCGCGGGATCGACCTCGGCGGCCCAACGGGTTTTGATCCGGTCGCCGGCAGGTTTCCACGGTGTCTCGGCCGCAGAGGTCAGGCAGCCGAACAGCGCGGCCGCCAGCAAAAGATGTTTCATAGAAAAGCTGGTTTGTAGTTTCCACAAAGATAGGGAAATTCCGGCAACCGCCAAATCCCCGCCATCCATTCCCCGACCGCAATTCCCCTCCGCACGTGCGCACCGATTTCAGAAAAAGCGAACGGGAACCCTCTCATTTCAAGACGCCGCCTCTCAAAACGATAGGGTCTTCCGCATCCGCCATAAAAACGCACTCCACTCATATTCAACATATTGACACCTGAAAAAGAGATATGGCGCTCCCTTTGTATCTTTTATTCATATGAAATTATACATCATATCCAACCGACTGCCCGTGAAAGCCGTACACCGCGACGGCGCCTACCTCTTCACCCGCAGCGAAGGCGGTCTGGCGACCGGTCTCCATGCCCTGCACACCCGTTACGAAAAACATTGGATCGGCTGGCCGGGAGTCGACGTAGAGACCGACGAAGACCGGCGGAGCATCCGCGAAGAACTGGCGAAAATGAACTTCCACCCCATTTTCCTCACGCCGGAACAGATCGCGAACTACTACGAAGGGTACAGCAACAGCACGATCTGGCCGTTGTGCCACTATTTCTTCGCGTTCACCCGCTACCGCAAGGATTTCTGGGAGGCCTACCGGAAAGTCAACGCGCTCTTCTGCGAAGAGATTCTCCGCCGGATCGAACCCGACGACATCGTCTGGGTGCAGGACTACCAGCTCATGCTGCTGCCCGGACTGCTGCGCGAACATCGTCCCGCGCTGCGCATCGGTTATTTCCACCACATCCCCTTCCCGTCGTACGAACTCTTCCGCATCCTGCCCGAACGGGCCGAGATCCTGCGGGGCGTGCTGGGAGCCGATCTGGTCGCATTCCACACCCACGACTACATGCGCCACTTCATCGGTACGGCGGAACGGGTGCTGCACATCGATTTCCGGCTCGACGAGACGCAGATCGGCAACCGCTGCGTCCGCGTCGACGCGCTGCCGATGGGCATCGACTACGCCGCCTTCCACGGCATCTCCTCGAACGCCGGAGCGCAACCGCTGATCGCGAAGACACGGGAACAGTTCGGCGACCGCAAGCTGATCCTCTCGGTCGACCGGCTGGATTACAGCAAGGGAATTCTCCATCGGCTCCGCGGCTTCGGTTCGTTTCTGGAACGCTATCCCGAATACCGGGGGCAGGCGACGCTGGCGATGGTGATCGTCCCCTCGCGCGACCGTGTCAACTCCTACGCCGACTTGAAGACGGAGATCGACAAGGAGATCGGGGCGATCAACGGACGCTACTCCACGATGGAGTGGACACCCGTCCGCTACTTCTACCACGGCTTTTCGTTCGAGGAACTGGCGGCGATGTATTACGTCGCCGACGTAGCGCTGGTCACCCCGCTCCGCGACGGGATGAACCTCGTGGCCAAGGAGTATGTAGCCGTCAAGAACGACAACCCCGGTGTATTGATCCTCAGCGAAATGGCCGGAGCCGCCGTCGAACTGGCGGACGCGTTGCCGATCAATCCCAACGACACGGAGCAGATCGCGGCGGCGATCCACCGTGCGCTGACGATGCCCGTCGAGGAACAGCTGCGGCGCATCGAACGGATGCAGGCCGTCGTATCGACGCAGACCGTGAACAAATGGGCAGCCGATTTCATGAAGGAGCTGGCCGACGTCTGCCGCCGCAACGAAGCGGTACGCCGCAAACGGCTGACGTCCGAAACCGTCGCGGCCGAGATCGTCGGGCCATACCGTCGTGCGAAACGACGGCTGCTGCTGTTCGATTACGACGGTACGCTCGCTCCGATCCGGTCCCGTCCCGAAGAGGCCGTACCCTCGCACCGGCTCTGCGAACTGCTCCGTACGCTGGGAACGGATGCCGCGAACCGCGTGGTCATTTGCAGCGGCCGCGACTCCGGCACGCTCGAAAAGTGGTTCGGCGGACTGCCCGTATCGCTCGCTGCCGAGCACGGTGCCTTCTACAAGGATCGCGGCGCATGGCGTTGTAACATCCGCCCCGCCTCGTGGGATCCGAAGCTGTCGGCGTTGCTCGAACACTTCGCACGGAAGACGCCCCGCTCGCGCATCGAACGCAAACAGACGGCACTGGCATGGCATTACCGCGAAGCCGACAGCTGGCTGGGACAGTTGCGCGCACAGCAATTGGTCAACGCGCTCATGCCGCTGTGCGCACGCCTGAACCTGCACATCCTGCAAGGGGACAAGGTCGTGGAGATCAAGTCGCCCCGCTTCACGAAAGGCTCCGAAACGCTCCGCCTGCTGCGGCAGGAACGCTACGATTTCATCCTTGCGCTCGGCGACGACACCACCGACGACGACATGTTCGCGGCCCTGCCGCCCCGAGCCCTCTCGATCAAGGTCGGCAACGCTTCGGAGCATGCCCGCTACAATATGCCCGAACAGAGCGAGGTCGTTCCTCTGCTGGAACTCCTCGCCCGGGACCGCGGCAGTTTCGACCCGGCCGGCGTGAAACACGCGATCCGCACGACATGGAACAATCTGAAAAAACTGGTGGCCGGCCGCCGAACCGAGGAATATGGACAATAATCTGAATTACGGCGTCGTCGGCAACTGCCGTACGGCGGCACTCGTCTCCGCACGCGGAACCATCGAATGGATGTGCCTGCCCGACTTCGACTCGCCATCGGTGTTCGCATCGCTGCTCGACCGTCGGAAAGGGGGATGCTTCGGATTCGACGTCGCGGAGGAATACCGCATTTCGCAGGCCTACATCCCCCACACGAACATTCTCGCCACGACCTTCTCGGCCGCCGAGGGCGAGTTCGTCATACTCGATTTCATGCCCTGCTACCGTTCGCGCAGGGACGAACACTACATGCCTCCCGAACTCTACCGCTACGTCCGGTGGGTCAGGGGAAGGCCGCGCCTGCGGGTACATTACGCCCCTGCGCCCGACTATGCCCGCGGCCGCACGGAGCAGACCGTCACACCCGAATTCATCGAAAGCCACAGCCTCTCCGACCCGAAGAACCGGCTCTATCTCTACGCCTCGCTGCCGCTCGGAAAGATCGCACGGAGGGAGGAGATCGTCCTCGAACGCGACGAATTCTTCCTGCTGTCGCACAACGAAAAAGTGATTCCGGTGGACATCGAACGCGAAAAACTCGAATACTGCCGCACGCTGGTCTACTGGCTCAACTGGACGAACCGCACGAAAAGGTTCACTTATTACAACGACGTGATCGAACGGAGCCTGCTGACACTGAAACTCATGTCCTACTACAACGGCGCCGTGCTGGCGGCCCTCACGACCAGTCTGCCCGAAAGCGCCGGCGACGTCCGCAACTGGGATTACCGCTTCTGCTGGCTCCGAGACGCTTCGATGTCCATCGAGACGCTCTTCCGCATCGGACACCCCGGAGCGGCCGCCCGGTTCATGCGCTTCATCCAGTCGACATTCGTCAACACGCACGAGCCCTACCAGATCATGTACGGCATCCGCGGCGAGCGGACATTGACCGAGACTACACTGGATCATCTGTCGGGTTACAGGAACTCCAAACCCGTGCGCATCGGCAACGATGCCTACCACCAGCGGCAGAACGACTCGTTCGGATACCTGATGGATCTGATCTACCAATACTACCGCCTGATGCCGGGTTCGCTCGACGAAATCGAGGACATGTGGGAGATGGTCAAGAACATTCTCTCGACCGTGACGGAAGAGTGGCGCAAACCGGACAAGGGAATCTGGGAGATCCGCGGCCGGAGCCGCCAGTTCGTCTCTTCGAAAGTGATGTGCTGGGTGGCGTTGGACCGGGGCGCGAAGGTCGCCGACCTGCTCGGCAAAAACGAGTACGGCCGCCGCTGGCGGCGGGAGGCCGACGACATCCGCGACGACGTGATGAAAAACGGATGGAAGGAGGAAATCGGAAGTTTCTCGCAAGCCTACGACAACCTGGCGCTGGACTCGTCGCTGCTGCTCATGGAACCCTACGGTTTCATCGAGGCGACGGACCCGCGTTACAGCCGAACGGTAAGGGCGGTCAAGGAGGCGCTGCTGCACGACGGCCTAATGTATCGCTACAACAGCGAGGACGATTTCGGTATGCCCGCATCGGCCTTCACGATCTGCACGTTCTGGCTCATACGCGCGCTCTTCGTCATCGGAGAGCGGGAGGAGGCCCGACGGTTGTTCGACGGAGTCCTGCGCTGCGCCAACCACGTGGGGTTGTTCAGCGAAGATATCGATTTCGATACGAAAGAACTGCTCGGAAATTTTCCGCAGGCCTATTCGCATCTGGCACTGGTCAATACCGCCGTGCTCTTCGCGGAAGAGGACAGAAGCCTGACCTTCGTCCGTCCCTGAGAACCGGCGGCTCGGCCTCGTCCCCCCCGCCTCGATACGAAAAGAGACCCCGCTCTACGGCGAGGTCTCTTTCGCATTTCCGGCGAGCGGAACGACCGGCAGGCTCTCCTCCTCCTGTTCGGGCGGACGCCAGCCCAGCGAATACATCCACTCGATCACGTCGGGCTGCACCACGTCGTTGCGGTCGCTCCAGCGGCGGCTCTCGATCAACCGGCGTTTGAAGGCGTCGATGCGCGCCGCGATCGGGAACTGCGGGCGTGACTGGCTGCTCTTGGCCGCACGAATCGAAGGCCGGATCGTGCGGTCGAAGACATCGCGCTGCGCGGGCCGGCGCTTGGCCTCCCACTTGAAATCCTTCAAGAAGAGATCCACGTCGGGCGGAATCTTGTCCATCGGATAGATCGTATAGACGGGATTGTTGCGATAGGTGATCTTCACCACCTGCTTCTCCTCGATGAAGAAGGTCAGATCGCCGCTTTCGAGCACCAGCAGCCCGATGATGTCGGGCGAATCGTCCTCCTGCATGAAATAGATCGTCTGGGCGTTGCCCTTCACGTCGTTGCGGTAGATCTGGTTGTTGCGGAACAGGGCGGTCATCGTCTTGCCCGCCACCTGGTTGTAGTGCATCGTATCCAACTCGGAGACCATCAGCGGCCGCCCGACGAACTCCGCCCGAACGATCTGGCTGTTGGCCGTAAAGATGTCCATCACGTCCGAAGTGATCTGGCTGTTCTGGTTCCACAGCACGGGATCGATGTAGAGATGAATGGTCGAGTCGCGCGAAACGGCCACCAGCGAATCGCATACCGACTGGAAGTCGGAGCGGTAGATGCGCACGTTGCGGAATCCTTTGACCAACCGGTAGATCGTATCGCGCGCCAGCGAATCGAGCGAATCGGCAGGCGTCAGCCCCAGCGAGTCGAGCGACAGCGAATCCGCAGCCAGAGAATCCCTGCGCAAGCTGTCCGCCGCCAGCGAGTCCGCTCCCTCCGTATGCCGGTCGAGCGAATCGAGTTTCGTGCTGTCGACCGGTTCGGGCAGTCCCAGCTTGGCACGCCGCCGAGCCGCCTTTTCGGCCCGTTTGGCCGCCAATCGGGCATTGCGCAGCGAATCCTTCGCGCGCTGTGCGTCGAGTTTCGCGCGCGTCTTGGCCAGACGGCGCGCCGCGATCGTATCGAGTTTGGCCTGCCGTTCGGCATCGCGCTTCGCTTTCAGTTCGGCCTTCTCGCGTGCGGCCGCCTCGCGCAGCAACTGTTTGCGCTGCTCCTTGGTCATTACCACCGTATCCTGCTGCAACGAATCCCGAAGGAGCGAGTCGACATGCAGCGAATCCGCCGCCAGAGAATCCCTGCGCAGGCTGTCCGCCCGTCGCGGCGCCAGAGAATCGATGCGCTCCGTTCCGTTCCGTTTCGCGTCGCCCCGCCCCTCGGACAACGATCCCCGGCGGGCCGCGACGATCGGCGCCTCGGGCCGCACACCCTGCACCGAATCCCCGGCGGCGGGCGCCAGCGAATCGACACGCAATGAATCGGTACGCAACGAGTCGGCCGCACGGGCTGCGGCGCGCAACGAATCGGCGCGCAGCCTGGCCGGATCGATCGTATAGAGGAACATCGAGTCGGCCGCCATGAAGAGCGAATCGCCCTGCGACGTATCGTAGCTCACCACCGCGGGGCGGCGCGTGAGAAAGGCGTTGCCCGGCTCCTTCCAATACTCGCCGAAATCGCCGAACGCGAGCACCTTGTGCTCTGTGTCGTCGATCTGGATATTGCCGCGCAGTACGGCATGTCCCGCGAGTTTGTAGTAGTCGATCGAATCGCTCCACACCTCCTGCTTCTCGGTGAGGATATAGCCGTTTTCAGTGACGGTATACAGTTCGCCGCCCTTGTCGTAGCTGCCGCGGTCGGCATAGAGGTAGTCGCCCTGCGTATTCCAGATATTCGTATGGCGGAAATAGTAGGCGTGGTCGGTCGTCAGGTTGTAGACCACCGAATCGCCCGTGAGGTCGTACTCCTCACTGCGGATCTCCACCCGATCCACACAGATCACCGTGCGGTCGTTGGCATAGTAGTAACCGCGGTCCGATTCGAGTTGGTTTTCGCGGTTGGTCACCACGCCCCCGTCGGCGAATTCACCGACGTTGGTCTTGGTGTTGAAAAGGAATTTGTAGGTGTAGAGCGTCGCGTCGCCGTCGACCACCTTCACCAGATCGGAGTAGACGTTGGCCACGTGCGTCTCGCCGTTGTAGTCGGCGCGGTCGCCGTAGACGTAGGTGTCGTTCTTGTTGATGAGCACGTTGCCGAAACACTCCATGTGCTTCTCGCTGTAACGCACGGCGCTGTCGCAGGTGATGACCGCACCGCTGTGGTAGAAGGCGACGTTGCCGACCAGACAGACGGCCGACGTATCCCGAAACTCGATCGGGTACATCACGTCGGCTTTCAGGTCGACGACCTTCTTTTCGGGCTGTGCCGCACCGCGGCCGCCCGTCCGGGCGAACATCGTCGCGCCAACGGCCAGCAATACGAACGCTATGGTCAGGAATCGTCTCAAACGGATGACTGCTTCAAAAAACGGGCCGGCCCGCCGCATTCCTTCACCGGACGCAGCGCAGGAGCGCCGGCCGGATTCGCCGCGGAACCGCCTTCGCTATTTTACCCAATGTTTGTTGGCGAACTCCCCGTCGCGGAACTCGGGATCGATGTAGACGTACATGCCGTCGATCTTCTTGGAGAGCCACTCCCCGAAAACCTTCTCCTGCTTGCGGTTGAGCGCCATCTGCTCCAAACGCAGGTAGTCCTCGTTGAGCGAGGCGACGTGCGTGGGGATGATCTGAACCAGCTTGACGATCTTGCTCAACTGGTTGCCGTTCATGTCCTGCGTCTGATAGGCCGGTGAAATATCGCCGACTTTGAGTTGCGAGAGCGTGCGGAAATCGGCAATGGCGCTGGGGCCCATGTTGCCGAAATCCTCTTTCAGGAACTTCGTGGCCGTATAGCGTGCGTCGTTAGCGTTGTAATGCTCCAGCAACTCGTGGTTGGTCACGATACCGCCGTTCTGGCGCGAATAGGGATCGTCCGAAAAGCGCAGGGCCGCCTCCTCGAACGTCAGCGAATCGGCGCGGATCAACTCCGCGATGCTGTCGAGCTGACGGTCGGGCTCGGAGAGCTCTTCGGTGGTGTAGGTCGGGCGGATCAGGATATGACGGCAGTGATAGAGGTTGCCCTTCTTGTCGATGAGCTGGATGAGGTGGAAGCCGTACTGCGTCTCCACGACCTCCGATATCTGTCCCGGTTTCAACTCCGAAAGCGCGTCGGCGAAGGGCTGCACGAAGGTCTGCAACGTCGCAGGCTCCATTTCGCCGCCGTGCAGCGCCGAACCGTCGACCGAATAGATACGCGCCAGCAGGTCGAACTTGGCGTCGCCCGTGATGATGCGTTCGCGCATCTCCAACAGACGCTCGCGCGCGCGGCGCTTGGCCTCGTCGATCGACTTGGGAAACTTGGTGATATGGGCGTAGACGTATTGGTCGCCGATCACGGGCAGGCTGTCCTTGTCGGTCTGGCGGTAGAATCGCTCCACCTCGCCGGGGATGATCGTCACCTTGCCGATCACCTCGCGCTGCATTCCCGAAGCGTAGGCCTCCTCCTCATAGCGGCGGCGCAGATTTTCACGGATATTGAAGATCGGGTTGTGCATCTTCGCCTCGACGGCCGGAATCGTCCCTTCGCGGGCGATCATATCCTGCACCTCCTCCTCGACGCGGGCCATGATGTCGGTCTTCATGATCTCCACCGAGTCGATGAGCGCCTGATTGTAAAGCAACTTCTGCATCATCAGCTGTTCGAGCGCCTCGTTCATCGGGTCGCGGTCGGAGGTATAGCCCTGTTCGCGGCGCGACTCGGTCAACCGCCGCGCGGTGTTCTCCACTTCGGAGTAGGTGATCGACGACCCGCCCACGACGGCCACGACCTTGTCCAGCATCACCTGCTGGGCCCGCACGCCGAAAGCGCAAACCGCCAGCGCAGCACAACACAGAATCCTTGCAAATCTCATATCGTAAAGTCTATAAAGTCTAATTGTTCCTGTTCCCGTAAATTTTCGCCTCGCCTTCCGCCAGCGCCGCGTCGACCAGCTCCTCCTCGTGCGAACGGATCACCTCGGCCTGCCGCAGGTTGAACAGGATACGGCGAATGGTGGCCCGGCGCGTTTCGAGCGGCGCCGTCTGGCCGCTGCCGGCCACCTCCGTCACGAAGAAATAATAGTGCGACTCGTTGTCGCGCAGCTGCTGCACCTCGCCCGGTCGGATCAACTGCTCCGACGCCATTCCCTGACGCAGCGGCAGGTTGGCCGCAAAATCGCTCCACGGCGTCCACTCCGCGAACTCCTTCAACTCGAAATCGTTCTTGGCGCAGATGTCGGCCAGATCCTGCAAACGGTCGGCCGAACTCGCCTTGACCAGTTCGCGCAGTTTGAACGACTGGCGGTGGTTCACCGGAAAGCGCACGATACGCCCCTTGACCAGCGGCCGATCGAGCTTGAACTCCGCCTTGTGAGCATTGTAGTAGGCCGCGATGTCCTCCTCGGTGAAGGTCGTGTCGATGCGTTCGTCCACATAGAACTGGTCGAGCTTGCGGATCAGCAACGACTGGCGGTAGGCCTCGACCTTCGCCTCGATGTCGTCGGCCGAAGCCGAAAAGAGCCGTTCGGCCTCCGACAGCTTCAACTGCTTGCCGATCCATTTGCGGACATACAACTCGGCGAAGGCGACGCTGTCGTCGCCCGTCAGCCCCGCCGGCAACGCACGGCCGAGTTCCTGCTCGTCGAGCGTCGCGCCGCCCGCCTTGGCCAGCGTGCGGCCGCCGCCGACGGTCACGGTCGGCATCTCCCGACAGCCGACGGCCGCCAGCAGCAGAAGTCCTGCCGTTATCTTCGTAACAATTCGCATATCCGATGGGCAAAGATATAATTTTTACCGCAAAAGAACGCTAATCCGACCGGATTATTGTGCTTCGGCTGCCGCCTGCTCCTGCTCCCGCAGGCGCGCGATGGTCTTCCACACCATATAGCCGGCCACGAGGAAGATGCCGAGCGACACGCCGTAAACGACCGTATAGAGCATCTTCAAGCCGTGGGCGGACATCAGTTCGTACAGCGTCGTATGCGCATATCCGAGCGTGAGCAACAGCATGGCCAGCGCATTGTTGAACGCATGGAGGATCACCACGATGTAGAGCGAATTGGAACGGATATAGATGAATCCGAGCAGCAGCCCCATCACGAAGGCGTTGACGACGGCCGCCGGATAGAAGTGGATCACGCCGAAAAAGAGCGCCGAAAAGAGCAGTCCGTAAGCCGCGCCGCCTTTGGCGCGGGCGGCGTCGAGCAGAATGCCCCGGCAGAGGAACTCTTCGGCCAGCGGCGCCATGACCACCGTAAGCAGCAGCGCCCGCCAGCCCCGCCCGTAGAAATCGGGGATTTCGGGCAGCAATTGGAGCAACGGCTCCAACACCACGTTGGTCGCCGCCATCAGGAGCATCCCCCACAGAATCAGCGCGGGATTCAGCCCGCGCACGGCGTAACGCCCGAGGCGGCGGTTTCCCCCGCGCAGACGGCGGTAGATCAGCGTCAGACCGATCATCAGCCCCATCGTCAGCGGATAGGCGTAAAAGTTGAACTGCGCGGCCGCCGCATGGGCCCGGGCGGCAACGGTCTCGTCGGCACTGCCCAGCGCGGCCGCATCGGGCATCCTCGCCCCCGCGAGCAGCAGCACGAACGCCACGACCAGCTGGATGACCACGAACAGCCCTACGAGGGCAAGCAGATCGAACCACGTGGGAAACTTGTAGCGCGGAGCGGCCGGATCGGCAGGAGCGTCGTTCGGGCCGGAAGCCGCCGGCGCTGCGCCCTCCGGCGCGGACGGGGCGGTATCGTCCATGGAAACGGGAACCTCCTCCCGGTGCGATTTTCTGAATTTCATCTGTATAACTTTCACGGTCAACGGTTCGAGAGACCAAAGGTAAGCATTTTTTCGGGAACGTTGCTGAATTTCGATTTAAATTCACTAAATTTGCCCGATTGTAAACCCTTTTTACGAATGGCAAAAATCATCGCACTCGCAAACCAGAAAGGCGGCGTGGGAAAGACCACGACGGCGATCAATCTGGCCGCTTCGCTGGCCATTCTCGGCAAGAAGGTGCTGCTGCTCGACGCCGACCCGCAGGCCAACGCCACGTCGGGCCTGGGCTTCGACATCAATGCCGAGGGCATCTACGAATGCATCACCGGCGCACGCCGCGCCTCGGAGGTGATCCTTCGCAGCGAGGACGTCAAACGGCTGTGGCTGCTGCCGTCGAGCATCAATCTGGTGGCGGCCGACACCGAACTTCCGAAAATGGAACAGGGCCACCACGTCGTCAAGCGGATTCTTGCGGAGGTGCGCGACGACTACGACTACGTGCTCGTCGACTGCTCGCCCTCGCTGGGATACACCACCGTCAACGTCCTCACGGCCGCCGACTCGGTGCTGATTCCCGTACAGTGCGAATACCTGGCGCTCGAAGGGCTCTCGAAGCTGCTCAACACGATCAAGATCGTCAAGAGCGGCCTGAACCCCGCGCTCGAAATCGAAGGATTCGTGCTGACGATGTACATGCGCAACCGCCTGAACAACCAGGTTGCCACCGAGGTGCGCGAGCATTTCGGGCCGCTGACGTTCGATACAATAATCCAGCGCAACATCCGTTTGGGAGAGGCCCCCTCGCACGGCAAGCCCGTCATGTTGTACGACGCGGCCGCATCGGGTTCGGTCAATTACCTCAACCTGGCCAAAGAGTTGCTCAAAAGAAACAGGAAAAACGGGAATTGAGCATCGGCGGCCGGTCGGCCGCCATGCGGGAAACGACGCAGACGATCGTCTCTGCGCTCGTGCGAACTTTACGATAGGACGCCGACCGGCCATCGCGAAACCAAGGCCCGCGGCGCATACGGGGAAGTACGATTCCCCGACTTTAATTACGAGACAGTATGAAACAGAAGGGATTAGGCAGGGGGTTGGACGCCATTTTCGGCAACGACCACCTCGACGCAAAACTCAAACCGATGACCGAAATGGCAGAAATCGCCGTCTCGGAGATCATCCCCAATCCCACGCAGCCGCGCACGCAGTTCGACGAGGAGGCGCTCGACGAGCTGGCCGACTCGATCCGCACGCTGGGGGTCATCCAGCCCATCACGGTCAAGCGGCAGGGCGACGGGAAGTACATCATCATCAGCGGCGAACGCCGCTGGCGCGCCGCACAGCGCGCCGACGTGGCCACGCTGCCCGCCTACATCCGCGAGGTGGACGACGAGAACCTGCACGCGATGGCGCTGGTGGAGAACATCCAGCGGCAGGACCTCAACGCGATCGAAATCGCGCTGGGAATGCAGCGGCTCATCGACGAGTGCGGGCTTACGCAGGACGCGCTCTCCGAAAAGGTGGGTAAGAAGCGCTCGACGGTCTCCAATTTTCTGCGCCTGCTCAAACTGCCCGACGAGATCCAGCTGGCACTCAAAGAGGGATTGATCTCGGCCGGCCACGCCAAGGCGATCGCCGGAGCACCGGCCGACCGGCAGCTGCATCTGCTCAAACGCTGCATCAAGAAAGACCTCTCGGTACGCCAGATCGAGGAGCTGGTGCGTTCGTTCAACGCGCAGCGTCCCGCCGAGCCGGCCGAAGACGAGGAGTATCCCGAAAGCTACCTGCGGCTGGTGGAGCAGCTCGAACGCTTCTTCTCGCAGGAGATCAGCATCAAGCGGTCGAAAAACGGCGGCGGAAAGATCGTCATCGATTTCGCCGGCGACGCCGACATCGAAAAGTTCCTCACCCGTTTCGCCGACAAATAACGCATGAA
This sequence comes from Alistipes communis, assembly GCF_006542665.1. Taxonomy (NCBI): domain Bacteria; kingdom Pseudomonadati; phylum Bacteroidota; class Bacteroidia; order Bacteroidales; family Rikenellaceae; genus Alistipes; species Alistipes communis. The sequence continues at coordinate 420,111 of NZ_AP019735.1, forward strand.
ATTCCGTCCGGGCATACGTCGTTCGCTGCTCACGGCCCTGCTGGCCGCGGTCGTCTGCATCGCGGCGGCGGAAGCGGCCGTACCCCAGACTCCCCCGCAGGGCGTCAAAGGTGGCTCGGTGTCGCTCGAACGGTTCCGGGGAAAGAAGTCCATCGTGCGGGGCGGACGAATGCCGTTGCCCGACTCGCTGCGGCGCGATTCGCTGGGGCGCGATTCATTGCGCACGGCCGTCGACAGCACGCTGCTTAGGCTCGACTCGCTGGGCGGCGCGCTGCTGCCGCAGGATTCGCTGCTGCTGCAACTCACCGGCGGCGACTCGCTGCTGCGCGACACGCTGCTGCTCGATTCGCTGCGCCGCGATTCGCTGGCGCTCGCACCGGCCGACACCGCCCGCACCGAAAAGAAACGCAACTGGTTCATGAGCGACTCGATGTCGCTGTCGCGCGTCTGCTGGATGTCGATCCCCATCCCCGGCTACGGCCAGATCTACAACAAGCAATATTGGAAACTCCCGATCCTCTACGGCACGTTCGGCACCTCGCTGGCGCTGTACTTTCACGAGAACAAGAAGTTCAAGCCGCTCAAACGCCGCTTCGAGGAGATCACGAGCCAGGAGATGTCGCGCACGGAGGAGCTGGACGCCGTGCAGAGCGAAATGATCCACCACAACACGCGCCGGCAAATCTACCTGTTCGCAGCCATCGGCTCCTACATCTATTTCATCGGCGACGCGGCGGTCAACTACGCCACCAACGACGTATCGTCGGTCAAGAAAGCCACGACGCTGGCCACGATCTGCCCCGCCGCCGGCCAGATCTACAACAAGAGTTACTGGAAGGTGCCCATCGTGCTGGGCGGATTCGCCTCGATGATCTACATCATCGACTGGAACACCCGCGGTTACCAGCGCTTCAAGAAGGCCTACCGCCTGCGCTACGACTACGACCAGAAGGTCGCGGCCCACAACCAATGGAAGGAGGACGTGAAGAACGACCCCGACCTGCCCGAACCCGAAAACCCCGCGTCGTCGACCGACGAATTCAAGGGCCGCTATTCGGCCGATTTTCTCAAAAACCTCAAAAACAATTACCGACGCAACCGCGACCTGAGCATCATCGCCACGGCGGGTCTCTACATCCTTCAGATCGTCGACGCGCACGTCGACGCGCATCTCAAGGATTTCGACGTCTCGGACGACCTCTCGATGCGCATCGAACCCGCAGTCGACTACGCCTTCATCGCCGGCACGGGCGTACGGCCGGTCGTCGGGTTCAACTTCTCGATTAACTTCTGATTATCCCTGTCCGCCGATGAAAACCGCCCTGCGATACGCTCTCCTGCTCACCTTTCTGTCGATCTTCTGCCTCGACGCCGACGCCGCGCGCAAGCGTCCCCGCAAGCGGGCGAAAAAGAATGCGGCCGAAGCGGTCGCACCCGATACGGTCTACATCATCAAATACGTCCAGCCCGTCGATACGGCCGAGGTTCCGCAGCGGCCGAAATTCGGAGAACGCGGCTGCACCGACTATTCGCCCGAAGTGCGCGACTCGCTCCTGTCGGGGTGGTACCGGCGCAACGTCGTCGCCTCCTACGACGACTTCTTCGACCGCTACGTCTCGGAAGACACCACCGCAAACGGCTCCGACGACGCGACGCCCGACTCGGTCTACGCACGCCGGCTGCAACAGCTCGTATCGCCCGTCCAGCTCCCCTACAACCCTATCGTCCGCGGTTACATCGCCCGCTACACCAATCCCCGCTACGGTACGATCAGCCGCATCCTGGGGCTGTCGCAATACTATTTCCCGCTGATCGAGGAGGAGTTGATCAAGGCGGGGCTCCCCGTCGAACTGCGGGCGCTGCCGATCATCGAATCGGCGCTCAACCCGACGGCCGTGTCGCGCATGGGCGCCGCAGGCTTGTGGCAATTCATGCCTTCGACGGGAAAACTCTACGGACTGGAAGTCAACTCGCTCATCGACGAACGCTACGATCCCGTGCTGGCGACCCGCGCCGCCTGCCGCTACCTTAAAGACATGTACGCCGTCTTCGGCGACTGGATGCTGGCGATCGCCTCCTACAACTGCGGGCCGGGGAACGTCAACAAGGCTATCGCCCGTTCGGGCGGCGGCAAGACCTTCTGGGAGATCTACGACTACCTGCCGCGTGAAACGCGCGGCTATGTCCCTGCCTTCATCGGCGCCTCCTACGCCTACGCCTACCACAAGCAGCACGGCATCGAACTGACCGAACCGCCCCTGCCGCTGGCCGTCGACACGATCCGCGTCACGAAACTCATGCATCTGGGACAGGTCGCCTCGACGCTCGACCTCCCGATCGAAGTGCTTCGCCAGCTCAACCCCCAGTACCGGCTCGACATCATTCCGGCCACCGGAAAACACTACACGCTCGTGCTTCCGCAGGAGTATGCCTGCCGCTACATCGCCTGCGAGGAGGAGATCCAGCGCAAAGATTCGCTCTATCTGAAAGAGTATATCAATCCGGTCAACGTCGCCAAGAAACGTGCGGCGACGAGCAGCTACCTCATCCACACCGTCAAACGGGGCGAAACGCTCGGCTACATCGCCCGCAAATACCGCGTTTCGCAGCAGACGATCATGCGCGACAACCGTATCCGCAACGCCAACCGTCTGAGCATCGGCCAAAAACTGAAAATTCGCCGCCGATGAACACCCCGAACGATACCATCGTCGCGCCCGCCACCGCAGTGGGCGGCGCGATCGCCGTTGTGCGCATGAGCGGCCCCTCGGCACTCGCGATCTGCGACACCGTATTCAGCGGCGCACGGCGGGCGGGCGAAGCGGCCGGCTACACGGTGCTCTACGGCACGATCGCCGACGGCGCACGCGTGCTCGACGACGTGCTGGTCACGGTTTTCCGTGCGCCGCACTCCTACACCGGCGAAGATGCTGTCGAGATCTCGTGTCACGGCTCTCGATACATCGTCCGCGAACTGCTCGCACTGCTGGTTCGCCGCGGCGCCCGCATGGCGACGCCCGGCGAATTCACCTCGCGCGCCTTTCTCGGCGGCAAGCTCGACCTGTCGCAGGCCGAAGCGGTCGCCGATCTGATCGCTTCGGGTTCGCGTGCGGCACATACACTGGCCACCGACCAGATGCGCGGCGGTTACTCCGCCGAGTTGGAAACGCTGCGCGGCGAGTTGCTGCGGCTCGCCTCGCTGCTCGAACTCGAACTCGATTTCGGTGAGGAAGAGGTCGAATTCGCCGACCGCACGGAACTCCGCGCCGCAATGGAGCGGATCGGTGCGAAGATCGACCGGCTGATCGACTCCTTCGCCTTGGGCAACGCCATCAAGGAGGGTGTCGCCGTCGCAATCGTCGGCCGCCCCAACGTCGGGAAAAGTACGCTGCTCAACCGTCTGCTCAACGAGGAGCGGGCGCTGGTATCCGAAATTCCCGGCACGACACGCGATCCGATCGAAGCCACGCTGAACCTCGACGGCATTCTCTACCGGTTTATCGATACGGCGGGCCTGCGCACGACCGACGACACGGTCGAGCGCATGGGCATCGAACGTGCCTACGCCAGTGTCGCCCGCGCGCAAATCGTCCTGCAAGTGTTCGATGCCGCCGACCCCGCCATCGAGCCCCTCGACCTCCGGCCTGACCAATGCCGCATCCTGATCGCCAACAAAATTGACCGGATGGATCCGGCAGCCGCACCGGTATCGCTGCCCGACGGGGCACTGCCCCTCTCCGCCCGCGAGGGCAGGGGAATGGAACCGCTGTTGGAGAGACTGCGTGCAGCCGTCGACGCCTCGGCGCTCGACGACGGCCGGACGATCGTCTCCAACAGCCGCCACTACGAAGCGCTGCACCACGCCCGCACGGCGCTCGACGACGCCCTCGGCGGTCTGGAAACGTTACCCTCCGACCTGCTCGGCGAAGAGATCCGGCAAGCGATCTTCCATCTGGGCACCATCACCGGAGAAATCACCACAGACGAGGTCCTCGGTCAGATTTTCTCAAAGTTCTGCATCGGCAAGTGATGGCTTGGAAACAGCCGTAACTAACCATAATCATTCAGAACAAAGTCGCTGTATATCAGCGACTTTTCTGTTTTAACACTTTCCAGTCCGTATTTGGAAGTAACGGTTTTTATCCATATTTTTCTATCATATTTCTACCGCGACGGAAATTCACGGTTAGCCCGAATGTCACAGTAACGCATTAGTTGACGTGTGTTGACAATGGTTTACATGTGTAGACAAAAAGGGAAATTAAAAAACAGAGAAAATGATATAGAAAATATGGAAGTAAAGAGAATTTGTCAATGGTGCGGCAAACCGTTCATTGCACAGAAAACAACGACCTGTTATTGTAGCCCTCAATGCTCGAAGCGAGGTTACAAACATCGTATCAAGGAGCGCAAAATGGAACTGCGCCACATTCAGGAAATGCAGGAGCTGCGCTCCAGTTTGGAGAAGCAAGAATATTTCACTTTCTCGCAGGCTGCTCGATTGATGGGCGTGAGCCGTCAGTACATTTATAAATTAGTCAAAGAGGATAAACTTAGAGCATCCCGAATTAGCGGAAGAATGGCTTTGGTAAGGCGTGCAGACATAGAGTTAATGCTCAAAAGCAAACCTTACGAACGACTGGTTGCAAAAAACGACTTCGACATCACCGAGTATTACACTGCTGAAGAAATTGCAGAGAAATATAAGGTCAACGCCAAATGGGTGTGGACTTACACACGGCAACATAAAGTGCCGAAAGTGAGAATCCGCCAGTTCAACTATTACAGCAAGAAACATATCAATGCCGCCTTTGCCAAATACGAGGTGGATTCCGACCTTACTGAATGGTACACACCGGAAGAGATTCAAGAGAAGTACGGCATGACACGTGTCGCCATCCGTTCGCAGGTGTATCGGAACAACATTCCATCCAAGAAGGAGCATGGGCAGATATTCTACTCCAAGCTCCACTTCGACCTCTCGAAGAGTTCCGAACAGGAGAGCAAGGCGGAATACTATACCGTCAAGGAGGCAATGGAGAAATTCAAGCTCTCTCGTGATTCGGTTTACGGTATTCTGCAATTCCATCAGATCAACCGTGAGAAGAACGGACGGTTCGTCAGATTCCTGAAAGTGGAGTTTGACCGGGTAATGGGTGTCCGCAAATAGTCTAATTTATGACTATCCGTAAATTATTCAAAAATTAATCCCTGCTGTAGGTAATCTGCATGATTACATTATAGAGTTTCGCCGACGAATTAATAATAACCATAAAAATATAACATTATGCATGAATGCAAGACCGTGACATTAAGGACACGTCCGCTAAAAGGCAGGATGATGTCTTTCTATCTGGATTATTATCCGGGGTATCGAGACAAAGAGACAATGAAAGTTATCCGTCATGAATCGCTTGGTATTTATATCTATGCCAATCCGAGAAACAAACGTGAACAGAATTTCAACGAGGTAATGACCGAGAAAGCCGAAGCCATCCGTTGCCGCAGGTTCGAGTCGGTAGTCAATGAACGGTATGACTTCTTTGACAAGTACAAACTCAAGGCAGACTTTCTGGAGTATTATCGCAAGCAGCTCCGTAAGCATGACCAGAAATGGGAGTTTGTCTATCTGCATTTCAGTAACTTCGTACATGGTAAATGCACCTTTGAAGAGATTGACATCGACCTCTGTAACAAGTTTCGGGAATATCTGCTCACGGCCAAGAAACTGAGACGTAACGGCCCTATCACACGGAACTCCGCATCGGGATATTGGTCGACTTTCAGGGGCTTCCTGAAAATCCTCTACCGCAATGGAATGATAAAGACCAACGTCAATGATTTCTTGGATAAGATTGAAACGGAAGATGTGGTCAAAGAGTATCTGTCTGTAGAAGAACTGTATAAACTGGCTGAAACACCGTGCAAGAAACCCATTCTGAAAATAGCATCGCTGTTTTCATGTATGACCAGTTTACGTATCAGTGATATTCTTGCCTTATGTTGGGAAGATATTGTAGACTATTCAGCCGGAGGGAAATGCGTACACATCATTACACAAAAGAACAAAGCGGAAGACATCATTCCCATCAGCGAGGAGGCATTGGGATTGATAGGCTATAGTTCTGAAAAGAAAGGTTTGGTATTCAAGGGACTTATGCGCAGTTGGACACAAGCACCCATGAAAGAGTGGATTCGCTCTGCCGAAATTACTAAAAACATAACTTTCCACTCGTATCGGAGAACATTCGCCACGCTGCAAGCTGCGGCAGGAACGGACATCCGCACCATACAAAGCATAATGGCTCACAAGAGTATAACCACTACGCAAAGGTATATCAAAGTCGTGGATGCCAACAAACGTGAAGCCAGCAAAAAGATTACTTTGACAAGGAAAGACTGACAGCCGTTTCGTCCTCGATTTCTGCGGTCAGAGTATGATTTTAGGTGAAAAATCATACTCTGACCGTGATATTTAGGATGATACCTGGTAACTATCAGTCTCTTTATTGCAACTATCTGGAATATCGATTATATCTTTAGCGCAAAACGATTCCAAATACTTGCAGACCATGACGAATAAAAAACAAATTCAGACTAAAAAGATAAGTTTTATCCTCGCACTGTCCGTTATCATTTATGCGGCCATAGATACTTATCTTTTCCTTTGCCATGACATCAATATCATGCGTATAACGACCCCTGTCATCCTTGGACTGGTAATAGCTATCATATTGTGCGGGCTCCTGCACAAATTTTTCTATAAATGGCTGACAAAAAATCCTATCAACTTCTCTTTGGGCGAACCATATACCCCTATTGTAAAATCAGAGAACGCCATAGAACCTACGGATGCTACTGAAACACTGCCCATCGAGCAACCGATGGATTTGCTTGAACAGAAATGTCCTCCGTCCCAACAGTCGAATCAAGATACTGTAAACTCTGATTGTCCGCAAGATTCTCATTTGAATAAATATGATTCCATATTGGTGGAACTCAAAAAGAAAGAGATTGAAAGGCAAGCGGAAATCATGGATGTGATTCGGGAATATGTAACCGTCAAGACTGCCCCCTATCTCTCCAAAGAGGATATTGCCACCCTCATTTCCAATATAGAGCATATGGCTTACGATCAATCTGAGTCATATAAACCGATTCGTTCCAATATAGACAATCCGCTGAGGTCGCCGGGACTTCGCCATTTGGCATGGAATGTCGGTGAACGCTTGGGAGTGCCCTTAGCGAAAAGAGCAGTTTTTATCAAGAAATCATTTCCATACGAACTTGTAAATGCGACCCTTGAATATCTCAGGCTCAATTTACGGGATAATGTTCCAAGCCAGATTCCTATTGATGTACCCGATAAAGGCGATTATCGCTTCCATTTAGATGCAGATAATGATGACTCGCAATAAAAAAAGTATGCAGACGAAATAATTAATCCGGTCTGTATTGTTCTGCAAGGTTTCATTGAGTTGGTTCGCAGCATGTTAAATGATTAAAATAGTCATAATATGGAAAAAGACCAACTGACATTCAACGACCTGCCGACTGTGGTAGGCGAACTATGCGACAGAATCGCAAGTATGGAAAACCTGCTTACGGAGAAACTTTCAAAGCAGTACGAAACCAAAGAGAACACACACGTCCCCATGACCGTACAGGAGGCTTGCAACTATCTTAAAATGCCGTTGTCGACCTTTTATTACAAGGTCAAGAAGGACGATATTCCGGTTATAAAACAAGGAAAGCATCTCTACATCTATCGTGACGAACTGGATAGATGGCTGGAATCTTCCCGGAAGAATCCGGCTCCGCAAAGTTTCGAGGACGAGAATGAGTCCTTGCTCGCCTCCCATCGCCGTAAACCGAACCCTAAAAACTGGTAGCGATGGAAAAGACAGACACTATTATTCTTTCTCCGGAAGAATTGGCCGCTTACATGGCGGAGTCTACAATAAGCGTAACAAGTACATACGAACACTCCCCGATGGTTCTGATGGTGGACGATACCATTATCGGAACATTGGGAAACTTCAGTGCTTCCATCGGAAAAGCCAAAAGCAAGAAAACTTTCAACGTTTCAGCCATTGTCGCATCGGCATTGAGTGGCAGCACCGTACTTCATTACCGGTCTATGTTCCCTGAGAACAAGCGGAAGATTCTATACATAGACACAGAGCAGGGGCGGTATCATTGCCAACAAGTATTGAAACGCATATTACGTTTGGCCGACTTGCCGGAATACAAGAATCCGGATAATCTGATTATGCTGGCTCTGCGCAAGTTTTCCCCTAAACTACGTCTAGCGATAGTTGAACAGGCCATTGGCACAATACCGGATTTGGGATTGGTCATCATAGATGGCATTCGTGATTTCCTTTACGACATCAACTCCTCCAGCGAATCCACCGACATCATCTCCAAATTCATGCAGTGGACGGATGACAGGCAAATCCATATCCATACCGTCTTGCATCAGAACAAGAATGATGAACATGCCCGTGGTCACATCGGCACGGAACTAAACAATAAAGCGGAAACCATCATGCAGGTCGAAGTGGACAAAGAGGACAAAGCTGTAAGCGTGGTCGAAGCCGTCCATATCCGTGACCGTGAGTTTGAGCCTTTCGCCTTCCGCATAAACGAGGAAGCCATGCCCGAACCGGTAGAGTCCTATCTGCCCAAAGAGAAGAAGACCGGACGACCAACCAAAGGACCGTTCGATCCAGACAAGGAGATTCCAAAGAATGTACATCGTCCAGCATTGGATACCGTTTTTGCCAATGGCAACATCAGCAATTACGATGATTATATAGAACGCTTGAAAGAGGGTTACGGATTGCAGGGTATAAAACTCGGTTATAACAAGGCGGTAAAGGTCGCAACATTGCTAAGCGACAAACAAATGGTTATAAAAGAAGGGAAAGATTATGCCTTCAATCCAGAATACCATTATTGAGTTCAACTTTACTTTATTGTCGGGGCGTATACATAAGAATAAAGTAAAGTCGGCAGGAAGACATCATGTGAGATATTCATATTCTCCCCTCTTTTAGAGGCTCATTTCATTCTATGTTTCCTATCCGAGTGCCAGTTCACTATACGCATCCGATATGGCTTGCCGTGAAGCATCAACAGGTAACTGTTGCGAGATATGCCAAGGTATAACCTCACTGCGTTACGGTTGTACATTGGCGCTCTCGCCTGCTCAGTTCCCTTGCTGGTGCGGTACTCGCAAGCTCGCACCTATTCAACCATTATAAAATGATTCAGATGAAAGAAGATATTGAAAATACATCGGACTCCTCGAAAGAAACCAGAAGTGTCTTCATCGGAGCAAAAGTCACTCCTACTCAGAAGGAGCATATAAAATCACTGGCCGGACAATGCGGCATGACTGTAAGTGACTACATATTATCACGTGCGTATAACTTCAAGCCAAAAGCAAGGCTCACGAAAGAAGAAGCGGTACTGTTACAGAATCTGGACGATTGTCGGTCAGACCTCGTAAAATACACCTCCGCCCTACACGGAATGTCCACAAAGCAGCGCATGGCAATGTTCAATCAGGTTCCGTTTATGGTGGGCTGGCTGAAAGAATTAGGTAATGTGGCTGAAAATATCTGCCAGTTCCTGAATGCTGTAAAAGAGAAGAACAAAATTCCGTCCACCCCTAAATCCGAAGAAGAATGATTGCGAAAGCCAAAGCCATATCGCACGGCATAAACGACCTCCGTTACATTACCGGCGAATCACAGCATAAGAAGCATCCGGAGAAAATCTATCGGGTATTGGACAATCTGTTGTCCTCAGAACCGGATGCTATGGGGATATGGAACTCCATGCAGTTGACCCTATCCCAGCATCGACCGATAAAGAACTCCGTTATCAGAATCGAGCTGAGTCCATCACCCGAACATACCCGATTCTATGACATCGAGGACTGGCAAAAACTCTGGCACGACTTCGCAGAGGAGTTCGACAAACAAGTGATTACCGGTAAGAACGGAAAAGTCCGTTCTTGCCAAACCAATTTGGCTAATAGCAAATACTCGGTTTGGTTGCATACGGAATCCAAAGGTGAAGTCCCCCACCTCCATGCTGCGGTTTGCCGTTTGGATGAAGATGGAAATATCAACAATGACCACAATATTCATCTCCGGGCGCAACGTGCAGCAGAGCGAGTGGCAAAGAAACGTGGCTGGACGACTGCGGCACAAATCCGAAATCGCAACATCCCACAGGTGAACAAGGACTGTATGGAGGTGTTGAGAGCGATGCCGTCATGGTCATGGGATGAGTATAAGAATGCCCTTGCACAGAAAGGCTATACCGTGCATGAACGAGAGGACAAGCAAGGTATTCTCCGTGGTTATGCACTCGTGCATGGGAATACCAAATACAAGGCTTCAGAATTGGGAGTCGGCAGAAATCTTATGATCTCGAAACTTCCTACAACATGGAAGAAACTGCACCACCAGCCGACCACAACCATTAAGAACAATACTCCCCAAGTCGTCCAACAACCAGCAGAACATAAGGCTGTCCCTATTGACTACACCCAATATCGCGCAGACCGTTCAGACATGATTCCCTATACCCTTAACCATGAAGGCAAGGAATACCGATTCTATATTCCGGGAAAAGTGCTTGACTGTTTCAATGACGAGTTCGATTACAGGTTTGTTGCCAACTGTCAAGAGCTTACTGATATAGCGGTAGCTATTTTTGTTGGGCTACTTGATACGCAGAATGTTGTAACTGGAGGTGGTGGCGGAGGTTCGCAAAGCGACCTTCCGTGGAGAGACAAGGACGAAGACGATTTGCAATGGGCTCGCAGATGCGCTCGTGTTGCCAACCGTTCGTTAGGAAAGAAAACGAAAACAGGATTAAAACGATAAGCCTATGAAGCCGAACATGAAAAAGAAATTCGATTTTTCCGCTGAAATGAATGAAGCGGAATCCATAAAAGCCACTCCAAAGAATGAATATCTGGAGGAAGAGAAACGGCTACTCAAAGAGAACATCAAGGAACTTGCCAGCCTGAATGACAACGTGCATTATATAATTACAAATCTGGACAATCTGCTCGAATTTCTACGAGAGTACAAAGTGGCTATTGCACAAGGGACGCAGGAACAGGCGGAAAAATTCGGGCAAACTGTCCTTGATAAGTTCCTTCACCAAATTCAAGACAAATGTAATGAAACTGAGCGAAAAATCCGTAAGGTTGACAGCCATATTTTCATACCATACACGATATTCTATATCTTGATTATCATACTGGTTGTCCTATTTTCTTTTTTCGCTAGCATCATAGTGGTCAATACGGAGATTTTGCACTCGGCATTGATTTGGAAGGCTGTTTTATGGTGTACAGTATCAGCTGTGATTGGAATGGTAATAACGATTCTGCTATCGAAAATCCTGAAAAGATTAATTGATAGATAGGAATTTACATGAGTAAGAATACAATTGAAGATAATTCTTTATCTTTGTCGAGTACATCTAACATGACATGAAATGAAATTATACAACAAGAAATATCTATCCTTCTTATTATTTATAGGATTACTACTAATAATCCCTATTATTTTGTTCTTCAAATACCTTCTCACTTCCCGATTATTGGCGATTCGCAGACATGGCTTTCCTTTTGGGCTTCTTACATCGGAGCCATTGCATCATTCGCTATGATTGCTGTAACATTTTTAACTCTAAAACAAAATCAAGCCCAACTAAATGAAATCAAACGCCAGTGGGAGGAGGAACATCGACCTCATCTCGTCTGCCGAATCATTGTAAATAAAAAAGCCTTTATTCTGCAAATATCCAATCCGAGCCAATTTGACGCATCTAACGTGATAACAAGCTTTGGAGATGACCTAATCAACAATCTTGATGATAAATTCCGCAACATGTACACCAATACTTCACAGAACCCTGTATATATCTCTTCTGGCAAATCTTGGAACTGCCTTATTGGATGGTGTGAAGATATTAATCAAAAATGGAAAGATAAGGATTTCAATATAATTACGGAAGTTAGCTATAATGACAAATATCGTTTAAACTCCATCATTCCCATCAAAACTTTTGTCAACCGCATTAACATACTCGTACAAAGTCCATTGGAAGATGCAGCTCAAGATTTGGTCGCAGGTCTTGTCAAACCCCATTCTGTCTCTCCACACAAAACAGTTCAAGTTTCTCTTGAAGAAATATCGAAAACCTTGAGTAAAATATCAACTAAACTTGACACTGTAGATGAAACAGATTAAGTAAAATGTGATAATTAAATAGAGCGAAGAAATTGCGATACTAAATTTCCTCGCTCTGTATATAACTCTATTTACCAAGTGACTTGAACACCTTAGCTATGCATCGCTTTTTCTGTTCCATATTGGGGTGAACATATAAGTCCAGTGTAGTCGAAATGTTGGAATGTCCCAGTAATACACTAACGGTCTTATAGTCACAACCGACTTCTATACAGCGAGTCGCGAAGCTATGACGCAGTCCATGATACTTCAGCTTGGGAATATCAAGTTTCTCCATAAGCCTTTTATAGTAGTTGCGATATGTGCGTGGCTCTGTCGGACGCTCATCATTAGTAAGAATGTAATAATCGTCATTAATTACTTTTTTCAAAGGCTTTAACATAGTAAGCAATTCTTTGTTTATCGGGATTTCACGGCAAGAGTTTTTTGTCTTTGGCGTGTTGATGACCAGCTCTGTATGTTTTCTCTCTCCTTCTATGATATAGATGCGTTCTATCGTCCGGTTAACGGTTAGAATCCCGTCATATACATTGATGTCGCTCCATTTCAAAGCACAGATCTCCCCTATACGCAGACCGGTACTAAGGCTGATATAGATACCAAGTCCCGGAAAGGAAAAGTGGCTCTGAATATAGTTCAGAATCTTTTTATGATTTGCCACGGACAAGACCTCCAACTTTTTACCAGCAACGTCTGTTGGGTACTTAATATCCCATTCGTAATAGTTCATCCATTCGTTTTTCACCCCGAATTTCATAACCATCTTTAGGACAACAAGAATGTCCTTAACAGATTTCATGCTCAATCCGCCTTCCAACTTTTCAAGCACAAAGCCTTGTACATCATTTTCATGAAGTTCGTTACTCTCACCAAACTTTGGCAAAATGTGATTTTCAAGAATCAACATGTAGGCTGCCAATGTCGATTGTTTCACATACGGTCGCTTGTTCTCTCGCCATGCGTCCGAAATTTCTCTAATTGTCTTCTGATTCATAATCTTGAATTTAATTGGTTCTAATAATTAGAGAAATATAATAGGTAATGTTCCCCATTTGAGATTTCCGGAGTTTACGGAGGAGTGGGAGGAAACTACATTGGGCAAAATTTCAGAGATAACAAAAGGCAGTGGAATATCTAAAGATCAATTATCTGAACAGGGCTCTCCTTGTATATTGTATGGTGAACTTTATACCAAGTACAAGTCTGAAATTATTGATGAGGTATATAGTAGAACAGAGTTGGATTCATCATCGCTGGTTAAAAGTAAGGCTAATGATGTCATAATCCCATGTTCTGGAGAAACTGCTATAGACATATCAACAGCTCGATGTGTTCCATTTAATAACATCCTGCTGGGTGGAGATTTGAATATCATAAGACTCAAACATGATGATGGAGGATTCTTTGCCTATCAACTTAATGGTGCTCGTAAAAAAGACATCGCTCGTGTCGCCCAAGGTGTTTCTGTCGTACACCTGTATGGTGAAAACTTAAAGCATATTAGAGTTTATCATCCTGCCATTGAGGAACAAAAGAAGATAACACGTCTATTGTCTCTCATAGACGAGCGCATTGCTACCCAAAACAAAATCATTGAGGATTTGAAAAAACTAAAGTCCGCAATAACAGATTTACTCTTTCATTCAATAGCAGATGCTCATACCATACGTTTAGGCGAAATTGCACATATTACGAATGGTGCTGGTGACGTGCAAGATGCTAATACAGAACATCAAGAAGATTGGTATCCTTTCTTTGACCGTTCAGAAGAATTAAAATGGTTTCCAACTTATTCGTTTGACAAAGAAGCTGTTATTTATGCTGGCGAAGGACAAAGTTTTTATCCTCGATATTATAATGGGAAATTTGCTTTACACCAAAGGTGTTACGCCATAACGGATTTCGCTTCATGTATTATACCAAAGTATTGTTACCATTTTATGAATACATTAAATTCTTATTTTGTTAGAAATTCAGTTGGTTCTACTGTACCATCTTTGAGAATGGATATATTTCAAAAGGTAGAAATTAGACTACCTCCTATACCAAAGCAACAGCATATATGTAAAATTATTGATGCTTTTTATACTAAACTTGAAGTCGAACAAAGGGGCATTTCTATTTTACAAGAATTGAAGCAATTTTTGCTCTCGCAGATGTTCATATAAACATTTGCGAGAGCAGGTATCTTCGTTGCTGCTGATATTTAGAAAATATGCTATCCACTAATGAAAGATTGTTTTCGATTTTTGAAATGTACTTACTGATATTCTTTTGTTGCTCAATACTTGGCAAATGAATTTCTATATTGCACAACTCCTCAAAAGTAAGACATAAGCGAACACTGCCTTCCAGGCGTTTATACATTTCATGTTTGAATGTTTGTGATGCAAAATAGTACTTTAGATAACTGGGTAATAATTCTGATTTTGTAGTAAAGCAAACATACATGGGACTAACAATACCATTACTGTCCATTTCGTACAATGCTATTGAGCCAACATTTATACGAGCAGGATTGTATGCAAACATACCTTTCTTCACAACCTTATAATTTGAGGTATCATCGCTTGCTACTTCTCTGTCCTCAAATTGGTCTGATTGAGCTATAAATCCGTATTTGTTACTAACCGAAAGAACTTGCAAATCAGAGCCACTGCGATTTCTATCAGAACATTGTTTGAGTAATTCGGACAGTGGAATCATATTTGTTTGTGAAGAATAGCACCGATGAATAATTGCGGACATTACTGTACAGCAATCCTTAATTAAAGGGCTTATAGATGATATAATAACTCTGAAATGTGGGCAGTTAGTGGCATTTGAAACATTATATAGTAAAGCAGGTGAGGGTGGAACACCCACTACGTCAAATACAGAATTTTATGATAACGGCAGCATTCCTTTCATAAAAATAGACGATTTGAGCAATAAATATTTATCGGCTAACAAAGACTATATTACAGAGTTAGGACTCAAAAAATCTTCAGCATGGCTGATTCCTACGCACTCCATTATATACTCTAATGGAGCAACAATCGGTGCTATTTCTATAAACAAATATCCAGTCTGTACCAAACAAGGAATTTTAGGTATTGTCCCTAATACAAATATTGATGTTGAATTTCTTTATTACTTTATGCAATCTTCATATTTTCAAAAAGAAGTTGAACGTGTTGTAACTGAAGGTACGATGAAAACAGCCTACCTAAAGGATATAAATCACATAAAATGCCCAATACCAGATTTAGATAGGCAAAAAGAAATTAGTCATCTTCTTTCAGTGTTATCGCTTAAAGAGGATGTTGAAAGGCAACTATTACAGAAATATCAAATACAGAAACAATATCTATTAAGGAAGATGTTCATATAAACATCTTCCCCAACAAATACAGTTTTTGTTGATTGAATGACGCAAGAAGTTCTTGCTCAACAAAAAGTTTGCTCTCCAATTTGTCAAGCACGTTTGCGACACGCTTTTGTTCAGCAAGTGAAGGACAATATATTTTCGCTTTACCATAATCTTTGAAGTAGATATGTGGTATCGCCATACCAGTTTTGTACGGTTGAAAGTTGAACACTGACAGCGCAAAGTACAGATACCGCAAATCATTGTTGCCTATGACAGTAAGATAGTTGAGTGTGCCAATTACCGAAAATTTGCCCTGTGCATAGGAAACTGTACCAACACCCGAACCATCCTTGATTACCAGTATCGCATCACCGTTCATTTGTGGCACATCTTTATAACCAACCAATCCATTTGCACCAAACACTTTGCATAGTCCACTAGACAAAACCTCGCTCTCTTGAAGTGTTGAGCTATGACACTCTAAACACTGAGAAATTGCAATGTTAGCCTTTTCTTTGGTAGTTAGCGCAACTGCAAGCCCTTTAATTAAGGATTGCAGTTTCTCAATGATTTTGTTTTGGGTGGCGATACGCTCATCCAATAGTCGAAATAGCTCTGCTATTTTTGTGCGTTCTGCATGGTTCTCAGGAAAGTAGAATTCAAATCCGTTAAAATCAGATGTCGTTATCTGATTTATTCTTGCTCCTAGATTTTCTCCCACTTGCGAAAAATACTTCTTTGTACTTAGTAATGGAAGTATAAATGGGTTATCGTTAGCTCGATATACCATCATAAATGCCCCAAATGTATTGTTAGCATCTTCTTGTTTTATTATAGCATTTTTACCTATCAGTCGTTGGCTGCCATTTCTTGCACATACTAAAATATCATTCTCTTTCGTAATGATTTTGTCCTTAATATGTTTATTAACACGTACTAAATCAGAATAGTCTATCATTCCGTTTTTTATATTCGAGGAACGAAAGACAATAATTCCGTTATTATCTACAACATCAGAAGGTTTATATGTTAAACCTATAATTGTTTCACCGATTTCACCTAATGAATGTTTCTTCCACTCTCCACTAAACTCAGGGAATCTCAAATGGGGAACATTGAGGACTTTATTTTCGTTATTATCTGCCATAATCATTATTCTTTATCGGGATTGATATCAAACGGCAACAATTTGTCACCATCATTAAACCGGTCGAAATCGGAGATAAACGAACGGTCTTGAATCACTTTATATTTTTCATACTCACAATACGCCTTCTCTCGTGCCTCTTCTTGAGAAACTTTACCGGCTGAATCTTGTGCTTGATAGTCCATTGTAGCAAGAAACTGTTCAAGACGCTGCTTCCAGTCTGCCATCGTTGTAATGATATGGCGTTGAGCACGCTGTTCTGCAAATTCAAGAAATGCGTTAGTTACGCCGTTGAGTTCTGAAACCTCTTTGTCAGACAAGTAGTTCTTTGCTACAATCGTATCAGATTTCTGTACTCTGCCATTGGGAGCTTTTTTCCAAGTGGTCAGTCCCATGTGCGGCATTTCCGAGTCGGCACGTTCATATACTATTTCGGCAGCAGTACGATGAGTTACAGCCAAGTGCATCATGTTTTGCACCATCTTGAAGAACAATTTGGTACAATCCGACTTCGGGTCGTAATCCGCACTGCATTCGGCATAGATGTCTGTTATCTTTTGGTAGTATCTGCGCTCTGAGGTACGTATCTCACGAATACGCTCCAGTAAATCGTCAAAATAATCTTTGCCAAAGTGTTTTCCCTGCTTCAAACGTTCATCATCAAGCGCATATCCTTTAATAATAAACTCCTTCAATACAGATGTAGCCCAGATACGAAACTGGGTGGCTTGATAGCTATTGACACGATAACCTACCGCAATAATAGCATCCAAATTATAGAACAGAGGTGTACGTTCCACATCCCTTTTTCCCTCTGATTGAACTATCCCAATTTTTCGGATAGTTGCCTCTTTTGTAAGCTCGCCTGTTTCGTAAATCTGACCAAGATGATAGTTGACAGTCCGTACATCCACCCCGAACAAATCGGCCATACGCTTTTGTGACATCCAAAATGTTTCACTGTTGAATATCACTTCTATTCGTGCCTCGCCTTGCGCCGTTTTATACAGCAAAATGTTAGAACTCAACGAATTTTGCATCAATTCGTTTGTCGAAATTGTTCGAGTAAAATAATCGCGAGCTTGTTGTACCAACACTTTTTTGACATCGGCATTTTCGGCAACAATCATACATGCCATACGAGACAGACGGAAGATATTGACCTTACGGAATGAACCGCTTCCAATCCTTACCATATCAACCGCTTGGTTGAAATGGTCGTCTACATTCATTCCTTTTTCACCTGCCACCTTGATAGCCTTGTCTATGACTCTTTGGAATTTCCAATAAGCCGAATAGCCCATAGCAGCGCACAGGTCGCGAGAACTCCAGTATTCGTTTCCGCCCTCATCCTGACGGCGTATATTGCCGAATGATGGACGCATTTCGGGGATGTTGTCTATCTCTGCCATAGTGTAATTATTCAACCAGCCCCAATTCTTTCAAATAGATCTCTATCTCCTTATCCAGTTCGGCTCGCTTGGCTTCCAATTCCTTTATTTCAGCCATCACAGCTTTGATGTCGATAGGCTCTTCTTCCTCAAAAGTATCGACATAGCGAGGAATATTCAGATTATAGTCATTTTCGGCAACCTCCTGCAACGTAGCAAGATGACTGTACTTTTCAATTTCCTTGCGGTCACGGTAGGTTTCTACAATCTTCTGTATATGCTGAGGCCGGAGTTTGTTCTGGGTCTTGACCTTTTCAAACTCTTTGCTGGCATCAATGAACAAGATATTATCGTCTTCCTTACGGCATTTCTTCAATACGAGAATACAGGTCGGAATACTTGTACCATAGAATATATTGGCTGGCAAACCGATAATAGCATCGATATAGTTTTTCTTCTCTATCAGGAAGCGGCGTATAACACCCTCTGCATTCCCTCGGAACAGAACTCCGTGCGGAGCAACGCAAGCCATCGTACCACCTTCATTGAGATGATGAACCATGTGCAGGATAAAAGCATAGTCGGCTGTTTTCTTAGGGGCAAGCCGTCCTGCTTTACTGAAACGGTCGTCGTTGTTAAATTTGTCGGCGGCACTCCATTCGGCAGAGAAAGGAGGATTTGCAACCACCGCATCAAACTGCATATCATCGAATGCATCCCATTCAAGTGTATCGCCATTCTCTATTTTGAAGCTGCTGAAGCGGATGCCATGCAGCAACATATTCATTCGGGCAAGGTTGTAGGTTGTCGGATTCTTCTCCTGTCCGTAGATATATGCTGCCTTGCCAATACTTGCAGCACGGAGCAACAGTGAACCACTACCGCAGGTAGGGTCGTAAACATTACGCAAACGGTTATGTCCAAGAGTAACAATCTCCGCCAATATACGGCTGACCTCTTGCGGAGTATAGAACTCACCTGCTTTCTTGCCTGCACCGGCAGCAAACTGGCTAATCATATACTCATAAGCATCGCCCAAAATGTCAATCTCCTGCGATGCCTCCACACCAAACTTTATGTCATCGAGTGCAAGCAGAACATTGCTAACAAGCGTATTCTTGTCATCTGCTGTCTTTCCGAGCTTAGGGGAAGCAAGGTCAATATCCGAAAACAGACCACCGAAATCCTCTTCACTGTCACGTCCGAGCGTACTATCCTCAATGCGTTTCAATGAACGCTCCAGCATCGGAAGTATATTTTCTTTCCGCTTGATAGCTTCGATTACGGAAGAAAACAAGAATTTCGGTTCAATGAAGTAGCCTATATTTTCCAAGCACTGGTTCTTGACCTCTTCCTGCAATTCCGCAGCATCCGAATCGGGCATTTCCCATAATTTCTTGAATGTAACTTCATCATCCTCCAAAGCACTGTTAGCATACGTTTCTATCTTCTCCGACAGATATTTGTAGAAAATGAAGCCCAAGGTAAAATACATGAAATCGCTTGCCGACATATTGCCGCGCAAACGGTTTGCGACCTCCCAAAGCTGGTCACGGAGTTTCTGTTGCAGTTCTTCGCTCATATCTTTATTACTCTATATTATTCTGTATTACATCACTTTCCGGCAATGGTATATTGCTCTCTATTATACTTCTCAGGTCATCCAGCACTTTCCCTTTATATGAGAAATATTTTGCCCCTTGATATGCACCTGATGTATTCCGTTTCTCTTCTGGCATAAACGTACCGACAAAAGGGGACAATTTATAAATACGCCCTTCATATTCAACGGAATCATCGCTTGCCACCTTGACTTCTGTATTCGTAGGAATAAAGGTAACGCATTCGCCTATTTTAATACCGACCATGCTGAATTTGAAACGTCCTCGTTTTACGGTTCGTTTCTGCATTACAGACAACGATTCTTTTTCATTATGACAAACCGGTTTATTATCTACATAGACCGTGACAACCGCATCATCAATCATCTTGGCTATGTCATTGAATATATCCAAAGCTATTTGCGGCGGCACATTGAAAAACTCCCGATTCTGGCGAATACGCAAATCCGTCAACCGGTCGATGGTCTTGTGTACATGTTTTTCAACATCGTTATATTTGACAGTCTGAATGGTTGCATAAATCTCAAAAGGCAACGGAACTGCCGTATTATCAAGTTCCTTGGAACGTATATCAACAGGTCGCGCACTTTTACCGATCTTGACCCAATCCTCACGAAAACTTGGATTAGTCAAGATATACACATATCCTGGTTCATTTGTCTTTACCATATCTGTATTCCTTTTAATCCCAACTGAAAGTGCGTATGATATTACGCAATCTGTCTAAAATCCTTGCCAACGCCTTTCTCGTTTTTATCAGGCCGAGATGCTTCTCTTTCAATGCTTTTTGTATGATTTCTGGCTGCTCTTTTTGCAGGTAATCATATTCTTTAAGGAAGTGATTCAATACCGATGACGATATATCCTCTTCCTCAGCCAATGAGTTGACGGCATTTTCTCGCTCAACGGCAATATAGCGGTTCAACCGTTCTTCCAAATCGCTTGTACCGTCAACCTTGCCTCGCTGCATCATGAAGTTTTCCTTATCGTCATCCACATTCTTTTGAATGAAGCCATCGATAAGTTTGGCTTTGCTGCGCATTTCAGCGTCCTTAATCATCGTGTCAATGATATTCTGACGGCGTTCCGCATAATCGGCACTATATGGGTCAAGTTCTGCAATGAGTTCAAGGATATATGCCACATTGATAACGTCGCTATGCAAAAGCTCAAGGCAGAAATCCACATCGCCGAGGTCTCCATCATCCGAAGTATCTGTATTATCATCCGGTTTGGAAGACGGAGCTGGATCAACGAGTGCAAAAGTATCATGGATATCAAGATACTTACTCCTGAAATCCATAAACTGCTGTTCCGTCATGCCGAGATCATCAGCTTCTTCGCTATAATCCTCATATATTTGAATCTCTGCGTGTTTACGGATAATATCACGAAATGCCAAAACAAACTCTTTCTTAGCCGTTTCGCTCTGCAAAAGGTCTATGCAGTTTGTGTCCGGGTATTTCTTCAGAAAATCGGATGCAAGTTCCTTGTATTCCTGTTTGATTTCTTCAAACGGAGGTCGCACTATTTCTTCCGGATTGTTGCTGTTACTGAATAATTTGATAGCAGCATCCACATTGCTCTTCAAATCACGGAAACATACAATCTTTCCGAAGCGTTTCTTTTCGTTCAGCACACGGTTCGTCCGGCTAAATGCCTGCAACAAGCCGTGGTATTCCATGTTCTTATCTACATAGAGCGTATTAAGTTTCTTGCTGTCAAAACCGGTAAGGAACATTCCGACAACAAGGCAAAGATCAAGCGGCTTCATATCGGCTCGCTTCTTTTTCATGCGCAGGTTGATGTCATCGTAATATGCACGGAAGTTCTCAGTCGTAAACGATGTGCCGAACATTTCGTTATAGTCATCCATGATGGCTTGCAGCTCATCGACTTCGCCTGCACTGTCATTCAGATAAGAACCTGTACCCATTCCTGTCAGTTCATCATCCTGACTTCCATTGGCTGCATAGGTAAATACTGCACCTATACGAATCTTAGGATTCAGTTCCTTGAATATCTTGTAATAACGGATAAGCATCGGCACTGACTGCACGGCAAACAGCGCATCGAACTCTCCGTCAAATGTTGACTTATTGAAATTATTAAGGATGAATTGGGCTATTTCCGTCATGCGATTGGTACTGCCGTTCTGCACCTCCTCACTGCCATGATAGTATTCCACAAGAAAACCGAGAACATTCTCATCAGCAATGGCATCCTTAATCAGATAGCGATGCAGGCAGTTGCCGAACACCTCTTTGGTCGTATGACCATCAACTGCATTCTCTGTAAATATTGGAGTTCCGGTAAATCCGAATATCTGGGCATTATCGAAGAATTGCATAATCTTCTTATGACTCTCCCCGAAATGGCTACGATGGCACTCATCGAATATCATCACGATACGAGAATGGCGTATCGAATCTATTTTGCTGCTATACCATGTCTTGCTTACGGCTGCATTGAGTTTCTGAATAGTGGTAATGATAATCTTGGAGTTGCTATGCAGACGTTTTACCAACTCGTCCGTATTGTCCGTACCGTCAACGGCTCCCGGTTCAAAGGCTTCATATTCCGACTGTGTTTGTGTATCAAGGTCATGGCGGTCGACAACGAACATTACCTTATCTACATCATCTAACTCCGAAACGAGTTGCGCAGTTTTGAATGAAGTCAAAGTCTTTCCTGCCCCTGTTGTATGCCAAATATAACCGTTATCATTGGAGTTCTGCACTCGATCCAATATCTTTTCTACTGCATAGAACTGGTATGGGCGCAACACCATCAAGCATTTATCACCTTCATGTAATACGATGTACTTTCCGATAATCTTACCGAGCGTACACTTTTCCAAGAAAAACACAGCAAACTTATCCAGTTCATTGAATGGCAGGTTTGCCGCATCCGTCCAGTTGAATGTAAATTTATATCCGCCATTGGGATTATTGGCGAAATAACGAGTGTTCACACCATTGGAGATGACAAACAACTGAATATAATCGAACAACCCATGAAAGGATGTCTTATGATAGCGTTGAATCTGATTGTATGCCTGTTTGAGTTCTACTCCCCGACGTTTCAATTCAATCTGAACTAAAGGGAGACCATTGATAAGAATCGTCACATCATAGCGACACTTCTTTCGTCCCTCCACCGTAATTTGGCTCGAAACCTGAAATTCGTTCTGACACCATTGGGTACGATTAAGAAACTCTACCCAAATGCGCTGTCCGTTAGCCGTATCAAGAGGATATAGGTCGCGAAGCTTCTTTGCTTTTTCAAAGCGAGTACCACCTTCCAGATAGATTAATATCTTCTCGAACTCTTCATCCGTAAATGAGTTACGGCCAACTTCCGCCAGTTGTTTCTTGTTGTGAATTTCCAACTGCCGCTTGAAATTGGCATAAAGATTATCTTCTTCGGTAATCTGAACATACTCGTAGTCCATTTGCCGAAGTGTGGCTATCAGTCCGGCTTCCAACGCCGCTTCGCTCTGTATTGACATATTCTTGCGCCCTGTTATGGTGTTATTACTTATCTATTCCGGCTTGCAGTATTCTGATGCCTAATGCATTTTCTATCTTGCACAAGGTTTCTAATGACAGATTCTCGCGACCTTTCAGCACCTTGGAGACATATTGCTGAGTGCAATTCATCTTCTCGGCCAACGCTCGTTGTGTCATACCAAGTTCCTCCATTCGGTTTGACATAGTTGCAGCGATAGCTTGCGAATGACACATCCACTTTTCGTCTTTATTCTCCTCCGTTCCTTCAACCAATCCTAAAACCGTGTCTATCTGTTTTTCAGCCATTGTATACATCAAAAAATACCTTTGCCTTACTCTGTAGGCAAAGGTAGTATAAATAATCGAGATGACACAACTTTCAGGTTGTTGATTGATTTTTTTTTGAGCAAAGAATATTCCTATTTAATTGCTGTTATCCTTAAATCATATCTACGGCTACCAGCATCAAGAGCAACATCATACTCTTTCAGTCCTTTTTCAACTGCAATCAGATGTAATTCATCCTTATCCTTTGGGATTATATCTGGACCATAATAAATTGCATTCAAACATCCGACATCTGGAATTGATGCATAATTATTCTCATCCTCTAAGTTATAATACAGCATTCTCCATTCATGTTCATGTTCGTATTCTTTTTGGTCCTTATAAAGATAAGATCGATACCAATATAATTGATTGACTGATATCATGGAAGACAAAAAGTTCAACCAATTTTTATCTCCAACTTGCTTAAAATACTCGTAAGTATGAATATTTCCCTCATCCAATGTAACGTCAGGTCTTAATTCAGTATAAATCACAGGAAAGAGATTTACATCCATTCCCAATGAGTTATATTTAAAAATACATTTTCTAAGATCGTATTCTAATGCAAATCCCTTATACCCATCAGCATATCTATCCCACATATATTTTGACTGTACACTTTCTGTAAAACATGCTATTTTTGCACTATTTCTCGGATTTCTAAAACGCGACTCTTGCTTTTTTATCGCAGACCCAATGTTGTTACAAAAATCCATATATTCATCTGTCAATATTTTATCTATAATTTGTTCATCCGTATATCCACACTCTCTGTAGTAACATATTTGCGTTGCCTTTTCTGCCCTTATATCAGAGGATTTCTGGGTTATATGCGACAATGTTATGCGCAATGCATCCTTTAATGCCTTTTTTAAATCTTCGCGAATTTTGTCTTGATCTATATATAAATATGAATCATACTTATCCGGAAACATTCCTGCATGGCATAATGAAATAGTTCCGGATTTTAATGATTCAATAGTATAACCTTTATCGTCTATTTTACGATATCTAAAAAGTTTTTCTGGAATATTAGGAAGTATCAATTTGTAAATATTACTCCATACATCTGAAGTTGCAGCTTTATCTATATTGAACGGAATATAGGATTGCTCTATAATTTCCTGAAATTGTTTTCTAAAATCTAGCATCTTTAAGTCGTGAATTGTTATATCCTTTTATTTCATTAACTCAATAACATCTTCTGGCAACATTGCATTCCCAGCATCATCTTTCAGAGCACTCTTAAGAAACAGCACCGGAACGATGGTGTAGTTCTTGATAAATAGTAACAAATTAGCTTTACGGAGAAGTTCGCCTGTCAGTTGTTTGCCATTCTCTTGGGTTGTCCATTTGCATTCGTCAACCAGCAGATACTTTTTATCGAGCGATTCTGCCATCACATCAAATTCAACTTGTTCCGGCTTCTTGTCCTCATTGAGACATGGGTAGCGCCTTGGTTATCGGCATTATGAAGTAACTCATACACAAAATGTGCTTTGTCTTTATAAAGATTCTGGGCGATTTCCAATGCTCCACGATACATAGGATTCTTGAAGATTGTCCAAGCCTCCCGACCTTGTTTACTGAGTACCTTGAAATATAATTCCTCCTCCTGATTCATAACTGCTCCTTGATTTTTCTGATGACGTCTTCCACCTCTTCGGTCATTATTGCACCATTTTCATGATCGCAAGTCGTGAAAAGATTTTCTCCGAGGGTATAACCTATTTCCTCGTAGAATTTTAGTTTACGCTCCCATGAAGCCTTGTATTCCGGAACGACAAGCATTCCCAGATGTTCCCAGATGATTCTATCACCCCATGGGGTTTCAAAGGAAAAGTCGGGAATGCATCGGTGGCCATTTTCTTCCAGTAGTTGCTCGTACTCAAATTCCACCCCAGCATTTACCAATTGGTTTACAATTACAACTTCTGACTTGCTACGCACAAACAGACCTTTCTTGGCTGTTCCATGAATCAGGCCCTCAACATAAGGAATATTAAGACGTTCGGCTCGAACGGAATAGTCAAATAGATTGGTATTTCGTCGTGCGAGCACTGAGGCTTGTGGTTTAGTAAATTCTCTCAACCAACCAATAGAATCTTGAACAAGCAGGACTACACGCTTCTTTGCTCTGGTAAGAGCTGTATATATCAACTCACGACTTAAAATGCGGCCGGTTTTGGGCAATACCACAAAAACCGTATCAAAATCGCTGCCCTGGCTTTTATGGATTGTAATAGCGTATGCAAGCTCAATAGCAGCATCCTGGTCTTCCCCTTTATCTCCCCTGAAGCCGAAGGTTTCATGAGGTATGCCAACATACATAACATTGATATGTCCTTTATTTATAGACTTAACAAAGCCTATCTGGCCATTGGAGAGAGGATATTTTTCTTTTGATGGATAGGATTCTCGTAATATATTTTGAAGTTGAATGACTTTATCATTCTTATATATCTTCTGGGTTCCGATTTCCTGATAATCCCCTTTGCGATTGATATTATTTCCAACCCATGACTGAAGATAGGAATTCAGTTGATATGTACCCCATGCGAGATTTATTACTGGAGCAAGAATCTGAAGATTTTCGAGCGCTGCCGGATCTGACTCAAGCGATTTTAAGTCGTCAATACCTATTTTTTGCTTCAAGGATTCTGGCAGTTCGACATCGGAACAAGCGAGTTCCTTGCAAATTGCATCCCTAAGGATTTGAGGCAGATCCTTTTCATCGTTCCAGTAATAAACTGAAAGATCGCCTTTGAGATTCTTGCTTTCGATTTTCCAAAATATTTCATCGGCAAATTTCTCCGGTTTGTTTCCACTGAACCAAGAGGCCAAAGTCAAGACATCTGAATCTCCACTGGCTATTGTGCGCACAACGGTGCGGAGATAGGTAATGGCAGATTTCAGATTGGCGTCCGCGTCATCACAATTAAGATAATGGCATAAATCCGAGAAAGCCCTGCCCGGACCTATCGGAGGTAGCTGATAGGGGTCTCCGATAAGTATTATTCGGTTTATGAACTTCAGGTCAAGCGACATAATAAGCGCATGAAACGTGTCGGTAGTTAGCATCGAACATTCATCAATGATTATATTCTTAGCACGTGAGTATTTGCGCGAGTCTTCAGTTAGACGCGGTTTCATGTTTTCAAAATCGAAGGCGCCGAGACTGGCAAGAAACTGAGCTACGGTTTTTGAACTCACATTTTCGGCCATATTACTGAGCCTTACTCTCGCCTTTCCAGTGGGAGCCAGCAGCAGAACGCCTTCTGCTTTTATCTTGTCAGAACAGAGAAAGGATCTCACTACGGTAGTCTTACCGGTACCTGCGCCTCCCGTGAGAACTGAAAGGCGCTTTTTGTCCATCATTTCAAGAGCTTTGGCCTGCTGTTCAGTAGCCTGTTGACTGCGCTCGTTTGTAGGATCATAATTCTTGTCTGACATAGCGAGGGATAGCCAGTCCTCACCGGTAGGCTTCTTAACATCTCTCTTTGCTCTTTCTCGTAGCACTTTCCGAAGAAACTCCTCCATTTGATAATATTCCTTGAGTTGGATAGCAGTAGGGTTCTCATCAGGAACATAATCGAAGGATACTTCAAAAAACTGGCGATGTGTGAGAAGTATGTTTTTCGGGAGGCGAGCTTTGTCTTCTTCCGTCATTATGTCGCGCAGATAGTCCTCCATCTCTTTTATTGACACAAGGGTATCACCATCTGTTAGAACGGAATAAAGCCTTTCAACGACTAATGATCTAAGGCGTCGAGTATCCAAAATGGACTCCGCTGCGAACGGAGGCACTGGAACATTATCACCCTGAATTGTTGGGTCGGGGAAGGCTCCAAGATCAATTGTACGCGTTGAAACTTTCTCTATAAAATTCCGAGCGCACCATTCGCTAATGAGGTATGGATTGCTTAGTATATCAGACTCTACATCATCTATAAAATGCTCAATAACATCGGATTCAAGTTCAAATCTGGATAAAGTGATAAGACGCTCACGTACATTACTTGTTTGGCCCTCCCAACTTATTCGATACGTAGGAAGAGACGAGTTGTAAACAGCACTATCAACTTTGATTTCCTTATTTAGCAACTTTTCAAAATGCCCCCAGGGATTGTCTTTCGGTCCACATCCTTTTTTTCGCAGGTCGCTTTCAATCAGATTGCCATAATCTATTCCCAGCGCTTTAAGTGCTGAAGCGAATGAAGGGAAGGGAGTGATTTGTTTCTTGACATGCTCAATACGGGCATCAATCCACCTGAGTTGACATTGCCATCCCTCGATTGAGCCAGCCAAGCCATGTCGAATTACTGCCTCCAACGAACGCCGAGCAGCTTCAAGAATCAATAGCATTGAATGATTGCTTATAAAATCACAACCATATGATAGTTCATCAAATATCTTTCCGCTACTGTCAAATTTATCCAGCGATAATTTGATCTCATCAAGAGCCTGTATCTTTGACAGACCCTTCCCTTGGAATATATTCTCATCCAACTCCAGATATTCTTTATAGGGGAGAATGAAGCCGCGAGATTCTTTCAGGTCTGGGCGAATGGAATGAGAGAACATTATCTCCCATAAGGGATATGTATAATCGGCAGTTGTTTCGTAGTCTTGAACACCACAATTTTTTACTATATCCCCCATTCCCACAATCATTCGTAAACCTTCATCGTCAATCGGATTGCCTTTCTTACAATAAAAGACGCATATCGATTCCTCGGTTATCTCTGAGCTGAACCATTTAAGCACATCATACAATCGCTCAGGATTATAAACCCAAGCCGAACCGAAAGGTGCACTTTCGGCAGGGCGAAATTCAGGATGCTCCTTGCTAAGGTCTTTCTGTGCATCCATATTCAAGTAACGGAATGGTATTCCAAGAGCTGAATAAGCTGGTATCATTACTTTTGTAGGTAATAACTTAGAATGTGGATTGTCTGAATTCCAAGCATATATGTGAATAAATTCACGCTCATAAGCCTTGTAATTCATGAATCCCCCATTCTCTCCAGCACAAGCAGGACGTTCTTTTGTAGTTAATTTAGACCAGTCGATTCCACACGACAACTGCTCACAATCTACTTTTGAGTTGACAATATTAGGTAGTTGTTTACAGAATGTATTACAACGAGGATTTGCACATACATGCGAATTCCAACCATTGTCGTGCCAAGGTACTCGAACAGATATATGTTTCATTTTTTTAATCTTTTTACAATGTTAAATTATTGTTATACAAAATCATTATTACAATTATAAACTCATCTAACTGAAACTACTCCATCTTACATCGCTCATCCAACACTCCGGCAAACATATCCATCTCTCTCTTGGAAATCCCCAATCGTGTTGCCAATTCTCGCCATCCTTTTATAGCTTCAGTTACCTCAACAACAATCTTTTCTGCTGTTGTACGGTTTAGCATATAGTCTTCGCAAGCATCCAGCAAAATACCCAGTTCTGCCTTATTGGAGGTTGATGAGACAAGCAGACTCTGATACTCATTCAAAGTAGGGTTCATGTCATATGCAGGAGAAAGCGTCCAACCTTTTGCAGTCAAAAGAAAACCATGATTACGGAAATGATCATCGCTATTACCAATGCAGATATTGAAAGCCACACGGCGATAGAGTTCCTGCAGATTCTCTTCCACATTCGTGCAGTTCTGGATTATGAAATCGACTATATCCAGATAACCATGCCCTGTAGTTGCATTGTCACCGTCATTGAGTCCCAATAAAGTCATTGCAGAAGCAAAGTGAATCCGTTTCCCCTCTTGGGTTCTGTCGAAGCGTTGAGAAAGCAACGTGTGATATTTCTTTCCGGTTGCCAGCACTTTGGTCTTTGCGGCATTTATACCGGCTTTTGCAGCAAGAAGGTGACTGAAATGCTCCCAAAGTCCGGCATCATAATCATCCTTGCGAGAAGGGAACTTGGCTATATAAAGCGTTTTATCCGTGTCTATCACACTGGCTTTAGGTCTTGCACCTCCCAATGAAGAACCGGGCTGCACGAGTTGGGCAACCCATTTCCTGTCAGGCAGGACATTCCCCTCTTCACTTTTCTCAATTTCCGCACTGGCCGCAATCAACTCCCTTATATCCGCCAGAGGTGGGATTTTCAACAACTCACTTACATTTATAAATCCTCCGTCTTTTAACTCCTTGAAACGGAAAGCACCCATTCGGGAAAAGTCATCGATACTAGTCAAAAAATCGAAAGAAGATAGTCTCCGTACCGGTCGCCCCTCTTCCATCGCAGCAATCTGCTCACGTCGCAACAACAGCGTTCGTCCCCAACGATCCGGCAAAGCATCCGAGAAACATCCGAATATATCTTTCTCCGGTTGCGTATATTGCTGTCCCGGATAATTATTGAGGTCATCACTCAGAAATAAATCTCCGTGTTTCTTCAGCCATTCATCGCTGAAGGTAAAGCAATAGCTGTCCGAGCCACGAAGAGATTCATAGCCTAACTCGCCAACGAGTTCTGTCTCGTTGAGCCAGTCAAAATCGGCATAAACATATAACATCTTCATCGTTTACTCCTTTTTTGAGGCACGTTCCCTTGTCTTCAAACTCAAATCCTGCAAGGCTTTTCCCAATTTATCTTCTTTGGCTAGCCACAGAATATCATCGTCCAGTTGCAGAGCATAGAGCACTCGCAAATAAATTCCGATTGCCACAGTCGGCGCACCTTTCTCTATTCGGGACACAGTCAACGGAGAACAGGTGGCACGTTCTGCCACCTGAGCTACGCTCAAATTCCTGCGCAAGCGAGCCAGTTTAATCTGCTCTCCCACAACTGACATTTTCTGCTCCAACTTTCGGGGCAACTTGGTTCCCATTGTATTTTTAGCCATAATCAACTTATCATATAATATGCAAAGATATTACTTTTTACCTATTTAATGATATATTGCGGACGCAAAAATCACAAATTCAAAAGATACGACTATTAAATACTGATTTTGCTACCAAAATAGAGATTTCAAAGAAGCAGACTTCTACCTTTATCTATGATTATAGTCAAGATAAAAGCCAGCTTCTTCAATTTAAGCATCACTCGATGGGTTTCACCAATTCTTCATCCTGCCATTCCGCAAGAGAAACAATCGCATTGTATTGCTCCAAAGTCAAATCCGATTCACTATCGTCTGAGCATTCGTATTCCCACGGCAGTTCGTAAACAGTACCTTCTTCCTGATAATCCATATAGTTATGGTACGTATTAGGAATTAACCGCACATAATCTTCTTCGCGCAGAATCCTCAAAAGTTTCTCGGCATCACGAATCAATAATGGCACTCCGACCTTATATAGAGCAGTGGCAACCTCAATGGCCAGCTCGACATTTGCCGAGTAGCTATTAGAAACAACTATCATCCAACCCTGCTGTGGCACCTTCGATGCAATGATGTTCAAGCGCGAAAACCCCAACTCGCCATAGTGGTCTGTTGCAAACCGTATAAAATCCTCCGGGCTGTCAATGTCATAGAGTTTATCTACATCTACGAATTTCACTCGTTTGTAATAGACTACATCTCGCAGTTCTTCCGGGATATTCGGTTGTTCTTCGTAGAGACGATTTCCAATACTTCGCTTCCGGTAGTATGCCTCATAAGCCTCGTTAGCGATACGATAATATGTGCAATATTGCCGAATGGTCATAGTCTTCAGATGAAGTGCGGAATGTTCCTTCGCAGAATCCTCCAAAGCCTTTATCGCTGTTTCCCGATCTTCCACATTAATCTTAAAGCTCGGAGCTATCCTATTGAGTTCCTTTCGTGCAATCCGCCCAATCCGTTGCTGGCACGGCAGATTGTGCGCCACATAGTCGTTGAACCCATCAGGATTTGCAACAATAACATCAACCAGCCTCTGCAAATAGCAGAAAAGTCGGGCAAGGGAATCCTGATACCATCCGTTATCTGATTCTCCTTCGGCACAAGAGGAGCGATTCGTTATGACGAAATGCGTATGTTTTCGGTCTGTAATGCGAATCGACCGGAACTCTTCGTATCTATAAGAGGCGATATGAAACCACTGCGTTTCCGTTGGATTGAATGCGAGCCAGTCCGCAAGGAACGCATCTTTGCTTTGATACTCTCCCGAAGCAATCAGTTCCTCGACATCACCCCATTCCTCAGAAGTGGGGCGTGGCACCTCAATGTAGAAGCCACGGTACTCATCATCTCCCATTACGGCAAATCGCTCGAACTGATGCTGAATTTCAACTAGACGTTCCAGCATATTGCCGCTAACTGTGATTTCACAATGACGCATTTCACCCATTGCTTCTATATGCGAAGCGTTCAAGCCAACCTCATTTGCCAAATCAATAAAGAGTTTTCTATCTATTATTCTTTCATCCATTGCTTAATGCTCATTAAATTTCAACATGCTTTTTCGGATCAAACCCATTCACAATGTGCTCATTCGCAAAAATATATCCCATCTGATTACAGATTACTTTTGTACTACCAATCTCTGTGTCTATATTGGTATGTGAATGTCCATAAATCCAAATATCTATCCGACTGTTGGCAATCCAATCACCATATTCGCTAGCAAATGCACTATTCAGTACGGAGTTCTTGTGCTGTGGATCAATCACCTCCAAAGTAGGCAAATGATGAGTAACCACCACAATATGACCAGCCGTGCTCTCTTCGACACTTTTCCGGATAAAATCAATACAGGTCTCATGCATCCGATTGAATTCCTCTACCTGTAGCAATTTTCCGTCAAATTTGATTTGGCGAAAGTCATTCATACCTTTCCACACGAAATACTCGTCATTCGGGTTAATCCGTGACCATAGCGTACTCAGGACAAAATCGGTATCATCGATACGGATTACCTGATTCTGATAGAACCCTACATTCTCACGGAACATCCACTTCCATTGCAGCCCTCGTTCCATCACGTCCGAATAATTATAGTATTCGTGATTGCCGGGAACAATCAGAACCTGCCTGTAATTATCCGAAGCCCATTTCCAGAATTTCATCATAGGAGCTATCCTATCCCTAAGATAGAATATATCTCCAGCCAAAACCAGCACGTCACCGGTAACAGGTAATTCATTATGCTTTAAATATCTGCTGTTCTCCCTGAACTCCAGATGTAAATCGCTCATGTATTGTATCTTCATTGCTCTTTCATTTTTAATTGTTCAACTTGTTTTTCAATAATTATCTTCATCTGTGCAAATGAAACCGGCATAAAGTTGTTGTTATCAACACCTACGTCATATTGTGTAGGATAGAGATACTGAAGCCGGGCTGCATCAATTCCAGTGTTATTCTTCCTCGTATGCACATGGCCGAACAGTTGCCATACATCTTTATAGCCGCCATCAAAGCACAGAAACGGATAGTGATTCAAATATATCTTCTGTTTATCCACTTCTATATGCATCTGCATGGTCACATGCTCAAACCTATCGACATACCCCTGCCTCAAGTTCTTTAAATCATGGTTGCCGAGAATCAGATATATCTTGCCATTCAATCTATCAAGAATTTTAGTCCATTCAGCTGAACCGCCCAGACAGAAATCACCCAAGTGAAAAACAGTATCATCCAAGCCAACTGTATTATTCCAATTGGAGATAATCGTTTCATTCATCATTTCCACATCCTCAAAAGGTCTGTTGCAGAAACGAATGATATTTCCGTGATAAAAGTGGGTATCAGATGTAAAAAATACTTTACTGCCATCAAATTTATAATTCATTTCTTCTCAATTTATGTGCATCACTGCACGTTAATAATCTGTTTGTCAATCACCCATCAGACGGAAATGACAGAAAAGCATCGTAAGATAACTGTCACAAATGGGTATAAAAACAAAATAGTTGGAAAGTTCGGTAAAGACTCTCCAACTATTCAGTTTATATTTTCAATCAGGGGTAGAATAAACTACACCATGCTATGTTCTTCGTTGGAAAGTATTTATAATACAAGGTTCAATGCCAAAGACATGAACACACAATACAGATTCAGGGCGTTTGTTACCCCAAATTGTGACCTTCGATAATATGTTCATTCTATTTCTTTGCATTGTTAGTTTTTATATCGTTTCAAACTCAGCGCAAAATTAGCAAATAAATTCCATATCACACATCGCTTTCTGAGAAAATCCACGTAACCTTTTGCCTATATGCCGCATAATAAAAACTGAACCTATGCAATTAATACACAGATTCAGTTCCTTATCATTTAGCTCACTCCATTGATTCCCGAATAATCCGCCGAGTCTCTTTCTTATACTCCTTGCGGTCATATTCGAATCCCCTGCACATCCAACAGCTACACGGAGTACCTGTTGTTTTGTAAACTTGTGCCCATTTCTCTTTTGCCAATTCAAACCAACGGGGATGCTCATAATAGCTTCCATCCTCACGAATGATGCAATGACCATAAGCGGCATAAAGAATCATGCGAGCCTTAAACACACGAGCCATTTGTTGGCGTCTCCAAAATTTGTTTCTTTTGTCCATCGTCTCTTTCTATTAAAGTTAGGATGAACGATGATGTTACTTTGGTGAGACTTAATATATCCATAGAATTATACCTTTGAATGTTATTCAGTTTGATGACGCAGAATCTCTTTATACCTTTCCGGGTATAAAGTTGGTACAAATATTCGATATTATATCAGATAAGGTATAATTTACAGAGATTTTGAGTTGTAAATTATGAAGGCTCAGACAAGCACAATATAACAGCTCTACACTTTTTCAAGCGAATAAATCGGATTCGTTACACCTTTTCCAACGAATCACTCCCATTATACGACATTTTTTCAAGCGAATCACAGCATAAATCACCGAAACCAACTTTACTTTATCTCCGTATTCATATATACGTGCATTAAAGTAAAGCTAACAAAGGGAGAAAAAGAAATGGCTTCGCCAAGACCAAGCCGAACCAGACCTACAGACTTTCTCTTTTGGCTGCAAAATATGAGTAACCTAAGTGTGTAGATTGAGCAAAATACAACTCAAAGCAAAACAAGATTCACTCCTTGCCAAGCCACAAAAGGCAATCCAAAAATCCGTGAATCCGTCTTTCATTTTGCAGCCCGAATCGGCGAATTTATCCCCGATATGCCTTATCTTTGCGAACCGGAGGTTTCGGGGCAAAAGAGGGTAATTTTCCCCATTTTCCCTCTGTTTTGAGATTGGCAACGAAGAAAAGTGTTAAATCTTCGATTTTTGACGAAAAAACAAGTAAATTTTTGAGCGGTCTATCTTTTAAGCTGTAAACTACTGATAATCAGCCAATATAATATGCTGCATCGGCAAATAACCACGTACAATTAATTGATTATCAATATGTTACACAACGTGCAATAGGAAGTAAAAGAAGAAACGATCCAATTTCGATAATATTGATAATCAACACATTAAACACACAGGAATAATAAAGCATTGCATCAATTTTTCCTGATTTTGTCCCCCGTTTGTTCCCGAAACGGATACAAGGGACAAATTCTGTCCCTCATACAATTTAACGGAGGTAAAATAGGCAAATTTTATCAGTACCTCTTAAACTTATCCAAGTTACAGATAATATTCGAATAGAACTGAATTGTTTTTCAGCCAAAATAGATTCTGATAATCAAGCGATTGACATATTTGAATATAACAGCAGAAATCATCACCAATGAGATTTCATATAATACATTTGATAAATATTCCCAACCATTATTCGCAAGTATTCGAATCATAGCATATTGAACATCCTCTTAAGTCTCACAGCGATTTTTATAGGGTAATTTAAAGAATTCAATAAAAAATATTTGGAGTATTGCGAAATTATTCTGTACATTTGCGCCACTTTTGAAAAT
The DNA here is from genome assembly GCF_006542665.1 of Alistipes communis. NCBI lineage: Bacteria > Pseudomonadati > Bacteroidota > Bacteroidia > Bacteroidales > Rikenellaceae > Alistipes > Alistipes communis. The sequence continues at coordinate 455,628 of NZ_AP019735.1, forward strand.
TTACAATGCTGCAAAATAGAATAGACATATTATCCCAAACGACAATTCGAGGCAACAAATGTTTCGGAGTTCGGTCGTATGTTCTTCATGTTTGGAGCATTGAAACGTCTGCAAATTTCATAAATACTTTCCAGCGAACACATATAGGGGATAAGATGCGATAGATGCTCGCATCTTGATCTTAGAATAAACAGCAGAATAGTTGGAGAGTCCTTACCGAACTTTCCAACTATTTTGTTTTATGCCCATTGGTGACTGTTTGCTCCGTGCAATTCCTCTCCCGTCATTTCCGTCCAATGAGCGCAAGAACAATCAATTTTAATTAACCGCACAGCGATGTACACAAAAGAGAGCAAAATGAATTACAAATTTGACGGAAGCAAGGTGTATTTTACATCGGACACGCACTTTTATCATTTGAATATCATTGGCTTTTGCAAGAGGCCATTCAAGAATGTAGAAGATATGAATGAAACACTGATCGAAAATTGGAACCGGGTAGTTAGTCAAGATGATATCGTGTTTCATCTAGGGGATTTTTGCCTGGGAGGATCTCATGAATGGACCAAGATTCTTAACAGACTGAATGGAAAAATCTATCTCATTCTCGGTAATCATGATCTAAAAAATATCAGGCAAGGATACACCAGCAGGTTTGAATTGACAAGCATGCAAATGCACATAGAGGTCGATAAGCAGAAAATCTACCTGAACCACTGTCCGCTCCTCTGTTATGGAGGTGCTTACGGGAATACGTGGCAACTGTTCGGGCACGTGCATACGAGCAAATATAACACGGGAAAAGACGCTTCACGACTGGATATGCTCTTTCCGACGCAATATGATGTGGGAGTGGATAATAATGACTTTACTCCGGTCTCATTCGCGCAGGTAAAAAGGATAATCCAAAAGCAGATTGAACAATCGAATAAAAAACAGTAATATGAAAATACAATACATGAGCGATCTGCATTTTGAGTTCCGGGAGAACAGCAGATACATAAAACATAACGAATTCCCGGTAACGGGCGATATACTCGTATTGGCCGGAGACATTTTCTATCTGAAAGACAGAGTGGCTCCTTTGGGGAATTTCTGGAAATGGGCTTCTAAAAACTATAGGCAGGTTCTTATTGTTCCCGGGAACCACGAGTATTACAATTATTGTGATGTGATGGAACGGGGGTTACAATGGCGATGGATGTTCAAAGAGAATGTCGGTTATTATCAAAATCAGGTATTGAGAATAGACGATACCGATTTCATAATGAGCACACTCTGGTCGCATATCGAACCGGCAGACGAATATTTTGTTTGGAAAGGACTTAACGATTTCCGTCAGACCTTGTATAAAGGGAAACTGCTCCAAACGGAAGCATATAATCAGATGCATGACTTCTGTTTAGGTCATATCAAAAAGAGTCTTGCCGAAAGTACGGCAAAACACATAGTGGTCGTGCCCCACCACCTGCCGACCTTGCAGGTTGTTGCTTCTCAGCATAAAGGTTCCGTATTGAACAGTGCATTTGCTACTGAATATGAAGAACTGATAGCCGGCAGCAGGATCGATGCATGGATTTACGGTCATACACATACCAATATCGACACGGAAATCGGGAATACAAAATTGATCTGCAACCAGATGGGATATGTATTTGAAAACGAGCATGTAATCAACGGATTTGATCCAGGGAAATTTTTAACCATTTGAAAAGGATGAACATATGAAACAAAATAAGAAGACAAACTTTACCAGGCATTTTTTCATAGACTTGGCAAAGGAATGCGGTTTGAATGCTACGATATTCGAACAGCTTGGAAGCAGGCGCGATACAGAAATCGTGGTTGATAACGATACATTGGAGATGTTAGTTAAACTTCAGGAGCAATTTGCCCGACTGGAAGAGATGGGTGACGATGAATACAGAGGATTTTATATCGAATTGCCCCGCCCTACTCCGGAAGAATGGGGAGATTGCGAAGCGTCGATCGTAGACGGAGAATATGAGAGCAAGGAAGAATACCTCCGGGATTGGGAATTGTTAAATCCCAGAGAAACGGTATGGTATCATGTCAGCTCCGCCAGGTACAGAGAAAATCGCACCATACAATTCACGGATAGGAAACACTCGTATTTTACTATTGCGAATTATTCTCGATATATAAACCGAGTAGGCAACAATTTTCCCAATGAATGGCAAAGGGATTTCTTGGCAAAGTTGGCCTTATATTTTCATAAACTAATCGATGCTATCATACAAGATCCGAAAGGGTTCAATGATTATGTGGCGAATCATCTTCCTTACCAGCAGCGAGACGGGAAAATTGCGAGAAAGGAGCTCAACAGAATCGAACCGAGATTTAAAATTGAGGTCGAAGACGAGACGACGGCAATAAAAGCACTGGAGGATTCCGTTTGCAAGAATTTCGGGCGGCCGTTAGATACAATGACGATACGTTCGTATTGCAAATATTATAGGATCGCTCATGAAGCCTATGACCGGTATTTTGAAAGGTTTGATACTACACAAAAGAAGCGTACCCTTCCGAATGGAGTACCATTGGAATTACAGGATGTCGCATATTACAACATGGTTAAGTTCTGCGATTTGCAGGATAAATACAATCTCGACAGTGAAACGGATTTCAACAAATTCGCATCGGACCATTATGGGGAACTGGGATTGTCGCGGCTGAACGTACTCGCATCGGATTTTGACAGCCCCGGATGGAGAATCATTGTTTCCAACAGCTACTCGGCGTATGTGGATGTTGCGGTAGAAGTCGCCACTGCACTATACAAATCTGGCGTTCCTTTGGAAATACACGACGCTGGCAAACTTTTGCGAATACTCAAGGAGGAGGATCATGTGAAATTGATTCCGTACACATTCCACGATTACATGGGCCATCATGAAGAAGGAACCGTTTATCAACTTCCATGGGAGTACGAATGTATGGATAGCGAGGAGAATGTTTTATCATTGAAACAATACCATGAAATCATCTCTCTGGCAGAATGGGATGAAATAGAAAAAGTAAACATTGACAAAAACGGGATATAATCCCATAATTATTAGCAACATATTTGGCAGACTGTCATTGTCTGCCAAATATGTTATAATTAGTTATTTCAAATTAAAAGCACGAGGAACATTTCTATTACATCGTAAATACAAGAACAAAGAATCCTGCTACCACATCTGCTTGTCGTAACAGTTTTGCAACTTTCAAGTAAAGACACTTGATGTAAGGAAAACTCTGTATAACTATTTCTTTCTTCATGTTTTAATCAGATTATAGAGTCCTTGTTCCTGGAAATTCATAAATTTCTATCAACTCATCCACCAAGGCTGTGGTACGAGCTTTGATGTCCTCAATCGTCCATGTATCTTTAGTAGCTATCCCACGATTTATTTCAAGCCCGTTCTTATAACCTATAAAGCGTTTGCCGTCCTTACTTTTTCGGTCGCGCTTTTCTTCAAACGACTTGTTGCCAAGTGTACTATTATAACCCGTAATAGTAAGGTTTCCAATTTTATGGGTGTACTCCTCCAGATACTTTTTGGCTAAATTCTTATCGCCATTAGCAATCATATCCACCCAACATTGTGGAATATTTTCCCCTTCGGGGAAGATATGTTCGATAGTCCACACAAACACCTTCTTATCAGTACGTCTCCACAAATCAGTCCATGTCTCCTGTGTCATGGCAGACTCTGCGAGTTTACAAAGTATGTAGCGCGTAGCACCTACATTATCTTTATATACATCACCTTCCAAACTTCGACGGAATTGCTCATCGGAAGCACAATTTGCAGGTATACTCAGTATGTCCACAATCAGTGTCATTACATCATTGCCAACAGAATTCGATTCTTCTATTTTACTGATAATATCCATAAAGATTCGAGTCAAATCACGTGTATTTGGATAGTCCGTGATATTTCTGCGAACAAAATACTTAGCAAGTAATCGGATGAGTTGGTTGATTTGATCTTCAGTAACAGTAAGTTCTTTCTTATTTCTCATCACGTACATGAGGAGAAGGTAAGAAGGGGCACCTTGGATATGGTCGAGGTCTTCCAGAGCTTTACGATAGGTCGTTTCTGTAGAATCTTGTAGAATGAGCCAAGAATAAATTTGCCCGCAAAGTAAAATATCATCGAGGAAAGAAGGCAAGTCTTTATTAATAAGACTCTCAAAAATATTGAGCAAATTAGAGCGAGTGGCCACAACACCTAACGGGTCTTTCTTGCGGTCATTGGTACTCTGGAAAGGCTCATTCAAACGATGCTTGAAGGCATTATAATAGTGACGAAAAAAACGTTCCTGTATCCCATAGTCATCGGATAGGTTGCCGAGCAACATTTGCCAACGGTTGAAGCAGTCGTCAATAGTCAGATTGTTACTCTCCGCCCGTGCCATAATAAGGTTCTTCATCAAATCGATCGCGGTCAATGGCGTTCCTCGATTGTTCAGTGACTCAAACAGCACGTAAGCGTCAGAATGAGTAGAGACCTCTATCTTAACCAGCATGGCTTGCTTCACTTTATTGTACTTACCCAACAAGAAATTGATAGCATTATGACCATCCATACCCTCCATCTCTTTATCGAGACGCTTTAAGAAATAGGTGTAGCAACGAGCAATTTTTCTCATGGGGTAATAGGCACGCTTTGGTACAGTAGATTTTCGCAACCCTACCTCGGTCAATAGGTAATCAAAATCATCCTTATTGAAATTCTGCACCTGTGGCACCAGCTTCATTTCGTTCGGAGAATTCTTGCTTTTCAGCGACTTCCTTAATGATGGTATCACGTCTTCGTCATCCTCACTCAAATCGTCCTTATATTCCTTCAAGCGAGTATAAATAGCTGTTAGGAATAGGCTGATGGTAGTCAGTCGCTGCTGACCATCTATCACTTCTAAATAAGGATTGATAGCATCGCCCAAAGGAATACATATGATAGATCCTATGAAATACTCATCGTTGTTCTCACTGATGTCATCGTAAAGAGCTTCCCATTCGCGATGACTCCACGTGTATTCACGCTGATATTTTGGAATAGTATAGTAAAAATTACCATCCGATGAAAGAATTTCGTAGATATGATATTTGTTAACGCTTTGTATCATGATGTTATGTTTTACTCGATTTTATTTCCTATGAATCGTCCCGTATTCTTCTCAATTTCATTATACAAAGCTAATCCTTTGGTTGTAAGCAGATATTTCTGTCTCGGATGATTTGGCTTTTCTGGGTAGAGGACCTTGATGAAACCCGCTTGAAAAGCCGGATTGATATAATTCTCCAAAAATGTCGGACGATGTTTCAAGCCGACTTTCTCCATCAATACTTTTAACGATAAAAATTCGATGATGAGTTTTCGGGATTTATTAAAATCAGGGACGAATCCAACGTTACAATCAAACTAGATGATCTGCGGATAATCCTCGAAGAAACGGCAGGCACGTTAAAGCCCATACCGCAGGAACGACCACAGTCAGACAGTCTTTTCATTCGCCTCGCCATTCCGCAAATATCAACTTTTCACTCTACGCTAACGGGTAACTCCACCGCAATATCCGCCGACGAAGTTCCCAGCGAAAGCACATACTCTCCGGGATCGACGCGCCAGCCGTGCGTCCGGTCGTCCCAATAGGCCAGGGCGCTGCGATCGAGCTCGAATTCGACCTCCCTGCTCTTGCCCGGAGCCAATTCCACCCGACGGAACGCTTTCAGCTCCTTCTTCGGCCTCACGACCGTGGGATTCCGCTGCGAGACATAGAGCTGCACGACCTCGGCCCCGGAGCGGGAGCCCGTGTTGGTCAGGGCTACACGAACGGTCAGCGGGCCCTTTGCCGGAAATTGCTTCGCCGCATGGGGTTTCGATAGTGAAAAAGTCGTATAGGAGAGCCCGAACCCGAACGGATAAAGCGGTTCGATCCCCTTGGTTTCATACCAGCGATATCCCACCAATACGGACTCCGCGTAGTCGATGTCATAGATTCGGATCAGCTTCTCGTTATAGGCCCGCGGCGCCTTGTTGTAGAACTCCGCACCGGCCGGCATCGTCCCTTTGGCCGGAGAGTCCGCAAACTCCCTTTCGATGGTGATCGGGAGCTTCCCCGAAGGATTGATTCTGCCAGAGAGTATTCCCGCCAAGGCCGTCATGCCGTTCTGACCGGGATACCAGCCGTAAATCACCGCCGCAGCCCGATCGTTCCAGCCGCTCATGCGGATTCCCGACCCCGAGTTGACCAGCACGATCGTGTTCGGATTCGCTTCGACGCACATGCGGATAAATGCCTCCTCTTCTTTCGGCAGGGCGAACGGACGCTCGAACGACTCCACGTCGATCGTTCCCGCCGAAAGCAGGACGACATCCGCTGCCGCAAGCTGTTCCCGCGTGGGACGTTCCACGACCTGCACGGCGTCGCCGAATTCCGCACGGACAGCATCCGCAAGCGAAACATTGTCGTATCCCAGTACTTCGGCCGACGAGGAGGTGCTGCCTCCGGTGCGGGGTATCTCCCGGATAAAGCGTCCAGTGAGCAGGATCCGGCGGCCGACGGCCAACGGCAGAATCCCGTTGTTCCGCAGCAGCACCGTGCCTTTCGCCGCAACTTCGCAGGCCGTTTCGGCATGCGCCGGGAAGCGGCCGAGCAGGTCGGGACGGTATTTCACCCGGTCGTAAAGCCCGAAAGCGACGGCGGTGGCGACGTTGGGCCGGATCATCCGTTCCAGATCCTTTTCCGAAATGCACCCCTGGCGAAGCAGCTCCCGCACCTCCTCAACGAACTCACGGCGGCCGGGCATCTCCACATTCTGACCGCTTTTGACGACTTTTTCCGTGTCGTACACGGAGCTCCAGTCGCTCATCACGCATCCCCTGAATCCGAGCTCGCCGCGCAGCAGTTCCCCGATGACACGACTGTTCTGACCGGCCCACTCCCCGTTGAGTTGGTTATAGGAGGTCATCACATAGGCCACACCGGCTTCGATACCGGCGCGGAACGGAGGCATATAGATCTCGTGCAGCGCTCGTTCATCGATCAATGAATTTGACCGGCGGCGGTAAAATTCCGTTTCGTTGCCGATGAAGTGTTTCAGACAGGCGGCGGTCCCCGTCGACTGCATACCCCGCACGTAAGCCGCAGCCATGACAGAAGTCAGCAGCGGATCTTCACCGAAATATTCGAAATTGCGGCCGCACTGGGAATTGCGTGCGATGTTCAGTCCCGGTCCCAGCAGCACTTCGATGCCGCCTGCACGGCACTCCTCCCCCACGGCTTCCGCATAACGGAAAGCCAGCTCGGGATCGAACGACGAGGCGAGCATGATCGGACAGGGAAAGGCCGTCGAGCGCTCCAACTGGCGGACCATCGTGGAGTCGGGCAGGTTGTTGCGCAGATGAACCCCTTGCGTGGCGTCGGAGAGATAGAGATAGGGAATACCCTTCTCCGGAACGCCGTAGAAGAAAAACGAGGAATAGCCGCGCGCAAAATAGATCTTTTCGTCGAGGCTGAGCCGGGCGATCAGGGAATCGGCCTGCCGATAGGCTTCATCCCAAGAGACGAACTGCTGAGCGAAGAGTCCAGCGGCGGCACAACAGGCCGCCAAGGACAGCATGATTTTTCGTATCATAAATATCAGTCTGTTTTCAAAAAGGGAGGGGGCGGAAAATACTCCGGCCCTCTCTCCCGGTTTTGTCCGTTCTTTATTTCGTCACGCAGATATCGTCGATGAACCAGCGGGAGAACTCGTCCGAAGCAGGTTCGCTCGTGAAACGCAATTGCGTGGAGGCCGTCGCACCCGTGATCTTCAGCGAATAGGTATTGAACGCATCGGTTGCCAGTCCCGATACAATCGCCTTCGTTGCGCCATTGATCGTTCCGCCGCCAACTACCTCGACAACGATCTCCGTCAGATCGCCTTTCTTGTCCTTAGGTTCGTTCGCCTTGCCTTTAGGGCGATCCGAGCAGGTTTTGTAAGCCATCGCGCGGAAAGAGAGGTTCAGGTCGCCTGCCGCGTTCAATGCCGGCGTGAGCAGCGCCCCCGCTTCGTTCTTATACTCCGCCCTCTTCACGGCCTGCGACTCGACATAACCGATCTGAGCATAACCCGGCCGCTGACGGACATGGGTACCTGAAAGTCCGTTTTTCAACTCGGCGCTCCACTCCGAAATGTCACTGCCGCAATAGTTCAGCATAGCGGCCAGTTTATCGCCGTAAAGGTAATCCAACCCTTCGGTCAGTCCGTCGAAAGGTTCGAAATAAACCGCTCCGGCTGGTTTCGACGTACTGAATTTCGGCACGGCTTCGATTGCGATACATGAATGCAGGCGCGAATCCGAATTATATCCGGCTGTACCACCATTGCAACTGACATTGTCCGTTGGATAAAGTTTCAACAGCAGCGTCTGGCCCTTCATCAGCCGCAACTGCGGCGTCAGGGTTACCGTGAAATAATAAAAATAGCCACTGCCCGTAATCGCCTCGGGAATCGCAATCGCCGTAGAGCCGTCAGACGGGGTGACATACTCCTCGCCGTCGGTCGAATAGGCCATCGCCCAGTTCTTCGGAGCGCCGCCCGTTCCCGACATACCGAACGAAATGCGGAACGATGCGGGCATGTCCTCGGCCAAAGGTACGGTTAACAGGAAATAAGAATCTTGACCGTAAACCATCGACTTGGCCGGAATGTTATCGTGTGCACCCTCGTCTGCCCAGTGCGTCAGTCGGAAATGGCTGCTGTTCGACGTCGAGGCCACCTTCGCTGTCAGCACGACGCATTTGGAGACATCCTTGTCCTCGACTTTGAAGTCCGCGCCCAATTTATCGAACGAGCCGTCAGTCACCGTCACATACTTACAATCCTTGTTGGCCTGCGAGGAGGCGTAGAACGAGAAGACATAGGGCAGTCGGATGCCGACTTGTGCACCGAAACGCAACCCCGTGAGCTCCTTGTCCTCGGCCGTGCAGGGGCGGATCGCATAGGCACCATCCTGCGGCACGACGATTCCTTTGAGCACGCCGCTGCCCGTTGGCGCAGGGTCGATGCCGAATGAGGAAGCCTGCGAAGCAACCAGCCGAAAGCGATTGTTGTCAGGATCCTGCATCGACAGATTATCCTTAAGCGTCATATCTCCCAACGAACCACCTTCCGGCACGTAAACCTGGGAATATAAGCCCGCATACATCGACTCGTAGGCACCCGATCGAAGCTCCTCATAAGTAATCTTCAGAGCTTCGATCTTCACCTGAGAAGTCTCCGTACGGGTGATCCTGTCGTCCGAAACGGGCTTCAGCTCCATCACGCCGGTCTCGGTGTTCACGCCCACCACGGCGCCTTTCAGATCGATCTCCAACTCTTCGCCCGGATTGCGGTAAAGCGTTTCGTCAGTGCGCAGCGTAATGCCGCAGCCGGGTTTCAAGGCGCTTTGTAGCGCGAGGCAGTTCTCGAAATAGTTGTTGTCCTGAACGCTCGATACCACAATGCCGCGTAGTTTCATCTCCTCGCTCACCGTATAGTCGCCGTCGGCAGCCAGTGCCCGAAGTTCGGGAATGGAGAGGTACCCCTCGGCTGATGCAGAAGCTTGCTCGAAAATTAGTTCATCTGTCACATCTGCATTACGTTTGGCCACGGCCCGGATCGTCAATGAACGACTCTGCGCAGTCGTGTTCTCGTCGACCATCACCGATACGGTAGCTGTCCCCGTCGCCGAAACCTGAGAAAGTTCAGCCCAGCCATCGTCGTTACCCGTAACAAATATCTGCCATTCGCAATTGGCCGCAACATCGAAAGAGAGTGTCGTAGCGAACGACGGCGCGAGAATCGCATGCGAACTCAGCGTGATCGACTGCATCGGCAGCGCCACGTCATCCTTGCACGCCCCGGCCGAAAGCAGCAGCGCGAAGGCCGCCGCCATCCGGAAAAAACTGTTTAAAAGTCCGTTTTTCATAATCGCTTACTTTTTGAGGTCTACCAATACGGGAAGGTGGTCGGAAACCGTCATCACATTGATCTCCTCATACGACGGTACAGCCGTACCCAACAGCTCATAATGGGGCGAATTCCCCGTATAGACGAGCACATAATCAATGCGCGACGGCGAAGCGGTGTTCACAAAGGTGTTGGCCGAAGTACTGATAATCTTCCACGATTCGAGCGCCGTTTCCGGGATTTCCGACGTATTGAAGTCGCCCGCCAGATAGATCGGCTTCGTGTAAGAGATGTAATGCGCGGTGATATATTCGGTGATGATCTCGAACGACCGCTGCCGGTTCTCGTCGGACTTGTGGCAGAAGTGCGTAGCGATGAAGATATAGTCGTCGAACTCCGCCAGGAAGAACTTGCGAGGCTCTTCGCCCGGCAAGTCGCCCGCATAGGTATTTTTAGGCGCCGTTTTGCAGAGAATGCCGATACCGTAGTCACCGCCGCGGTAATCGATCGTCTTGCAGTAATAGGGTCGCATCCCGGTACGGTCGGCCAATTCCTGCAACTGGTCGGTGGGATGCCACGTGGTGTTCTTGTCCAATTCCTGCAAGGCGATCACGTCGGGGTCCATCAGCGAGATGACCTTGGCCGTGTTGTTGTAGTTCGCACGGTCGGTCCCGGAGTTCTGGGTCCAACCCTCGCAGCGGTGGGTGTTGTAGGTCGCCAGCCGGACCGAACTGGGCAGGCGGTCGTACCCCTGCCCGTCATAGGGGTTCTCGGGTTCGTCGGAGGGCATGTCCCCGAAATTGAAATCGGAGTTGTCGCCCGACAAGTCGGAACACGCCACTGCGGAGAGGACCAGGCAGCAGCCGAATAAAGCAGACAATATGAATCTGGTGATTTTCATGGTAGTTCGTTTTTAGGTTTCCGTTTAGAAATTCAGTCCGTCTTTCCAGCCGGGATTCTGGGTGATGGCGCCCTGCGTCAGCACCCGGTCGTCGGTCGGAATGGGATAGAGATAGTCGCGTTCTTCGTTCCAGGTCCGGACATAGTCGGTATGGACGATGATGTTGCCGCGGTCGCCTTCGCTGAGGAAAATATCCTTGTTCAGCTCGTAAACCGTCGCCGCCGAAGTCGAAGGTTTCGAGCCGGACCAAATGCACACATCGTCCACCCCGTCACTATTCAGATCATAACTTCCCGTACCGGGGAAATAAAGTCCCGTAAAGGGCTTTTCGAAACGCTTGCCCTCCTTCCAGCGCATGATGTCCCAATAGCGGAGGTTCTCCATCAGCAGTTCGACGGTACGTTCACGGCGTATTTCGAGAATCACACCCTTGTTGTCGCCCGTCACGTTGGCGTAGCCCGTCTCCGCAGAAGCCAGATAGGGATCAGGATGGGCGTTGGCCTCCGTGAGCGAGAGATCCGCAACATCGGCCCGCTCGCGCAGCGGGTTGATCGACAGTTCGATGTCGTCCTGGGTCAACGTCCCCAACTCGGCTTTCGCTTCGGCATAATTGAGAAGTACCTCGGCGGCGCGAAACAGCGGTAAATCGCTCGTCGAAGCTTGGTAGGAGTCATATTTGGCCGACGTCAGATATTTCACCAGCTGGTAGCCGGTCATCGTCGCGGCGAGGTTCGGGGCCGATTCGGCCGTGTCGTCGACACGCTTGTAACCGGGCGTGCGGACCGTCTGGGCGAAACGCCCGTCGCGGTTCCGGCTCTCGTCGGGCAGCTGCATAGTCTCCCAGCCGGGCTGCGAGGTGAAGGGCGTACCGTCTTTCATCAGATACATATTGGCAATGTTCTTCAACAGCCCCGGACGCCCCATCGTGATACTGGTGAGGTAACCGTTGACGTCGTGTTTCAGACCAATGTCCGTATTATAGGCTCGGGCCAGAACAATTTCCGTGTTGATAGCCTTGAGTGAAGAGAATAGCCCCAGATAGGGTGTCGTGCCTGAATCGTAGATCGCGTAACCGCTTTCGTCGATAAACCGTTTCGAAGCATCTGCACAGACTTCGAGATAACTCTCCCAGCCTTGCAATCCATGATACTTGCGGAACGTGCCTTCGAACAGGCACGCACGGCTCTTGAGTGCCAGCGCCGTCCAGCGCGTCACCCGGTAAACCTGCCTTTCGGCAGGCAGGTTAGCGATAGCGAAATCGAGGTCGCCGATCACCTTCTGCATCACGAACTCACGCGAATCTCGCCCCTTGTAAAGTTCCTGATCGTCAGACGCAAGCGGACGATCGACCCAAGGTACGTCTCCGTAATAGCGCACTTTGTCAAAATAGAAATAAGCCCGGAAAAAGCGCGCCAATCCTTCGTATTCGAACCGCACGCGATCGTCGGTGCAGTTGGAGGAGTATTGCAGGAAAAAATTGATGTCACGCAGCTTTTCCCATTTCCAGGTGCTCGCCGTGGCAGGCACGGTACGGTTGCCCAGCACCTCGCTCGTAAGCGTATTGCAGGTAATAATGTCGGCTGTCTCATTGTAAATGGAGGCCCCGGAGGGGAAGATCGTATAGAAATCATTCGTGTAAAGCTCGCACTCCTCCTCGGTATGGAAAAATTCGTCAGGCGTAAGCCGGTCTTTCGGGAAACGGTCGAGTGCATCCTCGCAACCGCAGAAACTGCACGCCGCCATACCGGTCAGTAGATAAAGAATGTATTTTTTCATAACGGCAATTGCTTTAGAAAGTTAAATTCAGTCCGATCGAATAAGTCTTGCACCACGGATAAACGTTAGCCTTCTTATCCGAATCAGCGGCCGCCTGCTCGGGATCAAGGAAATCACTCTTCAGCGCCGACCACGTAGCAAGATTCTCTCCGCTGAAATAGATGCGGCACTCCTTGATGCCGACCTTCGAAGTCAGCCGTCTGGGAATCGTGTAGCCGATCGTGAGGTTTTTCAGACGGCAGTAGGCCAGATTCTGCAAATAACGATCATTGGTGTAGTAGGCCGTGCCTGAATTCGAATTGAGCGATGTATAGGCACGGGCCCGTGGGAAATAGGCGTCGGGATTCTCCTCGCTCCACACCTGACTCATAAAGTTTTTCGGGACAAAGGTCGCATAGGGACGACAGTAAGGACCCCAAAAACGCAGATTGTCAGCACCAGGATACCAGTCCAGCCGGCCGATGCCCTGCATGAACACCGACACGTCGAATCCGTACCACGAGAAGTTCAGCGACGCTCCGTACTGGTAACGCGGTGACGAGTTGCCGATCACGCGTCGATCCCCCGGATCATCGAGCGTGCCTTTGCCGCCGTTGACGATGTTGTCGCCGTTCAGGTCGAGGTATTTGATGTCTCCTCCGCGGACTCCCTTGCCATAAGCACCCGTCGCGGTGTAGTAACCCGAGGCGACAGTCGAGAGGTCAATCCGCGAAGCGTATTCGGCGGCCTCCTTGTCGTTACGGAAAAGCCCGTCGACCTTATACCCCCAGATCTCACCGTACTTCTTGCCCACATAGGGATCGCCGATCAATCCCGTCGGATTGTCGCACTTGGTGTACTCAGCCGTATAGTCGGAAAAGGTTCCTGTGATACCGTAGCTGAAGGTACTGCCTGCTAACTTGAACGAATCGCGCCAACCCAACACCAGTTCATAGCCCTTCGTACGCAAGTTGTTGGCGTTCATCTGCGGCTCGCTCGCGCCGTAGATCGACGGCAGCGATTTGCCCTTGCCCAAAATACCTTTCGTATCACGGATATAGAAATCGGTCGTCAGCGACAAGCGATTGTTGAACATATTGAGGTCGAGTCCGAGGTTTTTCGACACGACCTTTTCCCACGTTTGGTCGCCCGACACGGGATCGCTCACCGTAGCGTGCTGGCCGAGGACCGTCCCGTCGAACGAGTAGTCGCTCATCGACCCCTTGGTTGTAATAGTCTGAATGAAGTCGTAGTAACCGATCTGCTGGTTGCCCAGCGAACCGTAGGAAAGACGGATTTTCAGATTGTCCACCGCCTTGCGCAACGGCTCGAAGAAAGGCTCCTCGCTGATGCGGTAAGCCGCAGAGAACGAGGGGAAGAAGCCGTAGCGCTTGCCGCGCGGGAAGCGCGAAGTGCCGTCGTAGCGGCCGTTGACCTCGAAGAGGTACTTGCCCCTGTAATCGTAGGCTGCCCGGTAGAAGAGGCCCATGATGGCGTATTCGTTGCGGCCTCCGTTGAGCGTGAAGTTGGTGGTGCCCTTGGCCAGGTTGAAGTCCGAGAGGTCTTCCGACAGCAGGCCGTCGTTGGCCGCCGTCAGGTCGCGGTAATACTTGGCCTCGTAGTTGTAACCGGCGATCAGCGTCAGGTTGTGTTTCTCGGCGAAGGTCCGGTTGTAGGTTCCGTAAACGTCGGCCACATAATAGTTCTGATCCCAGACGACCTCCTTATATTTATTGGGGAAACTGCCTTCTGGTTCAGTCATCACCTCGCCCGGATACTGCGAATACTGGACGTTGACGCTGCGGTAGTCGTTGTGCAGGTAGCCCTGCGTATAGCTGAAGTCGGCCTTTATGTTGAAGTTTTTATGCAGTTTGAACGTGGCTTCGAACGTCGTGGTGATCTCCTGGGTCTTCTTGTTGCCGAAGCTCTTGCCCTTCTGCATCATGGCGTTGTAGCCGTCCATCACGTAGTGGGTCGAAGACTGCGTCATCGAAGTATGCGACACGGCCGTTCCGTCGGGATTCACCGGCACGAACGACGCCAGCGCATGCAGCGTGGGCTTGCGGAAATTGTTGTACTCGTCCTCGTAGCCGTAATACTTGTAGTTCGACTGGAAGAATTTGGTGTTGCTGGCGATGGTCAGCCACGGCTTGATCTCGGCCTGCAATTTCACGCGGAAATTGTAGGACCTGAACATGTCGGGTTCGAGCCGGTTGACGCCCTTCTGCTGGTAGTAGCGTCCGCTGACCATGTAGGAGAGCGCCTTGGTTCCGCCCTTGATGTTGATGTTGTGATCCCACGTCGGGCGGCTGTCGTCGTAGAGGTAGTTATACCAGTCGAAGTTGGCCAGATAGACGTACTGCTGACGGCCGTTGCGCCTGTCGGTGATGACCCACGGACGCGCCGGATTCTCGGTCTTGTCGTTGCGCCGCTCCCAGAGCGCCTTGTAATCGGCTTCGGTGTAGGAGGTGTAGGGCGTGTTCTGAGTCGCCATCATGAAGAAGTCGGCGATCTTGGCCGAGTAGTAGCCGCGGGTTTCGTAATCGGTCGAGGTCGTGGGGCTGGACATGGAGAAATAACCGTTGTACGACACCTCGGCTTTTTCGTTGTACCGCCCGCTCTTGGTCGTAATCAGAATGACGCCGAACGCACCGCGGGCACCGTAGATCGCGGCCGAGGAGGCGTCTTTGAGCACCGTGATCGACTCGATGTCGTTCGAGTTGATACGGTCGGGATAGGTTTCCACACCGTCGATCAGAATCAGCGGACTGCCTCCATTGGGCGAAGTCGTACCGCGGATGTTGTACGACGCGCCGGCTCCGGGCTGCCCCGAAGAGAGAGTTACGTTGAGGTTGGGAATCACGCCCTGCAAGGCGCGGCCTACGTTCGACACGGGACGGTCTTTCAGCTCTTTCTGCGACACCGTGGCGACGGCTCCGGTCAGGTTGGCTTTCTTCTGCACGCCGTAACCGACCACCACCACTTCGTCGATGCTCTGCTGGGCGGAAGTCAGGACCACGTCGAAAAAGGTCCGGACACCGACCGTCGTCTTGTAGGTGTCGAACCCGATGAACGACACTTCGAGCGCGGCCTTGTCCGAAAGGCTGAACGAGTCGAAAGCAAAGGTACCGCTCGCCCCGGAAGAGGTGCCCCGGACCGCTTCGCCGTCTTTGAGCAGGATGGTGGCACCTACGACGGGATTACCGGAAGCGTCCGCGACCTTGCCCGAAATTTTGCGGGGGGGGGAAACTTGCGCACCGCGGCGCGGCGTCAGGATCACCTTGTTCCGCTCGACGTTTACGAGAACATCGGGAATACATTTCAACACGATCCGTTCGATGGGCCAGGCCTCCGCAGCGACGGAAACGACACGGGTCAGGTCGATGTCGGCGTTGTTATACGCAAACGAGTACTTCCCCTGCGCCTCGATCTGCCGCAGCAGTTCGGCGACAGTGACATTTTTCAGATGGATCGTCACGGGCGGGTTAGCGGCGGAAACGCCCCCGACGGACATAAACAGAAAAATGAATAAGGACATGATTTTTACAGGCAATCGCCGCTTGTGCGGGGCGCTGCCATCGGATTGTCCAAAAAATTTCATAGTTTTGTAACGATTTAAAGTTCATCATTCGTAGTATTATCTACGATAAGGTCTAATTTTAAGTCATGGGGCGGATGGTAGGAACATCCGTCCCAATTTTTTTAAGCTTGTCAGATCATCATAGGCAAATGGTTTTCAGGATTCGAGTTCGGGATTGCGTCATTCCGGGGCGAGAAAAACCGTCCCGCCGCGGATGTCGTAGCGTATCGGGGCGATCCGCGAGATCAGGCGCATCGCCTCCTCCAACGATTCGTATTCGATATGGAAAGAGAGTTTTGCCGAAAGGTCGATGTTCCCTTCGGAATGGAAATGTACGCCGTACCAGCGTTCCAGATTGACCAGTATGGCCGAGAGTGATTTGTTGGTGAAGACCAGACGGCGGGACGTCCAGCTGCAATAATCGCAGGCGGAAACCTCGGAAACCGCAATCCGGCCGGTCTGCGTATCGAACAAGATCCGTTCGTCGGGCCGCAGCAGGATCGGACTTTTACGGTCCGGGGTCAGGACACGGACGCTGCCCGATTGAAGGATCGTTTCGGCATAGCGAGTACCGGCCCGGTGACGGGCGTCGAACTCCGTACCGAGTACCTCGACCTGCATGACCTCCATATCGACGACGAAGGGATGGGAGGCATCGTGCCTGACCTGAAAAAAGGCTTCGCCGTCGAGCCGGACCCGACGGATTCCGGCATCGAATGTTTCGGGATAGCTCAGACGACTGTCGCCATTGAGCCAGACCCGCGTCCCGTCGGGAAGCGTGAACTCGCTCTTGCTGCCTCGGGCCGTGACCAGGCACACCGAAGGGGCGCGTTCATACCGCGAACGCAGGAACAGGTATTCCCCGCAGACGACGAGCGCCAGCAGGGCCGCAGCGGCCGCAAAACGCCGCAAAGATATGAACCGGCTCTTCTTTCCGGCCCGGTCCAGCATGTCGATCCGGTGGTGTATGTCGGGGAGTTTATGGCGGTAATCGCGTTCCGCAGGCCGGGCGAGCAATTCCTTCCAGGCCTGAAAAAGCGCTGCGTCCTTCGTTTCCCGGTCGGCCGGGGCGGTCATCCACCGTCGGAAACGGCGTTGGATCTCCTCCGGCATATCGCCGTGCAGAAAATCGCGGACGAGTCTGTTGATTTTGTCGGTCTTCATCGTTTGGGGTGCTGCTCATAATATAGAACGACGAAAGAACGGCGAACCCCCAGCCGGAAAGAACGATTTTCAGAAAAAAAGCGTGATCGAGGCAAGCAGGCGCCGCAGTTGGCCGAGTGCGGCGGTCATATGGTTTTCCACGGTCTTGACGCTGATCCGGAGCCGCTCGGCGATCTCCCGGTTCGAAAGACCCTCGTAACGGCTCATCCGGAAGATACGCCGCCGCTGATCGGGCATCTTGTCCACGGCGATGGAGATCAACAGCGCCAGATCGTTCGTCTCCACCTGGCTGTCGAGCGTATCGTCGTGAAAATAGCGGACGGAGGACAACTGGGCCGATTCGTATTTCTCATGCACCAGCGAACGGTTGTAAATGTCGAAAATAGCGTTTTTCGTCATCGTAAAGAGGTAATTGGAAAAACGGGTCATCTGCGCGATCTCCTCTTTGCGTTCCCAGACTTTCAGCATGATGGACTGCATGACATCCTCCGCCTCCGTCCGGTTCTTCAACATCCAGAACGCCAGTTCCTCGACTTTCGGAGCATAATGCAGATAGAGCGCATCGAACGCCTCCCGATCCCCCTGCGCCAGCCGATCCAATATTTCCCGCTCCTGCTCCACTCAAAAAATGTTTTTACAAAGATACGAAATATTCTTGCCATATTTTTCTTCCTTTATCAACTCTCTAATGGTTACCCCTAAAACTTTTGCGATATCATCCAATACCGCCAATGTCGGTTGTTAACGATTACAACAATAAGCATTCACGGTGTTAAAACTTTTGCCTATTTTTCCCGCCAACTCCGTTTGAGAAATATCTTTCTCGATGAGTACCAATTTAATCCGATTAAGGTTTTGATTCATATATCCGGCTACTTCATTTTATAAATATAGTAAATCGCCCGCTATCTACATTACATTTTCAGCTAAAAACGGGACACAATCCCTAACACACAACTCAACTTAACTCAACCATATCTCCTAAACAAAATAAGATGCCAATAAAAAACTTAGCTTACCCCTATACAAACCCGCATAGAGATAAGCCAAGTTACTAATTATCACAGTCCCGTCAAACGATGGAGTTCACCCGCTCCTCTTGCTGCCATTCTGCAAGGGAAACAATTGCTTGGTATTGTTCTAGAGTCAAATCCGAACCTCATCATCCGAGCATTCATATTCCCAGGGCAATTCATAGACAGCACCTTCTTCTTGATAGCCCATATATGTGATATGAATCGGGAACCAGCCGCACATAATCCCCTTCCCGCAGGATTCTCAGAAGCTTCTCTGCGTCGTAGATCAGCAGCAGCGCCCCAGCCTTATACAGGGCAGTAACCACCTCAATAGCCAGCCCGACATTGGACGAATAACTGTTGGAGGTAACAATCATCCAACCTTGCTAACGCTTGTTTGAGGCAAAGATATTCAAGCGAGAAAGTCCTAGTTCACCGTAGTGGTCCGTTGCAAACCGTATAAAATTCGCCGGACTGTCAATGCCGTACAGGGTCTCCACATCCACGAACTTCATCTGCTTATAATAGGCTACATCACGCAGCGTTTCCGGAACATCCTGCAAATCCTCATAAACACGTCCGCTGGCGCCCCGTTTTCGGTAGTAAGCCTCATACGCCTCTTGGCAATGCGGTAATAAGTGCAATACAGCCGGATGGTCATACACTCCAAAGGAGGCACGGAACGCCCGTGCACCGAGTCCTCCAATGCATTGATGGCCGTTTCCCGATTTCCACCTCAATTTTGGAATTCGGTACTATGCGGTTAAATTCCTTTTGTGCAATACGCCTATTCGTTGTTGATACGGTAGGTTGTGCGCCACGTAGTCATTGAATCCGTCTGGATTCGCAACAACGACATCAATCAGCCGTTGCAGATAGTCGAAGAGGCGGGTTAGGGTCTTCCTGCACCACGCATCATCTGGTTCCCCATCAACACACGCGGAGCGGTTCGTGATGATGAACCTGGTACGCTTCCGGTCCGTAACACGAAGCGACCGAGAATCCCCGTATCAGATCGAAGCGACATGGAACCACCGCGTCTCCAGTGGGTTGAATGCAAGCCAATCCGCAAGGAACGCCTCCCGGCCGTCATATTCCCCCGAAGCAATCAACTCCCCGGCATCGCCCCACTCTTCTGGCGTAGGCCGCGACACCTCGATATAGAATCCCCGGTACTCATCGTCGCCCATCACGGCCAGTCGTTTGAATTGACACTGAATTTCAACCAGCCGTTCCAGAATATCGCCACCAACGACAATCTCCCATTGGCAGCTTTCGCCCAACGCCTCCAAATGCAAAGCGTTCAGACCAAACTCCTTCGCCAAATCGGCAAGAAACCTTCTATCCATGATCTTCCTCTTGTTTATTTCTGTATACTCATAAGATCTTTTCTACGTTCCTTTGGCAAAACAGTCCTATGGACTGCTTCCGATAATATGTACACATAAATGGCATTGCAAACACACGTTCGACTAGACTACAAAATGATCAGTTATGTCAATAGTGAAACCGCAGCCTTCATAACTCGATTGTCCCGATAAATGTATTCATCAAACAGATCCAATACCTCATTCATAGCATCTGTATCTTCATGCAAACTTAGTTTCTTGTAAATCTCAAGCAAAACATTTACAACCTCATCATCGACTAGAGATGCATCCTCAGTATCAAAATACCTCTGAGACGATATGAATCTATAACATAATACTGGGCTAGTCGAAATACATTTCTTCACATAACCAAGCTCAAAATGAACTTGCTGATACTTTTTTCCTAAATATACTGGGGTAATGCTACAATACCAATTGAAAGCCTCCGTCGGGAGAGAATCACAATGCATACAATAGGCATTAACAACTTTTTCCCGACTGTCAGATGCATAATGTTCAAGAATTTTCACACTCAAATCTCGGTACTCTACATGCTCATATGATTTCATTGCCGTCTCAACAAGTTTGGCAACAATCTCTTCATTGTTAATGGCTAGTATCTTCTCAAGCCGCCTTTCGCATTCTTCCGAAATAGGAGTCCCTTTCATACCGTAAAAGTATATCTGGACAAGCAATTCATGAGTTGAAGGATCGGGCTCAATACGGTCAATATAATTACAGACCACATCATTCCTATAATAAAAGCACCATTGGATCGCATTCACCTGGAGATATAAGGACTCTGGCCCCATACCTGACAAAAGAGATCTCACCAGAGGGAAATACAACTCTTCATCATAATAATCTTCCATGTTCAAATAATGGAGTGGTACTGTTTTGATATACTCATGCAGAAGAATATTATTATCGGCAAAGAATGTATAAACTATCGGTCTTCTCGAAGGAATCGCACACATGCGTACTAACAATTCTGCGGCACAACCTTGGTATGAATTAATTGCTTTTGTAAGCATGTCTGTAGCTCGCCTACTCATATCCCTCTTACCATCTTCCGCCGTAAACAAACTACTTTCTTCAGAAAAAGGAGAGATGGTCAAGGTTTTACAAAGCTCCATTATTTCCTCAATGCACTCATTCTCTTCCTTGATATAGTACTCAACAATCTGACTAAAAGTATAGGAATTTGCTTTAGCGAACTCTTCTGAAATGTATCGTTTTGATAAATTCCAAAGTGAATATGGATTGACTCCACCTGCTAAAAGCCCTTCTAAACCTGCAATCTTGTACATATCTTGAATATCCGCCATATCACTAATTTCAAGCACGAAATCGTAAAATCTGTCCGGATTAGAGGATACACACTTTTTAAATGCATCGGCATGCTCCCTCAAACTAATAGGACCTCGACCCTCACGCCACTTATACTCACCAAGTTTCAGAAATGAATTCAACCAGTTAGAAATTGGCCATCTTGCATATGTTTCATCACCTACAACGCCACCGCAAATATGTGCCACACCGACGGAATGATAATTTCTCTCCACCATATGTTTCTGTCCGAATCTGCGCAAAAGTTCTTGGTAGCATCTCCTCATCTCCGGAATCATATGATCCTCTGGCAATGTATTGCATATCAATTCCCATTTGTCTTGCCATAAATGGGGACACAAAAACTGACTCCACCGTCTTTCTGCATCGTATTTAAAATCAAATTCAGACTTATACGATAATAAAGCCCGCTGATACCTCTCAGCGTCATTTTCATTCAACGTCTCATACCATGCCCTGAGCATTTTCAGAAAGAAGAACTCAACATCTCCACGAAGATATATTCCGATCGTCGCATTATCCTCCAACAGGAGCCGAATCTGGTCATCATACTGTCTCGGAGCCTCAGCCATAGCTGCAAAAGCCACAGACAACGTTGTCTCATTATTTAATGACAGAAGTTCAAGGACAAATGAACGCCCCAAAGTATCAGATGCATAACGAATCATTAGATCCTCATACATTTTCAATATCTTTCCTACATAATTATTTTCTGTGTCAACCCGATAGAACTTTTCAGTTGTTGAAAACCCATAATAGCCACTTTGCGCTGTTTTTCGAACTGTCTCACAAATACAGCAATGCAGTATTCCGAGTAGTTCTTTGGGATATTCTACACAGAACTGCTTACATAACACATCTGCCAACTCATAACCGTCATGGTTGTTATATGGACTTCCGGATACAAGATACCTCATAATCAACTCCTGTGTTTCTCTCAATGCAAATTCTTTGTTGCTTTTAATCGCATCCTGAAGTATATGGACGGTAAAAAAGATGTTTTGTGGTTTTGCTTCAGCATATGCTTTGAGAACACAAGGATGACTGTAGTCGTTATGCTCTCGCACTACATATGCAATAGCGAATAATCTCGACTCTCGATCTTGTATTTGATTTATCATTCCATACACCGCCTCTGGATTATCAAAGACATAGCGAGACAAGCATGATATTATAGGGAAGAATTGTTCGTCATCTTTCTTGAGTTCAGACATTATACCGTTCGGCATCTTCCGAATAGTCTGGAACCAATCCGGAGAATTTACTCCGCGGAGGAAATACACCAACAGCCGCCCATCCTTCTGACAAACATCAGCAACAAGAACCTTCTCTGCACGGGCCGGATTATTCACAAAAGCCAGCACAGACAATGTCAACAACTTCAAGTGAAGACGAATATCGGGATCCTCAAGAATACTGCGGGCTTCATCCACGAATTTGGCAGTATCATGACCTCGTTTGAAATCAAGGACTGCCTTGACCGTCGATCGTATCTCCAGGCCTTGAATCTCTTTTTTGAGATCAGCCGAGAACAGACCCCCGGTCTCAGAATAATGACGGGCAAGGGTATATTCATAGAAAGACTGATGAAAGAATGAGACAGCAGATCCATCACGCCGAATCAGACCATTACTTGCCAAATACTCATATGCACGTTTCTGACTGGAATCAGGAATAAACTGAGGATTCAGAGTCCCTGCAATTTGTATTGTTTCAACAATCTTATACATTAAATGCTCCCGCATTTCTACATCATGCCGTAGAGATGAGTCACAAATAACAGCATCCCAAAGAGCATCGTATAATTCAATCTGATTATTGAAGTTGATTTTAGACTTATTCCGCCGAAACAAGAGAGAAAATGAATCCAGCATTTGAACGGTCCTGAGCATCGTGGCCGTCACACGATCTATTTCCTGACCAAGACCATTCTCCAGTTTATTGAGAGCTATTGTCACCTCCTTCTCGGTTAGCTCTCCAATCTCAACAATTGTAGATCTATCCTTTAAACTGTTCAGGACAGAATCATACTCCAGATCATATTTACGGCACGAGACAACGGCTCTGACATTCGGCCAATCGTTTAATGAAGATAGTACCGCCATCATCATATTCAGATGCGTTCTATCATTCGTGAGGGATTGAGACAGCGCATCAATCTGGTCAACAATCAAAATCACCTTATCTGCTTCCGTGCTGTAATACGCCAATGTATCCTGCATATCGCTCAAAGAGACCGGGTTGCCATTATCATCAATAGCGTCGGACTTAACACACAAATACTTGATACCCTTCTCGGACAGTATGGCTATTAAATCTTTCAACACAGCGGATTTTCCGACTCCTGCATCACCCACCAGAAGACAGATATTCCCTTCGTTCTGAACAGGATCCTTGCTAATCCATTGCACAATCTCATCAACCTGGAGTCGAGATATATGCGAGTCTCTCACCCCATGCAACTCGGAAGAAACGGCATTGAAGCACATTTTTTGCCGCGAAGCAAACTGGTCTGCCAGATACTTATCATCCTTGATGGACTCCATCTTCTGTTTATACAACTGACGCCAATGATCGATGGTCGCGTCAACATTCTTCTCACCGCATTTTTCGTTGTCTTTAAAATAATATCTCGCCTTAGTTCGGATACGATCAGATTTATTTTTAAACTCTTCGATGGCAGCCGTATCAATGTTCCGCCAATAGAATTTTCTAGAGGCATAATCACAAGCTATAAAGAAGACGAGTTCTCCTTTATGTATTTTCGCATATGCATAAACCGACTCGGGAATATCATAAAACACTTTCCCATTTTTCTCCGGATATGTCAGGTGTTTAACTTGAACTGTTATTTTTTCTCGAGCTATTCCATTTTCATCAAGAATCTCAAGATAGCCATCAATATTTGGTAAGGTACCTCCCTCTTGAAGTTGAGAACAGTCTACACAATTATCAGGAAGGATACTCTTCAGAAGATTTATCGAACGCCGATCATGCAATACGGATTCTGAGATATTCCTATTTGGCTGTAATTCCATAACACTCACGATTCGTTTAATAGCTCAGATCTTGTAGTCACCTCTAATCATTAATTCTTTCTTGCACCCCATCAAACATCGCATCCGCCTCCTTCTCATTCAACCCAGCCTTTACCACTACAGCCAAAAGATCTTCTTTCGTCGGTTCGATACTGTCATTGATTGAAGTCGTGCGAAAACCATTAATGCCATCGCTGGGTAACAGGTCATAGGCCGGAGCAAAATACCAATCGCCATCCCGATGAATAAAGGCAAAGTTCTTAGCGTGGTCGTCCTTGTTATCAATGAGAAAATTGAATATCATCAGTCGATAAACTTTCCACAACTCGGCTACACTATGCGTCAGCATGGCGCACACCTGAAAAATATGCTTGTAGTCGATACTGGGTAACCGATAATCGGCACCAATAAGACCGGCCACGCTAACGACATGCAGTTTGCCACCCAGTGTTCGGTCGAAACGCTCCACACCAAAGTACTTGCCTTCAAAAAGTCGAGTCTCCGGCATTTCGATCCCGCACTCTTTGGCTAGCAGCGAATAGCGGTATTCATCCACACCGATACTCTGCGAATCCCTCTTGGCTCGAAACTTTACCAGCCATTCTTTGTCGTTATAACGAACGAAGATTTTAGGCCTCGCGCCACCCGGAGAACCACCTCGATCCTGAAACTCCTCGATCCCTTCGCCCATATAATCGTCGCTGGCCAGTATCTTCTCGGCCTCCAAAGCCAGCTTCTCGAAATCTGCAAAATCCTGCCGCGTCACTACGCTATTATCAGGACGAAACTCCAATGCTCCGCGTCCTGTCGATCCCACCAAGGCAAGACGATCCAGTAGAGTAAGTGTGCGAGGATTGATTCCCTTTTGTTGCAGGTATCGATCCAGAATAAGAAGTCCCCATCCATCGGGCAGGCAATCATCGAAAACACCGAATCCCCCCTCAAACGGACGGGGTTTAGCAATAAAGACACCGCTTCGCAAAGGCAACTCAAATGGAGAAATAGAGAAACCAGAGCTAAGCCACTCTGCCGAATATTCGAAGGCACACAACCCCTCTCGCGTCAGAGCAAGACGACCGACCAGCCGATTGTTATATATTACTTCTATCTGCTTGATACTATTCATTTTTCTTCCCTCGTTTGCGGGTAACACTCTGTTCTTTCAATACATCATCCAACGATTGATATTGCTTTTGTGCAAAGAGAACATCAAACTCAGATAACACATTCAAAGCAAATCCAATCTGCAGCAACCCCTTCAAAGAGATTTCTCCTGTCTGTTCGAAACGGCGGTAAGTAGCGAACTTAAGACCGGCTCTTGCAGCCATACCTTCCTGAGTTAGGTTCAATTCCAGTCTACGAGTTTTAACTCTCGCTGCAATCTGCAAAGCTACTTCGCTTGGACTTAAGACATCAAATGCCAATATATTATTCATAGATTCATTTATATCAAGTAAACAAACAAGATAATATTCATTGTAAAGATAGCGGATATTTTTATTTTAACGTCAATGTTTAAGACCTATTTTTCTCACCAAAAGAAAAAGTAACTTTACTTTATCTCCGTATTCACATATACGTTCAATAAAGTAAAGTCAAAATAAGGGAAGAAAAGAGATGGCTTCGCCATGATGAAATGGCTCCAGCCATTTTCTCTTTTGGCTGCAAAAAAAAATATAAGTTACCGGATTGATAAGTCAATCATTCCGTCCCAATCTACCCACAAAATGACTCGCAAAACATATGCGGATTCACCTCCAATTTTATAGTATATTCTGGCGAAATAAACCCGCCCTGAACGGAATGTATCGAGGTCTACAAGGATGTTTTTCCCTCTGTTTGGATGGAGCCGATGAAAAGGTTGCATCCATAATGTTAAAGTTAGATAAGATCTGACTACAAACTTAATTAAGAATACAATCAAACAGGATAGTGTAATACACAATGCATAAACAAAAAAAAATTCTATATTTGTAAAATAAACTGTAAATTACTCCTAATTCCATGCAGGAGAACCCCATATCGAACAGCCTGTCCAAAACGGATTCCAATGAGGCATCGAATCCAATCCGTAGCCTCATGCCCTTTCGGTATGGACCGTTGTGTTATGCGATTGTGGACGTTGAGATCGGACTGACCGACCACCGGATTCACGACATTGGGGCACTCCGCTACGACGGGGCCATCTTCCATAAAGCCTCGACAGAAGAGCTGCTACCCTTCCTCGAGCGTGTGGAGTATCTCTGTGGTCACAACATCATCCACCACGATGCCAAATACCTCTTTGAGGATCGACAAATTCCTTGGCGGCTGGTCGACACGCTCTACCTCTCGCCCCTGCTCTTTCCTGAACGTCCCTATCACCGGCTCGTAAAGGATGATAAGTTGCTCAGCGACCAAATGAACAACCCGGTCAACGACTGTGAAAAGGCCCGTGATCTGCTTCTGGACGAGATGGCCCGCTGGGATGCATGGCCCGAACAGAAACGGAGGCTCTTCACCGCACTGCTGAGGAATCAGCCGGAGTTCGACGGATTTCTCGATCTGATGGGAGCCGGCTTGAAAAATTGCGACCTGCGCGAACAAATCGCAACCGTCTACCGAGGCCGCATCTGCCAGAACGTCGAACTCGAACCGTTGATCGAACACTACCCCTGTGAACTGGCCTACGCATTGGCGCTAATCGACACGACCGATCATCGCTCCATCACGCCGGGATGGGTACTGCACAACTATCCGAGCGTGGAATTCATCATCAAAAAGCTGCGGCACACCCCCTGCCTAGCAGGCTGTACCTACTGCAACTCCCAGCTCGACGTCCACCGTAGCCTCAAGTCGCTGTTCGGTTATAATGCCTTCCGTACCTACGAAGGTGAACCACTCCAGGAACGGGCGGCACAGGCGGCCGTCGAGGGACGCTCACTGTTGGCAATCTTCCCTACCGGCGGTGGAAAGTCGCTCACCTTTCAACTGCCGGCACTCATGGCGGGACTATCTGTCCACGGACTGACAGTAGTAATTTCGCCCTTGCAGTCGCTGATGAAGGATCAGGTGGACAACCTCGCCGAACGGGGCATCACCGAGGCCGTCACCATCAACGGCATGCTGGACCCTATCACACGGGCACTGGCCATCGAGAAAGTGCAGGACGGAACTGCTGCGCTACTCTACATCTCGCCCGAGATGCTCCGCTCGGCAACGATCGAACGCATTCTCCTTGCCCGCAACGTCGTCCGCTTCGTCATCGACGAGGCCCACTGCTTCTCGTCGTGGGGACAGGATTTCCGGGTCGACTACCTCTATATCGGCCACTTCATTCGCAAATACCAGCAGAAAAAGGGAAGCAAACTCCCGATCCCGGTCTCCTGCTTCACGGCCACGGCCAAACAGAAGGTGATCCAGGACATCCGCGACTACTTCAAACAGACGTTGGATCTGAATCTGGAACTCTTCGCCTCGAAAGCCACACGTACAAACCTGAGCTACTCGGTGCTGCACGTCGACAACGACGAAGAGAAATACCAGCGGCTGCGCGAACTCATTGCCGACTCACAATGTCCGACCATCGTCTATGTTTCGCGAACTCGTCGAACCCGGGAGTTGGCGTCACGCCTCACCCACGACGGCTTCCGGGCCCTTCCCTTCAACGGCAAGATGGATTCTGACGAGAAGATCACCAACCAGGAGGCCTTCATGAACGACCATGTACGCATCATCGTCGCCACGTCGGCCTTCGGCATGGGTGTGGACAAGAGCGACGTGGGGCTGGTGATTCATTACGACATCTCCGATTCGCTGGAGAACTACGTACAGGAGGCGGGGCGCGCCGGCCGCAACCCCCATCTGCATGCCCGCTGCTACGTCCTCTACGGCGACAGCGATCTGGACAAGCACTTCATCCTGCTGAACCAGACGAAGCTGAGCATCGGTGAGATCCAGCAGGTATGGAAGGCCGTGAAGGAACTCACGCGCCAGCGCATGCGGGTCAATTCGTCGGCACTGGAGATTGCGCGTCAGGCCGGTTGGGACGGTTCGGGCTCCGACATCGAGACCCGGGTACGAACCGCACTCGCAGCACTTGAACAGGCCGGCTACCTCGAACGGGGTAACAACGTTCCCCACGTCTACGCCACGGGCATCACCGTGCGGAATCTCGACGAAGCCCGCCGACGGCTGACGGCCTCACCGCTGTTCGACAGCAAGGAGACCGAACAGGCGGTCCGCATCATCAAGTCACTCATCTCGAAAAAGTATATCGCTAAGGCGCAGGACTCGGAGGCCGAATCGCGAATCGACTACCTAGCCGACATTCTGGGCATGAGCAAGCGCGAGGTTATCTCCGCCGTGGAGCGCATGCGCCAAGAGGGGATTCTGGCCGATAGCAAGGATCTGTCGGCCTATCTGCTCGGAACAGGGGATTCGGAGCGCAAGTCGCAGCAGCTGCTCGAACGCTTCATCCAGCTCGAACGCTACCTGCTCCACCGCATCCCGGAGGAGGGGCTCTGCATCTCCTGCAAGCAGCTGAACGAGGATGCCATCCAGGAGGGAATCGGCACCTCAAAAGAGAAGGATATCCGGACTCTGCTCTATTTCCTTACGGTCAAGGGATACCTCCGCAAACAGGAGGATGCAGACCACAACCTGCAACTTCGGCAACAAACCGACCAGCAATCAACGGAGGCCCGGTTCGATAAACGGGCCGAAATCTGCCGCTTCGCCATCGGATGGCTCTACCGTCAGGCCGCCGAGCTGACGCGTACGCTCATGCAACCCAACGCCACCGGGCAGGAACACACCGTCGCAGACAATGCCGTGCAGTTCTCGATCGTCGAGTT
Source organism: Alistipes communis (assembly GCF_006542665.1). NCBI lineage: Bacteria > Pseudomonadati > Bacteroidota > Bacteroidia > Bacteroidales > Rikenellaceae > Alistipes > Alistipes communis. The sequence goes on from NZ_AP019735.1 coordinate 484,586, forward strand.
ATTGAATCAATTCAAGGCCGACAACCGGACGATGCTCTTTGAACGGAACGACCTGCAGCTGGGCGAGGTCGAGGAGGCACTCCTCTATCTCTCGAAGATCGGGGCACTGAAGCTCGAAGGGGGATTTCTGGTCCTCTACAACGCGATGGACATCCGCAGGATCAAGGACAACAAGTCGCGCTACAAGGTCGACGACTACCGGTTACTCAACGCCTTCTACAAACAGAAGATCCAGCAGGTCCACATCGTGGGCGAGTATGCTAATCTGATGGTCAAGGACTACAATGCGGCGCTGCAGTTCGTGCAGGACTATTTCCAGATGGACTACCGGCGTTTCATCGCAAAATACTTCCGCGGCGAACGCATCAACGAGATCCAGCGCAACCTGACGCCCAAGAAATACGAGCAGCTCTTCGGGTCGCTCTCCCCGCGACAGATGGAGATCATCTCCGACAAAGAGTCCCACTGCATCGTGGTTGCGGCCGGACCCGGCAGCGGTAAAACCCGAGTACTGGTCCACAAACTGACATCGCTGCTTCTGCTCGAAGATGTCAAGCATGAACAGCTGCTGATGCTCACTTTCTCGCGCGCGGCGGCCACAGAATTCAAACAACGACTAATGGTGCTGATCGGCAATGCAGCCCATTTTGTCGAGATCAAGACCTTCCACTCCTATTGTTTCGACCTGCTGGGGCGTATCGGCAACCTTGAAGATGCCCAGGACATTGTCTCCCGGGCTGCCCGAATGATCGAACAGGGGGAGGTCGAACCCAACAAGATCGGCAAGACGGTGCTCGTCATCGACGAAGCACAGGACATGGCCGACGACGAGTATGCCCTCGTAACGGCGCTGATGACCCACAACGAGGAGATGCGCGTCATCGCCGTGGGTGACGACGACCAGAACATCTACGAATTCCGGGGATCCGACTCAGACTACATGTTCCAGTTGGCTCAGCGCCCCAAGGCGCGCTTCATCGAGATGACCGACAATTTCCGCAGTGCCCGCCATCCTGTCACCTTTGCCAACGAATTTGTACGATCGATTTCCAAGCGCATGAAGCACACGCCGATTAAATCGATGCGCAGCGAAGAGGGGTGGGTCAGCGTCACTCACCACACGTCGGAGATCATGTATCAGCCGCTGGTCGACGAGTTGCGCTGCCATCGCCATGCGGGCACCTCGTGTATCCTTACCCAGACGAATGAGGAGGCGGTCATCCTGACCGGACTTCTGCGCAAGGAGGGCGTTCCGTGCAAACTGATCCAGTCGATGGACGGCTTCCGCTTCTGGAACCTCTCCGAGATACGTTATTTCCTCCGATACCTAGACAAGCGAGTGACGACGCCCGTGATTTCGGGCGAACTCTGGGAGGAGGCGAGGCGTGCCACGAGCAATACCTACGGGCGAAGTCAGAATCTGGAACTTGTGAAGCGCTGCTTCGAACAGTTCGAGCATCTCAACCAGACGAAATACATCAGCGATTTCAAGGAGTTCGTCTTCGAATCATCAATGGAGGATTTCTGCGATGTTTCGGGCTCCGAGGTGGTGGTATCGACCATCCACAAGGCCAAAGGGCGCGAGTTCGACGATGTCTACATGCTTCTGACTGACAACTACACCAAGAATGCGGAGCTGATGCGCCGCTACTACGTGGGGATCACCCGTGCCAAGAACCGGCTGTTCATCCATACCAACGGACACTGTTTTGACCGTCTGACGGCAGACCGTCACGATCACGACGATCGGAGCTATACCCTACCCGAAGAGATCGTCCTGCAACTCTCCCACCGGGACGTCTATCTGGAGTTCTTCAAGGGGATCAAACGCGAAGTACTAGCACTGCAGAGCGGTGATTCGCTGCAATACCACGACTTCACGTTCTATACCGAGAAAACAGGCCTCCCCGTAGCCAAACTCTCGACCCGAATGCAGAAAACACTTACCGATTGGTTTACAAAAGGCTACCGGGTCAAATCCGCGACCGTTAGCTTCATCGTGGCCTGGAAACCCAAGGATGCCCCGAAAGAGGAGCCGGAGACAGCTGTTCTGCTGGCCGATCTTACCCTCACCCTTTGATTGAAGATCCAACAAAAGTCGGGGTTCCAGAAGACGGAGTTTACCTTTTCCCCACTGTTTAGAGAGGCGATGAAAAAGTTATTTTTTTTGATTTTTTTACAAAAAAACGAGTAAATTTTTGAAAATTCCATCTTTTAAGTCGTAAGCTATTGATAATCAATAACAACACAATAGTATATCAGCAAGCAGACAAAATTCATCAATACCGCGAAAACTTATCAAAGTCATAGGAAAGATGACTATCCAAATATCGGATGGTATAATGTTTTTCATAAGGTGACCCATATCTTCGGAGCTAATCGATGCGATTACGCATGACATCTATTCAAGCTCGCGAATGAAACTTGGTTGGTTAGAACCGGGCCGTTGGGCAGCCGCGTTCTGAGGTGCGAGCTTTCCGAGCGAGAACGTCAGCGAGCCGGGTACGGCGGTATGGTCGCTGGGCTGCGCGAGTTCAGGAGAGGGGGGGGCACATCCGCATCGCCGTCTAACCGGAAAAACCGCAGGCATCTCCGAAATACGGCTCGGATAAAAACGATACGATTCTGCCGGCGCGCTATTTCGAAAATGAGCATACCGACTTTTTAATCGGGACATCTCCATACGCCTCTTTTGGCGTAGTCCGCCAAACCTTTCATATAAGCCGTATACATCCGTACGCACCAAGACTTCCGATCAAAATCCCAAGGCAAGACTCCTCCGCACAGAAGCGACCTCATCTTTCTTCTCCGGATACACGTCAATATCGGAAAAGCGTCGAAAATTCCACAATGCACATCTTTCGGCGCTCGGGCGAAGCTCATCGACCTTTCGGGCTGAAAAAAGCACGCGGCGAATGACAAATCACAAGCTCATTAAAAAAACTCGTCATCGCCTGTAAATTACAAATAATTTGATATTTTTGCCTAAAATACTTATTTCATTCAAGGGAACATCGACCGATCCGGCCCTAACCGTCCGGAAAAGCGCCGTATCTCCCGCATGTCATCCGATGGAAAAGCGACCCTTTCAGAATCCGACAGAACAGATGCTCGACCGCTTCCGGCAAGGCGATGCCAAAGCATTCGCCAGTCTCTATCGCACCCACTGGAATCAGGTTTTCCGTTTCAGCCGCCTCTACCTGAAAAACGACGAGGATGCGGAGGACGTCGTACAGGAGGTGTTCATCCGTTTGTGGCAGATTCACGAACGCATCCACCCCGACGGCAATTTTTCGGGACTGCTTTTCATCATCACGCGCAATCTGATCTTCAACCGCTTTCATAAACAGATCAACCCGTTGAGTTTCAAGGTATCCGTCCTCGCAGCCCTCGAATCATCCGACGACATCGAATCCGAAGTGAGCGCCCGCGACCTTGCGGAATACATCGACCGACTGATCGACCTGATGCCCGCCCGTCAGCGGCAAGTCTTCAACATGAGCCGCCGCGAGCACAAGAGCTACCGGGAGATCGCAGAAGAACTGAACCTTTCGCAAAAAACCGTCGAAGCGCACATGCACGAAGCGCTGCGTTTCCTGCGCGACAACCTCGCGCTGCTGCTCTGGCTCGCGCTTTTCAACGACGGACCGGTCTGCTAAACGACATTCCGACCGGAATCGGAGCGTTTTTTTCCGAAAATCACAAAAAATTACCGCACGCACTAAGGGTATCTGGTGCCGTGCCGGGTATTTATTACGGATACCGCAAAAAACACGAAATGACAGATATAAAAACGCTCGTCCGCAAACTGCTCGCCGGCAAACTCCCGCAGAAAGAGATGCCGGAACTCTGGCAGCGGCACGACGTCACGCAATACATGCAGCGCGAATGGGATCGTTGCGCAAAACCGGCCGAAGACGACCTCCTGCGCGAAAGCCGTATCTGGGAACGCATCGTCGCCCGCACGATGCCGCATGAAAAAATCCGGCGGAGGGGAGGGGTACGCACCGCATGGCTTAGCCGGAGCTACGGCGCCGCCGCTTCAATCATGCTGGCCATAGGTGCAGGACTCACCCTCGTCAACCTGCTGTGGCGTCCCGCTCCGGAAATCATCCACACCCTGTACAGCGGGAACCAAAGCACCGAACAGGTAGCGCTGCCCGACGGTTCGACCCTCTGGCTCGGAGCCAACTCCTCGTGCCGGTACGCCGCGGATTTTTCGGGCAGGGAACGACGGGTGGAGCTCAACGGCCAGGGGTTCTTCGAGGTGGCGGAAGATCCCTCCCGACCGTTCGTCGTGAGCAGCAATGGCATCGACGTCACGGCTCTGGGAACGGCTTTCGAAGTCTTTTCCGATCTCGGGGGCCGGCACGTGGAGGCCATCTTGCGCAACGGCAGCGTACGTGTATCCCTCCCCGGAGTAACGAAACAGACCTTCACGCTCTCGCCCGACCAGAAATTCACCTACTCCGCCGACACACGCAAAGTGATCGTCAGCCGGGTAGACGCCCAACGCTACACGCTTTGGCACGAGCGCATGTCATTGAGTTTCGAGAACCAACCCCTGTCGGTCATCCTGCCGCGCCTCGAAAGATGGTACAACTGCCATATCGACTGTCCCGAAGAGATCGCGACACGCTACCACTACACGTTCTCGCTGAGCGACGAGACACTCGACCGCACCTTGCAGCTTCTCCAATCCTCGACCGACCAGACACCGCTCTTCTACCGACGCGACGGTATGTACGTGCGCATCTACGAAAAATAAAAAAAGAACCCGAAACGACCCGCCTCATGAAGAAGAACCGAAGATACGGATAACGGCTCCGCCGAACATTCCGGCCGCACGGCGGCCGGACTCCGCACCGCACCGACCCAAACCTAATTCTAAAAAACCTTATGAAAAACCTTTACAACATCCGGAAAAGCCTCTGGATCCTGTTTTGCTGCATGTCGCTCCTTGCAGCAAACGGCATCCCCGCAACGCTTCATGCACAGGAGAGGAAGAGGTTGACCGTCGAAATGACGGACGCTCCGATCCTCGACGTGCTCAAAGCCATCGAAGCGCAAAGCGAACTCTCCTTTTTCTACAACAACAATCTGATCGATCCCACGCTGCGCATCACCGTATCGAAACGCGACGCTCCAATCCCGGAAGTGCTCAACCGTGTGTTCGCCGGTACGCCCTACGCCTACCGGATCGTCGACAAACAGGTGCTTATTTCGAAAAAAGAGGATGCGCCGAAACCCGACAAACCGCTGAAAATCCAAGGACGGGTCATCGATTCGAAAGGGGGCCCGATCGTAGGCGCCACTGTCGTCAACATGCGCACGCTCCAAGGCACGGTGACAGACTCCGACGGGCGCTTCGAACTGACGGTTTCCGCCCTGACGGAGGAGCTGACCTTCAACTATATCGGGTTCAAGACCAAAGTACTTCCGGCATCGAACGCCGAAGAGGTCCGTCTGGAAGAGGCTACCGTTCTCGAAGACGTCGTGGTCGTAGGCTACGGCACGGTCAAGCGCGTGAATCTCACCGGCTCGGTCGCCACGATCGATATGCGGGAAAAGGCCAACCAACCCATCACCAACACCGCGCAGGCGATGTACAACACCCCGGGCGTGTGGATCAACCAGAACAACGCCAAACCCGGCGCCGACGGAGGCACGATCCGCATCCGCGGCGTCAATACGCTCAGCAGCGCCAATCCGCTCGTGCTGCTCGACGGCGTGGAATACGACATCAACGAAATCAATCCGGCCGACATCGAATCGATCTCCGTGCTGAAAGACGCTTCGGCGGCCATCTACGGTTCGAAAGCCTCGAACGGCGTGATTCTCATCACCACGAAAAAGGGCGTCAAAGGCGCTCCGGTAATCAACTATCGGGCCAATTTCGGCGTACAATACGCCACCTACCTCCCCGACCCGATCGACGATCCGATCCTCTACATGCGTTTGCGCAATCAGGCAGAAATCAATTCGGGCAAGGCGCCCTCGGGAGTCTCCTATTCCGAAGCCGTCATCAAGGAGTATCAGGAGGGCATGAAAACCAATCCCGACGTCTACCCTGCGACCAACTGGTTCGACATTTGCCTCAAACCGGCCTTCGTCCACCAACACGATCTGCGCATCTCGGGCGGAACCGAACGGCTCGATTACAGCATGGCCGTAGGCTACATGAAGCAGGACGGCGTATTCATCGCCAACGACTGGGCCGACCGGATTTCGATGGACCTGAAACTCGGCATCCAGCTCAACAAATACATCAAGGTCGGCGGATCGCTCTACGGAAACATGCGTCACTACACGGAGCCGGGATACGGCACGAACAAGGTAATGGACGCCATGATGCGTGCCATTCCGATCATGTCCGACTACCATAAAAACGGCATCTACGGGTCGAGTTGGATCGCCACCCCGGGCCGCGGCAATTACGAGAATCCCCGCATGATCATCGAGCAGGGTTCGATCGACCGCCGCGTACAACAGCTGCTGGCCAAGGCGTTCGTGAAGCTGACGCTCCCTTACGGCATCACCTACGACGCCAATTTCAGCTTCCGCAAACGCGACACCCGCAGCAAAGACCACGTTCCGGCCATGTACACCATGAATCCCAAGACCGAAGAGGTCCGCAACTACAACTCGGCGGTGCCGCGCGTCAAGGACTGGGATGCCTGGGCGACGGGCAGTTTCTTCACCCAGACGCTGGGCTGGGAAGGGAACTTCCGCGACGAACACCACATCGGCGTCATGGTGGGCCAGGACTATCAGGAGTTCTACAACGACAATTTCCAAGCCTACAAGGAGGGATTCTACGACAACTACCACACCGATCTCAACTCCGCTTCGGGACAGGTCAACGCTCAGGCCACCGGCGCCTCCTCGCGCGAAAAGCTGGTCTCGGTTTTCGGACGTCTCTCCTACGACTACAAGCAGCGTTACCTCGTGAGCGCCGTCTTCCGCTACGACGGTTCGTCGCGTCTGGCCCCCGACCACCGTTGGGCCTTCTTCCCCTCGGTCTCGCTGGCATGGCGCATCGACCAGGAGAACTTCATGAAGAACGCGGAGTTCATCGACCAGCTCAAACCGCGTTTCTCGTGGGGTAAGATGGGCAACCAGGCCGTCTCGCTATACAGTTACCTGAGCTCGGTCAACACGTCGGGCTACGATTACAGCTTCGACGGCACGAAATACGGCGGCGCAGCCATCTCCGCTCTTGCCGACAACACGATCACCTGGGAGGAAACGACCTCCTACGATGCCGGAATCGACTTTTCGGCCTTCGGCAACCGCGTTCTATTCTCGGCCGACTGGTTCCTCAAACGCACCGAAGGCATCCTGCGCACGGTCAACCTGCCCTCGCAGGTCGGCGATCTGAGCGGCCCGAAGAGCAACGTGGGCGTGGTGGACAACAAAGGCATCGAGCTCTCGCTCACGCTGCGCGACTCGTGGGGCGACTTCTCGGCAGGCATCTCGGGCAACTTCTCCTACACGCGCAACGAAATCGTGGATCTCAACGGCGAGACCGAAATCAACGGCCGGCTGATCTGCAAGGAGGGGTATCCGATCAATTCGTGGTACCTGCTCGAAACCGACGGCGTCTTCCAGAACCAGTCGGAGATCGACAACGCGCAGGCCGTCTACGGCAACCGCGCCAACCTGCGCCCCGGCTACGTGAAATACGTCAACCAGAACAACGACAACACCATCGACGGCAACGACCGCGTCATCGCCGGCAACACGATACCTCGGTTCGCCTACGGCTTCAACCTCAACTTCGGATGGAAGGGCTTCGCCGTCGAAGCGCAGTTCCAGGGCGTCGGCGACGTGTCGGTCTACCCGTCGAGCAACATGGCCTTCGGCCTCTACAACGGCGCAGGTCTGACCAAACAATGGGTGAGGGATTCGTGGAGCGCCACCAACCGCAATACCGAATATCCGCTGCTGACGACCTACCCCGAAGCGGGCGAGAACTTCCAGAATTCGACGCTATGGCTTCAGGACGCCTCCTACCTGCGTCTGAAAAACATCCAACTGAGCTACACTTTTCCCAAGCAGCTCGTCGGACGCATCGGTATCAAGGGCTTGCAGGTCTACGTCAGCGGTCAGAACCTCGTCACCTTCTCGGACTTCAAGATCTGGGACCCCGAAATTTCGATCTCGCAGGTCAACTTGTTCTCCTACCCGATCCTGAAAACCATCAGCTTCGGCATCAACCTCACCCTATAACCGATCTTACAAAAACCGATCAACCATGAAACGCATTCAAATCATCATACCGGTTCTGCTCGGAGCCTTCTGCACCGGCTGCGACCTGGACATCGAACCGCAGGACCGCTACGACCAGCAAACCTTCTGGTACAGCGCCAAAGCCGCGGAGGGCGGCCTGACGGGGTGCTACAACGCCCTGCTCGAAAACGGCATCTACGGCCGCGCCGCCGTCTACTGGGAAGACGACGCCACGCCCAACGGCTATAATTTCAGCAACGACGACTCCTGGACGACTATCGCCAACGGTGCGCAGACGGCCACTTCGGGAGGCATCATCGCCAACCGCTGGAGCCACGCCTACAAAGGCATCGGACGCTGTAATACGCTGCTGGACAACATCGACCTCAACCGCGAGCTGGACAAGAGCGTCATCGAGGAGTACAAAAATCAGGCGCGCTTCCTCCGCGTACTGTTCTACTACATGCTGACGACCTACTACGGCGACTGTCCACTGATTACCACGACCCCCGCCATGGAGCACAAATCCCTGCCGCGCACCCCGCGCACAGAGGTGGTCTCCTTCATGCTCGGCGAACTGGAACAGCTTTCGAAGGTCCTGCCTCCGAAGGCCGAACCGGGACGCCCGACGTCAGGCGCGGCACTGGCCCTCAAAGCCCGCATCCTGCTCTTCGAGGCCAGCCCGCTGCTCAACCCCGGCCACGACGACCAGAAGTGGCGTGACGCCGCCGACGCGGCCCGCGCCGTGATGGACTGCGATTCGGATTACGAACTCTTCACCGCCCCGGGCCAGATCGGTTCGGCCTACCGCAATCTCTTCCTCGAAAGCGGAGAGAACAGTTCCGAATGTATTTTCAGCGTACAGTGCATGAACCAGAACAAGCTGGGGCTCTCGTTCGAACTGATTGCCCGCCAATACGGGACGATGGCGCCGCTGCGCGACCTCATCGACTTCTACTGCGACCGCGACGGCAATGCCCGCACTCCCGGTGAACAGCGGCTCGATCCCTCGAAAATCGACCCGCGCTTCGGCGCCACGATCGTCTACCCGGGCTGCAAGTTCATGGGCTCGACGGTCACGGCGACGCAGTTCCAGCAAACCGGATGCACGATCAAAAAGTACACGGTCTACGACGAACACACGCCTACGGCCGCCGAGAAAAGCATCGGCGACACCGAATCGCCTATCGACTACATGATCCTGCGCTACGCCGACATCCTGCTGATGTACGCCGAAGCCAAAAACGAATTGAACGAGCTGGACGAGACGGTATGGAACGAAACGGTGCGCCCGATCCGCACCCGGGCAGGATTCACAGCCGAGTCGGCGCTCGAATTCCCCGGCAAGGATCAGGAGAAACTGCGCGCCGTCATCCGCTACGAACGCCGCGCGGAGTTCGTCGGCGAAGGCTACTATTACAACGACCTGCGCCGCTGGCGCGAGGCCGAAAACGTCAACAACGGCCCGATCCGCAAGTTCAACAACGATGTCATTCTGGTACGCAGTTTCGAGCCCTCGCGCGACTATTGGTGGCCGGTTCCGCAGGGCGAAATCGACTTGAACCGCAACCTGCTGCCCAATAACCCCAATTATTGACAATGAAACGAATACTCACGCTAATCGCACTCTGCATCGTGTCAGGAGTTTCGGCCTCGACCCGACAACTGCAAATCATTCCCCAGCCCGTCAAGGCCGAACTCCGTACGGGCGTCTTCGTCACGGCCGGATGCCGCGTCGAATGGGAAGGTTTCGACATCCGGCCCGAAAATCTGGCTGCGCTGACCGGACGACTGGTCAAGCCATGCCATCCCGCGTCGACATGGAACGGAGTGAATGCCATCGTTTTGCGACGCGACACCGCAGCCGGAATCCCGCCCGAAGGCTACCGAATCGACATTTCCGCACGCCGCGCGCAGCTCTCGGCCGGCGACGACGCCGGTCTCTTCTACGGCCTGCAAACCCTCCTCCAACTGGCCGACGAACGGGGCAACCTTCCCTGCGTCTCGATCGAGGACCATCCGCGCTACCGCTACCGCGGCCTGCATCTCGACGTCTGCCGCCACTTCTTTCCGGTAAGGTTCATCAAGCATTACCTCGATTGGATGGCTTCGTGCAAACTCAACACCTTCCACTGGCATCTGACCGACGACCAGGGCTGGCGTATCGAGATCAAACGCTACCCGCGCCTGACCGAGATCGGCGGCTACCGAACCCGAACCCAGATCGGCGGATTCCACGAAGACCCGATCACCTACGAACAAGGCCGCTACGGCGGGTACTACACGCAGGACGAGATCCGCGAAGTGGTAGCCTACGCCGCCAAACGGCACATCGCTGTCATTCCCGAGATCGAAATGCCCGGTCACGCGACGGCCGCCCTGGCCGCCTATCCCGAACTAGCGTGCGGCCACGGCCCGAAAAGTTTCGAGACGAGCGGACGCTGGGGCGTCCTCGACGATGTTTTCTGCCCGGGCAAAGAGCAGACCTTCGAATTTCTCGAAGGCATGCTGGACGAAGTGCTGGAACTCTTCCCGTCGAAGCTCATCCACATCGGCGGCGACGAGTGTCCCCGCGTACGTTGGAAGGAGTGCCCCGACTGCCGGGCCCGCATGGAGGACGAAGGGATCGAGGACGAAGCCGGACTGCAAACCTACCTGACCCTCCGCATCGGCCGTCACCTCGAAGCCAAGGGCCGCCGGCTGATCGGCTGGGACGAGATTCTCGACGGAGAGCTGGCTCCCGGCGCCGTGGTGATGAGTTGGCGCGGCACCAGGGGCGGAATCGCCGCCGCACGCCGCCGGCACGAAGTGATCATGACACCGAGTACCTACCTCTATTTCGACAAGAAAGCCACCGATTCGTACGACGAACCCGTCAGTCTGAGCAGCAGCCTCCTGCCGCTGGAAAAAATCTACGGCTACGATCCGGACGAAGGGATCGCACCCGAAGACCGGCGCTACCTGCTGGGCGTACAGGCCAACCTGTGGACCGAATTCATCCGAACCGAAGGGCGCGCGAGCTTCCAGCTCCTGCCGCGCATCTACGCGCTGGCCGAAATCGCATGGTCGCCCGTCGAGCGCAAGTCGTGGCGGGAATTCTCCGAGGTGCGCCTTCCGGCCCACCTCGCACGGATCGACGCCTCAGGAGAGCCTTACCGCCTGCCCGCCCCTCTGGGCATCGAGGACGGAACCTCAGAAGGCGAAAGTTTCTCCTTCGTCATCCGGCCTCCGTTTCCCGGCTGCAAAGTCCGCTACACGCTCAACGGCGCCGTACCGCAGGATTTCGACCGTGAGATGCCTGAGAAGTTCGACATCGCGGTTCCTCGCGGCGAGCAGCGGACGCTGCGCTGCGTGACCATCGCCCCTTCGGGGCGGCGCAGCACCGTCACGACGCTCGTGCTCACCAACCGAATGCAAACCAATAACCCCGAATGATTATGAAACGCCGTATAATAGCCCTTTTATGCGCAGGCTGCCTCTTCTCCCTGACCGCCTGCCAGGAAGACATCGAGATCACGGAGGTTCCCATGCCTCCGGTCGAGGAGGAACCCGAACCTGCCCCCGACGACACCGACAAAATCTACGAATGCAAGCACCCGCTGCTGCTGACCGAACAGGCACAGGGACGCATTCTCATCGTCGACGCCGATACCCGAGAGACCCTTTGGGAGTGGCGGGCCGCAAGCGCCGCAGACATGCCCGACGCTACGTCGCTCATGCGGCTCCCGAGCGAGGTCAAAGCCATCTACAACCGCCGTTACATACTGGCCACGGCTTCGGGCGGCGGCGTAGCGATCATCCGCATCGCCGACAAAAAGGTGATGTTCTACGCTTCGGCGGGCAACAATCCCCACTCGGCCGAGGTCTTCCCCGACGGGAACCTCGTCGTGGCGTCGACCGACAACGACGGGTTCCTCAGCACCTTCCGCGTCGATACGGTGGCCCGTACGGGACAAGTCGTCCAGAAACTGCCGCTGACCTTCTGCCACAGCGCCGTCTGGGACCATTCGCGGGGCCGCCTGCTGGCCACCTCGGACAACAAGCTGTGCGTGTTCACCTACAACGGCGACGGCAACGATCCCCGTATCACGAAGGAGTCAGAAACCGCGATTCCCGAAGGCAACTGGGCCCACGACCTCTTCCCCGTCTACGGAGAAAACGCCCTGTGGCTCACGAACAACGATTACGCGATGAAAGTCTCGGGCTCCGATCTGTCGATGGAGACGGTCGGCTTTTCGCAGTCGGACATCAAATCGGTCAGCTCGGGGCCGGAGGGTTTCCCCACCGTCCTGCTGATTCCCAAAGCGGACGAATGGTGGAACACGAAGGTCATCGACACGGAAGGGCGCACGGTCTTCGAGCAGAACGGCATGCAGATCTACAAGGCGCGCTGGTTCCTCGACAACCCATACAGCTACCCTGCAAAACACGATTTCGTACAACCCGCAAAATAACCGGCATCCATGAAAAACGCACTCAAATTCCTCCCCCTGCTCCTGTTCCTGCCCCTCCTCGCATCCGGCCAGAAGCGGCTGAACGAAGTCGGCGCAGTCTACGGGGCCATCCGCTCGATGACGCCCGAAGCCTACAAGGAGGCGCACGACAAATACGGCATCCGCTGGATCGAAGCCTGGACGGGAAATCTGACCGGCGGCACCGAGGAGCAATACGACGCCTGGATCGAGCGGTTCAACAACGCCATGAAAGGCTCCGGACTGAAACTGTGGTCGGTACACCTCCCTTTCACGCGCAAGGCTCCGAACGACCTCTCGGACGACCGTCCCGAATGGCGTGAAGCGACGTTCAAAAACTGGATCGAGATTCTCGACCGCGCGACGCGCCTCGGCAAGTTCCGTGTAGTGGTGGTACACCCCAGCAGCGAAGCCCGGATCTCCGACGAGGAGCGTCCACGGCGACTCGAAAACCTCCGCGAAATGCTGTTGCGATTCATTCCGCTGGTGAAGGAGCGCTACAACGCGGCGGTGGCCGTCGAGGATCTTCCGCGCGGGTGTCTGGGCAACAGCAGCTCCGATTTCGAATGGCTCGTGGCCAACGTCCCCGACATCAAAATCTGCTACGACACCAACCATCTGCTCGGCGAAGAGAGCCACGCCTTCGCGGAACGTTTCGCCCCCTACATCGCCAACATCCACGTCTCGGACTACGACGGAGTGGACGAACGCCACTGGATGCCCGGACGCGGCATCGTCGAGTGGCCGAAGGTAATCGACATACTCATGCGGTCGGGCTACGACGGGCCTTTCATGTACGAAGTCACGCCGCGCAACGATCCGCGCGGAAGCGTCGAATACATGCGGCAGACGACGGACAGCCTCTTTACCCGATACGCGCTCTACAAAAAACAGCGGGCAGGCGAAAAATAACCATCCAAAATCCGAACCTTTATGAAACGACACATCTGGTATCATATCGTACTGACGATTTTCGCAGCATGGTGCGGCACAGGCTGTTCCGAAGGCTACGAATATTTCAACCCCAATCCCGGCGACGAAGAGCAGCAGGCATCACCGATCGTCAATACGGGCAAAGCCTCCGTCGACGCCGCGGCGGGAAAGGCGACGCTCAACGGCAACTGCAACGCCATGGGCCGTACCGTCTCCGAAGCGGGATTCCTCTACGGCCGCACGGCAGCCGAAATGATGAAATCCGAACGGCGCGTCTGTCCGGTCGACGAAGAAGGGCGTTTTTCGCTCACGCTCTCCGACGTGGACAACGGCGACCACTATTTCCGGGCCTACATGGTCATCGACGGCAAAACCTACAACGGAGTCACCGGCTGGTTCGAGGTGAAAGTGGCTTCCGTTCCGGAAGTGACCACCGAACTGTCCGAAGCCGCCGGAGGAGTCCTCACGCTCAAAGGCAGCTACAAACTCGACCGCGACCTGAGCGTCGAGCCAGGGTTCCGCTACGCCGCGACCGCGGATGGCGTCGCCTCCGTACAGTTCGTACGGGCTACGCAAGTCGACGAAGCGAACAAAACTTTCAGTCTCGACATTCCCGATACAGGCCAACCCTGCTTCTTCCAGGCCGTTGTGCGCATGTCCACCGACTTCTACGACGGCGAAGTGAGCGAGGTGATCCGCCCGAAGGATCTTTCGGCGGCGGGCGTCGCAAACTGCTACATCGTCACCGAAGGCGGCTGGTACAGCATCGAACCCAAACGTCCCGACGGAACCGCCGTCCAAGGGTCTGCCGCCGACTGGGTATGGTCGTCGGGTTCCGGACTTGTATCGGGCGTGCACTTCTCGGCGGGCCGCATCGTCTTCCAGACCAGCGGGAACGCCGGAAATGCCGGAATCGCACTCACAAACGATGCTGGCGAGATCGTTTGGAGCTGGCACATCTGGATGGCCCAGGCCCCCGCCGAGCAGACTGTCAACGGCCGTACGTTCCTCGACCGCAACGTCGGCGCCACGGAGTTCGACGGGGCTCTGGTCGGCTCGCTGGGCGTCTACTTCCAGTGGGGCCGCAAAGACCCGTTCATCGGCGCCAACCGCATCCAGAAGAACTACACCGACGAATACGAAGGCGTCGGATTCCAGACCACGGGAGACAACGGCTTCACGGCGCTCTTCCTCTACAACGACGCTCTCTGCGAAGGGTTCAAGTTCGTGAACAAGGAGATGGACATGAGCATGAGCATCGCCAATCCGACCGTTTTCTACGGGGTCTACAACTCCGGCGGCTGGAAAGGCTCCAACAGCGAGGTCGAAGACTACTGGGGCGGCGCGAGCGGCACAAAGACCAACAACGACCCGTGTCCGGCCGGTTACCGCGTACCGACGTTCGACGAAATCAACGGGTTTATCAAGGACATCGACACGAACAAGACCGCGCAGGAAAACGTCAGCGACCAGTCGTACGGACGCAAATACACCGTCGGCGACCAAACGTTCATGTTCCCGGGCTCGGCCCTGCGCGTATGGAGCGCCAAGATGCGCTACCCGGGGCGCGTAACGTTCTTCTGGTCTTCAACTATTTCGCCGACAACGGAAAAGAAAGCCCTCGACTTTTATGATTACCGTTGGAACACCAATGCCGATAATACCTGTTGCGCCATGGCGGTTCGCTGTATTAAAATTCAGTAAATAAGTTCACCGGAAAGGAAAAATTCCTTTCCGGTGAAACATTGGCCGCACTTTATTCGTTAATAAATAAATCGGGGACGACTGTATCTTCATGAGAATACCGCTCGTGGATACTCTCTGACTCTACTACTTATTTAATTCGGGAACCTTATTATGAAAAAACTGCTGCTGTTGTTTGCCCTCTTCGCTGTCGCCGCGTCGGCCACAGCATCCCCCACGGAACGGTGGCTCGATCCGGAGTGTTTCGCCGTGAACCGCGCTCCGATGCGCACGAGTTTCATCGTCTTCCCGACGGCCTCGGAGGCCGTTCCCGAGAACGACTACACCCGTTCGCCTTTCTACCGCACGCTCAACGGCGAATGGGCCTTTCTGCGCGCGGAACGTCCGGGTGCGGAGCCAGAAGGATTTTTCCGCACCGGCTACGACGACTCGTCGTGGGGCGTGATGCCCGTGCCGGGAATCTGGGAGTTGAACGGCTACGGCGACCCTGTCTACACCAACAAGCCCTATCCGTGGTACAAATTCTTCGAGGTGAAACCTCCGCTGGTTCCCCATGAGCAGAATTACACGGGTCTCTACCGTCGCACCGTCCGGGTTCCCGCCGATTGGAAAGGCCGCGACGCATTCATCCACATCGGCTCGGCGACCTCGAACGTGACGCTCTGGGTCAACGGCCGTGAAGTGGGGTACAGCGAGGACAGCAAGCTCGAAGCCGAATTCGACGTCACCCGCTACATCACGCCGGGCCGCGACAACCTGATCGTGCTGCGCATCAACCGCTGGTGCGACGGTTCGTACCTCGAAGACCAGGACTTCTGGCGTCTTTCGGGCATCGGCCGCGACTGCTACCTCTACGCCCGCGACAAACGCCGTCTGGCCGACGTGCGGCTCACGCCCGACCTTGTGAACGACTACCGCGACGGGACGCTGCGCGCCGAAGTGACCGCGACGCCGGGTGTCGGCAGCGTACGGCTGACGCTCCGCGACGACGAGGGCCGCACGCTCGACACCCGCACGCTCCGTCCCCGCCGCAACAGCGCCGAAACGCTGTTCGAGGTCGCCGCCCCGAAGCAATGGAGCGCCGAGGCCCCGAACCTCTACACGCTCACGGCCGAGGCTCTCGCCGCCGACGGTTCGGTGACCGAAGCCGCAGCTTTCCGCGTGGGGTTCCGCAAAGTCGAGATCCGCGGCGGACAGCTGCTCGTAAACGGCAAGCCGATCCTCATCAAAGGCGTCAACCGGCACGAAATGGAGCCCAACACGGGTTATTATGTCACACGCGGGGAGATGGTGCGCGACATCCGCGAAATGAAGCGGCTCAACATAAATGCCGTGCGCACGTGCCACTACCCCGACACGCCGCTGTGGTACGACCTCTGCGACAAGTACGGGCTTTACGTCGTGGACGAAGCCAACATCGAGTCGCACGGCTACCACTACCGCGACAAGTCGAAAAATCTGGCCGGTAACCCCTCCTTTGCCGCCGCACACCTCGACCGTAACCGGCGCATGGTGTTCCGAGACTACAACCACCCCTCGATCATCGTATGGAGCACGGGCAACGAGGCCGGAAACGGCCCCAACTTCGAACGTTGCTACGACTGGATCAAGTCCTTCGATCCGTCACGCCCGGTGCAGTACGAGCAGGCCTCTTACCACGGGGACTACAACACCGACATCGTCTGCCCGATGTATTGGAGCTACGACCAATGCGAGAAATACCTCGCCGACGATCCCGCGAAACCGCTTATCCAATGCGAATACGCTCACGCCATGGGCAATTCGCTGGGCGGATTCAAGGAGTATTGGGACATGATACGTCGCGAACCGAAATATCAGGGCGGGTTTATCTGGGACTTCGCCGACCAGGCCCTCGCATGGCGCAACCCCGAAGGGAGGCTGACCTACCGCTACGGCGGCGACTACAACGCCGTCGACGCCTCCGACAGCACCTTCTGCTGCAACGGCGTACTGGCCGCCGACCGCACGTGGCATCCCCACGCCTACGAAGTGAAGCACCAGCACCGGCCGATCCACACCACGGCCCGCGATTTGGAAAAAGGCATCGTGAACGTCTATAACGAAAACTTCTTTACCGACCTTTCGCCCTACCGCCTTCTCTGGGAGATCACCTCCGACGGACGGCCCGTGTTGAGCGGCGCGGTCGAACGCCTCGACGTGGCTCCGCAGGCCACCGCCGCCGTGACGCTGGGCTACAAACCCGAACAGGTCGAAGCCCTGGACGGGGAGGTGCTGCTCACGGTGCGCTACCAGTTGCGCGAACGGCAGGGACTGCTCGACGCGCTTTATGAAGTAGCCGCCGACCAGCTCGTATTGCGCGAGGACGATCCTGCGGCCCGCTTCGCCGCCGCAGCTCCCGCCGGAACGCTCCGCATCGCCGACAAAACCGTTTCGGGCGAGGGATTCTCGGTCACGTTCGACCCGAAGAGCGGTTTCATCCGCTCCTACCGCCTGCGCGACGTCGAGCTGCTGGCAGGCCCCTTGCGTCCCAGCTTCTACCGTGCGGCCACGGACAACGATCTCGGCGTGCGCCAGACCGGAAAATATCCCGACAGCCGGATGTGGGCCGGGGCCGAACCGGAGCTCGTCAACTTCACCCTCACGTCCGGAGACGGCGGGGCGAAAGCCGTCGCAGACTACATGATCCCCGCCGTCGGCGCCCAACTCCGCCTCGCCTACGTTATCGCTGCCGACGGGTCGATCCGCATCGGCGAAACGATGACCGCCGACCCCGCGCGCAAGGATGTCGCCGACCTGATGCGCTTCGGCATGGCCTTCGAGACCCCGGGCATGTTCGACGCCGTGGAATACTACGGCCGCGGCCCGATGGAGAACTACGCCGACCGGTCGAGTGCAGCATTCGTAGGCCGCTACGCACAGCGCGTCGCCGACCAGTTCCACCCCAAATACGCCAGTCCGCAGGAGTCGGGGACACGCGGAGGTGTGCGCTGGTGGCGGCTGACCGACGCTTCGGGATTCGGAATCGAGTTCTGCTCCGACCGTCACTTCTCAGCTTCGGCAATCCCCTACGCCATTCCGCAGCTCGACAACGGATCGTCCGAATACGTCCGCCATCCCGGCGACCTCGTACCCGACGGACGGACGCACGTCCATATCGAAAGCGCCCAGTCCGGACTGGGATGCGTGAACAGTTGGGGACGCCTGCCGCTCCCGCAATACAGAATGCCGTATCGGGACTATGTGTTCAACTTCATGCTAAAACCTGTTCTTGCCAGAGAATGAACTATATAGAATACGAAGGGAGGCCGTTTTTAGCCTCCCTTCGTATTTCTTATCCTGCAAACATGAAGGAATCGACGACCGCCATTCTATAATCATCCCTACAATGGCCTGCGCTCATATCCTTATCTCTATTCAGATATACGAATCGTATCGGGTCACACAAAATATCGGGGAAAATATTCTATTATCAACGATGGAATACAAATAAGCAAAAATACCGTCTAAAACTTGTCAGACGGCCTCTTCATAGCCCTTTCGGACAATCGAGGCTGTCCGGAAAAAGAAGAGTAATCGTGCATTACTCTCACGCTTTCGCTCCTGCCGCATTTGCGACGGGGTGATTCGTTTCTCATTTTCTGTATGGGAATAAGTTCATAATCCGACGCGATGCTGATGCCGCCGTAACCCGATTTGTTCACGCAGAAAAATTCCAGAAACTCGTCGATAAAGAACGTAAAAAGAGGGGGGGGGCAGAGAGTTTCACCAGATACTCGAATATCTCGGCAATACGTCCAGCCCTGCCCATGGTCGGAATACCCTGCTTACTTGCTATTTCGAGCCGGTAATCCTCGTCCTCCTCCCCGAACTTACGGACGACGGAAGAAATAGAGAATCGGTACGTCCCCGTATACTTTCCACACGAGCGACGTCTTCCCGATACGGCGGGGAGTTGCGGCAGGTGCGGCTTCCCGTTTCGGACGGATCGGAATCTTTTTCCGGTCGGGAAGGTAGGGATTCGGCCCTCCGATCCGTGAATAAGATAGATGAACGCACAAAACCGACATATCGACCGACTGATCGCACGCCACCTCGACGGCGAACGTCTCTCCGATGCCGAGCAGGCCGAACTCCTCGACTGGCTCCGCTTTTCGGAGGAACACCGCCGCAGCTACCTCGACGCCTACGACGCATGGGGCGAGAGACACTTGCCCGACACCCTCTTCGCCGCCGAAGCGGCCTACCGCCGTCTCACGGAACGGATCGCGGAACCGGAGGAGTGTCCCGCGGCGCCGGCCGTCCGGCGGCGTCTCGTCGGAATCGCCTGTGCAGCCGCCTGCACCGTGCTGCTGGTCACCGGATTTTTCCTCCGCGGCAAGACAGGACAGCAAATCCCCGACATTCGGGAGTTCGTCCAGACGGCAGAGGCCCCCGTATACACCGAAAAGGAGGTGCAGCTCATTCTCTCGAAGCAGAAAACGGTGCGGCTCGAGGAGAAGAAATCCTCGATCCGCTACGATGCCGCCGAGATCCACATCAACGAAGATGCCCGAAAGCCGATCACGAAAAAGGAGGTGGCCGCATTCAACCAGCTGCTCGTACCCTACGGCAAGCAGACGACCTTAACGCTGGCCGACGGCACCCGCGTGTGGGTGAATGCCGGATCGCGGCTGATCTACCCCTCGGCATTCGACGATGACCGCCGCGAGATCTACGCCGAAGGCGAAATCTACATCGAGGTAGCCCACGACGCCGCACGTCCCTTCACCGTACACACCGGAAAGATGGACGTCCGCGTGCTGGGAACCCGGTTCTACGTCTCCTCCTACGGACGCGACCGAACCCAGGAGGTAGTGCTCCGCTCGGGATCGGTGAACGTCGCGCCGGCCGACGCCCCCGAGCACGGCATACGGATCGAACCCGACCAGCGCGCTTCGCTCGATACGGCCGGCACGTTCCGCATCCGCGAGGTACGCGCCGAAGACTACATCAGCTGGATTCACGGATACTACCGCTTCGACAACACGCTGCTCTCCGACGTACTCGCACGGCTTGCCCGATACTACAACCGGACGTTCGACTACTCCCCCGAAGTCGGTGCCATGACCATTTCGGGAAAGCTCGAACTCAACGACGATCCCTGCGAGGTGCTGCGGATTCTCTCGCTCACGGCACCGATCCGGTTCCGAGTATCCGAGGAGGGATTCCGGCTCTCCTCGGCGCAAACATACGACGACAACCCAAACCGAATGCCTATGGAAAATCACGAGCCGAACTGAAAAAAGCCGGGCAGCGTCCTCCAACACCGCCCGGCACGAAATGAAATCTAAAAACTATCCTATTCTAAACTTCAATTCATTGCAAATGTACAACAAAAATGGCAATATCGGGGCCTCTGTACCCGATAATAAGCAATTATCCCGTCTGCTACGGATAAAAGTCCTGTTTTTGCTGGCCGCAATCGGGTTGTCCGGCTCCGTCGCCGCACAGACCTCCTCCCCGAATGCACGTATCTCGCTCGACTTGCAGAACGTCCCCCTCAAAGAGGTATTCGCCCGCATCGAAGACCAAAGCAACTATATTTTCGTCTATTACGACAGCATCCTCGACGCTTCGCGCCGGGTATCGATCAGCGTCTCGGACCAACCCGTCGGGAATGTGCTCGAAGTGCTCTTCGCAGGAACGGAAAACACATGGAAACTCTCCGGACGGCAGATCGTCATCGGCAAGGCCGCAGCGGCGGGCAAAGCCGAAAAGCAGACCCCGCTGCGCGTCATGGGTTCGGTCAAGGACACAAACGGCGAACCCCTGATCGGCGTGACGGTCTTCGTGAAGGAGCGGCCCAGCGTCGGTACGGCCACCGACATCAACGGAAACTACCTGATCGACGTGCAGACCGACGACGTGTTGGAGTTCAGCTACGTGGGCTACAAGACGCAGGATGTGGCCGTCGCCGGACGCGGCCTGCTCGACATCGTGCTCGAGCAGAACGACGCCATACTCGACGCCGTGGAGGTGGTCGGATACGGCGTGCAGAAGAAGATCAGCGTCATCGGCTCGCAACAGAGCATACAGGTCAAGGAACTCAAAGTACCCGTGGCCAACCTCACGCAGGGGCTCGCCGGCCGCGTCGCCGGTCTGGTCTCCGTGCAGCGAACCAGCGAACCGGGCTTCGACGACGCGGACATCTACATCCGCGGCATCTCGACCCTGACGGCCAGCATGAGCGCACCGCTGACGCTCGTGGACGGCGTGCCCCGCTCGTTCGCCAACGTCGATCCGGAGGACATCGAGAGCTTCTCGATCCTCAAAGACGCCTCGGCGACGGCCGTATACGGCGTGCGCGGCGCGAACGGCGTCATCATCATCAACACCAAGAGCGGATCGAAAGGACGACCGAAGTTCACCGTGCGCTACACCGAGGGCATCACGACTCCGACGAAAATCACCGACTTCGTCGACGGCGCCACCTACATGGAGATGTCGAACGAAGCCTCGATGACCCGCGGCGGCGGAGCGCTATACAGCCGCGAGGTGATCGAGAAGACCCGCACGCATGCCGATCCCTACCTCTATCCCAACGTGGACTGGATGGACGAGATCCTGCGCGATTACAGCCACAACCGCTCGGCGAACGTCAACGTGTCGGGCGGATCGGACAAGGCCGTATACTACATCGGACTGGCCTATTACGACGAGGACGGCATGTACAAGGACACGAAACTCTCCGATTACAACTCGAACACCTACTACCGGCGTTACAACGTCACGACAAACCTGACGCTCAATCCGTTCCGCACCACCGAGATCAAGCTCGGCATCCAGGGCTACCTGGCCAACGCCAACTACCCCGCCTCGGCGCAGTCCACGATCTTCGAATCGGCCTACTTCACCCAGCCCACCTACATCGCCCCGCTCTATCCCGACGGCAAGCTCGGGGCCTTCTCGGGCGGAGAACTCAACCCCGTGGCCAAACTCGGCGCCACGGGCTACGCCAACCAATGGCGCAGCCAGGTCTATTCGAACCTGCGCATCACGCAACAACTCTACAAGGGTCTGTCGATCACCGGCATGTTCTCGTTCGACACCTACAATTACACGAGCAACCGTTTCACCAAATCGCCCAACACCTACCACGCCACGGGGCGCGACGCCAACGGCAACCTGATCTACGAACAGACCCGGCAAGGCACCGAGAACCTCGCTTACAGCCTCAGCGCCAAGGGCGACCGCACGATCTACCTCGAAGCGGCACTCAATTACAAGAACACCTTCGGGCGACACGACGTGTCGGGTATGCTGCTCTTCAACCAGAGCGACGAGATCAACACGAAGGCGACCAACGTCGAGGAGGCCCTGCCTTACCGCTTCCGCGGTCTGGCCGGACGCTTCACCTACGGATTCGACGACCGCTACTTCGCCGAATTCAACTTCGGATACAACGGCTCGGAGAACTTCACCCCCAAGAACCGCTACGGTTTCTTCCCCTCGGTGGGTCTGGGCTGGGTGATCTCCAACGAGTCATTCTTCGAGCCACTCACGAACGTCATCCAATACCTGAAAGTCCGCGGCACGTGGGGTCAGGTCGGAAACAGCCAGATCAGCGGCCGCCGATTCGCCTACCTGGCCACCGTAACCGACAGCAGCTCGACGAGCTACACCTTCGGCAAGAACATGGATCAGAACTACGGAACGACGGCCATCGACGAATATGCCGTAGACGTGACGTGGGAGGTGGCCGACAAGACCGACATCGGCGTGGACATGCGCCTGTTGAACAACAAGCTCAACCTCCAATTCGACTACTTCAAGGAGTCCCGCGAGGGCATCTACCTCCGCCGTTCGAGCATTCCTTCCTACGTCGGAATGATCAACAACCCCTACGGCAATATCGGAAAGGTCGAGAACAAGGGCTTCGAACTCTCGGTAAACTATGCCAATTCGTGGGGGGGGGATTGGTCGCTGAGCCTGATGGGCAACTACTCGTTCAACCGCAACAAGGTACTCGAAGATGACAGCACGGTCGTCTATCCGTGGCAGAACACCATCGGCAACAAGGTCGGGCAACGCTTCGGGCTGGTGGCGCTCGGGCTGTTCGAGAGCTACGGGGAGATCGCGGCATCGCCCGTGCAGACCGGCGACACCCGTCCCGGCGACATCAAGTACAAGGACATAAACGGCGACGGCAAGATCGACGAATACGACAAGGTGCCCATCGGCTGGGGCAGCGTACCCGAGATCATGTACGGCTTCGGCTTCTCGGTGGGCTGGAAGAACCTCTCGCTCACGGCCATGTTCCAGGGTGCCGCCCATGTGGACGCCATGCTCAGCGGCGAAGGCGTGCTGCCCTTCTCGCAGGGGTCGAGCCGCGGCAATCTGCTGAGCAACATCACCGACCGTTGGACCGAGGAGAATCCCCGCCAGAATGCCTTCTATCCCCGTCTCTCGATCGGAAACATCAACATGAACTACGAAGAAAGCACCTGGTGGCTCAAAGATACCGACTACCTGCGCCTGAAGAACATCGAACTCTCCTACCGGCTGCCCGACCACTGGATGAAACGGATTCATCTGGACAATGCCCGCATCTTCATACAGGGCGTAAACCTTCTCACGTTCAGCTCGTTCAAGATTTGGGACGTGGAACTCGGCGACGGACGCGGCGCCCGCTATCCGAACATCGCCTCCGTCAGTCTGGGCGTAAACTTCAATTTCTAAACACCGATCAGCCATGAAATTCAAAATAACACTGCTCGCGCTGGCTTCGGCCGCCTGCCTGACCGCCTGCAACGACGACTTCTTCGATCAGGTGCCCGACGACCGAATCACCATCGAACAGGTCTTCCAGCGCACTTCCTATTCGGAGAAATACCTCGCCACCGTTTACAGCTACATTCTGAACGAAGCCCATCGCACGAGCCCCATTCCGTGGGATCCCTGCTCGGACGACCTGGACGTCACCTACGACCGCGAGGACTACAACTCCTACCAGATAAACCTCGGCAATTGGAGCGCCTCGTCGGACTACTACGAATTCTGGAGCCACTTCTACCGCGGCATCCGTTCGGCCACCTACTTCATCCAGCACATCGGCGACAACCAGGAGATGCTCAACGACCCGACGCGCGGTCCGCTCGTGGTCGAGCAGTACAAGAACGAAGCCCGCTTCCTGCGCGCCTGGTTCTATTACAACCTCCTGCGCCAGTACGGCCCCTGCGTGCTGCTGGGCGACGAAGTGTTGCCCGGCGACCTCGACCGCGACGACGTCAAGATGAACCTGCCCCGCAGCTCCTACGACGAGTGCGTGGACTATATCGTCGGCGAACTGGACGACATCATCGACAACGAACGCCTGCCGCTGCACTTCACCTCGCAGGCCGACAAGGACTACGGCCGCGCGACGCTGGCCATGTGCATGGGGCTCAAAAGCCGCGTGCTGCTGCTGGCGGCCAGCCCGCAGTTCAACGGCAATCCGGCCTACGCCAACGTCGTGAACAACGACGGCAAGCACCTCTTCGCGACCGAGAGAGATCCCGAAAAATGGAAACGGGCGGCGGACGCGGCCAAGGCGATCATCGACCTGAACATCTTCGACCTCTACAAGGAGTACCACACCGACGGGACGCTCGACCCCTACATGTCGTGCCGCAACGTCTTCCTGGAAAACTGGAACAGCGAGGTGATGATGGTTCGCATCTACAACAACCTTTCGAGCTGGGAGCGTTCGGCGTCGCCCCGCCAGTTCAGCGGCTACGAGAGCATGGGCGCGACGCAGCAGCTCGTCGACGCGTTCCGCATGAACGACGGCTCGGCCATCACCGCCGAGCAGGAAAAGGGATTCTCGACCCAGGAGTACAAGGATGCCAAATCGGGCTGGGTCTTCGCTCCGGCCGGCACGCGCAACATGTTCGTCAACCGCGAACCTCGATTCTACGTGAACATCTGCTTCAACGGCGCCTATTGGATCGGCGACCAGAAGACCCGCATCCAGCTCTACTACACGGGCGGTTCGGGCAAAAAGGGCACATGGGACTACCCCCGCTCGGGCTACATCGCCATCAAGAACGTATCGCCATCGAGCAATCCACTGAACAACAATTATATCAAGCGGCCGTTCCTGATGATGCGCTATGCCGAGATGCTGCTCAACTACGTCGAAGCGCTCAACGAGTACGATCCGGGAAATCCGGACATCGAAAAGTACCTCAACCTGATCCGCGAACGCGGCGGCCTTGGGCCTGTGCAGTCGGGCCTCTCGCAGGAGCTCATGCGCGAGCAGATCCGACTGGAACGCCGCATCGAACTCTGCTTCGAGCAGCTCCGCTACTTCGACACGCGCCGCTGGCTGATCGCCGAACAGACCGACGGCGGCCCGTTCTACGGCATGAACGTCGACGCCGGCAACAGCTTCACCGACGAGGCGTTCTACGAGAAGACCGTGTTCGAGACCCGCGTCTTCCGGCCCGAATTCTACCTCTTCCCCATTCCGCAGTCCGAAATCAACCGCGACCCGCAGATCGTGCAGAACCCCGGCTGGTAAACCCTAAAAAACATCCGAACATGAACCACACGAAATATCTGGCGCTTCTGGCAGGCTGCTCGTTCGTCGCCGCCTGCGAAAATCCGGTCGACGGCGACCTGAACGTCGACAACCCCGACGCCTACACGCTCGTCTACACGGTCAACGCCGTGGAGAACGACTCGAAGAGCACGCTGACCTTCCCGCTCGAACGCGACACCGTGTTCTCCGTCTACGCCAATCTAAGCTGCATCCGCGACCCGGGAAGCGACATCACGGTCGAATTCCGCACGGCCGCCGAGCTGGTCGATGCCTACAACGAGGAAAAGCAGACCTCCTATGCGGCCATGCCCGAAGCCTGTTACACGATCGACGACACCCGGGCGGTGATCCCCAACGGGAAATACATCTCGTCGCCCGTGACGATCCGGCTCAACAGCGCCGCATTCGACGGCGTGGGCACGTTCCTGCTGCCGATAACGATCGAGCGCGTGACGCCCGACCTGCCGGTCAGCCCGACGCTCGGCACGGCCTACCTGCGTATCAACGGCACCTACACGACCAATCCGTTCCGCTCCATCGACCGGAGCGGCTGGAGCGTGGAAGCCTTCTCGACCGAGGAACCCGAAGCACAGACCGGATACGACGACAACGGCAAAGCCTTCTCGGCGATCGACGACGCCCCCTGCACCTATTGGGGAACGCAGTGGCGCAACGCGAAACCGGGCCCGCCCCACTGGATCACGATCGACATGGGCAAAAGCGAGGAGCTGCACGGATTCACGATCCGCGGCCGTGCGGATCCGTTCACGTCCGACACGCCCAAGGCCAGCGGCAACCCGCGCATCTTCAACGTGGACGTGAGCGACGACAACGCCTCCTGGACCCGCGTCGGCACCTTCACCGTCGAAAACCGGATCGAGAACGAAGTCTACCTCGACCACAAGGCGACGGCGCGTTACTTCCGCATAACGGTCACCGCCACGCAGGCCGACATGTACCAGACCTGCATCGCCGACATCAAGGCGTTCTGATCCGCACTACGAACCGCTAAAACGAAAAACCGACTATGAAAAGAATACTGACAGCCGCGGCGTTGCTGCTCGTCGTCGCGGCCTGCAACAAGGACGAGAACTACAACGACAAATACGGCGATCGGGCGGTCATCCCGCCCAAGGGCCAGAGCCTGCGCGTGATGACCTACAACATCTACGGCGCCCGCGCCACGAGCCCCGCGAATGCGGCCGACCTGGACGCGATCGCCGAGGTGATCCGCCGCCAAAACCCCGATTTCGTGACCCTGAACGAAGTCGACGTGTTCACCAACCGCACGGGCAAGGACGTGCACCAGGCCCGCGATCTGGCCGAAAAGCTCGGCATGGAGTGGCACTTCTCGAAGGCCATCGACCGCGACGGCGGCGAGTACGGCGACGCCGTGCTGTCGAAATACCCGATCCTCGAAAAGCGCAGCTACCGCCTGCCGTGCGCCGCCGAACAGCCCGGCGAAGACCGTTCGCTGTGCGTGATCCGCGTTCAGATCGACGGCAAGGATCTCTACGTCGCGTCGACGCACCTCGACCACCTCTCGGGCGACGCCAGTCGGCTGGTGCAGGCCACAGAGATCCGCCGCATCCGCGACACGGAGTTGGAGGGCGACCTGATCCTCTGCGGCGACCTGAACGCCATCCCGAGTTCGAACGTCATCGCCACAATGACCTCGTTCCTGACGAACACGGGGCCGATCGACCAATACACCTTCCCGTCGGACGATCCCTCCCGCAAGATCGACTACATCATGTACGCCCCGATCGAGCATTTCGGCGTACAGAACTGCCAGGTCGTATCGCGCGGCGACCAGCAGGTCGGCGGCGTCGATGCTTCGGATCACCGTCCCGTGATCGCCGACATCCGCTTCCAGACCGAAGAGGACATCTCCGGCGAAGACGGTGGAGGGGAAGAGTGATCCCGGGCCGAAGGGCGGCTCCCGCATACACGGTCCGGACCGGCCGCCAGACAAATGGTCGGTCCGGATTTCTTACCATCTCCGCTACGAAGCCGCCCCGAAAGGGCGGTTCCGGAAACGAAAATCTTCCAAAAAACAGACGAACATGAAAAAAATCCTATCGACGATCCTGGCGCTGGCCGCGTGTACGACCCTCACGGCACAGGATTTCAAGATCACGCACGGCCCCTGGCTCTGCGACCTGACCTCGGACGGCGTCACGGTGGTCTGGGCCACCAGCAAACCCGCCCTTTCGTGGGTCGAGGTGGCCGAGGACGACGGACGCAGTTTCTACGCCGCGGAGCACGAACGCCGCTACGAAACCGTGGCCGGGCGCAAACAGGCCCGCAAGACGCTGCACAGCATCCGCCTGAAAGGGCTTCGGCCCGACACGAAATACCGCTACCGCATCTTCTCGCAGGAGGTGCGCGAGTGGAAATACAACGACAAGGTCTATTACGGCGACATCGCGGCATCGAACGTCTACTCGCGCCAGCCGTTCGCGTTCAGCACCCTCCCCACGTCGGGATGCGACCTCTCGTTCGTCGTTCTGAACGACATCCACGGGCGGGCCGACTACATGGCCGGGCTCTGCCGCCCGATCGACTTCGCACGGATCGACTTCGTGGCCTTCAACGGCGACATGTCGAACAGCACCGAAAGTCCCGAACAGCTCTACCGCGACTTCATCGACGCCTCGGTCGGGGCCTTCGCCTCCGAGACGCCGATCCTCTACAACCGCGGCAACCACGAGACGCGCGGCATCTACGCCGACCACCTGCCGGAGTACTTCCCCAAGGTCGGGGGCAACTACTACAAGCTCTACATGGCCGGCTCGGTAGCGGTGCTTCTGCTCGACTGCGGCGAGGACAAACCCGACTCGGACATCGAATACGGCGGACTGGGGGCTTACGACGCCTACCGCGAGGAGGAGGCCGCCTGGTTGCGCGAAACGGTCGCCTCGGAGGAGTTCCGCAACGCTTCGGCCCGCATCGTGCTGCTGCACATCCCGCTCGGGAACGGCACCTGGCACGGCAACATCCATCTCGAAGAGCTGTTTCTGCCGATCCTGAACGATGCGGACATCGACGTGATGCTGTCGGGACACACGCACCGCTATTCGTTCCATCCTGCCAACGACAAGGTACGTTTTCCGGTGCTGGTGAACGACAACGCGAGCCTGCTCAAATGCGACGTCGGCGACGGCAAGATCACGGCCCGCATCTACGGGCCGGAAGGTACGGTGACGCACTCGCACGAGTTCCCGCTGAAATAGGGGCGGATCGTTCGCTCCGCCGGAAAAAGGGCAAGGGCCCGACCGCATGGTCGGGCCCTTGCCTCATGCGATGCGACCGGAATCGGCGGCGGATCTTCCGAAAAGAATACGCGGTCAGAGAAACAGGTTGAAGAAGCCGCTGCGGCTCAGCCTGAGACGCAGCTTCGACAGGGCCACGCCGATGTGCTTCTCCACGGCCTTGACACTGATGTTGAGCCGCTCGGCGATCTCGCGGTTCTTCAATCCGGTCACCCTGCTCAGCAGAAAGACGCGCCGGCACTGTTCGGAGAGCTGCGACACGCCGTCGTCGATCTCATGCCGAAGCCACGAAAGATCGAACTCCTCTTCGCAGCGGTCGGCAACCAGGCAGCGGACATATCCGTCGAGCGTATCAAGCCCGCAGGTGCCTTCGCCACGCGATTTGCGGCTGCGGAGGCAATCGATGCTCCGGTTCCGCACGGCCGTCGTCAGGTAGGGCAGCACCGGACGCGAGAAGTCGATCTCCGTGCGCCGCTTCCACAACATCAGAAAAACGTCCTGCACGATATCCTCGGAGAGGTTGCGGTCGTGAACCAAACGGAAAGCCCGGATGCACAACGTCTCGTAATGCACCAAAAAGAATTGCCGGAACTCGGCCGAATGAGCGTCCAGTTTCTCCATCTTCTCAAATCCGGGCGATACGGACGACCGCAGTCTTCCGAATCCATTTTCAAATATACAAAAACTCGTTCACATCCGGAAGTTTTTCGGGAAAATAATGCAAAGCGTCCGAAACCGAACGGGATGTCGTTTCGCACCGCACTCTTCCGTCGGAGGCTTTTGGCCGCCGGGGTCCCGGAAAACAAATCGTTGCCTGTCCGTTGCTTTTTCGGGATCGAAACAAAAGTTCGGGAATCGCTTCCGCATTTCGTTTCAGATTCACAAACGCCCCCATTTTATTTATTGGAATACAGCAAATTACCCCAAAACAACAGAAATGACAGCAATCATAGCGATCGTCGACGATATCGCAACAGCACATGATCATGCGGTCAAACAATCGATAGCCGGCAGACGACAGGTATGCGGGTCGTCCCGTGCGGCAAGCCAACCGCAACAAGCCGTGGCTCTGGAAGCATGATGTACGCCGCCGGATAGTTCCCCGTCTCCGCATCGTAGACGAAATCCTCTTCGAATGCGGCGTCCGGCATTGATAGCGGAGCGTAGCCGGTGCAGGCATTCGGGGCGGACACGCCGCACAGCACCATCAAGGCATCGTATGGAAGGCCGGCAGACGCCGCAGCGGTGCAGGCAAGGCGGAGCATACAACAGTCCTCATCGGGAACGGAGCCGGATTCGTCGGAGGTGTCGAAAACCAAAACGGAGTACGATAAAACTCGATACGTCCAATCTCCATGTATGTCGCAGTCATTCTGAATACAAAATCGGGAAGTCCGGCCGGAGCCGGTGCTTCCCGAAAAAACAAGAACGCGGGTTCCGCAGGACGATATCAATCGGTTCCGAGCATACGGGCGATCGGGGCGCTCATGGGCGAAACGTACTGCTCGGCATAGAAGCGCCGCAACTCCTTTCGCATTCGTTCGATCCGACGTTCGTATTTCGGATCGCCGACGGCGTTTTTCGTTTCGAGGGGGTCTTCTTCGTAATCGTAGAATTCGCATCCCACGATCTGTCGTTCATCGAAAGGCAGGCAGGTTTTGAATCCCCGTACCCATTCCACATAGCGGTAGCGGCTGTCGCGGATCGAGTAACCCTGTATTTCCCGACGATTCGCCTGCATGAAGGCGTATTTTTTAATTCGCTTGCGGGGATTTTTCAGCACGGGCACCAGACTCGTGCCGTCGATCCAGGAGGGCGGTTCGATACCGGCCAGCTCGCAGACGGTCGGATAGATATCCACGAACTCGGTCATCGTGCGGCATTGCTGTCCCCGGGTCATGCCGGGGACGGACATCATCATCAGCGTGCGTGTCGGAGCCTCGAAATTCGTCAGTTTGCTCCACAGGCCATGATCGCCCAAATGATAGCCATGATCGCCCCACACCACGACGATCGTATTGTCGTCCAGCCCGACTTTCCGCAACGCATCGAGAACCCGACCGATCTGCGCGTCCGTATAGGAGGTGCAGGCGTAATAACCGTGTACGAGGCGGCGCTGAATTTCCGCATCGAGTTCCTGCCCGGGCATATAACTATGGAACGAGGGTACATCGGTATAAGCCTTCACCTCATTCGAATTGTGATAGGCGCACGGTACGGGATCGGAACTCATCGATTGGAATTCGGCCAGCGGCATCTTGTCCCGATCATAAAGATCCCAGTACTTTTCGGGCGCTACGAACGGCAGATGGGGACGGATGAAACCGACGGCCAGGAAGAACGGTTTGTCGCTTCTGCTCAAAGAATCGATCCATGCGACGGCTTCATCGGCGACACGTCCGTCGAAATAGGCATTGTCCGGAACATCGACGCATTCGGTCACTGGTTTGCCCTCCGGCAGCATGTAGACCGGCGCCTGAGGCTTTATATAAGGTTTCGTCCACGAAACCGGATCGTTGTTGTAGGTTTCGTCCGAGAGCGGATGATACACCTTGCCGATGCCGACCGTCTCGTAGCCGTGCGCAGCGAAGAGCTGCGGGAGGGAGACGATTTCCGGATTATTGCGCCGGAAAATGCCGTCGAGCGTCCATACTCCCGTATGATCGGGCCGCAGTCCGGTGAGAACGCTGGCGCGTGTCGGGCCGCTTAACGGAAACTGGCAGTAATTGTTCATGAAAGTCACCCCCAACGCCGCGATACGGTCGAATGCCGGCGTTCGGGCGATCGGGTCTCCGTAAGGGCCGATATTGGGTTTAAGGTCGTCGACCACTAAAAAAAGGATATTCGGAGGGGTCGGAACCTCCCCCTTTTCCGAGGCGGGAGCCTGCTGGGCCGTTACGGAACCGGCCATCGAGAGCGATCCGACGCCCAAAAGCATTTTTTTCAGGTCTGTCATTGCTTTTTCAAATTTTAATCTCTATTTTTGTTTCGTTCGAAAGGGTCTGAATTTTATTCCGTAACTTTAATTCTTCACTACCATGAAAACCATTGCAGCGATGCTGACTCTCGGAGTCGCGTGCTGGGCTTTCGGTACACAGGCCCAGACTTTCGATACCCGGTTGCTTTCACAGTACGATGCGTCTGTTTTGCGGGAACTCTATCCCGTATGCCGCCACACCACCGTCTCCGCGGAACAGCAGGTGCGGCTAGCCGAGCGCATCCGGCAGGAAAATCTCCGTTTCGCGGAATTGATCCGTTGCGACGGCGGAGTGCTCGCCCCCGCCAGCGAGACGGAACTCGAACGGATGCGCGATAACGCCCTGCGCGAGATTCTCACCGAAGAGCAACTGCTCCAATACTATCGTTACGAAGCGCTTCCGGCAGCCTACGCCCGCGGGCGCGAAGCCAAGAAGATCGTTTCGAAGCAGCTCCAACTCACCTATATGGAGCTGAAATATGTCAATAACGCCTTCTTCGTCATCGAGCAGGAGACGCAGGCGGCCAAAAAGTTCTGGCGCGGCAATCCCGCCGAAGCGCGGGACAGAATCCGCAGCGTCTACGAACGCGAAATCGCGCAGCTCGAGGCCAAGAGCGGAATCCGGATCGACAAACAAATGCGTGCGGTGCGGGTCGTGGAATTGACCGACTACGCTCCGCTGATGCCTGCCGGAAAGTAATCGTCCGCGATCTCCGGCCTCACGGGACCGTCCTTCGGGACGGTCTTTTTTCTTGTCAAAGATCGACCTGCTGCGTCCGGGTCTCCCCGAAGCGCGATACCACACGGATCGTAACCCGTTTCGAGCGGGGAGTGCAGCGGAACAGATGATCCGTCACTCTGGCCTTGATCCAGGGACGGGCGGCAATCCGCGGACTCCCTGCCGTACCGAAATATTCGCATGCTACGGGATCGAGCGCACGGGGATCGTCGTACCCGCAGCGTTTCATCGGGCGGAACGTGCGGCCCCCGTCCTCGGAATACTCTACGCGCCACTGCGGGTCCCAGTCCCAAACATTGACGAGCAGCTCCGATGCGGGGCGCGAAGCCCCGCAACGCGACGTATCGGGCGGATAAACGCTGAAAAGACGTTCGGGTGCGGCTGCGGCGACGTAGCGCCAGCGGAACCGGCGTCCCCGCACCTCGAAGAGTTTGTATCCGAGCGGAGTGCCGTCCAGACAGACCGGCCCCTCCCAGAAACCGCCGCAGGCAGCTCCTACGGTGTGCTCGGTCACTCGACGCGAAGGAGTCGCCACGCTGTTGCAGTGCGTATGTCCGGAGATGATCTGCACGCGGGCATATCCGTCCAACAGCGCCAGCAGGGCGGAACTGTCGCCGTAATGCTCCGGATCGGGGAATTGCCGGCTTTGCAGGGGAGCGTGTACCAGAACGACAACGGCGCGTTTTTTCGGGACGTAGGAGAGGTCGCGCTCGACCCATGCGAGCTGCTCCTCACCGAAACCGATGTCGTAAGCATCGCGTTTTCCGCCCCGAAAACGGATGTTATCCAGTACGATGTAATGTACGCGCCCTCGGTTGAACGAATAATACGTCGGCCCGTAATGCTCCCGAAATCGACGTGTGGCGGGCTCCTCGTTGGCAGGGGTTTCGCTGTCGCGGATCGGGCCGTGGTCATGGTTGCCGATGGCGTAGAAGACCGGCCGGCCGAGTACCGCAAAACTCTTCTTGCTCGGCAGGTGCATCTTCGGACGGTTGAAAACGATATCGCCGGCGACAAGCACCGGAATTTCGGATGACGCCGGAAGTTGCGCCACGGTCCGTTTCAACGCGGCGAGCAGCGAATCGAGCTGCGACAGTTCCCGACGGTTGCGCACCTGCGGGTCTCCCATCGCGACGAAACGGTGCCGGCGCCCTTTATCCGGCTCGCGGAGCAGCGTAAAATCGATCCCCTCACGCACGGCAAGCGTGTCCACCCGAATCCAAAACATCGGAACGCTCTCCGCGACCGGAACCGTGTAGCCTGCCGGAACGGAGATATATACATGCATGGCATTCTCTCCGCATACGAGTCGATAGGCTCCGTGCGAATCGGTTTGCGTGAACCTTTCCCCGTCGGTGACAACCACGCCCGGGACGCCGCGCCCGCCGCAGAGGACACGTCCGCATACCGGTTCCTTGGCCATCGCATGCTCCGCAAACAAAAGCAATACGAACGACATCGGACCAGCCAGACACGTAAAGAGAGAATTCATAAATAACAATAGTTTAGTGTTGTGTGGTGCAAATATAATCGGATATTTTTCAAAAAGCAAGTTTTCCGATACCGAAATCGGTAAAAAAAGCCGGAGTCCGTCTGACGGACTCCGGCTACTGAACCGGATACGGGACGATCTGCGCAATATCTATTCTGCAACCGTATCGTTCTATCGCGGGCTGTTGCTGTCTATCAGAACGTGCTGCGCCGCGTCATTCTAAAATCGCATTTCACCTTGCGAAGTTGTTTGTCGAGAATCATTCGCGCCGCTACACTTCCCATTTGTCGGAAATCGGTGGAAATGGTAGTCAGTCCGTTCAATACGATCTCGTTGATCGGCGATTCGTTGTAGGAGATGAAACCGATATCGCGTCCGGCTTTGAGTTTCTTCTCCTTCGCGGCACGCGCCAGATCAATGAGCTCCGTATCGAGCTGTCCGTTGAGGATGAGGTAGACTTCCTGGGGACGGACGATATCGGGGGTTACGGCCTGATAGAACTCGCACGGAATGCCGTGATCGGAGCAAAACCGTTCCGCCCCCTCGCGAATGAACGTATAATAGAGACTCGACGCTTCGGTGATGATATTGAGCCTGTTCTGTTTCCGGAGTTTTTTCAGCGCCTGCATCAACCCTTCGTAGACGTCATTGGTAAAGTCCTGATATACGACACCGTAGTTGCCGGGAAGCGAATCGAGGCACCGGTCGAGCAGGATGAGCTTGCGGTTCGGAATCCGCATCAGCGCCTTGACCGCACGCCGCTGCGTGGATTCGTCGAGCGGAAAGTGCGGGGTGACGACATAATAATCGAACTGATCGAGGTTTTCGTCGATATAGTATTCGAGCAGGTCGATCTGCTGGTTGTGCAAACGGATAGTGATCTCCCCCCGTGTTCCGATCGTCGAGGAGAACGAGCTGAACAGCACCTGCTTGTAGGTGCTCAATTTATCGAACAACACCAGTATCTTGGGATTTTGCCCGCTGTTTTCGGATGAAACGTAAAAGCCCTTTCCCTGCGTGGCACTGATAACTCCCCTGTCGCGCATGAGCGAATAGGCTTTCTTGACCGTTTCCTTCGATATCCCCAGTTGAAGCGAAAGTTCGTTCATCGACGGCAGCAGGTCTCCGTATCTGTACTCGCCGTTGTGGATAGCCGTTTCGACACTGTTGATGAGCTGTTTGTAGACGGGTGTCTGCGATTTCAAGTCTATTTTTATGGTATATGCCATATCCGGATTATAAAAAATAACTGTTTTTTTTGTTTTTCACGACAAATGGAGTATATTTGCACCACACTACAACACACATAAATCAAAACTGATGACGCCTATGTTGGGTTGAGTGTGCTATACTTTGGTACAAAAGTAATAAAAATAACCTGAATTGTAACTCAAAAACTACGACAAATGAGCAAACTTATCAGCATGACCGCAGCAATGACCTGTCTGGCGATCACCGCATCTGCCGGAAACGACACTCCGCATTGGTCCCTCACGTGGAAAAAAATGCAGACGACCGGCCCCGAACTGGAACTGATCGGTACATTGCCGACACGCACGACGCACGAATTGGGGGCTTCCGACTGGTCGGTCGGTTGCGAGACGCTCGACCGGGACTACGCCGATTTCGACAGCTACAAACCTTATCTGAGCGAATTGGGAGTAACTTCGGCACGTATTCAGAGCGGCTGGGCCCGCTGCGAAAAGCAGAAAGGGCGCTACGACTTCGCGTGGATCGACCATATCGTCGACGGAATGCTGGAAGAGGGGGTGCAGCCCTGGATCAACCTCGGATACGGCAATCCCCTGTACGGCGCTGAAAAAGGTCTCGGGTCGAAAATTTTTACCGACGAACCGACCATGAAAGCCTGGCTGAAATTCGTCGAGACGATCGTCGCCCGTTACCGGGACAAGGTACACGAATGGGAAATCTGGAACGAGCCCAATCTCGGCGAGAACCGCACGAACTACGATGCCTATGCCTCGCTGTTGTCGCATACCGTTGAAACGATCCGCCGAGTACAGCCCGACGCCGTCATCATCGGCATGGGGCTTTCCCGTATGCCGTTAGGCTATACCGAACACGTGCTCGACCTGCTTCGCGAGCGAGGGCAGCTCGGCATGATCGATTATGTGAGTTTCCATCCTTACCACGAAAATCCCGACGACGCTACTCCCGGCATCGAAGCATTGGCCCGATTGGTGAAATCCTACGATCCCGACATCCGGCTCTTCCAGGGAGAATCGGGATGTCCCGCGACGCTCGAATGGGCACATGCCCTGCGTTACTACGAATGGAACGAATACAGCCAGGCCAAATGGGTCGCACGCCGCATGGCCAACGACTGGATGATGGGCATCCGCTCGTCGATCTTCACCTTCGTCGACCTGCAATATCCCAACATGCAGCAGTCGTTCGGGCTGTTGCGGACAAATCTTTTCAAGGAGGTGGTTTACAAACGGCCGTCGTTCCATACCGTGCAGCATATGGTCAATCTCTTCCGCCCCGAACTCCGTTCCGCAGGGCACCTGAACCACGAGAGCAACACGCCGCGACGACTCACGGTCGCAGGCATCGAACGTCAGAAGGACGGAACGCTCGTCGGCGCCGTCGTCTGGCAGAACGACCGCATTCCTTCGGACAACCTGGCTTTCGAGCCGATCGAACTTTGGATCGAAGGACTCTCGCTGAAAGATCCCGTACTAATCGAGATGATCACGGGCCGGATCTACGCTCTGCCGAAATATCACGGGCATTCCGGCGACGGACGCATGAAATTCACGGGACTTCCCGTATGGGATTCTCCCGTAGTGATTCTCGAACGGAGCGCCCTGCCCGAAGGGACGCAAACACGCGAACGCCAGATTTCCGGATCGACCCGGGACATGCATTTCTGACGACTATTTCCCGAACCGAGACAAAAGCGTTTCAAGTTTATGACAGGATACGACAAAGTCCGTAAAGGATACAAATGGGAGGTGCTGGCCCTGCTGTGGGTCGCCTACCTGCTCAATCAGGCAGACAGACAGGTATTCAACGTGGTGCTTCCGCTCATCCGCGAGGACTTGGG
Organism: Alistipes communis; assembly: GCF_006542665.1. Classification (NCBI taxonomy): domain Bacteria; kingdom Pseudomonadati; phylum Bacteroidota; class Bacteroidia; order Bacteroidales; family Rikenellaceae; genus Alistipes; species Alistipes communis. The sequence continues at coordinate 522,023 of NZ_AP019735.1, forward strand.
GCTGAGCGATGTGGCCGTCGGTACGATCGCCACGGTTTTCAACCTGTTCTATGCCGTGCTGGTCCCGATCGGAGGATTTATCGGCGACCGTTTCAGCCGCAAGTGGATCGTGACGGCGAGCGTCCTCTTCTGGAGCATCGCCACCATGTTCACGGGACTCTGCAACGGATTCCTGATGCTGGTCGTGATGCGCAGCATCGCAACGGGCGGCGGCGAAGCCTTCTTCGGGCCTGCGAACTACTCGCTCATCGCCGATTACCACGACCGGACGCGAGCCTTCGCCATGTCGATCCACCAGACGGCTTATTATGTCGGGATCATCCTCAGCGGGTATGCCGCCGGCGTCGTCGGCGAACTCTGGGGCTGGCGCAACGCCTTCTACATCTTCGGCGCCATCGGGGTTCTCCACGGCATAATCATGGCCGGACACTTGCGCGACCGCAAACATCCTGCGACCGAGCCGACAGAAAGAGGGGGGGGGAACGAGCAGAAACCCCGTTTCGCCGAAGGATTCCGCATCGTTTTCACGACTCCGACGGCACTCATTCTGACGCTCAGTTTCTCCGGACTGATCTTCGTGCTGACGGGGTATCTGACCTGGATGCCCACCTATCTCTACGAACGTTTCGACATGGATCTGGCCGCTGCCGGTTTCCACTCGATGTTCTACACGCATCTGTTCGCCTTCGTCGGAATCCTGATCGCCGGACGCATCTCCGACCGGATTGCCGCGAAACACCCTGCGAGCCGAATGGCCATGCAGGGCATCGGCCTGCTGGCCGCCGTGCCGTTCATCGTGATGATGGGACACTCTTCGACGCTGTGGATCATCTATCTCGGCTTCGCAGGATTCGGCTTCGCCCGGGCATTCTTCGACGCCAACACCTACACGGTTCTTTACGACGTCGTTCCCGAACGCTACCACTCCTCGGCGTCCGGCGTAATGATCATGACCGGATTCGCCATAGGAGCGCTGGCACCCGTCATACTGGGTGCCGTGAAAGAGGCGGCCGGACTCTCTTCCGGCATTACGATGCTGGCCGGCGTATGGCTCGTATGCGGCGTGCTGATGCTTGCGGGCAGCAAACGGTTCTACATGAAAAACTATAATCGCATAAACAATGTATAGCAAACAGAAAAACAGAAAGGCGAAAGCAGGGCTGCTCCTGATCGCATCGCCCCGATTCAAGAATCTGGGGGAAGGGCTGCCGCACGGCACCTACGGAGAACGCAAAGCCATGCAGGTCGAGGAAATTCTCGGGACACTCGACTTTCTCGACGTCATCTTCCCGGGGATCGTCTACGAACGGGAGGATGCAGTCCGTGCCATGGAACGATTCTATCTGGAAAAGGCGGACTTCATCATCGCCGAGTTCCTCTCCTGGTCGGAAGATTTCGCATGGATACGTTTCCTGCGCGACATGCCCGAGGTGCCGATGATCTTCGTCAACGTAACCAAGGAGCGAATGGCCTTCCGCGACACGCTCGACGAGGACGACTTCATCGAGTATCTCTGCTCCGGAACGCTCGTCGGATCGCTCGAAGGGTCGGGATCGCTTCCTCGTGTCGGCAGAAAACACGTCCGCATCGTCATGGGATCGCGGGAGGAGGTGACCGGACGCATCCGGACATTCGCCTCCGCCGCCCGCGTACGCAGCCTGCTGCGGCAATCGAATCTCGGACTGCTGGCCAATTACAACGAGGCGATGTGGTCCACCTATTTCGATCCCTACGCGCTCTTCACGAAAATCGGTCCGGAGATCCATTTCCTCCCCTATTCGACCTACGGCGAGGTCATCGACGGCGTGAACGACACCGTACTGAACGCATATTGCGACGAGTTGACGGCCCGATACCGGATGATGGACGATGTCGATCCCGAAAAATTCCGGGCTTCGGTTCGCGCCTCGATCGGACTGGCGGAGATGGCTCGCATGTCCGATTCCGACATTTTGGTCTTCAATGACATCGACCAGGCGATGTTCCGGCTGGTGGGACTGCGCGCCGGTTTTTATCACCCTTGGTTCAACGAGAACATCTCGGTACTCGTCCCCGAAGCCGACACAGGAGCCGGACTGATCTGCTATATCCTGAAACTGCTCTCGGGACGTCATGTAAACTTTCTCGAACCTTTCCACATCGAATCCGAATTCGGAACCTTCGCCGGTGGTCACGCCGGCCCCAACGACCACAACGACTCCTCATGGCAGGGGAATGTGGTCATCGCACGCGACGTGCGCTTCGCCAAAACCGACTACCGCTACGCCGGAGCTCCGTTCGCATGGTATCGTATCTCTCCGGGGCGGAAAACACTCGCCCAGCTCGCCGAAGAGAACGGACGCTACAAACTCATTTGCGGAATGGCCGAGTCGCTTCCGGGCGACCATATTCTGACTACCTATTCGCACAGCATTTTCCGGCCCGATGTTCCCGTCGGACGCTTCTTCGAACAGATTCTTCGCGTGGGCAGCACACAGCACTTCGGGGTCGTCGACGGAGACTACCGCCGAGAGTTGAAGGAGGTCGCCGCCCTGATGGACTTCGACTACTGCCCTATCGAATAAAAACATTCATCCCATAAAATTTACATACCATGAGTTTCATGTACAATCCGTACCCTTACGACGATCCGCGTGCGATCAATAAGCCGGTACTCGCCCCCCAGACCATCGAATCCGTCACAGCCGGAACTCCGCAGGCGGCAGCCAGACTCGCCCGGGAATTCGCAGAGACATTGAAAGCGACGCCCCAACGCAACCTGATCGTCGCATTCGACGGATACACCACGGCCGACTGGACCCGAACGATCAACCTGCTCTCGCAGCAACTCGGACTCCTCGGCATCGGATTCGAAGCGATGGATTTCGCACGGGTCTACAAAACCGAGGAACAGATCCACGAAATGGTCGACCCCTATCTGGAATGGGATCGCACGAAAGACCCGACGCTACTCTACGGCCGGATCTTCCGAGGCGGATACGAAGCGATGTTCGACCCTGCGAAAATCGAAGGGTTCGCACGACGGCTGTCCGAATTACAGGCATCCGCGGACCACGGCAAGGTGATCGCCGTCTACGGATACGGATGTCTCGTCGAAAGGCTGCGGCCGCTCTACGACAGAAAATGTTACTTCGATGTCACTCCCAAAGAATCGATCCTGCGTATCCGCCGCGGCGAATACGCCAACCTGGGCGACCGTACGGCCCGGCCTGCCAACCTCGTTATCCGGCGTTGTTACTACGTGGATTTCGAAATGGCCGTACACCTGCGCGGCGAACTCTTGCAGCAGAGCGTACTCGACTACTATGTCGCTTCCGACCATCACGACCGGATACATCTGCTGCCGCGGAATGCCATGGAACAGATGCTCGGCGCCCTGGCCGCCTATCCGTTCCGCTGCAAGCCCGTCTATTTGGAAGGGGTCTGGGGCGGCACCTATGTCAAGAAACTCCGCAACCTGCCCGACGCCATGCGCAACTGCGCGTGGGTCTTCGACCTGATCCCGATGGAGGTCAGCATCGTCGTCGAGGCCGGTGCCGAGCGGGTCGAGTTCCCGTTCTTTACTTTCGTACAGCGCGAAGGCGAGGCCATCATGGGCGATGCCTGCGTAAAGAAATTCCACGGTTATTTTCCGATCCGCTTCAACTACGACGACTCCTACCACAGCAACGGCAACATGTCGATCCAGGTACATTCGGGAGCCCGTTACAACCAAGAAAATTACGACGAGCTGGGACGTCAGGACGAAAGCTATTACGTGGTCGTGGCCGGACACAACGCCCGCACGTTCGTCGGATTCCGCGACGACGCCGACACCGAGCAGTTCATCCGGGACATCAAACGCGCCGACACGGAGTACAAGCCCGTCGATTATCTGAAATACGTCAACTACGAGGTTTCGAAACCCGGATTGCAGGTCATGCTTCCGGCCGGAACCATCCACTCTTCCGGCCGCAACCAGGTGGTGCTGGAAATCGGCAGCCTGACGATCGGTTCCTACACCTACAAACTCTACGATTACTTGCGCGCCGACCTCGACGGCAAGCCCCGGCCGATCCACACCTGGCACGGCGAACGCAACCTTGCATTCGAACGCAAGGCGTCGTGGGTACATGACCATATCGTACAACAGCCTCGCATCGTCCGCCAAGGCGAAACATGGGCGGAATATATCGTCGGAGAGAGCGACATGCTCTACTTCTCGCTGCGACGCCTCGAATTCGAGACAAGCGTCGAGGACAACACGAACGGCAGGTTCCACGTGTTGACGCTCGTCGACGGCGAACGCATCCGAATCCGTTCGATCGAACATCCCGAACGCTATTTCGACGCCGAATTCATGGACATGGTGGTCGTCCCCGCGGACATGGGGCGCTACGTCATCGAGAATCTCCGCACGGAGCCGATCTGCGTGCACAAAACCATGCTCAAAGATGGATTCGACGCCGAATAACGGGAAACTGCTTTTCGATGTCGGAGGGACGTTTCTCAAAGCCGTCATCGCCGACGGAAACGGACGGTTCGTTCCGGACACGGAATACTCCGTACCGATGCCGTCGGACGGTCCGCGCGAAGAGATCGAACAGGCCCTGATCGCCGCCGTGGAGCGAGGCATGCGCTCCGCGGCGGACCGAGGCCTGCGGATCGGATGCACGGGAATCGCCTTCCCCGGCCCGTTCGACTTCGGACTCGGCATTCCGCTGATGACGCACAAATTCCGGAACATATACGGCATATCGCTGCTCGACCTGCTCCGCACACGTACGGATGTGGGACCGACGATGCCCGTTCTGTTCATGCACGACGTGAACGCCGCGATGCTGGGCGAAATGCGCTGCGGAAACGCCCGGGGCTTCGCCAACGCAGCGCTCATCGCCCTCGGAACGGGACTCGGGTTCGCCTGCTGTCTCGACGGCGAGGTGCAATACGCTCCGACCGGTTCCCCTCGGATCACCGTCTACAAGAAACCGTTCCGCGACGGAATCCTCGAAGATTATGTCGCCAAACGCGGATTCCTACGACTCTACGGCGAGATAACGGGACAGGATACCGGGCCGTCGCTTACGGTGGCCGACTTGGGCCGCATGGCCGGAGAGGGGAATCCGGCCGCCAGGGAGACCTTTGCGACCATAGGCCGCATGCTGGGCGAGGCTCTCCGCGAACTGATCCGCAAGGAACGGATCGAGTGTCTGTTGCTGGGCGGTCAAATTTCCCGTTCGTACGCTTATCTCGAACCTGGCTTGCGCAAAGGCTTGTATGGGACGGCGTGTCTGCGGAGCATTGCTCCGGCGGCACACATCGGACATGCGGCTTTCTACGGACTTCTCGCACGACTCGACGGCCTGCGGCCGGAGACGTGATGCGTCGGGGGGGGGGCCGATCGCGGATCGTCTTTTCCTCCGATTCGACATATTACCTATCATACCCGTACGACCGACTGAGGCATCGGGAAAATCCAACCTATAAAACCAATGAAAAACAACTCTTTCACCTCGATAATCCATCGTTTGTTCGCTGTATCGGCGGCATTGATCCTGCTAATGGCCCAGAGCACCGGCTGCTCGAAGGAGGATTCCGAAGAGCACGGCATCCTCGATATCTCGGATGTCGTGCTGCTCGATCAGATCTACACATCGATCGGCAGCGAAGTCTCCATCTCCGGCAGAGGATTCGAATCCGGAGACGTCGTGGTACTGCGCCCCGTCCTCACAGGTTCGGCGGAATATACCGCTCCGGCCGTGCTCGTCACCTCGACGGAGATCGTTTTCGTCGTTCCCGACGGTCTGACCAGCGGCGAATACAAAGTCTATGTGTCGCGCAACGGCCAGAACCTGCTGCTCGGACGCACGACCTTCAATCTGCTTTCGGACATTCCGGACAAAGCGGGCATGAATATCAAAGGCACCGTCACCTGCAACGGCGAACCGGTGGCCGGAGTGGTCGTATCGGACGGTTCGGAGGTGACAAGGACGGATGCCGAAGGGATCTATTACCTCGCATCGGACAAAAAGAACGGATATGTCTTCATCTCGGTGCCGAGCGGTTACGAAGTGGATCATTCGGGTACGACGCCACGCTTCTTCGGCTACCTAAACCAGTCGGCTTCGACGGTCGAGCAACGGGATTTCGCACTTGCGAAATGCGACAACAGTCATCATCGCATAGTCGTCTTCACGGACGTGCACCTGGCCCGGCGCGTTTCGGACCGCAGCCAGTTTCAAAGCGGATTCCTGCGTGAAATGACCGACTATCTGAAAAGCTGCCGCGCAGACAACATTCCGGTATACGGGATCGCCCTGGGCGATCTGGCCTGGGATCAATACTGGTACGAAAACGATTACGACCTGAACGATTATCAAAACGACCTGAAATCGCTCGACTTCCCCGTATTCAGCGCACCGGGCAATCACGACAACGATCCCACGGTCGCCAACGACGATTTCGCGGCCGCAGGCCCCTTCCGGCAGATCATCGGGCCAACGGATTTTTCGTTCAACATCGGAAACGTACACTACATTCTGCTGGACAACGTCGTTTATGAAAATCCGAACGGAATCGACGGCACGCATAGTTATTCGGTCCGTCTAACGGATGAAAAACTCGAATGGCTGAGGAAAGACCTCGCGACAGTGGACAAGCAGACTCCGGTCTTCGTCGGGATGCACGTCCCGCTGCACAAGACTCCTACCCTCGACGACACCGGCCGCACGACTACAAGCTATAATATGGAGGATGCCGAACGTTTCGTGGAGTGTCTGGAAGGCTACGACGTGAACATTCTCACGGGACACACCCACTACAATTTCAACATCACGAAATCGGAACGCCTGCGCGAACACAATATCGCCGCCGTATGCGCTACCTGGTGGTGGACGGGGCACACCGATTACGCCGGCAATCATATCTGCCGCGACGGGTCGCCCGGAGGATACAAGATCTTCGAAGCGACCGGCAGCGACGTACGCTGGTACTACAAAAGCATCGGCAAGGACGCCGGATACCAATTCCGCACCTACGACCTGAACGAGTGTCTGCTCGAGAAATCGGACTTCTGTCCGTCGGCCAGCGACTCCGACTTCGCAAAATACGCTTTCGGGTATGATCGGGCGAACGACAATAACGAAGTGCTCATCAACGTCTTCGACTGGGCGGACGACTGGAAGATCGAAGTGACGGATCTTTCGGACGATTCGTCTCTCGCGGTGCAGCGCGTCCGTACGCACGATCCTTTGCATGTCATCTCCTACAATATGCGGAAACTCGACAAGAAGAGCGCAATGACTTTCCCGACCTCGTATTCGGCCCATATGTTCAAGGTAAAGGCCCGTACGGCCTCTTCGTCACTGCGCATCGTCGTAACCGACGGTTTCGAAAATCATTACGAACAGATCATGGAGCGCCCGAAAGCTCTCTCCTTCGCCATGGAATGAAATCGTTCCGTCCGTCGCGGCAAACGGGGTTCCCGGAAATCGGGAACTCCCGTTTTTATTTTCCGTGATCGTGTCTATCCGGATGTCGAGTGCGTCATGGCCCGTATGCGAAAAACGACGACGGAGCTGTCAATCTATTATCAGCCCTATATATTCGATCGGAATGAACAGGCATGTGCCGTATTGCGTGCGCATCCGTATAGACGAAGAGGCCCGGAACTGATGTTCCGGGCCTCCTGTTTTCGTCGTTCGGGAGCGGATCAATATCCGGTATTGTTTTCGATATTGGGCATGACCTCAGTAGTTTTGTTCGGGATCGGCCACAAGTACATTTTGGGGGCGATGAACTGCCTCTGCGAGAGTTTGTTGGCCTGCGACTCGAAAAATGAGGGCTCCCCTTTGACGGTTCGGCTGAAATCGGGGCATCCGCTTTCGTCGATCTCGGGAACAGCACCGTGGAACCAATATTGCATATAGGCGTCCTGGCGCGCCTTGTTCTTTGCCGGAAGGCCATAATTGGGATAGTTCATTACCTTTTCGGCAATACGCCAGCGATAGAGATCCAGGTAACGTAGCTGTTCGAAAGCGAGCTCCATACGACGTTCCGTACGAATGATCGTGCGCAGCTTGGTCTGCTCCCGTTCGGCGACGGCCGGATATTGCCCCGTCGCAGAAACTTCGACGCCGTAAGCACGGGCGCGCACACGGTTGATCGCTTCGAGCACCGAATCGTCGATTTCGTTGAGTTCCATTTTGGCCTCCGCATACATCAGCAATACGTCGGCATAACGCAATATCCGTTTGTCTGGCTCCGTCTCATAGGGCGAAAGCCAGCTTTCGTCGATTCCTTTTTTCAGGGCCAACCCGTTGTAGGAGGCGTATTGGTTCGAATTCCCCGATATCAGATACGTGCGCGAGTCGTTGTTGGTCACCATCTTGCCCTCTTTGCTGCTGTATATTTCCGCTACGTCCAGCCGGGGATTGAATTCATATCCCAAATGCTGGGTTCCGAATTCGACGATCGTGTAACTGCACCGCGGATCGCGATTCTTAAAAGGCTCGCTCGGATCATAAAGCGGCGATTCGTCGATCGGCAGACCGTCCGTGCAGAGAAACGAGCACAGAAGATCCCAGGACGGAAGCTCGCCCAATGCGTTGGTGCCCACAGGAGTGCGCGTCAGTTTCACGGTCACGGACTGCCCGTTGAGGTACTGTCTCAACGACCCGTTGGAATAGGCTTTCGAACGCGGGATCACGAAAATGCCTTCGGGCGAATTTTTCGTCGATTGCAGGAAGAGTTCCGGAAAGCTGTCGTGAAGTTTGTACACGTTCAGATCCATGCAATTCTTGGCTGCTTCCGCTGCGATCCCGAAGAGCCGTTCGGCTTCCGAGGGATTTCCCAGTCCATAGGTGTCCCACTTCCGAATGGACGCGAAATGGAGCGCCGTGCGGGCTTTCATGCCGTAGGCGGCTCCTTTCGTGGCCCGCTGCACCTCCGAAGCGGAGTACTCCCTGGGCAGCATTTCCACGACGTCATCGAACTCTTCGAGCACGTCCTCCAGCACCGACCAACGGTCGGTACGTTCGAGCAGATAGGCCGCATTTCGCCCCTCTTCGGATTCGATGTCGATGTTTTCGTCCACGACCACCACATCGCCGAAGTGCATCAGCAGACGGGCATAGAAACAGGCCCGGTAGAAACGTGCGTTCCCCAGAATACGATTTCGGAGTTCCGGGTCCATCTGCGCCTCGACCTTGTGCAATTCCGTGATGATCTTGTTGCATCGGTTGATCGCCGTATATGTGTTGTCCCACATGGCCGTCGCCACGGGATTGGTGCTGTTGAGCGATCCGTTGGTGAAGCTCAGCAGCTTGTCGCGGTTGGTGAAGTCGTCGGTGATGGCATCCAATGCACATTGGTTGGAGCCGGTCCACTCCAAACGTTCCTGAGGCCAGAACATATGGAGCAAGAGTACATTGAGGTTCATTTCGAATTGTTCGGGTGTCTGAAACCAGTTTCCTGTCGCGGCCTCATCCTTCGGATTGAGATCCAGATCGCTGCATGCCAGGAGAGCCGCGCTGCAAATCGCAGCTATCATATACCTTAAACGTCTCATATTTTAGGGAATTTATGTAGATTTAAAATGTAATCTGCGCGGAAAACAACACCGATTTAGTGATCGGATAGGCCGAAACGCCTCCCTCGGGGTCCCATCCTTTCGGAAAATCGCTGCACGTGAAAAAGTCGGTGAGCGTTACCGAAAAACGAAGGTTGCGAACCCAGACCTTATTCATCCACCGTTCCGGCAGAGAGTAGCCGAGCGTAAGGTTCTTCACCCGAAAATAGGAGCCGTCGAACATCCAGAAGTCGGAAATGGCATAATTGTTTCCCTCGCTCTGATACGAATAACGCGGGTAGCGGGCATGACGGTTTTCCTCGATCGTATTTTTCCTGCTCCACGAATTCGCGCCGGCGATCAGCGTCGGGACATTGTACCATTGGGCCCGCAGCGGTTGTACCATGCTCTCCGAGAGGTAGGAGTTGCGTTTGCCGACACCCTGGAAATCCATACTGAAATCCAGCCCCTTCCATGCGAGCGAGATGTTGCCTCCGTAATTGAAGTGCGGTAGCGAAGACCCCAATACGACCCTGTCGTAGGCAGCGTTGATCACATTCGGGGAGTCGGCTCCGTCCGCTATATTCTTATAACGTATGTCTCCTACGGTTACCGCGCTGTTGGTTCGGGGCGAGTCGTTTACTTCCGCTTCGGTCTGGTAGATGCCGTCGCTCACATATCCGTACCACGACTGGTACTCGACGCCTTCCCTGATGATCTTTCCGCCCGAGATGATCTCCTTGTTGCCGATATACCCCATTTTCGAAACGTCGTCCGACAAGTTGAAGGATACGGAATACGTCAGGTCTCCGATTCTGTCGCGCCATCCCAGCGTGATTTCCCAGCCGCGGGTATTCATCGTTCCGACGTTGTCGTAGGGATCGCTCAGACCGATGATCGGTGCGATAGGTACGGTCAGCAGCATATCGTCCGTACGTTTGTAGTAATAGTCGGCCGTCAGCGAGAGCCGATTTTTCAGAAATGTCAGGTCGACGCCCACGTCGTAGGTAGTGGTCGTTTCCCAGGTGAGGTCTCTGACGACCGCCGCTGTCTGGGAATAACCCGGGAGCGAGGTTACGGTATTGCCGATATAGCCGACCGAATATGCCGGAGTGAGCGTCGTCTGGTAGGGATAATAGCCGTTGATCCGTTCGTTGCCGAGTTCGCCGTAAGAGACACGGAGTTTGCCGAAATCGAACCAGTCTTTCGTTCCGGACATGAAGTTTTCCGAGGTAAAGACCCATCCGGCGGAAGCTGACAGGAACGTACCCCAGCGGGAATCCGGAGCAAAACGCGAAGAACCGTCCCTGCGGATATTGCCCTGAATGTAATACTTATTGCGATAATTGTACATCACGCGCCCGAAATACGAACGACGGGCCAATTCGAAGACGTTCTCGCTTTTGGCCACTACGTCGGAAGTACCTCCGGCCGAGAGATAGGGGATCAGCGAATGCGGAAATTTACTTTTCGAGGCAAGCAGCCCCTCCTGTTCGTATTTGTAATTTTCGTAACCGATCATGGCGCTGAAATTATGGTCTTCTCCGAACGTCTTTTGATAATTGGCATAAAACTGCGTCGTATGACTAAATGTATCGCTGCGCGTCTCTTTGAGTTCGGTCGTCGTCGCTTCGGTGATGTATTTCGTGCTTACGGTCGAGGAATCGCCGGCGCGGAAATAAGGCACCTGCTTCTGGAAGTCCTTTTCCTTCGTATACGAGAAGTTCGGGGCGAACACTCCCGTGACGGAGAAACCCTTGAAAGGTGTCAGGTCGAGCTGGAACTTTCCCGTCATCTTGTAACCGTGCACGTCGATCGTACCGCCGTCCATCAGGGCTGCATATTTATTGCTGCCCTCTTTCCCTTCCGCATAGCGCCCGTCGCTCAATGTCGCAGCGTAAATGGCCGGAATATAGCGCATCTGGGCCGACGGCGAAGTATGGGGGTTCACCTTGTCCGTTTTGCGCAGGGAAATGTCGGCCGACGCCTTCATCCATTTGAAAAGTTCGAAATCGTTGTTCAACCGCAGCGTATAACGCTTCCAGGAAAGATTTTTCGTAAAAAGACCGTCCACGTCGTCGTACCCGAAATTCAGCGACGTGCTCCGTTTGGCGCTTCCCGAACGGAAGGAAACGTTGTGCGACTGTCGCACGGCGTAATCTTTCAACAGCAACGAAAGCCAATCCGTATTCGGATATTTGTCGGGGTCCTCACGGTTGAGATTCCAATAGTTGTCCACTACGTCCTTCGTATAGGTCTGATACCATCCACCCCCCCCCGGGGAAATCGTTGTAGTTTAATTCGTTGACCGCTTTCATGTAGTCGACGGCATTCATGTAGTCGGGCATCGACGTCGGAAAATCGAGTCCGAGCGTATAGTTGTAGGTAACGCTCGTTCCGCTATTCCCCCCGCGTTTGGTTGTTACCAGAATGACGCCCGCCGCGGCCTGCGACCCGTAGATCGAAGCGGACGCAGCATCTTTCAATACCGTTATGTTGGCTACATCCGTCAGATTGAGATCGGAAAGATTGCCCGGAACCCCGTCGATCAAGACATAGGGATCCGAAGCGCCTTCGGTCATCGAAGTGATGCCGCGGATGCGAATGGTCGCCGATTGGCCGGGTGCAGAATTGGTGCGTGTCACCGTCACGCCGGGCATCGCTCCCTGAAGCGCCATCGAAACGGTCTGCGTCTGTCTGTTGAGGATCGCTCCGCCGTCGATGCTGCTGAGCGATCCGGTCAGGTCTTTCTTCTGGACGGAGCCATAGCCGATAACCACTACCTCGTCGAGCAGGTTATTGTCCTCCTCGAGCACTACCGAAATCGCGGCGTTGCTCTCCGTGAGCGGAATTCTCTTCGTTTTGTATCCGATGCAGCTGACCGAAAGCGCGGAACCTTGGGACGGTTTCTGCTTCAAGTCGAGTGTGAAAGTACCCGTCACGTCCGATGTCGTGCCGAACTGGGTTCCTTCGAGAACGATCGTTGCACCTACTACGGGGGCATCGGTCGTCGTCCGGACTGCACCTTGAATCGTGTAAGCAGGCGAGGATTGGGCCGCAGCGAGGAACGGTATCAAACCGACCGTTGCTAAAAGCATATTTATTGGTATTGCTACCAGTAAATTACTTTTTTCGCGAATGTAACATACGATTTTTTTCATGTTGTTAAAATTAATAGTATATTTGCGGTACCACACAACACCAAACCTTGCTTGAATAATATAAGTGTTGTTAGGTGTGGTACAAATATAGCTTAATTTTGCGAACTGACAAAAAAGAAGGAAATTTTAACGACTTTTTTAACGTGTTTTTTTGTCTGAAACGACTGTTTTCAGACCTGATTCCGGTTTTAAAACCAACTTAAAATGCAGAACCATGAAAAAGAGCCTTTTTAATTTTGCAGCGACGATGCTCATGTCCGCAGGAGCCGTCGTATTCAATGCCTGCTCCGACGACAATACGGACAGCGACGGAGGAGTCGGAACCTTGGAAGTTACGCCGGCTTCTCTCGAAACGATCGCCGACTACGGCGGTAGTTTCTCGTTCGATGTTCGGAGCAACTCCTATTGGCATGTCTCCGTGGAGGATGCCGACGAACTGCCGTTGGATTGGGCGTCTGCCGATATCGTTTCCGGCATGGGAAATGCGTCGGTCAATCTTTCGGTAGAAACCAACGACGGGCAGGCGGTTCGGACGGGACGCATCGTTTTCGAACTCGATGATATGAGCAGCCGTACGGAAATCCCTTTTTCGCAGCAGGGAAATGACGCGGGCGGAACGGAAACGGTCTATGCCATCACGCCGATTTCCGATTTCTTCCTGTGCGATCCGCAATCTGCCGACGGTGGAGAATATCGAGTTTACACTTGTACGTTTGACGCCGACACGGAAACCGTCACGTTCTCTCAGACCGGCAATACCGTTTGGCGCATAGGAGGAACGGACGACAAGACTTCGCGTGTATTCGGCAAATCGCAAATTTATAACGGCCGTTTTGCCACGACCGGCTGGGGCGGTGAAGATTGGGAGAAATCCGCATTGATCGTCAAGATGAAAGCCACGTCCGATCTGAAAGGACGATTGCGTTTCGGATTCGGATTCGTTTCCGCAGATGCCGTTCCGAAAAACTGGGAATGCACTTGGAGTGCGGACGGAAAGAGCTGGAACAAGGGCATGGAGGTAGCGGCGACGCCGTATACGGATTTTTCCCCGACGTTTGAACTCAAAAGTACGTCGCCCTATAAAATGGCGCGTTTCAGCATTTCCGAAGGACAAACGATAAAAAAAGCAATTTCCTATATATAAAAATCGCGCCGACGGACAATACGCCTATCAAAGGATCGGAAGTACTGTCGACCGGTACCGTCACGCTGAATCACGGGTTCTATCTGACGACGCACGAAAAGAAGGCTTACAATACCCGTCCCATGCCCGACGACGACAATATCGTTCTGGCGCACGGTTTCGACGAAGCGTTCAATGGCCATGATTACTTCATTCCCGCACGTTATTTCCTTTCGAATTATAACAACCTTTACAATGAGGTTATGCCGGACGGCTGGTCGGCGAGCGATACCGGCGTTCGCGAATGTCCCGGCTACGTCATGTTCGGAGCCAATCAGGACAAAGGAAGCGGGTGGCTTATGACTCCCCCGCTCGCGAAACTCGGCGATACGCCTTCCGAAATCACCGTTACGTTCGATCTGGCTTTCTATGCGTCGGCGGCTTATAAGAATGAGACCAAGTCGATGTCGGTCTCCGTCGAGGGGCCGGGAACGGTCGGAGCACAGCCCGATTACAGCGATCTTCCGAGCATCAATGGGGCGACGATCGCCGAAATGGAGGCTACGGATAAGGCCTATTTCAAATGGTACGAAGGTTATCAGGTGAAAATATCCGGAGCGACGAAAGATACGCGGATCAAATTCGCAACCGCCAACGGCCGTCATTTCCTGGACAACATTGTCGTGACGAAAGACTGACGGAGTTGAGGAACGGGATTCCTGCGAATTCCGGAGATTTCGGTCGAAAACGCAGATAAACAGAATCGGAGGGGTCGGGAACTTTTCGTTCCCGACCTCTGTTCTTTCGCCTCTTTTACCGGTACACGCGAATGATTTTATCCCATCCAGGACGATCCGCTGCCATTCAGCCTTACGGAGGAAACAGTCCCTGTTACCCCAGCCGCGACCGCCGTCGGGATAGATCATGTATGGAAACTTTTACCCGATTTCCTTCAACATATCGAAACGGTTCAGATTTACATAATGTACGGTCATGATCTCAGCCTCCCTTGAAAATATCCGGCGACATTCCCAAAAGCGAAGCGGAACGGAATCGCACCTTCTTACGAATTCAGTTACATCTCTTTCAGGCGCAAGTTCAGTCTTCGCAGCAGAATCTCCCTTTCCGTTCTCCGGTGCCGAACGTCATCGGGAAACAGAGGTCGAATGGATAAACGACTTTCTTATGAACGTCTGAATACTATCCGATCCTATCACAGAAAATCGCGGCAGTCAAATGACTGCCGCGATCGAACGATCGGGAACCGCCGCAACGGTTTCCGGCACACGGACGCCCGCCGATGCGGGCCACCCGCATCTCCCGATTAATACCGTCTGCGGTTGTAACCGCCGCCGTAGCCGCCATTACCGCCGCGATTGCCGCCGCCGTAACCGCCCGACGAACGCTCCGTCTTCGGACGGGCCACGTTCACCGTAAGCACCTTGCCTTCGAACTCGCTGCCGTTGATCCGGTCGATGGCTTTCTGCCCCTCGCCGTCATCGGGCATCTCGACGAACCCGAATCCGCGGGAACGCCCCGTCTCCCGATCGGTAATCACATTTGCCGACGATACTTCGCCGAACTGTGCAAATAAATTCTGTAAGCTTTCGCTGCTTGTACCCCAGCTGAGGTTCGAAACATAAATGTTCATCTGAATCTGTAAATTAAAAATTGTTATTTGTTGCTGATCGCTACGCGCACCGCGTTCATCCCGCGCGTGCCGCGTTCGAGTTCGAATGTCACCCGATTGCCCTCGGCAATCGCTGCGGGAGCCTGCGTGATATGGAAAAAGTACTTTTCGCCGTTGTCCGAGTTCCGGATGAAGCCGTACCCCTTGGCTGCGTCGAAATACTCCACGCGGCCCTCGAAAGGGACGATCTCCTCCGGTTCCGACCTGCGGGGTACCGAGACCTCGATCTGCGATGCGTCGATCTCCTCGCGTTCCCCGACTTCGGGCGGTGTCGTGTGAAGAACACCGTTTTCATCCACATAAGCTAGCATCTCCTCGAAATTGCGGCTGCCGCTGCTCTGGCGTTCTTCCCTTTTCCGTTGTTTGTCCAGCCGCTTGGTCTGTTTGATCTTTTCTCTTTCTCTCTTTCCCGATGTAATCCGTTTTGCCATTTATCAATTCATTTTTTCTGAGGGTTCCGACACCGTGCGCAATACGCCGCAACAGCGTACACTGCGCCCGCCGCAGGCATATTGCTCCAAACAAAGGAGCCGATAATGACGTCGATTTTGAGAATAGAAAGACCCGCGTATACGACCGGATCGAACTCTTACAAAGAAAGATTCAGAATAAAACTCGATTGTTTCCCGACAAAGATAGGTATTTTATTCCGTATTTCCTATTTTCTTGAAAATCTTATGACATCCGGCCTCTTTTTTCTTTCCGCGGCGACCGGAAAAGGAAGCCGCGGAGACGGCGATTCCGGAAAAAAGCGTATTTTCGCTCCCGAAATCATACACCGCAAAAACATCCGACAACGATGATACGCCAGATCGAATTCACCCTCCGCCCCCGCAGCAGGGGCTTCCACCCGATCACCGACGAGATCGAAGCGAACCTTCCGCCGCTGCCCGCCGCGGGATTGCTGCACCTCTTCATCAAGCACACCTCGGCCGGTCTGACCCTCAACGAGAACGCCGATCCCGACGTGCGCACCGATCTGGAAGCGATCTTCGACCGCCTCGTCCGCGAACGCGAAGCCTACTACATCCACACCTGCGAGGGCGACGACGACATGCCCGCCCATGCGAAATCGACGCTCGTGGGGACGGCTCTCACGCTTCCCGTCAGCCGCGGGCGCATCAACCTGGGCACGTGGCAGGGGATCTACCTGTGCGAATTCCGCAATCGGGCCGCAGGCCGGCGCATCGTCGCCACGGTCGTCGGGTAAGCGTCCGCAGGAACCCGCGGCACCGACCGGCGTCACTCCATCGCCACGACGACCTTTCCGCGAACCCCGCCGCCTTCCAGCCGTTCGTGAGCGCGGGCGATTTCGCCGAACGGGAAGACGCTGTCCACATGCACCCGCAGCCTGCCGCCGGCAAGCAGATCGGCGATACGGCGCATCCCCTCGCCGCTGGAATGCATCAGGATGTGCCTGTAATTCCCGACGCCGTACGCTACGGCCGCTTCATCGGCCTCCGCCTTCCGATCCGAAGGCAGCAGCACGATCATGCCGTCGGGACGAAGCACGTGCAGCGACCGGACGAAATTCTCGCCGCCGACCGTATCGAGCACGAAATCGATCTCCTTCGCCCGCTCCTCGAACCGCTCCGTGTTAAAGTCGATCACCTCGTCGGCACCGAGATTCCGCACGAAACCGGCATCCCTGCCAGCCGCCGTCGAGATCACGTAACAGCCTAACGTCTTTGCGATCTGCACGGCATGATGCCCCACGCCGCCGGCTCCGCCGTGAATCAGCACGCGGGCCCCCGCCCCGATGCCTCCCGTCTCGACCAATGCCTGCCAGGCCGTCAGCGGCGACTGCGCAGCCGCCGCGGCCTCTTCGTGCGAAACGTTCAGCGGTTTGAGGGCGAGGTGTTCCGCCGGTACCGCAGCGAACTCGGCATAGGCGCAGCCCGGCCCGGGGAAATTGACCGTTCCGAAGACAGGATCGCCGATGCGGAACTCCTCGACGCCCTCCCCCGTTTTCGACACGACACCCGAAAGATCCCATCCGAGGATCATCGGCCTCTGCCGACGCAGGGAATCGGCGATCCCGCCGCCCCGACGCGTCTTGACGTCGATCGGATTCACACCGGCGGCTTTTATCGTGACGAGTACCTCGCCCCTCTTCGGAACGGGGGCGGGAACCGTCGCCACGGCGAAACGCTCCGTTCCGCCGAAACGTTCGAGAATCATCGCTTTCATAACGGTAACTTTATGCTATCCACGGGAAACGCCATCCGGCCCCTCCGCCTCGGGAATGCGGGAGTCGGTAAAACAGAGGCAGCCGTCGTAAACGGCAAAGGAGTCCGACCGGCAGTTCCCGCCTCGAAGGATTTTTCGTAGCCGGCACACAGAGCCCGCTCAGAGAAACCGTCCCCGAAAATTTCCGTGACGGAACAGGAGACACCGTCGTGCCGACGCGGAAACCAGACGCACATCCTGCCTCTCTCGCAGATCGCAATTCCGGTGGGTTGCACTCCTCGGAACGAGGCTACGGGAAAAATGCCGACGCGGTCGGTCTCCGTCGTTTTCATAGCGGTCAATCGTTTTTGTCCCGCTACGGCAAAGATAGTGCCCCGCTGCGTGCTTCTCTCGGCAGGCATCGCCGTTCGGTCCCTATTTCGCCCGCCCGAACCGCCGCACGGCATCCGAACGCCGCACCGAGGCATCGATTTTGCATATCGAATCGAAAAGCATACGAATTCGGCCCCGTCGACCGTTTATCCGATACGAATCAAAACAGAAAGACTATGGCAACGACAAAATTCAAGGACATGCCGGTACATCTCTCCGGTGACTTCATCGCAACGGGCGCTGCGGCCCCCGACTTCGAGCTGGTCAAAACCGACCTCGGAACGCTCTCCCTGAGCAGCTTGAAGGGCAAGCGCGTCATTCTGAACATCTTCCCCAGTCTCGACACGGGGGTCTGCGCCATGTCGGTGCGCAAATTCAACCAGCTGGCAGCATCGCTGCCCGACACGGTGGTGTTGGCCATATCGAAGGATCTTCCTTTCGCCCACGCGCGTTTCTGCACCGTAGAGGGGATCGAAAACCTCGTTCCGCTCTCGGATTTCCGCCATTCGGATTTCGATGAAAACTACGGCGTGCTGATGGCCGACGGCCCGCTGCAAGGATTGCTCGCCCGCTCGGTCGTGGTCATCGACCGGGAAGGCAAGGTCGTCTATACGGAACTCGTTCCCGAAATCACGCAGGAACCCGACTACGACCGCGCCGTCGAAGCGGCAAAGAGGGCCTGAGTCCGTCCGAAAAACACGGCGGCCGGCATCCTTTCTCGGATGCCGGCCGCCGTGTCGAATCTACTCCTCCATCGGACGGAACTTCTCTTTCGGCGCCCCGCAACGGGGACAGTGCCAGTCGGCAGGCAGCTCCTCGAAGGGCGTACCCGGGACGATTCCGTGCTTCGGATCGCCTGCGGCCGGATCGTAAATCCACCCGCAAACGCTGCATTTATACTTTTTCATGGCTTCGTCGTCTGAACCGTTACAGCCTGTCGGCCACCTTCTGCCAGTCGACCAGATCCCACCAGTTCTTCACGAACTCGGCGCGCCGGTTACGGTAATCGATATAATAGGCGTGTTCCCAAACGTCGACCGTCAGCAACGGTTTCAGTCCCCGCGTCATCGGGTTGCCGGCGTTGGATTCCGCCACGATCACCAGCTTGCCGTCGGGCTGCTGTGCGAGCCATGTCCAGCCCGAACCGAACAACCCTACGGCCGCCTTCGTGAAGGCCTCCCGAAAGGCTTCGACCGAGCCGAAGTCGCGCGCCAGCGCCGCCGCCAGTTTTTCGGGCATCGGCTGCTGGTCGGGCGTCAGCGTGAGGAAGAAGAAGGTATGGTTCCAAGTCTGCGCGGCGTTGTTGAAGACGCCTCCGTCGGCCTTGCGGACGATTTCGTCGAGCGGCATCTCGGCATAGGGCGTCCCCTCGATCAACTTGTTGAGATTGTCGATGTAGGTTTGGAGATGTTTGCCATAGTGGTACTCGAAGGTCTCCGCGCTCATCTTCGGCGCGAGCGCTTCCGTTTTATAGGGAAGCTGAGGCAACGTGTGTTTCATAGTCTGTCGGTTTTTACTGTTTGACAATGTGTCGATATTTGTTGTTAAAACGTTTTGCGTCACGATTTTATTATCCGGATTCTTCACGAGGATATATCCGTTGAGGTAGGTCGCGAAGAGGATCCACAGCACGTAGGGTGCAAAAAGCCACGCCGCCGAAGGAGTCCGGTGCCGCACCCGGCAGATGTAGACGATCACCAGCGCATCGAGCAGGAGGATGTCGACGAATCCCGCCAGCGGGCTGCGCAGGTAAAAGAAGAAGACGCTCCACAGAAAATTGACGGCCAGTTGCAGGAACCACAGCGTGACGTAGCGTTTGTCGCCGTATCGGAGCACGCGCCCCAGCGAAAGGCCCATGCAGAGGTAGATGATTCCCCATGCGATCGGAAAGGCGATGTCGGGCGGCGTCAGCGCGGGTTTCGCCAGCAGGGGATACCATACGGCGACGGACTCCGCTTGAAGACGCCCCGCCACGAGACCCGCGATCAGACACAGCAGGACGGGGACGACGTAATAAGCAATCTTTTTCATAGGGCAAACGTTGCGTTGCAACCGAACGACCGTGCAAATTTCAGGCGGAACGCACTCCCAAGTTAAGAAAAATTCGGACAGATTGTTACGCTCTTCGGAAGAAAAAAGTGCTGTTTCGGGCCGAATGCCGAAAACGGTCGCCGATCTGCGCCGTTCGTACCGCCGGTACGGCATCCGATGCAGTGCAAACGCGCCGTTCATGCCGCCGGCACACACCGACGGACGGAAAGCCGGCAGCGACGGCCGTTTTCCGTTTTTTTCGTACATTTGTCAACGAAAGGCACCGGAAATGCACTGCACGTCACACATGGGAAAACGGTTACTGCTACTCCTCTTATCGATAGGATGCTGCCTGGCGGGATTCGCCGCCGAGAGCTACACGCTGCGCGGCCGTGTCATCGACCGGCTCACGC
Organism: Alistipes communis; assembly: GCF_006542665.1. NCBI lineage: Bacteria > Pseudomonadati > Bacteroidota > Bacteroidia > Bacteroidales > Rikenellaceae > Alistipes > Alistipes communis. The sequence goes on from NZ_AP019735.1 coordinate 542,550, forward strand.
GCCGCCCCGTCGCCTATGCGGCCGTCGTACTCGACGGACAGGGCGACAAGGGCGCTTCGACCGACTCGACGGGACGCTTCGCCATCGAACGCGTCCGCCCGGGCATCTACCGGCTGGCGGCCTCCTGCATCGGCTATCGCAACACGCTCACGCCCGAATACGTCGTCTCGGCCGCCACGCCCTTCATCGAGATCGAGCTTGTGGAGGACGCCGCGCAGCTCGACGCCGTGACCGTCACCCCCACGCCGTTCCGCCGCACGGCCGAGAGCCCCGTCGGGTTGCAGGTGATCGGCCTGCGCGAGATCGAAAAGAGCCCGGGCGCCAACCGCGACGTTTCTCGCATCGTGCGCTCCTATCCCGGCGTATCGTTCTCGCCCGTCGGTTACCGCAACGACCTGATCGTACGCGGCGGCGGCCCGTCGGAGAACGTCTTCTACATGGACGGCATCGAGATTCCCAACATCAACCACTTCGCCACGCAGGGCGCTTCGGGCGGCCCCGTGAGCATCGTCAACGCCGATCTGGTGCGCGAGATCAGTTTCTACACCGGCGCCTTCCCCGCCGACCGGGCCGGAGCGCTCAGTTCGGTGCTGGATTTCCGCCTGCGCGACGGCGACCCCGAAAAACACTCCTTCAAGGCGACGCTCGGCGCATCGGAAGTGTCGCTGAGCGGCAACGGCCCCCTCTCGGAGCGGACGACCTACCTCTTTTCCGTACGCCAATCTTACCTGCAACTGCTGTTCAAGATGCTGGGACTTCCTTTCCTGCCCAACTACATCGATGCGCAGGTCAAGATCAAGAGCAAACTGTCGGCCCGCGACGAGCTGACCGTGCTGGGACTTACCGGCATCGACAACATGCGTCTGAACACCGACGAAAAGGGCGAGGAGGCTGAATACCTGCTCAGCTACCTGCCCCGCATCCGGCAGGAGACCTTCACCGTAGGCGCCGTCTACCGCCACTACGCCGGACAGCATACGCAGAGCGTCTCTCTGAGCCACAACTATCTGAACAACCGCAACCTGAAATACCGCGACAACGACGCATCGAGCGACGAGAACCTGATGCTGCGGCTGCGCAGCGTCGAACAGAAGACGACGCTGCGGGGTGAAAACCGTTCGTGGCTCGGACGATGGACGCTGACCGAAGGCGTCGAACTGAACTACCGCCGTTACACCAACCGCACGCTGCAACGCCTCTACGGCCGTGAAACGGACTTCTCCGACTACGATACACGCCTCGGTATCGCGGGCTGGGGGCTTTTCTTCACCGCCGCCTACGAGTCGTCCGACAAACGGTTCACCGCCTCGGCGGGGCTGCGTGCCGACGGCTGCGACTACTCGGCGCGGATGCGGCAGTTCTGGCGGCAGCTTTCGCCGCGCCTGTCGTTGGCCTATGCGCTCGGCGACGCATGGTCGGTCAAGGGCAGCGCCGGCATCTACCACCAGCTGCCGCCCCTGACGGCGCTCGGACTGCGCGACAACGACGGCGCGTGGGTCAACCGCAGCCTGCGCTACATGCGGGTGAAGGCCCTGAGCGCGGGGATCGACTGGCGGCTGCGCGACCGGCTGATCGTCTCGCTCGAAGGATTCCGCAAAGGCTACGACCGCATCCCGCTGTCGCTGGCCGACGGCATTCCGCTCGTCTGCAAGGGCGACGACTACGGCACGGTGGGTGCCGAACCGCTCGTTTCGACGGCCGAAGGCCGCGCCTACGGCGCCGAACTGACGGCTCGCTGGCAAATCCCCGGCAAAATCAACCTCGTCGGCTCGGCGACGCTCTTCCGCAGCGAGTACCGCAACGGCCAGGGCCGCTACGTCCCCTCGGCTTGGGACAACCGCTACGTGGTCAACCTGAGCGGCACCTACGATCTGCCCCGCTCGTGGAGCGTCGGAGCGCGCCTGAGCTGGATCGGCGGAGCGCCCTATACCCCTTACGACGAGGCGAAGTCGTCGCTCGTCTCGGCCTGGGATGCGCAGGGGCGCCCCTACTACGACTACGCATGTTACAATACGGAGCGGCTCGCGGCCTTCGGGCAGCTCGACCTGCGCATCGACAAGACCTTCTATTTCCACCGCTGCATGCTAGGAATCTACATCGACCTGCAAAACGTCACGGCAAGCCGGCTCGAACGCCCCGACGTACTGATGTCGACGGGCGTCATAGCCAACCCCGCGGCCCCCGCCGACGAACAGCGCTACCTCATGAAATACATCGGCCAGTCGAGCGGGACGCTGATCCCGACGCTCGGCGTGACCGTCGAATTTTAATCCCGCAACCATGAAAAACAACCTGCTTAGCGAGAAACTGGTCTACACGGGCGACACCCGCACCCCGACCCACCTCCATCTGGTGCGTTATACGCCGGACGAGGTGCACGAATACACGGCCGACAGCCTCCCGCCGATCGAACCGCAATTCTCCGAAAAGGGGATGATCTGGCTTCAGGTGCACGGGCTGAAAGAGACCGAAACCGTACGGCAGGTCTGCAACCGGTTCGGTATCGACTTTCTGGTGATGCAGGATATCCTCAACGCCGACCACCCGACCAAGGTCGAGGAGCACGAACGCTACATGCTCGTCGTGGCGAAATTCTTTCGCGGCGGGGAGGAGATGCAGGTCTGCCTGGTGCAGGGCGCCGACTTCGTGCTGAGCTTCATCGAGAGCGAAAGTCCGCTTTTCGACGACATCCCGCAGGCGATCCGCAACAACGTGCTGAAATTCCGGTCGCGGCCGTCGGACTACCTGCTCAGCGTACTGCTCAACAGCATCACGGCCAACTACGCCACGCTCATCTCCAAACTGGACGGCGACCTCGACGACCTGGAAACCGGACTGCTCTCGACGACCGACTGCCGCGACACGGGCGGCCAGATTCAGGAGCTGCGCCACCGCTACCTCCAACTCAAACAGGCCGCCCTGCCCCTGCGCGACCAGTACGCGAAACTGCTCCACTCCGACTCGGCGCTGCTTCACAAGAACGTGCGCCCCTTCTTCAACGACGTGAACGACCACCTGCAATACGTCGTGCAGCAGATCGACCTCTGCCGCGAAACGCTCTCGTCGCTCGTTGACCTCTACATCTCGAACAACGACCTGCGCATGAACGCCATCATGAAACGGCTGACGATCGTCTCGACGATCTTCATCCCGCTCACCTTCCTCGTGGGCGTATGGGGCATGAACTTCCGCCGGATGCCCGAACTGGAATGGGAATACGGCTATCCGGCGGCTTGGGCGGCGATGCTGCTCATCGGCGCGGTCGTCTACCTCATTTTCCGCAAGAAGGAGTGGCGCTGAGGCCGCCGGTCGTTTCGGAACTCTCGCCGGAACGCAACTGCGGCCTGCAAATTGCATGACCCAAAATGCCGGACAACGTCGTCCGCCACAACGTTTCACGTCATGCCGAACAATCGCAACAATATCTTCGTCGACCCGCGCGGGGAGTACTACCACGACGCCTACCCCGCCCAGCAACAGGAGCCGCCGGGACTCGAAAGCCGGATGCAACCCCGTCCCGACACCGGCGAAGAGAGCTATCGCGGACACGGGCGGCTGCTGGGGCGCAAGGCGCTCATCACGGGCGGCGACTCGGGAATCGGCCGTGCCGTCGCCATCGCTTTCGCCCGCGAAGGGGCCGACATCGCCGTCAACTATCTGCCGGCCGAACAGCCCGATGCCGCTTCGCTCCGCACGCTGCTCGACGGCGAGGGAAGCCGCCTGACGCTGCTGCCGGGCGATCTGAGCGACGAGCAGAGCTGCCGCCGCATCGTCCGCGACGCCGTCCGCGCACTCGACGGGCTCGACACTCTGGTGCTCAACGCCGGCACGCAGCACGCCGTCAAGGAGATCGCGCACCTCTCGACCGAACAACTGGAATATACCTTCGCCACCAACGTCTTCTCGCTCTTCTGGAGCGTACAGGAGGCGCTTCCCCACATGGAAGCCGGCGCCAGTATCATCACCACTTCTTCGATCCAGGCTTTCCAGCCGTCGTCGTTCCTGACCGACTACGCCGCATCGAAAAGCGCCGTCGTGGGGTTCACCCGCTCGCTGGCCAAACAGCTCGCACCGAAGGGAATCCGCGTCAACTCGGTCGCGCCCGGCCCCGTCTGGACACCGTTGCAGGTGAGCGGCGCGCAGCAGCCCGAGAATATCCCCGGTTTCGGAAGCCGGACACCGCTGGGGCGTGCAGGGCAACCCGTCGAAGTAGCGCCGAGTTACGTCTTTCTCGCCTCCGAAGAGTCGAGCTACATTACCGCCCAGATCATCGGCGTCACGGGCGGACGCTACATTCTCTAAACCCCGCGACCATGAGAACACCCGCCGCCCACCCCGACCGCCTCACGGCCGAAGAGCGCCGCGAACTCGACGACGATGCGTTCGGCATCCCCTCGCGCCGCGAATTTCCGCTCGTCGACGCTGCCCATGTCCGCGCCGCCGAGAGCTATTTCCGCTACGCTCCCGAAGCCGACAAACCCGCCCTCGCTTGGCGCAGGATGCGCCAAGCGGCGGAGTTCGGCATCGAGATCCGCAGCGAAACGATCTTGCGCTGGGCGGCACGGACCGCAAAGCGGTAACGGCAGACAGCTGAAAAAAACGTATCTTTGCAAAAAACGATGTACATGAAATCTCTTATTCCCGTTACCGCCGCCCTGCTGCTGCTCGCGGCCTGCGGCCAACGCAACGCATCCCGACAAACCGCACCGGCCGCCGCGCAAACCGCCGCACCCGACATGCACGACGCCGAAAACGCCCTCGACTACCAGGGCGCCTATACCGGCGTCTTTCCGGCCGCCGATGTACCGGGCATCGCCGTCACGCTGACGCTCGGCCCCGACGGACGCTACACCGAGGTGAACCGCTACTGCGAACGCCCCGGCCAGTTCACCGACTACGGATGCTACACCGTCCGCGGGAACATACTCACCCTGCGCCCCGATTCGCCGAAAGACATCCCCGCCTACTACCGGGTCGGCGAAAACCGGCTCTGGCGGCTCGACAGCCACCAACAGCCCATCACGGGACCGTTCGCCGACCAGTACATCCTCACCAAATCGGATTCGGCAACTCCCGCAGGCTGCTACTGACGCCCCTGCCGACACGATCCATCCCTCCGGTACGGGAGTCTCCGCCGTCCGCCCACGGACGGTCGCGGCACCGCGGCCGCCGCTCCGACAGGGGAAATCAAAAAACCTCCCGCACGGGTTTCGTGCAGGAGGTCGAGCGAAACGGCACCGAAGCGCCGTTCAGGCGTATGCGCTGCTATTATTTGTTGTTGTAGGCAGCCATCTTCTCGATGAGCATGAGCACCTTGTTCGAGTAACCCCACTCGTTGTCATACCACGAAACGACCTTCACGAAGGTGTCGGTCAAAGCGATACCGGCAGCCTTGTCGAAGATCGAAGTACGGGCGTCGCCCAGGAAGTCGGACGAAACGACTGCATCCTCGGTATAACCCAGAATACCCTTCAATTCGCCCTCCGAAGCCTCCTTCATGGCAGCGCAGATCTCGTCGTACTTGGCGGGCTTCGCCAGATTGACGGTCAGGTCGACGACCGATACGTCGAGCGTAGGAACGCGCATCGACATACCCGTCAGTTTGCCGTTCAACTCGGGAATCACCTTGCCTACGGCCTTAGCGGCACCCGTCGACGAGGGGATGATGTTGCCCGAAGCGGCACGGCCGCCGCGCCAGTCCTTCATCGAGGGACCGTCGACGGTCTTCTGCGTCGCGGTGGTCGAGTGTACGGTGGTCATCAGACCGTCGGTGATGCCGAACTTGTCGTTGAGCACCTTGGCGATCGGAGCCAGGCAGTTGGTGGTGCACGATGCGTTCGAAACGATCGTCTGGCCGGCATAGGTGTCGGTGTTGACGCCGCAAACGAACATCGGCGTATCGTCCTTCGAAGGAGCCGACATGACGACGTACTTGGCACCTGCCTTCAAGTGAGCCTCAGCCTTCTCCTTGGTCAGGAACAGACCGGTCGATTCAACGACGTACTCGGCGCCCACCTCGTTCCATTTCAGGTTCGCGGGATCCTTCTCGGCCGTTACGCGGATAGCCTGACCGTTGACGATCAGCTGGCCCTTTTCGACATTGTAGTCGATCGTACCGTTGAACTGGCCGTGCATCGTATCGTACTTCAGCATGTAAGCCATGTAATCCACCGGTACGAGGTCGTTGATGCCCACTACTTCGATCTGATCGTTGGTGCATGCGGCACGGAACACCAGACGGCCGATACGGCCGAAACCGTTGATACCAATCTTAATCTTTGACATAGTCGTAATTTTTATTGTTAGGAAAAAACTTTACTGTTATTCGCGTCACAAAAGTACATACTTTGTATATATTTAACAAATAATCCAACTAAAAAATTTTAATTTCCGATCCGACGCCCGATCGTGGAAACGGGTTCGCAATTATCGTGCTAACCCCGCCCGCCACGGACGGGGAACCTCCTGCGCCGCGACGACGCCCGCCCGATGCCGGCGTTCCGCGGCGCGGAAGCGTACGGACGGGGCCGCAATCCCCCGAATTTTAGATAATAAAAATATCGTTCAAGATTGATTTCTAACAACTTTTTTCCGAAATTTGCATCAACAATACTCCAAAGAGTGTTTTTTTAGCAAAATAGTTTTTATCTTTGTGCTGTCGACGACTCCGGTCGCCGACGGACATATTCGATGAAAGTGTTTAGCTTTTGTCCTTGAGCGAAAATGTGGTAGTTTTCAGTAAACAGGGATAGCAATAACACTCGTCACTTGTATTGGTACGCGATGTGCTCTGCTCCGTGCTATACAGGTGTGGAGTATTGTTTATTTGTTTACGGGTATACCACAACCTTCGCTCAGATAAACTAACGACTCCACACTTTCTTTTTTTGGATCCCACCTCTCAGGAGTCGGCAGGTGACAAACCGAAACAATCATGGAAACGAGTAAAGGCTGCAAGAAACTTTACCTGGCCCCGACGTTGTCTCTCTCGTTCGTTGAAGTCGAGCAAGGCTTCGCGACCTCCGAGACAGGCGGCAGCGGCGACTGGCGGGAGGATCCCATCGTGCCCGGCGACGGCAGCGACTGGGATTGACACCGCCCGCAATACGGGCAGTCGCCCGCCTTGCAATCCGACTTATTTATTAACCAATTCACTCTATCCGAACGAAAATGAAAACAATCTATTGGGGATTGTTGTCCCTGTGACTGGCTCTAGCCGGCTGTACGAAGGGTGTCGACGAGCCGACACCGGCCGGTGCAACGCCGGCGACCGATGAAACTCCGTTTTACGGCACGATCGAAACCGATGCCGACACCCGCTGCGCCACGAAGGACTCCGACGGGCAGATCGACGTCCACTGGAACCCGACCGACGAGATCGCCCTCTTCAAAGGCTGTCCGCTGTGCAGTTGCTACGGCGTGCAGCCCGACCAGAACGATCCCAGCCACTGCGAACTCTATTTCAAGGAAGGAGCCCACGGCGACCAGTTCGGCGGCGCGACGATCGAATACGACGCCAACTATGCGCTCCATCCCTATTACGCCGACGGCGTGGCCTGCGACAAGGTCGGCGGCGTACCGATGATGACCTTCTCGCTGCCCGCCACGCAGCGTTACAACGCCGCGGCGCACGCCGGCATCGGCTGCGTACCGATGACGGCAGCCACCCGCTCGCGCACCGAAACCAACCTGCCGTTCATGGTGGCCGTCGGCGCCCTGCGCCTTCAATTCTACACGACCGAAACCGATCCGGTGAAGGTGATGGGGCTGCGCTTCATCGCCAATGGCGACGAGGGCGTTGCGGGTGCCGCCGCTGTGGCGATGAACTATCTCGAGGAGGGCCAGTCGGGCGAACCCCGTCTGACGATGGCTGCCGACGCCGCAAAAGAGGTCGCAGTCGACTGCGGCGAAGGCGTCGTCCTGAGCACCGATGCCGATTACCCCACGCAGTTCGCCGTCGCTCTGCCCCGCAGACCTTCGACCAAGGCTTCACGATCGAACTGACCGACGACCGCGGACGCACCATGGAGATCACCAAACCGGCCGAGTCGGCTTCGCCCGTCACGATCGTCCGCCGCGAGTTCTACGCCATGAAGGCGATCGAGTTCAAACCCGAACCCGAAGCGGTCGACCTGGGCAAACCGGCCAACTGCTACGTCGTTTCGCAAGCCGGCACCTACATGTTCCCCGCCGAACTCGTCGACGGCACCGCCATCAAGGGCTCCTTCGACACGGTCGACTGGACGTGGCGTACGACGGGCGTCGAACTGAGCGACATCGCCTATGTCGACGGCTATATCCGTTTCACGGTGAAGAAGTTCGTCAAGGGTAACGCCTCGATCTCCGCCTACGACGCGCAGCAGCATCTGATGCTGCACAACTGGCACATCTGGCTGACCGACGCCCCGCAGGAGATGGGAACGGTCGCCGGCGCCTCCTCGCCCGTATTCCTCGACCGGAACATCGGTGCCGTGGCGACCGATCCCAATGACCCGAACAGCTACGGCCTGCTCTACCAGTGGGGACGCAAAGACCCGTACCGCAACATGGCTGCGGGCAGCATCAACGAGCGGCCGGAGATCAACCCCGCATGGAAAACCGTCACGGGCAACACGGTCTATTGGAACGACTGGAACATCCAGAACGCATGGAGCAGTTGGGAGAAGCGCAACAACTATCCGCTCTGTTTCATGTATTCGCGTACTTATTATGACGGCCGCGACTACAACTGGGTGAAATACGAAACGGCACCGACGCACTATCTGTGGTTCACGCCCAAGACCAATTTCGACCCGTGTCCCGCCGGATACCGCATTCCGACGCAGCAGGAGTTCGACGTCGATTATACACTCGACGACGACGGGAACATCGGCTTTACGGTGGTCGCCGACCGGCAATTCAATCCGCTGCCCGCGCAGGGCTATCTGAAATTCGACGGAACACCCCGTTTCATCGGTCAGGAAGTGACACTCTGGACGTGCCAGCCCTATGCCACCGGTGCAGGACAATTGGGTGCATACAACTTCGACTACTACATCGGCGAGCCGTCGTCGCTGACGAATACAGACCTTGTCAACCGGTCGTTCGCCATGCCCGTTCGCTGCGTCAAGATCAAATAAGCGGAGCGGAACCGGCATCCGTAATCGCAGAACATCTCCTTGCGCCCGTCAGCCAGCGGGAACGATGTCATGTGTGTGTTGTTTCGGAGAAGCCATCGCAAGGGGCTTCTCTTTTTCATGCTCCCCTTGCTTTCTTGCCGACGCACCGGCGGGAGGCGAACCGCCCTCCAATACGGGGCGAAACATACGGAAAGGCGCAGTCCATCGTGCGGAGTGCGCCTTCGCCCGCCGTACCGGCCGCCGTCAGCCGATCGCCTTCTTCGCGCGCTTGGCCATGGCCGAAGCGAAGACGAAATCGTTCAGCTCGCGGTTGTCCGTGTGCAGGATGTCCTCCTTGGTGCCTTCCCACCATTTGCGGCCCTTGTAGATGTAGACGATCTTCTGCCCGATCTCCATGACGGAGTTCATGTCGTGGGTATTGATGATCGTGGTGATGTTGTACTCCTCGGTGATCTCGTGGATCAGGTTGTCGATGACGATCGAGGTCTGCGGATCGAGGCCCGAGTTGGGCTCGTCGCAGAAGAGGTAGCGCGGGTTCAGGACGATCGCGCGCGCGATGGCCACGCGCTTGATCATGCCGCCCGACAACTCCGAAGGGTAGAGATCGTCGGCGTTTTCGAGCCGCACGCGCCGCAGGCAGAAATCCACGCGCTCGCGTTTCTCGGCCTCCGACTGATCGGTGAAGAGATCCAGCGGCAGGCGGATGTTCTCCGCCACGGTCGACGAGTCCAGCAGCGCACCGCCCTGAAAGATCATGCCGATGTCCTTGCGGATCGCCTTGCGCTCCTTGAATCCGAGCGCCGTATAGCGGATGTCGTCGTAGAAGATCTCCCCCGAATCGACGGCGTGCAACCCCACCAGACATTTCAGCAGCACGGTTTTGCCCGAACCGCTCTGCCCGATGATGAGATTCGTCTTTCCGGTCTCGAACTCCACCGAGATGTCGTCGAGCACCGTGCGCCCGTCGAACGACTTGAAGATATGTTCCGCGCGTATCATGTCAGCAGGATTTGCGTGAGGATCAGGTTGAAGATCATGATGACGATCGACGAAGCGACCACCGCCCGCGTCGAAGCCTTGCCTACTTCCAGCGAATTGCCCTTGGCGTAGTAGCCGTAGAAGGCCGACACGGAGGTGATGATGAAGGCGAAGAAGCAGGTTTTGATGAGCGAATAGACGATCGAATAGAGTTTGAAATCGTAGAGCAGTCCCGTGACGTAGTCGTCGGGGATCATGATGCCCGTGAAGACGGCGATCATCCAGCCGCCGGCGATGCCGATCAGAATGCTCAGGATCGTCAGGAACGGAAAGAAGAGCACCGTAGCCACGATCTTGGGCAGGATGAGGTACGACGCCGAGTTGACGCCCATGATTTCCAGCGCGTCGATCTGCTCGGTAATGCGCATCGTACCGATCTCGGAGGCGATGTTCGACCCCACCTTGCCGGCCAGTATGAGCGCCACGACCGTCGAGGAGAATTCCAGGATCATCGTCTCGCGCGTGGCGTAGCCGATGATGTACTTCGGAATGAACGGCGATTCGAGGTTGATCGACATCTGCAACGTGATGACTGCGCCGATGAAGACCGAAATGATCGCCGTCAGCCCGATCGAGTTCAGGCCGAGCGCATCCATTTCGTAAATGATCCGGCGACGGTAGATCGGAAGCTTCTCAGGACGCGAGAAGACCTTTCCCATCAGGATGAAATATTGCCCGACGAGGGCGAAGAGTTTCGACAACATAGCAATCTATCCCGGCGACCGGACTGCATTCGGCCGCCGCAGGTTTATTTTTTCGGGTTCTGCTCCTCCACCTCCTCGAACTCGACGTATTCGCCCACCGAGTCGTTGATCCGCTTTTCGGGCGTGTCGGAGGTCTTGTAGACCTTCACGTCGCCTTCGTCGCGGCGCGAGTACCACGTATAGGTGCGGCGGCGCGGGCCTTCCTGCGAGAAGCCTCCCTGCTGCCCCATTTCACGGCGCAGCTTGTTGACACGGTATCGGAACAGAAGGACGAAAACGACGCCCAGCAACAAAATCGTCAGCATAACGTAAAAGATAAAGTTGGCGATACCGACCAGCACCGACGGCGCGGCGACGGCCAGTATCAGGATAACGAGGCACGTCACGGGGTTGCGGCGGACGAACTCCGTGAGGCCGTATAGAATCCGAGTGAAAAATTCCATAACAACATTCACCATTATTCGGACAAAGATACGAAAAGTCGAGTGCAGAAGCAAACATTCATGTTTGATTATGCCGAGACGGAGTATCTTCGGCGTCAGCCAAAGATACGAATAAGCGAGGGCAATGTCAAATTTATTTGAACATTGCCGAACGGGAGCATCTAAGGCATCAGCCAAAGGTACAAAAATCAAACGATAAAAACGCAATCCGGACCGGATTCCTCCGGAACCGATGAAAAAACGCTAATTTGTCCTGATTATTTTCCGAATCCGCCATGAATCTCCCTGCCTCGCCCCGTTCGCTTTCGCGCTCGGCCGATTTCGGACTGCTGCGCATCGACCGGGGACTCGACCGCATGGCCGACGGGATCGAACGCTGCCGGCTCGCCGCGGGCAAACGCATCCCGTTCGGAGAGATGTCGTGACAAGCACCTCTTTCGACAGCCGGCCGCTCCGTGCGAAAACAGACAAAAAGATTGAAAAATACGGCGATCGAACAGGTATTTCCGAAAAAAAGCTTATCTTTGAAAACCTTTTCGACAAGCCGAGCGCAGAGCCGAACCCAGTTCGAACTATGCCGAGGCGGGAAAAGGATTGCGAAAGCGGCGGAATCCCATCCGACGAACAGAGACCGCACCCACAACAAAAGCGGCGCTCGTCCATTCGATGTTATCTCCGTGTAAATTTTAGCGAATCGGCAAATTTTCGAAATCAGATGAAAAAACGACTTATCCTCTCGATCCTTCTGCTCGCCGCTTTCGGCTTGCAGGCCCGCGCGCAACGCAAAATCGCAGGGACGCGCACGGCGGACTTCACGATCGTCTACTGCTCCGCACTCGAAGACGAGGAGGGCATCGATGCCGCGCGGACGCTCCGACAGGAGCTCGCCGGCGCCGAACAGCCCGAATTGCGGATACTGCCCGACACGGCGTTCCGCCGGGGCCGGGCCATCCGGCTCGTCCGGTCGGAGGATCGGGCGCCCTTCGACTACGCCGTCCGCGTCTCGCGCGGCGATCTTCTGATCGACGGCGGCGGCAGCTGGGCCCTGACGAAGGCCGCGCAGCATGTCGCGCAAATGCTCCGGGAGGGCGACATTCCGCGCGACGCGCATATCGAAGGCTCGGTCGAGGGCGAATGCCTCTTCGCACGCGCTGCGGGTTCGAACCTGCGCATCCTGGCCGACAACATCTGGGATTACAGCCGCGACGACATTCCCGAAGCATGGCGCCTCATCGGCGAAGATCCCCGCGACGACGTGCGTGCTCCGCAATTCGCCCAGCTCGTGCGCGCCTTCATGCCCGACGTGCTCGATTTGCAGGAATACAGCCTCCACATGCACCAGCGGTTCTACCCGCTGATCCGCCGATACGGCTATCGGATCGCCTACGAGGGCGAGGAGCCGTGGAACAACACGCCGATCTTCTATAACCCCGAAACCGTGGAGCTGGTGGACGTCAACTACGTCCTCTACGCCCCGTCGTGCTGGAGCAACATCGGCAGCAAATCCTACACCTCGGCGGTCTTCCGCAAGAAGGACACGGGCCGGCTCTTCGCCGTGGTCAACACCCACCTGTGGTGGAAGAGCGAAGCCGCGCAGCCGGGCAGTACCTACGCGCGTGCGGCACAGGTACGTCTGATGATGGCCGAAGCCGAAGTGCTGAAAAACAAGTACGGCTGCACGATTTTCGTCACGGGCGACATGAACGCCTACGAAGATTCGCTGCCCATACGCCAGTTCATCGAAGGGGGTTACACGCCCTGCTACAAGGCGGCGACGGACGCGACCGACAACGGCAACGGCCATCACATCTGCGGCCCGAAAGACGGCTATTCGCGCACGAGCCGGCGCCGCAGCCCCGACCGCGAAAAGGGCGCTATCGACCACTGCTTCATCTACAACGCCCAAGAAGGCGTGGCGGTCAAAGTCTTCGACTGCATCACGGCCCGCTTCACCGTCAAACTCACCGACCACTACCCCTACCTGATCGATGCGGCCCTGTAAGCGGACTTCTCCGGCCTGCGGAGGCGGCGGCTCGCCGGACGAGCCGGACGATGGAAAATACCGGCGGTCGGTTTTCATCGGTGCGCTCACGCTCGGATTCGGGCTGGGCGTCGCCCTCTTTTTCAGCACGGGAGCACCGCTTCCCTGCAAGGTCTGCTATCCGGCCGCCTGGCTTTCGCTCGTGCTGTTCGCCCTGCGCGACAAGGCGTGCGTGCCGGTAGCCGGCGCCCTGCTGCTCTCGGCGGCGGGCGATGCCGCCGGAGCAGTGCACGACTTTCTGCTCCAAATGTTCCTCTTCGCGCTGGCGCACGTCGCCTACATCCGCTATTTCCTGCCGTCGGCCGAATTCTCCCGCAGACGCATCGCCGCCGCGGCAGTCGTCGGTGCCGGCCTGCTCCTGTTCCTCTTCGCCGGCATCGTCCCCCGCGTGGCGTCGTCCGTCGAACGGACGGGTGTCGCACTCTACGGCACGGTGATCGCAGCCATGCTCCTCAGCGTGCTCTTCTATCGGGGACGCTACGCCCCGGGCTTCCGCGTCGCGGCGCTGCTCTTCGTCTTCTCCGACGCGACGATCGCATGGAACAAATTCGTGGAACCGCTCCCCGACGCCACCCTCCGCATCATGTCCACCTACTACGCCGCACAGTACCTCTTCGCCCTGCTGGCCCTCGCGGCAAGCAGCCGCAAAGCGGCGGCGGCCAGGCCGTGAACGACACTTCCTCCCGCAACCTCCGTACGCCGGAAATCCCACCCTCCAAATTTCCGAATCCCCGCTTTTTTGCCTACCTTTGCCGCATCAAAATCCGACACGATATGTTATTGAGCAACCTGACCGCCATTTCGCCCGTCGACGGACGCTACCGCAAGGTAACGGAGCGACTGGCCGACTACTTTTCGGAATACGCCCTGATCCGCTACCGCGTCCGCGTCGAAGTGGAGTATTTCATCGCCCTGTGCGAACTGCCGCTGCCCGAATTGAAAGGGATCGACACGACCGCATTCGAGCGACTGCGCGGACTTTACCGCGACTTCTCGACGGCCGACGCCGAGCGCGTCAAGGAGATCGAGCGCACGACCAACCACGACGTGAAAGCCGTCGAGTACCTGCTCAAAGAGAAGATGGATGCGCTGGGGCTGGGCGCCTGCAAGGAGTTCGTCCACTTCGGCCTCACGTCGCAGGACATCAACAACACGGCCATTCCGCTCTCGATCAAGGAGGCGCTGGCGGAGGTCTGCTACCCTGCACTGGCCGAACTGCGCGAGAAGCTCGCCGCGCTGGCCGCCGAGTGGCACGCCGTCCCGATGCTGGCCCACACGCACGGCCAGCCCGCCTCGCCCACGCGGCTGGGCAAGGAGCTGATGGTCTTCGTCGAACGGCTCGACCGGCAGATCGACCAATTGAAAGCCGTCGCCGTCACGGCCAAATTCGGCGGTGCGACGGGCAATTTCAACGCCCACCACGTCGCCTACCCCGCCGTCGACTGGATCGCGTTCGCCAACCGTTTCGTCGGGAATACACTGGGGCTGACCCGCTCGCAGTACACCACCCAGATCGAGCATTACGACAATCTGGCGGCGCTGTTCGACGCGCTCAAACGCATCGACACCATTCTCATCGACCTCTGCCGCGACATGTGGACCTATATTTCGATGGAGTATTTCAAGCAGCGCATCAAGGCCGGCGAGATCGGTTCGAGCGCCATGCCCCACAAGGTCAACCCGATCGACTTCGAAAATGCCGAAGGCAATCTGGGCATCGCCAACGCGCTCTACGAGCATCTGGCGGGCAAGCTGCCCGTTTCGCGTATGCAGCGCGACCTGACCGACTCGACCGTGCTGCGCAATGTCGGCGTTCCGGTGGCCCACACGCTGCTGGCCGTCGCTTCGCTGATGAAGGGGCTGGGCAAGGTGATTCTCAACGAGGAGGCGCTGCGCCGCGATCTGGACGACAACTGGGCCGTCGTGGCCGAAGGCATCCAGACCGTCCTGCGCCGTGCGGGCTATCCCTCGCCCTACGAAGCGCTCAAAGCGCTCACGCGCACCAACACCCACATCACCGCCGAGGCGATCGCCGCATTCATCGCCGGGCTCGACGTCTCGGAAGAGGTCAAGGCCGAGTTGCGCGCCATCACCCCCGCCAGCTACACGGGCATCGACTTCTGACGGATAGATTCCCCGTTCATGCTAAAAGGGAGAGGCTTCGGCCTCTCCCTTTCCCGTTGTACCCCGCACCCCGCGGCATTCGCGGTATTCCGGCCGACGCGGTGCGTTCCGCCCCTCCCGAACGGACATCGCCGCCGATCCGCGAAAAGCATAGCGTCCGTAATGGTCAAAACGAGCCGTTTTGAAAAAGGATATTGTTTATTCTGAAAAAGGCACTACCTTTGCAGCAGTTATCCAAAACATTATCAACCATGACAAAAGCAGAACTGGTAAAAGCAATCGCCGCACAGACCGGCGTCGAAGCCGTGACGGTCGCCACCGTAGTAGAACAGATGATGGAGGAGATCCGCCAGTCGATGATCGGCGGGGAGAACGTCTACCTGCGCGGTTTCGGAAGTTTCATCCTCAAACACCGTGCGCAGAAGGTGGCGCGGAACATCGCCAAGAACACGTCGATCACGATCCCCGCACACAACATTCCGGCTTTCAAGCCGTCGAAGGAGTTCATGGACAAAGTGAAGTAGGCGGATGTCACGAATCCTGCGGTTCCTCTTCCCGACGACGCGCTATACCGCACGGGCTTCGCTCTTCCTGCTGGCCCTGCGGGTGCTCTTCGGCGTGCTGCTGCTGTCGCACGGCATCGCGAAAGTCGACGATTTCGCCGCGCTGTCCGAAGTCTTCCCCGACCCGTTGGGGCTGGGCAGCCGAATTTCGCTGACGCTGGCCATTTTCGGGGAGTTGTTTTGTTCGGTCGGGTTCATCGTCGGCGCCTTCTACCGGCTGGCGCTCATCCCGATGATCTTCACCATGTGCGTCGCGCTGTTCGTCGTCCACGGCGACGATCCCTTCGCCGTGAAGGAACTCGCCGCGATCTACCTCTCGGTCTTCGTCCTGATGTATATTTCGGGACCCGGCAACTATGCGCTTGACCGCCTGATCGCCGAGCGGCTTCGCAATTAGCGAATGCTACGCAAGTAAACGCCGACCGGCCCGTCGTTCGACGGGCCGGTCGCGTATCTCCGAGGCCGGCGGACCCTACGCCCGAAACGGCTTCCCGTCGTTGCGGAGTTTGATTTCGAGCGACGCGCCCGACCACTGGTTGATTCTGTAATGCATGTCGCCGAACGGAACGCCCCCGTAACCGACGCGCAAACGCACGTCGAAAGGCGCGACATTGCCGATCTCGCGGGTTTCGGGCAGCGTGTGCGGCACGATGTAGACATACATGACGATGTGGTCGCACGCGACGCTGCGAATTCCGATCCTGCGCTCCGCAGCCGCTCCCTCCGGCGGAGCCGAAAGATCGCTTCCCACAGGCGCCACGACGCTCTCGGCCGAGGCGAACCCGATCCGGTCGCCGTCCGCGTCGAAACAACCGCACAGAATCGTTACATTATAACGCCACCACCCCTCGTAACGGCTCTCCACTTCCACCGAGAATCCTTCGTCCTTTTTCATACCCGTGCCTTTCACTTTCGGACAAAGATAGTACAAGCCGAGGGCAGAACCAAATTTATTCGGGTTTTGCCGAGGCGCAGCCTATCTGAGCGGAGGCTCGTCCTCCGCAAAGTGTGCAAGCCGAGCGAGAACCTAATTTATTCGGGGTTTGCTGGGGCGCAGCCTGCCGGAGCGGGACTTGCCTCCCGCAACGCCTGCCGGACGCACCGCAAGGCGGGCCTCCGCTCACGGCGGTTTGCGCCCGCGCGGTTCCTTCAATCCGTTCACGATGAGACACAGCGCCCCTGAATACAAAAAGACGAAAATCTTTGTGATTTACTGGAAATATTGTAACTTTGCACGATAAATCTGCACACCGATGGATGTGACGAAACAATACGCAATCGCCTGGAAAGGGCTGAAAAACGGCACCTACCGCTTTGATTTCAAGGTGGATAATGCGCTGTTCGAGGCCTATGGGTCGACCGACATCAAGGACGGCGACCTCTCGGTCGGGGTCACGCTCGAACGGGGCGAGTCGATGCTCTCGTTGCAAACCGTCATCCGCGGTACGGTGACCGTCGCCTGCGACCGCTGCCTGGAAGATTGCCGCCTGCCCGTCGCTTTCGACGGAACGCTGCTCGTCCGCTTTTCGGACGAAGTCGCCGACTACGACGGCGAGGTGATGTGGATTTCGCCGGCCGAGGGGGAAGTGTCGCTCGCACAATATATTTATGAGAGCATCGTACTCTCGCTGCCCTACCAGCGGGTGCATCCCGAAGGCGAATGCGACGCCGACATGCTGCACCGTTTCCGGATCGTCTCGCAGGAGGAGTTTTCGCAGATCGAACACGACGCCGAAACCCGCGCCGAAGCCTCGCAACCGCTCGACGGCGACGCGCTGGCACAGCTCTCTTCGCTCAAAGAGAAGTTGGAAGGCGAAAAGAAGTAGAAATTAAGATGTTGAACTTAAATAACTTATAACAATGGCACATCCTAAACACAAAATCTCGTCTACCCGACGCGATAAGAGAAGAACCCACTACAAGGCTGTCGTTCCGACCGTCGTAACCTGCTCGAACTGCGGCGCAGCGGTGCTCTACCACCGTGTCTGCCCGGAGTGCGGTTTCTACCGCGGCAAGCTGGCGATCGAGAAGAAGGCCGCCGAATAATTCGGCCCCCGAGCGGGCGCGCTGCTGGATCGCGGCGCGCTCTTTTGTACCGCAGACCATTACAAACCAAAGACTGAAGCTATGTTGAAGATTGGTTTAGACGCTATGGGCGGCGACTTCGCACCGGAAGCCGCCGTAAAGGGAGCCGTCATGGCATCCGCAGAGATCGGCGCCGACAGCAAAATCGTACTCTTCGGCGACAAGGAGCGCATCGAGGCGATCCTCGCCGGAGAGAGTTGCCCGGCCGACCGTTTCGAGATCGTTCCCACGACCGAAGTCATCGAGATGGGCGACCACCCCGCCAAGGCATTCCAGCAAAAGGCGGATTCGAGCATCACGGTCGGATTCGCACACTTGGCCAAGGATGCCATCCAGGGCTTCGCATCGGCCGGCAGCACGGGTGCGATGATGGTCGGTTCGATGCAGGTCATCAAACCGATCGACGGAATCATCCGCCCCACCATTTCGTCGCTCGTACCGACGGTAGCGGGGCGCCCCGCCCTGTTGCTGGACGTGGGTCTGAACGTCGACTGCAAGCCCGAAGTGCTGAACCAGTACGGCCTGATCGGCTCGATCTACGCCGAGAGCGTGCTGGGGATCCCCAATCCCCGCGTGGCGATTCTCAACATCGGGGAGGAGGAGACCAAAGGCAACGCCCAATCCAAGGCGGCCCACGAAATGATGAAGGCTTCGGGCCGTTTCAATTTCGTCGGCAACGTCGAAAGTTCGCATATCTTCTCCGGCAAGGTCGCCGACGTGATCGTCTGCGACGGTTTCACGGGCAACGTCATCCTGAAAATGGCCGAAGGGCTCTACCGCATCAACAACGCGCTGGGCGGCAACAACAACAAATTCTGGGAAGCGATGAACTACGAACACGTCGGCGGTACGCCGGTGCTGGGCGTCGGTGCTCCGGTCATCATCGGGCACGGCTGTTCCTCGCCCCTTGCGATCCGGAGCATGATTCTCTCCACGGAACATACCGCGAAGGCCGGTCTGACCGAGAAACTCCGGCTTGCATTCACCGATTAAACTTACAACAAACTTACTTCATAGATGGGAAAAATCAGAGCTGCAATCACAGGCGTCGGCGCTTACCTCCCGGATTATCTCCTTACCAACGACGAACTGAGCCGTATGGTGGATACCTCCGACGAGTGGATCATGACACGCATCGGCATCAAGACCCGCCATATCCTCAAAGGCGAAGCGCTCGGCACCTCGTACATGGGCGTCAAAGCGGTACGGAATCTGCTCGAAAAGAAAAACATGAACCCCGAAGAGATCGATCTCGTCATCTGCGCGACGGTCACGCCCGACATGTTCTTCCCTTCGACGGGAAACCTCATCGCAGGCGAAGCAGGCTGTAAAAAGGCATTCGCCTACGACGTATCCGCCGCTTGCAGCGGATTTCTCTTCGCACTGACCACCGCTTCGAAATTCGTCGAAACGGGAACCTGCAAGAAGGTGATCGTCGTGGGTGCGGACAAGATGTCGTCGATCGTCGACTACACCGACCGCAAAACCTGCCCCATTTTCGGCGACGGCGCTGCGGCCGTACTGCTCGAACCCGACGAAGAAGGTTACGGCGTCATCGATCATATTCTCCATTCGGACGGTACGGGAGCACCCCACCTCTATATGAAAGCCGGCGGTTCGCGCTATCCCGCCTCCGAAGAGACCATCCGCAACAACTGGCACACCATCACGCAGGACGGGCAGGCCGTCTTCAAGGCCGCCGTCTCGAACATGGCCGACGTTTCGGTCGAGATGATGGAGCGCTACAACCTCACTTCGGACGACATCCGCTACCTCGTACCCCACCAGGCCAACCTGCGCATCATCGACGCTACGGCCAACCGCATGGGGCTGACCCGCAACAAATGTATGATCAACATCGACCGCTACGGCAACACCACCGCAGCGACGATTCCGCTGTGTCTCTACGACTACGAAAAGGAATTGAAGCGGGGCGACAAACTCATCCTCGCTTCGTTCGGCGGCGGCTACACCTGGGGATCGGTCTATGTGAAATGGGCCTACGACGGCGAATCCGCGAAATAGGTTTCAATTCCAAGCCGAAAAAAGAAATGGACATCTTTTTTATAAAAGACGTCCATTTCTTTTTTTTCGGAATCACCGTATCTCCGATCAGAAAGCGAGAATGGGACGAGCGGCGCAATCGGCATCATACCAATTGATATACAACTCGATCATACCCTTCGTACCGATCTCGACGATACAGACCGCTTCGGAATCGAACGGTGTCGAAGCCCAGATCGAGCAGAAGGGATGTCCCGCATCGTCGACGACCAACTCCTCTTTCGCATCGGCCGGAATCTTCTCCATCGTGGAATTGAAACGTGCCAGCACATCGTAACCGACCGTTGCACTGCAATATCCATAATCCACGCGATAGGTCGACGTCTGCCACTCTTTCATGGTCGAAGCCACACCGCCTCCGCAGAGATTGGCGATCATATCCCACAACTGGCCGGTACTGGGCAGGAACCAACCGCTGGTCGTCGCAGGTGCAGTCAAGCCGAAACCGTTGATCGTCCAATCGAAAGCCGGCATCATCGTAATATTGGAACCGTAGGTATCTCGAACCGTCATCGTTTCGACATATCCGTTGACATTTTCATACCACGTCGACGGCAGCTTCGCACCTTTCAGACAATCGAAATTCACATCCGACGACCACCATGTCGTCACCTTGTCCGTCCCATGGGCACTGCGCACGGCTACGGCATATCCGTGCGTGTAACCTGCATCTTTCTCACTCTGCGCAATACGATCCGACGCTGTCTGGCAGACGATCGCTACGACGCTTTTCCCTTCGACGGGAGCCGGTTTCTCCTCCGCCCACACGGGATTGAGTCCATCGGATCCGATACTGATCAGACCGCCGTCGCTCCATGTCCCATCGGAGTAGAGATAATCGCCGATCTTCGGAGCCTCCAATACGGCTACGCGCAACGTCGTGATCGAACCGGCATTATCGGGACCGAAATAGACGATAGACACCTCGCCCTCCGAATCGGCGCAAGAAGCGTGCTCGGCAGTCGGAGCGGTCACCGTCAGTTTGCCGTCGGCATAGGCGACCTTCCACTCGTCGGGTTTGGTGATCGTATACTTGATCACGCCCTTCGACTCGACCTCGAAACTCTTGGTCTGGCCGTAGGAGAAATCGGCCAGTGCCGCAGCGCCTTTGATGCTCAGATAGAAATCCGCACCCTTAGCCAGCTTGATCACCGTCCCGGCTTCGTCGTTGAGCGTGATGTAGACATAGGAGTCGTCATACGTGACGCTTTCGAAAAAAGAGGTATCCTGCAATGCCGCCACCGGATTCCCTTCGCTGTCCACCACACGCGAAGAGGTCGTCCCGCCGTCATAGCTAATCGTCCAATAACCCTCGGCATCCACGCCCATCACCGGCGTAACTCCCGATACCGGCATTTTTTCATTCTCCTCGTTCAGCAACCATTCGGTCTTTCCATCGATCGTGCGCGTCCAGTAATAGAGACCGTCGGTATCTTTGTCGATTCCGATCACCGGAGCTGCAGCTCCGGCGGCTCCGTTCTTGATTTCGGCAGTCGTTCCGTCCGAGAAGGTGATCCGGTAACCGTCGGCGATGGGATCGACCTTCGAAACGTAAACTTTGCCCTCCAACGCATCGACGATTCCAGACAATGCGGTATAATCGCCGTTGAGCTTCGCCACCGATTGTTCCAATTTCTCGACACGACCAGACAGTTCGCTCAAATCGCCGCGCAATTGCGAATCGTCATAATCATCGCTGCATCCCGCAACGGTCGAAAGCGACACGATCACCGCACAGCAGATCGCAGATTTAGCGAGCGAGCGGAGAAATCCCCCCCCCTCCGAATCTCTGTAAAACTTCTCATAGCTTAACTAATTTAATTATAAGGAACTAATGTCTTACAAAGATAAGCATGTTCCGAACAAATTGTACTCTCCCTGCCAAAAATCGATTCGAACGAAAAAGCCGGAGGCTTCACAGCGTCCGGCTTCCCATCAATTAATCCAAACAAAACTATTAAAGAAAACTCATAAGTGATTATGAATTTTATCGTCTCCTCCGGCTCCTTTCGAAGCCGTATTCCGGCCGTCGATCCGTCGCAGCCGGAGAGGAGGCAGCGTGCTACTCTACTTCCCAGATACCGCCCTTGCCGAACAGCCGTTCGAGCCACTCGTCCATGAACCCGCAGCGATAGGCGATGTCGATATTCGAGAAACGGCTGCGCATGTAGGGAATCTTGGCGAACGTGTCGCGGAAGCGGGCGCGCGAAACACCCAGCTGCTCCGGCTCGTAGGGAGCGCCGACCAGTTTCAGGCGACGGCGAACCTCTTCGAAGGGAATGATCTGCTTGCGGATGCGCTCTTTCAGCTCGGGCCATGCGGCCTTGAAGGCCGTAAGTTCCCGACGCAGCCCCTCCTTGTCGACATATTTGTTCTTGGTCTCGGTCAGGGCGCGGTCGATGAAGCCGGGTTTCCCGTCGAAGATACGCAGTATCTCCTTCTCGGTCTCCTCCCACGACTTCCACTTGGCCACGCAGGCATCGATGTCGAGCGACTCGATCGGTGCGGCGAGCAGCAGTTCGAGCGAAGCGGTCGAAGCCAGCGTACCGATGCCGACCTTGAAGCCGTGCGACACGTGCTTACCTTCGAACTCCAAATCCTCCATATCCCAGAAGTGGCTGAACTGGTGCTCCATGCCCGACGCCGGACGGCTCGATTTGGCGGCCTGCATGGCAAAACCGCTCAGCAGCAGTCCTTCGGCCAGCTGTTCCACCTTCTTCACGTCGCCGTTGTAGACCCCTTCGGGATCGCTCAACGCCTCCTGCAAACCGTCCTGCACCAGATCGAACGCAAAGCGGTCGATCGCCTCCGATCCCACGACATCGGCGATCATCCAGTCGGCGCCGGCAGGAATCTTGGCGATCAGATCGGCATACCCCGACGCCGACATCGCCTTGGGGGCCTTAGCCGCGATCCGCGGATCGAGGGCCATGCCGTAGGGCGCCGGACAGTCGAACGTCTGCTTGTTACCCTGATAAGTGATCGAAGCGCCGTAGGCCGTATAACCGTCCATCGAGGCGGCCGTGCCAACGCACATGTAACGACGGCCGCAACGGTGCGCCGTCAGCTTCGTCAGGTCGTTGATGACGCCCGAGCCCACGGCCACGGGAATAGCGTCGGTCTTTTTCAGCACGTTCTCCAACTCCTCGACATACGTCCACTCGGCGAACGAATCGTCGTAACCGTATACGTGCGGTTCGTCCTGCGCGATACCGGCCGCGGCGAAATAGTTCTTCACGGCTTCACCGGCCAGCGGATAAGTGATCTTGTCGGCCACGATAATGGCCCGTTTCCCGGGAAACAACTCCTTAAACATCTCGGCCGAACGGGGCAGGGCGTCGCTGCCGATAACCAGCGCTTTGGTGTCCGTCGTCCGTTGCAAGGCACTTTCAACTTTGTTCATTTCTTATGATGTATTATATTAACGATCGTATCGGATTGTGTTCACAAAGTTAGAAAATTAATTTCATATCCGCAACGGCCTTCTTTATTTTTCATCCCCATATTCAGGTATTTTGTTTTCTTTCACCTCTCAATCCGTTGCTTTTGTCACCGAACAGTATAGAAAAGGAAAAACAATCGGTCGGAATACCCGTGCCGCACGAAGCATCGCAGGGAAGGCGCACCTTAAATTATATATATGACAGGCAACGTCCCGACCCGACGGCCCTCGTCTCGCCGACCGGCTCGAAATCGTCCCGCCGGCAATCGTACAAGGCGGTTTTCGAGGGAATCACCGACTTCACCGACACCGAAGCGGCGGCACTGCGGCTGTCGGCCGGAATCGACAGGACGGTATGGACGCCGGAAAGCGGCCCCGATCAGGACGAGGCACCCACATGGGAGGAGATCGCAGCCGAAATGCGCAGCAACTACCTGAGCCGGCTGCAATGGCCGGACGGCGAAATCGCCAGGTGGCAGGGATACGGAGGACAACAAAAAAGTACGGCAGGGAATCTCACGATTGCCTGCCGCCTTCGAGAAGAATTGCTCTTCTCCAAAACTACTAACCCAAACTTAAATAAATGAAGAAACCTCACTACATCAGGTAGTTATTCCGATGCAGTTGTCTATTATGATCGCAACTCCCGTGCCAAAGCGGAGTCCGCTCGGGAAATCGGACGGTTCCGCGGAGAGAGGGAGCCGGACGGAACATTTCGCGCTCCGTCCCCGATCCACCTCCCCGCGGCAGCCGTACACGGGCGCCGCCGGTCTCGAAACCGGTTCCGGAAACCGCTCTCCGAAAACAGACGCTCGCGCCGCCCCGAAAGGAGCGGCGCGAGCGTCTGGCAAAAAATATCCCGGATTACATCTCGCGCAGCGTATCGTAAAAACTCTGCTGCGCACCGACCAGCATGTCGAGCATACGGGGAACCATCACGGAAGGTTCGGGCGTCTCGTCCAGCAGCACCTCGGTCATCAGAAAAACGCCTTCGCCCATCACGACGGCCTTGACGATCTTCTTCGACAGGTTGATCTTGTTGCAGGCTTCGAGCGCCGCGACACGATTCTCGGCCGTCACGTCGAAGATGAACGGCATCATGATTTGCAGGAACTGCCTGTCATCTGGATAGTTGGAGACAACGAAATTACGCATCTGGTATTTGAATCGGATGTCCTTGTCCTCATCGTATTCGGGCACGAGTCCCTGCACTTTGAGGTAGTCGAAAATCATCTCTTGTGTGGTCATGAGCAATAGGTTTAATGGGTTTGTCGTTTAAATCCGATCGGAGTACGTGCGGCCCGCCGCTCCATGCCGGTCATCTTGTCGCGCAGCTTGTCGTACTCGGCCAGCATCTCCTCCGTGACCGACGGCCGCATACAGTCGAGCGTTTCGCAGAGAATCTTCTGAGAAATGGGCACATTGGCGAATGCCGCCGTGATGGCCGCGTCGTTGACGGCATAGGCGATGTCGCTCGCCACGAAATTGACCGTCCGCTCCGCCAGCGCGGCACAATCGACATCTTCCGTGGGACGATCTTTGAGGTTGATCTCGAAGAGCAGCCGACGGGCGTCCTTGTCGGGAACCGGCACATAGATCATCCGGTCGATACGCCCCGTGCGCAAGACGGCAGGGTCGATCATGTCGGGACGGTTCGAGGTGGCGATCACGAAGACCCCCTTCTTGCCGCAGTTGTTGAGCTGCGACAGGAACTCGTTGACTTCGCCCGCCATACTCGCATGCGTCGACTCCTTGCGGCTGGGTACCAGCGCGTCGAACTCATCGAAACAGAGCACGGTCGGCGCCTTGGCACGCGCCTCGTCGAAAAGTTTCCCGATCATCTGCTGCGAACCGTGGATGTAGATGCTCGCCAGGTCCGACGACTTGACCACCGTATAGTTGAATCCCGTCTCCTCGGCGAACTTCTCGGCGATGAAGGTCTTGCCGCATCCCGGAGGGCCGTAGAGCAGCATACCGTTGGGAATCGCCAGACGATATTTGAGCGCCCGCTCCCGATCCTGCAACACATTGATCACTTTCGCCCGCAGCAGCTGCTTCAACTCCTCCATTCCCGCCACGTCGGCAAAACCGTTGCCCTCGCCCTTGGCGAAGGTCGCACGCGGGG
Source organism: Alistipes communis (assembly GCF_006542665.1). NCBI lineage: Bacteria > Pseudomonadati > Bacteroidota > Bacteroidia > Bacteroidales > Rikenellaceae > Alistipes > Alistipes communis. The sequence continues at coordinate 568,298 of NZ_AP019735.1, forward strand.
CTTCGCCTTCGGCCTCTCCGCCGCGCTGTTCCCCATCGGTCGTAACATCGCCGTTCGCCGAAGGCGGCGCAGCGGATTCGCGCTTGGTAGGCGGCATCTTCACCTCCTCGCCGCGCAGCGCCCCGATAAACTCGTCGGCACTGCCGAAACGGTCGCGGTCGATCAGCGCCAGGGCGCGTTGCAGCACCTTGTGCAACTGTTCGGTCATCCCCTCCGGCTCTTTCTCCGGAAAGCGAAGCCCCGCCTTGCGCGCCTCACGCAGCTCTTCGCGCGCCTCCGAGGGCGATTTCGACGCATCGCAGCTCCACGGCAGACACCCGTAGATCATCTCGTAAAGCAGCACGCCGACCGAAAAGAGGTCGGACAGTTTGGAGTAGATTCCGATGAAGGTTTCGGGCGCACGATAGCACAGTTCCAGATCGGAGGTCTGGAAATCGGGACGCCCCATCACCGGATGCGAGAGATGCCCCATATCGATGATCCGGGGCCGGAGCAGGGCATCGCCCACGCAGTCGTACATGATGTTGCGTGCCGTTATATCGTTATGAATCAACGTTTCCGCCTGACCGTGCAGGTAGCTCAACCCTTCCAGCACACGGATCGTCAGCTCGACGGCCTGCGCTACTGGCAGCCGGTGTTCGCGGCTCAGCAGCTCGGCCAGCAGACCGCCCTGAATGTAATCGGTAATCAGGTAGGCGTACCGTTTGTCGCCGATCGACTCGATCCCCGTGCGCCGGCAGGCCACCAGCGACGGGTGCTCCAACCGTGCGCACATCTCCACCTCGAAAGGCATTCCTCCTTTCGTGAGCCTCGCGGCGGGAATCCGTTCCAGATCGAAGATTTTCAGGAAGAACGGCTGTTCCCGAATATCGCAGACGCGGTAGGTCTCGGCACAACTTCCCTCCTTGATAAAAAAACGCACGACATAGCTGCCGGCGAACGTATCGTTATTCTTTAAAATACTCATGCGTAATTCTTCGGATTAGGCCGATAACAAATATAGGCATCTTTTTTCAATTTCCCAACTCCCCGCCCGGCGCCGGAGAAACGACGCTCCGCATACGGAAAGGACGGGCCGATCCCCGTCTCCGGGTCGGCCCGTCCTTCGTGTCATGCAGCATTACTCGCCCCTGGTGTATACGACACCCGATCCCTCGATCGTCAGGGTCGGCACGCCTCCGTTCTCGCCCAGCACGGCCGTATCGGTCACGTCGATCGTCTGGCCGTTGCCGATGCTCTGCCCGTGGAGGATCAGCTTGCCGGGCTCGCCCTGCAACTCCCACGAGGCATACGGCAGCGTCGCCATGTTGATCGACTGCGCCTTGCCGCCGACTCGCAGTTCGACCCCCATCACCTCGCCCTCCTTGACCGGATCGGGCATCACCCAACGGCCGATGGCATCGGCGTAATCCTTGCTGCACGCCACTTTCGTGGCAACAGGCATCTCGCCCTCGCCGGCAGCCTTGTAATCCACCATCACCACGTTGCCTTCCAGCAGGCCGTAAGCCTCTTTAAGATCAGTCGCATCGTCCAGCGCGAAACTCTGCCGGGCGGCATCGCCGCCGATCGGATCGACCACCAGCACGTGCATCGACGTTCCGCCGTCGACAAAGCCCGACATCTGCTTGATTTCGGCCTTCTTATCACCTCCGCACGACACGGCCAGCAAAGCCGCGCATGCCATCATCACTACTTTTTTCATCTCTTTTATCGTTTAATTAGGTGTATCCTTAACTTACGCCCTATCGCGTCCGGATGTATTCGTCGATGGCGCGTGCCGCACGGCGGCCTGCCCCCATGGCCAGAATGACCGTCGCGGCACCCGTCACGGCGTCGCCGCCGGCGAAAACGCCCGCCCGTGTCGTGCGCCCCTCCGCATCGGCCGTGAGGCATCCCCGCCGATCCGTCTCCAATCCCGAGGTCGTCGCCGCCAACAGCGGATTGGGCGACGTCCCGAGCGCCATGATGACCACGTCGCACGGCACGTCGAACTCCGACCCCTCCTTCTCGACCGGTCTGCGGCGGCCGCTCTCGTCGGGTTCGCCGAGCGTCATTTCGACGCACCGCAGTCCGCGTACCCAACCCTGCTCGTCGCCGAGCACTTCGACCGGATTGGCGAGCATCCGGAAGACGATCCCCTCCTCCTTGGCGTGGTGCACCTCCTCGGCGCGCGCCGGAAGCTCCGCCTCCGAACGGCGGTAGACGATCGTCGCCTCCGCACCGAGCCGCTTGGCCGTGCGCACGGCGTCCATGGCCACGTTGCCGCCGCCGACTACCACGACGCGCTGCCCGACGTAGATCGGCGTATCGTAACGTGCGTCGTAGGCGTGCATCAGATTGGCGCGCGTAAGGAATTCGTTGGCCGAGACCACCCCGTTCAGGTTCTCGCCCCCGATCCCCATGAAACGCGGCAGACCGGCACCCGAACCGATGAACACGGCGTCGAATCCCTCCTCACCGAGCAGCGAATCGACCGTCACCGTGCGCCCGACGATCACGTCGGTCTCGATCTCGACGCCCAGCCGCCTCACGGCCTCGACCTCGCGCTCGACGATCTTCTGCTTGGGCAGTCGGAACTCCGGAATGCCGTAGACCAGCACCCCGCCCACCTTGTGCAGTGCCTCGAAAATCTTCACTTCGTAACCCATCTTGGCCAAGTCGCTCGCACAGGCCAGACCCGCAGGCCCGCTCCCCACGACAGCCACCCGACGGCCGTTGCGCGCCGGCAACGCCGCGGCGCACTGCGCCGCATGGCCGATGTTCCAGTCGCCCACGAACCGTTCGAGCTTGCCCACGGCCACCGGCTCGCCCTTGATGCCGAGCACGCAGGCCCCTTCGCACTGCGTCTCCTGCGGGCAGACGCGGCCGCAGATCGACGGCAGCGAACTGTCGCGGGCGATCACGTCGGCAGCCCCCGCCACATCGCCTTCGCACAAGCGGGAGATGAAATCGGGAATCTGCACCCCGACCGGACAGGCCGCCACGCAGCGGGGATTGCGGCAATGCAGGCAACGCGACGCTTCGGTCCGTGCCTCTTCGAGATTATACCCGTAGCAGACCTCTTCGAAATTGGTCGCACGGAGCGCCGGATCCTGTTCGCGCACCGGCACGCGCGGTATTTTGTTCGCCATGATCTCCTTCGTTGAGCGTTCGTTTATTTGTCGAGTCCTATGCGGCACCGGTGTCCCGCCTCGCGTTCGGCGGCGATCGCCCGTGCGCGCTCCTCCTGCGTGCGGTACATCCCCTGACGGCGCATCGCCTCGTCGAAATCGACGGCATGACCGTCGAATTCCGGCCCGTCGACGCAGGTGAAGAAGGTCTTGCCGCCCACCGTCACCCGGCAGGCGCCGCACATCCCCGTACCATCGACCATCAGCGCGTTGAGCGACACGGTGGTTTTCAGCCCGTATTCGCGCGTGGCGAGCGCCACGAACTTCATCATCACCATCGGGCCGATGGCCACGCACTCGTCATAGCGCTTGCCCCGCGTGTCGATCAACTCGCGGATCAGTCCCGTCACCATCCCCTTATATCCTTCCGAACCGTCGTCCGTGGCGATGTAGAGGTTGCCCGCCACGGCACGCATCTCGTCGGTGTAGATCAGCATGTCGCGCGTCTTGGCGCCCACGATGACATCGGCCCCGACGCCGTGTTCGTGCAACCACTTGACCTGCGGATAGACCGGCGCCGTGCCTACGCCGCCGGCGACGAAAAGATAACGCCGACCGCGCAGCGCCTCGGGCGACAAGGTTACGAACTCCGAAGGGTGCCCCAGCGGACCGGCGAAATCGGCCAGCGCGTCGCCGGCTTCCAACGCGCAGATCTTGCGCGTCGAGACGCCGATCGTCTGCGTCACGATCGTGACCGTACCGGCCGTGCGGTCGTAATCGGCCACCGTCAGCGGCACCCGCTCGCCCTGCTCGTCGGCACGGACGATGACGAACTGTCCGGGCAGCGCCGAAGCCGCCACACGCGGCGCTTCGACCCGCATCCGGAAAATCCCCGCCGCGAGTTCCGTCTTTTCTACGATTCTAAACATATCCTATTTCTTGATAAATGCTCACTGTTCGATCACCGCCGTCGCACGCACCGTCAGCATCGGGCGTTCGGGATCGTCGGTGACGATGCGGATCCGCTCCACCGCGACGCCGTATTCACAGTCGGAAGGCGTAAGGCGGATCCCCACCTGCGCCTCCCCGCCTGCAGCGATCCGCACACCCGGTCGCAGCGTACAGCCGAATACGCGGCTCTCCACGGCCCGTACCGTCAGCGGGCATTCGCCCGTATTGCGCAACGAAATCCACTTCGTCGACGGCCCGGAAGAACGCTTGACCGGGCCAAATTTAACAATATTTTCGCTTATTTCCGCCTTCGGAGCCGAATTATCGCTGTACAAGAGCGGATTATCCACCGCAATGCCGCTCACGACGATCCAGTCGGCCACAGGAGCCCCGTCGACCGACAGCCCGATCTCGTCTTCCAACGTCCCGTAAACCCCGCATCCGGCAGGCAGGTCGTATCCGAAATCGAACGACGCCCGCTCCCCCGCAGCGAGCCGCGCCGGCACGCTCGCCGTCAGGCGGCCACTCTGCCGGCCATAACGCAACGTCAGTTCGATCGGTTCCGACGACACGTTGACCAAGCCGATCGCGCTGCGCTGCGGCTGCGCGTGCCGGACGTATCCGAAGGCATGGCTCGTCGCCGCAGCCCGCAGCCCTCCGCCCAGATCGCAGGGATAGAGCTCCTCGACGCTGCGTTCGCGCGGCGTCACCCGCCCCGTAATGCGCAACCGGATCGGGTCGCCGCTCTCCGACGTGAAGACCGAAACAGCCTTGTCGAACCGTCCGGGCCGGTTCATCGGATCGAACGTCACGGCGATCTCGGAGCGCTCGCCCGGCAGCACGGGACGCTTCGAATAGACCGGAACCGTACAGCCGCAGGTCGCCACCACGTCGGTCACCACCACCGGACGGCCGCTCCGGTTCGCAAACCCGAAACGGTGAGTCACCCTGCCGCCCGCCTCCGCGACCGTTCCGAAATCCCAGGTCAGCGTGTCGAAGCACAATGCAGGAGTCTGCGCCAGAGAAGGCAACAAGCTAATTATAAATAAAATGGAAAGTATACAAACCGGTAATCGTCTCATCATCGAAGATTCAATGCGCAGGACAAAGATACATTTTTTCTATTTTTTTGCGGGAAATATTTGGCGGGAAATATATTTTGCTCTATATTTGCACCACCAAACGAGGAAAATCCGATCTCGGCTGCGACGAATCGTCCCCGAACGGAAATCGCTCCGGCGGTCGGAAACGTTCTTCGAAATGCCTGAATAGCTCAGTTGGTTAGAGCACATGACTGTTAATCATGGGGTCCTAGGTTCAAGTCCTTGTTCAGGCGCACTACTCGCAAGAGTCGGAAGCTTAGCTCAGCTGGTTCAGAGCGTCTGCCTTACAAGCAGAGGGTCGGGGGTTCGAATCCCTCAGCTTCCACCAAACGAAAGCAGCCGCTTACAGCAATGCAAGCGGCTTTTTCATGAAAGGGAGCATAGCTCAGTTGGTTTAGAGCGCCTGCTCGACAAGCAGGAGGTCAGCGGTTCAAATCCGCTTGTTCCCACGATCCCGAAAACACCGCTTACATTGCTGTAAGCGGTGTTTTCGGTTCGGATCACAACGTTTTCCACCGCTCCCAACCGAAGCGCCAACCGAACCGACCGGCAAAAAGTCGGACATCCTCCGCACATCATGACGCCGGCGGCATCCTCTCTTCGCCGACACGGCCCCGCAACAACCGACGAAGTTTTTCGAAAAACCGTGGCACGGAACGGGAAGAAGCGTAAAAGGCTTTCCAAAATGAAGCGGAGACTTGCAGGAGAAATAAATTTATCCTATCTTTGCACCCGCAATCGGGGAGCTTAGCTCAGCTGGTTCAGAGCGTCTGCCTTACAAGCAGAGGGTCGGGGGTTCGAATCCCTCAGCTCCCACAGATCCGAAACGAAGACCACTCCCAAAGGGGTGGTCTTCGTTTTCCGAATACCCTGCGAACCCTGTGTTGCTCCGGAACTCCGGAAAACCGCGACTTCTACACCGGACATTCATGCTTACCCGCAATTTTGCTCCGGAACCGATCTCCGACAGATCGGGCGGCATCGTCGGGTAATGCCGGCAGAAAAGCCACCCTAAGGCAAAACCGCAACTCGCCGAAACGCCGGCCTCGGCGAAATACAGGTACGTCGAAAGCGGAAGCCCCTCTGCGGACGGACACAGGCATTTTGCATCCGCACCGTCCGCAAACCCCGTATCCGCATCGTTACGCCCCGAACAAGGAGTCTTCGCCTCCGGTCAAAACGATTAATCGATACCTCCGTCCGCAATCGTTCCGACCGCTTCCGGACCGACCTTTCCCCGCAAAAAAATACATACCGCCGATCCCCACGCACCGCATGGACACCCGACCGGTCGACCGGCCGCCTCCGACCCTCCGGATCAAAATCTATAACAGAAATACCAAAACGAATAATCTTTTCCATATCCGGCACCCTGCTGCCGGAATAATTTATTCCTATCTTTACCCTGTAAATTATACCCAAACAAAAAAAAACGATGATCGAAAAACTACTTCTCACCTTCGGTATCGCTACCGCACTGTCCCTCTCCGCACCCGACGCCGCAGCCGCCCCGAAAGGGGGCGACCTGACGGGCGACGCCTTCCTGAAAGAGGTTCCCGCAAGCAAACTCTACGAGAAATTCCGCACGCCCGACAGCTCGTCGAAGCTCTTCGCCCGCTGGTGGTGGAACGGTACGCGCGTCTGCGAAAAGGAGATCGTGCGCGAGCTCGACTCGATGCAGCGCGCCGGCTTCGGCGGCGTGGAGATCAACTCCATCGCCTTCCCCGACCGCTACAAGGACACGCTGGGCTTCGCACAGGTGCCCTGGCTATCGGACCGCTGGCTGGAACTGGTCGACTTCACCATGCGCGAAGCCGCCGCGCGCGGCATGTACAGTGACCTGATCGTCGGCTCGGGCTGGCCGTTCGGCGCCGAGTTCCTCTCGCGCGACGAGCAGATCAAGATGATGGCCCTCGGCACGATGGAGTTCGAAGGCCCCTGCAAAGTGACCGTCCGTACCGACGACCTCATCCGAAGCGCCACGCCCAAACTGCTCTCGGCCAATCGCGACAAACTCTCCGAACTGATCGAGGTGCGGCTCTTCCCCGCCCACATCACCGAACTCATCCCCGGCACGCCCGTGACCTTCGCGCCGGGAGCGCAGGAGGTGACGATCGACGTTCCGGCCGGCCGCCACATCGCCTACGTCGTGGTCAAGCACACCGGCTACATGGGCGTGATCCACGGTGCGCTGGGTGCCCGCGGGCCGGTGCTCGACCACTTCAACGCCGAGGCCGTGCGCCGTTACCTCAACCGGATGTCCGATGCCATGCGCCCCGTCGTCGGCAACCTCCACGACCGCATCCGCTCGTTCTTCACCGACAGCTTCGAGCTGGAAGGCTCCAACTGGTGCAAGGACATCCGCGAAGAGTTCCAGAAACGGCGCGGATACGACCTCTACACCTACTACCCGCTGATCCTGAAAAAGGTAGGCCCCTACGGCAACGAGATCAAAACGCCCTACGGCGCCCGGATCGAACCCGACGTGATGGAGCGCATCTACCGCATGCGCTACGACTACGAACTGACGCTGGCCGAGCTCTTCAAGGAGCGTTTCCTCGACGAACTGAACGCATGGTGCCGCGCCTGCGGCGTCAAGTCGCGCATCCAGGCCTACGGCAAGGGCTGTATGCCCGTCGAGTCGCTCATGGACGTCGACATTCCCGAATGCGAGACGTGGTACCACAAGGAGAACGGCGAGATCTTCCCCGACGACAAGATGTCGGGACACGGCTACAAGATGGTCAACAAGTTCGTCGCTTCGGGCGCGCATCTCTCGGGCAAGAACGTCGTCAGCTGCGAGGAGATCACCAACACGCGCTTCGTCTTCAACGAGACGCTCGAACGCATCAAGATCACGGGTGACCTGAGCAACCTGTCGGGCGTGACGCACTCCGTGCTCCACGGCTACAACTACTCTCCCGCCGAGGCGCCGTTCCCGGGCTGGGTGCGTTACGGTACGTTCTACAACGAACGCAACCCGCTGTGGCGCTTCTTCCCCGAATGGATCTCCTACAAGGCCCGCCTGTCGACCGTCCTGCGCAACTCCGAGATGCAGACCGACATCGCGCTCATGCAGCCGCTCGTCGACATGTGGACCTACCTGGCGCCGCAGTTCGAACCTTCGCCCGGCAAGTGGCGCCCCTTCTACGTCAACACGCTTTGGGAGGCCGTTCACCAGAACGGCGGCGGCTGCGACTACCTCACCGAATCGATCCTGCAACGCAGCACGTTCGCCGACGGACGGATCGAGTACGGCGACCGCAGCTACAAGGCGCTGCTGCTGCTCGAAGTCGAGACGATCTCGCCCGAGACGCTCGCCGCGATCGGCCGCTACGCCGCTGCCGGCGGCAAGGTCTTCTTCGTCGGCTCGACCCCCTCGAAAGCCCCCGGTCTGGCGGGTCTCGAAGGCGGCGACAAGGAGGTGCAACGCCTGACGGCCGACCTGATGAAGCAGTACCCCGACCGGATCCTCCACGTCGAGGCGCCGCGCAAGGGGCACCTCATCGCCTGGTACAAGGAGTTGCAGCAGAAATACGGACTGACACCCGCCGTCCGCATCGACAATCCGCAGGCATTCGTCAACCAGAACCACTACAAGGCGGGCAATCTCGACATCTTCTTCTTCGCCAATTACAGCCTTACGGAAGCTTATACGCTCGACACCGAGTTCAACATCGACCTGCGCGGACGGCGCATGTGGCTGTGGGATCCGATGACGGGCGAGCGCGCACTGCTGCCCGACACGGGGACGCGGCTCAAACTGCACCTCGAACCCACCGAATCGCGGCTGCTGGTCTTCGACAAACCGGTCAGGGGCGCTGCGACCGCCACGGCCGACGCACGGCTCGAAGGTCCCGCCGAACGTCGGGCCCTGCATTGGAACGTCACGCTCAACCACTACGACGGCACCGTCGCCGAACTCGAAACCGACCGTCTGTTCGACCTGGGCAAGGAGAAGCGTTTCGAATCCTTCTCCGGCCAGATCGTCTACCGCACGACGCTCGACGTCCGTCCCGGCGAATGCGCGCACATGGAATTCGGCGTGGAAAACTGCGTTTCGGAACTCTACGTCAACGGCGTAAAGGCCGGTACGGTATGGCACGGCCGCCACGTCTACGATGTCGCGAAGCTGCTCCGTCCGGGCAAAAACGAGTTGAAACTCGTCCTCACGACCACACTGGGCAACTACATGCTCTCGCTCAAAGAGAATCCCACGATGGTCAAGTGGAGCAACTTCAAATACAAGCAGGTAGTCAATCCCTGCGGTCTGACGTGGGGGCCCGACCTCTACCGCGACTGACACTCCCCTCCCGCTCTTCCGGACGAGGCCGTTCCCGCACAGGAACGGCCTCGTTCCTTGCGGGCAGGAGGCCCCGACGGCGGCGTTCCCGACCGACCTGCCTCTGCGATCCGCCGACATCCAACAGCCGAATGCAGAGCGAACCGCCCCGCAGCGGGTCTGCCGGTCGGTTCGGCATTTTATGGAACGGTGTTTGGGCGAATTTCCAAATTAATGATTATATTTGCCCCTACGATAATGCCACACATGCCGAAACTCTACATCATAGCGGGATGCAACGGCGCCGGTAAGACAACGGCTTCCTATACGGTGTTGCCGGAGATGCTCGACTGCCGCGAATTCGTCAATGCCGACGAAATCGCCAAGGGCCTCTCGCCGTTCAACCCCGAAAGCGTCGCCATCGACGCGGGGAGGCTGATGCTGCAACGCATGGACGACCTGCTGATCGCCGGCGAGGACTTCGCCTTCGAGACGACGCTCGCCACACGCTCCTATGTGAAGTTCATCGATCAGGCTCACGCGATGGGGTACTTCGTTTCGCTGCTTTTCTTCTGGCTTCCCACGCCGGAACTGGCTATCGTGCGCGTCGCAACGCGGGTGAGCAAGGGCGGTCACGATATTCCCGAGGAGGTGATCCGCCGCCGCTATGCCACCGGCATGCGCAACATGGTCGCACTCTACGCTCCGCTGTGCGACTACTGGGTCATCTACGACAACAGCTCCGCCGATGCCGAAATCCGGATCATCGCGACGGGAGAGAACGATACAACAAAGCACATCGAAAATCCGTTAGCCTACCAACAATTCATGAGCTATGAGCGAAATTGAAATAAAACAACTTCAAGAAAAGATCAACGCAGGCATTCTCCTGGCACGTAAACGCCTGATCGAGAAGACGAAGAAGGAGAACGGCGAACTGGTCGTCGTCCGTGACGGCAAGGTCGTCTGCATCAAGGCTCAGGAGCTGGAATAGCTCTCCCGTCCGCAGGAATTTCGTCCTCGGCTCCCGCAGAGTCGGGGCTTTTTCATAGACGGAAGTTCGTCGCAGGAGATCGCCGGACGAACAGATTTCCAACCGGAAACCGTCCCCCCGTTCAGCGGCCCCATGAACCGCGCGAACTGCAACCTGCAACGGCGGTTCGCCATGGCTCCCCTCCGCAGGCTGCGACACGCCGATCGAATCGCCCGAAACCACCCCTCACCCCGCTAAAAGAGCGAAGAGCCGTTGCAATTCCGGACGAAAAACCGTAACTTTCGCATAAAATACAACCGCCCCATGCAAGTCAAAATCGAAGAGAGCTGGCGTTCGCAGTTGCAGGAAGAGTTCGACAAACCCTATTTCGCGCGGCTGGCGGCGTTCGTGCGCGAGGAGTACCGCACGCAGCGCGTCTGTCCCGTCAACGGCGATCTCTTCCGCGTCTTCAACCTCTGCCCGTTCGACCGCGTGCGGGTCGTCATTCTGGGACAGGATCCCTACCCCGACCCGCGGTTTCTACTACGGAATCTGTTTCTCGGTGCCCGACGGCGTGCCGATTCCCGGCTCGCTGCAAAACATCTTCCGCGAAGTACACGACGACACAGGGCACCCCGTCCCCGCATCGGGACGGCTGGAACGTTGGGTCGCACAAGGCGTCCTGTCGATGAACACGATCTTCACCACACGCGCTTTCCGGAGCGGATCGCATCGCGGCCGCGGATGGGAGGAGTTCTCCGACGCCGTGATCCGCCGCCTCAACGAGCGGCGCGACCACCTGGTTTTCCTGCTTTGGGGCGCAGCCGCGCAGCAGAAGGCGGCGCTGATCGATCCCGAACGCCATCTCGTGCTCACGGCGGCGCACCCCTCGCCCCGGTCGGCCGACCGGGGGTTCTTCGGTTGCCGCCATTTCAGCCGCGCCAACGCCTACCTGCGCGCGCACGGCATCCCCGAAATCGAATGGTGATACGATGAAACCCACGAAGAAAAAAACGGTCGCCTGCCCCGCCGCACTCCGGCTCGAAGCCATGCTCCCAGTCGACGCCGGCATCCTGTCGCAACAGGCGGACGACTGGACGGACCGAAGCGTGGAACGCGGTACGGTCGGCCCGCTCGCCGCCGAGCACGCTCTCTGGCACAACTGCCTCTTCCGCAACGTGACCTTCACCGACTGCCGGCTGCACAGCGCACAATTGAGCGACATCCGTTTCGAAGGGTGCGATCTCTCGAACCTCGCGCTGGACGGTGCGGCGCTCAACCGCGTGGAGTTCGTCGGCTGCAAACTGCTGGGCGCCGCCCTGCCCGACGCCACGCTCAACCACGTACGGCTGGAACGTTGCAACGGCCGCTACCTCAACCTGTCGGGCAGCCGCCTGCGGCAGGTACGCTTCACGGAGTGCGACCTGACGGAAGCGGCGCTGAACGACTGCCGCCTCGACGGCGTCGCCTTCGAGGGCTGCACGCTGCGCAGCACCGAGTTTTCGCATACGCCGCTGCGCGGCATCGACCTCAGGCAGTCGCAACTCGGCGACCTGCGGCTGACCGTCGACGACCTGCGGGGCGCTATCGTCGCCCCGAGCCAGGCCCTCGACCTGCTGCCGCTGCTGGGCGTCGTCGTCCGCACCCAAACCGCCGAAGAGACCGAATAACCATGGAGATCCGCGAAATTACCGGCGACAAACGCCGTTACCTGCCGCTGCTGCTCGTCGGCGACGAACAGGAGGAGATGGTGATGCGCTACCTGCCGCACGGAAGCCTCTTCGTCTGTTTCGATCCCGACCCGTGCGCCGTCGCGGTCGTCACCGACGAGGGCGACGGCTGCTGCGAACTGAAAAACCTCGCCGTCGAACCCTGCCGCCAGCGGCAGGGCCACGGCCGGCGAATGGTCGCATTCGTCGTCCGCCGCTATGCTGAGCAAGGCTACCGCACGCTGCGGGTCGGCACGGGCGAAACGCCCTCGACACTCCGCTTCTACGCGCAGTGCGGCTTCCGCCCCGCAGGCCGCATCCACGACTTTTTTACCCGCAATTACGACCACCCGATCGTCGAGGAGGGCGTCCTGCTGCGCGACATGATCCTGCTCGAACAACCGCTCGGCACCGAATAGAGTTCCACAACCCCGAATCGGCATGAAAAAGACCGGAACCCGAAGTTCCGGTCTCATGACTGCGCGTCGTGCACGCCCTACATGAGCGTGAGGTTGCGCTTGCGTTGCGCGAAATTACGCGACAGCACGGGTGCGAAGGGAGAATCGTAGCTGCGTGCGCCGACGGGACATCCCTTGACGCAAGCACAGCAGCGGATACACTTCGCCGCATCGGTACGAAGCTCGTCGCCGGCGACGATGGCTCCCGTCGGGCAGAGTTTCACACAGCGGCCGCAGTGCGTGCACCTGTCGGCCGAGGTCTCGACCGCCACCCGTTGCGGATGCCGCTTCTGACTGCGGCGGTAACCGAGTACGAACCGCACGAACCGCCACATCGAGAGCATCCCGTTGCGCACGGTCGGCAACCTCTTCGCATCGATCGCCCGCACCCCGCCGGCAGCGAGTTTCGCCGCCACGACGCGCCCGAAGGCCTCGGCCTCGGCGCAGTCGTCCCCGTCGGGCCGCCCCGCAGCGATCGGCCAACGCGCCGTGGAGTAGGAGTGCTCGCCGACGAAAGCGGCCGCAGCCACGGGCACGAATCCCCGCGCCGCCACGAAATCGGCCAGCTCGCACGCGGCATGTTCGTAGGCGCGATTGCCGTAGAGCACGACCACCACGGCCGGCGTACCGTCGCCCCGCACGGCATCCAACCGCCGCAAGGCGAGCGGAGCCGCATGCCCGCCGTAGACGGGTACGGCGAAGACCGCCGCGTCCCCGCGCTCCGCCGCAACGCAGACCGCATCGTGCGTCGCGTCGCAAACGACCGTCTGCGTGCAGTTCAATCCCCTGCCGACGGCCTCCGCCACGCGGCGCGAAGTCCCCGTCGGGGAAAAGTAACAGATCCAACTCTTCGCGGGTTTCATCGGGCCGCCTCCTTTCCTCCGGTCAGCACCACCGTCACCGACATCGGGCCGTGCGCACCGATCACGAGCGCCTGTTCGATGTCGGCCGTCTTCGACGGGCCGGACATGAAACAGCCGAAGCCGAAATCGCGGTCGAAGCGCGGGTCTTCGACGGCATCCTGCATCGTGGCGACCACCGCGTCGCGCGGAAGCAGGATCACCAGCGACTCCACGGCGAAGTAGAGCGCCTTGTGCCGCGCCCGCTGCGGCAGCCATACGGCGCCGTTCTCGGCCACGCCCAGCACTCCGCCGACCACGGCCGCGTCGATCCCGTCCAGTTCGCGCGCATCTTCCACGGCATCCGCATCGAACGCCGAGGGAATCTCCTCCACGGCCGACACCACCCGCCGGCCCTCCAATCCGAGCGACCGCAGCAACTCTCCGGCCGGAACACCTTCCGCCCACTCCGCCACGCGGCCGCCCGCCGCCTCCACCGACTGCCGGAACGCCGTCAGCGGATCATCGAACCCTTCGCGCCCGAAATCCAGCGCAGGCATCGGGTGCTCGGGCATCCCGCTGTGCGCCAGACGTGCCAGGATAGCTTCTTTCGTATTCATCGTTTTTCCTTTTTTTCCGTTGCGATTTTTCCCTCTTTCCACAGTTCGTTGAAACTCCGGCGAGCGAAATGCGGCATCTCGCGGCCGGCGCACCACGGGTTGAAGCGGTTGTTATAGACGAAGCGCGGCACCCACGGAATCAGCTTCAAACCCGTGTAGAACAAGGTTTTGTGCCGCATCACCACGTCCATTCCCTCGACCGTCAGTTTCTTGCGGGTATCGGCCACGCCGTCGGCATCCATCTCCTGCCGCCACGCGTAGATCTGTTCGCCCAGGTCGATCCGCGCCGGACAGACGTTCGAGCAGGAGTAGCACAGCGAACAGCCCGACACGTTGCCCGCATAGCGTTCGGGCGAGCGCAGCATCCCCAAGTTGATTCCCAGCGGGCCGGGGATGAAATACGAGTAGGAGTAACCGCCCGACCGCCGGTAGACGGGACAGGTATTCATACAGGCGCCGCAACGCAAACATTTGAGCATGTTGCGGTGCGCCTCGTTGCGCAGCGATTCGGTGCGGCCGTTGTCGACGATGACCACATGGATCTGCTTGCCCGGCTCCGGACGTCGGTACAGCGACGTATAGGCCGTCACGGGCTGCCCCGTGGCCGAACGCGCCAGCAGACGGGTGAAGACCGCCAGCGAACGGTAGTCGGGGACGACCTTCTCCAACCCCATGATCGCGATATGCAGATCGGGAAACGACGTCCCCAGATCGGCGTTGCCCTCGTTGGTGCAGACTGCGAAGGCCCCCTCCGAGGCCACGGCGAAATTGACGCCCGTCATGGCGACGTCGGCCGTGAGGAACTTGCCGCGCAAATGTTTGCGCGCCTCGTGCGTCAGGTAGGTAGGATCGCTGTCGCCCCGCGCCGTGCCGAGTTCCCGTTCGAAGAGTTCGCCCACCTCCTCGCGCCGCACATGGATCGCCGGCAGCACGATATGGCTGGGCGGACGGTGCATCAGCTGCATGATCCGCTCGCCCAGGTCGCTCTCCACGGCATCGATCCCCTGTCCGGCCAGGAAGGGCGCGAGGCCGCACTCCTCGGAGAGCATCGACTTGCTCTTGATGAGCGTCCGCCCGCCGTGCCGGCGCAGGATGTCGAGCACGATCCGGTTCATCTCGCGGGCGTCGGAAGCCCAGTGGACGACCATTCCGTTGGCCGTCGCATTGCGTTCGAACTCTTCGAGATAGCGTCCCAGATGCGACAGCGTGTGCAGCTTGATCTCGGAAGCCGCCTGCCGCAGCGCCTCCCATTCGGGAACGGCGTGCGCCATGCGGTCGCGCTTCTCGCGCACGTGGTAGAGCGCGCGGTCGTGCCATGCGGCACGCTCCCTGTCGGCGAGGAATTTCGCCGCGGCCTTCGCATGTGTACTCATTGTCGTGCAGTCAGGATTTCAACGATATGCAGGGTCTTTATCGGCAGCCGTTCGCGGTCGATGACGCCCTGCATGTGCATCAGACACGAACTGTCGGCCCCCGTGATATACTCGGCGCCCGTAGACATGTGGTCGCGGACCTTGTCGTGCCCCATGCAGACCGAGACCTCCTTCTCCTCCACGGCGAACATGCCGCCGAAACCGCAGCACTCGTCCACGCGCGCAGGCTCGAAAACCTCGACCCCTTCGACCAGCGCCAGCAGGTCGCGCAGCTTGGAACGATAGGGAATGTTCAGCTCGCTGGGCGTACTCAGCCCCATCAGCCGCACGCCGTGACACGAGTTATGGATACTCACCTTGTGGTGGAACGAGGCGTCGAGCCGTTCGGGACGCACCACGTCGTGCACGAACTCGCAAATTTCGTAGATGCGCGACGCCAGACACGGCCCGCCGTCGGCGTGCGGCACCAGGCGGGGATACCCTTCGCGCACGAAACTCACGCAGCTGGCCGACGGCCCCACCACATAGTCGTACCCCGCGAAGAGCTCCTCCATGCGTTCGGCCAATGGTTGCGCGTCGCGTTCGTAACCCGCATTGGCCATCGGCTGCCCGCAGCAGGTCTGGTCGAGCGGATAGTCGACGTCGAGCCCCAGCGACCGCAACAGCCGGTAGGAGGCCTCGCCCACCTGCGGATAGAGGGCGTTGATGTAACAAGGTATGAATAGCGCTATCTTCATCGTATTTCCCGATAAAAAGTCCGTTTCGGTATCCGTTTCCGCCTCAGCGCCATTCGGCGACCTCGTCCGGCGACTTGCGTTTCTTCTGCGCCGGAGCGTCGGCCGGATAGCCGACCGGGATCAGCACGACGGGTCGCAGCGTCGCGGGCAGCTCCAACGCCTCGCGGCAGAGCGGCACGTCGAAATTGCAGACCCAGCAACTCCCCAATCCCTGCTCGGCTGCTGCCAGACAGATGTGTTCGGCAGCGATCGCCGCATCGATGTCGGCATGGTCGTGTCCGTCGCTTTTACGCTTCCACGACACCGACTCGTCGACGCACACCGCGATGCAGAGCGGCGCTTCGGCGAACCACTCGCGGTGATAACAGCGTCGCAGGGCCTCCCTGCGCGCATCGCTCGCCACGACGAAGAATCGCCACGGCTGGAAATTGACCGCCGAAGGCGCCAGCCGCGCACACTCCAACAAATACTCCACCTTCTCCCGTTCGACGGCCTGCGGCCGGTAACTCCGCACCGAATAACGCGCCTTGACCAAATCCAGAAAATTCATACCGTTCATTTTTTATCGTCTCCTGCACTTTTCATTCCACGACCGGCAGAGGACGCCGGCGGGCAATCGGTCTAACGAAGATACGAATAAGCGAGGGCAATGTCAAATTTTATTCGAACATTGCCGAGACGGAGTATCTTCGGCGAAGCCAAAGATACGAAATATTTCACGGAATTATCCGGAATGCACGATATTTCATAAATTAAAAATCGAATCCGATACGCTCCTTCCGGCCGCACGGCGCGGGCGAGGGAACTGGCACAATCGCAAATAAGTTTGCTTTTGCTATCTTTGCAGACGGAATGTCTGACTGCGGCCGTCCTGCCGAGCCTAGACAGAACCGACCCCGTCCGAACGCTGCCGGGGCAAGAAAACGAAGAGTGAACATGAACAGACTCGAAATTATGAAAAGACGAATTTTACTTTTGGTGCTGGCCGCGGTCTTCGTGCTGCCGGCCGTGGCACGGACTCCGCTGCAACAGCGGCTCGAAAAACTGGAACGGGCCGTCGAGGTGACGCCGCTAGAATCGACCCGCTTCGACGAGAAGTACGAACTGGTCCTGCGCCAGCCGCTCGACTGGCAGGCCCCCGAAAAGGGCTCTTTCACGCACCGCATCGTCGTCTCGCACGCCGGCTTCGACAGGCCGACGATCCTCGTCACCGAAGGTTACGGCGCGAAATACGCCTACCGTCCGGATTACCGTGAAGAGCTGTCGCAGCTGCTCGACGCCAACATCGTCTTCGTCGAGCACCGCTATTTCCTCGGCTCGACGCCCGACCCGCGCGACTGGCACTACCTCACGGCCGAAGCTTCGGCCTGCGACCTGCACGACGTGCGGCAGCTGCTGGGCACGATCTACCCGGGCAAGTGGATCGCCACGGGAATCAGCAAGGGCGGCACGACGACGATGCTCTACGCGACCTTCTTCCCCGGCGACGTCGACGGCTACGTCCCCTATGTGGGCCCGGTCAACCGCTCGCGCGAGGACGGACGGCACGAGAAGTTCCTGCGCCGCGTGGGAACGGCCGACGAACGCGCCGCCGTCGAGCGTTTCCAGACGGAGGTGCTGCGCCGCCGCGACCGGCTGATGCCCCGTTTCGAAGCCTACTGCCGCAAAAAGGGATACGAGTTCCGCGCGCCGCTGACGGAAATCTACGACCTCTGCGCATTGGAGTACGCCTTCTCCTTCTGGCAGTGGGGCTCGAACTCCTACGAGATTCCCGCTACGTCGGCTACGGACGACGAACTGTTCGATTACTTCATCGGAGCGGTCGACCCCGAATACTTCGTGCGTGAAACGCCGACGACCTCGTTTTTCGTGCAGGCGGCCCGCGAACTGGGGTACTACGGCTACGACACGCGCCCCCTGCGCAAATACCTCAGTATCCGCAACAGCAAAGACTACCTGCGGCGGATCTTCCTGCCCGACGAGCTGCGCGACCTCGATTTCGACCGGACGCTCTACCGGCGGATGCACCGCTACCTCAAACGCGAAGACCCGAACATGGTGATGATCTACGGCGCCAACGATCCGTGGACGGCATCGGGCGCGGCATGGGCCGTGACGCCCCGCAAGCGCAACATGAAGCTCTTCGTGCAGCCCGGCGGATCGCACCGCACGCGCATCGCCACCCTGCCCGAGTCGATGCGCGAAGAGGCGATCGCCGCCATTCGCGGATGGTTGGAATAGACGGAGCACGCTCCGCCCGAACGGAAGCCCGAACTCAGGCTTCCGTTTTTCTGTGCCGTTTGGGAAAGAGCCGCCGGAAGCGAAGCAAGAAAGAGGCGAACCGCCCGCCGGCGACGATGAGCGTCACGGCCACCAGTATCAGCGCGATGCCGAGCCCCAGCCGCGCCGTAAGTTCTTCGTGGAAAATCACCACGCCGAAGAAGACCGCCGTGACGGGTTCGAGCGCACCGAGGATGGCCGTCGGCGTGGAGCCGATGTAGTGGATGGCCTGCGTGGTGCAGAGCAGCGAAACGGCCGTCGGCAGCGCCGCCAGCGCCAGCACGTTGCCCCACAGATACCACGACGGGACGGCTTGCAGGCCCGAGAGGAAATCGAGCCGCACGACGTAGATCGCAAGGCCGAACAGCAGGGCGTAGAAGGTGAGCTTGACCGTCGGCAAGGCCGCCAGCGCGGAGCGGTTGACGCCCACGATATAGACGGCGTAGGAAAGCGACGAGAGCAGCACGAGCGTCACGCCCGTGAGGCTGAGCGTCTGGCCGTCTCCCTCGTAGAGCAGCCCGATGCCTAAAACGGCCAGTGCGATGCAGAAGATCGTCAGCGGCGTGATGCGTTCGCGGAAGCCCAGGGCCATGATGAGCGCCACGAGGATCGGATAGACGAACAGAATCGTCGAAGCGATACCGGCGTCCATGTAGTTATAGCTCATGTAGAGAAAGAGCGACGAGGCGGAAAAGAGCAGACCCATGGCCACGAGCGGCAGCATCTCACAGCGGCGCAGGCTGAAATCCTGCCCTCGCAGACGGATCATCACCGCCAGAATCGGCAATGCGAAGGCGTAGCGGTAGAACAACACCGAGTCGGGCGTCATTCCCGCATGATAGAGCGGCAGGGTGAAGAGCGGGTTCATCCCGTAGGTCGCGGCCGCCACCGCACCGCAGACGAGACCTTTGGTTCTGACATTCATGGTCGTATCGATTTCGGCCGCCCCTTCGGAAGCGGCCTTTTCCGGCAGGCAAAGATACGCAACATGCGCCGAGAAAAAATCGGATTGCGCAAAAAAGTTGCGAAGCGCCGGTTCGCACCCCGCGTCCGGACTGCAAAAAAGAGGCCGCAGCGGAAGACGCCCCGCTATTTCGACTTCACCCGCGCCCGGATCCGGCTCAAACTCACCGGCGTAATCCCCAGATAGGAGGCGAGCGTCTCCAACGGTACCCGCCGCAACAGTTCGGGGCGTTCCCTCAGCAGCGTCTCGTAGCGCCGGGCAGCCGGAAGGAAAAGCATCGGAATCAATTTCTGCTCCGTACGCAGGAACTCCGATTCGGCGAACCGCCGCGCCCAGTTGGCGATGTGGATGTCCTCGGCGAGAAATCGCTCCAAATCGCTGCGTTTCAACACATACAACAGGGAATCCTCCATGAGTTCGACCGTTTCGTAGCCCGGTTCGTCGTCGACGTAGCTTTTCAGGGAGATGAGCGCCGATCCCTCGGCCCCGATCCAGAAGGTGACCTTTTTCCCGTCGGCGGAAATACAGGCGCGTGCGATCCCCCGGCCGATGAAGAAGAGGTTCGGCTCCACACGCCCCGCTTCCAGCACGCAGTATCCCCTGGGGCGGGACAGACTCGACATGCAGGCCGCCAGCCTGACGGCGGAACTCTCCGGCATCCGATAGATCCGGTCGATGATTTCACGTATATCCATGACGATGCGTCCGCAAGCGTTTTCCCTGCAAAGGTAGTCAAAGTCGCCGGCACACGCGCACTTTTCCGATTTTCTTATCAAATGTAAAGCGCCGGACGGAATTTTACGGGTAACTTTGCATCCGTAAAAGAATAAAACACGACGCGATGAACTGGATCATACTGATCGTGGCCGGCCTGTTCGAGACCGGCTTCGCATTCTGTCTGGGAAAGATGAAAGAGGCCACGGGAGCCGAATACTGCTGGTGGGGAACAGGATTCCTGCTGTCGCTGGCGCTCAGCATGACGCTGCTGGCCAAGGCGACCCAATCGTTGCCGATCGGCACGGCCTATCCGGTGTGGACGGGCATCGGTGCCGTGGGAACGGTGCTGGCGGGAATTCTGTTCCTGAACGAACCGGCGACCTTCCCGCGGATCTTCTTCCTGCTGCTGCTCATCGGCGCTATCGTCGGGTTGAAACTCGTCGGCGAACCCCATTAGCCTTCCGCGAAGCCCCTCCGGCGCAGCGGCGGCTAATAGCGGAGCAGATTGGCTCTGCGCACCGCATCGGCCGAACGGCGGGTGGCGACGCCCAGCCACAGCCGGTCGCCCTTGCGTTTGATCCCCTCGGCCTCGGCATATCCCGTATCGGTCAGCCCCAGCACACGAAGTCCTTCGAGATCGGAGTAGGCCCCGACGGGAAGACGCCAATGGACGATCCCGCCGTCGAGCGTGGTGACGGTGATGCGTGCATCGGAGGGGCCGTTGGCCGGTTTGTTGCCGTTGCCGGCACCTTCGAAGAGATAACAGCAGCGGCCGTCGACGTCGAAGCCCTGGAAGGGATAACTGCAAAAGTCGCGGGCGGTATCCTCGCCGTGCGGCATCAGAAAGCCACCTACCGGTATGAGCCGCCGCAAATCCCGACAGCGGATCGCCCGCTCTTCGGTACGCTCGCACTCGCCCGACCGTTCGCCGCCCCACGTCCGCACGACGCGGAGCACCGTGTCGGGCAGCTCCAATGCCTCCGAGAGGCGGAAGTGGCGGAAGCCGTGCGTTCCGTCCGCCTTGCGGTAGGAGATCGAGAGCAGGTCGTGCGCCCGATCGACGGCCGGCAGCAGGTTGAAACAGCCGTCGTCGAAATAGAAGGTCTCGCCGCCGTCGTGGTCGCAGCACGTGCCGGCACGGAACGGGATGCGCGACACGGTGCACGACTGCCAGTACTCCCCTCCGACGCGCGTGGCATTGCTGTCGATCCAGACGTAGCGGGTGCCGCCGCACTCCTCGACGGCGATGTTGGCGCCGTGCCCGAAGTAGCGGAGCGTCATGCGGGGCATCGTGTCGCAGCCGGGCCGCACCTCGAAGACGTAGACCTCGTGGGAGCGAGTCCGGCCGGGAACGTGGTTCTCGAATGCCCCCAACTGCGAGATGTAGATAGTAGAATCGGACACGACGTCGAACGACTGCATCACCCGCCGCGGGGCGAGTAGTTCGAGGTCGCGCAGCACGACGAGCGTGTCGTCGAGCGGCCGCGCCAGTCGTTCGGGCAGGCTGCGCACGAAACCGGACACGGCGGTCTGCGCCGCAGCGGGGCGCACGGCGGCCGACAGGCAGAGGAGGAGAAGAAGTCGTTTCATTGCGGGAAATCGGATCGATCCGATTGACAAAAATAGCATAATCATCCGAACCCGCCGCCGTTTCGAGCGAAAAAGTTTCGAATTTTCCCGCACGAAACCGGCTTATACCCCGCACTGCCAAAAGGCCGCGACAAAAGCATCCAGCCGGGGAACGGCTGACGTCTGCGCCTACAACGCTACGCGGACGAGCTCGCGCCCGCGTTTTTCGACGGCGCAGCCGCCGCCCGTTCCTCTTCCCGATTTTTGGCAAGGCGGAGACAGTTGTGCGTTACGCGCAACCATGATTATTTGCAGGTGTCCGCACATGGCAGGCCGGAGGCCTGCGGGATCGTACTGCGAAAATAGCGGAAAGAGTGACGACAGCAGCGCGAGCGCCCGGAGCGATCGTGCGCTGCGCGCAACCATAAATCCTTTGCTTGCCAAACTTTTTCGTATTTTCGGCTGCTCCTCGGATACTCCCGCTCGGCAAATTGCAAACAACGTTTGCATTTGCCCTCGCTTTTTCGTATCTTTGCCCGCCAAAGCGAGTGAAAACAAGCAAATAAATATACGTTATGGAGATCAAAAGAACACAGAAAGAGGAGCAGACCTCGTTGATTTCGGTCAAGGTCGGCGAAAAGGACTACGGCGAAGCCGTCGAGAAATCGCTGCGCGACTACCGCCGCAAGGCCAACATCCCGGGCTTCCGCCCCGGCATGGTGCCGATGGGAATCATCAAAAAGATGTACGGCAAGGGCGTAGTGGCCGAGCAGTCGTACCGCACGGCGTCGAACGCCGTCTTCGAGTACCTCCAAAAGGAGAACATCGACTATCTGGGCGACGTGATTCCCGCCGAGGAGCAGGGTGCTTTCGATTTCGATAACGACACCGAGTTCGAGTATATGTTCGAGATCGGCGAGGCGCCCAAGATCAACCTCGCTCTTTCGGCCAAGGACAAGGTGACCTACCACCGCATCAAGATCGACAAGCAGATGCACGACAACTACCGCTCGAATTTCCTGCGCCGTTACGGCCGGCTGGTGGACGTCGAGAAGGTCGCCGACGACGAGGCGCTGACCGTCACGCTCGACAACGGCGAACTGCGCGTCGAGGATGCCTACGTGGGGCTGATCTCGATGAACGACGAGGAACGCAAGCCCTTCAAGGGCAAGAAGGTCGGCGCCAAGATGAAGGTCGACATCAACGAGCTCTACAAGAATCCCGCGCAGCGTGCCGCGGCCTTGCAGCTCAAAGAGAACGAACTGGCGGAGGTGAAGCCCGAATTCTCGCTCGAAATCACCAAGATCCGCAAATTCGCCGATCCCGAGCTGAACGAGGAGTTCTTCAAGACCGCCTTCCCGCAGGGCAACGTCACGGACGAAGCCGGACTGGACGCCTTCGTCGACACCGAGATCGGGAAGGAACTGTCTCGCGAGAGCGATTACCTCTTCACGCTTCAATTGCGCGACTTCCTGCTGAAAAAAGCCGACTTGAAGATGCCCGCCGCCTTCCTCAAACGCTGGCTCTACGTCATCAACGAGGAGAAGTTCTCGAAAGAGGAGATCGAAAAGGACTTCGACCAGTTCCTCAAAATGTTCTCGTGGAACTTCATTCAGAAGCACTTCATCAAGGAGGACAACCTCACCGTAACGGCCGACGAGGCGCTCGCCGAAGCGAAGGCTTTCGCCGCCGCACAGTTCGCGCAGTACGGAATGCCGGCCGCACCGGACGAGATGCTCGAAAACTTCGCCAAGCAGCAGATTCTCGCCAACAAGGAGCAGTCGCAGAAGATCTACGAGAAACTCTACGAAACGAAGGTGGTCGAGGATGTGAAGGGCAAGATCAAGGTGACCGAAAAGGCCGTTTCCGCCGACGAATTCGCAAAACTGGCCAAGGAGATATAGTCCGGAGTACGCGGTTTTCGGAAAAATGATTAACTTTGGACTCTGCGGGCGTGATGTTTGCAGAGTCCTTCTTTTGATCCGTCGCCGGCCCGCGGCGGTGCGGACTGCGGGAAAAGCCCGGCGAACAACGATGTAAAACCATATTAAACGTACAGTCATGTCTTCCGAATTCGAAAAATACGCCGTCAAGCATTGCGGCATCAGCAGCCTCCGGCTGCACGATTTCCGATCCGTCATCTCCGACTACGTGTCGCCCACGATCATCGAGGAGCGCCAGTTGAACGTCGCCACGATGGACGTCTTCTCCCGCCTGATGATGGACCGCATCATCTTCCTCGGGGCGCCGATCTACGACGATGCGGCCAACATCATCCAGGCGCAGCTGCTCTTCCTGGAATCGGCCGATCCGGAGAAGGACATCCAGCTCTACATCAATTCGCCGGGCGGATCGGTTTCGGCCGGTCTGGGCATCTACGACACGATGCAGCTGGTGAACTGCGACGTGGCGACGATCTGCACGGGGCTGGCCGCCTCGATGGGCGCAGTGCTGCTCACGGCCGGTACGGCGGGCAAGCGTTCGGCGCTGCCGCATTCGCGCGTGATGATCCACCAGCCGCTGGGAGGCGCGCAGGGACAGGCGTCGGACATCGAGATCACGGCCCGCGAAATCCTGCGCACGAAGCGCGAACTGTACGAAATTCTCGCCTCGCACGCCGGCGTGCCGATCAAGAAGATCGAAAAGGATGCCGACCGCGACTACTGGATGACGGCCGACGAAGCCAAGAACTACGGCCTGATCGACGAAGTGCTGAAAAAACGCAAGTGACCCGCCGCGCGCCGAAAACGGCGCGCACGCGGCATATACCCATACGAAACGACAACGAATGACACATACGAAGAACCCGAAGAACGGAAATTCGCACACGACCGAGGAGCACTGCTCCTTTTGCGGCAAACACCACAGCGAGGTGCTGATGCTTTTTCAGGGCGGCAGCGGCGCCCGCATCTGCAACGAATGCATCGAACAGGGCTACCATACGCTCGTCGAGCACCACGTGGTAGCCGATCCCCTCTCCGCGACGCCCCCGATGCAGCAGACGCCGCTGCATTACGAAGAACTGCTCAAACCCGCGCAGATCAAGGAGATGCTCGACCAGTACGTCATCGGTCAGGAGGCGGCCAAACGCTACCTGTCGGTAGCGGTCTACAATCACTACAAACGCATTCTCTCGAAATCGGCCGACGCCGAAGGCGAGATCGAGATCGACAAGTCGAACGTCGTGCTCGTCGGCCCGACGGGAACGGGCAAGACGCTCATGGCACGTACGATCGCGCGGCTGCTGAACGTCCCCTTCACCATCGTCGACGCCACGGTGCTCACCGAAGCCGGCTACGTGGGCGAAGACGTGGAGAGTATCCTCTCGCGGCTGTTGCAGGTGGCCTCCTACGACGTGGCAGCCGCCGAACGGGGCATCGTCTTCATCGACGAGATCGACAAGATCGCCCGCAAGGGCGACAACCCTTCGATCACGCGCGACGTATCGGGCGAAGGGGTGCAGCAGGCGCTGCTGAAAATTCTCGAAGGGACGACGGTCAACGTACCGCCGCAGGGCGGGCGCAAGCATCCCGACCAGAAATTCATACAGGTCGACACGCGCAACATCCTCTTCATCTGCGGCGGTGCGTTCGACGGCATCGAGCGCAAGATCGCCCAGCGGCTCAACACGCGGGCGATGGGCTACGGCCGCGCGGGAGCCGACCCGATCGACCGTTCGAACCTGATGCAGTACGTCATGCCGCAGGATCTCAAATCGTTCGGCCTGATCCCCGAACTGGTCGGGCGCCTGCCGGTGCTGACCTACATGCAGCCGCTCGGCCGCGAAGCGCTGCGCTCGATCCTGACCGAGCCGAAGAACGCCATCGTGAAACAGTACGTCCGGCTGTTCGAGATGGACGGCGTGAAGCTCGCCTTCGACGACGAAGTTCTCGACTACATCGTCGACCGCGCCATCGTCTACAAGCTCGGCGCACGCGGCCTGCGCTCGATCTGCGAGGCGGTGATGATGGACACGATGTTCGACATTCCGTCGAGCGGTTGCAAGGAGTTTCGCGTAACGCTGCCATACGCCAAGGAAAAGATAGAAAAAGCAAATTTCGTAGAGCTTAAAAAGGTAGGATAATAAAATATTATTATCTTTGCAGGGGATAAATCCCGCTCGGAAAAGCGACAGGCGGCACGCACCGCACAGGGTGTCACAACGGCCTTCGCCCGACGAATTGACAACTACTAAACAACTGGAAATATGGCAGACAATGCAAAACTGACGCGTGCGGCGGACAACATCCGCGTGCTGGCGGCATCGATGGTCGAAAAGGCGAAATCGGGCCATCCGGGCGGCGCGATGGGCGGCGCCGATTTCATCAACGTGCTCTACACCGAATTCCTGCGCTACGATCCCGACGACCTGCGCTACCCCTTCCGCGACCGTCTGTTCCTCGATCCGGGCCACATGTCGCCGATGCTCTACTCGACACTGGCGCTGGCGGGCAACTACACGATGGACGATCTCAAAGCGTTCCGCCAGTGGGGAAGCTGCACGCCCGGCCACCCCGAAGTGGACGTGCTGCGCGGCGTGGAGAATACCTCCGGCCCGCTGGGTCAGGGACACGCCATGGCGCTGGGCGCAGCGATCGCCGAGCGCTTCATGGTGGCCCGTTTCGGCCAGTGGCAGGCGCACAAGACCTATGCCTACATCTCGGACGGCGCCGTGCAGGAGGAGATTTCGCAGGGCGTGGGCCGCATCGCAGGTCATCTAGGACTGTCGAACCTGATCATGTACTACGACTCGAACAACATCCAGCTCTCGACCAAGGTCGACGAGGTGGACACCGAGGACGTAGGCGCCAAATACAAGGCCTGGGGCTGGAACGTGCTCCACGTCGACGGACAGTCGGTCGACGAGATCCGCGCCGCGCTCCGCACGGCAGGTGCCGAGACCGAGCGTCCGACGATCATCATCGGCCGCACGGTGATGGGCAAAGGCGCGGTAGCCGCCGACGGCACGTCGTATGAGAACAAGGTTTCGACGCACGGCCAGCCGCTTTCGGCCGCCGGCGCCGACATCGCCGCCACGGTGAAGCACCTGGGCGGCGACCCCGAAAACCCGTTCACGGTCTTCGAAGAGTCGAAGGAGATCTACGCCGCACGCCGCGAAGAACTGCGTGCATGGGTCAAGGCCCAGAAGGCCGTCGAGGCCGAGTGGCGCTCGGCCAACAAGGAGCTGGCCCGCAAACTGGACATATTCCTCGCAGGCGAGCTTCCGCCCATCGACTACAAGTCGATCGAGATGAAGGCCGATTCGGCCACGCGCGCCGCGTCGGCGACGGTGCTGGGCGTACTGGCCGAGCGGGTGGAGAACATGATCGTCGCTTCGGCCGACCTGTCGAATTCGGACAAGACCGACGGCTTCCTGAAAAAGACCAAAGCCTTCACGAAGGGCGATTTCAGCGGCAAATTCTTCCAGGCCGGCGTGTCGGAGCTGACGATGGCCTGCATCATGAACGGTATGGCACTGCACGGCGGCGTGATTCCGGCCTGCGGCACCTTCTTCGTCTTCTCGGACTACATGAAGCCGGCCGTACGCCTCTCGGCACTGATGCACCTGCACGTGATCTATATCTGGACGCACGACTCGTTCCGCGTAGGCGAGGACGGCCCGACGCACCAGCCGATCGAGCACGAGGCGCAGATCCGCCTGATGGAGCACCTGCGCAACCACGCGGGCGAGCGGTCGATGGTCGTGCTGCGTCCCGCCGACGGCGAGGAGACGATCGCAGCATGGCGTCTCGCTCTCGAAGAGAAACGCCCCGTGGCGCTCATCCTCTCGCGTCAGAACATCAAGAACCTGCCCGCGCTGGCCGCAAGCCGCCGCGAGGAGGCCGCACAGCTCGCCAAGGGCGCCTACATCGTCGCCGACACGGCGAAGCCCGACGTAGTGATGGTCGCTTCGGGTTCGGAGGTGGCGACGCTCGTCGAAGGTGCAGGCCTGCTGGCTCAGGAGGGCATCAAGGCCCGCATCGTCAGCGTCCCGAGCGAAGGTCTTTTCCGCGATCAGCCCCAGTCCTATCAGGAGTCGGTACTGCCCGCCGGCATCGCACGCTACGGCATGACGTCGGGGCTGCCCGTGACCTTGCAGGGGCTCGTCGGAGAGAAGGGCTTCATCCACGGCCACGACATGTTCGGCTTCTCGGCTCCCTACACGGTGCTCGACAAGGAGTTCGGCTACAACGGCGAGACCGTCGCCGCCGAAGTCAAGAAACTGTTGGGACGCGCATAGCCCGATTCACAGCAAGAAACAGCGCGGGTGTCCGATAGATTCGGACACCCGCGCTGTTTTTCGCCGGAAGTCGCATCCAGGACGGAACCCGCGCGGAACTCGCATCCGAAACCATCCACACGAAATTCCCGACAACTCTCCGGTTCACGGCACCGTCGGACACGGGCGGATTCCTGCGTCGACAAGAGTCATTCGGCAGCTTTTCAGGCGTCTTTCGCCTCCGACACGACGAACGGGGCGTCCCCCCCTGCGAACGCCCGCACCGACCCGCAAAAACAACGACCGCAGCCGGAAAGCTGCGGTCGGAAAAACATTCGCCGGCAAACGGCATCAACCGAAATTCGGCGAAAAGATGCCCGGATGTTCCGTCTTGTACTCGTAGCGAAGCGACTTGTCGAACGTCTTGTCGTACATCACCCCCTTGATCGTGTGGGTGCCGTCGCCGTTATCGACGATCTCGCACGTCGTCCGTTCGGTGTCGTCGGCTGCGAAACAGCCCGTCTCCAACCCGTTCTGATAGGTGAACCAGCCGCAGCCCTGTACATTGGGATCCCCCTCGTCGTCAGTATAGTGCTTGCCGATGTACCACATGCGGTCGGTATGTTTCTCCACCGAATCGGTGTAAAACGGCGAGATCGCCCCCGTAAAGAACTTCCGATAGGTATACCCTCCCGTCGAAGTCAGAATCTCCGGTTCGAAATCGGTATAGATGTAGACGAGAATGTCCACATAATCGCCCGTATCGCCTGTCGACATGCTCTTCGAGCTGAGCATCACCGTCGTACGATATTTTCCGGAAGCCTCGTCCAGACCGTCGTAAGCGAAAAATCCATCGGCTACCGCAATGTCGAAATCATATTCCGGTTCAGGCTCGGGTTCCGGTTCGGGTTCGGGCTCAGGTTCGGGTTCGGGCTGAGGCCCAGGCGTCTCGGTGCCGGGATTGCCATTGTCACCGAAATCGTCGTTGGACTCGCCGCAGGAAAATGTCAGTGCGCACGCGGCGACGAGAATCAGCAGTTTTTTCATATCCTTCTATCTCCGAATTTTCGTTTGACGATTAACGGGCATAGCCTCCGCCGCCCATAGAGGTATAGTCGTCCAGTTCGATCGGGCCGTCGTAGGAAGCTTTGAAATGCTGTCCGTTGGTCTGCATCAGATCGAAATCGATGTCGTAAACGCCGTCGGCATAGGCCACCGTCACCGATCCTTCGTCGAGCGTCAACGTCTCCGAAGTCTTCTTGTTGACGATGCGGTATTGCGTGACGCAGCCCGTTCCGCTCTCTACATAGGACGAGTAGAGATATTTGTAGGCCGGAATCTGCGAACCCGTACCGCCGTCGTTGCAGAACTCGAAAGCGGCCTGCCACTCGTCGTTTTCGAATTCGACGGAGTAGTTGATCGCCCAACCCGTCGCATCGGCTTCGGCATAGGCCTGCGAGATCGATGTGAAGACGATCGCATCGCCCGGCTCCTCGGGCTGGGTCACACCGTAGATGGAGACATCGAGCGAAAGCGGATACCCCTCGGCCGTCGTCAGTTCCCCCTTGATGACATAATTCGTTTCGGACGGCAGGCTCAGTTCGACGCTGCCGGCCTTGACCGCATACTCCGTCGTACCGCAAATGAGCGCCGAGTTTCCGCCCAGCGTGCCGTTGTCGAACGAGTAGGTGCCGGCGGCGATCTTATCGGTGATGAATTCGAGATTCAGTCCGTAGAGGTTCTCCCCCGTGAATGCGGCCAGATAGCCCTTCTCGCTCTTTTCGATCTTGCCGCTGTTGAGTTTGACAGGGAAGGCGAGCGAACCCTTATAGTCGATGTCCAGCTGTTTGTTGTCCTGAGAAATCAGGGAGCCGACGATCGTATAGGCCCCGTCGGCGAAACCGACGTTCACCGATCCCTTCTCGATTTCGAACGCCGCACCGCTGACGGCCGTTACGCTCGACGTGCTGGCCATCACCCAGGGCTCGTTGCTGTGGTAACCTTTCAGGTAGCTGTATTCGTGTGCGGGAATAACGGGCGCCTTCTCCTTCGCATAGTCGTCGTAGAGATCGAGTACGACCGTATAGGCGTCGTTGGTGAGTTTGACATAGAAGTTGTTGCCGCCGCTGTAAACTTGGAGTTCGCCCTCGGTGAAGTGCTGCTGATCGACGTTTTCGGGTTTGTCGCGTTTGAGCGTCGTCATTTCGAGCGGCTCGGACATCTCCTTGTCATAGCTGTCGGCAGCTTCGACGACCGCAACGATCACATAAGTGGTATCGTCGTCGAGGTTTTCGAGCAAAATCTCCTGCGGAGAGGAGGTCTCCACCTTGTCGCCCGTGGCGAAGATGTCGTATTTGTCGGGCAGAACGAAATCTTCGGTCTTCTTGAAATAGCGGTAGCGGCACTCGGCGGCATTGGCGGTAGTGACCGTGAACGAAAGCGTGCTCTCGGTCCGCTCGCCCTCGGCGAGCGTCACCTCCATCGTAGTGCCCTGATTGACTTTCTCGGTCGTCAGCGTGATCGGTTCCGACAGGACGGGGGCGTTCTCCCCTGCCGAAGCGGCCGCCAATACGACATACTCGGCTTCGGCTTCGAGTTCTTTCACCTCGACAAGCTGCGTCTCGACCTTTTCGAGTTGCCGGCCCTCGGCCATGACGGAAACAGCGTCGGGCAGTTCGATCCCTTCGACATTTTTCAGACAGACATAGGCGCATTTGTCCGCATTCTGCGGTGCGACAGTGAAGCTGACCGAACTTGCCGTCGTCGCACCGGGCGTCACGACGACGGATACCTCCGGCTTAGTATTTTCCCCCCCCTCGCCGGGATCGGTGGAGGTGTTGTCGTCATCGCTGCAAGCAGCGAAACCAAGCGCTCCGACGAAGAGCGCCATCGATGCGAATGAAGCAAATAGATTCCTCATACAATCAATGATTTAAAAAATAACAATCGTATTTCGGGCGTCAAAGATAGTAAAATTTTTTTAATAAACCGTCTCGACTATCGGACCTCGGAATACCCTTGCATACGGGTATAAAGCCGTTTCCGTTCAAGCTTTGCATCGAAAAGCACAGAACCGCCGAAACATTGAAACCCGAAACGAGGAATTTCCGTCCGATTCGTAAGCAACTTGTTTCGCGGAAAAATCGTTTCTCCGCAAAAGACCTCCGGCCTCTACATCGGTCGAGCGGCGAAACGGGGACCCGCCCTTCGTCCCGACGCCTCTTTTCCCGAACCGACACGGCGGGCACCGGCCGTCAGGAAGAGGAATTCCGGGCAGCGACCGCCGCGGGAAAAGCGGCAAACCTCGCCGGAACTCACTCCGCAATCGAACCGGCCCTGCGACGGAGGAAATGAAAGAGGGAGCGTCCGCAATTCGGACACTCCCTCCGTATGACCGGAATCCGCGAGACACAGGCTGCGCTGCGTCGCCCCGCGGCTCTTTACAGACGTTCGCTCTTCTCCAACTCGCGGAAATAGCGGTAGGTGCTGACTTTCAACTCGCCCACGGCCGCCTCGTCGGCAACGATGATGCCTGCGGGATGAACCTGCAACGCCGAGATCGTCCACTCGTGCGAGTAGCACCCCTCGACACCGTGTTTCAACGCGCGGGCCTTCTTGTGGCCGAAGGCCTGGATGATGACCTCGTGCGAATCCATGATCGTAGCCACGCCGACCGACATGGCCTGCTTGGGCACTTTGTTCACGTCGTTGTCGAAGAACCGCGAGTTGACGGCCACGGTCTCGGGCGTGAGCGTCATCACGCGCGTGCGCGACACGAGCGACGAATAGGGTTCGTTGAAGGCGATATGGCCGTCTTCGCCGATACCGCCCAGGAAGAGGTCGATGCCGCCTGCGGCGACGATCTTACGCTCGTACTCCTCGCACTCCTTTTGCAGATCGGGGGCGTTGCCGTCGAGGATGTGGATGTTCGCGGCCGGCACGTCGACATGGTCGAAGAAATGCTTGCGCATGAAGGTGTGATAGCTTTCAGGGTGATCTTCGGGGATGCCCACGTATTCGTCCATGTTGAACGTAACGACGTTGCGGAACGACACCTCGCCCGCCTCATAAAGGCGCACCAGTTCCTTGTAGGTCTCCACGGGCGTCGAGCCGGTGGGCAGTCCCAGTACGAACGGACGGTCGGTCCGGGCCGCCTTCTCCTTGATCCGCGCGACGATGTAACGGGCCGTCCACAGGCCGGCTTTCGCGTCGTTCTCTTCGATAATCAGTCTCATAGAATCTTATTTGGTGTTAAAACATTTTCACGAAGACCTCGATGGCCTGGTATTCGGCCATGCCCAACTTGTCGTAGAGGCGGGCGGTATTCTGCGTGCGCTCCTCGGCGCGCTGCCAGAATTCGCGCGAATCGCTGCCCGGGAAGGGCACGATATCCTTCTGCGACACGTGGCGGTAGATGGCGTGACGTTTCTTGATCAGCTCGTCGGGCGAAAGGGGCACGGCCATGTCGACCATCCCCAGATCCCACTCCAACCACGCCCCGCGATAGAGCCACAGATGGCAATTCTTGAGCCATGCGTCGTCCTTAGCGACCTCCAACGCTCCCAGTACGGCCTCCATGCAGGTGCGGTGCGTGCCGTGCGGATCGGCCAGATCGCCTGCGGCATAGATCTGGTCGGGTTCGATCTCGCGCAACAGCTTGACGATGATATCGATGTCGCGCTGCGAAAGCGGCGCCTTCTTCAATCCGCCCGTTTCGTAGAAAGGCAGGTTCAGGAAATGGACGTGCGACGGGTCGAGCCCGAACGAACGGTCGGCGGCCTTGGCCTCGGCGCGGCGGATCGCCGCCTTGATTTCCAACAGCTCGCGCGGTTCGGGCTGCCCCTTCACTTTACCGGCGATAAGACGTTTCACCTCATCGAAACGATCCGCGAAACCCAGTTCGCGCACCGTATCGAGCTGTTGCAGGACGACGTCGTCGTTGACGGCGAAATCGCCCGACGTCTCGTAGGCCACGTGCACGTCGTGCCCGTGGTCGACCAGACGGATGAAGGTGCCGCCCATCGAAATCACGTCGTCGTCGGGGTGCGGCGAGAAGATCAGCACCTTTTTGGGAAAGGGCTTCGACGGAACGGGCCGCGTCGAGTCGTCGGCGTTGGGCTTGCCGCCCGGCCAGCCGGTAATGGTATGTTGCAGGTCGTTGAAGACGTCGATGTTGATCTTGTCGTAAGGCCCTTTGGCTTCGAGCAGTTCGCCCAGCGAATTTTCGATGTAGTCCGAGTGGGTGAGTTTCAGAATCGGCTTCCCCACCACGCCGCACAGCCAGATGACCGCCTTGCGCGTGAACTTGGGCGTCCACTCGCAGGGGCCGACCAGCCACGGCGCAACCTCGCGCGTGAGCTTTCCGGCGGCGTTCTCGTCGATCACCACCTCGATGTTGTGGTGCTCCTGCAACGCCGTGGCGGGCACCTGATCGGTGATCTGCCCCTCGACGACCTTGCGGATCACGTCGGCTTTCTCCTCGCCCCATGCCATGAGTACGATCTTGTCGGCGCGCATGATGGTATCGATCCCCATCGTAATGGCCATTTTGGGCGTATCGTCGATCCCCGAGAAGGCCGACGACTGGATCTTGCGGGAGTCGTGCGAAAGCTGCACCAGCCGCGTGCGCGACTTCTCGTAGGAGCCGGGCTCGTTGAACCCGAGCTGCCCCTGCTCTCCGACGCCGATAATCATCAGGTCGATGTGGTTGATCGCCCGGTCGTAGGATTCGCAGTAACGCGAGATGCGCGATTCGGGCACCGTCCCGTCGGGAATATGGATGTTTTCGGGCAGGATATCGATATGGTTGAGAAACTCCTCGTGGATGCGGTAGTTGCGGCTCTGCGGCTCGTCGGCCCCGATCGGGTAGAATTCGTCGAGGCTGTAAACCGCGACGTTCGAAAAACTCACCATGCCGTCCCGGTAGCGGCGAACCAGCTCGTGGTAAAGCCCCAGCGGCGTTCGGCCGGTCGTGAGTCCCAGCACGAAGGGCTGCACGTCCTCGAAAATCTCGTTCGAAAGCGAATATTCGTTGTGTTTCTTGATCGCCCGCACGATCAGATCGGCGACATACCCCACGCCTTCGGATTCGTGTTCAAAGACCGAGGCGGGAATCTTTTCATAGCGGCGGATGATGTCGCTCGGAGCCGAGTCGACGATCAATCCTCCGTCTTTGGGCAAAGCGTATTTGCTGTTCATATCCGTATATTTTAATTTAGCCCCTGCCAGTCTGCGTCCGGAGCGCGCCCGCCGGAGCGGATCGCCGGCCAGCGGCCGCATTATTTTTTACAAAGATACGAAAAGTCGCATAAAAACGGCAGGATTGAAAAAAATTAAAGTTAAGGAATTCTCCTATTTGAGCGTTTCTCTATTGATACGGTTTTAAAAAAGTAGAAAAGTGAACGTTAATCGCTATTTATCCTAAATTTGTCTTTTTTCGAACATTTTTAATTTTTTTTACTCACCATTGAGAGTACATTACCTCAAATAACGATCGCATCTCCGAAAAACGTACCGCGGAAGATCTTTGCTTTTCAATTATCCGGTATCGGAGAAATATGAGAGATGTCGTCCGAATCGTATTCAATTTCGTTGTCCAGCCATACTTCTCATGGCGATAAATAACCGGATAATACAAAAATTTCATATTATCAAATAGGGTTAAGGAACAACCGGATGCAAAGAAGACGTTCTACTGAATAATCAATATTCAAATATCGGCAATAGAAGTATTTTATTAGCATTTTATAATTATATTTTTTACCTTTGTGCACAACAAATTCCTATTCTCCATAAGGGAATAGTTGATAGGGGGGGGGAAATAAGTGTTATAAAAGTTGCCAATACGATTATAACATCTATTATAAAGCCCCAATGAAGTGCATGCGAAGTTCAAGAAGAGATGCCAATTTTCCGGCTTGAACCGAACGTAAACATCTGTAATATACCCTAATACACACGTTGGGGTGATCTAAGAATGTGTGTTTATGTATGAATATTGCTTCAACCGATACAACAAATACTACGACTGTATGCTGGTTCGTTATGAGGGCATACAAAAGCGAGGGGAAAGCGGAGGAGAAACTCGCCGGTAAAGATGGTTTAGCATACTTTATTCCCAAATGTTATGCGATAAGAGTTTATCACAGAGTGAAGTCTAAAAGGCTCGTCCCGGCTATCCCGAATCTTGTATTCGTTCACGCCAGTCGCTCTCAAATTCTGAATTTCAAAAAACGATATAACTTCCTGCAATTTGTGATGTGGAAAAAAAGTACGGGATCAGAATATATCGTTGTACCGGATGAGCAAATGGATAGTTTCATAAAGGTTGCCTCACAATACGATGAGAATATAAGTTACTATCGGCCAAGTGAAATAAATTTACAGAAAGGAACTCGTGTCCGCATACACGGAGGAAAATTCGATGGGGTTAAAGGTATATTCATGCAAGTACGAGGTAAAAGAAATCGCCGAATAGTCATAATGTTAGAAGGTATCATAGCCGTTACGGCAGAAGTTGATCCCGACTTGGTCGAAGTCATTTCATAATACTTCGTTATCCGCCAGAAAAAGCGCTAACTTTTTTCCGTAGATCGCCGACAACGAGTCAGCAAGCAGACACGTAATAGCAACAATACTCTCCTTACGACTAAAATTGATTGCAACGAGCCGTTGATTTCGGAACTTTCCGATGTAGAATACCGTCTTTGCATGAACGTACGATAAAGAAATTTCCATAAACACCAACTATTCAACGACAAACTTGGAAATTGCCGCATTCAACGAATACATGAACGACAATCATTTATCCATCTCTATCACTCTGACGGAATAATATACGACACATAGACGAGATATGGGATTTCTCGATAATTTAAAGAGCGACAGACAAAAAACATGATTTTGCGTTTTACACAAAGGATAATCTGTTATATGATTCCTTCCGGATTTGAACTTTCTCAGACATTTTAAATCCGGAACGTTCACTTGACCAAAACTTTTACTCCTCCCCATATCCAGAACCTTTTGTCGTCGTTTGTCACCCATTGTATATACATCACGTGTATTATTTCGGGGGGGGGTAAGACATATAGCAATCTGTCACTTTATGAATAGTGTAGAAGCCTCTGCAGGGCTGATATTCGAAGATAATCCATCAAATGAATATACCTCAGAATTCAGATCGAAGAATTCTGGAGGTATTCGGTAAAAATATACATTAATAAGCG
The DNA here is from genome assembly GCF_006542665.1 of Alistipes communis. NCBI lineage: Bacteria > Pseudomonadati > Bacteroidota > Bacteroidia > Bacteroidales > Rikenellaceae > Alistipes > Alistipes communis. The sequence continues at coordinate 604,431 of NZ_AP019735.1, forward strand.
ATGATGAGAAAAGTATTGGTAACGGGAGGTGCCGGATTTATCGGTAGCAACCTATGTGAAGCATTACTGGAAAGAGGTGACTGGGTAGTTTGCCTTGATAATTTTTCTACGGGACATATGGAGAACTTAATTCCACTGATCTCCCGCTATCCGGATTCGTTCCGACTGATTGTGGGTGATATCCGGAATTTCGATGACTGCCTGAGAGCTGTCGAAGGCGTAGACTACGTACTACATGAAGCAGCACTGGGTTCGGTACCACGGTCTGTCAAAGACCCCGTAACAACTAATGAGGTCAACATCGGCGGATTTCTCAACATGATCGTCGCCTCTCGTGATGCCAAAGTAAAACGGTTTATTTTCGCAGCCAGTTCATCGACCTATGGCGATTCGAAATCGTTGCCTAAGGTAGAGGATGTCATCGGAAAGCCGCTCTCCCCATATGCTATCACCAAATACGTGGACGAACTCTACGCCGATGTTTTTGCCCGCACCTACGAAAAGTTCGAATATATAGGTCTGCGCTATTTCAATGTATTTGGCCGGCGCCAAGACCCGAATGGAGCTTATGCGGCAGTCATACCTCTCTTCGTAAAAAAACTGCTGAATCACGAAGCTCCCAATATCAACGGAGACGGAGAATATAGTCGAGACTTCACTTATATCGATAATGTAATCCAGATGAATCTACTGGCTATGGAGACCACGACTCCTGAAGCAATGAACCAGATATACAACACGGCCTGCGGGGAACGCACGACGCTTAACCAGCTAGTAAATTATCTGCGTGAATACCTTGGGGAGTATGATCCCGAAATCAAAAAAATTGAACCAACCCACGGTCCAAACCGAGTAGGAGACATCCCTCATTCGCTGGCTTCGATCGACAAGGCCCGCCATCTATTGGGATATGCTCCTCAATTCTCGATGAAGCAGGGTTTGAAAGCGGCTTGTGAATGGTATAGGAAAAATCTTTAAACATATAATTGCATGGATAGAGAAATTAAAATCTGCGTAATAGGCCTAGGTTATGTAGGACTTCCTCTGGCTCGACTTTTCTCGACAAAATATAATACTGTCGGATTTGACATGAGTTCAAATCGTGTAAACGCATTGATGTCTGGCCATGATACGACGCTGGAGGTACCGGACGAGTTATTACAAACAGCTCTTGCAAACGGTTTTGTTTGTACATCAGATATCGATGCAATCCGCGATTGTAATTTTTATGTAGTGGCAGTCCCGACTCCCGTCGATGAAAATAATAATCCCGATTTGCGCCCCCTGTATAATGCCAGCGAAACGATCGGCAAAGTCATTTCGAGAGGGGATATTGTAGTTTACGAATCAACTGTTTATCCGGGAGTTACAGAGAACGAATGTATTCCGGTGATCGAAAAAGTTTCCGGCTTGAAGTTCAATGAAGATTTTTTTGCCGGATACTCTCCCGAACGAATAAATCCCGGCGATAAACAGCATACGGTCGAAAAGATAAAAAAAGTGACCTCCGGATCCACGCCAGAAATTGGGCAGAGGATCAACGAAGTATATGCATCGGTTATTTCGGCTGGGACTCACCTTGCTCCCTCAATCAAAGTTGCGGAAGCAGCCAAAGTGATCGAAAACTCTCAGCGGGATATCAATATAGCTTTTGTAAACGAACTTTCGAAGATTTTTACCCGTATGGGTATCGATACGCAAGCGGTATTGGAGGCAGCTTCCACCAAATGGAATTTCCTACCGTTTAAACCCGGCTTGGTAGGTGGTCACTGCATAGGCGTCGATCCTTACTATTTAGCGCAATGCGCCCAGCGTTACGGCTACAATCCTGAAATTATTCTGGCAGGTCGTCGAATGAATGATGGCATGGGTGAATATGTGGCCCAACAGGTAGTGAAACTTATGATCAAGAAAGGAATCAAGGTACTCGGAGCTGATATTTTAATTTTGGGTTTTACATTCAAAGAAAACTGCCCCGATGTTCGTAACACAAAGGTGATCGACATCTTGCGTACGTTTCAAGAGTATGATACGAACATTTCCATTTATGATCCTTGGGTCGATCCTGCTATCGCACAACGGGAATACGGTATCGAAATCACAAATAATTTACCTGATCGGAAATTCGATGCTATTGTTCTTGCCGTGGCTCATGAACAATTCAAAAGTCTGAATATCGAAGAGTTGAAAAAATCGAATGCCGTCCTCTTTGATGTGAAATGGTGTATTCCGAAAAATACCGATGGACGATTATAAAATTAGGTTTTAATGAAAATCTGTCTCACAACATTTGTTCAAGGGCATCTTTATCAGGAATATTTGCCCATGCTGATTTATTCAATAGGAAAAGCCTATCCGGAATATGATGTTAAGATTTTTTTGCACGATACTTTACGTGACGATCTGCGGCCGGCATTAGATATGATCCGATCGACCTATGATCGTTTCGAGATTCGGGAACATACCTTCGCAGATTGTCCGAACATGAACTCTCTTGTGGCCCGAAGTCTACGATGGGTGTTATGGGATGAATCCTTCCGTGATTACGATTATCTTTATACAATCGATATTGATATGTTCTATATTCGTGAGCCCCAAGAACTCATGGAACAACATATCGAGCATATGAATTATATCGGTTCTGATTGCGTGAGCAATTTTCGCCGTATTAACGTTATACGGAAAACGCCGTTCGAAATAATGCGGATGTTTAAATGGGGCGGAATCCGAGGAGTGATCGACATGCTGAAGACGGATCGGGTAAACCGAATGTCCGGTCTCCATTTTGTCAAGGTCAAAGAATATTACGAGCATATTACTCCGGAAATCCTGCATAAATACCGATCGATCATATATGCCAACAAAATTATGCGTCTCAAACCTTTGATTTCATGTGAGCCACTGCTATACGACATGATGGAGGAAGGAGGTATTGATATGTCGGTATTCGGTGTTCAAAGTAGTGTGATCTCGATGTTGGATTTCGAAAACCCTCACGATCGAGGCTTCGGACCCAATCACGGTATCCATTTCGGGTTATTCCGGGTCGACCCTGCTGATATGGATAAAGACATAACCATTCAACTCGACCACAAAGCCTACCAATATTATATCGAAATATTCAGAAAGGAGATCCTGCCCGATCCTCTTTTCCGAAAACTTTATACAATGTTTCCGGAAAAGCTCAAAATGTATTTCCACAGATTTTTCCAGTACTACTGCTTGGAAACGAACGGCATAGCTGAATAGTAAAAATCCTCGATCTTGACGGATTCTTCTCGGACATCGAAGAGTATTCGGAACAGTAAAGTAGCTCTGATATATACGTTTTTCAACAGTATATTGAGCTTCTTCTCCCGGAAGATTTTTTTGGATCATCTGGGTACCGAAATTCTCGGACTCAATACCACAGCGGTCAACATTCTCCAGTTTCTCAACTTAGCCGAATTGGGAATTGGAACGGCAGTTACATTTACGATTTATAAGCCTCTTTTTGAGAAAGACTATGAATCAGTAAACGAAATAGTCTCTGTCCAAGGATGGCTCTATCGTCGGATTGCATGGTGGATGATTGGAGGGGCTCTCGTGGCAATGTGCCTTTTTCCATTCATCTTCAACAAAATGGAACTTCCGTTATGGTATGCCTATGCATCTTTCGGCGTACTGCTCGTTAGTTCCTTACTGGGATATTTTGTCAACTATAAACAAATCATACTGTCCGCAGACCAATGCGAGTATGCGATCACGTACAGCTACAAGGGCACACTGATCGTCAAAACGTTCTGCCAAATGGCTGCCGTCTATTATTTTCCAAACGGTTATCTATGGTGGCTTATTCTTGAATTTGTATTTGCTTTCGTCGCCTCTTGGCGGCTCAACCAAACCATCCGCAAACGAGCTCCCTTTTTGCATTCCAGCGTGTCGCTCGGACGCAAAATAAAGGGGAAATATCCGGATATCATCATAAAGATCAAACAACTATTTTTTCATAAAATCTCCGGATTCATTCTCACCGAAGTCACTCCATTGATTATTTACGGATATGCCAATTTGTCATTGGTAGCACTTTACGGAAACTATCTGGTTATTATCTCCGGAGTTAAATTAGCCGTTAGTTCTGTATTCGACAGTATCGGAGCCAGTGTAGGAAATTTAGTTGCCGAAGGGGATTCTCCCAAAATCATGACTGTATTTAACGAATTATTCAGTTCTCGATTTTTATTTATCACTACAGCCTGTTTTTGCCTTTATATACTCACTCCTGAGTTCGTAACGTTATGGATCGGGCCACAATACGTCCTTTCCAACTCTACCCTGCTGCTTATGATCCTCACACTCTATATCCGATGTCGGAAAACAACCGTCGACGTGTATCTGAATGCATATGGTTTATTCAATGATATTTGGGCACCGATAACAGAAGCCTGTCTGAATATCGGCTTATCAATATTATTCGGTTATTTCTGGGGATTAAACGGTATTTTAGCCGGAGTATTAGCGAGTCTGTTCATCGTACATTCGTGTTGGAAACCTTATTTCCTTTTCTCCAAAGGGTTGCACGTGCCTATAATAACCTATATACAAATCTATGCAAGACATATTTTAGCCGCAGCAATCGCTACGGGTCTGACTCTATGGATTTTCAGTTTTATCCATTTCCCGAGGAACGGACATTTTTCAGGATTTCTGCTGCGTGCTGCAATTACCTCCTCGATATATTTTTTGCTTCTATCGATAGGACTTTTTTGTTTCACCGTTGGTATGCGAGATTTTGTTGCCAGAATTCGAAGAATAATAAGTTGATATGAAAGGGCTGCACAAAAAAATAATTATAATTTCTACCGAATTTCCTCCGGGTCCCGGAGGAATCGGCTCCCATGCCTATTCTCTAACCGAAGCCTTATCTAATAAGGGGTGGGAAATGGACGTTTTTACTTGTGGAGATTATTCTTCGAAGCAAACGATCGTCGATTTCGACAGAAAACAATCTTTCAAAATCCACCGTTTCCGGAGAAAAGGGTGGCTTACCTACTTTTATAGGCTATATGATGTCGCACACTATATCCGTAAGCAAAGGGGGGGGGAAATTGTTATCGTATCAGGAAAATTCTCTCTTTGGATCGGGTTATGGCTCAGACTTCGTTTTTTCTACAGAGACCTGCATATTCTCGGTATCTTACACGGTTCCGAAGTGAACTTACCCGGTCTTTTGGGAAAGAAATTCACCCATCTTTCCATGATGGCCTGCAACCAATTAGTCGCAGTATCTCATTATACGGCATCGATTATTCCCGCATGGATACGGAAAAGTAAAAATATAAGCATAATTCCGAATGGAATCGACTGTCAACGAATGGATCGGAAATTAACCGAGTCTGTCCCTTTAAATTTACAAGGAAGCCCTATTTTGTTAACTGTCGGAGGAGTAACCCCTCGAAAAGGACAACATAGAGTAATACGTGCACTTCCCGAGATTATCCGGTCTTATCCCCAAGCTTGTTACCATATCGTTGGATTACCGATTTACCAAAAACAATTCGAGGAGTTAGCCATTCAGTGTGGAGTGCAAGAGCATATAGTGTTCCATGGAGTATGTCCGACTTGGGAGAAACTGACGGAATATTACAAAGCCGCGGATTTATTCATGCTTTTGAGTGAAAATCAAAAAAACGGAGATGTGGAAGGATTCGGTATCGTCGCATTGGAAGCTGGATTCTTCTCTTTACCGGTAATCGGAGCAAAAGGTTGCGGAATTGATGATGCCATCGATGACGGAAGAAGCGGCATTTTGGTAAATGGAGACAATGCAACGGAAATCTGCAATGCAATGACAAAGATTCTTGCAGACAAAAGCAGCTTCAAACAGAGATCGAAAGTCTGGGCCGAACAGCATGATTGGAATATAGTCATAGAAGATTTTATCCGCATACTGCCACCTACAAAAGCATAGAATCAATGAATTATTTAGATAGTCGGAACTATTCGATTCCATTTAAATGGTTAGTATTACATATCCTGCTGGGGATTACTGTCGTATACAGTCATACGGTGGCACAATTATGGGGTATCGTAGCATTAGTCGTCGGAATCGGGCTCATTTTGAAAAATCGGAATCGAAATGAAGAAGTTGCGAGAGTTATCGCCTACCTGGCTTCGCAAGAGGTACTTCTAAAAGTATGTGATGCGCAGATAGGTAGCGAATTCATAAAATATATTGTTGTTTTATTCTGCGTGATCGGTATACTGATATCAGACGTACCATACCCTAAAAATCGTCTTTGGATACTATTCCTAATTTTGTTGATTCCATCTACAATTCTTAGTATCAATTCGATAAAGTGGTTTGAAAATATCCGATATTCACTTTCAGGAATTGTTGTATTAGCCATATCCGCATACTATTTTACGGGAAGATGTGTAGAATGGAATAATTACAAAAAGATTTTAGGCGCTATTATACTCCCGTTGATTTCCCTATCTATAGTGGTAACGCTTGAAACTCCCGACTTCTCTGCAGTGGAGTTTACAGCCACTTCCATGTTTGAAACAACCGGAGGGTTTGGTCCTGTCCATTTATCCGTGGTTTTAGGTGTAGGAATTCTAATTCTCATCACTCTTTCTTTGATTAAACAATCGTTAGTTATAAACCTACTCGGAAATTACATTGCAATATGCTTTCTGGCCTTCAGATTGTTACTCTCTTTTTCCCGAACTGGAGTCGTTGCTTTGGTTGTCTCCTTGGGAGCAATTCTGTTTTGCTTGATCATGAATAACTCGATCAAGCTGAAAAAGATATTGATTTACCTAAGTATTATCGTTATGGCTGGTATCGTCGTTTGGAACAAGGTTGACGATGTCACGCATGGAGTAGCTTCGTTTCGTTTTTCAGGTAGAAACAGCGTCGGAGATAAACTTGACGATGTAACATCTGGACGTATTGATCTTTTTACAGAAGAACTATCTATGTTTGCAGAAAATCCTATTCTCGGTATTGGAGCTGGTAATACATCTTCCGAACGACAACATCGTTTCGGTCAGATACACTCCTCTCATACAGAATATTCGCGCCTGCTTTGTGAACATGGAATATTAGGTATTGTAATGAATTTGATCTTATTGGGAGTCCCTTTATCGTTTTTAAAAAAAACACGGGGAGTGACCCGGCTTTTTTTCGTGGCATTTATCGTCTATTCTCTGCTAAGCATGGTTTCAGCCGCGACCCGGACAACTTTACCTTTGCTGATATACGGACTGGCTTTTTTACGGATAAAAGAGGATTATATCAAGAAATAATGGTCATGAAACATCTCAACTCCATAGACATTGTCCGGTCACTCAGTATGCTTTATATCTTGATATTCCACTGCGGAAATTATACCGAAGAGATCAATTTCCAGCCTTGGGGTGACTTTTTTAAAAATGGGGCGTTGGGAACATTTATGTTTATCTCAGGTTATTTGCTGGGACGAAAATACACTATTTTTCATGGGATAGATGCAGTTAAATCTTTTTTTATCAATCGAGCCATTCGTATTCTGCCATTATTTTTCCTGTCGCTACTAATATATTTGTTCATGGGATATCTTTCGGTCAAAACCGTATTATTATCTATGACAGGATTTTCCGTAATTATTCCGCCTCAGCCTCCTACGCTTTGGTTTGTTTCCATGATCATATTATTCTACTATCTTTTCCCCATCATGTCAGGACAACGAATATCCTCTGTGTTTATGATCGCAGGCTGTATTATACTCGTGGTTATGGCCGCTCAGGGGGGGGGTCTGGATGTTGATCGACGTTTTTATTATTATTTTCCATGCTTCATTGTCGGAATTATAGCCGCAAGATATTTACCAAACCAATTCTCAAATTATAAATTTGGTATATTAGGGGCTATCGCATTCTCTTTGATTAGTACCGGATACTTGTGGTTAGATTTGTTTGGCAATGAACCTGCAAACTCTGTTTTTCGGATGCTAATAGCACTGTCAGGTACGATGTCATTCATATCGTTGTCTTACTATCTAACAAACTCTTCCCATATCTCTTTCTGGGCTTCTCGTATCGCCTATTCCAGTATGGCTGCATATCTATTCCATCGGCAAATATTTAGCGTTATCAGACAATATGTTTATTGGCCGGAAGATGGAACCGGAAGAGTCTTGTTTTTACTGTTTGTATGTATTCCAATCATTTTGTTAATTGGGTACATTATCCAAACCGTTTATGACTATTTCCTAAAAAAATTAGTAGTTCGGGAATAGATTGCCGTATTCCAATTAAATATCTATCTTATGAGACTTGTTATCCTACTGTTATACTACGGATTTTTGCGGTTTCTTCCCGCAACAGACAATGCCTATTGGATATTTTCTTTATTCAGAAAAACACGATCATGGGTCGGACACTTTCTATTTGACCAATGTGGAAAACAAATCAATATCGAACATGGAGCAAATTTCGGAACCGGTCGTGGAATCTCAATCGGCGACCGATCGGGAATTGGTATCCGTGCGAAAATACGGGGACCATTGCATATCGGATCGGATGTCATGATGGGACCTGATGTTATTATTCTTACTTCGACCCATGAGATATCCCGTACAGACATTCCGATGCGTGAACAGGGGGGGGTACAGGAAAAGAAGATCGAACAGTAGTGATCGGCGATGATGTTTGGATCGGTACGCGCGTTATTATATTACCGGGGGTAAAAATAGGTTCCGGGGCCGTGATTGCCGCGGGAGCTGTGGTAAGCCGAAACGTACCCGACTTCGCTATTGTCGGAGGAATTCCGGCCAGAGTTATCAAAATGAGAAAATAATAAATAGTTTATGAGGATTTTATTATTGAGCACGGGAGGAAAAATCGGAGGAGAGGAAACATTCACCCGAAATCTGGCTCTGGGGCTGATAGAACGAGGCCACTATGTCGAAATGGCGGTAGGAGGGCCGGTACAACGCGAAGACGCAGAAAAAGCAGGGATTAGAATCACCGAAATCGACATAACAGGCCGATCACCCAAGCGCATCGTATGCGCCGCCCGGCAATTAGCACATTATGCAACAAAGAACCGATTCGACATAATACATGCCCAAGCCGTCGGCCCTGCAATTATGGGTATTATCGCTAAAAAGTTTTTCGGTTGCAGGATTCCCTGGATATGGCATAATCACGGTATTACGGATTTCGCATATCGCTTTATTGTTCGTCACCTGAATAGTCTGGATCGAATTATCGCCAATTCGGATTATGTAAGGGAAATGCTCACAGGTAACGGAGTGAAAAGAGATCGAATCGAGCGAATACATAACGGAATTCATATCGCCGATTATACCGTAACGGAACAGGAACGTCTCGATGCCCGGGAGGCTGTCCGCAAAGAGTTTTCGCTGTCCGCCGATTGCCGTATCATTACTTATGTCGGACGCCTTTCTCCGGAAAAAGGGGTGGAGGTTTTAGTGGATGCTTTCCGAACCCTATGTATCTCAACAGAGAATGTCGCTTGCCTGTTGGTAGGAGATGGTGTGCAGCGGGAAGAACTGCAAGCCCGAATCAACTCGTATCCGTGCAAAGAAAAAATCATTTTTGCGGGATTCCGTAGAGATATAAAGCATCTACTTGCCGGCAGCGATGTTTTCGTGTTACCCTCTCATATTGAAACATTCAGTCTTTCCATTCTCCAAGCTTTCGCAGCCGGAACTCCTTGTGTGGCCAGCGACGTGGGAGGAACCCCTGAGCAAATCTTGCCAAGACTCAACGGCCTTCTGTTTCAAGACAACGATTCGACCGAACTGGCATCCAGATTAAACGAGATATTGAATGATGAGGAATTTCGCTGTTATTTGACTCATAATGCCATCGTTCTGAGTCATTCATATCTTAACGATAACAGAATGATCGGCGATATAGAAAATCTTTACGGACGTTTGATTTCCAAATAAATATGAAAGTAGCATTTCTGACAATGGGGAAAGATATAGGAGGAGCTAAACAGGACGTACTCACTCTTTCCCAAAAAATAGCCGCACACGGACACGATGTGTTCGTGATTGCCGCTCCTGGAGTTATGGATCGGGAACTGACAGGTACACCCGTCCAATTCATTCCGGCAGAATTCTATGTTCGTCGACCTTGGGGATTATGGAAAGCTTCTCGTTATCTGCTTCGAGTCGTACGGGAAAACAATATCGAACTGGTTAACCCGCAAGGCTTTTTTACGGCAATTATTGCATGGTTGATGCGTTTCAGTCTACATCGCCCGCATATTCCCATCGTGACGACTATCCACATGTTCTCGTCGTTGAATTTCTACAAATACGCCAGATTACTCAATATTTTCTCGGATGAAATTATCACCGAATCCAATTGTGAAAGGGTCCGGCTCGAAAGCGGAGGGGCAAAACGAAATCGGATCGAAGTGATCAACAATTCGGTCGATATGCAGCGGTTTTCCCAAGAACGAACAACTCCTGTTCTGAGAACTGAATACAGTATCGAATCAAGTTGCGTAGTATTCGGAATAGTAGCAAGACTCAGTCCTGAAAAACGGCATTCGGATTATATCGAAGCAGCCAAGATCGCACATCACAGGTTCCCTGATACTCGATTTTTCATCATAGGAGACGGTCCGCTTCGAGATACGTTACAGGCACAGGCTGCTGGACACGATTATATTATTTTCACAGGGGCACGACGGGACATCCCGAATGTATTACGGAGTTTGGATTGCTTTGTTCTCTCTTCAGAAGTGGAATCTCTGCCATTATCCATTCGGGAAGCTATGAGCATGTCTCTTCCTGTAATTGCAACCGACGTAGGCGGGAATAGAGAAATCGTAGCGGAAAACATTACTGGATATCTCGTAATGCCCAAAATACCCGATCAGCTTGCAGAGGCGATGTCGAATGTAATTGCTGATCGACTTAAACGCGAAGCTATGGGAAAAGCTGCACGAAAGTTCTGTGCAGATCGTTTCAATGCGGACAATTGGGCGGTGTATACAGAACAAAAATTCGAAAAAAGCATAAAACAACATTAATATGGACTTGATTGTCGGTGCAGGGATAACCGGATTATCCTACGCAGCAGCTACTTCAAACGATTATTTAGTCATCGAGAAAGAGCCGGAAATAGGAGGTTATTGCCGGACAATTCTACAAGATGGTTTTATATGGGATTACTCCGGACATTTTTTTCATTTCCGAAACAAGGATATCGAACGATTCGTGATGGATAAAATGCATAAGGATCGGGATATTATCACACTGAAAAAAATGACTCAGATTCGATATAAAAATAAGCATATCGACTACCCGTTCCAGAAAAACATTCATCAACTTGATAAAGCCGAATTTATCGATTGCCTGTATGACTTATTTGTCAACGAATATCGTGAAGGAACGACATTCAAAAGTATGCTGTATGCAAAATTCGGCAAATCCATTGCTGAAATTTTCCTCATCCCCTACAACGAAAAGTTATATGCTTGCGATCTTGACGAACTCGATCCGGATGCCATGGGACGCTTCTTCCCTTATGCAGACAAACAAGAAATTATTGCAAATTTCAAACATGCCAAGGAGAACTCGTATAACGCAACTTTCGAATATCCGAAAGGAGGTGCTTTTGAATACGTTAATTCAGTTTTCCAAAGAATAGATCCAAAGAAAGTTGCCACCGGCGAAGCTCTTGTTGAATTAGATATAGCTCGAAAGATCGCACGTACAACCCGCCGAAGCATAAAGTACGACCAGTTGATTTCTACGATCCCACTTCCGAAATTGCTCAGTTTATCCGGAATCGAGCATGATACACACCTATATTCAAGCAATAAAGTATTGGTCTTTAATCTCGGATTTGATCGTAAAGGCAACGAAAAAAGGAACCATTGGCTTTATTTTCCTGAGAAGAAATATATATTTTACAGAGTAGGTTTTTACGATAATATTTTCAACAGCGACCGCCTTTCTGCCTATGTGGAAATCGGATTCCGACAAGATGCACAAATTGACATAGATGCCTGTCTGACGCGAGTCTTGAAAGATTTGGAGACCGCAGGCATCATATCTGGACAAAAACTTGTTTCGTCACATTCCGTTATCATGGACCCTGCTTATGTCCATGTTACTTCGGCCATGGAAAAAGATAGAGCCGAAAAGATGAAAACGCTCTCTTCCTACGATGTATATTCAATCGGTCGGTACGGAGGGTGGTATTATTGTTCCATTGAAGATAATGTGGCAGAGGCACTCTCGCTGGCTCGTCGTATATCGCATGAATAAAATGAATTATCCCCTTGTTGCAATAGTCATTCCCACACTAAACGAAGCGCTTTTTATCGGGCCTTGTCTGGATTCTATTCTCGGACAGAACTATCCATTCAATCGGCTTGACATTATGGTCGTGGACGGAGGCAGCGATGACAAAACTCATGAAATAGTAAACGGTTATGCCGATAAATGGTCAAATATACGATGGATCGATAATCCTCGGAAAATTCAGTCTGCTGCTTTCAACATCGGAGTCAGTCGCTCTTCTGCTTCGATAGTGGTTAGAATGGATGCTCATGCCCGTTATGCTAGTGATTATATCTCAAAATGTGTCGCCAAACTATCCACCAATCCCGAACTGGGGAATGTAGGAGGAGTGTGTAAAGTCGAAGCCGGAGCTCCCACCCTAATGGGAAAAGCAAATGCCGTTCTGAACCAAACCTCGTTCGGTATTGGAGGAGCGGCATTTCGCATCGGAACCAAAGCCTGTTTTACCGATACAGTACCTTTCGGTGCCTTTCCCCGGAAGGTACTCGATGAAATCGGACCGATGAATGAAAAACTATCTCGCGGAGAAGATAACGAATATAATGCACGCATCCGAAATGCCGGGTACAAAATCTATTTCGATCCCCAAATCATTTCGACCTATTATTCCCGACCGACCCTTACCTCTTCCGTCCATCAAATGTACCGCAACGGACGTTCGATAGGAGTATTATTGCGAACTTTTCCACGGGCCGTAGGACTTCGGCACGTCGTTCCAGCCTGTTTTGTTGTGGGAATGCTCTCCTGTCTGTTGTTCGGTTGGTGGGTTCCTATTTTATGGAACGTATTGATATGGATACTAGTAGTGTATTGGATCGCAGCTCTGGGAGCAACAGGGTTGGCATGCCTCAGATTTGGATTCGACATGGGATTCATACTGCCGATATTATTTTTTTCTGTCCACATTGCTTATGGGACAGGTACCGTATATGGATTTTTAACTAAAAAAATATAAAATTTATGCAAATACCATTTTCCCCGCCAGATATGACGGAAGCAGAAGAGATCGAAGTCGCCCAAGTCCTTCGTTCGGGATGGATCACCACAGGACCTCGCACAAAAGAATTTGAACGCCAAATTGCTTCATATTGCCATACGCCCAAAGTCGTATGCCTGAACTCTGCCACAGCCTGTATGGAAATGATTCTGCGGGTACTGGGTGTAGGGCCCGGAGATGAAGTCATTACATCGGCATATACCTATACGGCTTCGGCCAGCGTAGCCTGCCATGTGGGAGCAAAATTAGTCATGGTCGATACAGCGCCGAATTCTTTCGAAATGGATTATGAGCAACTGGCGCAGGCTATCACGTCCCGGACAAAAGTCATCATTCCGGTGGATCTGGCAGGAATCATTTGTGATTACGATCGTATTTTCTCTATTGCAAACGATAAAAAACAACTGTTCCAGCCATCCAACAAGTTGCAAAACTCTATTGGTCGAGTAATTATTCTTGCAGATGCGGCTCATGCATTTGGAGCAAAACGGAACGGTAAAATGTGTGGAGAGATTGCTGATTTTACCTCTTTTTCGTTCCATGCGGTAAAAAATCTCACCACAGCAGAAGGTGGAGCACTGACTTGGCGCTCGATTCCTGGAATCGACAACGAATGGCTTTACCAACAATTTCAACTTTTGTCCCTTCACGGCCAAAATAAGGATGCATTGGCCAAAACACAACTCGGTGCATGGGAGTACGATATTGTCGCTCCTAATTTCAAATGCAACATGACAGATATCATGGCCGGTATCGGATTGGTACAGTTGAAACGTTACCCCGAAATATTGCGCCGCCGCCAACAGATTATCAACCGTTATGATGAAGTGCTGCGAGATCAAAACCTGCAATTACTCCTCCATTACGGAGAAAATCACACTTCGAGTGGTCATCTCTATCTGGTACGCCTGATAGGACGAGAAATCGACGAGCGTAACGAGATCATAATAAAAATGGCAGAACGAGGCATTGCTTGTAATGTCCATTATAAACCTTTGCCGATGATGACGGCATATAAGAATCTCGGATTCGATATTGCGAATTATCCAAACGCTTATAATCAATATCGTAACGAAATTACACTACCATTACACACACGTCTCTCTGATGAAGAAATAGAATATGTCTTAGCTAATTTCATCAATCTCATTTCAAAATAATAGCTTCGTTGAAACGTGTCTTTGATCTTATTGTAAGCAGTCTGGGACTGCTGATTTTAAGTCCATTGCTTCTTGTATTGGCAATATGGGTTAAATGCGACTCTCCGGGGCCCATCTTCTACCGCCAACTGAGAGTCGGGCGAGGTAATCAGGATTTCTGGTTATTCAAATTTCGTTCGATGCAAGTGGAGGCAGATAAAACGGGATTGATCACCATCGGAGGACACGATCCTCGGGTAACACGTTCGGGATATTATATCCGAAAATACAAATTGGACGAATTACCTCAATTGATTAATGTGTTCCGTGGTGATATGAGTTTGGTAGGGCCGAGACCGGAAGTCCGGAAATACGTTAATTTGTACACTTCGGAACAATTAAAAGTTTTGCAGGTACGACCTGGAATAACGGACCCTGCTTCAATTCGTTATCGGAATGAAAATGAGCTATTAGCACAAGTCCCTGATCCGGAAAAATATTACCGAGAGGTAATTATGCCTGATAAATTGAAAATCAATCTAAAATATATTGCCAATATCTCTTTCAAAAACGATTTACAAATTATTCTCCATACGTTTTTTGCCATATTAAAATAACCCAACTATATGTAGATTCAGGGAGTTTTTCTCTTATATCCGATGGCGACCTATGGTCGCCATTTTTTACCAAAATTATATTTAGATATATACAGTCGTATAAATTATGACTATTATGTAAAGTTGCAAACTGTATTTTGCAACTTGTTTTGTTCATTCAATTTAAAGTATCAACTTTCAGACTACGAACCGGGGCCGTCGCCGATGATAAAAAACGCCGTTCCCCGATCGGGGAACGGCGCAGCCGAAATGTCGGAGAACGGCTATTTCGTAAATTTGTTCTGGTGTTTCAACGCGCCCGAAGCATCGTAAATCTTCACGTCGATGTTGCGGGCGTCCGCCTTTACGTCCATACGGGTCAGATTGGGATTGCACAGCACGGGGAAATCGCAGCCGTTCTCGCCCTTGTCCCAGAATTTGTAACGGTGGATATGGGCCGACAGCATCAGGTCGATGCCCGCACGGTTGAGAATCGGGACGAACAGCCGCGCCACCTCCGAGCCGCCGTGCCAGCCGCCGGGAGCAGGAGGCATGTGGCAGAAGACGATGCGCACGGGGGCGCTCTTGAAATCAGGCTCCTCGACCACGCGCGCCAGCCACTCGGCCTCCTCGGCACGGAAATCGTCGGAACGCATCAGATCCATGTTGCGGATGTCGCTGTCGGGCTTGTCTTCGCCGCTGTCGAGCACGATGAAGTAGACGGGCCCCTGACGGAACGAAAAGTAAGGACGCCCCGTCGACGAAGGAAAGTAGTTCATCCACTCCATGGCGAACGTACCGCGGTTCTCGTGGTTGCCGCGCGCCACGTAGAGCGGCGTATCGGAGGCGAAGAGCTCCGACGACGAGGTGAGGTAGTGATCCATCAGCTCGCTCTCGGCGTCGATCGACGTGGTCATGTCGCCGTTGAAGCAGACGAAGTCGTACTTGCCGGGCTTCACGTCCTTGTAGAGAACGCGCAGGATCGAGTCGTGCTCGTGCATGTCGTTCACCACCGAGAAGGCGACCTCGCTCTTCGAGCGGTCGAGCGTCGTCACCTCGAAGGGCTTGTGCCGCAGGATGTCGCTGCCGAAGCCCTCGCCGAAGATGACGCGCTTGCGGCCTTCGTTCACCAGCACGCCGTTCTGCATCACCCTGTAACGGTAGGTGGTGGCGGGTTCGAGTCCGCTCACCGTCACCACATGGAGCTTGCCGATCGGACGGCGGCCGTTGAGCACCTGATAGTATTTCGGACGTTCGGTGTTGTAGAAATGCGTACCGTCGTCGGGTGCGATCTCGACCCACGAGACGGCGTCGATGTTGGTGGTCCAAACCACCGTGAACTCCCGCTCGCCCACCGCTTGGAGGTAGGGGCCGGAGACGACATGCACCGAAGGCTGCGCGGCGGCCGTCATCGGCAGCGCGAACAGGAGGGCTGCCAAAAAAAAGTAGAGAAGTCTTTTCATTTTCGAGAATACGTTTAGGGTTCTGGTTCGCCCGAAATATACGGTTGAATATACCGCAAATGTAAAGAGAAAAAATCATAATTCCATAAGTAACGTCTGCCTTTCTGTTGTTCTTTACGATTTTTTACTTACATTTGCATAAGCAGTCGAAACAATACGAACCGCTTTCACTGGCGCGCGACACACCGCTGCGGCAGTGGAACTCAAACTCAAACCGAATGATGACACCCGAACAAACGAAAAAATTCAAGTACTGGCAAACCCGCACCATCATCGTCTCGATGATCGGTTACGCACTCTACTATTTCGTGCGCAAGAACTTCAACACCGCCATGCCGAGCATCGAGGCTACCTTCGGCATCACCAAGACGCAGCTCGGAATCTTCCTGACCCTCAACGGCGTCATCTACGGCGTTTCGCGGTTCATCAACGGATTCATCGCCGATCGGGTGAGCGCCCGCAAATTCATGGCGCTGGGCCTGGCGCTCTGCGCGCTCGTCAACATCGGGTTCGGGTTCAGCGACAAAATGGCCCTGCTCATCACGGGCACGGCCGGCGGCAGCGAATACATCACGGCGCTGACGATCATCATGGGTTCGATCCTGCTGCTGAACGGCTATTTCCAGGGCATGGGCGTGCCGCCCGTCTCGCCGCTGATGACCCACTGGGTCCCGGCCAACGAACTGGCGACCAAGATGTCGATCTGGAACATGTCGCACTCGATCGGCGCCGGTCTGATTTTCGTGCTGGGGGCGCTTCTCGTCCACCACTTCGACAACAGCGCATGGCGTCTCTGCTTCCTCGTTCCGGCGGCCATTTCGCTCATCGGCGCAGGTGCGCTCTATCTCACGCTGCGCGACAAGCCGTCGTCGGTCGGACTGCCCGAGCTGGAAACGCAGGCCGCACCGCCGGCCGTCGGGGAGAAGAAGGAGACCACGTCGGACTCCGCCTACCACAAGGCGTTCCTGCGCCGCATGGTATTCGGCAACCCGATCATCTGGGTGCTGGCCGTCACCAACTTCTTCGTCTACATCGTCCGCTTCTCGATGCTCGACTGGGGCATGATGCTCCTGCCCGGTTCGAAGGGCGTATCGGTCGCCGTGGCGGGCATCATGGTAGCCGTCTTCGAGTTCGTAGGCGGCAATCTGGGCATGGTCGTCGCAGGCTGGGCCACGGACCATATCTTCGGCAGCCGCGCCCACCGCACCTGCGTGTTCTGTATGCTCGGCGCCATCATCTCCACGGCGATCTTCTGGCTCGTCCCCGACACAGCCTCGGCATGGGTACTGGCCATTCCCTTCACGCTGATCGCCTTCTTCATCTACGGCCCGCAGGCATTGCTGGGCATCGCGGCGGCCAACCAGGCCACCAAGGAGGCGGCGGCCAGCGCCAACGGCATCCTGGGTATCTTCGGTTACGCCAGCACGCTGATCTCGGGCGTGGGATTCGGCTACGTGGCCGACCACTACGGCTGGGGCAGCACCTACATCGTGATCCTCGCCTTCGCCGTCGTCGGTATGCTGACGATCGCCACGATCTGGAACGCCAAGGGCGACGGCTACGAAGCGGCGGCGAAATTCAACGCCGAACGGGAGAAAAAAATCAATCTGCAAGCATAATAAATACACCATGCAACCCACCAAAGAAGGAAAAATATCGGTTTCGGTCATGTGCTCCGATCTGATGAATCTGGAGCGCGACATCAAGCAATTGGAACGCAACGGCGTGGATTACCTCCACGTGGATGTGATGGACGCCCATTTCGTTCCCAACCTCACGTTCGGCGTCGATTTCATCGCGGCGATGCACCGCGTAACGAAGCTGCCGCTCGACATCCACCTGATGGTCGAACACCCCCTCCCGATCATGGAGGCGATGGACATCCGTCCCGGCGACCGGATTTCGCTGCACGTCGAACTGGGGGAACAGCTGCACGAGCTGGCGAAAGCCGTCCGGGCGCGCGGAGCGCATTTCGGACTGGTGGTGAATCCCTCCACGCCGGTCGAGGCGCTGACGCCCTATCTCGACGAGATCGAATGGGTGATCCTGATGCTCGTCCAACCCGGTTTCGCCGGAGCGAAGCTCATCGACGGCATCCTCGACAAGGTCGCTGCCGCACGCCGCTTCCTCGACGAACACGGCCACCCCGAAACGGAAATTTCGGTCGACGGGTCGGTAAGCTGCGAACGCGCCCGCCTCATGCGCGACATGGGCGCCTCGATCTTCGTCGGCGGGACGGCAGGCATCTACCGCAAGGGAATGACCCTCGACGAAAGTATCCCGCTCTTCCGACAGGCAATAAAATAGCACGAACATGAAGCCCCCTCTCGAACACACTCTCTCCCTTCCTCAGGCACCGGCGATCGTCAACGAACGGCACCGCAGGATCATGGCACTGTTGCACCAGCAGACATCGCTGTCCGTTTCGCAACTGGCCCACATGCTCGGCGTCTCGGAGGTGACGATCCGCAAGGATCTGACGCTGCTCGAACAGCAGCAGATGCTTTACCGCGTACACGGTTCGGCGATCCTGGCCAACCCCTACATTCAGGAGCGTCACGTCAACGACAAGGAGAAACTCTGTTCCGACCAAAAACGCGCCATCGGAGCCTATGCCGCACGGCTCGTGGAACCGCGCGACACGATTCTCATCGCTTCGGGGACGACGACGCTCGCCATGGCGCGCGAGATCCGCGAGGTGGAGGAGCTGACGGCGATCACGACGTCGCTGAGCGTCGCCACGACGCTCGCGGAGAACGACGAATGCACGGTAATCCAGCTCGGCGGCGTGCTGCGCAACAGTTCGTTTTCGGTCGTAGGGCCTTTCGCCGAACAGATGCTCCGGCAGTTTTCGTGCAGCAAGCTCTTCTTCGGGGTGGACGGTTTCGATCTCAACTACGGTGTGACGACGACCAATCTCATGGGCGGTCACCTGGCGCTGATGATGATCGAGACGGTGCAGAAGGTCATCGCGCTGGTCGACTCCTCGAAATTCGGCCGGCGGGGATTCTGCAAGATGTGCGACGTCGACCGCATCGACATGGTCATTACCGACGACGGCGTGTCGCCGATCGTGGTCGAACAATTGCAGGAAGCCGGCATCGACGTCCGTATCGTCGAAGTCATCCGGACGACGGTGCCTTGACCCGCTCCGCATTGCATACGCCATACGGATCGGCCCAGCGGGATCTTCGTCCGTACAGGGAGCGGTACAGCCTTCCGATACGGATATGCACTCGTCCTTCTCCGGGAGCGTCGAAGGACGAGGAGCGAAGGAAGCGTCGAAAGGGAATGAATTTTTTTACTCAGAATTTGGAATTTTAAAAATTATCCTTAACTTTGCACCACGATTCGAACGAAAATCCGTTCCGGATCGGGATGGTGCCATAGCTCAGTTGGTAGAGCAAAGGACTGAAAATCCTTGTGTCGCTGGTTCGATTCCCGCTGGTACCACTTGAAAATGAACGACTTACAGCAATGTAGGTCGTTCTTCTTTTATCTTTTTCGTAGCGGTTTTATGCACGTTTGAACAGGTTGTTTAAACCGTTGTTTAAACCATGAGTGCCACAATCGAGGTCGTTTGCTACAAGTCCAAAGTATTGGCAAACAATGAATCACCGCTAATGTTACGAATCACGAAAGACCGTAAGTTGAAATATTCCAGCATCGGTGTTTCGGTCAATCCTGCATTGTGGGATTTCGAGAAAAACAAACCACGTAGAAATTGTCCTAATCGTTTGCATATCGAACGCCTTATTGCTGATAAGATAGAAGCCTATCGTGCAAAAATGATTGAATTGCAGGCCGAGAAAAAAGAGTTTACCGCAACATCGTTACATGAAAGAGTTGTAGATAAGACTACCAAACGCACGGTTGATGAAGTATTTCGGTCTCAAATCGAGAATTTGAAGCAAACGGGGCGAACAGGCTATGCGCTTTCGCATCAAGAAGTTTATAATTCCTTGCTGAAATTCAACGGGCATCTGAATATCTACTTTTCAGACATCGACACGGTTTGGTTGAAACGCTATGAAACATGGTTGCGGGGACAGGGATTTTCAGAAAATACGATAGGTCGCCGATTCCGTACTTTGCGGGCAGTCTATAATGTAGCCATTGAGGAAAAGTGTGTGAAAGCAGATTATTACCCATTCAAATCCTACAAGGTTTCCAAACTGCACCAAGCGACGGCAAAGCGAGCCATAAGCAAGGCAGACATCATGCGGATTATCGAATACCGCAGTAATGATTTTTACAAGCAATTTGCAGTCGATTTGTTTGCGTTCGGTTACTTCATGGGTGGTATCAATTTCGTGGATATAGCCTACCTTAAAACAGATAATATCGTGGATGGGAGGTTAATCTACACACGGCGAAAGACGCATAAGTTGATAAGGCTACCTTTACAGCCCACAGCACGGGAGATTATAGATCGTTACCAACAAGACGGTGCGCTCTTTTTGTTTCCTATACTTTCTGCATTTCATAAAACCGAGCAACAGCAGCGTAACCGAGTTCACAAAGTCATTTCCAAAGTGAACGAGCGATTGAAAGAGGTGGGAAAAGAGTTGGAAATCCCGATCGACTTAACAACCTATGTTTCGCGGCATAGCTTTGCGACCGTATTGAAACGTGAGGGCGTTAGCACGTCGATAATTTGTGAATCGCTGGGACATAGTTCTGAAAAGGTAACGCAAATCTACTTGGATAGCTTTGAAAACAGCCAGATCGACGCGGCTATGCAGCACTTGTTATAGAGGAAAAAGGAGGTCAGGAGTCGATAGGCTCCCGACCTCTACAAACCTTAAAGGCGGTTAAGTGATTCTTAACCGAGATACTGCGTCAGCATATCCATAATCAACTGCTCCCGTGCCATACCTTCTGTTTTGTGAGGATTCATAATCTGGTCTGCCTGGTCGCGTGTGAGGGCATTGATCTTCCGTTCCATCTCCGTCGTGAACTGTTCGAAATCTTCATCGGGATTCTGTTGCTTGGTGATAAAGTCGATCAAATACCTGTTCATAAGGAATTTATCCTTGAATTTCCCTTGTGCGGCCTTGAACCACCTTATGCTGGAACGAAACCATGCTTTATCCTCAAAGATTTCGGGCAGTTTCTTCGTATTGAGACACTCCACCAAGTCTTTTGCTTGCAGGGATTTCTTGCCGAAGCACCATAACGAGATCGTGGAGAGGGGACAAGCCTTGCCGTGCAGGAACATGGCGAAATCGAATACCTCGTTGGCTTCTTTGAGCATCATGGCAGGTGCGGCCATGTAATCCGACTTTTTCCAGACGGTGGTGCAGATGTTCATCTGCGCGATGATCTCCGTAATGGACAACTCGGCATTGAGAGGTTCGCAAATTACAAGGTCATTCAAATCTAATCCCAAATTCTGATAGGCCACCAATCGGTGCTGGCCGTCCAGTACGGCGTAATACTTTCCTGCATCCCCGTCAGGGATTTCGTTTCCCTTCAAATCGACCAGACGGCCGCCCATCTGAATTACCCGTTCTCCATCGGTTACCGTGATAGGAGTTAGTTGCCCATAGGCTTTCATGGATTTCTCTTTCTGCTTCACGGCCCTAACGTTTACAGGTCGATTGCCTTTGACGAATGCAAACTGACGCTGTGCGTCATCTACTGAAATTACCATCTTTTTCATGGCTTTTAGTTACTCTGTCCTTTAACAGAGGGGCTGATAATGGCTGCAATCCCTGCCCGAAGATTACAGACTGCAAGGAACACCCTTACGGCAGGGCAAAGGTCAGCATAAAATGGAATCGTTATATCCTATTAAATAGCGAGTTATCGGCGATGCACAGGCTTGTTTGGATTATATGTTAAAAGCACTTGTCAAACTACTTGACATTCGGTTAAATATTTTATATCTTTACAGGGCAAATTCGAGATACTGCATCCACCACTACCAATCGAGCAGTTCCTACAAGGCAGATTCGTCTGCCTTTTCTTTGCGTGGTGTTGCCACATTTTTTGAGTGTGAAATGAAGATTCCCTTTAATAGGATAGTTTCAGAATCGAAAAATATGGAATCGTCAGAAAGTGCATCCACTAAAAACAGCCGCTTTTAATGACGCATCATGTAACAATGAAAACAAATTATTCATGCAAAAAAACTTTTCATCGAAAAAGCGATGTACGATTTTTTGCGATAATTTTTTTCTCACGACTTGTGCGATGAAAAACTTTTTTGCCAGTTTTTTTATTCACGCATTTTTGCGTGTAAAAAAAATATCGCTAAAAAAAGTATTTATCATACTTTATTGGAAAACCTATTTTTCGTGATTGAAACTGTTCTTTATTTATCGGTTACCACATTTTTTGAGTGTGAAATGAATATTTCCTTTATAAATACAATTACAGGATTAAAAAATATGGAAGATTGCAGAGACAGAAGATTTCAAATAAAGAGATATTTTAACAATCAAACCTTTATAAATGTGAATACAAATAACCATGCAAATCAAAATTGAGTTATCGCCGCTCCCAAGGGAGTAACTTATTTGGGAGAAATCAACAAGGAGACCAATAAACCGTGAATGACCGTAATTCCTGCAAACTGCTTATTTAACAAGAAGCAGACGGGATGCGGAGCTACCGAGTTGGCTATCCGCAATTCCATTCCAACCATTATCGCCATGCCTTACGTGGCATTGGTGAAGAACAAGACCATCTACCGCAAAGACGATCTATCCGTACTGGGTGTTTACGAGGGCGTAACAGAACAGGAGATTATCGCCTATGCACAGAGCCATTCTCCATTGAAGATCGCCGTTACCTACGATTCCCTACCACGAACCATCAAGGCATTGCAGAGTATAGGCATAGACCCTTATAAAGATACATTCTTATTGGTGGACGAATGACACGTACTGTTCAACTCCTATTCGTTCCGCCATACCGCCATTAAGAATTTACTTGCAGAAGCCGCTAAATTCGACAGGGCGACTTATATGACGGCTACTCCGATAGAACAGGAGTATGTTTTGGAGGAGTTGAAACACCTGCCTGTTTGCGAAATCGACTGGCCGCACTTAATGGAAGTCAACATCCGTTCCCGTCAGACATCCAAACCAGCACAGTATATCGTCAAGGAGTGCCGCAAGGTGCTGGACAGCGGATTGGAACACAACCTGCATATCTTCGTAAACAGCGTGGAGTTTATCGCAAAGGTGATAGATATGGCTAAACTTACTCCCGAACAGGTTAAAGTCGTTTGTTCGGTTAGCGGGGACAATAGCGAGAACAACCAGCGCAAGTTGGGCAGGGAGTATCCCATCGGCCAGCCGTCAGACCCCGTAAGGAAGATAAACTTTTACACCTCGACCTGCTTTGAGGGGTGCGACCTTTACGACGAGAACGGCGTTACATTCATCGTTAGCGACGGCAACAAGTCCCACACTTTGTTGGATATTTCGACCTTGTTCACGCAGATTTGCGGACGGTTACGGGATTCCAAGTATAAAGGTGAAATCGTACACGTCTATTCCACGACCAAGTACAGCCGAGAGGTGACATTGGATGAATTCGTGGCATCTACAAAGAAAGTGCTTGCAGAAGCGGTAGATTATGCCAAGGAAATAAACTCATTGAGTGAAACGGCACGAGAAAAGACCTTATCGAAAATCAAATATATCAACGAGCAGTATGTACGCATAGAGGATAATCGGCTGGTGGTGGATAAGAACCTTGCCAATATGGATATTGTGAATTTCAAGATATGCCGTCATATTTACAGAACCTATGTAAACCTTACAGATGAATTAAAGAAGAACGGCTATACGATAACCCGTCATACGTTCAGCGAGATTATGGAGAAGATAGAGAACAAGGCCAACGCACGGGTTACGTTCAAAGACTTGTTCGATGAATACCACCGTCTGAAAACAACCAAGCCGTTCTTTTCATTGGAGAGCCACGAGGATTTATGCGCTCAAATAGCGGTTAAATATCCGTTGGTGAAGCAGGCTTACGACGAGTTGGGAACAGACAAAGTGCAGGCGTTGAAATACCATGTGAGCAATATTAAACGAGAGTTGATGAAACGCCAGCCTGCACCGACCGAGTATAAGATCGTGAAGATGATAAATGCGACCTTTGCAAAGTTGACACCCATTGCCAAAAGCAAGGTCAAAGCAGAATTGCAACGCATTTACGATGATTTGGGGATAAAGCAGAGAGCAAAGGCCGCAGACCTCAATAAATGATACGAGGTAAAACAGACCACGCCTAAAATCAATGGCAAGACAACGGCCTGCATGACCATTATTAGGGACAGGATGATTACCAAATAAAATACTGCAAATTTGGCATAAAAAACCTGACAAAGACTAGTCTTTGTCAGGCACATCCTAAATATTTTGGCACTTATTTTCTCTTTGACTCCCTTTGGGACAAAGCACTTGCCGCAATACTTTTGGTTCTTGCACTCGAACGTCCATCTTGTAATGCTTTTGAGGCTTTCGAGGCAACAGACTTTGAAGTAACTTTCTTAGCCATAGTTTCTTCATTTTAAGTTTAACAAAAGGATAGCGTTAATAGTTGAACTCGCGATTCATCGGTAGCTATCTCGATACCATACAATAAAGCATTGTCAAACGATATACCAAACAATTCTATCTGCCATTTTGACAGTTGATTAAAAAATTAACAATCAATTTGTATACTACCCACGAACAGATAGACAGATCAAAGCCCCCGCCCCTTATTGAATGTAAAATCTAAAAATATGGATAGACAATCAAGGGCAAAACGCATTGCAGATTTGCATGTGTTTTATGGGCAGAACGAGGTGGTCGGGGAACTCATCCGTGCAGGCAAGATCGACGAGGAGTATACCTATCCTTTCGTCGATACCGAGGAGGAGGTTTTCGAATGGTGGCTGGTATCGCCTTACTTGGCACGGGAACTCAAAGAGCAGGGCGAGGTCATAATCGACGCACTCGGTTGCCATTGGTGGGGACGTACCACCAGCGGACAGGCTATCTACATGGACGGCGTGATACAAAAGATTGCAGGAGAGTAAAACTTAGCTTGCATATCGATATAGTAAATTCATAAATTACAGAGATCAGGGGAATTGCAAGTTCGAGAAGATTTTGCAACCTCTGATTTCTGTTTTTATGTTGGCTTAATGCTGGAATATTGCACAATAACAGATTGCAAATAATGGATTTTACGCCACCGAGACAGCGTAAAACAAAGATACGACACAATGTAATATTGCATATCGATACGGAGACATCGGGAAGTGCGGATCGTCTTGGAGACGATTTTCCCAAACTGCAACAAAGAAAATTCAGAATCCAATCATAAAAACCTTGCAGAATAACTTTGTTTTCGGGAACTTTGTAACTACAATACCCCAAGAGTGTTGCGTATTGAAAAACATTTCCTAACTTTGTGGCATCGTCCCCAAACGGACGAAGACATATTAGTTTAGTGAAAGTGTTTCGCTAATCCTTATCGAGAAAATTTGGCGATTTTAGAGAACAAGGATAAGCAATACGAACACTCATCACCGTGTGTAGGCATATATCATTCTCGATATATTCTATTCGGTGTGGGGTATTGTTTATTTGTTCTCGGGCTACGCCAAATGCCTCTCGATAGATAAACGAACAACTCCACACTTTCTTTTTACCCATAACCCACCGCAGCAGGAGTTGATACGGTAAGAAATCTTACAAATTATGGATTTTAAGATCGGAGATGTTGTCAGACTAAAATCTGGTGGCTATGAAATGACAGTCGCTCAGTATCCATTCAAAACAATGGATGGTGTAGAACATCCAGAAAAAGTTGAATGCAAGTGGTTTAATGGGGATCACCATCTTAAACATGAAGTGTTCCATATCAACGAAATCGAAAAGCTATGAACTACTGGCGTGTGATTTAGAAATTTAAAACTCAAACTCATTATGAAAAAACTATTCTTATTTGCCGCAGTGATGTTTTCGAGTATTTTGTTTTCGGCCTGTTCCGAGGATGATAACAAAGAGAACCAGACATCGCAAAAACTACTTAAACAGATAGAAAAGATATTTAGGAATGGCACCTGCTATTATAATTTCAGTTATGACGACAGCGGCCGCCTTGCGAAAGTTACCATCAATGGTGATCATGATTTCTGTGGTGATTATCCTTATACCTATACAGACAATAGTGTCAGCGTTAAATATAACGATCATGGTTACGATCCATGGAATTATGACGCTGCATTTATTCTTGATCATAACGGTTATGTTACCGAATTCGATATTAATGGCGAGACCCGCTGGCGATATGAATACGAAAACGGTTATGTGTCCTCAAAAAGTTCCAATAGAGATAGAGATATTGTGACTTATCGTTGGGAGAACGGTAATCTGATGGAATGCCGACAGGTCGTTGAAAATCTTCATGACACTTATACACATACATACACTTATACATACACTGATAAACCGAATAAGTTAAACGTTAATTTGTTTGATGGAGAATTGTCGTACACCGACAGCGGAATCTTTGAATACAACTCTCTGTTTACCAATTTCAAAGGCTCCATCTCATCCAATTATCTAGCTTCGATAGGAAACTACGTGGATGGCAAATTATCTCCCTATTACTCTTGCAAAATATCTTACGAATACGATGACGAAGGCTATCCCACAGGGATAGTGTTGTCCTATGATACAGGCGGTTTTGTTTATTTGAGATTGACCTACTATTAATCCGTCATCATTACAGAATAGACCTGTGCAGCGGGCTGTTCTGAGATTAGAGTTATTGACAAACTTAAAAATTCATTATTATGAAAAAGCTATTCTTATTTGCCTTGTTAGCAGCCTTGTGTTGCAGTTGCACAGAGAGCAATACGGATGAGAATACAGACCCGAACGGAGGTTCCAATTCTGGACAAACCACTCCGCCCGACCCCGATTCAGATGCAAAGGATGTGATTCATGTTCCTGAGGGAGGTATGCTTGCAGGGATTCTGAATGAATTGGGGCTGAAAGAGCCCTTGTCATTGAAATTATCTGGGACGTTGAACATATTTGACTTTATGACAATACGGACCACTCCGAGTTTGGAGCACCTCGATATTTCGAGAGTAAACCTTTCGGTTTTGCCAGAGCAAGTATTCTCTGGATGTACCAATATTAAGAGCCTCATCCTTCCCAACACGCTAACTGCAATCAAATCATACGCTCTTTCAAAAACTTTGTTGGTTTCAATTTCGATCCCTGCAAGCGTGGAGACGATTGAAGAATACGCCTTCGAGGGTTGTGAAGCATTGACCTCGATCGAGATCCCTGCAAGTGTGGAGAAGATTGGAGAGTTAGCCTTCTATGGCTGCACCTCCCTGCAAACCGTAACGTTTAAGAAAGGGTCGCAACTCAAAACAATCGAAATGTCTGTCTTCGGGCATTGTAAGGCATTGGCCTCAATCGAGATTCCTGCAAGTGTGGAGACGATTGTAGGTAATGCATTCTATGGTTGTACAGCATTGGCCTCGATCGAGATACCTGCAAGTGTGGAGACGATTGGAAATAATGCCTTCCCGTATTGCACCGCTCTGCAAACCGTAACGTTCGAGAAAGGATCACAACTCAAAACGATTGGAGATAGCACCTTCTCGGGTTGTACCTCTCTAACCTCGATCGAGATACCTGCAAGTGTGGAGACGATTGGAAGAAATGTCGTCAATGGCTGTACCTCCTTGAAAACCGTAACGTTCGAGAAAGGGTCAAAATTGAAAATGATTCAATATAACACCTTTCGTGATTGTACCTCTCTAACCACGATTGAGATACCTGCAAGTGTGGAGACGGTTGAAGCTAATGCTTTCAATGGCTGTACCTCCCTGAAAACCGTAACGTTCGAGAAAGGATCACAACTTTTAATGGTTGATGGGTATTATATGGATAATGGAGCCTTCGTTGGTTGTAGAGCATTGACGACTGTGGATATGTCTGCATGTACACAAGTAACAGAGATTGGAGGCTATATCTTTTACGAAGATTCCCAGCTCCAATTGTTCAAGATCGGAACGAGAACACCGCCGAGTTGTGGATATAATGTATTTATGGGTATAAATTCCTACTCCGTTCTGAAAGTGCCTGCTGGATGTGTCGATGCATATAAAAAAGCAACAGGCTGGAACAAATTTACAACGATTTCTGAATTGGACGAATAAAAACAATGATCCTCTCCTGCTGTGTTTCGACATGGCGGGAGAGGTTAAGTATAAAATATGTAATATGCATTGGCCAGAAAGACTATATGTAAATCAAAATTTAATAACTCTAATTGTCTGTTATGTAGGAGTAGCATACTCAGAATTGAACGATTTATGTCATCTGTCTTGTGCTTGTTGGTTTCTCTTTATGTTTGCTGCGTTTTCTGTAATAGTTACATTGTCATTTTACACTTACAATTATTGTCGAAATAAATGTGAGAAAAAACATAAATGATGAAACTATAATCAAAGGGCAGACTTGGACAAACGGTCTCTGTTTAATCGTTTTTCTAAGTCTGTCTTTTTTATATATTTTATTGCATATCTCATGAATTTTTCGTATATTTACATCATAATCAAACATTTAATAACAATTTAAATTTTAGCTAAAATGAAAAGAAAAACACCAAGCATCGATTGAAAAACAGGCACGGAGACGATCGACGATGTGCAAATATCGTATATCTCCAAAGGCGTATCTTATGATAATGACCACGGCATCTGTCTGTTTGTAGGGCGTAGAACAGACGATCCTACACCACGAGAGTTCACCTATATTTTTGAACTCGACATCGACCCTGCGAAAGATATGACCGTCTGTTTCCAGAAACGGGGTCGTTATATGGCAGGATTCTCCTATCTGCTGAATCCAAAGGCCGTAGAAGAGGGTCATCTCGCCATTGTATTGCCCAACATCGTAGATTTACCCAAGTCCAGCTGCAAGCTCAATCTTTTCGAAGCCCATATCGAGAGCGACACGGCCGTATTCGGCTATACATCGGTAGAGGGTAAACAGAAAGAGTTCCGTTTCCCGCTGACGGGTTTCAACGAGAAGTATTTGGAACAGTTCATATAAAAAGAAACAAGGACAGACTTTGACAAGAGGTCTTAATATAGACTGTTTGACAATGTTTGTCCTTGCTGTTTTCCACAGAAACAAAAGCAACTCAACATTCTTAAAAGGGGAGAGCAGGGGAAAATTTTCCTGCGCGATTTTCTCCTTATCTTAGTGTTGCTTTTAACTTGTATCTATAAGATTTACAGATAATTTACCTATTTATTAATCTTGCAATTTGTTTAAACCAGTGTTTAAACCGCAACGAAAAGACAGAGACAAGGGGCGAACAGGCTATGCGTAAATCATTGATATATAGATATATCAATACGGGATGGTGCCATAGCTCAGTTGGTAGAGCAAAGGACTGAAAATCCTTGTGTCCCCGGTTCGATTCCTGGTGGTACCACACGAAAAGAGTTGTCACGCGACAACTCTTTTCTTTTTTATTCGGAATCCGAATTTCACCGGCATAATCCCGTCAGGCGCTCCGCAACCGTAAAACGGCTGCCAGACAGATCAAAACGTATCGAACTTTGTTCGGAAACCCCGCCCTCTACGGCCGGAGAAGCGAACATCGACCTGCAATTTTTCATTTTCGTTTTTAATTCGTATTTTTGTAAAATTATATACATATTAGAAACGTGAAACCGAGTTTACCGATTCTTTTGCTGGCTCTGGCCACAGGCTGCGCCGGGCGGCGTCCGGCACCGTCGACAACGGCCGCACAGGCTCCCGTCGAACCCGTGCAGTATACCTACGTCGTCAAGGCGAGCTATCCGCACCTGACGACGAGCTACACGCAGGGGCTCTATTTCGACGACGGCTTCCTGTGGGAAGGCACCGGCCAGTACGGCGCCTCCGCGATTCAGCGGCTCGACCTCCCGACAGGTCGCGCCGACGTACTCGTCCGCCTGCCTCAGAGCGAATTCGGCGAGGGAATCGCCCGCGTAAAAGACCGTATCTATCAGCTCACGTGGCAGAACAACACGGCCCACATCTACGATGCACAGACGTTCGAGAAACTGCGCGACGTACGCTATGCCGGCGAAGGCTGGGGGCTCGCCACCGACGGAGAGACGCTCTATCTGAGCGACGGTTCGGAGCACATCTGGGAGGTCGATCCCGCCACGTTCCGGCGCGGACGCAAGATCACGGTCACGGCCGCCGGCCGCCCCGTGCAGTTCCTCAACGAACTGGAATGGATCGAAGGAAAGATCTGGGCCAACGTCTACACCACCGACCAGATCGTCATCATCGATCCCGCTACGGGGACGGTCGAAGGGGTCGTGGACCTCGCGGGACTGCTGCCCGAAGAGGAGATCACCCCCGTGACCGACGTACTCAACGGCATCGCCTACGACGCAGCCACGCGGCGCATTTTCGTCACGGGAAAGAATTGGAGCCGGTTGTTTGAAATCGAAATCGTCAAAAAATGAGAAAACCGATCGAAGAGATACTCGACGAACGCATCCTGCTGCTCGACGGCGGCTTCGGCACGATGGTGCAAGGCTACGGGCTGGACGAAGCGGCCTACCGCGGCGAACGGTTCCGCGACTGGGAACGGCAGCTGCGCGGCTGCAACGACCTGCTGGCGCTGACCTGCCCCGACGTGGTGCGCGAAATCCACGAAAAATACCTCGCCGCAGGCGCCGACATCATCGAAACCGATTCGTTCAATGCCAACGCCGTCTCGCTGGCCGACTACGGTCTGGAGGGCTGCGCCTACGAAATCGCCCGCGCAGCAGCCGGCGTGGCCCGCGCAGCAGCCGACGCCTTCACCGCACGCAACCCGCTCAAACCGCGCTTCGTCGCCGGCTCGATCGGCCCCACCAACCGCACGCTCTCGATGTCGGCGGACGTCAACGATCCCGCCGCGCGCGACATCACGTTCGCCGAGATGTGCGCCGCCTACCGCGAGCAGGTGCGGGGATTGCTGGACGGGGGCGCCGACCTGCTGCTTATCGAAACGGTCTTCGACACGCTCAACGCCAAGGCTGCGCTGGCCGCCGTCGACGACGAGTGCCGCACACGCGGCATCCGCACGCCGGTGATGATCTCCGGCACGCTCTCCGACGCATCGGGACGCACCCTTTCGGGACAGACCGTCGAGGCCTTCTACGCTTCGGTAGCCCATGCACGGCCGCTTTCGGTCGGGCTCAACTGCGCCTACGGCGCCAAGCAGCTGCTCCCCTATCTGGAACGGCTGGCCGCCGTGGCCGAGACGCGCATCTCGACGCACCCCAACGCCGGCCTTCCGAACATCATGGGCGGCTACGACGAGACGCCGGCGATGTTCGCCGCCGACTGCGCCGAGTACATGCGGCGCGGGCTGGTCGACATCATCGGCGGCTGTTGCGGCACCACCCCCGAACATATCTTCGAACTTGCGAAGATCGCGGGCGACTACGCGCCGCGGCGTCTCCCCGCACCGCGCCATATCACGGTCCTGAGCGGTCTCGAACCGCTGCGCATCGTCCCCGAGGCCAACTTCGTCAACATCGGCGAGCGCACCAACGTGGCCGGCTCGGCGAAGTTCGCCCGTTTCATCCGCGAAGGCGACTACGACGAAGCGCTCACCGTGGCCCGCGCACAGGTCGACGCCGGAGCGCAGCTCGTCGACGTCTGCATGGACGACGGCCTGATCGACGGGCCGCAGGCCATGCGCCACTTTCTGAACCTCATGGCCTCGGAGCCCGAAATCGCCCGTGTGCCGGTGATGATCGACTCGTCGAAATGGGAGGTGCTCGAAGCCGGTCTGCAAGTCGTGCAGGGCAAGAGCGTCGTCAACTCGATCTCGCTCAAAGAGGGCGAAGGCACCTTTTTGGAACGTGCCGCCGCCATCCGCCGCTACGGCGCGGCGGCCGTGGTGATGCTCTTCGACGAACGGGGACAGGCCGACACCTACGCCCGCAAGATCGAGGTGGCCGAACGCGCCTACCGGCTGCTGACCGAAGCGGGATTCCCGCCCGAAGAGATCGTTTTCGACCCCAACGTACTGGCCGTCGCCACAGGCATCGAGGCGCACGACCGCTATGCGCTCGACTTCATCGAAGCTACGCGCTGGATCAAGGAACACCTGCCCCACGCCAAGGTGTCGGGCGGCGTTTCGAACCTCTCGTTCGCCTTCCGCGGCAACAACGCCGTGCGCGAGGCGATGCACTCGGTCTTCCTCTACCACGCCATCGCAGCGGGAATGGACATGGGCATCGTCAATCCCCAGCTGTTGCAGGTTTACAGCGACATCGAACCCGCACTGCTCGAACGCGTCGAGGACGTCGTCCTCTGCCGTCGTGCCGACGCTGCCGAGCGGCTCATCGACTACGCACAGCACCTCCGCACCGACACCGCGGCCGAAGGAGCCGCACACGAGGAGGCGTGGCGCACCCGGCCGCTGCCGGAACGCATCGAATACGCTCTGCTCAGAGGAGTGACCGACCACATCGAGACCGACACGCTCGAAGCCTACCGCGAACTGGGCGACCCGATGCAGGTGATCGACCGGCTGCTGATGCGTGCGATGGCGCGCGTAGGCGAACTCTTCGGCCAGGGCAAGATGTTCCTGCCGCAGGTCGTCAAGTCGGCGCGCGTGATGAAACGCGCCGTCGGGGTGCTCACCCCCTATATCGAACAGAACGCCGCCGGCCGAAAGTCGGCGGGCAAGGTGATCGTGGCCACGGTCAAGGGCGACGTCCACGACATCGGCAAAAACATCGTCGCGGTGGTCATGGCCTGCAACGGCTACGAGATCCGCGACCTGGGCGTCATGGTCGAGGCGCAGCGCATCGTCGACGAAGCGGCCGCATGGGGCGCCGACGCGATCTGCCTGAGCGGCCTGATCACCCCGTCGCTCGACGAAATGATCCACGTGGTCGAGGAGGCCGAACGCCGCTCGCTGCACATCCCCTTCATCATCGGCGGAGCCACCACCTCCGACCTCCACACGGCCGTGAAGATCGCCCCCTGCACGGCGGCACCGGTCATCCACTCGCGCGACGCGAGCGAGAACAACCGCATCCTCGCGGCCCTGCTGGGTCCCGATCGCGAAACCTATGTCGCCGAGGTGCAGGCCCGCCAGCAACGGCTGCGCGACGACTACCTGCGCCGCGAACGGCTGCGTGATCTGATCCCCGTCGCCGATGCCCGCCGCAACCGCCGCCCGCGTCCCGTATCGCAGATCGCGCCCGCAGCCCACACGGGACGGCTCGTCTTCCCCGACTTCGACATCGCCGACGTCGAACCCTTCATCGACTGGAACTTCTTCTTCCCCGCATGGGGGCTCAAAGGACGCTGCCCCGACCTCTTCGACCACCCCGAACGGGGCGACGAAGCCCGCAAACTCTTCGACGACGCACAGGCGTTGCTGCACCGCATCGCCGACGAACGGCTCCTCACGCTGCAAGGCGTCGTGGGAATCTACCCCGCCGTCAGCCGCGGGGACGACATCCTCCTCACCGATGCGAAGGGACGCCGCCATACGCTGCCCATGCTTCGCAACCAGACGCGCGGCGCCGAAAACCTCTGCCTGTCCGACTTCATCGCCGACCGGCGCGACGGCGCGACCGACTACATCGGCGCCTTCGCCCTCACGGCCGGAATCGGCCTGCAAGAGCTTTGCGACAAGTTCCGCTCCGAGGGCGACGACTACTCGGCCATCATGGCCAAGCTGCTCGCCGACCGCCTCACCGAAGCCTTCGCCGAAGTGGTGCACAGCTTCGTGCGGCGGCAGATGTGGGGCTACGAAACCGCAGAGGCGCCGACGCCGCAGCAGGTCATCGCGGGCGAATACCGCGGCCGGCGCATGGCCTTCGGCTACCCCGCCTCGCCCGACCACTCGCTCAAACGCGAGATCTTCGATCTGCTCGCCGTCGAACAGACGACCCGCATGCGGCTGACGGAGAACTGGATGATCTCGCCCGGCGAAGCGCTCTGCGGGTTGTTCTTCTCCGATGCCCGCTATTTCTCCGTCGGACAGATCGACGCCGAACAGCTGCGCGACTACGCCGAACGGCGCGGACTGGCAGTCGAAACCGTTGAAAAAATCATTCCGAACAACGTCTGAACATGAACGTACTGGATATCATCCGCGAAACCTCCGCACGGGAGACGACCCGCTTCTCGTTCGAATTGCTGCCGCCGCTCAAAGGCGACGGCACCCGCAGCGTCTTCACCACGATCGAAGCCCTGCGCGAATTCGACCCCGCCTTCATCAACGTCACCTTCCACCGCGAGAGCATCAAGGAGACGCTTACCCCCGACGGCCACATCGAGTGGCACCGGATGCGGCGGCGTCCCGGCACGGTGGGCATCTCGGCCGCGATCCGCGACCGCTTCGGCATCGAGGTGGTGCCGCACCTGATCTGCGGCGGCCTGTCGCGCTACGACATCGAGGACGCGCTCATCGACATGGACTTCCTCGGGCTGCACAACGTGCTGGCGCTGCGCGGCGACTGCGGCCCCAACGAACGCCATTTCATGCCCCATCCGCAGGGGCACTCCCACGCCATCGACCTCGTGCGGCAGATCGCGGCGATGAACCGCGGCGAGTTCGTCGACGGCGAAGTGGAGGAGTGCCACCACTCGAAATTCTCGATCGGCGTGGCGGGCTATCCCGAAAAACACGTCGACGCCCTCGACGCCGAAAGCGACCTGCGCCACCTCAAAGCCAAGGTCGACGCCGGCGCCGACTACGTCATGACGCAGATCTGCTACGACGCCGACCGCATCCTGGCCTTCATCGGCCGCTGCCGCGAAGCGGGGATCGACGTGCCGGTCATCCCGGGCGTGAAACCCCTCTCGACGCTGCGGCAGCTCACGCTGCTCCCCGAAACCTTCGCCATCGAACTGCCCGAAGCACTGTACAGCGAAGTCCGGGCGCACGCCGACCGCCCCGAAGCGATCCGCCGCATCGGCGTGGAGTGGGCCGTCGACCAGTGCCGCCGGCTGAAAGCCGCCGGCGTACCGGTGATCCATTTCTATACCATGGGCCGCGCCGAGAACGTGCGCCAAATCATCAAGGAGGTATTCTGACCATGGCCGACGAGCTCGACATCATCGCTTTCCGCCGTGCGCTGCACCGCCGTCCCGAACTCTCGTTCCGCGAGACCGGGACGCACGACCTCATCGCCCGCACGCTCGACGGGCTGGGCATCGCCCACCGCACCGTCGCCCGCACGGGCGTCCTGGCACGCATCGAAGGCCGCGGCAATCTTCGTCGTGCGGTCGTCCTGCGCGCCGACATCGACGCGCTGCCGATCCGCGAACAGGCCGACGTGGCGTGGCGCTCGCTCAACGACGGGGTGATGCACGCCTGCGGCCACGACGTCCACACGGCCGTGCTGATGGGTGCCTTGCAGGAGCTCAATCGTTCGCGCGACTTCGAAGGGACGCTTCTCGGGCTCTTCCAGCCGGGCGAGGAGTGCAACCCCGGAGGCGCGTCGCTGGTGCTGGCCGAAGAGCCTTTCGCCGACTACGACGTGCGGGCCGTGGTAGGCGAGCACGTCGAACCGTCGCTCGAAGTGGGCACCTTCGGATTCCGCGCGGGCAAATACATGGCTTCGAGCGACGAACTGCGCTTCACCGTACACGGCACAGGAGGCCACGCCGCACTGCGCAATCAATTGCACGATCCCGTAGCCGCCGCCGCCGAACTCGTCGGCGGACTACTGGCCCTCAACCTGCCGGAGCGCGTCCTCTCGATCGGCCGCATCGAGGCCGACGGCGCGACGAACGTCGTCCCCGACGACGTCCGGCTCGAAGGGACGCTGCGCACCTTCGACGAGGCGCTGCGCTGCGCCTCCTACGACGCGATCCGCGAAATCGCCGCCTCCGCCGACCGCCGGTACGGCACACGGACGGCCGTCGACATCGGGCGGGGCTATCCCTGCGTGGTCAACGACCCCGCCCTCGCCTCGCTCGCCCGCAGCCTGGCTGCCGAGCGGTGGCAGGCCGTCGACCTGCCGCTGCGCACGACGGCCGAAGACTTCGGGTTCTACACCCACCGCTATCCGTCGCTGTTCTACCGGCTGGGCGTCGGCACGGCGTCGGGGAAACCGCATACATCGACCTTCTCGCCCGACGAGAAGGCCATCACCACGGGCATAGCCTTCATGCAGGCGCTGGCCCTCAAACTGTTGAATGAAAAATGACAAGAACGAAAAAACAAACCCATAACGGCGACGAACGCGCCGCGCTGATCTTGGAACTGTTCCGGCAGCTGCCCGACAACAAATTCTCGCTGCGCCACCTCGCTTCGGCATCGGGCGGCGCAAGCAAGGAGGGCCGCCGCGAGACGATGCAGATCGTCGAACAACTGCTCGCAACGGGCGTCGTCGAGAGCTGCCCGCGCGACAAATACCGCCTGAGCCCCGCCCAGCGGCCCCGACTCGAAGGCACGGTCGAGATGCTGAATACCGGCTCGATGTTCGTGCATGTCGAAGGCATGGAGCAGCAGGTCTACATCCACTCGCGCAACTCGCTGAACGCTCTCGACGGCGACCGCGTGCAACTGGTGCTCACGCGCAAGGCACGGGGTTCCAACGCCCCCGAAGGCGAGATCACCGCGATCGTCGAACGCAGCCGCAAACGCTACGTCGGCACGGCCGAAGTCAACGAACACAATGTCTTCGTGCGTATCGACTCGCGCAAGATGCCCGTCGACGTCTACCTCCACAAGCGCGACTGCCCGAACGTGAAAAACGGCGATAAGGTCGTCGTACGCATCGCCGAATGGGCGCCCGGCTCGAAAAGCCCCGTGGGCGAACTGGTCGACATTCTGGGTAAGGCGGGCGAGAACGACACCGAGATGCACGCCATTCTGGCCGAATACGACCTCCCCTACCGCTTCGAGCCGGAGGTCGAGGCGGCAGCCGAAGCCATCGACGGGCGCATCACCCGCAAAGACTACGCCGAGCGGCGCGACTTCCGGCAGACGGTGACCTTCACCGTCGATCCGGCCGACGCCAAGGACTTCGACGACGCGCTGTCGGTCCGCAAAGTCCGCGACGGCGTGTGGGAAGTGGGCGTCCATATCGCCGACGTGACGCACTACGTGCGGCCGGGTTCGGTGGTCGACACCGAAGCCGAAGCGCGCGGCACGTCGGTCTATCTGGTCGACCGCACCGTGCCGATGCTGCCCGAACGGCTCTGCAACGAACTCTGTTCGCTGCGGCCGCACGAGGAGAGCCTCTGCTTTTCGGCGGTTTTCACCCTCAACGAGAACCTCGAAATCCTCGACGAGTGGTTCGGCCGCACGGTGATCTACTCCGACCGCCGCTTCGCCTACGAGGAGGCGCAGCAGGTGATCGAGACCGGCCGGGGCGACTACGCCGAAGAGATCCTTACGCTCAACCGGCTGGCGCAGGCCATGCGCCGCGAGCGGTTCCGCAACGGCGCGATCAGCTTCGACCGCGCCGAGGCCAAATTCCGGCTCGACGAGAAGGGCCGGCCGCTGGGCGTCTATTTCAAGGAACAGAAGGAGGCCAACCAGATGATCGAGGAGTTCATGCTGCTGGCCAACCGCCGCGTTGCCGAGTTCTGCGGCAAGGTCAGAGGGCGCAAGTCGGGCCGCACGATGGTCTACCGCGTCCACGACGAACCGAACGTCGACAAGTTGCAGAGCTTCCGGCAGTTCATCCTGCGCTTCGGGCACGTCTTCAAAGCCTCCGAGGGACGTCCCGTCGCCAAGGAGATGAACAAGCTCTTCCAGAAGGTCAAGGGCCGCCCCGAAGAGAACGTCGTCACGACGCTGGCCGTACGTTCGATGGCCAAAGCCTACTACACCACCGACAACATCGGCCACTACGGACTGGCCTTCCCCTACTACACCCACTTCACTTCGCCGATCCGCCGCTATCCCGACATGATGGTGCACCGCCTGCTGGCACGCTACCTCGAAGGCGGCAAGACGACCGACAAGGCGGCATTCGAAGCACTGTGCGAGCACGCCTCGGAACGCGAAGTGATCGCCGCCGAGGCCGAACGCGCCTCGATCAAATACAAGATGGTGGAGTTCATGCAGGCACGCCTGGGCGAGGAGTTCGCCGGCCACATATCGGGCATCACCGAGTGGGGCATCTTCGTCGAGATCGACGAGAACCACATCGAAGGGCTGGTGGCCATGCGCGACATGCACGACGATTTCTACGACTTCGATCCGGCCGAATACACCGTGACGGGCCGCTCGACGGGCCGGCGCTTCACGCTGGGCGATGCCGTGCGCATCCGCGTCAAGCGCGCCGATCTGCAAAAACGCCAGCTCGACTTCGACATGGTGCTACCCGACGCACCCCGCACCGACACCCCGCAGCGAGGCCGCCGGAGCCCGCAGGTAAAACGCCGCCGCTGACATGACGACCGACCGCATACTCGACAAGGCCGTGCGGCGCGAGCCGCTCACGCGCGACGAAGCCTATGCGCTCTACGAATGCACGCCCGTGCAGGAGCTGGCCGCAGCGGCCGACGCCGTGCGGCGTGCGACGGTCGCCGACCCGACGGTCGTGACGTGGCAGATCGACCGCAACGTCAATATCACCAACGTCTGCATCTCGGGCTGCAAGTTCTGCAATTTCCACTGCAAGCCCCACGATACGCAGCGCGCCTTCGTCACCTCGCGCGAGGAGTACCGCGAAAAGATCGCGCAAACGCTTGCGCTGGGCGGCGACCAGCTGTTGTTGCAGGGCGGGCTGCATCCGCAGCTCGGCATCGACTTCTACGAGGAGCTGTTCCGCGACCTGAAACGGATGTTCCCCCGGATCCGGCTTCATGCGCTCGGTGCGCCCGAAGTGGCCCACATCGCCCGCATCAGCGGTCTGACGACGCTCGAAACGCTGCGCCGGCTCATGGCCGCCGGACTGGATTCGCTGCCGGGCGCCGGAGCCGAAATTCTCGACCCCGACGTGCGGCGCGCGATCTCGCCCGCCAAGCCCTCGGTGGCGTCGTGGCTCGCGGTGATGCACGAAGCCCATACGCTGGGGCTGGCCACGTCGGCCACGATGATGTACGGCCACGTCGAGCAGCCGCGCCAGCGCGTCGACCACCTGCTCGCGATCCGCGATCTGCAAGCGCGCTGCCCCGAAGGGAAGCCCGGCTTTCTGGCCTTCATCCCGTGGATCTTCCGCTCGACGGGCACGCGGCTCGAAGCCGAAGGGACGTCGACCGATTTCTCGCCGCTGGAATACATCCGCATCATCGCCGCCAGCCGGCTGATCCTGAACAACATCCCCAACATACAGGCGTCGTGGCTCACCGTCGGCCGCCAGACGGCGCAGGCGGCGCTCCACAGCGGCGCCAACGACATGGGGTCGATCATGATCGAGGAGCACGTCGTCTCGTCGGCCGGCGCCGACAACCGCTTCGACGCCGAAGGCATCCAGCAGGCGATCCGCGAAGCGGGCTTCACGCCGCGCCTGCGCAACCAACTCTACGAACTGCGGCCGTGGCCGCTCGACGACACGCTCCGATGAACCGCCCTGCAACCCTCCTCGTCCTCCTGCTGGCCGGACTGCTCGCCGGCTGCGGCGGCGGTTCCCGGCCGACCGGCATACGAGCCGCCGAAACGCCGGCCGACGACGTGGCCGAATACCAGCCCCGCTGGCGGTCGCACACGGTCGACTCGACGCAGTACCGCAAGGTCTTCCTCGCCGGCACGATCGACATGGGACGCAGCGCCGACTGGCAGGCGGCTCTCGTCGCCCGCTTCCGCGACAGCATCGGCGGCCGCTGGCTCTTCTTCAACCCCCGCCGTCGGGAGTTCCATGCCTCGCCGGCCGAAATGGAATACCAAGTCGCGTGGGAGCTGGCGCACCTCGAAGCGGCCGACCTCATCGTAATGAATCTGCTGGGCGACAGCCGCTCGCCGATCTCGCTGCTCGAAATGGGACTTTACGCCCGTTCGGGCAAGCTGTTCGTGGCGTGCAGCCCCGACTACTACCGCTACGACAACGTGCGCATCACCTGCCGGCGCTACGGCGTGCCGCTCTACGATTCGCTGACGGCACTGCTC
Source organism: Alistipes communis (assembly GCF_006542665.1). NCBI lineage: Bacteria > Pseudomonadati > Bacteroidota > Bacteroidia > Bacteroidales > Rikenellaceae > Alistipes > Alistipes communis. The sequence continues at coordinate 645,024 of NZ_AP019735.1, forward strand.
GACGACCTGCCGCAACAAAGCGACGAATGACATGGAAGGATTTCTGGACACGGCCACGCAGCTCTGCATCGACTGGGGCTATTGGGGACTTTTCCTCTCGGCCTTCGTGGCGGGGAGCATCGTCCCGTTCAGTTCGGAAGCGGTGATGGTCGTACTCGTCCGCTTGGGACTCGACCCCGCACTCTGCCTGCTGGCAGCCGCCACGGGCAACACCGCAGGCGGCATGACCTGCTACTGGATCGGTCATCTGGGCAAACGCGAATGGTTCGGCCGCTACCTCGGCATCGGCGAAAAACAACTCGACCGTGCCGGACGCTTCCTCGCAGGAAAGGGGGCATGGAGCGCCTTTTTCGCCTTCCTGCCCTACGTCGGCGAAGCGATCGCCATCCTGCTGGGACTCATGCGCAGCAACGTGTGGATCACCACGCTGGCCATGTTCGCGGGCAAGGCGCTGCGCTACGTGGCTGTCCTCTACGCCGTGCAAGGCGCAATATCGCTGTTGTAGGGCGCGCACGGCGCGATTGTTGCACATCCGACAGAGCGTTATGAAACGAATCATCGCAGGGGGAATCGCCCTCATGGGAATTCTCCTCACGGTAAATGCACAAACCATGAAACCGCTCACACCCGACGAACGCCGGATCATCGTCGACAAGGGAACCGAGGCTCCCTTCACGGGAAAATACTACAAGCACAGCGAGCGCGGCCTCTACCGCTGCCGCCAGTGCGGCGCGCCGCTCTACCGTTCGGAGGACAAGTTCGATGCGGGGTGCGGCTGGCCCGCCTTCGACGACGAGATCGCAGGTGCGGTACGCCGCACGCCCGACGCCGACGGCCGCCGCACCGAGATCACCTGCGCCCGCTGCGGGGCGCATCTGGGGCATGTCTTCACGGGTGAACGCTTTACCGACAAGAATACGCGCCACTGCGTCAACTCCCTCTCGCTCGACTTCGTGCCGGCCGCGGAGTCGTCCGACCGGACCTCCTCCGAGGCGGCCGCCACGACCGAAACGGCGATCTTCGCCGGCGGTTGTTTCTGGGGCGTGGAATACCTGCTGGAACAACAGCCCGGCGTCCTCTCGGTCGAAGCGGGTTACACCGGCGGCCGCACCGACCGCCCTACCTACGAGGAGGTGTGCAGCCATACCACGGGACACGCCGAAGCGGTGCGCGTGACCTTCGATACGTCGAAGGTCTCCTACGAAACGCTCGCACGCCTCTTCTTCGAGATCCACGCCCCTACGCAGATCGACCGCCAAGGGCCCGACATCGGCGACCAGTACCGCTCCGAAATCTTCTACACCTCGCCCGAACAACGCGCCGTGGCCGAACGGCTCATCGCCCTGCTCCGCAGCAAAGGTTACCGCGTCGCCACGCGCGTGACGCCGGCCGGCCCCTTCTGGCCCGCCGAAACCTGTCACCAGGACTACTACCGCCGCCGGGGAACGCTCCCCTACTGCTACGCCTACACCCGCCGCTTCTGAGGTCTCCTCGCTACTTCCAGAGAGTTTCTTCCGGTCGACCGCCGTGTCACACCGTTAAAAAAAGAGACGATATGGAAAATCTGAACACCACTCCCCTGCCGCGCATCGGCGACAAGGCCCCGTCGTTCGAGGCCGTCACTACGCAAGGCCCGATCCGCTTTCCGGAAGATTATGCCGGACGCTGGATCATCCTTTTCAGCCACCCGTCGGACTTCACGCCCGTCTGTACCTCCGAATTCATGACCTTCGCGGCGCGCAGCGACGAATTCGAAGCGCTCAACTGCCAGCTCGTCGGACTCTCGGTCGACGGACTGTACAGCCACATCGCATGGCTGCGCACGATCCGCGACAAGATCGTCTACCGCGGAATGCAGCACGTCGAGGTGCGCTTCCCGCTGATCGCCGATCTGCGGATGAAAGTCGCCAACCTCTACGGCATGATCCAGCCGGGCGAAAGTTCGACGTCGGCCGTCCGAGCCGTCTTCTTCATCGACCCCGACGCCACGATCCGCGCCGTGATCTACTATCCGCTGGCGCTGGGCCGTAACTTCGACGAGATCAAACGCGTGCTCGTCGGCCTGCAAACCGTCGACCGCTTCAACGTGGCGCTGCCCGCCGACTGGCATCCGGGCGACGAAGCGATCGTGCCCACCGCCTCGTCGTCGGCCGCTGCCGAAGAGCGCATGACCCGTCCCGACGAAGGGACGCAGTGTTACGACTGGTTCTTCTGCACGCGGCCGCTGCCGCAGGAAGAGCTCGAAGAAGTTCCCGTACAATAACCGCAAAACAACCGCAATCATGGCAATCACGCAACTGACCAAAACCGAATTCTCGGAAAAAATCGCCAACCTCGACTCCGCCATCTCCGAATGGCACTATCTGGGCTCGCGACCGGCCATCGTCGACTTCTATGCGACCTGGTGCGGCCTCTGCCGCACGCTCGCACCGATCCTGGAAGAGCTCTCCGAGGAGTACGCCGGCGAAGTGGATATCTACAAGGTCGACATCGACCGCGAACAGGAGCTGGCCGCAGCCTTCGGCGTGCGCTCCGTCCCCACGCTGCTCTTCATCCCCGCCCGGGGAATGCCGCAGATGGCTACCGGGGCATTGCCGAAGGAGACGCTGCGCGAAGCCATCGGCGAGCTGCTGCTCAAACTCCCCGCCGCCGAGTCCTGATCCCGCAGAGAAACGACAACGAAGGGGCGTCACTGATGTGACGCCCCTTCATGTTTGCAGACGGATTCCTCCGCTTAGAACATATATTTGATACCGAACTGCATCGTCCAATAGGAACCGATATCGGGTTTGTAGGTACGATCCAGCGAAATGTCGTTGCCGTAGATGTCCTTCAATCCGTTGGTCATCTTGTATTGAAGCGTATAGTCGTTGGCCGCCGTCGGCTTCTGCGTGACGGACAAGAACTGATACTGCTGACCGTTCGTCCCCAGATACTGCGAGTAGCTTACACCCCAGTTGCGGTTGAGCAGGTTGAGGAAGTTGTCGATGTTGAAACTGAATCGCAACTTGTGCTCGCGACCGTTGCGCTGCGGAACGATGATGTCGTGCGAAATGCTCAGGTCGAGCTGATTGGCGAAGGGTGCCACGGCGCCGTTGCGCTTAGTGTACTCGCCGCGGTGCTTGCTCAGATAGGCGTCCTGCTCGATGAACTTGTCCATCGCCTGCCAGGCATTCTCCCAGGCCTGCGCCTCGTCGAAATCCTTGTCACCGGCCATGTTGCCGTTGTTGTCGGCGAAACCGTCGGAAACCAGATGGCCGACCGCTTCGTCGCGGTTGGCCGGCACGTAGATCAGGTCGTTGGCCGTCTGACCGTCGCCGTTGGCGTCGCCGCCGTAGCAGTAGGAGAAGCGGAAAGGACGGTAACGCTGGTAGACCAGACCGAAGTTGGTCGCACCGTGCTTGCCCCAGCGTGCCGTGTAGAAGGCGCTCAACAACAGCCGCCCGTCGAACGAGCCGGCCGAATAGCCCAGCTCCTCGCTGTTGACAGCCACCTTCTGCGTATATTTCCAGGCCGACGTAGCCACCGACGACGTACCGTCGGTCACGCTGCGCGCCGTACCCATCGTATACGATCCATTGAGGTAGAGACCGCGCAGCGGCCCCTGCACGAACTCCTTCTGAATTTGGAGCGTGGTGTAGAACGAGTAGCCCTTGTTCGTATTGCGAAGCATCACGACGTGCGAAGCGGCGCCGTTTTCTCCGTTCATCGGGTTGAGCGTCTTGTTCTCGGCGTAATATCTCCCCGTGAAGGCCGTGCGCTGTCCTTGACCGCCGTCGTTCACGTATTTGCCTTCGGCGACCTCGATACCGATGTTGTCATGGTAGATCGCATTGACATCCTTCGTGTAGAGGGCTTCGAGCGTGAATACCCAGCCGCGCCACTTGTAGTCGAGCGCAAGATTGCTCTTCCACAGGCTCGGATACTTGAAATCGGGATCCGTCACGGCGATCTCGGCACGGGAATAGGCCGCCTCGGCGGGTTTGTACATATTGGCGTTCTGATCGATGCTGCCCAGGAAACCGAGATTTTTCAGCGCCTCGCCTTCCATGTCGATCGACCCGAAAAGCACGCCGTTGTTGCCCGCCTGATTCGAAATCCAGACATAGGGAGGCGTGCCCGTGAAGAGTCCCGTACCGCCGCGCAACTGCAACGAACCGTCTTCGAGCGGTTTCCAGTTGAAGCCCACGCGCGGCGAGAACTGCGGGTGCACGCCCGGATATTTCGAAACGTCGACCTTGATGCCGTCACGATAGGTCTCGGCCGCCACGCGCGGATTCTCAGGCAGGTCGGTCATGAAAATCGGCATATCGACGCGCAGACCGAACGTCAGCGAGAAACGGTTGCTGGGCGTCCACTTGTCCTGCACGTAAAAGCCGAGTTGCAGCACGTCGATCTCGGCGAAGGGGAAGCCCTCCATAAGCGAATACTTCTGCAAGTAGTGCGTCTGCCCCGTACCGGCGCTGTTGGCAAGACCGCCGTTGACCACGCCCTTCAGACCGAACTGCGAGGGGTCGTACTTGGTAATGTCGAAGCCCGTCATATTGCCGTGCGAAGCCATGTAATCCTTTGCGGCCAGCACGTTGAACTTGAAGTCGTCGATCGACGAAAAGACCCACGAGCCCGGATAGTTCTGCGCGAAGCCGTTGCTGAAACTGCGATAGTCCGACTGCGTGCCGACGGTGATCTGGTGACGGCCGTAGTTCATCGTGAAGTTGTCCTGAATCTGGAAGATGTCGGTATCGAGCTGGTTGTTGTAGGAGTTGGCCTCGGTACCGAAGACCGTATAGCTCGATCCGTCTTTGAGGATGTCGACCTGCGGGAAGAAACCGCCGTCCATGTCGCGATAGTCGCGCAGACGCGAGTACCCCACCTTCAACGTGTTGGACATGTGGTCGTTGATCGTCGAGTTCCAGTCGGCCATGACGATGTTGAAATCGTTGTTCGTGCGGTAGTAGCTCGACGAGAAGGGCATGGCATAGGCGTTGGGGCCGCGTCCGTTGGCAGGAGCGCCCGACGTCGAAGGTGCGTTCGTATTATAGGATTTCAGGTAGTAGTACTTCAACGAGAAGGTATTCCGATCGTTGATATTCCAGTCGATACGCGCCGTAAGACGATCGGCCCGCGTCTCGGTCTTCGACAGATCGTAACCGCCCGGATTGTAGTTGAACTGATCGCCGAGAAACTTGGCCAGATCGTCCAGATCGGCAGCCGAGACACGCGAATCGGCCAGACGGTTCGAGATCGGTTCGTCCTGACGGTCCAGCTCGCCGTTGACGAAGAAGAAGAGCTTGTTCTTCACGATCGGGCCGCTCAGGCTCACACCGTACTGACGATTGGAGAACTCCGACACCTGACCGACATAGTCGCGCACGCGGCGGCCCTGCAACTCGGGACTCTTGGTATACATATAGGCCGAAGCGTGCCACTCGTTGGTACCCGACTTGGTCACCGAGTTGATACCGCCGCCCGTGAAGCCGCCGTTGCGCACGTCGTAGGGAGCGATCATCACCTGCACCTGCTCGATCGATTCGAGCGAGATGGGCTCCGTACCCTGGGCGCCCAGCGCCGACGACAGGCCGAACGAGTTGTTGAACGACGCACCGTCGACGGTCACGTTGTTGAAACGATACGACGTACCGGCGAAATTCTTACCGCTCGACATGGGCGTCAGTTTGACGAATTCATCGAGCGAACGGCTCGTCGTAGGCAGTTTCTCCATCATTTCGAGCGTCACGACCTCCTGCGCGCCCGTGCGGTTGGCATTGAAGACCGGATTGGCCTTGCCTACGACCACCACTTCACCAATCGACTGCGAGTCTTCGCGCAACACGAAGTCCAACGTAGCCTCCTCGCCGATGGTCAGATAGATTCCCTCGATCTTTTCCGTATTGCAGCCGATAAAGCTGACCTCCACATCGTAAGGACCTCCCACACGCATACCGCCCAAGTTGAACTGGCCGTTGCGTGTCGATGCCGTAGCATACTGCGTACCCGTCGGCGTATGCACGGCGACGATCGTCGCACCGATGATCGGCTGGCCGTCGGTGTCGGCGACGCGACCGCTCATGCTCGACGTCGTCACCTGTGCCGAAGCCGTACAGAATGCGAACAGCGACAAAAATAAAAAGGCAAGTTTCCTCATAAGTATAAGTTTAGATTAATAAAAAGGGAGATTTCCATTCGTCTACGGCATCCGGCTCCGAAAAACAGAGTCGCCATGCCACCCGTTACCCGTTGTCTTTTCGGATCGATCCGTAACATAAATCTGCTGCAAAGATAACGCTTTCCTACAAATTATAAACGCTTACCTATATATTTATGAAAATCCGGCCGCTTTTACCTCCGAAACGCAAGTGGTCGGACTCACGACGTGAGTCCGACCACTTTACGAATCGGGTGTTTTCGTCAGAAATAACGGCCGCTCAAATCCTTCATCTCGGCCATCTCCTGCAAAGCCGGCAGGAGGCGCTGCTGCATCATTCCCTCGGCCATCGCTTCGGCACGCACCTTCTCGTCCTCGGCCGTCTGCTGCCGCTCGGCCGGATCGATCGCAGTCACCTCGAAGAGGTAAACGCCCGAAATGCCCTTGACCGGAGCCGAAACCTTGCCTTTCTCGGTCGTCTCGGTGATCGCACCCACGAGCGCCGGCTCGACACCCGCACCGTCGATGTAGAACGACCCGAAGGTCACGTCCTTGAAATCGGTCACCTCGCTGCCGAAGCTCTCGGCGGCGCCTGCCAGCGACGCATCGGAGAGGTTCTTCACGATATAGTCGTATTTCTTGTCGCGCAGCAGGCGGTTCTGAATCTGCGGGGCAGCCTTCTTCACCGAAGCGTACTCGTCGTCGTCGATCTCCGTGAGCAGCGCCACGACATAGTCCTTGCCGACCTTGAAAATCTCCGACAGGTCGCCCTTGTCCGCGCCGTAGGCCCAGCGGGCCACTTCACGCGAACCTTCCAGACCGCGAACCGAGCGGTCACCCATGTTGAGCGTCGCTATGCGCGGCGTCACGGCAGCCTTCGAGGCCGCCTCGTTGAACGCGGCGGCGGAACCTTTGGCGTTCACGGCGAAGGTGCTGGCCTGATTGTGAACGTCGCGCAGCGTTGCGGCCGAAGCCTCCACGGGATAGCTTACCGTCGCCACCTTGTAATGTTTCGAGGGTTTGTCGGCACGGTAAACGTTGACGAGCTGGATGGCGTCGCCGCTCATCACCTTCACCACGTCGCCCTTTCTGGCGTCCGAAAGCGCTTCGGCCATTACGGTATTGAAGGCCGAGAAGGGGTAGACGCCCACCTCGCCGCCTGCGGCGGCCAACTCCTCGTTGGCCGAATACTGACGCGACAGGTCGGCGAAATTCTCACTCGTCGCCACCGTTTTGAGACTGTCGGCCAGTTTCTCGGCGGTATACGGAAGCACGATCATTTTCAGACCGAGCGTATCGGGAGCCATGCGGCTCTCCACCACACGGGCCATCGTCCAGACGTTGTTCTTCAACTCAGGGCCGAACATCTTGCCCGCGACGAGCGCCTCGGCCTGTTCGCCCAGCTGCGCCGCCGTCACATAACGGTCGGCGATCTCGCCGTGGCGATCCTGACGCACGAAGAGTTTCACGTCCTCCGCGGCGTCGAACTTCTCGCCGACGGCGCGCACCTCCTTTTCGAGGTTCAGCATATCGTCGTCCGTAGCGTTCACCTCGAAGACCACGTACGACAGCGTGCGCGACGGCGACTGCTTGAACATCTCCTTATGGGCGTTGTAGAACGACTTGATCTCGCCCGACGAGACGCTCACCAGCGAATCGGGCACCGACGAATAACGCTTGGCGACATACTTCCCGCCGAAGACCTGGTTGGCCGCATCGACACCGTCCTCGATTTCGAGTTTGTTGACATAGGCGCCCTTGCCGATCAGCGTGGCGTATTTCTGCACGGCGCGTTCCAGCCGGGCCTGCTCGTTCAGGTCGTTCCACGCCTGTTGCGCGCGGGCGTCGGAAGCGGCCTGCGACAGGAACTGCGACACGGCGGCAGCGTTGTAAGCCCCCGTACGCGGATCGCCGAAAGCCGAATAGAAGGCCTGCGAAGGGATCTTGCCGCTGACCATGTCCAGACGCTCCTGCTCGGGAACCTCGATACCCATCCGCTCGAAGCCGGGGACGAGCACGTGGTCGGCGAAAAGCGCCTGCCACGTCGCGGCGGCCAGCTGGTCGGACTCCTGATCGGTCGAAGCCTCTACGCCGCCGTTGCGGTTCTTGATGGCGTCGTACTGATTCAGATACTCGGAGTAGCGGATCTTGTCGCCGTCGATCACGCCGACCTTCGGATCGTTGTCCGAGAAACCCATGTCGGTCTTCAACGACAGAATGAATGCCAAGAGGGCGAGTGCGATAATCACCGACAGAAGCGCGCCGAACTTGGTCCGTAAAGTGTTCAAACTTGCCATAAAACTGTATTTATTTTTTCATTAGTTTGCTTTCCTGCGGACGTTTTTTCGCCTCGGCACAGCCCGAACGGGTGCGGCTCTGCATCCGGCTTATCGAAAACGTCCTTTTTTCGGGCCTCCAAAGATAGTAAATTATTCGTAATTAACCCGCTGATCGGCCGAAAAAAAGCTCACAACCGTCTGACCCGCGCCAGCTCGATGCGCGAACGGGTCGTGCGCAACACACGGATTTCGAGGCCGTCGACCGTAAGCGACTGACCGGCAGAAGGAATCCCGTCCAGATGCGAGATGATATAACCCGCCAGCGTGTCATATTCGCGGCTCTCCTCGATGCCGAGCCCGTAGCGTTCGTTGAGGTATTTCACTTCGAGCCGGCACGAAAAGACGTACTCGTTCTCGTCGACCTGCTTCTCGATCATATCCTGCTCGTCGTGCTCGTCCTCGATCTCGCCGAAAATCTGTTCCAGCACGTCTTCGAGCGAGATGATGCCCGCCGTGCCGCCGAACTCGTCGATCACCACGGCGATGTAGGAGCGGTGCTTGATGAAGTGTTCCAGCAACGCCTGCAACGGCATGGTCTCCGGCACGAAATAGGCCGTCATCAGTACCTTCCTCAGATCGGCCGGCTGGCGGAACAGGCTCTTGGAGTTGACGTATCCCACGATATTATCGATACTGCCCTCCCAGACGAAGATGCGCGAATATTTGCTCTCGACGAAGCGGCGCGTCAGCTCTTCGACGCTCGTCGACAGCTCGACGGCCTCGACATCGATGCGCGGCACCATGCAGTCGCGCACGCGCAGATCGGCGAAGTCCAGCGCGTTCTGAAACAGTTTGATCTCGTTCTCCTCGTCGTGCTGCACCTCCGTCGACCCCTCGATCAGACTTTCGAGATCGGTGCGGTTGAAGTCGGCCGCCGGCGCCTGCCTCTTCATCCGGCAGCCGAACAGCCGCAGGATGACATACGAAACGACGGTCGTAAGCCATACGATCGGATAGAGCAGGATGTAAAAGACGAAGAGCAGCGGCGCGAAGGCTCGGTAATAGAAATTGGGATTTCCCTTGACGATCGACTTGGGCAGATATTCCGCCACGAAGATGATGACGACCGTCGAGATGAGCGTTTCGGCCAGCACCGACCCGCCCTGCGCCACGGCGTCCCAGCCGGCCAGCGCAGCGAGCGCGCGCAGCAGCGACGACATGTAGAGCGAATAGACGACCAGCGCGATGTTGTTGCCCACCAGAATCGACGTGATGTACTGCCCCGGATGCCGCTCGAAGACCTTCGCCACGAAATCGAGCAGGCCGCTCTGCTTGCGGTCGATCTCCAGTTTGAGGCGGTTCTTGCTCACGAAGGCGATCTCCATGCCCGAAAAGAAGGCCGAGAGGAGCAGCATCACGAGGATCAGGATAACGGATACGGTCATCGCTACGCGTCGGTTTGCGGTTCGTCCGCCTGCGGCGAAAGGGCCGCAGGGGCAGGATCGCCGTTATCGGGAGTCTTCTCTCCGGTCGGGGTTTCACCGGGGACGGCAGCCCCCGATTCGGCGGCAGGCTTTTCGCTCGCTTCGGCGGCCCGTTCACGTTCGGCTGCGGTAGGCTGCCCTTTTTTAACAGTATCGGCGGGATTGCCTTCGGCAGCAGGATCCGAAACAATTGCGGCAACCTCCGATCCGGCAGCAGGCTTTCCGCCCGTTTCAGGCGCCAGCTCGCGTCCGGCAACGGTCTGTTCCTTCCCGACCGCACCGGCAGGACCGCGTTCACCCGCAGCGGCAGGCGCAGGTGCGGAGCCGGCAGGCGGGCGGGTCACGGACTGCGGCGTCTTTTCGCCGGCCGGCCGGTCTTCCCCGTCGGCAGCTTCCGATTCGGACGGTTCGTCGTCCTCCTGGCTCACATCGACATCCATTTTCCCCGTGAAGCGGCGGAAACGCCATTCCTTGAAGGCTTCGTCCGACTCGAAGCCCTCGCCCTGAAAGACGTTGCCGCCTTCGTTCTGGACGATCTTCGTATCGACGTTCGAATAGATGCGCTGCGTCTTGGCATTCCAGAAGAGCTGCTGGGTGTAGAGTGTCTTGCCGTCGGACTTGACGACCACCACGTCGCCCTTGGCCTCCCACAGCTTCCGGTTCTCGTAATAGATCGCGTAGTTGGCCGTCAGCACGGCGTCGACCGTCGTCAGCGAGTCGTCCTGGTAGGTGGTGATCTCGATCCCCTTGCGGAACTCGCGGTACGGCTCCTTGACCAGCGTATATCCTTCGAGCAGCGGCGCCTTGAAGAAATAGGAGCGCCGCCCGTTCTCGGACATGATGACCGACAGGTGTTCGCTGTACTCGGTCATCAGCGCCTCGTCGCCGCCGCTCGCTGCGGCAGGAGGCTTGTCGCACGAGAATAGCAAGATAGCACTCCCCGCAACGAGGAGTGCTACCAGAACATATCGTCCGATCAGACGGGCCATCTTCGCAGGCGCCTGATTAGCGGATGCAGCGAACCGTCGTCGCAATGCCGTTGACGACATAGCGCTGACCGGCCTGCACTTCGTTGAAGAAGCACTCCTCCTTCGAGGGCCATGCGCTGCGGAAGGCGGCCATCATCTTGGTCGCGGTCTCTTTCAGATCGGCCTCTTCGAGCAGCTGAGCGGCCTTCTCCATCGTGTCGTAAGCCACCCAGTACATCGCCTGCGAAGTAAAGTTGGCACCCGAAGCCTGTGCGCCGTAGCACTGCGCCAGCACGAAATAGGTCATGCCGTCCTCGGGATTGAGCGCCTGCGCTTCGAGCGCGGCCTTGCGGGCCTCGGCATAGTTCTTCGTAGCCAGCTGTACGACGCCGATGCGCACCAGCAGCTTCTCCTTCTCGACATTGTCGGTCTCGACGGCCAGCGCCTCGGTCAGATACTTGATCGCCTTGTCGTACTCCTGCTTGTTCTGGAAAGCCTGCGCGAGGAACAACGCGGTTTCGGCCGACGGCTTCACTTCGTAATATTTCTCGGCGGTAGTCAGATAGAACTCGCTGTCGCATTTGGCGCGCGTCATCAGATCGACGGCCTGCGCCAGCACGTCGGGATCGTTGTTGCTGGCGGCGATCTTTTCCTTGAACATCGCTTCCAGATTCTCGCACGAAGCCACGCCCGACAGGCCGAAGCACTTGTCGAACTGATCCTTATACTCGGCAGCCTGCCCCGTAGCGCCGTCAAAGACAGGTGACAGACGGTCGTACTCGGCGATGATCTCCTCGGGCGAACCTTCGCCGTCGTCCTTATAGTAGTCGGTGAGCTGCTTGAAATAGATCGCTACCAACTCCGGATCGGGCTGTGCGGCGATCGCCTCGCGGAACAGCTCCAACACCCGTTCGTGGTCGAGCGGATTATAGATCAGAAAGTCGCGTGCCTTGCGGTCGAGGATGTAGGCCTTGCCGCGGGTCGCATGATCGCCGAAATTCTCGATACGCAGATCGTAGAGCAGCATCAGCGAGTCGATGTAGGTCTTCTTCTCGGCTACGCTCTTGGCACGCGCGATCTTGTTCTTCATCACCGTAGCGCCCTTGGCATAGATATTCTCCGAAGCCTTGGGACACTTGTCCAGCAGTTGTTTGAGGTACCCCGAAGCAGTCTGGAAATCCTGGTTGCCGACCGCCTCGTTGAAAAAGTTGAGCAAATAGATGTTGTCTTTCCGTTCCTCGGGCGTTGCGCCGTATTTGCCGTACTTCGCATCGTCGCTGAAATCCTGGGCCATCGCCACCACTCCGACGACGGCCAACGCTACAGAGAGCAGAATTTTTACGCTTTTCATCTTAACTATTCCCTTCTTATTTTTAGATTTTGTCAAGTTTAATCGTATTTGTAACGCACGAACCACGAATCCTCGCCGAAGAGCGTCAGACCGAGCGAGAATTTCACATAGCGCTGCCGTACCAGCCCGATCTGCCGGTTGTCGATCCGAAGCGGCGAATCGTTTCCGCGCTGGCCGAACTCTACGCCGAAATCGATGCTCGACCGGCCCAGAAAACGCACCGGCATACCGAATCCGGCCGTCACGGCATATTGCGACAAGGTCTTCCCCTCGAAGGTCTGGTAGTAGGTTCCGTACCGGAATCCCACGCGGTAAGACCAGCGTTTCAAGTAATTGCGGATATCCATCCGGTTGGGCGTATACTCGAATCCCAACTTGACGGTGTTCGTGTTCTTATAGGCGACGTTGACCGCTCCGGGAACGGACTTCGGCGACTCGTTGTTCTCCCAGTTCTGGTAGATGTAGTCGACGCCCGCCGCGATTTTGGCGTTCTGGTAGTAGAGCCCCACGCCCAACTGAACGGGCAATTTGAGTGCCATGCGCGTCGTATCGCCCCGCACCACGGTACCGTAAATATCGCCGTTGACGACCGTCTGATTCACCGACGGACGCAGATTGCCGCCCATATCGTAGGTCGCGCCCAGCGTCAACACCTGCCGCTCGGACTGGATCAGATCGGCTTGCAGCCCCAGCTGCATCTTGATGCGCGAAATCCCGTAGGAGTCGGTGCCCGTCACCGTATTGACCGAACCGCCGTTGACGATGTTGTTCGAGACCACCGTCTGATACGTCCGCTCGATGTCGCCCCAATAGTATTGGGCGGCGACGCCGATCGAAACGCGCTTGACCACCTCCCAACCGATGCCCAGCTTCACCTCCGTCAGGTCGCCCTCGCCGGCGTAAAGGTACTGCACGCGGCCGATATTGCCCCACACGTCGTCGCTCTGTTCATCGGCCGAAACACGGTAGCCGACGCTGCTGTACGGCGTCAGGCTGAATCCCAGTCCGAGCCGCCTGGCCAGCGGCAGCTGAAAGGCGATGTCGTGGAAATTGAACGTATTGTAGCTCGTGCGCGACGTGGTCTGCGCACCGTCGGCATACTTCTGCTGGCGGTTGTAAAAGTTGACCCCCTCCACGCCGAAATCGAAGAGAAATCCCTGGCGGGGCGTCAGGCTGTACGCCGCAGGATTGAGCGGATTGACCATCACCGAGCTGCGCATCCCCAAGCCTACGCCTCCCATCGACCGCTGGGCCACCACGCCGGGCGTCTGCAATTCGCCGATGCCGTACATCGAATAGGGAGAAAAGGCATTGATACTGCTTGTCTGAGCCATTGCCGAAACCGGCACGACCAGCATCGCAGCGACAGCCAGTCTATACATTAATCTCTTCACTATCATTCGTTTTAGCATTCGGCATTAAACTCCAAAATCCGATTCAGACCCAAGAAGACGAGTTCACAGTCTGCAAATATCGCATTTTTAATTCTTTTCGCAAAGTTTTTTGCGGCGCCACCGGTAAAAATTATGCAAATATCCGCATTTTCCCGCCGGAAACGCGCGATGTATCCTTCGATTTCGAAGGCGATGCCGTTCATCACGCCCTGCTCGATGCAGGAGGTCGTAGTCGTCCCGTAAAGGCGCTCTTCGGCAGTCTCGCGGCACAACGGAAGCCTGGCCGTATAGCGGTGCAGCGCCTGAAAACGCATCCCCATTCCGGGAGAAATGGCCCCGCCGCGGTAGGTGCCGTCGCCCGACACGTAGTCGACGGTGATGGCCGTTCCGAAATCGACGACCAGCGCGTCGCGCCCTTCGGCCACGAGCGCCGCCCCCACCGCGGCGGCGAGGCGGTCGGCGCCGAGCGTTTCGGGCGTATCGTAGCCGTTGCGGATCGGCACGGGCGTCGCCGGTGTAAATTCCAGACACTTCACGGCACGCACCCGCAGCATCCGCGCCAGCGGTGCGGTACGGCCTCCGGTAGAGGCGATAATGGCCCGGTCGATCGCCGGCCAGCGCGCCAGCAGGCCGTCGAGCAATTTGGTGTCGCACTCCTCGGCGAGCAGTTTCTCGACGATTTCACCCCCGTCGAAAACCGCCATTTTTATCAGCGTATTGCCGATGTCGATCGTCAGGTTCACGCGTCTTGTTCTTTATACAACGATTTCAGTATCTTCCATGCCCCTGCGATGTCGGTTACCCCTCTAACGGTCATCGCCAAACGGTTATTGTGCTGTTTGAGCACAAATTTATCGGGCCGTCGGGTCACGCGGCGCAACAGCTCCGAGAAGACCTCGCTCTTGTAGAAGGGCGACGCCGCGTCGCCCACGAAGTGTACGATCATCAACCCGTTCTTGACCTTCACGCGCTCCATGCCCAGACGCACCGCCTCCCAACGCAGACGCACCACGTCGAGCAGCTCCCTGGCCGCCTGCGGCAGCGCCCCGAAACGATCGACGAGCCGCTGCTCGAACCGTTGCAGCTCCTCCTCGCTGCGCATCGCGTCGAGCTCGCGGTAAAGCCGCAGTTTTTCGGCCGTCTGGCTCACGTAGGAGTCGGGCAGCTCGGCCTCGACGTCGACCTCGACGGCCGCATCCTCCACATAGCGCAACTGTTCGACGACCTCCTGCTCGCGGTCGCTCAACCCCGCCACGTCGAGTCCCTCGGCCCGCAGTTCGGCCACCGCTTCGCGCATGATCTTCTGATAGGTCTCGAACCCGATGTCGGCGATGAATCCGCTCTGCTCGGCCCCCAGCAGGTTGCCGGCGCCGCGGATGTCGAGGTCCTGCATGGCGATGTTGAACCCCGACCCCAGGTCGGAGAACTCCTCGATGGCACGCAGACGCCGCCGTGCATCGCTGCCGAGCAGTTCGTCGGGCGGCGACAACAGGTAGCAATAGGCCTTGCGATCCGACCTCCCCACACGGCCGCGCAGCTGATGCAGGTCGCTCAGACCGTAGTTCTGGGCGCCGTCGACGATGATCGTATTGGCGTTGGGGATGTCGATGCCGTTTTCGACGATGGTCGTCGAGACCAGCACGTCGAACTCGCCGTAGATGAAATCCATGACGAGCCGTTCGAGCTGCTCGGCCGGCATTTTGCCGTGACCGACCCCGACCCGCGCCTTGGGGCAGACGCGCGTAATCAGGCCCGCGACGGTTTGGAGATCCTCCACGCGGTTGTGGACGAAATAGACCTGCCCGCCGCGCGCCAGCTCCGCTTCGACGGCATCGCGGACGATCTCCTCCGAGAAGACGTGCGACTCCGTGACGATCGGCTGGCGGTTGGGCGGCGGCGTCGAGATGACCGACAGGTCGCGCGACCCCATGAGCGAAAACTGCAACGTACGCGGAATGGGCGTCGCCGTGAGCGTGAGCGTGTCGACATTGACGCTCAACTGCGTGAGCTTCTCCTTGGCCGCCACGCCGAACTTCTGCTCCTCGTCGATGACCAGAAGCCCCAGATCGTGGAAGCGGACGTTCTTGCCCAGCATCTTGTGCGTGCCGATCAGAATGTCGATCCGTCCCGCTTCCAGATCGGCGAGAATCTGCTTGGTCTCCCTGGCCGATTTCGTACGGTTCAGGTATTCGATTTTCACCGGAAAGTCGCGCAGCCGCTCCATGAACGAACGGTAGTGCTGCAACGCCAGAATGGTCGTGGGAACCAGTACGGCGGTCTGCTTGCCGTCGCAGGCGGCCTTGAAGGCGGCGCGGATCGCCACCTCCGTCTTGCCGAAGCCCACGTCGCCGCAAACGAGCCGGTCCATCGGTTCGGCCGACTCCATGTCGCGCTTCACGGCCTCGATGGCCGCCTGCTGGTCGGGCGTCTCCTCGTAACGGAACGAGGCTTCTAGCTCGTGCTGCAAGTACCCGTCGGCCGAGAAGGCGAAGCCCTGCGATGCCTTGCGCTTGGCATAGAGCGCGATCAGCTCGCGCGAAATATCCTTGACGGCTTTCTTGGTAGCCGCTTTGAGCTTCTGCCAGGCGCCGCTGCCCAGCTTGTAGACCTTGGGCGGCTCGCCGTCGCCGCTCTTGTAACGCGAAATGCGGTGCAGCGAATGGACGTTGACGAAGAGTACGTCGCCGTCGCGGTAGACCAGCTTGATCGCCTCGTGCGTGCGCCCGTTCTCGTTGATCTTGACCAGACCGCCGAACCGCCCCACGCCGTGATCGATATGCACCACGTAATCGCCCGGTTTGAGCTGGTTCAGCTCGGCGACGGTCATCTGCTCGTCGCGCCGGATCTCGCCGTTGATGCGGTAACGCTGGTAACGGTCGAAGAGCTGGTGGTCGGTATAACAGCAGAGACGGAGCGTATGGTCGACGAACCCCTCGTGCAGCGTGAGCGACACCGGCGTGAAGACCACCCCGCCGCGGCCGACCTGGTGGAAAATATTTTGCAGGCGTTCGACCTGGGCCTTGTTCTCCGATAATATATAGGTGCGATACCCTTTCTGTATCGCGGCGGAAAGGTCGTCGGCCAGCAGCTCGAAATTTTTGTTGAAGGAGGGTTGCGGCGCCGTGCGGAACTCCACCGCGACCGTCGCCGGCCGCTCGGCCAGCGTATCGCGCGCCGCGAAGAGTCTCTTCCCGGCCAGCGCGTCGAGCAGTTGCCGGCGGCTGGTCAGCGCACGGTCCACGCCGGCGGGATCGTCCGCCTCGGCGAGCATCCGCCGCCGCAGATCGTCCACGCGCCGCAGGGCGTAATCCGCATCGAAAAACCAATAGCACACGTCGCCCGCCGCCTCGACGAGCGACACCCGTCCGCCTTCGCGCGCATTGAGGTTGGGAATGATCTCGGCCTGCTGCAACTTGTCCTGCGACAGCTGGCTCGAAATGTTGAACCGCCGGATCGAGTCGACCTCCTCGTCGAAAAAGTCGAACCGATAGGGCAGGCTCTCGACGTAGGAGAAGACGTCGACGATGCCGCCGCGCTGAGAGTACTGCCCCGGCTCGTAGACGAAATCCACCCGCACGAATCCGCTCTCGTCGAGCCATTCGACCAGATCGGCAGGGCGCAGGTGGTCGCCCGCCCGCACGGTCATCGTCTCGCGCCGCAGTGCCTCCGCGTCGACGACCCGTTCGGCCAGCGCTTCCGGATAGGTACAGAGCGCCAGGTATCCCGCCGGCGGCGTCCGCAGTGCATTGAGCGCCGCCGTGCGCTGCACGACGCCCTGCGCATCCTCGGCGCCGTAGACGATCGACCGCTTGTAGGACGACGGGAAAAAGAGGATGCGCCGCTCGTCCAGCAGCGCGTAGAGGTCGTTCAGGAGATAGGCGGCCGCATCGCGGTCTTCGGCGACGAAGACGTGCACGCCGCCCGTGCGGCGTATGGTCGCTGCGGCATACAACGAAAAAGCCCCGCCGACCAACTCCTTGAGATGGACGGTGACGCTTTCCGTTTCGTATTCGCGGCACAACCGCCGGAGGTTCTTCGACCCCTCGACGAGTGCCAGCATCTGCTCGCTCGCAGTCATAAAAAAGTAAGGCCGTTAGTACTCAATGCCCCGAACCGTTCGCCCGGCTCCGCTTACAGCAGTTGTTTGCCCCGCTTGTCGAAGAAGCGCGTATCGACGATGCCGACGCTCTGGTCCGCGACGATGTGCAGCCACGTCTTGTAGCGCCACATCCAGCGCAGGCGCAGCGACCATACGCCCCGGTGAAGGAACGCCGAAACATAGGGACTGACCTTCAATTTGAGGTATTTGTGCCCGCGGTCGATCGTCAGGTAGGAGATGTTGTTCTCGATCTTCTTGTCGAGCAGAATGGTCGGCTCGATCTTGCCCGTCCCGCCGCAGGTGGGGCAGACGTCCTTCACCTCTTCGACCGCCACGGGACGCACGCGCTGGCGCGTGATCTGCATCAGACCGAACTTCGTGAGCGGAAGAATCGTATGCTTGGCCTTGTCGGTGGCCATCAGCTTGGTCATCTCGTCGTAGAGCGTCTGCCGGTTGACCGCCTTGTGCAGATCGATGAAGTCGATGATGACGATGCCGCCCAGATCGCGCAGGCGAAGCTGGCGGGCGATTTCGCGCGCCGCAGCCAGATTGACGTCCAGAGCCGTCTGCTCCTGGTCGTCTTCGGCCTTGGTGCGGTTGCCCGAATTGACGTCGATGACGTTCATCGCCTCGGTATGTTCGATGATGAGGTAGGCGCCCCGTTTCAGCGACACGTACTTGGCGAAGAGCGACTTGATCTGCTTCGAGATGTCGAAATTGTCGAAAATGGGCACCTTGCCCCGATAGAGTTTGACGATCTTCTCCTTCTCGGGGGCGATGACGCGGATATAGTTGCGGATCTCGTTGAACATCGTCTCGTCGTCGACCGTAATCTGCGAGAACGACGAGTCGAGCGAGTCGCGGATGATGGTATTGGCGCGGTTCTGCTCGCTCAGGAGCAGCGCCGGAGCCGTCGATTTCTTGACGTTCTGCAAGGCCGTGTGCCACTTGTCGACCAGCGAACGGATGTCGTGTTCCACGTCGGCGTCCGAAGCGTTCATCGCCGCCGTGCGGATAATGACGCCGAAATTCTTGGGCAGCACCCCCTGCGCGATGCGTTTGAGCCGCTTCTTCTCGTCGGCGGAGCGGATCTTCTGCGAAATGAAGACCTTCGACGAAAACGGCACCAGCACGACGTTGCGGCCGGCCAGCGAGATGTCGGCCGTCAGGCGCGGGCCTTTGGTCGAAATGGCCTCTTTGGCCACCTGCACCATGACCGTCTGCCCCACTTCGAGGTGGGCGCCGATCTTGCCGCTCTTTTCGAGCGCCGGTTCCAGCTTGATTCCTTCGAGACGGACGCCGCGCTTGCCGGGCTGTTGCGCCGCCACGAGCTTTTTGAGCGACGAAAACTGCGACCCCAGATCGAGGTAATGGATGAAAGCGTCCTTTTCGTGTCCGATGTTGACGAACGCGGCATTCAGACCGGGCATGATCTTGCGAACCTTGCCCAGATAGATATCTCCCACCGAGAAGCCCGTCTGACACTGTTCCTTGTTGAGCTCGACGAGCACCTTGTCTTCGGCCAGCGCAATGGAGATTTCAGTCGGGGTTACGTTGATGATTAATTCTCGATTCATATGGTTTTCCTGCAAAAAGGCACTCCTGCGAACCGGCCCGCTCTTCACGAACGGACTCGGACCCGTTTCGCGGAAAGCGGCGGCGAACGCCTCTGCGACACCGCCGGCCGGCGAAGGATTTCCGCATTCGCTTCCGACCGCCGTTTCCGGAGCCGGAGACGCATACCACCTCTTTTTCAGCCGGTTCCAGTCTGAAAACGAAACGACCGTCCGGCCGGAAACGGAGCGGGGCGGAGTTGCCTACGAAAAAATAGTTAAAGCTAAAGGCTTTCGGACCTTTAGCTTTACTATCTGTCAATACATAAGAGTGCTACTTTTTCTTATGACGGTTCTTGCGCAGACGTTTCTTCCGCTTGTGCGTAGCCATCTTATGACGCTTATGCTTCTTTCCGTTCGGCATAGTTGTAAATTTAATGGTTTGACTTTAAGTTTGGATCCGGTTCGGCCCTATTTCACCTTCGCGGCGAAGCTCTTGGCGGGCTTGAACGCGGGGATGTCGTGTGCCGGAATCGTAATCGTGGTATTCTTCGAAATATTGCGGGCTACCTTCGTGGCGCGCTTCTTGACGATGAAGCTGCCGAAGCCGCGGAGATATACGTTGTTCTTCTTCTCCAGAGATCCCTTGATGCTCTCCATGAAAGCCTCGACAATGGCCTGTACCTGTACCTTCTCGGCACCGGTGCTTTTGGCGATCTCGTTTACGATATCTGCTTTTGTCATAGTTGTAAAAAATTAAGAGTTAATATGTTAATTCCTTTCTATCCCTGCTTCTGCCACACCTTCTACACCTTTCGCTCACCACGGCAACCGCCCGCCTGCGGGTCGGTCGTTCAGCCTCGGATTCCGGAAAAATCGCTTTTTCAGGTGTGCAAATATACTATTTATTTGATTAATCCACAATTCGCTAACATTTTTTTTCATTTCCGGCATCCACGCGACACCCTCCCGCAGGAAAAAATCTATCCGTCAGTGTGTGAGTGCCATATAACAAATAACGCGCCAAGCAGGAGGAAATTGCATGGCGGCCGGCCGACGATGCGGAAAAAACGTCCGACACGCAATATTTTGCCCCGAAATTGCATTATCCTATGGAAAACGTTACTTTTGCACAACCTAACCGACAGCGACATTATGGTGAAAATCCTATGGGTGGACGACGAGATCGAACTGCTGAAACCCCACGTGCTCTTCCTGCGTCAGAAAGGGTATGAAGTCGACACCTGCAACAACGGGTACGACGCGATCGACATGGCCACCGAAGGCGGCTACGACCTGATCATCCTCGACGAGATGATGCCCGGCATGACCGGACTGGAAACCCTCCCCAAGATCAAGGAGGTACGCCCCACCACGCCCGTCATCATGGTGACCAAGAGCGAGGAGGAGAACATCATGGACAAGGCGATCGGCTCGAAGATCGCCGACTACATCATCAAGCCCGTCAACCCCAACCAGGTACTGCTGTCGATCAAGAAGAACGTCCACCAGCAGCAGCTCGTCACCGAGCAGACGACGGCCGACTACCGCGTCGAGTTCGGCCGCATCTCCAATGCGCTGCAAATGGCCGAGAACTTCTCCGACTGGTGCAACATCTACCGGCGCATCACCTCGTGGGACATCGAGTTGTCGGAGTCCAGCGACGCTTCGATCAAGGAGGTGATCCAGTTCCAGAAGTCGGAGGCCAACCAGGCCTTCTCGAAATTCGTGCGCCGCAACTATTTCGACTGGATCAACCGCCGCGACGACCTCACGCCCGTCATGTCGCATACGCTCATGCGTTCGCGCATCCTCCCCGTCGCCGACGAAAATTCCAAGACGACGCTGCTGCTGATCGACAATTTCCGCTACGACCAGTGGCGTTCGATCAACCCGCTGCTGCGCGGCTACTACGACGTGGCCGTCGACGACTTCTACTGCGCCATTCTCCCCACGGCGACGCAATACGCCCGCAACGCCATCTTCGCAGGACTGATGCCGCTGGCCATCGACCGTCTGATGCCCGAACGGTGGCTCAACGACAACGAGGAGGGCGGCAAAAACCAGTACGAGGAGGAGTTCCTGCGCCGCCAGTTGCAGAGCAACGGCAAGAACTACCGCTGGACGTTCGACAAACTGGTGCGCCCCGAAGCGGGCCGCAAGCTGGTGGACAACATCCAACGCATCTACGACGCCGATTTCTCGGTGATCGTCTACAACTTCCTCGACATCCTGTCGCACGCCCGCACCGAGACCGACATCATCCGCGAGCTGACCGAGGACGAGGCGTCGTTCCGCTCGCTGACGCGCTCGTGGTTCGAACACTCCGACCTCTTCACGCTGCTCAGACTCCTCTCGAAGCGGGGACACACGGTCATCATCACCTCCGACCACGGCACGATCCGCGTCGACAACCCGATCCGCGTGACGGGCGACCGCGAGACCTCGCCCAACCTGCGCTACAAGACGGGGCGCAACCTCTCCTACAACCCGCGCGAAGTCTACGAAATCACGCGGCCGGAAGACATCCAGCTGCCGCGCATCAACCTCTCGTCGAGCTATATCTTCGCCTACAACACCGATTTTCTCGTCTATAACAATGACGCCAACCGCTTCATCCGCTACTACAAGAACACGTTCCAGCACGGCGGCATTTCGATGGAGGAGATGATCGTGCCCTATATCGTATTAAAACCCAAACAATAAGCATGAAAACGCTCGCTATCGATTCGCTCGACGACCTTCCCGACGCGGCCGAAGCCGTCATCGACGCCCTGGCAGGCCGCACGGTGGTCGCCTTTCGGGGCGAAATGGGCGCCGGCAAGACGACCCTCATCGGCGCGATCCTCGACCGTCTGGGTTCCGCCGACACGGTCACCAGCCCCACCTTCGCACTGGTCAACCAGTACGACACGGCCGACGGACGCCCCGTCTTCCACTTCGACTTCTACCGCATCGACCGCATCGAGGAGGCCTACGACTTCGGCTACGAAGAGTATTTCTATTCGGGCAACCTCTGTCTGGTGGAGTGGCCCGAAAAAATCGAGGAGCTGCTCCCCGACGACACGATGACGGTTCGCATCCGCGTGGACGGCCCCGAGCAGCGCACGCTGTTCATCGACTGAGGCGGCCCGACGAACCGGCAGGGCGGCGCACTGTCGCAGTGCGCGCCGTGTCGTTCGCCCCGCAGGGGTCAGATGCGCGGTTTCTGCACGAGGCGGATCACCAGCGAAAGCGCATAGATCATCATGCCGTACATCACGGGGATCAACGACACCTTGAACCCGTTCAACAGCAACCCGACCGAAGGCCACTCGCCGACCTCGGCGACGACACCGGCCGCCTGAAACAGCCCCGCAAACTGCCAAAAGCAGCCTGTGACCAACGCCAGCAGGCCGATTTCACGCACCCACGCGGGGGCTTTCCACGCCGCGAAAAAGAGACAGACCAACTCGACGGAGAGCAGCGACATC
Source organism: Alistipes communis (assembly GCF_006542665.1). Taxonomy (NCBI): domain Bacteria; kingdom Pseudomonadati; phylum Bacteroidota; class Bacteroidia; order Bacteroidales; family Rikenellaceae; genus Alistipes; species Alistipes communis. The sequence continues at coordinate 667,770 of NZ_AP019735.1, forward strand.
GCGCCCGGACCGCCTGCAATGAAAAGATCGAACATAACGCACGGATTTTTAAGGTTCAACAATTCGGGGAATCCCCGCTGCAAAGATAGGCCGAACGCCGCACGCAGCCAAACGATCGGGCCGTCGAATCCCCCTCTCGCAGTGCAGAATCCCGTCGTCGCGCTTTTCCGGCGCCGGCGCACGGCGGAATCGGCCGAAAATCGCTACCTTTGCGTTCGCAAACCGACCGTCCGCACATGAAACGACTCTTCCCGCTGTTTTCGGCCCTCGCCGCCGTGCCGTTCGTGGCGCTGCTGCTCGTCAGCCTCGGTTACACCCTCGGCGAAGCGTCGCTGCTGGCCGTCATGTTCCTGCCCGGTCTGTTCGCCTTCCGCCATTTCCTGCCGCAAATCCGGTTCGCCGAACGACGGCGCGGGGCCCTGCAACTGTTCTATCTGACGGGGGCCGTCCTCACCTTCGAGTACGTCGCCCTGATGCTGACGAATTTCTACCTGCGCTACAACGCCTCCGTCTGGCGCTACGACATCACGATGTCCGATCTGCTGCAAAACCCGCTCTTCATCCTGCTGCTGCTCGCCGCCTGCGCGCTGCCGATGCACTGGATCGAACGCCGCTGCAACACACAGCCCGCCCGCGACCGCTACGTCGAATTCATCTCCGACCGCCGCCGCGTCCGCCTCGAAACGGAGCGGATCTCCTACCTCGAATCCAACGATTCGGAGGTGTGGATCCACACCTCGACCGGCGAATCCCTACGCACCAAGACCAAGATTTCGCAGTGGGAGCAGCAGCTCGACGACCGCTTCCTGCGCATCCACCGCTCCTATATCGTCAACGCCGACCGCGTCGCAAGGCACACGGCCGGCGCGGTGGTCGTCGACGGACGAACGCTCGAGGTTTCGCGCAAATACCGCGACAGCGTCCGCGCGGCGATCCCCGAAAGCGCGCCGTCCGCCCGCGTCCGGCACATTTCGAACGACAAGCCCTCCTGAGCGGTGCGAAAGTTGGACGATTCCGGAAAAATCGTTATTTTTGCTCCTCCGAAAACAACTACGATCATGCAGGAATATACCTCCCGCCAACAGCAGATCCGCCGCTCGGCGCAGCAGATCTACGACGTCGTCAGCCGATTCGACAACCTCACCCCCGCCCTGGCCGACCGGGTCGAGGAGTGGCAGGCCGACGAAGACACCTGTTCGTTCAAGGCCAAAGGCTTCACCGTGAAGCTGCGCATCGCCGAAAAGGAGGCGCCCAAGACGATCAAGATCGTCGGCGGCGACGGCGGCGTACCGATGGATTTCGCCTTCTGGCTGCAACTCAAAGAGGTGGCACCCTACGACACGCGGATGCGGCTGGTGCTGCACATCGACCTGAACATGATGATGCGCATGATGATCGGCTCGAAGATTCAGGGTGCGATCGACCAGATCGCCGAGGCGCTCGCCAAGTCGTTCAACGCCGCCCCGCAGGTCTGAGCGGACGCCGCCCGCAGGGCGAGCGAGGAAGGCCGTGAGGGCCTGCACCGGAGGTGCAAAGGCCCTCACGGACGGACGAGCCTCGCTTTTCGCAAGAAAAGCCGTCCGCCATACCGCCACAGGCGAAACGGAGTCCGCAGGACGACGTAGCGCCGCCAATCCCGCAGCAATCGAAAGAGCAGGACGAGGAGGGCCTGCACCGGAGGTGCGAAGGCCCTCACGGACGGACGAGCCTCGCTTTTCGCAAGAAAAGCCGTCCGCCATACCGCCACAGGCGAAACGGAGTCCGCAGGACGACGTAGCGCCGCCAATCCCGCAGCAATCGAAAGAGCAGGACGAGGAGGGCCTGCACCGGAGGTGCGAAGGCCCTCACGGACGGACGAGCCTCGCTTTTCGCAAGAAAAGCCGTCCGCCATACCGCCACAGGCGAAACGGAGTCCGCAGGACGACGTAGCGCCGCCAATCCCGCAGCAATCGAAAGAGCAGGACGAGGAGGGCCTGCACCGGAGGTGCGAAGGCCCTCACGGACGGACGAGCCTCGCTTTTCGCAAGAAAAGCCGTCCGCCATACCGCCACAGGCGAAACGGAGTCCGCAGGACGACGTAGCGCCGCCAATCCCGCAGCAATCGAAAGAGCAGGACGAGGAGGGCCTGCACCGGAGGTGCGAAGGCCCTCACGGACGGACGAGCCTCGCTTTTCGCAAGAAAAGCCGTCCGCCATACCGCCACAGGCGAAACGGAGTCCGCAGGACGACTGGCACCGTCCGGCAAACGTCACGGTCCGCATCGGCCGACGCTGCCGATCCTTTTTTCCGACGGCGGGATTTTGAAATCCCGCCGAAATACGTTATATTTGTAAGAACTATCAACCACCAATACTCGGCTCATGGCACACCACGTTTTCATCAGTTACGCAAGTAAAAACAAACAACTGGCCGATGCGCTCTGCCACACGCTGGAACAACACCGCATCTCCTGCTGGATCGCCCCGCGCGACGTCCTGCCCGGAGAGCCCTACGCCCGCGAAATCATCCGCGGCATCCGCGACTGCCAGATCATCGTGCTGATCTATACCAACGACTCCAACGCATCGGAGCACGTGCTCAACGAGATCGACAAGGCGTTCAACTACGGGAAGGTCATCATCCCCTTCATCGCCGACGATACGCGCATGAGCGACGAGTTCGACTACTACCTCAGCCGCAAGCACTGGCTCACGGCCTTTCCCAACCCCGAACAGCACTTCGCCAAATTGGTGGAATCGATCGCCCGGACGCTGAAACTCGACACGACGCCCGTCGTGACACCGCCTCCGACACCCACGCCGCCGCCTGCCACGACGACTCCGCCGCCCGCAGTGCCGCGCCCGACGATTACTCCTGTCGACGTTCCGCGCCCGCTGGCCGAACGCAATCGCACACGCGGCAAACAGAACTACGACAACGGCGACAGCTACGAAGGTGAACTCTTCGACAACAAACGCGACGGGCAGGGCACCTACACATGGAAAGACGGAGACAAATACGTCGGCGATTTCATCGATAACCAGCGCACCGGAAAGGGCACCTTCTACTGGGTCGACGGAGAGCGTTACGAAGGCGAGTTCCTCAACGGAAACCGGCACGGCCGCGGCATCTATTTCTTCAAGAACGGCAACCGCTACGAAGGCGATTTCCGCGAAGGGAAACGCACGGGCCGCGGCACGTTCCAATGGGCCGACGGAGACCGTTACGAAGGCGAGTTCATCGACGGCGACCGCACCGGCAAAGGCTCCTACTACTGGAAGAGCGGCTCCCACTACGACGGCGACTTCATCAAGGGCAGCCGCACGGGCAAGGGCTCCTACTACTGGGCCGACGGAGACCGCTACGTGGGCGATTTCGCCGACGACAAACTCCACGGCCAGGGCGTCTACTACTACAAGGACGGCACCCGCTACGAAGGCACCTTCGCGGAGGACAAGCGCACCGGCCGCGGTACGTTCTACTGGCCCGACGGAGACCGTTACGAGGGCGATTTCATCAACGGCGAACGCACGGGCAAAGGCTCCTACTACTGGGCCGACGGCGATCGCTACGAAGGGGATTTCGTCAAGGGAAAATGCCACGGGACGGGTACCTACTACTACAAGAGCGGGAACCGTTATACCGGCGCTTTCGTCGACGACAAGCGCACCGGCAAAGGTACGTTCTACTGGGCCGACGGCGATCGCTACGAAGGCGACTTCGTCGAGGGGAAATGCCACGGCAAGGGTACCTACCATTGGAATTCGGGCAACTATTACGTCGGCGACTGGGTCAACGACGAACGCACCGGCAAGGGCGTTTATTACTGGGTCGACGGCGACCGCTACGAAGGCGACTTCATCGAGGGCTCGCGCACGGGAAAAGGATGTTACTACTGGCCGGACGGCGACCGTTACGAGGGCGACTTCGTCGAGGGAAAGAGTCATGGCAAGGGTACCTACTACTGGGCCAACGGAAACAAATACGTCGGCGACTGGGTCGCCGACAAACGCACCGGCAAGGGTGTCTTCTACTGGACCAGCGGCGACCGCTACGAGGGAGATTTCGTCGAGGGAAAATTCAACGGCGAGGGCATCTACTACTGGGCCGACGGAGACCGTTACGAGGGAGAGTTCTCGGACGGCGATTTCCACGGTTACGGTATTAAATACCATGCCGACGGCACCCGCCAGGCCGGCCGGTGGGAACACGACAATTTCGTGGGATAAACGACCTTATCGAAAAAGCGGACGTCCGACGATTCAGACGCCCGCTTTTCCAATCCCTTCTGCCCGCCTACAATTTGGCGAAAACCCGCCGGATAGTCGGAAAAGTCTGCTGCAAATGCAGTTCTACCTCGTCAGGCGTACACCAGCATACGCGGTCGATCCCCTCTTCGGTCTGCGGCCGGAGCGTCGCGTCGGCCGCGGCTGCCATCTCGAACCAATGGGTGCGTTTCATCTCCCACTCCCCGCGTAACTGGTAACAATGGAGCGTGTCGCACAGGTGACGTCGGATCGAAGCCGCGACGCCCGTCTCCTCCCGAACCTCGCGCAGGGCGCACGCCTCGATCGTCTCGCCCCGCTCCCAATGCCCCTTGGGCAGATCCCAACGGCCGTTGCGGTAGATCATCAGCCGCTCGCCGCGGTCGTTGACGACCGCGCCTCCGGCCGCCTCGACGAGCCGGAACGCCGCGGCGAAGGCCGCGAAACAGCGGTCGGGGTCGGGAGTCACGACCGCCACGAAATTGAATGTTTCCAAAAAATTGAGTATCTTCGCCTGCGGAAGCGTCGTGCCGGCTTCGAGCGGAATCTCATGGTAAGGCTCTCCGACGGGACGCGATGAAAAAAGCAGAATCTTATCGGCGAAATAGATCGTTCGGCACATGAAGCATACGATTTGTTCCGGCAAAAGTACGAAGATTTGAACGAAATGAAGAAACCCAACTCGGCAAATATGAAAAAATTTTTCCTGCTTATGGCATGTACGGTTCTGGGACTCGGCTCCTGTACGGAGCGGCCCCGACCTCTCGAAATCGACAACGCGCTCACGGCCGAAGAGATCGCCGCGGGACGTTTCACCCCGGAGGTGATGTGGAAGATGGGAAGGCTCGGAGGGTCGCAGCTTTCGCCCGACGGCAAATGGCTCGTCTACACGGTCACCTATTACAATCTCGGCGAGAACCGCGGCGTGACGGCGCTTTACCTGCGCGACATGGCATCGGGCGAGGTGCGCCAGCTGACCGACCACACGTCGAACAACACGTCGCCGGCGTGGTCGGCCGACGGGCGCACGCTCTATTTCCTGTCGGACCGCAGCGGCACGCAGCAGGTATGGCGCATGGCCGCCGCGGGCGGCGAGCCGCAGCAGGTGACCGCCTTCGACGCCGACGTCGAGGGCTTCGGCGTCAACAAGCCCGGCGATGCGATCTGGTACGTGCAGACGGTAGCCGTCCCCGGCGCCGAGAAGTGTTCGGCCGACCTCTATAAGGACATGCCCCGGTCGAAAGCGCACATCTACGACGATCTGATGGCCCGCCACTGGAACTATTGGGACGAGGGGCGCTACCGCCACCTCTTCATCGCCGCCCTCACCGACGGCAAAGCCGCCGAGGGCGTCGACATCGTAGGCGCCGACGCGGCGTGGGACGTACCCACGGCGCCCTACTTCGACACGGCCGAGATCGCATGGAGCAACGCCGGCGACCGGCTGGCCTACACCTGCAAGCCCCTCACCGGCACCGACTACGCCCTTTCGACCGATTCGGACATCTTCGTCTACGACCGCGCGAGCGGCCGCACGGTCAACATCTGCAAGCCGATGGAGGGCCGCGTCCGCTTCAACGCCATGGTACACCGCAATACGCCCTTCCCCGGCTATGACAAATACCCCGTCTGGTCGCCCGACGACCGCTACATCGCCTTCCGCTCGATGGCCACGCCCGGCTACGAAGCCGACAAGGAGCGCCTGATGCGCTACGACTGCCGCACGGCGGAGATCACCGACCTCACGCCCTCCTTCGACTACCACGCCACCAACGTGGCGTGGGCCGACGACCGCACGCTGTGGTTCATCGCCCCGATGGAGGGAACCTACCAACTCTGCCGCCTCGCGCTGCCGGCCCCCGACGCCACGTGCGGCACCGTCGACCTGCCGAAGGTCGTCACGTCGGGCGACCACGACATCAACGCCTTCACGATGGCCGGCGGACGCATCGTCGCCGAAGTGACGACGATGCGCATGGCCACCGAACAGTTCGAGGTCGACCCCGCCGACGGCAAGCTCACGCAACTCTCGGCCGTCAACAAGGAAATTTACGACCACATCCGCTTGGGAACGGTCGAAAAACGCTGGGTCGAGACCACCGACGGCAAGCGGATGCTGACGTGGGTCGTTCTGCCGCCCGACTTCGATCCGGCGAAGAAATACCCCACGCTGCTCTTCTGCGAGGGCGGCCCGCAGAGCGTCGTCTCGCAGGCGTGGAGCTACCGCTGGAACTTCGCGCTGATGGCCTCACAGGGCTACGTCGTCGTGGCGCCCAACCGCCGCGGCGTACCCTCGTTCGGGCAGGAGTGGCTCGAACAGATTTCGGGCGACTATTCGGGACAGAACATCCGCGACTACCTCTCGGCCATCGACGACGTGGCGCGCGAACCGTGGTGCGACCGCGACCGGCTGGGCTGCGTGGGCGCCTCCTACGGCGGTTATTCGGTCTATTTCCTGGCCGGCTGCCACCAGAAGCGCTTCAAGGCCTTCATCGCCCACTGCGGCATCTTCAACTTCGAGTCGATGTACGGCCAGACCGAGGAGCTGTTCTTCATCAACCACGACTACGGCGGGGCCTACTGGGAAAAGGATAACCCCACGGCCATGCGTTCCTACGCCAATTCGCCGCACAAGTTCGTCGACCGCTGGGACACGCCCATCCTGATCGTCACGGGCGAATACGACTTCCGCATCCCCTACACGCAGTCGCTCGAAGCCTTCACAGCCGCCCGTCTGCACGGCATACCGGCACGGCTCGTGGCCTTCGAGGACGAAGCGCACCAAGTATTCAAGCCGCAGAACTCGGTGGTCTGGAACCGCGAATTCTTCGGCTGGCTCGACAAATACGTCAAGGAGGCCCGGTAGCCTCTTCCGACGAGCCCCGCATCGGGAGCGCACCCCTCCGGACAGGGATGCGTTCCCGATGTCGTTTTACGATTACTCCGACCTGTTCATGATGAAAAACGGGGTGTTCGTTGAAATTTTTTCCTATATATTATCGAACCGGCTATTTTTGTACACAAATTGAAAGTTGTGTTCAAACCGAAAAACGACGGCCGTCCCGCAGAAGGCCGCATCGAGATAACGAAGATGAAAAAGATCCTCCTGAGCGTTTCCATGTTGCTGGCACTGGCTTTCGCGCCGGTGTCGTGCGACCGCGAGAAGGCCGAATACGGCGACGGACAGCAGCCCGTCGGGACCGCCACGGGCACGTTGTCGCTCGCGGCGATGACCGTCGTCCTCTCCACCGAGACCGAAACGCACGACGCGGTCGTGCGCCCCGACGCCGCAGCCGCGACGAGCGCTCCGGCCGCCTCCGGCCGCCTGCAAACGGCCGCCCGTGCGGAAGCCGAGACCACCTATACATGTACCGTTACGGATGCGGCGGGCGCCGCCGTCGCGCAGTTCCCCTACGACCGACGCCCCGAGACGCTCACCCTGCCCGCCGGAGCCTATACGCTGACGGTCGAGTCGGCCGAACCGAAAGCCGCAGTATGGGACGACCCCGTCTACGCCGCCCGTCAGGAGGTGCTGATCGACCGGAACGCGACCGTCGAAGTGGGCGAGGTGCTCTGCACGCCGGCCGCCGTCGGCGTCGCGCTGGTCTTCGACCCCGCATTCGGTACGCAGTCGACCGCCACGGTCGACTGCGGCGGCGAAGCGCTCGCCTTCACGACCACCGAGAGCCGCACGGGCTGGTTCGCAGTCGGGACGGCGCGGACGCTGACCCTGACCGTCGAAGGAACCGCAGGCGAGGGAACGCCCGTGTCGTTCACGCGACGCTACACGGACGTGCAGGCCGGACAACTCTACCGCTTCACCGTCAAGGGCGAATCGCTCTCGGCGCCCGACATCGAATGGGTCGGCCACGACACCTCCCAGCGCTACGAAGCCAACGACGAACTCGAAGCGCAGATCGTCGTCACCGCCGCGGCCGGCATCCGCGCCTTCACCGTGGAGATCATCTCCGAAGAGGTGCTGACGCCCGAAGTGCTCGATGCCGTGGGGCTCGCGCCGGAGCTCGATCTGGTCTCGCCGGGCGACTACAAGGAACCGCTCGAAGGGCTGGGATTCCCCACCGGAGAGAAGGTCGTCGGCCAGACCTCCGTATCGTTCGACATCTCGCCTTTCATGCCGCTCATTCCGCTGCTGGGTACGGGCGACAGCGATTTCCGTCTGACGGTCACCGACAACGAAGGGCAGACCACCGTCGCCTCGATCATGGTGCACAGCACCAACGGCGAAGCACCCGAACCCGAAGGCCCCGAAGAGGAGTATCCGGGCGGCGATGCCAAACCGCTGGAACCGCCCCACGCCGGACAACCCTATCCGGGCGGCGACGCCAAACCGATTCACAACACACAAAAAATAACCACAATCCGATGATTATGAAGCAGAACATTACGAATTTCGGGGGGGGGTCGAAGACCTATCTCCGTCCGGAAGTCACCGCAACGGAAGTTGTCGTGGAGACCGGCTTTGCAGCCAGCGAGGCATTCCCCGGCGGAAATGCCAAACCTTTCGACGCGTGGGGCGATCGAGTGTTCGATGCCTACGGCGATCCGATCGAAGAATAATAAAACAGACATCCATATGAAACACGCATTTACCAAAGGATTGTTCGTTGCAGCCACTGCAACGCTCATCGCGGCCTGCTCGACCGACGACGCAGCCGACCAAATGCCGGTAGCACCCGGCAAAATCGAGGTCAGCCTCAAAGCCGCGCTGCCCCAGAGCCGCGCGCAGATCGAGGTCGACGAGTCCAACGGACGTTTCTCCGGTTCGTGGGAGGCGACCGACGAGCTGACGGTCTATGCCAAAGGCAGCCAGACGGGCGAAGATATCCAGAAATTCACCTACGACGCCGACGCCAAAGTGTTCAAAGGCCAGCTGACTGAGAAGAAGCAGGACTGGACCTACCAGGCCGTCTACCCTGCCGTCGACGCTACGCCGCTCAACATCCCGTTCGGTGCGGAGCGTACGCAGAAGGGCAGCAATTTCAACGGCGCCTACGATCCCCTCGTGTCGGTACCCGTAACCCATGTCGGCGCCGAGCCGGGCAAGACCCCGCAGGGCGAAGCCGTGACCTTCGGTCTGAAACGTCTGACGGCCATTCTGGCGCTCACGTTCGAGACCGACGACGCCACGGTCAAGGCCGAAAAGGTGAAGTCGGTAGCACTGACCGCCGCCGGCAAGACGATCGCCGCCAAGTCGTTCGACATCACGCTTGGCGACCAGTCGGGCGCCCTCAACGCCTCCGAGCCGTCGGAGACGATCACGCTGAGCTACGAAGCCGGCAGCGAACCGACCGCCGCCTCGTTCAAGGCCTATTTCAACGTTCCGGCCGCCACCTACGGCAAGCTGTCGGTGGTCATCACCACCGAAGGCCACACCGCATCGCTCGACCTGACGACCGACGGCATCGAGCTGCTCCCCGGCGAGTTGGCCTACACGACCAAAGCCGTGAGCGGCTGGACTGCACTCGCTGCCGCTCCGACACTCGAATGGGTTGACAACCCCACCTTCGAGCCGCAGGAGATCAAGGAAGGTATGAGTGTAAAGGTCAATCTGCAAGCAGCAGCCGGTATCGAAGGATTTGTTATCAAGATTAAATCCCCAGCATTATCTGCCATTCTCGGCTCTACATTCCCGCCGGTAGATAATACGATGACATTGGACATGGTTAACGATAAAAATACAGCGACAATCAAAGATATGATTCCGGGATTTCCCGATCCGCTGGCCGGTCATACGGGAGCATTCCAACTCGATCTTTCCACGCTCGTTCCGCTGATTTTATCATTGCCGGAATTGGGTGTTCCAGAGGGGCAAATTTACGGCAACCATGAATTCTCGCTCAGTATGAGCGATGCCCTTGGGCGTCCGATTGAAAAAACGCTGATTTTCTATGTTCCAACCCCTGCTGCCAATCCGACGATTGTTTATAATAACGATGTCAATTTATGGACAAACAAAGCTACGTTCACCTTGTCCGATATACCTTCGAATGCATCTTCGATTGCAGTCAAGTACAAAGCAACAGACAGCTCCGAATGGCTCGACGCCGATGTTAAAGGGACAATCGCAACCGCTTCACCGGAATGGGAAGGTCCTTTCACTACGGTAGAAACCTCTCCGAATTCGACCGTAACACCTTATTATCGCCAAAAAACCGCTACCGGTATCCGAAACGGTAAAACATACGAATATAAATTGATCGTCGACGGCAACGAATATGCTGGAGCAACAACATTTTCCGCCAATACCAAAGAAGCCAATGGCGAAATTCCATCGTTGGATAACGCACAATTGTCATGCTATGATTGGGACAAATGCAATACCGACGATACATGGTGGGCAAGCGGCAATTGCGTGACAAAAATGTTTATAGAAGTTACAACTACTTGCTTAAAGTATGAAAATAATGCAGCTAAATTAGTATCATCCAAACCTCTTGCAATCGTTAAGCTATCGGCAGGAAATCTATTTACCGGCAAATTCAAGAAAGCCGATGCAACCACAGGTGTAGCTTCGTTCGGAGTTAATTATTCATGGAACGTTCGACCGACAGGGATCAAATTTTCTTATTACGGCGCCGTTGCACAAGGAAATCTACAACAACAACACGGCAAGCAGGTAACATCTGCCGAAAATGATTATGCTCGTGTCTATGCCGCTATCATCGATTGGTCGAATTCAAAACCGAGAGCTGTCTCATCGGGTTCCAAAGCTCCAACCGGCACTTGGGATCCCGAAATCGTGGACAATTCGACACATGAACCAACGGAAGTTGAAACATACGGCGGCGGCAAAGTCATCGCCTATGCTTCGTACTGGATCGATAAAAACAATATGCCTGCCGAGTTTTCTACGAAAACGTTGCAGTTCAACTGGTACGACAAAGAGGCTAAACCTACGGATGGAAATTTAAGCCTTATCATATCCTGCGCATCCAATGCTTACGGGGATTTCATGTGCGGTTATGATGGCAATTATATGTATATCAAAGACTTCGAGTGGGTATACTAATCCTCTGAAAACGACAACCCTGCAAATTTCCGGGCGGCCCGACGACCGCCCGGAGATTCGTTAGGGTCGGAAACGGCTGCGGGGAGGGCCGCCGAAAAACTCCCGCGATACGCAAAGAACCGATTAACGCACTTCGAAATGCGCAAACTCAAACTTCTGACACTGATTCTGCTGCTGGGGACGGCCGTCGCGGCCGCCGCCCCGCGGCCGGAATCGCCCGTCGACCGAACGGCCGCCGCACCCGATCCTATGGCAGCGGAAACGTCCGACATCGCCGACGCGGAGCCGCCGCTCACCGCCGAACCCCTTCCCGCGACCGACGTCGCTCCGGTATCGGAGGCACCCGACGGGCCGACTGCCACGACGCCGGCCGGCGACCGTGCAGCCGGACTCACGGCGATCGCGGACGGGGAACAGCCTCAGTCGGCGAAAACCGTCAACCAGCGGCGTGCCGAGCGCGGCATCAGCTCGCGGACCAGCCTCTTCGTCCCCAAGGGACAATGGGTCTTCGGCGGTACGGTCTCCTATTCGACCCACAACAACCGCGACTACGACGTGCTCGTAATCGACGACATCACCTCCGAAGGCTACACCTTCAAGGTCAGTCCGATGATCGGCTACGCGCTGGGCAACAACTCGACGCTCGGCGTGCGCTTCATCTACGGCCGCACGCTGCTCAAACTCGACGGGGCGAACGTCAGCTTCGGCAACGGCGACTCGTCGACAGACCTGAGCGTCGACTATTACTACGCGCTGCGCCACTCCTATTCGTTCGCTGCGGTCTACCGCCGCTACATCCCCTTCGGCGAGTCGAAGCGCTTCGGCATCTTCACCGACATCCAGCTGCTCTTCGGCGGCTCGCAGGGTAAGTTCGCGGCCGATTCGCCGATCAAGGGCACGTTCCAGCGGGGCTTCGACTTCGAGCTGGGCCTCTCGCCCGGCCTGATCGCCTTCGCCACGAACAGCATGGCCGTCGAGGTCAATGTCGGCATGATGGGCATCGGGTACAGCCGCGTGCGGCAGGTACACAATCAGGTGACGACCGGCACGCGCCACCAGAGCGCCATGAATTTCAAAGTCAACCTGCTCTCCATCGGGCTGGGCATATCGTTCTACCTCTAAAACCGCACGGCAATGAAGAAATTCCTACTTTTGATGCTCCTCGCGCCGGCGGCACTGTCGGCCGCGGCCGACTCCGGCGCCGACGCCTCGGTCGTCGTGCGCAAAGACTCGGCCTTCGTCGAGAAACACCGTTTCCTGCCTACGGCCAAGCGCATCGACCGCCGCATCGACCGCAACAAATTCGCCTACAAAGGCGAGGTGGCGCTCGGCATCACGGCCTCCTACGGCACGATTTCGAGCGACGACACCGACATGATGCTCATCCTCGACAACATCAACCTCGACGGGACGATAGCGCAGGTCAACCCCTTCGTGGGCTATTTCTACCGCGACAACAACATGGTCGGACTGCGGCTCGGCTACCGCCATATCGGCATGGGACTGGGCAATCTGGAAGTCGATCTGGGTTCTCAGAACGATCTGGACATCTCGCTCGACAACATGGACTACTCGGGCAACGCCTACTCGTTCGGACTGTTCCACCGCTCCTATACGGGTATCGACCCCAAGGGCAGTTTCGGTCTGTTCGCCGAATTGGAGCTGTCGGGCATGATCGGCCGCTCGGACTTCTCCTACCTGTCGGGCGACACGCCGAAATCGACCCACAGCAAGTCGTTCAAGATGAACATTTCGTTCAATCCCGGCGTGGCGGTCTACATCTTTCCCAACGTCTGCGGAACCCTCTCGTTCGGACTGGGCGGCTTCCAGTATTCGAAGATCGACCAGACCGACCAGGACGGCAAAACCGGCAGCCGCACGGCGTCGAAAATGCGTTTTCGGCTCAACCTTGCCAATATCAACGTGGGTATGACCGTTCATTTGTGGAACAAAAAGAAAGAGTAACCATGAAACGACTCATCCTTTTCGGCGCACTGTGCCTTCCGGCGTTCTTCGCCGGCTGCATCCATAACGACCTGCCCTACCCCGTGGTGACGATCAACATCGAGGCGATCGAGGCCGAAGGGCTCGACGGCGCAGCCCAGATCAACGCTGCGCAGCAGACCGTCATCCTGCCGCTTTTGGAGACCACCGACATCCGCAACGTGCACATCACCTCGGTGACGCTCACCGAAGGCGGGCAGTCGTCGGTCGCCTTCCCCGGCACGTTCGACCTGCGTACGCCGCTCTACACGACGCTGTCGCTCTATCAGGAGTACGGGTGGAGCATCGCGGCCACGCAGACCATCGAACGCTATTTCCGCGTGAAGAAGCAGGTGGGCGCGGCCGAGATCGATCCTGCGAACCGCACGGCGACGGCCTATGTCTCGCGCAGCACCGACCTGCAAAACGTCCCGGTCAAGGAGCTCAAACTCGGCCCGGCCGGAATCACGACCTACTCGCCCGAAATCGAGGGAACGACCTCGTTCGAGACGGTACGGCTGGTCGACGTCACGGCGCACGGCCGCACGGAGCAGTGGCGGCTCCGCGTCGTGCCGACCGACGTCACGGTGCGCATCACGCAGTGCGACGCATGGGCGCGCATCGCATGGCTCGCGGCCGACGGTCTGAGCGACACCGAAATGGGCTTCGTCTACCGCCGCAAGGGCGACACGGAGTGGCTCGCGGTACCCGACGTCGAGATCGAGGGCGGAACCTTCCGCGCGAAACTCGCCGGCCTCGACCCCGAAACGACCTACGAACTGCGAGCCTTCTCCGACACGGACAGCTGCGACATGCGGGAATTCACCACCGAAGCGGCTCCGCAGCTGCCCAACGCCGGATTCGAGACGTGGAGCACCGACCGCAGCGACATCCTCTACCCCTACGCCGCCGACGCGCCGCTGGCCGAGCAGTTCTGGGGTTCGGGCAATCCCGGTTCGATGACGCTCAAAAAACTCGTCACCACCAACGAAAAAGACCCGCGTCCGGGTTCGGAGGGCCAATACTGCGCACAGCTCAAATCGCAGTACGTCGCCTTCCTCGGCGTCGGCAAGTTCGCCGCCGGAAACCTCTTCTCCGGCCACTACGCCGAAACGAAGGGCACCGACGGCATCGTGAATTTCAGCCAGCCCTTCACCTCGCGCCCCGTGGCGCTGCACGGCTGGGTGAAATACAACCGCGGCAAGATGGACTACATCAAAAGCAGCCCCGTGGGCATGAGCTTCGCCAAGGGCGACCCCGACGAAGGCATCATCTACATGGCGCTGGGGCGCTGGACGGCCGCCGAATACGGCGGAACGGAGCAGTCGCCCGTGCAGGTCTACACCCGCGACACGAAGACCTTCTTCGACCCCGAAGGCAAGGACGTCATCGCCTACGGCGAGGTGGTCTTCACCACCAGCGTCGACGAGTGGCGCGAATTCACCGTCAAACTCGACTACACGGCCACGGATGTCGTACCCACGCATCTGATGATCGTCTGCTCGGCGTCGCGCTACGGCGACTACTTCACCGGCAGTTCCGACAGCGTGATGTGGGTCGACGACTTCGAACTGGTCTACGAATAACGTCCCGGAACACGATACGCGAGGGGTCGGCGCTTTCGAAAGCGCCGACCCCTCGCGTATCATTCTCCCTGCGCTACCGCCGCTTCAACTCGGCGCCCAGCATCACGCCGGGATAACGTTCCAGAATCGCGGCGATCTGCTGCAACTTCGGATTCTGCGCATACTGCTGCGACGAAGCGCGCAGCGAACCGAGCGCGGCATTCGCTTCGAAAAGCAGCGTCAGCACGCCGTCGGCATGTTTCGCCCGGCCGGTGAAAGAGACCGGATTGCCGGCGAAGAGGCACTCGACCGTCAGCTCCCCCGTATCTTCGTCGTAGCGGTACACCCCTTCTACCTTATGGGTGTCCAGCACTGCCTTGAAGACACCGCGACGGGAGAAAGAGACCGTCGCCTTGCCCGGTTGCAGCCCCGCCTGCTGGAAATAGGAGGGCAGCTGCCCTTTGAGCGTCGAGGCCGCCAGCGAGGCGAGCATATCGTCGCCCGTGTACTCCATCGCCGGCGCCTGATAGCTCCACGAGCCGAACAGCTCCTTCTCCGGAAGCGGTTCGGGGGCAGCGGTCGCCGCGGCGGACTCCGACGAAGTACCGCCCGTCAACGACTGGATGGCGCTCTTGAACATGTCCTGCCACGACTGCGCCGAAACGGGCGTCGCAAAGGCGGCGGCGAAGGCCGCGATCAAAAACAGACGTCTCATCGTCATTGCTTCGTAAATTCGAATCCCAGATAGAGATCGTCGAACTTGCCGACCAGCGTGCTGACCGTCGCGGCCGTCGTGCTGAACGAAGCGAGTTTCTGCCCCAGCACGTCGACCATTTTCAGCAGCCGCGTAGCCGGAAAGAGGATTTGCAGGTCGGTTCCCGACAAGTAAGTCTTGCCGTTGAGCGTCCCCAGATCGTATTTCGACGACATTTCGAAATGCAGCGCGATATCGTGGCTCTCGCCCGTGAACTCGTAGGTTCCGGTGAACGTCCGGCTGCCGAACGTCGCCGTGAAGCGCTTGTCCGCCGCGAACGAGAACTTGCACGCACCGGCACGGATTCCCGCCAGCGCGTAGAGCTTTTCGAGCTGCTCCTCCATTTTGCCCGTCACGGCCGACGCTCCGACGTCGGCCAGCGCGTTGTCGCTTTCCAACTTCACGCCCGGCGCCTCGTACTGCCAGTCGCCGATCATCAGCGTTTCGGTCGCCTTGCCGCCCGTCGCCTTGTCGACGACGTTCGAGGCCGCGCTCTTCAACGCCTCTTTCCAATCCTGCCCGACGGCCGGTACAACGCAGCACGCGGCCAGCAGGCACATCAAAAGTCTCTTCATAAATTCCGATAATTTGTTTCGTTCACTCCTTTTCGAGCCGGTCGATCTCGGCGAGCCATACCGCGGCGCTCGCATCCGACGGCATCCGCCAGTCGCCGCGCGGCGACAACGCCACCGAACCCACCTTCGGCCCGTCGGGCATCGCCGAACGTTTGAACTGCTGCGAGAAAAAGCGGGAGAAAAAGGTCTTCATCCACCGCAGGATCGTCGCCCGGTCGTAACGCCGGCCGAACGCACGTTCGGCCAGAAAAAGTATCTTCGCGGGCGGAAACCCCTGCCGGACGAAGCGGTAGAGGAAGAAGTCGTGCAGCTCGTAGGGGCCGACCAGCTCTTCGGTCTTCTGCGCGATACCGCCCTCTGCATCGGCCGGCAGCAGTTCGGGTGAGACGGGCGTGGCGGCCACGTCGCACAACACCTCGCGCACACTCCCTTCGGCGCAGTGCGCAGCATACCACTCGACGATATGGCGCACGAGCGTCTTGGGTACCGAGGCGTTGACGCCGTACATCGACATCTGGTCGCCGTTGTAGGTCGCCCAGCCCAGAGCCAGTTCCGACAGGTCGCCCGTACCGACGACCAGCGCACCTTCGCGGTTGGCCACGTCCATCAAAATCTGCGTCCGTTCGCGCGCCTGCGCATTCTCGTAGGTCGTCGAGCGGTCGTCTTCCGGCAGCCCGATGTCGCGGAAATGCTGTTCGCAGGCGGCGCGGATCGGTATTTCGCGCGCCGTGACGCCCAGTCCGCGCATCAACGTCAGGGCATTGCCGTAGGTGCGGCCGGTCGTCCCGAAACCGGGCATCGTGATCCCCACGATCCCCTGCCGGTCGAGTCCCAGCCGGTCGAACGCACGCACCGTCACGAGCAGTGCGAGCGTCGAATCCAGTCCGCCCGAAATGCCGACGACGGCCTTCGTGCTCCGCGTATGCGCCAGCCGGCGCGCCAATCCCGTCGCCTGAATGTTGAGAATCTCCTCGCAACGGCTGTGCCGCCGGTCGTCCTCCGCCGGTACGAAGGGCATCGCCTCGACCGTGCGGTCGAACGGACGGTCGTCGGCCACGGGCATCGTCACGGCGACCGTGGTACGGCCGCCCGCGCCGCTGTGGCGGAACGTCGTCGTGCGGCAGCGGTCGTTGCGCAGCAGCTGGCAGTCGACGTCGGCCACGACGAGCTGCTCGCCGAGCGAGAAACGCTCCGACACGGCCAGCACCGCGCCGTTCTCGGCCACCAGCGCATGGCCGGCGAAGACCAGATCGGTCGACGACTCGCCGAAACCGGCCGAGCAGTAGAGGTAGGCCGCGCGCGTACGCGCCGACTGTTGTACGACCAGCTGCCGCACGTAGTCGCTCTTGCCCACGGTTTCGGGCGACGCCGAAAGATTGAGAATCACCTCGGCGCCGGCCGCAGCCGCCTCCGCCGACGGAGGGGCCGGAACCCACAGGTCCTCGCAGATCTCCACCGCGCACCGCGCACCGCCGATGTCGAACAGCAGGTCGGGCCCGAACGGCACGCTCTGCCCGCACAACTCGATCTCGACCGTCGGGCGCCCCTGACCCGAAGCGAACCAGCGCGACTCGTAGAACTCGGCGTAGTCGGGAATATGACACTTGGGCACGACACCCAGCACTTCGCCCGCGGCCGCCACGACGGCGCAGTTGTAGAGCATGTCGTCCACCGCGACGGGCAGGCCGACCACGAATGCCGTATTCAGCTCCGCCGTGCGCCGCAGCAGCTCCGCAAGGGCCTGTTCGGCAGCAGCCAGCAGCGCCGGTTGCAGGAAGAGATCGCCGCAGGTATAGCCCGTCACCGACAGTTCGGGAAAGAGAACGACCTCGACGCCGCGTCCGGCCGCATCGGCCACGAGCGCGGCGATCCGCTCGCCGTTATAGGCGCAGTCGGCCACCCGCACCGAAGGGATGGCCGCCGCCGTTTTCAGATATCCGTACCGATCCATCGTCAGGCGCTATTTGGCCCACAGCTGCGCCAGGTTCAGGATCACCTGCACGGCCTTGCGCATCGTCGTGAGCGAGCAGTACTCGAACTTGCCGTGGAAATTCATGCCGCCCGTGAAGAGATTGGGGCACGGCAGTCCCATGAACGAGAGCCGCGCGCCGTCCGTGCCGCCGCGAATCGGACGCACGAGCGGTTCGACGCCCGCCATCCGCATCGCCTCCATCGCCTTGTCGATGAGCTGCGGATGCGGCTCGACCATTTTACGCATGTTGAAATACTGGTCTTTCAGCGTGAGCGTCAACACCCCGTCGCCGTATTTTTTCGTCAACAGGTCGACCGCGCTCCACAGATAACTCTTCTTCTGTTCGAACTTCGCGGTGTCGTGGTCGCGGATGATGTAACTGATCTCGGCGCGCTCGACCGTCCCGTCGAAGCCCACGCAGTGGTAGAACCCCTCGTACCCTTCGGTATGTTCGGGACGCTCTGCGGCGGGCAGCATGGCATTCAGCTCGCAGGCCACCTCGATGGCGTTGATCATCTTGTTCTTGGCATAACCCGGGTGGACGTTGCGGCCCTGCACGGCGATCTTGGCGCTGGCGGCGTTGAAGTTCTCGTACTCCAATTCGCCCTCCATGCCGCCGTCGACCGTATAGGCGAAATCGGCGCCGAAAGCCGCGACGTCGAAGTAATCGACGCCCCGTCCCACCTCCTCGTCGGGGGTGAAGCCGATGCGGATCTTGCCGTGTGCGATCTCGGGATGCGCCAGCAGATACTCGGCGGCGGTCATGATCTCGGCCACGCCCGCCTTGTCGTCGGCGCCCAGCAGCGTCGTACCGTCGGTGTGGATGAGCGTATGCCCCTTGAAGAACGCCAGTTCAGGGAAATCGGCCACGCGCATCGTCAACTGACCGTTAAGCACGATGTCGCCGCCGTCGTACTCCTCGATCGTGCGGGGACGGACGTCCTTGCCGCTCATGTCGGGCGAGGTGTCGACGTGCGCGATAAAACCGACGACGGGCGCCGACTCGCAGCCCGGCGTGGCGGGCACGGTACCCATCACGTAGCCGTGCGCATCCATCGTCACTTCCGTCATTTCCAACGCCTTCATTTCGTCGGCCAGCTCGCGCAGCAGCACCAGCTGCTTGTCGGTCGAGGGGAAGGTCCGGCTCTGCTCCGACGACTGCGTGTCGTAGGAGACGTATTTCAGAAATCGATCTTTGAGTTCCATATCTTATTCGTTACAAATGAATTACTCCTGTTCGGGCTTCGCACGCATCGTGTGCCAGGCCATATAGCCGATCAGGGCCGCATACATCGCAAGCCCCAACCATTCGGCGCCGTTCGACGACGCCCACTGCCCGAAGTACCAGTCGGCGCCCGCGAATTTCAGCACGGCTGAAACGACACCCATCAGCGCACCGCCGGCGATGAAGCCCGACGCAATGAGCGTACCGCGGTCGAGCCGCGCCTTGTTCACGGCGTCATCCTTCGAGCGGGTCGAGACGTACCACGCCACCAGACCGCCCACCACCAGCGGGGCGTTCAGCTCCATGGGGATGAACATCCCCAGCGAGAAGGCCAGCGCCGGCACGCCGATCGAGGTGAGCACCAGCGCCAGCACGGCGCCGATGAAATAGAGCACCCACGGCGTCGTGCCGCCCTCCATCAAGGGCTGGATCACGGCCGCCATCGCATTGGCCTGCGGCGCCACGAGCGCACCCTCGCCCACGAAACCGTAGGTGCGGTTGAGCACGATCATCACGCCCGCCACCGTCGCCGCCGAAACGGCCGTGCCGAGGAATTTCCACGCCTCCTGCTTGGCCGGCGTCGTACCGATCCAGTAGCCGATCTTCAAATCGGTGATGAAGCCTCCGGCCATCGAAAGGGCCGTACAGACCACGCCGCCGATGACCAGCGCGGCCGTCATGCCGCTCTTGCCGCTCAGTCCGATCGAGACGAGCACCAGCGACGAAAGGATCAGCGTCATGAGCGTCATGCCCGACACGGGATTCGTCCCCACGATGGCGATGGCGTTGGCCGCCACGGTCGTAAAGAGGAAAGCGATCACGAAGACGATCGCGAGCGCCACGAGCGTCT
The DNA here is from genome assembly GCF_006542665.1 of Alistipes communis. Classification (NCBI taxonomy): domain Bacteria; kingdom Pseudomonadati; phylum Bacteroidota; class Bacteroidia; order Bacteroidales; family Rikenellaceae; genus Alistipes; species Alistipes communis. The sequence goes on from NZ_AP019735.1 coordinate 687,968, forward strand.
GCGCCCAGTTGCCCAGCACGCCGAACTGGAAGAAGACCAGCAACGCCGCCAGCGTGGCGATCACGACCGTGAGGATCAGCCGCATCGTCAGGTCGCGCTGCGTACGCACGGTCGTCTGCTCGGCGGTCTTCCTACCGCCCAGCTCCTTCACGGCCAGCCCCAACGCCTGACGGATGATCCCCGCCTGCCGCACGATGCCGACGAGCCCGGCCATCGCGATGCCGCCGATGCCGATCGGCCGGCCGAAATCCTTGAACAGTTGTTCGGGCGATACGCTCGCCGCATCGGGGATCACCGATCCCACCAACGGCACGACGAGAAACCACACCAGGCACGAACCCGCGGTGATGATCGTGGCGTATTTCAGGCCGATGATGTAGCCTAAGCCCAACACCGCCGCACCGGTATTGAGACCGAAGACCACCTTGAACTTGTCGGCGCACATCGCGCCGAAATCGCAGATGCGCGTCGAAACCGATTCCGTCCATGCCCCGAAAGTCGACACCACGAAATCGTACAGTCCGCCCACGGCACCGGCCACGGCGAGCAGCTTGGCCTGCGCGCCCCCCTTCTCGCCCGACACGAGCACCTCGGTGGTGGCCGTCGCTTCGGGGAAGGGATACTTGCCGTGCATCTCCTTGACGAAATAGCTGCGGAACGGGATCAACAGCACGATGCCCAGCAGACCGCCGAACAACGACGAAAGGAAGATCTGGTAAAACGCCGCGTCCAGCCCCAGGATGTAGAGCGCCGGCAGCGTGAAGATCGCCCCGGCGACGATCACGCCCGACGAAGCGCCGATCGACTGGATGATGACGTTCTGGCCCAGCATGTTGCGCTTGCCGAGCACGCTGCCCATGCCCACGGCGATAATGGCGATCGGGATCGCCGCCTCGAACACCTGTCCGATTTTGAGTCCCAGATAGGCCGCCGCAGCCGAAAAGACGATGGCCATGACGATGCCCATCCCGACCGAATAGGGCGTCACTTCGGCGGGAGCGGCCGACGCCGGCAGCATCGGCGTGTACTCCTCGCCCGGCGCCAGCTCGCGGTAGGCGTTCTCCGGCAACGAGGTCAATTGTTTTTCCTGTTCCATTCTCGTTTTTTAAGTTTGAATTCGCGTCTGATTGACAAAGTTAGGAATTTTTTCGAAAAATCGATCTTCCGCCCGCCGAATTCGGCCGATCCGAAAGGAACGGCATGATGAAACGCGGACACCCGACGACCGTCGGGCATCCGCATACTATCCGCGCTTTCTTCTGCCGGACACAGGACAAGCATCAGCCAAAGCACTGTCCGATCACAGCCACTCGATCAATCGTTCCAGTCCGATCCCGTGCGACCCTTTCAGCAGCACGAACTTGCCCGCAAACGGCGACGCCTGCAACGCGGCGGCCGCTTCGTCGCACGTGGCGAACAGACGCACCCGTTCGTCGCCGCACCCCATCGCACGCCACGCGGCGGAGAACTCCGTCCCCACCAGCCACAACTGCTCCACGTCGCCCGCAAGCGCCTGTTCGACCGCCGCACGATGTTCCGCCGCACTCCACGCCCCCAGTTCGAGCATATCGCCCAACACGGCGACCTTGCCGCCGGCCGACTCCTCGCCGAGGAAATTGGCCAGCGACGCCTGCATACTCGACGGATTGGCGTTGTAACAATCGACGACGAGCGTATTGCGGGCCGTCGACCGCCGCTGCGAGCGATTGTTGTCGGGCCGGTATGCGGCCACGGCGTCGCGGATACGCTCCTCGTCCACGCCGAAATAACGGCCTACGGCCATCGCCGCCGCTACGTTCAGGCGGTTGAACGCCCCTTCGAGCCGGTGCCCGACGCCGTCGGCGATCGCCGGATCGTAGAGTTCCACCGCCAGATTTCCCCGTTCGGCGGCCATTTTCACCAGCGTCCCGTCGTCGCGCCGCACGAAGGCACGGCCGCCGTTGGCAGCCAGATAGTCATACAGCTCGCCCTTGCCGCGCCGCACCCCTTCGACACCCCCGAATCCTTCGAGGTGCGCCCGCCCGACGTTGGTAATCAGGCCGAAATTGGGCTCGGCGATCGCACAGAGCAGGGCGATTTCGCCGCAGGCGCTCGCCCCCATCTCCACCACCCCCAACTCCGTGTCGCGCGTCATCGCCAGCAGCGTAAGGGGTACGCCGATATGGTTGTTGAGATTGCCCTGCGTGGCGTAGACCGCGTATTTTTCGGCCAGCACGCGGCTCACCAGCTCCTTGGTCGTGGTCTTGCCGTTGCTGCCGACGATCGCCAGCAGCGGAATGCCGAGCCTGCGACGATGCTCGCGCGCCAGCGCCTGCAAGGCCGCCAGCGCGTCGTCTACCGTCACGATCCGCCCGGCATAGGCTTCTCCGGCCGACGCCGCGACCGCCGGATCGTCGACGACGGCGCAGGCCGCACCGGCATCGAGCGCCGCCAGGGCGAAGCGGTTGCCGTCGAAACGGTCGCCCCTGAGGGCGAAGAAGATCGTCCCTTCACCTGCCCGCCGCGAGTCGGTCGCGACGGCGGGATATCGCTCGAACAACGCATAGAGACGCTGCGTTCCGAGCCGTTCGTTTTCGTTCAATTGTCAATCGTTATTCATCGATTATCAGATATACTCCTCGCCCTTGTTGAACTTCACCTCGTCGATATACTTCTTGATGTTCTGCTCCTCGCCGCGCGGGCAGATCATCAGCACGTCCTCCGTATCGACGACGATGTACTCCTTCAAGCCGCTCACGACGGCCACCTTGCCCGCGGGCAGCGAGATGATGCAGTTGCGCGTATCGTAGGCGTAACAACCCTCCGCAGGCTTGGCGTTGGCGTAACGGTCCTTGCGCGAGAGCTGGTAGAGCGAACCCCACGTCCCCACGTCGCTCCAACCCACGTCGGCATTGGAGCGCACGTAGACGTTGCCGGCCTTCTCCATGACGCCGTAATCGATCGAAATGGGATGGCTGCACGAAAAGACCCGTTCGACGGCCTCGTCCTCCTGCGGCGTACCGAACGCCGCCTCGACCGACGAGAACAGCGCATGGTGTTCGGGCAGGTATTGGGCGAAGGCCCGCACGATATCGCGGACCTTCCAGACGAAAATACCCGAATTCCAGAAGAATTCGCCGCACTGCACGAAGGTCTGGGCCAGTTCCAGATTGGGCTTTTCCGTAAAACTCTTCACCGGACAAATGGTCTCGTCGGCCGAGGCCTGTATATAACCGTAACCCGTTTCGGGGCGTGTGGGACGGATGCCGACGGTCATCAACGCATCGTGGCCCGTCACGAAATCGAGGCACTCGCCGATGATCGAGCGGAACCCCTCCTCGTCGACCACCCAGTGATCGGCCGGCGTGACGATCATCTGCGCTTCGGGATCGTGTTTCCGCAACCAGTAGGCGGCGTAGGCGATGGCCGGCGCGGTATTGCGGCCGATCGGCTCGCAGAGAATCTGTTCCTTGCGGATCTCGGGAAGGATATTGCGGATCAGCTCCTTGTAACGTCGGTTGGTCACCACGATGAAATTTTCGTCGGGCACCAGCGGCGCGAAGCGTTCGAACGTATGGCGCAGGAATGATTTGCCCGTCCCCATGATGTCGAGGAACTGCTTGGGCTTGTTCTGCCGGCTCAGCGGCCAGAAGCGGGTTCCCACGCCTCCCGCCATGATGATACAGTAGCGATTCATATCGTATCTCGTTTGATTGTTCCTGAAATAATATACAAAGATACGAAAAGTCGAGGGCAATGTCAAATTTATTCGAACATTGCCGAACGGGAGTATCTTCGGCAAGCCAAAGATACGAAAAGCCGGAAGCAATGCAAATTAATTTGCTTTTTGCCGAGGCGAAATATTCTCGGTGCAGCCAAAGTGCGATTTCCCTTTGTCAGTCCGCGGCCGGCGGAGGATGTGCCGGACGCCGCAGGCGGAGCGATGCCGCCCTCTGCATGGGCGGCTGCGGGCTTCCGCTCTTCGGCTGCAGCCGAAGAGCGAATCTTTCGAAACTGTATTTTAGCAGGCCTCCGGCCTGCGGGATCGCACTGCAAAAACAACCTAATTCTCACTTCGGGAAGCATCCCGCACCTCCGATTGGGTGTCTCCTGCAAGGAGCGGATTTACCACCTTTTGTCACCGAAAGGTGGCGCCAAAAGTGTCCGCAGAGCACCTACGTCGGGATCGGACGGAGCAATGCGGAATTTGCGGTGCACTGCGCGCAACGATGATTATTTGCTGATCTCCTATTTTAGCAGGTCTCCGGCCTGCCGGATCGCACTGCGAAAAGAGCGGAAAGATTCCTACGCTCCACTGCATTCCGTCCGGAACGACAAATCCTGTCATCCTCAGGAGGAAGTCCAAACCAATTCCGACACAGGCATCGCCCCCTGCATCGCCCCGCAAACAGCGGAGAAAAAGGCCGTGTCCGATCGGTTTTCGGCACATTTGCCCGAAAACCGAAAAATAATTCGTAACTTTGCCGGTCAATCTATCAATTGTCGGGCACGAATATGAAGATCAAGCTCTTTACCATTCCCAACCTGCTCACGCTCTCGAATCTGCTCTGCGGGATGATAGCGACGGTGGCGATACTCACCGACGGCGACCTGCATCTGGCCTTCTGGCTGCTGGTGCTGGCGGCCGTCTTCGATTTTTTCGACGGCTTCACGGCACGGCTGCTCCACCAGTCCTCGCCGATCGGGTTGCAGCTCGATTCGCTGGCCGACATGGTTTCGTCGGGCGTCGCACCGACGGCCGTCATGCTCACGCTGGCATGGCAGGCCGGCAGTTCGTGGTGGGCGGCAGACACGGCAGGTCCCTGGAGCTGGATCGTACTGCTGCTGGCCGTCGGGACGGCGCTGCGGCTGGCGAAATTCAACATCGACGACACGCAGCGCACCGAGTTCTGCGGACTGCCTTCGCCCGCGGCGGGCCTCTTCTGCGCCTCGCTGGGTCTGCTCCACGCCGAAGGAATGCTCTCGCTGCCCTATGAAGCCGTACTGCTCGCCGCGGCGGCGACGGCTTGGCTCATGATCAGCCCGATCCGCATGTTCGCACTCAAATTCCACGGCTTCGGCTGGACGGGCAACCGGCTGCGCTATCTCTTTCTGGGGGCGTGCGTCGTACTTATTCTTACGCTCGGCGCATACGCAATTCCCGCGATTTTCGTTCTCTATGTCGTAGTCTCGCTCGTCCGGTGGCTCCTGCAAGGGCGCAGGGCGGCCGAAGCCTAAGAAAGAAAACGCATGTCGAAACGGCTCGGAACATATCTGCTCCCGGCAGTGCTGCTCTTGGCGGCGCTGCTGCCGGGGCGTGTCTGTGCCCAGCTCGACGCCCGTTCGCTCATGCGCGCCCAGCAACGCGGCGAAAACACCAACCTCTACGGAGTACCGAACCCCGCGCCCGAAGACGAGGAGGGGCAGGCGCAGCAGCCCGTCGACTCGACCAAGGAGAAGCGCATCAAAAAACCGCTCGAATCCTACTTTTTCAGCGACTCGATCCGGGCGCTGCCCAACTTCAAATGGAACGTCTCCCAGGACTACAACCGCGTGCGGATCGAACCGCTCGACACCACGCTCACGGCGTGGCGAATCGACTACCCCTTCTACCGCAACGGCGTGGGTGATGCGCCGATCGGCGCGCTCGGCCAGGGATCGGTTCCGCTCAACTATTTCGAGCGGCCCCAGTGGCAGGATTTCAGTTTCGCCTCCCCGTTCCACTCCTATATTTACGACATGCGGAACGCGCCGTTCTACAACGGCAAACGTCCCTTCCTGCAAATGACCTACATCGAATCGGGACAGAAACGCTACCGCGAGACCAATTTCGAGATCCGCCACGCGCAGAACATCTCTCCCTCGACCAGTTTCAGCATCGACTACAAGTCGCGCGGCACGCGGGGACTCTACGAATGGTCGCGTACCAAGAATCAGAACATCGCCGTGACGGTCGCCCACACGGGCAAGCGCTACTCCGTACATGCCGGTTACGTCAACAACCACATCGAGACGCAGGAGAACGGCGGCGTGGTGGGCGAATGGGCGATCCGCGACACGGTCTTCGAGATGCCGTCGGGCGTACCGATGCGGCTGACGAACGCCAAGGCCGAAAACATCTACCGCAACCATGCCTTCTTCCTCACGCAGTCCTACGCCATTCCGCTGCAACGCGTCACCGAAAACGATTTTTCGCTGGCCGACCTCTCGGCCGTATTCATCGGCCACTCGATCGAGTACGACATTTGGAGCAAGACCTACACCGACATCTTCGGCACCTACACCGACGAACGCGGGTCGAAAGACGAGAACGGCAACTTCGTCGCCACCGAGGGCCACGAGTATTACGACAACTGGTTCATCCACCCCGACGCCTCGCGCGACACGCTCTGCGAACGGAGGCTTTCGAACCGCCTGTTCGTACAGGCGCAGCCGTGGGACCGCAACGGCGTGATCGGCACCATCGACGGCGGCGTGGGGTTCGACATCCACACCTACTCGCAGTTCGCGCTCGGCGACTACATCACCGGCAAATACCGCCGCACGCGAAAGACCAGCTATTTCGCCTACGGGTCGATCGCCGGCAAAATCAAGAAATACGTCGACTGGGACGCCAACATGAAGGTCTACCCGTCGGGGTACAGAGGCGGAGACATGTCGCTGGGCGCACACCTCGCGCTCAAAGGCTATCTCCGCGGTCACGCCCTGATTCTCGAAGGACGTTTCTCGAACGAGAAGCGTTCGCCGGGTTACTGGCAGGAGAATCTCTTCTCGAACCACTACGTGTGGTCCAACTCCTTGGCCAAGGAGAATGAAACCCGTATCGAGGCTTCGTTCCGCGTGCCGGACTACGCGCTGGAACTCGCCGCATGGCAGGGTGTCGTAAAGAACAAGATTTATTACGGCCCCGTCGGTCCCGGCGACTCCAACGTAGGCGTCCTGCAACACGACGGCAACGTCAGCCTGACGAGTTTGTATGCCCGCAAGGATTTCCGCATCGGCGGACTCCATCTGGACAACAGGGTATTGTTGCAGTGGAGTACAAATCAGGAGGTCATACCCGTTCCGCTCGTGAGCGCCTTCCTCTCGTACTATTACGAGTTCTGGGTGGTGCGCGACGTGTTGAGGCTGCAAATCGGTCTCGACGGCCGCTACAACACGAAGTATTACGCCCCGGGCTACAATCCGGCCCTGTCGGCGTTCTACAACCAGCGCGAAACCGAGGTGGGGAACTATCCCTACACCGACGTTTTCGTCATGGGCAAGTGGAAACGAATGCGCATCTTTCTGAAATATCAGCATGTCAACAGGGGGCTGTTCGGCAACGGCGACTACTTTTCCGTGGCCCGCTACCCGCTCAACCCCGGCATGTTCAAGATGGGTATTTCGTGGGGATTCTACGACTGATCGATCGGTGTACTGTACGGCACGCAGAGAGCTGCCCGCAACGTAAAACTTTATGTTAAAAAAGACATTTTTAACGTTCGTGTTCTTAACATTGCTGACTACCTTCTACGGTCTGAACGCCAATTTCGGCCCCTACGGCAACCGCACGGCAGGCAGTTTCATCGGCAGCGCCGAAAGGACGGAGATCGCCCACACCATCTCGGTTTACGACGAACTGATCCGTTCGGTCAGCGAAGAGGAGGGTTACGACTGGCGTCTGATGAGCGCCATCGCCTATCACGAATCGCGTTTCTCGCCCGACATCGTTTCGAAACGGGGCGCCGCCGGACTGATGCAGATCATGCCCGCCGTGGCGCGCCAGTTCAACGTGACGGGCGACCGGCTCCTCGATCCGGAGACCAACGTCCGGCTGGCGGCACAGGTGCTCTCGAAGATCGACGCCGGACTGCGTTTCGCGCCCGGCACGCCGGACGACGACCGGATGAGCATCATCCTGGCCGCATACAACGGCGGCATCGGCCACGTCAACGACGCACGCCGGCTGGCGCGCAGCCACGGCGAGAATCCCGATTCATGGGAGACCGTGGCCCGCTATCTGGCGCTCAAAGCGCTGCCCGAATACTACGAGCAGCAGGAGGTACGCTGCGGCCGGTTCACCGGCGGCAGCCAGACGAGGGCCTACGTCCGCGACGTTCTGAAACGCTACGACCGTTACTGCCGTATCGCAGCACGTTGAGAACCCGATCCCGATTCCGGAATAGAAAACAGCGAGGCAGTTTACCTCGCTGTTTTTTTATCGAACTGCCGCCAGCCGAAATTCAGTACGCGCCGTGCGGAAATCAACGGCCAACCTTCGCTGCTTCGGGATCGCGCCAAAAGCGGCAAAAGATCGAGCGGCGGAACGAGCGGAAGAGAATCCTTTCGCCGCACACCTACAACAGCAGCACGGCGAGCGTCGCGACGATGAACCCGCCGGCATAACCCGCGGCGACCTGGCGGATCGTATGGCATCCCAGCCACAGACGTGCCGAGGCGAGCGCACCCGCCGCCAGCACGGCCACGGCCAGCGCACCGGTCAGGTTCCCTGCGTTGCCGAAGGTCAGCAACACGAGCAATGCCGCGGCGGCTCCCTGCGCAGCCAGATGAAGACTTATTTTCCAGTAGAAGGTCACCGCCAGACAGAACAGTTCGCAACAGGCGCCCGCCAGCATGAATTTGCGCACGATCATCGCCGAAGGAATCCGCGCCACCGTAGCGGCGCAGAGCAGGTAGCAGACGATACCGATCGCCAGCGGCAGAATCCGCTCGCGCCGGTCGTCGATCGCAAGCGACGAAATACGCCCCACCGAACGGAGCAGCCCCACCGAGAGCAACGGAATGACGGCCGTGTAGAGCACGGTCACCCACAGCAGGTAGAACTTGACCGACGCGGGGAAATAGGAGAGCTGGGTCGGTCCCGCCACCAGCAGCAAGATGACGTAGAGCGGCATCACCAGCGGATGCAGCACTACCGACACCGCTCTGGACAGGCGCGTGGGCAGGCTGCGGTCGCTACGGCGCAGTGCGGAAGAGGGATCGGCAATTCGGGATTCGTCCATCAGATCTGTTTTCGCAGACGCGCCACCGGAATGCCCAGCATTTCGCGGTATTTGGCCACCGTGCGGCGCGCGATGCAGTAACCTTTGTCGTTGAGTATATCCATCAGTGTCTCGTCCGTCAGCGGACGGCGCTTGTCTTCGTCGTCGATGCAGCTACGCAGGATGTTCTTGATCTCGTAACTCGAAACCTCCCCGCCCGATGCGGTCTGCATCGCCTCCGAAAAGAGCGATTTCAGGAGGATGATCCCGAACTGCGTCTGCACGTACTTGCTGTTCACCACGCGCGAAATGGTCGAAACGTCCAGTCCCGTGCGGTCGGCGATATCCTTGAGGATCATCGGGCGGAGCTTCGACTGGTCGCCCGTCTTGAAATACTCCTGCTGGAAATCCAGTATCTCCTGCATGGTGCGCATCAGCGTGTCGCGCCGCTGCTTGATCGCCGAGATGAACCACTTGGCCGAATCGATCTTGTTCTTGACGAACTGCACCGCCTCGCGGTTCTTCTCCTGCACGCGGCCGTCGGACGACACCATGTCGCGCATCATCTCCACGTAACGGCGGTTGATCCGCACGTCGGGAACATTGTAGGAGTTGAGCGACAGTTCGAAACGGCCGTCGTGATAGTCCAGGATGAAATCGGGCACCACGTAGGGCGCGGCGTCCGACCCGCCGTCGGAGTAGCCGTTGGCGGGCTTGGGCGAGAGGTGGCGGATCTCGGCGATGGCATCGCGGAACTCGTCCTCGGTGACCTGCAACCGCGAGATCAGCTTCTCGTAGTGTTTTTTTGCGAATTCGTCGAAATAGGAGGTCAGGATCTTGCGCGCCAGCCGCCGCGAACGGGTCGTCATAGGCAGTTGCGAGAGTTGCAGCAGCAGACATTCGCGCAGGTTGCGCGCACCGATACCCGCGGGTTCGAGGTCGTGGATGACCTTCAAGATCGCTTCCAGCCGTTCGGGCGAGACCTCTTCGCCCAGCGTAAAGGCGATGTCGTCGGCCACCGATTCCAGATCGCGGCGCAGATAGCCGTCTTCGTCGATGCTTCCCACCAGATAGACCGCCAGCCGCATCTCCTCTTCCGAGAGGTTGCGGTAGCCGAGCTGTTCGATCAGGTACTCCTGCAACGAACGGCCGCCCGACAGGGGAATCTGACGGGGCTTGTCGTCTTTCGAATAGTTGTTGGCCCGCATCTTGTAGGCCGGCGTGTCGTCTTCGCGCAGGTATTCGTCGACCGATATTTGCTGGGGTTCCTCCTCCTCGTTCTGCTGTTCGGCCTCTTCGAGCACGATGTTCTCCTCGATCTCCTGCTTGATGCGCTGTTCGAGCTGCACGGTAGGCAGTTCGAGCAATTTAATCATTTGGATCTGCTGCGGGGAGAGCTTCTGCTGAAGCGTCATCACCTGTTTCTGATGAATAGCCATGGGTCGATAAAGTTAAAATCAATGCACACGAGGAAGGGAACCGCCGCACACCCTCCGCACACCCCGTATACCCGATTTTCGGTCGGCGAGCCGCTGCGCCTAAAATTCGGCGTGCTGCGGGGTGCGGGGGAAAGGTATCACGTCGCGGATATTGCCCATGCCCGTAACGAAGAGGAGCAGACGCTCGAAGCCGAGTCCGAAACCGGAGTGGGGAGCCGATCCCCAGCGGCGGGTGTCGAGGTACCACCACAACTCGCGTTCGTTCATGTTCAACTCCTTGATACGGGCACAAAGCTTGCCATAATCGGCTTCGCGTTCCGATCCGCCGATGATTTCGCCGATTTTGGGGAATAATACGTCCATTGCGCGTACCGTCCGCCCGTCGTCGTTCTGCTTCATGTAGAAGGCCTTGATCTCCTTGGGGTAGTTGACGAGGATCACCGGACGCTTGAAGTGCTCCTCCACCAGGTAGCGCTCGTGCTCCGATTGCAGGTCGCATCCCCAGTCGCACGGGAACTCGAACTTGCGGCCCGAAACTTTCAGAATCTCGATGCCCTCGGTGTAGTCGAGCCGCTTGAAATCGTTGTGCAGCACGAATTCCAGCCGTTCGATCAGCTCCTTGTCCCACATCTTGCACATGAATTCCAGATCCTCGCGGCAGTTCTCCAACGCATAGCCGATCAGGTATTTGAGGAACTCCTCGGCCAGCTCCATGTTGTCCTCCAACTCGTAGAAGGCCATCTCCGGCTCGATCATCCAGAACTCCGAGAGGTGGCGCGGCGTGTTGGAATTCTCGGCACGGAACGTGGGGCCGAAGGTGTAGATGCGCCCCAGCGACAACGCGCCCAACTCGCCTTCGAGCTGTCCCGATACGGTCAGGTTGCAGGGTTTGCCGAAAAAATCCTGCGAATAGTCGATCCGCCCGTCCTCGGTGCGGGGCGGATTGTTCAGATCGAGCGTCGTCACCTGGAACATGGCGCCCGCACCCTCGCAGTCGGAGGCCGTGATGAGCGGCGAGTTCCAGTAGTAGAAGCCGCGGTCGTTGAAGAACTTGTGGATGGCGAAGGCCATGGCGTGACGGATGCGCAGCACCGCGCCGAACGTATTGGTACGCGGACGCAGGTAGGCGATGTCGCGCAGGAATTCGAGCGAATGGCCCTTTTTCTGCAACGGATAGGTCGCAGGGTCGGCCGTGCCGTAAATCTCGATCGAAGAGGCCTGCACCTCGACGCCCTGGCCCTCGCCGGGCGACTTCACGAGCCGGCCGTCGACACGGATGCAGGCGCCCGTGGCGATCTGACGCATCGTCTCGTCGTCGAACTTCGCCAGCTCGACGACCACCTGAATGCTCGCCACGCACGAACCGTCGTTCAGGGCGATGAAGGCGACGTTCTTGTTGCCGCGCTTGGTACGCACCCACCCCTTGACGGTCACATCGCAATCGACCGCATCCGACTTGATCAATTCTACGATTCGTAGTGTTTTCATAACGTTTTATCTATTTTAGCATTTTGCAGAATTCCGGCGCAGACGACCGCACGGGCGGAAACGGAACGGCCCCGATTCCGCGGTCGATCCGCATCGTCTTCTCCCCGAGTTACAAAAGTACAAAAAAAAACGCATACAATCGATCGTATCCGACGACGATTTATTACGACTCCGCACTGCCGCCGACACTTCATCCGCTATTTTCGCAATGCGACCGGACCGGCCTGCCGGCCTGTCAAAACCCGCAACTCCCGCTGCGACACTGCGGCGCCACGGCGCCGTGCGGGCCGAGCCTTCGCCTGCGGAGGCCCGCAGTACGCGTCCTCCGCAGATTTCGCCTTGCAAATACGAAAACCGCCGATCCTTACGACGAAAGCCTTTGCAGACTGTACCCTTAGGACGATAAATCAGAATTTTCAATTGCAAGGCATCACTTTTGCGCTCGGCAAAAAGCAAATAAATTTGCATTGCCCTCGTTTATTCGTATCTTTGACTTCGTCTTAGATACTTCGCCTCAGCCATGCAAATAAAATAAATTTGCATGGCGCTCGGCTTAATCGTATCTTTGTCCTCGACCTCCGGCATGAAGAGGCGGCGGGCACTGCGGTACGATCGGACTCGTTCCGCTCCCGCCGGCCTGCGACATTGCGGCCGGTAATTTAAGAATATCGAGATGAAACGATTCATTACACTCTGGACGGCTCTTTTCGCCCTTGCGGGCGCGGGAGCGCAAACCGCCGAGGTATTCCGTTCGGAATTCGTCCCCTTCGACACGCGCGACGACGCCGCGCTGCTGCGTCGGGGCAACATCGCCCATTACGAAACGTTCTCCCCGCAGATCGTCGTGCAGCAGGCCGACACCACCACGGTGGGACAGGTCGTCGAAGTACCGCTGCTGCTGACCGACCGCGACATCTACCTCCATTTGGAGAACGTCGGCTCGGCCTACACGCTTCTGGTCAACGACGCCCGCGTAGCCGACGTCGAGGACGACCGCACGCCGCGCGAATTCCTCATCTCTCCCTACATCCGCCCCGGACGCAACGCCGTGATGCTCGACCTGCGCCCCTCGAAGACTCCGCAGTTGCAGGCCGACGCGCCGGCGCCGCGGCTGGCCTACGCCAACAGCTACCTCGTCTTCCAGCACCGGCTCCACATCGACGACTATTCGGTGGCGCTCGTTCCCGACTCGACGCGCAAATACGGCGTGCTGAAACTCGACATCGTGGTCGAGAACTCCTACAACGGCGAAGAGCCGATCACCGCCGGCTACGACATCTACGATCCGAAGGGCAAGCTGCTCGACTACGGTTCGCGCGAGATCATGGTGGAGGGCCGCTCGCGCGACACGGTGCACATCGAGCGGCTCATCTACCACGCCTACGCCAATCAGTGGGACGACAAGCGGCAGCCGCTCTACAAGGTGACGCTCTACACCAAGCGCAACAGCATGTTGTGGGAGTATATCCCCCTCTACGTCGGCTTCGGAGAGAGCGAATACCGCGACGGCCGCTTCTACCGTTTCGACAAGGAGCTTTCGCTGCGGCCCCAACGCTACAACGCCGCAGCCGACGAGAAGACGACCGCCGCCGAGATGAAGGCGCTCAAAGCCCGGGGCATCAACACCCTGCTGCCCGATTATCCGCAGCCCTACTGGTTCTACACGCTGGCCGACCGCACGGGGTTCTACGTGGTCGACTGCGCGGCGATCTACGCCCCCGACGCGCGCGACGACCGCTCGGTAGGCGGCACTCCGTCGAACGACCCGCGTCTGACAGACGAGTATCTCGGCCGCGTGAAGGCGATGTACCACCGTTCGCGCAATCACACCTCGATCATCGGCTTCGCGCTGGGACGCGATTCGGGCAACGGATACAATATGTATAAGGCCTACCAGTGGCTCAAATCGGTCGAACCGTCGAAACCCGTCTTCTACGTCGGCGCCGACGGGGAGTGGAACAGCGACGCCATTCCGTTCCGAATGCAATGAACATCGAACTGCTGGTCGTCGGAAAAACCGACTCGAAGGAGGTCGAAGCGCTCGTGGAACTCTACGTGCGCCGCGTGAACCGCTACTGCCGGTTCGCCGTCACGGCGCTGCCCGACGTGCGCAACACGCGCTCGCTCACGCAGAACCAGCAGCGCACGGCCGAGGGCGAAGCGATCCTGCGGCAGCTGGCCGCCGGCGACCATGTCGTCCTGCTCGACGAGCGCGGCGACGAGATGCGTTCGGTGGAGTTCGCATACTGGCTCCAAAAACGGATGCTGGGCGGCGTGCGGCGGCTCGTGCTGGTCATCGGCGGACCCTACGGCTTCTCGGATGCGGTCTACGCCCGCGCCGACGGCCGGCTGTCGCTTTCGCGCATGACCTTCTCGCACCAGATCGTACGGGCGATCTTCGCCGAGCAGATCTACCGCGCCTTCGCGATCCTCAACCACGAACCCTATCACCACGAATAACCCATGCAGCCCCACCGTCCCGCCATCGCCGTCGTCACCCCCTCGATCCTCACGGGTCTGGGGCTGGAAAGCATCCTGCGCCGCATCATCCCGATGGCCGAGGTGGAGGTCTACGACCGTTTCGAACGTTTCGCAGCCGACCGCCCCGACCGCTTTTTCCACTACTTCGTCGCCTCGCAGACCTTCGTCGAACACAACGCCTTCTTCCTCGAACGGCGGCACAAGAGCATCCTGCTGACCGATGGCGCGCCGCAGTCCACGCTGCGCGAACTGCATTGCCTCGACATCGCCCAAAGCGAGGAGGGGCTCGTGCGCGACATCCTGCGGCTGCACCAGCACGCCCACCGCGAGGGCTATCCCGACGGGACGGCCGCCGCATATCCGGCCACGCACCCGACGCATCCCTCCGCACGACCTGCCTGCGACCCGCACGGCCGCATGACGGACGAGACGGTGCAGCCATCCCTCACGCAGCGCGAAATCGACGTATTGCGGCTCGTCGTGGCGGGGCTGCTCAACAAGCAGATCGCCCAACGGCTCGACGTCGCCCTGACGACGGTCATCTCCCACCGCCGCAACCTCGTCCGCAAGCTCGGCATCCGCTCCGTGGCCGGACTGACGATCTACGCCGTAACCAAAGGGTACGTCGACGCCGAGCAACTGGGAGAACAGTAAAAGGGCACGTCCGACCACCGCTATCGCCGGCATCCGAACGGCTCCGCGAGCTGCGCGAGCCGCAGCCTCCGCCGCCGGAGGCTCGCTATGGCTCCCCCTCCGCAGGTTGCGGCACGCCTCCACCTCCGCCGTCTTTTTCTTCTCCTTACAAATGAGGATTGCGGGAACGGAAATAATGTCGTTACTTTGCCGTGAAATTCAATGCGATGATTCCGACACCGTTCCGCCGCCGTTTCTGCGTATGCCTCCTGCTTTGCGTCGCCGCGCTATGCGCACACGCCGAGCCGCGTCGCACCGTGCGCACGCACGACGAAGCACCGGAGGCGATCGACACGGCCGTAGTGATGGACAACGTGCAGGTGACGGCGATCAAACAGGGACTTACGTTGCGCAACCGCCCCGTCGCGGCCTCGGTCGTGGGACGCGAGACGATCGAGCGGCGCGGCGTCACCGCCATCAAGGAGCTCTCGCAGCTCGTTCCCAATTTCCACATCCCCGACTACGGTTCGCGCATGACCTCGTCGGTCTACGTGCGCGGTTTGGGCGCACGCATCGACCAGCCGGTCATGGGCCTCAACGTAGACAACGTCCCCTACCTCTCGAAGGACGACTACGACTTCGACCTGGCGGACATCGAACGCATCGAGGTGCTGCGCGGCCCGCAGAGCACGCTCTACGGCCGCAACACCATGGGCGGCGTGATGAACATCTACACCCTCTCGCCGCTCGC
This sequence comes from Alistipes communis, assembly GCF_006542665.1. Taxonomy (NCBI): domain Bacteria; kingdom Pseudomonadati; phylum Bacteroidota; class Bacteroidia; order Bacteroidales; family Rikenellaceae; genus Alistipes; species Alistipes communis. The sequence goes on from NZ_AP019735.1 coordinate 703,723, forward strand.
CTACGAAGGGACGCGGCTGGGTGCGGAGTATGCCTCGGGCAACACGCTGCGGCTGCGCGCCTCGACCTACCACCGCCCCTCGCCCCGCACGGGTATCTCGCTGGCGGCGCGGTTCATGCACGGCGACGGCTTTTTCACCAACGAATACACGGGACGCACCTGCGACTGGGAGCGTTCGGGCGGGGCACGGATGCGACTTCAATTCCGTCCCGACGAGCGGTGGAGCATCGACAACACCCTCGCGTTCGGGATGCTCCGGCAGGGAGGCTACCCCTATGCCTCGGCCGCGACGGGGCGCATCGCCTACAACGACCCCTGCGGCTACCGTCGCACGACGCTCAACGACGGCCTGACGATACGCTACGCCGCCGACGGGTGGGAGATCGCCTCGATCACCAGCTACCAGTACAGCGACGACCGCATGACGCTCGACCAGGATTTCCTGCCCGACTCTTATTTCACGCTCACGCAGGCCAAACAGGATCACGGGCTGACCGAGGACATCGTCGTCCGTTCGCGCGGCGAGGGGCGCTACGGCTGGCTGGTGGGCGCCTTCGGCTTCTACCGCCACCGCTCGATGCAGGCGCCCGTACTCTTCAAGGAGGACGGATTGGAGCGTCTGATCGCCGACAAGGCCGAGCAGTACACCGGCCTCCGGCCGCATTTCGCCTCCGACCGCATGGCGCTCGACAGCGATTTCCGCAACCCCGCGTGGGGGGCGGCGCTTTATCACGAGTCGCAGTTGCGGCTGGGACGCTTCGACCTCTCGGCGGGGTTGCGCATCGACTACGAGCGCACACGTTTGTGCTATCTCAGTTCGACCGACATCGACTGCACGTTCGGCGACGGACGCATCACGCCCTTCACCGAACGGGACACGCTGCACAAGTCGTTCGTGCAGCTGCTTCCCAAAGCGGCGGCCGTCTACCGCATCAACGACGGTAATTCGCTCTACGCATCGGTCGCCAAGGGTTACAAGGCGGGCGGATTCAACACCCAGATGTTCTCCGAAGTGTTGCAGAACAGCGTCATGGAACGCATGGGCGTCTACTGGGACCGTCACTACGACATCGACCGCGTGGTAGCCTACAAACCCGAAAAGAGCTGGAACTTCGAGGTCGGCAGCCACTTCGCGTTCGCAGACGGCCGCATCCGCGGCGAGGCGACGCTCTTCTACATCCTCTGCCGCGACCAGCAACTCACCGTCTTTCCCGAAGGGCAGACCACCGGACGCATGATGACCAACGCCGGCCGCACCCGCAGCCGCGGCGGAGAGCTCTCGGTGCAGGCGCTCGTCGCACGCCGGCTCGACCTGCGGCTGAGCTACGGCTTCACCCACGCCACCTTCGCCGAATTCCGCAGCGGAAACGCCGACTACGCAGGCAAGCGGATTCCCTACGCACCGCGCCATACGGCGGCTGCCGTGGCGGAGTACACGGTTTCCGTCGGCCGCAGCTGGCTCGACGGAATCGTCCTGAGCGTCGACGGCCGGGGCGTCGGGCCGATCGAATGGAACGAAGCCAACTCACTGCGGCAGAAATTCTATGCGCTGGCAGGCTGCGCGATCCGGTTCGAACAACGGCACGGCTCGCTGAGCCTCTGGTGCCGCAACCTCACGCAGACACGCTACGACGTCTTCTATTTCGAGTCGATCGGCAACGCCTTCCTGCAACGCGGCCGGCCGCGCGAATGGGGCGTCACACTGACAATCAATTTACAACATAACGAACGATGAAAAAATTTCTCCTTCTGGCCCTCGCGGCCTTCGCACTGGCCGCCTGCAACGACGACGACACCCCCGACGAGTTCGTACAGGGCGACAACACGATCGCCGTCTTCGAAAACGACCGGCTCGTTTTCTACGACTACGACGTCTTCTGGGAATACTCCGAGCCCTACACCGACCCCTATGGCGTGACGTGCATCGACCTCTACATGAACAAGACGCGCTTCGTCCAGAACATGCCGGCGCTCGACATGGAGGTGCCGGGAATCCCCATTCACCCGACTCCCGCCGGATTCGAATTCGACTTGCGACAGGCGGTTCCCTATTATCGCGGAGAACCGATGCCGCGTTACACGCTCTACGACCTCGAAGGCGAGCTGAACGGCACGCTTCTCGAAGTGGAGTTCTCCTGCATCGGCTACGACGTCGAATATCTGGGACGGTTCTGAACGCACGCCGCACGCCGCCAAAGAGCGCCGCGACACTCCGGGCCGGAAAGGAAAATCGGAGCGCGGCGCATTTTTTTGTCCGGTGCCAGACGAAACGCCGCCGCACGAACCATTTCGTTAAGCCGAGTGCAATCGAGTTCACTCGAATTGCCGAGGCGAGAAATGGAGCATGAAAATGAACGTTTTCGTTAAGCCAGATGAGCAGAGCCGCGCTCGCGCGGGCTATGCCATGGCGAGAAAACGACTGTTGAAAACAAACGAACGTTTTCATTAAGCCGAGCGCAGAGCCGAACTTGTTCAGGCTATGCCGAGGCGAGAAAACGAAGAGAGAAAATCAACGTTTCTATTCCGCGATTACCGACTGTACGGATACTCCGCCTCGGCAAAATGCAACCGAAATTTGCTCTTGCCCTCGGCTTATTCGTACTTTGATTGTGCCGAAGATACTCCCGCCCGGCAATGCTCAAATAAATTTGACATTGCCCTCGGCTTATTCGTACTTTGGCTGCGCCGAAGATACTCCCGCTCGGCAATGCTCAAATAAATTTGACATTGCCCTCGCTTATTCGTATCTTTGCACCCGAATAATCAGAAACCATCACGATCATGAAAACCGAATACAAACCCTATGTCGACGCGCTGATCGAACTGGCCATCCGCGAGGATATCGGCGACGGCGACCACACTTCGCTCTGCTGCATTCCCGCCGACGAGCGGGGGCGTATGCGCCTGCTGTGCAAGCAGGAGGGCATCATCGCTGGCATCGAGATCGCACGGCTCGTTCTCGAACGGCTCGACCCCACCGTCGAATTCGACCAGCGGATCGCCGACGGCACGCGCGTGCGTCCGGGCGACGTAGCCTTCTACGTGTCCGGGGCCCTGCGCTCGCTGTTGCAGGCCGAACGCATCCTGCTCAACATCATGCAGCGCATGAGCGGCGTAGCCACGCAGACGGCAGTCTACGTGGCGCGGCTCGAAGGGCTGCACACCAAGGTGCTCGACACCCGCAAGACGACGCCCGGCATGCGCGTACTGGACAAAATGGCCGTCAAACTGGGCGGCGGCGAGAACCACCGCATGGGCCTCTTCGACATGATCTTGCTCAAAGACAACCACATCGACTTCGCCGGCGGCATCGTCCCCGCGATCCGCGGCGCGAAGCAATACCTGCGCGAGCGCGACAAGAACATCCCGATCGAGTGCGAAGTCCGCACGCTCGAAGATATCGACCTCGTCTTCGAGGCAGGCGGCGTCGACCGCATCATGTTCGACAATTTCTCGCCCGAGATGACGCGCAAGGCGGTCGAAAAGGTCGCCGGACGCTGCGAAACCGAGTCGAGCGGCGGCATCACGCTCGATACGCTGCGCACCTACGCCGAGACGGGCGTGGACTTCATCTCTGTGGGCGCGCTCACGCACCAGATCCGTTCGCTCGACATGTCGCTCAAAGCCTGCGAGTAGCAGGCCGCAGGCAGTGACCGCCCGCCGGTGCAGGAGCCGGCAGGCGTGCGAACACCCCGATCGAGAGAGATCATGAAACGGCTGCTGAAAAGCCATATCGCCCTGCTGGCGTGGCGGCTGGCGCTGCTCTATGCGGTGCTGGCGATTTGTCGTGCGATCTTCTGGCGCTACAACTATGCGGGCATCAGCCCCCTCGCGGACGCCGAACTGCCGGCACTCGCAAGGGGTGCACTGCTGTTCGACACCGTGTCGGTGCTCTACGCCAACGCCCTGCTCATCGTGCTCTCGCTCATCCCGCTCCATCTGCGCGAACGGCGCTGGTGGCAGCGGATGCTCTACTTCTATTACGTCGTCGTCAACGCCCTGCTGGTCGTGGCGGTCAACCTCGGCGATGCGGTCTATTTCCGTTATACGCAGAAACGCTTCACGGCCGAAGAGATCTTCTTCGCCGACAACGACAATTCGCTGCAACTCGTCGGCAAATTCATGGCCGAGAACATCCCCCTGCTGCTCGCAGGGATCGGCCTGATCGCTCTGCTGGCGCTGGCCGGCGGCCGCAAGGCGCGCCCCGAACCGCTCTGCCGTCGTCCGCTCTGCTACTATGGCGGCGGTACGGTTCTGCTCGTCGTCGCCGCCCTGCTCTCCGTAGCGGGAATGCGGGGGGGGGTCACGCGCATGACGCGCCCCGTCACGCTCTCCAACGCCACGCTCTACGCCTCCGACAACGCCCGCGCCAACCTGATCCTCTCGAACCCCTTCTGCATCCTGCGCACCGTGGGGTCGGGCGGAAAGATCAACTACGAACGCTACTTCGCACCGGAAGAACTGGACGGTATCTACACGCCCGTCCACTGTCCCGACTCGGTCGGCACGGCACCGCTCGAAGGACGCAACGTAGTGGTCTTCGTCATGGAGAGCATGTCGGCCGAACACTCGGCCCACCTCCATCCCGAACTCTACGCCGACCGGCAGGTCAAGGGCTACACGCCGTTTCTGGATTCGCTCATGCAGGCGGGCTACTGCTTCGAACGCATGTACGCCAACGGCACCCGTTCGATTCAGGCGCTGCCCGCCGTACTGGGATCGATCCCCTCGTTCAAGACCCCCTTCGTGCTGATGCCGCAGGCGCTCGCACCGACGCGGCAGCTGCCGCGCATCCTGCGCGACAAGGGCTACGCCACCGCCTTCTTCTGCGGCTCGGCGGCCGGCTCGATGGGTTTCGGCGCCTATGCACGTTCGGCAGGCATCGAACGCCTGTACAGCCGCGAGGATTACGAGGCCAGGCACGGCCGAGACGATTTCGACGGCTACTGGGGCATCTGGGACGAACCCTTCCTGCAATACGCCGGCGAGGAGATGAGCGCATTGCCCGAACCCTTCTTCGCCGCGCTGTTCACCCTCTCGTCGCACCACCCCTTCGTCGTTCCCGACGCCTACCGCGACCTGCTGCCCGAAGGGCTTACACGCAACCACAAGTGCGTGGCCTACACCGACAACGCCTTCCGCCGCTTTTTCGCGCGTTACGCCGGCGAGGAGTGGTTCCGTCGCACGGTTTTTGTATTCGTGGCCGATCATGTATCGAGTGAAAAATTCGCGGACGCCACGCGCGTCTTCCCCGGCGACCACCACATCATTGGCCTGCTGTACACCCCCGACGGCGCACTGCGCGGCCGCTGCGACGAGGCCGTCTCGCAAATCGACCTCATGCCCACGCTGCTCGGACTCATGGGCAACCGCGAGCCTTACTTCGCTTTCGGACGCGACCTCTTCGGCGAACAGACCCCCGAAGGGGGCTTCGCCCTCGCTTACGACAGCGGATTCGAGGCCGTCGGCGGCGACCGCCTGCTCTTCTTCGACGAGCGGCGCACGACCGGCTCCTACCGCACGGACGACCTGCGCCGCGAACACGATCTGGGAAACGATCCCGAAGCGGCAGCGCTGGAAAGACGCGTCAAAGCCTTCGTCCAGCAATATTACCGTCACCTCGAACAAAAAGATTTCACCGTCGAATAATCCTATGGAATTCCGACCCGTGCGGCTCGAAGACAAGGCCGCCATCGAACGCTTCACCCGCCCTTCGGGCATCTGCAACTGCGATCTGGCCTTCGCCAACATGTACTGCTGGGAAGGCACCTACCGCAGCGCATGGTGCGTCGAGGAGGGTTTTCTGCTGATCCGCTTCTACATCGACGGCAGCCATCACATCGGCTACATGCAACCGCTGGGCGAGGGCGATTTCACGCACCTCATCCCCCGTCTCGAAGCCGACGCCCGCGCCGCGGGACAACCGCTGCGCATCTCGGGACTTACGCCCGAAGGGGCCGCAGCCGTACGCCGCGCCCATCCCGAATTCGGCATCTGGCGCAACCGCGACTACGAGGATTACGTCTACCGTGCCGACGACCTGCGCAACCTCACGGGACGGCGCTACCAGCCCAAACGCAACCATATCAACCGTTTCGAAGCTGCCTACGATTACCGCTACGAGGAACTGACGCCTGCACTCGCCCCCGAATGCATGCGCCTCGAACGCGAATGGCGCGCCGGCCACGACAGCCATGCGGCCGAGCTGACGGCCGAACAGCGCGCCATGCAACGGGCATTCGACCACTTCGGGGAGCTGGAACTGCGCGGAGGCGCGCTCTTCGTCGGGGAGAAGCTCGTGGCCTTCACGATCGGATCGGCCATCAACGACGAAGCCTTCTGCATCCACGTCGAGAAGGCCGACACCCGCTACGACGGCGCCTTCACGATGATAAACCGTCTCTTCGCGCAACACCTGCCGCCGCACTACACCCTCATCGACCGCGAGGAGGATCTGGGACTGGAAGGGCTGCGGCAGTCGAAACTCTCCTACCACCCCCTTTTCCTGCAACCGAAACTCACGGCGCAACGGCTCACCGAGGAGCAGTTGCAGCTCCGCGCGTTGTGGCTCGCCTGCTTCCCCGAAGACACGCAGGACGATGTCGAACAGTTTCTGCTGAGCCGCTACGACGAACGGCGATGCCTCGTCGCACGACGCGACGGGCGGATCGCGGCGATGCTCCACATCGTGCCGTTCCGCGATACGGCCTACATCTACGCCGTGGCGACGGCGCCCGACTGCCGGCAGCAGGGACTGGCCGGCGGACTGCTGCGCGAAGCGCTCGACCGCTGCCGCGCCGAAGGATTCCGCTACGCCGCGCTCATCCCCGGCAGCGAGGAGCTGCAACGCTGGTATGCCGGCTTCGGTTTCGCGGGGGACTACCCCGCGCGCTTCCGTACGCACGACGACTTCGACTTCGGCACGGGCGACCCTGCGCACGACCGCGCCATGGTACTGCCGCTCACCGGCGAACCCTTCGCCGGCGAGACGCTCGACCTGAGCGATCTGCCGCAGGAATCATAGATCGAGCCGGAAACAATCCGTCTCGTAGCGCACGAACCCCATTCGTTCATAGAGCCGGTGGGACGCCCTGCGCGTCGCATTCGAGGTGAGCATCACTCGTGCGACGCCCTCGCGGCGCGCCAACGCCAGCGCTTCGCGTACCAGCGCCTCGCCGATGCCGCGACCGCGCGTCGCCGCATCCACCACCACGTCCTCGATCCACGCCTTGCGCCCCGAAGGGACGTCGTAAAGGGCCACGCTGAGCAACCCGACGATCCGGCCGTCCTCCGCTGCGGCGACCAGCTGACGGGTCGCAGGCGAGGCGACGATCCGTGCGACAGCCTCCCGGTCGGGTGCCGTCATCCGTTCCGACAGCTGCGGCAGCAGCCGCGCAAAGGCCTCCGCCAACAGGTCGGAGGGTTCGGTCGCTTCGTAAATCCGTATCATAAACTCGTTCGTTTTCCCCCGCAAGATACGAAAATCGGGCGGACTTTTCGGCAAGTCCGCCCGATCCGCTCCGCTCATGCGGGCTAAATTCCGAAAAGAAACACTTCGAGCATGTAGACCCCGATGCCGGCCAGATAACCGACGAAGGCCATCAGCGAAATCTTCTTGAAATACCATACGAAGTTGATGTTTTCCAGGCCCATCGCCACCACGCCGGCCGCCGAGCCGATGATGAGCAGGCTGCCGCCCACACCGGCGCAGTAGGCCAGCAGATGCCAGAAAACACCGTCCTGCACGAACATCGCGGCATAGGTCGGATCGGCGCTCGCCGCCACGGCCGCCGCATCAGGAATCGGATACATGCCCATCGACGCCGCCACGAGCGGCACGTTGTCGACCACCGACGAAAGGATGCCGATCAACGTATTGATCGCATAGACGTTGTGCAGGTGTTCGTTGAGTCCCGTGGCGAAACCCGACAGGATGCCCGCGCTTTCGAGCGCTGCCACGGCCATCAGGATACCGAGGAAGAAGAGGATCGTCGACATGTCGATGTGTTTGAGCACCTTCGCCACGCGGCATTTGATCGACTCCTCGATGTTGCGCTTGCGGCGGTACATCAGCTCGGTGAAGACCCACATGATGCCCAGCGCCGTGACCATTCCCATGTAGGGCGGCAGGTGCGTCACGCTCTTGAAGACCGGAACGGCCACCAGCAGGGCGCAGCCCAGGAAGAGGATCGCGCGGCTCTCGCCGTCGGAGATATAATCGGGCTGCGACGACCCTGCATCGGCCGGATCGGTTTCAGGAAGCGACCCTTTGAGCCAGCGCGAAGCGATGACCAGAGGGATGACGAGCGACACGAGGCAGGGCAGCAGGAGGCTCTCGATGAGTTTGGCCGACGAGACGTTGCCCTTCATCCAGAGCATGATCGTCGTCACGTCGCCGATGGGCGAACACGCGCCGCCGCTGTTGGCCGCAATGACAATCACCGAGGCGAAGAGCATCCGCTCCTTGGTCGTGGGGACGATCTTGCGCAGAAGCATCACCATGATGATCGTCGTGGTCATGTTGTCGAGCAGCGCCGACATGAAGAAGGTGAGCAGCGCCACCAGCCACAGCAGACGCACCTTGCGCCGCGTGGTGATGCGCCGCGTGATGAACTCGAACCCTCCGTGGAAGTCGATCAGGTCGACGATCGTCATCGCTCCGATCAGGAAGACGAGGATTTCGCACGTCGATCCCAGATGCCGCAGGATCTCGTCGCTCACGGTCGTCTGGGTGAGACCGGGCAGGGCGGAGGGGTATTCCAGACTGAAAATACTCCAAAGAATACCGCACATCAGCAGGGCGATGGCCGATTTATTGATTCCCGTTTTGTGTTCGAAGGCGATGAAGGCATAGCCTACGACAAACAGGATGAGCATGGTTGTAATCATAATTACTCGATCGCTTTAAATCCGTTTATTTACAAGAGATGTTTTCTGCACCCGGAAGAGCCTGCCGACAATGCGGTCCTCCTGATCGAAAACGAAAATTTTCCTTCTTTATTTTCCGCATTCGGCACAATTCGGGCAGTTTCGGCACCCGCCGGTCGAAAACGGTCGGAAAGATTGCGCAACGGCAAATTGCGCGCCGGCGGGAAGAACCCTCGACCGGCAGGGGTCGGAGCATCCGCTAAATCCGGATTTTCCGCAGCAGGAGAATCAGATCCGCGTCGCCGGGCACACGCCGTTCGACCGCCGACAGGACATATGAGGCATCCTGTCCCCACCCGCCGGACGCTCCGTCGCGGGACGGAAAGTCCCGGCCGAGATCCTGCATCCGGTCGAATGCGGACGTATCGCCCGCCTCCAAACTCAACCGCACCAACAGCGCCCGCAGACCGTAGGCGTCGGCCACGCGCACCGGCACCTGCCGTGTCAGTTCGCTCGGAGCGGGCAGCGGCGTCTCCCCGTCGGATGCGACGCACCGCGCATCGGCCGCGAGCAGCACCCACAGCACGCCGGCAAGCACACAACCGAAGATCGTCCGAAGTTTCATTTTTCCAACCGAAATTGCGTCAAAGGTAGGCTTTTTCCGCCGAACGGCCAAATTCCGATCCGGCGGCCGGCGGATAATTGCACGATATTTTCTATCTTTGACTGCGTCTTAGATACTCCGCCTCGGCAAAATGCAAATAAATTTGCTTTTGCCCGCGGCTTATTCGTATCTTTGCCATGCGGAATTTCCGTCCGGACAGACGACGTTCCGACAGATCGGACCGACCCGATTTCAGTTCGACCGCCCGTCTTTACCGACGAATCGTACAACATCGACTCATTATGGAATACCTCTACCTCCTCGCAGGACTCGTTCTCATACTGGCCGGAGCCAACTACCTCACCGACGGATCGGTGGCGCTGGCCGAACGTTTCCGCGTACCGGGTTTCCTGATCGGACTGACGATCGTAGCCGTCGGCACCTCGACGCCCGAACTGGTCGTGAGTTTCCTTTCGGCCCTCGAAGGGCAGGGCGACATGGCCGTGGGCAACGTCGTGGGATCGAACCTCTTCAACGTCTTCATCATTCTGGGCGTCTGCGCCCTGATCCGCCCGCTGCCGCTCACGCGGCAGAACATCCGGCGCGACCTGCCCGTCGGCGTCGCGGCGTCGCTGGTGCTCTGCGCCGTGCTGGCCGACGAGGTGCTCGACCCGACGCATCCGGCACGCATCGGCCGCATCGAGGGACTCGCGATGCTGCTGCTCTATGTACTGAGCGTCTGGACGGCCGCCCGTGCAGCCCGCAGGGAGCAGCCGGCCGAAGAGACGCCCGCCGCACGGCCGATAGCCGGCTGGCTCATGGCGCTGATGATCGTCGGGGGACTGGCGGCGTTGGTCTTCGGCGGCGAAATCTTCCTCCACAACGCCGTGGCCATCGCCCGCAAGCTGGGCGTCAGCGAGTCGGTGATCGCCATTACGCTCGTGGCGGGCGGCACGTCGCTGCCCGAACTGGCCTCGTCGGTCGTCTCGGTCGTCAAGGGCCGGCCCGACATCGCGCTGGGCAACGTCGTGGGATCGAACATCGCCAACATCCTGCTCATCCTGGGGCTCTGCTCCACCGTCGTCCCGCTCACGCCGGGCGGCATCGACGCCGTGACGCTGGGTGCCGTCGTCCTCAGTTCGCTGCTCCTCTTCGCCGCCGCCTTCACCTTCCGCCGCCGTGCACTCGACCGTTGGGAAGGGGTGCTCTTCCTCGCTATTTACGGCGCCTACCTCTGGTGGCTGCTGGCCAAATAACCGCCGCGATGACTCCCTCCGACCGCAATCCGCTCAAAGAGCAGGTAGCGCTGCTGCCGCTCGAACCGGGGGTGTACCAATTCCTCGACCGGACGGGTACGGTCATCTACGTCGGCAAGGCCAAGAGCCTGCGCAAGCGCGTCTCCTCCTATTTCATGCAGAACAAGGAGCATCCCCCCAAGGTGCGGGTGCTGGTGCGCCAGATCGCCGAGATCCGCCACATCGTCGTCGACAGCGAAACCGACGCCCTGCTGCTCGAAAATTCGCTCATCAAGGAGCTGCAACCCCGCTACAACATCCTGCTCAAAGACGACAAGACCTACCCGTGGATCGTCGTGCGCCGCGAGAACTTCCCCCGCATCCAGTCCACGCGCCAGTTGCAGCGCGACGGCTCGCAATACTTCGGGCCCTACTCGTCGGTGACGATGCAGCACAGCATCCTGGAATTCATCCGCGAGGTGATCCCGCTGCGCACCTGCTCGCTCAATCTCGCTCCCGAAGCGATCGCGCGCGGCCGGTACACCGTCTGCCTGCAATACCACCTGGGCAACTGCAAGGGGCCGTGCATCGGCGCGCAGAGCGCCGAGGAGTACCGGCAACTGCTCGACATGGCCGTCTCGGTGCTCAAAGGCGACTTGCGCCCCGTGCGCGCCTACCTCGAAGGGGAGATGCGCCGCGCGGCCGAGGCGTTGCAGTTCGAGACGGCGCAGCGTTACAAATCGCGGCTCGCTGCATTGGAGAACTATTCGGCCCGTTCGGTCATCGTCAGCGCCCGCATCGTCGACGTCGACGTCTTCTCGCTCGTCGAGGACGACGATGCCGCCTACTGCAACTTCCTGCGCATCCGCAACGGTTCGATCACGGCCGTCTCGACCGTGCGGCTCACGCCGGGCGTCGATACCGACCGCGCGCAAATGCTGACGCTGGCCATTCAGCACGTCGTCGAGCAGATCGCCGGCGGCGAACTGGCGCGCGAAGTGATCGTCCCCTTCCTGCCGTCGGCTACGATGCTCTTCGACGGGGTGACCTTCACCGTACCCAGGCGGGGCGAAAAACTCGACCTGCTGGCTTTCTCCGAGCGCAGCGCCCGCATCTACCGCGCCGAGCAGCTCAAAAACATGGAGATCAAGAATCCCGAACGCCATACCGAACGGCTGATGAACGCCATGCAGAGGGAGCTGCGGCTGCCGCGGCAGCCGCGCCACATCGAGTGTTTCGACAACTCGAACCTGCAAGGAACGAACCCCGTCGCCTCGTGCGTGGTCTTCCGCGACGGCCGCCCCTCGCGCAAGGAGTACCGCCATTTCAACATCAAGACCGTCGTCGGAGCCGACGACTTCGCCTCGATGCGCGAGATCGTCTTCCGCCGCTACACGCGCCTCATGGCCGAGGGACAGGAGCTGCCCGACCTGGTGATCGTCGACGGCGGCAAGGGACAGCTCTCGAACGCCTATGCCGTCCTGTGCGAACTGGGACTCGAAAAACAGGTTCCGATCGTGGGACTGGCCAAACGGCTCGAAGAGATCTACTACCCGGGCGATCCGATGCCCTACTACCTCAGCCGCACGGGCGAACCGCTCAAAGTGGTGTGCCATATCCGCGACGAGGCGCACCGCTTCGGCATCACCTTCCACCGCCAGAAACGCAGCAACGACTTTCTCAGAAGCGAACTCAAAGGCATCGCCGGTATCGGCCCCCGCACAGTCGAGACGCTGCTCGGGCATTTCCGCACCGTCGCACGCATCCGCAACGCCTCCGACGAGGAACTCATCGAGCTGATCGGTGCGGCCAGGACGCAACGCCTGCGCAAGCACTTCGCATCCTCCTGACCGTCCGCCGGCAATCCTCCGAGGCCGCACGACATCTCCGCCACTCTCAGCCTGTATGCGGAAAGCACCGCCGAACGCCCCTTATCGACGCAATACGACACCTCCGTATACCTGCGATGCGGCCGTAACGACTGCGGAAAAACCGCGACAGCCATTTTTATCGGTTCAGAATTTGCAAATTGAGAATAAATCCCTACATTTGCACACCCGATTCTTTCACGAAAGAACGGCCTTGCCCGGATGGCGGAATCGGTAGACGCGTTGGTCTCAAACACCAATGATAGCAATATCGTGCCGGTTCGACCCCGGCTCCGGGTACCAGTAAAATCGCTTAATCTGTTGATAAACAAGGATTAAGCGATTTTATTTTTCCGGATTTTCCCCACATTTTCCCCACACGTGCTGAAATGTTCGTTAAATCTAGTTTTGATAGTTGATAATATGGAATAATAGTTGGCTTAATCTATTCTATGCTTTCACATGAATTTTGATAATTTTATATTGTCAAATTTGAAGTCTCCAAAATCATATTTATCCTCATTGTTATCAGGGAGCATGAAGATTTCCCGTCCTGGGAGAATATTCAAAATCTGTTCATCTGATAATGTACGAAACTGAGTGCGAATACGCTTAAAGAAACTCACCTCTGAATATTCAATATTCTTGTCTGCTTCAATGATAGATATTGCTAATCTAATTATTTCTAATTTCTCATTTTCTGATAATGTATCGTTGGCAAGCTCGTCTATATATGCCACTAAGAAATGCGCCCCACTTCTATTTATGGCGTTAATATAAATATTGAGAGTTTGCTCAATATCTATATCGGCAAATAAGTCAGGGTGAGCAGCAACATATTCTTTTATTAATTCTATTTCTTCTGTGGCGATATCTCCATCGCATGCCATGCAGCAAAAAGCTGTTTTCAAATATAATTCATTCGTTTTCATATGTGCTAAAATCCAATTTTTCTTCTTGCAGTTGGTTCAGAATTTGAGGGCTCAAATTTAGCCTTGATAGCTTCATAGCTTTTAATTGTCTCCAAAGATACACTTGGTTTTGTTATTTTAATGGCATTTTCCAAGACTTCTAATGATATGCGGTTTAGCTTATTCCTAAAAACGAATCGAGCGGCAGTATCAACGATTAATTTTATATCGGCCGATATATAATTATCTGTTAATTTGGCCAATTTGTCATAGTCAATGCCAAGGTCTACTTTTCGCCTTTTTAGATGAATTCTAAATAAAGCTTTGCGAGTCTCAAAGTCTGGTAGTGGAATGTAATATTTAAATTCCAACCGACCAGCTCTTAATGCAGCGTCATCTATTTCGTTTGGCTTATTGGTTGCTCCAATAACAATTACACCATCTATTCCACAGTTGTTAAGTTGTGATAGAAATTCATTAACCTCTCCCGACATACTTGCATTGTCCTGTTTGCTACGACTTTGTAACATTGCATCAATTTCGTCAAAGAACAATATTGTTGGGGCATTTTTTCTAGCCTCTGCGAATACCGCCGCAATCTTGTCTTGACCTCCATGGATATATGGAGAGGCTATATCTGAGCATCGTATGTACATATAATTACAACCGACCTCTTCTGCAAATTTTTCGGCAAAATATGTTTTTCCACATCCGGGAGGACCGTAGAAAAGTAATCCATTTGGCAAAGCCAGCCCCAATTCCTTCGCTTGCTCGGGATTTTTCAGCAAATCAATCACATCTGAACGTAATTGTTCCTTGAGCATCTCCATGCCAGCAACATCCGCAAAACCATTTCCGGAGCGAGTCGATGATTTTGACAATTGCCTACTTTGTGTCGGTGAACTATGGCTAGAGTTACGACAAATTTTTATTTCGCCTGTTAAAGCCTTAATGAATTCTTCTGCATTCTTGAATCGGTCATCGATATTTTCAGCAAGAGCCTTATTTATGACCTCAACTATTGGGCTCCACAAATTGGTATCACTAAATTCTGGTACTTTAAGCGGTTTGCGCCGCTCGTTTAGGATGGCATCAATTAGGTTGTTACGATCTTGCTGAAACGGAGATAAATCTATAAAATGCGGTGGCAATCCAAACAATATATGGTATAATAGCACCCCAACTGAGTACAAATCGCTTTGTGCTGTAAAAACACCATTAAATGTTTCTGGAGCCATGTAAAATGGATTAAGTCCTTCCGTTAAAAAATCACGTTGACTTTGCTGGAGATATCTTGCATACCCAAAATCAATAATTTTGGGTGTGGGTATACTCTTTGATAGGTCCAGCATTATATTCTGAATGGTTAATTCATTGTGCATAATAGGTTGAGGCTTCGTGTGAAGATACCGAACTCCTTCCAATATGCCTAATGTAATTTGCCTGGCGTCATACAACGAGCATTGTCTCTCACGATTCACCTTTTCAGCAAGAGTTTCACCTACAATATAGTCATATACTGCATATGCTTTCTTGCACCCATTACATATTAACTCTCCATCATCATGAAGAGTTAATATGTTGGGATGATGTACATTTTTGACTATAGACAACTCCAAAATTTCCCCTCCTTCATCGAATTGTGTGCGATGGAGTTTCGAGTAATCAAATAATTTTAGGAAAAAGTTTTTCCCTGTCTCATCTTTTACCCTGTATGTTTCGGCGTATTTACTGTCCTTTACATGAAAGGTTACTATGTAGTTGCCTATGCGTTGTTTCTTGCTAAATGTAGGCATATTATAATGAACCTATGGTTGGCTTTTCGTTTTCCGGTATATCGAGAAGATCTATTACCGCCCGGACAATGGGTAACAGTTCTTCCGCGGTTGGGTTGTTTTGTATAATTTGCAGACCTATGTTTAAAAGCGACCTCGCCTGCATGGGATCCTTCCATTTCAATGTTCCAAACGATTGAGAGTGATGATGGATAAATCCGATAATTTGATAGATATATGTCACTGCAAAAAACTGCTCGTGAATCTGCTTCAGAACAATTCTACCGTATTGTACGTCCTTTCTGGTTATGGCCTCATCGGCTTGTTTGCGTAAGCTCTCGATGGCCTCATCGTGTTTGTTGCCTAAATCATTGTTCGCCTTTTCAAGCCTATCAAATTCTTCTCGTATTTCCGTTTCCAAAGTATCCCATTCGTGATTTTTCTCGACACGTTCCAGTGCAATAAATGCACGTCTCAAATCTGCGAGCAAGTGCATCTTCCCGTCCTCGCTGTTTTTTTCATTGTCAAAACGCTTGTAAACATCCGTAATAATAGCATCTGCATCGTTAATTTCCGCATCACTAATACCTGATTGTTCTTTAAATCGGTTCAGTTGAGCCATGGCCTCATTTAAGCGTTGGGTTAATTCTTGAATATGAACGCCATCGCGCTGACCAATTTCAATCTCTTTTTCAATAGTTTCACCAATGACAGGGAATGTTGCCTCCAATCGCATCATTTGCGATCTGTCGACTTTGATAATGATATCAATATCGCTATTCATTGGTATAAGCGCAGGAACATCATCTCCGTTGATCTCCACGTTGCAGACATGATCATTATGTATGGCGCTTGTCCCTTCCGCATTAAATTCACCCAAATAGATAGGAATGATTAATCTGTCGGCTGCCATACCCGGACGAATTTGTTTAGGCGTTTTGAGCCCATTTTTAACCCCAACGGCAGGTATCTGTTGATTTTTCTCCAGTCCAGTTAATGGCATGAACACGTCTTTGTCAATTATTTCGTCATGTACTTCAATGCCAATATTATATGGAAGAACTGCATTGCCTATTTTCGTTCCCTGTACGATTGTGATCTCATTGGGGAAACACGGAATAATATTGCCGCTATTATCATACGCAACAATAGCAAATGTGTTAGCTTTCCCTTCTATGAGTTGGCATTCTATGACATCTCCAATTTCATTAATTTCGACTTTGCCGCTTGACCATGCTTTATCCCCTCGGATCAATTCAATATATAATTGAGAAGGTAGAGGCATTGACGAATCTTTTGACGAGGCCTTGACCGTTACAAATTCGAGTGTCTCCACCGTATTTGATTCGTATTGCACTTCAAGAGCAATGAACCCTGATTTAGATTCAGTCGTGGCCTCGCAGTCAATACCAGAAGCATATAATGCAGCACCTCGAGCGACCGCAGTCATCGGATCAATGCTTGTATCCACATTCGGAGTTATCTGCTCACGAAGCATCTGTCTGAGTACGGGTGAGTATGTAGGACCACCAACAAGAATAAGGGTATCCAATTTACCAGCAAGATTATTTCTGCTGATAAGTTGTTTGCATATGTCTATGGCTTTCTGGAAAATAGGAGCAACTACCGGCTTAAGTTGTTCCTCCGTGATGATCATATCCAGTTCCAATTCATTCCCTTCATCATCATCGCCGAATTCATCTAATTGTGATGTGATGTCACATTTAGGCTTAAATGATAGTTGATTTTTTGCCTGTTCAGCGTAGAATTTCATGGCATCTCGCAGAATCTCTCGTTTGGAATCGTCTGCAAGAATGCAGTCAATCGAAAAATGTTCTTTCAAGTATGGAATAATAATTCCATCAACAATCGCATAGTCTAGATTCTTTCCGCCCAGATAATTGTCACCTTCAGTGTCAACGACTTGCATGATGCCCTCCTCAACCTTTAATAGGGCAGCGTCAAAAGTTCCGCCACCAAAGTCGAATACCATCCAATAGCCGTCTTTTTTGGTTGTACTAAGCCCGTATGCCATAGAGGCAGCAATAGGCTCCTGCAGGAGTTCGCAATGTGTAATACCCGCCAATGTTGCAGCTCGTTTTGTTGCTGCAATCTGGTCTGTTTTGAATTTCGCAGGGATAGTTATGACGGCCGATGTTATACTTTCTTCTGTGATGAAAGAACGCAACGTTTTAAGCACCTCGGCCGAAAGCTCCTCCGAAGAAAAACCGCGCCCCATATACGAACTCATATATTGGGTTGAAGAACCCATTGTTCGCTTAAACTCAATGTATACATTTTCTTCACCTCTAGACCATTTTTTTGTGGCTTTAGACTTATCTTGGCGTAAATCGTTATATGCACTATCTCCGACTCGGATAATTCTTTTTTTAGTATAAGAAACACATGAAGGAAGAGTGTCTTTTAATGTGTCTGTTTTTCTAATGACAGGCTCTCCATTTTCTATTTTACAGATTGCAGAATTGGTTGTTCCCAAATCAATTCCATATCGCATTTTAACTTGTACCATATTCTTAATGTATTAAATGTTTTGACTAACTGTTACTTGCGCAGCTTGAATCATTTGACCTTTAAAATTAATCTGAGGTTTAATGATCGCTGTTATTATTTGAGTTCCATTTTCAAGATTCTCATCTTCAGTAAAGTTTGCTATTACCCTCATGCCTTCGTGATACGGCTTTCCCAACATGTCAACTAATTCATAACCGTTGGCAAGCAGATTGTCTTTCATCTGATTGATCGCCTTTGATAATTGTTTGTGGCCTCTTACATCCTTGTCCATTTTATAAAGCGTCATTTCCATGAAAGTGATTCTGTCAGCCAAGGCTTTTATTAGTTGCACCTCTGCATCTGAAGATTCATTGCTCCCTGATGCCTTGCCAACCGTGGATGCTATTTTCTGCAATTCGCCAATCTCAATAGCCAATTGTCCTACAATCTTCCCATTCAACTCTTCTGCGGCTTTTTTCAGGGATTCTATCTTGTTATCTCCTTTGCGATGGAGGAAAATACATATGATAATTGAACCAACAAATGCGAGACACAACACAACAATGCCCCATATTGTTTTGCTCTGGAGATTATTTGCTAATCCTATTGTTTGTTCAGCTTGGTTCTTTACTTGAACTCGGGTATTTCCAATTGATGCATTCAAGCTGTCGTTAACACCAGTCAATCTAGTGTCAACTTGTTGGATATCTTCTTTTATGCCATCAATCGTTTCTGCCTGTTTTAGAATATCCTTTTGCAATTTAGATTGTTCGACCTGTAATTCCGTAATAGCCCCTTTCAATGCGACCAATTGAATGCTGTCTGCCTGTTGCTGCAAAACGACACGCTGTTTTAGCTCAACAAGAGCAAGACTATCTGTGTTGGCAAAAACAACAGTGGAGGCCATGAGAGCCAAAGAACTTAATAAACTAATTTTTTTCATTATTGTATATCTTTATAAATTTATCCAGGAGACTTCGTATTATTTTATTGATTCTCTTTTTGTCCTTCATATGCTCAACCCATGTGGGGGAGTATCGATAATAAAAACGTATAAATGCTCGCCCCAATCGGTGCTTTTGTAAAATTTGATCTCGGAAATCTCGCAATACGAGAACTTGAGGATGATCGTAGTCTCCATAAACCATTGTTGCGATATAACAACCACTACTGCTTGACGAAGAGGATGCCTGGCTGCTATAATTCTCTAATTGTCGTTTAAGACTATTGATTTTATTAACAGCAGCTGAAATTTGATCCCTCATTTCAGACAACGTTTGTTTGTTGGTTGCAAGACGAGCGCGTTCTGCAGAAGACATATCGAGTGTTCTTATTGTCAACATAACAGACATTGCTCGATCCACCGAATCCTTTAGTGATTCCAAAGCGGAGATATTTTGGCTAGCTGAATTTTGCTCTCTGTTTATAACAGACACTAACATTCCCAATGCGTTGTTGGCAACAGCGGTTGATATTTGAAGATACAATTCGTTATCCTTGCCAAGATTATTGGCTATGACTTGGAGATGAGGGCGGCAGTTGGATACCAATTCGCTGGCGGCACTGATAGTCGCATATTTATCTTTAAATCTTCTTAACTCATTTGCAACATACTCTACATCTGCACCTATTTTTTCCTGCTCTTTTCTCTTATTCAGTATGTCAACATTTTTTTTGCATCGGTCTTTAACTAATTTTGATACTGCAATGTTTAAGGCATATTCTTGCAACTCCAGGGCTTTGTCGACATCATCGGAGTCATTGGAGTTGTTGAAATAATTAATTCCACATTGTAGAATCTGCTCTGCTAATTCATCCGCGATAACTTGATATTGAAGATTTGCTGACATCAAGCGCTTTAGCGCAGCAAATGGAATGCGCGTTTTGCTAATTAGATTTTTACCAGCCGCATATGAAGCTATTGCATCTTGGCTATTCACTTTCTTTGCAACAGCAATCTCGCTCCTGATTTTTTGCATATACTCCGATAGCACCTTATCCTTAATATAGATTGTGTCGCCTGCACATGCTTGAACTGCGTCTAATATTGCTTTAGGTTTCCAATTGGTCAATAAAACATCCATGTACATTTTCCACAAGTCAGATGCGGATATTGGCATAGTATTACCACCGATTGCCATAATGAAAGCATTAACAGCGTCGCTGTCTTTCACGAAAAATGACACGCACCCAATAGCAGCTCCTAGGTTGTTGTTGATTAAGTGCAACACTGACAAATTTATTAACGCTGAATATGTTGCTTTTTTACCAAACAATTCCATAGCCTTATTGACATCTCCATTTTGGAGATAATCCAAAGCCATTTTATCTATTGGAGTTGCATTAATAAACCAGAATAATGCATATTTTGCTTTATTAATCGGCAGCGTTAACTCATGTTCTGCATTAAGAATACTATCACCAGTTCGAGAGATTGCTCCTAATAACTGCTGAAGGTCAGATGGAAATGTAATAACTTTTCCCACCTTTGAATATGCCGCCAGTTTAGTTTTATTGGCCGTAATCTCTTTTAAGGATGCATTAGAATACACGCCCAAGGTTCGGAATGGATTTGCCTCAATCAATTTTAACATATGCTTGTATTCAAATCATTGAAAGTTCTAGGAAAACAATCTATTAATTAGATTATTTGATTCATTACAATTACAATGGAATATGCCTTGCCGATGATGTATTTGTATGTTTGAGTCTCATCATGTATCATTTGAAGTTTGCTAATTTCGGCCTTGTTTCTTACAAAGTTAGTAAAATAAACCAAATCTTGTAAGTTTTGATTAATGCGTATTGTATTCGTAAAGCGATGCTATAAGTTTAATATATATTATATTATAATTATCTCTATATGCTGCATTGCGCCCGAAGAGTCGACTACGGTAATCGTGTGAACTCCGCGTGTCGGTGCGATTGTCATTTGGTGGATATCACGGGTTGAACCGAGATAGGTGTTGTCCAGATGCCAGAAAAGCTCCGTCGCTGGATTCGTGTGTGCAACCCGGGCGACAAATGAACCTGGCGAGCCGTCCAATTGTCGTGGCAGCGAGATGATGCTCCCGTTGGCCGGATAGATGAAGTGCATCGTGGTGATCGGATCTGTCCCGGAACCTTGTTTCAAGGGGGGCAACGCCCTATATTCGGGATGGAGCGGTTTGTAGAAATGTTCGATCATCGGCGGCAGAACGAACCGGCCCTCCAGGCGGACGGGCTCGCTGCGATCCGCGACCTGCCGCCCGCCGTCCAGCGAGAGGGGCACTTCGCGACAATAGGGGCAGGGACGGCACGCGGTAGCCCCCTTGGGCAACAATTCTGTCTGCGTCTCCGGGCAAAAGCGACCGGCCGGATACCCGGAATGGCTGCATACCGATCGGATCATACCCTCTTCATCTCCGGGCTCCTCAAACCATCCGCATCCTGACAATAGCCCGAACAGTTCGAACAGAATGGGTCCTGCGATGCGGGCTCCGGTTAGGTCGGCGACGCCGCTTCCGTTGGCATTTCCGGCCCATACTCCGATAACATACTTGGGAGTAAGCCCGATGGCCCACGCATCACGCGATCCGTAACTGGTCCCTGTTTTCCAGGCGATGTTCTGTGCGGAACTGGCCCGTCGCCAATCCATTTCGTCGGGACGAACCACTTCGCGCATCGCCTCGAACGTACGATACAGGGCGATCCGATCGTGCAGCGGAAAGCTCGGATAACGGGTCGATTCCTGGTAACATGCTGCCATTCTGGCATAGCATGTTGCAATATCCACCAATGTAACCTCGGCTCCGCCCAGAATTAGGGAAAGGCCATATTCATCCGCGGGGCGTGATAATGTTTTCAATCCGGCCTGCCGGAGCGTCTCGACAAAGCGCAGGATGCCGTACTCTTTCAACAGATATACGTTGGGAATGTTGAGCGAAAGGGCTAACGCCTGATCGGCTTCGATGGCCCCGGCATAGGTGCCGTCGAAGTTCTTGGGGGCAAACCCTCCGAAATCCATCGGGACATCGGGCAGGAGCGAGTTCGGGAGAATCGTTCCTTGTTCGAGAGCTGCCGCGTAGAGCAGCGGTTTGAGAATGCTGCCCGACGAACGTGGCGAACGGGCGATATCGACCCATTTCCCATCGCGGTCGAACGACAGATCGCTGTTGCCGCAATAGGCTGCCGGCTCACCGCTCTCCACCTCGACGATAATCGCTGCCAGATCCAGGATCCCCTTTTGTCGCAGTTCCCGGTTCCAACGCACGAGTACCTCTTCCATGCGGTGTTGAAGATCCCGATCAATGTGAGTTACGGTGCGTTGTCCGTGTGCTTTCCGGTCGTACCACTCCACCAGATGCGGAGCATATTGGGGCATCGGATAAGGCTCGCCGATCAGCGGCTCTTCCAAGGCCAGCGCATAGTCCTCCTCGTCGATCTCGCCTTTGGCATGCAGACGGGCCAGCAGCCGGTTGCGTTTGGCCAGCAGCTGATCGCGGTTCTTGGCCAGATGGATGCTGGACGGCGCATTCTGCAGCACGGCGAGTGTGGCGGCTTCGGCCCATGACAATTCGGTCCGGTCACTTCCCAGATACCGCCACCTGGCGGCATCGATGCCGACGACGTTGCCTCCGAACGGGGCGTGGGCGGCATACAGACGCAGGATTTCCTCTTTCGAGCAGCGCAGCTCCAGCCGTGTGGCCATACATGTTTCGACCAGTTTCTGCCACAACGTCCGCGGTTTTTGCCGCGAGAGGCGGATGACCTGCATGGTCAGCGTGCTGCCTCCGCTTACGATGCGACCGTTGCGGATGTTCTGGATCGCAGCACGCACCAACGCCCGCGGACTGACGCCGCAATGGTCGAAAAAGGTACGGTCTTCGAACTCGACGAGCGCCTTTACGAACTTCTCGGGTAAGGTGTCGCGTGGCGGGAAGCGCCATTGCCCGTCATCGGCGACCCTCGCACCGAGCAACGCACCGTTTCGGTCGGTCACAACCGTCGAATAGGTGGTTCCCTCGAAGAGGTCGCGTGGCAGACAAAAGAGCCACAGCAGCAGGAGAACTCCTGCCGCTGCAGCTGCTGCATATTTCAGTTTGCGCCTCATTTTACCACTTTGACACGACGATTCGACAGCACGGCCCGGCAGGATGTGTCGTACATATCCTCACATACGGTTGCCGGCAGGACAAACTCTCCGCACCAGGCAGCACGCAACCGGACAACAAACTCCCGAGTTTCACCCGCCTTCAACCCGAAGTACCAGCAGATCCGGTCGTCGCGAATATCCAGGTGTTTGAGATCCCCGGCGGCGGCTTCATGAATCAGCCGCTCGTTCCAGATCTCCCAGCCCGACGGCACGGCCAGGGTCAGAGCCATTGACTCGGAGTCGTTCCCGCGCTTCCGGACCTCGATGCGGGCCAGAAACTCCTGCCCCTGCTGCAGCTTCGCAACCTCGATCCCCTGCCCATGCAGGTCCGTATAACGGACGCTGATCTCAACGCCGTCAGCCCTGGCCGGAATAATCTCGTCAACGGCCGGTCGCCGCGAAGCTGTCAGCGACACACAGACGGCCTCGCGGCCGCGGTTTTCGAGGGTGACACTTCCAGCTGCGGCCGGCAGCTTCACCTCTTCGATGCCTTGCATGTTGCGGAGAGTCTGCGCCTTTCCGCCGGACGTACGTATGACGACCTCCTTGCTGCCGGGAGTCATCAGGTCGGCCAGTCGGCTCATCGCCACACTCGTAAAAGCGATCTCCTGGGTCGAACAACTCGTTGGTGCGAACTTGTCCGCCAGATCACGGGCTGCAGCTGCCGCCCGATTGCCCTCTCCGAGCAGAGCCCAGGTCTCTACCTCCATGGCCAGATCGCGCAGCGGACTGTAAAAGGTTTCGTAATTGCCGGAGATCCGGAGGGCTTCGTCGGCTTTTTCGAGCAGCTTTGCCGCGACGTCGCCCCGTCCCGCGAGTGCATAGGCGGCCGCCAGACGCATCAGCGCCTGCCGCGACAGATTCCGGGATTCCCGCAGCCTGTTCATGGCGGCCGAAGGCATGTCTCCGGCCAAAGCCAGCGTGTAAAGTCGATAGGCCTGTACCAGATCGGCCGCACAGACCGTCGTGTGCCGGTAATCGCGCGCTGCCGTTGTCTGATAGGCGGCCCAGCGATCGATAGCCTTCCGGTCGATGGCAAACCCCTGCCGGCGGGCTTCGACCATCACCTCCCCGGCCATGGAGGTAACCCACGGGTGGGCTTCGGAGTATCCCGGCCAATAGGCGAATCCACCGTTGGAAAGCTGGCGGAACAGGATGTTTTTCAAGATGTCGGGTAACGCCTCTTCAGCCTGACGTTGCTCGCTCTCGTGCAGGAACCGCCGGGCATAAAGCAGATACATGGCCCTCGCCGAGAGCTGTTCGGTGCAGAAGTGCCCGTAATCGGCCACAAAGGAGAAGACGCCGCTGAACGGGATGGACGGTATCGTTGCGATCTCCATGCGGACGCTCCCATCCTCCAGCCCCCGCCATGAGAACCGATCGCTCGCTCCGCTCCGTACGCTTCGGCTTTCTACCGTTGTAACCAGCGGCTGCGGATTCCGCACCTCGATGGCGAGTGTTTCGTTCACCGAATGCCCGCCGCCCCGTGCCGAGATGCGGATTTTCGCCTGCCCGCTTTTTTGCCTGTCGCACAACAGCTCGAAATCGACCATCTTTTCTCCGGCGGAGGCGAAATGCAGCGTTCGGGAACGGCCTCCGACAACGGAAACGGGACCTTCGGTCTCGATGTTTACCTGGATGTCGCCCAGCACCTCGTCCGAAGCAAAGAGATTCACCGGCAGGCGAACCCGGTCGCCGCACGCAAGCACCCGGGGCAGCGTTGGCAGCAACATCAGCGGTGAGCGGATCGTCACCGTCTTGTCTGCACTTCCGTAACTGCCGGCATGGGCTGCGACCACCATCACGCGGACCGATCCGACGTACATCGGCAGCGTGATCCGGTGGGTTTTCGTTCCGCCGTTCAGGGTGAACGGTCCGAGAAACTTCACCACCGGGTTGAATCGTTTCTCCTTGCCGGCGGCCTCGCGGATGGCCTCGTCCCCGCCGACACTCAATATCGAGGTGAACTTTCCGGCATATGCACCGATGACATCGTCGAACATGTCCCAGGTGCGGACGCCCAGTGCCTCGCGGCGATTCATGGCCTGCCACGGCTGCGGGGTCCTGAATGCCGTGATGTCCAGCAGCCCCTCGTCCACGATGGCCAGCGTGTAGCTCATCGGCTTGTTGTCGCGTTCGTGGATCCGGATCGCAAATTCCGCTGGGGCAAGGATCTCATCAGCAACCTCGATCTGCGGGTGGAGGATCGTGCGACGGTCGATGACCTCGGCCCCCTCCACGCCGTACATCCGGATCGGCAGGTCGTTTACGGTCTGGGCGTGCGGCTGCAACAAGGTGGCGTGTACATAGAAATTGGGCGACATGTCCTTGTTTACCTGCAGTTTATAGGCGGTCTCCTCCTCGCCGGACAGCCGCACCCAGCGGCGCGACAGCACGCGCGACCCGTTTTCCACCGAGAGAAGCACCCTCCCTCCCGACGATCGGGGCAGATAGACCGTCGCCCGGTCGCCGACTTCGTAGTTCCGCTTGTCCAGGGCGAACGAGAGCATGGTTGTGGCCGTCGGATCGCTCTTGCCCGAGTGCCCGCGCCAGTCGGGCCAGTCGATGTAGATTTCCCCGCCCGAGACGTGGCCGCTCCCGGTATCGCGGACAAAAACGAGGTATTTGCCCCATTCGGGATAGTCGATCCGGAAGGGAATCTCGGCTTTGCCCGCCGAGGTTTTCAACCGTCCCGAAGCCACCGGCCGGGCGGATTCGCTCTGAACATAACGGCTTAACTCCGCGGCCGACCCCTCCTGCCACCAGCTCCAGTCGAGACGATAGATCTTGTACTCCAGTTCGCGCGAATCGAGGGGTTTCCCATCGAGATCGACCGCGACAACCGGGAAATGCAGGTCGCAATCGGTTTCGAACTCCCGATCGCCCAGCCGGATCCCCACGTAAGCCTCGTAGGGGGAATAGCGGACCGAACGGGAGGTGATGCTCTCATCGCCGCCGGCCTCCGCCACGCGGGCGATCAGATTGGCCTGCAGCACCCCGGGAGCCTGCTGGGTCGCCGGAATGCGGATCTGCCTTGTGATTTGCCCCAGGGAGTCCAGCCTGCCGGAGAGCAGGTCGTGTCTGGAAGACGAAAACGCGTAGAGCGGATTGGCAAACCGGTAGTCGTCGTAGCGTTCGAACGGGTGCGGATCCGTGAAGAGCGACATTTCGACGCTTGCCCGTAAACCGGCTGCGACGGGACCGGTCAGCCAACGGGCGTCGAGGCCGATCTCTGCCCCCGATGCGCCACGCAGTATCTCCGGAGCGGAGATGTTGATCTTCAGCCTGTTGGGCTTTATGGTCTCTATGCGGACGGTGTGGTGGAACGTCTGCCCGCCCACCTTGAACCGGGCATCCCATTGTCCGGTCGGAGCATCCTCGGCCGTCTTTGTCCGGAAGACATAGATGCCGTCGACACTGCGGGTGAGCGTCTGCCGGTCGTAGAGCTGTTCGCCCGGCGTATGGAGTTCCATCGTCACGGGATGGTTGGCCGGAAGGGCATGCTGCCTGTCCTCGACAATCAGTGTGAGGTATATCTCGTCGCCCGGCCTCCAGACTCCGCGTTCGCCATAGATAAAGCCCTTGATCCCTTGCGGGGTCTTCTTGCCACCGACATCAAACCGGCTTGTCGAGAGTTCCGACGCGCCGTTGATCTTCAGAAACGTGGTGGATACACCGTCGGAAGCCGTAACGACGAAGGGATTCCCGTCCGTGCGGAAGTCGGTAAAACCCTGCTCGTCGGTGCAGGCCGAGCCGATCTCCCGCAACTGGAAATTGTAGGCCGTTACGCGAATCCCGGCGAGCGGTGAGGCGGTCATGATGTCCGAGACCGTACACCACAGGCGGTCGGAGTCCGCCCGTTTGACAATCAGCCCCAGATTGGAGGCGGCCAGATTGTATTCGGGCATGTGCGCCGTCGACATGTAGTAGCTCTCTTTCGTCGGGTCATCGCTCTCCCGCCATTCGTACTTACCCCAGTCATAATCCGGGGCTCGGCGTCCGATATAGGCGCGGGGTTTGTCCCAGGTCTCCTTGTCCGATAGGGTCAGACCGTTCTGTACTTCGAACGGGGCTGCCTGGACTCGGTCGTAAAGCGAATAGGCCTGGCGAAACGAGAGCCGGATGTTGTAGATTGCGCCCCGTTCCTGCCGGAAAAGGTGATTCAGATCGACCGAGAAGTTCTGCCATTGGTGAAGGTCCAGCGACGGGTCTTTGTCCAGCCGGACGGTCTGCCTGTAGATCAGCCGTCCGACCCGGCGCAGCTCGTAGGTTTCCTCCATTTCGCTCTCCTGCAGAAAGGTCAGCACGTTGTCGGCATAGATCTTGACCACCTCGACATCCACCGCGGCCAGATTGACGGCTCGGAACGGCAGCGAAAGATTTCGGCTATCGGGAAGAATCGTACCGCTGATGGGAATCTCGACGGCCGGAGGAAGTACCTCCTGCTCCAGGTGTTGCACTACCTCGGTCTGCAATCTCCGGCCGTCCTCGGAGCGGATCAGTTCGGAGAGCCGCAGCACCATATCCCTTAGCCCGTTATTCGGATAAAAGATGCGGACCCGGTTTCCGCTGCGCTCGATGCGAAGGGATTCGATCCCGTCGATCGTAACAAGCCCGTCCAA
This sequence comes from Alistipes communis, assembly GCF_006542665.1. Lineage (NCBI taxonomy): Bacteria > Pseudomonadati > Bacteroidota > Bacteroidia > Bacteroidales > Rikenellaceae > Alistipes > Alistipes communis. The sequence goes on from NZ_AP019735.1 coordinate 731,251, forward strand.
CTCCTGCAAGGCGTCGAGCGGGGCGCTGAACTCCAACTCCAGACAGGGCTGTACGGTCTGGTGTCGTTCGACTCCCAGCAGTTTGAATTCGGCTTGACCGGGAATCACAACTTTCGTCGCGATTTTGTTACACCCCTCTGTTGCGCCGTCGTATTCGATCTCCAGCTCGGAATCCTTCTCCTGCCGTCGGACTTCCGAGATGCGGAAGGTGTATTGCCGGGCATCGGCTGTCGGCTGGATCTGTGAAACAGCCCGCTGTCCCCGGCAGTTCAGCCGTGAGTTGTCGGGCGAAAGACGGCCGGGCTGGAAACTGAATTTCAGAATACCCTCAATCTGAACCATTCCTCCGTTTGTCGGATCAATCCGGACCCGAACCTCCTTGAATTTGACCTCGCGGCGAGCCACCCGGAATTCGAATGCAAACTCCTTCAGCGTGTCGATACCCGTCAGCGCCGCCATGTCCAGATGACAGCGATAGCTCTCTTCCGGCTTCAAGGCGCCGGGACGGGGGCTGAATTCGAGATACCGACCGCCCTGTGCATACACGGCCTCGCCCTGAATCGAGGGGGAGAAGCGGAATGCCTTTTCCAACGGACGCAAGGTGTCCAGCCGGGCCAGCAGGGAGTCGGTCGCTTCGATCCGGATCCTTGATGCCATGTCGATCTGTTCAGGCGTGTAGGCGGCAATCCAGCGGGTGGCCTCCTGTGTAGTCATCGGTTCGGAGGTGCAGGCAGCCAAACCTGATGCCGCTATTGTCACAGCGAGCAGTCGTAGTAGCGTTTTTCTCATCTTTTGTATGTGTTTTTGATGGTTTGTCCTTGTTGCTGCACATACAAAATTGACAAAAAGAAATCGTACAGTCCGGACATTTACCCCGAACTGTACGAAACCGATATATTGGTGTACGAAGTGTGCCGATGCGAGCGATTTGGCCTTGCCTGCCTATGCCCTATTTCCTTCTCCAGACGATGTAGCTCGTATTTTTGGGCATGCGTCGGCGGCCGGTATAATAGTTGTTATCGCCAAACTCATGACAGATGCCCTCCTGGTCGATGGCCCAACCGTAGGCGGACGAACCGACCAGATAGACTGCATGATCGACTCCCAGATCGACCAATGCCTGTGCAAAGTCATGTAACGATTCGGGAGTCCCGGTCTCTACCATGAAGATCTCACCCATACGGTCGCAAATCCCCCGGCGGATGGCTTTTCCTTTGAGTGCGTTTTCAACGAGTTGTCTGTTGTCGACCAGCGGATACTGACGGAAAAAATAACCCTCCTTCTCCGTTGCCTCTTCAAACAAGGGGGAGTTTTCTGCAACCCCCACGGTCACCACTCCATCAATGGATGCACAAAATCCTTTTTTGGACAAGCCCCACGCACGGGGGGTTCCCTTCAGTACGAAGGCTCCGACGATGCCTCCGTTGTCAGCGCGTACATCGGCAGCCTGGGCCGTATATATCACCGACGTATCCTGTTGATTCATCCGCCCGATATGCAGGGACATTTCTGCATTGTGGGGAATATAGATTCGCAGGGGGATGTCATTGATGAGCGTGTCCCTGATTTCGGTGAATCCCTTTGCGAGGGAATCCACCCGGGAACCGAGCCATTCTCTTCCGATCGGTTCGGGTGTCGCCTCCGGTTCGAAATAGGACGGTTCGGGTTCTGTCTCCGATGCTTTTTCGCGATTCATTATTACAAACAGGATTCCTCCGCCAATCAGTAACAATACACATATAGCCAAAATGATCATCCGGGGATGTCGGAAAGGAGACTTTTTCCTGTCGTCCTCACCGATAATGCGGATCTGATCGTCCTTGATATCCTTGTATTCTTTCATACTTACCTGGCCTCCTTCTCCAAAAGTTCCTTCAGCTGTTTCAGAGCCTCCTTGGATGCCGTCACCGTGTGGTTGAATGTGTTTACGTCCGAGAGGATCAGCTTTTGCTTCGGGATATTGATGTAGTAAATGTATGACCGATTGATGATCAGACTTTTCCCTATGCGGATGAAGACGGCACCTTCGCTACCGAGTTGGGAACTGATCAACTTTTCGATTTGCCCCAATTGGTAGGATACCATGCGGACCTCGCCGTCGGTCTGTACGATGGTTGAATAGTTTCCGTCCGATGCAAAATAGACAACGTGATCCGGTGCGATTCTCACCAGATCTATCGAAGTCGATATGACCAATTGTTGCTTCATCTCCTTGTTTTGCAGGACAAAAATACGTCTATTATTTTAGAAAAGGAAGATCGGTGCTCCGGAATGTATGTAACAGCGTTCAGAATGTACCAAATTTTTGTGTCGTTGCCCTCTTTATTGACAGTGCGTTGCAATTTCCGCCGATTCTGGAGAGCGCTGATTGTTCAGTTTTGCCTTTTATTTCGCCCTTCCCGTTTGGTAGACAAGCCGAAGCCGCCGGAGGGACTATGCGCAAGGTTTGCCTGTGGCAACTTGTCCTGACCTTGCGTTGTCCGTCCGGCGGCTTATCTTTGCGGCAGAAAGGGAAGGGCTATTTGTTCTTTAACTTCGCTGCATCACGCTTGAGTTGCTCGGCCTCTTGGGCTTTCAGCCGGGCCTGTTCGTCGAGAGCTGCCCTTCTGCGCACCAGCCGCTCGTACTTCTCGACATCCTTCCGCATCGAGTCGATGCACCGCTGATCCCGCTCGACTTCGAACAGCTCCTCCAGCTCCGACAGCCGTTTCGGTGACGCCTCGCCCTTCATCAGCACATAGCGATACTTTAGGTCGTTGTCATACCGGCCGCGGTCGGGCCGCCAGTCCAGATAGAGCCCGACAGACTGCACCGCAATCACGATAAACATCGACATGAAGAGCCAAAAGTTGCGGGTTGCGTCGAGGGAGAGCGCGAAGCGGTGCTGCACCATCCGCGGCGGCAACTCCTCGGGAATCTCCATTTCGGCCACTTTCTCGTCGATCTCCGCGATCTGCGTTCCGAGGTCTTCACAAATTTGTTCCTGCCGCTCGGAGATTGCTTGAAGCCGCTGCTCAATCCGATGGCCCCGTTCCTGCTGTGCCTCGCTTACCCTTGTCTGGGTCTGCTCCAGTTGCAGAATCCGAATCTGCAGATGCTTGATTGCGTTCGTATCAATGGTTGCTGCCGGTTGTGATCGGGCCTCGGACAACTCCGTGCGGAGCGTCTTGATAAGGGTCTCCTTCAACTCTTCGTACATCTCGAAGGAGAGCTCCAGAGTGTTCTCTTTCATCTTTTCGTATTTTAGGTTTGTTATCCGATTTTACGGGAGCGTGCCTCCATGCGACGCTTGCGCTCCACGAGGGCTACGGCCATCGCCTCGGCCGCCTTGTTGATCAGGACCGTGATGCGGGCTATATGCTCCTCGGAGCTCTCACCTTCACGCCGCTGCATCATCTCGGGTGAAAGGGCAAATGGCGAGTCGAACGGCGGTAACGGTATCGACCCGGCACTGCCGAGCGACACCGACCCTGCGCCATGGCTTCCGCCTCCACCTCCTCCCGCTGCGGAGAAGGGACGCCCGCCTCCGAATAACCCTGCAAAAGCAGCCTGGAAGCTCCCGACTGCCGCCTTGAGTCCCGACATCAGTGTTGCTTGTCGCTGTTGCACTTGTCCGAAGTGGCTATCCAGTTTCGAGAAACTGAAGGCCCGGTCGACCTTCGAGCCGGAAAACACAAAGCCATTACGGGCGAACTTTACTCCTTCAATGGTACCCTGCGCCCCTTTTCGCTTGAAGATCGTCTCGATGCCATGCCGCTTCAACCGGTCCCGCAATTCGTTCCAGTTACGACAACGGGGAAGCTCCTGCCGAATCGTATCGTAAATCTCGTACCGGGTCCGGTCGGGTTCGCGCAGCCGCTCCCGCCGGACGGCCTCCTTGCCCGGAGCCAGATGCAGCCCGAAGCGTTCGGTCAGCTCGCGGCACACCTTCGCATTACGGAGTTTGATGTTGCGGTCGGAGATGGTCTGCCCGTGATCACCTACACGATTGTAGACCAGATGACAATGGGGATGAGGCTGGTCAAGGTGTCGCACCAAAAGGTATTGCGTATCGGTGATGCCCATCTTCTGCATGTATTCCTTTGCAATCTGTGTCATCTGCTCATCGGTGAGCTTCGGGGCGTCCTCCGGCGAAAACGACAGGGAGATATGTCCGACGTTCTGCTGCAGGCGGGGATTGAGGCGCGCCTGATCCTCGAAATCCTCGACCATCTCCCGCACGCCGGGCGGCTCGACACCCCGAGCCTCCAGCACGCGCGACTGCTCCTTCATCACATAGCTGACCGTGCCGCCGAATGATCCTCCCGAAATGACCTTACCGATCACGGCGCAGGGCTTCGATCATCCGCACCAACTCGGCCTGAAGCGTCGCATGACGTGCTGCGACGGCGGCGAATCCCTGGGTGTGGGCCAGCCGGGTCAGCTGGTTCAGATTGCGGGCAAGGCCCTTGAGCTGTGCGAGCCATTCGAGGTGTTCACTCCGCAGCCGCTCGCGGATCGAGCCGTTGAGAATCAGTTGCCGCAGCACCTCGGTACGCGGAACGCCGGCCGCACGGGCCAGGGCGCGGAGCTTGAAGTTACAGGCTGTGTTGCACCGCAGGGTGATGCGGTACTCCTGTTTTCGGGCGCGTCCCAAAGGCGGACGGCCTCCTTTCTTCGGTGTATTCATGGATAGGAATTTTTGAGTTGAGACCATCGGGATAGGGCCTTGCGGCCGGTTTTTGGCTGACAAAAACACAAACTTGCCTCTGTTACCTCTGTTTTTCGAATGCTCGGGGATCTCCCTGGCATTCTCAATCGACTATTTGCTCTCCCGCTCACCGAGAATCCGTTGAATATCCGATGTGCGATATCGGATCTTGTTGCCGATCTTGACGGCCTTCAGGTACCCTTTCCGGTTCCAATGCCAGAGCGTTGCATCGCATACGCCACACAGCTCCTTGACCTGCTCCTTGGTCAGGAAGCGTACCTTGCGAGCTTCGGCGACCTGGGTGGCCAACTCCTCTTTGGCGCGATTGATCAGATGGCTGGAGAAGGTCAGCAGATCCTCGCCGCTTACCTCCAGACGAATGCTCCCGGGCGCTTCGCGGAGGATGGATAATAAGTCTTTCATAGGTTGTTGTTTCCGCACGGGTGGGACGGCGCTTTCCGGCGGAACAAAAAGCGACGCCGTCGCCCGGATATCCGAGTGACGGCGCAAATATAATAACTTGATTGAACGAACTTTAAGCGTTTAATTCGCGGTCTATTCGGACGAATTAAACGAGTTCGTTTCGGATAGAAAATCCTTGATTTCACGAATGGCGACGGCTTCGGGACCTCGATCCCGTACCGATTTCCCGGCAAGCAACGGTTCGGTCAGCCGGCTGTATGCCTCCTGAATGCCGCGTTCGTGAACGATGCGAATCTCTCGGCCGTATTCCTCCTGCAGTGCGTCGCGGAACGGCTTGATTGGAATCGGGAGCGTCAGATAACGCAACTCTTCGAGGGCGATCTTCAGTCGGGCAATATCGGTTTGTGTATGCCGGGTGAGGAGATACGTTCCGATCTTACGTCGCAACTCCTCGGGGCGGGATACCGTCGGGGCGAACATCTCCGTCAGAGAGCGGGTGGCTCCGGGACGTCCCGGCTTGCGTTTTGAATCGTTCTTGTCGCTCGACGACTCCTCCATGGCCCAATCCAGCACCTGATCGCTTTCTGCCAGACGCATGGCTTCGCGGTGGGCTTTCCACTCCTCCCGGGTCCGAAGCCCCAGTTTGATGGAACGGGCAATCAGCAATCGGATCGTGGCGCTCATGGTGATCTTCTGGAAGTAGCCCAGTTCGGGAGTTCGGCGCAACTCTTCGCAATGCTCCACCATGCGTTCGAAGCTCTTTCCGAAGTAGAGCCAGCAGAGCATTGCCGGAACCGGCGATCCGGCGACCGGCTGCTCACACTCTCCGATCAGTTTGCGGGCGAGGTCGTTGTCTTGGGCGGCCTGTTCGATCTCGTTGACATGGTTGAACAGCCCCTCATTGGCCTTGGCCGCCGTGAGTTTCCGATATTGCGGAATAAGGGCGATGGCCTGAAGCAATACGGCTTGACACCCGGCCATGTCCCGGGTGTTCATCGACTCTTCGAATGCGGCATATTCCTCGGGATGGGCCTCCATCCACTCCCGCAGTTTTGCCTTGAAGGCTTCGTATTCCGCCTGGCCCATGGCTTTATTGATCAAATTCCTGTAATTCGATTCTCAATTGCTCGGCAAGTTGCTTTTCAGTGGGCAGATAGAGCTGGTATTTGCTTGCCAGAATCGTATTGTTGTTCTCCGGCAGCGTATATTTTACCAGCAGATCGTTCTTGTCGGCGCACAGCAGGATTCCAATTGTCGGGTTCTCATCGGGCGCCTTCTCGTTCCGATCGTAATAGTTTACATACATTTGCAACTGACCGATGTCTTCGTGTGTGATCTTGTGGGTCTTCAATTCAATGATAACGAAACAGCGGAGCAGCCGGTTGTAAAATACCAGGTCTGCGAAGAATTCATCATCTTCGAGCAGTATCCTCTTTTGGCGGGCAACGAATGAGAACCCGTTCCCCAATTCCAGCAAGAAAGCCTGCAAATTGGTGATCAGGGCGCGCTCCAGGTCTTTTTCGTAATAGGCTGCGTCGGGTTTCAATCCGAGAAATTCCAGTACCATGGGATCTTTGATGATCTCGGTCGGAGATTCGGGTTGACGTTCTTTACGAGCCACCTCCAATACCGATTTCTTGTCGTTGCTCAACAGCAACCGCTCATAAAGTCCGGAATTGATCTGCCGTTCCAGTTCGCGTCCGGTCCAATTATTATTGGCGGTTTCCAGTTCATAATACTCCCGTTTGTCGTTGTCGCTTATTTGAATCAGAAGACGGTATTGATACCAATTCAATTGCGTCCGCAGTGCGGTCGCAATTGGATAAGTGCGGTAGAACCGCCTTGCCCGTTCTAACTGGCGCACGGAAAAACCACTACCGAACTCTTTTTCAATTTCCAATGCAACGTTTTGAAGAAGGTATGCTCCGTATTCTGCTCGGTCTTGGCCTTTTTGTTCTTCGATAAAGATGCGTTCTCCCAGTTTCCAGTACATTTTTACACGCTCGAAATCGACACTTCGTATGGCAGTCGTTCGTGCGGTGATGATGATGTTTCGGATGTCGGAGACAAATTGTTCGTCCAACTTGAAGATTGCCGGTTCGTTCATAGTTCTCGCTATTGAATAGTGAACGCGCTGCGTTCAATTATGACAACAAATTTACTAATTCTTTTTTCATTTCATCGTCGATGGTGCGGTAGCGGGCAAAGGCCTTGCTACCTTCTTTGTGTCCGCTCAGTGCACCGACCAGATTGGGATCCTTGACTTTCCGGTAGAGATTGCCGACAAAGGTCCGCCGCGCCAGGTGCGACGAGGCAATCTCATACAATACCCGCTTCTCCTCCTCGCGGGTCGTCGGGTTGATGACCGTAACCAATCGCTTTAACCCGGCCGCCTTGAAGATTCGCTTGATGGCCAGGTTGTATTTCTGTTCGGAGATGAACGGCAGCAGCTTGTCGCCGTCACAGGCTTCATACCGGGCAAGAATCTCCGTGGCCATGGCGTTGAGCGGTACCCGTACCGTCAGCGGACGTCCCTCCTTGGTCTTGCGCGGAATGTATTCGATGGCGCCGCCGATGAGATTCGATTTTGTCATCTTCAGCAGGTCGCCCACCCGGCAGCCGATCAGACATTGGAAGACGAAGATATCCCGCTGGACGGCCAACTGGGGATGGCGCTTCAGATTGGTGGCGTAGATTCGATGCAGCTCCTCGATGGTGATGTAATACGGCGTCCCGTAGGTGCACTCCTCCAGCGGGAAATCGTCGAACGGCCGGTTCCGGCTCTTTTTATGACTGTTGCACCAATAGAAGAAGGTTCGGATACGCGAGAAGCAGTCCAACAGCGTGTTCTTGCCTCGGGGCTGTGGAGTGCGGGCCTCGGGAATGGCCTCGTAAATCTCGGGATAGATGGCGCAGTAGCGGTACTCGTTTTCCAGAAAGTTCCAGATGTCCCGCAGGGTGTCGGCCGTTACCCAGTCCACATCCAGCGTGAAGTCCTCCTTCCCCATCTGGGTAGCCCGGATGTAGAGTTCATAGCGCTGCAAAGCCCGCTTGATGACGCGATAGTTCTTCTTGCGAACCTCCGAAAGCCGGTGCTTCTCGAGAAACTCGTCGAACAGCGCGGTCAAGGTCGGTTTGATGGCGGATACTTGCTCCAGGTTGTACTTCTGCGGATTGTAATATTGGTCCAGTGCCTCTTTCAGCCAACCTTTCGATACCGTCTCTTCGGGACGGTTTTGATAGGCTCTCTCGATGTAGGTCTTGAGCCTGCGGGCTTCGTTGTTGTAGCGGGTGCGCATGGCCTCGTCGCAGACGACTTTGCTCTTGACCTGCTCGGCCTTGTCATCCCAAAGATTCGGATTGATCGTAAGACGGGTCGGAGCAACCAGATCGAGTTGCCGGCCGTCGCGCAGACGCGCGTAGATGGTCGCCTGGGACTCCGTGTCGTAACGGGTGACGCTCTTTTTGAGAATGAGGGTTACTTTCATGGTTCAGCAAGATCTAGGGGCTTGTGACAAAGATAGGAATCTTTCCCCACATTTTCCCCACACATGCTGAAAAATCTTCAATGCCCTTTTAGTGATTAAAACAAACGAGTGAATATATAATGCTGAAAATAAGTGAAATATGGTGAAATTTGCACATATATCCAATTATTCTGATTTAATAGGATTTACTATATTCAAATGCGGCTCCGGGTACTATGCAAAAACCTCAAATGATTGTCTGTAAATCATTTGAGGTTTTTGTTTTGCTTGTTGCGTCCGCAACTTGTCCGCATTTGTTGCAATATTGTTCTTTGATATTAAAATTGCATGCTTCATTTCGCACTATCATGCACGCTCTTACCATAATTAGGAAAATAAATACCTATCTTGCAGGTAACTAAAATATTTAAATTCCATAGCTATGAACAATAAAGTTCGATTATTTATAAGTTATTGTCATGATGTGATGCAGTACATATCACATCATTCAACAAGCACATGACAAAATTTGTTGATGATAATATTTTAGATATATGGTGGGATAAAAATATAACTGCTGGATATGACTTTTGGGAGCAGATAGATTTCCATATAGAAAATCGAGATATCATATGCTTATTTATTTCAGCTAATTATCTAGCGTCCAAAGCATGCAAGGAAGAAATGCGAAGAGCATGTGAATTACGTACACATAATGGAATTTGTGTGGTTCCTATTATTTTATCGTCATGCAGCTGGTTAGATTACGATAATCTGAAGCCATTGTTAGCAATTCCTACCGATGGAAAAGCAATTTCGTCTTTTCCTAATCCTGACGACGGTTGGCATGATGTGTATAATCATATGAAGAAAGTTATCAAGGACTTCTAAAATATAAAAAAATTACACTTTAGTTCGCCGTTTTCAGTTTTTTTAGGAGATGCTATTTTACCGACTAAAACACACTATATAATAAAAGGAATGTGAAATTAGATGATATTTTCATGTATCCAGATTTATCATTTTTTGATAGCGAAAAAGACAAACAAATTAAATGTCTTTCAGAGGATTTGATTAAAAATTTCACAGAAGGAGACAGACTCGTTATTATTGGAGATGACTAATCAGGAAAAACGTCCCTATTAAAGAAATACATCATCATTCTTAAAGAGAAAAACTTTATTCCCGTATATATATTTGACAAAGAAAGAGGATTACAAGGTAATTTTGACAATCGAACAGCAAAAACATTTAAAGAAGAGTATAAACAATAGCCCACGCCCTAAAGGAAGGACGTAGGAGAAGTCGACTTATATTCCTTGGTGCAAAAAGAACTGTCGGATTCGATTACCAGAAATAAGTCTACACTTTCCGTGTAAAAAATATGTCTGCGCGTTAGCGCACCACAAATATAGACATTTTTTACACATCGGTGCAACGTTCTCCTTTTGGGGCTGTTGCAGTTTGTTCAAAGATCGCTTTCGGGGACAAACACAGAACCCCACTGCGCCAAATTCAGGCACAGTGGGATTTATTTATGAAAAAAAAAAAATTCGAAATTAGCGGTGCTGTCCGAGCATCTTTTCGAGGATGGCCGCATATTCCTGCCGAACCTCTTCGGGCGAGACGATCTCCATGAATTCCCGGGGTGCAAGTATTTTGCGGTAGAATTCATTGGTCGGAGCGAGGTAGTAGCCGAACAGTGACCATCCGTCATGCTGTTCTGTCTCCTCCTGTGAATAGTGCAACGGCAATGCCCGCAGGTATTGCGGCTGCTCTCCGGTGCATTTTATTACGATACGACGCGGCGGAATATCCGGATAGGCGTGATGCCGATAGAAGTCGCCAGATGCTCCTCGGCCGAGAAACCTTTGGGCATGCGGAACGTCTGCCCGGAGATCGAGAGTCGCTGAACCCTGTCCAGAGCATAGACCTTTATTTGCCGGTTCTCTTGGGTCGGGCCATATACATACCACCGCCGTTCGTAGAGCTTCACAAAATAGGGGAGCAGCTGTATATGCTGGGATTCTTCCAGGTAAAACGGATGATATTCGATCTCCAGCACCCGGTTCTCGCGCATGGCCTCGAGAATATCGGTCAGGTGTTGCAATGCCGACGGTACATCCTCGACAAGAATACGATTGCGGATACTCTTGTTCTCATGAACCATATTACTGGCCGAGAAACTGTTCAACAGCCAACGGGAGACATCGTTCTCGACCAGTTCTGTCTTATTTTCGATATAGTATTCGTTGGTCGGCTTGTAACAAGCAGCGTATGTCGAAAAACTCCTCGACGGCTTCCCTATGCTTGTGGAAGGCCCGCAACGGGATTGGCTTGCCTTCGGACATGTTGTTGTGCAGCCAACGGCGGTTGATCTCAGCGAAGGTAATGCGTCCGGCTCGATAGATCGTATCGGCCAGCCAGATATAGCGGTGAAAGACATTGGATGACATCGAAATCAATTTCCGGTAAAGATACAAAAAACTCTGCCTACAAGCGGCAGAGTTTTGAATGGAGCAGTTCTATATCTGGATTTTTTCAGTTCGAAAATACCTTCCGAAAAACGAAAGGTGACGATTAGTACACCTTTGGCACTCTGTAAAAGCACGAAAACTTTGTAATCCAACAATTACAAAAATCCGTCAGCATCTAAGAGAGTATCACAATTGCTCACAATGATATAGTCAATAGCCAAATTTTCAATCACAGCGTTATCTCTGAGGGAATAAAGAGAAGAAAGAGATTGAACAAACCTTTCTTTTTTACAATACAGCTGAATTATACTTGATTAAAGTAACATTTCATATTTATCTTACCATATTGGTGACATTCGGAATTTAAACTCATAGTCCCGATACGGCATTCTGTATTGCGGGAGCGGCAGGCGTCCCCAACTGTTCACGCATCCCAGTCCGGACTGGGCGCTTTCGATATGGACGTGCGTCCGTCCGTCGGGTACGAGGTCGCCGGGATGGCGGACGTATTCGGACGATCCGTTGTCGAGCTGCGGAATGGCGTAGGGGATTGCCGAAGCTGAGAAGTGACGGTCGGAGCAGAACTCGATTCCGAATCCCGAAGCGTCGGTCAGCCGCCACCAGCGCACACCTCCGCGTGTCCCCGACTCCTGCGGACTGGCGTATTTGGGGTGGAACTGGTCGGCGACGCGCTGTGCGTAGCGGCCTACGAATGCTGCACTCGACCGGTCGGCGTAGTTCTCCATCGGGCCGCGGCCGTAGTATTCCACGGCGTCGAACATGCCCGGGGTCTCGAAGGCCATGCCGAAGCGCATCAGGTCGGCGACATCCTTGCGCGCGGGGTCGGCGGTCATCGTTTCGCCGATGCGGATCGACCCGTCGGCAGCGATAACGTAGGCGAGGCGGAGTTGGGCGCCGACGGCGGGGATCATGTAGTCTGCGACGGCTTTCGCCCCGCCGTCTCCGGACGTGAGGGTGAAGTTGACGAGCTCCGGTTCGGCCCCGGCCCACATCCGGCTGTCGGGATATTTTCCGGTCTGGCGCACGCCGAGATCGTTGTCCGTGGCCGCACGGTAGAAGCTGGGACGCAAGGGGCCTGCCAGCAGCTCGACGTCGCGCAGGCGGTAGGAGCGGATGAAACCGCTCTTCGGGTCGAACGTGACCGAGAATCCCTCGCCCGAAACGGTTTTGTCGGCGATGCGGAGCGTTCCGGCGGGAGCTGCGGCGGCGAAGCGGGCCGCAGGATCGTCCTCGCGCAATACGAGCTGGTCGGCGGCTACTTCATAAAGCGCGTCGAGCAGTCCCTGCCGTTCGCGCAACTGGTAGCGCACCGTGAGCAGCACCTCCCCGTCCAGGGCTTCGACCTGTTCGGGTTTGTAGCCCAGCGTCACGGCGGCGGTGGCCTGCGGAGCCACGTCGAGGCGTTCGACCGCGCCGCTCAACACGGGCCGTCCGTCGGAGGTGATCTCCCAGAGAAGGCGGTAGGGCGAAAGGTCGGTAAAGAAGTTTTCGTTATAGACGTTCACGATGCCTTTTTCCAAATCGCGGGCCGTGGTGTGGATCGGCCGGTGCTGGTGCTTCACTTCGTAGGCGTGGGGATGCCACGTGCGGTCGGCGGCCAGTACGCCGTTGCAGCAGAAGGTGCTGTCGGAGGCGTCGACGGCGTTGTAGTCGCCGCCGTAGCGGTAGGTCAGCCTCCCTTCGGGGTTGCGCCATGCGAGGGCCTGGTCGGCGAAGTCCCAGATAAACCCGCCCTGATATTTCGGTTCGCGACGTATCATGTCCCAATACTCCTTGAATCCGCCCAGCGAATTGCCCATGGCGTGAGCGTATTCGCATTGGATAAGCGGTTTCGCGGGATCGTCGGCGAGGTATTTCTCGCATTGGTCGTAGCTCCAATACATCGGGCAGACGATGTCGGTGTTGTAGTCCCCGTGGTAAGAGGCCTGCTCGTACTGCACCGGGCGTGACGGATCGAAGGACTTGATCCAGTCGTAGCAACGTTCGAAGTTGGGGCCGTTTCCGGCCTCGTTGCCCGTGCTCCATACGATGATCGAGGGGTGGTTGTAGTCTCGGAACACCATGCGCCGGTTACGGTCGAGGTGTGCGGCGGCAAAGGAGGGGTTACCGGCCAGATTTTTCGACTTGTCGCGGTAGTGGTAGCCGTGCGACTCGATGTTGGCTTCGTCCACGACGTAAAGCCCGTACTTGTCGCAGAGGTCGTACCACAGCGGCGTGTCGGGGTAGTGGCACGTGCGCACGGCATTTATGTTGAGCCGCTTCATTTCGCGGATGTCGCGCACCATCTCCCCGCGTGTGACATAATAACCCGTGTTGGGCTCCATTTCGTGCCGGTTGACGCCTTTGATGAGGATCGGCTTGCCGTTTACGAGCAGCTGTCCGCCGCGGATCTCGACTTTGCGGAACCCCACGCGGAAAGCTGCGGCTTCGGTCACCGAACCGTCGGCGGCGAGAGCCTCGGCCGTGAGCGTGTAGAGGTTCGGGGCCTCGGCGCTCCATTGCTTCGGGGCGGCGACCTCGAACAGCGTTTCGGCGCTGTTGCGGCGGGGACGGAGCGTGCGGGTGTCGAGCGTGCGGCCCTCGTCGTCGCGGAGCGTCAGCCGTACGCTGCCGACACCCGGCGTCGCGGTCACTTCGGCGCGCAGCGTCCCGTCGCGGTAGTCGTTCACAAGGTCGGGCGTGAGCCGCACGTCGGCCAGACGGCGTTTGTCGCGGGCGTAGAGGTAGCAGTCGCGGCCGATGCCCGAAAGACGCCAGAAGTCCTGGTCTTCGAGGTACGAACCGTCGCACCAGCGGTTGACGCGCAGCACGATCAGGTTGTCGCGGCCCGGCGTGATGTAGCGGGTGACGTCGAATTCGGCTTCGAGCTTGCTGTCCTCGCTGTAACCCACTTCACGGCCGTTGACCCAGAGCGTCACGTTCGAGGTCGCCGAGCCGATGTGGATGAATGCGTCGCGGCCTTTCCAATCGGCGGGAACCCGGACGGTGCGGCGGTAGAGACCCGTGTAATTCTGCTCATGGGGAACCAGCGGAGGTTTCACCTCGAAGAATTTGTGCCACGGGTAGGGCTTGTTGGTGTAGACAGGGTCGCCGTAGCCGTTCAACTCCCAGATTCCCGGCACGGGCATCACGCCCCACGACGAGTCGTCGTAGCCGGTGCGGAAAAATCCTTCTGGCTCCGCACCCGGACGTTCCGCGCGCAGAAAGGCCCATTCGCCGTTGAGCGTGCGGTAGAAAGGCGAACGGGTGTAGTCGTTCTCAGGAACGGCCTCCGAGGCCGTCGGGAAGACGATGAAGCTCGTGCGCATCGGAGCGCGGTTCACGGCGAAACACTCCGGATCGAGCCACCGTTCCGTGGGAGATGCTGTGGCCGACAAGGCGACAGCGAAGAGGACCGTAAACAGGTGTATTTTCACTTCTCTGGATTTTTATGGTGTTTATTCGATACTTTGATATAGCGCATACCGGGCAAAAAGGCTATCTGTCGTCGAGCGCATATATTCGACGCTCCCGCGCGGATCGTTGCGCGGCGTAACTTCGTACATGAAAGGCCCGTCATAGCCCGACCGGATAAGAACATCAATCACCTTTGGCCATTCAACAATGCCGCGTCCAGGCATCCAATGACGTTCATCTACGCCATCATAATCCGAAACGTGGATACTCACGATATAAGGAGCGAAACGGGCTGCAAAAGCATGACTCTCTTCCCCGAGCAAGTGGTTGGTATCATAGCATATTTTAAAATCCGGGACATTGGCCACTAGCCAATCAAAATCGGCACTACTATTACCCAGACATCCACGCGGAAGGTCTTCAACAGCCACCACTGCGCCGTAACGTTCTTTCACAAGCGGGATAAAGCGCAACAACATCTGCCGAAGATTCTCAAGACGCCGGGGACGCTCCTCGTCAGAAATCTGCGCTTCACTGCTGGGATGCATCACTACCACACGAAATTTGCCGATACGCGTCGCACGGTCAAGGATTTCAATCCAGTTCTTGAGTGTCGCCTCGCGCCATTCGGTCCGATCATCCGACAGATCATTCGGTGCCTTGCGCGTAAAAGGCAAATGAACTGACCAGAGTTTCAGTCCGGAACCTTTCATTGCGGTATTGAAGCGTTCGATCCAGGCATCATACTGCTCCTCAGTACCACCGGTGAGATTACCCGTCCAAGCTTCGATCCAGCGGATACCGTATTTATCGTGTGCCTCTTTGTAGGCTTCAGGAGTCATCGAACGAATGGCTCCGTAAACGGCACCAACCTCATTGAAGCGGTCCTGCCCTAAAGCCAGCACTGGAAGGAGCAATAACAAAGGGAGAAATATGAATATTCTTTTCATAAAAAATATTTTACCAATTATATGGAATCATATTTATCGAGATAATTCATTGAGCTTTCGTTTAGCCTCGGAAAGTCTGTCTTGCCAGTTCGCTTCCGGCGTTACGGTGGCAAATCCGGAGAGCAGCGCTTCGAGTTGCCCAAACCGTGATGCAGCTTCCGGCGTTCCGGCGGCTGTGAACTCTTTTTTCAGAATCGAGATCTTTTCGGCATCCTGGATTCCTTCGACCAATCGTTCGAACCGGACGGAAGAACGCGCCCCGGGATAAACGATATATGTATCGCCGGCGGGGAAGGTCCTGAAACGCGAATCGGTCAGCGGTTCCTCAACCCACGAATTGTAGGCCCAGCGCAAAAAACCGTCGTAACCGCAGGCAGCCGTATACCATCCGGCATAGACCGCTTCGGCAGGGTCGGAAAAAGTGAACATGTTGGGAAAACGGTCCGAACAGCAGACGTAGTAGGTCGTTACGAAGCCTTGGGCGCGTCGCCCAACGATATGCTGTGGCGGAACCCTGTCGCAAACTTTGACGCACACGCTATTTACAAAGGGATAACTCAGGTAGCTGTTCTTATTGTCGGCCATGGCAATTCCCAGTTCGGGAGCTGTTTTCCGCAGGAGATCGAGCGCATCGGTCATCTCCTCCGGCGAACGTTCGTCCATAGCGATATTTGTCCGTCCGAGCCACCCCTTTTCGCGGAGGTGCCCGGTGAAGTCAGTGAGGAACGGTACCCACAGCTCTTCGAAGGCCGGAGTGCCCGGATCGGCCGTCACGTCGGCGAAACAGCCCGTAACATCATCCCGATAGTGGAGCTCGTTGTTCCACGGCAACATCGAGTAGCAGTTGATGGTGTGATCGATGCCTAAATCCATCATCAGTTCGACCCATCGGTCGAAGACCGTATAGTCATAGCTCCACGAACCGTCAGCCTTTTTCGTCCAGATGATCATGTCGGCGTAGGAGTCGAAACACTGGTTGTTCCACGGGTCCTTGTTCAGAGTCGTCGTAACGACCTTTTGTCCTGCATCGGCCAAGAGTTGCATATACGGGACAAGGGCCTCAAAATGGGCATCGCTCCACATGTCGAGCCCCTCAATGCGGGCGACAGCCGCAGGGTGCTGCCAGAGGTCAAGATAATAGTTCCACTCGGCAGGAGGCGGGAGCTCCCTGCCAATGACCGTGAGTTCGATGTCGAACGTTTGGAGCTGTTGGCCTTTTGCAAACAGTTTGACTGTCGAAACATACTCTCCGGCGGGGGTGTCTGCCGGGACGGAGATCGTTATCCACACCGGACGGACGTTTCGAGCCTTTATGTCGAAAACATCGATATCGTCGAGCATGTCCGGAACCAAGTGCGGCGGGTAGATCGTGGGATCGTGATAGCCGCATTTGTTGCCGAACTCATCGCTCAGGACATAGCGGACGAATCGAGCCTGGGCGACATCTTCGGAAAGCGTGTGTCCGTCCGATCTAAATGGTCCCACCTTGACCTCTACGCCGTCTGCACCGGAGGCGGTCCAGAGCAACAGTTGGGCAGATACCCGTTCGCCTCGCCATCCTTCCAACTGGGCAGATGCCGAGGGAGCTACATCCGGAGCGACCGAGCGTCTGAAAACAGCGTCCGTGCTCACGAACGAGGCATGGAGCCCTTGGGGAACGCCCGACCAATCGGAGAGTGTGTCGGCCGTGGGGTCGGGCAATTCATCGAACGATGAAATCTTCCGGACGGTCCCGCTATTGCACGAAACGAGCAGCAGAAAGAGACCGACCGATAATAATAATGAGGAAAGGTACGATTTCATATCTTGAAAGCACTGAGTAATTTACACAAAATTAACGAAATGGAGTATTACCCCTACCGGAGTAACACTCCTTATTCACAGTATCCAAAGAAAGATTATCTTATCTTTACAGCGTCGGTAGCCATCCTTTTGTAGATGGCTACCATTTCACTGAATGATCCTTCACCGCGTTTGAGTTCATACATGAAGACACCTTTATATCCGGCTTTCATCAGCGCTCTGTACAACGCGGGCCAGTCAATCTTACCTTTGCCCGGAAGCCAATGACGCTCGTCGATCATATCGTAATCCGAGACATGAACGGTCGCAATCCGATCACCACACGCCTCGACGAAATGCAGCAGGCCCTCAGAAAGCAGGTGATTCGTATCGAAACAAATTTTTACGTCGGGATACGGGGCGATGATGCGCAGCAACTCGGCGGAATTCCGTCCAAGGCATGTGCGCGGCAAATCTTCGATACAGAGCTCCGCGCCAATGCATGCCGCCGCCTCACGCAGCACCCCGATCGAGGCGATGCTATTCAGGATGCGCTGTTCACGCTCGGCATCGGCGATCGGCTCTGAACTGGGATGCAATACCAATTTCTTCGGTCCAAACTCGCCGCAGATCGCGATCATTTCGGTCAGAAATCCGATGTTGGCCATCCGTGCGCTGTCGCTGAGCACCGAAATATCCAGCGTCCGCGAGAATGGCAAGTGACACGACCATACCTTCAACCCAGCCTCATCGGCCTTTCGGGAGCGCCTTTTCGCGAATCTCGGTCACGGTTCCGCAGCCGCTGATACCGATCTCGACATATCCGATGCCCGCCTGCACTGCTTGCGCCATCTCTTCGAGACTCATGCTGCTGGTCGAACTGCCGACACCAAGACACTGAGCCGAGAGGTTCGCCGCACACAGCAGCATGGCTGCCGTCAACAGAATCTTTTTCATCACTTCGGCTATTTGGTATAGTTTTTCACGCAACGAACGCTCAAATAAATATCCTTTGCCGCCTCACTGTTGGTCTTAGTCTGCAGGTTCAAGCTCGTGCCGCTGATCACCAGCGACCGTGCAACTGTTTCGCTGGTCTGCCCGATAAACCACATGTAGCCCCACTTGCCCAACGCACTGCTGTTAAAACTGCCGTCGGCCTTCTGATAACCCAACGGCCACCAGCCGAAACCGATGCTTTCAGCCCCTTCGACGAATTGCAGCAATGCCTCACCGGCATCGGTAAGCGTCAGGCTCGACTGAATCCAGATACCGCCGTCGGCCACACGACCATTGCCGCCGCGCAACCACGCCCCGACGTTGCCCATGTTCTTGACCGTGCAGCCAGATTTGTAGAATCCGGCCTTCGTCACTGCGTTCTCCGGTTTCCCATCGTGGCCACCGGAGAAGGTATAGCCACCCAACGCAAAATCGTCAGGAATGGCATACTCGCTCTTGATGGACATCAACATGTCCCACCAGTCGTTGGCGTTGGCCACATGCCACCCCTCGGGGCAGCAGCCGCGTATCTGGATGCCAAATTCACCGTCCTCCGTACCGTCGAGTTTGAACGGGTTGCCCACATCATCCACACCTTCGTAGCCCGGAACATAAGGACACTGCGCCGGCGTACAACCCGATATGCCGGTCATCGCCTCATACCAGGTGTAGTAGCGCCCCTTGGCTGCATCGAGCCGCAGGAGGTGCGAAGCCTCAAGTCCGGCAACAGTGAAAGCCGTCAGGTCGGGTGCAACACCCAGACGGCCGTCCTCGCCCGCCTCGTGGCAGTCCTCGGTCATCCACCAGCGCTTGCCGTATTTCTTGATCGTATAGCCCGGCAACTCGATAGGAACCGACACGGTAATCGCCGCGAAATATTCGCGCACTTTGCTCGTCCCCAGTTCGTTCTTGGCCACGACCGAAATCGACTGTGCCGGAATCACTACATCGTCGTTAACCACCCGAACGGTGATTACGTTAGTTCCCTGGCCGTCGATGATCGATATTTTTTCCTTTTCCTGCTCGGCGATCGTCCATTCGTAGGTATCGGCCCACTGAACCTTAGGCACCGAAAAGATGAACTCCTCGCCGCCGTTGCAGGTCAGCGTGGCGGGGACCTTGGAGATCGGTCCGGGCTTCTTGGGAACGGTCATCTCCTGAATATCTTCTTCGATATCGCGTTTCACGGCCTCAGTGCAGGCAACCAGCGCCGACACTGCGGCCATACATGCCGCGGCCACTATGTATTTTTGGATATTTTTCATGTTTTTTTGTTTTAAGCGTTACAAAGTATGCACTTCGGGATACCCAAACGGGTTCTCCACATACCAGCGGGCTTTATAAATCTGGTAGCCCGCACGGTTGAACAGACGGTTGCCGCCAAGGTCGCAAACCTCGGCCGACCACCAGTTGCTCCCGCCCGACGTGGGGCGCATGACGATCGTGGAATAACCTTCGGGCCCCGTCGAAAGGCTCTTGATGTCCTTCTGCTGGAAAATCTGTACGTCAGAGAACTTCGCCGTCTTGCAATCAAACTTATAGACGTGCTCGACCGTAGTGACGTACATCGCCTCCTCGCCGTAAACCGGCGCGAGGTCGTGTGCCATGGTATTTCCCGTCCCCATGTCATAAGAATAGACCTGCGAGAGTTCAGGAGCCGTACGGTTGCCATTGTAGGAAAGTTTCAGCAACTGGGCGCCCGTCGCCGTCCACAGACAGTTGCGCGTGCGGTCCCAAACGACGTTATGGGCCGAATAGACCGGCATAGTGAAGGCGGGTTTCGAAACATAACTGGCGTCCTCATTGTAGACGTAGACGCTCAGCAGGTTGCCCGTGCTCGACGCCACGACGATGTTCTTATCGGGAAGCACCTCGGCCGAGTGGGGATTTCCACCCGGCTTGGCGTAGAAAAGCACCTTCTTGTCCGCAATGCGGATCAAGGCTACGCCGCCGCCCGAGGCCGTAACAAGTACACATGTGCGGTTGTAGACTGGCTTGGCCTCGTCGGGCGTATTGAACCACGCCTGCTCAGAGACCGAAAGTCCGCTGTCGGCAGCCTTCCACTCCCAGGCGATCTTCCCCGTCGGCTGGTCGATCATCAGGATGCGGTTCTTGCTCTGCTCGGTCAGGATCATCACTTTCGTGGCCTTGTCCAGCTCGATCGTCTCCTCCGTCTGATCTCCGGGCCTCCAGGGCACATAAGGCCCCTCCTCCTCATCCTTGCTACAAGCCGAGAGGAAGCATACGGCTACCAGCATCCACAGATACTTTTTCATAATCACAAATTACAGTTTATCGGATTAATAATTGGGGTTCTGTTCGAGTTTCTTGTTCAGCAGGATCTGATCCGCCGGAACAGGCCACCAGTAGTCGCGGTCGGGATCGAACGCACGCACGGCGATGTCCGTGCCCGCATAGTCCTGAATCACGGCGTTCATCACCCGTTCTGCGGTCATCCAACGACGGATGTCGTTATAATAGAGGCCCTCACCGGCAAACTCGATCCGACGTTCATGGCGGATGATCTCGCGCATCTCCGCCTGACTTTTCGTTCCAAAAGTGTAAGTAGGCATGCCGACACGCTCGCGCACGCGATTTACCGCATCGTAAACCTCCTTCGACGGCGTGGCATCGACCTCGTTCTGCGCCTCGGCGAACATCAGCAGCACGTCGGCATAGCGGATGAACATGTAGTTGGTCTCGCCGTTGCCATCGTCCGAATCCCGCTTCTGTTCGTCATAAATCGTGAGCTTTTTGTGTGCAAAGCCTGTGAACTGACACACCTCCGAAGCCGGGCAGTTGGCTTTGCCGAGGAACGTACTGCCAGGATAGAAGTTCGTCGCAGCGAAACGCGGGTCGAGGTTGTCATACTTGCCCATCGTGGCCGCGCCATCGGTCGTCGTCCGGTAATCCATTACCAAATCAAGCAGCGGCGCGTTGTTGCGATACTGAACGCTATAGACATTGAACGAATTGACAGCCGTGTTCTTGGTCTTCGAAAACTCAACATTGAAGACACACTCGCAGCTGTGCTCGTTTGCCGGCAGGAAGAGCTTCCGATAGTCGCCGAACAGGTCGTAGCCTGTCTGCGCCTCTTTTTCGATCAGGTCGCCGGCCGCCTTGGCCGCAGCCTGCCACTTCGCCGAGTCGTTCGAGGGATTGACCAGCTTGCTGGCCTCGAAGAGCAACAGACGGGCCTTGAGTGCCATTGCCGCGCCGAGCGTGGCGCGCCCCCGGTCGGCCGTCTTCGACCACGTCCAGTCGAGTAGCCTGCGGTCGATGATGTCGTTCAGGTCGTCAAGGATCGCCTGCACCACCTCCTTGCGCGAGGCGCGGGGCAGCGAACCGTGAGCATAGACAGGTTCTTCAAGGATCAGCGGCACACCGTTGTAATAAGTCACCAGCATATAATAATAGAGTGCGCGGAGGAATTTGGCTTCACCCTCCATCTGGACGCGGCGGTCGTCCGCCACCACGGCGCCGGACAGACGATTCAGATGGGTGTTGCAACGCCCGATGCCTTCGTAACACTTCTTCCAACGGTTGGCAATGATACCCGAACTGTTGGCCGTATGCGTGCCTTGTGCGATGACGTTATATCCACCTGCATTGTTGTAATTATAAGCATTGGGCGTGCAGGTCTCTTCGAGTAGCGGTGCCGAATCGCCGAACAGTGCACTGCTGGTCAAAACGTTGTAACAGCCTGACATAGCGGCTTCAGTTCCCTCCTCGGTTTCCCAGAACGTCTCGACCGTATATTTGTCGGTAGGAATAGTGTCAAGGTTGCAGGAGCCCAGCGTCACTGCACCGCAAAGCATCAATCCGAATACTGTCTTTTTCATAATTTTCCGTATTTGAAGCGATTAGAAAGTGATGTTAAACCCGAAGTTGATCGTCCTGAGCGAGGGATACTGCATCAGGTTGGTCGACGAGAGGTCGATCTCGGGATCGAACATCTTCAGCGGGGAGATCGTAAAGAGGTTCTCGCCGTTGACGAAGATCTGGCACTGGCTCATGCCGAGTTTCGAAATCCACTTCTTGGGCAGGGTGTACGAAAGTTGCAGCTGCTTGCAGCGCAGGTACGACGCATTGTAGAGCCACTGCGTATTCTTATAGTCGTGCATCTCGGGAGCGCCCGTGGCTGTGTGGAGGATCGGCAGTCGGGTGTTGTGGTTCTCGGGTGTCCACGCGTCGGTCGCCCACTCCTTCAACACGCCTGCGCCGTTCCAGAACGGGGCAGCCAGGTTGCCCGAAAGGTAGGTCTTCACGTCAGCGACGCCCTGGAACTGTGCCGAAAGTTCAAGGCCCTTCCAGCCCAGCGAACAGTTGAAGGCATAGGTGATGCTCGGAGTCAGGTTGCCACTGACTGCGCGATCGTTGTCGTCGATCTTATCGTCATTGTTGAGGTTCTTGTAACGGATGTAACCCGGCTTCACGCCGCTGCCGACAGTCACCGAATTGGCGATCTCCTCGTAGCTGTTGTAGAACCCGTCGGCCTGGTAGAGATACCATGCGTCGATAGGCTCACCCTCACGGATGATATTGAAGGTCTTGATGTACTCCTGCCCGTCGAGGTCCACGACGATGTTCTTATTGTAGCAGAAGTTACCGCCCACGCTGTAATGGAAATTCTTGATCGTACTCCGCCACTGGAGGTTCAGTTCGATACCATCGTTGGCCACCACGCCGATGTTCTGCTTCGGACCGTTCAGGTTGCCAATCTGCGCCGGAATCTTCACGTCGCGCAGAATACCCTCGGTGCGCTTCTTATAGAGGTCCACACTGAACAACAGTCGGTGGTCGAAAGCCTCGAAGTCCAGTCCAAGGTTGTAGGTGCGGGTTGTCTCCCACGAAATGTTCTCGTCGACGAAGTCCTTGATCGCCGCGCCACCCGCAAGCACGTCGCTGAAACTGTAATTGTAATCCTTGCTCGCCAGTACGGACATCAGATATTCATAGTTTCCGATGGCCTGGTTACCCATCTCGCCAACCGAGCCGCGAAGCTTGAGGACGTTGATCTGCCGGATGTTCTGCATGAAACTCTCCTTGTCGATACGCCAGCCGACCGACACGGCGGGGAAAAAGGCCCAACGGTTACCCTTGGCGAATTTCGATGAACCGTCGTAACGCGCCGTCACGTCGATCAGGTATTTCTCCTTGTAGTCGTAGGTGATACGTCCGAAGTAGGAGAAGAGCAGTTCGAGCGACGATCCGCCCGAGATCTCATCCATCGTGGCTCCGACCGACAGGGCCGTAAGCTGGTTGTTGAAGTAATCGCGCTTCTTAGCCTGGAAGTTCTTGGCATCGTAACGCTTATACTCCGTGCCGACCATCACGTTGAAGTTGTGGCTGCCGCCGAAACTCTTGCCCCACGAAAGGGTGTTATAGAAGGTGTAGTTGATCGAGTTGTTGTCCCAATCCTTGGCCGACACATAGGCGCTGAAGTCCTTCCGTTCGAGGGTTTTGGGGTTGTAGGTGTACATCGCGTGCTTGAAATCCTTCGAATAGTGGTCGATCTTCACATAGCCCAGGTTGGCGTTGTACTTGATGCCCCACGGCAGGTCGTAGCCGATATTGATCCGGCCCAGAATGCGGTGGTACTGGCGACGGGTGTTACCTTCGTTCAGATACATAAGCGGGTTCTCGGGATTGTTGCGTCCGGGAGTCGAGAGCCACGTCGAGAGCCACTTGCCGTCGGGCAGCTGCGTACCGAAGATCGGCAGGGCACGGTTGATGATGTTGACCGTTGTCGAAACACCGTAGATCGGGTCAGTATTGTAACGCAGGTTGCCCAGCAGGCTGACACCCACCCTCAGGCGCTTGGTCACCTGCGCGTTAATCTTCATGTCCCACGAAAAACGCTCGGCATCGTCATTGGCGATCATAATGCCACGCTGATTCATGTAACCGCCGCCCAGCGAGTAGGAAATCTTGTCCGTACCGCCCGAAACGCGGGCGTTGTATTGCTGGAGGAAGCCGTTCTCGTAACAAAGGTCGTACCAGTCCGACGCAGGATAGATGTAGCGGTCATGCTTCATACCCTCCTCATATTCGAGGATATCATCGTCGTTGTAGGTCACCGTCAGTTTGCCTTCGTTGCGCTCAGCCTGGTTACGCATGCGCATATACTGGATCGGATCGGTCACCACGTCGGGAACGTACGTCGCCGACTGAATACCGAAGTTGGCGCTGAACTTCACCACGGGAGCGCCTTTCTTGGCCTGCTTCGTGGTGATCAGAATAACGCCGTTCGCCGCCTTCGAACCATAGATTGAGGCTGAAGCGTCCTTCAGCACCGAGATCGTCTCTATATCACCTGGATTCAGTTCATTAAGCGAATACTCCATGCCGTCGACCAGTACCATCGGGCTCGAGCTGCTCATCGTCCCGACGCCGCGGATGCGGATCGTCGCGCCGTCACTGCCGGGCTTCGCCGAGGCCTGGTTGATGTAGACACCCGGCATCGAATAGAGGGCCTGCGAAGCGTGGGTCATCGGCTGGTTCTCGATCTCCGACATCTGACGCACGGCGATCGAACCGGTCAAGTTGACCTTTTTCTGCACGCCGTACCCGATCACCACCACGTCGTCGAGCATCTGCGTATTCTCCTTCAACACCACTGTCAGGCGCGTCCGGTTGCCGACGGCCACCGTCTCGGGATTGTATCCGATAAACGAGACGTTGAGATGCGCGCCGGGCGTCACGCTGAGTATGAATTCACCTTTCGAATTGGTCACCATACCGTTTGTCGTGCCGTCAACCAAAACGTTCGCACCCACGACAGGATCACCGGACTCCGTCTCGACACGACCCGTCAGTTGGTATTCGGCCTCCGAACGCCCCGGTTCGGGCTTGTACAACACGATGTGGCGGCCTTCGACCTTCGCCTGAATTCCCTGGTCGGCCAACACGCCGTTCAGGAGTTTCACGACGTTCTGCTCGCGGGCATCGACCGAAACGCGTTTCCGCAGGTCGATTTCACTCTCGCGATACCAGAACGAGTAGCCGCTCTGCGCCTTGACCGCTTCGATCACCTCGCGCACAGTGGCATCCTTCAGCGTCAACGAAATCACGGGATTCTGCGCGTAAAGGGCCTGCGTCGCGACCGTGAACCAACACAGCGTCAGCAATCCGCTCAGTCGGCACAGCGTCCGCCGCCCGAAAAGGCCCCGAAAGGGCCTCCTGCTGGTAGAATTTGTACTCATAAGGTTTAAAATTTAGGTTGTAGTGAAAAAAGTTAGGTTGACTCTCTCTTTGTTCCTATCGGTTTCTGTAAAGTTCGAAACGGTTCTTGCGGTTCCGGTAGAGGATGCGGCTGTCGGCTGAGATAATCCGCATGATCTCATGGATGTTCTCGCCGTCGACGAATTCGCCCGTGAAACAGATTTTGCGCAGCCGTTCGTCCGCAATCACAATGTCGACGTTGAACTGCCGTTCGAGCGTCTGAGCGATCGACGCCAGCGGTTCGGCCCGGAAATAGAGCTTATCCTCCTGCCACGAAAGTACATGATCGACATTCACCCGGCGCAGCGACAACATCCCGGAGGTGCGTTCGAAGAATCCCTGCTCGCCGGGCCGCAGCCGTACGCTCCGCGATTCGCGTCCACCGTCCACCAGCAGGCTGCCCGTCGCCAGTGTGATCTGGTAATCTTCGTCCTCGGAATAAGCATGCACGTTGAAGGTCGTACCGAGCACCGTCGAAGAGACTTCTCCCGTGACAACAACGAACGGCCTGCGGGCATCGTGCTCGACCTCGAAATAGGCTTCGCCGTCCACCTCCACGCGGCGCTGATCGCCGAACAAGGTCAGATAAACGATGCGCGTACCACCATTGAGACGCACCCGCGAACCGTCGGGCAGTATCACATCGGACTTCACACCCCGCGGTGTCGAGATGACCACAGGATGCGCCTCGGCCACGAGACGGTTCTCGACCCTCAGCCCACCCATAAACCAACTGCCGCAGATCACGCCCACCATGACGGCCGCAGCCGCAGCATAGCGTGCAATCCGCATCCGGAGTCCTCGGCGGCGGATGCGCAAGCGGACATCGGCCCACACCACTTCCCGCATCTCATCGGCCATGGCATCAACTCCGGGGCCCACCCGAATGCCGTCCAGCAATTCGGACAGCCTGCGGCGATCGCCTTCCGAACCTTCGATCATCTCCGCTATCTCCGGCTCCTTTTTCGTATCCTCAATTCGCATGATTTCTCCTTTAGTCGTGTATATAGTTAGAGAGTACGAAATCCGCGATTCCGTTTAAGGGAACCGCGGATTTTTTCGTATTTTTTCGATCTTATCGTCAGAAACGCGACGAGAACAAGAACATGAGCAGCGAAACCAGCTTCAGGTCGGGATAATGTTTGCGAATCCCCGCCACGATCCTATCGACGGCGATCTTGATCTGAACGCGCACCGTGCTTTCCGACAGCGACAGCACCTCGGCAATCTCACGCGACGACAACCCTTCCTGCCTATTGAGCAGGAATACCGTGCGGCAGCGTTCGGGAAGGTCATTGACCAGACGTCCCACCAACTCTTCTATTTCCGATTCAATCAGGCCGCTATCAGGCGTATCTGCATCGTGGGGGGGGGAATTGCGGTCTATCACCGCGACGGGAATCTCTTCGAGCGACAAACATCGTCGCTGCGCCTGGCACTCCCTCAGGTAACGGTTCGATTCATTGCGGGCGACGACATAGAGATAGGCTTCGACGTTGCCGATCCGCCGCAATGAGACACGCGATTTCCAGATCGCGACGAAGACGTTGCTCACGACCTCACCGCACACCTTCCTGTTGCGCAGAAAATAGTAGGCGAACCGGAAAACGCTCCGGTAATAGAGATCATAGAAAACCCGAAAAGCATAATCATCATTCTCGCTCACAGAAATAAGCAAATCGTTAAGGTCGTTTTTCTCCATGCCCGGCTTATTCAAACTTTTTTACTACAAAAATAATCAGAAATGCAGTTTTCAGGTTACATGTATATTAAATATAGACATCTATATACTTTAATGTATCAAACTGAAAATAGGATGCCCTATATGCAAATATAAGAATTTTAAGTATTTATACAATAAATACAACCAAATTATTTTCTACTAATTCCCGTTATAAGAAATAAACAAAAGAGCCACCTTGCAAAATTGCAAGGTGGCTCCAATTAGATACAGGAATTGTTTTATGACACAGCAATCATGTCTTGTATCCAAGAAGTAACACTGCTCCCAGATTCATTTTTTATTTGGACTGGTTCTGTCCATGTCTCACCATCAGAAGAGGTCGTCATGTACCCATTTTGACTAATGGCCACAAACATACCATCTTTATATATCAGAAATGACCAACTGATTGACACCGCTTGCACAAGAGTTTTCCATGATTGACCATCAACAGATGTAGTTAATACCCATAATATATTATGATTTATTTGCGATTTGGCAGATTTGTGCGGATTTTGACTTTTCAATACCGGCTCCGGGTACAGGACGAATCGCTTAATTCGCCATTATCAGCGAATTAAGCGATTCCTGTTTCGAGGATGTTCTCCACACTTTCCCCACCGCGTCGATTCAGACAGAATTTTGCTTTTTCGTGTCCGCACCATATCCGCAATTTTTCCAAGACGACAAAGGCCGAGACCTGACCCGCGATTTATTTTCGCCCCTCCCCGGCCGCTTACCTCGCACGGCGGGGTGTAATCTCCACAAGACATGATTTTTCATGTCGGCAGGGAACGACACCCTCCACAGCCGTCATCCGTTAAAATTTCAACACCCAGCCGCAATGCGCAGATACGACGTGCACGATGCGATGCGGGAAAAATACGACCGGTGTCCGGACACCGCCTTGCGATCCGCCCGCAGCCATGCGACGAAACGAGGGAGCCCGCTTCAAAACGGACTCCCTCGTACTTATCGGGCGACTGCCGCTATTTCTTCACGATCGACACATCGTCGATGAAGAAACGCCCCTTGCCGGCCTTCGCCTCGTTCGTCTTACCCATGATCGTGATCGTATCTTCCGGTTTGAGATTGGGAATCTCCACCACGACCTCTTTCCACACCATATCCGTCAACACGGCCGGATCTCCGTCGGCGGCATCGGAATCGGTGATGCGGACATCGGCAGCCACGACTGCATCGTTCACATAGACGTCTACCAGCTTGTTGTCCATCGTGTACCCCGCACCGGTGGTCACCTCGCTCCACGGCGTCGCCTTGAACGTCAGCGTCACGGCGTCGCCCTCCGCGCTCAGCTTCTCTGCGCCCAGCGCGAGGATGCGGAACGCGCCCACGTTGCTGCCGTTGCCGCACTTCGTGTAGCCCGGACAGGGCTGTATGTCGCCCTTGCCGGTGCCCCGATCCCAAATGCGGGTATAGCCGATCCACTTGTAGACTTCGGCGTTGAAATTGGCCGCCGTGTAATAGTTGCCGTAGGTCGTCACGGCAGCTTTCACGGCCGTATCCCATTGCAGTTTCCAAATACTCGTCTGCGTATTGTCGTTCTTCGTACGGGCGCACGCAGCCTGATTGAGCCAGTCGCCGCCGCCCACGCAGGCCCGGTCGAACCCTTCGTAGAAGATCTCGCCCGCAGGTGCAGTGCGCGTCTCGGGCGTCGCCGAAATCCACTCCGACCACTTGGCCTCGTCGTTCGCACCGCCGCCGCGCACGCGGAAATAGTAGGTCTTGCCCGGGCGGATCAGATTCTCCTCCGAACCCACCGAACGGTCGCCGCCCTTCATCAGGCCGAGGAAGGTCATGCGCGTAGGATAGTCGTAGGGCCACTTGTCGGAGGTCGATTTGGTCGTCCACGTGTAGGTATACTGCGCCATCAGCTCGGCATCCTCCGAAGGTGCGTCCGCACACTGCACCGTGTAGGTGCGTGCGGCGTTCGTATCGTCCCACGCGAAGGTCAGCGACGAGGTGCTCTTGGCATAGAGCCGTACGTTCGTAGGCGCCGCGGCGAGATTCTTACCCTCCTGCCCGATACCGATGTAGCGGAACTCGCCGTTGCACGTCACCTTCAAGTCGGCTTCACGCAGGGCGTCCAGATTCTCCGAATAGTCGATCGTGATTTCGCGCGAGCCGTCCGCCTCGGTCGGAACCACCGTCACCCATTCGGGAATATCGGTGATCGTCCACGCTCCCGGAGCCGAAACGATCACATGTACCGTCCCCGCATCGCTGTCGAGCAGCAGCGTATCCTGCGACACCTCGAAAGCGACAGGTCGTTCGTCGTCATCGCTGCATCCGACCGTCGTCGCGGCCCACCCGATGCAGAGGGCATATATCAATAGTCTTTTCATCTTTTCACCATTTAATGTGCGTTATCATCCTGTTTTTCAATAGCCCGGGTTCTGCACCAGCTGCGGATTCTTGTTGATCTGGTTCAGCGGAATGGCCAGCCAGTAGCTCTTCGGCGATTCGAACACGCGCACGCGGCCTCCCTGAGCGGCCTGGATCACCTGATAGAAGTCGTCCTGCGTCTTGGCGTCGCGGTTCCACGAACGCGGCTGCTTGTTCATCACCTCGGGCGCCTCCTTCCAGCGGCGCAGATCGTGGAAGCGGCGGCCTTCGAACAGGAATTCGATCGAACGCTCCTGATGCAGCACCTTGCGCAGTTTCTGGCCCGAGGGAATACCGCCCGCGAGCGCCCACGAATCCTCGAAATCGGGCAGACCGCAACGTCTGCGCACCCGATTGATGTATTCCAGCGACTTGCCGCTCAGCGATCCGTTGTACTCGAAATCGGCCTCGGCGTAACTCAGATAGAGCTCCGCCAGCCGCAGATAGGGATAGGCATAGCGGGTGTAGGTATAGGTGTTCAGCGACTTGTCGTAGTAACTCGTCCGGCTGATCCATTTCTGGCAGACGTATCCCGTGCAGCTCTGATACTCGTCGGTCTCCTTCAACGTGCTGCCGTGCAGTTCGCCGCCGCGCAGTTTGAGCGTGATGGTCGTACCGTCGATCTCGAACGTTCCGCGGTCGAAGCCGATGCAGGCGTAGAAGCGGGGTTCGCGGTTGCGGTGCAGCAGCGCCGTGCTGTCGCCCGGCGCGACACGGTAGAGGTCGGCGTCCTTGGTCAGCGGGTCGTCTTCGAGCGGCAGTCCGTTCTTGGTGTAGTACATCTCGACGGCCTCCATCGTCGGCACGCACGTCGTCTTCCAGCCTTTCGACATGTCGCCCGCGATCGAACGCGGTCCGCCGTAACGCTGTATGTTCTGAATGCCCGTTTCCGCGCCTTTGGCCATGATGAACTCCTCGCCGTTCCACAACTGATCGACGAAGGCGCCGTGGTAGTTCTTCACGCCCTGTTCGAATTCATCGAGCGTCGAATCGATATTCGTGTAGAGGTAGTAATTCTGCTTGCCGCCGTTCTGGCCGGTCTTCTCCGAGAGCTGGATCGCCGCCTCGGCGGCATCCATCGCCAGCTTCCATTTCTCCCTGTCGTAGGTGGTGTTCATCAGCGGCGTACCGTCGGGATTGTTGAATCCCACGTAATCGGGATTGCCGTTGACCAGCGGCGAGGCGGCGTAGAGCAGCAGGCGCGCCTTGTAGCTGAGCGCCGCCATCTTCGTCGGCATACCCAGTTCGGCCGGCACGACCGTCTCGGGCAGCAGTCCGGCCGCCTTGTCGTAGCAGTCGGCGATGAACTTCACGCAATCGTCGTAGGGCGTGCGGGGTACGAAAATCTCCTCTTCGGGCGCATCGATCGGGATAAATCGTTTCACCAGAATCACCGGCCCGTAGTATTCGAGCAGACACTGGTGGTAGTAGCCGATCAGGAACCACGCCTCACCGGCATAACGGTCGGCGTTCTCGGGCGAGATGACCGGCACTTTATAAACGTTGTCGAGCATGTAGTAGCAGTAACGGATACCCCGGTAGATGTCGTAGTTGGTACCGCCGCTCACGCTGCTCGGCTCCCAGCGGCCGAAATAGGTGTTGCTCGACGTCTCCTCGTTGTAGAGGAGGCTCTTGCTCGAGAAATAGTAGGTCGTGCCGCGCGCACCCGTTATGAAATCGTCGCCGGCGAACTGGTCGGGCGACCAGTCGTAGCCGATCAGATTGGGCATGTAGGTCTGCAAGTAGTAGCGGAACTTGTCGGCCTGCTCGGTCGTTTTCCAGATGTCCTCCTCGGTCGCCTTGCCTTCGGGCACGACGTCGAGATAGTCGCACGAGCAGCACAGCAATGAGGTGAATGCGAGTATGCTGATTATCTTTTTCATGATCTGTCGAATGGTTGTAGGGTTAGAAGGTGAATTGGAAACCGAGGTTGCACGTGCGTTGCAGCGGGTAGCTCAGGCCGTTGCCCGATCCCTTTTCGGGATCCCAATACTTGAACGGAGAGAAGGTGAGCAGGTTGGTGCCCGACACATAGACGCGCATGAACTTGTAGGTATAGCCGATCTCGGCATTTTTCAGACGCAGCATCCGGCCGTTGCGCACGTAGAGCGAGTTGGCCTGCGTGTTGTTGGTATTCCACTCGGGCGACAGACGCGGATAACGGGCGTTGGGATCGGGCGCCTCTTCGCGCCAGTGCTCGTCGGCCATCCACTGCATCAGGCCGCCGCCCGGCGTCGCCTTGGTGCCGAACGGATGGGAGTCGTACATGATGATCGACACCTTGCCCTGTCCCTGGAAGAAGGCCGAGCAGTCGAAGCCCTTGTATTTGAGCGAAAATCCGAATCCGTAGATGATTTCGGGCACGGTCGGGTTGCCGTACCAGCACTTGTCGTTGTCGTCGATCACACGGTCGCCGTTGAGGTCTTTGAACTTGATGTCGCCGGGTTTGAGGGGGAACACCGTCGCATAGGCGGCCTGCGAGGGCGACGAGGCGATCTCCTCCTCGTCCTGGAACAGTCCTTCGGCGATCAGGCAGTTGATCGAGTTGATCGGATGGCCCACCTTCGAGAGGTAGTCCCATTTGTAGGCGGGTTCGTCCATCTCGACCACCTCGTTGTGCGCGTAGGTGAACGAACCGCGCAGCGAAAGGATCAGATCCTTCGAGAAGGCCTTGTTGTAGTCGATCGAGATGTCGACGCCCCGGTTGTCGACCTTGCCGATATTGGCCCAGGGCGTGATGTTCGACATGCCGAACGACGAGGGAAGCGACGCGCGCTGCATGAAGATGCCCGAACGCTTCTCCTTGAACCAGTCGAAGATGATGTTCAGGCTGTCGAACAGGCCGATCTCCACGCCCACGTCGAGTTTGCGGCTCTCCTCCCACGTAGCGTCGGGATTGCCGTAGACCGACAAGATGGGTCCGTATTTCCGAATATGGTTCGTGCCGATGTAGACGTCGTACCCCTGATCCATATCGACGGTGGTCAGATAGGGGAAGCGGTCGGCATACTCCGACGAGATGACGTCGTTGCCGACCAGACCGTACGAAACGCGGAATTTCAGCAGATTCACCTTATCCTTGATGGCGCGCCAGAAGGGTTCGTTCGAAACGACCCACCCTGCGGCCACCGAGGGGAAGAAGCCGAAGCGCTTGCCCGGCGCGAAGTTCTCCGAGCCGTTGTAGCCGAAATTGGCCTCCACCAGATAGCGCTTGTCGAATCCGTAGGTGATGCGGCCGGCCAGACCCTGCTGGCGATAGGGCAGCACGGCGTACTCCTCCGAGTCGGAGATGTGCATCATGCGCTCCTTCTGGTGGTAGACCAGCGTGGCGCCCACGTCGTGTTTCTCGTTAAAGGTGCGGTTATAGTCCAACTTCACCTGAAAGGCCAGCTCGCGGTAACCGTCCTTGCCGCGCGAGGTGCCCAGATAGGTTGTGCCCGTGTTGGCCGATTCGCTCACGTAGCTGTAATTGCCCGCATCGTCGATGCTGTAATCGGTCAGCTTGTACAGGAACGGCGTGAACGAGCGGTAGACGGCCGAATAGACGCGGTTGTAGAAGGTCGCCATTCCCGTCGCGCTCAGGCCCTTGGTGATGAACCCGAGATCCTGATCTACGGTCAGCGCCGAGGTGAAATGGCCGCGGAACTGGTCGCCGTACCCGCGGCACAGCTGGGCATAGGGATTGGTGAACAGACTGCCGTTCCAGGCGTCGGTCACGCCGAAGCGCGTGAAGGTGTCGGACGATTCGCCGGGCAGCGTGGCCGGGAATTCGCTGGGCATGGCCGTCAGCGCATACTTGAAGAGGTCGGAGACGTCCTCGATCGGCGCATGGCGGTAGTGCAGCTGGGTGTTCATTTTCAGCGACACGCGCGTCGTCGGCGTGGCGTCGGCCGAGACGTTGGCCTGGAAGAGGTACTTCTGCGCGTTGATGTTCGTGTCGTATTTCGAAATATCGGGCTTGCGGACGATGCCGTTCTCGTTATAGGCCGTGGCGTTGAGGAAATAGTCGAGCTTCTTGGAACCGCCCGTCATGTTGAAGTTGAAATTCTGGTTGAACGAAGCGTCCTTGAAGAGCATGTCGTACCAGTCGACGTTGGGATAGACATACGGATCGAGCCCCAGCCGCGTACCCATGATCTTCTGGTCGCTGTAACGCGGCGAACGTCCACGCGTGAGACTGGCCTCGTTGTAGGTCTCCATGAAGGTGACGCCGTCGGCGATTTCGGGCACGCGCGTCGGCGCCGACATGCCGACCTCGGCGCGCAGGTTGATGGTCATCTTCTCCGAGTCGCGGCCGCTCTTGGTGGTGATGATCATCACGCCGTTGGCGCCGCGCGAGCCGTAGAGGGCCGTGGCCGTGGCGTCTTTCAGCACCGAAAACGATTCGATCGTCTCGGGCGGGATGTTGTTGAGCATCTGGCTGGTGATCTCCACGCCGTCGAGAATCAGCAGCGGCGACTGTCCCGAACCGAAGGTCGAGATGCCGCGGATCCAGAAGTTCGCCCCGTCGGCGCCCGGCTCGCCGGTCTTCTGCACGGCGATCACGCCGGCGATCTTACCTGCGAACGAGGTCGAAAGGTTGCTCGACGACACCTGCAACTCGCTGGGCTTGACCGACTGGACGGCACCCACCAGCGACTCCTTCTTCTGCACGCCGAAGCCGACGACCACGACATCCTCCAATTCGTTCGAGGCGTCGACGAGCGTCACCAGCTTGAAAAGTTCGCTGTCCTTGACCGCGATCTTCTTCATGTCGTAGCCGAGGAACGAGAAGGTCACCTGCCGTGTCGAGGCCGGCACGGTAAGCGAATAGTTGCCGTCGATGTCGGTCGTCACGCCGAGCGTCGTCCCCTCGACATAGACGTTGGCCCCCACGATGGGCTGGTTGTCCGACGAGGAGATGACCGTACCGGAGAGTGTCACCGAACCGTCCTTCGCCACGGTCGCACCCTGCCGGGGCCGCTGCGAAATGGTCACCAGCTTGTCGTTGATCGTGTAACGCAGCGATCCGTCCAGTACTTTGTCGAGCACGGTCTGGATCGTTGCATTTTTGAACGAGGCCGTGACGGGTTTGTCGACATCGACCTCTTTGCTTTCGAAAAGGAACGAGTAGCCGGTCTGCTTTTCGACCTCCTCCAACACCGTTTTCAGGGGAACGCCCCGAAACGACTTGGTAATGACCTGCGCATGGATCGACAGGGTCAGCAACAGCCCCGCGACCAATGCGACGATCCGTCTGAATCGTAGATGTAAATGCATAAAGTTTAAGGATTAAGGTTAGTTAGTGAATCAGGTTTCAGTTGGATCGGAGCGGCGGCATCACTGCGGCAGGGCGTCCACCACATAGCGGCAGCCTTCGCACGAGACCGAAATGGGCAGGATGTCGCACAGCGCCCGCATGACCGATTTGATATTTTGGGCGGACGAGAGCGAGATGCGGAACGTCGTATCGTCGAACCTGCGCGTGCGCAGGTCGATCTCCACGTCGTACTCGCGGGCCAGCCTCCTGAGCAGCGACGGCAACGTAATGGCGTCGTAACGGATCACCCCGTCGATCCATGCCCGGTACTGCCGCACGTCGACCTGCTCCCGACGCACGGTCGCTGTCGCACAGTCGTAAGTGACCAGATCGCCCGGCGTCATCGCCTCCTGCTTGTCCTCCGACTCGAAACGCAGCGCCCCTTCCAGCAGCGCAGCCGTCACGGCGGGATCTTCGGCATAGGCCGAGATGTCGAACTTCGTGCCGAGAACGGTGAACGTACAACCGCGCGCTTCGACACGGAACGGCAGTGCCGCATGGCGCGCCACCTCGAAATAGGCTTCGCCCGAGAGGGAGACCTCGCGCGAGGTTTCGTTGAAACTCGATCCGTAGCTCAACGCCGATCCCGCATTGAGCCACACCTGCGTACCGTCGGGCAGCGAGATACGGCTGTGCGTGCCCTGCGGCGCCTCGACCGTAAAAAGCTGTTCGGGCCTTTCTGCCGGAAGGAGATGCAGCACGAGCGTCGAGACGAGCGCCAGCACCGCGGCCGCAGCCGAGATACGCAGCCACAGACGGCGCAGCGGACGCCGCCGCCGAATCTTCCGCCTCAGCGAATCGAGCGAATCGAGCACGTCGGCCGGCGGAACATGGTCGCGCTTCCAACAGCTCTCCCACTCCCTCATCTGCGCGAGGCCCTGCGGATTTCCGTTGAGAAATCCATACAGTTCGCACTCCTCTTCCGCCGTGATCGTCCCCTCGAAAAACCGGAGGGCGATCTCTCTGATCCGTTCGTTCATGGCCCGTATTTTCGTTGCTCGTTCTAAATCTTATAACAACTCAAAGAGCCTTTACCCAACCTGCCTTATCGAAAAAAAACGCTCCTCCGGCATTTCGTCCGCTCGTTCGCGCCGGCTGCACCTATTTTTATTACGACGCCCGTTCGCCGCCCGTCCCGGCAGTTCCCAATCTTCGCGACCGCACGGCATAAAGAATAAAAAAGAGAAGCCGACGCACGCCGGAACGGTCGCGCGAACGACGAGGCACGTACGGAATCCGGACGAGTCCGGTTCGGCACACGCCTCAGCGAAAGCCCTTCGGGATCAAAAGTTCAGGGGAAAAATCCGCTGTTAGAGCTTCCCCCCCCCGAAAGAAGCTGTGAAATTTTCTGCCGGAAACAGGTCGGGATTCGCGGAGCGCACGCCCGATACGGCAAGCCGCCGCGGCTGCCGACCGCGACCTGAAAAAATGAAAGCACGACTCCGAACTTCGACCAAAGCAGACGTGAACCCTGCGGGATCGGACGGAGTTCGGCGACCGCGCCGCATCAGCGGTTCGCGTTCATCATCCACAGCAGAATCAGAATCGTATAGAGGGAATTCTCGCGGCCGAGCATCTCGGAAAAAATCCGGAGCGCCTTCTGGATATGCTTTTCGACGGCCTGCAACGAAATATGCAGCCGCTCGGCGATCTCCCGGTTCTTCATCCCCTGAAAACGGCTGAGGATGAAAACCTCGCGGCAGCGCTGAGGAAGCGAATCCGTGATACGCTGGATCTCGCGCTCCAACTCCTGATAAAGATAAGGGTATTCGGCCTCGTTATAGGAAAAACAGAGATTATAGAGACGTTCTTCCCCCCCCCTCCGGTCGGGACGTATTCGGGAGATCTGACGGTCGGCATACTCCCTGACGATACGTTTGTGCTTCAAAAAATTCAGACAGCGATGCCGCATCATGGTGAAGAGCAGCATCGGCGCCTCGTCCTCTTCCAGTTCGGCATAGTCGTCCCACAGTCTCACGAAACAATCCTGCACCAAGTCCTGCGCTTCGACGGAATCGCCCACGAACCGCAGCGCATAGGCGATCAACCGCGGCTGATAATCGATATACAACCGCTCGAAATTATTCCATATGGCCCTGTCGTGCATCCCTAAAACTCTTTAACGCCGGACTGTCGTTCAGACCGAGTTTTTCGCATAAATCTAAACAAAGATAAAATTTTTTCCATTTCCCGCCAAGCGCCGCTGACAAAAACAGGGCGCCGCCCCGCTGCGGAACCGAACATCCGCACGGTAGGCCCCTTCCGCAGAACACGCGGCATCCCGACCGGATGTCTCCGACAATCACGACGAAAAGCCGTGTCCCCGAATAGGCGATTCCATCTTTATTTTCCCGTATTCCAACTTCATCTCAACGATTTCATCCCGACAGCATCGCATCGTCATTTGCTTCTGCACCCGACTTTTCGTATCTTCGGCTGCGTCTTAGATACTCCGTCTCGGCAATGTTCGAATAAAATTTGACATTGCCCTCGCTTATTCGTATTTTTGTCGGAACCCAAACTTCGGAACCCCGAACTCCGCCATGATCCGACCGCACTGCACCCTATCGCTTCTGACGGCCGCATGTCTGTACGGCCTTCTCGCCGTCTCCTGCTCCCCGACCGTCGACTACGGCTATGCGCCGCAGACGCTCCGCGCCCTGAACGAGCTGGACGAAGCGATGCTCCGCGGCGGGGAGTACGACGCCGGACGGCAGCGGCGCATCGCGTCGCTCCGTCGCAACCTGACGGCCGCACGCAGCGACGAAGAGCGCGTTCGGGCACTGCTCGACCTGCAACAGGTCTTCGTCACCTACGAACTCGACTCGGCCGCCCGTTTCGTCGACAGCCTCTACGCATTCGCCCGCAGCAGGGAATCGCACAACTTCGAACGGATCGCCGCACTGGCCGAGACCGACGTCCTGATGGGACGCGGACTGACCGACCAGGCCGAGACGCTCTTCCGGCAGATCGATACGGCCGGAATGACGACGCTCGAATACCGGAACTGGTATGCGCGGTACAATGCGATCGTATGGCGGCGGCAGGCCGAAGCCACCGATCCCGGCGAACACCGGGCATGGCTCGATTCGTTGCGCCGCATCCGGCACATCCGCATCGGCGTCGAATCCCTTCCTGCATTCACCCGCATTCGGGAACGGGCGCTCGAACTGGCCGACAACGGCCGCTACGACGAAGCTTATGCCGAGCTGGAACCCCTCCGGCACAAGGAACTCGCCCCCTGGAACACGGCGGTGCTCTATTACGACATGGGGCAGATCGCCGAACAGGCAGGACAGGAAGAGCGCGCCGTCGAGTACTACACGCGCTCGGCCATCGCCGACCTGCAAGCCGGAACGCGCTCCTACTTCTCGCTCTACAACCTCGCGCTGCGGCTCTTCGAGCGCAACGACCTCGAACGCGCCTCGCGCTACATGCAGCGCACGCTCGACGATGCGCTCGCCTGCAAATCGGGCGCCCGCATCCCCCTCACTTCGTCGGCCGCCACGGCGATCAACCGCGCCGTGGTCAACGACCTGGCCGTGCGCAACCGGTTGCGGCTGTGGACGACGGCCGTCACGTCGCTGCTGCTGGTCACCTTCGCCGCAGCCTTCGCCAACGCACTCCGCCAGCGGCGGCGGTTGCAGCACAGCCGGCGGCAATTGGCCCTCACCAATGCCGAACTCCGTGAAAAGAACCGGCAGCTGACGCGCATGAGCGACCGGGTGCGCGACATCAACGCCGCGCTGGTCGACTCCAACCGCATCAAGGATCGTTACGTGTGCCAGTACGTCGACCTCTCCGTCTACTATATCTCGCGGCTGGACGACCTGCGGCGCATGATCTGCCGCCAGGCCAAAACCGAAAGTCCCGAAGCGCTGATCCGCCGGCTGAGCCTGCCCCAAAACAGCCTGCGGCAGGAGTTCGCCGAATTCTACCGCCGCTTCGACGCCTCGTTCCTCGAAATCTTCCCCCGCTTCATCGAACAGGTCGACGCACTGCTGCTTCCCGAAGCGCGGATCGAACCCCGTTCGCCGCGCTCCCTCACCACCGAACTGCGCATCCTCGCCGCAATCCGCCTGGGCATCACCGACAGCGGCCGTATCGCCCGCTTCCTGAACTGCGCGCCGACGACCGTCTATACCTACCGCACCAAACTCCGCAACATGGCCCTCGACAGGGAGGGATTCGAGGAGCGAATCCGCCGGATCGGGCTGTTCGATGCCGAAGAGCATCTATATAAGACGGACAACGAAAAATAGTCAATCCGCTTTTTATCAGCATATTCACAGAAATATCAGTCTATATTTCTCCCCCGAAAGGGAAGAGAATCCGAAAGAATTGCCTAATTTTGAATTCGAAGCCGCACCGAATCCTTCCGACCAGGATCCGGCCGGCGCCCCGACCGAGAAACCTTTATAACTATTCGTAACCATGAACTTCATCTCGACCTTCAACTGGCGCCCGACGCTTTCGGGCATCGCTCTCTCGCTGCTGCTGGCGACGGGATGCGCACAACGACACAACACGCTCAGCGAGCAGGAGATCGCCGACGGCTGGGAGCTGCTCTTCGACGGCAAGACGCTCGACGCGTGGAAAGACTACAACGGCGACTCGCTCACCATGCCCTGGCGCGCGGTCGACGGCTGCATCCAGGCGCACGGCGACGGCAGCGACCTGTCGGGCTACATCGTCACCCGCAAGCAGTACGAAAACTTCATCCTCGACTGGGACTGGAAACTCTCCTACGGCGGCAACAGCGGAATGCTCTACCACGTGGTCGAAGACCCCTACTTCAAGGTGCCCTACGTCACGGGGCCCGAATACCAGCTCATCGACGAAGCGGGCTGGGAGGAGACCAACGCCCCCACCAAGCTCGAACCGTGGCAGCGGCTGGGCGTCGACTACGCCATGCATCTGCCCGACGCCGCCAAGATGCGGCTCAATCCGCAGGGCGAATGGAACAACTCGCGCATCGTCTACGACAACGGCCACGTCGAGCACTGGCTCAACGGTGAGAAAATTCTCGAATTCGACGCCTACACCGACGAGTGGTTCGCATTGAAGAACAGCGGAAAATGGGCCGACGCCCCCGAATACGGACTGGCGCAGCGCGGTGTGATCTGCTTGCAGGATCACGGCTATCCGGCATCGTTCCGCAACGTGAAGATCAAGGAGCTGCCGCGCAAGGCGGGACGCACGGTCGAACTCTTCAACGGCCGGGATCTCACGGGCTGGGAGAAGTACGGCACCGAACTGTGGTACGTCGACGATGCGGGCAATCTGGTCTCCGAGAGCGGCCCCGACAAGAAATACGGCTATCTGGCCACGCGCGAATATTACGACGATTTCGATCTGACGGTCGAGTTCAAGCAGGTGGCCAACGGCAACTCGGGCCTCTTCTTCCGTTCGTTCGTCGAACCTCCCGTGAAGGTTCACGGCTGGCAGTGCGAGGTGGCGCCGCGCAACCACGACACGGCGGGCATCTACGAATCCTACGGCCGCGGCTGGTTGCAGACCATCCCCGACGAGAAAGAGTCGATCCTCAAAGAGGGCGAGTGGAACACGCTGCGCCTGCGCGTCGAGGGCGACCGCGTGCAGACGTGGCTCAACGGCGAGCCGATGGTCGACTTCCGCGACGCGAAGATCGGCGCGGCACAGGGACGCATCGCCTTGCAGATCCACGACGGTGGCGGCATCAAGGTGCTGTGGCGCAACTTCCGCCTCGAAACGTTGTAAACCCCGACGCCGGGAAATATCCGTCTCTTCGACAAGGCCCGAACGAGTTTTGCCGAAGAGACGGACAACCGCAAAAGCGAACCTTAAACGACATCATATCATGAGTATCAATCGAAGAAACTTCATCAAGCTGCTGGGCGGTGCGACGCTGCTGACCGTCGTGCCGCGCCGTGTGCTCGGCGGTCCCAACCACGTGGCTCCGAGCGACCAGCTCACCAAGGGCATCATCGGCGTGGGCGGCATCGGCAAGAGCAAATACCACTTTACCAGCGACGAACGCTGCCGGCTGGTGGCCGTCTGCGACGTCGACCGACGACATCTCCGTTCGGCCGTCGAACTGGGACACAAGAAATTCAACGAGACGCTCCAAGCCTACGAAGACTACCGCGACCTGATCGCCGACCCCAACGTCGACATCGTGCACATCGCCACGCCGCCCCACTGGCACGGCATCATGGCCGTCGAAGCCGCGCGCGCGGGCAAGGACATCTGGTGCGAGAAACCCATGACGCGCACCATCGGCGAGAGCCGCCGCGTGGTCGAAGCCGTCAAGCGCAACAACCGCATCTTCCGCCTCAACACGTGGTTCCGCTTCAAGGACA
The DNA here is from genome assembly GCF_006542665.1 of Alistipes communis. Taxonomy (NCBI): domain Bacteria; kingdom Pseudomonadati; phylum Bacteroidota; class Bacteroidia; order Bacteroidales; family Rikenellaceae; genus Alistipes; species Alistipes communis. The sequence continues at coordinate 772,446 of NZ_AP019735.1, forward strand.
CCTTCTACGGGCTGGGGACGACGGTCGAACCGCTCAAAAAACTCGTCGACAGCGGGATGCTGGGCTGGCCGCTGAAAGTGACCATTTCGGGCGCCACGGGCTTCGCCTGGAAATTCTACTGGGTCGGCAAGGAGAACCTCCGGCCGCAGAGCGTCCCCGCCGAACTGAACTACGACATGTGGCTCGGCCCCGCGCCCTACAAACCCTACAACGAACACCGCGTGCACCAGACCTTCCGCGGCTATTGGGATTACGACGGCGGCGGCCTTACGGACATGGGGCAGCACTACATGGACCCCGTACAGTATTTGCTGGGCAAGGACCGTACGTCGCCCGTGAAGGTCGAGGTCGACGCCCCCGAACAGCACCCCGACGCCGTGGGCATCTGGCGCAAGATCGTCTACACCTACGACGACGGCTGCCAGATCGTACTCGAAGGCGAGGGTTTCGAGAGCAAAGACGACACGCCCTACATCGAAGGGCCGCTGGGCAAGGTCTACAAAGGGTTCCGCTGCACGATTCCCGACGTCATGGAGAAGCTGGCCGAACTGCCCGATCCCGAGCCGCAGAACACCGATTTTCTGGAATGCGTGCGTACGCGCCGGCGCTTCGCGCTCGACGAGGAGATCGGCCACCGCAGCTGTACGCTGGTCAACATGGGCGCCTGCGCGCTGCGTCTCAACCGCACGCTGCATTTCGATCCCGTCAGCCAGCTCTTCGTCGGCGACGACGCGGCCAACCGCCTCGTCGACCAGCCGATGCGCCGCCCGTGGCAAATCTGAACATCGCTAACCGTAACGAACACCGACTCATGAAAACGATAAGACAAACGTTGATCCTGCTGACGTTCGCGCTGTTTTTCGCCGCGAACGTCACGGCCGCACCGCTCGACGAACGCCAGCGTACGGTCGAAACCGTCGTCGCCGACGCGCTGGCGCAGCTTCCCGCCGCCACTGCCGGGGATTACGACAAGATTATGGGCGAACTGGCCGCCACCGGCGCCGAGGGCGTCGGCATCCTGGCCGACATGCTCGTCCCTGCCTCGCAGGGCGAGAACGCCGCCGTGGAGTACGCCCTCAACGGCGTGGCGAGCTTCGTCACCGCCGCCGGACGGGAGCAGCTGCGCCCCGCCGTATGCGAGGGGCTGCTCGCCGCACTGGCACGCTGCAAGGACGACGCCAACCGCGCCTTCCTCGTCTCGCAGCTGCAACTTTGCGCGACGGCCGACAATGCCGCCGCACTGGCCGCCTACATCGACGACCCCTATCTGGGCGACCCCGTCCTGCGCGCGCTGATCTCCATTCCCGACAGCGAAGCGACCCTGTTGTCGCTCGCACGCCGCAGCGACCTTAGCGATGCGCAGCGCGCTGCGCTGGCCTATGCCTTCGGGGAGAAACGCACCGCCGCGGCCGAACCGATCCTGCTGGGCTGGATCGACGGCGCCGACGACGCGACCCGTGCGGCCCTCTACCCCGCGCTGGCTTCCTGCGGCACGGCCGCCTCGGCCAAGGCGCTCGAAGCGGCAGCCCGCGCCGTGGATTACGGCTGTGACGAAACCGCCGCGACCGACTCCTACCTGCGCCTGCTCGACCGCATGGTCGACGAAGGCGCGGCACGCGACGCAGTGAAGGCGGCCAAACGGCTGCTCAAATGCGAACGCGCCAACGTGCGCGGCGCGGCGCTCGAAGTGATCGTCCGCGCCGAAGGCACCCGAGCGATGCCCTACGTGCTCGCCGCACTGGAAAAGGGCGACATCCAATACCGCAACGCCGCTCTGCGCTACATCGGCGACAAGGCCGACGACGCGGTCTACGCCGCGATCGCCGCCGACCGCAAACGATTGAGCGACGAGGCGTGGGCCGACGTGATCGAGTGGTTCGGCGTGCGTCACGCCGCGTCGCAGACCGGAGCGGTGACCGAAGCCGTCGGCTCGTCGAACGACGCCGTGGCTCTGGCCGGCATCCGCGCCGCAGGCCGCCTGGGCGGCGACGAGGCGCTCGCCGCGCTGATCGCCGCGCTCGGCGGCCCGCACTCCGACGCCGCGGCACAGACGCTGCTGGCCTTCAACGGCCGTATCGACGAAGGCGTCGTCAAGGCACTCGACGGCCGAGGCACGATGCAGGTACAGGCGCTCAACCTCGCTGCCGCACGGCGTATCGATGCCGTCGCGGACAAGGTCTTCGCCCTGCTCGACGCACCGGACGCCGCCGTCTCGGAGGCCGCCTACCGTGCGCTGGCCAGCATCGCCGCTCCCGCCGACGTCGACCGCCTGAGCCGGCTGCTCGACACCGCCGACGCGGCACATGCCGGGCAGCTCTCGGCTGCGCTCACCCATGCCGTACGCACGCTCGCACCTGAAAAGCAATACGAGACCGTCTACGCCCGGATGAGCGCCTCGCCCCGTCCCGAACGTTACTACCCCACACTGGCACAGACCGGTACGCAGCAGGCGATCGACTGCCTGGTGGAGAACTTCGCCGGCACCCGCCGCGCCGAAGCCTTCGACGCGCTGCTGCGCGTCGACGCTCCGCAGATCGCCGGCGTGCTCTATACGATCGCCGCGGGCAATCCCGATCTGGCCGACCGCGCGCTGACGCGCTACACGGCCTGCGTGGCGGCGCTCGACGCGACGCCCGTGCGCAAATATCAGCTCTACCGCCAAGCGCTCGAACTGAATCCCTCGCCGAAGATCGCCGTCGGCATCCTGCGCAAGCTGGAAGGCATCCGTGAATTCCCGGCGCTCGTGCTCGCCGGCCGTTATCTCGACGACGAGGCGACGGCGCGCGCCGCTGCGGCTGCCGTCAAGACCATCGCAGCGAAAAGCGCCCGCCCGCTCGGCGGCGACACGGTACGCGCCCTGCTCGAAAAGAGCCGCGACATCTACCGCGAATGGGCCAAGAGCGACGCCGACGCCGGCTATGCCGTCGACGAGCTGACGCTGATGCTCTCGAAACTCCCCGCCGAAGGGTTCGCCGCCGTCGCGACCGACCTTGCGCAGTGGAGCGCCGTCACAGCCGATCCCGCCCGCCGCGCCACGATGAAGGCCGCTGCGCTCAAACGGGCCGAGGCGGCCGCCGCGAAGGCGATGCAGCAGAGCTGGACCACGGCCGACGGCACGATCGCCTATGCGGGCGGCGAGCCGAGCACGATCGCCGCACCCGGCACCTACGAGAACTTCGAATTCTGGATCGACTGCCGCACACGAGGCGCCGCCGGCATCGCCGTGCGTTCGACCAACCGGATCGGTCTGGGCGGCGACGCGGGGTCGGGCGCACTGACCGGCAACCGCACCCACGCATCGACCCCCGCGGTCGATGCCGACAACGCCGACGGGGAGTGGAACACGCTCCACGTCAAGGTCGTGGACGACCGCGTGACCGTCGAGGTCAACGGCCGCACCGTAACCGAAAACGTCATCTTGGAGAATACCTGCGCGCCCGGCGAAGCGGCCTACGCGAGCGGAGCGATCGAGCTGCTGGGCGAAGGCGATGCTGCGGAGTTCCGCGACTTCTACCTGTGCGAGCTGCCCGCGACGCCCGTCTTCGAACTCTCGCCCGAAGAGCGGGCCGAAGGCTACGAAGTGCTCTTCGACGGCCGTTCGCTCCACAAGTGGACGGGCAACACGACCAATTACGTCCCGCAGGAGGGAACGATCTACGTCACCGCATCCTACGGCGGCAAGGGCAATCTCTACACGGTCGAGGAGTACGGCGATTTCATCCTGCGCTTCGAGTTCCGCTTCCTGCGCGAAGGGGTCAACAACGGCATCGGCCTGCGTACGCCGATGGGCGTCGACGCCGCCTACCACGGCATGGAGATCCAGATCCTCGACCACGACGCCCCGATCTACAAGAACCTGCGCGTCTACCAGCAGCACGGCTCGGTCTACGGCATCATTCCGGCCAAGCGGATCAAGTTCGGCGAGCTGGGCACATGGAACGTGGAGGAGATCCGCGCCGTGGGCGACCGCATCACCGTGACGGTCAACGGCGAGGTGATCCTCGACGGCGACATCCGCGAAGCGTGCCAGGGACACAACGTCTCGGAGGACGGCTCCAAGAAGAATCCCTACACCGTCGACCACCGCAACCACCCGGGACTCTTCAACAAGAAGGGGCACATCGGTCTGCTCGGACACGGCGCAGGCATCCAGTTCCGCAACATCCGCATCAAGTCTCTCGACGCGAAGACACAGAACGGGAAATAGACGACCTCGGCGGGACGCGCTCCCGCGACGAACAACCCACCGGCCGGAGACACCGCGTCTCCGGCCGGTATCGAAACGACCGTTCCCGACCGGCGAAGGCAGCGCACCCGAAAACAGGCTGCCGGACGCAGGAAACGGCCGCAAACACAAACTCCGATCCATGAATTTCCAGAAAGTCCCCGAAGGGCGTCCGCTGCGCATGGCGGTCATCGGCGCGGGCAACCGGGCCAATAAATACTTGGAATACGCACGGCGGCACCCCGAACGGCTGCAACCGGTTGCCGTCGTCGACGGCAACGAACTGCGGCGCAACGAAACGGCCGAGCGGTTCGGGCTTGCGGCCGAACGCCGCTACGCCGACTACGACGCATTCTTCGCCCGACCGACCGACACCGACGCCGTGCTCATCACCACGCCGGACGACGTCCACTTCGATCCCTGCATGAAGGCGATCGACGCCGGACTCCACGTGCTGCTCGAAAAGCCGATCGCACAGCGGCTCGACGAATGCCGCGCCATCGCGCGCCGCGCCCGCGAACGGGGTGTGCTGGTAGGCATCTGCCACGTGCTGCGCTACCACCCCTACTTCGCCAAGATTCGGGAGATCGTCGATTCGGGCGAGCTGGGACAGATCATCTCCGTCAATCACGTCGCGGCGGTGGGTATCGACCGCACGACGCACAGCTACGTCCGCGGCCCCTGGCGGCGCGAAGAGACCTCCAACCCGATGCTGCTGGCCAAGTGCTGCCACGACGTCGATTTCCTGCTCTGGATCACCCGAAGCCCCTGCCGCAAACTCAGTTCGTTCGGTTCGCTGCGCTGGTTCCGCGCAGCCAACGCGCCGCAGACGAGCGCCGAACGCTGCATCGACTGTCCGGTGGAGCACGACTGCCCCTATTCGGCCGTCGACCTCTACTGCACGCGCCGCGACTGGATCTCGAACTTCGACGTACCGCAGGGACGCACGCTCGACGAGGTGCTCCTGGAAGAACTGCGCCACGGCCCCTACGGCCGCTGCATCTACCGCTGCGACAACGACGTGGTCGACCACCAACTGCTCACCATGGAACTCGCGGACGAGACGATCCTCTCGCTCTCGATGGACATCTTCACGCAGGACGACTGCCGGCGCACCCACATCAAGATGACGCACGGCGAGATCTTCGGCGACGAACGCAAGCTCCACGTGCATCGCTTCCGCCGCGGCCACAACCGCGTCTACGATTTCGAGGAGCTGGCGGGGCACCCCTTCCATGCGGGCGCCGACCTGCGGCTGATCGAAGATTTCGTCGACGCGCTGACCCGCCCCGGCCACCCTTTTCTCTGCACGATCGAGGATTCGATCGAGAGCCACCGCATCTGTTTCGAGGCCGAGCGCAGCCGCCGCTGCGGCGAAACGATCCGGCTGGAATAACGTCCGAGGGGCACGGAACGCCCCCCCCGAAGCCGTATGAAGCGACACCCTCTTTCGCGATAGGCGCGAAGAGGGTGTCGCCGTTATCGCCCGTTTCGTCGACGGAAAAAGCCCGTCCGTCTATTTTAATTGCATTCGCGCGCGCCGTGCGGTAGCTTCGCGGCAAAACGGAATGCCATGAATCGCAAACTGCTGACAGGATGCGCCGCACTGCTGGTCTGGCACGCGGTCGCGGCGCAGGACTCGCTGAAAGTCTGGACGCTGCAAACGTGCCTCGACTATGCGCTGGAAAACAATATCCAGTTGCAGCAGAGCCGCAACGACTACCTCTCAGGGCTCGAAGATACCCGCGAAGCGAAGGCCGCACTGCTGCCGTCGCTCGCAGTCTCGGCGACACAGGGCTACACGAACTACCCTTCGTCGAACGCCGAAAACAACAACAGCTACACCGGCACTTACGGAATCAACGCAGGGCTGACGCTCTACGAAGGCGGCAAACTGCGCACGGCGGTCAAGGAACAGAGGCTCCAAAACCGCATCGACGCACTCTCGGTCGCCGAAGCCGCGAACGACATCCGCATCGCCATCGTCGAAGCCTACATGCAGGCGCTCTACGCCGCCGAAGCCGTGGAGGTAGCCGCCGGTACGGCCGAAGTCTCGCGCGCCCAGCGCGACCGCGCCGAGCAGATGTGGCAGGCGGGATCGATCAGCAAGGTCGATTTCGCCCAGCTCGAAAGCCAGTATGCGAGCGACCTCTACCAAGTAGTCGTCGCCCGGTCGTCGCTCGACGACTACAAGTTGCAGCTCAAACAGCTGCTCGAACTCGACATCACGGAGGAGATGAATCTTGCCGCGCCCGCAGAGGGAGAAGAGACCGTCTTGCAGGCCCTGCCCGCCAAAACCGACATCTACGCGACGGCGCTCGACGCCATGCCGCAGATCGAACGGGGGCGGCTGGGCGTCGAGACAGCGGAGTTGGGGATAAGAGAGGCGCGTGCAGGATTCTATCCCTCCGTTTCGCTTACGGCCGGTCTCGGCACGGGACACATGACGGGCGGCGGATTCCAGTCGGGAAGTCAGGTCTGGAACCGCTTCAACGAGAATGTCGCGCTCTCGGTCAGCATCCCGATCTTCTCGAACCGCAAGAACCGGACGGCCGTCAACAAGGCGCGCATCGCCGCCTCGAACAGCCGTCTCGAACAGCTCGGTCTCGAAAAGGAGCTGCTCCGCAAGGTCGAGTCGGCCTACCTCGACGCCATCTCGTCGCAATCGCGCTACACGGCCGCCCGGCAGAAGGAACGTTACGCCCAGCAGAGCTACGACCTCACCGACGAGCAGTTCCGCGTCGGCCGGAAGAACACCGTCGAACTGATTACGGCGCAGAACGAACTTTCGTCGGCACGGCAGGAGGTGTTGCAGGCCAAGTACATGGCGCTGCTCAACATCGGGCTGCTCGACATCTATCAGGGACGATAGCCCCTCCGGAGATCGAAAACGACCGCTGAAAACAAACGAAAAGCACATGAAGATGAAACGAAAAAGCACGGCCGTCCTCGTCGCGGCCCTCGTCGCGGCCTGCGGGCTCTGGTTCGCGCTGCGCCCTTCGAAGCAGACCGGAATCACGTTGGAAACAGCTGCGACGAGCCGCATCACGATCCGCAACTCCGTCACGGCTACGGGAACGGTGGAACCGGTCACCGAAGTGGAGGTGGGTACGCAGGTATCGGGGATCATCGACCGGCTCTACGTCGACTACAACGACGTGGTGAAAGCCGGACAACTCATCGCCGAAATGGACAAGGTGACCCTGCAAGCCGAACTGGAATCGTCGCAGGCCGAGCTGGCGAGCTGCAAGACCGAATACGAATACCGCATGAAGGAGTACTCGCGCACGCGCACCCTCCACGAGAAGGAGCTGGTAAGCGACGCCGAATACGACGAAGCCCTCTACCTCTACGAGAAGGCGCGCAACGCCTACGAACAGGCCCAGGCCGCCATCGTCAAGGTCAAACGCAATCTGGGCTACGCGACGATCACCTCCCCGATCGACGGCGTGGTCATCAGCCGCGCCGTGGAGGAGGGGCAGACCGTGGCGGCGGGCTTCGAGACGCCGACGCTCTTCACCATCGCCAACGACCTGACGCAGATGCAGGTCGTGGCCGATGTCGACGAAGCCGACATCGGGCAGGTATCCGACGGACAGCGGGTGGAGTTCACCGTCGACGCCTACCCCGACGACACCTTCGAGGGGGTGGTGGAGCAGGTCCGCCTCGAAGCGACGACCGAATCGAGCGTCGTGACCTACGAGGTGGTCATCACGGCCTACAACCCCGAACTGAAACTCAAACCGGGGCTGACGGCCAACGTGACGATCTTCACGCTCGAAAAGGACGATGCGCTGGCCGTCCCGACCAAAGCCCTGCGGTTCGTCCCCGACGGGGAGCTGCTCGCGGCGCTCGGCCTGCATGCCGAAGCCGCCGCAGAGGCCGAACCAAGCAAACGGGAGCTGTGGGTAAAACAAGGGACGACGCTCGTACCGCGGTACGTGACCGCCGGCTCGGCCAGCGGCGAACTGACCGAGATCGTCGACGGGCTGAACGACGGCGAGGAGGTGGCCGTCTGCCTGACGGCGGAGCGGACGGAGCCCGAAGCCGCCGCCGAACGGAGTCCCTTCATGCCTGCCCCTCCGGGCGGCGACAAAAAGAAGAAATAAACCCATGAAAGAGATCATCAGGCTGGACGACATCCGGCGCGATTTCCGGGTGGGAGACGAGACGGTACATGCACTGCGCGGCGTCACCTTCACGATCTGCGAAGGGGAGTTCGTCACGATCATGGGTACCTCCGGATCGGGCAAGTCGACGTTGCTCAACACGCTCGGCTGCCTCGACACCCCCTCCGCGGGCGAATATTACCTCGACGGTACGGCGGTGCGTTCGATGGACAAGAACCAGCGCGCCACGCTGCGCAACCGCAAGATCGGTTTCGTCTTCCAGAACTACAACCTGCTGCCCAAGACGACGGCCATCGAGAACGTCGAACTGCCGCTGATGTACAACCCCTCCTGTTCGTCGGCCGAACGGCGCGACCGCGCCGTGGCCGCGCTCAAAGCCGTCGGACTCGGCGACCGGCTGCTGCACCGCAGCAACCAGATGTCGGGCGGACAGATGCAGCGCGTGGCCATCGCCCGCGCACTGGTAAACGATCCGGCGGTCATTCTGGCCGACGAGGCGACGGGGAACCTCGACACGCGGACGAGTTTCGAGGTGCTGGTGCTCTTCCAGCAGCTGCACGCCGCGGGACGCACCATCATCTTCGTCACGCACAACCCCGAAATCGCACAATACAGCAGCCGCAACATCACCCTGCGCGACGGCCGCGTCACGGGCGACGTGCGCAACGCCGCTATTCTCGACGCGGCCGAGACGCTGGCTCAGCTGCCCGAACAGGAGGATTGAACATGAATTTCACGAATCTCTTCAAAATAGCCGTCAAGGCGCTCGGAAACAACAAACTGCGCGGATTTCTGACGATGCTCGGCATCATCATCGGCGTGGCGTCGGTCATCACGATGCTCGCCATCGGGCAGGGATCGAAGCAGAGCATTCAGGCCGAGATCAGCGAAATGGGGTCCAACATGATCATGATCCATCCGGGCGGCGACATGCGGGGCGGCGTCCGGCTCGACGCCGACGACATGGAGTCGCTCAAACTCAAAGATATGGAGGACATCCGCGAAAAGACCCGCTACGTCTCCTACGTCTCGCCGGCGGTCAACAGCGCCGGACAAGCGGTCTACGGCGCCAACAACACGCCCACGACGGTCTACGGCGTGAACCTCGACTACTTGGAGATCCGCCGCTACAAGATCGCCGACGGCGATGCCTTCTCCGAGCAGGAGATCAAGACGGCCGCCAAGGTGTGTCTGGTAGGCAAGACGGTCGTCGACGAACTCTTTCCCGCCGGCGAGAACCCCGTGGGGCGTGTCATCCGCTTCGGCACGATCCCCTTCCGGATCGTCGGCGTGCTCGAAAGCAAGGGCTACAACAGCATGGGCATGGACCAGGACGACCTGATCGTGGCCCCCTACACGACGGTGCAGAAGCGCATCCTCGCCATCACGCACTTGCAGGAGATCGTCTGCTCGTCGCTGAGCGAAGCCTGCACGGACGAGGCGATCGCCGAGATCAGCGACATCCTGCGCACGAACCACCGCCTCAAAGCCACGGACGACGACGACTTCTCGATCCGTTCGCAGCAGGAACTCTCGTCGATGCTCACCTCGACGACCGACATGATGACCGTCCTGCTGGCGGCCGTGGCGGGCATCTCGCTGCTGGTGGGCGGCATCGGCATCATGAACATCATGTACGTCTCCGTGACGGAGCGCACGCGCGAAATCGGCCTGCGGATGTCGATCGGCGCCAAGGGACGCGACATTCTGGCGCAGTTTCTCATCGAATCGATCCTCATCAGCGTCACGGGCGGCCTGATCGGCGTGGTATTCGGCATCGGGGCCGCCGTGGTGGTCAATCTGGCGGCGGCCTTCCCCATCTACATCCAGCCGTGGAGCGTCCTCCTCTCGTTCGCCGTCTGCACGCTGACGGGCGTCTTCTTCGGGTGGTACCCCGCGCAGAAGGCGGCGATGCTCGACCCGATCGAGGCGATCCGTTATGAATAATCGGAAATAATCGTTAATTTTGTTCGGCTATGACCGCTCTGCAATCGAAATATTCGGGCTGGCTGATCCACCTGACGGCATGGGCCGTGATCTTCGGGATGCCGCTGTTCGTCACCTCCCCCGACCGGCCGCTGATGACCGGTTCGGAGTACCTGCGCTTCCTGCTCGTACCGCTCTCGTTCATGGTGGTCTTCTACACGAACTATTTCCTGCTGATCGAACGATACCTCTTCACCCGTCAGACAGGCCGTTTCCTGGGCGGCAACGCGTTGTTGATCGCCGCGGTGATCGTCGGGCTGCACCTCCTGTTCCGCTACGTGCTGCCGCCCGATGCGCAGCACCCGCCCCTGCCGCGGCCGTGGCAGGACTCCGTGCGTTTTTTCGCCGGAAACGCCGCGCTCTACCTGCTGGTGGTGGGTGCGGGAGTCGCCATCCGCATGACGGGCGGCTGGTACAAGGCCGAAGCAGCCCGGCAGGAGCTGGAACACAGCCGCACGCAGGCCGAACTGCAAAACCTCAAAAGCCAGCTCAACCCCCATTTTCTGTTCAATACGCTCAACAACATCTATTCGCTCATCCAGATCGACGCCGACCGCGCGCAGCAGGCCGTCCACGACCTGAGCCGGATGCTGCGCTACGTGCTCTACGAAAGCAGTTGCCCCACGGTGCCGCTGGCCGCCGAGGTCGAGTTCCTGCGCGACTACATCGAACTGATGCGCATCCGCCTGCCGCGCCACGTGGAAGTCGGAGTCTCGCTGCCCGAAGAACCGTCGCCGACGCCCGTGGCCCCGCTGCTGTTCATCTCGCTGATCGAGAATGCCTTCAAACACGGCACGAGCAACGACAGACCGTCGTTCATCCGGATCGACATCCACGAGCGAGGCGGCGAACTGGTCTGCCGCATCCGCAACAGTTGTTTCCCCAAGACGGCTTCGGATCGGAGCGGTTCGGGCATCGGGCTGAAAAACCTCTCGAAACGGCTGGAGATGATCTATCCGCAACGCCACACTTTCGAATACGGAGAGCGGGGCGGCACCTACACGGCGTTGCTGCGCATCAAACTGCACGAACGATGAAACTGAACTGCGCGATCATCGACGACGAACCGCTGGCCGTGGAGCTGATGGAGGGATACGTGCGCAAGACACCGTTCCTGACGCTGTGCGGCTCGTTCGGCAGCGGCTCGGCGGCCTTCGACATGCTGCGCGACCGCCCCGTCGACCTGCTTTTCTGCGACATCCAGATGCCGGGGCTGAGCGGCATGGAACTTTCGCGGATGCTCCCCGCCGACACGCGCGTGATCTTCACCACGGCTTTCAGTCGCTACGCCGTCGAAGGCTTCCGCGTCAACGCGGTCGACTACCTGCTCAAACCGATCAGCTATGCCGACTTCCTCGCAGCGGCGAACAAGGCGCTGGCATGGTTCGAACTGAAAAACCGCGCCGAAACGCCCCCGCCGGCCGCAGCTCCGCAAAGCCTCTTCGTCAAGACCGAATACCGGCTGCGGCAGATCGGATTCGACAGCATCCTCTACATCGAGGGGCTGAAAGACTACGTGAAGATCCACGTCGAGGAGGAGACGCATCCCGTGCTCACGCTGACCAGTCTCAAATCGCTGGAAGAACAGCTGCCCGCCGACCGGTTCGTCCGCGTCCACCGCTCCTTCATCGTGCAGCCTTCGAAGATCCGCTCGATCGAACGCAACCGCATCGTCTTCGGCAAGGAGTACATTCCCGTCTCGGAGAACTACCGGCAGGCGTTCTTCGACTTTCTGGCCGAACACTCGCTGCTCTTCTGATCTCCGCACGGCATGCAATCGGCAGACCCGCCGCTCGACAAGCCTACCGCTCCATCCGCTCCGCCTCGCGGTCGCGGATCGCGCGCAGCTCCTCCCGTCCGACGGGAAGACCGACGAAATCGGCCGGATAATCGGTTTCGATAATATCCGGTTCGGAGAGGAGCGTGCGCAGGTACTCCACACGCCGGTCGCGGCGATCCTTCACCCGATCGGCCGATCCCGTGACAGAGACGATCACCATCACGCCGCGGTCGTGGAGCTTTTCGTAGATCTCCGTCATGGCGGGATCCATCGCCTTGCGGCTCGCGGCGATGAGGTAGCTCCACGGAATCCCGCTCCGCTCGAAAGCCCGAAACTGCTCGGGCGTACTGATCTCGATGCAGAACATTGCGTTGCGCACCCCCGCATTCCAATAGTACAGCGCCTCGTCGAGCGAGCGGACGCTCAGGAAGATGTTGTGGTATTCCGACCATGCGCCGCCCGGCAACAACTGCTCGACGTAATAATCCAGCGCCCGCCGTCTCTCCGCCTCACCGACGCCCTTCGTGTTGATATACTTGTTGTCGAAATTGAACGCCACCTTGTCTTTCCCCCATTCGAGCACCTCGGCGAGCGTCGGAATGCGGTAGTCGGTCACGTTTCCGTCGCGGTCGACCAGCCGGAACCGCTGCAACTCCTCGTAGGTGTAGTCGGCCACGCGCCCCTTGCCGTCGGTCGTGCGGTCGATCGTCAGGTCGTGCATGAGCACCATCACGCTGTCCTTCGTGAAGCTGAAATCGATCTCGAAGAAGGTCGGCATCATCGACAGCGTCTTCTCGCACGAAGCGATGCAGTTCTCGGGATACCCCTCCTGCATACCGCCCCGATGGGCGCTGATGATGATGTCCCGCCCGGGGACATAGCGGAAATAGGACTGGAACTCCTCGAACGAGGCGATCTTCACCGCGTGGTCTTCGCCCGCGACCGGATAACCGGCCTGCCGGCCGCCGCAGGAGAGCATCGTCGCCGCGGCGAGTATCGTCAAATAGCGTTTCATCGGTTGTATTCGTTACGAAAAATTACATGCGACCCGTCCGTCACGCCCCGACGGCCGACGGCACCCGCGCATAAGCGTCGACCAGCGCCGCCACGAGCCTGTCGTCGTCGATGCCGGTAATCCGCCGCACGGCAGCCGGCAGACCGATCCGGGCGATCGTCTCCCTGATCTCGGCACACTGCCCGTCGGCCGGATCGTCGAAATGCAGCGCTGCGGCGGCCGCGAGCGCCAGCTTGTCCACGGCAAGCCCGTAGCCCGCCGCCAGCGTGATCGGATAGGAGAAATAGAGCGGTGCGGAGAGCTTGCGGGCGGGATCGTGCCCCACGCGGGCTACCGTATCGCGCAGCCACGGATTGCGGAACCTCCGCAGCACGGAGTCGATGTAGGCGGCGTGCTGCGCCCTGCCGAAACCGAACTTGCGGATCAGCGCCTCCCCGCTCTGCCGCATCGCACCTCGCACCAGCCCGAAAATCCGCTCGTCGGCGAGCGCCTCGGCGATGGTGACATACCCTTTGAGATGTCCCAGATAGGCCGTCGCGCAGTGTCCCGTGTTCAGCGTGAAGAGCTTGCGTTCGATGTGCGCCTCCAACTCGTCGGTCAGGTGCATTCCCGACAGTTGCGGCGGTTCGCCCACCCACGCGCTCCGCTCGACGTTCCATTCGTGAAACGCCTCGGCGGCCACGTCCAGCGGTTCGGGAAAGGCGACGGGCGGCACGATGCGGTCGACCGAACAGTCGGCGAATCCGACCGTGCGCTCCGCCCATGCGGCCGTCGGCGCATCCAGCGCCTCGTATACGGACGCTTTGAGGCGCGAGGTCGCACGCACGCCGTTCTCGCAGGCGACGACGTTGAGCGGCGCAGCGACTCCGGCCGCTTTACGCGCCCGCAACCCTGCGGCGATGACCGGTGCGACCCGAGGCAGGACACCCAGCCCGACGGCCGTCGTCACCAGATCGGCGTCGACCAGCCGCCGTACCGCCTCCCCGCTGTCCGCCCGCACGGCCGACACGCCGGCGATCCGCAGCTCGGCGCAGATTTCGTCCGTCACATGGACCGTATAGCCCCGCCGCCGGTTGATCTCGTCCACCAGCTGCGGATCCGCCTCCGCGAAACAGACCTCGTATCCGGCCTGCGACAGCAGGGCGCCGATAAAACCGCGGCCGATCTTGCCGGCCCCGAAATGAATGGCTCTCTTCATGATCGTCGTTCGTTTTCGGCAGTCGCTTCCCCGTACCGGACTCCGCCTTCGCGGAACGGAGCGGAGGACTGCATTTTCAGAAAAGAATAGGGAACCGGAGTCCCCCATTCGCGTATTTTCGAATCACTTCGCAGTCGAAACGCAGGTGATCGCTCCCTGCTCGACGACCAGCTTGGAAGCCGCATCCTGCAACGCACCGTAGAGATAGTTGTCGGCCGGCACCGTCGTCGTGAAATCGATCGTCCTGGTCTGCCCCTCGGCGTTTATCGTCCGCGTCAGCTTGCCGTAGATCTTCACCGATTCGACCGTTACCTCGATCTTCGACTTGATGCGTCCGACCAGAATGCCCGCGCAGCTGCTGTTCTCGTGCGCCGGATCGGCAGTCGTACCCTTGTCGCCGTCGTAATTGTAGAGCGTCGTCGACACCACGTCGGCATCCAGCGCGCAGTCGGTGATCGTGAAGGCGAGCGTCGCCCATCCGAACAGACCTCCGGTATGGGCGAGAAGATTCTCCCTGCCGGTGTTGTTGAGCACGTCGCCGAAGTTGCGGCAGCCGGTCGCATCGTGCGCGATCATGCCGCTGATACCGCCGATCGAGAACTCCGATGCGCCCTTGCCGCCGCCCCGGGCCTCGACCTTGCCGTAGTTGGTATTCCCCTCGAAGACCGCCGTACCGCCGCAGATACCGCCCATGCGGGCCTGACCGGTCTTCGCCTTGTCCGACACGGGGGCATCGGCCAGAACGTCGCCCCGGTTCTCGCAGTTGCGGATCGTGTTGGGCGTATCGCGGTTCTCGCCGTTGGCGTAGGCCGCGATGCCGCCCAGCAGGTTGTTGGCCGCCTGCGCGGTCGCCAGCGTGACGGGGGCCTCGTTGCGGCAGTCCTCCACGACATACCCCTTTCCGATATCGAGCCGTCCCAATACGCCGCCCACATAGACGGCCTTGGCCGCCGACACCTCGTCCGAGTAACGGATCTCGCCCTTGTTGACGCATCCCGTAACGTCCGAGTAGGCCCAGCCGCCGACACCGGCCACGGCCGCAGCGTCGCCCGGCGTCTTGCGGCGGACGGTGATCCGCCCCTCGTTGGTATTGTCCGCGATGACGTTGCCGGCAGCTCCCTGACCGAAGATTCCGCCGATCACGGTCGTACCGCTCGCATCGACGTTCATCGCGATGCCGGCCGTATTCGTACACCCCACGATCTGCGCCTTCTCGCCCAGCTTGCCGGCGACGGCACCCAGCGTCACCTTGGCCGTCGCGGTCGTCGTGAACGAGCCTGCTACCCGCAGGTTCTTCACCGTACCGTCGAGCGTGGCGAAGATTCCCGCCTGTTCGTCGCTGCCCGAATAGTTCACCGTGAGCGTCTTGCCGTTGCCGTCGAACACACCCGCGAATCCGGCGATCGGCGTCCATGCCTCCGACACCGCGATGTCGGTGTGCAGGACGACCTCGCCCGCCGCGTTTTGGAAACGTTCGGCCGTGGGATCGACCGCCACTTCGGCCGCGAAGGCCCGCAGGTCGGCCTCGGAGCGGATGCCGTCGTAGACCTTCGTCGCGGCCTCGACCTTTTCGATCAGCCATGCGGGATAGTTCGTGCAGAGCGCCTTGAAACGCCCGGCCGCCGAGCAGTAGTAGTCGACCGCTTCGGTCGTATAGACGGCATTGCCGTCGCCCGCCTGCCGGTCGACGTTGAAGACGCTCAGCGCCACGCCCTCCTTTTCGAACTCTTCGAGCGTCCGCGTACCCTTACCTCCCGCCTCGGCCGACATGTAGCTCGCCGCCGAGAGGTTGGCCCAGGAATACCCCAGTCCGACGTATTCGCCGGCCGGGCGGTTGCTCATCCAGCCGATCGGTATGCCGGCCGCCTTGGCATAGGCGAATGCCGACTTCATCACGGTAGTGTTTCCGGTGCAGATGAACTCCACGAAATGTTTCGCCCCCATCTCCGTCGCGATCTCGCACGAACGGCGCGCGGCGTTGATCGCATACTCGGTCAGCGTCGAGGGATAGGTGATGTTCTTGATGTCGAGCCACAACCGCGTGGGGCATCCCTCCTTCATCACCTCGCCGAGGAAATCTTCCAGCGAGGGCAGCTGTTCGCCGTTGGAGAGTCCGCCTCCCGCGCGCAGTTCAGCCAGCGTATGCTCCCACGGGTGCATCCCGTTGATCTGGCACTTGCCGTCGGCATGGGCCACGACGACGTTGTCGTCCTTCGTCCAGTAGATGTCGCACTCCGAGCCGTAGCATCCCTGCCCGATGGCATAGCGGAGCGAAGCCAGCGAATTGTCCGGCGCCTTGCACTCGGTCGCGCCGCCGCGGTGGGCGACGATGTTATTGGTACACGCGGCTGGCTTCAACAAGCCGTCGTCGACCTCTTCGTCGGGATTGGGAATCTGGCTCCAATCGGGCTGCGCGGGCCACTCGTCGTCGGTGCAGGCGAAAAGCAGGAGCGCGGCCGCAGTCAGTGAAAATATCTTTTTCAACATGGTTTTCGTTTTTTGAACATGCTATTCGTTTGCGATCGTTTCGCCGCCGCTCCGTACCCCCGATCCATCCGCAAAGGGAGAATCGGGGGCCGGACGGACGACGCAGAGAGATCGGACATTACTTCTTGTAGTTCTTGACGCACCGCACGGCACCGCCGCATCCGTTGCCGAAATCGAATCCGCCGTTGGTGCGCATGTTGGCTTCGCGGCTCTGGTTCCAGATGCGCCAGCCGGCCTTCTTCGTGGCCGAATAGTCGCCGATGAGCGGGATGAACGAGTACATGCGCGGATCGTTGTCGCCCGGACCGTAGTCGTAACCCGTCTTGTAGAGGCGCCAGCCCTGACTGAACATGTTGAATCCGAAATCGGCGGCCGCTGTCGAAATCTTCTCGGCCGGACAGTCCGGATTGTAGATGTTCCAGTCGGAGGTGAAGAGCAGCGCTGCGAAGTTGGTCAGCGTACCGCCGCCGAAGGCGCGGTAGGTGGCCGTTGCGGCATCGACGGGATAATCCGCCGCGCCCTGTGCATGGGCCGCCCAGACGAGGTCCTTCCAGTCCTGCATGTTGGCGATGTGCCAGCCGTAGGGGCAGATGCCCTGGATCTGCATCTTCAGGTTGGGATGCTCGGCTTCGGCCTGCGCGTCGCCCGCGGCCGTAGCCGCATAGACGGCCAGATCGGCCGGCATGATGCTTTCCAATACATAGCGATCGCCCACGGCATCGATCAGCGTCGTGCCCGGTTCGCCGAACGGACAGTTTATCAGCACCGACGAACCGCCCTCGCAGGCGTTCAGCGCACCGTTGGCGGAACCCGTCAGCGACTCGTAGGAGCTGTACAGACGACCGTAGGTCTCGGCCAGCGGCCGGCCCGAGCCGTCCTTCGCCTCGACGATCGATCCGCCGTTCTCCTCCGTATCGTAGGCCGGATTGCGCGAAGCGTAGGGCGCTTCGTTGCCGTAGCCTCCCGTCTGATGACCGCTCACCAGCCCGCTGCCGAGCTTGTAGCGGCCGATCGTCGCGTCGCCCGCCCAGTGCAGACCGACGGTCATCCACGTCTTCGTACCACCGTCGCGCGTCACGTATGCCTTGGTCGGATAGGCCGCCACCTCCGTATCGGGCATGCAGTTGGGCGTCGTCACGCGCTCCCACGACCAGGTCATCGCATTGAAATCGACCGTGAACCTGCGCACGCCGTCGATGTCGATGTCGGGGCCGGCGGGCAGCTGCGTCTCCGCCGTCGGTATCTCCGCGACGGTACCCTCCTTCGTCAACGCATAGCAGGGATAGGAGACCGTGCGGCCGTTCTTGTTGAGCAGCACGGGATTGCCGCCGTCGGCCGAACGCAGGAAGTAGAGCGTCCCCGTATATTCGCCGGCCGCCTTGCGCGTCAGCTCATAGGCATCGCCGACGGCCAGCGCGTCGGCCGACGCGCCGTACATGTAGTAGTAGTCGTAGGCGGCATTCTGCGTCACCGGAATTTCGAGCGTCGCCATACTCGTATCGGCCGATCCCACGACGATGCGGAGCGTCGCCGCACGCGGCCGTTCCTGATCGTCCCACTGCGAGGCGGTCAGCGTCAGCGTGCCGACGCCGCCGTCGCCGACGGTCAGCCAGTCGGCGGAGCCCTCGCCATAGACGACTTCATACGCATAGGCATCGCCCATGTTGCTCGTATAGGTCACCGTCTCCGACCCGCCGGCAGCCATGAACACGAGCTGTGCGGTCTCGGACGTAACCGCAGCGTCGGCCTTCTGACCGAGCTGCGTGAATTCGTAGTCGGCCGTCGTACCGTCGGCCGCAGCGATCGTGACGACCACCGTGCGGCGATACTCCGTGTTGGGTTGCAGCACCAGTTCGATGCCGTCCGCCGAGAGATCGTGGCGCGCGCCGCCGGTCGCCTCCTCGAAGATCGACGCCACGGTCGTCCTGCGCACCGTCGCCCATACGGCCGAGGCCGGAACGGAGGCCTCCCACGCCATATCCGAAACCGCAGGCCCGACGTTGACGGTCACGGCCGAAACGAAGCTCTCGTTCCCCGATGCGGTGGTGCCGTCGGCATTGAAAAGTTCCACGTCGGGATAGAGCGAGATCCGCGTCGCGGTGTCGAAGCAATCGGTGCCGTCGTCGTAGCACGACACCGAAACGAGCAGGATCGCACAGATCCATGCCGCTGTTTTTATCGTAGATTTCATGTTTCTGTCGAATTAGATGTGTATCAATACCAGCCCTCGGTCTGCGTGAGATTCGAGTTCTTGTCCCGCGCGGATTTCGAGATCGGCCACAGAAGGATGTTCGTGTTGTTCCGGTTCGCCGCAAGGTAGTCGTTGTAGTCCCATATCTTGTCGAGCCGGATCAGCGCCCACCAGATGACGCCCTCGGCCGGAAATTCGAGGAAATACTCGTCCACGAGCGCTTCGAGCACGGCTTCCTGCGAGGCATCGGTATAGTAGTCGTCTTTTCCGTAAGCACGTTTTGCGATGATGTTCAGCGATTTGAGCGCACCGCCGTAGTCCTTGCGGTAGTACTTCAACTCGGCATCCATCATCACGGCCAGCGCCGCACGATAATAGATCAGATCGGCGTCGAGCACCATCTTGCCGGCACTCATGTCGCCGAGGAACTTGCGGCAGAAGGTCAGCCGGCCGCCGTCGGCACCGTAGTCGCCCTCGCCCAGATTGTACTTGACGCGGGTGTCGCCCCGATTGTCGCGGCTGTCGCGGAGTTTTGCGAGGAATCCCTCGCCGTAGTCGAGCCACTGCGTCTCGTAGATCGGCACGGGATTGCCCTGATAACCCTTGGCCACGTAGGCTTCGGGAAAGGCGAAATACCAGCTGTAACCGCCCGTCTTGGATTCGGTCTGGTCGTTGTAGAGGGCGAAGACCACCTCCTTGCTGTTCTTCGAAGGCTTCGCGTTGTCGGCCATGCGGTCGAAAATCTGGCCGTAGTCGTCGCACAGCAGCGACGGGGAGATGCCGATCGCTTCGAGCGCATCCTCGGCACCGTCCAGGTAGGCGTCGCCGCCCTTCTGGGCGGAGTACATCCAGAGACAATACTCCGCTTTGAGCATCAGCACGGCCGTCTTCGTAGCCAGATACTTGTCCGATCCGAGCGCGTCGGAGAGCGCCAGCGCCGATTCGATGTCGGAGCCGATCCGCGCATAGACGTCGGCTTTCGGCGCACGCACGGGGTAGGTCTCGGGTTGGTCGACCGATTCGATCGGCCGCAGGTTCAGCGGCACGTCGCCCCACAGGCGCGCGGCCCAGAAATAGGCGTAGGCACGGGCGAAATAGGCCTGTCCCATCGCCCAGTTGCGCTTGGCGTCGGTCATCGGGATCGCGGTGTCGGGCGCGTATTTGAGCACGGCGTTAGCCTGATCGATCGCCGAGTAGAGGCCCGACCACCCGCAGGAGGTGATGTTGGCCGTCATCGTGTTCTGGATCACCTCGCGGCCGACCCATACGTTGAAGAGCGACGACGGCCCCCACATGTATTCGCCCACGCGCAACTCGCCCCAGTAGAAGACGTTGATCTGGCTCTGGACGAAATTCGAGCGGAGCTCGGAATAGATGCCGTAGGTGGAACCTTCGACCTGCTCCGCCGTTTTCCACATGTTGCTGACAGACAGCTTATTGTCTTGCGTTATATCGAGCATGTCGCAGGATACGGCCGAGACGGATACCGCGACGACCGCGAACCATCCCTTTATGCTGCTTTCGATTCTCATGGTTGATTCGATTTAGAAGGTGACTTTCAGGTTGAAGAGGAACTTGCTCGTAGGCGGGAAGATGTTCGGCCGCGAGTCGGAGCTCGAATTGGCCGTCGACACCGAGGTGTAGTGGCCCGAACTCGACGTGGCTCCCATACCCGTTTCGGGGTTGATCGCACCCGTGACGCCCGTCCAGTAGGCGATCGTATTGCAGGTAATGCCCACCGTCAGCTTCTTCATGTGCAGCTTGCGCACCCACCGTTCCGGCAGGTCGTAGTAGAGCGACACGTCGCGCAGACAGAGGTAATCGGCCTTCTCGACGTTGAAGTCGGAGGCGCGGCCCCAGTTGGCATTGCCGTAATCGCCGTCGTTGGGGAAATAGCGGGCGTATTTCGCATTCGTGTCGCCCGGGTACTTCCAACAGTCGTAGACGTAGGAGGCGATGGCCGAGTTGCTCTGCCCGATCGTGTTCTGGATCATGCGGGTCTTCATGTAGTTGTAGATCGAATGTCCGAGCGCATAATCCAGGTAGATCGACAGCGTCAGCCGCTTGTAACGGAACGTGTTGCTGATACCGCCCGTCGAGTGCGGCACGACGTTGCCCAGGTAGAACATGTCCTCGGCGTTGATGATTTCATTGCCGTCGGCATCGCGCGCCGAACCGTAACGGTTGCACCACTCGTAGTCGCCGGCGTCCTTGCGGCCCGGAATCTGCTGTCCGTCGCTCACGCGGTGGCCTTTCGACAGGGCGTCGTAATAGGCTGCGTCGGCCTCGGCCTCGGTCTGGATGATGTGGTCGATCTTGTAGCCGTAGATACGCCCCAGCGACTCGCCGACAGCCGTGCCGCCGAATCGGTATCCCGTCTCCGACATCTTGTAACCGCCTATGCGGTAGGCCTTCCGGCCGGTAGGGTTGCCGTACATGTCCACCTCGTCGTAGGCGTACTCCTCGGGCAGCGACAGCACCTTATTGCGGTTGTAGGAGTAGGTCAGCCCGAGGTTCCACGAGAAGTTCTTGGTACGGATCACCTCCGCGTTCAGTTCGGCCTCGAAACCGTAGAAACGGGCGCTGCCCACGTTGGCCTTCACGCTCGAATAGGGGCCCGTGTCGGGCATGGTGATCGAGAAGAGCATGTTGTCGGTCTTCTTGTTGTAGTAGTCGAAGATGAAGCGCACGCGGTCGTTGAGGAACCCGACGTCCAGCCCCACGTCGAGCTGCGTGGTCGACTCCCACTGCATGTCGGCGTTCTGCATGGCCGACGGCAGGAAGGTCGTATGACCGTTGTACTGCCCCGTGGCGAAGGCGCCGTAGGTGTCGTAGAGTCCGATGCCGTTGTTACCCGTCTGACCGTACGACACGCGGAGTTTGAGGTTGTTCATCGTGCGTCTGACCCCCTCGAAGAAGGGCTCTTCGCTGATGACCCACGCCGCCGAAGCCGCCGGGAAGAATCCCCACTGGTTGCCCTTGGCGAATTTCGAGGAGCCGTCGTAGCGGAACGTGGCCGAAACGATGTATTTCTGTGCGAAGTCGTACGACACGCGGCCGAACAACGACATGAGCGCCTGCTTTTCGTCCTTGTTCGACGCCTTGAAGTTGATGCCCGAATCGAGAATGGGCACGTCGTCCGAAGCCGAACCCGTCGAGTTGGAGGTGAGGTACCAGTAACGCTGGCTCATCAGCTCGTAACCGAGCGTCGCCCCTACCGTATGTTTGTCGGCGAAGGTGCGGTTGAAGGCCAGGTGCGCCGTGAAGGTGTCGCGGACGGTCTGCGTGCGCGTCTCGGTAGTCGAACGCGTCTGGCTGATGAGGTTCGGGTAGCCGTCGACCTCGCCGCGGGCGTAGTAGCTGCCGCGGTAGTTGTTGCCGTAATAGTTGTACTGGGCCGTCGCCGTAAGCCCGTCGATGATCCGCCATTTGAGGTTGAAGGTGCTCGAAATACGATCCGTGGCGGCCTCGCGGTCGTAGAACGCTTCGTAGAACGAGGCCAGCTGGGCGTTGGCGTTGCCGCCGCTGGACATCCAGCCGACCTCTTCGTCGAAGCCGCGCGCCGTCGGGGCGAACATGATTCCCCGGCCGAAGGCGTTGAAGTAGTTGTCCACGAACTTGCTGCTCCGCTGGCGCGAAATGTCGAACGTCGTGGAGGCTTCGAGGCTCTTGGTGATCTTGAAGCTGGCATTGCCGTGCGTGGTGAAGACGTCGTAGTCGCTCATGGCGAAGACGCCGCCGTCGTCGAGGTAGCTGATCGACGCGGCGTAGCTCATCCTGTCGCTGCCGCCGTTGACGCCGATATACTCCTTCTGCCAGAAGGCTTCGCTCATCCATTGATCCTGGAAATCGGTATCCGTGAAGATGATGACCTTGCTGTTGTCGAGCGGATCGAACATCCACTCGTAGCCGTCGGGCACCGTACCGCCGTATTCCAGATAGCGCGTGGTGAACTGGTTCCTGTTCGACGTGTTCCCTGTTCCCACGGCGACATTGGCGCCGTCCAGCCACGAACTGGCGGCCAGCGTGCCGGTCGACTTGGCGTAGATGTTGGCGATGGCCGGACGCACCAGCGCGATCTGCTCGCGCGAACTGAGCAGGTCCCACTTCTTGGTCGGCGCCGAGAAACCCACCTGTACGTCGAAGACGACCTGGGGTCCCTGCGAGGGGCTGCCCTTCTTCGTCGTGACGATGATGACGCCGTTCGATGCGCGTGCGCCGTAGATCGCGGCCGAAGCGGCGTCCTTCAACACCTCCATCGACTCGATGTCGTTGGGGTTGACGCCGCTCAGGTCGTCGCGCAGCGCCCCGTCGACGATATAGATCGGGTCGTTGCCCATGTTGATCGACGATCCGCCGCGGATCAGGAAACGGGGCGCCTCGCCCGAAAGCGAGCTGTTGGTGGCCACCCGCAGACCCGCGACCTTGCCTTTGAGGGCGTCGCCCACGGTCGAGACGGGAGCGCCGTAGAGCTTGTCGCCGTCGATTTTGGAAATCGAGGTGGTCAGCGTCTTGCGCGACTGGGTACCGTAGCCGATGACGACCACCTCGTCCACCATTTTGAGATCCTCCTCCATCGCCACGTCGATCGTCGTGCGTTTGCCGACGGTCTCCTCGACGTTCTTATAGCCCAGATAAAGGAATTGCAGCACCGACGCCTCACCGTCGACACGCAGCGCATAGCGCCCGTCGTTGTCGGTGGTAACGCCCTTGTAGGTTCCGGCCACCATGACCGTAACGCCCGCCAGCGGATTGCCCGACCCGTCGCGCACGACGCCCGAAACCGCGATCGTCGACGCGGAGGAGGGGGGGGTACGGCCGCCTTGGAGATGCGCACCAGCCGCCCGTCGAACTCGAAGGCGACCTCCTGCCCGGCGAAAATCCGGTCGAGCACCGCACGGAGCGGTTCGTCGACCACGTCGATCGAAACGCGGGCGTTGGTGTCGACGTTGGCCGTGCGGGTGATGAAGGCGTACTGGTAACGTTTGGTGATGTTTTCGAGGATGTCCGAAATCGCGGTGTCGCGCATCGACAGCGTGATGCGCTGTTCGGCGCCCTGCTGTTGGGCCGCCGCTCTCCCGATTCCGCAGCATGAGAAGAGGATCAGCAACAGCAGGCCTCCGAATATTCCCACGCTTCTTCGGTTCGTGTAGAGATAATTCATAGGTTTGTTCAGGTTTTGCAGATTTAATTTAGGTCTCAAAATTCGAGTCGGAAAATGGGCAACGACATTTTCCGGCTTTTTCCATCATTCCTTTCCCATAGGCATATATGCGTGTTTCAGGTTCGTTTTCAACAGTCGGCTTCGGTGCGTCATACGGCCCCTACCGGCGGGCGCGCTCGATCTCGATGATGCGGCCGTCGCGCTGGATGTGCAGCGTGTGGTGGATATTCAGCGCGTCGAGCAGTTCGTCGATCTCCCAGCCGCTGGCGAACGTGGCGAAATACTCCTCGCCGAGCAGCGACGTGTCGCGGATGACGATCTGCACGTCGAACATACGTTCCAGATCGCGGGCGATCTCATCGAGCGTCTTGTGGCGGAAGACGTGGAAACCGTCGCGCCACGAGATGTAGTGCGCACAGTCGAACCGCTCGCGGACGACCGCGTTCGTGGCGTTGTCGACCAGAATCTTGTCGCCCGGACGCATCAGGATGGTCGCGCCGCCGTCGCGCTTCAACCCCAGCGCGACGCTTCCCTCCACGAGCGACGTCTCGACATACTTGTCCTCGTTGTACGAGCGGAGGTTGAAACGGGTTCCCAACACTCGGATACTGACGTTGCGCGTATCGACGTGGAAGGGCCGCTCGGGATCCTTGGTCACGTCCATGTAGACTTCGCCGCTGACGAAGAGCTGCCGCTCGCGATCGAAACGGTCGGGGTA
The DNA here is from genome assembly GCF_006542665.1 of Alistipes communis. Taxonomy (NCBI): domain Bacteria; kingdom Pseudomonadati; phylum Bacteroidota; class Bacteroidia; order Bacteroidales; family Rikenellaceae; genus Alistipes; species Alistipes communis. The sequence continues at coordinate 797,340 of NZ_AP019735.1, forward strand.
AAAGACATAGGTCCCCGAATTCAGCCATACGCGGCTCCCGTCGGGCAGCGTGATGCAGCGGGTCTGCCCGTAGGGCGCGTAGACCTCGACCCACTCCGGCTGCTCCGCGACCTGCCGCGACGCGAGCAGATAGGCGCAGACGATGAGCGGCACGAGCAGCACCGCCGCAGCCTGCGACAGCCTCCGCCACAGCCGTTGCAGGCGGAGTTTTCGGCCGAAGAGCCGCCCGGCCAGAGCACGGTAACGCTCGTCGAGCGTCCGCTGCGGCGCAGACCGTTGCAGCGAACGCTCCCAGAAGGCGTACAGCTCCCCGCTCACGGGATCGTCTTCCCGCAGGGTAAATTCCTCCTCGGCGTCGTGTTCGAGAAACCATTCGCGCAAACGTTCGCGCACGCCGGCATCGCCCCCGTGTTCGAGGTAATGCCTGAGCAGCTCCTTATCTATTTTTTCCATCGGACTTCCGGCTTTTAATACTAATACGCAACAAGGCAGCAGGCACACCCGGTCGGACATGCGTTTTTTTCGAAAAATTCGTTCTGCTGTAAAATACGGCCGTCGGTTTTCGCCGTTTTCGCAGTGCGATCCCGCAGGCCGAAAGCCTGCTAAAACCGAATAAAAGGAATCAAAATCATGGTTGCACGAAGCGCACAACAGTCTCCGCCTTGCGAAAAGTGCGGAAAAAGAAACGAGCAGCGACGAGCGTTAAAAAACGGGGCCGGTTTGCTTGCAAACGACGATCAGCAGGTGAGCGCAAAGTTTACTTTGCCGAGCCGCCACAGTCGAAACGACACTTCGTGTCGTAACCCGCGGCAGGCGCCCGTTTTAGCGAGGCGCTGTGAGTTTCCCGCAGCTTTTCGCCTGGCGGACACTTTTGGTACCACCTTTTGGTGACAAAAGGTGGTAAAAACTGCTCCTCGCAGGAAATGCCCAATCGAAAGTCGGGATATTTCTGACATGTTCACAGTCAAATTCTGCTAAAAAGATTCACTCTTCGGTCAAAACCCGAAGAGCGGCAGCCCGCGGAAGAACGATGCGGGAACGCCCCCCCTTCCGGCGGAAACTACTGCAACAGGATAAAGAAGGTGAGCCAACAGACGAACTTCCCGACTTTGACGCGCAACGTTCTGAGCGCCGCGTTCAGATGGCCTTCGACAGTGCGTTTCGAGATGCGGAGCCGCCGTGCGATCTCATCGTTCGTCAGCCCCTCGATGCGGCTCAGCCGGAAAACCTCCCGCCGCTGGGCGGGCATCCGGTCGATCTCGTCCAGCACCAGCTGCCGCAGCCGGTCGGCATCGTAGGCCGCGGCGAACTGCTCCTGCACATGTTCCGCGTCGTGGAGCAGGTCGAGCCGGAGCCTGCGCCGGTCGTAGCGATCCGAACGGAAGTAGTCGGCGATTTCGTGTCTGGCGAGCGTGTAGAGGAAAGCTTTGAAATTGCGGGAGGGATCGAGCGCCTCCCGTTTGAGCCAGAGGCGGATAAAGACGTTCTGCGTGATCTCCTCGGCATGGAACCCGTTATCGACGACCCCGCGCGTAAAGGCATGGACACCGCCGTAATACCGTTCAAACACCGCTTTGAACGATACGAGATCGCCGCGGCGAATCCGTTCTATCAGTTCCTGTTCCGATACCATTGGGGCAGTTCTCTCCACGCACTCCGTTTCACGCCGCCCCGTTGCCGGACGTTGCATCCGCAACAAGGCCGGCGGCATGGATTTCAATGTAAAAGTAGGGATAATATCTTATTTTTACAACTTCACCGCCTATTTTCGGGAGCGCCCGCACCTTCCCCGAAAGACGAGAAAAGGGAGAGCATAGCTCTCCCTTTTCTCGAAGGCACCGCAACCCGCTACTCCCGGACGATCAGGATACCCAGTTCGTAGAGCAGGTAGAGCGGCAGGAAGACGACCATCAGCGTGAACGGATCGCCCGAAGGGGTAATGACGGCCGAAAGTACCAGCAGGATGACCACCGCATGGCGGCGGTAGGTGCGGAAAAAGGTCTTGTTCACCAGCCCCAGCTTCGAGAGCAGCCATGCCAGCAGCGGCAGTTCGAAAACGATCCCCATGACGAAAACCAGCATCAGGAAATTGCCCATGTAGGAGTTCAGCGAGATCTGGTTGACGATCGACGCGCTGAGCTGGTACTCGGTCAGGAAACGGAACGTAAAGGGGAAGACCAGACAGTACCCCACGGCGCAGCCCAGAAAAAACATAACGGTTCCGCCCAGAAAGGCCAGCCCCACGCTGCGCCGCTCGTTCTCGAAGAGCGCCGGCTGCACGAAGCGCCACACTTCGAAGATCAGGTAGGGGAACATCAGCACCAGCGCGAACCAGAACGACGTGCTGATGTGGGTCAGGAACTGCGAAGCGACGTTGATATTGATGATCTCCACCGCGAAATCGTCGTTGCTGAAATCGGGAAGGAACATCCCCGTACCGCCCAGGTTCGACAGCCACCGGTAGAGGAAAAAATCCGACGTCGTCGGCCCCAGCACGAACGAATCGAACAGGTCGGGCATGACGCAGAAACACGCGATCATGAATACGAGCAACACCGCCACCACGCGGAACAACGTACGGCGGAGCTCCTCCAAGTGGCCCCAAAATGACATTTCCTTCTCTTCCATCGTTCAGGTTTGCTTGTTTGCAGCCGTTTTCCCGCCTCGGCAGAATCCGCGCAAGTCGGCGTTACGCTCGGTTCAGTGAAAACGGATAGTTCCACTCTTCATTTTTCCGCCTCGACAAAACCCGCGCAAGGCGAATCGGTACTCGGCTTATCGAAAACCGCGCTTACGTTCACTCGCCGGTCACAGCTTGTCGATCAGGCGATACCGCAGCCGGCCGTCGTCTCCGCCGGTCGGAGACACACGTCTACGGGCGTTCTCCCAACAGCGGAACCCCGCCGCATGCACAGCGGAACGGGTCTCCATGCGACGGACGATCCGGTTATCCTGCGACAACCGAATCGTCCCGATCCGACCGCAGGGCCGGACTATTTCGCATAGGAAGCCTCGACGAAGGGGGCTTCGTTCAGGTAGTCGACGCACTCGCGCACGCTGCGCAGCACGTCGCCGTAGCTCGATCCCTCCATCTCGACGATGATGTTCTCCACGCCGGCGGTCGCGGCATTGCGGAAAATGGCGTCGTAACCGACCATTCCGCTCTGTCCCACCTCGCGGCGATCCTTGATATGAAGCAGCCGGAAACGGCCCGGATACTTCGTGAAGTAGTCGACCGGACTGGCCTGCCCCATCACCGTCCAGTAGACGTCCATCTGGAAGAAGACCTTGTCGGGATCGGTATTTTCGAGCATGTAGTCCAGCATCACGCGATCCTCGACCTTCTCGAACTCCCGCGAGTGGTTGTGGTAGCCGAACTTGATGCCGGCGGCCTTGCAGCGGGCGCCGACCTCATTGAAATAACGGCAGTAGGTCGCCAACCCGTCGAGCGTCTCGATACGCCGCATCGACGGCACGACGATATACTCCACGCCGGCTGCCTTATGCGCCGCGATGCATTCGTCCCACCATTTGAGCGCCTCGGTGAAATCGCCCGTGGCCAGCTGCTTGTCCGAAAGGTTGAGCGTGCAGTGGGTCGACAGCACCTTCATGCCCGTCGCCTCCACGTCGCGGCGGAACTGTTGGGGGGGGGTTCCGTAAAGCAGTCCGTCCTTGTAGCTGGCGGCCTCCACGAAGGTATATCCCATATCGGCGAGCGCCTGCAACACGGGCTTATAGTCTCCCTCGCTCTTGCCGAACACCCCGATGAGCGAGCGTACCGAATAGAGCTGGATGCCGACCTCCTTCTTGGGCCCCTTCCCCGCGCCTGCGGCGGATGCCCCCGAAGGGAGCATCGCCGCAGCGAGCAGGAAGCAGACCGCTGTAAACAGTTTTCGTTTCATCGCACGAACGGCCGTTTAGTCGAGCACCTTGACGCGGATGTTGCGGAACCAGACGTCGTCGCCGTGATCCTGCAAACCGATGTACCCCTCGTGGTTCTCGCCGCCGCAATTGTTGAGCAGCTCGAATGCGAGCGGCCACTTCTGCGACGAGAACTTGCTGTTTTCGAGCATCTCCGTCCACTGGGGCGTCCAGAGGTGGTACTCCACGACGTTCTGACCGTTCTGGCCGTGAACGACCGTACCCTTGTAAACCATGATCTTCGCCTTGTTCCACTCGCCGAAGGGCTTGGCGTTCTGCGGCACGGCGGGGATCATGTCGTAGAGCGACGCCGACTTGCGGTTGCCGTCCACGCCCAGTTTGGCGTCGGGGTGATTCTCGTTATCCAATACCTGATATTCGGGGCTGGAAATATAGATCGGCTGCAATTTCATCTGGCCGTTCTTCTCGGCCTCGACCTCCTGGGCCAGGTAGAGGATACCCGAATTGCCGCCCTTGGAGATCTTCCACTCCAATTCGAGTTCGAAATTCTTGAACTTGTGCGCGAAGATCAGGTCGCCGCCGTCGGCCTTCTGCGCTTCGCCGCCGCCCGTGCCGTTGAATTTGATCGCACCGTCGTCGATCGTCCACTTGGCCGGAACGTTGTCCTTGCCGTAACCGCGCCAGCCGTTGAACGTCTTGCCGTCGAAGATCACGTAGTAGCCCTCCTTGTCGACCGGAAGCGTCGCCAGGTCGACCTGCGGCTTGTCGATTACGTTGTAGACGGGAGCGGCTTTCGCTTCGGCCTTCGTTTCGGCAGCCGCCTCGGCGTTCTTCGCCTTATTGGGGTTTCCGCCGCAAGCGACCATCGACAGGCTCAGCGCGGCACATGCAGAGAATAAAATCGTCTTTTTCATATTCGTTTTATGATTTTAAATTGGGTTTGTTTTCATACACCTTTTCTTGCCTCGGCACAGCCCGAACAAGTTCGGCTCTGCACCCGGCTTGACGAAATGGCTGAATTTCTTTCGTCCATTTCTCGCCTCGGCAATTCGAGCGAGCTCGATTGCGCTCGGCCTGACGAAATGGTTCTGAAAAATTACATCGGCATGTCGGGCAGCTTCCAGCCTTCGCGGTAGTTGTGCTTGATAAGCTCCTCGGCGAACTGGTTGGCGTTGACCGGATCGGTCCACGTCTTCTTGAAGGTGGGGTGTCCGTCCTTGATGCTGAAACCGTCCTTGATGACCGTCTTGATCGTAGCGTCGGCGGGGATGTTCGTGAAACGCATCTTCTCGCCGTCCCAGTGCAGCTCCTGATTGAGTCCCTGCAAACGCACGGCCAGCACGCCCATGACGACCATCTCGTTGAACGGGCCTGCCTCGCTGAAATCCGATGCCGACAGTGTACGGTCGTCGGCGTCCTCCTTGCAGGCGCGCACCCAGTCCATCTGGTGCGACTCCTTCACCTCGCGCATCACCGGCGGGCACTTGGGCTCGCGGCCCGACACCAGATAGGGATCGGCGCCGTAGCAGCCGCAGATCAGCGTATCTTTCGTACCGTAGAAGATCGCACCGCCGCCCTTGACATTGAGATCCTTGCCTGCGGGCAGCCCTTCGGGACGCGTCGGCATCAGACCGCCGTCGTACCAGTATACCTCGACTTCGGGCATGGCGACCTTCGGCATGTTGTCGCGTGCCGGGAAGACGAACTTCACGGTCTGCGCCGTCGGGCACGACTCGGAGAGCAGCAGCGTCGAACTGCCCTGCACCTTGGTCGGATAGCCCAGTTTCAACCCCTTGAAAACGGGATGCAGGATGTGGCAGGCCATGTCGCCCAGCGCACCCGTGCCGAAATCCCACCAGCCGCGGAAATTCCACGGGGTATAGATCGAGTTGTAGGGACGCATCGGCGCCGGCCCGATGAAGGCGTCCCAGTTGAGCGTCTTGGGCACGCGCTCGTCGTTTTCGGGACGCATCAGCCCCTGCGGCCAGATCGGGCGGTCGGTGAAGGCCTCGACCTTGCGCACCTCGCCGATTTCGCCGTTCCATATCCATTCGCAGACCTTGCGCACGCCTTCGGCCGAAGCGCCCTGGTTGCCCATCTGCGTGGCTACCTTGTGCTTGGCGGCCAGTTTGGTCAGCAGACGCGATTCGTAGACCGTGTGCGTCAGCGGTTTCTCGCAATAGACGTGCTTGCCGGCCGTAATGGCGTCGGCCGCGATGATCGCGTGGGTGTGGTCGGCCGTAGCCACCATGACCGCATCGGCCGATTTGAGCATCTCGTCGTACATGCGGCGGTAATCGTTGTAGCGTTTGGCCGCAGGGTAACGCTGGAAGACATGCTCCGCGTATTTCCAGTCGACGTCGCACAGGCCGATGATGTTCTGGCTTTCAAGGCCCTTCAATACCGAAGCGCCGCGACCGCCGATGCCGACACCCAGGATATTGAGTTTGTCGCTGGGCGCGGTATGCCCGAATTTCTTACCCAGAACCGTGCTGGGTACGACCGCCAGCCCGATTGCGGCGGCAGCCCCCTTTTTCAGGAAGCTTCTTCTCGACATTTCTTTTGCCATCGTTCTAAGATTTATTGGGTTAGGTTAACAATTGATTGCATTCGACAACGAGTTCCCGCTCCCGCCGGAGAAACGGCGCATCCCGTCGGCCGCACTCCGTGCACGGCGTCCGCCGCCTGCGAAAAACCGTCCGCCCTCCGTCTCCGGGCGGGTCCGCCGAAACGCCCCGCCCGTTTCGAAGCAGGGCAACGGCCCCGTCCGCGTCCGGCCGATCGGCAGGCTCCTCCGCCCCGGCGGCCGGAACCGTCTATTTCTTCTCCTGATCGGGGTTCTCGATCTCTTTCTCGATGTTGTTCATCCCCTCCTTGAAGCTGCGGATGCCCTTGCCGAGCCCTTTCATCAGCTCAGGGATCTTCTTGCCGCCGAAAAGCAGCAGGACTACGAGCGCGATGACGAAGATTTCGCCGGCGCCCAGGTTACCGAGAAACAGTAATTTGTTCATGATCCAAGTTTTATAAGGTTAAATTCAGGTCTCGTCCGAAATGCGGTCACGCGCGCTTGCGCAACAGGCCGTAACCGTTCTTCATCGTCCGCCGCCGTTCGCGAATCTGCTGCAACGTCCGCAGGTCGCCGATGGCCGGCAAGTCGTGCGTCCGTGCATCATGGATGAACTTCCACGCATACTCCGAAGCGACCGCCGCATCGCGGAAACGGGGAAGCTCCTCGCACCGCCGCCCCGACTCGATCGACTGCGCGAACCGTTCGCAGAGCACGTCGATGTTCTTGCCGCCGTAGGGGCGCTCAATCCGGTGCGTCTGCGTCACGCCGTGAAGTTCGACCACCGCCGTCTTGAAATCGTGCGTCATGCGCGCGATACCCTTCGTCCCGACGATGTCCACGTAGGAGTTATGCGTCTGCTTCGCGGACAACTGCCCGTAAACATGCCCCTGCGTGATGTCGAACACCACGCCGTTTTCGAACGTTCCGTGACACTGCAACCACCACGGGTCCTTGTAGTTCCACATGCGCACGGCCTGCGCGTTCCATGTCTTGAACTCCGATTCGGCGTACCAGCGCGCGATATCGACGTAGTGCATCCCGCAGTCGTGGAACGCAGGGCCTTCGTATTCGTGCCCCTCGCCCGGCGCCAGCCCCGGCGTCATGTGGCATACGCGGATGATCGCCAGTTCGCCGATCTCGCCCGAGGAGATGAACTCCTTGATCGTATTGTGATACCACGAATTGCGCAGATAGAGGTTGACCGTGGAGAACAGCGGCGCCTTTTCGACGAGCGACACCGCCTGCCATTCGCGTTCCACGCTGTCGGCGATCGGTTTCTCCGCGATGATATGCTTGCCTGCCGCGACGGCCTTGCCGATCTGCGACAGACGGGAGTCGGCCAACGCGAAGAGACCGACGACCGCCACCTCGGGATCGTCGAAGATGATCTGTTCATCGGCGATTACCTGCGCCTGCGGAGCCAGCCGGCGGGCCTCCTCCCGCGATTCGGCAGAGACGTCGCAGATGTAGGCCACCTCCCACCGTCCGCTCTTCTGCATCTGTTCGAGATAAAACCCGCCCATTCTGCCGAAGCCGATCATACCGATTTTAATAGGATTCATTTCGTTTTGCAGTAACTATTATTTTAGGTTGTAGAAAACATGCCCGTCGGACGGCCCGCTTCCGGAGCCTGTCCAGACCGGAGCCCTCCGCCCGTTGTACAAAATTAAGTTAATTTTACAAGATAAACAAACGTTTGAAAATATCGCTCTTAAATATAGCGGATATAAACCTTCAATCACAAGATATACAATCGATTGAGCCAGATCGAACGCTAAAAAAATATAGTCCTTTCAGAGAGGATAATCCATCGTTTCCGAAGTCGCTGGCCCGATCCGGCCGGCATTCCGGAGAGGTGAACGGTCCTGCTCCGACAAACAGTCGTGGGCGGCGGCGCCCCCCACGGAAAGCCTCGATGATTCCTTCATTTTCATGCTCCATTTCTCGCCTCGGCAATTCGAGTAAACTCGATTGCACTCGGCTTAACGAAATGGTTCGTTTGTTTTCAACTGTCGTTTTCCCGCCTCGGCATAGCTCGCGCAAGCGCGGCTCTGCTCATTTGGCTTAACGAAAACGTTGAATTTCATTCTTCGTTTTCTCGCCTCGGCATAGCCTGAACAAGTTCGGCTCTGCGCTCGGCTTAACGAAAACGTTCCGTTTTCCGGAACAGGCAAGGGCTGGCTCAGGGTACGGAACATGGAACAAAGCCAATGATACCGGAACCCGCCGATACCCCACCGCTCCGTCCGGACGAACGGCACCTCTCCTAAAAATTCCACCGCACCGCCTTTTCCGCATCCCCGCAACGGTCGTAACCATCTCCTCCGTCCGAATCGGTCGGAAACAGGATCATCCGCCAAAATACCCCGACGAGGTTTCGTATCGACAGTCCTGCACGCTGCATGATGTCGGGCGATCCGAACGCCCGACGAACGAACCATAGGTATGGATAAGCGTTATCGAAAACGATCGTCCCGCAAAACGGCAGCAAGCGGAGCAGTCTTCGCAAAAGATTGCGCCAAACCGTTGTGCAACGAAAATCGAGTGCGGGAAAATCCTCCGGAAACAGGAGAAACGGGGACTTCCGCACAGATCCGTTTTTTTAATTTTATTATTAATATAAATCGATCGCTTCTCATAATTTCATGATTTATAACGAAATAATTCAAGGAAACGATTTTTCAAAAAATTTAATTTCATTCGAAAGCGAAAAATATATTTTATTTGATTGTGAAATTTACAGTGAATTTTTATATTTGCACAAACGTTTGCGCAATACGGAATACACCAACCGGATACGCGACAGAAAGATCGCTATCAAAATCCGATGGAATAAAAACCGCATGAAATGAACGTTTTCGCCAAGCCGAGCGCAGAGCCTAACGCAGTTCGGACTATGCCGAGGCGAGAAAACGAAGAATGAAATTCAACGTTTTCGCCAAGCCGAGCGCAGAGCCTAACGCAGTTCGGACTATGCCGAGGCGAGAAAACGAAGAATGAAATTCAACGTTTTCGCCAAGCCGAGCGCAGAGCCTAACGCAGTTCGGACTATGCCGAGGCGGGAAAACGAAGAATGAAATTCAACCATTTCGTTAAGCCGAGTGCAATCGAGTTTACTCGAATTTGCTGAGGCGAGAAATGGAGCATGAAAATGAACGTTTTCGTTAAGCCAAATGAGCAGAGCCGCTCTTGCGCGAGCTATGCCGAGGCGGGAAAACGACTGTTGAAAACGAACGAAAAAACTCGACCGTTATGAAAAGACCTTACGACGCTATGAAACCGCTCGGCCGCCTCCTGGGAGTCTTCGCATTGCTCCTGTCGACCAGCACGATCTGCCTCTGTTGCAGCTCCGATCCCGCTACGCCCGACGCTCCTGCCGAGGAGGGGGGGGGAATTTAGATCCCGACGAACCTGACAAGCTCCCCGATGTCGCCGCCTACAAGGTTCCGGATGTCGTGGAGATGGGCTTCGCCGACACTTTCTTGCTTCCGTGCAGCGGCGCCGGCACCGACGATTACCTGCTGCTGACCGCACGCAGCGATGCCTCCGAAATCCACCGGATGCCGGTGACGGAGGTCGACCAAACGCAGGGGGCCTCCCTGCAAACGCCCGCCGGTTTCATCGGGGGCATGTACGACTTCACCTTCTATAAAAACGGGAAAGCCCTCGACCTGGGCACGGCCTTCGTCGACGTGGTCGACCGCACCGACGTGCCGCAGGTACCCGGCAGCACCGTCTACGGCCGCGTGATCGACCATACGGGCAAACCGATCGCGGGCGTTTCGATTTCGGACGGCGTCTTCGTGACCGCCACCGACGACGAGGGGCGTTACTACCTCTCTTCGCTCAAACAGCGAGGCTACGTCTTCATCACCGTCCCCGCCGGATACCGCGCAGCGGTCAACCGCACCATTCCCCAGTTCTTCCGGCGGCTGAGCGGTTCGCCCCAGACCTACGAACAGCGCAGTTTCGTACTGGCGCCCGAAGCCAACGAACGGCACCGCATGATCGTCTTCACGGACACGCATCTGGCCAACCGCACCAACGACATCCACCAGTTCGAAAACGGCTTCAAGGCCGACCTCCGCAAACAGATCGCACAGGCGAAAGCCGAGGGCGTGAGCCTCTACGCCATGGCGCTCGGCGATCTGACGTGGGACGAATACTGGTACAAGAACAGCTACCAGCCGTCGCACTACGTGCGCCAAATGGCCGATCTCGACATTCCGATCTACAACATTCCGGGCAACCACGACAACGATCCCTACGTGGCCGACGATTTCGAATCCGAAAATCCGTGGCGCGAAAATCTGGGCCCTACCTACTACTCCTTCGACATCGGCGACATCCACTACATCCAGCTCGACAACACCCTCTTCACCAACACGGGCGGCGCACAGGGAACCGTCGGGAAACTCGACTATACGGAGGGACTGACGGCCGACCAGCTCCGGTGGCTCGAAGCCGACCTGCAACGGGTTCCGGCAGGGAAAACAGTCTTCGTGGGGATGCACATCCAGTTCACGAACCGCTACCGCATCGCCGACGGCAAACTCTCGTGGAGCTATGCCATGCCGGCCGACTGCCGCGCGAAGATGCTCGACCTGCTCGCTCCCTACACCGTCCATTTCGTGACGGGCCATACCCATATCAACTACGCCAACCGCATCACCGAGCGCATGACCGAACACAATATCGCCGCCGTATGCGCCACATGGTGGTGGACGGGCAACTACACCAACGGCCGCACCCAGATGTGCCGCGACGGCGCACCGGCCGGCTACGGACTCTTCGAGATCGGAACCGCCGGAGCGGACGACGTGCAATGGCATTATCAGGGCATCGGCAAGGCAGCCGACTATCAGTTCCGCGCCTACGACCTCAACCGCTGCCTCATCACGCGCGACAAATATTGCCCCGACATCAAGAACAATTTCGGGACGGTCAGCGCCGAATTCTTCGCGCAGTACGCCAACGGCTACGACCGTCCGCGCTCGGACAACGCCGTGCTGATCAACGTCTTCAACTGGAACGAGAAATGGAAGGTGGAGGTGCGCGAAGTCGAGACCGGCAACCGACTCCCCGTCGAACAGGTCGACACCTACGACCCGCTGCATACGATCCATTTCAACATGAACCGCATGAACACCAATTCGACGGCCATGACCTTCCCGACGCTGCTCACGTCGCACATGTTCGAGGCGGTCTGCTCCTCGCCCACGACCACGCTCGAAATCACCGTGACCGACGAATTCGGCCGCAGCTATACCGAAACGATGTCGCGCCCGCGCGAACTCTACGATATGTCCGTCTCCCCGCAGTGGTAACGGCCGCCGTCCGGACGGAAGCGGAGCGAGGGGGAAGGCTCCGCTCCGACCGGCGGCCCTGCGCGGCGGCAGAGGGCGTCCGCATCCCGATTCATCTCTTCATCTAACCTAATAATTTATCTCACTATGAAAAAACTACTGACCATGTTCGCAATCGTATGCGCGTTCCTCGCGTCGTGCGATTCGGAAGGGGGCGACCTGAACCGCACGCCCCTGCTCAAAGTCGTCGGTCCCGACGGCTCCGATCCGTCGCAGCCGATCTCGATCGACGGCAAGAGCCAGGAGGTGGCCTTCACCGTCCTGGCCACGGCCGACTGGACGGCCGACATCGCGGGCGACGAGGGCTTCGCCCTCTCCGACCGCAGCGGCGCGACGGGCAACACCAAGGTGACCGTCGTAGCGGCCCGCAACCTCAGCGGCGCGACCCGCTCGGCTACTGTGTCGTTCCGTCTCGGCGGCGAGGAGCGTTACGCCTACACGATCTCGCAGACCGAGGAGCAGCCCTATCTCGACGTCGATCCCGCGACGATCTCGATCGTCGGCGACCGTACGGAGTTCACCGTCGCCGTCTCGACCAACCAGAGCCCGTGGAAGGTCGAGATCGACAGCCCCGACGGCGACGGCTGGCTCACCCAGCAGTCCAAAGAGAGCGCCTCGATCACCTTCCTGGCCGAAGAGAACACGACGGGCAAGAACCGCACGGCGACGCTCAAATTCGTCTCGGAGCTTCACCCCGAAGTCTTCAACTACGTCACCGTCACGCAGGGGTACGTGGTTCCGGCCCCGACGGCCGACCTGCTCGACGTGGTCTTCGCCGAAGACGGCACCGCGAAGGATGTCTCGGCCATGGGCATGACCGTCGAACTGCTTCCCGACCCGACCCTGTCGACCGTCTTCCTCGAAAAATACGACCGGTACGCCGCACGCTTCACGCGCGAACCGAGCGGTCCTTCGGCCGTGCTGGAAAGCGGATTCTACAAGGTGGAGTACAACGACAACGCCGCCTTCAAGAGCAAACTCGAAGACGGCTACGCAATGGAGGTGCTCCTGCGCCGTTACGACGATCCCCAAAAATTGCAGATCAAACCTTTCGCTTCGAGCGAAGGCGGCGGCGTCAGCATCTGTTTCTGGGCCGACGACTCGAACCAGATCGTCATGGAGACGGGCACGAAGAATGCCACGGGCGGCAACGTGTGGAAAACCGCCAAGAGCGGCGTCACCCCATTGAAGGATGTCTATTACCACATCGTCGCCGTATGGGACAAGGCCGCCGGCACGCAGAAAATCTATGTCGACGGAGAGTTGAAGGCCACCAACAATTCAGCCGGCGGCGAATTCCGCCACATGAACACCAACGTCGACAAACGCTGGTTCGGAATCGGCGCCGACCCCAATCCCAACGACAAGGGGCAGATATCATTCAACGGAGAGGTGGTCATCGCACGCATCTACGACGATCCGATCAACGCCGATCAGGTTCACGCCCTCTGGAAACTCGTGAAGTAACTAACCCAAATACGAACGCGATATGAAAAATCGAAAACAGATATTCGCAATCATGGCCGCAGGACTGCTCGCGCTTCCCTTCGGCACGGCTCACGCCGCAGAAACGCCGGTGTACGACACCTCGCAGGCCGCACTCGCCCAATCGCAGCTGCGCGACGTCACGGGGCGCGTCACCGACCGTGCGACCGGCGATCCGATCGTCGGCGTCACGGTGGCCAACAACTCGACCGGTTCCGGAACGGTGACCGATGCCGCCGGAGCCTTCACCGTAAAGGCAGCCACGGGACAGCTGCTGACGATCTCCTGCGTGGGCTATACCTCGTGGACGGTCAAGGTGCCCGCCTCCGGCGCGATCGACGTGGAGCTGAGCGAAGACGCGCAGCAGCTCGACGACGTAGTGGTCGTGGGCTACGCCACGCAGAAGAAGATCAACGTCACGGGCGCCGTCTCGTCGATCTCGGGCGAGGAGCTGGCCCAGCGGCCCGTGGTCTCGACCATGCAGGCGTTGCAGGGCATCGATCCCTCGCTCAACATCAGCATCGACTCGGGCAACCCCACGGCAGGCAACAGCCTCAACATCCGCGGCGTGCCCTCCATCAACGGCGGTTCGCCGCTGATACTGGTCGACGGCGTGCCGGGCGTCTCGCTGCGGCTGGTCAACGCCGCCGACATCGAGTCGATCTCGGTGCTCAAAGACGCTTCGGCCAGCGCCATCTACGGCGCCAAGGCTTCGGCCGGCGTGATCCTCGTCACCACCAAGAAGAGTGCGGCGGGCAAAGCCACGGTGAGCTACTCCAACAACATCGGCTGGACGCAGCCCACGACGCCCACCGACTTCATCACCAACGGCTACGACTACGCCACGATCGTCAACGACCTCTACTTCTCGCGTTACGCCTACAACGCCTTCAACTACACCGACGCCGACTGGGCGGCGCTCGAAGCGCGTCGTTACGACACCACCGAACACCCCGACCGGCCGTGGGTCGTGATCGGCGACGACGGCAAGTACCACTACTACGGCAACTTCGACTGGTACCACAGCATCTACAACACCAACCGCTTCCATCAGGAGCACAACCTCTCGCTCTCGGGCGGCGGCAAGGACGTCAACTACTACGTCAGCGGCCGCTACTACCAGCAGGACGGCGTGCTGGGCGGCAACATGATCCGGAACAAGGAGAACTACAAGAACTACTCGTTCCGCGCCAAGTTCGACGCACAGCTCTTCAAATGGGCCAAGTGGTCGACCAACGCCTCGCTCAACGCCGTGAACCAGAAGTATCCGGGGCCGCTCAACGAGGCGCAGACCATCGCCGCGCTCGAAGAGAACGTCGCACCGATGTTCGTCCCCTACAACCCCGACGGTTCGATCGTGATGTATCCCGCCGACCTGCGCAACGTGGCGCTGGGCAAGGGACGCACGGCGGCGCTGGCCGACCCCACGAACAAGCACACGATCGAGAACCTCTCGCTGACGCTCTCGAACAGCCTGCAACTCAAACTCCACAAGGATCTGACCTTCGACGCCAGCTACAACATCAACAACTACCGCCGCCTCTACAAGGATCGCACGGCGGCGAACATCTACTCCGACGCCGTGGGCGTGACCAAGACCACGACCCACTACCAGAAGGACACCTACCGCGAACGCCCCTACGAGTACACCTACCACAACGTCGACGCCTACTTCACCTACGAACACAGCTGGAACAAGGAGCACAACTTCAAGGCGGTCGCGGGTATGAACTACGAAAAATACCGACTCGTGGACAACATCGTCGAGCAGTTCGGACTGGGCAGCGACCAGATCGATTCGTTCAACTCGGTCAACGACGACACCTACTGGCTCGTACAGCAGGATATCTCGGCCTACAAGACGCTCGGGTTCTTCGCCCGCATCAACTACGACTACAAGGGCAAGTATCTCTTCGAAGCCTCGATGCGCGCCGACGGCACGTCGCGCTTCGCCAAAAAGGATCGATGGGGCTACTTCCCCTCGGTGTCGGCCGGCTGGCGCTTCACCGAAGAGCGGTTCATGGAGGGCGTCCGCCACTGGTGGGACAACGGTAAGATCCGCCTGTCGTACGGTGCGCTGGGCAACCAGCAGGTGAGCAACTACCTCTACCTGCAAACGATCGGCACCGGCACGCTCAACTACCTCTTCGACGACAGCGGCAAAGCCAGCTATGCATCGGTATCCGATCCCATGTCGTCGAACCTCACGTGGGAGACGGTCTATACCTACAACCTCGGCCTCGACCTGAGCTTCCTGCAAAACCGCCTTTCGTTCACGGGCGATTTCTTCATCCGCGACACGAAGGACATGCTCACGCAGTCGCTGACGCTGCCTTCGGTCTACGGCGCGGCGACGCCGACCGAGAACTGCGCCGACCTGCGCACCAAAGGGTGGGAGCTCTCGATCACGTGGCGCGACCAGTTCAAGCTGGGCGGCAAACCCTTCCACTACGCCCTGACGGGTCAGATCGGCGACTACCAGACCGAAATCACGAAGTACAACAACCCCACGAAGCTCTTCGACAGTTACTACGAAGGCAAAAAGCTGGGCGAGATCTGGGGCTACCACGTGCCGAAACTCTTCGACACCGACGAGGAGGCCGCCGCCTACCAGGTGGCGATCAACAACAGTTCGAACGTCTACCAGCGCGTCTACAACATGCAGAACAACCTGGGCAGGCTGATGGCCGGCGACGTGATGTTCGAGGACCGCGACGGCAGCGGCTCGATCGGCACGGGCGCGGGGACGGTCGACGATCCGGGCGACATGATGATCATCGGCAACACCACGCCGCGTTACAGCTACTCGTTCCGCATCGAAGCGAGCTGGAACGGATTCGACATCTCGGCCTTCTTCCAAGGCGTCGGCAAGCGCGACTGGTATCCGACGGCCAACAAGGACGATATCTACGGCGCCAACCAGTTCTGGCAGCTCTACGGCTACACCATTCCGTCGTTCATCACCTACGACTTCATGGATGACGTGTGGAGCGAACAGAATCCGGGCGGCTACTTCCCCCGCCTGCGGCCGATCCAGAGCTACAACGGCGGCCCGCTGGGACAGAACAACGACCGCTACCTGCAAAGCGTGGCCTACCTGCGCTTCAAGAACCTTACGATCGGCTACACGCTGCCGGTGCTGAAAAAGTACCTCTCGAAGCTGCGCATCTACGTCTCGGGCGAGAACCTCTGTTACTGGTCGCCGCTCAAAAAGCACTGCAAGCTCATCGATCCCGAGCTGGCGATTTCCAGCGGCACCTACAAGGGCGGAACGGGAACGGGCTACACCATGCCCCGCACCTTCTCGTTCGGCGTCGACATCACCTTCTAACAACTTCAAGCCGGAAAGAATATGAAAATCATCTGTAAAATCTTAGCTTTCGGAACCATCGCACTGAGCGTCGGCGGCTGCGACCTGACGATGCTCCCCGAACACGAGCTTTCGCCCGAACAATATTTCCAGAACGAGTCCGATCTCACCCTGTGGAGCAACCAGTTCTACAACGACAACCTCGAATCGGCCGACATCGGCATCAACGACGCCGACGACAAGATCGACAACGGACTGAGCGACTACATCACCGGCAGCCGCAACGCCGCCTCGCAGACCTGGTCGTTCAGCGCACTGCGCAAGATCAACTACCTGCTCGAACACCTCGACCAATGTCCCGACCGAGCGCTGGCCACCAAATACGAGGCCGTGGCCCGGTTCTTCCGCGCCTACTTCTACTTCCTCAAAGTGCGCACCTACGGCGACGTGCCCTATTACGACCACGTGCTCGGCTCGACCGACGCCGACGTCTACAAGGCGCGCGACGACCGCGGCTACGTGATGGACCGCGTGCTGGAAGATTTCGACTTCGCGGCCCGAAACCTTCCGGGCACGTGGGAGAGCGGCAACACCCGCGTGACTAAATGGGCCGCGCTGGCCTACGCCAGCCGCGCAGCGCTCTACGAGGGGACGTTCCGCAAATATCACGGCATGGCCGACGCCGACAAATATCTCCGGCAGGCGGCCGCCACGGCCAAGGAGTTCATCACCGACTCGCCCTTCCATCTCTACGAGGAGGGAGCGGAACCCTACCGCGAACTTTTCTACTCGGAGAACGCCAAGACCTGCGAGGTGGTGCTCTGCCGCCGCTACGACAAAGCCTTCGGCATCTCGCACTCGGTGCCCTACAACATCAAGTTCGGCCGCACGAGCCTCACGCGCCGCTTCATGAACCACTACCTCATGGCCGACGGCTCGCGCTTCACCGACAAGGAGGGCTGGGAGACGATGCCGTACAGCGAGGAGACGCAGGGCCGCGATCCGCGCATGGCGCAGACCGTCCTCTGTCCGGGCTACAAGCAGGTGGAGGCCACGACCGTCACGCGCAACACCCTCTCGTCGCACACCGGCTACGAACCGATCAAGTTCGTCGGCACGGCCGCCAACTCGACCACGTCGGGTGCCGCGAGCAGCGACTGGATCCTGATGCGTGCCGCCGAAGTCTACCTCAACTACGCCGAGGCGGTGGCCGAATTGGGAACGATCACGCAGAACGACCTCGAAATCTCGGTCAACCTGATCCGCAAACGCGCGAAGATGACCGGCATCGATCTCACGAAGGCCGACGCTTCGCCCGATCCCTACCTGCTCGAATGTTATCCCAACGTGACGAAGAGCGCCCACACGGGCGTCATCCTCGAAATCCGCCGCGAGCGCACCGTCGAACTGGTCATGGAGCCCCCCTACCGTTCGTGGGATCTCTTCCGCTGGAACGAGTGCAAGCAGGTGCTCAACCACTACCGGCCCTACTACGGCTGCTACATCGCCGGTGCGGGAACCTACGACATGGACAACGACGGCACGCCCGATCTGGAACTCTACATCGACGAGGCGACCTCCTCCTGCCCGACGAAATTGCAGATCGGCAAGGAGGTGATTCTCAGCGAGGAGACCAAAGGCTACATCGTCGGCTACCCGGGCGTCGTCCACGGCCGGAACTGGGACGACGCGCGCGACTACCTCTGGCCCATTCCCGCCGCACAGCGCACGCTGAACCCTGCGCTGACGCAGAACCCCGGCTGGGACGACGGCCTGAACTTCTGACGCAACGACCGTCGGGAGACGATTCATCCGAAGGAGGAAACCGCGACGGTTTCCTCCTTTTTCGTCGCGGCGATCTCCCTCCGGAAACCGGCGGCGGAGCAACAAAAACGGTCGAAACCGCCGTCAACTCGCTTTTTTTTACTATTTTCGCACGACAGCCCTCCCGACCCGTTCGGGGTACGCCGGGGCGAAAAACGACTGTCGAATACAAACGCATGAAACCGCTCCCTCTCCTTCTCGCCGTCCTGCTCTTCGGCATCGGTACGAGTTGTACCGACCGTACCGATCGCCATCAGAAGGCGCTCGAAGAGCTCGACCGTATCATCGAACGACGCGACACATACGGCCGCACGAAGAATCTCCGCATCGCAGCGCGGCGCGACGAACTCGCCGCAGCGAAAGACCCGCGCAAACGGATCGCCCTGGCGGAGGAGATCTACAAGGAGTACTACAACTACGACATCGACTCGGCCTACCACTACGCCCGCAGAATGCTCGCCCTGGCCCAAAGCTACGGCGACGGCACGCGGATCAACTGTGCACGGGTCTATCTGGCCAAAACCGTTCTCAACGGCGGCATGTACGGCGAAGCCTTCCGCATCCTGCATCAGGTCGACACGACCCGTCTGGCGCCGGAAAACAAGAGCGAATACTACAACGTCTACCGCTCCTACCTCTCCAAACAGCTCTCCGGCGCCGATCCCGCGCTCAAAGCCCGTTACCGCGATTCGCTGCAATTCTACAACGTGCTGCGCATCCGCAATCTGCCGGAAGGCTCCGTCCCGCGCAAGGAGCTCGAAGCCATGATGTACTGCAAGGCGGGGGAAGCCCGCAAGGCGCTGGATCTGCTCCTGCCCGAATACGAAGCCGGCATCGAAGACACGCACCTGCGGGCGATGGTCGCCTACCGGCTGGCGCTCATCTACGAACAGCTGGGCGACGCCGACCGCCGCAAGGAGTACCTGATCCGTGCGACGGCCGACGACCTGCGCACCCCCGTGCGCGAGGGCATGGCACTCTACACGCTGGCAGGGCTGCTGCTCGAAGAGGGCGACGTGGAGCGCGCCAACCGCTATATCAACTGCTCGATGGAGGATGCCCTCTACTGCAACTACCGTTCGCGGATGCAGCAGTCGTCCGAGATGGTGCAGCAGATCGCAGGCGCCTACATCGACTCGCTCGACGCCAAACGCCGCGCGATGGGCTATGTCACGATCGTCGTCAGCCTGCTGGTCGTCGTGCTGCTGGGAAGTTTCTTCACGATCCTGGTCTACTACCGCAAAATCCGGCAGATCAGCGCCGCACGGCTCGAAATGAACCGCCAGCTCCGGGAGCTGAACGAACATATCCGCAGCATCAACGGCGAATTGCGCGACGCCAACAACATCAAGGACGAATACGTCGGCCACTACCTCTCCCTCTGCTCCCGCTACATCGTCCGCATCAACGACTACCGCAAACTGTTGTTGAAGGTCTACAAGGACGGCGACTGCGACGCCCTGATACGGGAGTTGCGCACCAAGAACCCCGCCGACGCCGAATACAAGGAGTTTCTGGCGATCTTCGACGAGACCTTCCTGCACCTCTTCCCCGATTTCGTGGCGCACGTCAACCGGCTGATGACCGACGCGGAGCGCTTCTCGCCGCGTCAGCCCCGGACGCTGAATACCGAGCTGCGCATCCTGGCGCTGATCCGGCTGGGAGTGACCCACAGCGCCAAGATCGCCGCGATCCTCAACTGTTCGGTCGCCACGATCCACACCTACCGCGCGCAGCTGCGCAACGCCGCGATCGGCGACCGCAACGCCTTCGACGACGCGATCCGCCGCATCGACATCGCCGGTGCGGAACCGTCGCAGACGGCCTGACGGCGGCACGATGCCCCCTCTGCTCGGCACACTCGTGCGGCACGCCCCTCCCCCGTTCGGCTCCCTGCGCGGCACACGGCGGAAAATCGCGCGACGATTTTTCGTCGCGCAACCGGCTGCGGATCAGGATTCGTTACCCGCAGGTAAGTTGCTTACCCGAAGGTAAGTACTTGTTTTTTACGATTCCCCGCCCTATCTTTACATCATGCGGGCCCGTCGGGGCCCGTGCAGTCAACGTTTTCGTTAAGCCGAGGGCAGAGTCGAACGCAGTTCGAGCTATGCCGAGGCGGGAAATGGAGCATGAAAATGAACGTTTTCGCCAAGCCGAGCGCAGAGCCGAACTTATTCAGGCTATGCCGAGGCGGGAAAACGACTGTTGAAAACAAACGAACCTTTAAAATCGCACAATCATGGCAAAGAAAGCAGCTGTTCTGGTCGTCGATCCGGTCAACGGAGCGGGACTGTTCCACTATCTGGAAGCATTTTTCGAGAACGGGATTCCATTCCGCACGTTCGCGGTGGCCGAGACGCCGCAGGTGACGACCAACTCGGGCGTCGCCCTCCGCCTCGACGACACGGTGTCCCGTCTCGCGGGCCGCGAGGAGGAGTACGATGCGCTGGTCTTCGCCTGCGGCGACGCCATGCCCAAATTCGCCGAGAACGCCGACAAGCCCTTCAACCGGGAGATGCTCCGCATCATGAAACGCTTCGCCGAGCAGGGTAAACCGATGATCGGCCACTGCGCTGCGGCGCTTCTCTACGACAACCTGGGCATCGCCCGGGGACGACGCGTAGCACTGCATCCCTTCCTCAAAACGGTGGTGCGGGAGTGCATCCCCACCGACGACAAGGCGGTCGTCGACGGGAATTTCTACACCGCCCAGACCGAGAACACCCTCTCCGAGCTGATGCCCCGGGTGTTGCAGGCGCTCAAATAGTCCTGCCCCTCAAACCGTTCCGCCCCTGCCGCAGATCGTTGCGACAGGGGCGGAGCCTGTTCGGGGCGGCCGGCGTCACTCGGCCATCGCGTGCGAGAAGCCCTCGACCTTGCGCCATGCGCCGCGCGTGAAGTCGGGCATCGCGACAGGCATCGAGCCGTTGCGCACCGACGCTTCGGTCAGCTCCGCCAGCGACGACCACTCGGCCGCGTCGTAGACGTCCTGATCGAGCGGCAGGCCGTGGCGCAGGCAGTAGACCAGCCGGTAGTCCATGATGAAATCCATGCCGCCGTGGCCGCCCACCTCGCGCGCCTTCTCGCCGATTTCGCGCGTAATGGGATGCTCGTAGCGGCGCAGCATCTGGTCGAGCTGCTCGTCCGAGAGCCGGTGGTGGGCGTCGGGATCGAACGCCAGACTGCGGATCGGGTATTTCTGTGCGAAGCCCTTCGTTCCCGAGATCGTATGGAGCCGGTTGTAGGGCCGCGGAGAGGTGATGTCGTGCTGGATGAGGATGCTCTTGCCCCTGGCCGTGCGGATCAGCGTCGTATTCATGTCGCCCAACGCATAGGGCCTCTCGGCCTCCGCCGACTCCGCGCCGTACTTCGCCGTGGCGTAGGCGCTCATGCCGAACTGGTCGGACGAGAGCGAGACGAGCCGCTCCATGCGGTCGCCGCGGTGGATGTCGAGCAGCTGGCACAACGGACCCAGGCCGTGCGTAGGATAGGGATTGCCCGTATGCAGCGCATTGTGTTCGAGCCGCCACATGTCGACGTAGCCGTGCCGGCGGTCGAATTGCAATTCGCGCAGGTCGTGGATATAGGCCCCCTCGACATGGACGATCTCGCCGAACAGCCCCTCGCGCGCCATGTTGAGCGTCGTCATCTCGAAGAAGTCGTAACAGCAGTTCTCGAGCATCATGCAGTGGCGGCGCGTCCGTTCGGCCGCGTCGACCAGCGCCCAGCAGTCGGCGACGGTCAGCGCCGCAGGCACCTCGACGGCCACGTGCTTGCCCCGCTCCATGGCGTAGAGCGCAATGGGGACGTGCATCTGCCAGTCGGTGCAGTTGTAGATCAGATCGACGCCCTCCAACTCGCAGACGCGGCGCCAGTCGTCGGCGCCCGTGAACTCCTGCGCCGCCGGCAGGCCGTGTACCGAAAGCGTCCGCTGCGCCCGCTCGACGTGGGCGGGCACCTTGTCGCAGAGGGCGACGATCTCCACGCCGTCGAGCTGCGTGAAACGCTCGACGGCCGTGCTGCCGCGCATACCCAGGCCGATGAAGGCCACGCGCACGACGGGAATCGGATCGCAGCGCAGTTGCAGCACGTCGCACTGCCCCTCGGCACGTGCGGGTTCCGCGAAGACGATCGTCCCCTCCTCGATCCGGTAAGGCGCGTCCGAGGCGGGGTGCGGCGTGCAGGCGAAGAGCGGAAAACCGCAGACGAGAAGAAGTGCTGTACGAAAGAGCGTTTTCATGAGAAAGAGGTTTTTCAGGGTTCTGTTCACAAAGTTAGAAAAAATTCATTACCTTTATCCTACCGGACGGGAAAACCGAAGGCGGAGTCCGCGACTTCTCCGCAATTCCCGGATACGGTTGCCCAAACCCTCTACCGCATGAAACGAATAGCCGAACAATTCCGTCTCGACGGCGCCGTGCAGTCGGTCGCCACGCTGGGCGAAGGATTCATCAACGACACCTACATCGTCACGACCGAACGTGCGCGGTACGTCCTCCAACGCAAAAACCGCAACGTCTTCACCGACATCCCCGCCATGATGCGCAACATCGAGGGCGTAACCTCCTTTCTCAGGGAGAAGGTACGCCGCGCCGGCGGCGATCCGCGGCGCGAAGTGATGACCGTCATCCCCACGCACGACGGAGCGCTCTATTACGAGGATGCGGCGGGCGACTATTGGGCCGCGACGCTCTTCATCGAGGATTCGGTGACCTGCCAGTCCGCCTCGACCCCCGAACTGGCCCGCTGCGGCGGCGAAGGCATCGGCCGCTTCCAGCGGATGCTGGCCGACTACGGCGAACCGCTGGCCGACATTCTGCCCGGCTTCCACGACATCCGTTTCCGCTTCCGGCAATGGGACGATGCCCTCGCGCGCGACGCCGCGGGACGCCGTGCGTCGGTGGCACGCGAAATCGAATGGATCGAATGCCGCCGCGACGAGATGCTCCGCTTCTGGCAGCGGGTCGAAACGGGCGAGATCCCGCGCCGCGTGACGCACAACGACACGAAGATCAACAACATCCTCTTCGACCGCCAGGGGCGGGTGCTCTGCGTGATCGATCTGGACACGGTACTGCGCAGCCCCTGCTTCAACGACTTCGGCGACGCGATCCGCACCTACGCCAACCACGGCCGCGAAGACGACGAACACCTCGACGACGTATGGCTCGACATGGCCATGTTCCGCGGCTTCGCCGAGGGCTACCTCTCGGAGGCGCGCGCCTTCCTCACGCCGGCCGAAACCGACGCACTCGCCTTCTCGGTACGCTACATCACCTACGAACAGGTGCTGCGCTTCCTGATGGACTATCTCGACGGCGACACCTACTACAAGATCAAGTCGCCCGACCACAATCTCGTCCGTACGCGGGCGCAGTACGCACTGCTCCGCAGCGCCGAGGAGCGTTACGACGCGATGCGGGCGATCGTCGCCGAACTGGCCGCACGGCCCTGACCGCCGGAACGGACAAAAACGGGGACGACCCAGACGAATTCACCCCGGCGCAGATCGTTGCGCCGGGGTGAATTTCTGTCGGACGATACGCCCGCCTCAGTAGCGCACGGCCAGCAGATCGGCCGCGGCACGGACGACCGAAGCCGTATCGCCCTCCTGCTGCGCCCGTTCGGCCGCTTTACGCGCCTTCCGTTCGGCCTTCGCCGCCCTGCGTTCGGCTTTGCGGATCGCCTTCTCGCTGCGCTCGGTAGCCTCTTCGATCTGCTCGGAGGTCGCCGACGCCTGCTCGCGGAGCTGCTGCTCCCTGATACGAAGCTCCTGCTGCTCCGTGAGCGGCTCCTGCGACGGACAGCACGCCGCATTCACCCGAATGCAATCGCGCTGGCGCAGCCCTCGTTTCCCCATCGGGACACCGATGCCCAGATTGAAGTTCATCCGCCCCTGCTTGATAGGAATCCACTGCGCGCTCTTCTTGGTCAGCAACACGTCGGTAGCGACATAGAAATTGATCCAGCCCGGATTGAGGTTCAGTCCCAACCCCAATGCGCTGGCCCGATTGTCGATGAACGAATAGCTGCCCGAAAGCCCGAACCAGCGCACGGGCTGGAAGTTGACCGAAGCGGTCAGGTTGTGCAGCGCCGCATAGTCGTACTTGTGAATCTGGTACAACGCTCCGAAACCGACGCGCCGGTCCCACAGCCGGTATTCGGCGCCGAGATTCATCGTGTAATGGAGCATCCGCGTCGCGCTCTCTTCGTCGACCTGCTCGAACTTCAACTCGCCCAGATCGAAATCGATGTCGGCAACCCCCGACGCATCGACCTGCGCACCGTCAAAGGTCAGCCTCCGGCTTACGGTGCCGTGCATCGAACTGGCCTTGTTCCACGCGATGAAACCGATGTCGTTGACCGCCGCCGAAACCAGCAGGTTCGGGATCGGCTCGTAGGTCGCACCGATGTCGAAGGCCGCACCGTAGCCGGCGGGCTTGAACTTCGCGTCGAACTCCATGTCGTCGAGCTGGTAGTAATTGCGGTAGACCCCGTCCTGTCCCGCCTCCTGACGGGTGGGGATGGTCAGCAGGTTGCTGTTGACCTCCAATTCGCCGACGGCCTCGGCATACCACTCGTTCTCGCCGAGCGAGACGTTGAACTGCGTGAAATAGGACTTGGCACGGGCCAGCCCGACCAGGAACTTCACGCGCGCACCGACATAGAACTTCTCGCCGATAGGAAACGAGTAGTTGAACCCGGCTTCCGCATAGGCATCCGAACTGAGGCCCAGATTGCGTACCTGCACGCTCTCGCCCGTCTTGAAGAAGTGGAACAGCTCGTAGGGGAACTGCGTCGAAACGCTCGTGCGCAGATTGAGGTCGAACGACCAGAAGTGCTTGCGGTTGGCGGTATAAGCGCCGAAACCGAGCAGATTGACCCGAATGTCGGCGTTGACCAGATTTTTCGAATGGAGATCCGAAAGGGCGTCGGCCGACGAGACCGACGGACTGAGCAGCGTCACCAGCCTGCCGTCGCGGCGGAAGAGCAGGTGGTCGAGCGACGTGTTGCCGCCCGCCGTCACGGCCAGACCGCCCAGTACCGGAATATTGAAATAACCCCGTTGCGGAGCCAGCGCGGGGTTCATCTGCGAACGCAGGGGTACCCCCTCCATGAAATACAACGTGGGATTCTGCGCCGCAGCGCCCGTGCAAACGAGAACGGCGGCCAGCGTATAGAGCAATTTTTTCATGGCTGTCACTAAACGTTAAAGATTAAACCGCCCTTCTTGCGAACTTTCAGGTTGATGGTAATTCCCTGTCCGAGATCGAGCGAACGCCCGGGATAGTAGTTTTCCAGCTGCATGTTCAGTTCGATGCGGGTCTCCTGGTCGAAGATGACCGTCAGTGCATCCGCAGAGACGGACGTCTCCTCGATTTCGACGGGCGCCTCCGCCGTCGGGAAGACGGTAAAGGAAGGAAAGCTGAACAACGTGCGGTCGCTGCCCTCCACCTCGGCCTCGAACGACGGTTCTGCCGAGAAGGAGACCGGCAGGTCGGTCGCAATATCGCCGAAGAGCGACAACGAGGTTTTCGATTCGTCTCCGCCGACGATCATGTCGCGCACGTCCGCCCCCACGTCGATGCCCGAAAGGACGAAGGGCCGGACATCTATCCGAAGGTTCGTCGTCAGGTAACGGGCGGCGAACAGTTCGATATTCTCCCAGATCAGATCGTGCGTCGCCTGCTGGTGGTAGACGGTCCTGAACGCCGCGATATACTCCGCCTCGTCCACATCGACAGGGAGATAATCGGGGAGAAAATCCTCCCTATACTCCGCATAGATCTGTCGGGCGATCTGTTCGAGCTTCCGGTCCGAAGCATCGGCGTCGATCTCCTCCTGCAAGACCGTCAGCAACGTCTGCACATAGGCCTGTTGCGCCTGCTGTCCGTCGCCGCCGGTAAGCCGTTTCACGTCGACCGCCTCCGCGCCGTCCGGCAGCCGGCTCGGCAACCAGACATCGGCTTCGGCCAGGATACCGTCGAGATCCCCCTGTTCGTTCACGATGTCCGCGACGGCGACCCTCAACGTCATCAGCGGGCAGGTGAAGACCGAGTTTTCGTCTCCGATGCCGATGTCGTCCGTATCGATGTCCGACAGATCGTAGTCGTTGTCGATACATGACACCGCGAGCAGGGAGAGGGTGAAAATCGTCAAAAATTTCCTCATGTGTTGTGCGTTTAAATAATAATAGTAAGTATAGATTGCGGGGCAAATATAGGAAATTTTGACACAACAGCGAACCTTTCGACCAATTTACGCATTCTTTCCGGGAAACCGCCGGATAAAATAAGGCCCTGGTTTGCAGCAGCCCGTCCGCACTCCCGTCGGCATCCGTCCCGATCAGTCGAGCAGTCCCCGTTCGGCGGCGTAACGCACGGCCTCCATCGAGTTGTCGGCACGGAGTTTCTCCAAAATGCGTTGCCGATGCGTGTTGACCGTATGTACGCTGATCGAGAGTTCGACAGCGATCTCTTTGCTCAACCGGCCCCTACCTATGAGCCGCAGAATTTCGCGCTCGCGCTCCGATAATGGATCGGACGATGCCCCGCCTCCTGCGAAAGGCAGTGCCCGACCACCCCGGAAATCGAACAGCTGGCTGCGTACCCCGTCAAAAGAGCCTTGATTGGGCGACATATCCAGCACGCTCAGCGTCAGCCAGATATTCCCTCTCCGATCGCATTCCAAAACCTGGAACTGCTCTACGACCCGCACATACCGGCCGCCGATTTCAATCCGGTACTCAGTGAGGAATTTTCCGTTATCGATCAGCTCCTTATGCCCGAGCATGAACCGCAGGCAATCGATACCGTTGCGGTGGACGTCCGGCAGGTCGTCGGGATGGATCCGCGCGGAAAAATAGTCGGAATCCTCCGAAGCGATCCGATCCATGTCGTAACGGAACAGGTCAGGGAAATTGTACGAACTGAAAACATGCCGCCGTCGATACATGTCGAAAACCGTGATCCCGCTATTGACCACCTGCGAAAGCTGCGTCAACCGCGCCACATGGCGATTGAGCACCGCATAGTCCAGCTCGCCGGCATCGAACCGCTGCATATCCAGCAGAGCCTCGAACTCCCGTTGCATTGTCTTCATTAATGATAAATCAGTATTGATCCGCAGGGGAAGACCCCCGACCTTTGCAAAGACAAAAATAATATTTTCCAATTTAAACCCATCTTGTCATGAAAAAAATCGTGTCGACTTTCCTGCTGCTTTTCGCCGTATGCGGCGCATCGGCCCAACTGCATGTCGACCTTCGTGTCGGTGCGTCTGCCTCGATGCTGAGCGAGCAACACCTAAAACTGGGATTACGCGGCGGAGTGAATATCGGGTATCTTTTCGACGAACATTTCGGACTCCGAACCGGTCTCTGCTACGTCATGAAAGGCGCTACGACGTCGAGCGACGTTTTCGACTATGCAAGCGACCGTGCCACGCGACTCTCCTACATCGATCTGCCGGTCGAGGCGACGGTCGGATTCCGACTTTCGCCGACATCGCGCTTCGATCTCCACGCCGGTCCCTACCTCTCCCGACTGTTGCGTGCCAAGGTTCCACGAACGGCTCCGTACACGATCCGCAACTGGGACACGGGCATCTGTATCGGGTTCGATTTCATCGTCGGACACTTCGTCATCGGCCCCGAAGTGCAATACGGCTTGCTGCGAGTTACCTCCTCCGGCAATGAACACAATATCGGCTATTCGTTCACCGTCGGCTATCGTTTCTGAAACCGGAAATTCCAACACGCGAGGGGCGTTTTCGGATTCGAAAACGCCCCTCGCCTAATATCGATCGTCGGCTACTGTTGCTGCGCGGCGATCTGCTGCTCGGCCTGCTCCATGAGTTTCTGCGCCTGCTTCTCAGCGGCCGACACCAGCGCGTCGCCGCTGGCCTGCGCCGCGATCCTGGCCAGTTTGCCCGACGCCTTCCCGACGAGTTTGTCGCGCTGCGCCCTGGCCTCCTCGACGAGCTTATCGCCTTTGGCCTTCGCATCGGCGCGGATCTCGTCGGCCGATTTGCCCTCGGACGATCCGACCGACAGGCCCAGTTTCTCACCGATCGCATTGCTCACGGCGTCCTTCACGGCATTCTTCACGTCGAGCGTGATCTTCGGCGACGAGAAACTGCCGCCGATGCCGACGTCGACCGCCGTAAGAATACCGCCCGCCGATCCTTCGGGCAGCATCACCCGGGCCGTGTAGTCGATCGTCTGATCCAGCCCCGTCGAACCCGACAGGTTGAGCGAAATACCGCCCACGCTCAGATCGAAGGGCTGCGTGGCGATGCGTCCGTCGCGGATCGTGAAACGGATGTCGACATCCTTCGCCTCGATGCGGCGCAGGGCGTCGTTTTTGAGCGCTGCGGCCAACTGGTCGAAGACGGCGATATTCTGCACGCGGATGTTCTTCGAACGGATCGCCCCGTCGGCCTGCAAGGTCGCATAGTCGGGATCCATCGTCTGCGTCAGGCGGGTCGCCAGATCGAGCGACATCGAGTAGTCCCCGCCCGTCTTCTCGAACAGGGGCACCATGCGGCGCACGACGTCCAGCTGGTCGAAGGTCGTCGAGAACGACGCATCGGCGATCTCGGCCTTCAACTTCAACGCCGGCCGCTGCGCGTCGGCTGCCGTCGAGTAGCTGCCCGAAGCCGACATCCGGCCGCCGAAGGCATTCATCGCCAGCCGGTTCATCGATACAGTCCCCTTCGCCACGGTCAGCGAACCGGTGAAATCGTCGAGCACCATTTTCTGAAACAGTATCTTTTTCAGCGACGCACCGAGTGCCAGATCGAGGTTCTGCGGCA
Organism: Alistipes communis; assembly: GCF_006542665.1. Lineage (NCBI taxonomy): Bacteria > Pseudomonadati > Bacteroidota > Bacteroidia > Bacteroidales > Rikenellaceae > Alistipes > Alistipes communis. Next base: position 826,591 of record NZ_AP019735.1, read on the forward strand.
CGACGACGGCACGCATCGCCGCCGTATCGGCCGGAGCGGCGGCCGCACCGGTATCGGCCGAAGCCTCCGAAGCGTCGCCCAGCAGTTCGTTGAGATCGAGCAGCGACGAACGGACGTCGAGCCGCCCGCGCAGCGTTTGGCCGCGCAGGAGATAGCCGATATAGTTCGACAGCGTGCCCGACGCTTCGATGTCGCTGCACCCCACCGTGACACCCAGCTCCGAAAGGGTCAGCGCCGCAGGGCTGACGCTCATCGCGGCGCGGCGCACCTTCACTTCGGGCAATCCCGCGAGTGCCGCCGTAACCCCTTCGACGGTGAGCCGCCCCGAAGCCGCGATCGCCTCGTAACGCTCCCGCTCGATGTCGGACATCCGCCCCGACGCCTGCATGTCGGCCGTCACGACGCCCGCCAGCGCGATCGAATCGCCCAGCGGATAGACCTCCTTCACAGCCCCCAGATCGACCTTGCCGGCGGCGGCCGCCTTGAAGCGCAGGTCGCTCATCGGCGTTGCGGCCGAGAACGAGCCGCGCAGCGCGTTGCCCGCCATCGTCAGCGCGAAGGTCGGCACGTCGACGGTCGTAGCGTCGGCCGTCCCGCCCGGATTGGCCGCCCTGGCATCGATCGTAATGCCCGTCACGGCCTTGGGCAGCGAGGCGTATTTGAAGCTGCCGTCGCGCACGGCCAGCGTCGTTTCGAAGGCCGGCAGCCGGTCGCCCGCCAGCACGCCTTTGGCCCATGCGTCGAGCGTCAGCTGCCCCGAAGCGGTCAGGTTCTCGAAATCGCGCGTGTAGAAGGCCGGAACCAGCGACAGGACGTCGCGGAACTCGACTTTCGAACTGTTGACGCGCACGTCCATCTCGGTGCGGTCGTCCGCCAGCGCCACCCAGCCGTCGAGGCTCAGAGCGATCGCATTGAGGCTCAATCTGTTGTCGGAGAAAGTGAAACGCTTGTTTTTCAGATCGGCGTCGAGCGTGACGTCGGCCGTCAGATCGGCGTCGCGCAGCAGCGCCACCCCGCCGGCCGCATACGAGAGGCGATGCGCCTCCAACCGCAGGTCGAGGTCGCTGCGCTCGCCCGACAGGTCGCCGCTCAGGCGCAGGTCGAGCGGATCGACACCGGCGCGCATTCCCGTCGAGTCGTCCTCATAGCGGACGACGGCCTCCGACAGACGCACGTCGCGCATCCGCAGACGGAAGGCCGACGGCTCGTCCGCCTCGGCCGGCTCCTTCTCCTCCGCCGGTTCGTCCGAAGGTTTCATCACGTCCCAGTTCACGCTGCCGTCGGCGAGTTTGCGCGCATGCAGATGCGCCTTGTCGACGAGCAGTTTGGTCACCTCGTAGCCCGAATCGCCGAAGAGCGACATCAGGTCGACGACCACCGAGATGCGCCCGACCGAAGCCAGCGTATCCCCTTCGAACGGCGCGGCGCAGACGACCGTCAACCCCTCCAACTCGACCGAAGCGTGCGGGAAATGGCGCAGCAGACTCAGGTCGAGCGAACGGAAATCGACTTCGGCGGTGAGCAGTTCACCCGCCTCTTTCTTCACGATGTCGCCCACCTTCGATTTGAGTGCGAGCGGCACGACGAGCGCGACGGCGATGAGCACGACCGCCACGATCGCAACGATTTTCAGAAACTTTTTCATACGATGGAATTTTAGGAGACCCGCAAGTCCCGCATTCTTCTACCTACTCGGCCGAGGTCAGCAACCCCGCCGTAATCTGCCGCCGCATCCGCACGAGCCACGCCGCACGCCGCACGCGGCCCGTCAGGCAATAGCCGAGGGCGATCCCCAGCGTGGCGCACCACTTGGCCGCCTCGCCCGTCCACAGGCGCAGCAGACCGCCGTCGATCGCGGCCCGCGTGCGCTGGCTCACGCCGATATTGCGGCACAGACGGTCGAAATAGCCGCGTGTGAGCTTCGACGGCGGGATGATGTGGTACATCACCGCCCCGGGCACGTACCAGCACTGTTCGCCGCCGCGCCGCAGCCGTGCGAACAGGTCGCTCTCCTCGCCGCCCAGCAGCCGCGCGCCGCGCCGTCCCAGTTGCGGGTCGAACGCTCCGTAGCGCCCCAGCGCCGTGCGGCGCAGCGCCATGTTCCCTCCGCCGGGAATCCGCCCGCGCGGGAAGGGACGGGGCGTCGGCCCCAGATCGATCGGGTTGGCGATCGGCCGTTCGGTATAGCGCGACATCCATGCGGGACGCCCTGCGGGATACTCCGCTACGATGGGGCCGCCGGCCGACGCCACCGAGGGGTGCGCATCGAAAAAGGCGATGTATGCGGCGATGAACTCCGGCACGATGCGCTCGTCGTCGTCGATGATGGCCACGATGTCGCCCGTCGTCTCGGCGATGCCGCGATTGCGGGCCCACGAAAGGCCCTGCCGCGTCTCGGACACCCGCCGCAGCGGCAGCCCGGGATGCGCCGAGAGAAACTCCTCGAAACGCGCGGCCGTATCGTCGGTCGAATTGTTGTCCACCACCACGCACTCCCACTCGGCTGCGGGCGCCGTCTGCGCGGCGACCGACCACAGCGTCGTGAGCAACTGCTCCGCACGGTTGTAGGTGGCGACGATGAGCGAAAGGCGCGGCATACGGCGGAGGATCAGTCGTTGAATTCGTCGAACATCGTCGTGCTGAGATACTTCTCGGCACGGTCGGGGAAGACCACCACGATGTTGCCCCGCTCGATGCGGGCGGCCGTCCGTACGGCGGCCAGCAGGGCGGCGCCGCTCGACATGCCGGCGAAAATCGCCTCGCGGGCGATGATCCGGCGGGCCATGGCGATCGCCTCCTCGCTCTCGACCATCTCCTGAATATCGATCTTCGAGGGGTCGTAGATGTCGGGTACGATCGCCTCCTCCATATTTTTCAACCCCTGGATGTAGTGGCCGCGCGTAGGCTGGGCGCAGACCACCTTGATGTCGGGCTTCATCGCCTTCAAAAAACGCGACAACCCCATGAGCGTTCCCGACGTGCCGAGGGCACAGACCAGATAGTCGATCTTGCCGCCCGTCTGCTGCCAGATTTCGAGCGCCGTCGACTGATAGTGCGCCAGGTAGTTGCTGGCGTTGGCGAACTGATCGGGCATGAAATAGCGGTCGGGGTCCGACGCTACGGCCGCACGCGCATAACGGATCGCCCCGTCGGTACCCTCCTCGGCGGGAGTGAGAATCACCTTGGCGCCGTAGGAGCGGATGATCTTGCGCCGTTCGATCGACACGGCCTCCGACATGACGATCTCCACGGGATACCCCTTGACGATTCCCACGATCGCCAGGCCGATGCCCGTATTGCCCGACGTGGGTTCGATGATGGTTTTGCCCGGCGTGAGCCTCCCCTCGCGCTCGGCCTCCTCGATCATCTTGACCGCAATGCGGTCCTTGATGCTGCCCGTAGGGTTGAAGCCTTCGAGCTTGGCGAAAATATTGACCTGCCGGTTGGGGGAAAAGTGGTTCAGGCGCACCATCGGCGTCGAACCGATCGTTCCCAGGATATTGTCGTAAATCATAATGCGGGGATTCTCTTTTACCCTGACAAAGGTACGATTTTTCCCGACGCGATGCGCTCCCGCGGCGAAAAATATGAGATTATTCGCACTTTCACCGCCGGAGCCCGACAGCGGATCGGAGCGTCGGCGGGCGGACGAAGGGCGCATCCGCAACCCCGACAGCGATTGCACCGCTGAAACAAGCTCGCCCGATTTTTAATCGCAAAACCCGCGTTTGCGCCTCTACGTCCGACTTTCCGCGTCTTGGCTGCGCCGAAGACACTTACGTCCGGCAATGTTCGAATAAATTCGACATTGCTCTCGCTTATTCGTATCTTTGGCTGCGCCTTAGATACTGCGGTTCGGAAAAAGAAAAACGGTCGTTTTTTCTTTTTCTCTCACCTTAATCGTATCTTTGCATCGGAATCTACGTCGCACCCGCCGCCGCGGGCCTCCGGCAAGCCGCTAACATCTCATCGCATTTATGACAGTCATCAAGGGAGCAGCTACTGAACTCGGAACGGAACGAATCCGCAAATTGCTCGTCCAATACTCCGTACCGGCCATTATCGCCATGACGGCCTCTTCGCTGTACAACATGGTCGACAGCATCTTCATCGGACTGGGCGTCGGACCGATGGCCATTTCGGGACTGGCGCTCACCTTCCCGCTGATGAACCTCGCCGCGGCGTTCGGATCGCTCGTCGGCGTCGGCGCCGCCACGCTCATCTCGATGCGGCTCGGACAAAAGGACTACGCCTCGGCACAATACATACTGGGCAACGTCGTGGTGCTCAACTTCATCATCGGACTCGGCTTCGGACTGGTCACCCTGCTCTTCCTCGACCCGATCCTCTACTTCTTCGGGGCGAGCGAGGCGACGATCGGCTACGCCCGCGACTACATGTCGATCATCCTGATGGGCAACGTCGTAACGCACATGTATCTGGGACTGAACTCCGTCCTGCGTTCGGCGGGACACCCGCGCAAGTCGATGTACGCCACGATCAACACCGTAGTCATCAACACGATCCTCGACCCGCTGTTCATCTACGGCTTCGGCTGGGGCATCCGCGGCGCAGCGATCGCCACGGTGCTGGCACAGGTGATCTCGCTCGTCTGGCAGTTCCGGCTGCTCTCCGATTCGAGCGAACTGCTGCATTTCCACCGGGGAATCTACCGGCCGCGCAAGCGGATCGTCAAGGAGATTCTGGCCATCGGCATGTCGCCCTTTCTGATGAACGTGACGGCCTGCTTCATCGTCATCCTCATCAACAAGGGGCTCAAAGAACACGGCGGCGACCTGATGATCGGGGCCTACGGTATCGTCAACCGGCTGGCCTTCTTCTTCGTGATGATCGTCATGGGGCTCAACCAGGGGATGCAGCCCATCGCAGGCTACAATTTCGGCGCACGGCAGTACGACCGTCTGATGCACGTGCTCAAACTCACCGTCATCGGCGCAACCTGCGTCACCTCGCTCGGATTCCTGCTGGGCGAGCTGCTGCCCCATTGGGCCGTGGCGGTCTTTACGACCGACGAGGAGCTGATCCGGCTCGCGGCCGAAGGAATGCGCATCGTCTTCCTCTGTTTCCCGATCATCGGGTTCCAGATGGTGACGACCAACTTCTTCCAGAGCATCGGCATGGCCCCGAAGGCGATCTTCCTGTCGCTGTCGCGCCAGCTGCTCTTCCTGCTGCCCGGACTGCTATTCCTGCCCGACATCCTCGCCGGCATGGGCTACAACGGCAGCTGGGGCGTATGGTGCAGTATGCCGCTGTCGGACCTTCTGGCATCGCTCGTCGCGGCCCTCATGCTGCTGCGCGAACTGCGCCGCTTCCGCAAACGAATGCAGATTTAACGATTCTACCCTACCATGAACGAAAAATTCGTCATCAACATCGGACGTCAGCTCGGCAGCGGCGGCAAGGCCGTCGGCGAACGGCTGGCCGAGCGTTTCGGCATCCCCGTCTACGACAAGCGGCTCATCAAGATGGCCGCCGAACACAGCGGCTTCGGCCAGGAATTCTTCGAAAAGGCCGACGAAAAGCCTGCCAAGGGGTTCTTCGCCACCCTGCTCGGCTATCTGCGCAGTCCGTTCGCGGGCGACGACGCGATCTACAACAACCCGCTGAGCCACGACGCGCTGTTCAAGATGCAGAGCGACGTGATCCGCCAGCTGGCCGAGCGCGAGTCGTGCATCTTCGTGGGCCGCTGCGCCGACTACATCCTGCGCGAACATCCCCGCTGCGTCAACATCTTCGTCTCGGCGTCGCGCGAGGACCGCATCGAACGGCTCGTGCGCACGCGCCGGCTGACTCCCGAAGCGGCCGAACAGCTCATGGATTCGACCGACGAAAAGCGCGCCGACTACTACAACTATTACAGCAACCGCACGTGGGGCGCCGCCGCGACCTACCACCTCTGCATCGACTCGTCGGTGCTCGGCATCGACGGCACGGCCGCCTTCGCCGAGGAGTTCATCCGCAAGAAACTGAACCTCGCCCGCAAGGATTGAACGCTCCCCGACCTACGACCTCCCCTTATCGAAAAAGCAGCCGTCCGACGATCGGACGGCTGCTTTTTTCGGATTTCTCAGGGCCTATTCCCGCTCGATGCGCAAATCGTCGAACCACATCCGGCAGGAGTTCGATCCCGTCACGGCTCCCGTTCCGTCGAGCGACGTAGCGATCGTAAAGGTCGTCGCGCCCGTCGCGCCCGTCACACGAAGCGTATGGAGCGTATACTCCATATACCCTTTGGCATCGGCGCCCGTTTCGACAGGCGTACGATTCCGGAGCGTCTGCGTCTGCGTGCCGTCGTCGAAGGTTCCGTCGCCGTTGACGGTCACCACGACGGTCGTTCCCGACCCCTGATTGGGAGCCGTCTCGAACTTGCCGGTAGCCAGATTGGGCTCATAATAAGGCGCGGCATTGAACGACAGCACGACATTCGCCGGCGCATCGACGCCGAGCGACGCCAATGTCGGCGTAGTCAACTTGCCGATCGCGGAGGCGGAACCGAATTTCAACGCACCGCAGACGGGAAAGAGACCCGTATTGTCCGCCTTGTCGGCCGACCACGCATAATCCGACCAGTGCACCGCACGATACGAAGCGTGCTGCTTCGTGCCGAACGCATCCTCCATACATCCCATCGGATGGCAGACCGACACGGGCAACGCATCCTCGACCGACTCTTCGGTATAGTCGATCGAAGCCTGCGTCCCCTTGACCTTATGCGCCCATGCGTTATCGATCGACGACCCTCCGTAACGTGCATCCTCGAAATCCTTATACAGCAACACCTTGTCGCCGAGAACGGGTGCAGCGTCGGTCGTCACGGAGATGTCGGTCCACGCGGAGTCTTCGAAGCGCGCGGCATCGGTCGAAACGGCCTGTACGCGAATCGTATACGACGTCGCAGCCTTCAAACCTCCGAAAGCGAACCGGTTGTAGAGATAAGAGTAGATCGTTCCGTTCTTGCCTCCGTATTTGAAACTGTATTTGTCATACGACCGCAGCACCTTGTCGCCCTCCAACAGACGGATATTGAACGTCCGCCCCTGCGTTTCATAGGTGTCCACCGACTGCTCGAACTCGGCTACGATCATGCCGTGCGTCTTGCGGAACACCTTGATCCCGGGTGCGGGAAGCTCTTCGGAGAGCGTCTCGACCGTCATGCTGCCGTCGGCTACCAATTCGTTGACATCCAACGGCATCGTATAACGCACCCCCGCTTCATAACGTTTGGAGGCCCTGACCCGCAGCGTTGCCTTCTTCGAACCGGCATAGAGCGTCACGGTCATCGGGTCCCCTTCCTCGACGACGGGATTGACCAGCAGCCAGCCGGAGACCGGTTTTTCCAGCACGGGCTTGTCGGAAAACGAAAGCGTCGATTCCGCACTTGCCGACACCGGCGTAAGCGCCGCCTCCGGATCGGTCAGATCGGCAGTAAAATCACCCGACAGATCGCGGTTGTCCACCGCAAGAACGATCCGGTCGAGCGGCTGGCCGAACAACTCGCTGCCCGTCAGATCATCGACCGTAAAAGCCAGCAGAGACAACTTGTTGCGAAGCGAAAAACGCTTCTGCGCGGCATCGTAGGAACCGATCTTGAAATCATTGGCGCCGATCGATGCCGTCGTACTGTTTTGTGTCTGTTCCGCGTCGACGGTCACGGCCAGCGTCGCGGTCGACGTTCCCGCGTCGGCCGAATAGGGATAATAGACGTACTGCGGGACAGCTCCCTTCGAGAGCGCCCCCTCGAAGCGTCCCACCGACTCTCCGGCTCCTTCCGAAAGCAGGAACGAAACGTTGGCATCGCCCTTGTCCGAAAATACGCCCAACCGATCCTGATTCTCCCACAGCACTTTCAGGCCGTCGTCGCCGAGTACCGTACGCGACCCCTGCTGCAACTCCGCCGTGAGCCGGATCGTCGTCTCCGGGCGCTGCAACTCCGAACTTCCGTCGTTCGTACAACCGGCCATCACTCCCGCAAGGGCCAGCAAACACATCATTTCACGTATCATTTCCTTATCTGTTTTTTTACGATTCATACTTTGATTTTATTTTCAGAAACCGTCGCCTCCGTTGCCGTAATCGCCGCCCGAAGCCGAGCCGCCCGGAGTGCCGCCCGTATCAAACCCGTCGCCGCCGTCGCCATAGGATCCCCCTCCGGCCGAACCGCCCGAGGAGGCGGAACCCTCCGTATCGAATCCGTCCCCGCCGTCGCCGTAATCGCCGCCCGAACCCGAGCCCGACGATCCTTCGCTCTGACCGCCGTCGTCGCGCACGATCATCAGATCATCGAACCACATGCGATAGTAGCCTTTCTGCGCAACGGTCGAGATGGAGACGCGAGTATGCGAATCGGCACCCTTGATCCGCACCGAATGCTCCGTCCACGAATAATGTCCGTTGCCCTGGGCATCGGTCTGATCGGGGGTGAGATTGGTGAGCGTCATCTCGGTCGAACCGTTCTCGAACGTACCTGCACCCGCCCAGATCGAGATATTGAAGGTCGCGCCGCAGAGAATATAGGGGGAAACCATCAGATTACCCGTGGTCAGATTCGGTTCGGTGTAGGGACAAGCCTTGAACGAGACGACGATATCCGAAACTCCGCTCAGACCGTACTGCCCCAGCGCCGGCGTGGTCATACGGCCGTAGGCCGAACCGCTGCCGAACTTCACGGCCCCGCAGATCAGGAACAGTCCCGTATTCGACTTTCTGGCGATATCTTTTTCACCGATATCGCTCCAATCCCAGCCGCTCCAATATTTGCGACGATACTGTTCGGGCAGTTTGGCCGTATTGAAACTGTCCTCCATACAACGAATCGGGTAGACCACATAGAGTTCGATGCTCTCCTCGGCATCGTAATCCAGATCGAGCTGATTGCCCGACGGGTGCTGCCCCCACGCCACATCGATGGCGCTGCCGCCGAACCACGCCTCTTCGAAATCCTTGTAAAGCAGGCAACCGATCGGCAACTGCGGCCGCGGATCGGTCGTCGCCTCGCAGCAGACCCAATTCGAATCCCTGTATTGCTCGGAATCCGAAACATACTGCACATAGAATCTGTAATCGGTCGAGGGCTGCAATCCGCCGAACGCCTGCCGGTTGTAGACGTAAGAGAGGTTGTAGGTAGCGTTGCTGGCGTAATTCACCCGACTCTGCTGACGGACGACCACGCTGTCGCGGTCGACCAACACGAAATTGTAGCGGCGGCCGTAGGTCGTCGTATACGGATCCTTCGTCCACTCGAAGACCAGCATCCCGTGCGTCTTGCGCAGCAGACGCACCTCGGGATCGGGCAACAGCCCGACGGTCGTCGCCTCCAACTCGGCGGCCTCCGACGCACTGTAAATCGTCCCTTCGGCAGGTACGGCACGCACCGAGAAACGATAGGTCGTACCCATCTCCAACCCCTCGACGGCGGCCGTCGTCAGCGGCGTCGACCCTTCGGCCACCCGCACGCCCTGTTTCGTATACAGTTCGTAATCGTAGCTCTTGGCGTTGCGCACGGCATCCCACGAGAAGGTGAGCGACCGTTCGGCGATCGCGCATTCGAGCCCCTCCGGTGCAGCCAGCTCCCCGCCCAGTTCGAGCAATTCTCCCTCGGCTTCCTCTCCCTCGACGAGTGCCGGATCGTCGATCCGCACGCCATCGGCCCCGGTCGAGAGCCGGAACCAGAGCTGCGTCACGTCTTCGGCAATGTAGAAAGCGGTCATCGGACAACTCCACCCTGCCTCCGGCGCGACCGCGAACGGCACGTCGATCCATTGCGTCGCATTGCGGCTGGCCTGCAACCGCACGCTTCCGGCCGCTTCGGCCGAAGGCAGATAGAACCCCGTCGAGAAGCGCAGATCGAGCGCACCCTTCACATCGACCGGTCCCAGCGTAAAGAATCCGCCCGCAGCCAGGACGATATTCCCGCCGCCGCTCGCACCTTCGTATCCCGTCGAAGGAGCGTCGGCGGCCACCGTCGCCCGTTCGGCCCCGTAGACCGTTTCGAGCGCACCGCAGCCCGCGATGCGGAAATCCTCGTAATCGGAGGGTGCGACGGCCTCGTCGGCACCGGCGCCGAACGAATCTTCATAGTAGCGCAAGCGGGAGCCGGCGCCCTCCTGACGCACCTCGACCTCTTGCGTCGTACCGTCGCCGCAGCCGATCCGCAGCACGGCCGTCCGGGCCGGGCCGTCGTTGGCCTCCACGCTCAACGTCACCGTACAGCTCCCCGAAGCAGCCGAAGGATCGGTCCGCACCCACGCGGCGGAGGACTCCGCGAACACGCGCCAGTAACCGTCGGACTCGACCTCGATCGACGGGATGCGGCCGTCGGCGGTCAGTCCGTTCTTTCCGACCTCGACCCTCGCGGCGCTGACCTGCAACAGGCTCACCGCATCGCCGCCGTCGGCACACCCCGCCAGCAAGGAGACAACTCCCCAAAGCGGGATGAGAATAGATAGAAATGGATTATTTTTCATCGTCTCTTCGCTTTATCAGTTCATATCCGCAGTAAACTCCTTGGGACGGCGCATCGTCTCCTCGTAACGGCGGCCGAAACGGTCGGTCGCCTCGACATGCAACGATGTGCGCGGCGACGAAGCCACGACACGGAACATGTGCGAGTGACGCAGCGACTCCCAGTCGTTGACTGGATCGAGCCCGTTCAGAATCCGCGCATAGTCCAGACAGATCGTATGCAGCGGATCACGATGCCACACCCGTTCGACGGGCAACTCGCGGCCGTTCTCCGTCACGCGGAGCGTCCACTGCGAATCCCAGTTCCAGACATTGATGAAGACCGTATTGTCGGCCACGTCGAAATAGTCGTCGCCCGCACCGTCGTCCGCACGCCGCGGCCATTGCGAGAGAATCTCGATCACGGCCGGCGTGTAGAATTCACGCACCTTGTTCATGTCGTAGGTGCGGAACTGCTTGTCGCGATCCTGACCGACACCCTTGTAGTACCAGTTCAGCTCGCGGCCATCGGCCTCGTAAACGGCGTAACCGGCCGGCGACCCGTCCTTGCAAACCCCGACGCCCGACAGTTTGCCGGCCCACCACCACGTCTCGCAGACGGCGGCGACATTGTGTTCGAAAATCGCTCCCCGCTCCATATTGGCATTGTAATGGGTATGTCCCGTCAGAAAGTGGACGTCCGAGAATCCTTTGAAACAATCGAACAACTCCTGCGTTTTCCCCGCGGGATTGAAACTCTCCCTATTCTCGAACGCCGCGTTGTAGTTGTTCATCGCCGGACAGTGCATCCCCACGACCACGGGCTGCGACTTGTCGCGCAAGGCCGCCAGATCGTCGCGCAGCCATGCCAGTTGCTGGTCGGTCACATAGGAGTGGTAGTTGCGTTTGCCCATCGAACCTTCGGTGCCGCCCGTATTGATGTAAACCGTGTTGTCGAGCATGACGTAGTGCACTTCGCCCACGTCGAACGAGTAATAGGTCGGACCCAACGCCTTGCGGTAGGCCGCTTCGGCGGCGAAATCACCGGCGAAATAGGGATCGTTGTCGTGGTTGCCCATCGTGTGGTAGATCGGCACGGGATACCCCTGCATCGTGGTGCGGTAGTTGCTCAGGCTGTAAAGATTGGAGTACCAGAACTCGTCCCACGTCATGTCGCCCAACACCATCAGATAGGTAGGCACGCTCTGTGCCGAAGCGAAGGCCGTCGTCTCGGCGATAAACCCCTCGGCGAACTGCCGGAGGTCGCCCGTCGCCGTGGGACGGTTGGCCAGATGAAGGTCGGCGGCCACGATCATCACATGGCGCGACTGATCGACGCGGCGCAACTCGAAATCGTGCTGCTCGCAGACATCCGCCGCCTCCGCGAGCGGCGCCCAGAAAGCCGGAGCGGTCGTGTCGGTGCTCTCGGCCTCGTAACCCGACGGCAACGAGACGAACACATACCCCTGCCGCTTGTCGGACGCGAGCCAATAGTAACCGTCGGCATCGGTCACGGCGGTCTCGAAACCATCCGACACGCGCACGCCGGCCACAGGTTCCAATCCGCAGTAGACGACGCCCTTGATCGTCGCCCCTTCGCGGTCGGGAATCCGTGTCGGATCGAGCGTTATGCGCAGGTTCACTCGCGCCAGACGTTGCGATGCCGCCCCTCGCACCAGTGTCAGGTCGTAACCGCCCGAAGCCATGCCGGCCGGAACGGTCGTGCAGGCAAAGCTCTCGGAGACTTGTGCGAGCGGACTTTCGAAGCTGCCGGTTCCGCTCTCGAAACGGACGACATCGCCTTCGGCGAACCCCGTTCCCAGCATCGTCAATGTCTGACCGGCGTGAACCGGCAGCGGCGACGCAATCCAGAACCCCGTAACCAAACGCCCGTCGTCGGACAGAGCCTCCTGCACGGGATCGTCCGTGCAGGCAACCGCGCCCAAGAGGACGAAGAGGCAGCAAAGGGCAATTTTATAACAGCGTTTCATAATCGGTTCTCATTGTTTAGTTGTTCGACTGTTTCACGGCGAGCGACACTTCGCACGCCGTTCCGGGAATGTAGAGCCGCACCGCGCCCTCGCGCGATGCACCCGTGTCGTTGACCGCGCAAACGACATTCAACCGGGTGGCGGTACGTTCGCCCAGCGAGAGCCATGCCTCGTCCTCCGGCGACACCTCGGCACGCCATTCGGCGTTGCAGGTCACCAACACGTCGAACGAAGCAGCAGACGCCGCCACCTGTTTTTCGGTAAAATTCGTCGCAATCGCAGGCGCGGGCGCCTGCTGCCGCACTTCGAGCGTGCGCATCAGTTCGCCGCCGGCATAGATCTCCAAATGGTCGTAGCGCAACTCGGCACGGTCGTTCTCGTCGACGGTCACCGAGAAACGCCCGTCGAAATCGCCCTCGGCGGGCCACACGTCGATCCACTCGTCGCCGTAACGGCAACGAATCGACCATTCGGGGACATTCGAGTAGAGCAGAAAAGTTTGCGAACCTCCTTCGGTCGTAAATTCGAGCGATTCGAGCGCCGGTTCGAACGTCAAACGCGCCCCTTCGGACGACTCGTCGTCGCAGGCGGACGTCAGCACGCAAAGGCCGGCGGCAAGGAGCAAATAGTGTATCGTCTTCATCGTTTCAAGGTTTTTGGGATTGTCGCGCCGCCTGCAAACTCCACCACACGGGCGTGCGCATGTTGTCGCCGCCGCCGGGCCACGACTCGGCCAGACGCGCGACTGCCTGTGCATAATTCACCGGGTTGGTCGTGGAGGTGTTGACCGGATATTCGAAACGCGTGGGCAGAATATGGTCGTTGCTCGTCGCCGACCCGATCGTCAGCTCCGGATATCCGGTGCGGCGATACTCGTTCCACGCCTCCATACCGCACCAGAACAGGGCGATGTATTTCTGTTCGATGATACAGCGCAACGTCCCGTCGTAGGCGACATTTTGCAGATAGGCCTCGATCACGCTTTCGGGCAACTCGGCGCCCGACGTATCGACGCCGTGCCAGTAACCGATCGAAGCGCGGATCGCCGCTTCGTAATACTCCTCGGCCCCGACGCCCGCAATCACGCCGCGCTGCGCGGCTTCCGCAAGCAGAAAAAGCACTTCGTCGTAGCGCATCACCGAAAAAGGCGACGTACTCTGCGCCAGCACCTCCCAGTTGAGATTGGCCACGTTCTCGGTCGTAGTCGTCTCGTCGACCGGTTCGCCGCTCGGATAGCCGCCCCATGCGTCGCCGCGGCGCACGAAATAGATCGACAGCCGCGGATCGCCGATGGCAGCCATGCGGTCTACGAACGATGCGGAGGCCCGACGGCCGTAGGTGGTGAAATTCTCGTAGGTGGTATTCTTGAAATAGTTGACGAAAGGCACGACACCCGTATAGAAGAGCGTGGCATTATCGTCATTGCTCTCGAACAGCGGATAGAGCGTCGGCTGCGAAACGAGCGAACGGATACGTTCCGATATGCCCAACTCCCCGTCGCGGTTGATGCAGCGCATCAGCAGCCGCAGGTGCAGCGAATTGGTGAACCGCTTCCATTTGGCCATGTCGCCGCCGTAAAGCAGGTCGCGCGAAGGCGATTTGAGCGATTTCGAAACATCGTAGAGGCTGTTGGCCAACTCCAAATCCTCGTAGAGCCGTTCGTAAATCGACCGCTGCGTATCGAACAGCGGCTGGGCGAGGCCGTCGCGTCCCTGAAACGCCTCCGTAAAGGGGACGTCGCCGAAACCGTCGGTGCAGTGCGCCATGCAGAAGGCGCGCATCGTCAGCGCGATGGCCTGGCAGTTGACGTCGTTCTGTTCCAACGCCAGGCGATACATGTGGTCGGCCGTGGCCGCCCACTGGAACTGCGTGGCCCAGTGGTCGGAGGGAACGCCGTTCGAAATCACGTAACGATGGAAGGCATTGAGCGACGAACCCGACACCGTGTACTGGATCAGTTCTCCGTTGATGTACCACGTGCGGTGGAGCAGGCATTCGAACTCCTTGAACACCAGATTCTCCAACAGGCTTTCGGGGCCTATCTCCCACATTTCCATCTGATTGGGATTGGTGTTGTACTCCTCGAACGAAGCCGTACAGCCCATCCCCAGAAACGCCATGCAGCACGCCGCATAGCATTTGAATCGTATCGTTTTCATCGCGTCAGAAGGTTAGTTTAAGATTGAATCCGTAAGTCCGCGTCATCGGATAGCCGCCGGTCTCGACACCCTTCGAGAGCGACCCGCCGGCCCACGACGCCACTTCCGGATCGTACTGCGGCCACTTCGTCCAACAGAAGAGGTTCGTGGCGAAGAAGCCCAGCTGAATGGACCGCACCACACGCAGCCGGCGGCAGATCTGTTCGGGAAAACTGTAATCCAGCCGCAGTTCTTTGAGTTTCAGGAACGAAGTCGAGTAGACGTGCTGCTCAATGTTGTTGCGGTACTGCGCATAGAGGTTGTAATATTCGACGACATTCCGGGTCACCGTACGGTTCTTCGAATAGGTTCCGTCGGCATGGAGATTGACCCCGTCGGCGATCAGACCGTCGTAACGACCCGGCAGGGAATTTTCGAGTTTGCCCAGCGTCGAGAGCACGGCGCTCGTCACCGAATAGGCCCGTCCGCCCTGTTGCGCCGTGAAAGTCATCGCCAGCGACAGTCCCTTGTAACTAAGCCGCGTGTTCAGACCCGCCTTGTAGTTGGGATAGATGCTGCCCAGATCTTTGAGCGTCTCCGTCAGCACGGGATTTCCCGTTTCGGCATCGATGATCCTGGCTCCGGAGCAATCCACGAACTTCCCGGCCTCGTCGACGTAGAAACTTCCTTCGGGCGCCGTCTCGTAGCCGATCCCGTAAAGGCGTCCCAGCACACCGCCCGGATAGGCGTAGGTGAAGACCGTCGAGCCGACCGTCAGCTTCGAATTGAGCTGCCACATCTCCACGCCCGGCGCCAACGCCACCAGCTCGTTCCAGTTCTTCGACCAGTTGAGACCGATGTCCCAGCGCCAGTTCTTCGTCTCGACGGGACGCAGATCGAGCGCCACCTCCACACCGCGGTTGTTGACCTCGCCCGCATTGATGAGTTTCGATGCCGCACCCGTGGCCCAGTCGGCGGGAACGGTGATGATCTGGTCGGTCGTCGTCGAATCGTAATACGCCACGTCGAGTCCGATGCGTCCGCCGAAGAGACGGGCTTCGATGCCGGTCTCCCAGCTCTCGATGTTCTCGGGTTTGATGTTGTAGTTCTGGATCGCGCTCGAAAGACGATAGCCTCCCTGGAAATCGCTGTTGCTGTAAATGGCCGTCAGCTGATAGGGGTCGGTATCGTTGCCCACATTGGCCCACGATCCGCGCAGTTTCAGCATGTCGATCCACGGTGCGCGTTCCCGAAAACCGAGCGCCTCGTCCAGCAGGAAGCTGACTCCCACCGAAGGATAGAAATAGGAGTTGTTGCCCGGCGCCAGCGTACTCGACCAGTCGTTGCGTGCCGTCAGATCCAGAAACAGCATGTCGCGCCAACTGAGGTTCACATAACCGTAGAGGCTGTTCACCCCCTTTTCACGCCGCGTGTTGGACGACAGCAACCGTCCGTCGACATTGACCAGCAGAAAGACGTCGGGTTCTTGAAGATTCTCGGCCGTCTGCGTCACATTCTGGAATTTCTGATACATCCGGTTGCCGCCCAACGCCGCCGAAAGATGGAAATCGCCGAACGAGTCCTTGTAGTTGAACATGAAATCCGTGTTCATCTCGAAATTGCGCACCGTCTGCTCGCGGTACCACCCCTTGGTGTGCCCGATCGAATACTGCGGTTTGCGCTGCGTGCGAAAATCGTTGTTGAGATCCATGCCGCCGCGCAGCATGAGCGTCAGCTTTTCGCGCCAGATATTGACGTTCACCGAGACGTTGCCGTACACGCGGTCGCGATCCTGCGTGTTGAGCTGCTCGTAAACCATGAAATAGGGATTGTCGCTGCTGGGGTTGATCAGATTGCCCGATCCGGTCGTTCCTGCGGCATTCATGGCCGCGATACGCCCTTCGCTCCACTCGGCGTACATATCGTCGACGCTCACCGACGAAGGATTCCAGATCAGCGCATAGAGCGGCGAAGCCGTGCTGTAACCGGCCGAAGGAAGATTGTCGCTGTTCTTGCGATAGTAGTTGGCCTTACCGCTCACGGTAACGGCCTTGGAAATGCGGGTCGAGAAGGAGAAGCTGAGATTCTGGCTCTCGTAACCCGTATTGGGGACGATCCAGTCGTTGCGCATGTCCTTGAACGACACGCGGGCCGAATTGCCCTTGCCGTTGCCGCCCTCGATGGAGATCGAATTGGAATAGGTGACGCCCGTACGGAAGAATCCTTTGTACCAGTCCTGCGCCACCCACGGTTTGCGCGTATACTCGTCGGTATCCCAGTTGCGGGACGAGTAGATGTAGCGCATCTTCGAGGGATCGTAGCGCTCGCCGAAAGACGAACGGGCGTGATAGCGGGTGATCTTCTGCCCCGTGTCGCTCTTGTCGGCCGCCACGTTCCAGTAGGAGTATTCGGGCGGCGTGGTCACGCCGTCGATCTGCGCCGACTCATAGACGCCCGATCCGTACTCCTCCTGGAAATCGGGCCAGAAACCGGCCTGTTCGAGCGTGACATTCGAATTGAATGTCACGCGCAGCCCTCCGGATTTGAGTCCCGACTTGGTGGTGATGATGATCGCACCGTTGGCTGCGCGCGACCCGTAGAGCGCCGTGGCTGCGGGGCCCTTCAAGACCGATACCGACTCGATATCGTCGGGATTGAGATCCGAAGCGCCGTTGCCGTAATCGATCGTACTGACGGTGCTGCCGTAGGAGCCGTTCTCGGTATTGGAGGTCATGCCGCTGTTGATCGGCACGCCGTCGACAACGAACAGCGCTTCGTTCTTGTCATAAGCCAACGACCCCTCGCCGCGCAGCGTCACGCGAATCGATCCGCCGGGACCGGCCGACGAAGTGTCGAAATTCAGACCCGCCACCTTCCCGGCCATCCCGTTGAGCCAGTTGTTCGTGACGGTGTTGTTGAGGTCTTCGGAGCCGACCGTCGAAACGGCGTAGCCCAGACTTTTTTCCTTGCGCGTCAGTCCGAGCGCCGTCACCACCACGGCGTCGACCTGCTGCGATTCGGAGAGCATCTCCACATCGAGGCGGGTGCGCGAACCGACCACCCGCTCCAACGGTTTATAACCCAGATAGGTAAACTGCAACGTGTCGGTCGAAGAGGGGACGCGGATCGAGTAACGTCCCTGCAAATCGGTGACGGCATGGTTTCGGAGCGACCCCTTCACCACCACCGCCACGCCGACCAACGGCACGGCGGCCTGACTGCCTTCACGACCGACAACGGTGCCTTCGACCATCCGGGACTGAGCCTTTGCGGCTTCCCCGGAAACTACGGCGAGCAACAGAGCCAGGGACAGGAGTCGTAGAATTCCCCCCCCCTCTGCCTCATCGGTTTCAATGAGGTTAATTGTTCCATTTTAAGAAGTTTTAAGGTTAAAAAGAGGTGCAGACGAGGTGCATCTGCGCCTCTTTGCTCAGACTATCGCATGTAACGCAACGGCCGTTCGGGCAGCGCACGCAGGAAATAACCGAGAATCATGCCCGCCTGCCGGTCGGAAGCGGTGATGTAGCGGTGCTGTCCCGCCTTGTCGGGCGTGAAGAAGATGAAGCCCTGCTCGTCGACCGTAATGCGGCCGGGGATGCTGAGCGTGAGCGACGACGGCTCGTGCGGCAGGACGTAGTAGGTTGCGATCACGTCCCACGTAGGACGGTCGTAGGGCATCTCGTGATAGGCCTTGTAGGCTTCGACCATCGGATGATGCTCCGCCCAACCGAAATCTTCGGCGATGCTGCGGCCGGGATAGACCACCTGCTTGCCGATCTCGAAGGGCGTCAGCACGATCGGCGAGGGGCACTCTGCGAAGAACTTGCGCGCGGCCGGAATGTCGTTGATGACGTTGTACTCGGCGCGCTTCTTCACCCCGAAGCTGCCCGCCATGACCGAAAAATACTTCACCTTGCGCGCCACCAGTTCGCGGCCCGTGAGCGGCGACACGTCGTCGCCACCGCTGGCGAGCAGCGCCGCGAGATTGCCCGAAAAGCCCACCGAGACGACCACGACCGAATTGTCGGGCTCGGCCGCCAGCAGCCGGCGGTACATCGCCACCGGATCCTCCCAGCTGCCGGGCTTGCGGCTGCGCTTGAAGAGCGGTTTGCCGTCGGAGGCCTTCAATTCGCAGACGGGCGTCGTATAGTCCCGATCCTTGTTGTCCACCGCCCGGGGCGTGTAGGCGATCGGAATATCGGGATAGCCGTACCATGTATTCATCAGGTCGATGAACTCGAACGAGGTCGAACTGCGTTTGTTGAGACTCACGCCGATCAGACGGATATGGCCGGCGTCCATGCCCTTATAGAGCAGGTCGAGCGCCAGCGCATCGTCGATGTCGTTGCCCATGTCGGTCTCGAAAATGACGGGGACAGCCCCCTTCTCCGGCGCTGCGGCGCCGGCGCACCACGGCAGCAACAGCGCCGCGGCAAACAGAATCATAGAAATTCGCTTCATATACATTCAGGTTAGATCAGTTCAGGTTTCCCGTACGGCGTCCGCACCGCCGTTCCGCACAAAACGCGATGCAAGACAGCCGGATAAAAATCCTCCGCGACCGCCCGCCCTTCCGCATCGCACCGACCGAAAGCGCCTTCTTGCAGCCTTCACCGCCCGGCCGCCCTTCCGAGCGGGGCCGATTTCGTATCGGAGATTCGGATACCGAAGCCGGAGAGCTTGCACAATCGTTTGCGCAAATATATGAAAAAATCAGGCATTTTTCAAAATTTTACACCGATTATTTTTCAAGCGCGATCGGAGACCCAAACTCCAATCCGCAAAAACACCTTGCGGGGCTCTTGGCGGGCAGTCCGTGTTCACCGTCGGCGAGAGGTCGGGCCGAGACGTCCGGAATCGGTCGGAGAGAGAAGCCGAAGCGGTTCCGCGAAGATCGGGCGTGCCCCGAAAACCGACAGGGGCGGGTGCATTCCGAGAATACACCCGCCCCTGTGTCCTACGCAAAACGTTTTCGTCAGGCCGAGCACAAGTCCCGAATCCGCCCGGACTACGCCGAAACGAGAAAACGACCGTCGCAGACCGATGTTATTCGGCGTCCGTCTCGTACCCGTCGCGTCCGGCGCCCCACATCAGCAGGAAGACCGCCATGCCGACGAGTGCCATGGCGATCATGGCGATGTAGGCGTGGTTCCAGCCGTAGTGCTGCGCCAGATAGCCCAGTCCGGCACCCGACACGATCGTCGAGGCGTAGCCGAACAGACCAGTGAAGCCGTTGGCCGTGGCGGCCGCCTTCTTGGTAGCCTGCTGCGCGGCGGCGATGCCGATGAGCGCCTGCGGCCCGTAGATGCAGAAACCGGCCATCATCAGGAAAAGGAACGTCAGCCACAGCGGCGCGCCGACGGGCAGCTGCCAGAAGAGGAAGATGAACAGCGCCGCGCCCGCCATGCAGAAGACGCAGGTGCGGTGCGCGCGTCCGCCGAGGAACTTGTCGGTCGCCCAGCCGGCCACCAGCATCCCCACGATGCCGGCGATCTCGAACATCGCCACCAGCCAGCCGGCGTGGCTCATGCTGACTCCCTTGGACTGGCTCAGCAGCGTGGGGCCCCAGTCGAGCACCGAGAAACGGACGATGTAGACGAAGAAGTTGGCGAAGGCCAGAATCCAGATCAGCGGATTGCCGAAGACCTTGCGGCGCAGGAAGGCCTTGTCGGCCGCCGACGGAGCGTCCCCGCTCTTTTTGCTCTCGGTGCCGGGCAGTTCGGGCAGTCCCACCGAAGTGGGCGTGTCGCGCAGCGAAATGAACAGTCCGATCGCACCGGCGAACGAAATGCCCGCCGGAATCCAGAAGCACCAGCGCCATGCGCCGACATGGGCGTCGCCCGTGCCCATGTGGCTCATGATGTAGCCGCAGAGGATGACGACCAGTCCCGCGCCGATCGAATGCGAGGTGTTCCACACCGACATCTTGGTAGCCAGCTCCTTGGGCGGAATCCAGTGGGTGAGCAGCCGCGCGCAGGGCGGGAAGCCCGTCCCCTGCAACATGCCGTTGACCACCCACATGACGCCCATGAAGAGGATCAGCGTATTGTTGAACTGCGAACCCGAACTCTCGCCCGTGATCCACTCGCTCACGTCGACGCCGAAACCGAAGGCGAAATTGGCCAGCGCGCAGAGCGCGAGTCCCGTGGCCATGAAGAAGCGTGCGTTGAGCCGGTCGGCCAGAATACCGTTGACGAAACGCGAAAGGCCGTAGACCAGCCCGTTGAGCGTAAGGAAAATACCCAGGCTGGTTTTCGAAATACCCAGGTCGGCTTCGAGCCCCGGCATGGCCAGCGAAAAGTTCTTGCGGACGAAATAGAAGAGCGCATAACCGATCATCGTGGCGATGAGCGTGCGCATCTGCCAGTACTTGAAGCGTTTCTGTACTTCAGGAGTAAAACTTTGCATGTCGTAAGTCAGGTTAGCGGTTTGCGAAGGCCCGGCGACCTGCCGGCTCCCCGCGGGTTTTGCGGTTACCCGAAAGGCAAAGGTAATCAATTCTTTCGATCTTGTCAACCCGAAGTGCAAGAAAAGAGAATCCCGGATTGGTTTCCGTTGTGTTTCGGAGTATTCCCGCTCCCGAACTCCCGCCATTCCGGCAGCGGAAGCCCCCCCGACAGCCCGCCGCGGAAAAAAAGTGCGCGGCCCGCCGAATATCCGGAACGAACGAAGCGCACATGCGCGCGCAGTAACAGAGAAAGGAGCAACAATTTCGGATTTCGCTTGACCGATTCCGAGAAAATCACTATTTTTGTTTGAATATATATCTAATGATACGATTATGACATTGGCCGAAAGACACGATTTCATCATGGATCTGCTGCAACAGCAGGGCTCGGTAAGCGTCGCCGCTCTGGCCGAACGGCTCAAAGTGTCGGAGGTGACGATCCGCAAGGATCTCACGCTGCTCGAAGAGAAGAAGATGCTCTACCGCGCCCACGGAAGCGCCATTCTGATCAATCCCTATATCAACGACCGTCCGGTCAACGAAAAGGAGAAACACAACGCCACCGAGAAGCGTGCCATCGGCATCCGCGCCGCGTCGCTCGTCACGCCCGACGACTCGATCCTCATCGCGTCGGGAACCACGATGCTCTTCCTGGCCCGCGAGATCAAGGCGCAGGGGCGGCTGACGGTCATCACCTCGGCGGTCAACATCGTCCCGATCCTCGTGCGCGACCACAACGTCGACGTGGTGCAGCTGGGTGGCATGGTGCGCAACACCTCGGTCTCGGCCGTCGGGGTCTATGCCGAACGGATGCTGCAAGACTTCTCGTGCAGCAAACTCTACCTGGGCGTGGACGGTATCGACCTCGAATACGGGCTCTCGACGACCAACCTCATGGAGGCGGGCCTCAACCGCGCCATGATCCGCACCGCACAGAAAACGATCGTGCTGGCCGACAGCTCGAAGTTCGGCCGCCGCGGGTTCAGCAAAATCTGCGACCTGAGCGACGTAGACCAGATCATCACCGATAGCAACGTCTCGCCCCACACCCTCGCGCAACTGCGCAGTCAGGGTATCGAGGTGACGGTGGTGGAGGCCGTCTAACCCCCGTGCGACCGAATCAAGAATGAAAGGCGGCGATTCCCTCGTTCCGTCCGGAACGAGGGAATCGTTCGTTCGGAGCGTCGCAGCGCTTCGCGCAACAAATCCTCTTTCCGCGGAAGCGCGCACCGCGCGCACAACATTGCATCCGATTGCCTATCTTTGCAGTCGGAAACCTCCGGCCGGCGGCGACGGCACCCTACGGCCCGCCCGCGGCCTCCGACCGGTTCAACCTACGCCTCATGTCCGCCATCGCACCGCTCATTTCCGACCTGGCGATCATCCTCGTCGCCGCCGGCTGTTCTACGCTCGTCTTCAAGGGATTGCGCCAACCAGTCATCCTCGGCTACATCGTGGCCGGCGTGCTGGCAGGCCCTTCGGTATCGTTCATCCCGACCGTCTCCGATGCGTCGAGCATCCGCGTGTGGGCCGACATCGGCGTCATCTTCCTGCTTTTCGCCATGGGACTCGAATTCTCGTTCCGCAAACTGCTGAGCGTGGGCGGCACGGCCGTCACGGCCGCCGTGACGATCGTGGCAGGAATGATGTTCGTGGGGTACGGAACGGGCATGTCGCTGGGTTTCTCCCACATGAGCAGCATTTTCCTGGGAGGGATGCTCTCGATGTCGTCGACGGCGATCGTCTTCAAGGCCTTCGACGACATGGGGCTGCGCGGACAGCGCTTCACGGGCGTGGTGCTGGGCATCCTCGTGGTCGAGGATCTGGTGGGCGTCGTGCTGATGGTGCTGCTCTCGACGCTGGCCGTGAGCAAGCAGTTCGAAGGCGCCGAGATGCTGGGCAGCATCCTCAAACTGGGAGCCTTCCTGATCTTCTGGTCGCTGCTGGGCATCTACCTGATCCCCACGCTGCTCAAACGGCTGCAACGGCTGCTCAACGACGAAACGCTGCTCATCGTGGCGCTCGGCCTGTGTCTGGGGATGGTGATGATCGCCGTCAAGGCCGGTTTCTCGGCTGCACTCGGCGCCTTCGTCATGGGATCGCTCCTGGCCGAAACGGTCGCAGCCGAACGGATCACACGACTGGTCGAACCGGTCAAGAACCTCTTCGGCGCGATCTTCTTCGTCTCGGTAGGCATGATGATCGAACCGGCGCTGCTCGTGCGCTACGCTGGCCCCATCGTGCTGCTCACGGTCGTAGTACTCGCCGGACAGGCGACTTTCGCCACGCTCGGCGTGCTCGTATCGGGACAACCGCTGCGCGTAGCCGTGCAGTCGGGATTCTCGCTCACGCAGGTCGGCGAGTTCGCCTTCATCATAGCCACCCTGGGCACGACGCTACACGTGACCGACGACTACCTCTATCCCGTCATCGTGGCCGTATCGGTCGTCACGACCTTCCTGACGCCCTACATGATGCGGGCCGCCGACCCCGCCTGCGACTATCTCGAACGGCACCTGCCTGCCAAATGGCAGCGGTCGCTGGCGCGTTACGCATCGGGCGCAGGCCCCGAAAGCCGCCACAACACCTGGCTGCGGCTGCTGCGGCGCATGATGCTGCCCGGCGCACTCTATCTGGTCTTCTGCATCTTCGCCGAAGCGGCCTTCCTGCGCTACGCCGCACCGTGGATCGAGGCGCGGATTCCGGGTCGGACGGGCGCTGCGGTGAGTCTGGCGGCGATCCTCGCCGTGCTGGCGCCGATCCTGCTCGTCGTGCTCCGGCAGGGCAACCGCTCGCCCGAATTCCGACAGCTGTGGAACGACAGCAAATTCAACCGCGGGCCGCTCGTCTCGCTCATTCTCATCAAATGCCTGCTCTGCATCGGGATTCTGATGACCGTCGTGGCGTCGCTGTTCGACACCGCTTCGGGCATGGGCTTCGCCGTGTCGCTGGCGCTGCTCACCGGCATCGTCTTCTCGAAACGGCTCCGCCGCCGTTCGTTCGAAATGGAGGAGCGTCTGCGCGAGAACTTCGGCGGCGACGACACGGCCGATGCAGAACGGCCGCTGAATGAAGGGCAGCTGCCGTTCGAGCAGCTCCACATGGCCGAATTCGGCGTCGCGGCCGAATCGATCGTCGCAGGACGGACGCTCCGCGAGATCGACTTCCGCCGCCGCTACGGCGTCACGGTCGTGGCCATCCGCCGCGGCGAACGCCGGCTGCAACTCCCCGACGGCCATACGATGCTTTTTCCCTACGATCGTCTGACGGTCGTAGGCACCGACGAAGAGTTCCGCATCTTCCACCGCGTACTGGACGAACAGCGGTCGGAACGCAAACGCCGCCGCGAAGAGAAGACCGCCACGGCTCTGCGGATAGGTTCCTACACCCTGCCTGCCCGGTCGGCGCTCGACGGTACGACGCTCGGCGAAGCGGAGGTACGCCGCCGCGCCTCGGCGCTGGTGCTGGGCATCGAACGCCCCGAAGGGCCGGTGACGAATCCCTCCGCCGGCGAACGGCTCCGCGCGGGCGACGTAGTTTGGGCAGTGGGCGACCCGCAGCGCATGAAGCCCTTCTTCGAGGCCGTCCGGCAGGAGTAGCGCACGGGCCGCTGCCGCTCACCGACCGGTTACGATCCGTTCCAACTCGCCGAGATCGGCGGCGATACGGGTCGCTCCGGCCCCGGTCAGCTCCGCACGGCTTCCGTAGCCCCACAGCACGCCGCACGAATCCATGCCGGCGGCGGCCGCTCCCGCGACGTCGTGGCGCCGGTCGCCGATCATCAGGCAAGTCGCCGGATCGACGCCGCCCAACCCCTGCAATACATGGGCGATCACGTCGGCTTTGGCCTGCCGGCTGCCGTCGAGTTCGGCGCCGCCCACGAAGGCGAAATAGCGCGCCAGATCGAAATGGTCGAGAATGCGCCGGGCGAACACGACCGGTTTCGACGTGGCGACCGCCAGCGTAAGTCCGGATGCGCACAAACGTTCGAGCAGCTGCGGCATCCCGTCGTAGAGGCGGTTCTCGCGCCAGCCCCGTTCGCTGAAATATTCGCGCATCAGGCGGATCGCCTCGGGGATGCGTCCGTCGTCGAAGCCGTAGAACTCGCGGAACGACTCGGCCAGCGGCGGCCCGATGAAGGGCGTCAGGCTGCGCAGGTCGGTCACCTCGATGCCGAAATGGCGCAGGGAGTACTGCACCGATCGTGTGATCCCCTCCATGGGGTCGGTCAGCGTACCGTCGAGGTCGAACAGCAGGTGGGTGTAGGTCGTTTTCATCCGTATGTTTCGCGTAAGGTAAAAGGCGGCAGGAAAATTCAGGCAGCTGTATACAACTCTGCACCCCGTCGGTTTTCCGAGCCACTGCACACGACCGACTGTCGGAGCATTCGCGGCAAAGCCGCGTTTGCAGATCGGCCCCGCCCGGGCGGGGCTTCGGACAAAGCCCGCTTTGGAGGAGCGGCGGTGCAAAACGGGATATAGCCGCCTTGATTCAAATCATCCGCACGAATATTCCGGCATCCGTCACCGGAGGCGGTAACGTACCTGAGCGGATCAGCCGAAGATCGGCTTCTCGTAAGCCAGCCGCACGGCTTCGTAGCGCACCTTGCCCCGACAGGCGAACCCCTCCCTCACAAGCAGCGCACGCATAGGTCCGTTGTCGGGATGCGTGTCGATGCGGAACGAGCGGATGCCGCGCACGAGCGCCTCGCGGGCGGCTTCGCGCAGCAACGCGGCGGCAACTCCCCGCCGCACGAAGCGCTCGCCCACGACCAGCCGGTGCACCGCCACATAAGGCCCTTCGGCGGCCCAGCCGCCCTCCTCGATCCGGTCGTAGGCCGGTTCGCCGTCGAAGAAGAAGGCGGCGTAGGCGGCCGCCGCACCGTCGATGCGCACGATGCGTCCGTCGCCGCGCAGCAGGTCGCGCCGGACCGTCTCCGGCGAGGGATAGCCGTCCTGCCACTGGTCGACGCCCTGACGGGCCAATGCCGCGCGCCCCTGGGCGACGAGTTCGATGACGGCCTGCAAATCGGCCTCGGTTGCGGGGAGAATCACCATGTTCCGGAGTATTCGTTCGAGGGGCGAAATTAGTGAAAAATCGCCGTTTTCTGTGGCGGGAACCGAACAAAATTACTACCTTTGCGGCGGAATACAGTTACACGTTCAACGAATTTCAATAAAATTTAACGGTTATGATTTATTCACACGAAGTGCAACAGATGTGTTGCGTTAAGAAGGGTGCAAATCACGAATCCGCACCGATCCCCGAAGAGGGCAAGTGGGTTGTAGCCAAGGAGATCAAGGACATATCGGGTTTGACGCACGGTGTGGGCTGGTGCGCGCCCCAGCAGGGTGCCTGCAAGCTGACGCTCAACGTCAAGGACGGCATCATCCAGGAGGCGCTCGTCGAGACGATCGGCTGCTCGGGCATGACGCATTCGGCCGCCATGGCATCGGAGATCCTGCCGGGCAAGACCATCCTCGAAGCGCTCAACACCGACCTGGTCTGCGACGCGATCAATACGGCCATGCGCGAGCTGTTCAAGCAGATCGTCTACGGTCGTACCCAGTCGGCCTTTTCGGAGGGCGGCCTGGTCATCGGCGCTTCGCTCGAAGACCTGGGCAAGGGCCTGCGCAGCCAGGTGGGCACGATGTTCGGCACGCTGGCCAAGGGCACGCGCTACCTCGAAATGGCCGAAGGCTACTGCACCCGCATGGCGCTCGACGAGAACGACGAGGTGATCGGCTACGAGTTCGTGCATCTGGGCAAGTTCATGGATTTCGTGAAGAAGGGCATCGATCCCAAGGAGGCGCTCGAAAAGGCCAAGGGCTGCTACGGTCGTTTCGCCGAGGCCAAGAAGTACATCGATCCGCGTCACGAATAACCGTTGTTTAACCGAATAATAAGAAATTGAGATATGGCAAGTTTGTTTGAAAGCTACGAGCGCAGAATTGATAAAATCAACGCTGTACTTGCTCAGTACGGGATAAACGGCGTGGAAGACGCGAAGGCGATCTGTGCCGAGAAGGGGCTCGATCCCTACAAGACCTGCGAGGAGACGCAGCCGATCTGCTTCGAGAACGCCAAGTGGGCCTATGTCGTAGGCGCCGCCATCGCCATCAAGAAGGGCTGCAAGAATGCGGCCGACGCCGCCGAGGCGATCGGCGAGGGGTTGCAGGCGTTCTGCATTCCCGGATCGGTAGCCGACGACCGCAAGGTGGGCATCGGCCACGGCAACCTGGCCGCACGTCTGCTGCGCGAGGAGACGCAGTGCTTCGCCTTCCTGGCCGGCCACGAATCGTTCGCCGCAGCCGAGGGCGCCATCAAGATCGCCGAAATGGCCAACAAGGTGCGCAAGAATCCGCTGCGCGTGATCCTCAACGGCCTGGGCAAGGACGCCGCACAGATCATTTCGCGCATCAACGGCTTCACCTACGTGCAGACCAAGTTCGACTACTACACGGGCGAGCTGGCGATCGTCAAGGAGACCCCCTATTCGACCGGACTTCGCGGCAAGGTACGCTGCTACGGCGCCGACGACGTGCGCGAGGGCGTGGCCGTGATGTGGAAGGAGGACGTCGACGTGTCGATCACGGGCAACTCGACCAACCCCACCCGCTTCCAGCACCCCGTGGCCGGCACCTACAAGAAGGAGCGCGTGCTGGCCGGCAAGAAGTACTTCTCGGTGGCTTCGGGCGGCGGCACGGGCCGCACGCTGCACCCCGACAACATGGCCGCAGGCCCCGCTTCCTACGGTATGACCGACACGATGGGCCGTATGCACTCGGACGCCCAGTTCGCCGGTTCGTCGTCGGTTCCCGCACACGTGGAGATGATGGGCTTCCTCGGCATGGGCAACAACCCGATGGTCGGCGCTACGGTGGCCGTCGCGGTGGCTGTCGAGCAGGCGATGAAATAGTCCTGCCTCCGCAGGATCGCAGAAAAAAGGAGCGTACCCGCGCGGGTACGCTCCTTTTTTGCGGAATCTCCCGATCCGCAGGGCCGCACGGCATCCGCAGCCGCTTTCCGCCGCACGGCCGATGGTCCGGCGAAAGGCGGGACGTTCCCGACATCCTTCTGCCGACACGGCTCCGGCAGTTCATCCCCGACTGCGGCCAATGCTTCGGCAGCACTCCGCCGCGGCCGGCAAACCGCCCCGCCAGCCGCGGCACCCTCCCCGCAGACCGCCGTCCACGAAAAACCGAGGAGATTTCCGCATGGAAATCTCCTCGGTTTCACAATCGTATATTGCGGCTCTACTGAGCGGCGGCAGTCAGATTCTCGACGTCGGATTTGAGTCCGACGAGCAGGTCGTCGTACTCGCGAAGACCCGTACCGCCGGGGATCAGGTGACCGCAGATCACGTTCTCCTTCAAGTTTTCCAGCGGATCGACCTTGCCCTGGATCGCAGCCTCGTTGAGCACCTTGGTGGTCTCCTGGAACGAAGCGGCCGAGATGAAGCTCGACGTCTGCAACGCCGCACGGGTGATACCCTGCAAGACCTGATTCGAGGTCGCGGGCACGATGTCGCGCACCTGTACCTGACGCATGTCCTTGCGTTTGAGACTCGAATTCTCGTCGCGCAGCTTGCGAAGCGAAATGATCTGCCCCGGCTGCACCGACGTGGAGTCGCCGGCGTCGGTGACGACCACCTTGTCGTACAGCGCGTCGTTGACATCCATGAACTCCCACTTGTCGACGATCTGATCTTCGAAGAAGCGGGTGTCGCCCGGATCCTCGATCTGCACCTTCGACATCATCTGACGGACGATCACCTCGAAATGCTTGTCGTTGATCTTCACGCCCTGCATACGGTAGACCTCCTGCACCTCGTTGACGATGTACTCCTGTACCTTCGTCGGGCCGAGAATGCGCAGGATGTCGCTCGGCGTAATGGCACCGTCCGACAGCGGGCTGCCCGCCTTCACGTAGTCGTTCTCCTGCACGATGATCTGACGCGACAGCGGCACCAGATAGCGCTTCACGTCGCCCTGCTTGGAGGTAATGACGATCTCGCGGTTACCGCGCTTGATCTTGCCGAACGAAACCTCGCCGTCGATCTCGGAGACGATCGCCGGATTCGACGGGTTGCGCGCCTCGAAGAGCTCCGTGACACGCGGCAGACCGCCGGTGATGTCGCCGCCCGACTTGCCGACGGCACGCGGAATCTTGATCAGGATGTCGCCCGCATGGATCTTGGCGTTGTCCTTCACCACGACGTGGGCCGAAACGGGCAGGTTGTAGGACTTGACCTCCTCGCCCTCCCGGTTGATGATCTTGATGACGGGGTTCTTGGTCTTGTCCTTCGACTCGATGACCACCTTCTCCGACAGACCCGTCTGCTCGTCGCGCTCCTCGCGGTAGGTGACGCCCTCGATGACGTTCTCGTAGGAGGCCTTGCCCTCGAACTCCGAGATGATGACCGCATTGTAGGGATCCCACTCGCAGATCAGGTCGCCCTTCTTCACCTCGGCGCCGTCGGTCATGAAGAGCGTGGCACCGTAAGGCAGCGGATGCGTATAGAGTACGATCTCGGTCTTGGGATCGACGATGCGGATCTCCGACTGGCGCGAGATGACGACGTTCGTCGCCTCGCCCTGAGCGTTCTTGCCCTTGATCGTACGCAACTCCTCGATCTCCAAACGGCCTTCGTATTTCGAAACGACGTTGGTCTCGACGACCGAGCCGCCGGCCACGCCGCCGACGTGGAACGTTCGCAGCGTCAGCTGCGTACCCGGCTCGCCGATCGACTGTGCGGCGATGACGCCGACCACTTCGCCCTTCTGCACCATGCGCGCCGTGGCCAGGTTGCGGCCGTAGCACTTCGCGCAGACGCCGTGACGCGCCTCGCAGGTGAGCACCGAACGGATCTCGACCGACTCCAGCGGCGACTTCTCGATCGCCTCGGCGATGTCCTCGGTGATCTCCTGACCCGCCTTGCAGATCACCTCGCCCGTGAGCGGGTGGATCACGTCGTTGAGCGCCGTGCGGCCCAGAATGCGGTCGTAGAGCGTCTGCACCACGTCGTCGTTGCGTTTGATGGCCGTAGCCGTCAGACCGCGCAGCGTGCCGCAATCCTCCTCGTTGATGATGACGTCCTGCGCCACGTCGACCAGACGGCGCGTCAGATAACCGGCGTCGGCCGTTTTCAACGCCGTATCGGCCAGACCCTTACGGGCACCGTGCGTCGAGACGAAGTATTCGAGCACCGACAGACCCTCCTTGAAGTTCGAGAGGATCGGGTTCTCGATGACCTGCTGACCGCCTTCGACACCCGATTTCTGCGGCTTGGCCATCAGACCGCGCATACCCGACAGCTGGCGGATCTGCTCCTTCGAACCTCGGGCGCCGGAGTCGAGCATCATGTAGACAGGGTTGAAACCGTCCTGATCCTTCACCAGCGTGTCGATCACCACCTTCGTGAGTTTGGTGTTGATGTTCGTCCAGACGTCGATGATCTGGTTGTAACGCTCGTTGTTGGTGATCAGACCCATGTTGTAGTCCTCCATGATCGCGTCCGAACGGTCGTAACCCTCCTGCACGAGCTTCTCCTTCTCCTCGGGGATAATCACCGCGTCGAGGTTGAACGACAGACCGCCCTGGAAAGCCATGCGGTAACCCATGTTCTTGATGTCGTCGAGGAACGCGGCCACCTTGTCGGCGCCGGCCTTCTTCATCACCACGGCGATGATGTCGCGCAGCGACTTCTTCGTAAGCACCGTATTGATGTAGCCCACCTCCTCGGGAACGACCTGGTTGAAGAGGATGCGGCCGATGGTCGTATCTTTCAGGACGCTCACCCGCTGACCGTTCTCGTCGATGTCGTTCACCATGCACTTCACCTCGGCGTGCAGGTCGGCGCGTTTCTCGTTGTAGGCGATGATCGCCTCCTCGGGGCCGTAGAAGACCAGCCCCTCGCCCTTGACGCCCTTGCGCGGCTTGGTGATGTAGTAGAGTCCCAGAACCATGTCCTGCGACGGGACGGTGATCGGCGCACCGTTGGCGGGGTTCAACACGTTGTGCGAACCCAGCATCAGCAACTGCGCTTCCAGAATGGCGGCGTTGCCCAGCGGCAGGTGGACGGCCATCTGGTCGCCGTCGAAGTCGGCATTGAAGGCCGTACAGGCCAGCGGATGCAACTGCATGGCCTTGCCCTCGATGAGCTTGGGCTGGAAGGCCTGGATACCCAGACGGTGCAGCGTCGGGGCACGGTTCATCAGCACCGGATGCCCCTTGATGACGTTTTCCAGAATACCCCAGATGACGGGATCCTTGCGGTCGATGATCTTCTTGGCCGATTTGACCGTCTTCACGATACCGCGCTCGATGAGCTTGCGGATGATGAACGGCTTGTACAGCTCGGCCGCCATATCCTTCGGGATACCCATTTCGTGCATTTTCAGCTCGGGGCCGACGACGATGACCGAACGCGCCGAGTAGTCGACACGCTTACCCAGCAGGTTCTGGCGGAAACGGCCCTGCTTGCCTTTGAGCGAATCCGACAGCGATTTGAGCGGACGGTTCGACTCGTTCTTCACGGCGTTGCTCTTGCGCGAGTTGTCGAACAGCGAGTCGACGGCCTCCTGCAACATGCGCTTCTCGTTGCGCAGAATCACCTCCGGCGCCTTGATCTCGATCAGGCGTTTGAGGCGGTTGTTGCGGATGATGACACGGCGGTAGAGGTCGTTCAGATCCGACGTGGCGAAACGGCCGCCGTCGAGCGGAACGAGCGGGCGCAACTCGGGCGGGATGACGGGGATCACCTTCAACACCATCCACTCGGGTTTGTTCAACCCGTTCGAAGCGCGGAACGACTCGATGACGTTCAGGCACTTCAACGCCTCGCTCTTACGCTGCTGCGAGGTCTCGGTCGAAGCCTTGTGACGCAGGGCGTAGGACATCGAATCGAGGTCGACCTGCTGCAAGAGCGTGTAGATCGCCTCGGCACCCATCTGGGCGACGAACTTGTTGGGGTCCGAATCGTCGAGCGACTGGTTGCCCTTCGGCAGCGCGGCCAGCACGTCGAGGTACTCCTTCTCGGCGAGCGTCTGCAAACGCTCGATGCCCTGCTCGGCCGCAGCGCCGGGGTTGATGACCACGTAACGCTCGTAGTAGATGATCGCTTCGAGTTTCTTCGAAGGGATACCCAGCAGGTAGCCGATCTTCGAAGGAAGCGAACGGAAATACCAGATATGCACCACCGGAACGACCAGCGAGATATGGCCCATGCGCTCGCGGCGCACCTTTTTCTCGGTCACCTCCACGCCGCAGCGGTCGCAGACGATGCCCTTGTAGCGGATACGCTTGTACTTGCCGCAATGGCACTCGTAGTCCTTCACCGGGCCGAAGATACGCTCGCAGAACAGACCGTCGCGTTCGGGCTTGTACGTTCGGTAGTTGATCGTTTCCGGTTTGAGCACCTCGCCGCTCGACTGGGCGAGAATCTCCTCGGGAGATGCCAGTCCGATCGAAATGCGATTGTAGCCGCCAGCCGGTTTGTTATCTTTGTTGAATGGCATAATGATTCAGTTTTTCTTTCTCGTTTTACTACCCTTTACTCCAGTTTGACCGAAAGCGCCAGACCGCGCAGCTCGTGCAGCAGGACGTTCATCGCCTCCGGAATGCCCGGCTTGGGCAGGTTGTCGCCCTTGACGATCGCCTCGTAGGCCTTGGCGCGGCCCGTCACGTCGTCCGACTTGATCGTCAGAATCTCTTGCAGGATGTTGGCGGCACCGAAGCCTTCGAGCGCCCAGACCTCCATCTCACCGAAACGCTGACCGCCGAACTGCGCCTTACCGCCCAACGGCTGCTGCGTGATGAGCGAGTAGGGACCGATCGAACGGGCGTGCATCTTGTCGTCGATCATGTGGCCCAGTTTGAGCATGTAGGTCACGCCGACGGTGGCCGGCTGGTCGAAACGCTCACCCGTCTCGCCGTTGTAGAGGTAGGTGCGGCCGCTGCGCGGGATACCTGCCTCGGCGGTATACTCGTTGATCTGGTCGAGCGAAGCGCCGTCGAAGATCGGCGTGGCGAACTTCACGCCCAGCTCGCGGCCCGCCCAACCGAGCACGGCCTCGTAGATCTGGCCGAGGTTCATTCGCGAAGGTACGCCCAGCGGGTTCAGACAGATGTCGACGATCGTACCGTCTTCCAGAAAGGGCATGTCCTCGTCGCGCACGATACGCGCCACGATACCCTTGTTGCCGTGACGGCCGGCCATCTTGTCGCCCACCTTCAACTTGCGCTTCTTGGCGATGTAGACCTTGGCCATCTGGATGACGCCCGTCTGCGGCAGCTCGTCGCCGTTGGTGAGGTTGTACTTCTCGCGCTTGATCGCGGCGTCGGCCTTCTTCCACTCGATCGTATAGTTGTTGATCGTAGCCTCGATCAGGGCGTTGACATGCTCGTCCGACGTCCAGCCGCACGATCCGAGATTGAGGAAACCCGTCGGGACGCCCGTGCGCTCGTCGGTCGTCTGACGCGACAGCTCTTCGAGCATCTTCTGCGTGAATTTCGTACCGGCGGCGTAAAGCTCCGCACCGAAATAGTCGGTGACGCCCGTCGTGGTCTTGCCCTGCACGAGCGACCAGAGCTTCTGCACGAGCAGTTTGGTCAGATCGGCGATCTCGGCGGCGAATTTCTCGTCGAGCTTTTCGAGCATCGCCTTCTCGGCGGCCTTCGACTTCTTGGCCTCCTTGCCGGCGCGGCTGTAAAGTTTGGTGTCGATCACCACGCCGTGCAGCGAGGGCTGCGCTTTGAGCGAAGCGTCCTTCACGTCGCCCGCCTTGTCGCCGAAGATGGCGCGCAGCAGCTTCTCCTCCGGCGAAGGATCGCTCTCGCCCTTGGGCGTGATCTTGCCGATGAGGATGTCGCCCGGGTGGACGTTGGCGCCGATGCGGATAATACCGTTGGCGTCCAGATCCTTCGTGGCGTCTTCGCTCACGTTGGGAATGTCGGAGGTCAACTCCTCGACACCGCGCTTGGTGTCGCGCACCTCCATGATGTACTCGTCGACGTGCACCGAGGTGAAGATGTCCTCGCGCTGGATACGCTCCGAGATCACGATCGCGTCCTCGAAATTGTATCCCTTCCACGGCATGTAGGCCACTTTCAGGTTGCGGCCGAGCGCCAGCTCGCCGCCCTGCGTCGAGTAGCCTTCGGTCAGGATCTGCCCCTTCGTCACGCGGTCGCCCGTCAGCACGACCGGTTTGAGGGTAATCGACGTATTCTGGTTGGTACGGCGGTAGCGCGGCAGCTCGTAGGTGGTCACCTCGGGAGCGAACGAGCAGACGACTTCGTCCGGCGTACGTTCGTATTTGATGCGGATCTGCGTGGCATCGGCGAAAACCACCTCGCCGTCGCCCTCGGCGACGATCTGGATGCGGCTGTCGGAGATCATGTCCTTCTCGATGCCCGTGCCGACGATCGGCGCTTCGCACGTGACGAGCGGAACGGCCTGGCGCATCATGTTCGATCCCATCAGCGCACGGTTGGCGTCGTCGTGCTCCAAGAAGGGGATCAGGCTGGCGGCGATCGAAGCGATCTGGTTCGGAGCCACGTCCATCAGGTCGACCTCCTTGTCCGTCACCACGGGGAAATCGGCGCCTTTACGCGCCTTGATACGGTTCGGTTGGAGGAAATGGCCCTCGTCGTCGATCGGAACGTTCGACTGGGCGACCACCTTTCCCTCCTCCTCTTCGGCGGAGTAGTAGCGGATATGGCTGTTGTCCAGATCGATCACGCCGTCGTTCACCGAACGGTAGGGCGTCTCGATGAAGCCCATGTCCGAAATCTTGGCATAGACGCACAGCGACGAGATCAGACCGATGTTGGGACCTTCCGGCGACTCGATCGGACAGAGACGGCCGTAATGCGTGTAGTGCACGTCGCGCACCTCGAAACCGGCGCGGTCGCGCGACAGACCGCCGGGACCGAGCGCCGACAGACGGCGTTTGTGCGTAATTTCGGCCAGCGGATTGATCTGGTCCATGAACTGCGACAGCTGGCTGGTGCCGAAGAACGAGTTGATGACGCTCGACAGCGTCTTGGCGTTGATCAGGTCGACGGGCGTGAAGACCTCGTTGTCGCGCACGTTCATGCGCTCGCGGATCGTACGCGCCATACGCACGAAGCCCACCGAGAACTGATTCGACAGCTGCTCGCCGACGGTGCGCACACGGCGGTTCGACAAGTGGTCGATGTCGTCCACCTCGGCGCGCGAGTTGATGAGCTGGATGAGGTACTTGATAATGGCGATGATGTCCTCGCGCGTAAGCGTGCGGATTTCGGGATCGATCTCCAACCCCAGCTTCTTGTTGATACGGAAACGGCCCACGTCGCCCAGATCGTAACGCTTGTCCGAGAAGAAGAGCTTCTCGATCACGTCGCGCGCCGTAGCCTCATCGGGCGGTTCGGAAGCGCGCAGCTGCCGGTAGATGTAGACGACAGCCTCCTTTTCGGAGTTGCACGGGTCTTTCTGCAACGTATTATATATAATGGAGAAATCGATGCCCGACGGATTCTCCTTGTGCAGCAGGATCGTCTTGGCACCGCTCTCGATGATCTGTTCGATGTGCTCCTCCTGCAAGACGGTCTCGCGGTCGACGATGACGTTGTTACGCTCGATGGAGACTACCTCGCCCGTATCCTCGTCGACGAAATCCTCGACCCACGTCGAGAGCACGCGCGCGGCCAGCATCCGGCCGACGGCCTTTTTCAGATTGGCCTTGGTGACCTTCACCTCGTCGGCGAGATCGAATATTTCGAGGATCTGCTGATCCGCCTCGAAACCGATGGCCCGCAAAAGGGTCGTGACGGGCAGCTTCTTCTTGCGGTCGATGTAGGCGTACATCACGTTGTTGATGTCCGTGGCGAACTCGATCCACGACCCCTTGAAGGGGATGATACGCGCCGAATAGAGTTTCGTACCGTTGGTATGCATGCTCTGTCCGAAGAAGACACCCGGCGAGCGGTGCAGCTGCGACACGATGACGCGCTCTGCACCGTTGATGACGAACGTACCCCGTTCGGTCATATAGGGAATCGTACCGAAATAGACGTCCTGAACGACGACACCGAAATCTTCGTGCTCCGTATCGGTGCAATAGAGCTTCAACTTGGCCTTCAAGGGCACGCTGTACGTCAGACCGCGCTCCAAGCACTCCTCGATCGAGTAACGGGGCGGATCGACGTAGTAGTCGATAAACTCGAGAACGAAATTGTTTCTGGTATCCGTAATTGGGAAATTCTCCTGAAACACCTTGTAGAGGCCCTCGTTCTTGCGATTCTCGGCCGTGGTGTCCATCTGGAAAAAATCTCGAAATGATTTCAGCTGTACCTCGAGCAGATCCGGATAGGGAACCCGGTTTTTCACTGTCGAGAAGCTAATTCTTTGTTGTGTTGTATTTGTGGACATCGGTAAATCCAAATTAAGTTGAAGTTTGTTCTTTCAATCGGGTACCTTCCTTTCCGACAGGTCTCCATAACCTGCGGCAATGCTCTCAGCGTAAACACATTATACCCTCAGAGCATTCCAAAATCCAAGAAAAGGGCACAGCTCCGACGGCACTCCCTTTTCTTAGACGAGAAAAGGCATAGAGCTTACTTTGGGGGTAAACTCTACACCTGAGTTGTCTGAAACTACGAAAGTAGTGACGAAACTACTTGACTTCAACTTCAGCACCTGCCTCCTCGAGCTGGCCCTTGATCGACTCAGCCTCCTCCTTGGAGACACCCTCCTTAACGGCCTTGGGAGCACCGTCGACCAGCGCCTTGGCATCGCCCAGCGACAGACCTGCGATCTCCTTAACGACCTTGATCACCTGGAGTTTCGACTGACCTGCGTTTTTCAGGATGACATCGAACGACGTCTTCTCGGCGGCGGCAGCCTCGCCGGCACCGGCTGCGGGAGCAGCAACCGCAACAGCTGCAGCAGCGGGTTCAATGCCGTACTCCTCTTTGAGGACGGTAGCCAATTCGTTTACTTCCTTAACAGTCAAATTTACCAATTCTTCTGCCAGTTTCTTTACATCTGCCATAGTTGTAATTTTTATTAAATTCTTGTTTTTGTTCGTAATTAGTTTCTTTCTTCGAGCGTCTTCACGAGGCCCGCAATCTTTTGGCCTGCATTAGCTTGCAATGCAGAGATAACATTCTTCGCAGGCGACTGCAGGAGCGAAACGATCTCTCCGATGAGTTCTTCCTTGCTCTTAATGTTGCACAGGGCATCCAACTGGTTGTCGCCGACATAAACGCACTCCTCCACGAACGCTGCCTTCAAGACGGGTTTCTCGCTCTTCTTGCGGAACTCCTTGATGACAACGGCAGGGGCCTTCGCCGTCGTTGCAAACATTACCGAGGTCGAACCCTCTAAAACCTTCATCAGATCAGCATCCGCCTTCTCGGCCTTTTCGAGCGCCTTGCCGAAAAGGGTGTTCTTCACGACGACGAGTTTGATCTCGTTCTCGAAGCACTTTCTGCGCAACTGAGCGGTCTGCTCGGCGTTGAGCGTTTCGATGTCGGTCAGATAGAAGTGAGGATACTCGTTGAGCTGCTCGGCGAGGTTGTTGATTACAACCGCTTTTTCTTCCTTGGTCATCTCTTAAATCCTCCTTCGTTATTTGGTTTCAACTGATTTCGCATCGATCTGCAAACCGGGGCTCATCGTCGACGAGAGATAGATACTCTTCACGTAAGAGCCTTTGGCGGCAGACGGTTTGAGTTTCATGATCATCGAGAGGAACTCGTTGGCATTGTCGACGATCTGCTCCGGCGAAAACGAAACTTTACCGATCGATGTGTGAACAATACCGAACTTGTCGACCTTGAAGTCGATCTTGCCGGCTTTAACTTCGCTTACAGCTTTGGCAACGT
This sequence comes from Alistipes communis, assembly GCF_006542665.1. Lineage (NCBI taxonomy): Bacteria > Pseudomonadati > Bacteroidota > Bacteroidia > Bacteroidales > Rikenellaceae > Alistipes > Alistipes communis. Next base: position 864,501 of record NZ_AP019735.1, read on the forward strand.
CCATCGTCACCGTACCCGTCTTGGGGTTCGGCATCAGGCCGCGGGGACCTAGAATGCGGCCCAGCGCACCCACCTTGCCCATGACGTTCGGCGTGGTGATGATGACATCCACGTCGGTCCAGCCGCCTTTGATCTTCTCGACGTATTCGTCCAGACCGACGTAATCGGCACCGGCGGCCTTGGCCTCCTCCTCCTTTTCAGGAGTGCAGAGCACCAGCACGCGCACCGTCTTACCCGTACCGTGGGGCAGCGTCACGACGCCGCGCACCATCTGATTCGCCTTGCGGGGATCGACGCCCAGACGGACGTCGATGTCGACCGAAGCATCGAATTTCGTAAAGGTAATTTCCTTCAGAAGAGCTGCGGCCTCAGCGAGCTTGTACGCCTTGTTGGGCTCGACCTTCGCGTAGGCATTTTTCTGATTTTTCGTTAACTTGCTCATGCTACGTTACTTTTTAGGAAATTCGCCTTTTACGTTGATGCCCATACTGCGAGCAGTACCGGCGACCATACGCATGGCAGCTTCGACGGTGAAGCAGTTCAGGTCGGGCATCTTGTCCCTGGCGATCGCCTCGATCTGTTCCCACGTGACCTCGCCGACCTTGTCGCGGTTGGGCTGCGCGGAACCGCTCTTGACCTTCGCGGCTTCTTTGAGCTGGATGGCTACGGGCGGCTGTTTAACAACAAAGTCGAACGACTTATCGCTATAAACCGTGATGATGACTGGAAGGACCTTCCCCGCCTTGTCCTGGGTACGTGCATTGAACTGTTTACAGAAGTCCATGATATTGACTCCCTTGGAACCCAACGCAGGACCCACTGGGGGTGAAGGATTGGCAGCACCACCTTTAATCTGCAATTTGATAAATGCAGCGACCTCTTTTGCCATAATTTTCCTTGGTTAATTATTCTTTTTCTACTTGTGTAAAGCTCAACTCCATAGGAGTCTTGCGACCGAAAATCTTCACGGAGACCGTCAGTTTCTTGCGTTCGTTGTCGACTGCCTCGATGGTACCTTGGAAGCTCGAGAAAGGACCGTCCGTAACCTTGACGGTCTCGCCGACAAAGAAGGGAACCTCGTTCTCTTCCTCCATTTCGCTGAGTTCGTCGACCCGGCCCAGAATGCGGCTCACCTCCTGTGGACGTAAGGGAGTCGCAATCATCTTCCGGCTCTCCTCCTTGGTATCGCCCAGGAAGCCCAGCACATTGGGAGTGTTGCGAATGATGATCGGAATTTGCCCTACGAAGGCCGCCTCGATGAGGACGTAGCCCGGATAGGACACTTTTTCTTTCGAAATCTTCTTACCGTTGCGGATAGTATAGACTTTTTCGGTAGGAATCAGTATCTGAGAGATGTAATCTTCGAGGTGGTTGTGGCGAATTTCGGATTCGATGTACTCCTTCACCTTATTCTCCTTACCGCCCACGGCGCGGATCACATACCATTGTTTCTTAATCTCGCTCATAGCCAGTCAGTCGCATTGAAGATTAGTGACCGATATTGCCGAGGAAACTGTATATGCCTTTCATAAGGTTCTCGAACGAAATGTCCATGACCAGCACGACCAAAGCAAAAATCAACGACGCCACCATGACGACGATCGTTGAACTCTGCAATTGTGCGAAGGTAGGCCAAGACACCTTCTCGACGAGCTCCTTGTACGATTCTTTGATGTAGTTAAGCATATTGCGAACTTTTATCTTTTAGCAGGAGCAGAGAGATTCGAACTCCCATCAACGGTTTTGGAGACCGCTATTCTACCCTTGAACTATGCTCCTAAAAAGGGGTGCGGAACCGGAATTCCGCACCTGTTATCGGTCGTATTACTCAAGAATCTTGATAATCTGACCCGCACCTACCGTACGGCCGCCCTCGCGGATAGCGAAACGCAGACCCTCGTTCAGTGCAACCGGGTAGATGAGCGTTACGGTAATGGTAACGTGGTCGCCCGGCATCACCATGTCTACACCCTCCGGCAGAGCGATCTCGCCGGTTACGTCCATCGTACGCAGGTAGAACTGGGGACGGTATTTGTTGTGGAACGGCGTGTGACGGCCACCCTCCTCCTTTTTCAGGATATAGACCTCAGCCTCGAACTTGGTGTGGGGAGTGATCGAACCCGGCTTGGCAACGACCATACCGCGCTTTACCTCCTTCTTGTCGATACCGCGCATGAGCAGACCCACGTTGTCGCCGGCCTCGCCCTCGTCGAGCAGCTTGCGGAACATCTCCACGCCCGTGCAGGTCGAGGTGAGCACCTTCTCCTCCAGACCGATGATCTCGACGGGATCGCCGACCTTGATGACACCGGTCTCGATACGGCCGGTAACCACCGTACCGCGGCCCGTGATCGAGAACACGTCCTCGACAGGCATCAGGAAGGGCTTCTCGTTCTCACGCAGCGGCAGCGGAATGTACTCGTCCACGGCATTCATCAGCTCCATGACCTTCTCCTCCCACTTCGGCTCGCCGTTGAGGGCACCCAGAGCGGAACCGCGGATGATGGGAGCGTTGTCGCCGTCGTACTCGTACTTGTTGAGCAGGTCGCGTACCTCCATCTCGACGAGGTCGAGCATTTCGGGATCGTCGACCATGTCGCACTTGTTCAGGAAAACGACAATCTTCGGCACGTTCACCTGACGGGCGAGCAGCACGTGCTCGTTGGTCTGAGGCATAGGACCGTCCGTAGCGGCAACTACGAGGATGGCACCGTCCATCTGAGCGGCACCCGTAACCATGTTCTTCACATAGTCGGCGTGTCCGGGGCAGTCCACGTGAGCGTAGTGACGGTTAGCGGTCTGATACTCGACGTGCGACGTGTTGATCGTGATACCGCGCTCCTTCTCTTCGGGTGCGTTGTCGATCGAGTCGAACGAGCGAAGCTCCGACAGACCCGCTTTTGCAAGTACGGTGGTAATTGCGGCGGTCAGCGTCGTCTTACCGTGGTCTACGTGTCCGATGGTACCGATGTTCACATGCGGTTTCGAACGGTCAAATTTCTCTTTTGCCATAGTTGTAATGTATTAGAATTCAAAAAATCTCTTAACAGCCGTTTTCTTCGCAGAACAACGGTGCGACGCATGCCGCACGACGGCTACATCACCCGTTTTCTGAATCTTGGAGCGGAAGACGAGGCTCAAACTCGCGACCCTTAGCTTGGAAGGCTAATGCTCTATCAACTGAGCTACTTCCGCAAAAATATACCGTATCAGAGTCCACCCTCCCTCCTCGCGACGAGCGCCCTGAGCCCTGCGTCGCACCGAGGTTTTGCATCCTCCAACCGGCACGCTCTTTTTAAAAGTGGGAAGTGATGGATTCGAACCACCGAAGGCGTAAGCCAGCAGATTTACAGTCTGCCCCATTTGGCCACTCTGGTAACTTCCCCTGTTGGTTTGCGATGTAGAGCCGATGGAGGGATTCGAACCCACGACCTGCTGATTACAAATCAGCTGCTCTGACCGGCTGAGCTACATCGGCATGAACCGTTTTGGATTGCAAAGATAAGAATAATATTCCGAACCGCCAAATATCGGCGCAGGATTTTCCATTCCTATCTGTCTCAAAGAACCTTGCGTCAACCGATTCCGCTTATTCGGCGAAATCGAGTGCAAAGATAGAATAGTTTTGCGAATTAAAAAATAGTCGGGCTCTTTTTTTCAAAAAATAAATGGTTTTTACCACCTCCGGCACCCGAACGGGAAGAATCGCTCCTCTTTCCGCACAGCCGATACGGAAGAGAGGATGGGTTTTAACTTGATCCGGAAGACAGCCCCCATCGCGCCGGAAGATCGCCGGCCGGCCAAAACGGAACGCAACCAAATGATCATGGTTGCGCGCAGCGCATACGATAAATGGAGACATTCTTTTTATAGTTGCGCGGAGCGCACCGCAGCTTCCGCCTTGCGAAAACGCGGGAAGAAGAACGGGCGGCGGATGCGCCGGCGAAAACGCGGGCGCGAGCTTGTCCGCGTAGCGTTTCAGGCGCAAGCCGACGGCCGTTCCCCGACGTTTTCGCCTGGCGGACACTTTTGGCACCACCTTTCGGTGACAAAAGGTGGTAAAACTGCTCCTCTCAAGAAATGCCCAATCGAAGGTCGGGATATTTCTGACATGTTCACAGTCAAATTCTGCTAAAAAGATTCGCTCTTCGGTCAAAACCCGAAGAGCGGCAGCCCGCAGCCGCCCCATGCGGAGGGCTGCATCGTCCCGCCACAGGCGGCCGACGCATCCTCCGCCGGCCGCGGACTGACAAAGAAAAATCGTACTTTGACTGCGCCGTAGATACTCCGCCTCGGCAAAACCGCAAACTCCGTTTGCTTTTGCCCGCGGCTTGTGCACTTTGCGGAAGACGAGCTTCCGCTTAGATAGGCGGCGCCTCGGCAAAGCCGCAAACTTCGTTTGCTTTTGCCCTCGGCTTGCACTATCTTTGTCCGCATGAAAACGATTCCGATCCTGCCCGGCATCGCGCTGCACGAACTCCGGACGGCCGACGCGGCCGACATCTTCGCCGCCATCGACGGCGAACGCGCCTACCTGGGACGCTGGCTGCCCTTCGTGCAGTTCACCCGCAACGAGGAGGATTCGCTGCGCTTCGTCCGCTCCGTACTCGAAGCTTCCTACCGCGAAACGGTCTTCACGATCCGCGACGGGGAGCGTTTCATCGGACTCATCGGTTTCAAGTCGACCGATCCGCTTGCCCGCACCACCGAAATCGGTTACTGGCTCCGCGAGGCGTGGCAGGGGCGCGGCATCGTCACGACGGCCGTCCGGGCGCTTTGCCGCATGGCGCGCGAGGAGCTGGCGATGCGCTGCGTCGCGATCAAATGCGCCACGGGCAACGGGCCGAGCAACCGCATCCCGCAGCGGCTCGGCTTCACGCTCGACCACGTCGAACATCGCGCCGAACTGCTCGAAGACGGCCGTTACACCGATGCGAACGTCTATCTGCTGAATCTCGCGGATCGGAACACGTCCGTTCGGCCGTGATCCGGACGGATCGCACGAAACATAAATATTAAGGTATCGAATGAATCGGGACAATTCTTCGGAACTCTTCCCCGTCGTCGACGAGACGGGACGGGTCGTCGGCTGCGCCACGCGCGGCGAATGCCACGACGGGCGGCGGTTGCTGCATCCGGTCGTACATCTGCACCTGTTCAACAGCCGGGGCGAGCTCTATTTGCAGAAACGCCCGCTGTGGAAAGATATTCAGCCCGGGCGCTGGGACACGGCCGTCGGCGGCCACGTCGACTACGGCGAGACCCCCGACGAAGCGCTGCGCCGCGAAGTACGCGAGGAGCTTGGCGTCACGGAGTTCACGCCCGAACGGCTCACGCAGTACATCTTCGACTCGGTGCGCGAGCGTGAACTGGTCTACGTCAACCGCACCGTCTACGACGGCCCCGTCACGCCGAGCGACGAGACCGACGGCGGACGGTTCTGGACGATCGGAGAGATCCTCCGCACACTGGGCACGGGTCTCTTCACGCCCAATTTCGAGAGCGAATTCCGCCGCGTCTTCCTAACGGACGACGGGATCGCCTAAACAGAAGATCTTCCCCTCGATAAAGGTCACCCACAGCCGGTTGTCGGCATCGACGAAGAAGTCGTTGGCAGCCGACGAGGCGAATTTCTCGGCCCAGAACAGCCGTCCGTCGCCGCTCACCGACGCCACGCAACCCGTGCGGTTGGCCATGTAGGCCACCCCTTCGCGCACTTCGACGGGGCAGGGGTTGTGGTCGTAGCCCCAACCGGCGTCGACCGTCCACAACTCCATGTAACAGTCGGCATCCGTCGCTACGGCCAGCAGTTCGCCGTCCATAGTCTTGGCGTAGACCGCCGAGCCGTCGGCGCTCACTCCGGTCGTCTCGCGCACCTTGCGCCGCTTGACGCGCCAGATCTCGCGGCCCGTCGCCAGGTCGAGCGCCGTCATGCAGCGGTCGGGCGCCACGATGAATACCCGCCCGCCGACGATGCGCGGCACGATGTGGCCCGGCGAGTAGAGCTTCTGCGGGCTGCCGTTGTTCCAGCTCCACAGCCGCTCGCCCGTCGCTTCGTCGAGGCAGTAGAGGTTCGTGTCCCACGCCCCGAAGACCACGCGCCCGCCGGCCACGGCAGGGCGCCCCTGCGGCTGCCCCTCGCCGAAACGGAACTCCCAGGCGATACGGCCCGTGCGCAGCTCGATCTTGGCCATCGACCCGCTGCCCAGCCCCATGTAGAGCCAGCCGTCGGCCACCAGTCCGTCGCCGATCACGGGCGTTTTCGCCGCGATCCGCCACAGACGGCGGCCCGTGGCCGCATCCAGCCCCCACACGGCCCCCGCGGCGTCGCCCGCCACGACCACGCCGCCGGCCGCGAGCGGCGTCGAGTAGACCGCATTGCCGAACTGCCGCCGCCACACCTCGCGGCGGTTCTTCACGTCATAGGCTTTCAACACACCCAGCGACGTACCGTAGAAGATCGTATCGCCCGCCACGGCGACGCCCGTATAGATCGACGCCTCGTCCTCGACCACGAGCGCCGCACCCGTCCGTTCGTAGGTGATCGGCGCAGGCTGCGGATCGCACGGCAGCGCGGTCAACGCCGCCGAATTGCCCTGCGGGATTGCGAACGAGAGCCGCGGCGCCTCGCCCAGCCGCTTCTCGTAGAGGGCGACCGAATCGCCCCACACCCGCACGAGGTTGTAACCCGCCGCAGGCTCCTGCCTGCGGTTCTTCGGGATGAGCGAACGGCCCATCAGCCCGGGAATCGAGTCAAAGTTGCAGAGACGCAGCGTATGGTAATGGCCGCACAGGTCGAAACGCACGTCGTAGCGGCGCAGCAGTTGCGTGACAGCCGTGCGGTTGGTCACGTCGTTCGTCAGCGGATAGTGGCAGAACGTGACGATCCGCTCGCCGGGACGCGCCGCCCGCATCCGCTCTTCGACCCATTGCAGATCCTCGCGCCGAACCGAACCGTCGGCCATCTTCATGTAGGGTCCCGCCGTGAAGCCGACGAAGAGGTAGCCGCCCGCACGGAACGCCAGCCGGCCGTCATTGCCGAACAGACGGCCGAAGGTCGTGCAGGCACTCTCCGACCATGTCGTCTCGTGGTTGCCGGGCACGGCGAACCACGGCTTGCGCAAACGTTTGAGGATGCCGTGCACGCAATGCAGTTCGGCGTCGCTGCCCATGTTGCAGAGATCGCCCGTGACCAGTACGAAATCGACCGCCGAGGCGTTGATCTCGGCCACGGCGGCCCGCAGCAGCGAGTCGGACTCGCCGCGGGGCGTCACGTGCACGTCGGTCAGAAAGGCGAAATTGAGCTCCGCAGCGCGGGGTACGACGTGGCGCGGAGCACGGCGGGCCAGCACGCCGGAACACAACAGCAGGGCCGCAGCGAGCAGCAGCACGATCTTTTGTTTCATATACGGAATCTTTTTCCCGCAAGATAGCCAATTTCCGGCAGACGGTCAACCCTGCGGCACAAAAAACGGACTGTTCCGCAAGGGAACAGTCCGCACCACCTAATTAAAAACTAACCTTTCCGGTAAGCGGGCGCGTAAGTCGCCCACGGACTATGCCGAACGCAGAAAAGGACCGCCGAAGGCGAACCTGTCCCGATCGGGCGAGGGTAAAAAAGGGTACCGAAAAACCGATCCTACCCTTTCGTCAGAGGCCGAAGACCTCTTTGAGTTCCTGCATCTCGGCGTCGCTCATTCCCGTGGGGACGAATCCCATCGAGCGGGCCGATTCGTAGATCTTGGCCGATTTCGACAGCACGTCGATCTGGTCGAACGCCTCGATCAGGTCGGTGCCGATGGCCAGTGCGCCGTGTTTGGTCCACATCACCACGTCGTAGTCGTCCAGCAGGGCGATCGTCCGGTCGGCCAACTCCTGCGAGCCGGGCAGCGTGTAGGGAACGATGCCCAGCCCCTTGGGACAGAAGGCGCGCGTCTCGGGGATCATGCTCCACAACAGCCGCGTGAGCACGTCTTTGCCCAGAAATTCGGGATTGTGCGTCATCGCCACCAGCTCGATGGGATGCGTATGCACCACCGCCCGCTCGGGACGCCCCGCGCCGATCAGATAGTCGTGCACCGAGAGGTGCGCGGGCAGTTCGGAGGTCGGACGCACCGGCTCGTCGGCGACGATCTCGTAGGATGCGCCGTCGGCAGCCACGCGGATCAGCGCGACGTTCGCCAGCGGCTGCGATGCCACGTAACGCATGCGGCGTCCCGTGCCCGTGACCAGAAAACAGCCGCCCGCGATGTGCGGCACCGGTTTGGGAAGGGGGTAAGGCCCGTCCAGCGCGGGCAGTTCGCAAACGGCATCGGCGCAAAGTCCGGTGACGTTGACCGAGATGTTGCCGCCGTTGCGTTCGGCCCAGCCGCGCTCCCAGAGGTAGCCGGCCACCTCGGCCACTACCCCGATCTGGCGGTCGAGCGATTCGTTATCAATCAGTTTCATCGTTTTCTCTATTTTACCAGTTGCGGATATACGGTCGAAAAGATCAGGATCAGCAGACCCGTCACGAGCACCGCCGCCGTACGGCGGTCGACGCCGCGCCACTCGTGCAACAGGATGCCCCACAGATTGCTGAACAGCACGTTGAGCGACATGAGGATGCTCCACGAGAAGGCCAGCATCAGCGGCGCCTCTGCGAAGAAGCTCTTGCCCATGCCCAGCCCGAAGAACTGCGAGTACCACAGCACGCCGGCCAGCGCGCAGAAGAGCACGTTGTTGACCCACACGCCCGCCGGTACCGAGAAGTAGTCGCGGCCCGTGCGGTTTTTCACGTTGCAGAAGATGCAGTAGGCGGCATTGGTCGCGAAACCGCCGAGCGTCACGAGCAGAATCACCGGATTCAGCGCGAAAAGCTCCTTCACGCCGGCTGCGACGGCCGCCGCCTGAATGGCCGCGCCGCTTTCGAGGCCCAGACTGAAACAGGCGCTCATCGCACCGGCCAGCAGCGCCACCAGCAACCCCTTGGTCAGCGCGAAATCCTTCACCGCCGCACGGCGCTCCTCGTCGCTGAGCAGACGCGAACGCAGCGAACCGGCATAGCCGATCACGGCGATGCCCGCCAGCGTGATGCAGACGCCCAGCAACAGCGCCAGCCCCTCGCCGCGGAAGAGATTCTGCCCCGCCAGCAGCGCGGGGAAGAGCGTGCCGAACGCTGCGCAGGTACCCAGTGCGATCGACTGTCCGAGCGCCACGCCCAGATAGCGCATCGACAGGCCGAAGGTCAGTCCCCCGACACCCCACAGCACGCCGTAGAAGACCGACTGCCAGGCGCCGCCCGCCGCCCACAGCGCACCGAGCGTCACCCCTTCGGGCAGCGCCAGACTCGCACCCAGCCACGGGAAGACGATCCATGCGAAGATGCCCTGCACCAGCCAGAAGCTCTCCCACGACCAGTCGCGCACCTTGCGGATCGGCACGTAGGAGCTCGACTGTCCGAAGCTCCCGACGGCGATAATCAACAATCCGATCAGAATTTCCATGTCAATAGGCGATATGGTACAACCGCTCGATCTCCTCGACGGACGTCGGACGGGGATTGCCGCCCGTGCAGACGTCGTTGAACGCAGCCACCGCCAGCGCCGGAATATCCTCCTCGCGCACGCCCAGCTCGTGCAGACGCTGCGGGATGCGGATGCTCAGCGAGAGGGCTTTCACCGCGTCGACGGCAGCGCGCACCCCCTCGTCGACGCTCATGCCGTCGGTCTTCACGCCCATGGCGCGGGCGATATCGAGGTATTTTGCACGCGACGGCGACTCGGCGTTGTACTCCATGACGTAGGGCAGCAACGTGGCGTTGGCCACGCCGTGCGGCGTGTCGTAGAAGGCTCCCAGCGGGTGAGCCATCGAGTGGACGATGCCCAGCCCCACATTCGAAAAGCCCATGCCGGCGATATACTGCGCCTCGGCCATGCCCGCGCGGGCCGTCTCGTCGCTGCCGTCGTCGACGGCGTTTTTCAGGTGTCGCGCGATCAGCTCGATCGCCTTCAATTCGAACATGTCGCTCATCGTCCACGCCCCCGGCGTGAGGTAGCCCTCGACGGCGTGCGTCAGCGCATCCATACCCGTGGCGGCGGTCAGCCCCTTGGGCATCGAGTACATCAGTTCGCAGTCGATCACGGCGCACATCGGGATGTCGTTGGGATCGACGCAGACCATCTTGCGCTTGGCCTCCTCGTCGGTGATGACGTAGTTGATCGTCACCTCGGCCGCCGTACCCGCCGTCGTGGGGACGGCGAAGGTCGGCACGGCGCGGTGCTTGGTCGCCGCCGTCCCTTCGAGCGAGCGCACGTCGGCGAATTCGGGGTTGTTGACGATGATCCCCACGGCTTTGGCCGTGTCGATCGACGAGCCGCCGCCCAGCGCGACCATGAAGTCGGCGCCCGAACGCTTGAAGGCCTCGACGCCCTGCTGCACGTTGCGGATCGTGGGGTTGGCCTTGATCTCGCTGTAAATCTCATAGGGGATGCCCGCATCGGCGAGCACGCGCTCGATCTTTTCGGCCACGCCGAAACGGATCAGATCCTTGTCCGTGACCAGCAGCGCCTTGCGGAAGCCGCGCTTGCGAACCTCCTCGGCGATCACCGAGCGGCAACCCGCACCGTAGTAGGAGGTTTCGTTCAATACGATTCTGTACATGGCTCTATCGTTTGGAGGTTACTTCGGCTTCGTAGCGCTGGACGTCGGCGATGAACTCCTCGCCCACCGGCACGTCGTTTTTCAGGCAGAACATGTCCCACACGGCGTTCCACGGCAGCGACTTCGACTCTTCGAGCAGCGCCAGACGCTCGAAGCCCTGTCCGTCGGCCTCGTACGCACGCAGCTTGGCCAGCGGTTCCAGCAACGCCTGCATCATGCACTTCTGCGTGGCGCGCGAACCGATCACGTAGGCGCCGATGCGGTTGATCGAAGCGTCGAAATAGTCCAGACCGATGTGCACCCTATCGAGCGCGTCGCAGCGCACGATCTCCTTGCACAGCTCCAACGTATCGTCGTTCATGATCGTCACGTGGTCCGAATCCCAGCGCACGGGACGCGAGACGTGGAGCATCACCTCGGGCGTGAAGAGCAGCAGCGACGAGAGTTTGTCGGCCACCAGCTCCGTGGGGTGGAAGTGGCCCGTGTCGAGCGTGACGATCTTGCCGCGGCTGGCGCCGTAGCCGATGTAGAAATCGTTGCTGCCCACCGTATAGCTCTCCAAACCGATGCCGAAGACCTTCGACTCGATGCAGTCCTTCATGTGGTCGTACTTCTGCTCGAAGATCCGGTCGAGCGAGTCGCGCAGCAGTTCGCGGTAGAGCATCCGATTCACCGTCAGGTCTTTCGACCCGTCGTGAACCCACAGGTTCATGATACAGGGATCGCCCTGCGCCTCGCCCATCGCTTCGGCGATGGCGCGGCAGCGCCTGGTGTGCTCGATCCAGAACTCGCGGATCTCGGGATCGGGGTTGGAGAGCGAAAGCGAGCCGCTCTTGGGGTGCGAGAACGACGTGGAGTTGAAGTCGAGCTTCATGCCGTGGGCGCGCGCCCACTCGATCCATCCCGCGAAATGTTTCACCTCCACCTCGTTGCGGTCGACCTTCTCGCCGCCGAACTCGCCGTAGATCTCGTGCAGGTTCAGACGGTGCGTGCCGGGAATGTAACTGGCGGCTTTGAGGATGTCGGCGCGCAGCTCCTCGACGTTGCGTGCCTTGCCCGGATAGTTGCCCGTAGCCTGAATGCCGCCCGTCAGCTCGCCGCCCCGATTCTCGAATCCGGTGACGTCGTCCGCCTGCCAGCAGTGCAGCGACAGGCTGACGCGCTGCAATTTTTCCAGGGCTTCGTCGGTATCGACTCCGACGGCCGCATACCGCTCGCGAGCGATGCGGTAAGCCTCTTCGATCAATTGGGTCTTCATCGTTTCAATGTATTTTTAGTTAAGATTCATTTCGTTCGCGGCAGAAACTCCCTGACCTCCACCGAGCGGCGGATGTAGTCGCGCATCCGGGCGAGCGACCCCACCAGCCCCAGCGCACGCGCCTGCACCATGACGTTGCCAATGGCCGTCGCCTCCGACGGGCCGGCCACGACGGGAATCCCGCAGGCGTCGGCCGTAAGCTGGTTCAGCAAATCGTTCTGCGCGCCGCCGCCGATCACGTGCAACCGCTCGATGGCGAAGGGCGCCACGCCGCGCAAGTTGCCCAGCACCTCGCCGTAGCGGGCGGCCAGGCTCTCGAAGATGCAGCGCACGAGCGCCGCATCGTCCGCCGGCGGGACCTTGCCCCGGCCGCGGCACCAGTCGCGGATCGCCGCCGGCATGTCGGCCGGATGCGCGAAGGCCTCGTCGTCGGGATCGATGCGCGTCCGGCCCGGCTCGGCGGCGGCAGCCATGGCCATGATCTCGGCGTAGGTATAGGTACGCCCCTCCTTCGCCCAGATGCGGCGGCACTCCTCCAACAACCACATGCCGGTGATGTTTTTCAGGAACCGCGTCGTACCGTCCACGCCGCCCTCGTTGGTGAAGTTCATCGCGCACGACTCCTCCGTGATGACCGGAGCGGGCAACTCGATGCCCATGAGCGACCACGTGCCCGACGAGAGATAGGCGAAGCGCTCGTCGGCAGCGGGCACGGCGGCGATGGCCGAAGCGGTATCGTGTCCCGCCACGGCGAAGACCTCCACACGCCCCAGTCCCGTGCGGCGAGCCACCTCGTCGCGCAGCACGCCGACACGCTCGCCGGGCATCACCCGTCGGGCGAACAGCGATGCGTCGACGCCGGCCGCACGCAACAGCTCCCCGTCCAGCTCCCGCGTGCGGGGATTCATCAGCTGCGAGGTGGAGAGGATCGTATATTCGCACACCTGTTCGCCCGTAAGCAGGTACGACAGCGCATCGGGCATGAAGAGCACATGCTCGGCGGCCGCCAGCGCGGGGTTGTGCTCGCGGTTGAGTGCGTAGAGTTGGTAGAGCGAATTGAAATTCATCACCTGAATGCCCGTCTTCGCATAGACGCTTTCGCGAGGCACCGTACGGAAAAACTCTTCCGGCACTCCGTCGGTATAGGGATCGCGGTAGGCGCGCGGAAGCCCCAGCAGATCGCCGTCGGGATCCACGCAGGCGAAATCGACGCCCCACGTATCGATGCCGATCGAGTCGATCCGTTCGCCGCGGCCGCCCGCGACGCTCAATCCCCTCAGAATCTCCTCGTAGAGGGCGTGAATGTCCCAATAGAAGCGGCCGTCGATCTCCCGCATACGGTTCGGGAAACGGTGCAGCTCCTCCATTCGGAGCCGGTCGCCCCCCGCACGGGCCAGAATCACCCGGCCGCTGGTAGCGCCCAGGTCGACACCGATTATATTTTTTTGCATAACGTGAAAAAGCGGTTTGAGGTTAGAGTCTTTATTTGATACAAAAATACCGAAGAAAGTATTATCTTTGTTATAACATTTGACAAATTACTTTTCAAATCTGACACGTTATGGGCTCTTTCCCGCAAAGCATCGTCCACTACCTGCCCGTCACCGACCACGACGAGCGGTGGGGCATCGTCTGCACCACGGCGGGGTACCAGAACGTTCCGCCCGGCAGCCCCTATCCCCTGACGCAGCATCCCGACAGCTACTCGTTCACCCGCTCGCGGGGGCGCGTGCTCGGCGAATACCAACTGCTCTACATCGTCTCGGGACAGGGCGAATTCCGCTCGGCCTCCTCGCCCGCCGCGCCCGTGAAAGCCGGCACGGTGGTGATGCTCTTCCCCGACGAATGGCACACCTACGCACCCGACCCCGAAACGGGCTGGGAGGAGTGGTGGGTGGGATTCCGCGGCGAAAACATCGACCGCCGCGTGGCGGAAGGCTTCTTTTCGCCGAAGACGCCGCTGCTGCATATCGGCCACAGCGCCGGCATCGTGAGCTGTTATCAGGAGATCATCCGCTCGGCCGAGGAGGAGCGCAAAGGCTTCCAGCAGCTCGTCACGGGCATCGTGCTTCACCTGCTGGGTTCGGTGCTCTTCAAACGCGACAACCTGCAATACCTCGACAACCCGATCGTCGAGAAGATCAACCGCGCCCGCGAAATGATGCGCCGCCACATCGGCGACAACCTCCCGCCCGAAGAGATCGCGCGGCGGCTCAACATCGGCTACACGTGGTTCCGCCGTACGTTCCGCGCCTACGTGGGCATCGCCCCGGCGCAATACCAGTTGCAACTGCGCCACAACAAGGCCCGGGAGCTGCTCACCACGACCGACCGCACCGTTTCGGAGATCGCCGCCGAGCTGGGATTCGAGAACGTCAGCCAGTTTTCGGCCTTCTTCCGGCAGCGCGAAAAGATCACCGCCACGCAGTACCGCAGCAAATACGGATTCTGACCGCAGCAGGCGACCGCTTTTCGGCAAGCGCATCTCAGCACCTTCCGTCGAAAAGGGGTACCGAAGACCGCGAGGCGAAAATGCGCGGGAATTCGCCGCGCACCTCGCAGAACGATCACGAAAGACTGCGCCGTTGCGGCGCAAAGGATTGCGCAGCTTCGACTACGGCGGCTCGGAAAAGTCCGCGAACGGCCTCTGCGCTCGCCTGCTGAACGTCGTTTTGCGCCCGCTCAGTGAGAACCGCTGTCCGATCCCGACGGAGGTGCCCTGCGGACACTTTTGGCACCGCCTTTCGGTGACAAAAGGCGGTAAATGCGATCGGCTGCAATCGAAGAGCGGCCGCGGACTGACAAAGGAAAATCGTACTTTGGCTGCGCCGTAGATACTCCGTCTCGGCAAAAAGCAAATAAAATTTGCTTTTGCCCTCGGCTTAATCGTATCTTTGCCGCATGAAAAGCATCAAAGAACTCTATCGTATCGGCACCGGCCCTTCGAGCAGCCACACCATGGCGCCCCGCCGCGCCGCCGAACAGTTCCTCGCACGCCATCCCGAAGCGGCGGCGTTCCGCGTGACGCTCTACGGAAGCCTCGCCGCGACGGGCCGCGGCCACATGACCGACCGTGCCATTATCGACACGCTGCTGCCGACCGCCCCCGTCGACATCGTGTGGCAGGCACGCGAGTTCCTTCCCTTCCATCCCAACGGAATGCGTTTCCAGGCGCTCGACACCGCCGGCACCCCCACCGACACATGGACGGTTTACAGCATCGGCGGCGGCGAGCTGGCCGAAGAGGGCGTACCGCCGCGGCAGGCGGAGGAGATTTACGAAATGAACACGCTCGACGAAATCCTCGCCTGGTGCCGCCGCACGGGCCGCACCTATTGGGAATATGTCGAGGAGTGCGAGTCGGACGACATCTGGGACTACCTGGCCGAAATCTGGCAGGCGATGCGCGAAAGCGTCGAGCGGGGGCTTGACCACGAAGGCGTCCTGCCCGGTCCGCTGCACCTCACGCGCCGCGCCGCGACCTACCACGTGCGCGCTTCGGGCTACAAGCAGAGCCTTCAATCGCGCGGTCTGGTCTTCGCCTACGCATTGGCCGTAGCCGAAGAGAACGCTTCGGGCGGACGGATCGTAACGGCCCCGACCTGCGGGTCGAGCGGTGTGGTGCCGGCCGTGTTGTACCATCTTCAAAAGAGCCGCGGTTTCTCCGACGCACGCATCTACCGCGCGTTGGCCACGGCCGGCCTGTTCGGCAACGTCGTCAAACACAACGCCTCGATCTCGGGCGCCGAGGTGGGTTGCCAGGGCGAGGTGGGCGTCGCCTGCGCCATGGCGGCCGCCGCAGCCAACCAGCTTTTCGGAGGCAGCCCCTCGCAGATCGAGTATGCCGCCGAAATGGGGCTCGAACACCATCTGGGCATGACCTGCGATCCCGTATGCGGACTGGTGCAGATCCCCTGCATCGAACGCAACGCCTACGCTGCGGCCCGCGCGCTCGACGCCAACCTCTATTCGGCCTTCACCGACGGCGGACACCGCGTCTCGTTCGACCGCGTGGTCGAGGTGATGAAACAGACGGGGCACGACCTTCCCTCGATCTACAAGGAGACGGGCGAGGGCGGACTGGCACGGGAGTACGATCCCGACAAGTAACAATGCGGGGCGGAACTCTCGACAGAGTTCCGCCCTGCTGCCTTGTCCGAAAAAATCAATCCTTTCCGGGGAAATACTTCATGTACTGCACGCGCTGGAAAAACTCCGAGTCGCTCTTGCCGAAACCGAGCCGGCCCTTGAATTCGTCGAGCGCCGTGATGCCGTGACGCGCCGCCCAGGCGTCGATCCACTCATTCATGCGCGCGATCACATCGAAACCTTCGCGGTGGATCGCCGTGCAGACCTCGACGGCCGCAGCACCGCAAAGAAGCGCCTTGACCGCCGCCTCGCCGTCGTGCACGCCCGTCGAAACGGCGAAATCCATACGCGGCAGCGCACCGACGCAGATCGCCGTCGTGCGCAATACGTTGCGCAACTCCGACGCTTCGCTGTAAGGCGACCCTTCGACGAAGGTCATCCGCTCGACATCCACGTCCGGTTCGAAGAAACGGTTGAACAGCACCGCACCCTTCACCCCGACGCTCTCCAACGCGGCAGCCATCGCCACGACGTTCGTGAAACGCATCGCGAGTTTGACCGAAACGGGAATCTTCACCTCGGCGCAGACACGCTGGGCGATCGTCACATAGAGCCGTTCGAGCTCCTGCGACGAACGTGCGGCGTCGACGGGCTGGATGAAGATGTTCAGTTCGAGCGCCGAGGCTCCGGCCCGAGCCATCGCGGCGGCGTATTCGATCCACTCTTCGCCCGCGGCCACGCAGTTGATGCTGGCGATGACGGGAATCCGCGTCGCACGCCGCGCATCGGCGATCAGTTGCAGAAATCCCGCTTTGTAATCCTCGCCCAGATAACGTTGCAGATAGTCGCCCGCATCGCCGTAGGGCGAATCGGAATATTGTTCGAGCGAAGCGGCGTGGTGCAGGATCTGCTCCTCGAAGATCGATTTCAGAACCACCGCGCCCGCTCCGGCGGCGGCGCACTTCTCGATATTGGCGAGCGTCGCCGTATAGGGCGAACTGCTCACGACGATCGGGCTGTCGAGTTCCAGTCCGAGATAGGTAGCTTTCATGGGCTTATGCTGTTGCTGTTTGATTTCGACCCTCCAAAGGTAGCGATTCGCCCCCGCATTTCCAAATACCACCTCTAAAAACCGCGGCAGCCAGCCGATGTTCCGTATCGACATGTTCAGCAGGCACGCTCCTGAGTCGGTCCGACTGCGACCGGACAAATACCTTCCCCCGAAAACAGCACTACACGCTGATTCCGGGGGAGGCCGGGTGTTGGAGCCCGAGAAAAGAAGATTAGAGAGAGAGTATTGTTTAACCAAACAGTTCGTTGAGCACCTTAGCCAGCCGGTACGAAGCCTTGATGAGCTGGTGATCCAACAAACCGATCGCTTTGTTGCAGAAGGACAGGCCCAACTTGTCGCCGGGTGCGGCCCAGTCGTAGATGACCGCACACTCGCGCCGGCTCTCGGCGAACCAGTCGTCGGGCGTACCGGCAGCCAATGCTTCCCGCTCCCGCCGTGAATAACGGTCGAGCTGGTGTTTGTATTCCATGTAGCCCCAGCGGTGCTTGCGGTCGAGGATACCGCCGTCGAAGAGTGCATGGTACTGCGTATCGACGCCGTAGAAGAGCACGCGCATACGGCTCTGCTGGTAGTTGACGTGCGACGGACAGTGCATGTCGCCTACCAGATGGATCACGTAGCGCAGGTTGACCACGACGGTCGAATCGTCGAGATTACGGTAATCCCTCAACCGTTCGATCGCACGGTTCAGTTCACGCAGCACATTGGGTTCGAGTGGGTTGCCGGCGGCATCCTTCGTGGGTTCGCCCTTGCCGTAATCCACGTGCCACCAGTTGGTCATCTCGTAACCGGGTTCGGCACGGTAGTCGTCCATCCACGACGCGTCGTAGACGATCGAATGGCCCAGATACCGTTCGATCACGGCTTTCGCACGTTTGGTCAGATGCGTCTCGGCGATGTAGGCCACGGCGTCGTGGCCCGACTTGCCCCACGCCAGCGCACTCTGCACGAAGCAGAGCGCCGCAAACGCGAGCAACAACGTTTTTTTCATAACGGGGTTCTTCATAGTTATCGGTTATCGTTCTTCACCCCGCCCGCCGCCGTTCTCCGACGGCGGCGCGGGCAGGACAAAGATTAGGAAAAGTCGAATACAGAAGCAGCTAAGGCAAAGATAGCAAAAGTCGAGCGCAGAAGCAAGCGTCAGCTTGATTATGCCGAGACGAAGTATCTAAGGCCAAGCCAAAAATAGCAAAATGTCGCAGCCGACCGCTATTCGACGTCGCATTCGTATTGCAGGATCGACGCCAGTCGGTTGCCCGACGCAGCTGACGTATGGGTCGCAATGCCCAGATAGAGCTTCCGCCCCTGTTTGAGCTGCATCCCCTCGCCTTCGCAATAGCAGTTCTTCGCATCGAGCAACGTGCTCAGGCTCGGGAAGTCGGAGCAGGCGGCCACCCGCGTGCGGGGGCAGACCAGTTTGCCGGTATAGTCGAACACGGCCACATAGGCCACCGAACCGTCGTACAACTCGCCCGTCTGCTGGATCGCCTGTCCTTCGTACCAATAAACGTAGTCGCCCCACACGGCCTGTCCCTGGTGGCTGTACGAATAGACCTGGTGCGTCTGGCCCGTATTGAGATAGCTGGGCAGACGGAACGATCCGAGCGGCGTCAGGCGGTTGAGATTGCGTACCTCGACCGAGGTCGTCTCGGTCTTCTTCTCGGTGACGCCCTCGGCAGCCGTTTCACCACCCCACGTGCGGGTGATCTCTACCGTCTCCTTGCCGAGCGCCAGCACGGCGTCGAGGTCGTAGATCACATTGTGGCGCATGTCCGTCGTGCGGCAGCCGATAAGCAGACGGCGGTTCACAAAGTCGATCGAAGGTTGCACGTCGCGCACCGTCCACGTCGTACCCGCGGCGTCGACATACTCGCTCATGTAGAACGTGTCGCCGGCGTAGTGGCTCAGCACCGCGCCCTTCTGGTAGCGGATGCGCGAGAAGGTGAGGTTGTTGGTGTAGTCCGTTCCCGAAAGCGTACCGTTGGAGTTCACCCACACGTAGTCGCCGTCGTCGGCCCGCTCGGCCACGAGCAGCGTGCCATGACCGAACCATTGGAGTTTCATGTAGTCGTCCGACGGGGCTTCGTTGCGTTTCTGGCGTCCCAGCGCCACCATCCACCTGTTGCCGGTCTTCGTGTCGCCGACGCTCTGCGTGTAATAGATGTAGCCGTTCTCGTCGTAAAAGTCGAAGCACTGCATGATCGTTCCCTTGTAGGGCAGCTGATTGCTCGAAAAGATCATCTGCTGCGACAGCCCCTCCGACAGGGCCGCCGTCGGATCGGGCAGCGACGAGGTGCTCTCCACCACCGAAACCAGGCACCGCGCCAACCGGTTGTCGCCGTAGAAGGCGCGTACCTCGGTCGAACCGGCACTGACGCCCGTCACCACTCCCGACTGGTCGACGGTGGCCACCCGTTCGTCGACCGATTTCCATTCGTATTGTACGTCGTCGTAGAAGGGATCGGAGATCGGCACGAGACGGTAGCTCTTCCCGATACCGAGCGTGATGCTGTTGGGTTCGAAACGCAGGGAGTACATCACGAGCTCCTTGTCGTCGTCGCTGCAACCGATCGCTGCGAAGAGCGTCGCCAGCAGCAAAACCATGCGATTGATCGTTTTCATCGTTTTATATCTGGTTTTTTCATTCGACGTTACCGGACGGAGCGGAACCGGTCCGCTCCGCCCGGACGTTTGTTATTCGGGAAGCGACACCTTGACGATCCCTTTGAGCCGTTCGGAGCCTGTCTTGGAGATGGTGTAAGTAGTGGCCGAAGCGTTCAGGCGAATGTCGAGCGAGACGCGCAGACGCACGTAGAACAGGCCGTCGGTCACGGAACACCCTTCGACGGGGAAGGTATAGCTGGCCCAACCGCATGCAGGCGTCTTGTCGTTGGGAAGCGCCTGGTCGGTCATCACCGTATAGTGCGCCGGCCCCGTCGACCCGTCGACTCCCGTGACGGTTTCGGCGCCTTCGGCCAGGAACCAGTTCGTCCCGTCGGCCGAATACTCCAACGCATAGTAGCGTGCGCCCGACCCCGAACAGCCGACGGCCGCCTCGAAAGCGATGCGCGTTCCCTCTTTGAGGTTCTTCACAGGGAAGGCCATGAGCCAATAGTCGTCCTTCTGCAACCCCTTCATGTAGCAGTGGCCTTCGCCGTAGCCCCAACCGCTGGCCGTCGAGCAGACGACGGTGAGATAGCCGCCGCGATCGCTCCAATCGAGATACTTGTGGTCGGTCGAAGGGGCAGAATCCTCGCAGGGATACTGCGAACCGGCTCCCCAACTGTAATTGTGCGGATCCGCCATCAACGTCGGTTTGCTCTCGGACGAAAAATCCCACCAGACGGGGAATCCGCCGACGATCGACGAGGGATCGGCCACGACGGTACTCTTGACCGTGCCTTTCGACTCGCCGTCGACGAGCAGTTCGAAGAAGACTTCGCCCGTCTGCGCCGGCACGCCGGTCACAGGCATCGTAATCGTGCCGCTGCCCTTCTGGAACTTATCGAACGTGCAGTCGGCCGCCACGAGTCCCTCCGAAGCGCCCGTCATCCGGCAGCTCAGAGCAACGGATTCGTCGCCGTTGGCGTTCGCATAAGCGAGGATCAGCGTGAAATCGCTCTCGACACCCCGCACCAGCGTGCCCGCCGACGAGAGTGCTCCGTAGGCGAAGTCGCAGGCACCCTGCGTGATATGGATAGGATAGGCGTGTCCGGCGAAATCGATATAGATCGTACCCGTGCGCTCGCCGCCCCGGTTGTAGGCCACGCCGACCGTAATGAAGTCCAATTCGCCGTTGCCGACGCCGCTGTCGGGCGTGACGGCGATCCAGTCGTCGTTGCCGTCGTAGTCGATGCTCCACGCGCCGTCGCATTGGAGGCTCTGCTCGACCGTCTGTTCGTTACAGTCGAAAGTAAGGTAATCGTTCTCGCGGGCGAAAAAGGGATCGTCGTCGGAAGAACACGCCGCAAAGAACGCAGCCGAAGCGGCGACCGCCAGCCCGATTTTATGGAATAGGTTCATGGATGTTCGGTTTTAAGGATTAAACGCAGACTACCATTCGGGGTTTTGCGTGAGGTTGGGATTCTCCTGCAAAGCGGTAGTCGGAATCGGTTTTACATACTTATAGTCGTGCCACTTGCGCTCGATGGCCGTAGCGGGCAGAATATTGCCCGACGTACCCTGCGAAAGCTTGTGCCCCGCTTCGGAAGCGCCGTCGATGAAAAGGATTTTGAGCGGCGACTTGTTGTTGGGGTCCGACGTGACGATGCAGTCGTTGACGCCGTCGCCGTTGAGGTCGATCGGTGTCTCCGACGCCGCGATCCAGATGCCTTTCCACGGCCGCGCGAACAACTCGCCCTGATGCCAACGGATGATGTCGTCGTAACGTACGTTTTCCATCGTAAGTTCGATGCCCCGTTCGCGGCGCACCTCCAGGATGAAAGGATCGGTCACCTGATTCTGGAAATACTCGACCATGTAGGGATCGGCCGTCGTGGGATAGATGCTCGTCACTCCCGCACGTTCGCGCAGCGGCTTGATCGTCTTGTTCCACACTTCCTCCGACATTTCGTTCAGTTCGGCCTTCGCTTCGGCATAGTTGAGCAGCACCTCGGCGTAGCGCATCAACGGCACGTCGTTGTCGCACTTGGAGGTGTTCGTATCCTTCGACGAATCGTCGGTGAGCCACTTGATCGGTTGATAGCCCGTTTTCGAGAAGGTCACGTCGGGAGCCCACTGCGTCGTGCCGCCGTCGCGCGTGAAACCCGGCGTGCGGATCGTCTGCGCGAGACGGTAGTCGCGGCCGCTACACTCGGTCGTGAAATCGACGCTGTCGTAATCGGGATATTTGTCGGTGAACGGCGTACCGTCGGTCATCAGATAGGTGTTGATGAACTGCCGCGTGAAGGCGTAGTTGGCATACTGTTGATTGATGAAATAGGAGTTCATGTAATGGGTCACGTTCAGCTCCGAATCGTAGTTGCGCGCCCAGATGATCTCGTTGGCGTAGGCCGTCGTGGCGTTGCTCTCGATGAACATCGCACGGTACTGCGTGCGGCGGTCGGCGGCATTGTCGGTCAAATGGTAGACGCCGTCGCCTATGATCGCCTCGCACGCCTTGACGCACTCGCCGAGGTACATCGCACTCTCGTCCGACTGCCACGGCCGGCCCGTCGAGGGATCGAGCGTGTGGTATTTGCGCATCGTCCCCTCGTAGAGGCAGAAACGCGCTTTGAGCGCGAGGGCCACGTAACGATGGATGTACGACGCCTGGTTGCGGTAGGAAGCCGCCGTCGAGCAGTAGGTGCAGGCGTAGTCGAGATCTGCGAGAATCTTGCGGCAGACGTATTCGCGGTTGTCGCGATCCTTGAAGAGCGCCTCCTGGTCGGTCGCCTCGATCGATTTCTCGTACCAGGGCACGGCACCGAAGGTACGCACCTTGGCGTAATAGAACAGCGCGCGGAAGAAACGCCCCACACCCTCGTAGTGGTTCAACACAGCTTCCGGTGCGTCGGCCTTGCGCATATTGTCGAGATAGAAGTTGATCGAACGCAGCTGCGACCAGTTGCTCGTCCCCCAGTTCGACGCATCGGAGGCCGAATAGTTGTCCTTGAAATAGGCCGCCGCACCGTCCCATGCGTGTGTATCGGCGTTCTTGTCGCCGTTGACGAAGTTCTTGATGCCCGTGGCGAAACTCCGCGTCAGACCGTTGGCATAGATTTCCAGCGACGATTCGTCTTTGAAGTAGTATTCGCTCTCGATCTTGTTGGGGTTCTCCTGTGTCAGGAAATCCTCGCACGCGCAGAACAAAACGCATGCGAACAGGATTGCAATGTATTTTTTCATAATGCTCTTCCTCCCTAATTAGAATGTGATGTTGACGCCCAGCGTCACGCTTTTGAGCACGGGATAGGTATATCCGTCGCCGGCCGTCGAAGAGAAATCGGTGTCGTATCCCAGTGCTTCGGGGTCGAAGTTGGGGGCGTATTTATGCAGCGGCGTGAAGGTGAAGAGATTCTCGCCCGACAGGTAAATCTTCAACCCGCCCAAACGGATCTTCTGGCACAGCGCCTTAGGGAAGGTGTAGTCGACCTGGATATTCTTCACGCGCAGGTAGGCCGCGTTTTGCTTGTAACGGGTATTGGGAATTTCGAGCAGTTTGGTCCACGAATAGGAACTGTTCGACTGGTAGGTCGTCATGCGCGGCCAATAAGCCGTATCCCAGTTGTTCTTCTCCTCGCTGTACATGTCGTCCGTATAATTGTGAATGCCCAGTACCCACATGAACGGACGGGCGTACTTGCCCCAGAAATAACCCGAATCGGGCGAGGGGTACCAGTCACGCTTCATCACGCCTTGCAGGAAGACCGACAGTCCGATGCCGTTCCAGTTGGCCGCCAGATTGACGCCGAACATGTAGTGCGGATTGATGTTGCCGATGATCGACAGGTCGCCGTGATCGTCGGCGGTGAAAGCGCCGGGATCGATGTTGCCGTTATGATCGAGATCGGCGATCTTGACCTGCCCGGGGCGCGTCACCTTGTCCGACGCCTGCGTGAAGTCGTGCGTGGCCGAGGAGTCGATGTCGGCCTGATCGCGGAACAGCCCGGCTACGGTATACCCCCACATCTCGCCCAGCTCCATGCCTTCGTAGAAGTCCGAGGGCGAACCGCCGTTCTGGATATAGCCTTTGAGCGTACCGAGCGAACGGGTGGCATTCTCGTACTTGGTCACCACCGTACGGTTGTCCCACACCATCGCCTTGATGCTGTAATCGAACGGCTTGCCGCCCAGCTTGAACGAGTCGCGCCATGTGAACGACAGCTCCCAGCCCGTAGTGCGCAGTTCGGCGTTGTTGCCCTTGGGCGACGTGGTGCCGTAGACCGACGGCAGCGAAATGCTGGGCGTGTACATGTCGGTGGTGTAGCGGCGGTAGTAGTCGCCGCTGAACGAGAGACGGTTGTTCAGGAAATCAAGGTCGAGCCCCAGGTCGTAGGTCGTCGACTTCTCCCACGTCAGCGACACGGGCACCGTACTGCCGACCGTCGTATAGGAGGGCAGCCCTCCGCCGAGCACGATGTCCGAAGCGGTAACCACGGTCATCTCCGACGTGTAGGAGTAGGGATCGACGTTGCCGTTGCCCATCGAACCGGCCGAAAGGCGGATCTTGAAGTTGTCGAGCCACTCCTCCGACCACTTCATCCACGGCTCCTCCGACACGCGCCACGCCACCGATGCCGAGGGGAAGAATCCCCATTTGGAGTTGGTCGGGAACTTCGACGAACCGTCGTAGCGGCCGCTCACCTCGGCCAGGTACTTGCCCTTGTAACCGTAATTGAGCCGAAAGAAAGCGCCCACGTAAGACCAGATGTATCCACCGACGGTCGGGTCGGTCGTCGTACCGTTCATCAGTCCGAACGACGGTTTGGAAGCGGTGACGAACCCTTCGCGTTTGATCGTCAGCGTCTCGTATTTCTGTTTCTCGATATTCCAGCCTGCGAGCGCCTTGAACGTGTGGTCGTCGCCCAGCTTGGGCGACCAGTTCAGGTAGGCGTTGGCCGACTGATAGCGCGTCTGG
Organism: Alistipes communis; assembly: GCF_006542665.1. Taxonomy (NCBI): domain Bacteria; kingdom Pseudomonadati; phylum Bacteroidota; class Bacteroidia; order Bacteroidales; family Rikenellaceae; genus Alistipes; species Alistipes communis. The sequence continues at coordinate 889,140 of NZ_AP019735.1, forward strand.
TATTCGACGCTTTGGAGATTGGAGCCCGCAGCCTCCGACTCGTAGAGAATCTCGCCCGGCTTTTTCGAGTATTCGATCACCGTCTGGGCGTCCATGCGCTTGCGGTTGGTGTAGTTGTAGGAGTAGTCGGCCGAAGCGGTCAGCACGTCCTTCACCAGATCGATGTTCACGTCGAACTTGTTGCGCAGGTAGACATAGTCGTTCGTGCGCCACGAAGTCCCCTCCGAGAAGGCGGCATAGCCCGATTTGGCTGCCGCGGCCGTCCACGTACCGTCGGGGTTCTTCACCGGCGAAAGCGGCATAGCCGTGTGGTTGATCAGACGCGGGATCTGCGAGTTGTTCTTCTGATGCTTGGGTTCGTAGGCATCGATCACCGAGACCGACATGTTGTTGGTCAGACGCAGCCACGGACGCACTTTAAGCGTTCCCTTGGCGCGCACGTCGTACTTCTTGTAGCTGTCGTTGCCCACCTTGTAGATGCCGTCCATATCGTAGAAACGGCCCGAAATATAGTAGTCGGCCTGGTCGCCGCCACCCGAAATCGAGAGGTTGTGCTCGGTCGACCAGTTGTAGTCCTTGTAGAAGAGCGAATGCCAGTCGGTCGAGTCGTAATAGGCCCACCCGAACTGGTCGTGCCCCGAAAGCGCCGTCGTGCGCGCCAGCGAAGGGTCCTGCGAACGGCGGATCAACTCCTGATAGATCGTCTCGGTATAGGGAATCGTCGAATCGACATGGTTCAGGAGCGCCTTCGAACCGTTGTAATAACCGTTGTAGCAATCCTTCCACCAGTTGATCCACGTCAGACCGTCGGTCACCACATCGGGCGTCACCGTGCGGCGGTTGATCGTCACCGAACCGTTGTAATTGATGACGGGCGTCCCTTTCTTGGCGCTCTTGGTCGTAATCAGCACGACGCCGAAAGCACCGCGTGCACCGTACACCGCCGACGACGAAGCGTCTTTGAGCACCGAGACCGACTCCACGTCCTGCGGGTTGATCGCATTGATGCTGCCCTCCACACCGTCGATCAGGACGAGCGTCGAACCGCCCGCACCGATCGAACCCGATCCGCGGACGTTGACCGACGCCCCGCGCGTGGGTTTGCTGTCGGTGAAGGTGATGTTCAGGCCCGGTAACTGCCCCTGCAAGGCACGGGCCAGCGTTCCGGTCGAACGGTCTTCGATGACCTTCCGGTCGACCTGATCGACCGCACCCACCAGATCGCGCCGCTTGACCGTGCCGTAGCCCACGACCACCACGTCATCGATCGCCTTCGATGAAAGCGCGAGCCGGATGTCGAAGGTCGTCTGCGACGGCGAAACCCGCAACTCCTGCGGTTCGTAGCCCAGATAATCGACTTTCAGGACGGGATCAACAGCATTTACGCGCAGCGAGAAATTCCCGTCGAGATCGGTCGTCGTACCCTGCGAAGTGCCCGCCACGACCACGGTCGCCCCTACGAGCGGGCGGTTCTGGTCGTCGGCCACCCGTCCCGAGACAACGGTGTCGACATGCAAGGACTGTTTACCGGCCGAAAGCAGGATTTTGCGGTTCTTGATCGCATAGTCGATCCCGTTCCCCGACGGGAAAAGGCTCTGCAACGCCGCATCGATCGGCGCGTCTTTCAGATCGATACTGACGATCCGGTCGGCATCGACCACTTCGCGGCTGTACGCGAAACTCAGGTCGCACTGCCTCGTGATTTCGTCCATCACGGTTTTCAGCTTCGCCCGCTCGAAGCGGAGCGTCACGTTCTGCGCGGAGAGACCGGAGAGGGCGAACAGACAGGCCAGCGTAAGCACGAGCCGTCTCGCCCCTCCCCACGGAATTCCGCAAGGAAGTCTAAATAGATTCATAATGATAAAGTTAGGTTATCTGTTCAGTCGGGTATAAATCATCGGGCGGCTTGGACGGTAATCCGGTCGTTGACACGCGAATAGCGGATCGGCGTGATCTGCGACATCACCGAAAGCACCTCGTCGATCGTCTCGTTGTAGAACTCCATCGTGTAGCTGTATTGGAGAATGCGCGCGTCGGCCACCTCGATCTCGACGGCATAATGCCGTTCGAGGAACTCCACGACATCCTCCAACGGCGCGTTCGTGAAGGCATAGTTGTTGTGCAGCCATGCTTCGGGAGCCGACTTCCCGGCCGGCCGCACGGCACGGCACGTGCGGGCGTTCCGGTCGACGGCCAGCATCTCGTCGGGCGCCATGAGGTACCGGTTCTGCCGCCCCGTCACCCGCTCGGTCAGGCGGACCTTCCCCTCTTTGAGATAGACGGTCGTCACCTCCTTGTCGTAGGCGTTGACATTGAATTTCGTTCCGAGCACCTCGACCGACACGTCGTCGGTCTCGACCGTGAAGGGTGCCGAAGCATCGTGCGCCACCTCGAAGAAAGCCTCGCCGCGCACCAGCCGCACCTCGCGGCGACGGCGTGCGAAGCGTTCGGGATAGCGCAGCTCGCTGCACGCATTGAGCGTCACGGCCGAACCGTCGGCCAGCAACACCCGCAGATGCTCGCCCGCCGGCACCTGCACGCTCCGCATCACGGGTTCATGCCCCCAGCCGTACAACTCCGCAAACGCCGTCAAGCAGAGCGCGACGAGCGGCAGGCACACCGCCGCGAAGGCACCTGCGACCGACCGACGGTTGCGCCGGCGGATCTTGGCGTCGATCGCGTCGAGCAGTTTGAGCGACGGCACATCGACTCCGCCGGTCTCCCGTTCGGACGAAAGCGCCTGCGCGATGTCGGCGTCCATCTGCCGGATGCGTTCCGGCGAAAGGCCGCCGGCTTTTTCGAAAGATTTTCTTCCCATATGGTCTGTTTTCAACGCCCCTTTTCCGCACCGGCATAATCCGCAGACGGCTTCCGCTCCCGCTTACCGAAAAGGTTGAATTTCATTCTTCGCTTGTTTTCAACAGTCGTTTTCCCGCCTCGGCACAGCCTGAACAAGTTCGGCTCTGCGCTCGGCTTATCGAAAACGTTCATTTTCATGCTCCATTTCTCGCCTCGGCAATTCGAGTAAACTCGATTGCACTCGGCTTAACGAAATGGTTCCTAATTTTTCTTCAATCGTTGGCACAGGTGCTTCATCGTCCGCGCGTAATGCACCTTGACGGTGTTGACCGAGACGTTGAGCATGTCGGCGATCTCCTGATTGGAACGGCTTTCGTAAATTTTCAGGTTGAAGATCGTCCGCTGCCGCGCCGGCAACTCCCCCACGGCCAGCCGAAGCCGCCGCATCGTTTCGTCGGAATCGCTCTCGCCCGCCGGCTCCTGCCTCCCCTCATGCAGATCGTAATAACGGACGTTGCCCGTCTCGACGATCTTATGCTTGCGGATCGCATTCACGGTCAGGTTCTTGGCCATGGCATAGAGCAACGCGGCCAGATTTCCCTCCTCCCGCAGTCCGCGGCGGTTGCACCACAACCGGAAAAACACCTCCTGCACGATATCCTCCGCCAGCGCTTCGCAGCGCACGTATTTGAGCACGAAGAGATAGATCCCCCTGTGGTATCGGTCGTAACACAGGGTGAACATCAGTCGGTTTCCGTTTTTCACGCCGGAAAGAAGAGCCTGAGGTTCGAGCAGCATAGGTTCGGTTCTGGTTGGTAGTTCCGTATCAATATACAATCTATTCCCCGAAAAGTATTACCGAAGAAAAACTTTTTTTATCATTTTTATCCCTCTATGCGCAAAAAATCCCCCGCCTCCGGCGACGATGCGTCGGTTGCGGGGGAGGCCGGGTGTTGGAGCCCGAGAAAAGAAGATTGAAGAGGAATTCGTTTTGCGCCGCGGCCTTTCGAATCCGGCCGTCAGCCGGTCGCGAAGCCGAAAGGGCGGGCGCATCCGTGCCGCCGGTCGGTTCGGCCGCTGCGTCCGCAGCGGTTCGCCGCCGGAACGGCGGGCGTCAGTCGGCGTATCCCTGCGCCCTGAGTTTCTGAATCAATTTCGAAGGATAGTTCGTAAAGATCGCCTTCAATTTGGGATAATAGGGAATGACGGCATCCATCGTCTCGTCGTCGTCGACGTTGTAGACGCTCAACGGTACGCCCGCACTGATGTAATCCATCGGCCCGTAGGCGGTATTGTCGCCGAAAATCTTGTCATACGACAACTGCGCCCAGGCCTTCCCGTAGTTGTCCGGATGCGTGCAGGTCATCCACGCAAGGTTGATCCGGTACTCGTCGATGACCTTATCGCGCACGACGTCGAAGATGCTGCCGCCCGTCGGAATCAGGAACTCGCACAGACTCTGCGCCTTCATCTCCTTGATGATCTCGCAGGCACGGTAGCAGGCATTGATGCTGTGGTTCACGTCGATCTCTTCACCATTCTTGGTCAGGCGCTTCACATCGAGCCAGAGCCGCATTCCGTGCGGATTCAGTTCGGGGTCCTGCAACACGCGGATGAAATCGCGCAGCGTCGGGACCGGTTCGCCGTTGGCGAGCGTTCCGGCCGCACGGATCTCGGCCACCGTATGGTCGAACGGTTCCAGCCCGTTGACCAGATATCCGCTTTGGGGATGCGCCACCAGCACGTCGTTGTCGCCCGTGAGTACGATATCGCACTCCGACGCGAAACAACGCAACATGATCGCATATTTGAGCGACGAGATCGAGCAGTCGGGACGGGCGCACTCCTGGTAACCGCCGCGGTGCGCCACGACTTTATAGACGCCGGTACCGTCGCCCGACGGCTGGTTTTTGTTGGGCGGCGTTTCGAGTTTGGTGCATCCGCATACAACGGCCAGTACGGCGCACGACCAAAGGATCTTTTTTACACTTCTCATAATCTAATGTTTCTGTTGAGGGCGCCCCGGCCGGGGATTCCCCTCCGGGGACGCCCGATGATTGTTTATTCTTCGACCAGGGCGACTTCGAAGCCTTTCAGGTCGGCCCATGCCGAGGCGATCGTATTCGTGCTTTCGGAGCCGTTGGCACGACGGTCCATGCAGATGCGCAGACGCAGGTAGAGGTTGCCTTCGTAGATGGTCTCCATACCGGTCAGCGGGAAGACGTATTTCCGATACCCCTTGTCGGTGGACTTGTCGTAGGTTTTCCGATCCCCGCTGGTATTCTCCTTGGGAACGTAGTAATGTACCTGCGCCGACGTCCCGAACACCTCCATGAGCGTGCTGCCTTCGGCCAACATCCACGTTTTGTTGTCGGCCGAATATTCGAGCGCGTAATATCCGGGACCCGAACCCGCGGCGCCCATCGAAGCTTCCACCGAGAGTTTGTGCTCCGCCTTGATGTTCCTGACCGGAATGACGAAGAGGAAGTAATCGTTCTCCATCAGCCCCTTGATCTGAATACCCGGATTGAACGTATAATTCCCGTTATCCGAAACCACCCCGCTCGCCGTCAGATAGGCATTCTCGTTGCCGGCCGTAGGCAGCAGCCGGTGCGCATCGAGCGGATTGGTATCGGTCGCGGGATGAATCGCATCGGTCGTCCAGCTGTAATCCCACTCCGAACCGCGCGGTGCGGTGCCCGTCATGCCGAGCGCATAGAAATTCCACCCCACCGGGAGCCCTTCGGGCACGGCGTCGGGATCGCTGATGACATTGGCGCGGCAACTCCCGACCGACACGCCGTCGGCGAAGAGTTCGAACGCCACGGCACCCGCACGCGTCGCCGCCCCCTCGACGGGAATCGTCAACTCGCCCGAACCTTTGGCGAATCCGGTGTAGACCTGTTTCGTCACCGAGAGTCCGTCGGCCGCCGCACCGGTGATCGTGCAGGAAATTTCGACCGACTCGCGTCCCGAAGCGCAAACGTAAGGCAGACGGAGCGTGGCCGTGCTCTCGATATTCCGGAAGAGATTGCCCTCGACGCGCGGCTCGCCGTAGGCGAACTCGCACGCGCCCTGCGTGACCGTAATCGGATAGGCCGCGCCGTCGTAGACCAGATGGACGGTCGCCGTCCGCTCGGCCCCCGAATTATACTGGATGTTCAGTGTGAAGAACCCGTAGTCCTTCCCGTTGCCCGAACCGCGTTCGGGCGTGATCGCGATCCACCCCACGTCGCCGCAGTCGGCGACCCACTCGCCGTCGCAAAGGACGTTCTGCGAAATAGACTGCTCCGTACAGTCGCAGGCGATCGCATCGTTTTCCCGCATGAACACCCCTCCGTCCTTCTCGCAGGAACCGGCGAACAGCAGCAGGGCGAGGAGCGGAACGAAGCTTAATTTATCGATTGTTTTCATTGTTTTCTCGTCGTTTACAGCGTTATTACCATTTGGGATTCTGCGTGAGGTTGGGATTCTCCTGACGGGCCGTCGTCGGAATCGGCTTCACGTATTTGTAGTCCTGCCATTTGCGTTCGAGCGCCGTCGAGGGCAGGATATTGCCCGACGTACCCCGCGACAGTTTGTGCCCCGCCTCGGAGGCGCCGTCGATCATCAGGATATTGAGCGTCGACTGCAACTTGGGATTGGCCGTGACGATCGTTTCGGGCGTGCCGTCGGCGTTGAGATCGAGCGGCGTATCGACGGCCGAGATCCAGACGCCTTTCCACGGCCGCGCGAACAACTCGCCCTGATGCCAGCGGATAATGTCCTGGTAGCGGCTGTTCTCCATCGTCAGCTCGATACCCCGTTCGCGGCGCACCTCCAGAATGAAAGGATCGGTCACCTGATTCTGGAAATATTCGACCATGTAGGGGTCGGCCGCCGTGGGATAGATGCTCTTCACTCCCGCGCGTTCGCGCAGCGGTTTGATCGTCTTGTCCCAGACCTCCTCCGACATCTCGCCCAGTTCGGCCTTCGCCTCGGCATAGGCGAGCAGCACTTCGGCGTAACGTATCAGCGGCACGTCCGAAGCGATGGCAGCCACATTGGTATCCTTCGACGAATCGTCGGTAAGCCACTTGATCGGCTGGTAACCCGTCTTGGAGAACTTCACGTCGGGAGCCCACTGCGTCGTGCCGCCGTCGCGCGTGAAACCCGGCGTGCGGATCGTCTGTGCGAGACGGTAGTCGCGATCCGTGCACTCGGCCACGAGGTCGAGGTCGTCGTAATCGGGATACTTGCTCGTGAAGGGCGTACCGTCGGTCATCAGATAGGTGTCGATGAACTGCCGCGTGAAGGCGTAGTTGGCGTGCTGCGGATTGACCATGTAGTTGTTGATCGCATAGGTCACCTTCAAATCGATGTCGTAGTCGCGCGCCCAGATGAATTCGTCGGTATAGACGCCGCAGGCATCGGCGTTGGTGAACATGTCGCGATACTGCGTCTGCCGCTTCGCAGGGTCGTCCGTGAGTTTATAGACGCCGTCGCCCATGATCGCCTCGCAGGCCTTGACGCACTCGCCGAGATAGAACCGGCTCTCGTCCTTCGTCCACGCCCGTCCGGTCGACGGGTCGACCGCGTGGTACTTGCGCATCGTCCCTTCGTAGAGGCAGAAACGCGCTTTAAGAGCGAGGGCCACGTAACGGTGGATGTACGACGCGCGCACCCTGTATTTGTCCGAGGTCAGGCAGTAGGTGCAGGCGTAGTCGAGATCTTCGAGGATTTTGGATGCGACGAATTCACGGTTGTCGCGATCCTTGAAGAGCGCCTCCCTGTCGGTCGCGTCGATCGACGTGTCGTACCACGGAACCGCCCCGAAGGTCTGCACCTTGTCGATGTAGAACAGCGCGCGGAAGAAACGCCCCACGCCCTCGTAATGGTCGAGGATCGCGTCCGAAGCCACCGCATTGCGCATATTGTCGAGATAGTAGTTGATCGAACGCAGCTGCGACCAGTTGCTCGTCGTCCAGTTGGTCGCGTCGTCGGCCGAATAGTTGTCCATGAAATAGGCGGCCTGACCGTCCCACGAGTGCGTGTCGGCATTCTTGTCGCCGTCGACGAAGCTCTTGATCGCCGTGGCGAAGCTGCGGATGAAACCGTTGGTATAGATTTCGAGCGACGATTCGTCGGTAAAGTAGTACTCGCTCTCGATTTTGTTGGGGTTCTCCTGCGTCAGATAGTCTTCGCACGAACAGAGAGCCAGCGCACCGATCAGAATTGCGATATGGTTTTTCATTGTATAGTCCTCCTTGCGTTAGAATGTGATGTTGACCCCGACGGTCACGCTTTTCAGGATCGGATAGGTGTATCCGTCCGCTGCGGATGCGAAGTCCGAGTCGTAGGACAGCCCTTCGGGATCGAAGTTGGGAGCGTACTTGTGCAGCGGCGTGAAGGTGAAGAGATTTTCGGCGTTCACGTAGATTTTCAGCCCTTGCAGCCGAATGGCCGAACAGATGTGCTTCGGGAACGAATAGTCGAGCTGGATATTCTTCACGCGCAGGTAGGCCGCGCTCTGGATGTAGCGCGTATTGGGGATTTCGAGCAGACGCGTCCAGTTCTTCGTCCCGTTCGACTGGTAGGTCGTCATGCGGGGCCAGTAGGCCGTATCCCAGTTGTTGCGCTCGGCGCTGTACATGTCGTCCGTGTAGTTATGGATGCTCGGTATGAGCGCGAAGAACGGCCGGCCGTATTTTCCCCAGAACATGCCCGCATCGGAACCCGGATACCAGTCCCGCGCGCCGACGCCTTGCAGGAAGACCGACAATCCGATGCCGTTCCAGCGGGCCGAGAGATTCACGCCGTAGCGGTAGCGCGGCGACTGGTTGCCGATGATGCGCAGGTCGCCGTGGTCGTCGACGGCGAAATTGCCCGGATCGATGAAGCCGTTGCCGTCCAGATCGGCGATCTTGACCTGCCCGGGGCGCGTCACCTTGTCCGACGCCTGTACGAAGTCGTGAATGGCCGAAGAGTCGATGTCCGCCTGATCGCGGAACAGACCGGCCACGGTGTACCCCCAGATCTCGCCGACGGTCATGCCGACATAGTAGGAGGAGGGCGAACCGCCGTTCTCGATAAAGCCTTTGACGGTTCCCAGCGAACCGGTATCGTTGACATACTTGGTAATGACAGACTTGCTGTCCCACACCATCGCCTTGATGCTGTAATCGAACGGTTTTCCACCCAGTTTGAACGAGTCTCGCCACGAGAGCGACAGCTCCCAGCCGTCGGTCTTCATCTCGGCATTGTTACCCTTCGGCGAACCCGTTCCGTAGACGGCCGGAAGCGCGACGCTGGCCGTATACATGTCGGTGGTGTAGCGGCGATAGTAGTCGCCGCTGACCGAGAGACGGTTGTTGAAGAAATCGAGGTCGAGGCCGACGTCGTAGGTCGTCGACTTCTCCCACGTCAGCGACACGGGCACCGTACTGCCCACCGACGTATAGGAGGGATACGACCCGCCCAGTACGATGTCGTCGGCCGTCGAGACCGTCATCTCGGAGGTATACGAATAGGGACTCACGTTGCCGTTGCCCATCGAACCGGCCGAAAAGCGGATCTTGGCGTTGTCGAGCGCGCGGCGCGACCAGCCCATCCACGGCTCGTCGGAGATGCGCCACGCCACCGACGCCGAGGGGAAGAAGCCCCATTTGGAGTGGATCGGGAATTTCGACGATCCGTCGTAGCGGCCGCTCACCTCGACCAGATATTTCCCCTTGTAGCCGTAATTGACACGGTAGAAGGCGCCGACGTACGACCAGGCGTTTCCGCCCGCCGTGGGGTTCTCCGCCACGCCGTTCATCAGCGAGAACGAGGGCTTGTTGGGCGTGACGAAACCCGTGCGCGAAACGGTGAGCGTCTTGTAGACCTGATCCTCGATATTCCAGCCGGCCAGCACCGTCAGATCGTGGTCGGCGCCGAGTTTGGGCGTATAGGTCAGGTAGGCGTTGGCCGCCTGGTAGCGCGTGTCGTAGTCCACCTGCGACAGCGACGCACCGGCCGACTCCGATTCGAGCAGATAGACGCCCGGCTTCTTCGAATATTTGACCGGATTCTGAACGTCGATCCGTTTGCGGGTCGTATAGTTGTAGGAGTAGTCGGCCTGCACTTTCAACACCTCCTTGACGATGTCGATATCGGCCGAGAGTTTGTTGCGGAAATAGACATAGTCGTTGTTGCGGTAGGAGGTTCCCTCCGAGAAGGCGGCGTAGCCCGAAATGGCGGCGGCCGTCGTCCACGAGCCGTCGGGATTCTTCACCGGCGAGAGCGGCATGGCGGCATGGTTGATCGCGCGCTGCACGGCGAAATTGTTGCGCGAGTGCTTGGGTTCGTGCTGGTCGATGATCGCCAGCGAGGTGTTGTTCGTCACCTTGAACCAGGGGCGGATTTTCAGCGAACCCTTGGCACGCAGATCGTATTTCTTGTAGGATTCGTCGCCGACGCGGTAGATACCGTCCATGTCGTAGAAACGGCCCGACACATAATAATCGGCATTCTCGTTGCCGCCCGAAATCGAGAGGTTGTGCTCGTGCGAGAGGTTCCAGTCCTTGTAGAACAAGTCCAGCCAGTCGGTCGACTCCATGTAGGCCCATCCGAACATCGAATCGCCCTCCAACGTCGTGGTCCGCGAAAGCGACGGGTCGGCCTGCCGCCGGATCAACTCCTGATAGATCGCCTCCGAATAGGGCACCGTACTGTCGATATGGCTGAGCAGGGATTTCGAGCCGTTGTAATAACCGTTGTACGAATCCTTCCACCAGTTGACCCACGTCAGGCCGTCGGTGATGACGTCGGGAATCACCGTACGGCGGTTGAAGGTGACCGAACCGTTGTAGTTGATCTCGGGGGCACCCCGCTTGGGGCTCTTGGTCGTGACCAGCACCACGCCGAAGGCGCCGCGCGCACCGTATACGGCCGTCGACGAGGCATCTTTGAGCACCGAGACCGACTCCACGTCCTGCGGGTTGATCGCATCCATGCTGCCCTCCACGCCGTCGATGAGCACCAGCGCATTGCCGCCCGCTCCGATCGAAGTCTCGCCGCGGACGTTGAACGACGCCGAACGCGACGGCTTGCTGTCGGAGAAGGAGATGTTCAGGCCCGGCAGCTCGCCTTGAAGCGAGCGCGCCAGATTGCCGTTCGAGCGGTCGCCGATCACCCGGCTGTCGACCTGATCCACGGCTCCGACCAAATTGCGCCGCTTCATCGTACCGTAGCCCACGACCACCACTTCGTCGAGCGTCGCGGCGTCCTCTTCCAGACGGATGTCGAGCGACGTGCGGCCGGCCGTGGCGATCTCCTGCCGGGCATAGCCCAGGAACGACACTTCGAGCGGACTGCCGGCGGGGATCGTGAGCGAGAAGCGTCCGTCGACATCGGTCGTCGTACCGACGGTGCCGCCCTTGACGAGCACCGTGGCGCCGACGACGGGTTTGCCGGCCGTATCGGTCACCGTACCCGTGACGGTCTGTTTCGCAGGCGAAGCCGCGGCGGCGTTCGCGGCCGTTTGAGGCTGCCTGCGCAGCACGATATGTTTTCCTTCGAGCGTGAAACGGATCGGCGTGCCCTCGAAGATACGTCGGAGCACCGTCTGCACGGGTTCGTCGTGCGCGGTTACCGAGACGCTGAAATCGACCTGTTCGCTGCTGTATACGAACAGGTAGTCGGTCTGCCGTTCGATTTCGTTGAGAATCTCCCTGACGGGAGCTTTTTTCCTGTCGAGCGTCACCGGAGCGCTCTGGGCGTAGGCCGCACCTGTCAGCGACACGAAAACCGCACAGGTACACAGGATTCTGGTCAGGCGCCCGCATATTTTTTTCATCGGGATGCCGACACTGGCGTTTTTATTCATACTTTTGCAGAATAAAAGATTAATACTTGGATAGGTAAGTCGCAGGTGTTAGTCTGCCGGACGGGGCGGTGTTGGCGCATCGCTCCGTCTCTTTTTTTCGGGATCGTTCTACTTCATAGGCTATCGGGAGTTCAGGTTGAATTTCATTCTTCGTTTTCTCGCCTCGGCATAGCCTGAACAAGTTCGGCTCTGCGCTCGGACTTAACGAAAACGTTGGTTTTCTCTCTTCGTTTTCTCGCCTCGGCATAGCCTGAACAAGTTCGGCTCTGCGCTCGGCTTAACGAAAACGTTGGTTTTTCAATCGGTTTCATGTTCCGCCGTCCGGCAGACGGCGTTTATCGGATTTCGATCGTATGCCGCTCTTCGTCGTGCGTGTAACGGAAGTTGACGAAGCGCTGCAACACATGCAGCGAGTAGTCGATGCCGTCGCTCTGCCGGAACTTGCCCGTACAGCGCACGTCGTAGAGTTTGGGATTTTTCAGCAGGATGCGGATGTCGTAGTAGTCGCTGAAACGTTCGAGCAGCTCGCCGAAGGGAACGTCGTTGAGACAGATCAGCCCTTCGGTCCAGCGGAAACGCCCCATATCGGTCAGGCGCGTCCGCACGAGGCGGCCGTCGGCGGCCATGACGGCCGCCTCGTTGGGTTGCAGCACGAGCCGCTGCGAAGCGTCGCTGCGCGACGAAACCTCGACCGACCCCTCCATCAGCGCCGTCTCGAACGCCGCACGGTCGTTGTCGTAGGCATAGACGTTGAAGGTCGTACCGAGCACCCGCACGTCGTACTGCCCGGTCTCGACGACAAACGGCTTGCGCTCATCGTGCGCCACCTCGAAATAGCCCTCGCCGCAGAGCGTCACCCGACGCGAACGCCGTCCGAACGACGACGGATACTCCAACCGGCTCTTCGAATTGAGCCACACCTTCGTACCGTCGGCGAGCCGCAGCTCGACACGCTGTCCGGCGGGAACGACCACCTGCTGCATCCGCCCGTCGGGAACCATGCGGCCCGCGAAGAAGATTCCCGCGAGGCCGACCAGCAGCAGGATGCAGGCCGCCGCACCGCTCACGCGCCATGCCGCCAACCGTCGCCAGAGCGCGGGACGGCGCGCCGTCCGTCGTCCGGCATGGAGCAACAATGCGCACCACAACCGCCGCTCTTCGAGGTAGAGGCGGTAATTTTCGGGCGAAGCCTCCGCCCACTCCATGATCCGCCGCTCCTCGTCGGGGGTCGTGTCGCCGTCGAAATAACGATATAACAGGTCGCGTTCCATACACATCTTCACTATGGCGCCGCACCGGAGGCGGGCGCTTCTATCTGTAATAACACGCACGGCGGGAAATACCCTAACGGGAAATCCGCCTCAACGCAAAATAAATACGAAAAAGAAAAGCAGATAGTCTTTCAGTCGCACGCGCAGTACTTTGAGTACCTTGCCGATATGGAATTCGACGGTCTTGATCGAAAGGTTCAGTTCGGCGGCGATTTCGGCATTGCGGCGGTTCTCGAAGCGGCTCATCTCGAAGATGCGGCGCGTTTGGGCCGGCATCTCGGCAAGCGTCTGCCGGACGATTTCATGAATCTCGGACGAAAAGAGCGACTGCGTGGTGAAATCTTCGAGCGAGGAGATACGGAAGTCCAGTTCGCTGCGGGCGCGGCGCATCAGCTCGTCGGACGACCGTTCGCGGATACGCTGATGGCGCAGGTGATTGAGCGCCTTGTTGCGCACCGACGTGAGCAGGTAGGCCGGGACGTTCGTATCTTCGGGCAGCGAACCGCGCCGCTGCCAGTAATCGACCAGCGCGTCCACGAAGAGGTTCTCCGAAACGGCGCGATCCCTGACGAACGAGTTGGCGAAGCGCGTAAAGGGCTCCCTGTACTGTTCGAAAAGAACAGTAAAAAGACCGCAATCCCTATTTTCCGAACCGTCCATACTACAAAGATAACTTTTTTTTCATTCGATGTTACCTTTTTCTCCGGATTGCAGCCCTCTCCGGACAAAAGCTCGGGACAGAATCCGAACCTCCTTTGCGGCAACTCCGCCGAAGCACGCGTCCGACCCGATGGAACGCCCCCGCGACAGAGACAAATATATTTGTCTCTGAACCCGCTTCGTATTATCTTTGTGAACGTTTTCGTTAAGCCGAGCGCAGAGCCGAACTTGTTCAGGCTGTGCCGAAGCGAGAAAACGAAGAGAGAAAACCGACGACAACCCGCCACCGGCGACAAATTTCCGACCATGAAAAATACGCTCCTGTTCCTTTTCGCCGCGCTCGCATGGAGTGCGACGGCCCTGTGCCAAACCCCCGCCGACTCCGCGGCACGCCCCCGCAAACGGGTGTTCATCGCCCACCGCGGCGTGAACATGCGCAGCACCGTAGCGGGCGAAAACTCGCTGGAAGCCATCCGGCTGGCAAAGGCGGCGGGATTCGGCGCCATCGAGACCGACGTGCGGCTTTCGGCCGACGGGGCGCTGGTGGTCATGCACGACAGCACGCTCAACCGCACCTGCCTGCATGCCGACGGCACACCGCTGTCGGAACCGGTCGCAGTCGCCGGCAAGACGCTCCGAGAGCTGCGGTCGGACTACATCCTCAAAGCCGCCGACCCCGCCCGCCGGACGCGCATCCCCACGCTCGAAGAGTATCTGGCCGAGTGCGCCCGCAACGGACTCTACACCTTCATCGAGCCGAAACTCTACGACCCGACGGGACGGCATTACCGCGACATCGTCGCCGCGGCCGACGCCGCACTGGGACGCGACCGCTACGTCGTCACCTCCAACAACCGCGCGAACGACGTCATCCGCCGCACCGGCATCGACGACGTGCGGCTGATGGGCATTCTCTACCAGACTACGTTCGAACGGATCGAGGCGCTGGGCGACGTCATCGTGGCCGTCAGCGCCACCCGCTTCGACGAAGCGGACTACTCCCGTCAGGTCGCACGGGCCAAGGCAGCGGGGCTGATGTGCGAATCGCACGCCGACAAGTTCGTGCATTTCGACCGGATCAACCGCCACGACATCGATTTCGTCTCGACCGATTTCCTGGCGCCCGACTACCGCGGGCAGGGCCGGCTGCTCGCCGAGTACGCACGGACCGACGGGTTCGTGCTCCCCGCATCGGCCGGCGAGGGCGCGATCCGCCTCGGCGAGGGGCAGAGCATCGTCCCGAAACGGCAGCTGCCCGCCGTACCCTTCGGCGCCCTCTACCTGGAACTGGAAGCCGAAGGCAGCGCCCGCATCGAGCTGGGCGGCCAAACCTTCACGCTCGACGTCCCCGACAAGCGCACCGTCACGCACCAAGTGCTGCTCCACGACGCCGCACCCGCCCTGCGCATCACGGCGCTCGCCGGAGGGATCACCCTCACGGCGATACGGGCGAAGGTCGTAGCGTTCGAACAATAACGCCCCATCCGGCGAGGAAACAGGAGGAGCGCAGCATCCCGCCCAACTACGCCAGAGGCCCGGCGAATCGCCGGGCCTCCTTCGCTGGAACTAAATACTACCGACCGTAGCGAGCGGTCAATAGGCGTCGGGATAGTCCGCTTCGAGCGGCGTCGTGATCTCGGTCTGCTCGAAGACGTTGCCGTAACCGTCGCGCGCCACGACGCGCAGCGCGGCACCGGGACTCTTGACCGTATAATAAAAGATATGGTCGTTCTTGCTGGCGTAGCTCTCCTTCAAACCGCAGAAGCCGCAGAAATAGGCCGACGACCACGGATCGATCATCGATTTCTTCGCCATGTCGCCCGTCTTCACGCCGTTCTCGTAGACCTCGATCGTCCACGTATCGTCGGCATTCCAGACGTTGGCCATCAGCCGGTTCTTCGGCTGTTGCAGATCGAACTTCCACGACTTGGCCGTACCGCCCGTAAAGACGTCTTCGCCGTTGTAGAGACGGATCTGGAAGGTCTCGTCGTAGCGTGTCGGCTTGTAGATCATGTTCGTGAGCGACGTGCCGTCGTACTCGAAGACGCCGTAGCCGTTGGGCGCTCCGTCGGTGCAGACCGTACCGTGCCACCACGCGCCGCACGACGTCCCGAGGATATACTCGCGGATCTTTTTCGAACCGACCGCGTGCGTGTAGTTCGTCTTGTTGTTGTGCGTATGCGCCGAGAAGATCCACGCCCGGTCGAACTGCGCCAGCAGCTCCAGCACCTCGTCGAAATAGGTCTCGCCCGCGCCGTTGAATCCGCCGCGGAACGGAATGTGGACGCACAGCACCACGGCGCACGTCCTGGGCACGTAGCTCAGATCTTGTTTCAGCCACTCGAACTGCCAGTCGAGAAAACCGCTCGTGTAGGCATCGCTGCCCGTCGCCTTGTGGATAATGTCGTCCATCGAGACGAAGTGGACGTCGCCCCGCGTGAAGGAGTAGTTGACCGGCCCGAACGAGGCTTCGTATCTACGCTGCGCCGAGAGGTCGGTCACCTGCGGAAACTCGTGGTCGTGGTTGCCGATCGTCTGGAAGACGGGAACCGACGTCTTGCTCCGCGCCATCGCCTTGACCATATCGGGATAGAGTTCCCATTTGTTGCCCACGATGTCGCCCAGCGTGATCGCATAGGTGGGCAGTCCGTCCGTCTGGGCCGCCACGTAGGAGTTGATGTCGGCGACGGTCTCCGTCTCGAAACGGTAGACCTGCGCCGTGGTGGTCACCTGCGGGTCGCCGATGGCCAGCATGCGGAATTTCGTCTCCTCGGCCTGACGGGTAAGGGTGAAATCGTACTGCGGCTGCGATTTCCTGATCTTCTGGTAGAACAGCGGCAGTCCCGTCGACGGGTCGACCTCGACCTTGCAGTCGGCCGGCGTCGAATAGTAGACGTAATAGGCGTTCGGATGCCGCTGCATCGCATAGCGTCCGTCGGCGCCGGTGACCGTACAGGTGTAGCCGTCGGAGACGACGACCCCCTCGATCGCACTCCCCGAAGCGTCCCGAACGTAGCCGTAGAGATCGCCCGAACCGCCGCCGGGCGCGTCGCCTTCGCCGGAATCCGACGAACATCCCGCGAAGAGCGCCAGAAGCAGAATGCCCGCAATGAAATATCTGGTTCTCATATACATGTTTATTGAAATTTATACTGTTCATCGGTAAAAACCGGTGCGGGAGAGCGCCCGAAAGCGGACTCCGCACCGGTGGAACACCGTCAATAACCGGGATTCTGGTTTTCGACGCCGATCGCCGGATTCGTCACCAGCTCGGTGTAGGGGATCGGCCAGAGGTAATCCTTTTCGGGATTGAAGACCATCGTCTGGAACACGCGCAGATTGCCCGTCTTGCCGTCCCACGTATCGGAAAGATCGTAAGTCACCACCCAGTCGTCATCGAACGAAGGCTTGACGTTGGAGATGTAGTTTCCCGGATTCTGCACCGTCGAATACCCCGGAGCGTACATCGGGCCGTTGACCGCCTTGGAAGCGATCTTCCAGCGGCGGATGTCGAACCAGCGGAACCCTTCGTTGCACAGTTCGGCCTTGCGCTCGTAGCGCAGCGCCTTGCGCAAGCCCTCGCGCGAACGGTCGGTCACGGGAGGCATGTTCACACGGGCGCGCACCCGGTTGATGTTCGCCTCGGCGATCGCCAGATCGCCGCCGTCCCACTCGATGTTGGCCTCGGCCTCGATGAGCAGCAGTTCGGCGAAACGGATGATTCCCGCATTGATGTCGTCCTCCGTCTTCGTACCGTTGACCAGTCCCATCATCCCCTTGTCGGAGTACTTGCGCCACAGATAACCGCCGGGCCCCTTGCTGCCGTTGGCCGCATACTCGCTCTTGTTGCCCACGGCGTCGGCGTTGCTGATGAGCACCTCTTTGCCCGCCGTCGACTGGTTGTAGTCCTTCACCTTTTCGACACGCACGTCGGTGTCGTACTGGACTCCCCACAGGCGGGTGTCGGGACGCAGACAGAACAGATCGAGACGCGGATCGCGGTTCGCCCACGGATTCTGCCAGTCGTAGAGCGGCGATTCGGTGATCGGCTTGCCGTCGGTGCACTGGAAGGTGTCGATCATCGCCTGCGACGGGCCGAGCCAGCTGCAACCGCCGTGGATACGAGGCGCTTCATAGTAGGTGGCAGACGTGTAGTTGATCAGACGGTTATACTGAATCGCCCACAACCATTCGCGGCTGGTCTGGCCGGCGAATCCGAACAGATTGGCCGCCGAAGGTTCGCCGTCGGCGTGGGTAGCGTAGTAGGTGCAGTCGAGCGGTTCGAGATCGTAGACGCCCTCGGCGAGCGTCGTGGCGATCTTCGAACAGCGTGCGGCCTCCTCCCACAACCCCCAGTTCAGCGCGATGCGCGCTTTGAGGGCGTAGGCGGCCACACGGCCGATGCGCGTCGTACCGAAGGTGCCCGGATTCCACTGCACGGGCAGGTAATCGAGCAGGTCGTCGTCGAGATCCTGCAACAGCCGCGCGGTCACCTGCTCGCGCGGGATACGCGGATAGTCGGAGTAATCGTCCAGATCGAGCTGGTGGTCGATGAAGGGGATGTCGCCGTAGAACTGGCACCCCAAATCGTAGTAATAGGCGCGGATACAGAGCAGTTCGGCTTTGATCTGGTTGAACCTATCTTCGGGGATGACGCCCCGCAGTCTGTCCAGATTGTCCAGCACCAGATGCACGCGGCCGGCGATTTTGTAGACCGTCTTGTATACCTTCTCGCACATCGTGTTGTCGGCCGTCAGCGTCGAGCTCATCGCCTTGATCTGATTGCCCGCACCCGTACGGTAGGTGCCGATGTCGCTGATGCAGTCGTTGATCCGCATGGGGAAGGGGGTCTCCTTGACCGTCATGTTCGCCAACCCCTTGTAGGCGGCGTAGAGCCCTGCCATCGCCTCCTCCTCGCTCGCGGGGAACGATCCCGAAGAGGGGCCGTTGAGCGGTTCGTAATCCAGCGAGCAGCCCGACAGCAGCAGGCCGCCCGATACGATCAGATAGATTATTTTCTTTAACATGATTCTGCTTTTTTAGAATTTCAGTTCGACACCCATCGTAACTACTTTCACCTGCGGATAGTTGTAGGCCACGGCGCCCAGTTCCACGCCGTCGCCCGATCCCGAATAGGCCACCTCGGGATCGAAGCCCTGATAGAAATCGGTGATCGTGAAGAGGTTCTGCGCATTGACGAAGACCATCGCCGACTTCATGCGCAGCTTTTTCAGCCATGTTCTGGGAAGCGTATAGCTCAGCTGGATATTTTTCAGACGGCAATAGGCCGCGCTGCGCATCCAGAACGACGACTGCTTCCAGTTGTTGGCGTCGGTCATCGTCAGACGGGGATACTTGCCGTTGGGATTCGTCTCGTTCCAGCGGTCGAGATGCTCCTTGCGGAAGGTTCCGCCCTGCTGGCAGGGCTGCACGTAATAGGAGCTCAGATAACCGTCGACCTTGCCGACACCCTGGAAGAAGGCACTCAGATTCAGTCCTTTCCATCCGAAGCTGAGATTCACGCCGTAGGTATAGCGCGGCACCGTGCTGCCGATGATCGTCATGTCCTTGTCGTCGATCGTACCGCTGTCATCCATATCGGCATAGATCAGATCGCCGGGCTTGGTCGTCACGCCGTACTGCGGACAGTTCTCGTTCACCCAGTCGGCCTCCTCCTGCGTGCGGGCCATTCCCACGCATTTGAGCCCGTAGATCGAGTTGATGGCCGATCCCTCCTGATTGCGGATCGCGCCGCTGCCGCCCGTGGTGCCCTTCATGTCGATGATCTTGTTGACCACGTCCGACAGGTTGGCCTCGACGCCGAACGAGAAATCGCGCCACTTGTTATGATACCCGACGGCGACCTCCCAACCCACGTTGCGCACCGTTCCGGCATTCTGATAGGGGGCGCCGAGACCGATGATCGACGGGATATCGAGCGTAAGCAGAATATCGTGGGTCTTCTTGTAATACCAGTCGGCCGTGACGCTCAGCTTGTCGAAAAGCGTGGCGTCGATACCCACGTCGTACATTTCGGTCGATTCCCAGGTAATGTCGGGATTGGCCAGCGTCGTCTGCGTGACGATCGGGGTGATGACGTCGTTGACCGAAATCGAGCTGACGTCCAGCTGTTGGATCGTGGGATAGTTCGAGCCGATGTTCTGGTTGCCCAACTGGCCGTAGGAGGCGCGGATCTTGAATTCGCTCAGCGTCCGGCGTACATCCTGCATGAAAGGCTCCTCGGTCAGACGCCACGCTCCGGAGAACGAGGGGAAGATACCCCAGCGATTCCCCTTGGCGAAACGCGACGAACCGTCGAAACGGACGTTCGCCTCGAAAAGGTAACGCTCCTTGAAGTTGTAGTTCAGACGGCCGAAGAAGGACTGCAACGCCCACTGCGCATGACCGCCGCCGTTGTCCTTCGTCTCGTTGTCGGCGCCGGCGCCGATCACCTCGTAATCGGGATAGGCGAAGTCCTCGCGGTGCGCCGAAAGGGTCTTGTTGTCGTAGGTCTCGCGCGAAGCGCCCAGCAACAGTTTGAAATTGTGGTTCTGCGCGAAGGTATGCTGCAAGGCGGCCGTGAACTGGTAGTTGCCGTAGAACGAGCGGTTAGCCGACTCGTCGAGGTAGTTGAACGCGACGTTGGAGCTGTTCGACACCGTGCCGAAAGCATCGGAGTAGAATTTCATCTTCTTGACGAAGGTATGGTTGTTGGTCGTCACGTAGCGCGGGGCGACCATGCCTTCGAGCGTCAGCCACTTGACGGGCTTGAAGGTGAGCGTCACGGCTCCGTTCAGGCGGATCGTGTTGTTCTTCACGTTGCCTCCCTCGCCTTCGAGCGTCGGCAGGACGTTGGTGCTGCCGCCCGACAGACCGGCCCAGTAGCCCGTCGACCAGCGCGACAGGATCAGCGGGTCGCGCGTGTTCATGTAGTTGAACAGCGTATTCTGCTGCGGGATGCGGCGGCGGTCGCCGTTGACGAACGAAACGTCGAAGCGCATCGAGAGCTTGTCCGAGAAGTCGATGTTCATGTTGTTGCGCACGTTGTACCGCTGGTAGTCGGTGCGCTTGATGATGCCCTTCTGGTCGAGGTAGCCGAACGAGGTCATGACGCGCACGCGTTCGGTGCTGGCCGTCAGCGAGAGATTGTGGTTGTGGGTGAATCCCGATCCGGTGAGAATCTGATCCTGCCAGTCGGTGAGCGGATAGTTGTCGGGATCGATGCGGTTGTTCTCGCGGTAGCGGGCGATGTAGTCGTCGGTATAGATCGACTCCTTGCCGTCGTTGAACGACGTTTCGCGGCTGAGGATCATGTACTCCTCAGCGCTGACCGTTTCGGGCGTGTCGGTGGGCGACTGCCAGCCGACGTAACCGCGGTAGGTGACCGACGTCTGCCCCTTCTTGCCGCGCTTGGTCGTCACGAGGATGACGCCGTTGGCCGCACGCGAACCGTAGATGGCCGACGAGGCGGCGTCCTTCAACACCGAAATCTGGTCGATCTGCGTGGCGTCGACGGCATCGAGGCTGCCCTCCACCCCGTCGATGAGCACCAGCGGCGCGGCGCTCGAACCGCCGAAGGTTCCGATACCGCGCACGCGGATCATGCCGCCGTCGCCGCCCGGAGCTCCGCTCTGCGTGGTAACGGTCACGCCGGGGGCGATGCCTTGGAGAGCGGTCGACGAGGATACGATGGGACGGTTGGCGAGGTCTTCGGCCGAGACCGACGCGACGGAACCGGTCAGATTGACCTTTTTCTGCGTGTCGTAGCCGACGACCACGACTTCGTTGATGAGTGAATTGTCGCTTTCGAGTATGATGTCCAGCGAGGTCCTGCTGCCGACGGTTACGGTTTTGGACTTGTAACCCAGATAGGAGACGGTGAGTCGCTGCCCCGGAGCGGCAGGAAGGCGGAAGGCTCCGTCGGCGTCGGTCGTAGTACCGACATGCGTTCCCTCGACGATGATCGAGGCGCCTACGAGCGGGATATTCTCCGCATCGCTTACAGTACCGCTAAGCTGCGATTTCTGCGCGTACAAATTCCCCCCCCCTACTGCTACGAGCAGGACGACGAGTACGCTACGGACGATTATATGCTTGATTTTATTCATGATAGGTCTTGTTAAGTAGACGGATTACTTCGTGATTTTGATGTTATCCAACAGACAGCGATCCGACGCGGAGTCCTTGCCTCTCGAACCGTCGAACTTGATCTGCGTCTCGGCCGTCGCACCGGCGATCGACAACTCGACATGCGACCACGGCTTGTTTATTACGGTATTGGCCTGCTTCGAGCACAAGTCGTTCGTCACTACGAAATCCGTTCCCGAAGCGGCGACGGTCGTCGCGGCGGCAGCGCCGTCGATATTGACCGCAGCGGCGGTATACGTTCCGGCGCCTTCGACGGTGATGTAAATATCGCCGTCGCCCGCGAAACGGCAAATATCGAATTCGAGCGTGATGTTCGTCGGGGCGGTCAGGGCAGCCAGTTTCGGCGTTTTGAGATAACCGCTGTACTTATGAGATCCCGATGCAGACTTGTTCAGACGCACCGTCCCGGGATGCTCGGCGATGCGGCGGACTTCCCACCCCGTCATATTCCGGTTTTTCAGATAGAGATCGCCGGCGATCACATCGCCGTCGGCGGCACCGTCCGCCGTGCTCCAAATATCGGGTTTGGGAGTCGTGTAGGTCGCACCGCCCTTGGTACCCTCTTCCGTACCGTCGAGGTCGGCCGCCGATTCGCTGTCGGCAACGGGTGCGGTCCCCTTGCCGCCGGAGGCCAACGTATAGTCGCCGCCCCAGACGAAGAGATCGAAATTCTGTTCGAGCAGCAGATTCGGGTCGTCGGCCTCGACCAGTTCCAACCAATAGCGCGGCGTGCCGTCGGCATAAGTCAGATCGACGCGGACGAGGATCTGTGCATCCTCCGAAAGATTCGTCCAGAAATCATTGCCGCCGTCGGCCGTCGCGGCCATCCGCCCTACGGCCATCTTGCAGTCGTAACCGCGCGAATCGGCGATCGTACTGCTGCTGTAATAGGGTGCGGCCGACATCATGTTCTCGACCTTGCCCACGCCGCCGTTGCCGCTGTAAGGTGCGAATCCGTAGGCGACCTTGTTGATTTCGACCGTAAACCCGGACTTGGCCGGCACGGCGACCTTTCCTTCGAAGATGTCGACGCCCTCGGTCGGACGGGCCAGCTGCGTCTCCTTGCCGTCGACGATCACCGACGCCATGTCCTCGGTCGAAACGAACGTACTGGTGAATTCGCCCGGACGGTTCGCATCGTCATAAGAGAGAACGGCCAGCGTGACGCCCGTCTTGTCCGACTTGACGAGTTCCAGCTCCTTGACGCCCTTGTCGGTCTTCACGCCGCTGCCGCCGGCTTCGAGCAGCTCCCTGAGCTCGGCCTCGGTGGCTTCGTTGTGGTCGCTGTCGAAAATGTAGCGGTAGGAGACCGTGTAAGCGTTCGGCGTGATCTTGCCCGTGAAGGTGAAGGTCTCGTCGGGATTCGTCTCGAAGCGGGCTTCGACCAGCGACGAAGCGTAAGCGGTCGTGAAACGTGCGAACGTGGGAGCTGTAATCCGCTGGCCGGAGGCGTCGAGTCCCACCACGGCGAAGGAGTACTCCACCTTGGGCATCAGGCCGGCCAACGTCTGCTCGAAAGGAGCCTCGGCCGCTTCGCCGCGCTCCTCGATGAAGGCCAGACGGTCGATGGCGTCGTGGGCCGCATACTCGAATTCGGAGATCGGCGTCGGCTTGACGATCTTGTAGGAGGCCACGTTCTCCTGTTCGGTCGTCAGCCTGATCTTCGCGGAGCTCGGCGTAACCTCCTCCACGCCGATCTCGATAGCCGCCGAAATGGGTCCGTAGTCGACGTCGTCGCTCTCGCACGACGACACGGAGAATGCCGCCAGAAGGCATCCCGCCGTCCATGGTAGTAAGTTTCGGATCATACGATAAGTGTTTGGTTAGTAATGTGAATTGGTTAGTCGGTTCATAAAGGTATGAAAAAAAGTGAAAATTGAAACGTTTCAATAGGGAATATAATTTCTTAAAGTCAGCTAATTCTTATCGCAGCAGAATTCGTTTTAGTTGTAACGTTTCAACAAATCGGGTATAAATATCGCTAATCGGATATAAAACAACCGATTAGCAATATTCAAAAAAGAACGGAGAGATTACCGCGCCTCCTTGTCGAATTTCTTGGGACGTTCGAGCGTCTCCCTGTGCAGGAGAACGCCGTCGGCATCCGTAATCCGGATTTCGACGGGAGCCGTCGCCGTCCGCGCCCTGGCGGCGAACATGTGGTGGCTGACGACCCTGGCATCGCCCTTCTTGAAGACGGGTTTCCGTGCCAGTTCGGGCAGGTAGTGGCTGATGTTGTAGAGCGGGTCTTCGTCTTCGACCTGCACGACTTCGAGCGAGCGCCCCTCCTCGAACAGTTCGACCCGATGCCCCGGCAGATACCCCCAATAGTTGACGTAGACGCAGTTCGCATACTCCTCGCGACCGTAGTCGGCACGGTCGGGATAGAGCCGTCGCTGCACGCGGACGAGACTGTCGTTACGGTAGTATTCGCCCACGGCATTCATATCGTAGGCGCGCAACACCTTGCGGTCGTAGAGATGCGTGCGGTAGTCGCAGCGCAACTTTCCGCCGTCGACGCTCGCCACGACGAACCCCGCATCGCTGCCGTCGGGACACAACGCCTGAAAATCGTTGTTCGCCACCCACATGTCGCCCGACGTGGCGGGCAGCACGTACTGGTCGAAACGCGGGTAGTCGGCGTCCTGCGTATAGAGCGTCCGGTGAGCGTGTCCCGAAAAGATATGCACCCGCTCGAAGCGCGAGAAGAGCGCATCGAGCGAATCCACCTGACTGCGGTCGGTCAGCAGCGTCCGGCGGTCGCGGTCGAAGAAGACCGGACAGTGCGTGCAGAGGCAGACTGTTTTCGAGGCGTCGACCGTCGCCAGGTCGCGCCGAAGCCACGCCAGCTGTTCGGGCGTGAACCCCTTGTCGTAGTCTCGGGCGCCGACTACACCGACGTTTTTCTTCCCCTTGCCGGGCGTATTCTTATAGATGATGTTGTCCATCATGATCCAATGCACGTCGCCGATATTCATCGCATAGTAGGTCGGGCCGAACGTACGGCGATAAAGATGTTCGGCACGACGGTCGACACCGGCTCCGGCGGGCGTCGCCCCGTCGTTGTCGTGGTTGCCCGGAATGCTGTACAGCAACGTCGGAAAACCGTTTTGTTCGAGGAAACGTTTGGCCGAGGAAACGTCGAAATCGTACTGATACCAATAGAGATCGTGCGACAGATCGCCCAAATTGAGCGAGTAGACCGGTCCGCGCGCCGACGCCTGCGCCGCCTCGTCGGAGATCGACGCCAGCGCGATGCTGCGGTAGTGATCGAGATCGCGCTTTTCGGAGGAGTTGGTCAGATGTAGATCCGTGAAGAACATCACCGTGTAGCGCGACTGATCGACGCTTGCAAAATGGAAGTCGTGCTGTTCGTCACGGGCATCCGCCTCGTCGAGCGCCGCCCAGAAAAGCGGCTGGACGCCGTCGGCCTCGGCAGCGACCCAGTTCGACGGCGTGACGGCGAAGACGAAGCCCGCCGACTTGTCGGATTCGATGCGGTAGCGGCCGGCGGCGTCGGTCGTCGCGAACTGCACGCCGTCCGACACGCAGACGCCCGCCAGAGGCGCTCCGTCGCCGTAGACGACACCCGTGAGTACGGCCTTGCCGCGTCCGGCGGCAACGGTCCGGACGGTCGCCGCCAGCAGGCAGGCGACCGCCAGTGCGGCTGCGAAAAGCCGCATTTTGCGAATCGGTTTCATTTCGTGGCTTCGAGTTTAAGTCGGGCTTCCCGTACGATTCCGGCATAGAAATCCCGGAAATCCTCCCACCGGTAGTAGGGAGCCCGGTCGCCGGGAAGCGGAAGACGGAGTTCCTTTTCGTTGAGCAAGACCCGCACGAGAACGTCGTCGGGATTCTTCTTGTTGCGGTAGAAGACGAACTGCATGTTCGACGCCATGGGGATCCGGTGAACCTGCCATACGTCCTTGATCTTCGCCGGATCGGTAACGGGCGTCGTCCAGCCGTCGATCCGCATGAGCGTCAGCAGCGCCATGATGCAGCCGTCGTGGCCGAAACGCAGGCGCACCGACGGTTCGCCTGCGGCCATATCCTCGCCGGCGCGCGACACGATGTCGTCGAGCAACGTCTCGGCCAGCGCCGTGCCGCGCCCGCGGTTGCGCGGATCGGGCCCTTTCTCGACATAATAGGTATAGTTGTCGCACTCCCAGAAACGGCACAGTTCGTCGAACGTGAAGAGGTCGTAGAACGACTCGTCGAGATCGGTACACTGCATGTGGGCCGCCACGGAGAAGAGATCCTGTTCGAATTTCAGCGGATCGCAGATCGACCGCGCATAGGCCGTATCGGTAAACAGGCGCGCCAGAATGGTCTCGACGTCGATGCGCTCCTCGCAGAAACGGCGCCACTCCGGCCGCCAGGGGGCGTCGGCGCTCTTGTAGCGGAAATCCTCCGCCGTGCCCGCCGGATTGCCCGTCGAGTGCGGATTGAGGTAGTACATGTTCACGCTGCTCGTCTCCGTGAAGATTTCCAACGACGGATCGGCCTCCTTCAACCCTTCGCAGAAGGCCGCCATACTCATGATGCAACGGGGCACGACCGTCGAATAGGCCTCGATGCGCGGATGACGGCGGAAAATTTCGGGATAGGCGGCATACATCCGCCCGGCCAGCCGCCTGTGCTGCATCTGTCCCTTCGGCGTCAGATC
This sequence comes from Alistipes communis, assembly GCF_006542665.1. Lineage (NCBI taxonomy): Bacteria > Pseudomonadati > Bacteroidota > Bacteroidia > Bacteroidales > Rikenellaceae > Alistipes > Alistipes communis. The sequence goes on from NZ_AP019735.1 coordinate 915,529, forward strand.
GCCGGCGCGCCCTTTCAGGTGCGGATAGATCGCCAGAAACCGGTCGCAGGCGTCGATTCCCCGCGCCGTCAGCTTGCCGTCGGCGCGCGCCCGGCGCAGCACCTCGGCCACGTTGTCGTACTGGTCGTTCGAGAGGATGTAACGGGCGCCGTGGCGGCCGTAGTGGCTGATGTAGAAAGGCTCGTACCCTTTCGGAGCAGGCGTCGCCGACGGCGTATCGAAGGGGTACATGAAATAGACCCCTCCGGCCTTGTCGATGTCCGCCTTGATTTCGTCGTAGGCGCTCTGCGCATCGGCCGTTGCAGCCAGCAGCAGGACGACGAGCGGAAGGAACAGGCGGCGAAAAATGGAAATAAAGTTCATGGATCGGTTGGTTAACGGTTCGTAATTTCGGTTTTCATGAATTCGGACAGCGGCGCGATCGCCCCGTGCCGGGTGCAGACGAATGCGGCGACCGCGACCGCGCGGCGATGGCACTCCTCCATCGGAAGCCCCTGCATGAGCGAGGCGGCGAACGTGGCGGTGAATGCATCGCCGGCGCCGACCGTGTCGGCCACCTCGACGCGGGGTGTGGCGAGGTACGACGTGCGGCCGTCGGCGGCCGTCACACGGCTGCCCCTGCCGCCCTCGGTGAAGACGACGTAACGGAGCGAAAAGCGCTCGACGAGCTGCGCGACAACCCGCTCCGCAGCACCTTCCAGCCCGAAGAAACGGGCCACGACGGGGAGTTCGTCCTCGTTGAGTTTCAGGATGTCGGCCCGTTCGAGCGAGTCGCGGACGATCCGTTCGTCGTAATAGTTCAGGCGCAGGTTGATGTCGAACAGCCGCAGACACCCGACCGGCGCGGCGTCGACGAGCGCGAGAATCGTGCGGCGCGACACGGCGTTGCGCTGCGCCAGCGACCCCCAGCAGACCACGGCGGCGCCGGCTACGGCGGCATCGGCCTCCGCCGTGCGTTCGATGTAGTCCCACGCCACCTGCTCGCGGATGCGGTAGGCGGGAACGCCCGCTGCGTCGAGCGTCACCTCGACCGTACTCGTGGGATGCGCGTTGCGCTGCACGGCCCGCACGCCGAGTCCCAGCGCGGCGATGCCGCCGAGCAGTTCGTCGCCCGAAGCATCCTGCCCTACGGCGCTTACGATGCACGCCTCGGCACCCTGCTCCTGCGCATAGAAGGCGAAGTTGACGGGCGCGCCGCCGAGCCTCCGCCCGGCCGGCAGCACGTCCCACAACAACTCTCCGATACCGACGATCTTAGGCTTTCCCATCTTCCAGATCGATCAGCACCTTCATACAAGTTTCGCGGTTGGCGTCGATGAATTCGTAGGCCTCCCGATATTTCTCCAGCGGAAAACGGTTCGAAACCAGCGGCGCGAGCCGGATACGCCCCGCCGAGATCTCCTCGACGGCTTTCAGATAGTCTTCGTGGCGGTACATCATCGAGCCGATCAGGTTCAGTTCGTGCTCGCCCAGATGGAACATGCTCACGGCGGGATCCTTGGCATGGACGCCGACGATGACGACGTCGCCGCCTTTCTCGACCGTAGCCATGAGCGACCGCACCGACGACTCGACGCCGGCGCACTCGAAGGCCACCTGGTAGCCCTCGTCGCCGAACAACTCAGCGATCTTCCCGTCGAGCGGCTCCCTGGCGACATTGAGCGTACGCTCGATGCCGCATTCGCGCGCCTTTGAAAGCCGGTAGTCGCTCACGTCGGTGATGACCACCCTCTTCGCACCGCGCGCACGGGCGAACTGCGCCACCAGATTGCCGATCGTCCCGGCGCCCGAAACGACGACGTTGCGCCCTTCCAACGCCCGCGGGCGGCTGGTGGCGTGCGCTGCCACGGCCGTCGGTTCGACCATCGCGCCGTAGTCGGGCGACATCCCTTCGGGCAGCGCGACGACGCGCTCTTCGGGGATGACGAAGTAGTCCTGCGCCACGCCGTCGGCCTGGAAGGCCTCGACGCGCAGGTTCGAGCAGACGTTATACTGCCCGCGCTTGCAGGGGTTGCACTCGCCGCAGACGAGCTGCGGACGCCCCGTCACGCGGTCGCCCGGCTTCACCTTGCGCACCGCACCGCCCACGGCCACCACCTCGGCCGAATACTCGTGCCCCTGCACCACCGGATAGAAGGTGGCGGGATGCTGTCCGTGATAAGAGTGTATCTCCGAGCCGCAGATACCGATGCGCAGAATGCGCAGCAACACCTCGTCGGATTTCAGGTTTCCCGCCTCGGGGGCGGCGACCTCCCTGAATTCGATCTGTTTCGGGGCGGTCAAAACGACTTGTCTCATGGTTGTAAAGTTACTAATTATTTTTCATTTTTCTTCTTGCCGAGGCAGCAGACGGCGAAGCTGACGACACCGCCGATCGGGCACCACCACGGCCACGCGATGTTTACGCGGCGGCCGACGAGCCATTCGCTCAACGGGCCGAGCACATAGGGTTGCAGCAACAGGACGACCAGCAGGCCGACGACGAGCGCCGCGACGACGCTCCGCGTATTGCCCCGTCCGGTGAAAAGCGCGCACAGGAAGACGCCGAGCATCCCGGCGTAGGAGAAGCTCATCACGCCCGTAGCGAAATCGACCAGGTTCAGCCCGCTCTTCTCCTGCATGACGGCCGTGACGATCGCAAAACCGGTGAGCACGGTCCCCATGAGCACCACCATTTTCTTCGACGACGACATCTGGTCGCTGTCCGACGTGATCGCATGTCCCATACGCTTGCGCAGCGGCATGTAGATGTCGGCGACGAAGCTGCTGGCCATGGCGTTGATCGCCGAATTGAAACTCGACAGCGCGGCGGCCAGCAGGCCGATGACCATAATGCCCCGCACGCCCGTCGGGATCGAGCGGCAGATGTACTGCGGGAAGATGTCGCGCGCGTCGTTCTTGTACTGCATGATCGCCGCAGGGTCGGCGCTCGTCGAATAGGAGACGTAGAACAGCAGTCCGATCGAGAGGAAGATCAGCACGATGGGCAGGCTCAGTATCTGCGAATAGACCAGCGACACGCCCGCCTTCTTCACCGATTTGCAGGTCAGCTGCCGCTGCACGAATTCGTGATCGGTCGAAAACTGGGCGAACTTGAAGATCGTGCAGCCGACGAGCGCGCCCATCAGATTATAGGGCACGTCCATGCGCCACGACGCATCGACGATCTGCAACTTGTTGCCCGCGACCCACTCGCCCGCCGCATTCTTGACTTCGCCCGAAGCGAGCGTAGCGAAGATGTCGCCGAGGCTCATGTGGGGCGTCATCGAGAAATAGATGAACAACAGCGCCACGACGCCCGTGCCGATGACCAGCAGGATCTGGATCGTATCGATGTAGATCAGCCCCTTGATGCCGCCCGCCATGGTGTAAACGGTACTGACGACACCCAGAATGATGATCGAATACATCAGGAACTCGAACCGGATGCTGCCGTAGAGAATCACCGACACGGCGATCGCGGCGATGAAGAGCCGCGAACCCGACGTGAAGAGCTGCCCGACGAGGAACATGACGCTCGACGAATTCTTGGCCGAATCGCCGAAGCGGTCGCCCAGGTAGCCGTAAATGGTGATCGTATTGGCGTTGTAGAGTTTCGGCAGCACCAGCAGGGCCACGAGCGTGCCGCCGAGGATCGCCCCGACGCAGAGCATCAGGTAGGTCAGGTTGGTATTGAACCCCAGTTCGGGCGAGCCGACGAAGGTGCCCGCGCTGATCGAGGTTCCCGTGGCGGCGAAGGCCACGAGCCACGTAGGCATCGAGCGGCCGCCCAGAAAATAGTCTTCGAGATTCCTGTTGCTTTTCGAGAAAAGGAAGCCGATCAGGGTCAGTCCGATCAGGAAAACGGCGATGATGGTCCAGTCGATAAAAGTCATTCGGCAAGGTTTAGGTCGGATTAGTAGGTTGGTTCGGGGTGCGCGGCAAGACGTCGCGCGGACGGATGCGATCCGCCGGCGTGCGGTGTCATGCCGCACGCCGGCAGTCCGCTACCTGTCTTCGGCCTGATGGCCCGTACGGTCCACCTGGTGATAGAACTGGGTGTAGGGAACGTCGGTGCGTCCCGTCCCCTTGCGCATGAGTTCCTGCAAGTCGGCGAAATAGGTCGTATAGATGTCGCGCGGGAGCGCATTGCGCTTCATGCAGACCGAAGCGGCCATGCCGACCACCTCGCCGATCATGCCGCAGGTGCGCATGACGCGGGTCGAACCCAGCGCGATGTGCGTCACCGAAATGTTGCGCCCCGCCATGAACATGTTGCGCACGTCCTTCGAATAGAAGCAGCGGTACGGCAGTGCGTAGAAATCGATCGGCGTGAGCACGCCCTCCGACAGCCACTCGGCACCGGGATACTGCTGCGAGTTCTTCTCCATCGGATAGTGCTGGTCGATACGCCACGTGGTGGTGCAGGTCTCGTCCTCGTGACGGATCGGGCGCGTGAGATCCTGCTCGCGCAGGATGTAGTCGCCCACGACGCGGCGCGACTCGCGTTTGCCGGAGACGTGGGACACCCACACCAGATGCGTGCAGGTCCAGTCCTCCTTCTTCGAATAGCGGTTCTTGCAGTAGGAGAAGGTCGAATAGGCGACGTACATGCCGTAGTCGCGTATCTTCTCGGCGTCGGCCACCTGATCGTCGCGCATACCGACCTCCCAGTACCAGTTGGCGCGGTGCACCGGTTCGACGGTGTACTCGTCGAGCCGCAGCCCCCAGTCGAGCGAATCGGGGAAGGTGCAGGGGGTGTTCCAGTCCTCGCAGTACCACTCGATTGAGACGCCCATCGTGAAGCCGTCGGCCTCGACCGGAGCCAGACTTTCGCCGAACTCCGCGCGGGCTTCGCGGCCCATGCGGCACTCGGCACCCGCCATGGCAGCCAGATAGGCGTCGCCCGTGCAGTCCGAGAAGAGTTTGCCCGAAAGTTTGATCCGGTTCTGTTCGGTCGCCTCGACGGCTACGACCGAACGGATCGTGTCGCCCATCTTCTCGACCTCGGTGACGGTATAACCCAGGAAAAGTGTGATATTCTTCTCGGCGAGCACCACTTTGAGCTTCTTGTCATCCTGGTAGTGGTGGGCGCCGCGGGCGTTGCCGATGCGGTCGGGGCCGATCTCGTTGAGCAGGTAACCCAGCGACGGATAGGGATCGACGTTGATCTGGCCGCCCAGTCCGACACGCACCTCCGACGAGTTGTTGCCGCCCAGCACGTAACGATCCTGCACGAGCGCCACCTTGCAGCCCAGACGGGCGGCCGCCAACGCCGCACAGATACCCGAAATGCCTCCGCCGACCACGACGAAATCGAATTCGCCCTTGTCCACCGGCGTTTCGGGGCCGAGCAACCGTGCGCGCAGGGCGCGGTACTCATCGAGCGAATCGCCCGGCATTTCGTCGGAAGTGGTCAGCACGACGGCGTCGCAGCGGCCGTCGAAGCCCGTCAGGTCGTGCAGTGCGAGGGTGTGCTTGCCCTTTTTGAGAGCGATCTTGCCGCCCCGCTGCCAGTACCAGTCGACCTTGTCCGTGCCGAAGGTCGCCGCGTCGGCCACACCGTCGACGAGCACCTGAAAGATGCCCGGCGTCGGGCCGTCGGACCAGTGTTTCGTCCAGTTTTTGGTACGCACCAGCAGATTGTACTCGCCGTCGGCGGGTACTTCGACGGTCGTCACCGCATCGCGTTGAAGCGGCGTGCCGATGCCGTGCGCCAGCAGATAGGAGGAGCCCATCTGGAGGACGAACTGCTGTTCGACCGTCCAGTCGCCCCGATCGGCGAAGGTCGTGGCGAGCGCCATGACCGAATTGTTCGTGTTCATCGTATTAATTGGTTTTTCTGTTAGGGTCGGTTGTCAATGCGGATCAGCACTCTTCGCTGCGGGCGGCCGTCGTGTCGATCAACGTGTAGACTTGCAGGTAGGGCACGTCGGTGCGCCCCGCGCCCCGCCGCATCAGCTCGCGCAACTCCTCGAAGCGCGTATCGTAGACGTCGTGCGGCAGCGCTCCGTGCTTCGAACAGATCGACGCGGCCATGCCGACCACCTCGCCCATCATCGCCGTGGTGCGCATCACGCGCACCGTGCCCAGCGCGACGTGCGAAACCGAGATGTTGCGCCCGGCCATGAAGAGGTTGTCGACGTCCTTCGAATAGAAGCAGCGGTAGGGAATCGGATAGAACGACAGCGGTGTCAGGTGACCGCATGACAAATATTCGCGGCCGGGGAAGAGCTTGCTGTTTTCGGGATCGGGATAGTGCTGGTCGATGTACCACGACGTCGACGCCGTGCCGTCGGGATAGATCGTGAAGTTCATCAGATCCTGTTCGCGCAGGACGAACTCGCCCAGCAGCCGGCGACTTTCGCGCTTGCCCGCCACGTGCGCCACCCAACCCAGATAGCTGTTGGCATACCGGTCGCGCACCGACGAACGGTTTTTCAGATACGACCAGTTGGAGTAGGCGACGTACATGCCGTAGTCGCGTATCTTCTCGGCGTCGGCGATCTGGTCGTCGCGCATTCCCACCTCCCAGTACCACTGGCCGCGGCGCACGATCTGCACGCTGCGTTCGTCGATCGGCAATCCCCATTCGATGTCCGGAAACGCGGTCGGCGCATCGGCTTCGAGGCAGTACCACTGCACCGAGGCGCCCATCGTCATGCCGTCCGCCGTGTCGGGTGCCGACGGCTCGCCGTATTTCGAACGGGCCTCGCGCCCCATGCTCCACTCGGCACCGGCCAGCACGCCCAGCGTCGCATCGCCCGTACAGTCGGCGAAAAGGGGGCCGCGCACCACGATCTGGCGGTAGGTATCGACGTCGGTGGCCACGATCGACTCGATCGTGCGCGGCGTGCGCTTGTTGACCTTCGTGACCTTGTATCCCAGCAGCAGCGTGATACGCTCCTCGGCCAAGATCGCGCGGAGCTTCTTCTCGTCTTCGTAGACCTCGGGGGTACGGGCGTTGCCCTTCGTGGAGGGGCCGAACTCGTTGAGCAGATAACCCAGCGACGGGTAGGCGCCGATATTGAGCCGGCCGCCCAGCCCTACGCGCACCTCCGACGAGTTGTTGCCGCCCAACACCTTGCGGTCCTGGATCAGCGCCACGCGCAACCCCTGCCGCGCCGCCGCGATGGCGGCGCACATGCCGGCCACGCCGCCGCCCGCGACGACGAAATCGAACGTCCCCCGCTCTTCGGGTTCGGCGGGCAGGCCGAGCAGGTTGTTGCGCAGCCGGAAGACCGTTTCGAGCGAATCGTCGGGCGCCACGTCGTGCAGCGTGAAGAGGATGGCGTCGCAACGCGCGTCGAATCCCGCCAGATCGTGCAGCGCGACTTGGTGGACGCCCTCCGTAAGGTAGGTCGTACCGCCCGCCTGCCAATGCCATTCGGGATCGCCCGTACCGAAGAGCGTGTCGCAGTCGCGGCCGTCGATGCGCAGGCGGAAGGCGCCGGGGGCATGCTTCTCCTTGTCGGCCCAGTGGGCCGTCCAGTTCTTCGTCCGCACGAAGATGCGGTACTGGCCGCTCTGCGGAATTTCGATCTTCGTCACGGCGTCCTCGACCGGCGTACCCAGACCGTGTGCCAAGAGGTAGCTCGACCCCATCTGCTCCATGAACTGGGGATCGGCCGTCCAGCCGCCCTTGTGCCGGAAATAGGTTCCCGGGAGCAGTACGGAGTCGCGCGGCGTCAGCTCCGCGACGCCCGCAGCATGTTCCCTGCCCGCCTCGACCCGTTCGGGATGAATGCAGGCGGTAGATCCCCCGACGATCAGTTCGGGTTCGATCACCACGCTGCGACAGTCGTCGTCGCCGGCGATCATGCGCCGCAGCATCTCGAACGACTGCTCGCCCAGCCTGCGGGTGGATTGGGTGATGTAGGTGACCGAAGGTTTGTAGAGCGAGAAGATCTCGCTTTCGTCGAAGCCCACCAGCGCGAGGTCTTCGGGCGCCGAGAGGTTCAGTGCGTTGAGCGCCTGCAAGCCCAGCAGGGCCAGCGTATTGGTCGGCAGCAGGAACGCCTCCACGCCCCGCCGCACGGCGTCCTCGAAGATGCGCACCGTATCCTCCTGCGCATGGCCGTAGACCGTATAGTGGATCTGCGAATAGCCCTCCAATCCGTAGCGGCGCATGGCCTCGCAATAGCCCCGTTCGCGCTCCGAAAGGCTCGAAATACCCAGCGTGTAGGAGATCATCTCGATACGGCGGTAACCGTTCTCGTAGAGGTGTTCCACGCCCATCCGCCCGGCCCGCTCGTTGTCCAGCATCACGCGCCCGACATCGAGTCCCGCGATGTCGCGGTCGAGCAGCACGGTGGGAATGCCGGCGTCGAGCGCCTTGCGGAGCACCTCCTCGCTGCCCGAACAGGGCGCGACGATCAGCCCTTCGACGCCGTTGCCGATGAAGGTGTCGACGATGTTGTCGAGCTTCTCGGCATTTTCGTCCGAACTGCCGAACAATACCGTATAATTGTAGTTGTGCGCGATGTTCTCGATGTAGCGGGCGATATCGGCGAAGAACTGGTTGGCGATGTCCGACGTCACCATGCCGATCGTATAGAAGCGTCCGCTGCGCAGACTCGCCGCAGCCTTGTTGGGGCGGTACCCCAACCGTTTGGCCACCTCCGCGATGCGGCGGGCCGTATCCTTGTTGACGTTGCAGTCCAGATTCCCTTCGGCGTCGCGCTTGGCGTTCATCACCAGCGACACGAGCGAAATGGAGACGCCCGCCTCCCGGGCGACGTCGCGTATGGTTATTTTTCCCATGATTTCGGATTCGCAGTTTTAAGTCTTCGCAAATCTATGAAACGTTTTAATAAAATCCAAATATTCGATCGAAAAAATAAATTTCCCGTCCCGAATCGAAACGAATTCTCGTCTTTCCCCCTCTTTCTATCCTTGATTCACATGCAGGGAATCGAACTTTCTACCTCCCTGATTAAACGTTTCATATCATTAATATACAATGATCTATACACAACGTATAGATTCTGTTTCCCGCCTTCCGGAAGGTTCCGCGGCCCCGAACCGCTTCCGGTTCCCCGCCGGTCGATTTCGTTTACTTCCGATCAGAAAATGCGAAATCGAAGCCCGGCACACGCCGAATCTCAAAAAATAGTTAATTTTGAACGGATTTTTCCGGAAACGACCCTCCGGAAACCTCCCGCCCGCTTTCGGAACGGACATGAAGACAACCGCATCGTGGGGATCATCCGCCACCGTGCAGCGAAGAAAAGGGGGCTGAGGCCGGACGAGTAACCTTCCCGTACGGACGACGAAAAGGGCTTACGGAATCCGCAAGCCCTTTCAACCATACGCCAGCCGGAGACGCCCCGTCTACTCGCCCAACACGGAGAAGATGAACGCCGCCGTCTTGCGGGTGACCTCCTCGTGGTAGTCGGACTTCCCGTAATTGAAGAAGCCGTGGCGGGCGTCGTCGTAGAGAACGATCTCGGCACGTCCGTCCGCCGCACGAACCGCATCGCAAAACAGCTGCGACTGCTTCCACGAGATCGTGCGGTCGGCCCGGCCGTGGAACAGCGCGACGGCGGGCGGATCGGCCCCAATCCGGTTCACGGGCGAAAAGTCCCGCAGCTCCCCGTCGGAGAAGGGCGCCAGATAGGGCGTCCCCTCTTCCGGAAAACGCGAGCCGTCGATCCGGCGCGTCAGGTCGTAAATCCCGTTGTATCCCACGAAAAAACGGCAACCTGCCTGCGACAGCGCCTCGTCGGCCGCCAGCGGCGTTCCAGCCGACGCCGCGACGTAACCGAACCGCAGCGTATCCAGCCCCAGTTCGCCGGCGCATGCCGCCACGAGGTCTCGGGCCGCCTGCAACTCCTCCAATCCCGCGCTGAAATCGGCCCCGTCGCCGACGAGCGAGTAGACGATCCGTACGCCCGCGATCCCCTGCGAAGCCAGATAGGCCGACTGGCGGCGGAAGGCGCCGATGCCGCATGTTCGCCAGCTGCCGCCGGGAACGTAGACGACGAACGGCCGGGGCCCGCCGGCATCGCCCCGCTCGGGCAGGTCGATCTCCAATACGAGCGTCCGGTCGCCGCGGGTTGCGAAGGTATACGACCGCGTAGTGAAGCCGTCGTAAGTCAGGTCGGCGCAATAGAGTTCGGGATCGGCAGCATACGCGCCCGCACAGAGGAGCGTCGCGGCGAAAGTCAGTAATAATGTTCTCATCATCTGCTTTTCGGATTAAACGCGAACTCGGACTATCGCTTGTCGCCCGTGAAATTCGGGTTCGGCTCCGGCATGGAAGCGCCGACCGACTCGCGCCACGCGTGCAGCATCTTACGCAGCTTCTTCACCACGCCGGGCTTCTCGGCCGACAGGTCGTGCTGCTCGCCGAGATCGGTTTTCAGATCGAACAGCTGGACGGTTCCGTTCTCGAAATACTCCAGCAATTTGTAATCGCCGTACCGAATCGCACCGCCGGGGCTCTGCATACCGTGATTGCTGTAATGGGGGAAGTGCCAGTAGAGCGCACGCTTCTCGATCTTCCCGCCTTCGAGCAACGGTACGATGCTCTCGCCCTCGCAGACCTTCTCCTTCGGGACATCGACCGAAGCCATGTCCAGCAGCGTATAGTAGAAGTCGTTGCTGATGACCGGCACGTCGCACTCCGTCCCCGCGCGGCCGACGCCCGGATAGCAGACGATCATCGGCACGCGGATGCCGCCCTCGTACATCCACCCTTTGGCGCCGCGCAGCGGCAGACTCGACGTGGCATAGGCCCTGTCGAGCGCATCCTTGGCGATCCTGCGGTCGGGACGGCCGAAGTTGGCGCCTGCCATGCCGCCATTGTCCGAATAGAAAATCACGATCGTGTTGTCCGCGATGCCGAGCTCTTCGAGCTTCCGGCGGATGACGCCCAGGCTCTCGTCCATCGCTTCGACCATGGCTGCGAACTCGATATTGTCCTGATGCTGCTTGATCTTGACGGTGCGCTGCGGCAGGACGCGGTAGCCCTGGTAGGCTTTGGTGTGCACCAGCGAATCCAACTCCCCGCGCGTCAGCGGATCGGGATCGTCGGGATTGCCTTCGAGAATATAGGGATCGCCCTCGTAGTGCATCGTCGCCAGCTTCCTGCGGTACTTCTCGACCAGATCCTTCCGCCCCTGGATGGGATCGTGAACCGCGAAATGCGACATGTAGAGGAAGAACGGGCCGTCCTTGTGCTCCTCGATGTATTTGGTAGCCTCGCGCGTCATCACGTCGGTCAGATATTCGCCCTCCTCGCCTTCGTAGCCGTTCAGCCGGAACGGTGCGTAGTAACCCTGTGGCCAGCCTTCGTTATACCCCAACGGAATATGCTCGTCGAACCCGTGCGCCAACGGATTGGAATCGCCCTTGCCGAGGTGCCACTTGCCGATGATCGCCGTCGCGTAACCGTTGTCGCGCAAAGTCTCGGCCACGGTGATCTCCTCGAAGGGAAGGTGTTGCTCGACAGGAGCGTTGAGCAGACGCTGGAAGGGCCAGTTCTTACGGCCGGGCAACCAGTCGGTGAGGCGGATGCTCGCCGGATAACGCCCCGTCATGAGGCTCGCCCGCGTCGGCGAAGAGACGTGGCAGGCCGCATAGGCGTTCGTAAAACGCACTCCCTCCTCGGCCAGCCGGTCGATATTGGGCGTTTCATGGAACCGGCTGCCGAAACAACCGATGTCGCTCCAACCGAGGTCGTCCACGAGGAAAAAGAGAATATTGGGCTTCTTCGGCGCCTCGCTGCCGTTCCTGCCCTCGGCCGAAGCGGCCTCCGTGCCCGCGAGCGTACCGGCCAGCGTGCCGGCGCTCAACAGGGCCAGATTTCTGAATCTATCCTTACCGCACATTTGTCTATGAGATTGTTAAAGAGGTTTTTCAGGATTGTTTTTCAAGGTCGGGTAGCTGCCGCTTTCGAAGTTCCATACCGAAACGTCCCAGTCCGTGAAGGCTTCGGCCGACGGGGCGGCTACCTGCATCTCGGCCTGGCTCAGCGCCTTCACGCGCGAAACGTCGTCGGGCGACGTGCCGTTCTGACCCAGATCGTTACCGTTACCGGAAAGGTAGTAACATCCCGACACGTTCGTGCCGTTGTTCTTCGCACCGCCGTTGATCGCGCCGCCGGTCGTACCGAGCGCCGTGCCCGACGCATCCTTCTGGGCGCGGCCCGCATTGTAGCAGTTGACGATCTTGGAGCCCGCGGCACTCTTGTTGCCGACCAGCGTTCCGCTGTTGGCGGCCGTATAGGTGACCGTTCCCTTGTTGTAGGTATTCGACACGACTGCACTGCCGCCTACCCAGCCGACGATGCCACCGGTATTGTTGCCGTTGGCGGGACTGCACGAAACGGTTCCCAGATTGAAACACTCGTCGATCACGCCGCTGCTGCCGCCCGCTACGCCGCCCGTTCGGCCGTTGCCGGCGGTGGCAGCCAGCGCGCCGTAGTTTCCGCATCTGCGCAGCTGGATGTTGCCGTTGCCGACGTTGCCCGCGACACCGCCGGTATTGCCGATGAACGAAATATCGCCGTAATTGTAGCACTCCGCAACGATGGTCGGCCGCTCCTCGCTGCCGCCGGACATATTGCCGATCACGCCGCCGACGTTGTTGACCAGCGTATTGCTTGCGCTGTAAACCACGATTTTGCCGTAGTTCACGCACTTGTCGATCGACACGTCCGTGCCGCCGACCTCACCGATCACGCCGCCGCTGTTGCCCGCGCCGTTGGCTCCGGTGGAGATCGTCACCCGCACATGGGCGTAGTTCCGGCAGTTCGAAACGACGGTATTGCCCGTCACGTTCGCCGCGATACCGCCGACGAAGCCGGCCGTCGCCGTAATGTCGAACCCTGCGTCGGAGTCGTTGTCCGAAGGCGTCGAACCGGCGCCCTTGACCGTGATGTTCCTGAGCGCCGCTGCGACGGCCGGCGTCGTCCCGTCCTCCGAGGCCGCGACGCCGCCGACATAGCCGAAGAGTCCCTGTCCGGCCGCGGTGGCTGCGATCTTCAAGCCGGTGATCGCGAAATTGCGGCCGTCGTAGTTGCCGCTGAACTTCTTATCGGAAGTGCCGATCGCCGTCCAGCTGCCGCCCAGCGCGATATCGGCCGTCTGCACGAAATAGATGCCCGCATAGGACTCGCCCGCATTGACCGACGACGCCAGCGCTTCGATATCCGATCTCTTCCCGATCGCGATCGGGCGCTCCTCGCTTTCGCCACCGAAACAGCCGAACGCGGGATTCCATCGCTCGACATAGCTGATCTGGCCGTTGCTGAGCGTGAACAGGGCATTGATCTCCACCGATCCCACCCTTTTCAGTTCGTACTCCCCGTTGGGAATCTCCTCCATGTAGTACACGGTCGTAAGGTCGGTGCCGACCTCCACCTCCACGTCGTTCAGGATCACGCTCTCGCCGCCGCCGACAGGTGCGTATTCGAGCGTCGTATTGCCGTCGTTACCGAGCAGCGTGGTCATGCCCGCGAATTCGATCCGGTGGCGTTCTCCCTGTTTCTGCTGGTTGATCGTCAGTTCCGCCTTCACGGTCGGATCGTCGACATAGACCACCGTCAGCTTCGCCTGACGGCTCTCGGTCGATTCGTTCTCGGACACGGAGAGCACCACGGCGCCGTCGCCCTCGACGTCGGCCGCAGGCGCAGTCTTGGCGATCCAACCCTCGCCGCCCGACACGACGGTCAGTTCGGCGCGCCAGTTCACGTTGGAGACGATCTGCACCGTATAGGCCTCGGCGCCCGTCCACGGCAGCGACACGCTGCCGACAGGCTCCATGACGATCGTCGGCTCCGAGCCCATCTGCTCGACCGTCACCGTGCCGGAAAGCGTCCGGGAATCGCGCTCCGAAGTGCCGGTCACGGCGATCGTGGTCGAACGCCTGCCCGGCGTATCCTTCTCCGTGAGCGTGAAGACGATGTTGCCGTTACCCTTGCCGCTGGCCGACGTGATCGTCAGCCAGTCGGCCTGTTCGTCGGTCTTGGCCGCTGTCCACGACACGTCGTGCGACGCCACCACGGTGATCGTATTGTTCTGCGAGGCGTAATTGTTCTTGATGACGGGCTGCTCGGGCAGCGTGAACGTCGGGATGAAGGCGTCGTCGCCGGTATCGTCGTCCGAGCAGCTCCACGCGAGCGATGCCGCACAGACGAGCAGTACGGCTGAAATAAGTTTCGGAAAAGATCTGAGACTTTTCATATCGTCTGAAGTTTTGGGTATTGGTTACTTGAATGTAGGCGTTTCGATGAACTGCGTCTGCATGTTCATCAGCTGTTCCCAGTTCTGGGCAGTCAGTTTCGTGCCGTTGAACACGAAGTTGTCGAAGACGATGTTGCGGAACGGGTGGTCGGGCGACGAACAATAGAGATAGTTCTTGTAGCCGTTGTCCCTTTGGCGGACGTTCCAGTTCCTGAGCGTCAGTCCGTCGACGGTCGAGACATAACCGGCCTGCGGCGACACGCGCAGGACGACCGGCACGGGCGTCTCGGTGACGACGTCCTCGATGAGATAGTTCTCCAAGTAATTGTCGTTGTTTTCGTACTCGTAGCGATTCCCCACGAATCCGAGGACACCACGGTTGAACTGGTTGTTGTTCCAGTCGGCATGCAGGATGTCAACGCGGCGGACCGTCACGTCCTTCGCGTCGGCGTCGTTCCATGCCATCTGGATGATATTGCCGTTGGTGAGCTGCCAGCAGACGATATCTTCGAAGGTGATCCCGTCGCGGTAAACCTTGATGCTGTCGTCGTTGGCCCAGATGAAGCAGTTTTTCACCGTCGAATAATGAAACACCGAGATACCATCGCAGTTGTAGGTCCACGCGCCGATCGTCTTCACCCACTCCACACGGTTGTTGGTCGTAATCAGGCGTACCGAGAAATGGGTGAAGTCGGCGATCGTGATCCCCTCGACGACCATTCCGTTGCTGTCACCCGTAGCTTCGATGCTGTGGGAGGCACGGTAGGGAAGGCGTGCAGCCGAAAGCGTACCGCGCCCGAAGATTCTCACGCCGGGGTTGTTCTCCACGACGAGGGTGCCGTAGACGTAGGCGTCGCCCGGGATGTAGATGTTCTTGACGTGTGCCGGCACGATGTACTTGCCGATGTCGTGCACGCCCCGGGCGAAATAGATCCCCGACCGGTCGGCCGGCAGGGCGGCCATGTCGGCCGCCGTCGCGTTTTCGACGCGCCGATAGGCGGCATCGTCGGACTTCGGGGCATCCTTTTCGAGCGGGTTGGCGAAGATCATCAATCCGTTCCGATAGCCCTCCGCGCCGACCTCCACCGAGTATTGTCCGGGTTCGGTCAGGGTGAAGGTCACGGACTGGCCCGAGAGCGAAGGCGACACGTGCTTGCGGCTCGGGTAGACGGCCACCGACGACGACATCGGCACCCGCGACGGATCGAGAATCCGCGCCGTCACCGTCACCTCGCCGTCGAACGAGAAGTTCGCCCAGCTGATCGTGCGGCCGGCCACCAGTTCGAGCGCCGTGCGGTCGCTGCCGATCATCCCCTTCGAGGGATCGTATACGGGACAGGTGCTCTGGAAAACCATGCACTCCTTCTCCACCCCGTTCTGGGAAAGCGTCACCTCCCACACCGTCGAAACGTTCACGTCGGGCGAGTCGGCCAAATGGTTGTACACGACGAACGAAACGTCGTCCGGTTCCTCGGGTTCCTCCGGATCGGTCTGCTGCGGAGGGTTCCACAGCGGTTCGTAGGTCGACGAGTTGGAGCATCCGATCCCTGAACACAACAGGCACAGAGAGGCCCACAACAGAAATGTGAAATTGGACAATCGCATATATCGGTCAGTGTTATAAGGTTATTACTTAATCGTAGGACGATCGGCCTCGAAGACGATACCGCGGTCGCGGAAGACCAGCGTATCGAGCACCTCGCACCGCTGCCCGTTCTCCCGTTCGTAAAAATAATTCAGGTAGACGGCATCGCGCGGCGTGGGATTTTCGGGAGTTCCGCCCCAGCTGTCGCCATTCTCCTTGTAGGAACCCGTGCCCGACACCTCAATGGCCGAAGCGGGCGTCGAAGCGACGGTCATGCGGCGGGTCTGCTCGTCGACCGAAAGCGCCAGCGTCCAGCGTTCGGCGCCGACCGACAGTTCCGTTTCGAGCGAGGTCAGCGACGTGGTGGTCAGCTTCACGACCTCGTCCTGCTCGACGAACTCCTCGCGGTAGGTAACGCACTCCTCCTCGATGACGGCGCCGCTGCGGTCGCGCACGATGAGCGCACCGCGGCGAAGCCACGACCCGTGCCACGGATTGACGTACTTGACACCGAACAGGGCGAAATGCATCGGTTTCTCGCTCCAATCCTCCGAGACGTGGATATCGGCCGAATCCTCCTTCCCGTCGACCGGTTTGCCGTAGAGAATATTCTCGGTATCGGGCGATCCCGTAATCCGGATCGGGATCACGTAAGCGCCGGTCAGCGCCTTCGGGTCCTCGAAGAAGGCGTCGGTGAGCTGCACCTCGATCAGACCGCTGAACGACCCCTTGGGGATGATCGCGCGGGACGACGGCGTGAGCACGTAATACTCCTCGGGCAGCGCCTCCACCTTCGCGTCGCCGCGGTAGAAATAGTCGGGCACCAGCGCGGGGTCGATTTCGAAATCGACCCGCCAGTCCTGCTTGTTGCTGTTGTAATATCCCCCGACGCAGACGCCCATGTTGAACTTATGCTGCCGGTCGAGCGAATTGTCGATGCGGTCGTTGCCCAGCGACAGCGTTCTGACCGGATACTGATAGGGCATGTAGATCGTCTGCCGCTCGAAATCGTCGAAAGCGATCGACTCGTTCGTGCAGGAAGCCAACAGCGATCCGGCGGCGGCCAATGCCATAATTGCTTTTTTCATAAGCTATGCGATGTTTTAATTGTTACCATCCTCGGTTCTGTTCGAGCCCCTTCATCTGTTCGTCGTAGGGGATCGGCCCGTAGATCATATAATCCATGAAGACGCGGGACTCGACCTCGAATGCGGTCTTGCCTCCGTCGCGCGTACCCGTTGCGGCCCGCATCATGGCCTGTTCGTCCTTCCAGCGGCGGACATCCCAGAAACGCTGGTTCTCGAAGGCCAGTTCCAGCCGGCGCTCGTTGCGGATCAGTCTGCGCATATCGGCCTGCGTAGCCACCGTAGGCAGGTACTGGTCGGGAGTAATGCCTCCCGTCGAACGGATCCGGGCGATCACGTCGCGCGCGGAGTAGCCCACGGTACCCTGTCCGTCGGGACCCCACGCCTCGTTGGCCGCCTCGGCGAAGATCAGGTAGACCTCGGTCATGCGCAGCAGCGTGTGGAAGTGGCGGGTAGTCACGACCGATCCCGTAGTATGATTCACGCTGGGGTTCATCAGTTTCTTCATGTAATAACCCGTGGTCGTCGAACTCGACGGCTTGCGGTCGATCCCGTCGACGTCGCCGTCGACCGTATTGATGACATTGTCCTTGAACAGGCTCCCGTTGCGGATCAGGTACTCGTCCAGCCGCGGGTCGCGTCCGGCGTACGGGTCGTCGGGATCAGACGGGTTTCCGGGGACGTAGGGAACGCCGTTTCGATAGGGAAACGCATCGGCGAAATCCTGCGTAGGGTTCATGCGGCCGTTGCCGAGCAACGAGGGCGGAAAACACGTCGTCTCCCAGTCGCGACCGGTATAGTAGTCCTTGCGCCACACGATCTCCCGGCTGGTGTCGTCGAGCCAGAACTTGATGCGGCTCTTGTCGATGGCGTCGATGCCGCCCGACGCATCGATCAGCTCGGCGGCGGCGACGGCCGCCGCCTCCCATTTCGCCGCATCGTTGTCGGGATTGAAGGCCGGACTTGCGGCCTGCAACAGCAGACGGGCCTTCAACGCCATGGCGATGCGACCGCACAGGCGATTGGCGAAGCGCGCTCCGTAGACCCGATCCTCTTCGGGTTTCTCGCTGTTGTTTTTGTACTCGTAGGGGAGATGATCGATGGCGAATTGCAAATCTTCGAGCACGAGCGCCACGCAGCGTTCATACGTGTCGCGCGGAAAATCGAGATCGCCCTCCTCGACGTCGATCGGGTGCATGATCATGGGCACGCCGAGCAGACGGCCCGTATTGACGCCGACACCGGAGTGTGCCGTCAGCAGTTCCATGTAGTAGTAGGCGCGCAGTCCGCGGGCCTCGGCCGTGAGCCGTTCGCGGAACGCTTCGCACAGCCATGCGTCGGAGTACGACCACTCCACCCGATCGACGAGTTCATCTAAAAACAGGTTGCAGTAGCCGATGGCCGTGTAGGCCGACGACCACTTGTCGAACGGATTGTTCGTGGAGCTCCACTCGCCGCTGACGATATTGCGGAAAGCATTGCCCGACGAGGTGTTCCACACGGCGTTGTCCGTCGCCACGTCCGTCATGACGCTGATCTGGTTGGCGTTCGGGACGGAGGCGTAGGCGTTGAGCAGAACCCCCTCCGCACGCTGGATGTAGGTCAGCAGTTCGTCGCCCTTGTAGCTGTTGTCGTCGTCGGGATCGAGGAAATCGTTGCAGCCCGCCGCCGACAGCAGGGCGAAAGTCAGAAACAGGTGATATAGCTTTTTCATAGTAACGATCTTGATTTTGCGGTCAGAATTTCAGTTTCACTCCGAGGTGTACCCATGCGTACTGGAACTCGCTGCCCACGTTCAGGATCATCCGATCCCGCGAAGGCGAGAGCAGCAGGATGTCGGTGGCGCGCGCATAGATCGTCACGTCTTTCAGGCGCAGCGTCTTCATCAGCTTGTCGCCCAAATGGTAAGAGAGCTGGACAGCCGGAATCGAGAAGTAGTTCTGCCGGGCGAGCCAGAACGTCGACGTCTTGCCGTAATTGTGCGTCGTCCCCGACGAGCTGGCCGTCAGACGCGGATAGGTCGCCGTAGCGCGCGTATCGATCCCGAGGCTGGGATCGTAGGCCCAGCGGCCGATCAGGTGTACCGGATACTTGGCGTTGGGCCCGTAGACCGCATAGTACGCGTCGCTCCGATAGTCTTTGGTCGCCCCCGTCTGGGCGCTCATGTAGGCGAACAGTTCGAAATTGCGCCACGTGAGGGTGACTTTGAGTCCGTAGGCGAACCGGGCGTGCGTATTGCCGATCACGGTGAAGTCCTCGTCGTCGATGCGCATGTCGCCGTTGACGTCGCGATACTTGATGTCGCCTGCCTGCACCGTTCCGTAGGTGGGACGGGCGATCGCGCCGCCGGCGTTCATCAGGTCGATCTCCTCCTGCGTATAGAACCCGTCGGCTTGCAGGCCCCAGATCGCATCGGTCGGCCGGCCCGCCCGGCTGAGGTAGCTCAGGTGCTCGGGATAGTCGATCTCCGAATATTTGACATATCGGGGCTTGTACCAGATCATGTCGGCGCCCACTTCGAGCCCGAAATCGCCGAAGTGCCGGCGATAGGTGATCCGAGCTTCGATACCGCTCTGGCGGCGGCTGTTGTAATTCTCGTTCGGAATGAACACACTACTGCCGAGCACGCCGGGCAGCTGCGAGGTACGCCGCGTAATCTCGTCGAAACGCAGCGAGTTGAAATAGTTGACCTCACCCGAGAGTGCATGGCGGAAGAGCGAGAACTCCATGCCGACGTTGACGTCGTGCCGCTGCACCCACGAAATGGCGGGATTACCCCGCTGGAGCGTCATCAGAGCGTTCTGGCCGGTTCCGTCGCCGTAGTTGTAGTTGGCACCCGGATCGTAAATATCCGTGTCGATGTAGTTCGACATGCCCGAATCGGATTTCGTATTGGCATACGAAACCTTGATTTTCAAATAATTCAACCAACGGCTTCCGCGCAGGAACTCCTCCTCGGAGACGATCCACCCCAGACCTCCGCCCTGCGCGTAGCCCCAACGGTTGCCGCGCGACAGGAAGGTCGAACCGATATAGGCGCCGCTGTACTCCGCCACGTACTTGTCGGCGAAGGCGTAGTTCACGCGGCCGCCGAAATTCACCGATTTCTCGGCGTGCGTGGCCCCGCTCTCCTTGTAGTGGTGCATGGTCGACATCAGCACGGCGCTGAGCTGGTGACGGCCGGAGAAGGTCCGGTCGTACGACAGCGCGTTGTTCCACCCCAGACGGCGGTAGAAACCCGTGTCGGTCATGGTCTGGCTGCCCACGAAATCGTTCGAGCCGTAGATGTTGGCGATCCGAATGGTGCCGTCGTCGCCGAACGCGGGTTCGTAGGAGGCGTAGCTGTTATTCTGCGTGGTGGTGTACTTGTTGTAGTTGTCCGTACCGAAATAGGTTTTGAACGACAAGCCCTCGGTCAGCCACGAGAAATCGACGTCGATGCCCACGTTGATATGTGCCATGCGGTCCATCGTGTTGGCGTAACCGCCCAGATAGAGGTCGCCGTAGGGATTGCGCAGGTAGTTGGGATTATTGTTGTTGTTACCGCCCACCAGATATTTGCCGCCGATCACCGAGCGTTGCAGCTCCGCGTCTTCCAGTGCCGTCTTGGTGTATTCGTCTTCCATATCCAGCCGGTCGACGGGGATCAGGAACGGATAGGAGTTCACCGGATTCTCGGTCGACAGCCGCCAGAAATTGCCGTTCTTCCAGTTCGGCCCGTGGTAGGAGTTGAAGATCGCGGCGGCATCGAGCGACACCTTGATATATTTGTTGATGTTCACGTCGACGTTGCCCCGGACATTGAACCGGTTGGTGCGCTGCTTGTCCGATTCGCCCATCGAGACGATGGATTTCGTGTTGTAGAACCCTGCGTTCAGATAATACTGTGCCACGCGGCTGCCGCCGATGAACTCGGCCGAGACACGATTCTGCGGCTTGAAACCACGCAGGAACTCGCTGCTGTAATAGTCCTGATCGGGATATTTGACCGGATCCACGCCCGCCCGCGCATTCTCGATATCCTGATAGCTGTACATCGGATTGCCGCCGTCATTGCGCAGCGCTTCGTTGTAGAGGATCATGTAATCCGCCGCACGCAGGTATTCGGGTTGTGCCTTGGGAATGCCGAACGACGTTTCGTAGGAGAAATTCATGATGCGCTTGTGGGCTTCGCCCCGCCGCGTCTTGATCAGGATGATGCCCTTGTCGGCATACGAACCGTAGAGGAGCCGCGACGCGGCATCTTTGAGAACCGTGATCCGCTCGACCTCATCGGCGTTGAGCATGTCGCTCAGCGAGGCCACCGAATTCGAACCGTCGCGCACCAGACCGTCGATCAGAATGGTGTAACCCATGCCGCGGACGTCCTTCGCGCCGAACACGCCGAATCCTTCGGCCTGCAACACGCCGTCCAGACCGTAGTCGCTGAGTTTATCCTTATAGCGGTCCATATCGATGTCGTTGACCGCACCGACCACGCGGCGGTCGGTCAGTGTCCCGAACGGCAGTTCGACCCGGTCGGCGCTGCCGCTGCGATACGGCGAAGCTTCGAGTGCGATCGCCTGTCCGGCGGCCAGATCGGGCAGATAGACCTCCTTCGGTTCGTACCCCTCGGCCTCGATCAGAATGTAATCGGCCGCACCGCTCTTCACGCTGAATGCGCCGTCGGCGTCCGTACGGGCGAAATAGGCGCCCTCCATAGCCGTAACCAGCGCTCCGGCGACAGGAATCCCGGACGAATCGACCACCTGCCCCGACACGACGGAAATCTCCTGCTTCGCCTTTTTCGGCTTTTTCTGGGCCGACAGTTCCGACGTGAACCCGGCGAGCAGCAGCAGAAATACGAGTATGTATGTTCGTTTATTCATAATGGATTCATTTAGTTTGGGATTCTGGGAATGTTACCAACCCGGATTCTGTTCGAAACCCTCGTACTGCTCCACGTCGCTGCGGCGGAACGGGAACCAATAGTGCTTGTCGTCGAACTGCGCGGTGAATAGCTCCACCTCGCGGTAGAAGGTGTGCTCCTTGTCGAATTCGGCCTTGTAGCGGATCTTGTACTTGTCCAGATGCGCCACGTACCAACGCCGTATATCGTGCCAGCGGTGCCCCTCGAACGCCAGTTCGACGGAACGCTCGTTGCGGATCCGCTCACGGAACGTAGCGGCGTCGGCCGTGAATTTCGGCAACACGTCGGGCAGCGACTCGCTGCCGTAGGTCTGCAACTCGGAGGGCAGAGTGACATTTTCGGCAATCGGCAGCTTCACGCGGCGGCGAACCGTGTTGACCGCCTCGACTGCGGTCAGCCCGTTCGCGAAATCGGGCGCCGTATTCGGCCCCCAAACCTCGTTCACCGCTTCGGCGAAGGTCAGGTAGACCTCCGGCAAGCGGATGAACGGGCAGGAGAAGCGGAAATTGTTCCAGGCCGTATTGTCCGATTCGCGGTTATTGACCATATAGGGCGTGAATTTGCGGATCAGATAACCCGACAGCGAAGCGTTGCCGTCGCGGTCGAGACCGGGGTTCGGACTCGAATAGAGCTGCGTATAAGCGCTGGCGTCCGAAGCACTCGACACCCACTTGACCCCGTCGGTCAGGATCGTCTTCATCAGA
This sequence comes from Alistipes communis, assembly GCF_006542665.1. Lineage (NCBI taxonomy): Bacteria > Pseudomonadati > Bacteroidota > Bacteroidia > Bacteroidales > Rikenellaceae > Alistipes > Alistipes communis. The sequence continues at coordinate 937,980 of NZ_AP019735.1, forward strand.
CGCGGATCGCGGTTGGCCCAGGGCAGCTTTTCGTCGAAATCGCCGGCCGGCAGATCGGGATCGTCAATCGGATAGCCCGTCGCCGTCTCGTAGAGGTTCACGAAGTTGGCCGTCGGGAACGTGCATACGTTGTTGCCGCCGAAACGACCGCTGGTGTGGACGCGGCCGATTCCGTTGATTACCTGGTTCTGACCGCCGCGGCTGTTGTGAATCTTCTGGAAAATGGTCTCCGAGGAGTAGACCACGTTCGTACCGGGGCGGGTATCGGTGAAGATATGGTCGTAATCCTCCCACGGCACGAGCGAATAGACGCCGGAGGCGATCACCTCGTAGGCGGCTTCGGCCGCCTGCCGGCACAGCTCCTCGTCGTACACCGCGCCGCGCCCCTCCATCCGGGAGGTGAGCGGGCTGGCCGCATAGAGCAGCGCACGGGCCATGAGCGCATAGGCCGCGCCGCGCGTGACGCGTCCCGTATTGACTTCGGGATTGTCCCACCTGTCAGGCAGGTTCTGCGCAGCCAGTCCGAGGTCTTCAACCACGTTCATCAGCGTCTCCCTGTACGAAAGGCGCGACAGTTTCAGATTGTCGCCGGCGCCCAGCAGCACCTTCACGTAAGGGATTCCGCCCCAGAACCGGGCCACTTCGAAATGGTTCCACGCCCGGAAGAAATAGATCTGTCCCAGCAGCAGCTTCCGCTCCTGGTCGGTGGCGTCGACCAGCAGATCGAAGTTTTCGAGCCCCTCGTTGCAGCGGCGGATATTGCGCCACGCCTGATGCCACAGTCCTGCGTGCGAGAGCGAACCGCTGGCGTTGACCATATCCATGAAGGGATTGTGGTCGCGGTTGCTGTAAATCCACATGTAATCGCCCCGGGTCAGCGCGTACGAAACGGGAAAGGTCTGGTTGCAGTAGGTATCGTCGCCGAAATCGAAGCTCGACGTCCACGGACTCGAACCCGTCACGTAATAGGAGATCAGCCCCTTGCCGTAGAGTTCGTCGAGATACCCCTGGAAATTGCGGTAGTTGCCGAAGACGATCTTCTCGTCGACGTTCGAATCGGGGGTCTTTTCGAGATAGTCTTCGCACGAAGCCAGAAGCAGGGCTCCCAGAGAGCACACACCCCATGCGATATTCCTGAATGTATTCAATTTTTTCATCTTTTTGGCCTTTTGCACAGTTAGAATTCGATCTTCACCCCGAACGTGTACCGTTTGGTGAGCGGGTACTTCATCACATTGTCGTTGGTGCGCGTACCGCCCGTTTCACGGTCTTCGTTCAGGTGCGAGAAGAGCCAGAGGTTGTTGCCCGATATGTAGAACCGCAACGAGGTGATTCCCGCCTTGCGCAGCCGCTCCGCCGTGAGGGTGTAGGCCAGTTCGGCGTTCTTGATACGCCACTGCGTGCCGTCGACCATGTTGAAGCTGCCCGAATGGACGCTCGCGCCGGAGCCCTTGTACACGGGATGATGATAGGTTCCGCCCTCCTGCGACCCCGGAAGCCACATGTCGCCCATGATGCTCGTGTCGAGTACGGTATAGTAATGCGGCGACGAGAATTCGCCCGCGCTTCTGACCAGCGTACAGTTGCGTGTACCGTAGAACTGCACCGAGAGACTGATGCCCTTCCACTCCGCGCCGACGGTGAAATTCATCGTATACTGCGGACGGTTGGGATAACCGTAGGGAACGATGTCGTTCGTATCGATCACGCCGTCGCCGTTGTAGTCGATCAGCTGGAGCATACCGACGTTGTTCCCCGACGTATTCTCGACCGCTGCCCCCGTATACATCTGGTCCCACGAGGTGATTACGCCGCTGTGGAGATAGGAGGTCTGCTGGCCGATCTGGTAACCGGCCTTCTTCTGGTATGCCGGCGTGAACTCGGGATCCTCCATGTAGACGATCTCGTCCTTTCCGTGCGAGAACATCGCCGTCGCGTAGTATTTGAGGCCGAACTTGGTCGAGTTGTTGTAGCGCATTTCGAGCTCCCAGCCGCGCTCCTTCGTCTTGCCGATATTGGCGGCCACGGGATCTGCACCGAACCAGGGCGGAATGTTGCGCTGGCTGGCGCTCATGAAGATGTCGTAGCGGCGCCCCCAGTAGTAGTCGAAGGTCAGCGACAGCGTATTCTTGAAGAAGGAGGCCTCCACGGCGAAATCGTTCTTCACGGCCGTCTCCCACTTGGCGTCGGGATTGCCGATGTTGGTGATGTGGAACCCCGAATACTCGGGCCGCGAAGCGCTCGGACTACCCAGCCACGCTGTCGAGGTGGCCTTGCTCCACTGCGTCATGTAGAGCCAGCGGTTGATTCCCGAATCGCTGCCGACCTTTCCCCACGAGTAGCGGAACTTGAAGAGGTCGACGAACCGTTTGAGTTCGCTGCGGCGGAAGAAGGGCTCCTCGGAGAGTATCCAGCCGACGGCCGCCGACGGGAAGAACCCGAACTTGTTGCCTTTGGCGAATTTCTCGGAGCCGTTGTAGGCCGCATTGAACTCGAACAGGTACCTGTTGTCGAAGTCGTAGGTCGCACGCCCGGCCCACTCCTCGCGGTAGCTCGGGAAGGCGGAGCCCGCCGCATTCTCGATGCGCTTGAACAGGATCAGCCCCGACACTTTGTGGAGCCCGAACGTGCGGTTGTAGTTGAACTGCGCCTGGTACATCAGGTTCTTCGACATCTTGGGCGAGCCGCCGCTCGACCAGATGTTTTCGGTCGAAAGCGTATATTTGCCGAGCACGTAGTCGAAGCCGTATTTCGAGTTCGTATAGTCCGAGGGATAGTTGATCGTCTCCTCGCCGGTTTTCCAGTCGATGTATTTGGTAATGGGGCGCGAGGCCGTGATGTTGGGCCCGATGCTCCAGTAGTAGTTCTGGAAATTGGCCATCGCGCGGAACGAAAGCCCCTTCGTCACGAAATCGAGTTTCTGGTTGAGCGTGAACGAGGTGTTGATGTCCATGCGCGTATGCCGTTCGAGACCGCTGAAATTGAAATACTCCACGGGGTTGTACATCGCGTATCCCGATTCGTTGTTGGCGAACGTCCCGTCCTCGTAGCGCACCGGATACTGGTCGGGACCCTTGGAGTAGATGCCGGGCCACAGGTAGGCCGGCGTGGCGGTCGTCGTGCGCTCGATGCCCCACGCGCCGTCGATATCCACGCTGATCGTCGTGGTGGCTGTGGGCTGGAAATCGAGGTTCGTACGGAAGTTGAAGCGCTTGTAGTCGTTCTTCGGGACATAGCCCTGGCCGAAGTCCTGACCTTTGAGCACGTCGCCGTCGTACACGTAGGCCAGCGAGCCGTAGTACTTGACGAATTTCGTACCGCCCCGCACGTCGAGTGCATAGCGCTGCGACCACGAATGCTTGCGCAGCATCTCGCTCTGCCAGTCGACATTGGGATAGAGGTAGGGGTTGTCGCCGTCGCGGTAGCGGCGCAGGATCTCGGTCGGCGTATATTCGCTCCAGAGGTCTCCGTTCATCGAGACCTGATTCTCGATGGCCTGGTTCCGGTACCACAGTCCGGTATACGAATCGGCGTTCTTGGGCAGTTTCGACGACATTTTCAGCGTGACGTTGGCCGATGCCGAGAAGGTCGGGCTGCCCTCCTTGCCGCGTTTGGTGGTGATGAGGATCACGCCGTTGCCGCCCCGCACGCCGAACACGGCCGTCGCCGAAGCGTCTTTCAGCACCGAGATGTTCTCGACTTCGCCCAAATCGATGTCGTTCATGCCGCGTTCGATGCCGTCGATGAGCACCAGCGGCGAAGCGTCGTTCCAGGTCGAAACCGTGCGGATGAAGATCTCCGCATCGTCCTGTCCCGGTTTGCCGGAGTAGTTGAGCGTGACGAGGCCCGGCACCAGACCGGTCAGGGCACTCGAAACGTTCGTCACGCCACCGGCCTTCATCAGTTCGTCGCCTTTCACCTGCGAAATGGCTCCGGTGACGCTCTGCTTGGTCTGTTTGCCGTATCCCACGACGACCACGTCGGAAAGCACCGTCGAGGTCTCCTGCAACGTGATGTTCAGCGGGGATTTCGTCGTAGCGTCGATCGGAACCTCGACGCTCTGCAACCCCACGTACGAGAAGACGAGAATTTCGCCGGGGGCCACGTCGATGACATACTGACCGTCGAAATCGGTCGAGATGCCTCGCATCGTCCCCTTCACGACAGCCACTGCCCCGATTACCGGTCCGGACGAGTCGCAGACGCGTCCTGAAATCCGCATCTGTTGGGCGAAAACCGACTGCGACACGAAAGCCAGCGCCACGGCAAAAAGCAATGACCTGATTGGTAGTTGTCTATTCATCTGTTTCTATTTGGTTGGTTTATAGGTTGATTCATCCTCCGACGGATGCCGCCTAGATCGCCGTATTCCGACGGCCCGCAGCCCGTTACCCGAACGTCCGCGCCGTCCGCCGGCGGCCGACCCGAAGTACGCATCGGGCCGGTCGCCGGATCGCACGACCCGCATTCTGCCGGAAAATTCCGCCCACGATTTTGCGCAAACCTTTGCGCACAGTTTCACAGGAAATCCGTACGCCGACGAGTCCGGCCATGGGCGAAAAATCCCGACATGCGCTTCATAGCTTCCCCCGACTATTTACGCGCATAGACCAATATCCCGTCCATGACGACGTTGGCGTGTTCCACCGGATTGAGCCAGCGAATCTTCATCGTATGGTCTCCTTCGGGAAGTTCGTAGTTCCAGTAGATGTCGAAACGGCGCCGCGCGAAATCGGCAGGCATCTCCACGATCTCCTTCCGCCCGTCGATCTCGACTTCGAGACGGGCGACATAGTCGTTCATCCCCTTCTTGGCACGCACGCGCCCCGTACACACGACACCCGATCCGTTGAATTCGTGGACGAACTGCTTCTTGAAGTTGCGATAGGTGTCGGTCTTCTTGTAGACCAGACGAAGGCCCTCGAAACTCTGTTCGAAACGCACCGGCTGCGGGGTCTGCACACGGATGGCCACGTCGTCGGCACCGACTTTGCCGCCGCCCCGCTCGATCATCCGGAGTGCCTGACCGAAACTCATTTCATAAGCCCTGTCGAGCGAAATATCGGTGTGGGCGAAATCGATCTCCTCCACCTCGCGCAGCGGCTTCATCCACTTCTCGGGAATGTTGCTGTAACCGAGCATCGTCCCCAGGATACCGGCCGCCGTAGCGGGATTGCAGTCGGAATCGGCGCCGCAGCGCGTCGAGACTTCGAGTGTGCGATCCATGTCGCCCGCGCCGTAGAGCAGCCCCATGACCACATAGGCCGAGTTGACGGAAGCCTCGATGTTGAACGGGTCTTTCACTCCCTTCGGACAGGTGATCTCGTCGCACCATTTCTCTTCGATGAGCTTCCACGTGGTTTTCCAGTCGGCATTCTCCTTCGACCAGCGGATCGCGTCCGAGACGCACTGGTGATAGGTACTCTCGGCCGGAATCGTTTTCAGGGCTTCGGTGACGATATATTCGATGTCGTCCGAGACGAACGCCAGCGCATACATGGCCGCCACGTAGACGCCGCCGTACCAGCCGTTGCCGTAGGTCATGATGTGGCCGATGCCGTCGCACACTTCGGCGGCAGAATTGGGCATACCGGGCGACATGAGTCCCGCGAAGTCGGCTTCGATCTGGAAATCGAGGTCGTCGGCGTGCGGATTATTCTTCCAGTGCCCGCTTTCGGGTGCTTTCATTCCGTTGAGAATATTGTAACGCGCCGCCTGATTGGCATGCCACAGCTTGTAGGAGGCATAGGCGAAGGCACTGGCCATCGAGTCGACGGGCACGTCGAGTCCGTACTTGTCGTAAACCTCGACGAAGGTCAGATCCATGTAGACGTCGTCGTACAGGCCGGGCTCGTTGTCGTACCACCATTTGATATAGTTGTCGGGCCACGGGATCTCGTACTCGTCGGGAATGATCGTCCCGTTGTACTTGAATTCGGTCGGACCCCCGTAGGTGCAGCCGAAAGTCTGTCCGGCCCAACCGCCCTTGATCTTGTCCAGCAGCACTTCTCTGGACAGCGTTACGGTATCGGCCGTCGCGCCGCCGCAACCGGTCGCCAGCAGCACGACGGCCGCCAACGACGCAAACATCGAGTTTTTCCAGTTCATTTTCATATCGTAGTGAGATTTTGGTTATCGGTTCGTTTTCAACAGCCGTTTTCCCGCCCGCATGGCCCGAGCAGGTCCGGCACTACGCGCGGCTCAACGAAAACAGCGATTTCGTGCCCGCGATCAGTTGCCGCCCGAAAGGATAATCAGCCCCAACCCCGCGATGAAGAAGAGGAACATCACGCCCAGCAGCGTATTGACCGAGCGGTCGGCGCCCTTGAACTCTTTCCAGATGAAGACGCCCCAGACCGCGGCGATCATCGGAGCGCCCTGCCCCAGCGCATACGATATCGCGGCACCGGCCTTGCCGGCCGCGATGTAGCTGAACGCCGTGCCGAGACACCAGACGGCGCCGCCCAGCATCCCGACCAGATGCGTCGTGCCGCTGCCGGTGAAATACTCCCGATAGGAGACGGGCGCACCGACGAACGGCCGCTTCATCACATAGGTATTGAAGACGAAGTTGCTCAGCAGCACGCCGGCCGAAAGGATGAACAGCGCGCTGTAAGGCGTCAGCATGCCGGCCGTGGGGTTCTCAAAATGGTCGAGATCCATCGCCGCGGCGACGAACCGGTAGAAAAACGACATCAGTACGCCGGCCACCATCGCCAGCACGATGCCCTTGCGGCTGTTCGAGTTGCCGCCCGCACCCTTCTGCATTCGTCCCGAAGCGATGCCGTTGCAGACGATCGCCGCCACGATCAGCGCCACGCCGACGAACAGAATCACAGGATCGCCTTTCGGCGCACCCGCATAGTTGATGATCACGCCGAGAACCAGCGCGAGGCCCACGCCCAGCGGGAATGCGACGGCCATGCCGGCCAGCGCGGTCGAGGCGGAGAGCAGGATATTCGATGCGTTGAAGATCACGCCGCCCAACAGTGCGCTCGCGATATTGGCTCCGGAGGCCTGTCCCAGATCTTGCAGGAACGGCCGGCCTTCGGAACCGAAGCTCCCCATCGTCAGCGAAAGGATCAGCGCGAAGAGGAACATGCCGATCACATAGTCCCAGTAGAAGAGTTCGTAACGCCAGGTTTTGGCGGCCATTTTCTGGGTGTTGCCCCAGGAGCCCCAGCACAACATCGTCACGAAACAGAAGACGACGGCCAGTGCGTAACTGTCGACAATAAACATAGGTTGAAGTTTTAGTTGGTGTTTCAGTTGGTTTTTCTTCGTTTTCTCGCCTCGTCATAACCCGAACTGCGTCCGGCTTCGCTTTCGGCTTATCGAAAAAGCCGGTAACGATTACGGTTCGGGGCGATCGAGCGAATCGAGTTCGGCACGCGTCGGGATCGAGCTTTGCGCACCCATCCGGGCCACGGAGATCGCCGAGGCGCACGTGGCGAAACGGACGGCCTCGACCAGCGTCCGCCCCTCGGCCAGCCCCACGCACAGCGCACCGTTGAACACGTCGCCGGCCGCGGTAGTGTCCACGGCGTCGACCCTGTGCGCCGGAATACGCTCCGACACCTCGCCGGAGCGGACGAGCGCCCCCAGCGAACCCAGCGTAACGACGACGTTGCGGACGCCGCGCGCCAGCAGCACGTCGGCCGCACGCTCAGCGCCCTCCCAGCCGTCGACAACCACGCCGGTCAACAACTGGCTCTCGCTGCGATTGGGGGTGATCATGTAGAGCCCCGACAGCAACCCGTCCGACAGAACGGCAGCCGGAGCGGGATTGAGGATCACCTTCGTCCCCGCCTCGCGGGCGATCGCGGCAGCGTATTCGACAGCGGGCATCGGAATCTCCAACTGCATGAGCAGGTACTCCGAACGGCGGATCGCATCCGCCACCGCATCGATGTCGGCGGGAGTCAGCCGGTCATTGGCGCCCGGAGCCACCACGATGCAGTTCTCGCCCGCGGCGTCGACCGTGATAAGCGCCATTCCCGACGGGGCGGCCCCGTCCTTTATAATATAGGAGATGTCGATGCCGTCCCGCGCGTAGGATTCGAGCGAACGCTGCCCGAACATGTCGTCGCCGATCTTGGCCACGAACTTCACGCCGCCGCCGATCCGGGCGACCGCCACGGCCTGATTGGCCCCCTTGCCGCCGGCATTCATCATGAATGTCCCGCCCAGCACCGTTTCGCCCGGGTCGGGAATACGATTCGTTTTTATCAGCAGATCCGTGTTCGAACTGCCGATCACCATGATTTTTTCCATCCTGAAGAATTATAAGTTCACTTGTTGAAGTAGTCTTTTTCCGCGCGACGCAAACGTTTGTGCAAATATACGCTATTTAGTCAGAAAAAAAACAGATTTCGTCTTTTTTTATGAAAAAATCCTATCTTTGTGCCAGAAAATCGATCTTCACACCCCGAAACAGGCCTTTCACCGATGCGAAAAGAGACTCTGATAACGTTGTCCCGACGAACCGGATTTTCCGTTTCGACGGTCTCCCGCGTGCTCAACGGCAAAGCCAACAAGTACAGGATCAGCGAGAAAACCGTCAAGCTCATCACCGAAGAGGCCAACAGTCGAAATTACAAGCCGAGTCTGCTGGCCAAAGGTTTGCGCACGCAGAAAACCAACACGATCGGACTGCTCGTGCCGGGGATCGACAACCCCTACTTCGCCAACATCGCCAGCACCGTCATCAGCGAAACGAGCCGGCTCGGCTACACGACCGTGCTGGTCGACACGATGGGCGCCCCCGACCTCGAACGGGCCGGTGTCGAATCGCTCGTATCGCGCATGGTCGACGGCATCATCGTCGTGCCGAGCGGGCAGGAACCCGACGCGCTGGAATCGATCGACCGCAACCGCACGCCGGTGGTGCTCATCGACCGCTATTTCGAACCGACGGCGCTCCCCTACGTCACGACGAACAACTACGAAGGCGGGCTCAACGCCACGAAATATCTCATCGGATTCGGCCATAGGGACATCCTATGTATCAGGGGAGTACCCCACTCGATGCCCGCACGCGAACGCGAGCGGGGCTATCTCGACGCACTGCGCGAGGCGGGATTGGAGGATCGCGCCCGCATCGCGGGCAACGACTTCTCGATCCAGAACGGGTATCTCGAAACGAAGTTCGCGCTGAGCGGATCGGCACGCCCCACGGCGATCTTCGCCATGAGCAACACCATCCTGCTGGGGACGATCAAGGCAATCAAGGAGTCGGGACTTCGGATTCCCGACGACATCTCGGTCGTCTCGTTCGACAACTACACCTACCTCGACTACCTCGATCCGGCCATCACGCGCGTGAGCCAGCGCATCAGCGAAATGGGTGCCCTGGCCGTAAAGATCCTCCTGCAACGGATCGAAGGCACGGGCAACGACGATGCGAAGATCCAGCTCTCGCCGCAGCTCATCGTCTGCAACTCGGTCGCGCACGCACACGGCGAGAAATAGGCAATCCAATCATTTTCAACCTAATATGAAACGAATTATCTTTCTGGCATCGCTTTTTCTGTTTGCGCATACGTTTGCGCTCGCACAAACGCGGAAAGACGGCGACAAGCCCGACCTCAACCGGGGGCGCACGCTCTACACTGTGGGTTACGTGCATCTGGACACGCAGTGGAACTGGGACTATACCAAGACGATCGACGTCTTCCTCAAACGCACGCTCGAACGCAACTTCGACCTGTTCGAAAAGTACCCCGACTACATCTTCACCTTCACGGGGGCACGCCGCTACCGCATGATGAAGGAGTACTACCCCGACCTCTACGCCAAGATGCTCGGCTACGTGCGCCAGGGGCGGTGGATCGCCGGAGGCTCCTGCGTCGAGGAGAGCGAGGTGAACGTCTCCTCGTCCGAGTCGATGATCCGCGAAGTCCTCTACGGCAACGCCTACTACGAGCGGGAATTCGGCTATCGCAGCATCGACTACATGCTGCCCGACTGCTTCGGCTTCGTCGCCTCGATGCCGAGCGTACTGGCCCATGCGGGCATCGAAGGATTCTCCACGCAGAAACTCACGTGGCGCTCGGCCGCCGGCATCCCGTTCAACGTAGGCTTCTGGCAGGGCCCCGACGGCAAAGGCGTCGTGGCGGCGCTCAACGCGACGAAATACGCCGGACGCATCCCCGAGCGGCTCGACCGCGACTCGGCGTGGATCGCGCGCATCGACGCCAACATCGCCCGACACGGCCTCCACTTCGACTACCGCTACTACGGCGTCGGCGACCGGGGCGGCTCGCCGCGTCCCGACGACGTGAAAAACGCGGTCGGATCGATCGGCAACCCCGACAGTGAGATCGACGTCCGCCTCACCTCGTCGCAGCAGATGTTCGAAGACCTCACGCCGGCCCTGAAACGAAAACTTCCGGTCTACGCGGGCGACCTGCTGCTCATCGAGCACAGCGCCGGAAGCACGACCTCGCAGGTCTTCATGAAGCGGATGAACCGCAAGAACGAACTGCTGGCCAAAGCCGCCGAACAGGTCGCGGCCGGTGCCGACGCCGCGGGAATCGCCCGCTACCCGTTCGAGAAGATCAATCCGGCGTGGGAACTCATCCTCGGCAGCCAGATGCACGACATCCTGCCCGGCACGGCGATCCCGCAAGCCTACGAATATTCGTGGAACGACGAGTTCGTGGCGGCCAACCTGCTGGCCTCCACGCTCGAAAACGCGGTGAGCCGGATGGCCGCACGCATGGATACGCGCACGGCAGGACACCCCCTCGTGGTCTACAACCCCGTGGCGGCCGAGCGGGACGACATCGCCGAGGCGACGCTGGCGCTGCCGGCCGATACGCGGTCGGTGATCGTCCGCGACGCCGACGGCAACATCCTGCCGTCGCAGATCGTATCGCGCGAGGGCAATCGGATCGGGTTCGTCTTCGGCTGCCGCATGAAGCCGATGAGCATGGAGGTATTCGATGTGGAGCCTTCTGCCGAACCCGAACAGGCTCCGGCGGAGTTGAAGGTCGACGGACGCACGCTCGAAAACGCCTGTTACCGCGTGGTGATCGCCCGTAACGGCGACATCGAATCGATCTTCGACAAGCGGCTCGGCCGCCAATTGCTGACGGCGCCCGCACGCCTCGAATTCCTGCACGAAAGCCCTCGCCAGTGGCCGGCCTGGAACATGGACTGGAAAGACCGCCGCCAGGCGCCCGTGGCGTTCATGGACGAGAACGCCGCCGTGCGCATCGTCGAGCGGGGACCCGTGCGCGCGACGCTGGAAGTGAGCCGTCAGGGCCGGGATTCGCGCATCGTGCAACGCATATCGCTCGCAGCGGGCGAAGCCGGCCGACGCATCGAGGTCGACAACCGCATCGACTGGCAGTCGACGGGCGTAAGCCTGAAAGCCGCCTTCCCGCTGGCGGCGGCGAACCCCGAAGCCTCCTACTCGCTCAACACGGCCGTGGTCGAACGCGGCAACAACGACTCGCTGAAATTCGAGGTTCCCTCGCGCGAATGGTTCGACCTGACCGACCGCAGCGGCCGTTTCGGCGTCTCAGTGCTCGAAGACTGCCGCTACGGTTCGGACAAGCCCGACGACAATACGCTGCGTCTGACGCTCATGTATACGCCCGAAGCCAACGTTCCGCGCTTCACCTACCAGGCGACGCAGGACTTCGGCATCCACGACGTCAAATACGCGCTCTACGGCCACGAAGGCGGCTGGGACAACGGCACGCCGTGGCAGGCCAAGTTCCTCAACCAACCTCTGCTGACCTTCGCAACCGAACGGCACGACGGAGACCGAGGCCGCCGGATCGCGTTGGCCGTACCCTCCACCGGACAGATCGACATCATGGCCTTCAAGAAGATGGAGGAGGGCCCTTACTACGTCGTCCGCGTCAACGAACTCTTCGGCAAGGCGTGCGACGGTGCGACGATCGAATTCCCGTCGGCAGTCGCGGAGGCCTTCGAAGTCGACGGACAGGAACGGCGCATCGGCAAAGCGACCGTCCGGAACGGAAAACTGACCTTCGACATCGGCAAGTTCGGCATCCGGTCGTTCGCCGTGCGATTCGCCGACACGTCCGCCCCGGCGAAACCTGTGCAGGAACAACTTCTGCTCGCATACGACGCCGATATTCTGAGCGATGATGCGGTCCGCAGCGACGGACGCATGGGACGCTCGGAGCAGACTCTGCCGGCAGAGATGCTTCCCGATACGATCACGAGCGAAGGGATCGATTTCGCGATCCGAGGCCGTGAAAAGGGGGCCGACAACGCCGTCGAATGCCGGGGCCAGCAGATCACGCTGCCGGCAGGCGACTACGACCGAATCTACCTGCTGGCAGCAGCCGAAGAGGAGGCCGCGGGATGCTTCGAGGTGGACGGTGCGGAGCAATGGCTCAACATCGCGAAATGGAAAGGATTCGTCGGACAACACTATGCGCAAACGATCGTGCCGGACAGCACCGCCTATAAGACGCTGGCCGTCGACAACCCCTACCTGCGCAAAGATCCGATCGCATGGTTCGCGTCGCACTGCCACGCACCGAAACGCAACATCGCCTACCAGTACTGTTACCTCTACAAATACGGCCTGGACATCGTCCCCGGAGCCAAAACGCTGACGCTGCCCGACAATCCCGGCATCAAGATCATGGCAGTGACGGTCACCAAAGAGGGGGTTCGCACCCTACCGCTGACCCCGCTCTACGACGATTTCGACGACTATCCGGTCTTCCGCTGGCGCAACCGGCCGAAATTCGACCTGAGCCACCGGTAGCGGCGCCCTCCCCTTCCGGCGGCATGCCGGCCGAAATCCACCCGCAAAGGCGTCATGCCGCGGATGCTCCGGCGGATTTACGGGATACACGTATACAAAAAGGTCTTACCGCCGGCGGTAAGACCTTTTTTGCCGCGGCCGTTGAAACGGGCGGACACACCAGTACAGCGATCGTGCACGCACGCGGACCGTCCGTGCGGGGTGCAATGAACGCCTGCGATCCGGCACGTATAACGCCGAATGGCGATCGTCCGGCGGAACGATTCCGTCCCGCATCGTCGAAGTCCCTGCCGCGAGGGCAGCGACCAAAACGAAAAAAGACCTGCAAGAAATGCAGGCCTTCGACTACTCGTGGACCCAGAGGGGCATGATCCCACGACCTTCGGATTATGAGTCCGCTGCTCTGACCGACTGAGCTATGGGTCCGTCCGATCGGGAAAACCCGACGATACGGTTGCAAAGATAAAAAAACAATTCCGAATTCACAATTCGCCGACCCGCATTTTGCACTTCGCGAATTCCGCATGCCCGACACCGAACCGCATCGTCGGGAAACCTCCGACAACCAGCGGCCCGACGGCAGAGGAAGAGTGCCCCGAAATTTCGATTCAGCTTTTCCTGCAAGAAACTATTTATCCCCACTGTTGCCGCCAGGCGGCGCCGAAGGCATCCGCCTGGCGGAAAGCTCGGTGAATCCCGCTGGCTTGCGCCTAAAACGCCACATGGACAAGCTCGCGCCGCGTTTTCGACGGCGCAGCCCCGCCCGTTCTTCTTTCCGATTTTCCGCAAGGCGGAGCGACTGTACGCTTTGGCTGTGTCGCCGACTCTGCGGGGTAGAACTCTGCGGAGCACGTCAAGATAGCGGGCCTCCGCGGGCGGAGGCAGTGGCCCGCGCGGCGCTAAGACGCTGCAATGTTGCCACAGAATGTGCGGGGTTCAGCAAGGCATAAACTTCGGCCCGCGCAGTGCCATGGCGCCGCAGAGTCCCGACAGGATGTGAGACGTGTACAGACCGCAAGTCCGAACAGTACAAGACAAGATATGCCCGAATGCAGCCGTCGGTGCAGGACGGAGGGGCGTCGCACAGCGACGCAGAAATTAAAGACACGAAACACGGCGGGTTATTTTTGCGGCCGGACATGAAATAAATCGCCGGCAGGGAACGAATTTGAAAATAATTTATTACCTTTGCCCCACGATTCAATTTTTCAACAAAAACAAAACGAAAATGAAAAAAGGTATTCACCCTGAGAATTATCGTTTGGTGGCATTCAAGGACATGTCGAATGACCACGTGTTTTTGTGTCGGTCCGCCGTTTCGACAAAAGAGACCATCGAAGTGAACGGCGAAACCTATCCCGTGTATAAGATGGAAATTTCCAACACCTCTCACCCGTTCTACACCGGTAAGATGAAGTTGGTAGACACCGCCGGTCGCGTCGATAAGTTTATGAGCCGCTACGCAAAACGCTACGATAAGAAGAACGCTGCGAAATAAGCATTCCGCACGTTACGACAAACGTCCTGCATCCTTACGGATCGCAGGACGTTCTCTTTTGTACCGTCGCCACCGGTCGAAACGGACGGCGAACGCCCCGCGGACGATTCGACCGCACCGAAAACAGAAGAGGAGCCGAAAGTCGGAAGGCAGGCAGAGCGAAAGCGAAAAGGCGGGAAGGGACGGCCCGACATGGCGGCGGACACAAAAACGAGAATGCGAACGTCCCGCGCTTCGACCGGCTGCATCCGACGACGACCGCACCGCTCTGAATGCCCGCCGCTCGAACGGCAATATTCCGATTCCGATAGCGGCAAAAACGGGTTCCGACCGGCCGGTCGGAACCCGTTCAAACGGTCGGGCCGTCGCTCAGAACGGCAGGTCGTCCACCTCGGCGGCGGCACCTCCTCCGAACGAACCGCCTTCGGCGGGAATGTCCGACGGCAGCGGCGCATCGGTCATCGGAACCGGCGGTTGCTGCTGCTTGGGCTGCACGCGCCAGGCGCGGATGTCGGTGTACCAGCGGCCGTTGTATTCGCGCGACTCGATGTTGACCGACACGAGGAAGGTCTCTCCTTCGCGCAGTTTGGCCACGTCGCTCTCCTTGTTGAAAAACGTCACGCAGATTTTGCGGGAGAACTGCCCGCCGTCGTTGTAGTCGAAGACAACGTCCTGACGCTGCCATTCGCCCCGAGCGGAAGTACCCCGCGTCACGGGCATGATCTTATATACGACTCCTTCGAATTCCATAATATCATCAATAAATCGGTTGAAAACAATGATCGAAAAAAGTGTCTCCCGAAGAGACACTTTTTCCGTATGACACGCCGACGGCGATTACTTCTTCGCCGGCTCGGCCACCTTCGTGCTGTCGGCCGGAGCGGGTTCCACGTAAGGTTTCACGTCGACCACCTCCACGCTGAATTCGAGCGCTTCGTTGGCCCCGATGTCGCGGCCCGCGCCGCGCTCGCCGTAGGCCAGCTCCGCCGGAATCCACAACGTGATCTTACCGCCCTTGCCGACGAGCTTCATGCCTTCGGTCCAACCCTTGATGACGCGGTTGAGCGGGAACTCGGCCGGTTCGTTGCGCTCGTACGACGAGTCGAAGACCTTGCCCTTGCGGTTCTTGCCCTCGTAATTCACCACGACCACGTCGCGGTCGTCGACGGCGATCGTGTCGGCGTCGCCCGGACGCTCGATCTTGTAGAGCAGGCCCGATTCGGTCTTCTCGACACCCGACTTCTTGGCGATACCTTCCAGCCACTTCGCCGACGCCTCGGCGTTCTCGCGCGGACGGACGACCATGAAGTAGTTTTGCAAATAGCCCTGCACGATCATCTCGTCCATCTTGGCGACGCTGTCGCGCACGTTGGCCATCGCCTCGGTGATCCATACGATCTGTACGGGGATGTCGCTCGACTTGATATTGTTACCGATGTCGTTACCGAAAGCGTACGACACCGAGTCGCACTCGCCCGGCGTGAGGAACATCGGCTCCGCAGCGGGAAGCGTGTCTTTCAGCATACCCGTCGAATCGGCGGCGACAGCAGCCTGCATCGCCTTCTTCTGCTGGATGGCGAAGGCGCGTGCGCCGCGCTTGTTCATGAAGTAATCGCGCAGGATGTCGATGGCATCCTCGTGCTTCTGCTTCGACTTGTCGAGCGCGCCCTCCTTGATGCCCTTGTTCACCTCCTCGAAATTGAAGGGGATGTCGCTCATCTCGTACTGCATTCCGTAGCCGATATTGGCTCCCAATGCATACGACAGCGAGTCGAATTTCGACAGACTGCCCATTTTCAACGTCTTGTTGCCGCCGCAGGAGCAGAGCAACACGGCACCCGCGAGCGCCGCAACCGATAACAGTTTTTTCATTTGCGTATCAAAGTTTTTATAAAGTTTCATAGTGCACAAGCATACAAAGATATACAAATTAATCGATATTCGTGCGTCCGTCGGCGGCAAATCGCAGTTTTTCCCGCAAAATCCGCCTAACGGCCGCCGGACTTTCCTCCGGCGGGCGCATCGGCCTGCACGTCGAGCAGTTCGGCTTCGTAATAGAGCGTCTCGTTGGCCCCCACTCCCAACGTCCGGTCGCCCTCGGCACCGTAGGCCAGCGCGGCAGGAACCCACAATTTCACGGCACCGCCGCTGCCCAGCAGCTTCAACCCCTCGCGCAACCCCGCGGGAAGCGAATCAAGGCGCGTGCGCAACGTATCGCCACGCTCGTAGGAGGAGTAAATCTCCCCGCCGTCGCGCCGCAACGCCTTGATGCGAACGGCGATGCGGGCCGTGTCGGAGGCGATCGTCCGTTTGAGGTCGCCGTCGCGCGTAACGTCGTACCGCAAGCCCGATTCGCTGCTCTTGAACCCCTGACCCGAAGTCACGTCGTCCAGAAACCGCCGCTCCTGCTCGCGGATCTTCTCGGGCACGGCATAGTTCACATAACGCAGGTAGAAGGTCTGCGCCTCCTCCATGGTCATCGACTGCCGGCCGGCAAAATAATCCGCGATTCCCTTGCAGACGGCCGCGGCATTCAGCGTCGAATCCATTTTCAGCAGGTTGGCACCCACGTTGAGACCGATGACATAAGCCACCGAATCGGTATCGGTGTGTAATTTCACCCCGCCGCCGCTTTTGGAACAACCGCTCCACAACGTCAGCATCAGGATCGGAAGGATCGTAAATCGTTTCATATCGTTGGTCGTTTTAATTCTTTACCGCAGGCATCGTGGCACGGATCAGCAGCGCCCCGAGCAGGGCCGAGGCGAGCGATCCCAACAGGATGGCGATCTTGCCCTGATTGACGAAGAACTCCTCGTCGAAAGCCAGCGCGTCGACGAAGATCGACATCGTGAAACCGATACCGCCCAGGCAGGCCACGGCCAGCAGCATCCGCCACGAAACGCCGCCCGGCATCTCGGCAAGCCCCGACTTGACGGCCGCCCAGCTCGTGAGGAGGATTCCAAGCGGCTTGCCCACGAGCAGTCCCAAGAAAATGCCCATGCCGACGGCTCCGCCCTCAGAAGAATAGCGGAAAATATCGAGGTATTCCAGATCGATGCGCACCCCCGCGTTGGCCAACGCGAAGATCGGCATGATGATGAACGTGACGTACGGCGCGAGCAGATCTTCCAGACGGTAACTCATGCCGATCGAGTTGTAGGAGAGGTCCTTCATGCGTTGCAGGTAATAACGCTGCTCGGCGTCGGGAAAACGTTCGTCCTCCTCGCGCACCCGTTCCAGCGACCGGGTGAAGTTGCGCAGCTGGCGAAAGAAATAGGGCTTGCTGTAACGCGGGCGCATGGGAATGATCATCGCCATCGCCACGCCCGACAGCGTAGCGTGGATGCCCGAATAATAGAAAAGTCCCCACACCACGAAGGCCGGGATCAGGAAATAAGAGATCCGCGTCTCGCCCAGACGGTTGAGTCCGTAAAGCCCTGCCATGATGGCCAGTGCGAGGAACAGAAAGCCCCATTTCACCGCACCGCCGTAGAAGACGGCGATTACTAGGATCGCACCCAGGTCGTCGACGACGGCCAGCGCCGTGAGGAAAATTTTGAGCGAGACGGGCACACGATCGCCCATGAGCGACAGGATGCCGATGGCGAAGGCGATGTCGGTGGCCGTGGGTATTCCCCAGCCGTGCGCCGCCGGCGTACCGTGGTTGAAGGCCAGATAGATCAGCGCCGGCGCGAGCATACCGCCCGCCGCGGCCATGACCGGCAGGATCGCCTTGCGCGCCGTCGAAAGTTCACCGCAGACGATCTCACGTTTGATTTCGAGCCCCACGACGAAGAAGAAAATCACCATCAATCCGTCGTTGATGAGCTTTTCGACGTTCATGTCGCGCGGGAAGACCAGATCGACCACATGGTCGGGGCTCTCGATCAGCAGCGACAGGTCGGTGCTCAGCACATGTTCGTAGTACATCGCCGTCGAGGGCAGATTGGCCAGCAGCATCGCCGCCGCCACGCAGAGCATCAGCACCGCGCCGCCCGCCCACGGCACGCGCATGAAACGCCGGCGCCGTTCGTCGAGCCGGTGCCGCTTGCGCACCCAGCTGTACCGCGAGAAGAGTTCGGCATGATCCTGAGGTGTACGTTGATCGCTCATAATTCGGATTTAAGGGTCAGTCCGCAAAGTTTGTAGAGGATGCGCGCACCCGTCGAGGCGTCGATCGAACTCCCGGGACGGGGAACGACCTCCACTACGTCGAAACCGATGATCCGGCGCCCCGAACGCACCGTCTCGTGCAGCAGGTAGACGGCCTGATTGAAGGTCAGCCCGCCTGCGACGGGCGTACCGGTATGGGGGCAGTATTCGACCGACAGGCCGTCGATGTCGAAGCTGACATAGACCCGTTCGGGCAGTTCGGCCACGATGCGGCGGCAGGTCGCACCCCATGTTTCGCCTTCGAAGGCTGCCGCGGAGAGCTGCGTGTCGTCGAACATGCGGATGCGTTCCGAAGAGCGTGCCAGTTCCGCCTCGGCGTCGCAATAATCGCGCACGCCGACCTCGACGATCCGCTCCGCCTGCGGCACGTCGCGCAGCACGTTGTACATGATCGACGCATGGGAGTATTCGAACCCTTCGTAGGCCCTGCGCAGGTCGCAGTGGGCGTCGATATGCAGAATCCCGAACCCTTCGCCCCGCTCGCCGAGCGCCTGCACCAGTCCGTAGGGAGTCGAGTGGTCGCCGCCGACCAGGCCGACGAGCTTGCCTTGCGCCAGCCACGCACGGGCCTGCGCACGGATATTTTCGTTCATCTGCACGCAGCCTTCGTTCACGCGGCGGATTTTGCGGCAGACCGCATCGTCGGCGACCGCCCCACCCTCTTCGAGGTGGCGGATCACCCGCTCGGCGTCCGAGCGCAGCCGTTGCGAAGTCTCCAACAGCGAGTAGTCGATGTCGGCCGTGGCGATGCCGCGCCGCCACGCGCCGGGCGACAGAGCGTCGTAGAGGTCGAGCTGCATCGAGGCTTCGATAATGGCGTCGGGCGCCTCCGACGTCCCCGTACCGTAGGAAACCGTAACGTCCCACGGCGCCGAAATCAGCACCAGCCTCGCCTCGTCGGGCGTGAAAGGCAGGCCGAAATAGGCCCCGTTGTCGAGCCCTACCCCATTGGGGTCGAATGTATCGAGTGTATTCATATCAAATCGTCATATCGCATCCGGAGGTACCAGCGCACCGCAGCGGGACATCCGCAGGCTCCGCGAACCGGCAGGGTGTTTGCGACGTATCTCCGCAAAGATACGAAAAGTCGAGCGCAGAAGCAAGCGCCAGCTTGATTATGCCGAGACGAAGTATCCAAGACGGAGTCAAAGATACGAAACCTTTCAAATTTTCCTACCTTTGTCCCGATTATACATGGTGAAAAGTGAAAATCGTCATCGATAACGCCATCCCGTTTCTCGAAGGGGTCCTCGAACCCTACGCCGAGATACGTTATCTTCCGGGCAGGGAGATAGCGGCGCGCGACGTGCGCGACGCCGACGCGCTGATCGTCCGCACCCGCACGCGCTGCGACGCGGCGCTGCTCGACGGTTCGCGGGTGCGGTTCATCGCCACGGCGACCATCGGATTCGACCATATCGACCTCGACTACTGCCGGCGCCGGCAGATCGGCGTAGCAACGGCCGCAGGCTGCAACGCCCGCGGCGTATTGCAATGGATCGCAGCCGTACTGCATCACCTCTCGCAGCGCGACGGGTGGCATCCGGCCGAAAAGACGCTGGGAGTGGTCGGCGCGGGACACGTCGGGGAGCTGGTACGCCGGTACGCCGCATCGTGGGGATTCCGCGTGCTGACCTGCGATCCGCCGCGTGCCGCACGCGAAGGCGGCGGCGACTTCGTCCCGTTGGAGGAGGTGGCGCGGCACTGCGACCTCGTCACGTTCCACACGCCGCTCGATGCCACGACGCGCCGCATGGCCGACGAAGCCCTCCTCCGCCGGTTGAAACCGAAGGCCGTGGTCATCAACTCGTCGCGCGGCGAGGTGGTCGACGGCGACGCGCTGCTCCGCAGCGGCCGTCCCTATATCCTCGACGTCTGGGAACACGAACCCGACATCGACCGCCGGCTGCTGGCGGGGGCGATCCTCGCCACACCCCACATCGCAGGTTATTCGGCGCAGGGCAAGGCCAACGCCACGGCCATGGCCGTCGGGGCCGTCGCCCGCCGTTTCGCGCTGCCGCTCGAAGGGTGGTACCCCGCCGTCGCGCCGTCGCATCCCCGCCCGATCGGCTGGAACGAGTTGGCCGCGACCATCGGCGCACGCTACGACATCGCCGCCGAGAGCGACACGCTCAAACGCCACCCCGAACGATTCGAGGCGTTGCGCAACGGCTACTCCTACCGAGAGGAGTATTTCTGAGCCGGTGATCGGAAACCGCCGCCTTCGCCGCGAACGCCCTCGTCCCGCCGGAAGGAGACGGCGATGCGGACACCCCGCGCGGAACGAGGACGAAGGTCCCGCCCGCGCGGCGGCCGCCGGCAAATTGTCGATCGTCCGTTGTCGATTGTGAAAATATACCTATATTTGCACCGTTAATTCATCGGTACATGCTGTACGGCAAACTCATCAAACCCCTGCTCTTCTCCCTGCCTCCCGAACAGGCCCATCACATCGTGACGGCAACCCTTTCGCTGCTCGGCAAGGTACCCGGCGGACGGTGGTTGCTGCACAAACTCTATGCGACGGAAGACCCGTCGCTCGAACGCGAAGTCTTCGGCATCCGTTTCAAGAATCCCGTAGGAATGGCCGCCGGATTCGACCGTTACGGCCACATCTACCGCGAACTGTCGGCCATGGGTTTCGGATTCGTCGAGGTGGGAAGCATCACCCCCAAGCGTCAGCCGGGCAATCCCAAGCCGCGCATCTTCCGGCTCGACGCGGCCCGCGCGCTGCTCAACCGCGTAGGCATTTGCAGCCACGGTCTCGACCGCGCCGTGGCGCACCTGCGACAGCCGCGCGGAGAGGCGATCGTCGGCTGCAATATCGGCAAGAACACGGCCACGCCCTGCGACCAGGCGCCGGCCGACTACCTCAAATGCTTCCGCAACCTCTACCAGTACGCCGACTATTTCACGATCAACGTCGCCTGCGATCCGGGGCAGAAGGCAGCATCGTACCAGACGCGCGAAAACATCACGAAGATTCTGGAACCGCTCTTCGAATTCCGCCGCGGGCAGAACCAGTACCGCCCCATCCTGCTGAAAGTCTCGCCCGACCTCTCGGACGAGACGATCGACCTGATGACCGACATCATGCTCGACACGCCGCTCGACGGCATGGTAGCCGTCAACGCCACCGTCTCGCGCGAAGGAGTCGACCGGCTCGAAGCGACGCGCATCGGCGCCGGCGTCGTGAGCGGACAGCCGCTCACGCAGCGGGCACTGGAAGTCGTGCGCCGCATCCACACCCGTTCGCAGGGAACCTACCCGATTATCGGCGTCGGCGGTCTGATGACACCCGACGACGTGCGGGCCATGCTCGACGCAGGGGCTGCGCTGGTACAGATCTACACCGGCTACATCTACAACGGCCCGGGCTACGTGCGCGAAATCTGCCGCGCACTGCTCGAAAAGAAGGCCGCAGAAAACTGATACGCTCCATGAAAGCCACGATCATCACCATCGGCGACGAAATCCTCATCGGACAGATCGTCGACACCAACTCCGCATCCATCGCCCGCCACCTCAACGCGGCGGGCATCGTCGTTGCCGAAAAGGAATCGGTCGGCGACGACCGCGATGCCATCGTCGCCGCGCTCCGCCGCGCCATGGACGGCAGCGACGTGACGATCCTCACCGGCGGCCTCGGTCCCACGAAGGACGACATCACCAAACGTACGCTCGCCGAGCTGTTCGGCTGCGAGCTGGTGCGCGACGAACGGGTCGCCCGGCACGTGCGCCGGATGCTCGAAAGCCGGGGCATCGCCTACAACGACCTCAACCGGGGACAGTCGCTCGTTCCCGCCTGCTGCACGGTGCTGTTCAACGCCCACGGCACGGCGCCGGGGATGTGGTTCGAACGCGACGGCCGTGTCGTGGTCTCGCTGCCGGGCGTGCCGTTCGAAATGGAACACCTCATGCAGGACGAAGTGATGCCGCGTCTCAAAGCCCGCTTCGCCCTGCGGCAGATCGTACACCGCACGCTCATCACCTCGGGACTGGCCGAGTCGATGCTCGCCGAACGGATCGCCGGCTGGGAGGCCGCCCTGCCGCCCTACCTGCATCTGGCCTACCTCCCCTCGCCCGACAAGGTGCGGCTACGGCTGTCGGCCTACGAGGTCGAAGGCGAAGAGGTGGCGCACGAAATCGAAGCGCAGTTCGAAAAGCTGCGCACGATCATTCCCGAATATATCCTCGGCTACGAAACGGCCACGATCCAGTCGGTCGTCCACGACCTGCTCACGCAGCGCCACCTGACGCTCGCCACGGCCGAAAGCTGTACGGGAGGCGCCATCGCCGCCCGGTTCACAGCCATGCCCGGCGCCTCGGCCTACTTCCGATGCGGCGTGGTCAGCTACACCGTCGAGGCGAAACACGACCTGCTGGGCGTAAGCCTCGACGACATCGACCGCTACGGCGTGGTGAGCGAACCCGTCGTCCGCGCCATGGCCGAAGGAATGCGGCGCACGGCGCACGCCGACTATGCAGTGGCTACCACCGGCGTCGCAGGCCCCGCGGGCGGCACGCCCGAATGTCCGGTCGGAACGGTCTGGATGGCCGTGGCGGGCCCGCAGGGAACCGTCGCCGTCTGCCGGCAGTCGGGCAGCGACCGCGGCCAGATCATCGATCGTGCGTCGGGACAGGCCATCGCCCTGCTGCGCGACGAGATTCTGCGGCAGGATACACCCCGAAACGAATAGACCCATGCACGAAGATCCCCGAAAGGCCCCGCTGCCGGACGATCCGGCGGCTCACTCCGACGCGGTCGGCCGTCCCGTCGACGCATCCTCCCGCATCGCCTTTACGACCTCCGACGGGCAGCCGGTCGAAGTGCCGTTGCTGACGCTCGTCCCGATTCCCCGACTCACGATCGACGAGGCGACCGTCGGCTTCGACATGGAAGTACGATCCGACGGCTCGACCGCCGTCAACGGGCGCTGCCGCACCTCGGAGGACGATCCGAAAAGACGACGGTAACTACTCGCAGCCGGCCCGATTACGGCGGAAAGGGCGGCCGGATTCGATGCCGCGCGGGGCTTGGGCCCTCGCAGACACCGCCCGCGGCGGGCCTCTCCGCAGACTCCGCCCCGCAAATACGACAGCAGTCGGTCCTTACGCCGGAATTCCGCCGCTCTCAGGATGACATAACAGAATTTTTAATTCCCCGTTTTAAACTTGCGAAGCGTCGCTTTTCCCCGCGACTTTGCATATCTTTACGAAAAACAAACGATCCCACAGGATGAAACGCTGCAAAATCACCATTCTCAAAACCACCCTCGACGAAGAACTGGCCAAAGAGTACGCCGCCCCCGGCTTCACCCGCTGCCCGATGATGCGCGAAGGGCAGGTCTTCTACGCCGATTACGCCAAACCCGAAGGCTTCTGCGACGAAGCGTGGAAAGCGGTCTACCAGTACGTTTTCGCCCTGTCGCACGGAGCGGGCGTCTTCTACTACGGCGACTGGATCGATCGGGAGGGCGTGGCGATCTGCTCCTGCAACGACGGTCTGCGGCCGGTCATCATGAAGATCGAACGCACCGACGAGGAGTCGCACATCGACTATGAACCGGTCGAACGATAGCTCCCGAACCGTCGCGGAGCTGCGTGACGAACTGTTGGGGTTCACGCATCCGTCCGCCGTGCGGCGCATCGCCTCCGCCGTACGTTCGGCCGACGAAGTGCAGGCACTCTACGCTCTGCTTTCCGCCGGCGAGGAGCCGCTCGCCTACCGGGCTGCGTGGACGCTGTGCCACCTCGCCCCGACATGGGACGCCGTGCTCCGCGACCGCTACGACGAACTGGTCGCCGCGGCGCTCGACTGCCCGCACGCGGGACGCCGGCGGCTGCTGCTCGCGCTTCTCTACCGGCAACCGCAGCCGGAGCCGCTGCGGGTCGACTTTCTGGATTTCTGCCTCGATGCGATGACCGATCCCGCGCAGCCGCACGCCGTGCGCATGTACTGCATGAAGCTCGCCTGCGAAATGTGCCGCACCCAGAAAGACCTGCTGCACGAATTCCGGACGCTGGTCGAGCTGCTGGAACCCGATCTCCTGCCGCCGTCGCTGCGCGCCGTGCGCCGCAACGTACTGGCCGCGCTCGACCGCAACCGCCCGCTGCCGCGGAGGTGAACGATCGACACGTCGTCCGGCAATGTCGAGCCCGTTCCGCAAGCAAACGGGGCCCACGTTCCGCGGATCACCGTGATCTTCACCTGCACAACAAAAACCCCTCCTTTCACAAGGAGGGGTTCGGCAAGGTTCGTCGATACGGCCCAATGGCCTGTCCGGCGAACCGGCGCTACTTCGCGTAGGCTACGGCGCGCGTTTCGCGGATCACGGTGATCTTCACCTGACCCGGATAGGTCATTTCGTCCTGAATCTTCTTGGCGATGTCGCGCGACAATCCTTCGGACTCCTGGTCGGAGAGTTTATCGGCGCCGACGATCACGCGCAGCTCGCGGCCCGCCTGAATGGCATAGGTCTTCTGCACGCCCGGATACGAGAGGGCGATCTCCTCCATCTCCTTGAGCCGCTTGATATAGGACTCCACCACCTCGCGGCGGGCGCCGGGACGGGCGCCCGAAATGGCGTCGCACACCTGAATGATCGGAGCTACGATCGATGTCATCTCCACCTCGTCGTGGTGCGCTCCGATCGCATTGCAGACATCGGGCTTCTCCTTGTATTTCTCGGCGAGCTTCATGCCGATGATTGCGTGCGGCAGTTCGGGTTCGTCGTCGGGCACCTTGCCGATGTCGTGCAGCAGACCGGCACGGCGTGCGATCTTGGGGTTCAACCCCAGTTCGGAGGCCATGATACCGGCCAGATTGGCCGTTTCGCGGGCGTGCTGCAACAGGTTTTGCCCGTAGGACGAACGGTACTTCATCTTGCCGATCAGGCGGATCAGTTCGGGATGCAGGCCGTGGATGCCCAGATCGATGGCCGTGCGCTTGCCGACCTCGACGATCTCCTCCTCGATCTGCTTCTGCACCTTGGCGACCACCTCCTCGATGCGGGCGGGATGGATTCGGCCGTCGGTGACGAGCTGATGCAGCGCCAGACGGGCGATCTCGCGGCGCACGGGGTCGAAGCCGCTCAGGATGATCGCTTCGGGCGTGTCGTCGACGATGATCTCGATGCCGGTAGCCGCTTCCAGCGCACGGATGTTGCGCCCCTCGCGGCCGATGATGCGGCCCTTGACCTCGTCGCTCTCAATATTGAAGACCGTCACGGCGTTCTCGATGGCCGTCTCGGTGGCCACGCGCTGAATCGAGGTGACGATGATCCGCTTGGCCTCCTTCGTGGCCGTCAGCTTGGCCTCCTCGATCGTCTCGTTGATGTAGGCGGCCGCATCGCTTTTGGCTTCGGCCTTCATGTTCTCGATCAGGATGTTCTTGGCATCCTCCGAACTCATGCCCGAAATCTGTTCCAGACGCGCGTTCTGCTCCTTCATCAGGCGGTCGATCTCCTCGGTCTTATGTTCCAGCAGCTGCCGCTGCGCTTCCATCTGCTCTTTGAGCCGTTCGTTCTCGCGCAGGCGGTTCTCCAATTCACGTTGCTGATTCAGCAGGTTGGCCTCGATCTGCTTGGCGCGCTGCTCGCTCTGCGCGAGCTTCTGGTTGCGCTCGTTGACCTGACGGTCGTAGTCGCTTTTGAGCTGAATGAATTTCTCCTTGGCTTGGAGAATCCGCTCCTTCTTTATCATTTCGCCTTCGGCCTCCGCCTCTTTGAGGGCGGCTTCACGCTGCGCGCGGATGGTATTCTTGGTGATAAACCGGGTCACCAGAACATAGATACCGACGCACACAACGGCCGAAACGACGCTCGATAATACAATGGCAATCATGGTTTCGAGTTGTGTTAGTTAATATAGTTAATTAATAGGTATACATATAAAAAACCGCATAGGATTCCTTGCTCTTGTTTGACGAATCTGCCGATAAGTCATGTGTGGGGGCTTCGGGTTCGCAATCTTCCAACGGCACCCCGGAGGATGCACCCCGAAGGGTCAAGGCCTGATTTTGAGACATTCGCGTAAGTTGACCCCAATGTAATAAGTGTTCAGTTTCGCAAAGCTAGAAGGAATCTATGCGGGTAGATTATTTCTGTGTATGTTAAAGAACGCAATCCGTCATCAAACGTTTCATTTCAAGAACGGTGCCCGACCTGCGATTATTGTCCGCGCCGGAGCGCCCGTCTCTCTCTTTTCTTTCTGCCGACGCATCGGACCTCGACGTCCGACGCCTCTTCATTCACCGATCCCGCGCCCGTCAGCGCAACGCATCGAGATAGCTCTCCAACTCTCCGCCCAGCGCGGCGAGCGTCTTCACCTCCTCGTCGCCGACCTCGCGGCTCTGCGCCAGCGCCAGCTTCGCCACCGCGATCTGGAAAGCGGCCATCGCCAGACAATCTTCCTTCGAAAACCCCTTGAAGTGCGCCTGTTCGATGCGCGTGACGTATGCGTTGATCTCGCGCTCGGCAAGGCGATACAACTCCTCCTTCTCGCCGTCGATCGCCAGCGGATAGGGTTTCCCGATGATTTTTACCGTTATGTTCTGCTTGGCCATTCGCTACGGTTTCGTTACTCCTGCTGCCGGTTCAACAACGCAATGCACCTGTCTACCTCCCGCACTAAACGGTTGACACGCGCCCGCGCCCGTTCCCGATTCCGACCGCCGCCGGCAAGCCCTTCGGCCAGCCGCACGCACGACAGCTCCTCTTCGAGCGAACGCACCCGCTCCTGCAACGTCCTGTTCTCCTTGCGCAGGGCGTCGCCCTCGGTCTTCATCCGATCGCACAGTCCGCGCAGCTTGGCGTGTTCCGCCATCAGCCGCCGCACCTGCGCCGCGAGGTTCGCTATGATCTCCTGAGCCGCCATGAACGATCGTCGTTACAACATTAACATCCCAAAGGTAAAAATTTTTACGGAAAAACGAAAGAACGGCCGAAGATATTTTTCGGCCGGCACGACGGCCGAAACCGCCGGCTGCTTCGGAATGCCCTCTGCACTACCGTTTTCGCCGTTCGGTCAGTTCGCCGTAGAGGTCGTACTCCTCGGCTGCCGTGATGCGTGCCTCGTAGAAACAGCCGCGCCGAAGCCGGCGGCCGCCGGCGGGAATCAGCAGTTCCTGGTCGACCTCGGGCGAATCGTACTGCGTGCGGCAGACGTAATAGTCGCCCTGCCGCGCGTCGACCACCACGCGCTCGGTACGCCCCACGCGGCGGAGGTTGTTGTCGAGCGAAATCGCCTTCTGCCGCTCCATGATCCGCTCCACGCGCCGCCGCTTCACCTCGTCGGGCACATCGTCCTTCAAATGCAGCGCCGAATAGGTACCCTCCTCCTCGGAATAGGCGAAGACGCCCAGCCGGTCGAAACGCACGTCGTCGACGAATTGCAACAGCTCCGCGAAATCGGCCTCCGTCTCGCCCGGATAGCCCACGAGCAGCGTCGTACGCAGAGCGATGTCGGGCACAGCCGCACGCAGCCGTTCGACGAGCCGATAGGCGTCGGCCTTGGTGTGGCGGCGTTTCATGGCCTTCAACTGCGCATCGGAGATATGTTGGAAGGGAATGTCGAGGTATTTGCAGATTTTAGGCTCGTGCGCCATGACCTCGATCACGTCGTCGGGGAACCCCGTCGGATAGGCGTAATGCAGGCGGATCCACTCGATACCCCCGATGCGGCACAGCTCCGTGAGCAGATCCGCCAGCCGGCGGCGGCCGTAGAGATCGACCCCGTAATAGGTCGTGTCCTGCGCGATGACCATCAGTTCGCGCACGCCGCCGGCGGCCAGCCGCCGCGCCTCGTCGAGCACCTGCTCCATCGGCACCGAGACGTGCGGCCCGCGGATGAGCGGAATGGCGCAGTAACCGCACTTCCAGTCGCACCCCTCGCCGATTTTGAGGTAGGCGTAGTGACGCGGCGTCGTGAGCCGCCGCTCCGTGGCCAGATCCGACCGCCACTCGCCGCCCAGCGCCCGCACGACGCCCTCCCAGTCCTTCACGCCGAAGAACTCGTCCACCTCGGGCAGTTCGGGGCGCAGCTCGTCGGCATACCGCTCCGAAAGACATCCCACTACGAACAGCCGGTCGATCCGACCGGCCTGCTTGGCCGCGGCGGCGCGCAGGATCATGTCGATCGACTCCTGCTTGGCGTCGCCGATGAAGCCGCAGGTGTTGACCACTACCACACGGGCATCCGTACGGTCGCTGTCCGCCGCGACGGTATAGCCCGCCGCAGCCAATTGCGCCATCAGGTGCTCCGAGTCGACCGTATTCTTCGAGCAGCCGAGCGTTATGACGTTGATCTTCTTCATCCCGTGCGCCTTATTTCGTCTCGTCGCCGAAGAGCGCCTCGACGAACGCACGGCGGTCGAAGAGCTGCAACTGGTCGATGCGCTCGCCCACGCCGATGTAACGCACCGGAATACGGAACTGGTCGCTGATACCGATCACCACGCCGCCCTTGGCCGTGCCGTCGAGCTTGGTGATCGCCAGCGACGTGACCTGCGTGGCCTGCGTGAACTGCCGGGCCTGCTCGAAGGCGTTCTGACCGGTCGAACCGTCCAGCACGAGCATCACTTCGTGCGGCGCACCGGGGATGACCTTCGCCATGACGTTGCGGATCTTGGTCAGCTCGTTCATCAGCCCCACCTTGTTGTGCAGACGCCCCGCCGTGTCGATGAGCACCACGTCGGCCCCGTTCGCAACGGCCGAGCGGAGCGTATCGTAAGCCACCGACGCGGGATCGGAGCCCATCTCCTGACGGATCATCGTCGCACCGGCCCGCTCGGCCCAGACGGCCAGCTGGTCGATCGCCGCGGCACGGAACGTATCGGCCGCGCCGATGTAGACCTTGCGGCCCGCAGCGGTCAGCTTGGCCGCCAGCTTGCCGATGGTCGTCGTCTTGCCTGCGCCGTTGACCCCCACGACCATCAGCACGTAGGGCGTCCCTTCGGGCAGTTCCAGCCCGAAATCCTTGGTCGAAGCGTGCGACTGCTCCATCAGCGCCGCGATCTCGTCGCGCAGGATGCCGCGCAATTCGGCCGCGTTCATGTACTTGTCGCGCGCGACGCGCTCCTCGATGCGGCGGATGATCTTGACGGTCGTCTCGACCCCCACGTCGGAGGTGATGAGCACCTCCTCCAAATCGTCCAGCACCTCGGCGTCGACCGTCGAGCGGCCCGCTACGGCACGCGCCAGTTTCGAGAAAAGGCCCGTCTTGGTGCGTTCCAGTCCGGCGTTCAACTCCTCGCGCCGCTGTTCGGGCTGTGCTTCGACAGCCGCCCCGGCGGCAGTATCGGCCGGCGTATCCTGTTTCTTTCTGAACAGATCGAAAAATCCCATAACAAAATCGGTTTTAGCCGGACGACGGGCGGACTCCTGCACGGCTGCATCGCACCACGGTTCCGCCCCGCCGGCATTTATTCTTGCGACAAAGATAATAACTATTCGCAAAATTAGTTATATTTGTAAAGCGTATAATCGCGGTTCCGACCCGCAGAGGCGATGCCGGACGGTGCGAACGGCGGCCGGAACATCGCACCGGGAGACGGCGAAACCTCCCCGCAAGGCCCGCCGGATGCAGAAAACTGTTGAAAATCAAATGTAAACCCATGAAGAAAGGACTTATTTCCCTCCTGTTTCTCCTGTCGTGCGGCGTCTGGGACGCAGCGGCACAGGATCTGATCGTCAAGAAGGACGGCACGAACGTCGAAGCCAAAGTGCTCGAAATCGGCGAAAAGGACATCAAATACAAGAAGGCGTCGCACCTCGACGGCCCGACCTATCTGGTGTCGGTCGCGAACGTCGTCTACATCCGCTTCGAGGACGGTTCGACCGACATCTTCTCGCAGGAGGATTACGACCGTCTGGCGGCCGAGGCGAAGAATCCCGCACCGCAGAAACAGTCGAAGCGATCCGCGCCGAGCGCTTTCGCGGGACGTTACCAGCCGGGCGACTATTTCGACGAGAACGGCGTGCGGGGCATCGTCATCGAGGTCGACGCCGAAGGGCACGGCATCGTGATGTCGATCGCGCAGGCCAATCTGCGCTGGTGCGAATTCAAGAAGAGCGACGCCGTGCGGCTGGGCCTCGACGACCAACACGACGGAGCGGTCAACCAGGCCGCCTTCGCCCGCATGGCCGACGAGGGAAAAGTCCGGTGGGAGGACTATCCCGCCTTCAAATGGTGCCGCGACCTCGGCGAAGGGTGGTATCTGCCCGCGATCAACGAGGTGCTGCGCATCGGCCATCTCTACAACAACGGCCGCATAAAGTTCGACCGCAAGGCCCGCGAACAGTTCAACAACCGTCTGAAAGAGCACGGCGGAGTGAAGATGGACCGGCTGATGTACTATTTCTCCTCGACCGAAGGCGACGACGCATGGACGGCCATGACGACCCACATGGGGATCGAGCCGCCCTTCGTCGAACAGACGTCGAAGAACATTTCGTTCCTCGTCCGGGCCATGCACAAATTCTGAGGCCGGACGGCTCTTCCCGCCGGCGGAATTCCGACGCCACTCCCAACCTCACCCCTGTCGCGACGGTTTGCGGCAGGGGTGAATCGTTGAATTTCATTCTTCGTTTTCCCGCCCCGGCATAGCCTGAACAAGTCCGGCTCTGCGCCCGGCTTAACGAAAACGTTCACATTCGTGCTCCTTTTCTCGCCTCGGCAAAGCCCGAACAAGTCCGGCTCTGCGCTCGGCTTAACGAAAAGGTTCGATGCCACACGAAACCCCACGTACCTGCTCGGCACGCGCAAATGACGACACGAACCGCCTCTCCATACTGATGTACAAGTACACCTCCGGCCGCGTTCAGCGTACCGGCAGTTCGCCGCCGGCGGCAGGTACAGCACCAATTTCGGCGAGTTGGAGCCCGCCGCGTGGGGCGGCGAACCGCCGATATCGTCCCGCGATGCCGCCGGCAACGAACCCCAACCTCGTCCTCTCCGGGCGCCTCACGACACACGACCTGCCGAACGAACTCCGCCCGCACCGCCATCCCTCACACGCCTAAAACCTCCGCCCGCCCGTCCGGACGTCCCGGCGACAGCCGGCATCCAGCGTCCGCCCCGCCGCAGCCCGTCCGTACAAAAACACAAAAGGCACCCCTTGTCGAGATGCCTTTTGTGTTAAGGGCCGATGCCCTTAACCACGAATACCGTCGGAACGGTTTATTTCTTCTCTGCGAAGAACTCCTTTACATGGTCGTTGGGAATGATACCCTCCTTGAACATATAGGCGCCGGTCTTCTCCGACTTGACCATTTTGATGCACTTGGTAAACTGCTTGCCCGTGCCGGTTTTCAGGGTTGCGACTACTTTCTTTGCCATAACGCTCGATTATTTGATTTCACGGTGTAACGTCACCCGCTTCAGATAGGGATTGTACTTCTTACGTTCCAGACGGTCGGGGGTGTTTTTCTTGTTTTTGGTAGTGATGTAACGAGACATGCCCGCAACACCGCTCTCCTTCTGTTCGGTGCATTCGAGGATGACCTGAACGCGATTGCCTTTCTTAGCCATTTGTCAATACGGTTTAGTAAATCTTCTTGGGGCAGGCAGCTTCGCGCAGAGCCACTGCGAGACCCTTCTTGTTAATTGTTTTCATACCGGCAGCCGACACCTTGAGGGTGATCCAGCGGCCCTCTTCCTCTGACCAGAAACGCTTGGTCTTCAAATTCGGACTGAATTTGCGCTTGGTCTTGCGGTTCGAGTGAGAGACATTGTTGCCGATCACCGCGACCTTGCCTGTAATTTCGCAAACTTTCATTGTTGATAATGTTTTTGTTCCGCCACAATTGGCCTGCAAAGATAGAAAAAAAATCCGAGAGTCGGGCACTTCGCCCGAAAAAAACGTTCCGAACGACGGCACAAACAGCGGATTCGGATGCCGGCGGCCGATCCTCGCGGCGGTATCCGATCCTTCGGCGAACGACGATTCCGGCTCTGCGAACCGCGGCCTCCGGCGTGCGAAGTCCCGCCGCAAGCTTTTCTCCGCACGCCGAAACCGCACCGAACTTACGGCTCCTCCCGCTCGTCCCCGATCATCGGACCGTTGCCGGCGCATCATAAGCCCGACTTATAGCTCCATAAAAAGATATGAATGAAAAACAGAACCGCGTATCGAATAATTCGCTATCTTTGTACAAAAGAAAATTTAATACATTAAACGATACAACTATGATCAGCAAAAAAATGCAGGAGGCGATCAACGCCCAGATCAATGCCGAACTCTGGTCGGCATATCTCTATCTCTCGATGTCGATGGACGCGGCGGACAAAGGGTTCAAAGGTTCCGCACACTGGTTCGTACACCAGTTCAAGGAGGAGCAGGGGCACGCCGAGAAGCTGGCGGGCTATCTCCAATCGCAGAACGCCAAGGTCGTGCTGGCTCCCATCGCCGCCGTGCAGACCGAATGGCCGTCGGTCGTGGCGATGTTCGAGGACACGCTCGCCCACGAACAGAAGGTGACGGCGATGATCCACGATCTGTGCAAGCTGGCCGCCGCCGAGCAGGATTTCGCAACGGCGAACATGCTGCAATGGTTCGTCAACGAGCAGGTCGAGGAGGAAGATACGGCCCGCGGTATTCTTGAAGGCTTCAAAGCCATCGAAGGCGAGAAGGTGGGCGTCTACATGCTCGACCAGAAACTCGGCGCACGCTAAACGCGCAGTCGAACGTTTTCACTAAGCCGAGCGCAGAGCCGAACGCAGTTCGAGTTATGCCGAGGCGAGAAAACGAAGAACGAAGTTCAACGACTTCTCCGCACCGCACCGACCCTGTGTCGGTGCGGTGCTTCGTTTTCAGGGGAAGGCAAGCCGGACGGCGCCTGCACGTTCCCGCGAAACCGCACCCGCGCAGGAAGCGAAAAAGGAGCGCCGCCCCGACGGCGGCACTCCCCGTAAAACCGGATTGCGGCGGAAAGCTACTCCTTCACGCAGCGCAGCGACATGCCCTGCGAACGCTTGTCTTTGCTGACTTTGAGCATTCGCTTGCTATCGATGATGAACATATACTGACCGTAAAGATCGGGATAGAGTTCCAAATTGTCCGAAGCCTTGCCCTTCGTTCCGATCCACAAGCCGCTGTAAGGATTGGCCTCGGTATAATCCAACCCTCCGGAAGCGTAGGCGCGCGTACCGGTCGTGGGGAACCACTGTCCCTCCTGCTCGAAACCGCGATTGGCTTCGTCCCACTTCCCTACGGTATAGACGAGCCATGCGTAGGGCGTATTGCCGTCGGCGTCGCAGACCGGAACCTTATAGCCCACGGGGCAGGGATCGTAGATCGTCTTCTTCCGGCTCTCGCCGCCCCAGTAGTCGTCGTTCGACACGTCGACCCAGTCGCCGGTCTTATAGTCGTTCTCGACGATCTCTTCGCCGTACTCGTCCTCCACGCCCGTATGCTTGTAGGTCATCGCATAGAATACCGCCGGATTCTGGATCGATTTCTCGATCGTCCCGTGGAACTCCGCCGTCAGACCGAACTTCGGCAACACACGGTTGTCGATGCCGTAGACCTCAGGCTCGCCGTCGACCTCGTAGGTGTAATCCTCGTTCATGATCGTAAAAGCCGTCGTACCGGGGAACGGATCTTTGCGCCCCCACTGGTAGAGCAGCCCGTGCGAATCGAAACTGCCGCGCTCGACGGTCAGCGCACCCAGATTGCGGTCCATGAAACTCCACGTCGTCCCCGACGCATTGGGAGCCGTCGTGAAGAGCGACGCCGACGGATCGTAATCGACGATCCACAGATGCCAGCTCCACAGGATCGTTCCCGACTCGTCGACGGCCGCCACGACGGCATTGCCGCTCTTGTCGGCGGTCTCGACGATGATCTTCTTCTCGTCGGCGGCGTAGGCTACCCGCGTAACGAGACCCTGCGCGCTCTGCCAAACCAGTTCGGCACCCTCGGCCGCACCGATCGATTCGGTGGAGGAGTTGCCTTTGTAAGCGGCATCGAAGACCGACGCCGACTTCGGGGCGACGATATAGCAGTTGGCGCAGCCCGCCGCACTCAGGTCGGTGAACGTCTGAGCCCCCTGCGTCACCCGCACCTCGCGGGTGATGCTCCGTTCGCCTTCGCCCGCAGTGACCGTAACCGTCGCCGTCGGACGCGCAGCCAGCGCATCGTTCGCATCGGCCGACACCGTGAATTTGCCTTCGGCGAGCGTAACCTCGCACCACGTCTCATTCGACAACGCCGTCCAGCTGCCGAGATTAGTCGACACGGCCACCTCGACGCTCCCCCCCCCGACCGGCAGGGAGATCTCGGTATCGGGCGTCAACGTCAATTCGGGATCGGGCATCGGCGCATCGTCGTCGCTGCACGATGCGAAAAGCATTGCGGAACCCGCCAACAACGCTGCCGCACCTCTCATGAACCTAAGTTTTTCCATCGGGATAAAATTTATGAAATTCGCTGCACTATCGCAGTGTGGGCGAATATACGAAATATATATCGTAAAACCATATCGCCGAAGGGAGGACGCGACACGTCCGAAGGGAGAGCAAACGGCTCTTTCGCGGGGTTTTAATGTCGATTTCGACGGGAAAAATTCATTTTTCTGCGTTTTTATAATAAATTTGCATACTATTCGTTAAAAAACAGTACGGCAATAACATCTAAAAAAACATAACATCCATGAGTGAAGTCATCAATATCAAGGAACTCAACGAACGCATCGAGCGGGAGTCGGTCTTCGTCGACACGCTGCGCGCCGAGATGAGCAAGGTGATCGTCGGTCAGACCCATCTGATCGACACGCTGCTGATCGGTCTGCTGTCGAACGGCCACATCCTCCTGGAAGGCGTGCCGGGTCTTGCCAAGACGCTGGCGATTACGACGCTCGCAAAGGCCGTCGACGCCGATTTCGCCCGCATCCAGTTCACGCCCGACCTGTTGCCGGCCGACCTGATCGGTACGCTCATCTACTCGCAGAAGAGCGAGGAGTTCATGGTGCGCAAAGGCCCCGTCTTCGCCAACTTCGTACTGGCCGACGAGATCAACCGTTCGCCGGCGAAGGTGCAGTCGGCGCTGCTCGAAGCGATGCAGGAGCGCCAGGTGACCATCGGCGACGACACCTACAAGCTGCCCGAGCCCTTCCTGGTTCTGGCCACGCAGAACCCCCTCGAACAGGAGGGAACCTACCCGCTGCCCGAAGCGCAGGTCGACCGATTCATGCTCAAAGCCAAAATCTCCTACCCCACGAAGCAGGAGGAGCGCGACATCGTGCGGATGAACCTCTCGGGCGAAGGGCTTCCCTCGCCGCACAAGGTGATCGCACCCGAAGACATCGTCAAGGCGCGCCGCGTGGTGGAGGACGTCTACATGGACGAGAAGATCGAGAAATACATCGTCGACATCATCTTCGCCACGCGCGAACCGGTCGAATACAACCTCCAGAAGTTGCAGACGCTGATCGCCTACGGCGGATCGCCCCGTGCCTCGATCTCGCTGGCCAAGGCCGCCCGCGCCTACGCCTTCATCCGCCGCCGCGGCTACGTGATTCCCGAAGACGTGCGCGCCGTCTGCCACGACGTACTGCGCCACCGTATCGGGCTGACCTACGAAGCCGAGGCCGAAAACATCACCACCGAGGAGATCATCACCGACATCCTGAACAACGTAATCGTCCCGTAACACGATGATCGAGAACGAAAACGATATTCTGCGACGGGTCCGCAAAATCGAGATCAAGACACGCGGCCTGTCGAACGAGATCTTCGCCGGAAAGTACCACACGGCTTTCCGCGGACGGGGCATGTCGTTTTCCGAAGTGAGGGAGTACCGTGCCGGCGACGACGTGCGCGACATCGACTGGAACGTCACGGCGCGTTCGCGCTCGCCCCACATCAAGGTCTACGAGGAGGAGCGCGAGCTGACGATGATGCTCATGGTCGACGTCTCGGCCTCGCGCATGTTCGGGTCGACCCACTTCCTCAAAAAGAACATTCTGACCGAAATCGCCGCCGTCGTGGCCTTCTCGGCCGCCCAGAACAACGACAAGGTGGGCTGCATCTTCTTCTCCGACCGCGTGGAGAAGTACATCCCGCCCAAGAAGGGGCGCAGCCACATCCTGATGATTATCCGCGAGCTGATCAGCTTCCGGCCCCGGTCGACGGGCACGGCGCTGTCGGAGGCGGTGCGTTTCCTGACGGCCGTGATGAAGAAGCGCTGCACGGCGTTCCTGCTCTCGGATTTCCTCGATCCGGCACGCGACGGCGAGGAGTTCGCCAACGCCCTGAAAATCGCCGGCAGCAAACACGACCTGGTGGGGATCCGCGTCTTCGATCCGCGCGAAGCCGAACTGCCCGACGTGGGCATCGCCGAGTTGCAGGACGCCGAGACGGGGCGCAAGGTCTGGGTCGACACTTCGTCGGCGGCCGTGCGCGACCATTACGCCCGCGCATGGCGGCAGCGCAGCGAGGCGATCGACTCGCTACTCAAACACAACCGCATCGACACGGCGACGATCTCGACCGATGAAGACTACGTGGTGGAACTCATCAAACTCTTCAAGCAACGATGAAACGACCGGCATTCCTCACAGCGGCCGCGGCCGCCCTGCTCGCTGCGGCGACGGCCTCCGCCCAGACCCCGACGGTCGAGGCGCGCATCGTCCCCGACAGCATCGGCATCGGCGACACCTTCACGCTCGAAATCGACGTCGAGCGCGACCAGGTGCAGGTGACCGAATTCCCGCTCTACGAAAACGACGACAAGCTCGAAGTGGTGCAGTCGCTTCCCGTCGACACGCTCTCGCGGGAGGGCCGGCGGCTCCGGCTGCGCAAACGCTACGTCATGCAGGCCTTCTCCGAAGGACGTTACAATTTGGGGCGTCCCGGCGTGCTCTATGCCGACAAGAACATCGTCGACACGCTCTACACCTCCGATTCGCTGCGGCTCGACGTGGGAACGTTCCAGATCGACACCGCCAAGCAGACGATCTACGACCTCAAACCGCAGCGGACGCTGCCGCTGCGCGCCGAGGAGATCACAGGATACCTTTTCGGCGGGTTGTTCCTGCTGCTGAACCTCGCGGCGCTGCTCTTCGCGCTGCGTTATCACCTGTCCAAGCGCGGCAAACACCTGAGCGACCTCTTCAAACCCGCGCCGCCCGCACCGCCCCACGTCGAGGCGATCCGCGCGCTCGAAGGGCTTCACAACCAGAAATTGTGGCAGAACAACAAACACAAGGCCTACTATTCGGGGCTGACCGACATCCTGCGCCGCTATCTGGCGGGGCGTTACGGCATCGGCGCCTTGGAGATGACCTCCGACGAGATCATCGATGCGGTACGTCCGCTCGACCTGCCCCGCAAGAGCGCCATGGAGCTCACGGCGCTGCTGCGCGAAGCCGATCTGGTGAAATTCGCCAAGGCGACGCCCGAAGCCGCACGCAACGAAGAGGCTTACCAGTG
The DNA here is from genome assembly GCF_006542665.1 of Alistipes communis. NCBI lineage: Bacteria > Pseudomonadati > Bacteroidota > Bacteroidia > Bacteroidales > Rikenellaceae > Alistipes > Alistipes communis. The sequence continues at coordinate 975,842 of NZ_AP019735.1, forward strand.
GGCCTACTACTTCGTCGAGGAGACCAAACCCGTCGAGGAACAACCTTCGGCCGAAGCGGAGGAGCCGCTCGACCTGACGCCTAAAAACGACAGCCATGCGTAGAATTTTCATCCTACTCGTTCTCGCGCTGCTGGCCGTCGACGCCGCGGCACAGCAGTACCCCGAACGCCGGCAGGTGCGCAAGGGCAACCGCGCCTACGAAAAGGGCAACTATCAGGACGCCGCCGGACGCTACATGCGTGCGCTGGGCGCCGACCCTTCGTCGTTCGAAGCGCAGTACAACCTGGGCAACGCCCTTCACCGGCAGGAGATGTACGACCAGGCGGCACAGGTACAGCAACAGGCCGCCGCCGATTCGCTGGCAGCGCCCGTCGATCGTGCGCAGGCCTTCTACAATCTGGGCAACACGCAGTTCCGGCAGCAGAAATACGCCGAAGCGCTCGAAAGCTACAAGAACTCGCTGCGCCTGAACCCCGACGATCCGCAGGCCAAGTTCAACTACGCCTACGTCAAGAAACTGCTCGACGATCAGAACCAGCAGAATCAGGACAACAAAGACAACAAGGACAATAAAGATAACAAGGACGATCAAAACCAGGACCAGCAGAACGGCCAAAACCAGCAGAATCCGCAGGAGGGCCAGAACGATCCGCAGGAGGGTGACGGGCAAGGCGACGACCAGCAGCAGGACGGCCGGCCCGACAAGGAGCAGGAGGGCGAGGGCCGACCCCAGCCGGCCGGCATTTCGCCTTCCGAACAGGAGCGGATGCTCGACGCCATCCAGGCGCAGGAGGACAGGACGCAGGAGAAGCTCAAAGAGAAGGCCGGCGCCGTGGTACGGTTGAAGAAAAACTGGTAAAAACACGTAAGAACCAAGAAACGGGGATCGGCGCAGGCGGCGTTCCGCACGCAGAAGCAGCCATTCGTCGGGAGCGGTCGTACCGCCCCGTGCCGGAACGGCTCCGGCGACCGCCGATTACCGATTATCGTTAACTGTCGATTGAAATGACGTTTCATAATCCACATCTGCTGTGGCTGCTCACGCTGCTCCTGCCGGCGGCAGGCTATTACCTCTACCGGTTGCGGAAGGGCGGAGCGGCGTTGCGCATCTCGTCGGTAGCGGGCGTGCTCAAAGCGCCGCGTACCGTTCGCTACTACCTGCGCCATGCCCCCTTCGTGCTGCGCATGGCGGCGCTGGCGACGCTCGTAGTGGCATTGGCGCGCCCCCAGTCGGCGGAACAGAACACCCGCACCAATACCGACGGTATCGACATCATGCTGGCGCTCGACGTATCGGGATCGATGTTGGCGCGCGACTTCCGCCCCGACCGCCTCGAAGCGGCCAAGGAGGTGGCCGGATCGTTCATCTCCGACCGCTACGGCGACCGGATCGGACTGGTGGTCTTCGCGGGCGAAGCCTTCACGCAGAGCCCGCTGACCGCCGACCAGTCGACGCTGCTCACGTTGCTGGGGCGCGTGCGCAGCGGGTTGATCGAGGACGGCACGGCCATCGGCAACGGACTGGCGACAGCCATCAACCGCCTGCGCGAGAGCGATGCCAAATCGAAGGTCATCATCCTGCTGACCGACGGCGTGAACAACCGCGGCGAGATCGCTCCGGTCATGGCGGCCGAAATCGCCAAGGAGCAGGGCATCCGGGTCTACACGATCGGAGTCGGATCGCGCGGTACGGCCCCCACGCCCGCGATCGACATGTTCGGCAACATGACCTTCGTGCAGGCCAAGGTCGAAATCGACGAAAAGACCCTCCAAGAGATCGCCGACGCCACCGGCGGCCGCTACTTCCGCGCCACGGACAACGAGAAGCTGCGCGCGATCTACGACGAGATCAACCGCCTCGAAAAGAGCAAAGTCGAGGTAGCCGACTTCACGACCTACACCGAAGAGTACCTGCGGTGGGTATTGGCGGCGCTGGCGCTGCTCGCCGTGGAATTTCTGATTCGCACCCTGATTCTTAAACGCATTCCGTAATGTTTCGTTTCGCACATCCCGAATACCTCTACCTGCTGCTGGCCGCGCCCGCACTCGTCGCCCTCTTCGCATGGGCGCTCTACGACCGCCGGCGGCGGCTGGCCCGCTTCGGAGACCCGGCGACGGTAGCCACGCTTATGCCCGACGCCTCGACGGGCCGCATGAAACTGAAATTCATCCTCTTCACGACGGCCGTCATCCTCGTGATCCTCGCCGCCGCACGGCCGCAGTTCGGCTCGAAGCTGCGCGAACAGAAGAGCGAGGGCATCGAGATGATGCTCGCGGTGGACATCTCCAATTCGATGCTGGCCGAAGATTTCGAACCCAACCGCCTCGAACGAACGAAATACGCGATCAACAAGCTATTCGACGGACTGGAACAGGATCGCGTCGGGGTGATCGTCTTCGCAGGCGACGCCACCGTACAGCTGCCGATCACCTCCGACTACCGCATGGCCAAAGCCTTCGCCAAACGGATTTCGCCCTCGATGGCCTCCGTGCAGGGAACGTCGATCGGCAAGGCGCTGTCGCTGGCCGAGATGTCCTTTTCGAGCGGCAGCGGCGATTCGCGCGTCATCATCCTCATCACCGACGGCGAGGATCACGAGGGCAACGTGATGCAGGCCGCCGAACGGGCCGCCGAGCAGGGTATCCGGATCTTCACGATCGGCATCGGCACGCCCGAAGGCGCCCCGATCGAGATCGGCGGGGAGTTCATCAAGGACGAAAAGGGCGACATGGTGGTCTCGAAACTCGACGAGAAGATGTTGCAGGAGATCGCCCGGATCACCGGCGGGGCCTACATCCGCGCCACCAAGCAGTCGATCGGGCTGGACGAGATCGTACGCGCGATCAACGACATGGAGCAGTCGGAACTGTCGACCGTCCGTTTCGAAGAGTACAACGAACAGTTCCAGTACCTCATCGCGGTCGCCTTCGCGCTGCTGCTCGTCGAATTCTGGCTGCTCGACCGCCGCAATCCGCTGCTGGCGCGTTTCAACATCTTCCGCGAGCAACGCACCGACACCGACAACTACAATCCCTATAACCGATGAAAAAGCCCTTTCTGCTTCTCTCGCTCCTGCTGACCTTCGGCCTGCACGCCGACTGCGCGGCATGGGGAACGGTCGGCCATCGCGCGATCGCCGAAGTAGCCCAACGCCACCTCACCCCGAAGGCCAAAGCGGCCATCGAACGATACACCGGCGGCACGCCGCTCGCAGAATACGCCGTTTTCATGGACGAAGTGGCCGCCGACCCGCGCTACAAGGAACCTTTCCGCGGCTGGCACGCCTCGATCGCCGACGCGGAGTGCAACTCCCCCGCCGAAGTGCGGGAGAAATACCGCAAGGGACGCGACGGCGTGACCGGAGCGGAGACGCTGACCGCAGCATTGAAGAACTACCGTGAACTGGACGATTCGGTGGTACTCACCTATATTAAATGTATCGTACACATGGTCGCCGATTTCCACTGTCCGGCACACGTGCGGTACACCGACGCCCACAACGAAGGGAAGTTCGACGTGACCTTCTTCGGCAAACCCAAAACGCTGCACAGCGTCTGGGATTCGGGCGTCATCGCCCGAATCCATCCGGGATGGAGTTACGAACATTATGCCGACTACCTCGACAACGCCTCCAAGCGCGAAATCCGGCGAATGACCGAAGGATCGTACCGCCAGTGGTTCGAAGACGCCGCACGCGACGTACGCCCCTCGATCGACTGGGTAGCGCCGGGCGACACGCTGGGCGAGGAGTTCATGGCAAAAGCCGCACCGCTGGCCGAGCAGCAGCTCCGCAAGGCGTCGTACCGGTTGGCCGCAGCCCTCAACCGGATTTTCGGAGAGTGACTCTCCCCTGCGGTGCCACGGGCGTCTACCACCCCATCGCAGAGCGACGTCGAGGCGAACGATCCAACCGGCATGACAGCTATTTTCCGATCTTCCGGCCCTTCATGTCGAACGCCTCCGCACACCCGTCCGCGATCATGTAGATGCGCCCCTCTTCGAACTCGCCGCGCACAGCGGGATTCGCACCGTCCGTCGGCGGAGTGTCCTGCGTATCGAAGAGCGTGTCGAGCACATAAATTCCCGCTCGATAATACCCCGCATCGTAGCGGCAGGGAACGATCAACCGGCCGCGTCGATCCAGTACGCCCCATTTTCCATCTTTACGCACGAAGGCGAAACGATCGAACAGGGGATAGGCCAGCTCGTACTCGCAGGCGACGACCAACCGACCCCGACGATCGACACAGCCCCATTTCCCGTCGGAAGCGAGCAGGTCCCGCCCGACGCCGTGGAACTTCCGTCCGTCGTTGACGAACGACACCCCGCCAACAATCGGGGTCATGAAACCGTAGACGGGTGTGATCCGTTCGCCGTCGCGATCGATCAACGCCGTGGGACACGGCGTGTAGAGGGGAATCCGATCCCGATCCGTCCCCGTCTTCACCATCGCCACCTCCTCGTCGAAACCGTATTGGCCGAAACTTCCGGCCCAATCGTACCGGAACGGGACGACCGTTTCGCCGCTCCGGTCGATATACCCCCATTTGCCGTCCCGTTCGACGACGGCACGATCGCCGACGAACTGACCGGCCCAGTCGTAAAACTCGCGGAAGGCGAGTTCGCCGTAACGATCCGTAAAATAAAACGGTTGATGACTGCCGCCGTTACGCATGGCATAGAGCTCAGGGCGCTGCGCCGCGCAAGCCGACAGAAGCGCCGGAAGAAGAGCGGCAGAAAGGATTCGCAGAAAATGTTTCCGATTCATTCGATCCGACAATTATGGGTTCGACAGGTTTTCAATATCCGATGCACGTTTCGAAATCGCGGACACTCTCCCATTGGACAAGAATCCAACAATTACTGCCTTCGGAATTCGTATCGTATTGGTACCTCTTTCCGACGGGAACTTTTCTTCCGTCCCGCTCCTCATAGACGACCTCTCCGATTTCGGGCTTCTCCCCCGCCGAATAAATCTGCACATCCCTCACGACTTGTCCCGCGTATATGCCGAATTTCACGCGGTCCGCCGTCACGGGACCGGCAATACCGACATCGATTCCGCGAAAATGAATCGTAAATCCGCTATACCACACCTCAAAAGGCTCGTTATACTGGATATAATCGCGAGGAAGGAAATGAAGTACATCCCATGTATAAAAAAACGGCGTTTTTTTCAAAAAATGCGTAGCGAATTCGATTGCCTGCGATTCGCTCAAATTATCCTTCGTAAATAAAAGCGAGACTTCATTATCTCCTGCCCGGGTCTGCGAAACGGGGGTCGCAGTAATTTCCGCCTTCGAACAGGAGCAGAATACGGAACCCGCAAAAATCACGAAAAAAATCGCTGTACTTTTCATAACGATACGAATTAGAAGGTCAGACTGAAAGCTCGTACGAACGTATTACGAATTTACAGCAATGAGAAACGACGTACAATACCGTTTTTTAGGTATTTACGACAATCCCCCGTATGAAGGCGTGTTCCGCGAAGATACCGTGCAAACGGAGAGGAGTTCCATCACAGCTTCGCTCTCTTCGGAGGAATGCGAGTTCGGTTCCCGTCCAAAAAAAGCGGCGGCAGATAGTACATCTGCCGCCGCTATCGTCATCCCCCTCCGCAAAGCACCGTCCGCAACAAGGCGAACCTTTTCGTTAAACCGAGTGCAGAGTGGAACTTGTCCGAGCTATGCCGAAGCGAGAAAAGGCGCACGAAAATGCACCGAAACCCTGCCCCGCGGGAAGGAAAGGCTAATAGTATTTGACCGGCTCGCCGACGATCGCCGACAACAGGGCGTTGGCTACCGACGACGCACCGATACGGAAGAACTGCGGCGTGAGCCACCGCTCGCCCAGAATCTCCCGAACGACCGTATAGTAGAGCACCGCGTCGGCCGCCGAACGCACGCCGCCGGCAGGCTTGAAGCCGACCATGCGGCCCGTCTTGTCGTAGTAGTCTCGAATGGCACGGCACATCACCACCGCCGCTTCGGGAGTCGCCGCCACGTCGATCTTGCCCGTCGACGTCTTGACGAAATCGGCGCCGGCGAACATCGCCAACAACGCGGCGCGGCGGATCAGCTCGGGCGTCTTCAACGCACCCGTTTCCAGAATCACCTTCAACACCACGTCTTCGCCGGCCTCGCCGCGCAACACTTCGACTTCGTTGGCCACCTCGTCGTAATGTCCTTCGAGCATCTTGCCGACGTTGATGACGATGTCGATCTCGTCGGCTCCGTTCTCGACGGCCATCGCCGTTTCGAGCATCTTCACTTCCAGAAAGGTCTGCGACGAAGGAAATCCGCCCGCGACGCTCGTAATGCGCATCGGCGTATCGTCCACGGCGAGCCCGACCGTTTCGACGAACGGCGGATAGATACAGATGGACGCGACATTGGCGATCGCGGGATAATTCGTATAGAACTCCACGGCCTTCCGTGCAAAAGCCGTCACCGACTCCACCGAATCGCTGCACGAAAGGGTCGTCAGGTCGATGGCCGAATAGCAAAGCCTGTAAACCTCGTCCGTTTCGTATCCCTTCGCGGCTGCCCGAATGCGTGCGACCTCTTCGGCCACCTGCGCTTCGCTCGGGGCCGGAGCATATTCCGATAGATGATTTGCGTACTCCATAACAAGACAGTTTTCTCCACTATACAAATATAACCATTTTTCCGCTACACACGCAGAATTCCGACCAAAATATCAAAAAAATTCCGGGCTCGAACCGAACCCGGAATTCGTAATCCGTACATCTCCGCTTATCGGAGAGCAGCGTATTCTCAGAACTTGAAACCGCTCTTGAACAGGGGCTTGAGGTTGACATCCTTCGACGCCTTCTTCGCCAGGGCGGAATCCTTGGCGACGGCAGCCTTCAACTGGGCGCCGGCAGTCTTCATATCGCCCTCCTTGGTTGCGATCACGGCGCGCAGGTAATCCGCATCGGCCGAGTTCTCGCCGGCCAGCGCCTTCTTGGCAGCCGACAGGTCGTTGTTCATCACGGCAGCCACGGCAGCATTGTAGCCTTTGAGCTTGGCAGCGGCGTCGCCGTACTGGCCCTGAGCGGCAGCGATCAGGCTCTTGGTCTGAGCGTCTGCGGCAGCGGCGTACTTCTTCGCCTCGTCCACGTTACCGGCAGCCAGGTTGGCCAGTGCCAGGTTCGAGTTCAGCTCCTGCGTGTTGCCGCCGAGCTTCACGGCCTGCGTCAATGCGGCCAGCGCCTTGTCGGCGTCGTCCATTTGGAGATAGGCGGCACCGAGGTTGGTGTAGGCGCGCGAATCGTCGTACTTCTTGGCGGCGTACTCCAGCACCTTCGCCTTCAAGGCATTATCCTCAATCAGCGTGGCGACGTGGAGCAGTTCCTCGTTGTTCAGCTCATCGAGCTTGCCGCTGTTGACCAGCGCCTGCATCTCGGCGTCGCTCTTACCGGTGATCTCCATGTTGTTGACCAGCTGGGCGCGGCGCAGTTTCGGCAGCACGTCCTCTTTGAGTTCGCCGTAAACCGACGACATGTTCTTGATCTGGTTCTCGCGCTCGGCCGACGAATCGTACATGCTCAGCACCTGAAGAATCAGATCCTTGTCCTGGATGTTCGACTTCTCGACCATCTCCTTGAAACCTTCCCAGTCCTCGCCGTAACCGGCAGCGTCGATATTGAAACCGTACTCGGCCAGGATCTTCTCGACGGCCTTGCGACCGGTTTCGCTACGTGCGCTGGCCAGCTTGTCGTTGAACTTCTCAGGACCGTCGGGCGAAGCGTAGCCGTTCACATAGAGGCTCTGCGCGATGCGGTCGTTCTCCTTGTTGGCCACAGCGGTCTTCTCGAACTCGGAGAGCTGTTCGTTCTCTTTGAGCGCCTTCTGGTTCACCACCGAGCTGTTGATCTTGTAGAGGATCTCGGCCTTGTCTACCTGATTCGTCGTACGCTTGTAGTTGTTGGCAGCCGTAGCGGCAGCGTCGCCGAAGTTGAAATCCCTCTGCATCGTGTTGACGCCCTCGGCGATGAACACGCCGCACTGAGCGCGCAGCGCCATGGCCTCGGCCGACTTCGGATTGGCCAGCACGGCCGCTTCCTCCTTCGTCACGGGTTTGCCCGTAGCGGCGTTGAACATCACGTACTCGCTGGCGCCGTTGCACTTGCTCTCGATCAAAACGCGCAACTCGCTCTGCTCCATACGGTCGTCGTAGGGGAATTCGACATGCTGCGTGTAGGTACCGCCGTTGTCAGCCGAAATAACGGTATAGTTGTCATTCACCTTCTCGCCCTGGACGTATTTCGGAGTACCGGCCACTTCGCCGCCCTCGAACACGATCACCGGCGTCAGACGCAACGTAGCTTTCTTGTTGAAGTAAGCTGCCGGGAAGTTCACCGTAATGTCGGCGCTCACGACGCCGTTGTTGAGCGTCAGCACCTTCGGCGTGCACGAGTAAGTAACCTCATCCTGTTTCTTACCCATCTTCTTGAAACAGTTGCAACCCGACAAGGTCAAGGCAGCTGCGGCAAGAACCAAGCTAATTTTTACTAAGTTCTTCATAATTAATTAGTTATTAAAAATTGTTATGCATTGATTTCGTCTCTTTCCGTTTGCCTCCGCTCCACGTACCCCATTCCCGAGGCCGTTTGCAGCAGAATACATGCAAATATATAAAACCCATGCAGATTATGCAACTTTTTCCGTAAAAAAACCACCTCGAACTTTCGTTCGAAGCGGTTTTCGATCGCCGGCGCACGAAAACGCCGTCTATTTCGCGTCGGAACGCATCCGACGGATCAGTCGCGGTGCCGGTCGTCGCGGCGACGCTCGCGGTCGCCCCGCGGACGGCGTTCACGCTCGACATATCCTTCGGGCTTCGGAAGAAGCGCGCGGTGCGAGAGTTTCAGCTTGCCGGTCTTCTCGTCGACGCCGATGAGTTTCACGTCGATCATCTCGCCCTCTTTCAGGCCGCTCTCCTCCATCGTCTCGAACCGTTTCCAGTCGATCTCCGAGATATGGAGCAGCGCCTCCTTGCCGGGCATGATCTCGACGAACGCGCCGAACGGCACGATCGACTTGATCTTACCGTGGTAGGTCTCGCCGATTTCGGGCACGGCAACGATCTCCTTGATACGCTGCAACGCAGCGTCGATCGCCGATTTCTCCACACCGAAGACGTCGACGATACCCTTCTGGTCGTCCTCCGTAATGGTAATGGTGGTACCGGTCTGCTTCTGAATCTCCTGGATCACCTTTCCGCCCGGGCCGATCACGGCGCCGATCGAATCCTTCGGGATGTGGATCTGCACCAGACGCGGCACGAACGGCTTGTAGTCGGCGCGCGGCGCGGCGATGCAGTCGGTCAGGATGTCCAGAATATGCAGACGCCCCTTGCGCGCCTGCTCCAACGCGGCGGCCAGCACCTCGTAGGAGAGGCCGTCGACCTTGATATCCATTTGCGTGGCGGTGATACCGTCGCGGGTACCCGTCACCTTGAAGTCCATGTCGCCCAGATGATCCTCGTCGCCCAGGATGTCCGACAGCACGGCCCACTTGCCGCTCTCGGAATCCGAGATCAGACCCATGGCGATGCCCGACACGGGCTTGCGCAGTTTCACGCCGGCATCCATGAGGGCCAGCGTACCGGCGCAAACGGTGGCCATCGACGACGAACCGTTCGATTCCAGAATGTCCGACACGACGCGCACGGCGTAGGGATTCTCCTCGCCCAGCGGAATCATCGGTTTGAGGGCGCGCCATGCCAGGTGGCCGTGGCCGATCTCACGACGGCTCAGACCGCGGGCGGCCTTCGCCTCGCCCGTCGAGAAGGGCGGGAAATTATAGTGGAGCACGAACTGCTCGGTACCCTGCACGAGCACCTCGTCCTTGACCTTCTCGTCCATCTTCGTGCCGAGCGTAACAGTGGCCAGCGCCTGCGTCTCGCCTCGTGTGAAGAGGCCCGAACCATGGGCTGCGGGCAGGTAGTCGGTCTCGCACCAGATCGGACGGATCTCGTCCGTGCGACGGCCGTCGAGACGCTTGCCCTCGTCGAGAATCATGTTGCGCATCGCCTTCTTCTGCACGTAGTCGTGGAAATAGCGGTGGATGAGCGGGGCCTTCTCCACCAGCTCCTCCTCCGTGTAGCGGGCGGCGAACTCGGCCTCCAATGCATTGAACATATCCTCGCGCTCGTGCTTCATCGTGCCGCTCGTGGCGATGGCGTAGGCCTTGTCGTAGAGTTCGGCGATGATCGTCTGTTTGAGCTCCTCGTCGTTGACCTCGTGGCAGTAGGTACGCTTCACGTCCTTGCCCAGCTCCTTCGAAAGTTCGATCTGTACGGCGCAGTGCTTCTTGATCTCCTCGTGCGCGAACTTGATCGCTCCGAGCATCACCTCCTCCGAAACCTCTTTCATCTCGCCCTCGACCATCAGGATGTTGTCGATCGTACCGCCGACCATGATGTCCAGGTCGACGTCGGGCATCTGCGAGAAGGTCGGGTTGATGCAGTACTCGCCGTTGATGCGCGCCACGCGCACCTCCGAAATCGGGCCGCCGAAGGGGATGTCCGACACGGCCAGTGCGGCCGAGGCGGCCAGACCGGCCAGCGCGTCGGGCTGGATGTCCTTGTCGGCCGAGATGAGGTTGACCGTCACGTAGACCTCGGCGTGGTAGTCCGACGGGAAGAGCGGGCGCAGCGCACGGTCGATCAGACGCGCTACGAGCACCTCGCTGTCGTTGGCCTTGCCCTCACGCTTCATGAAACCGCCCGGATAGCGGCCGCATGCGGCGTATTTCTCCTTGTATTCCACCTGCAACGGCATGAAGTCCGTGTCGGGTTTTGCATCTTTGGCGGCCACGACCGTCGCAAGGAGCATCGTATCGCCCTGTTTCACGACAACCGAGCCGTCGGCCTGCTTGGCCAGTTTGCCGGTCTCGATCATGATCTCGCGTCCGTCGGCGAGCGTGATGAACTTCTGAACGGCGTTGTACAGCTTCTTTTCTTCCATAACGTCAAATAATATACTTCGAATCTTGAATTTTCATGCAAAATGGAGCGGCCACCCGCAGTGACTGCCCCATTTTCCGGCACCCGTACTATTTACGGAGATTGAGCGTCTTGATGATGGCGCGATAGCGCTCGATGTCGATCTCCTTGAGGTACTCGAGCAACTGGCGGCGCTTGCCGACCAAACGCAGCAGCGCGCGCTGCGTACCGAAGTCGTGACGGTTGCTCTTCATGTGCTCCGTAAGGTGGCTGATACGGTAAGAGAACAACGCGATCTGGCTCTCAGGCGAACCCGTGTCGGTGTTGGACTTTCCGTACTGACCGAAAAGCTCCTGCTTTTTTTCTGCTGTTAAATAAGCCATTTTGAAAGATTTATTCGTTCCACTCTACGACGCATTCCCCTTACTATGAAATCACGCCAGAGCGTGGTGCAAAGGTACACTAAATTTATTTAGAAACCAATTGTTTGGCCGAAAAAAAAGCATACTCCGCCCGCGCTTCGTGCGTCGATTCCCGCGAAATTCGCCATATTCTGCTTGCGCCTTGGATACTCCCGCCCGGCAAAATGCAAACGAGTTTGCTTTTGCCCTCGCTTATCCGTATCTTTGGCTGCGTCTTAATACTTCGTCTCGGCATAATCAAGCTGACGCTTGCTTCTGCGCTCGACTTTCCGTATCTTTGACTTCGTCGAAGACACTCCCGTTCGGCAATGTTCAAATAAATTTGACATTGCTCTCACTTATCCGTATCTTTGCCGCGGATTCAACTTTTCCATACGATGAAATTCTCCGCATACCGCCTCGTCCTGCTCCTCGCAGCGCTGCTCTGCATGGCCGGCTGCCGCCCGTCGACGCACTACGTCACGGTCGAGGGTTCCGTACTCGGAACGACCTTCCGCATCAAAGCCCGGACGACCCTGCCGGCCGACGAAATCTACACCGAAGTCATGGCGCTCGACGAAGAGATGAAACATTCGATGTCGATCTTCGACGAGACGTCGCTGCTGAGCCGCATCAACCGCGGCGAGAGCGACTCGCTCGACAGCCACCTGATCTACAACATTCTGGCCGCCGACTCCGTGAGCCGTCTGAGCGACGGCATGTACGACATCACCGTCAAACCGCTCGTCGAAGCGTGGGGTTTCGCCGGAAAAGAGGGACAGAAAACACCGAACATCGATTCGATCCTGCCGCTGGTGGGCTACCGCAAAATCCGCATCGAAGGGAACCGGCTCGTCAAGGACGATCCGCGCATCCAGCTCGACTTCAACTCGATCGGCAAGGGCTACATGGTCGACCTGATCGCCCGCATGCTCGAACGAAACGGCTCGGAGAACTACCTGGTGACGATCGCAGGCAGCGGCCGCTGCCGGGGTGTGAACGAGCAGGGCGGAAAATGGCGCATCGGCATCGAAACCCCTTACGACAACAATTTCTCGGACCGGGATCTGCAACGTATCGCGGAGGTGACCGACATCAGCTACACCACTTCGGGCAACTACCGCCGCTTCTACTATACCCCCGACGGCCGCAAGATCGCACACACGATCGACCCCGTCACAGGCCGGAGCGCCGTCTCGCGGCTGCTCTCGGCCACGGTCTTCTGCGACAATGCCGCACGCGCCGACGCGCTGGGGACGATGTTCATGTCGCTCGGCTCGGAACGCGCCGTGGCGAAGGCCCGCGAACTGGAACGCGAAGGGGTGATGGCCTACTTCATCTTCGCTACCGAGAAGGCCGACGGGCGACAGCGCGACGAATCCCCCGACGATTACGAAACATGGGCTTCGCCGGCCCTCGAAAAACTGTTGAAACGTTAACCTATCCATGCAAAAAGCGCTCTTTCTCTACAATCCCGCCGCAGGACGCGGCCGCATCGCCCGCAACGTCGGGGGCATCGTGGACATCTTCTCCGAAAACGGGTGGGAACTCACGCCCGAAAAGATCGACTTCGGACGCAACCCGTTCGACGCGCATCCCGACATCCGTATGGTCGTCGCCGCCGGCGGCGACGGCACGGTCAATTACGTCGTCAACCGGATGCGCGAACGGGGGCTGTCGCTCGAACTGGGCATCATCCCCGCAGGCACGGCCAACGATTTCGCCGGCATCGTCGGCATGGCCAAGAACCCGCTCGAAGCGGCCCGACAGATCGTCACGGGCGAGGTGCAGGCGCTCGATTGCGGCGTGGTCAACGGACTGCATTTCGTCAACATCTTCTCGTTCGGCATCTTCACCACCACTTCGCAGCGCACGCCCGACGAACGCAAGCACCGTCTGGGCAAGCTGGCCTATATCATGGAGGGCATCAAGGAGCTGCGCCATATGCACGCCATTCCGCTGCATGTGCGCACCGAGAGCGGGGAGTTCGATTTCAACGCACTCATGGCACTCGTCTTCAACGGCGAGACGGCCGGCGGGTTCCGGCTGGCCAACACGTCGAGCGTGCGCGACGGAATGTTCGACTGCCTGCTGCTCGAAAAGCGCAACTTCCTCGTATCCTGCTTCGCCATGGTACGCTACCTCTGCGGCGGCCATCCCCGCAGCGTCCGGCACCTGCGCGCAGCGACGTTGCAGATCTCCTCGCCCATCGACGAACCCACCGACGTCGACGGCCAGCGGGGCGCCCGCTTCCCGCTCGACGTGCGCTGCCTGCCCGGCCTGCTGCGCGTGGTATGCCCGCGCGACGGCAGAAGATAATCCGGCCCGGCCTCTCCCGTACCGAACGGATTCGGAGACGATTTCCGGTGAATAAATTCCGAATTCGTTCGTTAATCGCCGTTTTTTGTTACCTTTGCCGTCGATTCAGACAATCGATGAGACGAAAAACGGGCTATAAGATCCTGCTTGCCGCGATGATGGCGCTGGCCATTGCCAACGTTTACGTGGGCAAGGCGCTCGACGTGCACGCCAACGACCCGCTTTCGCGGGCCGAATGCGCCGCTTCGGGCAGCGACGCCACCGTCGAAGAGTACTGCCTGATCTGCCATTTCCACCTGGCGGCCTGTACCGAGGCGGAGTCCTTCCTGCCGACGCTCGTCACCCTCTTCGAAGAGCGTCTCTACCGATGCTATCTCGCCGGAGGCTCTTCGCCCGTCCTCCACGGGTACGGCCTGCGCGCACCTCCTGCCGCGGTCTGACATTCCGACGCCGGATGTACGCATCCGGCCCGTACAACCGATCCCGCGATCGGTATCCGGACATTCCTTATCCATCAAATCCATCGCATGAAATCATATATTCTGCTGCTGGGCCTGCTGCTCGGCGGCTTTACGGCATATGCAGACTCCACTGCCAAAAAGGAGACCGAAGCCATCCTGATCGGCCACGTCGTCGACAGCCGCAGCGGCGAACACCTCCCCTTCATCACCATCACCGTCAAGGGAACGACGATCGGCACCACGACCGACGTCTCGGGCCACTACCTGCTGGGCAACCTGCCGGTAGGACGACCGCTCACCGTCGTGGCGCAGTCGGTCGGCTACAAATCCGCCGAACGGAGCGTCACGCTCGGCGCCCACTCCACCACGGAACTGAATTTCGAACTGGAAGAGCAGGCCGTCGACGTCGGCGAAGTGGTGGTCGAGATCGACCGCAACTCGGTCATCCGCAAGGAGACGCCGTCGCTGGTCAACATTCTAAACAGCAAGCTGTTCGAACGAACAAACGCCGCCACGCTGGCCGACGGTCTGAGTTTCCAGCCGGGCGTGCGCGTCGAGGACGGATGTCAGAACTGCGGCTTCGCGCAGGTACGCATCAACGGTCTGGACGGCCACTATTCGCAAATCCTGCTCGACTCGCGGCCGCTCTTCTCGGCCCTCAACGGCGTCTACGGTCTCGAACAGATTCCCGCCAACATGATCGAGCGCGTGGAGGTGATCCGCGGCGGCGGATCGGCGCTCTTCGGCGCGTCGGCCATCGGCGGCACGATCAACATCATCACCAAGGAGCCGCTGCGCGACTGGGCCGAGATCGGCCATACGCTCATGTCCGTGGGATGCAGCGGCGCCTACGACAACAACACGACGATCAACGCCTCGCTGGTAAGCAACAACCGCAAGGCGGGCATCTACGTCTACGGGCAGAACCGCTACCGTTCGGGCTACGACCACGACGGCGACGGCTACACCGAACTGCCCAACCTGCGCAACCAGATGTTCGGCATGCGCTCCTACCTGCGCACGGGCGACCACTCGAAGCTGACGCTCGAATACCACGGCATCAACGAGTTCCGCCGCGGCGGAAACCGGCTCGACCTGCCGGCGCACGAAGCCAACATCACCGAGCAGACCGATCACAACATCAACGGCGCGTCGGTGGCCTTCGACCTCTTCTCGCGCGACGACCGTACGCGCCACCTGAGCGTCTACTCGGCCGTGCAGCAGACCACGCGCAAGAGTTACTACGGCGGCACGGGCGAAGGCGCGACCGACGAAGAGCTCGAAAACGCCCGCAAAGCCTACGGCCGCACCGACGGACTGACGGTCATCAGCGGCGCGCAGTTCCTGCAACGGTTCGAACGGCTGCTGTTTCTCCCCTCCGAACTGACGCTCGGCGTGGAGCACAGCTACGACCACATCGACGACGTGACGATCGGCTACGACATGCGCACGAATCAGAAGGTACACATCCTCAGCGGCGTGATCCAGAACGAGTGGAAGGCCCGCAAATGGAGTTTTCTGCTCGGCGGCCGGTTCGATCACCACAACATGGTCGACCACGTGATCTTCTCGCCGCGCATCAACCTGCGCTACAACCCCACCGAACAGATCAACCTGCGGCTGAACTACGCCGGCGGCTTCCGCGCACCGCAGACCTTCGACGAAGACCTGCACATCGCCCTCGTGGGCGGCGAACGCGTGGTCACGCAGCTCGACCCCGACCTGCGCGAGGAGCGTTCGAACAGCCTCAGCGCCTCGATCGACCTCTATCGCTCCTTCGGCAGCGTGGAGACCAACCTGCTCGTCGAAGGCTTCTACACCGCACTCGACCATATCTTCGCCACGCGCTACCTGCCCGAACCCAACGAAAAGGGCGAAACGGTGCTCGAACGCTACAACGGCGGCGGAGCGACCGTGGCAGGCGTCAACGTCGAGGCGAAGGCGGCCTTCTCCCGCTGGTTCGACTTGCAAGCCGGCATCACATGGCAGCGCAGCCGCTACGAACACGCCCAGCATTGGAGCGACGACGCGCCCGACGAACGCCGCATGTTCCGTTCGCCCGACTGGTACGGCTACCTGACGGCCAACTTCGTCCCCGTGCGGCGGTTCGACATCTCGCTGTCGGGCACCTACACCGGAGAGATGCTCGTCCAGCACGCCGCAGGTTCGGGCACGCCGGTCGACGTGGCGGTCACCACGCCCGACTTCTTCGCGCTGAACGTCAAACTGGCCTACGAATTCCCGATCCTCCGAACGCTCACCCTGCAACTCAACGCCGGCGTGCAGAATCTCTTCGACTCCTACCAGTCGGATTTCGACCAGGGCTGGGAGCGCGATTCCGGTTACGTCTACGGGCCGTCGCTGCCGCGCAGCTGGTTCGTCGGGGCGAAAATCCGCTTCTGAGAACCGTTGCGGCGACACACGAAAAAAGGGAGACGTGCGTACGACACGTCTCCCTTATCGTTCGCCGCCGGCGAACCCGACTTACTCCCACACCGAGAAACGGCGCACGCAGGCTTTCCGCGCAGCCTGCTGGCAGGCCGCGGCGCTCTCGTCCGTCACGGGAATATGTCCCTTCGGATCGGGACGGAACGTATTGCCTCCGATATCGGTGCGCAGACAGGGCGCCACGAGCGCCTGGAACCACGTGCAGGCCGCCGTATAACGACCGCAGCCGAAATCGAGATGGTAGCCGTCGCGCGTGAAATCCGACGGCGGATTGTTGAACTCGCCCGCCCGCAGGTTCTGGATCGCCGTACCGGTGGGAATCACCGTTTCGATCCCGCACTCCTCCGTCACGCGCCGCGCGACGTCGACGACGGCCGCATACATCTGCTGCGGATCGTTGTCGTACTTCGGGAACGCACCGTGGTCGGAGCCCGAGCCGTAGGCCCAAGTCATCTGCCACGCCACGCAGGCGCCGGCATTGGGGCAGTAGAAACGCACCCGTTCGATAAGTCGTTCGAGCCACGGATGATAAGACGTATAGATTCCCGAATAAGCCGAGGATTGCTGCACGACGAGTACGTCCCACCGCTCGTCGCCGACCGCTTCGCGCAGGGTGGCCGCCTCGGAGACCGTCGTCCAGCGGTTGCGCTCCGACTTATAATAGGTATATTTCGGTGCGTCGGCGGCATCGAACTCGCAATGCTGCCGCAGCGAACAGCCCGGGTAATAGAGCCGTCCCAGCACGACGTTGCGGATGCCGGCCGCTTCGAGCAGCTCGGGCAGGTACATCATGCCGTCGTCGGTAAAACTGTTGCCCACGCCCAGGATACGGAGCGTATCGGGCCGGACGGGCAACGGAAAGTTGGGTGCTTCGGACTGCGCGCGCAGCGTCAGCACCGCCAGCAGAGCGAATGCGCAAAGCGCGAAACGAAACAGTTTTTTCATGCCGTTGTCTGATTTAGAGGTGAAAAAGCCGTCCTTCCGCAGGGAGGACGGCCCGTAAAATCCGTTGAGAGCGGCCGCTACTCTTCGTCGGCCTCCTTCATGTTGTGGTAGACGTTCACCACGTCGTCGTCCTCTTCGAGCTTCTCGACCAGCTTCTCGATCGATTCGCGCCCCTCGGCGTCCAGCTCCTTGGTGTCGGTAGGCACCCGCAGCGATTCGCCCGATACGATCTCGAAACCATTGTCCTCCAACCATTTCTGGATCGTACCGAACTGTTCGTAGGGCGCTTCGACCGTGACCGTCGTCTCGTCCTCGGGACAGAAATCGTCCACCCCCGTATCGATCATGTTCAGCTCCAGCTCCTCGAAATCGGTGCCGGCCGGTACGCGGAACTTGAACGAGCACTTGTGCTCGAACATGAAAGCCACGCTGCCCGACGTGCCCAGCGCACCGCCGCACTTGTTGAAATACATGCGCATGCTGGCCACCGTGCGGTTGGTGTTGTCCGTGGCGGTCTCCACCAGGAAAGCGATGCCGTGAGGGCCGTATCCCTCATAGACCACCTCCTTGTAGTCGGACGTATCCTTCGAGATGGCGCGTTTGATCGCCCGCTCGACATTCTCCTTGGGCATGTTCTCGGCCTTGGCGTTCTGGATCAGAATACGCAGGCGGACGTTGGCCGTCGGATCGGGGCCGCCGGACTTGACGGCGATTTCGATCTCCTTGCCGATTTTGGTAAAAGTGCGGGCCATGTTGCCCCACCGTTTCAGTTTGCGCGCCTTGCGGTACTCAAATGCTCGTCCCATGACAGTTATCTTTTCGTTATTATCTTCAACAGTGGTGCAAAATTACGACATTTCACCGAAAAAGGAAAAAAATCGCCGGCAAAAAACGACCGCCTGCCGGCAGCGGCTCGCTCTCAGGGTTCACTCCCGACGAAGACCGGTGCGCATGCACGCCCCGACCGCACCCGGATGCAACCCCGGATCGGTCCGGCGTCGCCGGCCGCACGCAGGCGGATGTCGGGAAAACGGCCGTCGGGCGTCACGTCGATCGCCGCCCGCGGCCTGCACGAGCATCCACTCCTCGACCTCGTCGGGCAGGTAAAGCCGCACGGTGCCCGACACGTAAGGCCAGCGCAGCCGGTCGCTGCCCCCTTCCAATACGAGCTCGGCTCTTCGTGCAGACGACGGTCGACTGACCCTGATCGGCGGGAGGAATCACCTCGCCTACGTTCTCCTCCTTTTCGCAGGGACAAAGCCCGAGCAAAAGCGAGAGCAACAGCACTCCCGAATAATCAGTTCGATACGGGTACAAATACAGCGAAAAAGTTCTCGAGACAATACTTCGCCGAGCACCGACGAAACGGTCACTCCTCGCCGAAGTCGAAGCGCAACTGCACGCAGTCGGCACAGGCTTCGGGCGTGTTGCCCACCGTGAGGCCGATGAGCCGCACCTTGCGGCCGTGGAAATCGACGCCCGCGAGCAGCTCCTCCGATACGCGGCAGAGCGCTTCGTCGGAGTCGATGGCCGTGAAGAGCGTCTTCGATCGGGTGATCTGGCGGAAGTCGTCGTATTTGAGTTTCAGCACGGCGGTCTTGCCCCGGAACTCGTGACGCTGAATGCGGTTCCACACCTCCTCGCGCACGGCCGCCAGCTCCATACTCAGCCGTGTGCGGTCGTCGGTATCTTCGGCGAAGGTCGTCTCGGCGCCGACCGACTTGCGCACGCGGTGGGGCTCGACCTCCCGCTCGTCGACGCCGCGCGCATAGCCGTAGTAGGCGTGCCCGGCCTTGCCGAAGCGCTGCACGAGCGCCGCCTCGTCCCACTGCCGCAGATCGGCGCCCGTATGGATGCCCATGCGGTGCATCCGCTCGGCCGTCACGGCGCCGATGCCGAAGAAGCGCTCGACGGGCAGCGCGGCGACGAACGCCTCGACCTCGGAGGGCGCGATCGTGAAGAGCCCGTCGGGCTTGCGGTAGTCCGAGGCGATCTTGGCCAGCATCTTGTTGACCGACACGCCGGCCGAAGCCGTCAGCTCCGTCTGCCGGCGTATGCGGGCCTTGATCTCGCGGGCGACGAGCGTCGCCGAACGTTCATGCGTCACGTCCAGAAAGGCTTCGTCGAGCGACAGCGGCTCCACCAGCTCGGTATATTCGCGGAAGATGTCGCGAACCTGCTGCGAGACAGCCTTGTAGACGTCGAAACGCGCCGGAACGAAGATCAGGTCGGGGCACAGCCGCCGCGCCGTCACGGAGGGAAGGGCCGAGCGCACGCCGTAGGGACGCGCCTCGTAGCTGGCCGTCGAGACCACGCCGCGCGGCCCGTCGTGCCCCACGGCGATCGGACGGCCCTGCAGGGAGGGGTCGTCGCGCTGCTCGACCGAGGCGTAGAAGGCGTCCATGTCGATGTGTATGATCTTCCGTTGCGGCATAGTCTCCGAAGACAAAGATACGAATACGTGAGGGCAGAAGCAAGCGCCAGCCTGATTATACCGAACAGAAGTATCTAAGGCGTCAGCCAAAGATACGAATAAGCCGAGTGCAAAAGCAAACATTTCCCCCCATTTGGATCGAACCAAAAGCACAAGAAAAAGAATTTTAAGCAAAGAACAATTTCCCGATCGATTCTTCGGGAAGTATCCCCTCACCTTCGATTCGGTTTTTCCTGCGAGGAGCGGGTTTACCACCTTTTGACACCAAAAGGTGGCGCCAAAAGTGTCCGCAGGGTGAAAAACTCGGGGACCGGCCGACGGCTTGCGCCTAAAACGCTACGCGGACGAGCTCGCGCCCGCGTTTTCGACGGCGCATCCGCCGCCCGTTCTTCTTCCCGACTTTCCGCAATGCGGAGTCTGTTGTGCGCTTCGCGCAACAATGATTTATTGCGATTTGAATTCCTCTCTTCTCATTTAGCAGGCTTTCGGCCTGCGGGATCGCACTGCGAAAAGAGCGGAAAGAGTGACGACACTTGTGCGAGCGCCCGGAGCGGGTGTGCAAAACAGCGCAATCTTTTGTGCCCGCTCAGCGAGCGCGGGTGGCGGCACCCGCTGCTTTTCGCAGTGCTTGATCTTTTGGTGCTTTTGGATCAAGCCAAAAGCACAGAAGAAAAAAATACACGACAGAAGAAATCGGTTCTTCGGGAAGAATTCCGATGCGAAGATCGGCCGCACCGTATCTGCGGGTCGAAATCTGCGGAGCACGCCCACAGCGGCGGGCCTCCGCGGGCGGAGGCTTCGGCCCGCGCGGGGCAAAGGCGCCGCAACGCCCGACTCCGGCCGCGCGGCAGACCGGACAGAGGAGACATCGGCCGGAAAGCGGCGCGAAAGATGATGCGTTTCCGGTATTTTTTTCGTACATTTGTTGCTATGAACGAACGATTGATTTTTTTGACCAACGACGACGGTTTCGATTCACGCGGCATGGAGGCCCTTATCGACATCGCCCGCCGATTCGGACGGGTGGTCGTCGTCGCTCCCGAAAGGCCGCAGAGCGGCATGAGCCACGCATTCACGATGCTCTCGCCCCTCTTCATCCGCAAGGTGCGCGAGGAGGAGGGATTGGAAGTTTACGCGCTCAGCGGCACGCCGGTCGACTGCGTGAAGGTCGCTTTCGACTACCTGCTCCGCGAGCGCAAGGTCGACCTGGTGCTTTCAGGCATCAACCACGGCTCCAATTCGGCCGTGGCGCTGCTCTATTCGGGCACGATGGGCGCTGCGATCGAAGGAAGCTTCTACGACTGTCCCTCGATCGGGCTATCGCTTACCGACCATCGCCCCGACGCCGATTTCACGGCGGCCAGGATCTGGGGCGAACGCATCGTCCGCGACGTGCTGGAACACCCTGCCCCGCTGCCGCTCTGCCTCAACGTGAACATTCCGGCCGGAGCGCCCGAGACGATCCGAGGCATCCGCGTCTGCCGGCAGGCGCAGGGGTTGTGGCGCGAACAGTTCGTCTGCCGACAGGACCCGCACGGGCGCGACTACCTGTGGCTCACGGGCGAGTTCGTCAACGACGAGCACGGAGCGGAGGAAACCGACGAATGGGCGCTCACGCACGGTTACGTCTCGGTACAGCCCGTACAGGCAGACCAGACGGACTACCGGCGCATGGAGGAAATGCGGCGGCTCTTCGACCGATAGCGGGCGAACGGCGGACAGTGCCGCGAAGGCGCACCGCGCACGAAGGAGGGAACACGCCCGTCGAATACAACGTATGAAATTCGGGAAATTATGATAAAAGTCTTTCTGATCATCGCCGTCATCATCCAGACCGTCGCGACGGTCTACGCCCTGCGGCTGGTGCGCGCCACGAAGTACAATGCCGTATGGATCCTCTTCATCATCGGCTTCTCGCTGCTCTCGGTCGAACGCATCGTGCAGGTCATGGTGGTCAACGGCGGCGTGGGCATCCCGCACGACACCTTCTCGTGGCTGGGCGTGGTGATCTCGATCTGCATGTCGATCGGCGTGATGTACGCCCACAAGCTGATCCGCTACATCGACCGCCTCAACCGCCAGCGACAATTGATGCAGAAGCGCATCCTCACGGCCGTGCTGCGTACCGAGGAGAAGTCGCGTTCGCAGTTCTCCAAGGAGCTGCACGACGGCCTGGGGCCGCTGCTCTCTTCGGCCAAGATGTCGCTCACGGCGCTGTCGCGCGAAGAGCGTACGCCGGCCCAGCGCGAGATCATCGACAACACGACCTACGTCATCGACGAGGCGATCCGCTCGCTGCGCGAA
The DNA here is from genome assembly GCF_006542665.1 of Alistipes communis. Taxonomy (NCBI): domain Bacteria; kingdom Pseudomonadati; phylum Bacteroidota; class Bacteroidia; order Bacteroidales; family Rikenellaceae; genus Alistipes; species Alistipes communis. Next base: position 998,112 of record NZ_AP019735.1, read on the forward strand.
ATTTCGAACAACCTTTCGCCGCAGGTGCTCAACGATTTCGGACTGGCGCGCGGCATCCAGAACTTCATCTCGCGCAGCGCGGCGCTGCACAGCGTGCGCATCCGCTTCACGACCAACCTGCGCGCGGAACGGTTCGACACCGACATCGAGGTGATCCTCTACCGCGTGGTGTGCGAACTGATAAACAACTCGCTCAAACACTCGGGTTGCAGCGAGATCAACCTGTCGCTCTCGTCGGGCGGCGACACGCTGACGCTCGACTACTCGGACAACGGCTGCGGCTTCAACCCCGCGGCGGTGATGGATTGCGGCATGGGGCTTTCGAACATCGTTTCGCGCGTCCACTCCATCAACGGGCACTGCAACGTAGAGGGAGCCAAGGGCAAGGGGATGCACGCCGCCATCCGCGTCAACGTACGGGGCGAAGCCTCCGCCGCAGCCGGTGCGAGACGCCGCACCGCCGCACGCCGCAGAAAAAGACGCTGAACGGAGAACATGGAAAAAACGTGCAAAATCATACTGGTCGACGACCATTCGCTCTTCCGCAACGGGCTGCGCGGACTGCTGGCTGCACACCCGGGATACGAGGTGGTCGGCGAGGCCGCTTCGGGCGAGGAGTTCCTGACGATGCTGCCGGCGCTCGCGGCCGATGTCGCATTCATGGATATCGCCATGCCCGGAATGGCGGGCGACGAGGCGACCGTGCAGGCGTTGGGGCTGCAACCCGATCTGAAAATCATCACGCTGTCGATGTACGGCGAAGAGGTCTACTACACGCGTATGATGACCGCCGGAGCCAAAGGTTTCCTGTTGAAGGACAGCGACTTCTCGGAGGTGATCGAAGCGATCGACACCGTCTCGGCCGGGGGCAGCTACATCTGCCACGAGCTGCTCGTGCAGCTCACCGGCAGACTGCACACGCCGCAGCGTGCGCAATCGCTGCTCGACGGCGGCGAAGAGTTGTCGTCGCGCGAGCAGGAGATTCTGGTCATGGTTTGCAGGGGGCTGTCGAACCAGGAGATCGCCGATGAACTCTTCATCTCGAAGCGCACGGTAGACAAGCACCGCGCCAACATCCTCGAAAAGACGGGATGCAAGAACACGGCCAACCTGGTCGTCTACGCCATCAAGCGGGGATTGGTGGAGATTTAACCGTCCTCAGCAGCGGGATGCCGGAATTGGTCAGGCAGCCGCATTCCATTTTACATCGCCCTCCTTCAAAGCCCAGCTATCCCGGCGGAACGTGTCCGCGCCAAGGCTGGGGGGGGGCCACGGCGCAGCCGCGGGTTCGCCGACAGGCGGGACGTATACAGCGACGTGAAAACTGACGAGGTGTAAAGTTGTATATAGCTGCTATTATTTATATATTTGCACACACAACATACCGTTCCCGACGGCAGGCGGCATCGTCCCGACGGCGGGGAACGGGGATAAAAAGGAATACGATGAGCATTTTTCGATGGACGGCGCTGCTGGCGTTCTGCTGCATCTGCACGGCATGCGGCGGCAGCGACGATACGCCGGCGCCCGTACTGAGCACCGAACAGGTGGCGGGCATCTGGAAGTTGAAGAGCTGGACGGGAGAAGCGCAAAACCCAGACGGCACGAGCTATACCTTCTCCGACGTGGTCTACGTCTATGTCGAACTGCACGAGGACAATACCTATGCGCTCTACCAGAACGTCAGCGCCGTGGGCGCCGTGAAATTCACGGGCAGCTACTCGCTCGAAGCCTCGACCATCCGGGGCTTTTACAGCACCTCGGCCGGATCGAAGGCGTGGTCGGACTCCTACGAGATCGGCAACCTGTCGGGCAGTGCGATGACATGGACCGCCAGCCACGCCGCGGGCGACGTGCAACAGTTCGTCCGCGTCGAGACCGTGCCGCAGGAGGTGCTCGACGCCTCGGCCGAAGTGCGCTCCGCCGCCGTACCGGCGGCGGGAGGCATCTGGTAGGTGACAACGGCCGTTTCGGAAAGACGGGGTCGGGACTTTCGGATTCCGGCCCCGTTCATTTGCTTAGGCATACAACGGAGAGACTCTTTCTCAGAACAATCGGGCAGGCCTCTGGCCTGCCATGTGCGGACGCAAACGAATAATCGTCGTTACGCGCAGCGCACCATCGCTCCGCCTTGCGAAAAAGCGGGAAGAAGAACGGACAGCGGCTGCGCCGTTGAAAATGCGGGCGCGAGCTTGTCCGCACAGCATTTTAGGCACGGCCGTCGGCGGTTCCCTGACGTTTCGCCTGGCAGATGCTTTTGGCACCACCTTTTGCCCCTAAAATCACAACGGCTATCTACAAAAAGTATATTAAAGCATATTATCTGATATTCAGATTGTTATTCATCATATCAGTAGAAATATCGAGAGGCCGGACGACTCTGCCGAAATTATTTTTGTCCACCTTAAAAAAGCAAAGTCTATGCACAGTACTTTCAAGGTCTTGTTCTACCTCAAACGAACAAAGAACACCCCGCGTGCAGTCTATCCGGTTATGGGCCGCAGCACGATCAACGGTACGATTTCACAGTTCAGTGCCAAGATCAACGTTCCGGAACAACTGGGGAAGGTTCGTTAAAGGAGGGACGGGTCGAAGGCTAATGCGTCGAGTCGGAACGCATCAACCGTCATCCGGACAATATCCGCATTCAGATCGGCAAACATTATCGGTCGATTTGCGATCACGATGCCTACGTCACGGCCGAAAAAGGTCAAGAACGTCTGGCTGGGTATGGGCGAACGATACCGCGGACTCTTGCGGATGTTTTCGAACATTACACGAATGATCTTTTCAAACGTATCGGCGTAGATCGCTCGGAAAGTACCTGGTGGTGCTATCGGGCGGTGCTGGGTCATCTCCGAGCCTTTCTGAAACACGAGTACAACCTCCACCATATTCCGCTGCTCGAATTGGAACAGTCGTTCATCGAGCAATATCACGTCTATTTGAAAACTGTCTGCCGTTCGAAGGCGGGAAGCGTATGCCGCTACATAGATTGTTTGAACAACGTGGTGAGAATTTCGTTCAACAACGGTCTTATGCCGCGGAATCCGTTCGCACTTTACCGCTATTCCGCTCCGACGGAACCGAGAACCTTTCTCAGCGAGGAGGTACTGCGGATTTTTCAGACGTCGCGATTGAAGAGTGCCAAACACGAATACCACCGCGGCCTGTCTCTCTTTTCCTGTTTTACGGAAATCTGCTACAAAGACATGCGCTATCTGACCTGTGAACAAATCATACCGGACACGAAGGGGCACCTGCGGATGCACGGTAACCGTTGCAAGACGGGTGGAGAATATATGGTCAAATTTCTACCCGCAGATTTGCGTCTTCTGGAAAAATATCGCGGAACAGCTCCTCGTCGCTTGCATTCGATATGCCGGGACTTACCGAAAAGCGGAAATGAAGAGTGCGATTTTACGCTTTGGACCACCTGTAAGGAAAATGTAAGATTTTTATTTTTCAACAAATTGATTAGAAGCAGTTTGCGAAAATTCTGTCATTGCTATTTCATCCTCTTTTTCCGAAAAGATTTCCTATCTTTGTTCAAGGCGCATCTTCCGGTTTACGAACCGAACTCCATACACATACACATACACATTCTCATTCTAACCTAAATTCCTTCGGCTATGAAGCATCCGGCCTTTGTATGTTGCGCCGTGTCGTTCCTGTTTCTCGGAGCGACGTCCGTACAGGCGCAGGAGACGTCCGATCTGACGGACGTCCATTTCTATCCGCCGTCGGCGGTGTCGATGATGAAGTACATCGACTATCCCGTTTCGCACCGCACGGGAATTCCCGAAATCTCGATCCCGCTCTACACCGTCAGATCGGGATCGCTGGAGCTGCCCGTGAACCTGAGTTTCCACCTCGACGACTTCACGCGCGTGAACCAGCTCGCCGGCGCGGCCGGCGCAGGATGGTCGCTGAGCTGCGACTTGCAGGTCTCGCGCATCATCAACGGCCGTGATGATTTTCACGCCTCGGGTTATCTGTCTACGGGCACATCCTACACCAATATCGACAAGAATACTCCCGAAATCGTTCCTTCGGATCAACATCTCTTTTCGATGTGGATTAAGAATATAGACGAAGAGCCCGACAAGTTTTACTATAAGCTTCTCGGTAGCAGCGGTGCATTCTACATCGAGAAAGAGCTGGGGCCGACGACCGTACCGATGAACGGCGATAGGATCGATTATGCGAACCGCAACGGGAATACAGATTTTAGTATCGTGGGTAGTGACGGAACAAAATACAGTTTCTCATCGCAGTACGTCGATTGGGTGCGAGATTTCAACGCGATGGAGGCTCCGGCACCGACTGCATGGAAATGCACTCGTATCGAGAGTGCCGACGGCAGCGATGCGATCACCTTCTCGTACCTACCTTATGAATCCAATCTGGTTCGACAATTGGAGGGATCGCACGATTTGTACGACGATGCCGAGATTTCAGGTTCCGGCTCTTCAATGTTTGAATCGCTGGCTCGAGCGCCCCGACAGGAGCTGCATTACGGAATGAATACTTCGTGCGATTATTTTCTGAGAGGAGACAATGAAATTGCCGACGGTTGGGAGATGGAAACTGCGCCCGAACAGGATGAAAGCGCACAATTTGCCCGCAAAGTCCTCAATACGATACACACCCATTACATCGACAGAATCGAATTCCGCGGCGGTTCCCTGCAATTCGTCTACGAACAATACAACTCCAATCGCACAGCGATTCGCAGGCCCATTCTGACACGTATCGAGGTTTACGATCTGCAAGGCGTGCTGCGCAAGACGATCCTGCTGACACAATCCATCGATACGGGGTATTACCTCGACGAAAATTTGGCCATGATGTACGGCCGTTACCTGAACGCACTGACGATCGACGCTCAACGTTATCGATTCGAGTATGGAGCGATGCACTACGGAGATTCTTTCTCGGATTTCTGGGGACATGCGCGTATGGGCAGCTACGACCGCGGAATTCCTGCTATTGCACGCCATTATACGACGATCGAGAAAGGCAGCTCACCCCGAGACCGTCACGGTAACAGATTGATCGATACGCCTCTTTCGGAATATGAGAAATATATTCCGTCGTACTATACATCCGAGATTTATCTCTATACGGCATCCCCTAAAAAACTGCTTACGATTACCTATCCCACAGGCGGCTATACGGAGTTCCACTGCGACCACAACCAGTTCTGCGATCGTTCAGGCACAAACCGTTATATCTCGAGTTACCGCATTCGGGACATCCGTGCGTTCGATCGTGACAGTATGTTGCTCAAACAGACACACTACGAATACGGAGCCAATGAAAGCGGCAACGGCATCATTCGTCATGAACCCGATACGAGCGAGGAACAGGGTAATTGCCATACCTTACAGACGATCGTCTATTATGAGACGTACAATGGAGCGACAACGAACACCCTGCGGTTACGTTGCAGGACATATTATCCTCATACGACGTATCGCACCAACTACAACGACGGGAGCCATGTCCAGTACGACGAGGTGGCCGAATACCAAAGCGAAGGTGGAGTTCTGTCCGGAAAAACCGTCTACAAATATACGCTCGATCCGCCGCTCGAGGGCTCGCTGAATCGCCCCGCAATAGCACTCCCCGGAAGTCCCTATCCCATGGAAATGGAATCTTGGCATCAAGGAAGTCTCGATTCCGTCATCCAATACAAGTATGTCGACGGTCGTTTCGAATGGCTCGTCCGCAGAGATTATACCTATATGCCGTATCTCTCGGCTAAGAAAATTTTCAGAGGACGTGTCTGGCCAACTACCCGGCATGTACAGATCGAAGCGAATGGCTCCTTACGGGAACAACCTCGGTTGACAACTTCACCCTACGACGACAATAAAAATACATATAGTTACTCCTACAATGCCATCGACGTGGGTTGTATGCAGCTTTCGGAGGAGGTTATCGAGCAGCGCGAAGACGACGGACGCATTCTGCGCCGACGGACGAACTATTATTACGACACGAATCCCTATACCGCCAGCCGCAAGGAGACGACCTACGCCGACGGACGAACCGTCACCGAGCGGACGCTCTACGCCGAAGACTACCTGCCGTCGAGCGTGCAGACGATGCTCGATCGCAACCTTCTCTCGCTCCCGCTCGAACGGGTCGTCTATACCGACGAGACCGTCACGCACGGCGATACGTTCCGCTACGATCTCTACGGGCGTCCCGACAGCCTCTCGACGCTGGCTTCGCTCGACCTCTCGCCCGCATCGTTCCGCTTCTCGAACCGCAGCTCTACGGGCGGGAAAGGCGCCTATACGCCCGACACGCATTACATCGGACGGGCGTCGCTGCGCTACGACGCCGACGGCAACATCTGCGAGGTGCAGGCCGTGGGACAGCCTCCGATCTGTTATCTGTGGGGCTACAAGGGTCAGTACCTCGTGGCCGAAATCCGCAACGCCGCATACGACGAGGTGACGACCGCCTTGGGTGCGGCGACCGTCGAGCATATCCGTACCTCGGTCGTGCTGTCGGAGGGCGATCTTGCGGCGCTCGACGGCCTGCGAACCAGCCGCAAGGAGTGGCACGTCACCACGGCGACATACATCCCGCTGGTGGGGATGGCCTCGATGACCGATCCTTCGGGACGTGAAACCACCTACGAGTACGATGCGTTCGGCCGCCTGATCTCGGTCAAAGACGGTAAGGGCGAACAAGTCCAATCTTATGATTATCATTTTGCTACGGAAAACCGGTAAATCTGAATCACTCATGAAAAAGCTATATCTGTTGCTTGCTCTCGCAGTAGCGGGCATGCACGTATCCTTCGCCCAGTTGATCTGGCATCCGAATCTCGGGACATCGCCCTCGGAGCAGGTCTCGCTGTCCTGGAACGATACGTCCTATACGATCGTTGCCGAAGACGGCGACGAGTTCTCGCCGGGCAACGCCGTCGAGGAGATGAACCGCCAACTTCTGGATAATGGGATCCGCTGGGTTCGCGTCCTGTATATCGACAACGCCGAAACAGGAACCTATCTGGTCGAACTTCAACTCGATCCCAATACCACGAGCGGCGAACGCACGGTGGCTTTCGGCACTTATGCCAGTCACGTCTATATCAAGCAAAAACCCCAGTATTCGTATCCGTCCGTCGACTGGCCGGCCGACCGCTGTTTCTACATCTGTCCGGGGCAGTCCGCAGAAATTCATCTGCACGACACGGAGATCGACAAGAGCTATTTCCTATGGCGGACCTACGAGGACGATTCCGAGGAGGAGACTGACTTCTTCCTCGGTACGGGCGGCGACTATACCTATCGCATCTCTACTCCGGGCACGTACCGGTTCGACTTCCCAGATTCGGATTTTACGGTCAAATACTACGAAGCCTTTTCTTATGAATATCCCGCCAGCGAGGAGGCCGCTTTGATCGATGCCAACGGCGGCATCTATCGAATCTTCATGGAGGCATACCTCGACGCCGCAGGCCAGCGGCATCCGATCAATAGTATCAGCGATCTGGCATTCCTCGAAGAACCGTTCGCGGTCTACAACTCCGGCGGTTCAATAAACTGGAATCCTCATATCCGCATCTCCTACGGATTCGCTGCCGAAGGTATCGACCAGGGATACATCCAGATTACCTGTCCGCCCAATCTCTCTTCGACGAGTATCTACAACCACAGCGAGCTACGCATCAGCGACAGCATTGTTTTCTCGGTCGATCAATCCGGCGGAGGTTCGGTAGTGGCATGCCCCGTCTCCTATCGTTACAATAAATCGTCCTCCAACGTCGAAGCATGGATCAGCACGTCGCAACCCGACGTGGTCTATACGCTCTATCGCGACGGAATCGAACAGGAGACCGTGCTCGGCAACGGAGAGACCATCACGCTGTACGCTCCGAAAGCCACCGGGTATTACCACGTCACGGCGGCCTACGAAGAAAACGGACTCCGCGACGAAAAGGAACTCGACGGCGCCCGGTATGACGACGGCATACTGGCTCTCGACAAAGACGAGAACTGGATTCTGACCAGAACCTTCAACGGCGACAAGCCGGCGGCGTCCGATGTCGCCTATTACAATGGGCTGGGATTGCCCGAACAGTCGATTCAGATCGCGGCATCGCCTGACGGTCGGGATCTGGTAACGCCGATCGGTTATGACGCGCTGCTGCGTGAAGACGCCAAAAGTTACCTCTCTTATGCGGCTCGGTCGAGTGGCGGACGGAAACAGGCGTCGGCCCTGACGAACCAGCAGGCATTTTACGGCACATTGTATGGACAGGCCGATGCGCAGCGCTCCTTCACGGAGAAGGTCTACGAGGCGTCGCCGCTCGGGCGCGTACGCAAGCAGGCGTTGCCCGGTTACATGAAAGACTTCGAGGTCGTCTACACCGAGTTCGATTACCGGACAAACGACACCGACGAGGTGCGATGGCTCGCAGTGGGCGTCGACGGCGAACTGGTCTGCGAGGGGTGCCACGACGCCGGAACGCTCTCATGCACCGTGACGACCGATCCCGACGGCCATGTCGTGCAGAGCTTCACCGACGGACTGGGGCGGACGCTACTGAGCCGCACGTTCGATGACGACGAACCGATCGACACCTACTCCGTCTACGACGACTACGGCCGGCTGCGGTGGGTCGTCACGCCCGAAGGCAGTTACCTGCTCAGCGATTCGCAGACATTCCCCGTCGACGACGATTTCGCCGAAAAGTATTGCTACGTCTACACCTACAACGATCGCGGCCTCATGGTCGAGAAACGGATGCCCGGACGCGAGGCGGAGTATATGCGCTACGACGAAGGAGACCGTCTTCGAGTGTCGCAGGACGGCAATCTACGCGCGAAGAAGCAGTGGATAAGCTATTCGTACGATGCATTGGGACGGGTGCAGGAGCAGAGCCTTGCCACCGAAATCGAATGGACGCCCGTACGCCCGCTCGTCGAAATAATCGGTGAGCCGATCGAATTTCTCGAACCTCCCTATTTGGGCGCTTCGGTACCGTTGCGGAAATATGTTTACGACACCTATCCATCGGAGGTGCAGGCGGCGGGGATCGGGTTTCAGCCGATCGAAGGTCTGACGGCCACGGACGGTGAATCGCTGCGCTACGACAATGCCACGGGTTCGCTGACCTACGAGAAACTTGCTGTGCTGGCCAACGATACGATCACGGGCTATCACCAGCGCGCCTACTATTACGACTACAAAGGACGTTTGATCCAGACCGTCGAGCGCGACACCGAGGATGGCATCCTCTGCACCTCGCAGCGCTACGATTTCGTGGGAAACCTCATCGCACAACGCGAAAGCTATACCCGCGCGGGCAAGACCGACGACATCGACCGCACCTTCACCTACGACGATCGCAGCCGCTTGTTGCGCGAAACAACTCAGGTGAACGGCGGCGAATTGGCCGTGGTCGATTATGAGTACGATGAGTTAGGACGATTGTCTGGGCGTATGTTGGGCACAGTTGAAGAACAGTCGGATTACGACATCCGAAGCTGGCTGACCGAGAAAAGCAGCGAGTTGTTCTCTATGTCGCTCGGACACTCCTATACGGGAAATATCACCTCGTGGCAGTGGCAGCACAAGGGCGATCCGTCCGGCGACGGCCCGCAGAACCGGTATGAATTCACCTACGACGACCTGTCGCGGCTGACGCACACCGATCAGTATGTAAACGGCGAGAGGGTTCGTCAGAATGTCGAACGTCACCTCTCTTATGACCGTAACGGGAATTTGCTGAGCATGATCCGTTATGAGAATGGCGAGGAACAATGCAACATGAAATATCAATATCAGGGGAATCACCTTTATCGATACATGGAGGACGAGCTTGTCGACGTGGATTTCGGTGCGGATACCGTAACGATGCTCCCCTCGGTGCTGCGGTTCGAAAGCCTGAAGCCTTGGTTGGCTCTGCATGAATACGATGCGAACGGGAATGTAACAAAAGACCGGGAGCGAGGACTGGATATGTCATATAATTGTCTGAATTTGCTCGAATATGCCTCGGACAACGATGCGAATGCCATAAATTATTGTTATCTTGCAGACGGTACGAAACTTTCAGCGACGACTGGTGACGACTGCGGTTTCTCGTATCGAGGTTCTTTTACATATCGTACGGATGCCGGAGGCGACCGTGTATTCGAGAGTACGCCGTTCGGCGGCGGCAGGATCGTGGGGACGGTCGACGATGAAACCGAGGTTCGTTATTTCCTGACCGATCATCTGGGAAGCGTGCGTGTCGTGGCGACAGACAAGAACAACGTGCTCGAACGCAACGACTACCAGCCTTTCGGCAAACGTTGGGTAACGCCTTCGTTGCCTGTTTCGGACAACCGAGACCGCTTCAATGGAAAGGAGGATCAATCGTTCGCCGGCCTGCCGTTCTCGGACTACGGCGCTCGTATGTACGACCGAGAACGAGGACGTTGGCTCTCGCAGGATCCCTTGCAGCAATACCATAGTCCGTATGTTTTCTGCGGGAACAATCCGATCCGGTTGATCGATCTCGATGGAATGGAGGCCCGTGATTCAACGAGTGTGATGATTCCTCCGGTTATCGTTTATCCTTCCGAAGATGGTGAAGGAGGTGGGCACAGCAACTCTTTCTGGTGGTCTCTCATACCCGGTTATTCACTTTATGAGGCTTATGAAGCTTTTAGCGATGGGGAATATAAATCAGGCTTTAAGAATGGATTGTATGGAACAATAGATATTGGCCTTTGTTTTATCCCTGTTAGTAAGTTGAGCAACTTATACAAAGTTGGAAAGAATCTGAAAAAGGCTACCTCTATTTCAAGAATATTACCTCAATTCTCGAATAGTACAATTGAACGTGCAGTTCAAAAAATGATGCGAAATAAAGATAAAATAGATTTTCATATTTTTGTTCCCAAGCATAAATTAGAGAATGTCGTTAACACGTTAGGAGGTAAAGAAAATACGATACGTCAAGCATTAATCGAGTTAAATGGGAAATTGCCTGTTAGCGGAAAATTTGAAGCGACAATTGAGTTGGGAGGATCACAGGTGACGGTTCGAGGATATGTAGTTGATGGGCTTCCCGATATAGGAACGATGTTTGTACCAAAATGATGATAAATTTATGAGTTGGAAAGATGATTTATTGGAATTGAAGCGTCAAGAGCGCTGGATGGATATTATAGTTTCATGCGAGCAACAGATACAAAAAGATAACAATTCTGCAGATTCATATATCCAGACAATCTATTTAACCCACGACATATTGTTGGAAGAGTATCCGACACCGCAAGAAGAGCAGGAAGCACAACGATTGTTGATTCACACGTTTTCGGATGGACAACAACGCCATTGGGATAATGCGGAATATTTGTTTTTTATTGGAAGCCTGGTCCCTATTGCTGAATGGTTGTTTGGGCTAAAAGAAAGCAGTAAGCCCCTTGAAAAACGGATAGGATATGAAATGGTAAAAAAAGCGACTCTGCTGGATCCTCATAATTTATTATATAGATGGAGTTACCAAGATTATAATAGAGATACTCAATCCAAACAGCTGGCTCAGGATATATTATCGGATCAGGTTGTCGTATCCTATCTCCGTCGTCAGGGCTACGCGGGAGAGTATATGCTCGATATTCTTGGTGTTGCCAGCACTTGGGTGGATGATTGATTTGCAAAATTTATTTTAAATAAAATAATCATAAATATTTCAGTGTAAGAAAATAGGGAATATGAATAGTCTAAAAGGTTTCTATCCAACCTTTTAGGCTGTTCATATTTTATTCTTCCCATTTATCTTGGGAAGCGAATTATATCCACTTTGTAAACGGCTCATCGGGATGTAATCTGTTATAATTACTGATAAGGCTATCCCATAATGTAGGATCAGAGGCATATCCGATCCGCTTTTCGAAATCTGGCGAGGGTTACGGAGGACAATGGAACTGCCGCGTTGGATGCCGGAATCTCCATCGATACGAGTGCGGTCATACGTCCTGTCGACCCGGGGATTATCTTGCATTCACGTTATGCGCACGACCGCAACGGCAATCTGACATACGACATGGAACTGCAAACGAATTTTGCATACAACAGTCTGAATCTGTTAGAAAAAGCCATGCGGAACGATACGATTGTCGCGAAATATTCGTACCTTGCAGATGGTACGAAACTCTCTGCGGTGAATGCCGACGACTGCGGTTTTGCGTATCGGGGTTCTTTTACATACCGTGCGGATGCCGGAGGCGACCGTGTATTCGAGAGTACGCCGTTCGGCGGCGGACGAATCGTGGGGACGGTCGACGATGAAACCGAGGTTCGTTATTTCCTGACCGATCATTTGGGAAGCGTGCGTGTCGTGGCGACAGACCAAAACAACCTCCTCGAACGCAACGACTACCAGCCTTTCGGCAAACGCTGGGTAACGCCTTCGTTGCCTGTTTCGGACAACCGAGACCGGTTCAACGGCAAGGAAGATCAGGCATTCGCAGGCTTGCCGTTCTCGGACTACGGCGCCCGAATGTACGACCGAGAACGAGGACGATGGCTCTCGCAAGATCCTTTGCAGCAATACCATAGTCCGTATGTTTTCTGCGGGAACAATCCGATCCGGTTGATCGATCTCGATGGAATGGAGGCCCGTGATTCGACGAGTGTGATGATCCCTCCGGTTATCGTTTATCCTTCCGAAGATGGTGAAGGAGGTGGGCACAGCGACTCTTTCTGGTGGTCTCTCATACCCGGTTATTCACTTTATGAGATTTATGAAGCCTTTAAATCAAGTTTTAAATAGATTGATTGTCGGGAACCGTCTTTATAAACTACATAAATCTTATATCAGATACGATTATTCTCATTGAAGTTAGTAAATTTGTCAAAGCATATTGAATTTGTATAATTAAGAAGAGTCCCTACCAGGTATTAAAACATCTTTCAGATATTGCAGTAGATTTGTCAAATCAGTTTATCAGTGTCCTGATTTTAATGAAATACTGATGACATCAAATATAAACTCCTAAGATATGAAGCTCGGTATGTCGTCAGCACAAACAAGATTCTTTCACGTAGTTTTGCTGATATGTTTATCCGGACTTTCAGGTTGTTACGGTGAAAAGCCGGACGAACTGACCGATTGCCTGGATCATGCTATCGACAACAAGGTATCATTCATCCGGGAAAAAGACCGAACGATCGAAGAGGCAAAACGGATGCTTCGAGCGGATTCGCTCTCCGCAGAACATGAGTACGATATAAATCTGAAACTCTATGAGGAGTACCGAAAATACATCCTCGATTCGGCGGTGCGCTACGTCGAGCGGAATCTCGAAATCGCTCGCGAACTCAAATCCTCTCGAAAAATATATCAATCGCTGCTGCAACTGGCGCCGTTATACTCTTTCTCCGGCCGGTATATCGACTCCCAGGCGGTTCTGAAATCGATCGATCCTTCGCAGCTCCCCGAAGAGATGCTCAGCAGGTATTACGAAGTCTGCATCCAATTTTACGACCATTACGGTCTGGCCAGCTCGAACAAATACCATGATATCAAGACGGCGCTGCGCGATTCGCTAATGAAAACAGCTGCTCCCCGATCCAGAACGTATCGTTCGAATCGCGTGACACAGCTTATGAACAGCGGCGATCCGTCGAACTACGCTCTTGCCGAAAGGATACTTGCGGACCTTCTCGCTCAAACGCCGAGAGACACTCCCGATTATGCCAGTTCGAATCATCAGCTGGCCAAACTCTACCAACGGATGAACCGACTCGATCTGGCCAAGAAATACTACACGATTTCTGCCATAACGGACATCCGGTGCGCTATCAAGGAGACCTCCGCCCTTCAAAATCTAGCACTTATCTATTTCGACGCAGGCGATGAGAAACGGGCTTTCAAATATGCCCAGTCTGCCATCGAGGATGCCGTATTCGGCGGTGCGCAGGTTCGTACCACGCAAATGGCGGAGTTTTATACGATGGTCAACGCCGCATTTCGCGATAAAGAGGCCGCTGCAAAACACAACCTTCAGTGGTCGCTACTACTCATCAGTTTGTTGTCCCTATCTCTTATTTTGCTTATCGCTCAGATCCTCAAACAGATGAAAAATATATCCAAGATCAAGGAGCGACTCTCCGAGAGCAATGTCCGACTGACGGAGCAAAACCGGGAAATCATCGAAACGAATAGTCTGCTTACCGAATCGAATATGGTCAAGGAACAGTATATCACTCAATTCTTCGACCTGCATTCGAACTACATCGACAAATTCGAAACCTACCGTAAATCGTTGAACAGGCTGGCTGTAAACCGGCAAATGGAGGAACTTTTCAAGCAATTGAAATCGAACCGGTTGATCGAACATGAAATAGACGAACTGTATACCCATTTCGACAACATATTTTTGGGGATGTATCCCAATTTCGTCTCCGATTTCAATGCCCTGTTGAAAAAAGATGAACAGATCGTTCCCAAATCCGGGCATCTTTTGAACAGGGAACTTCGCATTTACGCGTTACTGCGGCTGGGTATTACCGATAGTGCCAAGATCGCTTCGTTCCTGCGCTGCTCGATCTCTACCGTATATAATTATCGCACGAAAGTGCGCAATTGCGCACTCGTCTCACGCGATGATTTCGAAATCCGGGTGCGAAAGATCGGCGGAGAACGTGTCGGCACGAGCAAGTGATCCGAACGGGAAAAGGGAATGCTGCGGGATATTTCAGAATCGAACGGCCGTATGAGCGTTCTTTACCTTCGGGCAAAGAAAAAGCGGTGCGGAGGATTCTCCGTACCGCTTTCGGGCAGACGCGTGTAGGGTTGGTGCGATCACGGGAATCGAGGCCGATCCAACCGGATCTCGATGTGTCGCCGTCCTGTCTCGTCCGCCGCGATGAAATGATTCGCGGATTTCCGGCCGTCGACCCGGAAATCGACGATTCGGTAACCTTGTCCCTGCAAGTCGATGTCGAGTGTCATCTTCCCGAATTTTAGTCCTTTGATAGACAGCCGATTGATTCCTCTCGGCAGATAGGGCCGTATCTCTATGCCGTCCGGATTTGGACGAAGGCCGCAGATACCCTGACAGACCATAGTCATGTATCCTGTCGCCGACCAAGTCTGGTGGCGGCGGGAGTGCCATACGGCGCGGCCGGCCTGATTTCCACCTTCCGGTTTCCCTGTTTCGGGATCGAATATCTCATAGAAATTGTAATTTCCATTATCTTCATCCAACGCCAAGGCCGCCATCGCCCTGAATTCGTGTTCGAAAATATCCCAGTCACCGGTCACCAAGGCGGCTTCTGCATAAAAGGCATTGACGAAGGGCCAGATCAAACGGTTGTGCCGTCCGGGACGCTCTTTGGAAAATCGCTTGAATGTCGGCGTGATCGAAGGGACTCCGTACTCGGTCGTTTCGTTTCGAATCAGCGTCAAGTGTCCTTCCAGAGGGGTTACGATACCGGAGAGAATGGCAAAGGCATTTCCCAATGCCTCCTGATGCTTATGAACTCCGCCTTGCTCGTCGATAGCATAATAGAGTTTTCCCCGCGGACTGAAGAAATTTCGGCGGATATTTTCCTTCAATGTTTCAGCTTTGCCTGCATACTCGACATGCTCGGTTTCTCCTAATATCCGGTGCATCTCGTTCAAAGCCCGATACGCCATATAATAAACACAGTTCGTGCTCAGACACTTTATATTCTGCGTATTATGCCGCATGACGCCCGAAAGGTCCGGTTTGGATGCATCGTAAATGGGTTCTTCGAATGCCGATATGCCGTCGTTGAACACCGAGGGTCCCGTGAACAGGCCGTAGCTCGGATCGTAAGCCACCGTCTCGAGCTGTTTCATCGTATTGCGCGAGCAGATATAGGCTTCTTTCAGGAAATTCGTATCGCGGGTAAGCAGATAGTGATAATAGGCTCCCTGCACCCAAATGATCTTATCCCAATATTGATGTCCGACGGTTCGTCGCCCGTCGGTTACATGCCACAGGGAGCGTTCCATCACCTCGGGGATGAACAGATCCGTCCCGTTCCATGTATTGATGGCCACATCGCGGGTCCACTCTCCGCCATAGTCGGCACCTGCCGCCAGAATGCTGTCGCGAATATTGTAACGGACCGTCTTCACGGCCAATTCCCACGCTTCGTTTACTTTTGGACAATCTGTTTCGAACATCATCCCCGAGCCGGTACGATGAGGCCTGCACGAAACCAGCACGAGGAGTGTCAAAAGAGTTGTAATGGCATTTTTCATATTTTCATGATATCGTTAAAAGTTCATAGGGGATTGTCGATCGGAACATCTGCCGTGAATTTCTCGTGGGAACCGGATGTGAGTTACGGAATCGTTAGGTATACGCTGACGGGATAGTGGTCCGACGGCAGGCGGGCTTCCCGATTTCCCGCGCAGTCCACCGACCAATAGGGGTTCGTTAGCAAACCGTAGCGGAGGACTTCGATGCCTCGAGTGACCAGAACGTGGTCGATACGCTGGCCGGTCCATCTCTGCGGGTCGAATCCGTTGACCGTTCCGGTGGCAGCCATGCGAATGGGTGCCGCTTCGAAAGAGTCCGTCAGGAATCCAGTCTTTACGAGTTCCCGGTAGCTTTCGCTGCGTTGATCCACATTGAAGTCTCCGACCAGAATCGTCTCTCCGCAGTCCGAATGCCTGCGGATCCACTTCACGATCATGCAGGCGCTCTCCTTCCGAGCCTGCTTTCCGACGTGATCGAAATGCGTATTCAGGAAGTACAGGGTATTTCCGGTGTTTCGGTCCTGCAATTGTGCCCAACTGCAAATACGCGGATATTTCGCATCCCATCCCACGCTCGGCTTATCGGGAGTTTCCGACAACCAGAAACAGCCGGAATCCAGCAGGATGAAGCGATCTTTTTTATAGAATATCGGAGCGTACTCGCCGGACGTTTTGCCGTCGTTGCGGCCGACTCCGATACAACCGTAGTCACGAGACAAACGGTTCGACAAGTCGTCGAACTGGGATTTAAGAACCTCCTGCATGCCGACCAGGTCGAACGACTCGTAGGCGATCTGATTGCAGATGACCGGACATCGCTGGCTCCACCCATTGCCTCGTTGTTCATCGGCCGGGTTCGCATACCGGACATTATAGGATGCCACATGAAGCTGCTGTCCATACGTGAACAACGTCGTGAAGACAAAGAATAAGGATGCAAGTAACTTTTTCATTGCGGGTGAGATTTGGGTCGAAGTCCGGTTCTTTTTCGAAATCATGCCGGATGGAACGATCAGGGATAGCGGGGTTTATCAATTTATCAGTTTGCAAATTTATTCCATAAAGCGCTTCGAATTCAATCTCAAGAGAAAAATAGAGTTCTTGTTACGTTGCAAAATATTAGAAGGCAGCGGATTCCTCTTTCGGCCGGCTTCGAATAAAGTAGATTCCCGCCTTCGTTTCCGCAGGCTTGCCAAACAAGGGACCGACCGGAGTTCGGACAAAAAGTCGCGAGCGTATCGCACGACAAATCGGAATTCCATCTACTATTTTACGGACGGAACAGAATATCATATCGCTTATTTTGAACAGATTAAGTCTCCTGCACGACTACTTTCCCGAACGATACCGTTATTTATGTCGTTTTATGGGATAATTTTGAATTCCGAAACACCTAGTGTAAACAACCGAATGAACCCTCTCTCTTTCTTTCGAAAAAGCGCGCCGTCGGCACCCTTCGCGGGAGACGACGCGGCGCGCATGAAACTGTATCGGAAACTCCGCTTCCAGAGTTTCATCGCCGGTACGGTCGGTTACAGTCTCTATTACGTCTGCCGCACGAGTCTCAACGTGGTCAAGAAACCGATTCTCGAAAGCGGGGCGCTCGACGCCACGCAGCTGGGTATCATCGGTTCGGCGCTGCTGTTCGCCTATGCCATAGGCAAATTCGTCAACGGCTTTCTCTCCGACCACAGCAACATCAAGCGCTTCATGGCGGCCGGACTGTGCGTCTCGGCCGTCGCCAACCTGCTGGTCGGGGTGCTGGGATTCGCGGGCGGCGCGGGCTTGGCGGGCAACATGACGCTGTTCGTCGCCTTCGCCGTGATGTGGGGCGTCAACGGATGGGCGCAATCGATGGGCGCACCACCTGCGATCATCGCGCTGTCGCGGTGGTATCCCCTGAGCAAACGCGGCACTTACTACGGTTTTTTCAGCGCCAGCCACAACCTCGGCGAATTCCTGTCGTTCCTCTTCGTCGGGGCCGTCGTCGGCATCTTCGGCTGGCAATGGGGCTTCGTCGGCTCGTCGGTGGCGGGCGTGTTGGGCGTAGCGGTGATCGTCTTCCTGCTTCACGACACCCCTGAATCCAAAGGATTGCCTCCGATCGAGGTGCTGACCGGCGAGGAGTCACCCGGACAGAGCCATGACCACGGTTCGACCTCCGACTTGCAGCGTTCGGTCATCCGCAATCCCTTCGTCTGGGTGCTGGCCCTGTCGAGCGCCTTCATGTATGTCTCGCGCTATGCCGTCAACGGTTGGGGCGTGCTGTTCTTGCAGGAGGTCAAGGGCTACTCGCTGGCTCTGGCCACACAGGTCATTTCGGTCAACGCGCTGCTGGGCATCGTCGGGACGGTCTTTTCGGGCTGGTTGTCCGATACGCTGTTTCACGGACGCCGCAATGTGCTGGCCTTCGGTTTCGGCGTGCTGAATACCGTCGCGCTGTGTCTGTTCCTCTATTCGGGCGACGGCATACTCGTCAACATGCTGAGCATGGTGCTCTTCGGTATGGCAATCGGCGTGCTGATCTGCTTCCTCGGAGGTTTGATGGCCATCGACATCGTACCCCGCGAGGCAACCGGCGCGGCCCTGGGCATCGTCGGCATGGCCAGCTACATCGGCGCGGGGTTGCAGGACATCGTGAGCGGGTGGCTCATCAACGAGGGAAAAACGGTCGTCGACGGCGTCGCTCGCTACGATTTCGAGGCCGCAGCCCTCTTCTGGATCGCGGCCTCGGCCCTTTCGTTCATCCTCGCGCTATGCGTGTCGAAGCGCTCGCATATCTGAAAATTTCCAACTTAAAATATTAACCGAAATAATTGATTGAATGGCAAATTTAGACAAGTCGAAAAATCATTCGATTTTTGGGCGGCCGTTTTCTCGCCTTGGCTTAGTCCGAGTAAGTCAGGCTCTGCACTCGACTTTACGAAAACGCTGCTCCTCATTCCGCCGCTTTACAGCCGGCGTGTTGGCAACGTTGGCTTTGGCGACGGCCGACACGGCTTTCGCCTTCAACGCCCTGTCGAAACCGCAACTCCCGCCAAAACCTTCGACGGCGAAGTCCGGGTCCGGTACGGCTGCTCCGGCACCCTCCGCACAGCGTTCGCAACCCTCCGCATCGTCGGACAAGACGGTAACCGTAACGGGTATCGTCCGCGACGAGGCTGGCAAACCGATGTCCGGTGTGGGTGTTATCGTCAAGGGCATGCTCACGGGCACGGTGACGGGTACCGACGGCTCCTATGCACTCAAGGCGCGTCCCAACGACGAGCTGTCGTTCAGCTTTCTCGGCTATAAGACGCAGGAGGTCTTCGTGGGCAGCAAATCGACCATCGACATCACACTCGTGGACGAGGCGCAGGCCATCGACGGGGTCGTCGTCACGGCTTTGGGCCTCAAACGCGACGAGAAATCGCTCGGCTACGCCGCCTCCAAGGTCGACGGTGACGTCCTCGCATCATCCGCGACATCCACCAACTGGCTCTCGGGTTTGACGGGACAGGTTGCCGGACTGACATTGCAGCAGACAGGTGCCGGCGCGGGCGGTTCGATGCGCGTCACGCTTCGCGGCGAGTCATCGCTCGACCTGAGCAACAACGGAGCGCTGTTCGTCATCGACGGCGTGCCGATGTTCAACACCTCGTCGGGCATGGGCGAGTCGGCGTATGCCATCGACTACGGCAACGGTACGGGCGACATCAACCCCGACGATATTGACAACATCACGGTGTTGAAGGGCCCTGCGGCCACGGCTCTCTACGGTTCGGAGGCCGCCAACGGTGCTATAGTCATCACCACCAAGTCGGGTGACAAGGAGGACGGCAACGTCAGCGTGACCTTCTCGTCGGATTTCGTCGCCGAGGTCGTCAATACGTCGCCTGATTTGCAGTACGTCTATGGCCAGGGCGGTACCAAAGGACACGATACGTTCCATTACGGCGAGCCGGTCGACGGCAACGAGGTTACGACCACCGACGCTACATCGTGGGGTCCCAAGATGGACGGTACGCCTTACTACCAGTTCTACGATGAGAAGCGCGGTATCGGCCTCGATCAGAACGGTCTGCGCGTCAAGACGCCGTTCGTCAGCTACGGCAACTGGTTCAAGGACTATTTCAAAACGGGTTGGACAACGACCAACTCGCTGTCGCTGTCGGCCAAGCTCAACCGCAATAACTCGATGCGGCTCTCGATATCCGACACGCGCAGCGAGTCGATTACACCCAACTCACCCGCCATGCGACAATCGATAAAGCTCAATTCGCATAACAAGGTCAACAATTGGCTGTCGATGAATACGTCGATCACTTACTATCGCCGCGATTGCGACAACCTGCCGCAAATGGGTTACGGCCAAGCGTCGGTCATGTACTCGCTGTGGTGCATGGCGCCCAACATCAACATGGACTGGGCACGCGATTACTGGATCGATCCGGGCGTGCAACAGAATGCCAACCTGACGGGCGCCAAGAACAATCCCTATTTCGTGGCCTACGAATGCCTCAATACGCTCGACCGCGACCGCATCTTCGGAAACACGTCGCTCGACCTGCATCTCTACAAAGGTCTCGACCTGATGCTGCGCGGCGGTATCGATTTTTCGCGCGACCACCGCACCATGCGCCAGCCCAAAAGCTCCTATTCGCAGCGTTACGGCATGTATCGTGAGGGAAATGTCAGTTCGTTGCAATTGAGCACGGACTTTCTGCTCAAGTACGGCCGCAAGTTGGGCGCCGGATTCGACATGAAGCTCAATTTCGGCGGCAGCATCATCAACCGCATGTTCCGCGAAACAACCCAAACGGCCGAGCAGCTCAAACAACCCGGCGTTTACTCGCTGGCAAACTCCGTAGAGCGCGTCAAGCCGAACAACTATGACTACGAACGCCAGACCAACAGCCTCTACGGTCTGATTCAAATCTCGTGGCGCGATGCCGTGTTCCTGGACATTACGGGTCGTAACGACTGGTCGAGTACGCTGCCCGTGAACAACAATTCCTATTTCTATCCGTCGGTATCGGCGAGCGTACTGCTCAACGAACTCATCGACTTCGGTGCGGCGCGCAACGTCGTCAATTTGGTGAAACTGCGCGGCAGCTTCGCACAAGTGGGACACGACACCCAACCCTACCGTACGACCGACTATCTTTCGTCGTCGGATTTCGCCGGCAATTATCAGATACCGGGTACGATGAACAATGCCAACCTCCGTCCCGAGATCGTATCGTCGTGGGAGGTGGGTCTCGACCTGCGCATGTTCCGCAACCGATTGGGTGTCGATCTGGCGTATTACAACAACACCTCGAAAGACCTCATCGTGAACATGCCGGTCAGCTCGGCTTCGGGTGTGACCAAGCGTTTCGCCAATGCCGGAACCATTCGTAACTACGGCTGGGAGCTTCAGATCAACGGTACGTTCGTCAAGACGCGCGACGTGCAGTGGAAGGCGTATGTCAACTGGTCGAAGAACCGCAACGAAGTAGTCGATCTGGGCGAAGGCGTCGATTCGTGGATCGTGGCTTCCTACTCGTCGCACGCTTACATGACCGCCTACAAGGGCGGTTCGCTCTCGGCGATGTACGGACTGGGGTACAAACGCGCTCCCGAAGGAGCGTACATCGTCGAGAAGGACGGCAGCATCACGAACGTATCGGGACAGATCATCGTCGATGAGAACGGTTATCCCCAGTACAGCGATGAATTGCAGTACATCGGCGAGTGTACGCCCGACTGGAAGGGCGGTTTCGGCACGAGTGTCAAGTGGAAGGGGTTGACCGTGTCGGTTGCTTTCGACGGCCAGCACGGCGGAAACGTCTACTCTTATACCAACGCCGTTCTCGGCACACGGGGCAAAGGCAGCTTTACGCTCGCCGGACGTTACGACGGACTGGTTCTCGACGGAGTGAACCAGTTGCCCGACGGCAACTTCATTCGCAATACCCACAAGACGGCCGACATCGTCGAGTACTACGGTCTGGCATATGCTTTCCAGAACTGCGAGCAGAACTTTGTCAGCACCGAATTCCTCAAACTGCGCGAGATTCGCATCGCATACGAGTTTCCGCGCCAGCTGTTGGCAAGGAGCAAGTTCATCAAGGGACTGTCGCTCTCCGTCTACGGCCGTAACCTCTATTGTTGGTCGAAGTTCCCGGGGTGGGATCCCGAGGGCGCCTTCATGCGCGGTGCGTCGGTAGTTCCCGGATTCGAGATGTTGCAGATGCCCGGAACAGCGACGTTCGGCGGCAACGTAAGGATAACTTTCTAACAGAGCAGCGTGATGATTATGAGAACAAAACAGATAAAATATTCGATAGCCGCACTGGTTGCATCGGTGACCGTCACAACCTCGTGTTCGCGTTTCGAAGAGATGAACATAAACCGAAACGCCGTGCAGAATACGACGGCCACTACGTTCGTGCAGCCGACCGTCTTTAACTACGAGTACCGCATGATCAACCGGTCGTTCACACTGACCTCGCAACTCATGCAGTATACGGTCGGCCACCAGCAGAATGCCGACAAAATCAGTAACTATCGCATTCAAAACAGCGTTGCGGCGGGCTATTGGAACGATTTCTATTCGGTCGGCGGCAATGCGCAGGCAATGCTCGAGCAAGCCAAGAAGGACAAGAACGATGCGGCGCTGGCCGTCGCCTCCATCATCAAGGTCATCGCCATGTCCACTCTGACCGACGCCTACGGCGATGTGCCCTATTTCGAGGCGTTGCAGGGATATACTTCGGGCGGTACGGAATTCACGCCCCGCTACGACAGCCAAAAGGAGATCTACCGCGATATGTTCCGGCTACTCGAGGAGGCCAATACGCTGCTGGCGCAGTCGAAGGAGAACTTCGACGCTTCGGAGGACTACATGTACAAGGGAGACATCAAGAAATGGCGCAAGCTGGGTAACTCGATCTATCTGCGTCTGTTGATGCGTGCGGCGCTCAAAGACGAGGTCGATGTCGAGACCGAGAGCCTCTTCGCCGTGTCGAAACTCAACCAGATTTTCTCCTATCCGGCGGACTATCCTGTTTTCGAGAGCCGCGAAGACGCTGCCGATGTGCCTTTCAACGATGCGGTAGCCGCCCAGCAGACGCCGTTCTTCTCGTGGCGTGCCGGCAGCTGGAACAGCAATATGATCTGCGAACGGCTGATGAACGAGATGTACGTGCTCGACTCCGATGAAAACGTGATCTTGTCCGATCCGCGTCTGAACTTCTATTTCGACAACAAACGCGTGGGTGCGCCCACGCAGGTTACCTATCAGGAGCTGGTCCCCTATGTGGATATCGTGGCCCACTACAACCGCGGCCTGATCCAGAATCGCGACCACTTCTCGATCATGTGCTTCTCGGAAATATGGTTCATCTGGGCGGAGGCGGCGCATCGCAAGTGGATATCGGGAACGGCCAAGAGCTACTACGACCGAGCCGTCGCCGAGTCGGTCTACGAATGGAATCCCGATGCCTCCGAGTCGATCGTATCGTCGTTCCTTTCGAATCCTTTGGTATCGCTCGACGGACTCAGGGACGATGCCGCACTCGAACGTATCATGACCCAGAAATGGATATCGACCGTTCTGGTCGGTATCGAGGCATGGTGCGACTACCGCCGTACGGGATATCCCGAGATGCCGGTCAAGTCGCTTGCGGGCAACGACAGCGTGCTGCCGACTCGCCTGCTCTATCCTGCCGACGAAGAGTTCCGCAATCCCGTCAACTACGACGAGGCCGTCAACGGCTGGCTGGGCGGGGTGAACAACATGAAAACCGAGGTTTGGTGGGCTGACCACAACCAGAAGAGAAAGAAAGAATAATCGATTGCAGCTATGAAAAAATATATTTTGATATTGACAGCAGTAGTGTTGGCGGTCATGTCATGTTCGACGGACAACATCGAGAACGGCCCTTCATCGCTCGATATAGAGATCGTACCCGCGTGGGACATAACACGCGGCATTACCAGCGCGAGTCAGACGGTGAAATTGACGGTTAATCTCAATGTGCAGACGATCCACTGGCAGGTTTCGTCCGACAGCGAGTGGTGCAAGGTCGATTCCGACCTGATCCATACGGGCAGCGACGAAGTCGAACTCGTGGTGGAATCCAATGACTCGTTCGACAAGCGCAATGCCGTGCTGACCGTCACAGCGGGGCGCTACACTAGGAAGGTCGAGATCGATCAGGCGGGCAATGTCTTCGTCATGAGCGATGTCTATAAGATTCTGGGTTCCAATGAGGCGCTTTCATACGACGTCGAGGTGCGTACCACTTCGGAGTGGACGATCGAAGCCCCCGACTGGATCGAGGCCGAGAAGGTCGGTACCCCGACAGTCGACGAGTTCGGCCAGACTACGACCGTCATGCACGTCAGCATCGACGCCAATCCCGGCGAGCAGTCGCGTTACGGAGCCGTGCAGCTGATTCCGACGGAAGGCTATAACGGCGAGTTCACTGTTTTCCAATTTGGCAGCGAAGTGAACATGACTGACGACGGCAAGATCGCCGTAGCAGCCGAGGGCAATGTCTCGTTCGAGGTCACGGCTCCGTTCGGTATCATCGAGAAGGTCGAGGTTCCCTACTGGGTTCAGTGTACCGAAACGCCGGCAGAGGATGGCCTCAACTCGGTTTTCGAATTCTGGATAGGCAAAAACCTCAGTGACACGAAGGCCGGACGCGAATGCGTTGTCGAGTTCACGGTCAAGGACAGCGGCCGGTCCATCGCGTTGCCAGCTATCACGCAGGACTTCGTGCCCGCAGGCGGCATCGTTACGGGACCCGGATTCAAGATGTTCGCCGAGGCATGGAACGCCGGCGAAGATATCTCCTACTGGACCACTGAAAACGAAGGCGGCGTGCTCGTGAACGTGCTCTCGGACATCAATATGAGCGAAGTCGAGACCTGGACGCCGATCGGCACCGCCGCGCGTCCGTTCGATGGTGTGTTCCGCGGTAACGGCTGGCTTGTCAAGGCGTGGAAAGGCGATGCGTCGCTCTTCGGACATGTAGGTGCCGGCGCCACGGTTCAGGACATCATCGTCGACGAGGATTGTTCGATAACCTTCTCGGGCAGCGTAACTTCCGAAAGCTGGTTCGGTGTGATCGCCGGCGTATCGTACGGCGTGATCGAAAACTGCGAGAACCGGGCTGCCGTAGCGGTCGAAAATCTGGACGCCTCGGCCGAAACGAGTTTCGGTGGCATTGTCGGCCTGTGCGACAACGGCACCGTGCGCAACTGCAAGAACAAGGCTTCGTTCACTGTGGCCGAGAGCGTCGTCTCGAATGCGAGCCTCAATACCGGTGGCATTGCGGGCAAGAGTCACGGCGAGAGTTCATCGATCGTTTCATGCTCGAACGATGGCAGCATGAACGTTTATGCCCGTATTTCGGAGGTCTCGTCGGCATTGCGCATCGGCGGCATCGCAGGCGAAGCTGCGGGAGTGGTGAGCGGCTGTTCGACTGGTGAAAAAATGTTGATCGTCAGCACCGACGCTTCGCGTACGGTCTATTGCGGCGGCGTAGCAGGATACTCTACGGCGGCGGTATCGGACTGCGTGAATGCACAGCCCGTGTCCACTACGCTCTATCGTAGCGGTGATGCCGTTTACAACGAGTACACCGGCGGTGTGGTCGGTTATCAGGCGTCGGGCAGTATCAAGAGTTGTACCAATCGCGGCTCGATGATTTCGTCGTCGAACCAGCAATATCTCTATATGGGCGGTATCGCGGGCGATTTTGCCGAGGGCGAGGCCGAAAACAATGTCAATGTCGCTAAACTCGATTTGCAGGGCGACGCCACGTCGGCCGTCAAGGGTGTGAGATACGCATCGGTCGGCGGTCTTTACGGTCGGTTCGGTGCCGTGCAGAGCGACTCCGACAAGAACAGTTCGAACAGCGGCCCTATTACGGTTCTTAATGTCGAGACGGCTGCCGACAATTCGACTACCCTGAATCTCGGCGGAGTCGCCGGCTATATCGATTCCGAATCACCGTTGTCGTCGCTCACCAATACGGGCGCCGTCACAGCCGATCTGGTAGCGAACTTCACCGCGTTCGCCATCGGCGGCATCGCGGGTTCGACCGAGTGCGGAATCTCCGACTCGAAAAACTCGGGAACCCTGATGATCAATAACGGCATCCTGCTCAAAAACACGTCGAGCAGGATCTGCTTCGGCGGTATCGCCGGCCGCAATGTAGCCGGCGACCTCAACACCTACTCGGGCTGCGTGAACGACGGCGAGGTGGGAATCAGCACCAAATCGAACGACTTCAACATCCTTCCCGCATTCACGGGAGGCATTCTGGGCTATACCGAGATGCCCGTAGCGGTGAAAGGCTGTGAAAACAACGGTTATGTGAACTCCTCGGGCGCCAATAACAAATACGACGGCCTGTTTTCGGCAGCAGGTGGCATCGTCGGCGCCATTGTCGAGACGGTAGCTGAGGTGGCCGATTGCATCGTCTCGGTCGATATCCGCAACTATGCCTACAACCGCAACATCGATATGGATCCGTTTAAGATGTGCCACTGCGGCGGTATCGTCGGCTGTGCCGTAGGCGAAAGCCAGTCGAACATCGTGAAGATTTCGAACTGCTCGAACTCGGGTGCGCTTGAAAACAAGCGTTCGACTGCAGCGGGCATCGTCGGTTTCGCCAAGTATGCGGCCGTGTCGGATTGCCGTTTCACCGGCAGCGTGGTTGGCAGCGGTCCCCACTTTGCGGCGGGTATAGCAGGCTGCCTGAGTGATGCCTCGGTGACCGACTGCATCGTGAAATCGCCGGATATTTACAGTCACAGTAGTTTGGGCTTCAACAGCATCAACCATTTTCCGGCAGCGGGAATCGTCGGATACCTATACGGCAAGTCATCGGTTTCGAGGTGCAAGGCTTTCGCCACCTTGATCCAGAATGTAGGTTCGACTGCCAACGAACAGATGCATGTGGGTATGGGACTGATCGCGGGCATTTCGACGGCAGGTTCGACCATCAGCGACTGCGGTGTGGGCGGAACGCTCAATACGGGGTCGGCAGGCAAGGTTCAGAATGTGATCATGACGGTTACGTCCGACAATTTCGGCAATTGCATCGTCGGCGACGGCAATGTCACGCCGAGCGGGTGTTACTACTGGAACGGACAGGAGTAAACGGATGCTGGAAATGCAAGAAACGGATTCTACTAACCAAAACTTTATATGATGAACAAAATCAAGAAGGGATACCATTCTCCCGAAATCGAATGGTGGTCGGTGTCCATCGAGGCTGGATTCGCCGCGAGCGAAGGAGAGTGGGAACTTTCGCCCGAGGAGTTGCAGGAGATCGAAGAGATAGAGAGCGAATGGTAATCGGAAGTCGAACTACAAATGAACTGAGTGTCATGAAAAAGATTTTTGCGGTATTGGGCTTGGCGGCCGTGACGATGGGTTCGTGCACCACCGATATTTCGGAAGATGTTACGAATGCCCGCGGAACGACCGAACTGACCGCCGCCCTCGAAGGTACACGTACTCATCTCGGTGACAAAGACGGGAATACGGGCCTGTACAAGGTCTACTGGTCGAACGGCGACTGCATCGCCGTCAACGGTCGTCAGAGCGACGCGCTCTCGAATGTCGAAGAGGGTACGGCTTCCGCGGCGTTCTTTGTGAACGAGGCTATTAATCCTCCCTATGACGTGATCTATCCCGCCTCGGCGTATGTCGATGGCAAGGTCGTACTGCCTGCGGTGCAGAACCGCAACGGAGCGTCGTTTGCCGAAGGGGCGGCCGTGTTGGTGGGACGCGGCCAGACGCCGTCGGTCGTGCTGAAAAACGCATGCGGTTTCGTCAAGATCCGGTTGACGAAGGGTACCGAGGGTTGCGATGCCGTGGATCGCATCCGGTTCTACGGCAATTCGCACGAGCCCCTGTGCGGCGAGTTCGATATCGATTATACCGCGTCGGCACT
This sequence comes from Alistipes communis, assembly GCF_006542665.1. Classification (NCBI taxonomy): domain Bacteria; kingdom Pseudomonadati; phylum Bacteroidota; class Bacteroidia; order Bacteroidales; family Rikenellaceae; genus Alistipes; species Alistipes communis. The sequence goes on from NZ_AP019735.1 coordinate 1,026,315, forward strand.
GGTGATTCCCGATGCGGAGGTCGAGGAGTCCCGCCAGAGCGTGACACTCGCATGCGGCGAAGGGATAACTCTCGATGCCGATGCCGAAGCGTTCGTCGTGGCGGTTCCGGCGCAGACCTTCGCTGCGGGTTTCACGGTCGAGATCGTCGATCCCGAAGGTCACCTCATGCGTATGAGGAGTGACAAGGAGCAGGTCGTCTCTGCCGGCAAGATGCTGGCGATGCCTGCCGTGGCGTTCGCTCCGACCGAAACGGTGGCCGAGACTGAGATTCGCAGTGCCGCCGACATGCTCGCACTCGCTGAAAATGTCCGCAACGGCATCCTCGGTGGTTCGTACTATCTGGCGGGAGACATCGATATGGCTGAGGTTTCGGACTGGAAAGGTATCGGAGTCGGGGATCTTAACAATGCGTTCAACGGCACGTTCGACGGGCGCGGATTCTCGATCAAGAACCTCAAATCGGCATGGCCTCTCTTCAACTTCACGCTCGGCGAATCGGTGATCAAGAATGTCACGATCGACGCTTCGTGCGAGTTTGCGAATACCCTGTCGCCCGACGACAAAATAAGTCTCGGTGCATTGGTCGGCATGGGGCGCGGTGTGGTCGAGGATTGCGTGAACAATGCCAAAGTATCTTATGCGGGTACGAGCGGCTTCGACATCTATGTCGGTGGACTGGTAGGTCGTATCTACCGCACGGGACGTATCAGCGGCTGCGTGAACAACGGCGATGTGTCGGCTGCCGCTCAGGCGTCCGGGAAGGTCGTATGCGCCGGCGGAGTTCTCGGTACGTTCGATCGCAGCGATGATGCGGGGGATACCGCCGAAGTTCACTCGAATACCAACAACGGTACGGTTACCAACTCTTCGGACGTCAAGACCCTCTGCGTCGGCGGCGTCGTGGGCCGTTCATCGAACGGCACCTGTGTAATCAGGGACTGCATCAACAAGGGCACGGTCGTCTCCAACAGCACGGCTGTGAACAAAGTCCAGGCCAACCGTTCGAATTTCGTCGGCGGCGTGTCGGGGCAGAACAGCGGTTCGATCTCGGGTTGTACAAACCATGGCGACGTCAGCTCGACGTCGTACTACTGGGAGACGCGTATCGGCGGTGTAGCCGGAACGGTTTTCGGCGGCCAGCGCATCAGCGGCTGCACCAACGAGACCGAAGCCACGGTTACTACCAAATATGAGCGCAAGTTCAACTCCGAAAACGCCGCTGTCGTCGATCAGGAGCATCTGGGCGGCGTGATCGGCCAATGCGAGGGCAGCATCATCGACTGCACGAACAGGGGTACGGTCGATCAGGCTTCCGATCCGCGTACCGTCAATGCCGGCGGCATTTGCGGATTCGTACGAAATGCTGCCGAGTCGCTCTCGGGCAACGCGAACGAAGGAGAGGTCCGTATCGGCGGTGCGGTTACGCTCGCCACGGTCGGCGGCGTTTACGGTTCGTTCGGCAAGGCACAGACGGTTGCCGATGCGGCGACGACCAACCGCGGCGGCGTCACGGTCAGCGGTATCGAAAGCATCGAAGGGGCGTATTTGCGTCTTGGCGGTATCGTCGGGTTCGCCTATCCCGGAACCGTGCTCTCGAATCTGACCAATGCCGGCGATATGACGGTCGATCTGCAATCGAAGTTCAGTTACTACGCCGTCGGCGGCATCGCCGGTTCGGTGGAGTGCGGCGCTTCGTCGTGTGTCAATGAAGGCAGCCTGAGATTGAATAACAACCAACTGCTGACCAAAGGCATGTGCAAGATTTTCGTGGGAGGGATTGTCGGAATCAACTACCGGCCGACCGACGACGGACCCCACATCTATGAGGATTGCGCCAATCGCGCCGAAATAGGCTTCGCAACCACCGATAACGCATTCAAAGTTCTGCCGTCGTTCACGGGCGGGATTCTCGGCTATACGGAACACCCCGTCGAGGTGCGGAACTGCGAGGGTGCGGCCTATATCAACGTGAACAATGCCAATGCCAAGGAGAACGGGATCTTCACGGCAACGGGCGGTATCGTCGGTGCTGTCAAAGGGACTGCGGCCCTTATCGAGAAGTGTCATGTGACGGCCGACATGCGCCACTATCAGTACAACAATACGTGGGACGATCCGTTGTCGGCTGCCAACGGCGGTGGCATCGTGGGCTGTGCATTGGGCGCCGATGAGGTCAACCGCATCGCGATTACGGGCTGCTCGTGCTCGGGCATGGTCGAAAGCAAGCGCTCGGGGGCTGCGGGCATCGTGGGCTATGCCCGTTTCTCGGATATCTCCGACTGCGGTTTCACGGGCGGAATCGAGGGAAGCGGCCCCCACTTCGCAGGCGGTATCGCCGGAACGCTGGCGAACTCGACGATTGCGGGCTGTACGGTCAAAGCCAAGAATATCTATGGCCACAATGCGTCGAGCCCCTCGTTGATCGGGGTCAGCGGCATTGCGGCATACGTTGTGGGTGTGTCGTCCGTTTCGGATTGCAAGGCCTACGCCACGCTTATTCGAAACAGTACGGTTTTAGGTACGGAGGATGCATCTGTCACGCCTGACAACCTCTTCGGTATGGGTATGATCGTGGGCATAGACGCCGGAACGACTACCGTTACGAACTGCGGCGTCGGAGGATCGTTCTATCTGGGTGCCAGCGAGAAACCGCAAGAGTTGATCCTGACGCTCGACGCCGATAGCTATGCGAAGGGCATTATCGGCAGCGGGAAGACCGCAACGGTCGGCGGCTGCTATTACTGGAACGGCGAGGAGTAGGGACTTCACGCCGTTAGGCACAGGGGCAGGCGAGGGTGATGCCTCCCTGCCCCACAATGAAACGATTGTGAGATGAAACGATTCTTCCATACGCTCGTTGCCCTGCTGCTGCTTGCGGCATGTACCGACGGTAATAACGAACTGGGTTCGAAAGATCCGTTCAGCATCCCCGACAAGGAGGGCTGTAACGTCAAGGGAACCGTCTTCGACGATTACGGAACCCCGCTCGAAGGAATTGTCGTAAGCGACGGCCTGCAAACGACCCAGACCGACCGCAACGGTCATTTTTGGCTCAGCAGCGACCTGTCGAAACGGCGTTTCGTGACGGTTACCGTTCCGTCGGGTTACGAAATCGAATCCAAGGAGGGGCTGCCGCAGTTCTTCGACCGCATTCCAGAGGGTTCGACCTCGTTCAGCACCGAATTCCGACTGCGCAGCCGGCGCGGCAATAGCGACCGCTTTACGGTCTTCATGGTAGGCGACCCGCAGATACGCGCCCGCGACAGAGGTTATGACAAGTTCGCCTATCACTCCATCGACATGTTCGAGGACATGTGCCGCGATATGAACAAGTTGTGTGCGACGATGACCGACCGTCCGGTCTATGGCATCGGATTGGGCGATCTGATCCACGAGGATGCAAACATGTGGGAGATCTATCGATCGGGGGTCAAGACGCTCTCGTTCCCGATGTTCGGCGTCATCGGTAATCACGACCATGATACCAAAGCGCCGACGGACGGCGAGGCCATACGTCCCTACGAGGAGAATATTGGTCCCACGAACTATTCGTTCGATCTGGGCAGGCTCCATTTCATCTGTCTGGACAACATCGTCATGAAGGGCGACGGCGCGGGAGGATACAGCGACGGTCTTTCGGACGAGGTCTATACATGGTTGTGCAACGATCTGAAATACGTCCCGAAGGAGAAGATGATAATGATCTGCTCGCACTCTTCGATGTTCGGCAAGCCCGGGAAAGATCCCGTCGACGTGGACAAGAACGGCCGGCTCTATGCGCAGAAGCTTTCGGAGTACAAATACGTGCATTCGTGGGCAGGACATTCGCATATCAACTTCAACAAGGTCTACTCCAAAAGCGGCGAAAACCGGCTGAGCAATATCGAAGGGCATATCGTTGCGCGTGCTACGGGAGCCTTATGGCTCAACGAGTGGGTCTGCTCCGACGGGACGCCGCGCGGGTACTATGTCGTCGATGTCGACGGCGAGAAGATCGAATGGCATTACCATCCGTGCGGCAACCAGTTGGGCGTATCCAACGGACTGGGCGACGATTACCAGATGCGCGTCTACTCTCCGTCCGACTACGGCGACGGCTATGTCTATGCCAACGTCTGGGCGTGGGACGCCCTGTGGGGCAGCGTACTCTATACCGACAACGGCCCAAATGCCGTGGCGGGCCGACCGATGGCCCGTATCGAGAGTTACGACAAGGCATACAAGGAGTGCTGCGACCGGAGCAACTCGAAACCCGGCAACCTCGCCAAAGAGGAGTTCAAGCCGGACACCAATGTCAAGCACCTGTTTCGCATCAAGCCGTCGGACGGAGCGACCTCTTGCACGGTCGAGGTTACCGACCGTTTCGGCCGCCGCTACTCCGCTTCGCTCGACTGGGATTCCGCGTCAACGTCGGATATGGCCCTGTAAATCGCAAAACTTTTAAACTTATATAATGCAAATGAAGAGAATCATTCTGTTATCGTTCGTCTCGATGTTGCTGTCGGTCGGGACGACTATGGCCGAGGGCATATCTTCGGCCTGGGAATTGGTGGCGTTCGCAACCGCGGCCAATGCCGGCGAGGATATTACCCCATGGGCCGACCGCGAGGGGGTAATAAGTCTTACGGCTGACATCGACATGGCCAAGGTGAAGGACTTTGTACCGATAGCTGTTTTCGACGGTATTTTTGACGGCGGCTGCCACACGATCTCCAACTGGAAAACGACGGCAGGGCTTTTCCATATCGTTTCGGAAAAGGCCGTCGTACGGAACCTTACGATCGACGCCTCGTGTTCGATGAAATGTACGGACAACGGCGAGGAGGAGTTCTACGCAGGATTCATCGCTGACGTGAACCACGGAACGCTGGAGGGGTGCATCAACCGCGGCCAGATTTCGCACCGGTCGGGCAAATCATTGATGTCCAACTACGTGGGAGGAATTTGCGGAATGAATAAATATATTGTCATCAATTGCGACAATTACGGCAATGTTTCGTCGTCGGGTAATTTCGGTGGCAATCTCGACAATCGCAGTGCCGGCATTTATCTGGGTGGCGTGGTCGGAGGCAGCCCCACCCGACCCCTCTCCTGCGCTTTTATCGGCTATTGCGACAATCACGGTACGATAACTTATAGCGGAGCTTTTCCCAACAACTATATCGGCGGCATCGCAGGGAGTCACACGTATGTCAAGGTCAAGTTCTGCACCAATCGAGGTAACGTTACGGTGGCAGCCAAATCGATCTCCGAATCCGATGTCCCGCAGGGATTGCAGGTCGGAGGCATCTGCGGTCTGACCAAGGGAGACATCGTTTGCAGCGACAACTTCGGCGAGATCATCGCCCGCTGCGACATCTTCACGATGGCGGGCGGCATCGCCGGTTCGACGCACTCCGCGCTGACTGTCGGCGATTGCGTCAACTATGCCGCGGTCACGGCTTCGGGATTTGCCGGCGGATCGGTCGGCGGCATCGTCGGTCAGGCGGCACGTCCGATCGTGGCAGTGCAGTGTCTGAACAAGGCCGCCGTGAAGTTCGCCGGCGAAAGCCCCAAAGTACGCACTGCCGTGGGCGGGATTATCGGCAACGCTTTTGCCAAGGGCGATGCCAAGTGGGCCGTTGCCGTGGTCGAGTGCCGTAACGAAGGCGACGTGTCGTGCGGCTATGCCGCCAACACCTACAACAGCGCCCGCGGCATTCATGTGGGCGGCCTGTGCGGCTTTATCGCCGGCAACGAAACCGTCAATGCCGTCGTGCGTTTCAGTTCCAATACGGGAGCTGTCCACAGCGAATCGGGCCGCATCGGAGGCATTATGGCGCTGGCGTCGTTCTGTGATGTGCAGGAGTGCGTGAACGAAGGTACGGTTGACGGCTCGGCTGCGGTGGCAGGCGGCATAAGCGGTCTGTTCGAGGCGGGCGACATGTACGGTTGCGTGAATGTCGGCGATGTGCTCCTCAAAGGAAGCGGCAATGCCGGAGGTATCGTGGGTACGACGCAGACCCCAAAACGGTATACAGCCATCACCGACTGCCGCAACGGCGGCGTGATCTGCGGCCGCTTCGGCTTCACGGCATCGATATTGGCCGAGAGTCGCAACGACACCGACAGGGTGGACGGTTGCGGTGTCGGCGGCGCCGTCGGTACGCCGGCGCAGGGGCGTGAGGCTCCGCGTGTGACGGCCGAAAACTACGGGATGTTCATACTCGGACGCAATACCGAGCGCAACAATGCCGAGGTCGGCGAAGTAAGACCTTGTTACTATTGGAACGGAACGAAATAATATTCATACATAGATGAAACGATTCACCCTATTATTCGCAATGCTCGTAGCGGCATGTGCCGTGTACGCGCAAATCCCCAACGTGTCGGGACGGGTTACCTCGACCGACGGAAGCCCTGTCGCTGGAGCCGTCGTCAGCGACGGACTGAACTGCACGCAGACCGATTCCGACGGCCGTTATACGCTGACGAGCGATCTCGAAAACCGTCATTTCATCATGCTGTCGGTGCCTGCCGAGTATGAAATTCCCGCTCGCCACAGCCTGCCGATTCCTTTCAAACGCATTCCCCGCTACGTCGAAACCTTCACAGCCGATTTCGTACTCGAACCGCGCAAGGAGTCGTCCGATCACCATACGCTCATCGTGCAGGGCGACCCGCAGATCAAGGATTTCTTCTGGGACAACTCGGCGGAGGCCTACCGCGATGTGGTGATTCCCGACATCATCAAGACGCGCAAGAGTATCGCTACGCCATGTTACGGCATCGAACTGGGCGACGTGATCTATAACGAGCTGACGGTCTATCCTGTCTATCTGCACAATACCGACCGTGTGAACATGGTGACTTTCAATGTCATCGGCAACCACGACCACGACCAGACCACGTTGCTGAAAGATTCGCTCGGCACGATGCACTACGAGATGCATCTGGGGCCTACGTGTTATTCGGCCAATATCGGTCGCGTGCATTACATTTTTATCGACGACATACTCTACGACCGTAAGGATGCCAAGGAATCGTATCGCCACGGCCTCTATGACGAGACCGTGCACTGGCTCATAGAGGATTTGAAATATGTGCCCAAGGACAAGATCATCATGATCTGCGCCCATGCCCAGATGTTCAACAAAAAGACGACCATGGTGCGCCGCAACAAGAACTTTGCGGCTTATAGCAAGGCGCTGCTCGATTTCAAGTATGTCTATTCATGGGCGGGACATAACCACCATACTTATCTTTATACGAGCGAACCCGAGCGGAACTACGATATCGACAACCTCACCTCGATCACCGTCACCAAGTCCACGGGGGCATTGCGCTTGAACCGTTTGCTCAACAATGACGGTACGCCGCAGGGTTATTTCGTCGTCGATGTCGACGGCGAAGAGGTTTCGTGGTACTATCTCTGCTGTGGCAAAGATCGCAACTACCAGATGAAGGTCTATCCTCCGGCACGCACCGGCGGCGAATACGTGATGGCCAACATTTGGGCGCACGATAACAAATGGGGTGCTGTCGAATGGTGGGAGAACGGAGTGAAGGTCGGCCAGATGGAGGCGCACGATGCGTTGGATCCCGACTATGTCGACCTCTACGCTACCGTGACGAACAAGACGACGCGCAAATACTGCAAGCCCGTCAATTCGTTCCACATGTTCCGGATCAAACCGTCGGAAGGAATCCGCGAGGGTGAGGTGCGTGTTACGGACAGGTTCGGAAACCTCTATACTCAAAAGGTATCGTGGTAGTCGGCCGAACCGAATGAAACGAAGTGAGATCATACATCTTCATGTCGTAATCAGGTCCAGCCCACAGACTGGACCTGATTCGGCGGCTCGCGCTTTGCACGACGATGTCCCTCTCCGAAGATAAGCAGGGCGAGACGAGACAAAATAGGAGTTACGACATTGGACGGCATATTGGCTCGCAGTAAAGTTTGTCATCCAAAACGTTCGAAATAGACCATTAGAAAGACTTCTTAGAAAAATAGCCTCGCAAAATTTATTCTGAATAAAATAGTCATAAATATTTCAGTGTAAGAAAATAGGGGACATGAACAATTTCGAAGGTCGGACAGAAATCTTTGAAGTTGTTCATGTTTTATTTCTCCCATTTATTCTCAAAAAACGAATTACATCCACCTTGTAAGCGGTTCATCGGGATGTAAGCTGTTATAATTACTGATAAGGCTATCCCATAATGTAGGGTCAGAGGTGTATCCGATCCGCTTTTCGAAATCCGGCGAGGGTAATATGTCCGCGCTGCAAACTCGTAGACAGTATTATGCAACAAAAAGGTGGTAAACCTGCTCCTCGCTGGAAATCTCCGAATCGAAGGTGCGGGATACTTCCCGAAGAATCGATCGGAAGTTTTTCTTCTCACTGAATTTCTTGTGCTTTTGGCTTGATCCAAAAGCATCAAAAGATCAAGCACGGCGATCGGGCAGGCTGCGAGCCTGCTAAAACTAAATCAAAATCATCGTTGCGCGCAGTGCAGCCGCCTTGCGAAAAGTGCGGGAAAGAGAAACGGCGGTCAAAAAATCGGGCGCCTTTCCCGCAGGAAGGCGCCCGATCGTTCATGCGCAAACCGTTGCGTTATTTCAGCCGCTCCCGGATCGCCTTCGTCTCGGCCTCGTAGCCGGGTTTCTCCAACAGGGCGAACATATTCTTCTTATAGGCCTCGACACCCGGCTGATTGAAGGGATTCACCCCCAGCAGGTAGCCGCTGATACCGCACGCCTTCTCGAAGAAATAGAGCAGTGCGCCCAGTGCGTGCGCCGAAATCTCGGGAATTTCGATGCGGAGGTTGGGAACGCCGCCGTCGACATGCGCCAGCTGCACGCCCAACTCGGCCATACGGTTCACCTCCGACAGGCGCTTGCCCGCCAGATAGTTCAGGCCGTCGAGATTCTCGGCGTCGGATTCGATCCGCACCTCGTGCTTCGGAGCGGTCACCGAGACGATCGTCTCGAACATCGTCCGTTCGCCCTCCTGAATGTACTGCCCCATCGAATGGAGGTCGGCCGTGAGGGTCACGCTGGCCGGGAAGAGTCCTTTGCCGTCCTTGCCCTCCGACTCGCCGTAGAGCTGCTTCCACCACTCGTTGATATACTGGAGCTTCGGTTCGTAGGAACCCAGAATCTCGATCTTCTTGCCCGCTTCGTACAGTGCATTACGCACCGTGGCGTAGACCGCCGCGGGGTTCTCCGCGAAGGCGACCTGCTCGCCCGTGGCACGCTCCATCTCCTCGGCGCCGCGTACCAGCGCCTCGATGTCGACACCGGCGGCGGCCAGCGGCAGCAATCCCACCGGCGTGAGCACCGAGAACCGGCCGCCCACATCGTCGGGAATGACGAAGGTGGCGTAGCCCTCGTTGTCGGCCAGCGTCTTCAAGGCACCGCGCGCACGGTCGGTAATGGCCACGATACGCTCGGCGGCCCCGGCCTTGCCGTAACGCCGTTCGATCTCCGCCTTGACGATGCGGAAGGCCACGGCCGGTTCGGTCGTCGTCCCCGACTTGGAGATGACGATCGCCGCGATCGAATGGTCCTTGACGGCATCGAGCAGTTCGTAGGTATACTCTTCCGAGAGATTCTGACCGGCGAAGACGACCACCGGCTCCTTGCGCGGACGCAGCGCGGCGAACGAATCGCCCATCGCCTCCGCAACGGCTTTGGCACCCAGATAGGAACCGCCGATACCGATGCAGATAATCACGTCGGCACACTCGCGCAGCTTCTTGGCTTCGGCCTCGATGCGCGACAACTCCTGCGGCGCGATCGACGAGGGAAGGGTCACCCATCCCAGGAAATCGTTGCCGGCGCCCTGCTTCGAATAGAGCAGCGAGAGCGCCTCGCGGGTGCGCTCCTCCATGCGGGGAGTGATCTCCACGCCGGCCTTCGAAATATCAAGTTTCAGTGTTTTCATAACGAAATCAGAATTAAATTCGACACTTTGCAATGACACGGCAAATGTAGTTAAAATTCTTAAAAATTGTTGCAGCGATATTCCGTTCTTTTTCCTATCTTTGCAAGTGAGATCCCCAGACGCCGGCCGTACCGGCGCGAAACCCGCTTAAAATACTGATAATAAATAGAAAAAACATATGGGACTTTTTTCGTTGACACAGGAGTTGGCCATCGACCTCGGTACGGCCAATACCCTGATCATCCACAACGGCCGCGTGGTGGTGGACGAGCCTTCGATCGTCGCCATCGACTCCCACTCCGGCAAGCTGGTCGCCATCGGCGAACGGGCGCGCGCCATGCATGAGAAGACCAACCCCAACATCAAAACGATCCGCCCCCTGAAAGACGGCGTGATCGCCGATTTCACGGCCACCGAACTGATGCTGCGCGGCATGATAAAGAAGGTCAAGAGTTCGGGGCATCTCTTCTCGCCCTCGATCAAAATGGTGATCTGCATCCCGTCGGGATCGACCAACGTCGAGATCCGCGCCGTGCGCGACTCGGCCGAACACGCAGGCGGGCGCGAGGTCTACATGATCTACGAACCGATGGCCGCCGCGCTGGGCGCGGGGCTCGACGTCGAAGCGCCCGAAGGCAACATGGTCATCGACATCGGCGGCGGCACCTCCGAGATCGCCTGCATCTCGCTGGGCGGCATCGTCTGCTCGGAGTCGGTCACCGTGGCGGGCGACGTCTTCACTTCCGACATCCAGAACTACGTCCGCCAGCAGCACAACGTCCGCATCGGCGAACGCACGGCCGAAGCGATCAAATGCGCCATCGGTGCCGCCATACCCAAGTTGGAGGAAGAGCCGGAGGATTTCACCGTCACCGGTCCCAACATGCTGACGGCACTGCCGCAGAGCGTCACGCTCAACTACAACGAAATCGCCTACGCACTCGAAAAATCGCTCATCAAACTCGACGCCGCGCTGATGAAGGTGCTCGAAACGATGCCGCCCGAACTCTATGCCGACATTGTCAAGAACGGCATCTACCTGGCCGGCGGCGGCGCCCTTATCAAGGGCCTCGACCGACGTCTTACGGAGAAGACGGGACTGCCGTTCCATATCGCCGAAGATCCGCTGCGTGCCATCGCGCGCGGAACGGGCATCGCACTGAAAAACATCGACCGCTTCTCGTTCCTGATGAAATAAGCGGTCCGCGGCGACCTCCGGAACAGTTCCCGTTTGCGGGCGGAGGCTGAGGCCCCTGCCGGAAACGGGAATCTTCGTCCGCCGGAGCTCCCGCCGATAAACCCTGACCGGAGAGGTGTACAAACTACTCGAATTCCTGCGGAGCACTTATGTAGCGCTTCTGTTCGTCATCATCGAAGTGGTGGCGATCAATTATTATGCGCACTCCTCCCACTTCACGCAGGCACGTATCCTCACGCAGTCGAACCGGCTGGCGGGCGGAATCCACAGCGCTTTCCGCGGCGTGAAACGCTTCTTCGCCCTGCCCGACGAAAACCGACGCCTGCTCGAACGGGTCGCAGCGCTCGAAAACGAACTGTCGTTCTATCGCGAGCAGGCGCTCTTCGCCGCCCTCGACACGGTGGGATCGCCCTTGGCGGGTCCCTACCGCTACACGACCGCCCGCGTCGTGGCCAACTCGATCAACAAGCAGGAGAACCTGCTGACGCTCAACAAGGGACGCGATTTCGAGGTATCGCCCGAAACGGCCGTCGTCACCCCTTCGGGCGCCATGGTGGGCTACATCGTCAGCTGTTCGGATCGTTATTCGGTGGCCGTGTCGATCCTCAATACCTCGTTCCGCGCCAGCGGCGAGGTGGCGGGCGACGGCCATTTCGGCTCGATCTACTGGGACGGTTTCGACGCGGAGCACGTCCGTATGCGCGATCTGTCGAAATATGCCGCCGTGGAGCGGGGCGACACGATCGTATCGACGAGTTTCTCGCGCTACTTCCCGGCCGGCATCCTGATCGGCACGGTCGAGGAGTTCGAACTCAACGAGACCCGCACGGCCTACGACGTGCGCATCCGCCTGGCCGCCGACATGACGGCGCTGCACGACGTGGTGCTCGTCAAGAATCAGGACTACAACGAACAACGGCAATTGGAAGAGGGAATTTAACACAAACCGGAGGGGCACGCCCCGACTTTTCGACCGAGCTATGTACCGAACCCTACAATACGCACTTCTGTTTCTGGTGGCGGCGCTGTTGCAGATCTTTCTGTTCAACAACCTGTCGCTGAGCGTCTACCTCAACCCGCTGGTCTACGTGGTTTTCATCGCGCTGCTGCCGATGGAGACCACACCGATCCGGATGCTTCTGGCGGGGCTCGCGATGGGGCTCGCGATGGACTGGACGATGGGTGCCGCCGGCGTGAACACGATCGCCACGGTCTTCGTCGCCTTCGTGCGTATCCACCTTCTCAACTTCGTCTGCGGCAAGGAGAACGTCCACGACGGCGGTGTGCCCTCGGCACGGCGGCTGGGCGAAAAGTCCTTCACGGTCTACCTCGCCCTGACGGTCGTCCTCCACAACGCGATCTTCTTCTACATGGAGGCGCTCTCGTGGTCGCACGCGCTGCTGACGCTGCTGCGGCTCGGCGTGAGCGCCGCGGTCGGCGTCTTCTTCTGCTGGCTGATCGCACAGGTATTCACCTCCCGACTCTCGCCGCGCATATGACCGACTCCCGCAAAGGATACGTGCGGATGCGCACGCTGCAAGCGGTGGTGCTGCTGATCTTCGGCGTCATCATCCTGCGGCTGGCCTACATCCAGCTCATCGACCCGAAATACGAAAAACTGGCGCGCGGCAACGCGCTGCGGCACGTCGTCCAATACCCACCGCGCGGAGAAATCTTCGACCGCAACGGCGAGTACCTGGCGCAGAACCGCGCCTGCTACGACCTGATGGTCATCTACCGCGAGCTGCCGCGCGAAGGATTCGACACGCTGCAAATGCTCGACCTGCTGGGAATCTCCCGCACCAAACTCGAACGCGCGCTGCGCAACGCCCGCATGAGCCCCCGCATCCCCTACATGGTGACCAATTTCATTTCCAGCGAAGTGAAACTGCGCTTCGACGAAAACAACTTCCCGGGGTTCTACACCGTCTACCGCACCATACGCAGCTATCCGCGCAAGATCGGCGGCAACCTGCTGGGCGACGTAGGCGAGATCAACGAGAGGCAGTTGAAGATGAAGCGCTATGCCGACTATCGTTCGGGCGACTACGTCGGCCAGAGCGGCGTCGAAAAGGCCTACGAGGAGGAGCTGCGCGGCAAGAAAGGGGTGAAGATCATGGAGAAGGATACGCACGGCGTGGTCAAGGGCTCCTACATGGACGGCATGTTCGATTCACTGCCCGAACCGGGCAGCTACATCGTCACGACGATCGACGCCCGCCTGCAAGCCTTCACCGAAGAGCTGATGCGAGGTAAGGTGGGAGCCGCCGTGGCGATCGAGCCTTCGACGGGCGAGATCCTGATGATGGTCTCCTCGCCCACGTTCGACCCCGATGAAATGGTAGGCCGCCACAGGGGCAACAACTACATGAAAATGCTCTATAACAAACGTCAGCCGATGTTCAACCGCGCCGTGAAGGCGAAATATCCTCCGGGGTCGACCTTCAAGCTGGTGCAGGGGCTCATCGGACTGCAAGAGGGCGTGCTCACGCCGGCGGACCGCTACTCCTGCAACGGCGGATTCCGCTACGGCCACCGCATGATGAAATGCCATGCCCACGCCTCGCCGCTCGACCTGCGCGGGGCGGTGGCCAACTCGTGCAACGCCTACTTCTGCTACGTGCTGCGCAACATCCTCGAAAACCGCCGTTACGAAGACGTCGAACACGGCTTCGACATGTGGAAAACCTACGTCAACAGCCTCGGCTTCGGCCGCAAGCTGGAATCCGACTTTCTGGACGAAGGGGCGGGCTACGTCCCGTCGAGCGAATACTACGACCGGGTCTATCACGGTTCGTGGAACGCACTGACGGTCATCTCGCTCTCGATCGGGCAGGGCGAACTGGGCTGCACGCCGCTGCAAATGGCCAACTTCGCGGCTATCCTGGCCAACCGGGGCTACTACTACATCCCCCACATCGTCAAGCGCATCGAAGGGCGCGATTCGATCGACCGCCGTTTCTACGAAAAGCAGTATACGATGATCGACCCCAAGCACTTCGAACCGATCGTCGAGGGAATGTGGCGCGGCGTGAACGTCGGCGGCACCTCGACCGTGGCGCGGCTCGACGGCTGGGACGTCTGCGGCAAGACGGGCACGGCCCAGAATCCGCAGGGACGCGACCATTCGACCTTCCTGTCGTTCGCACCGAAGGACAATCCCCGCATCGCGATCTCGGTCTACGTCGAAAACGGCGGATTCGGCGCCACGATCGCCCTGCCGATCGCCTCGCTCGTCGAGGAGTACTACCTCACCGACACGATCACCCGCCCGTGGCTCGTCGATAGGGTGAAGAACATGCAAATCTATTATCCCTCCTATGCAAAGTAGAATCAAAGGCGGTCTGTTCCAGGGGGTCGATTTTCTGGCCGTCCTCTACTACCTGCTGCTGGTCGCGGCGGGCTGCATCTGCATCACCGCCGCTTCGTTCGACGAGGAGACGGCCGATTTCTTCGCTTTCTCGCACTTCTACATCAAGCAGTACATGTGGGTGACGGCCGTACTCGTCGTAGCGCTCGTCGTCCTGCTGCTCGACGTGCGCTACTACCACATGTGGGCCTATCCGCTATATATAATAGGTATCGTGGTGATGATCTGCGTATTGATCGCCGGCAAGGAGGTCAACGGCGCCAAGTCATGGATCGAACTGGGGTCGCTGCGCATCCAGCCCGTCGAGTTCGTCAAGATCGCCACGGCGCTGGCGCTGGCGCGCGTGATGAGCAACTACTCCTTCTCGATCAACCGCTTCGGCGATCTGCTGCGCGTGGGTGTGATCGTCGGCATCCCGATGCTGCTCACCATTCTGCAAAACGACACCGGTTCGGGCATCGTGCTGGGTGCATTCCTCTTCGTCCTCTACCGCGAAGGACTCAACAAGTGGCTCTGCATCCCGATTCTGCTCATCGCTGCGCTCTTCATCGTTTCGTTCCTGCTGACGCCCATGACGCTGCTGGTGCTGCTGATCCTGATCTGCGTGGCGTCGGAGGCGATGATGAACGGCCGATGGCGTTCGCGCATCGTCTACCTCGCCTCGCTGGCGCTCTCGGCCATCGTCCTCTCGTCGTTCATGGGACTCATCGCCCCCGGCACGATGGACATCTACCGCAGCCTGCTGACCGTGACGCTCGCTTCGCTGCCGATCGTGGCGGTCTACGCCTACCGCACGCGGCTGATGAACATCCTGCTCATGGCGGGACTCTTCGTCGTTTCGATGGCCTTCGTCCCGGCGACCGACTATATCTTCGAATCGGTGCTCAAACCGCACCAGCAGGAGCGCATCCTGAGCTACCTGGGCATCGTCGACAAACCGCAGGGGATCGACTACAACGTCAACCAGTCGAAAATCGCCATCGGCTCGGGCGGCCTCTTCGGCAAGGGGTTCCTGCAAGGAACGCAGATCAAATACAACTTCGTGCCCGAAAAACACACCGACTTCATCTTCTGCACCGTCGGCGAGGAGTGGGGGTTTCTGGGCGCCGTCGCGGTGCTCGGCGTCATGTGCCTGCTGCTGTTGCGGCTGATGAAAATGGGCGAACGGCAGGAGGAGCCTTTCGGGCGGGTCTACTGTTACAGCGTGGCGGCGATCCTGCTCTTCCACGTGCTGGTCAACGTGGGCATGACGATCGGGCTGATGCCCGTCATGGGTATTCCGCTCCCCTTCATGAGCTACGGGGGATCGTCGCTGCTGGCCTTCACCATCCTGCTCTTCATCGCCATCCGCCTCGATGCTTCGACGCGGCAGTTCCCGTCGACTTAACGATTCGTTAACATACGGCGGATATTAACGAACCGTTAAATCTCGCCCCATGCCGCGCGAATGCACGACGGATCGATTATTTTTGCAAGTCAGAAAACAACCGGATATGATCCCCTACAACCCGCAAGGTCTCACCCCCGAAGAGGTGGCCGCAAGCCGCGCCGCCCACGGCGAAAACATCATCACGCCGCAACGCGACGATTCGGCGTGGCGGCTGCTCGCGGAGAAGTTCCGCGACCCGATCATCATCGTGCTGCTCGTCGCCGCAGCCCTGTCGCTGGCCATGGCCTTCATGGAAGGCAACTTCACCGAAACCATCGGCATTCTCTGCGCCATCCTGCTGGCCACCTGCGTGGGATTTCTCTTCGAGTGGGACGCCATGCGGCGGTTCCGCCGGCTCAACCGTGTAAACGACGAGCAGCCCGTCAAGGTACGCCGAGGAGGCGTGATGCGCGAGATTCCGCGCCGCGAAGTCGTCGTCGGCGACCTCGTAAGCCTCGAAGCGGGCGAGACGGTGCCGGCCGACGGCGAACTGGTCGAAGCGGTATCGCTGCAAATGGACGAGTCGACGCTCACGGGCGAACCCGAAACGGCGAAGTACGTCGACGAGGAGCTCTTCGACCCCGAAGCGACCTACCCCTCCAACCGGCTGCTGCGCGGCACGACCGTGCGCGACGGATACGGCCGCATGGTCGTCACGGCCGTCGGCGACGCCACCGAAGCGGGCCGCGTCACCGAACAGGCGACCGTCCAGAGCGGCGAACAGACGCCGCTGCACCGCCAGCTGACACGCCTTTCGCGGCAGATCGGCAAGGTGGGCATCGCGCTGTCGGTGCTGATCTTCGTCATTCTGATCGGCAAGGCCTTCCTCGTCGAAGGGCTGGCCGATGCGCCGTGGCCCCACGTGGTGCGCATCGTGCTCAACTGCTTCATGGTCTCGGTGGCGATGATCGTCATGGCCGTTCCCGAAGGGCTGCCGATGAGCATCACCCTCTCGCTGGCGCTCTCGATGCGGCGGATGCTCAAAACCAACAATCTCGTGCGCAAGATGCACGCCTGCGAAACGATGGGTGCCGTGACGGTCATCTGCACCGACAAGACGGGCACGCTCACCCAGAACCGGATGCGCGTGCAGGAGATCATCCGCTACGGGCTTCCCGACGAGCGGCTGCTCGGCGAGTCGGTGGCGGCCAACTCGACCGCCTTCCTCGACGCCGACGGCCGTCCGCTGGGCAATCCCACCGAAGGCGCGCTGCTCGAATGGCTCCGGCGCGAAAACGGCGACTACGCCGCACTGCGCGAAGGGGTGCGGATTCTCGACCGGCTGACCTTCTCGACCGAACGCAAATACATGGCCACGCTCATTGAGCGATGCGATACACGGGAGCGGTTTCTGCTCATAAAGGGTGCGCCCGAAGTGGTGCTCGCCCGCTGCGACGCCGCGACGGTTCCCGCCGAAATTCAGGAACAACTGCTGGGTATGCAGCGCCGCGCCATGCGCACGCTGGCGCTGGCCTACGTCCCGACGAACGCCTCGCGGATCGAAGAGGCGGAGGAGCCGTACCGCCTGGCGGCCGTCGCGGCGATCGCCGATCCCGTGCGCGAAGAGGTTCCCGCCGCCGTAGCGGAGTGCATGTCGGCCGGCATCGCCGTCAAGATCGTGACGGGCGACACGGCCGCCACCGCCACCGAAATCGCCCGCCAGATCGGACTGTGGAACGATGCCGAAGATACGGATCGCAACCGCATGACGGGCGTCGAGTTCGAAGCCGCGAGCGACGAAGAGCTGCTCGCCCGCATCGGTTCGCTGAAAATCCTCTCGCGGGCGCGGCCGCTCGACAAACAGCGGCTCGTGCGGCTGTTGCAGCAGCAGGGCGAGGTGGTCGCCGTGACGGGCGACGGCACGAACGACGCGCCGGCGCTCAACTTCGCCAACGTGGGCCTTTCGATGGGTTCGGGCACGTCGGTGGCCAAGGACGCCAGCGACATCACGCTGCTCGACGATTCGTTCCGCTCGATCGCAACGGCCGTCATGTGGGGGCGCTCGCTCTACCGCAACATCCAGCGGTTCATCCTCTTCCAGCTCACGATCAACTTCGCGGCGATCGTCGTCTTCCTCGCCGGCTCGGTCATGGAGACCGAAATGCCGCTCACGGTGACGCAGATCCTGTGGGTCAACATCATCATGGACACGCTGGCGGCCATGGCCATGGCATCGTTGCCGCCGCAGCACGAAGTGATGCGCGAACGCCCCCGCCGGCGCGATGCGAGCATCGTCTCGCGGGCGATGGTGCGCACGATCGCCACCTGCGGCTCGATCTTCGTGGTCGTCCTGCTCGGAATGCTCGGCTGGTGGCTCTACACGACGGGCGAGCCCACCGTGCGCCAGCTCACGGTATTCTTCACGACCTTCGTCTTCCTGCAATTCTGGAACCTGTTCAACGCCAAAGGATTCGAAGCCGGATGCGCGGCGAGCCACGGCATCGCGCACAGCCGGACGTTCCTCACCGTGCTGGCGCTCATCGCGCTGGGGCAATGGCTCATCGTCGAACTGGGCGGCGAGGTCTTCCGCACCGTCCCGCTCTCGTGGCAGGAGTGGGCCTGGATCGTGGGGCTCACCTCGCTCATCGCACTGGGCGGCGAGGCGATCCGCGCCCTGCGGCGACGGCAGACGTGTTCGTGCCGCGACGCACGATAACCTCTGCGGGCGGTTCTGAAAGACCGCCCGCCGTTTTTCGGACGAAATCGCCGGCCGAACGTACCACTTTCGCATCCGTTTGCGTATCTTTGCTGCGGTTTAGGCGAGAGGTTTTTTCACTATGACGACATCCCGGGAGATGACCACGGGGCCGGCGCTGCCCCTGATTCTCAATTTCACGCTGCCCCTGCTGCTGGGCAACCTGCTGCAACAGACCTATTCGCTGGTCGACGCGGCCATCGTGGGCCAGTTTCTGGGGATCGACGCCCTGGCGGGCGTAGGCGCCAGCAGTTCGGTGATCTTCCTCATCCTGGGATTCTGCAACGGCTGCTGCTGCGGATTCGGCATTCCGGTGGCGCAGCGCTTCGGCGCGCACGACTACGCCGACATGCGCCGCTACGTGGCCAACGCCCTGCGGCTGGCCGTCGGCATCTCGGTGACCGTGGCGATCGTCACAAGCATCTGGTGCGCCGACATCCTGCATGCGATGCGCACCCCCGACAACATCTTCCGCGACGCCTACCTCTACCTGCTGGTCACCTTCATCGGCATCCCCTGCACCTTCTTCTACAACCTGCTGTCGAACATCATCCGCGCATTGGGCGACAGCCGCACGCCCTTCTGGTTCCTGCTCTTCTCGACGGTGCTGAACATCGCGCTCGACCTCTTCTGCATCCTCACGCTCGGCTGGGGCGTGCTGGGAGCGGCCGTGGCGACAGTCGTTTCGCAGGGCGTTTCAGCCGCGCTCTGCTTCGCCTACATGCACCGCCATTTCGAGATTCTGCGCAGTACGCGCGACGAACGGCGGTTCCGCTCGCGGCACGCCCGCACGCTGCTGGCGATCGGACTGCCGATGGGATTGCAGTTCTCGATCACGGCCATCGGCAGCATCATGCTCCAAAGCGCCAACAACGCCCTCGGCTCGGCCTGCGTGGCGGCCTTCACGGCCGGCGTGCGCATCAAGATGTTCGTCATCTCGCCTTTCGAGAGCCTCGGCATGGCGATGGCCACCTACACGGGCCACAACTACGGCGCCGTGAAGCCCGAACGCATCTGGCAGGGCATCAAGGTCGCCGCGGGGCTGATGCTCGGCTACGCACTCTTCGCCTTCGTCGTGCTGATGGCCGGTTCCGACCTGCTGGCGCGGCTCTTCATCGATCCGTCGCAGAGCGAGATTCTCGCCGACACGCGGCTGTTCCTCCACGTGGCGAGCTATTTCCTGCCGGTGCTCGGCCTGCTCTGCATCCTGCGCTATACAATCCAGGGCGCAGGCTACACGAATCTGGCGATGCTGTCGGGCGTCTCGGAGATGATCGCCCGCACGGCGGTCAGCCTGTGGGCCGTACCGGCCCTGGGCTACATCGCCGTCTGCTTCGGCGATCCCACGGCGTGGATCGCCGCCGACCTCTTCCTCGTCCCCGCCTTCGTCTACGTCTACGGACGGCTCAAACGCATGACGCCGCCCGAAAAACCGATCGGCGGTCGATAATCGCACGGAGTTCCCGCCGCGCTTTTGCCGCTCCCCGAGGCTGGCGGAGCAAAAGATCACCACGAGCCGCCCCGCCTCTTGCGCTACCGATTTGCACGATCCGCAAATTTTTATTATCTTGCGGATAGTTAGGCAATTCGAACAGCTATGATACGATATGGAGGGGGGGGGCATTTTGAGTGCTGCGGCACTGTTCCTGCTGGGAACGCTCCAAGCGCTGCACGCGCAGAAGAACCCGTTTTTGGAGCAAATCCGTAATTTTCCGCAGGAGAAGATCCACGTGACGACCGACCGCGACGCCTATATCGCAGGCGACACGGTGTGGCTGCGTGCGCACTGCGTCGACGCCGCGACGCTCGAACCGCTCACGGCGAGCCGCTACGTCTACGTGGAGCTTCGCACGACGGACAACCTGCTCGTGCGCCGCATCAAGATTCTGCAACGCGGCGGCGTCTATGCCGGCTACCTGCCCCTGCCCGCGACGCTCGCGCAGGACGAATACGTGCTGTGCGCCTACACGCTCTACATGCGCAACCTCGGCGGCGACTATCTCTTCTCGAAACCCCTTTCGGTCAATCCCTACCGACAACCCGAAAAACGACGGCGCCGCACGGCGGCGGGCCCCTTCGACGTGGCCTTCTTCCCCGAAGGCGGCTACCTCATCGACGGACAGCCCTGTCGCGTGGGGTTCAAGGCCCTGGGCAAGGACGGACTTTCGCGGCAGGTGACGGGAACCGTGCGCGACGACCGTGGCCGCACCGTCGCACGTTTCGCCTCGCGCCACGCCGGCATGGGGTCGTTCGAGTTCACGCCGCGGCCCGGCCGGCGCTACACGGCCGAATGCGTCCAGACATCGGGCGGCAAGGCGCGGCGCTTCGATCTGCCCGAGGCCAACGACTTCACCTTCGTCCTGCGCGTCGAGCCCAACGACACCTCCTTCGTCGTATCCGTCCGTTCGGCTAAAAAGTGGCGGCCGCAGGGATTGAAGCTCCTCGTCCACCGCTGCGGCACGCAGTGCTACTACAAGGAGTGGAACCCGCAGCACGCATCGCTCACCTTCCTGCGCGACGAACTGCCGGGCGGCCTCTACCAGATCCTGCTGCTCAGCCCCACGGGCGAAGCCTACTCCGAGCGGCTGGTCTTCAACCGCCGCGACGAAGAGGCCGAGGTGACGATGCGGCAGGAGGGCACGTTGCGGCAGCGTTCGAAGGTAACGCTGCATTTCGAGGTGCGCGACACCAAACGCCGACCCGCACAGGGCGACTTCGCCGTCGCCGTCACCGACCGCAAGGCGGCGGCTCCCGTAGCGACAGCGGGCATCTACTCCACGCTGATGCTCTCCTCCGAGCTGCGCGGTGTGATCGAAGACCCCGACTGGTACTTCGCGCCCGACAACGCGCAGGGCGACGAAGGGCTCGACGAACTGCTGCTTACGCAGGGCTGGCGCAGGTACGACGTGCCGAAGCTCCTGCGCGACGAATACAAGGAGCCCTATTACCCGATGGAGGCGGGACAGGAGATCGCGGGACGCATCGAGCGCACGGCCATGTTCTCCAAAAAGAAGAAGCTCGACCGCTACACGATGCGGCTGCTGGTACCCCGGAGCGGCTACGCCACCTCGGCTCCCATCGCCGAGGACGGGTCGTTCGCACTCAACGGGTTCGACTTCCCCGACAGCACGACCTTCGTGCTGCGCCCCACCGTCCGAGGGCGGACGATCACCGACGCACGGATTCTCATCACGCCCGATTCGTTTCCCGAATACCGCACGCTGCCGCGCCTGCGGCAGCCCGATCCGACCTACGTGGCGCAGGCGCGAAGGTATATCGAGCAGCGCGGCACGGCAGACATGCGGAATATCGTTATCGACACCGTGGTCGTGACAGCAAAACCCTGGGACGACGACATCGACGAAAACGCGCCGGAACACCGCCTGGCAGCACGGTCGTGGAACGCCGAGCAGATCAAGGAGGTCAGCGCAGGGACGATCCTCGACTTCATCGAGAAGATGCCCGGAATGCAGGTCATGGGACGAAGGGTACTATACCGTGGGCACAAACCGGCCTTTATGGTCGACGGTCGACTGGAGGAAACAATCAACATGTTAAGTAAAACAGAAGATGTAGTCGGAGAAAGTGCGAATTGGGGGTTCGGAAGAATGGATAAAAATGATAAGTTAACAATGAGTTATCAAGTTACACCAAGTTTCCATCTTTGGAGTGATATGACAGGAAAAAACGATATGAATACCAGTTTCGAAAGGGAACGTGCGGGAGAAAAACGGGAGATCGAATATACAGAAGATTTGGATAATGTCCCCGATTGTTTGTATTATCCAATCGAACAGGTAGCACGTATCGACCTGATCGACCGCAACCAGACGAGCTATTGGGGAACGAGTCTCAAAGGCGGCATCATAGCCATTACCATGAAAAAGGGAAAAGCGTTGGCCGAAGCGTATGCCGCTGCACCATCGCCGGACGTAAGCGTAGTGACACCATTGGGTTATCAAACCCCTGCGGAGTTTTACTCTCCGACATACGACACCGAAGAGAAATATAGAGCCAACACGCCCGACTATCGCACGACGCTTTACTGGAATCCTGTCGTCAAGCTCGATGACCTGGGGCAGGCCACCGTCGAGTTCTACACCTCCGATGCACCGACCGACTACGACATCTCTATCGAAGGCGTATCCCGAAGCGGCAAGATTATCCGAAAGCAGCAGCGGTTCCCGCCGGCACCCTGAAATCCGCCGGACTGCGGATCGGCCGACGCACGCACCGGTTCGACCGGATATAAAGAGGCATCCGGACATCGCGCGATGTCCGGATGCGTTTCGTTCAGCCGTCATGTCGCCTGCCGACGGCCAACCGCCGAACGGCAGAAGGCATCTCCGCGGCCGCGGATTCCGCAGGCCGCGGCCGGTATCAGAGCACGCCCTGCTCGACCATCGACTTGGCGACCTTCATGAAGCCGGCGATGTTGGCGCCCTTCATGTAGTTGATATAACCCTCCTCGGTGCCGTATTCCAGGCAGGCGTGGTGGATCGACGACATGATGTGGTGCAGCCGCGCGTCGACCTCCTCGGCCGTCCAGTTGTATTTCATCGAGTTCTGGCTCATCTCCAATCCCGACGTGGCGACGCCGCCGGCGTTGACCGCCTTTCCCGGCCCGTAGGGAATCTTCGCCGCGATGAAGGCGTCGATCGCCTCGGGGCGGCAGCCCATGTTCGAGACCTCGGCCACGACCTTCACTCCGTTGGCGATCAGTTGCTCGGCATCCTCGCCGTCGAGCTCGTTCTGCGTGGCGCACGGCATGGCGATGTCGACCTTCCGCTCCCACGGCTTGCGCCCCGCGAAGAAGGTCGAGCCGGCGAACCTGTCGGCATAGGGGGCCACCACGTCGTTGTTCGACGCGCGCAGTTCGAGCATGTAGGCGATCTTCTCCTTGTCCAGTCCGGCCGGATCGTAGATGTAGCCGTCGGGGCCCGAGATCGTCACGACCTTCGCGCCCAGTTCGGTCGCCTTGGTCGCCACGCCCCACGCCACGTTGCCGAAGCCCGAGATGGCGATCACCTTCCCTTCGATCTCCATACCGGCCGTTTCGAGCATCTGGCGCAGGAAATAGACGGCGCCGAAGCCCGTCGCCTCGGGACGGATGAGCGAACCGCCGTAGGTCATCCCCTTGCCCGTGAGCACGCCCGTATTCTCGCGCGCCAGCTTGCGGTACATGCCGTAGAGGTAGCCGATCTCGCGGCCGCCCACGCCGATGTCACCGGCCGGAACGTCGGTCTCGGGGCCGATGTGGCGCCACAGTTCGACCATGAAGGCCTGGCAGAAGCGCATCACTTCGGCGTCGGACTTGCCCTTGGGGTTGAAGTCCGAACCGCCCTTCGCACCACCCATCGGGAGCGTCGTCAGCGCGTTCTTGAAGATCTGCTCGAAGCCGAGGAATTTCAGGATCGAGGGGTTGACCGAAGGGTGGAACCGCAGCCCGCCCTTGTAGGGGCCGATGGCGTTGTTGAACTGGAAGCGGTAACCGGTGTTGACCTGCACGCAACCCCTGTCGTCGACCCACACCACCTTGAAGGTGAAACTGCGGTCGGGTTCGACGATCCGCTCGGCGATCTTGTTCGCCTCGAATTCGGGATGCCGGTTGTAGGTCTCCTCGACGGTCGTCAGTACCTCGCGGACGGCCTGCAAATACTCGCTTTCACCCGGGTGCCTGCGCTCGAGTTCAGCCATAAGTTTGTTCACATCCATAGTATCATCGTTATTTAGGATTGGTCGGCGAAAATCGTTTTCGATCATTACAAATATAAACAAATTTCCGACGATATGTAACCGACAGAGCTATTATTTTTACGATTTATCGCCGGTTTCCGCCGAATCCGAATCGATAATCAGCTCCTCGGCCCGAATCTTGGGGACATAGTGGACGCCCTCCGAACGATAGTAACGCCGATCGCCGCCGGCGCCGATCTCGACCCGCTCGATCCGTTCGGCGCTCTTCCCGACGGCGAGGATCAGCAGCGGTTCGCAGGGCAGCCGCAGCCTCGTCCGAATCGCATCGCGGTCGAACGCGCCGATACAGAGCCCGTTGAGCCCGATCTCGACGGCCCGGAGCAACATGCTCTGCACGGCGATGCCCAGATCGATGTCGACCCAGCGGTCTTCGGGCACCGTCGAACAGACGACGATGAAGGCGTTGGGTTCCGTGCCCGCCAGCGGCAGATGCAGTTCGGGCAGCGCACCGCCCATGCGGACGTGCGCCAGCACCCCGGGGGCCTCGTCCGCCAGCACGAGCCGGAAGCGCAATACCTGCTGGTTGCGCGCAGAAGGGATTTTCGTACAGACGGAGACGATGCTGCGGAGCTGGTCCGCCCGCACGACGAACCGGGCGTCGTAACCGCGCACGCTGCGGTTCCTGGTCAGCAGCCGTTCCAGCGTCGCCGCCCGACGCGGTTGCGCCGCCGGCTGCGCCCGATAAGCCTCCATTCTTCGTTCGAGATAGTTGTCCGCCATCGTTTTTTCTTCTTTCGTTTCGACCGTTCGATACATTTGCGGAGCCGTCCCGCAGGACGCCCGCCTCCGCGTCGCGTCTACTCCTCCCCGGCGGGAGGTTCGGTGCGCACGATCCCCTTGTTGGAGCGCCCGTCGATATAGACCCACAGCGGCGCGGGGAAGCTCACGCGCCGCAGATATTCGCCCTCCTCGGCCGCCGGCATCGCACCGAGCCGCTCCGCATCGAACCGCCCGTCGCCCATGAAGGGGTTGATCGTCAGATAACCCACGCCCAGCGAAGTGACGTTCTGGAAAAAGTGCGTCCCCTGGCTCGGCTCGACGCGGAAGCGTTCCAATCCGCATTCGACGATCACGCGCGCCTCGGTGATCTGCTGCCACTTGACCGGAATGCCCAGAAAAGGATCGCTCGACCCCCACCGCCCCGGCCCGACGAGGATGTAACCGCGACCGGCTTCGCGCATCCGCGCGTTGAGCGCGTCGAGCTCGCCCGCGATCGCCTGCGTCGAGAGCGAGTCGAAACGTTCGGGCTTCACGTAGACGATGTCGCGGATGTCGCTCATATTTCCCACGCCCAGTGCGTTTCGGGCATAGATGAGCGCATCGTCGGTCGGCACGCGGCGCCAGTCGAGCGCGCGGTTGTCGTTGTTGTCGATGATCGGGCGGATCTGCAACAGATTGAAGATCCGCTGCTGCCCGTAGGGGACGTCCATGTTGACGGCGAACTCCACCTCGACCGGACAGCGCATCTCCTCGACGCCCAGGCGCAGGATGTCGCGCACGATGTCCGCCAGCGGAAAGGTGTTGTATTTGAGAATGGCGTTGAAGGTAATCACCTTGCGCCCCTCGTCCATCGGCGAGTCGGAGATGCGGTCGTTCTCGCGGTCCCACACCGAAGCCACGAAGCGCGTCTGGCGCATCGGAGCCACCTCGCGCAGCGTCAGCCGCCGGATGTTGACCGCATCGTCGGTCGACGTGCGGAACGCTTCGGGGCGCAGGTCGAGCGCCAGCACCTCGTTCTGCGTATCGCGCAGCGCCAGTTCGGGCGTGGAGGTTTGCAGCACCTTCTGCGGGTAGCGGGGCGAGAAACGCAGCGTGCGGCCGCCGTCGACGACCAGCTTGCCCAGTCCGAGGGCGATGTTGCAGACCCCCTCTTCGGGCGTCTCGTCGCCTATGGGGTAGTAGTTGATCGACCGAGCCACGCCCGAGAGCGTGGGGAAGAAGAGCCCGTCCTGCTCCGTGCCGCACACCTCCTGGATCACGACGGCCATCTTCTCCTCGGCGATCAGGTTCTGCGAAGACTGCACGTAGGCCTTCGACGCCGCGAAATAGGTCGATGCGTAGACGCTCTTGATCGCCTTCTGCAACAGACGCAGCTGGCGGTCTTCGTTCCCCTCCGTATAGGGAATCATATAGGTCGAATAGATGCCGGCGAAGGGCTGGTAGTGCGAATCTTCCAGCTTCGACGACGACCGCACCGCCAGCGGCCCGCTCACCGTGCGCACGTAGGCTTTCAGCGCCTCGCGCAGCTTGTAGGGAAGCGTCGAACTGACGAACTCCGAGAGAATCTCCTCGTCGGTCATCTCGGTGGTGAGCACGTATTCCAGCCCGTTGTTGCGGATGAAGGCGTCGAAATAGTCGGTCGCCACCACCACCGTGCGGGGAATCGTCACGCGGACGTTCTCGTATTTGGCGTACTGGCTGTATTTCACCAGCATGCTGTTCATGAAGGCCAGCCCGCGCGCCTTGCCGCCGAGTGACCCCTCGCCGATACGCGCGAAAGCGATGGCGTCGGAGTAGGTCGCGGGATCGAATTTGGCCACCACGCCCTGCCCCAGCAGCGTGCGGTAGTCGCGGATGAGCGTCACGAGCGCCGCGCGATGCTCTTCGGTCGTCCGGAAATGGCTCTTGTTGAGCTGGCGGATCGACGCGGCCAGCGGAAACAGTCCGCGCGAGTAGAGCCATTTCGAAAGGTTGTTCTGCGAGGTGTTGTACTCGAAGACGTCGTCGGGAACCGACGCGACGAGCCGCTGCATCTCGTGGAGATCCTTCGCCCGGCCGATCACACGCCCCGTCGAGAGGTCTTTGAAGAGAAAATCGCCGAAGGCGAACCGAGCGGCGATGAAGTCCGACAACTCCTGCAACAGCGTCTTCGAATTCTTGGCGATGAACCCTGCACCCAACTCGCGCGCCTGCGCGGCGAAGGCCGTCTGCGACGATTGCAGCAGCACCGGCATCAACGGGTTGTCGGCCCTCACCAGCCGGCACAGGTCGATGCCCGCGTCGAGCTTCTCGGTCGAAGGGGAGTCGCCCTTGTGCAGCACGAACCCCACGTCCGAGATGACGCCCAGCAGGTTCTTCTTATATCGCTCGTAGAGCGCCACGGCATCGGCGTAATTGGTCGCCAGCAGGATCTTGGGACGGGCGCGCTTGCGCAGGATCTGCTGCTGTTCGTTGAAGGCGTCTTTCAGGAACTCGGTGTTCTGTTGCAGGATCAGCTTGTAGAGCGCCGGCAGATAGGTCGAATAGAAACGCACCGAATCCTCGACGAGCAGGATGGCCTGCACGCCCCCTGTGAGGATGTCCTCCTCGGCGTTCATCGCATCCTCGATGAGTTTGATGATGCCGATCACCAGATCGGTATTGCCGCTCCACGAGAAGATGTAGTCGATGCCCGAAGCGTCGCGCTCGTCGATACGGCGGTAGATGTCCTTCGAGAAACTGGTCAGCAACACGACAGGGATATGCCGGTGGCGCTCCTTGACGATCTTGGCGAAGTCGAACACGTCGGGTTCGCCCACGTTGTACATCGTGAGGATGAAGTCGAACCGATCGTCCTCGCGGAGCAGGTCGAGCGCCTCGGCCGTCGAGCTGACGCGCAGCAGCGCCGGCGGGTTGGACATGTTCAGGTCGATGTACTCCTGGTTGATCTGCTGCTCGATATGGCCGTCCTCTTCCAGAATGTACCCGTCGTAGCTGCAACATACCAGCAGAATCTTGCGGATGCGGTGCTTCATGAACTCGTAGCCCGATGTCCGTTCGCCGTCCGTCGGCCCTGTCTCTGCGTTGTATTTCATTCGTTCGTTCGTTTTTCGTGAAAAATCCGCCGTTCCCGCTCATGTTCGAATACCAGCGCATCTTTCGAATCCTAAAAGTCGGTAAGCCTCAACAAATATAACGTTTTGTTTCGCATTCTCCAAGGAATTCCCGCCGCAGGGCTCGGGAATCGGACAATTTCCTCCGTGTCGCGTCCGGTCAGACCGCGGCTGAAACTCGCTTCGGGCCGGAGGCCTGCCCGAATGCACCGCGAAAAAAGCGGAAGTAGCGGCGACACCGGCGCGAGAGCCCGGAGCGATCGTGTGAACGACGGGCGTTCCCTCCTTCGTCCGATCCGTTCCCTCCTCCGGTGCAATGCGGAAGTTATGGTGCGCTCCGCGCAACGATGATTTATTCACTTTCCAAACTTTTTCGTATTTTTGACTGCGCCGAAGCTACTTTCGCTCGGCAATCTTCGAATAAATTTGACATTGCCCTCACTTATTCGTATCTTTGTATGATATAAACTTCTTTCCCGATGGCGAACAAGTCGAAATATACCTTGCAGGAGGTAACCTCGCCCCAGTTGGCGCGCGAATTCCTGAACCTGCCCAAACGCATCTACAAAGGCAACCGCAACTGGGTGTGCCCGCTCGACGAGGATATCGAAAAGGTCTTCGATCCCGCCCGCAATCCGCTTTTCGGCGACGGCGAAGCGATTCGCTGGCTGGTACGCAACCGCAAGAACGAGGTGGTGGGACGCATCGCCGCCTTCTACAACCGCGAACAGGCGGCCATCGAGGAGCAGCCGACCGGCGGCTGCGGCTTTTTCGAGGCGATCAACGACCAGGAGGTCGCCGACCTGCTCTTCGACGCGGCGCGCATGTGGCTGGCCAGCCGCGGCATGGAGGCCATGGACGGCCCGATCAACTTCGGCCCGCGCGACACGTGGTGGGGACTGCTCGTCGAAGGCTACGAATTCCAGCCCCTCTACGCCAACCCCTACAATCCGCCCTACTACAAGGAGCTGTTCGAACATTACGGGTTCCGCAACTACTTCAACCAGAACACCTACATCTGGCGTGTGAACGATTCGGAAGCCAACCGTCAGATCTTCGCCCGCACCGAACGGCTCATGGCCACGCCGGGCTACCGCTTCGAAAACATCGACATGCGCAATCTGGAAGAGGCGGCCGAAAACTTCCGCATCATCTACAACAAGGCGTGGGCGCTCTTTTCGGGCGTCAAGCCGATGGACAAGGCGCAGGCGCAGCAACTCATGCAGTCGATGAAATCGATCATCGATCCCGACATCATCATCTTCGCCTACTTCAACGACGAACCGATCGGATTCTTCATCACCGTGCCCGACCTCAACCGCCTGATCGGCAAGTTCAACGGCAAATTCGGCTGGTGGCAGAAACTGCGGCTGATGTGGGATCTGAAAGTGCGCCGCTCGTGCGACCGCATCTTCGGCATCATCTTCGGCATCACCCCCGAATTCCACGGCAAAGGGGTCGAATCGGGCATCATGACCAAATTCTGGCACTTCCTCGAAGAGAGCCAGAGCCGCTACAAGACGATGGAGCTGGCATGGATCGGCGACTTCAACCCCGTGATGAACCGCATGATCCAGACCTACGTCTGCGCATCGCTGCACAAGGTGCATACCACCTACCGCTACCTGTTCGACCGCGAAAAGGAGTTCCACCGCTGTCCGCGGCTGGGTGTCAAACGCAGGGAGTAAACACGAAAAAACACATAACAGCTATGAAAACCACCGCTTTTCACAAGTATCACGTCGCGGCCGGCGCGAAGATGGCCGAATTCGCGGGATACGACATGCCCATCGAATTCACAGG
This sequence comes from Alistipes communis, assembly GCF_006542665.1. Classification (NCBI taxonomy): domain Bacteria; kingdom Pseudomonadati; phylum Bacteroidota; class Bacteroidia; order Bacteroidales; family Rikenellaceae; genus Alistipes; species Alistipes communis. Next base: position 1,056,312 of record NZ_AP019735.1, read on the forward strand.
CATCAACGACGAACACCTCGCCGTGCGTAAGTGCGCGGGCGTCTTCGACGTGAGCCACATGGGCGAAATCTGGGTCAAGGGCCCCAAGGCGCTCGATCTGCTGCAACGCATCACCACCAACGACGTGTCCAAACTCTTTCCGGGCAAGGTGCAGTACTCCTGCATGCCCAACGGACGGGGCGGCATCGTGGACGACATTCTGGTCTACAAGTTCACGGACGAGAAATACATGCTCTGTGTCAATGCGGCCAACACCGACAAGGACTGGGCCCACATCTGCCGCGAGGGCGAAGCCTTCGGGATGCGGCCGGGCACCGAACTGGAAAACGCTTCGGACGACATCTGCCAGCTGGCCGTACAGGGGCCGCTGGCGATGAAGATCGTACAGAAGCTGGTCGATCATCCCGTCGAGCAGATGCCCTACTACACCTTCGAACAGACCGAGGTCGCTGGCTGCGAGGCTATCCTCTCGATCACGGGGTACACCGGCTCGGGCGGCTGCGAGATCTACGCCTACAACGCCGACGCCGACCGGTTGTGGGAGGCACTGTGGAAGGCCGGCGAGGAGTACGGACTGAAAAACATCGGATTGGGTGCCCGCGACACGCTGCGGTTGGAAAAGGGGTTCTGCCTCTACGGCAACGATATCGACGACACCACTTCGCCGCTCGAAGCGGGACTGGGCTGGATCACCAAGTTCGCCGAGGGCAAGGAGTTCATCGACCGCGACCGCATGGAACGGCTCAAAGCCGAAGGGGTGAAACGCAAACTGGTCGGATTCAAGCTCATCGACCGCGGCATTCCGCGCCACGGCTATCCGCTCAAAACCGTCGAGGGTGCCGAAATCGGCCTTGTCACGTCGGGCACGATGTCGCCGTCGCTGAAAGTCGGCATCGGCCTGGGTTACGTCGCGGCGGAACACGCCGCACCGGGAACGGTGATCGCCGTCGAGGTGCGCGGCCGTCTGCTGAAAGCCGAAGTCGTGAAGTATCCCTTCGTATAGGCGACGGACGAGGTCGCGGCGGAGCCGAACGCCAAAGTTCCGCTGCGGATCGCCGATGCGACCTGTCCGGCGGACACAGAAACCGAAGCGCCGCTAACGCTACGAAGACCGCAACGGACGGTATATCACCGATTCCGACATAATGCCCGACGACTGCGAACGACCATGCGAATCCGGCCCTGCGGGGTCGGATTCATCGTTCCGGACGGCGGTCGCGGCGCACCGTCCGAAACCGTTTTTCCCGCCGCCGGCGTTTTTCGACGGAAAGATTTGGCGGGAATCGGAATTTTTGTTTACCTTTGCCCTCCCCAAAGGGAGTGTAACAACCTCTTGCATAGGGTGCAGGGTGCGAAGGCGGAGGATTCCGAGGCTGCGGCGGAGAATCCGGATGCGGGATTACCGGACAATGGGCCGGTATGGTAGCCCCGGCACAGCGGCAATGTTGAGCGCTGAAATCATTAAACGAAAGTTGCAGCTATGAACAAGGATGCAATCATCAAGCTCGTAAACGAGCAGTTGTGGACGAAGGGCGAGGCCGACGTGCCCCAGTTCAAGGCAGGCGATACGATCACCGTATCGTACAAGATCGTCGAGGGTAACAAGGAGCGCGTGCAGAGTTTCCGCGGCGTGGTTATCCAGATCAAGGGTTCGGGCAAGACCAAGATGTTCACGATCCGCAAGATTTCCAACGGTGTGGGCGTCGAGCGTATCTTCCCCCTCTATTCGCCCCACATCGAGCACATCGAGGTCAACAAGGTGGGTGTCGTGCGTCGCGCACGTATCTACTACCTGCGCAAGCTGACCGGCAAGAAGGCTCGTATCAAGGAGAAGCGCATGACCAAATAGCGGTCGTCGCACGAAAGAAAAGCCGCCACGGTTGTGGCGGCTTTTCTTTTTGCTTCCGTCCGGGCTGCGGCGGCAACGATTTTATATACCGGCGGCGCGGGATTTGCCGTTTTTTGGCTACATTTGCATCGACCAAAAAGTCTTGTCACTATGGAAATCAAAGGGAGATTCGACCATTTCAACATCAACGTCACCGACCTCGACCGCAGCCTGGCCTTTTACCGCGAGGCACTGGGGCTGCACGAGATCAAACGCAAGGAGGCCGCCGACGGCAGCTTCGTGCTGGCCTATCTGGGCGACGACCGGACGGGATTCCGCCTCGAACTGACGTGGCTGCGCGACCATGCCGGCCGCGCCTACGAGTTGGGCGAAAACGAAAGCCATCTCTGCCTGCGCGTGGAGGGCGACTACGACGCCGTGCGCGAGTACCACCGTTCGCGCGGGTGGGTATGCTACGAAAACCACGACATGGGGCTCTACTTCATCAACGATCCCGACGACTACTGGATCGAGGTACTGCCCGTCAAATAACCGCCGCGCCATGCCTACGCAGAAGAACGATGCGCTGCGGCACGAGATCGACGCCGCAGCGGAGGTACTCCGCAAGGGAGGGCTGATTCTCTACCCGACCGACACGGTATGGGGCATCGGCTGCGACGCCACGAACGAGGAGGCCGTGGCGCGCATCTACGCGCTCAAACGCAGCCAGAACAAGAAATCGATGCTCGTCCTGTGCGCGTCGGCCGATATGACCGTGCGCTACGTCGACCGTGCCCCCGGCATCGCCTTCGAGGTGCAGGAGATGGCCACCTCGCCGCTGACGCTGATCCTGCCGGGCGCCGCGGGCGTGGCCGCGAATCTTATCCCCGAAGAGGGAACGCTCGGCGTGCGTATTCCCGACCATGAATTCTGCCAGGGGCTGTTGCGCCGTTTCGGCCGGCCGATCGTCTCGACCTCGGCCAACATCACGGGCGAGCCGACGCCCAAACGGTTGCCGGAGATCGCCCGCGAGATCGTCGACGGAGTGGACTACGTGGTCAACCCCCGTTTCGAAGGGCGGCCGACCGGAAAGCCCAGTTCGATCATCGCCTTCACCGAAGACGGAGGTGTGAAAGTCATCCGCCAATAGCCATGCCGCGCACGATCCGCACCGAAATACAGAAACGCTTCTCCGACATCGACTCTTTCCGCCACGTGAACAACGTGTCGCAGCAGATGTACTTCGACGTGGGCAAGAGCGACTTTTTCGACCGGCTGCTCGGCCCCGAAATCCTCTTCGCGCCCGTACGGATCATCACCGCCGCGACCGACACCTCCTACATGGGGCAGATCCGGCCCGAAGACCGCATCGCGGTGACGACCTGCGTCGAACGCATCGGCACGAAGAGCCTGACGCTCCTGCAACGCATCGTGGCCGACGACGGCACGGTGCGCAGCCAGAGCCGTTCGGTCATGGTCGCCTTCGATTTCGAGGCGCAGCAGAGCGTGCCGGTCCCCGACGCATGGCGCAGGGCGCTCGAAGCGGAGTGAGCGAACACCGAACATCCGGACCTACGGCTGTTTCAACATTTCGGCACGCTGCTTCCGGCGTGCCAGTACGGTTCCGAGCACCATCAACAATACGCCGCCGAAGATCGCGCCGCCGGCCAGCAGGTGAATCTGATCGACCGTCTCCTGATGCCGCGCCAGGGCGAGCGTCGTAGCCACCAACGGCTGGATGTAGCGATAGAGCGCCGTGTGTACCGACGTAAGGCGCTCCGTGCCGCGATAGAGCAGGTACATCGGCAGTACCGTTCCGAAGATCAGCAGGATACCCGTTTCGGCCAGTGCGCCGGGCGGAAGCGTGTAGAGCCGGTTCAGATCGATATAATCCTTGAAAAAGGGGAAGGTGATCGCCACGCCGATGAGATAATACCACCCCATGACCCACAGCGTTCCGAAACGCTGGAGTTGCGGCTTGATAATCACCGTATTGGCGGCGATCGACAACACGGCGATCAGCACCAGCGCATTGCCCCACCCTTCGCTCCCCTCGACCAGATGGAATCCCCGTTCGAAGAGCAGGATGCCCGCGCCGCAGAGCGCCGCCGCGACACCCAGCGTCCGCACCCATGAAAAAGGCTCGCGGTGCATCCCGACGGCGATCAGCAGCGTGAAGACCGGCCCCAGCGTGGCCAGAATCGATGCGTCGACGGGATTGGTGTAGGTCGCGCCCCACAGCATCGTGTACATCCAGCCGTAGATAATCAGCACCGTCACGATCAGGATGTTTTTCAGATCGGCCCAGCGCATACGGGGCGTGCGGGGCGACAGCAGCGCGAAAGGGATGAAAAAGAGCGCGGCCGCACCGACCTGCAACAGGAAGAGTTGCCGGAAATCGAACCAGTTCCGCACGAGCGAGACGTAGATCGAAAAGTTCGCACCGAACAGCAGGTTCGAAAAGATCAGATTGAGATTATCGCGCAATTTCCCCATCGCCCGTGGAGCGGGCAATTATCAAACCAAAACCGGCGACGCGGCGAAAAGCGGCTCTCCTCCCGGCGCGAAAAGAGCGGAGCACGGACGAGGCCTGCCGGTGGTCCGCAGGACAGTCTATCCGTCCTGCGCCTTCGTCAGCCCCCGTTCGGCGGCCAGCCTCTCCATCAGGGCGTAGGCCTCGTCGTAGTCGTTGCGGATTTCGCCGTCGAGAATGGCGTTCTTGATCCGCTCCTTGATCTCGCCGACGGCGCGGCAGGGCGGCAGGCCGTAGGTCTGCATGATGATCTCGCCCGTGACGGGCGGCTGAAAGTTGCGGATGCGGTCGCGCTCTTCCAGATCGGCCATCTTCTCGCGCACCAGCCGGAAATTGGCCATGTAGCGCTTCACCTTCGCGTCGATGCCCGACGTGATGTCGGCCTCGCACAACGTCATCAGCTTCTCGATGTCGTCGCCCGCCTCGAAGAGCAGCCGCCGCACGGCCGAATCGGTCACCTGATCCTCCGACAGGATGATCGGCCGCAAGTGGAGGAAGACCATCTTCTGCACGAACTTCATGTGTTCGTTCATCGGCAGCTTCATACGGCGGAAAATCTGCGGCACCATCTTCGACCCCAGCGTCTCGTGCGAATGGAACGTCCACCCCGTCTGCGGATCGTAGGCCTTGGTAAGCGGCTTGGCGATGTCGTGCAGCACGGCCGCCCAGCGCAGCCAGAGGTCGTCGCTCTTCGCAGCCACGTTGTCGAGCACTTTGAGCGTATGGTAGAAATTATCCTTGTGGGCATGTCTGCCGACCCGCTCGACCCCTTTGAGGGCCTGCATTTCGGGGAAGATCAGCGCCAGCAGCCCCGACCGTTCGAGCAGGTCGAAGCCGCGAGAGGGCACCGCCGACGCGACGATCTTGTTCAACTCGACGGTGATGCGCTCGCGCGAGACGATGCGGATGCGCTCGCGGTTGCGCCGGATCGCGGCGAAGGTTTCGGGCAGGATGTCGAAACCGAGCTGCGCGGCGAAGCGCACGGCCCGCATCATGCGCAGCGGATCGTCCGAAAAGGTGACGTCGGCGTCGCACGGCGTGCGGATGATCCGCTCGCGCAGATCGCGCAACCCCTCGAACGAATCGACCAGCTCGCCGAAGGTGTCGCCGTTGAGCGACCACGCCAGCGCGTTGATCGTGAAATCGCGGCGGAGCTGGTCGTCTTCGAGCGTCCCCTCCTCCACGGCGGGCTTGCGCGAATCGGCCGAATAGGACTCCTTGCGTGCGCCGACGAACTCGACTTCCATACCTCCGGTGCGCAGCATCGCCGTGCCGAAGGTTTTGAAGACCGACAGACGCGTATGCAGTTCGGCGGCCAGCGCTTCGGCCACGGCGATCCCGCTCCCCACGACCACCACGTCGATGTCCGTCGAAGGACGCCCCAGATAATAGTCGCGCACGTAACCGCCCACCACGTAGGCGCGCACGCCCATCGCATCCGCAAGGCGCGAGATGCGGCGGAAAATCGGATCGGAAAGCGGATTGCGGCTGTCGTCGTTCATCGATGCAGGCAGCGTTTATAGAGTCCGACCGTGTTTTCCAGCCCCAGATAAAGGGCGTCGCAGACGAGCGCATGGCCGATCGACACCTCGTCGGTCCACGGAATGCACTCGACGAAATAGCGCAGATTCTCCAAATCGAGGTCATGGCCGGCATTGAGCCCCAACCCGCAGCGGCGCGCCTCCTCGGCGGCGGCGGCGTAGGGCGCGATCGCCCGCGCGGGATCGGCGGCGTATCCGCGCGCATAGGCTTCGGTGTAGAGCTCCACGCGGTCGGCGCCGCACGCGGCGGCGCCCCGCACCATCTCGGCCACGGGGTCGACGAAGATCGAAACGCGGATTCCGAGACGCTTGAACCGTTCGCAGACCGTTTGCAGGAACCCGAGGTGCGCGACCGTATTCCAGCCGGCATTCGACGTGACCGCATCCGCGGCATCGGGGACGAGCGTCACCTGCGTGGGACGCACCTCCTCCACCAGCGCGACAAAGCTGTCGATCGGATTGCCTTCGATGTTGAACTCGGTGGCGAGCACCCGTTTGAGCGCCCGCACGTCGTCGTAGCGGATGTGGCGGGCGTCGGGACGCGGATGCACCGTAATGCCGTCGGCACCGAAGCGTTCGATGTCGAGCGCCGCACGCACCACGTCGGGCCGGTTGCCGCCGCGCGAATTGCGCACTACGGCAATCTTATTGATGTTCACACTCAACTTTGTCATAATTTCGCTATATTTGCCTCAATAAATTCCAGCTCGGACAGGCGCGCCCCGACGGAACGGCCCCGCCCGGTTCCGTATCCGGCGCGTGCCGTCTCGGCGTGGTAAAGTTACTAATTTTTCGGGACCCAGAGATGAAATTATTGCTTTTTTCCCGCAGGGGCGTCGTCCACGCGGCCGACGAACTGCGACGCACGTTCGCCGCGATCGCCCGTTACGGATTCGACTTCGTTGTAAACAAAGAGTTTGCCGAAACGATCCGTTCGCTGGGCGTAGCGCAGATTCCCGCCGAAAAGGAGTACGGCTGCAACGCCTGTCCCCCCGTCGGCGACGGGGCGGTCATGGTCTGCTACGGCGGCGACGGTACGCTGCTCGACGGCGTCCGCCTGCTGGGCGGAGCGCCCGTGCCGGTGGTGGGGATCAACGCCGGCCACATGGGATTCCTCACCGGCGGCCGCAAGGAGGCGATCGAGGAGCTTTTCGCCGAGATCGCGCGCGGTACGCTGCGCATCGAACAGCGGACGATGCTCCGCGTCGAGGGAGCCGTCGAAGGAATGCCGCAGGGGGCGCTGGCGGTCAATGAAGCGGCCGTGCAACGCAGCGGCGCGGGGATGATCTCGGTGGAGTGCCGCGTCGACGACCAGCAGGTGGCCACCTACTACGGCGACGGCGTGATCGTCTCCACGCCGACGGGGTCGACGGCCTACTCGCTCAGCGCCGGAGGGCCGGTCGTGGCGCCGGGATGCCGCTGTCTGGTGATCTCGCCGCTGGCCCCGCACAACCTCACGATGCGTCCCGTCGTCGTCCCCGACACGAGCGACGTCGCACTCCGTGTGCGCACGCGCCGTTCGGCCGTGACGCTCTCGCTCGACAACACCGCCTACGACGTGGCCGACGACACCGAAATCCGCGTCTCGCTCTCCGAAAAACGGATCTTTCTGGGGCAGGCGCACAATATATCGTTTTACGACACGTTAAGAGACAAGATGATGTGGGGAGTCGACATTCGGGACTGACACCGCTCAAAGCAAAATTTATTACAGCTCGATGTACCGGCAATATCCGACACGTTTTCCGTTCCCGACCGCCGTTGTCCGCGGACTCCGGACCATTTACAGATCCCGCTCTCCCCGAATCCCCCGCGGGAGGGGACTTCGAGTCTCTTTATCGAACGGAACCGCGACTCGTAACCGCCGGCATGTTCATGTAATCATGCAAAATAAAAAACAGGATTGCTTTATTTCGGATTAAATTCCCTATATTTGTGGCTTATATGAGCGAATCGAAACTCACACCCCGACACGTCGCGATCATCATGGACGGGAACGGCCGCTGGGCGCAGCTGCGCGGCAAGGAGCGTTATTACGGTCACATGCAGGGCGTTGAACCCGTGCGTGCCGCCGTGCGCGCCGCCATCCGCCGCGGGGTGCGTTACCTGACGCTCTACGCCTTTTCGACCGAAAACTGGGGACGGCCGGCCGAAGAGATCGACGCGCTGATGGAACTTTTCTGCCGGAGTGTCGCCAGCGAAACGCCCGAACTCTGCAAACAGGGGGTGCGCATCGCCATGATCGGCGACCGCAGCCGTTTTCCGGCCAAGGTGCAGGAATATCTCGCGCAAGCCGAGCGGGAGACCGCCGGCGGCGAGCGGCTGACGCTCATACTGGCGCTCAACTACTCGTCGCGCAGCGAACTGGTACGCGCCGTGCGCCTGCTCGCCGGCCGGGTCGCGGCAGGGGAATTGCCGGCCGAAGCGATCGACGAACAGACCGTCGGCAGCGCGCTCTACACGGCCCCCTATCCCGATCCCGATCTGGTGATCCGTACCAGCGGGGAGATGCGGCTCAGCAACTTCCTGCTGTGGCAGTCCTCCTATGCCGAACTTTATTTCCCCGACGTGTTGTGGCCCGATTTCACGGAGGCCGACTTCGACCGTGCGATGGAGGTCTTCGCACGACGCGACCGCCGTTTCGGATTAGTCCAAGAGAATTAGGAACAAAAGAGTTACAAGAAAATAGATGAATCGTTTACGGAAGATATGCCTGGCAATCGCAGCGCCGCTGTTCTGCGTGAGCGGCATATTCGCACAAGAGAAGAACCCGGCGGATACCACTGCCGTCACGACGCCGGCCGCACCGCAAGACGCCGCGTCCGACGACACGGAGGAGACGCTGCCGCCCTTCGACGAGAAGGCTCCGATCATGAAGGGGAAGCCCAAACGCTACTTCATCCGCAAAATCAACCTGCGCGGTATCGAATACCTCAACAAGACCGTCGTACAAGCCTCTACGGGACTCGTGCCGGGCGATTCGATCTATCTGCCGAGCGAGAACATCGCGGACGTGATCGCCAAGCTGTGGAACCAACGTCTGTTCGCCGACGTCAAGGTCGGCGCCACGATCGACGGCGACAGCGTGGACATGGAGATCTCCGTGCGCGAACGGCCGCGCGTCTACCGCTGGCTCTTCGAAGGCGAGGGGGTCGGCAAAGGCCGCCAGAAGGACATCATCGAGAAGCTGCAACTCAAAACGGGCGGAGAGCTGTCGGACTACGTGATCGACAAGAATACGAAGCTCATCAAGAAATATTTCGCCGAGAAGGCTTTCCGCAATGCGGAGGTGAGCGTGCGCATCGAGAACGATCCCGTCATCCAGAACGCCGTGAACGTCACCTTCGTGATCGACCGCAAACGCAAGGTCAAGATCGGCAAGATCAATTTCCACGGCAACGAACAGTTCAAGGACAAGCGCCTGCGCCGCACCTTCAAGAAGACGCACCAGAAGAGCATCAACTTCTTCAAGTCGTCGAAACTCAAGGAGGACGACTACGAAACGGACAAGGAGAACCTCATCGACTTCTACAACTCGAAAGGCTACCGCAACTTCACGATCCTGAGCGACTCGATCTACCCGATCAACGACCGCCGACTGGGTATCGACCTCTCGGTGTCGGAGGGCAACAAGTACTACATCCGCAACATCACATGGGTCGGCAACTCGGTCTACCCGACCAGCGACCTGCAACGCATGTTCGGCGTCAAATCGGGCGACACCTACGACAAGAAGACGATCAACAAGCGGCTGGGCTACGGCAAGGAGGACAACCCCGAAGACATGTCGATCAAGTCGCTCTACCAGAATAACGGCTACCTGATGTCGCAGATCGAACCGGCCGAAATCATCATCGGCGCCGACTCGATCGACATGGAGATGAAAATCTTCGAGGGCAAGCAGTTCTCGATCAACAACGTGGGCATTTCGGGCAACATGCGCGTCAACGACGAGGTGATCCGCCGCGAACTCTACACCCTGCCGGGCGAGTTGTACAACCGCGCGCTGTTGATGCAGACGATCCGCCAGCTGGCCGGCATGGGACACTTCGACCAGGAGAAGATCATGCCCGACATCAAGCCCGTATCCAACGAGCTGGTGGACATCAACTGGCCGCTCGAAGAGCAGGCCAGCGACCAGTTCAACATCGCCGGCGGCTGGGGTTCGGGCACCTTCGTCGGCTCGGTCGGCATCACGCTCAACAACCTCTCGGTCCGCAACTTCTTCAAGAAAGGGGCGTGGCGTCCCTACCCGATGGGGCAGAACCAGAAGTTCTCGATCTCGGCGCAGACCAACGGAACCTATTACAAGGCGCTGGCCATGAGTTTCACCGACCCGTGGCTGGGCGGGCGCAAGCCCAACTCGTTCACGCTGTCGGTACACCTCTCGGAACAGAACAACGCCTACTATTTCTGGCAGACCTCCACGCAGCACTTCCGCACGACGGGCGTCGCCGCCGGTCTGGGCAAGCGCCTGCGGTGGCCCGACCCCAACTTCTCGTTCTACGCCGAGGCCTCCTACGAACGCTACGCGCTGAAAAACTGGGACTACTTCGTGATGAAGAACGGCGCGGCCAACACGCTGGCTTTGAAGTTCGTGCTCTCGCGCAGCACGGTCAGCCAGCCGATCTACCCGCGCAGCGGTTCGGAGTTCACCGTCTCGGTTCAACTCACCCCGCCCTACTCGCTGTGGGACGGCAAGGATTACGCCGACGCCAATCTGCCGGACGAGGAGCGCTACCACTGGATCGAATACCACAAATGGCAGTTGAAGAGCAAGTGGTTCTTCCCGCTCACCAACAACCAGAACCTCGTGCTGATGGCCGCCGCCGAAATGGGCTATCTGGGTCACTACAACAAGAACAAAGTGTCGCCTTTCGAGCGGTTCGAAGTCGGCGGCGACGGCATGTCGGGATACAACATGTACGGTATCGACATCATCGCCGTGCGCGGTTACGAGGAGGGTGCGCTCGACCCGTCGAACAACTATTCGGTGGCCTACAACAAATACACGATGGAGCTTCGTTACCCCGTGATCCTGAAACCTTCGTCGCAGATCTACGTGTTGGGCTTCCTCGAAGGAGCGAATGCCTTCGACTCGTGGAAACAGTTCTCGCCCTTCAAGATCAAGCGCGCGGCGGGTTTCGGCGTCCGCCTCTACCTGCCGGTGGTGGGTATGCTGGGTATCGACTGGGGCTACGGCTTCGATGCTCCGGCCAACCAGACCGGCAAGAGCGGCAGCCAGATCCACTTCATGATGGGACAACAATTCTGAGTGGTGTTGGCAATAAATTTGGAAGAAATTTGTTATATTTGTATAACAATGCTTAAAACGGGAAAAGAATGAAACGTCTGTTTTTAACCGTCGTACTGGCCGCAGCCGGATGGTGCGCCTACGCACAGAACTACATGATCGTCGACAGCGAGAAGATCTTCAAATCGATCGATGCCTACAATACCGCCATCAAGGATCTCGACAAGATGGCCGAAGATTATCAGAAACAGGTGGACGACAAATTCGCCGAGATCGAAACGCTCTACAACAACTATCAGCAGCAGAAAGCCTCGCTGTCGGCCACCACGCGGCAGGTACTCGAAGATACGATCCTGAGCAAGGAGAAGGACGCCACGGCATTGCAGGAGTCGCTCTTCGGCAAGGACGGCACGCTGATGAAGAAACGTCTGGAACTGATCCAGCCGATCCAGAAAAAGGTCTTCGACGCCATCAACGCCTACGCCCAGAGCCACGGTTACGATCTGGTGCTCGATTCGGCATCGAACCCCACGCTGCTGTACAACGCCCCGAAACTCGACCAGACGGAAGGGGTCATCAAAAGTCTGAAATAACATCAAAAATCAATCACATCTAAACTCTCATGAAAAAAATTCTTAAAATCGTTCTGACGGTCGCCTTCGTTGCGGGTTCGACCTCGGTCTTTGCGCAGAAACTCGGCCGGATCAACATGCAGGAGCTGGTTTTCGCAATGCCGGAGACCGCCGAAATGCAGAAAAACCTCGAAGCCTACCAGAAAGAGTTGCAGGACCAGCTCGAAACCATCGGCGTGGAATTCAACAATAAGCTCAACGAATACACCAAGCAGGTCAGCGACAAGAATTCGACCATGTCGGATTCGGTCCGTCAGCTCAAAGAGAAGGAACTGAACGACCTGAAAACCCGTTATGACGAATTCGTGCAGGTTTCGCAGCAGGACATGCAGAAAAAGCAGGGCGAGTTGCTCGAACCGATCATCGTCAAGGCGCAGGATGCCGTGAAAGAGGTATCGAAAGCAGGCGGCTACACCGTCGTATACGACACTTCGGTCAATGCCGTAGCCTATTTCGACGAGGCCGTGGTGACGGATATTCTGCCCGCCGTGAAGACGAAACTGGGCATCAAGGATACGCCCGCCGCAGCTCCCGCAGCTCCGGCCGCCAAATAGGCGTTCCGACAAAACGAATTACGGGGCGGCTCCTTCTCGGAGCCGCCCCGTTCGCGTTTCATGCAGAGACGGAGAAACCGCGGCGGCTACGCTTCGGCGGCAGGCATCTCCGAAGCTCCGGCAACGGACGCTGCGGTCTGTCCGTCCGGCTCTGCCCCGACGAATCGCAGCAGCGCTTCGGCCGCAGCTTCCGGCTCCTCCAAAAATCCCATGTGTCCCGAATCGGCGAGCCACACCACCTGTGCCTGCGGATGGGCGGCAGCCAACTGCTCGGCGACCGCGGCGGGAATGTATTCATCCTTGCGGCCGAAGACGAAGAGCTGCCGCACGGGCGAACGGCGCAGCATCTCGTTGCGGTCGGGGCGAGCGATCATCCCGTTGAGAAGCGCCACGATCCCGTCGTCCTCCGTAAGATATACCTGTTCGGTCAAATCCGCGATGGCATCGGCCATCCGCTGCCGGTTGTCGGCGGCGAATCCGGCACCGGGCGCAACGCGGGCCAGTTGTTCCTTCTTGCCGGCCCGCACGAGCGCGATTTCGCGGCGGCGATTCTCGCGCTTCTCCTCCGTGTCGGCGTTCGGCGTCGAAGAGAAGAGCACCAGACCGTCGAGCATCTCGGGATGACGTTCGCAAAAGGCCAGCGCCACGTAGCCGCCCATCGAATGTCCCACGAGCGTACAGCGCGCGATACCGAGCGCCTGCAACGCATCGCGGACGACGTCGGCCAGATACTCCATCGAGTGGCACTCGCCCCGCACCTCCGAAATGCCGTGCCCCGGCAGGTCGAGCGTCACGACCCGCACCCGTTTGTACAGCAACGGGACGAAATCGTCCCACACGAACATCGATTCCAGATAGCCATGCAGCAATACGACGCATCGTTCGCCCTGCTGCGAATCGCAAACGTGCAGGGCCGTCCGCCCTGCCATGATAAACTTTTCGATCATAGATAATCAGATAACGGCACCACCCCGCCGACCGTCACACCTTCGCACCGCGGCCGGCAGCGCACCTCGCCTGATCCGCGGACGATCACTCCTCCCCGTCGTCGTAATAATCGAGTACGGACTCCTGTTTGGCCTTATAGCCGAATGCGGCGTCCTCCTCTTCCTCGTCGAACTGCGTATAGAGCGAATGGCGCTCCTTGCCGCTTTTACGGTTGGGAGCGAGTTTCGTCGCCCGCTTGAAAACCTCTTCCGCGTCGGCCGAACCGTTACGGCGGAAGTTCCTGTCAGCTTTCATTGCCGGTGTAAATCGAATAAATGGTTAAACGTAAATTCGTTTTCGCTTTCGCAAAGTAAGATATTTTTTTCAAATAGCGTGCAGTTCCCGCGAGAAATTTGCCGGATCGGCGATTTATTCGTAATTTTGAAGGGTAAACAGGGTTATGAAAATCTACGACTACATCCTCTGTTCCGGCTCCGGAAACCGGTTCCTGCTGTTCGACACGTTGCGGTCGGATCTTTCCGGCCTGAATATTGCCGCCTTCGCCGCAGAAGAGCTGCACCGGTTCGGCGTCGACGGCCTGCTGCTGCTCACACGCGACGGGCGGGGACGTTTCGGAATGCGGATGTTCAACACCGACGGTTCGGAGGCGGAGATGTGCGGCAACGGCATCCGCTGCGTGGCGCGGCTGGCGCGGGAGCGTTATCCGGAAGCGACGGGCGAACGATTCGCCGTCACCTCCGGCGGCCGGGAATACCGCATCACGTGCGAGGAGCCGATCTTCGGCGCGCTGCCCACCTTCGGGGCGGAGATTCCGCTGTCGCTGCACGGCGACGACTTCCCGCCGTCGCTCCCGGCCGAAGGATTCGTCGGACAGCCCGTTCCCGAATTGGACGAAGGGCTGGCCTTCACCTTCTTGCAGCCGGGCAATCCCCACATCGTCGCCCTCGTCGCACCGGACAGCGCATGGCTTTTCGGCAGCGACGGGCGGCTCGATACCCGACGGCTCGCGGAGCTGGGCGAACGGGCCAACCGGATGCGCGGGGTATTCCCCCGGGGAATCAACGTCAGCCTCTTCTGCCGACTGGACGAGGGACGCATCTTCGCGGCGACCTACGAGCGCGGCGTTGGCATCACCTCCTCCTGCGGCACGGCGATGACCTCGTGCGCCACGGCCGCCGCATTGCTCGGACTCGCCGGCTTCGACACGACCGTCGAGGTCTGGAACCGCGGCGGCCGCGTGCGCTGCCTGCCGCGCCGCACGCAGCAGGGAATCGTCACCCGCCTGACGGGCGACGCCTCTTTCGAAACGGCGGGACGGCTCCGGCTCGACGGGAAAGAGTGCATCGCCACGGGCGACGCTTCGCCCCTCGACCCGCCCTGCGACCGGCTGCGGCTGACCGAAGAGACCCTGCGCGAACTACACGAAAAATACGGTTTAACAATAGCTGACGACCATGATTAAAGAGATTGCGAATCATCGTTCGATCCGAAAATACAAATCCTCCCCGATCGACGAGGAGGTACTCTCAGACATCCTGCATTCGGCCGCGCGCGCTTCGACCTGCGGCAACATGCAACTGTACAGTCTCGTCGTGACGCTCGACGCCCGCGTGAGGGCCGAACTGGCACCGTGCCACTTCAATCAGGCCATGGTCACCGAGGCCCCCTGCGTGGTGACGGTCTGCGCCGACGTCCACCGCTTCTCGAAGTGGTGCGAGCAGCGCGACGCCGAACCCGCCTACGACAACTTCGAATGGTTTCTCAACGCCGCCACCGATGCCCTGCTCGCCGCCGAGAATCTGGCGCTTGCCGCCGAAGCGCACGGGCTGGGCGTCTGCTTTCTCGGCACCACGCTCTACACGGCCCGCGACATCTGCCGCATCCTGCACCTGCCCAAGGGGGTGATCCCCCTGACGACGGTCGTCATCGGCCATCCGGCCGAGCAGCCGCCCCTGACCGACCGCCTTCCGCTCGACGCCGTAGTGCACTACGACCGCTACAAGGACTACACCGACGCCGAGATCGACGAACTGTGGGCCGAAAAGGAGGCTTCGCCCGAGACCTCCGCGCTGCTGGCGGAAAACGGACTGCCCAATCTGGCGCAGATCTTCACGCGCAACCGCTATCGCCGCGAGGACAACATAGCGATCTCCCGTGCCTATTTCGAACTGCTGCGGGAGCAGGGATTCTTCAACCAGTAACCTCCGATGCGCCGTCTGTACCCCATCGCCGTCGCGGCGCTGTGCATCCTCTGCACGGCGTGCAGCGTCGTGCGCAAACTGCCCGAAGGGAGCTATCTGGTACAGAAGGTCACGATCGAGGACGACCGGAACGTCCCCAAAAAGGAGCGTATCACGGCTTCGGAACTCGACCGTTACGTGTGGCAAAGCCCCAACAAGCGCTTCCTGGGAACGAATTTCTACGTTTGGGTCTACAATCAGTCCAACCCCGACAAGGACAACTGGTGGAACCGCTTCAAACGCAAGATCGGCGAGAAACCGGTCGTCTACGATCCGGCGCTCACCCTGAAATCGGCCGAGAACCTCAAAGCCTACATGGAGTCGCACGGATTCTTCTCGTCGCGCGTCCGTTACCACGTCGACACGACCTCCCGGCGCAAACGGGCCATTATCACCTACCGCACCGAGCAGGGCCCTCCCTCGCGGTACGGAAAGATCAACTACGAATTCAACGACAAGTTCATCGAGAAGATCATCCTGCAAGATACGGCTTCCACGCTCATCCGCCCCGGCGGGATTTTCAACAGCGCGACGCTCGACGCCGAACGCGAACGCATCACCCGCTACCTGCGCGATCGGGGATATTACAACTTCTCGGTCAACAACATCTCCTACCGCTATCCCTACGACACGGTCGGCAGCCGCGTCGGCGACCTGACGATGGTCGTCAAACAATACCTCACGGGCTACAACGACCGCGGCGAACCCGTCATGGAGAACAACAAGGTCTACCGGATCAGCGAAATCAACATGCTGCCCGGATACGATCCCACGGTCAGCTTCACCGATCGGGAGGTTCGCTACGATACGGTGGCTTACCGCGGCCTGAACGTCGTCTACGACGGGAAGCACAACGTCCGCCCCCGTGTGCTGCGCCAGGCGATTCCGCTCTATCCCAACTACCTCTACAACGCGGAGCAGATCAACCGCACCTACAACAACATCATGTCGCTGGGCTACTTCAAGAGCACGCGCATCACCTTCGACGAACTGCCGGCGCCCGACAGCACGAACCTCGTCTCCTACATCGGCAACGCCGACGACTCGCTGGCCACGCAATATACGCAGGAAGGCTATCTGCGTTGCAACATTCTCGGCACGCCGCAGCTCAAACAGAGTTACAAGATCGACCTGGAAGGGACGACCACTTCGAGTTTCTACGGATTGAAGGCCTCGGTAGGCTATCAGAACCGGAACCTGTTCCGGGGGATGGAATCGTTCGACATCGCATTCAGCATCGGCCACGAGTTCATGAAGTCGCGCGACAGCGGCAAGCGCAACGCCAAGGAGTTCGGCGTCACGGCGGGGCTGGCTTTCCCGCGTTTCCTGCTGCCCTTCTTTTCGAGCCGTTACCGGCCGTCGCTCGTGACGCCGCGCACGCGGCTCGAACTGTCGTTCAACTATCAGGATCGACCCTACTACCGCCGTACGCTGACCAGTATGACATGGACCTACTCATGGAGCAACGAGAAATACTCGTCGTTCGCCGTACGGCCCGTCGACCTGAATCTGGTCGACATGAGCTACATCAATCAGGACTTTTTCGAGAAATTGCAGAATCTCTACCTGCGCAACAGTTACACCTCGCAGCTCGTGGCCGGAATATCGGGAAGCTACACCTACAACAACCAGTTGAAGAATCCGGGACGCAACGCCACGCTCGTGCGGTTCAACTGGGAGACGGCGGGCAACCTCATCGGGGGGTTGGAACACCTCTTCTCGTCGCCGGCCAAAGGCAAGGACTACTACGAAATTTTCGGTATTCAATACTCCCAGTATTTCCGCGTCGATCTGAGTGCCAGCCGCAAGATCATGCTGGGCGAAAAAGCGGCCATCGCAGGGCGGCTCTACGCCGGTTGCGGACTGGCCTACGGCAACTCGACCTCAATTCCCTTCGACCGTCTCTTCTACTGCGGCGGCAGCAATGGGATGCGCGGCTGGATCCCCCGTATGCTCGGCCCCGGATCGGTGCCGGTCGACCCCGACAAGGTGACCTATCCGGTCCAGTTGGGAGACATGAAACTCGAAGCGAACCTCGAATTCCGCTTCCCGATCTGGGGAATCTTCCACGGCGCCACCTTCTTCGACGTGGGAAACATCTGGTTCATGGGAAACAGCGCCGAGGAGTATCCGCCCGAAGCGGTCTTCCACATCCGCGACTTCTACAAACAGCTGGGATTCAACACCGGCCTCGGCATCCGGCTCGACATCAAGTTCGCCGTGCTGCGCCTGGACTGGGGTATTCAGCTGCACAATCCCAACAATCCGGCCGGCAAGCGGTGGATCCACGACTTCAAGTGGAGCAACACGGCGCTCAACTTCGGCGTGGGATATCCGTTCTGACGAAGCGGTCGACAGACGGCAAACGCCTCCGATTTGTATTTCAACCGAAATATGCTTATTATTGCAATGAAAATCAAAAACAATCCGCCTATGAAGAACTGACCCCATTCTAAACGCATCGTCACGATGTGAAAATCCGATCTTTCGGTGCCGTCACCGCACGAAAAGCGCCGGCACAAACATATAAAAAGCGTTAGCTTTGCATCTTTGCATATCGAAATCTGGAAAATTTCAACCTGTGGCAAAAGAAGTGAAGTCGATGCTCACGTTTCCAACGTGGGCTTCACTTTCGTTTATTGCCACAAGGTATTCCAGAACCTCGATATGCGATAATGAGAGTTATGTCCCACGTTTTTTATATGTCCTGTTTTCCTTAAAACGTATTTACGCCCGGGACAGGCGACATACAAACACTTATCAAAATCCATGAAATTGTTCCACTATCTGCCCGTCGGGGCATACGCCGCTGCGGCCGCCCTTCTGCTCGCGTCGTGCGGCGTCTCGAAAAGGAGTCTCAAACAGAGCAACCGCGCATTGACGGCGGCATTGCAGGCTTCCGCTCAAAAAGAACAAGCCGAAGCGTTGAAACTCTACTCCGACACCTCGATTCCGCAGGGCGAAGCACGCAAAAGCGTCAGCCGCGACAACCCCGGCCAAACCGCTCTCGAACAGACGATCATCCGCTGGGCGATCGACTCCGACCCGCAAGGTGCGCGCGTCTTCTACCGCGTGCTGTCGAGTATTCCGGCCGTGGTGAAAAATACCAACGAAACCTACCTCATGACCACGCCTTACGAAGAGACGCGCGCCTTCAACATCCTGGGGCTGACCTATGAGAACTCACGCGACGTACAAATCGAAATCAAGGTCGTCAAGACGGGCTACGAAGCGCAGGTCAAACGGTTCAACGTCCGACAGGCCATCGACCAGCAGGAAATCAGCAGCTTCTTCATGCTCGTTCCCAAAGAGTAAGGAGCCTCAATCCCTCGAAAACGAATAGGACTGCCGTACGGAACGGCAGTCCTATTTTCATGCGGAACGCTTCGCCGCTACCGATTGCGCGGCGCGATGCAGTAGGTCATCACGGCGCTCAAAATATAAAGTCCCGCCATAAACCAGACGATACCGACATAGCCGATCGCATTCCGGAACAGCGCCACGATCAGCGGGCCGACGAAGGCCGCCAGTCCGGCTCCCAGATTCAGCACCGACACGGCGGCGCCCTTATCCTTGTCGACCAGCGAAGGAACCAATGCGCTCAGCGGCACGTAACCGGCCAGCATGATGCACCACAAGGCCCCGCAGGCGAGAATAAACCAGAAATTATTGCAGATCACCGGCGCATAGAAGAATAGCAGCACGCTCACGGCGCACCCCACGCCGCCGAACCACACGATCGTCCGCCCCCAGCCGATGTGATCGCCGACGATCCCGAAGATCAGATTGAAGAGGATGTTGAACAGAAAGATCGAACCCCAGATCGACGCCCACTGGGTGTCGCCGATCCCGTAATCCTTCAAATAGAGCGGCATGAAAACGACGAAGGCGAATTGCGACGTGGTATTGATGACGCGCACGATTCCGCCGACGAGCACCTTGGGTTCGCGCTTCATAATAGCCAGGCCGCTCAGCAACTCCCTGAACTTCGACGTGCCGGAACTCGGCCTCTCCGCCCCGACGAAGAGGTTCCGGTCGTCGCACTTATTGACCCACAATGCCAGCACCGCGCCGACCGATGCGAAGACAAGCGAACTCCACAACGTCGGGACCACGCCGATACGCTCCATCGCATAAGCGCCGTAATAGGCTCCCAATACGTTCAAACCGCCCGTAAAGACGAACCAGAACCATCCCTGCGCGGAACTCAGCCGGCTTTTGTCCACGCGATAGGCGATCCAGACGATAAACGTATAGGCGAAAAGCGGATAACCCAGTCCTTTGATCGCATAGGTAACGAGCAACACCGGGTAGTTCAGCCCCATCATACCGATTCCCGCGAATCCAGCCATGCCGACAAGGTAAACCAGGTAGCCGAGCAGCATCGTCCGGCGCACGCCGATCGTTTCGGCGATCACGCCCGAAAACCAGGCGGACAAAGCCACCGAGATTCCGTAAACGGTGAACAGGACTTCGTGGTCGAGTCCCTGTGATGCGATGTAGCGGCTCAGCCAGGTCTGCTCGATACCGTCGCCCATCATGAAGATGAGCACACCGATAAAGCCCCATGCCAACGACTTGGGCAAACCGGTTTTGTCGTAAAAGGTCGTCATTGAAAAGTTCGGTTAGTATGTTTTCATTTATTTTCGTATTCAAAGTTATAAAAAGTTTTTCGTTTCAGGCCATGAGAAGTAACTATTTTCGTTCAACGGGAGATTCTCAGGGGCCGTTTCCGTATCGGAGGGAGATTTTATCAAAGAAGCCCGGCGGTAAGGAGGGCTGAGAACCAGACCCGACAGCCTCTCGCCCCTTTCCCTCGCAGTCATCTTCCCTCCGCAGCGGAGCGGACTCCGTGAAGGGAATGGTAGTAAATGCGATGCGAGGGAAAGGAACGAGAAGGAAAGGGGCGAAAACGAGTGCCGCGGGAAACCGCGGAAAACAAAAAAGGTCAGACCATAAGGTCTGACCTTGAAGAGGCGGCTACCTACTCTCCCACACGATAAGTGCAGTACCATCGGCGTTAGTGAGCTTAACTTCTCTGTTCGGAATGGGAAGAGGTGGAACCTCACCACTATAACCACCTAAGAACCTTCTCTTCTCTAAGCAGATTTATCTGCCAGAAGACGGGTATTTATAAACCGGACCCCTCCGATAAAACTTGACATAATCCGGAAAATGAGATAACTTTTGAAAAAAGCCTTTCGGGTAATTAGTATTGCTCGACTTTGACATCACTGTCTTTACATCTGCAACCTATCAACGTAGTAGTCTCCTACGCCCCTCAAGGGAAGACTCATCTTGGGGATGGCTTCGCGCTTAGATGCTTTCAGCGCTTATCCAAACCGAACGCGGCTACTCGGCGGTACACTTGGCAGCATAACCGATACACCGGAGGTTCGTCCAACTCGGTCCTCTCGTACTAAAGTCAGGACCCCTCAATCTTCCTACGCCCGCAACAGATAGAGACCGAACTGTCTCACGACGTTCTGAACCCAGCTCGCGTGCCACTTTAATCGGCGAACAGCCGAACCCTTGGGACCTTCTCCAGCCCCAGGATGTGACGAGCCGACATCGAGGTGCCAAACCGCCGCGTCGATATGAGCTCTTGGCGGCGATCAGCCTGTTATCCCCGGAGTACCTTTTATCCTTTGAGCGATGGCCAGTCCACACAGAACCACCGGATCACTATACCCTACTTTCGTACCTGGTCGACTTGTATGTCTCACAGTCAAGCGCCCTTATGCTATTGCACTCTGCGCACGGTTACCATTCGTGCTGAGGGCACCTTGGGAAGCCTCCGTTACGCTTTTGGAGGCGACCACCCCAGTCAAACTACCCACCAAGCGGTGTCTCCCTCGCGGGGTTAGAACTCAGATACACAAAGGGCAGTATTTCAACGTCGACTCCACGAATACTGGCGTACCCGCTTCAGTGTCTCCTGCCTATCCTACACATTGTGTACCCAAATTCAGCGCTAAGCTGCAGTAAAGGTTCACGGGGTCTTTTCGTCCCGTTGCGGGTACCCGGCATCTTCACCGGGACTACAATTTCACCGAGCTCACGGTTGAGACAGTGTCCAGATCGTTACACCATTCGTGCAGGTCGGAACTTACCCGACAAGGAATTTCGCTACCTTAGGACCGTTATAGTTACGGCCGCCGTTTACTGGGGCTTCGATTCAATGCTTCTCTTGCGATGACATCCCCTCTTAACCTTCCAGCACCGGGCAGGTGTCAGGCCCTATACTTCTTCTTTCGAATTTGCAGAGCCCTGTGTTTTTGATAAACAGTCGCCTGGACCTCTTCGCTGCGCCCTACTCGCGTAGGGACCCCTTTTCCCGAAGTTACGGGGTTAATTTGCCTAGTTCCTTAACCGTGATTCACTCGAGCACCTTAGGATACTCTCCTCGACCACCTGTGTCGGTTTACGGTACGGGTGACATATACTATAACTTAGAAGATTTTCTCGGAAACATGCTTGGGTACACTATCAAATTGCCCGTAGGCTCTCTGTACTGTCGGGTTTCAGCAAGGACTGACTCTTAATCTGCCCCTATACATACGCCCTTTAACCTCCTATTCCGTCAGGAGGCGGTACTTACGCGATTTCGTCTCTCCATCGAGGTATATGTCAGTATCGGAATATTAACCGATTATCCATCGAGATCGCCGTTCGGCTTACCCTTAGGACCCGACTAACCCTGATCCGATTAGCGTTGATCAGGAAACCTTGGTCTTGCGGTGTGCGGGTTACTCTCCCGCATTATCGTTACTCATGCCTACATTTGCTTTTCCATACGCTCCACAACATCTCACGACGCTGCTTCGACGCTGAATGGAATGCTCCCCTACCGCGCTTTCGCGCCCAGAACTTCGGTGGTATGCTTGATGCCCGTTTATTATCCACGCTTTGTCGCTCGACTAGTGAGCTGTTACGCACTCTTTGAATGAATAGCTGCTTCCAAGCTAACATCCTAGCTGTCTATGCAACAAAACATCGTTAGTTCAACTTAGCATACGCTTGGGGACCTTAGTTGCTGGTCTGAGTTGTTCCTCTTTTGTCACCGGACATTAGCACCCGGTGGCTCACTGCTGTAAATCATACTACTGGCATTCGGAGTTTGTCGGGATTTGGTAGGCGGTGAAGCCCCCGCATCCAATCAGTAGCTCTACCTCCAGTAGACTCTTTATTACAACGCTGCCCCTAAAGGCATTTCGGGGAGTACGAGCTATTTCCCAGCTTGATTGGCCTTTCACTCCTACCCTCAAGTCATCGAGAAGCTTTTCAACGCTTATTCGTTCGGACCTCCAGTTGGCTTTACCCAACCTTCATCCTGCTCAAGGGTAGATCGCAAGGTTTCGCGTCTACAACCACTGACTAAACGCCCTGTTCAGACTCGCTTTCGCTTCGGCTCCGTGCTTCCTAGCACTTAACCTCGCCAGTGATTAGTAACTCGTAGGCTCATTATTCAATAGGCACGCCGTCACGGCACGAAGCCGCTCCGACAGGTTGTAAGCGTATGGTTTCAGGTTCTTTTTCACTCCCCTGTTCGGGGTTCTTTTCACCTTTCCTTCACAGTACTGGTTCACTATCGGTCTCTTGGGAGTATTTAGCCTTACCGGGTGGTCCCGGCAAATTCTGACTGGATTCCTCGTGTCCCGCCATACTCAGGATACTGCTATCTTTGAACTTAATTACCTGTACGAGACTTTCACTCTCTATGGTCGACTTTTCCAAATCTTTCCAGTTCTTTGTCCTTCGAATCTCGCAGTCCTATAACCCCGGCATTGCCGTAACAATACCGGTTTGGGCTCCTTCCATTTCGCTCGCCGCTACTTTGGAAATCGATGTTTCTTTCTTCTCCTCCTCCTACTTAGATGTTTCAGTTCAGAGGGTTAGCCCCCATTGCTGGGTGACAGGCCTTCTGCCTGCCGGGTTGTCCCATTCGGATATTCGCGGATCAATTCTCGTTTGCAAATCCCCGCGACTTTTCGCAGCTTACCACGTCCTTCTTCGCCTCCAAGAGCCTAGGCATCCCCCATACGCTCTTTATTACTTTCTTCTTTCATACCGACCCCCTATTGTAAGTCGGTACGCTTATCTCATTTCCCTTAATTATGTCAATGAACGATGATCGAAAATTCGATCGGCAGTGGAGGATAAGGGAGTCGAACCCTTGACCCCCTGCTTGCAAAGCAGGTGCTCTAGCCAACTGAGCTAATCCCCCGGTCTCGTGTAGTCCCGTGCGGACTTGAACCGCAGACCCCTACATTATCAGTGTAGTGCTCTAACCAACTGAGCTACGGGACTGTGCCGCAGGAAACCCCACTGTATAACATAAAAATTACCGGTTTTGAGAAAAAGCTCGCATCTAACTGTCGAAGCAGTCATACTCTCCAGAAAGGAGGTGTTCCAGCCGCACCTTCCGGTACGGCTACCTTGTTACGACTTAGCCCCAGTCATCGGTTTTGCCCTAGGTCGCTCCTTTCGGTCACGAACTTCAGGCACCCCCAACTCCCATGGCTTGACGGGCGGTGTGTACAAGGCCCGGGAACGTATTCACCGCGCCATGGCTGATGCGCGATTACTAGCGAATCCAACTTCATGGAGGCGAGTTTCAGCCTCCAATCCGAACTGAGATAGGCTTTCGAGATTCGCTCCCCATCACTGGGTGGCTGCCCTCTGTACCTACCATTGTAACACGTGTGTCGCCCCGGACGTAAGGGCCGTGCTGATTTGACGTCATCCCCACCTTCCTCTCGGCTTACACCGGCAGTCCCGATAGAGTGCCCAGCTTGTTTGATCGCTCAAACGCTCTGATGGCAACTATCAGTAGGGGTTGCGCTCGTTATGGGACTTAACCCGACACCTCACGGCACGAGCTGACGACAACCATGCAGCACCTAGTTTCCTGCCCCGAAGGGAAATCCTGTTTCCAGAATCGTCAGTAACTTTCAAGCCCGGGTAAGGTTCCTCGCGTATCATCGAATTAAACCACATGTTCCTCCGCTTGTGCGGGCCCCCGTCAATTCCTTTGAGTTTCATTCTTGCGAACGTACTCCCCAGGTGGATAGCTTATCGATTTCTCTTAGTCACCGACTGTGTATCGCCGACAACGAGCTATCATCGTTTACTGCGTGGACTACCAGGGTATCTAATCCTGTTTGCTCCCCACGCTTTCGTGCCTCAACGTCAGATATAGTTTGGTAAGCTGCCTTCGCAATCGGTGTTCTGTATGATCTCTAAGCATTTCACCGCTACACCATACATTCCGCCTACCGCAACTACTCTCTAGCCCAGCAGTATCAACGGCACGTTTGGTGTTAAGCACCAAAATTTCACCGCTGACTTACTAAACCGCCTACGCACCCTTTAAACCCAATAAATCCGGATAACGCTTGGATCCTCCGTATTACCGCGGCTGCTGGCACGGAGTTAGCCGATCCTTATTCGTACGATACTTTCAGGCAGATACACGTATCTGCGTTTACCCTCGTACAAAAGCAGTTTACAACTCATAGAGCCGTCTTCCTGCACGCGGCATGGCTGGTTCAGACTTCCGTCCATTGACCAATATTCCTCACTGCTGCCTCCCGTAGGAGTTTGGTCCGTGTCTCAGTACCAATGTGGGGGGTTAACCTCTCAGTCCCCCTATGTATCGTCGCCTTGGTAAGCCGTTACCTTACCAACTAGCTAATACAACGCATGCCCATCCTTTACCACCAAAGCTTTCAACTCCGAAAGATGCCTCCCGGAATATTATGGGGTATTAGTACCGATTTCTCAGTGTTATCCCCCTGTAAAGGGTAGGTTGCATACGCGTTACGCACCCGTCCGCCGGTCGCCATCAATAGTATTGCTACCATTATGCTGCCCCTCGACTTGCATGTGTTAAGCCTGCCGCTAGCGTTCATCCTGAGCCAGGATCAAACTCTCCATTGTATAATTTAATGTTTTGTTAGAGTCCTGACTGTTTCTTATTTCCTAAAAGGAAATTGACAGATAAATACTACACTTTTTCTCAAGTTTACCAGTAATTCAAAGAACCATTTTTCGGAAACCTTTCCGCTTATTTTCGGAGCGGAAAGTGGTGCAAAGGTAAAACCTTTTTTCGAATCCGCCAAATTTTTGAAGAACTTTTTTCGAAGCTTTTTCAAAACCTCTCCGCCTGTTTTCGGGGCGGAAAGTGGCGCAAAGGTAAAACCTTTTTTCGAATCCACCAAATAATTTTCCAAGAACTTTTGCAACTTCGAACCTCCGTTTCCGCCTGCCGCGGGTTTACGGCTGTAAACCTGAGACTTCGATAAGAACGTCGATTTTCTGATTGCGGGTGCAAAGGTAGCGACAATTTCGGAATCTGCAAATATTTCGCGGTTTTTTTCTCGAAATCGGCCTATTTTTCTTCGACAGGGGAATCATACCTTTTATATATATAAGCGACGGGCCTCCCTCCGCGGAAGACCCGTCGCACGGAACCCGGAAACGGCTACAACCAGCCGTCGGCGGAATTGCTCTGCGAGCGGACGGTCACATAGAAACTCTGCGACACGACCGTGCCCTCGAATCCCCTGGCCGAAACGGTTACCCTGGCCTGCCCTACCTTCTTGGGCAGCATCCGCAGAACGCCGTCGCTGACATTCACCCGCACGACCGACTCGTCGTTGGCCACGGCATCGTATTGCGAAACCGCATCGTCGGTAAAGTAATCGGCCAGCGCGACGCTGCTCGTCGGCGTATCGGTCTTCAACAACCGGTTGGCGATCCGCGCCGTGACCCGAGGCGGCGTCTTTTCGCCGAACGCGACCTTGATATTCTCCAACAGCAGGTTGGCGTCGAGGTAACCCGCCCCCATTTTCCCTTTGTATTCGTCGAGCAAAAGCGTCGGCCCATCATAACGCTTGGTGCCCGTCAAGTAAGGATCGATCGGATGGACGCTTTCGAGCAACAGCTTCTTGTATGCGTCGGCCGTCATGCGGTAGCCCAGCTGCGAAAGATAGGAGAGTCCCAGCGCCGCAACGCCCGACACATGGGGACAAGCCATCGACGTACCCTGCATATAGCCGTAGACATTGCTATCGGTCAACCCCTGCCGGCGCTCGTCGTCGTAATAGGTCACCGACGGATCGCTCAGGATAGTGCTGAGCACGCCGCCGTTATCCGTTCCCAAACTCGAATTGTAGAGATCGCCGCCCGGCGCCGTAATGTCGACCTCGTCGTTATAACAGGTATAATAGGCCGGCAGAAAATCCGATCCCATGGCCGCCACCGAGACGACGGCCTCGTAACTGGCCGGATATTCGGAGACGTCCCCGAACAGATCGCCGTCGTTACCGGCGGCAAAAATCACTACTCCTCCTTCGATCGGCGAATCGGGATCGTTCTTGCCGGCGTTGGCGATAAAGTAGTCGATCGCCGCCTTCTCGGAAGAATTCATGAACCACTGCCGCATGGCCTCCATCTCATCCCTGCTGCCCGTCGAATAAGAATATCCATAGCTGCACTGACAGATCAGCGCACCGTTGTCGGCCGCATAGCGGAACGCGTCCTCGGTGGGATAGCTTCTCTTGTCGGGATCGCCAAAGATCTGGCACGACATGATCTTCACGCCGCCTGCGCCGTTACGGCCCCCGGCGATGCCGCAAACGCCCCGATCGTTGTCGTTGACCGCCGCGATCGTGCCGGCCACATGCGTTCCGTGGTCGGCGTTGGAGTAGTAGATCTGCCCCTGATACTCCTCCCTGTCCGCATACGACCAGTCGAGCTCCGCCGTGTTGTTGACGAAGTTGTATCCGTGCAGATCATCATCCTCCGGGTTGGGATTGACCCAGATATTGGCTTGCAGATCGGGGTGCGTATACTGGACGGCCTGGTCGATCACCGCCACGACAATGTCGCTGCTGCCCTGATTTTTCTTCCACGCGTCGAACAGGTTGACGTCGGCGCCCGCCTGAGTGACAAGCACCTGATAACCCGTATTGTCGTAATGCCACTGCGCCGGCAGGAGCGGATCGTTCATCGGCATCGACGCACGGGTCGCAGCCGCCGCGGCGCTCCGCAGCGGCCGGGCCGGAAAACGGTTTTTCAACCGCGGGCAACGCGCATATTCGAGCACCTCGATCCGGCCGTCGTGGCTCAATTCGCCGACCATTTCACGCAGGGGAAGCGACTCGTCGAAGGTAACCACGTACCATTGGTGCAGACCGAAAGCGCGGTGGCGCTCCTCGAAGCGGGGATCGGAGCCGAACAGCGGCCGGATGCCGTCGACCCCCACGGCCGCGAGCAGCTCGTCGGCCGTGGCGAATCCCGCACGGGTCGCCGAAGCCGAAGCCAGCGCGGCGGCCAGCGAATCGGCGGCCGACGGACGGAACTTGACGATCAGCTGTCCCTCGACGGCGCCTTCGGCGTCGTAGATGACCTTCACGCCCGCGGACGAGCCGCCGCCCTGCGAAAAAGTCTCCTCCGGATCGTTCGTACATGCCGCCAGCGACACGATACCTGCCAGCAACAGAATCTTTTTCATCATATACATTCTCAATTATAGCTTTCAAAGATACGAATAAGCGAGGGCAATGTCAAATTTATTTGAACATTGCCGAGCGGGAGTATCTTCGGCACAGCCAAAGATACGATTAAGCCGAGCGCAATGCAAATTTATTCGAACATTGCCGAGGCGAAGTATCTAAGACGAAGTCAAAGATAGTAAAAGTCGAGACAAGTTTTGCAATCGAAGATAAAAAACAAATCCGGATTCGACTTATCCGACGACGGGCAGGCATCTCCCCCGACGCAGACGCGAAGAACGGCGACGCCGCACGCCGGTCGCGCGATTCTCAGGAATCGACCGGAGGGGCAGCTCGCGAACAGACCGGACGAAAATCCGGGGAATACGATCCGCAGCACGGGAAAATTCGGATTTTTTGCTACTTTTGTCGAAAATTGTACGAACGATGAATTTCAAGAAAATCACGATACTGCTCCTCGTGCTCCTCGTGGCGGATCAGGCGCTCAAAATCTGGATCAAGACCCACATGACGCTCGACGAGGCGATTATGGTCGTCCCCACGTGGTTCCAGTTGCGTTTCATCGAGAACAACGGCGCGGCGTTCGGCATGCGGCTCGCGACGGGCGGAGCCTTCGACTGGGGGAAACTGGCGCTGAGCCTCTTCCGGCTGGCGATGATCGGTCTGCTGGGATACTATCTCCGTTATCTGGGCAAACGGAAAACACCCGCCGGCGTACTGGTGGGACTCACGCTGATTCTGGCCGGAGCGATCGGCAATATGATCGACAGCGCATTCTACGGTCTGATCTTCTCCGCCTCGACTCCGACCGAAGTGGCGCACTTCGGCGGCAGTTATGCACCGCTGATGATGGGGCGCGTGGTGGACATGTTCTATTTCCCGCTCTTCCAGTGGAACGGCGTGCCGGGCTGGCTGTCATTTCTGGTCGACAGCCGCAACTACTTTTTCGGCGCCATCTTCAACCTGGCCGACGCCTACATCTCGGTGGCAGTGGTCTATCTGCTGATTTTCCAGTACAAATTCTTCAAATAGGGTCGTCCCTGCAAAAAAATCCCGCCAAAATTTGCGGGGGGGGGATTTTGCGTATCTTTGTGCGCACAAACAGTTTAGTTAACGCATAAACACACGTAGACCATGAAAAAGATCTTACTTTGTCTGGCGCTTTTCTGTCTCGCAACGGGTCCCATCTCGTGCGGCGACAGCAATACCGACGACGGCACGGAACAGGGCGGCGGCGGCAACGGCGGCGACGGAGGAGGAACCGGACCTGAACCCGAGCCCGGAAATCCCGAAATCACACCCGAGCAGCACAAGGCCAAACTCGAAACGATCGGCAAGGAGGTAGCCGCCCAGTTCAACCCCGAAGACAGCAAAGCGGCCATCGAATCGCTCACGGCTCTCGAAGAGCTGCTCGCATTCGATGACGAGGACGTAGCCCCCTCACCCGCTCCGAAGACGTATGCGGTCGCAACGGCCAAGTCGCTGGCAGCGGTCGCCGCAGGGCCCGACGTCCATGCGCTCACTTCGCTGATCGTCCGCGCGACGACCACCGAAAAGTACACGCTCGACGAATGGGCGGGCGACTACGTGATCGAAGACGGCGAACCCGTCAAGAAGGGCGAATTGGCGAACCAATACCGCCTGACATGGGCCGACGCGGCCGGCACGCAGTCGGAGGCGCTCTTCACCTATTCGGCGGGCGGTGTGGAATACACCCGCGTGGACGGCTATGCGATCGTCATTCCGCAGGATTGGAACCTGTCGCTCAAAGTCGCCGGCCACGAAGAGCTGAGCGTCGTGGGCAAGAGCAACGTTTCGGCCGACGGCCTGACGCTCGCCCCCGAAGTGACGGTGACGCTCAACGGCGGCTATGTGGCTGCGGCCAAGGTGAACGCCGACCCGAAGCAGGTGACGGCCAACGCCTCGTTCACGAAGAACGGTACGCAGATCGTCGACGCCTATGCTAAAATGGTATGCGACGGCCTGACCGACCCAGACAACTGGATCGTCGAGGAGGAGTACGACTGGAACGGCGACGGCGTCATCGACGACACCGACACCTACATCGATCCCGAAGATCACATCGTCGATCATGTCAAGACGGGCGAAGGCTACGTGACGGTGATGGGACTCAAACTCACCCTTTCGGGCGACATCGCCAAGATCATTCAGCAGGTGAACGCGATCGCCGACACCAGTACGGCGACAGGTTCGCAGCAGGAGGCCGACGCCTACAACACCAATGCCAAGGCGAAACTCGCCTACACGGCCGACAACTCGACGATGGCCGACGTCAAGATGCAGAGCTACTCCTACAAGGATTACATCTACGTCTGGAATCCCGACACGCAGACCGGCGACAACCAAGTCGTCACCCGTTACGACATCGAACCGGTGCTGGAATTCGCCGACGGCTCGAAGATCGCTATCGAGGAGTATGTGGAAACCGGATTCGACTCGCTCACCAAAACGTTCGAAGATCTGGCCGACGCCTACATGGACCTCATCGACGGGAAATAAACCCTGAACCCCGCCAACAAAGAAGAGGGAACGGCTCGTGCCGCGTCCCTCTTCTTTTGCCCGTTATGACGAATACGCTGACCCGACTGCTGCTCACCGCCGCGCTCTGCGGGCTGTTCCTGCTTTCCGAAGCACAGGAACGGAACGCCGTGTCCGCGCCCGATCCGGCTGCACCCCGAATGCCGGCCGACAGCATCTCGCGCGACTACCGGCTCGACGGCGTCGTGATCGGGACGCAGCGTCCTCCCTCGCCGCTGGGAAGCATCGCCGAAGGACGGTTCCGGCTGCTGATGCGCAACAGCAGCGCACTGCCGCGCTTCGCGGGAAGCATCGACCCGATGCGCATTCTGCAACTCATGCCGGGCGTGCAGACCGCCGCCGAGGGAAACAGCGGACTCTACGTGCGCGGCAACGACGCCGGTCAGAACCTCATCCTGCTGAATCAGGCACCGCTCTACGCCCATGCGCATCTGCTGGGATTCTTTTCGGTCTTCAATCCCGGACAGGTGGCTTCGTTCGAGCTCTCCAAGACGGGCGGCGGACGCATCGAAACGGCCATGCAGCCCGCGACGGTCGTCGTGCAGAGCCGCGAAGAGACCGGCGTCCGATGGGGCGTCGAAGGCGACCTGGGAATCATCGCCTCGCAGGCGACCGTCACGGCTCCGCTCACAGACCGCGCGGCGCTGTTTCTCTCGGGACGCCGCTCTTACACGGGATGGCTCATCGGCGCCCTTTCGCCGAAAGGCGAAGACGACCTGAATTACCGGCTCCAAGATTACGACGCCACGCTCGCATGGCAGATCGATGACCATAACAAACTGATCGTCAACAGCCACTACGGCGACGACCGCACGCACATCACCTACAACGAAGGGTTGCTCGGCGGGCGGCTGCAATGGTATGCCTCCGTCTCGTCGGCCACGCTGCGCAGCGAACTTTCGCCCACGACGCACATGGAGAACGCACTCTACTATTCGCGTCTCGACACCCGTCTGACCGCCTCCACGACGGGTATTTCGGCCCAAGCGCCCTCGTCGATCGGCGACCTGGGATACAAACACAGCACCCGTTGGCACATCGGCCGCCTGCAACTGGCCGCAGGTCTGCAATATGCCTACCGCCGCATCCGCCCGCAGCACATCGCCTCCGACTACGGAGGGATCGCCGACGCCGGACGGGGGCCTCGCTACGACACGCACGAATTGGCGCCCTTCCTGGCCGCAACGATTCCGCTGACGCACAGCCTCACGTGCGACGCCGCACTGCGCTACGGGTTCTATCTCCTGCAAGGAGACGGGCGAATCGCCTCCTACCGCCACGCCTCGCCCCAGCCGAGCCTCTCGCTCGACTGGCAGGTCGCACGCGGCAGCCGGCTGCGGGCCTCCTACAACTACATCACGCAGTACATCCACAAAGTCCCCTCGTCGAACATCAGCTTCTCCACCGACTTCTGGATGGCGCCGACCCGACGCACGCCGCCGCAGCATACCCATCATGCGGCGCTCGGCTACTTCGCCGAAGCGGCCGGCGGGCGGCTCAACTTCTCGGCCGAGGCCTATTACCAGCGCATGTACCGCGTATTGGAGTACAACGCGCCGCTCACGGGTATGGTCAACAACCGTTACGAACTGGAACAGTACCTCCATTCGGGCGACGGCGAAGCCTACGGCATGGAGTTCATGGTCTCTTACGCCGGTCGGAAATTCAACGGATGGATCAGCTACACGCTGGGGAAATCGGTGCGTCAATTCGCCGCCCTCAACAACGGACTGCCCTTCCCCGCTTCGCTCGACCGGCGGCACGACCTCTCGCTTGCGGCGAGTTACATGCCGGGCGAACGCTGGGAGTTGTCGACGGTCTTCGTCTACGCTTCGGGCGGCGCCTATACCCCGACGCGCGACCTCTACATCGCCGGCGGTTCGTTCGTCCGCGGACACGGCTCCTACAACGGCGCCCGCCTGCCGGATTACCACCGGCTCGACCTGTCGGTCACCTACTGGCTGCGGCGGAAACCGTGGCGCAGCGGCATCAATCTCTCCCTCTTCAACCTCTACGCCCACCGCAACCCGCTCTACATCTCGTGGCCGGTGCTCGTCGACGAAGAGAAGCACGAATACCAGATCCATCCGCGTCGGCATTACCTCTACACCGTCATCCCCTCCGTAAGTTGGATTTTCAAATTCTGAACGCACCGTGAAACGATCCGTCATCCTGCTGTTTACGCTGCTGGGCAGCTGCCTGGGCAAGGTCTCGACCGATACGGAATACCATCGTCAGCTGGTAGTCGAAGGGAGAATCGAAGCCGGCGGGCCGGCCGAGGTGATGCTCTCCGAGAACCTTCCTTTTCTGGATGTCATTACCGAACAGACGCTCGAAGCGGCCGTCGTCCGCTATGCGAAGGTGACCGTCACCTCCGACGACGGACAGAGCGAAATCCTTACGGGCTACTACGACCGCAACTATCCGACCCGCTTCGTCTACCGATCGGCACGCCTGCACGGCCGCACAGGCGGCACCTATACGCTCACGGTCGACTATCGGGGACGAACCTGCACGGCCGTCACGACCGTCCCCGAACCGATCCCCCTGCGGGAACTGCGCGCCGAACCGGTCTGCGACTCGCTCTTCACGCTGCAAGCCCTCTTCGACGATCCTCCGGCCAAGAACGCCTACTTCGCCGAGTGCCGCACGACGGATCCCGGCGCCTACTCCCCTGCACTGATGGGCGTGGTCGACGACTCGGTGCTCGACAACGGCGGTTCGGTGACGCTGACCGTCAACCGGCCGCTCCAATACCTCAAAATCAAGGATTACAAACAGTATTTCCGGCCCGGCGAGACGGTCGACGTCCGTTTCAGCCATATCTCCTCCCCGACATTCAATTTTTGGAGCCGGCTCGAAAACGAGATGCTCAACGCCATGAACCCCGTCTTTCCGGCCTACGAAAACCTCCCGTCGAACATCAAGGGCGACGCCCGCGGCATTTGGAGCGGATACGGCAGCTCCTACTACCGCATTACGATGCCACAGAAAAACGATTGCAAAGAAACGACCGTTTTTCCGCCGGCATAGCTCGAACGAGTTCGTCCCTGTACGCGGTTTGGAGCAAACGATCCGAGAAATCCGCCGCTCCCTTCGCGGAAGCACACCCCCGCAGACCCCTCCGCACCGGCGGACGGCAGCGACCGACCGCCGTTCGCCGATGCCCGCTGACGAGCGCAGACACGCTCTACCGCAGCCTTGAACCGGCAAACGGCAGGAGATTATTGCAGACCGTCAATTTTTTTCGCGGAAAATAGCGGAAGTTTCCAAAAAAGTATTACCTTTGCACCACGCAAACCAACAAGGTGCGTACCCATGCCCAGGTGGCGGAATAGGTAGACGCGCACGTTTCAGGTGCGTGTGCCGCAAGGCGTGCAGGTTCGATTCCTGTCCTGGGCACCAGATATCCTGCTGATTCGTCAGCAGGATATTTTTTTCGATCCCCGTGAAAATCCCGTATCCGTTCCGAACGCCCTTTCCCGACAATCCGCAACTGCACTCCTTCGAGTCCGAATCCCGATTCCACCATCGACAGGTATACTGTTTCGGCGCCCCCTTTGGCCGAAACCGCCGCCCCGATCAAAACAACGGTGCTCCCGCCGTCCCGCGAAGAGTCCCTCCCCTCTTGCAGTATGGCGGAATAGTATTATATTTGTAAGGATTTTAGACCAATGAAGGCAGAGGAATCGATACTGATCGAACGATTGAAGAAGGGCGAACGCACGGCTTTCAACGAACTCTACGGCATATTCTGGGCACCATTAGTCAATTATGCGGAGCTCATCGTCGGCGACGAAAACGCGGATGACGTCGTACAGGAGGTTTTCGTCCGCATCTGGGTCGGCCGCGACAAACTGCGCAACGACGGTTCGCTGCGCGGCTATCTTTTGCGTGCGGTCTACCGCACCGCGCTCAACGTACTACGGTCGAAAAACTATGCCTCGTCCTACCGGTCGCAGACAAAACTGCAAATCGAACAGCAACTCTGCACCTATTACGACCCCGACGAAAACGAAATTATCAGGAATCTTTACGCACGGCAGATCGCCGACGAACTCGACGCAGTCGTCGAAACGCTCTCGCCGAAATGCCGCGAAGTATTCCGTATGAGCCATTTCGAGGGGCTGTCGAACAGAGAGATCTCGGAGCGGCTGAATATCAGCGTTTCGACCGTCGAGAATCATATCAACAATGCGTTGCGGCAATTACGCGGCAAACTGGGCCATCTGAAAATGTTTTTGCTGTTGACGATTTACATCTTGGGACAATAAAAGCGGTCGACGAATAGGTGCTTTCCCCGACTCGTGTGTATTATAATCGGAAAGTCAATACGCACGACCGTGAAAAACGAAGACTCGCAACATCCGTTCGACGAACGGATCATTTGGAAATATTTCGACGGGACAGCTACTTCCGAAGAGGAACAGGAACTGTCGCAGTGGTTAGCAACCAGTGAAAAACACCGGTGCGAAGTTGCCGAACTACGCGCCGTCCGACAACGATTCGCAAAGTGGCGTTCGACCCTCTACGGTCCGGCGCGTTTCATCCGTTCGCTCAACCGACTCAACAGTCGGATCGATGCGCTCGAAAACGCTCCCTGCACGGCGCAACGGCCCCATCGTCTCTCGAACCTTTTCGGACACATTCGTATACACTCCCTGCTCCGAACGGCTGCGGTCGTCGCAGTCGTGGCCCTGACCGGTATGTTCGCATGGCGTACCGCCCTGATGCCCGCGCCGATCACTTACTTCAATGCCGACACGACAATCATGCACGTAGCGATGCCCGATGGCTCCGACATCTGGCTTACACCCGGATCGACGCTCTGCTACGACGAGACATTTCCCACCGACGAACGCCGCGTACATCTCGACGGCGAAGCCTATTTCGACGTCGAGCACGACGCCAAGCATCCATTCGACGTCGTTACTCCCAATCTGCGCGTGCGCGTGCTCGGTACGGTTTTCAGCGTCCGATCGCTGCGCGGCGACCACATGGCCGAGACGACGCTGGCCGAAGGCGCCGTATCATTGCAGCGCGCCGACGGCAGCAATCTGATCCGGTTGCACCCCGGCCAGCGCGCCATCTACGATACGCAGGACGAACAACTCGAAATCAAGGAGGTCCCCGTCGGAGATCATCTGGCCCTGAGCTACGGTATCATCACACTCGACGGCGTTCCGCTCCGGCAAATCGCCGACCGCATCGAGGAGCTCTACGGCGTGAAACTGCGTCTGGTCGACGACGATGCACCCGATGCCAACTACAATTTCAGTTTTCAGAAAGACACCCCGATCGAAGACGTGATCGAATTGTTACAATTCATCTCAGGCACACGCTTCGAAATCCTGCGGTATCCCGATTCCGACTGAATCCGCGCGCCGGAATCGGTTGCGATCCCTGTCGGCTACCGCAAGGGAACAGGAACAGACGATTGCCCAAACTCATACAAACTTTCATACTAACAACCTAATCACTACTCATCCATGAAAAAAATCGGTTTATCCCTGACGGGATGGTGTCGGATGCTTCTGTGCGTCGGGTTGGCTGCATTGCCGTCGGCGTCGCTCGGTGCAAGGGGCGAGTTACTCGCCGACCAGCGTCTCAACCTGAACTTGTCGTTCAGCAGCGCATCGCTGCGCGAAGTGGTCTCGGCATTCACCGAGCAGACAGGAGTGGTCTTCTCCTACGAAACCTCGCTCGGCAAACGGACGCTCTCCGACGTGCATGTCGTCATCCAAGACGCTTCACTCGAAGAGATGCTCAATACGCTGTTCTACGACACGGGCATCTCCTGGAAGATCAAGGATCACGTGGTGGCTCTCACCGCCATACCCTCGTCGAAAAAAAACACGTCGACAGGCCCCGCCCCCTCTCCCTCCGCCAACCGTAAGCCGGTCGTGACAGGGCGCGTGGTCAATGAAGAAGGCGAACCCCTCGTCGGCGTGAACGTATTGGTGAAAGGCACTACGCAAGGGACGTCGACCGATATCGACGGAATCTATTCGATCGCCGTTGCGGACGACGACGTGCTCCAATTCACCTATTTGGGTTACGGTTCAGCCGAATGGCGCGTAGGCACGCAGACCCGCATCGACGTCGTTCTGAAAGAGGACAAACAGATGCTCGACGAAGTAGTAGTAGTCGGCTACGGTACAGTGAAGCGTCGCGATCTGGTCGGCGCCGTCGATCAAGTCGACAGCAAGGTTTTCTCCGAACGTTCGAATCCGAGCATCTCGCGGTCGCTGCAAGGCGCCATTCCCAACCTCAACATCTCGATGCGCGACGGCAAACCCTCGCGTGCAGCAACGATCAACATCCGCGGTACCGGTTCGATCGGTTCGGGTGGCGGGGCACTGGTGCTCATCGACGGCGTGGAAGGCGACCTGGAAACGGTCAACCCTCAGGACATCGCCAGCGTCTCGGTGCTCAAAGATGCCTCGTCGGCTGCGATCTACGGAGCACGCGGCGCATTCGGAGTGATTCTGGTAACGACCAAATCGGCCGAAGAGGGCGAAACGAAAGTCACTTACAACGGCAGTTTTTCGCTTCACGCGCGCACGGTCAAGCCACAGCTGGTAACCGACGGCTACGAATGGACGACCGGCTATATAAACGCATGGAACGGCTATTACAACGGACAGAATCCGCTGCCATCCTACATCAACAACATCGCCCCCTATTCCGATAGCTGGTACAAGGAACTGGCACGCCGCAGCACCGATCCGTCGCTCGAACGCGTGCGCATCAACGACAAGAATCAGTACGAATACTTCGCCAACACCGACTGGATGGACGCTTTCTACAAGGATTTCAACTACTCGCACGAGCACAATATCAGCGTATCGGGCGGCAATCAGAATGCGGACTATTATGTATCGGGCCGTTTCTACGATCAGGACGGCATTTACCGCGTGGGCGACGAACGTTATAAACAGTACAACGTCCGCGCCAAAGGCAACATCCGCATCCGTCCCTGGCTGCGGTTGAATAACAACATGGATTTCACGGTGGTGGACTACCACCAACCGATGCTCTATTACAGTCTCCAACTTCCGCAGCGCATGATCGAACACGGAGGACAGCCGATCAACCCCATCACCAACCCCGACGGGACGTGGACTTATGCCGCCGTACTGAACGGTTACGCAGGCTTCGCCGAAGGATCGAGCTACCAGCAGGACGACAAATTCACCATGAAAGACAAACTGGGCATCGAGATCGACGTGGTGAAGGACGTACTGAAAATATCGGGCGATCTCTCCTACCTTTTCGCCCGCAACAAACGCGAGCGTGTGACCAACATGTATACCGGTTACCGAGGCCCCGACACTCCGATCACGGTTAACGAAAGTCAAGGCAGTACGCTGGAAAATCTGCGCCAGGACACGAACTACCTGTCGAGCAACATTTACGGAGAATACACGCCGAAACTCGGCGACGACCATACGCTCAAGCTGCTCGCCGGCTGGAACCTCGAAACGAAGAAATACCGCGGAACGACCATCAAGCGCGAAGGGCTGACCGTACCCTCGAAACCGAGTTTCGGTCTGATGGACGGTCTTACCAGCGATCCCGTCGTTTCGGGATACGACTGGAGTTACGTGGGCGCCTTCTTCCGTGCCAACTACGGCTATCAAGGCAAATATCTGGCTGAATTCAGTTGCCGCTACGACGGCTCTTCGAAATTCCCCGAAAACTCGAAATGGGGCTTCTTCCCCTCGGCTTCGATCGGCTGGCGCCTGTCGGAAGAGAAATTCATGGAGTGGTCGCGCAACTGGCTCGACAATTTCAAGATACGTCTCTCGGCCGGTTCGATGGGCAATGGCAACATCGACCCCTACAAATACATCGACTACATGACCATCAAAACCTCGACGGTCGTCATCGGCGACGCACTGGGCTCCTATACGACGGCTCCCGGAGCCATTCCGCTCTCGCTGACGTGGGAGACGGCGACCACCTACGACGTAGGCTTCGACATGGATCTGTTCCGCAACCGGTTGTCGATCGGATTCGACTGGTACCGTCGCTATACCACCGACATGTACACCGTCGGCGTGAGCCTGCCCTCCGTTTACGGCACCGACGCACCCAAAGGCAACAACGCTTCGCTCAAAACCAACGGCTGGGAACTCTCGGTCGGTTGGCGCGACAGTTTCGAACTGGGCGGCAAGGCTTTCAGCTACAACGTCAAAGCGATGGTATGGGATGCCCGCACATGGGTGACCGAATACATCAACCCGACGGGCGCACTGGGCGATTACTACGAAGGCAAGGAGCTGGGCGAAATCTGGGGCTACCGCGTAGAAGGTCTTTTCCGCGATCAGGAAGACATCGACTCGCACGCCGAGCAGTCGTTCTTGCAAACGCTCGACAAGGTGACCCGACCGGGACAAGTCAAATTCGCCGACCTGAATCAGGACGGTAAAATCGATCGGGGCGCCTACACGACCGCTGATCCGGGCGATCTTACCGTCATCGGCAACGAAACACCCCGTTACTGCTATGGCATCAATCTGGGATTCAACTGGAACGGTATCGGCATCTCGACCTTCTGGCAAGGCGTCGGCAAAAAGGATTGGTATCCGCGTTACGACTCGGGATTCTTCTGGGGCCAGTACAACCGTCCGTTCGGCTACATGCTCAAACAGCACACGGGCGACAAGGTCTATCGCGAAGAGCTCGACAACTGGGACACGGCCTATTGGCCCCGCTACACGACCTACCAGACCCACCAGTCATCGGTCAACCGTCCGCTGACGATCAACAACGACCGCTATATGCAGGATGTGTCGTATATCCGGCTGAAAAACATCACGGTCGACTATACCTTCCCCGATCGCATCTGCAAGAAACTACACATCAAAGGGTTAAAAGTATGGGTGTCGGGCGAGAACCTATGGACCTATTCGCCCATGTTCGAACACTGCGACAACTACGATCCCGAAGTGATCAACGCCGGAGACTCGGATTTCCGCACCTCCGAAGGCGACGGTTACAGTTATCCGATGCTGCGTACCGTGACACTGGGAGTCAACCTTTCCTTCTAACCTGCAAAAAATACGAACGATGAAAAAGATATTCATGCTCTTGGCGAGCGTCGCGCTCTTCGGTTCCTGCGAGGATTTTCTCTCGAAGGAGGATCCCAACAAAATCGACGCGCCGAGCTATTTCCGCAACGAAACCGATCTGCAAACCTACGTCAACGGCTTTCTGCAAACGATGAGTCCTACCGCCGCCTCCGTGGCCACGGGCGACGCCCGTACCGACTGCCTAGCATGGCGCGGCGAATACCAGTTCCTCACGGACAACTTTGATGCCGACGACCAGTCGGGCTGGGGAACGAGCGATTGGGAGGATCTGCGCAACATCAACTATTTTCTCGACAACTTCCGACAGGCGGCCGTCAGCGAGACAACGCTCGCTCACTACGAGGGCGTCGCCCGTTTCTGGCGTGCCTATTTCTATTGGAACAAGGTCAAGACTTTCGGGGCAGTGCCCTGGTACGATTCGACGATCGATTCCAACGACCACGAGGCGCTTTACAAGCCTCGCGACAGTCGCGAATACGTGATGCGCAAGGTACTCGAAGACATCGAATTCGCCAGCACGTACTGCACATCGAGTTCGGCTCTGGAAGTCAACTCCGTGCAGATCACCCGATACGTCGCATTGGCACTCAAAGCCCGTATCTGCCTCTATGAAGGCACCTTCCGAAAATATCACGCGAACGATCCCTCGACAGGGAAACCATGGACGGCGGACGAAGCGGAGACCTATCTGCGTGCAGCCGTGAGTGCCTGCAACGAACTGATGACCAGCAAAAAGTATTCGCTGGTCTCCGATCCGGCCAACGTTTCGACGCAGTACCGGAAGCTCTTCACGAGCGAATCCGTCTTCACGCAAGAGGTAATCTGGGCCCGCGTCTACAATGCCGAATTGAACGCGACACACAACCTCAACTCCAACTTCATCGTGCAACAGTACGGCAGCTACTCGCTGACCAAACAGTTCATCAATACCTATCTCAACCTCGACGGTTCGCGTTTCACCGACAAACCCGGCTATGAAAAGACCGCATTCATCGACGAGTTCGAGAATCGCGACTACCGCCTGATGCAAACCGTCCGCTACCCAGGCTACACTCGCAAGAACAACGGAACGGATACCCGCTATGCCCCCGATTTCGGCTACTGCGTGACAGGCTACCAGCCGATCAAATGGGTGATCGACGACACGAGTCTCGACAGCAACACCTCGCCCTGCTCCACGTCGATCCCGATTATTCGTTACGCCGAAATCCTGCTGACCTACGCCGAAGCGAAATGCGAG
Source organism: Alistipes communis (assembly GCF_006542665.1). Taxonomy (NCBI): domain Bacteria; kingdom Pseudomonadati; phylum Bacteroidota; class Bacteroidia; order Bacteroidales; family Rikenellaceae; genus Alistipes; species Alistipes communis. The sequence continues at coordinate 1,097,260 of NZ_AP019735.1, forward strand.
TTGGACGAATTCGACGAAACAGTCTGGAACGAGACGATCAAACCTCTGCGCGAACGCGCCGGTGTCGACGGAACGATGCCTGCTACGGCCGATCCCTACATGATCGAATATTTCCTCGGTACCGTCACCGACAACGCATTGCTCGAAATTCGCCGCGAACGCGGCTGCGAATTGATATTGGAAAACGTCCGCTGGGACGATGATATGCGTTGGGGTATGGGCAAACTGGCCGAACGGCCCTGGTACGGCGTCTATGTAGGCGAGCTGGACAAAGCATACGATATGGACGGCGACGGGAAGGACGACGTCTGCTTCGTGCGCAAGGAGCCCGAACGCCCGCAGGCCGGCATCACCTATCGCGTGCTGGGCGACGATTTCTCGCTGACCGACGGCGACAGTGGTTACATCGAGTGCTACATCCGCATGACGCGCAAGTGGGACGATAAAAAATATGTGCGCCCCATACCGACGACAGCACTCAACGACAACCCCGCACTGGGACAGAACTACGGATGGGAAAAATAATAACGTACCAAACACCACGAATATCACCATGAAACGAATCAATAAATGGACCTTGCTGCTGACCGCAAGTTATTGCGTACTGGCCGTCGGGTGCAAGGACGACGAAGGGAGTTACCTCGTTCGCGAAACCGATGTCATCCAGTTTTCGAGCAATCTGGCCTCTTCGCAGCGCATCACGCTGCGTTGCAACGGCGCATGGCGCTCGGTCGTACCCGAAGATGCCCAGTGGCTCTCGACGACTCCTTCGGAGGGCGTCGGTACGGGCGAATTCGAATGGATCACCGTTTCGGCCACGCACAACCGCTCGGCCGAACGCACAGCAACGCTCTACTTGGAATGCAACGGCGTACAATATCCGATTACGGTGACACAAGCCAACGGAGCGATCATCTACGGCACACCGACGCTTGACGGAAATCTCATCGAGGGCGAAGCGTCGGAAGCCAGCATCCGGTTCACCTACTCCAACGCCTACGGCGACGAGACGATTGCGGTGAAATGCACGCCCAGCGGCGACTGCGACGGGTTGTCGGTAGCCGGCACCTCGTTCGAACTGACCAACGGCGGCGCAACGCTGGCGCTCGACATCGAGGGTACGCCGACGAAACCCGGATACGCCACCTTCGCCGTGAGCGTCGACGATCAGCCGATCGGCGAGGTGCGCGCCAAGGTCTACTCCGTCAGCGAAATGCCCGTCGAAGGACTGCCCGTACAGTGGCGTTTCAGCGAAATCATGGGCGGCGATCCCGAAAAAACGGATCTGCAAAAGCGTCAGCCCGAGTGGACGACCGACAAACATACGCTCAACTCCGATGTCGGTTCGGCCACCATCACGGTCGTCGAAGCCGAAGGCAAAACCGCGACAGCACTGAACTCATGGGGCTACAACAACGGCCATGCTTACATCAAAGGTCTCTATTACAACGACTATTGGCTGATGACCATTCCGGTCAAATACGTCGCTTCGGGCACCGTCCTCAATGCGAAAGGCTGCTTCGGCGGATCGGGTTCGGCCGCAGCGTTCTTCCTGCTCGAATACTCGGCTGACGGCCTGACATGGCATCAGGCCGACGGCGCGAAGACGGAGACCTTCACCATCAAGGAGAAGCCGGTCGAGGCCATCTATCACGTGCAGGCTTGCGACGTACCGAAATTCCCCGACGACGCGGCATGTTCGTTCGACTGCACGTTCCCCGTCGAAGTGGATATTCCCAACGGCAACCTCTACATCCGCTTGCGGGTCTCGGCCAACATCCGTATCACACAGAACAACACCATCACGACGGGCGGAGGAGGTTCGAACCGTCTGGCAAAGACATGGTCGGTTTCCGTAGTCGAGTAATCGAAAAACAACGAATAGCATGAAAAAACAGATCATTGCGACGCTGCTCCTATTAACGACGACGGCGTCGAACATCGGTTGTACGGACGATAGTCCGGCACAAATTACCTCGCTCAAACTCAATCGCACGGAACTTACACTCCAACCCGGCGAAACCTTTCAACTGGAAGCCACGACCCGACCTGCCGACGCCGGCGTACCAATCAAATGGAGCAGTTCCAACGAGGCGGTGGCGGCGGTCGACGAACGAGGACTCGTCACAGGCACAGGTTACGGCGCCGCCCTCGTCACGGCACGCTACGGCAGTTACTCGGCCAAATGTTCCGTAACGCTGAACGCAGAACAAGTTTGGGATCCTTCGCAGGCTCTCGCGGCTCCGCTCTCATCGGACATCGTTCACAGCAAGAACGTCCTGCTGTATGCACCCCGCCGCATTTTACAGGGTTTCGACATCCTCCCGAACGGCGAGATCTACTACTCACAGGTCGGCAGCAACGCCTACACGCTCAATATCTGTCGGGCAGCAGGCCCCAACCAGAACGCCCAGGACGAAGTGATGATCCTCAAACATTTCGGCCACGGCACGCAGATCGTCGCCGAGAAAGCCTCAGACGGAAAGACTTACATTTGGCTCAACAGCAATGCCTCGGTCGACGACAGCGGCGAATACGGCAACAACTGGTCGTTCTCGCGCGTGGAGTTTGTACCCGGAACGAACGAAGCAGACGGCTATGCCGGCGATACCTTCTTTCTGAACAAGGAACAGCAGTACGATCAACAGGTGGCCGTCGATTTCGATGCACGCCGATTGCTGGTGGGTTCGCGTAAATCGGGCGTGCGCCATTTCTGGATTTTCGACCTCGACGAAGTGCTGGCCCTTCCACTCAAGGAGATGACCGTATCGGTCACCGTAGGCGGAGGTACGGGCGACGGCGAGAAGCAGACCGTCGAACGCAAGATCATGGGACACGATTTGAACGACTGCCGCGTACTGGGCAATTTCTCGTTCTCCTCAGGTACAGACAAGGAGCACGACGTCTACTCCTATTCGCATCAGGGACACGAAATCAACGGCGACTACATCTATTTCTACGAAGGAAATGCCGTCGAGAATTCGGATGATCCCGGTACCTATCAATCGAAGGCCTATGTCACCGTGTTCAACTACAACGGCCGAATCGTCGTACCACGCACCGAGGTAGCCGCTATCTCCGATGTGAACGGACTGGCCTCCGAAGGCTTCACGCAAACAGGTTACGCCGAAGGCGAATGCATCAAAGTCAAGGAGGGCAAACTCTATCTGGGAATGGCATGCCGTGACGGATCGTCGAGCAACCGGTACGCCAACATTCTGGTATACGACTGCGTGAAAAAGCAGTGATTCCAAACCTGCATGGTGACGGCCGGCTCTGCGTGACGCAAAGCCGGCCGTCCACGTTTTTCGACCGGACCGAAGTCCCGAATGTATTTCGTTTCGCCCGACAGAATCGTCACGGAACCGCGAACACGAAAACTTTTCGGGCCAAACAATCCACCAAAGCATGCGATCACGAACGATGATCCCTCCGATCCCAACCATCCACTCGGCATGAAAAATACGCTTCCCTCTCTCCTCGTGCCTCCCATTCGGCATACACGCCGCACAGCAGGTCTGCATCCGCGAATTGCTCCGCCGCGATCCCCGACCCGCGTGTCTTCATGGCCGTCCTCTATTCACTGGCGGCGATCACGCCCGATACCGAATTCGGGCTGTCGTTCTACGACTATTTCACCGAAGAGGAGCGGTTCGCCCTGTGGCGCGTGGCCAACCTGCGGGAATACCTGCCCAAAATGAACTCGGCGCCCAGCCGCGGGCTGTCGATCGACATGGCCAAGCCGCTGATGCGGCAGCTGCTCGGCAGTGCGCAGGAGGCCGTCGACGGCGGCGAGGTCTGTGCAGCACTCCGCTTCGGGCACGGCGAAGACACGATGCCGCCGAGCGTCATTCTCGAAGTGGCAGACCCCTACTACGACCGGGAGGATTCCGCACCTATTGCGGCGACAAAATCTCCCGTATGCCGGACATGAAGCCCCTGCCCGAAGTGGAGACCGGTTACTGATACCGGAAACAGCTCGGACGCACGGTTCCCGCCGCAGTTCATACGACGGAAGCCGTGCGTTTTCCGCCACCGGCTGAGATTCCCTCGGCAGAACGCCCCGCAGCGTCATAACGCGAATTTCGCACCGATGAAATAGGTGCGCGGCGCGGCCGGACCGTAAATGTAGGCCGCGTCCTTCCTCTGACCGAAATCGAGATCGTGCTGGAAACTGTCGAAAAGGTTCTTCACCCCCGCATTCAGTTCGAGTCTCAACTGCCTGGTAAGCGACAGGGTATACGACAGGCGCGCACCCATGTCCCAGAAATCGGGCGTCAGCCGTTCGGTATCCTTTGCAATGAATCCCGCGTTGTGCTGTACGAGCATCCGTCCGGTATAGTTGCCGAAGAGCGACGCCGTGAAACCGCGGGTCAGGGTGCAGACGGCCGTCAGGTAGCCGTAATGGTCGGGCGAACGGAACATCCGCCGCTGAGGCGCGACCTCGTCCGACCACCGTTCGGGTTCGTCGTAGCGACTGCGCTGGAAGGTATAGCCGAGCTGGAACTCGAAACGTCCCGGAATACCGGCCTTGGCCTCCACGCCGATGCCGGCGACGGTGGCGCCCGCCGCATTGCGGCGCTCCTTGATGACGTTGCCCTGTTCGTCCTCGCCGACCTTTTCGAGCGTAAAGAGGTCGTCGAGCAACGTATAGAACCCCTCGACGAGCAGATTTCCCTGCACCCGTCCGAAATTGCGGTAGAGGTCGACCGATGCGCTGAGGCTGTGCGAATATTCGGGCCTCAGGTTCGGGTCGAGGCGGATGACGGCCACCTTGTTGTCCAGCGCGTCGATATGCAGATCCTCGTTATAGGCCTGCGGCGCACGGTAACCGCTGGCATAACTGGCCCGCAGGCCCACCGCCGGCGTCGGACTGTAACGCACGTTGACGCGCGGCGAAAAAACGGCGTTCTTCATCATGTTGTGCTTGTCCACACGACCGCCGACGAGAAAGTTGAGCCGCTCGCTGCGCCACTCGTTCTGGAAGAAGAACCCCGTACTGCGGGTCGTCTGCCGGAAATCGCGGCCGAATCCGAGATACTTGTCGTCGAGCGCGTTGTAGTTGTACTCCACGCCGGCGGTCAACTCCGAAGGAAGAAAGAGCAACCGCTCGAACGAACAGGTGTACTGCGTGCCGGCGACGAACGTCTCGTCGCCGGTCGCACCGTAGGCGTCGGGATTGCGGTCCGTACCGAAATAACTGTCGCGGCCGATGCGCTGCGCCGAGGCATAGACTCCCAGCCGGTGGCGGCCGTCCGGGCTGAACCAGTCGAACTTCAAACCGCCGCCGTCGATCTTGTGGTTCAGCTGTTCGGCGATATCGGCCATGTGGGGAGGCAGATCGAAGGCATTGCCGCCGCGGCGGAATTCATGGATATGGTGATACTCGGCTGTCAGCCGCGTATAGGGCGAAGTCTTGTAGTAGGCACGAAATCCGACCGTCTCGGAATTGAGTTCCGGAATGTCCGAAAAGCCGTCGCCGTTGCGGTCGTAGGAGTCACGGTCGCGGATCATCCCGAAGAGATAGACGCCCGTCTTGTAATCGTCGGAGACGAACGACCCGTTGAGCGACGTATTGAAATCGGCCGTACCGCCCTCCGAAATATTGGTCGTATTGGCCAGCGTCACCGAGTTGTAGAGCGGCTCCTTGGTGATGATGTTGACCACGCCGCCGATGGCGTTGGCGCCGAACAGAGCCGACCCGCCGCCGCGGATCACCTCGACCCGTTCGATCATGGCCACGGGCAGCTGTTCCAGCCCGTACACCGAAGCCAGCGAACTGAAAATCGGCCGGCTGTCGAGCAGCACCTGCGAATATTGCCCCTCCAATCCGTTGATACGCAACTGCGTAGTACCGCAGTTGCCGCAGTTGTTCTCCACGCGCAATCCCGACTGAAAATTCATCGTTTCAGCCAGGTTGCTCGACGCGGTCGATTCGAACAGTTTCGTCGAGGCGACGGAGACGATCGTGGGCGAGAACTTCCGGTTGGTCTCCGTACGGCTGGCCGAAACGACGACCTCCTCCACTGCGAGCGCCTCCTCGTTCAGGGAAAAATTCACCTCGGCAGTCCTGTCGGCGACGATCTCCACCGTCGTTTCGGCCGACCGGTAGCCCACCGACGACGCGACGAGCGTAAAACGTCCCAAAGGCAGGTTTTTCAGGAAATAGTGTCCGGTGGCGTCGGTCGCACACCCGATGGTCGTGCCCTTCACGGCGACAGTCGCATAGGCAAGGTGCTCGCCGCTCTTCGCATCGACGACATGCCCCGTAATATTCGCATCGCTTTGTTTTCCGGTTTTCACGACGGCTTCTCCTGCGGCGAGGCACACCGCAGGCAACAGGAGCACGACAAGTGCTCCGATGATATGTTTTTTCATTGGATGATTCGGATTTGATGAATATACAACAAATGACGGCGAAGACAGGACGAAACGTCCGCTCCGCATTCAGATTCGCAAAAACATCAATCCAGAGGAGGTGCGCGCAAGCCGTAGACTCGCACCGGCATACCGCACCGCGCGACGGGTTTCCGGACTCCAAAGACAAAAGCGGCTCCCGCCTGCCCGAAAACCAGCGCGACGAACGTCGCCGCCGTGGCAATCAGCAACGACAGGTGCGCGATCAGCTGGAACTGCTGCGGCGTGTGGTTGTGACCGGGATTGCCCGAAGAGCCGGAGAAGGGATGCGAATGGACGAAAACGTGTCCGTCGATCCGGTGGACATGCGGAAACAACGTGACACTGCTCCAATACCCCACAAAGAGTAACAGGAGCAACGACGCCGTTATGTTTCGTCCGGTGTTTCGCATCGGGCCAGGAGCTTTATGCACAAAGATACGAATAAGCCGAACGCAATGCAAATTTATTTGAACATTGCCGAGCGGGAGTATCTGAGGCGCAGCCAAAGATAGGAAATAATCCGGAAAATCGAGAAGATCACCGGCGAGAAACGCGCTGACGAAGCGACCGTAGCCCTGATGAGCGACTACCTGAAAGAGCAGGAAAAGCTGGCCGGATGCTCACGGCCTACAACAAGCGACAGGGCTGTTGCGACAACCGCTCTCCGTTCCGACCGAAAAACACATCGGACGAAACCGATCGCGGAAGAAGATACGGAAATACACAATCCCGTGTTTCGTCCGGCCGCGAAAAGCGGGATCACGCCTCCCGCAGATCGGCGAACCAATAGGCGTAGCTCTTCGACGTCCCGTCGTCGAGCCGGACGTCGTAGCTGCGGCTGAAAGGCGTTCCGAGCCGGAACGGCACGGGCGAAGCGAAGATCGGCCCGTCGTAGCAGAAAGTGTGGTACTCGCCGTTCTCGCCGTTGGGATCGGTTCCGGCGGGCAGTGACGCCACGAAATCGCGATCGACGACACGCCCTACGGCGGCACGCCCCAATCCGTCGTCCATCGTCGTCACGACCACCGTTTTCAACCCCGACGCGAGGAAATCCGCCATCACCTCCTGAGAAGATTCTCCCCAGAGCGGTTCGACGACTTCGATGCCGAACGGCGCGAGCTGCCGCTCCCTGTACGCGCGCACGTCGTGCAGGAAAATATCGCCGAAGATGAAGTGCGTCACGCCCCGCGCCCCGAAATGCGCCACGGCACGCGACATCGCCGCTCCGTAATCCGCCATATCGCCGTTCGGAGCCAGATCGAGGCGGTACAACGGAATCCCGATCCGTTCGGCCTGCGCCTGCAACAACGCCGCCGGAATGCCGTGCATCGTCGAACGCCGCGTCGAGCCGTCGACGGTCGTCAGCAGCGCGACGATCTCGTAGTCGCCCGACCGCATCGCCCGCCAGAGCGCATGGGCGGAATCCTTGCCGCCGCTCCAGTTGAAAACCGCCCTTATCCGTTCCATACGATATGTCCCGCATTGTGGAAAAATCCGCAGACGAGCGTCAGGTATTCGGGCATACGCCCCTCGACGCCCCATTTCAACTCGATGCCGAAAAGTTCGCGTGCCGTGCGGCCGACGTCGAATCCGCACGCTTCGAGCGAAGGACGCACCCGATCGGGATGACGGCACGGATTCCCGTCGGGACGGGTACAACTGCCTTCCGGGCAATGGAGACAGGTGCCGACATAGGCGAACGAACGGCCGCCGATGCGCCGCTCCATATCGAGCAGCCGTGCTTCGATCCGCTTGCGCTCGGGACGCATCAGCCGGCCTGCCTCCGACAGGGGCAGTCCCTCCTGCTCCGGCACGATCTTCGTAGCGACGACAAGCGCCGTCACATAACCCGACAGATACTCCTCGACGGAGAACCCGAAGGGCGGACAACCCCAGCTGCTCCCGTAACTGGGGCAGGCGCGGCAATATTCCGCAATCCGCTGCGCATCGCGGAAACGGGCGATGTAATCGGCCGCAGGCAGCTCAACCGCGGAATCTTCGGCACGATATCGGTATGAAAAATTCATACGGCAAAATTAGTCGATCCGGCGGCTCGAAACGGGATTTTTCGAAAAAAATTTCGTCTTTTCGAACCGTTTTTCGGACTCAATCCCTATATTTGCCCCAGATTTGGTCTTCCGTCCGTTCGCAAAACGACGGAATGAAAAGGGAATCGGGTGCAAATCCCGGACAGTCCCGCTGCTGTGAAGCTCCGCGACGTTACGAACATCTCAGCCACTGGTCCGCACGGATCGGGAAGGCTTCGGAAACAGGAGTCAGTCAGAAGACCTGCCAGATCGATTCGACGTCGGAGAACCTCGTGGACAGGGTATCCGATTCCGGTTGCAAATCGCATCGGCTGCCAGATCGTCGTTCATTTTCATGCTCCTTTTCCCGCCTCGGCAAAGCGCGAACAAGTTCGGCTCTGCGCTCGGCTTAACGAAAAGGTCGAATTGCATTCTTCGTTTCTTTGCAGCGATACGATGCGCCGTCCGGACACATCGTCCGCCCCGTTTCCGGACGGGACGGATTCGGGGAAACAGACTGCGAATACCGTCGTACTCCGGTACGGCGAATCCGCTCCCGCGAACTGCGCCGGCAGGCCGAGCGCCGCAGCGGATCGAAGCGACCGGTGAATTTTTGAAGACAAACCTCTAAAACGTAGAGTTATGAATATCGTTTTGTACGGAATTTCAGAGGAACTGGCACAACGCACGGCCATGCACTACGGCTTCGCCTTGTGCCGCCCGTTCGAGACCGGAACGGAAGAAGAAAACCGGTTCTGGCTGCAACCCCGATTGGAGAACGAGGAGGAGTTGCTCGCCTTCATCGAACGCATGGCGCAACACGACGAACAGATCGCGGCCGTCGTCGCCGCACCGACCGAGGCATCGACCGAGACGCCGATGGGGGATTTCAATGCGGTACTCTACGCCACGCGCACCGACAAGCTCTTCACGCTCGGCACCGCCACCGGCGGCGCCGTCAACAACGCCGTCAGCGACCAGACGCCCGAATACGAACTCGCGCGCATCATCGAAACGCAGCTGGGACGCGTCTGCGCCCACGAAGGGCTCTGAAAGAATTCTTTGTCCGCCGCGCCCCGCACCCCGTGTTTCGACGCGGGGAAGGCCGTCCGCCGCGGTGAAAACAACCCGCCGCCATCCGGTCCGGCGACCGCACCGCCCCCTACTTCCGGCATATCCGGACGAAAACCGCGCCGGAGCGCCCGCCCGCGGCATACGGAGCCGTCCCGCAGGATTCGCACCCCCGCCCGATCCCGAAAACAGACCGGCCGTTCCCGCGACGCCTCTTCTACCTTCTCCTGCCCCAGCGCGGCCGGATGTCAAGGAAGAGTTCGTAATTCAGGCGCGGCATCGGACGCGAAAGCACCGATTCGTACTCCTCGTTGAAGAGATTGTTGACCACCCCCTTGACCGTGAAGTCGGCCCATCGCAGCGAAAAGGCCTTTTCGAGCGAAACGTCACTCATGAAATAGGGTTTCACGCGGCCGATCTTCGTCTTCATGCTGTTGTCCGACGTGGTGAAGCGTTCGCTGTAATAACACCACTTGTAAATGAACCTCCACGACCTGTAAGTCAACCGTCCGGTCACCGAAGCCGAATATTCGGGGATGTAGACCAGTTGCTTGCCGATCGCCTTGTCGTACCAGTCGACCGGATCGCCGTTGTTGATCGAGGGCGTCCACGAGAAATTGCCGTCGGCGTTCAACTGCCAGTCGGGCGCCGGCTGCCAGTCGAGCCCCGCCTTCAACTCGACGCCGTAGGCGTGTACCTCCTTGATGTTCTTCGGAGTCCAGAATCCCTTGAAGGTGGGCAGCCAGACGATCCAGTCGTCGATGTAGGAGTCGAACCATGTCGCCTCGCCGTGCAGCGAGTAGGAGCCTCCGCGCCCCACGGCGAACGAAACGCCGCCGTCGTAGCTGACGCCGTGCTCCCTTTTCAGGTCGGGATTGCCGCCCGGCAGGAAATAGAGGTCGTTGAGCGTCGGGAAACGGAAGTTACGCGACACGGAGGCTTTGGCCACCACCCTGCCGCGGTGCGAAAGCACGTAATCGGCGAAGAAGGCGGGGATGACCGGCGTCCAGTCGTCGCCGAACATCTCCTCGCGCAGCGCCAGCGACAGCCCCAGCCGGTCCGTCGGCTGGTACTTGGCCGAAACGTAACCCGACAGCTCGACGCGCCCCTGATCGTAGCCGACCTGCACCTTCTTGCGGTTGCCGCCGAGCTGCTGCGGATCTTTCATCGGCAGGACGTTCTTGTCGACGCTTTCGACCAGATGCTGGTGCACCGAAAGGTCGGCCGTAAAGAGCCACTTGTCGCCGACGGAATATTCGCCCTCGACCTGGCCGAAAAACGTATCGATCCGGCTGCGCGAGCGGATCATCTGTGCCATGTTGCCGTTGCCGAGCGACTTCTCGAAATCGTAGGCCATCCACGTATGGATATACCCCGCCTTGGCTCCTACCTTCCAATTCTCGCGGAGATGATCCCACTGCAAGATGCCGCGCAGCGTCTGCTCGCGCTGCACGTTGGAGTAGTCGTCGTCCTCCTTGTGGTCGACCGACAGCATCGGGACGCCGCGCGACGAATGGACGTACCACGCCTGCAATCCGAAACGGTTGCCGTCGCCGGAATTGTAGTAAAGTTCCTGCAACAGGTGCAGATCGTGGTAGGCGCCGCTCTTGTTGCGTTCGACGGGATAGTAGGAATCGACGATATTGCGATCGTCGTCGTAGACGTTCAGTTTCTTGTTGTAGTTTCTGTACCTGAAATCGTTCGGCGACGAGGAATAGACCACGCGCGTCGAACTCTGCCAGCGGTCGCCGCCGTAGGTCAGACGCAGGAACTCGTCGAAGGTCGAGAACGACCCGACGCCCTGGACGTACTGCAATCCGAATCCCCGCCGGTCGGCCGGCCGCGTCGAGAGCTTGACCGCACCTCCCAGGCCGCCGCCCGTCTCGTTGACCGACGAGGTGCCGTGCAGCAGCGAAGCGTCGTCGATGAAGTAGGAGGGAATCATCGAAAAGTCGGTCATGCCCAGCATCGGCGAATTGATGCGCATCCCGTTCCACGTCACCTGCGTGTGCGACGGCGACGTACCGCGGAACGCCACCGTCGAGAGCGTGGCCCGGCCGTACTGCTTGACGAAGATCGAAGTGTTGAAAGTCAGCACGTCGGCCATCGACAGGGCGATGTTCTCATGGAGCACGAGCGTGTCGAGCCGGGTTTTCTGCACGCCGATCTCCTTCATCGGACGGCGTGCCGTCACACCGATCTCGCGGATCGGCACCACGAACGAGGGATTGTCGTTCCACCACCCCTCGCGGGATTCGGTCTGCCGCCGCTCCTGCCCGTAACAGAGGCAGGAGGCAGCGCAGAGAATAATCGTCAGGATATGCTTCATGGTCTTCCGGTCTGGCCGCCGAGCATCTGTTCATACGTGGGATTCTCGCCGCAATTCTCCACCCGCCACGTCGCGTCCGAGAGCGACGGCAGCGCTCCTGCGAAGGTCGAAAAGTCAGTCGCCGACGAAAGGTTGCCGACATAGACCGATCCGACCTGTCGCAGGGCGGAGAAGTCGAGTGCAGTCACCGTCCGGTTCTTGTAGCTGGCATGTCCGACGAAGAGTTCGCCCGTCACCGTTTCCAGCGCGGGGAAGCGGAACGCGGCGACCCGATCGGTGGAGGCATTCCACGTCGAGAGCAGCATGTTGCCCCGCACCTCTTTCAGCTTCGGCAGCACGAACGCTCCCGTACAGCCGCTGGGCATCGTATAGAAAGCGTAATCGCTCGACGCATCGTCCGAAACGCCGAGGCCATCGCCCACACGCTCCAATTCCGGAAACGCGAGCGAAGCGAACGACGACACGTTGACATAGAACGCCAACTGCCGCCCGATGCTCCGCAGTCGCGGGAACGACGCCGAGTTGGCGGCTCCGGTCTTGCCGCAGTTCTTGCAGAGCAGCGTACCCCGCACCTCTTCGAGCGCCGGCAGCGAGAGCGCGAAGGCCCGCTGCGTCCCGCAGTTTTCGATCAGCAGATCGGTGCAGGCGGCCACGGGGAGCGAAAGCGCGGAGAGACCCTTGAACCCGACGACATGCAGGACGTCGAGCCGCTCGAAGCCCGACAGCGCGAAGGGCATCGTCTCCGGCTGCGGTGCAAGCGCCGCCGCATCGAGCGACAGCGATCCGGCGAATCCGCCGCCGCGCAGCTCCGTCAGCTTCGGTGTCGAAACGAACCGCAGCGTGACGGCGCTGTGCTCCGAAAAGGCGTATTTCGAGAGATCGAATACCCCGGCGAGGCCCGGCAGGTCGTCGAGCGTGAGGTCGCCGCCGATGGCCGTGAGACGCGGCAGCAAGGCGCCGAAATCGGTGACGGCGGACAGCGAAGCCAGCCGCACGTCGCCCTCGAACCGTTCGACAAGCGGCAGGTCGACCGTTTCGACGGCCGGACACCCCTCGACGAAGAACGACCCGGCCGCAGCAAGCCGAGGCAGCGAGATCGTCCGGAGCGCAGGACAGTCGGTCAGCGCGACCGCCCCGACGGTTTCGATCAGCGGAAACTCGCACGAAGCGGTCAGCGCAAGCTCCTCGTAGGCGATCGAACCGACCGAAGCCAGCGCACCGAAGGTCGTCGCGAGCTGTCCCAGCTTGCCGAAGCGTGCCACGGACAGCTCCCCGCCGACACGCTGCAATTCGGGAAAATACATCTGCTCGCACGGCGCCTTGGCCACGTTGCCCGTCGACCCCGCGAGCCGCATGTCGCCGCCGACCGACTCCAATTCGTCGGCCACGATCTCGGCGAGCGCGTCCGAACCGACCGCGAAAGCCCCGTCGACGCGCTGCAACGCCGAGAAAACGACCGACCGCACCGCCGTACCGCAGAGTTGCAGATCGCCCGCCACCTCGCGCAGGGCAGGCAGTTCGATCCGCTTCAATGTCTCATTCGGCGCCCCCGCACTGCCGATGCGCAGCGACTCGCACCGGCGCAATCCGGCCAGTCCCGCCAGATCCTCGCCCCGATAGGCGTTCGTGACCGTCAGGTCGCAGCGCACCGAGACCAGACCGGCCAGTCCGTCCAGATTCACGATCGCCTCGCCGCCCTCGACGCCGATCGTGAGGTTGCCTTCGACCACATTGATCCGGCTCGCGGCGAAGGCATCCACCTCGGCCTGCGTGCGCAGCGTCAAGCTTCCCCCGGTCGCAACGTCGGTACGATTGACCATATAAATATACGTGCGGTCGCTCTGGCCGTAGGAGCTGACCAGAAACTGCCACTCCTGCGACCAGTCCCTAATCGTCGCCGGATCGGGGTGGATCGACGCATGTTCGCACAATTCGTAATGCACCTCCGCCCCGTCGAGCGATACGTCGTAGGGAACGTCGACAGTGATTCGCCCGTCGTGGACGACCGCCTCGTAGGTAGCCTCCCCCACCGTCAGCGAAAAGGCCGTGACGTAGTTGTCGCCGTTCCACACCGGCTCGTCCGCCGTCTTGTCGTCGCAGGCCCCGCACAGCAAGGCGAAGCAGCCGCATATCCATAATCTCTTCATAATCGTCCGTTATTTGCCCTGATTGAGATTCTCGTCCGTGAAACCGAACACCTCCGTGGAGTTCTCGCCCAGCCAGCCGGCCTTGGCGTTGACGCCGGTCTGCACCTTGACGAAGTCGATGTAGGCGAGGTTCGCCGGCTCGCCGTTCCCGTCGACGGCGTTCTCGATCTTGAAATAGGTCTTCACGGCCCCCGCCCCCGCATTTTCGTCGTCCGAAAGCCGGTCTTCGCCGAAGTTGTCGGCATACCCCCAATCGTAGGAGTCGTTGACCCAGTAGGAGCCGTTGCCCGACTGGTCGTAGGTGCGGCTTTCGAGGCAGGTTCCGTAGAGGACGTAACTCTCGGCATCGATCCAGTTGGGGTAGTAGCTGGGCTGGTCGTGGTACGCTTTCAGATAGTCGATCTTGCCGCTGACGCCGCGATTGTCGCGCCACTGCACCGAAGCGCCCGAATAGGTCGGGCGGTAGTAAGTGACCGCATAGTCCCGAAGAGTCTCCTCCTTGCCGAACTCCGAACCTTTGAGTTCGTACCACTCGTCGTCGGGCAGCGTATTGCCGTTGGTATCCTGCATCACCCAGACGATGCCCGGTTCGGACGATCCTTCGAAGGCGTTGCCCGTAATCGAGAAATTGTAGCCGCCGCGATAACCCTCCGACGAATTGTCGATGCTGTGGTCGAACCCGACGACGATGTAGCCGCCCCAGCCGCCGAGCGATACCCACGTCCCCTTGCGCAGCCGTTCTTCGGCATAGGCGACGGCCGCTTCGGGCGTGGTCTCCGCACCGGTGAACCCACCCGAAACGAGTTCATTGATGAATTGGCCGGGCGCAGGCGTATATTCGTAGACCTTCGTCCACGACACTTCGCTGGACGGCGTGGCCGGACGTCGGAAAGCCCCCTCTTCGTCGCAGCATTCGACGCTGTACTCCACCGTCGCTCGCACTTCGCCGGTCGACCTCACCCCTTTCGCCACCGCCGCCGCAGGTTCGTCCGAGCTGTCCGTCACCGTGAAAAGCAGCTTCTTCACTCCTTTGCCGGACGGCGTATAGGTGCAGGCGAGTTCCGTCGAGATCTCCTCGCCGTCGACCGTCCAGCTGTAACGGGGATTCCGGCCGTTCCAAATCGAGGGACGCAGCGTGATCGACCGCCCGAGCGGCACGGTACGTGTCAACCCGTCGTAAAGCCGTCCGATCGGAGGCACCGTCACCGAGACCGGAAGCGCCTCGGTCACCTCCACGCGGATGCTCTTCTCGTCGGCCCCGTCCTCGTTCTCGGCCCGCAGGCGGAGTTCGTATTCGCCCAACGCCTGTTCGCAGAACTCGTAAGTCTGCTCGCGCCCGACCTCCTCCGCCTCGGCAGCCCCCGGACGACGCATCGTCCAGCGGTAGGTCGCCTTCTCGCCCCACCGCACGTCCGGCGAGATCTCGTAGACATGCCCCCGCACGACCTCCGCCCCTTCGGAGAGGACGATCACGGGCGGCAGGATTCGGTAAACCTCCACGCGCGTCTGTTCGCGCGTCGTCCCCTGGGGCGTGGTCACCTCCAACTCGATGTAATAATCCTCCTTCTCTTCGCCCTCCACCTCGTCGATGACGTAGGTCAGCACAGGTTCGGTCGAGATGATCCGGCCCGTCTTCTCCAGCTTCCACGCATAGACCGCACGGTCGACGTACTCATAAGTCGGGGCGATGGTAAACTCCCGCCCCACCTTGGCGGTGTAGACGCCTGTATTGACATCGAAGGCGATGACCGGAGCCTGCGCCTCCTCGCGCGTGATGATGTCGTCCTTGTTGCAGGCGACGGCCGCCGCGGCAAGGAGCGCAAAACAACTGAAACGTATTCTGTTCATGGTTTATCGGTTTTCAACGCCAACAGAAGGCGCCGGGGATAATCCCCACATAAAATTCGTCGAGCAGTTCGCCTTCGGGCGAATAGCGCAGGATGACCCCGTCCTGCACGTAGTCGATCGCGTCGGCCACGTAGACCTCCGAATTGAACGGATTGACCGTCAAGCCGTAATAGAGCGTATTCTGATAGGGCACGAAGGGTTTCACCGGAAAGTTCGTCGCCGTGACGGGCAGCCGCCAGATCGCCTTGTTGATGAAGTAGAGCGTGTCGCGCGTACCGTTGAGCTGCACCTCCGAGGGCCAGTCGCCGAACTTGAACTTGAACTGCTTCTCGACCTTCCGCGTCGCGGCGTCGATGCAGTAGAGCGACGGCGCCTCGTGACCGTAGGGCGACCCCTCGTAACCGCCGTCGGTCACCGTCCAGATCTTGTTGTACTTGTCCATGACCAGCGACGTGGGCTGGATGCCCACCGTGATCTCGTCGCAAACGGTGTCGGTCTCGGTGTCAATCACCAGAATCCGGTTCTGGTAAGACCAGCAGTTGGTGAAGACATACTTGTCGTACTGCACCATCTGCTCGGTCGAACCCGTCTCGAAATCCATGTCCGTCTGGATATACCCCGTGATCTCGTAAGTCCGGGGGTTGACGATATAGATGCGCGGATCCCATATCTGGGTGACATAGGCCTTTTCGTCGCTCAGGAAGTGGATGTAGCGCGGCGAAGTGAAGCCCTCGATACGCCCCACCTCCTTGAAGGTGTCGATGTCGATCGCGTAGATCACGCCCGAATTATTGACCACGATCCAGCCGATGCCGTCGCGGATGACCATCGATTGCGCCACATCGCCCAGTTTGAAGCCGTTGGCACGGAAGAAGATCTCGTTCTCGACCTGTTTCTTCTCCGGATCGTAGTAGGAGAGCGACGCGTTGCCGTACATGAAGTTGCCCTCGTTGGTGATGAACAACCCCGATCCGGTAATCCCGAAATCCTCCACTTCGTAAGGCCCGTAATCCATACATGCGCCGCCGAACGCAGCACATGCAAGGATTGCGAACCATCGCTTGAACTTCATAAAACTCATATCCCTATCGGTTGATCCACTCCTCCGTGAAGCGGTAGGCGAAATCGACGCCCGCCGGACTCGCCTTTTTCTGATAATAGCTGCCGTACTCCACCGCATCGCTGCGCGAAACGTCGTAGAGGTGGATCCGGCTGTTCGTATAGGAGGATTTCCCCACCCACAGCTGCTCGGTCGTGGGGTGCACGCCCATGTAGCCGTAGATGAGCGAACCGCCCTCGTGGTTGCCGTCGATGTCGGCCGTGATGTAGTCCCAGTCGACCTGCCCCGTTTCGTAATTGTAACGCATCGCCTCGGTCGCACTGAAATCGCTCTTGCCGATGAAGTAGAGCCACGGCTGCCGGAAGCTGGCGCAGAGCTGGACGTTCGGCGAAGCCGTGCCGGTGCGCAGCTTCACCGTCTCGGGCAGCGTCTGCTCCGAGACGACCTCTCCTTCGGCGTCGAACGCCACGATCATCGCGGGCGATTTCCAGACGACGTTGCCGTAGTAGCCCAAGTCGCCGTCGATCTCGAACTCGCCGGTGAAGACGGCGTAGATCTTCCCGTCGGCTCCCTTGGCCAGGTCCTTGACCTGCCGGTCGGGATAGGTGTGCTCCCTGACTACCCGATCGGTCGCAGAGTCGATGACGATCACCGAATTGCCGCGTCCGGCGAAGACCTTCCCGCGCGAAACGGTCATGCGCGCCTTCGTGGCGCCGGTCTTGGTGAAGACACCGTAGGTATCCGGAATATCGGTCGTGGCGATCACGCCCGAAACCAGGTTGACGGTACGGATGCCCGAATGCGACTCCATGTCCGACGTCGAATACTGGATATACCCCTTTTCGGGACTTACCGCAACGATGTGCTGCGGCCAACAGAGCGTCGGTTTGACACCCGACGATGAAGCGACCTGCGCATAGAACGGCATGTCGCGCGCAAGGATCCGCTTCATTGTGTGCGCGTCGCAGATCACGAAGCGGCCGTCGCCGTTTAAGGTCGTTCCCGTGCTGCTCGTCCGGCCGTTCTGCGTGATGAAATAGATGCGTCCGCCGATCATGTACATATCCTGCAACACGTTGCCGATCTCGTTGTCGTTGACCTCCTCGTAGACCCGTTCGTGGCAGCACATGTGCTGGTCGAAATAGACGATCGAACCGTTTTCGGTCGTCATGTTGCCCTCCATGAGCACGAACGTCCCTTCGGGATGGGTGAAATCGAGCACGTAATAGTCCTGCGAGAAGAGCGGTTCGCCGTCCGATTCGATGCGCAGCGTGTTCTCCAAGTCCTGCCCTTCGAGATACTCCGCGGGCGGTGCGACACGCAGCGTGCGGCGGGCGATATCCAGATCGGCCGTCCACCGTGCCGGAGCGGTCGTCCGCACCTGCGGAATCCACCCTTCGGCCGTCAGGGAGCGTACCTCCGACCCGCCGTATTTCAGACACACGGGCTCGCCGTCCGCCTCTCCCGCCTCGATCTCCAACGCACCGCCGGCACGTTTCGTGATCTCGGAGGTCAGGCGGTAGGTCGCGCCTGCCTCCAACTTCCGGCCGGGGCGGGTTTCGGTGTAGACGCTGCCGTCCGCGAACGTATAGGTCACATGCACCTCCGTCGCGCTGCAATCCACCGGATAGACCACCGCCGCGGCGAACACCCGCGTATCGCCGCCGGACGCAGGCAGCGCGACGCCCTCCGCGCCGAACGACAGCGTAACGGCATATTCCCCGCCGGTCGCGGCACCGAATCCGCCGCCGTCGAACGTGCGCGTGCCGCAGAGCGCGATCGTCCGGTCGGCGGTCGCCAGCGAAACTGAAACCAGCCGTGCGTCCACCTCCTGCGACCACGGATCGAACCAGATGTAGGAGGTAGCGTGCGACAGCGTGAAATGTCCGCCCGCATCGGCAGTCGCATAACCGAAATCACCGTTGGCGCCCAGCTGCAATTCACCGGCCGCCGCCTGATTCTGGCGGGAAGGGACGACGGCCCGCGCCCCCTCGCCCGTCATATTGTAGTAGACTTCGTAGGGAGCTTCGCCCGTCAGTTCGGAAAATCCGAAGCTCGCCGCAGCGCCTGCGGTTCCCGCTTCGGAGCTCTGCACGCCGTTGACCCATATCCGGTCGTCGGCGCTCCACAGAAACGGAATCGCCGCGCCGTCGACGGCGCCCGCCGACGTTCGCGTGGAAGAACCGGACACACCGGTCAATTCGACAGCGCGGCCGCCCCGAACCGCCCCTGCTTCCTCTTCGAACTCCGAGGAACAGGCCGCCAGCAGCAATCCGCACAAAAAGGGTAAATAACGTTTCATATCGTATGCGTTTGAAATACGGGGGAACGCCGGAGCCCGATTTCCGGCTCCGACGTCTCTCCCGCAGAGAGTTGACTTCCGCCGGATCTATTTCCACGTGCCGGTCGGTTCCACGTCGTAGACGAACGTAAAGTTGTAGGGAGCCATGGTCAGCTGCACCCAGCCCGAATTCACATAGCCGCCGCCCGTACTCAGCGACGGGTCGTCGCTCTCGGGCAGATGGATGACGCGGGTCTCCGCCTTGCTGCCGGCGATGATCTCGTACGATCCGCCGAACGGTCCGGAACCGTAAGACTCCTCCAGCGTCGGCGGAGTGGTCGCACGGCAGATGATCTCGCCCAGCAGCGGACAACCGCCCTGACCCGTCCCCGTCCAGTCGTATCCGGTAAAACTGTAAGTTCCGATCTCCTTCATGCCGCGGCCGAACGAAACGCTCCGCAGATTGTAACAATCGGCAAAGGCATTCTGTCCGATGGATTCCGTCGCATCGGGGAAGATCAGCGCCGTCAGCGCCGAACACCCACTGAACGCTGCGGAACCGATCGTTTTCAGTTTGGTGCCGAAGGTGACCTTCGCCAGCGACTTGCAACCGTTGAAGGCATTCGAGCCGATCGTCGTGACCTCGGTGGGCAGCACGACCTGCGTCAGCGGGCAGCCCTGGAACATCGCGTTAGTGATCTTCGGCACATATTCGTCGAACGTGACGCTCGCGAGCGAAGCGCACGACGCATAGGTATTGATGTCGTAGGTGATAGCCGCCGAAACGTGCGCCCTGATCAGACCCGATCCGCTGAAAACATGCTTCGCTACGGCGGTAATATTCTTCGGCAGCACGATGTCCGACAGATTTTTGTTGTCCCTGAATACGGCGGGAAAAGTCGCGCTCTCGTAGACGGCTTCGCTCAGATCGACGGTCGCCGCGGCGGACAGTCCCTTGACGGCGGCGGCCACCGCACTCAGCTGCGATGCGCTCATCGCCGTATTGTCCCCTGCCGTCTTGACGAAGAGCGTCGAGAAGGATGCCGGAAGTTCCGCAGACCACTTGTCGCCGGCCGAAACACGGTAGTAGACGCCTTCGCTCAGGTAGTCGTCACCCAACGCGGCGAACGTATAACCGCTGCACGCCGCAGTCCACGCCGAATAGGCGTCGACCGACGGGACGTGGACGGTCCTGGCGCCCTGAACCGAAGCGCCCGCCCCCGCAAAACTGTCGGCCGCGACCGTCGGAGCCGTCGTCGGCTCGCAGTAGATGTGGGCCAAAAGCACGGCATTCTCGAAAGCCTTGCTGCCGATCGAAGCGAGCGCGTCGCCCGAAACGGTCAGCGTGTTGAGCTTCGACCAACCGGCGAACGCACCGGCGCCGATCGCCTCGACCGTCTTGGGAATCGTCAGCCGTTCGATGACGTCGTTCCCTGCGAATGCTCCGTCGCTGACGGCCGTAATGCCGGCTCCGAACTTGACGGAGGCAAGAGTCGGATTACCCGCAAAGACCTCGCTGCCGAGCTCCGTCACATTGTCGGGCAGCACCAGCGCCGTCAGGCCGCAGTCGGCGAACGCCCTGTCGCCTACGGTCGTCACGCCGCTGCCCAGCGAAAGGTCGGCGAGCTTCGAACACCCCTCGAACGCACCCGCATCGACGGCGGTCACCGAAGCGGGAACCGTCAGCGACGTCAGCGACGTGCACCCCTTGAAGCTCTCGGCGGGAACGGTGCCGATCGAACCGAGTTCGACCTCAGCCAGCGCCGGACAGTCGCGGAACGCCTTCGCACCGAGCGTCGTACCTCCGAGCGACACCTCGGTCAATCCGCTGGCGGCGAAAGCTTCGTCGCCGATGCTCTTCACATTGCCCAGCGCGATCTCCGACAGCGCAGCACAACCGCTGAACGCCTTGTCGGCGATCGATGCGACGGACGAAGGCAGCGTGACCTCCGCCAGAGCGGAGCACCCTTCGAACGTACTCGGCCCGACTGCGGCGACGCCCGACGGAACGACCGCCCTGGTCAGCGCCGTACACCCTTTGAAAGCCCCGTCGGCGATCGACGTCGTATTTTCGAAGAGACGGATTCCGCCCAGCTTCTCATTACCGGCCAGCAAGGCAGGGAATTCGGCGGAAACATAGTCGGCCGTGCTGAAATCGAGCGTCGCGGGCGCCGACTGCGCCGCGAGTCTGGCGACGACGGACTGCAACGCCTCGGCCGAAATCGTCTGCTCGCCCACGGTGCGGACATAGAGCGCCGAGAAGGTGTCGGGCATCGTCGTCGTCCACTTCTCCTCGCGCGAAACGCGGTACCAGACACCGTCGGTCAGCTCCTGATCGCTGATGTCTTCGAGGATGTATCCCTGACCGATCACGGACGCCCACTCTTTCTCATAAGCCTCGTAAGAGGCCGCCGGAACATAGAGGTATTTCTTTCCCTCGACATTTTTGCCGATGCCGTCGAACGGCGTCTGCCCCAGCTCCGGCGGCGTCTGCGCACGGCAGGTGATGCTCTTCACGTTTCCGCTCTTATCGGAATAGCCGTAAAAAGCATTCCGTCCGACTTCGGTCACCTTCTCGCCCAGAACGATCGTCGTACAGCCGCAATCCCGGAACGAATAATCGGTAACGACCGGAATATCGATCGTCACATCGGCCAGCGAATGACATTCATCGAACGAGTTGGTGCCGATCGTCTCCAACGTCTCCGGAAAGGAGATGCTCCGCAATGCGTTGTTTTTGTAGAATCCCATATTGCCGATCGTCTTCAAGGCCGAGGGAAGTTCGACCGTTTCGAGTACGCTGCAATAGGCGAACGTCTCATTGGGGATAGCGGTCACTCCGTCGGGAATACGGACGGATTTGAGCGCCGAGCAATTCATGAAAGCCTGCGAACCGAGCGTGGTCAGCCCTTCGGGCAGTTCGATGCTCTCCAATGCCGAACATTTGTTGAAAGCCCCCGAATCGATCGTCTTCACTCCGGCGGGAATCGTCACGCTCTTCAAACCCGTACATCCGGCGAAGAGGCTGCGCGAAAGCGTCGTGATCTTTCCGGGCACGACGACGTCGGCCAGCGCCTTGCAGTCATAGAACGCATACTCGCCGATCGAAGTCAGCGTGGAAGGCAACCGGACGGACACAAGTTTCGAGCAGCCCGAGAACGCCCGCGCCGCGATCTCGGTCAACCCGTCGGGCAATGCGACCGTCTCCAATCCCGTACAACCGTAGAACGCTGTCGCATAGGTGCCCGTCGAGGGCATCGTCAGGATATTGCAGGGCAGCGAAATCTCCCGCAGCGTCGTCTTGCGCGAGAAGACCGTCGGGAACTCCGCGGCTTCATAGGTCGCCTCGGCGAAATCGAGCACCGCGCCCGCCTTCAACCGCGAAGCGATCGCCGAGAGGTCGGCGGCGGCGAGTTTCCCTTCGCCCAGCGTCACCGCTTTGAGATAGGTGACCGATTCGGGAATCTCCTCCGCAACACCGTTTTCGGTCAGGTAGAAGACGCCGTCGCGCTTGCAGTCGGCGGCAGCGATCGTAGCCGATATGCGCAGCGTGCCGGCCGGCGCGAGTCGCCGGCCGGCACGGCTCTGCATGTAGACCGAACCGTCGGCGAAGGTGTAGACGACCGAGACTGTCGCCTCCGACAGATCGGCCGGATAGAGCACCATGGCGGCGAATACCTCGGTGTCGCTGTGCTGCGTCGGCAACGCGACGCCTTCCCCGCCGAGATTCAGCGTGACGGACGACGAACCCTCGCACGCACCGAGCGCACCCTCCGCGAAGACCGCCTCGCCGGCGATGGCATGGCCGCCCGACACGCTCAGCGAAATCGATTCGAGCCTGGCCGTCACGTCGGCCGAACTTACGTCGAACCAGACGTAGGAGGTCGCGTGGTTCAGCACGAACGTACGGTTGGCATCGGCCGTCGCATAGCCGAAATCGCCGTTGCGCCCCAGATCGGGACGACCTGCCTCCGTCTGTGTCTGTTCGGCGGGGATCGACGCCGTGCGGGCGGCGGAACCCGTCATGTTGTAGATCACGTCGTAGGAATCGGCTGCGGCGACGGATTCGAAAACGAAGGCGCCCTTTTCGCCGGAGGATTCGAGCGGCTCGCTCTTGACGTCGCCGACCCAGATGCAGTCGCCGGCGCTCCACCGGAACGGCACGACTCCCTCGGATGCCTCGCCGAATCCGGTACGGGTAACCTCTCCCGAAAGACCGGTCAAAACGACTTTTCCGCTCTCGACGGGACGGGCGGGTTCGACATCGGCATCCCGCGTACATCCCGCGAGGGCCAGCATCGAACCGCAGGCAATATATAAGTACTTTTTCATCGGATTTCTCATTTATCGGTTAGTTCCACTCCTCCCAGTCGCTCGAACCGGCGTTGTTGTCGTCGAACACCGGAAGATTGACTTCGACCGCAGCGACGACCGTCGCCGTAGCGCCCACGGCGACGACCGTCACCTTGCCGCTCTTTTCGGCATAGATATTCCCTTCGACGGGAGCCGTGATCGACAGCACGTCGCCGTCGAGCGAAGCGCGCCACCCGTCGGGCTTCGAAATCGAATAGCTCTCGACGCCCTTCTGCGTGACGGCCAGTTTTTCGGTCTGTCCGTATTTGAGCGTCAGTGTTGTGCGCTCGATGACGAAGTTCACCTCTTTGGCTTTGGGCAGCCGGATCGTCTCGCCTCCCGCAAGGATGAAAATCACCTCGTCGTCGGTCTGCCGTACATCCTCGAAGAACGAATCACCGTCTTCGCCGACCGCCTTGACCGGTTGGCCGTCGGCACCTTTGACCGGCTCGCCGTCGATCGTCCAATAGCCCTCCTCGTCGACCGAAGGGGTTTTGCCGTCCTGCCCCGCCACCGGAATCTTGCTGCCGGCATCGTCCAGCAACCACTCGTCGGCGCCGCCCAGCGTCCAGTAGTAGACACCCTCGAACCTGGCGATACCCAGAACAGGAGCGTCGGCGCCTTTCTCGCCGTCGCGGATCGTGATGGTCTTGCCGTCGTTGAACGTAATCGACCAACCGTCGTCCGACTCCGTATAATTCGTAATGAACTTGTTGCCGTTCAGGGCGTCGACGAGCGTCTTCAACGAATTCACCTGCTCCTTCATCGAGGCGATCTCCTGTCTGATGTCCGCGATCTCCTGACGGAGTCCGGAGTCGTCGTACTCGTCCGAACAGCTCCATGCTGCCGCTGCACAACATGCCGCGAACGCCAATAGCGTAAAGATTTTCTTCATAATACAAGATTTATTTGGTTTGGAATTTCGATGCGCCGAAAAACGGCCGCGTCGGACAGGAGCGATCCGCAGACACACGATGCAGGGAGCGACGGCCATGCCGCGCTCCTCGCACTCCCGATTACCGATCCGTATGACATAACTACGCCGTTTGATTCCGTTTGCGGACTTACACGACGCAAGGGGAAGGGTGAAGAAATCGACAGAAAAATAGCACGCAGAAAACTATCTCGTGTGATTCCGACCCGAAACCCGCGGGTGTAAATCGTTCATCGAGGCAGGTCTTCTGACTTATCCCGTCGACCGCGCCTTCCCGGTATTTCACCAGTGGCAAAGAATGCGATAGACTTCGCTCCCGAAAGGGAGGGGACTTACAGCAGCAGGTACTGTCGCGGATTCTCACCGCGTTCCCTATTAATTCCGACAGGAGAAGACTCCCGTTGCGGAAACCTTGACGCGGCAAAGGTATGAAAAAACGATCGGAATTCGCAAATTCCGTTTCACTTTTATTTCATTTCCGCCGTTTTCATGCGGATTCGTCGCCGCAGGGCCGGCGAACGCCGCTGCGCCGGCCGGCCTATGCCCGCCCCGCATGCGCAGCGGCTTCATTTTCCGGCAAAATAGTTGTATCTTTGTCGTAAATGCTCCCCGAATTCCTGACATACCTCGAAGCCGAACGCCGTTACTCCCCGCTCACTATCCGCAACTACCGCCGCGACATCGAACGGTTTCTGGCGTGGCTGGGAGTCGACGAGGCGTCGTTCGACCCTTCGCAACTGCGCACCGAGGACATTCGTGAATGGATTCTCTACCGCACCGAAAAATCGCACATCGGCCCGGCGTCGATGAACCGCGAGGTGTCGTCGCTTCGGGCATTGTGGCATTACCTGCGCCGGCAGGGAATCGTCACGCAGGATATCTTCCGGAGCGTCCGTTCGCTGCGTACGCCGCGCCGTCTGCCCGTCTTCGTCCCCGAAAGCCGCATGGCCTACGTGATCGCCGACATCAACGGACGCGCCGGCAGCGAAGATTTCGTCACCGTGCGCGACGCGCTGACCGTGGCCATGTTCTACGGCTGCGGAATCCGCCTCGCGGAACTGATCGCCCTCAACCGCAACGACTTCTCGGACGACTACCGGCAGGTGCGCATCCGCGGCAAGGGAGACAAGGAGCGCATCGTCCCGCTGGTCGATCCTCTGCGGCGCATTCTGGTCCATTACCTCCAACTGATCGAGCGGCAAAACATTTGCAATTCTCAGGAAAAAGCACTAATTTTAACACTGAAAGGAGCGCGCATTTCACGGAGCGTCGTGCGGCGCATCGTGGAACAGGCGTTGAACAAGGAGGGCATACAGGGAAAAAAGAGCCCCCACGTACTGCGGCACACCTTTGCGACGCATCTGCTGAACCACGGCGCGGACATGCGCGAAATACAGGAGCTGTTGGGACACTCCTCGTTGCAGGCCACGCAGGTCTACACCCACAACAGCATCACCCGTTTGCAGGAGATCTACGTCAAGGCGCACCCCCGCGAGCGGAGAAAGGAAGAGATTGAAACCCCGTGCGACGCTGCCACAGAGGACACGCAAGCACGGTAACCGATTGTCAAACTATAAAGGACAAGGCTATGAACGTACAGATTCAGTCAGTGAAATTCGACGCAGACAAGAAGTTGATCGAATTCGTGGAGAACAAGATGTCGAAGTTGGAACGTTTCGCCGACCGCGCCACGGGCGCCGAGGTGATTCTCAAATTGGATAAGGATTTCGAAAAAGGAAACAAGGTAGCGACCATCACGCTGCACATGCCCGGCGAGGATATGGTGGCCGAACACCGCGCCCGCGCCTTCGAGGAGGCGATCGACGAGGCGATCGACGCACTGAAACGCCAGATCGAGAAATTCAAGGAGAAGGTGAAATAGCCGCACGGCGGCACGCTTGCGACGGGAGGAGTCTTCGACGAGGATTCCTCCCGTTCGCATTTCCCGAATCCGCACCGGCGGCTTCCGCAGCGATACCTTTATTATATGAAGTTCCTGCCGCCTGCGAAAAGACCGATACCATGCCGGTCGGAGGGGGGGGGTGGTGCAATCCATCCGCAACTTTTTTCCGGCAAAACGTACAACCTGCCGATTTTTTATTTATATTTGCCTCGAAGACATTTTTGAAGAGAAGCATGTTCAGCAACCGCACGGCTCAGAATTGGTGGTGGCGCTCATTGGTTTTAAGTAAACAATGACGCTGGCACTGCCGTGGATGGAACATACCGATCGCAAGAGTTAGGAATCCGTTGTTTACTTGACAAGTAACGACGGATTTCTTTTTTGCCCCGCGCCGACCGCAAACCCGTAAAAACAATCAAATACCTTATCAGTCATGAAAACGAAAAAAATCCTGCTGCCCGATCAGATGATCCCCGCCCAATGGTACAACATCGTGGCCGACATGCCGCAGAAACCGCTGCCGCCGCTCGATCCCCGCACCCGCCGTCCCGTGACGGCCGAACAGATGAACTGCATCTTCGCCGAAGAACTCGTACGGCAGGAGTTCTCGACCGAACGCTTCATCGACATCCCCGACGAGGTGCGCGACCTCTACCGCATCTGGCGCTGTACGCCGCTCGTGCGGGCCTATGCGCTGGAACGGGCGCTCGACACGCCGGCGAAGATCTATTTCAAGAACGAAAGCGTCTCGCCCGCCGGCTCGCACAAGCCCAACACGGCCCTGCCGCAGGCCTACTACAACGCCAAACAGGGCATCAAGCACCTGACGACCGAAACGGGCGGCGGACAATGGGGTTCGGCCATCGCGCTGGCCAGCCAGTACTTCGGCCTCGACCTGAAAGTCTTCATGGTCAAGGTCAGCTACGAGCAGAAACCTTACCGCAAGCTGCTGATGAACACGTGGGGAGCCGAGGTGATCCCCTCGCCCAGCACGCTGACCGATGCGGGACGCCGCGCTCTGGCCGACGATCCCGACTGCTCGGGCAACCTCGGGCTAGCGATCTCCGAGGCGGTCGAGACAGCCGTACAGCACCCCGACGACACGCGCTACTGCCTGGGCAGCGTACTGAACCACGTGCTGCTGCACCAGACCGTCATCGGCGAGGAGGCGCTCGTGCAGATGGAGATGGCGGGCGACGAACCCGACGTGGTGATCGGCTGCTTCGGCGGCGGTTCGAACTTCGCAGGCATCGGCTTCCCGTTCCTGCGCCGCAACCTCCGCGAAGGAGCCCGCACGCGCATCGTGGCCGTCGAACCCGCCTCGTGCCCCAAACTCACGCGCGGCACGTTCCAGTACGACTTCGGCGACGTGGCGGGCATGACTCCCATGCTGCCCATGTATACGCTGGGACACAACTTCCAGCCGGCAGATATCCACGCCGGAGGATTGCGCTACCACGGTGCCGGCAGCATCGTAAGCCAACTGCTCCGCGACGGGCTGATCGAGGCGCAGGCCGTTCCGCAGCTCGAAACCTTCCGTGCGGGGCTGCTCTTCGCCCGCACCGAGGGTATCGTACCGGCTCCCGAATCGACCCACGCCATCGCCGCCGCCGTCCGCGAAGCGCTGCGCGCCAAGGAGGAGGGAGCGTCGAAGACGATTCTCTTCAACCTGTCGGGCCACGGCATGATCGATCTCTACGCCTACGAACAGTACTTCGCGGACAAGTTGCAGGACTACACCGTCACCGACGCCGAACTGCGACGCACGATCGACCAGCTCGACCGGATCATCAAATAACGCCCTGCGCCTCCTTCTCTCCGATTTCCGCCGGCCGACCGGCCGGTTCGAGTTCCCTCCGGCGGAGGGAACTCTTTTTTCGCCGGGACACCGTCAGGAAGGCCGCAGGGATTTTCGCCGCCTTCGTAAAAAAACTCCGAAAAAATTTGCATCTTCCGGACTTTTTCGTACTTTTGTTCCATACAGACGATTGAAGACATGCAGTCATTCGGTTTTGCATACAACTTTTTCAGCTTTTTCTATTTTAGCAGATAGAGAACGGGGTTGTATGGTCTGAATCGATTACGAAATGAATAACGTATGAATCCCGTTCCGCCGCGAACGGGATTTTTTATTGACACTACGGATGAAACAGGTTACCATTCAGGGCGAGCCGGGGTGTTTCCACGAAGAGGCCGCACGGCGCTATTTCGGCGACGAGCCGATCGAGATCGTCCCCTGCCGGACGTTCGAGGCGCAGTTCGAACGGATGCGGCACGAAGGATCGCTGCTGGGCATCGTCGCCATCGAAAATACCATCGCCGGCAGTCTGTTGCAGAATCACGAATTGTTGCGCCGCAGCGAATCGCAGATCATCGGCGAATGCAAACTGCGCATCTCGCACGTGCTGGCGGCCCTTCCCGGCCAACGGCTCGACGAGCTGAGCGAAGTCAACTCCCACCCGATCGCCCTGATGCAGTGCGGCGAATTCCTCAAAGCCCACCCGCAGCTCAAAGCCGTCGAGCGGGACGACACGGCGGGCAGCGCCGCCGAGATCGCCGAACGCCGTCTCACGGGACACGCCGCCATCTGCGGCCGGCTGGCGGCCGAACGCTACGGATTGGAGATTCTCGAAGAGGGTATCGAGACCAACAAACGCAACTTCACGCGCTTCCTGCTGCTGGCCGACCGCTACCACGCCGACCGCCACACGGGTTCCGCCCGCGCCGACAAGGCATCGCTCGTATTCAGCCTGCCGCATACCCAGGGAAGCCTCTCCAAAGTACTGACCATCCTTTCGTTCTACGACATCAACCTCACCAAAATCCAGTCGATGCCCATTATCGGCTGCGAATGGGAGTACCGCTTCTACGTGGACGTATCCTTTGCGGACTACACCCGTTACCGGCAGTCGATCGACGCGATCACCCCTTTGACCAAAGATTTCAAAATTCTGGGCGAATACGCCGCATTCAACGAATAAATACCCCGATAAGATTATGGAAATGAACGATCTGCAACCCATCATACTTCCCGGCATCCCGGCCAGGCGGCCGCTCGTAATCGCCGGCCCGTGCAGTGCCGAAACCGAAGAGCAGGTGCTCGCGGCCGCCCGCGCGCTCGCCGCGCAGGAGGTGAAGATCTTCCGCGCCGGCATCTGGAAACCCCGCACCAAGCCCGGCGGATTCGAGGGCGTGGGGGTCGAAGGACTGCGCTGGCTGCAACGTGTCAAGGCCGAAACCGGCATGTACGTCTCGACCGAAGTGGCCACCGAGCGCCACGTCTTCGAAGCGCTTAAAGCGGGGGTCGACCTGCTGTGGATCGGCGCCCGCACCTCGGCCAATCCTTTCGCCATGCAAGAACTGGCAGGAGCGCTGCGCGGCGTGGACATTCCGGTGCTGGTCAAGAATCCGGTCAATCCCGATCTCGAACTCTGGATCGGCGCCATCGAACGTCTCTACAACGCCGGCCTCCGGCGGCTGGGAGCCATCCACCGCGGATTCAGCAGCTACGACCGCACGATCTACCGCAACCAGCCCCAGTGGCACATCCCGATCGAACTGCGCCGCCGGCTGCCGCAACTGCCGCTGCTGTGCGATCCGAGCCACATCGGCGGTAAACGCGAACTGATAGCGCCGCTTTCGCAGGAGGCCATGGACCTGGGCTTCGACGGGCTGATCGTCGAATCGCACTGCACCCCCGACGAGGCGTGGAGCGACAAACAACAGCAGGTGACCCCCGACGTGCTCTGCTTCATGCTGCATACGCTCGTCGTGCGCGAAACGACCCAGACCACCGAACCGCTGGCCGAACTGCGGCAGCAGATCGACCGGCTCGACGACGAACTGCTGGCACTCATGGCCAAGCGCATGCGCATCTCGCGCGAGATCGGGCAGTACAAGAAAGAGCACAGTATGCCGATCCTGCAAGCCAAGCGTTACGACGAAATCCTCAACAAACGCGGTGCACAGGCCGTCGAGCTGGGTATCAACCCCGAATTCGTCAAGACACTGCTGCAAGCCATCCACGAAGAGTCCGTCCACGAACAGGTCAAGGTCATCAACGGCTGACCCGCTCCCCGACCGGCGGAAACCCCTCCGCAGCAGAGGATGTTCTCACGCAAAAACAGCCGGTCGGCAAACGGGCGGAGCCGGATTCGTTCGGACTATGCCGAGGCGAGAAAACGAAGAATGAAATTCAACCTTATAACCCTAACTTTATGAATGAACCCAAACTCTCCCAACGCCTGCTGTCGCTCGACGCCCTGAGAGGCTTCGACATGCTCTTCATCATGGGCTTCGCAACGCTCGTCGTCAACGTCTGCCATCTCTTTCCGGGCGACGTATCGGCAGCCGTCGCCGAATCGATGAGCCATCCCGCATGGCACGGCTTCTCGCATCACGACACCATCTTCCCGCTCTTCCTCTTCATCGCGGGCATCTCCTATCCCTTTTCGCTCGCGAAGCAGCGATCGCTGGGGGCGACGCAGGGCGACCTCTACCGCAAGATTCTGAAACGGGGCGCACTGCTCATCCTCTTCGGACTGATCTACAACGGTCTCTTCCGGTTGGACTGGCCGATGCGCACGGCCAGCGTACTGGGCCGTATCGGCCTGGCGTGGGCGCTCGCCGCGATGCTGTTCCTCAACTTCCGCACCCGCACCCGCATCGGAATCGTCGGCGCGATCCTCGTCGGCTACTGGGCGCTGCTGGCCTTAGTCCCCGCTCCCGACGCTCCGGCGGGCGCCGACGTCTATTCGATGGAGGGAACGATCGTGGGCTACATCGACCGGCTGCTGCTGCCGGGCAAGCTCCACAACAAGATCTTCGATCCCGAGGGGCTGCTCTCCACGGTGCCGGCCGTCGCCACGGCGATGCTCGGAATGCTCACCGGAGAGTTCGTCCGCCTCTCCGAACAACGTCTCTCCGGCAATCGCAAGGCACTCTACATGGCGCTGGCCGCTGTCGCCTTCACGCTCGTCGGCATATTGTGGGATCTCAGCTTCCCGATCAACAAGAAGCTGTGGACCAGCTCGTTCGTCTGCGTCGTCGCAGGATACTCGCTCGGCATGTTCGCCCTCTTCTACTGGATCATCGACGTCAAGGGATACAAGGGCTGGGTGCTGCCGTTCCAGGTGATCGGGCTCAACTCGATTACGATCTACATGGCGCAGCGCATCGTCGACTTCAAGGGGATCTCCGCTTTCTTTTTCGGCGGTCTGGCCGCGAAGATGCCGGAGGCGCTGGCACCGGTCGTCGCCAGCACGGGCTATCTGCTCGTCAGCTGGCTCTTCCTCTATTTCCTCTATAAAAAGCGGATTTTCCTGAAAGTCTGACCGCTGCCGTGCACAGCGAAAAAAGAGAGCTTGCGGCACTTCGTCGCAGGTTCTCTTTTCGTTTCGAAATGATCCCTCCGGAACGCAAAAACATCGGCCGGACTGAATCAGCCCGGCCGATGCCCCCTTACATAATTATCAACCTATATGCAAACTTGACGAAGAAAGATTTCGGTTTTTCAACCCAAAACTTTCATGACAAAACAAATATAGAAACTAAAATTCAGATTACAAAATTTTCCACCGTATATTTACAAATAAAAGATTATTTTATTCGATTTCGAGACGAATTACCTTTCGAAACCGCAAATCCGCGCCCTCCGAGCCGAAAAATCGCTGCCGGATTCGGTAACCGGAACGAAATCGTTAACTTTGAACCGCGGCAGCGCCCGACAACGGAACAGGCCGCATACTCCCGATCCGGCCCTAATCGGAACGCTCCGCACAAGCGGTGCGGAGCGCGCTCTTCGCGATGCCGGAGAGGCCGAAAAACATACATGCAGAATCAGATACCATGCTCGACAAATCGCTCCCTTACAAAAGCATCATCATGCGCATGGAAGCCGCCGTCGCCGAACGGCTCGCTCCGCCCGCTCCTGCTGCGGGCTATCGCATCCGCCCCTTCGTGCCGGGCGACGAACGCCACTGGGCTCGCATCGAAACCTCGGTCGGAGAGTTCTCCGAGGAAGCGGCGGCGCGCGCCTATTTCGAGCGCGTCTACCTGCCCGAAGCCGCCTTGCGGTGCCTCTTCGTCGTCACGGAACGGGACGAACCCGTCGCAACGGCGACGACATGGACGGAAGAGGAGGCATCGCTGCGTCAGCTACAACTCCAATGGGTGGCCGTCGAACCCGCCCACCAGGGACGGGGTCTGGGACGTGCGATCGCCACGGCGGCGGTACGACGGGCCGTACGACTCGCCCCCGGCGAAGCGATCCTGCTGCATACGCAGACGTGGAGCCACCGGGCGCTGCGGCTCTACCGCAGCCTCGGATTCCGCTTCTGCCGCACGCAGACGATCGTCATGCGGAGCAAGGAGGGGACGGGCATGAAGCGTTACCCCAACGAATTCGAAGAGGCGATGGAGGTATTGCGCCGCACGGTCGCCCCCGCCGAGATCGACGAATGGCGCCGCACGGCGTTCCGGTGATCGGAAGGATCGGCTACTCTTCGGGCGTTTCGATGTAGCTGCTCAGGAAGCGCAGCCCCCCGTGTCCCGGCAACAGCGTGACCTGCCGCGTCGAGGCGGGGATCAGTACGGTCTCGCCCTGCCGCACCGCCACACGGTTCCCTTCGGAATCGACCAACTCGCCCGCACCTGCGACGAAGATCAGCACCACGAACGAATCGAGCGCCGAATAGTCGCACAGCACGCTGAACGTGGCGTCGCAGAGGTGCGTGGTGAAATAGGGGCAGGCGACCAGCTCCGTGTCCTTGTTGCGGATCCGCTCGTAGTGCGTGCGGTAGTCGTCCGGCACGGTGTAGTCGATCGCCTCCTTGGCCAGCTCGGTATGGAGTTCGCGCGGCTTGCCGTCGGGCCCCGGCCGGTCGTAGTCGTAGATGCGGTAGGTCAGGTCCGACGTCTGCTGGATCTCGGCGATGAAAGCGCCGGCGCCGATGCTGTGGACACGCCCCGCCGGCAGGAAAAAGACGTCGCCCGCAGCGATGGGATGGTCGCGCAGCAGGTCGCAGATCGTATGGTCGGCTACCGCCGCGGCATAGGTTTCGGCATCCACGCGGCGGTCGAAACCGATACGCAGACTGGCGCCGCCCGTCTCCGAAACGACGTACCACATCTCGGTCTTGCCGTGCATCCGGTGACGCTCCCACGCCAGACGGTCGTCGGGGTGTACCTGAATCGACAGATCCTCGCGGGCGTCGATGAATTTGACCAGCAGCGGAAATTCGTTGCCGAAACGTTCGTAATTGCTCTTTCCCACCAGTTCGGCGCCGTAGCGGTCGATCAGCTCCGGCAGGGAAACACCCTTGCAGGGCCCCTCGGCGACGATCGATTCGTGTCCGGCGACGCCCGACAGCTCCCAGCTCTCGCCGATCGACCGCACGGAGGTCTCGACGCCCTTGTAGGCGGCGATCTTCTCGCCGCCCCAGATCATGGGACGCAGGAAAGGTTCGAATTTCAAAGGATACATGATATCTATCGATTTTGTAAGATTCTTTTTTACCGGAACTCCCGAGCACTCAGTCGAAACGGCTCCTGTACCTGTTGGGAGTGCAACCGACCACGTTCTTGAAGAGTCTGGTAAAGTGCGCGGGGTATTTGAATCCCAGTTCGTAGGCCACCTCGGCGATCGAGCGCGCGGGGTCGGCGATGCGCTCCTTGGCCGCATCGATGAGCCGCAGGCGGATGTGCTCCTGCGCCGTCTTTCCCGTCAGGCGTTTGACCAGGTCGCCGAAGTAGTTGGCCGACAGGTGGAGCTCCTGCGTGCAGTACTGCACGGTGGGCAGCCCTTCGGTCTGGGGTTTGTCGGAGAGGAAATAGTCGTCGAGCGTGCGTTCGAAGCGCGCCAGAATATCCTTTCCCGCCACGTCGCTGCGCGTGATGAACTGGCGGTCGTAGAAGCGCACGCAGTAGTTGAGGAACATCTCGATGTTGTTCACGACGAGCGTGCGGCTGTGGCGGTCGATGGCGTGCTGCAACTCGTGGCGGATGTTGTGCAGGCAGTCGAGGATCGTGCGCCGCTCCTGCTCCGAGAGGTGGAGCGCTTCGCGTACCTCGTAGGAGAAGAAGGTGTAGTTGCGGATGTTGCGCCCCAGCTGCGTGCCGCGCAGCAGATCGGGGTGGAAGAGAAGCGCCCAGCCTTTGGGCTGGAATTTCACGCCCCGATTGTCGAACCCGACGCACTGCCCCGGGGCGAGGAAGACGAGCGTCCCCTCCTGATAGTCGTAGGTGCGACGGCCGTACTGGATATCGCCGCACTTGACATCTTTGAGAAATACCGTGTAGAACCCCACGCAGAACCGGACGCGCTCGCAGAGCGGACACTGCGAAAAGTCGATGACGCTGACGAGCGGGTGCAGCGTCGGATAGTGCACCAGATCGTTATACTGTTCGACACGATCCAGTTTCAATACGTTCTCCATGATCGCGGCATTTTGAGACCTTCGCAAAGTTACGCATTTTTTCGGTTTTTACGCGACAACCGTAATAATGGTAAGACAATCCGTGATCCGTATAACGGACCGGAAGTGCCGATGCGCTATTTTTGCAGTGTCGGAACCGAAGGCGTCGCCGGACTTGCGCCCGAAGACGACGGAACCGATCGAAAAAACGAACCTTTTCGTTAAGCCGAGTGCAGAGCCGAATTTGTTCGGGCTATGCCGAGGCGGGAAAACGAAAAACGAAATTCAACGATACGATGAAAAGAATCTGGATGACGACATTCCTGTCGCTGACATTGTGCGCAGGCGCCTGCGGAGGGCGGGCCCGCGCGAACGACAACCCGCCGCAGGAGAAGACCGCGAATCCCAAGGTCTACCTGACGCGCACGATCACGCCCGAGGCGCTGGTGCGCATCTACGAAGCGCTCGGCCGCGAAGCCACGGGACGGGTGGCCGTCAAACTCTCGACGGGCGAACCGGGCGGACACCACTTCCTGCAACCGGCGCTCGTCGCACCGCTGGTACGCAAGGTCGGCGGCACGATCGTCGAGTGCAACACCGCCTACGGCGGTGGACGTGCCCGCACGGCCGACCATCTCAAAGCGGCTGCCGACCACGGCTTCACCGCCATCGCCGCGGTCGACATCATGGACGCCGAGGGCGAAACGGCGCTTCCGGTCGAGGGCGGACGGCACCTCGCGGAGGACTACGTGGGCAAAAACTTTCTGAACTACGATTTCACGGTCGTGCTGTCGCACTTCAAGGGGCACGCGATGGGCGGCTTCGGCGGCGCGATCAAGAACATCTCGATCGGCATCGCCTCGTCGGCGGGCAAGGCGTGGATCCACTCGGCCGGCAAGACGAAAAACGCCGCCGAGATGTGGAGCGCCCTGCCCCCGCAGGACGACTTCCTGGAATCGATGGCCGAAGCGGCCAAGGCCGTCGCCGACCATTGCGGGGAGCGGATCCTCTACATCAACGTGATGAACAACCTCTCGGTCGACTGCGACTGCGACGCCCACCCTGCGGCACCCGAAATGGGCGACATCGGCATCCTCGCCTCGACCGACCCCGTGGCGCTGGACAAGGCCTGCGTCGACCTGGTCTACGCATCGGACGATCCCGGCAAAGTCCACCTGATCGAGCGCATCGAGTCGCGCCACGGCACCCATACGCTCGACCACGCGGCCGCGATCGGGCTGGGCGATCCCGATTACGAACTGATCGACATCGATAATTAAATCCGCACAGAATGATGAACGACATCGTAAGAGTAGACCACGTCTTCGACTACAACGACTCGCTGGGCTGCGAGACGCTGCATCCGCTCGTCAGCGTCATCGACTTCTCGGAAGTGCGACCCATCCGCTCCTCGCTGCGCTCCTTCGGCGTCTACGCCATCTTCCTCAAAGACGTGAAGTGCGGCGACATGATCTACGGCCGCCAGACCTACGACTATCAGGAAGGAACGCTCGTCTGTCTCGCACCCGGACAGGTCTTCGGCGCGAAGGACGACGGGCAGCTGCGCCAGCCCAAAGGCTGGGCGCTTCTCTTCCACCCCGACCTGCTACGCGGTACGCAGCTGGGGCGCAACATCCGCAACTACACCTTCTTCTCCTACGAGGTACGCGAAGCGCTCCACCTCTCGGAGCAGGAGCGGCGCACGATCCTCGACTGCCTGCACAACATCCGCCACGAGTTGCAGCACGCCATCGACCGCCACAGCCGCACGCTCGTCGTGAACAACATCGAGATGTTCCTCAACTACTGCGTGCGCTTCTACGACCGCCAGTTCATCACGCGCAGCGACGTGGCGGGAAAGGATATTCTGGCGCGCTTCGAACGCACGCTCGACGACTATTTCCTCTCCGACAAACCCCAGACCGAAGGGCTGCCTACCGTGCAGTACTGCGCGCAGGAGCTCCACCTGTCGGCCAACTACTTCGGCGACCTGGTCAAACGCCTGACGGGAAAGACGGCGCAGGAGCACATCCGCCTGCGGCTCATCGATGCGGCCAAGGAGCGCATCGCCGACCCCGCGCGCTCGATCGCCGAGGTGGCCTACGAACTGGGATTCAAATACCCCGCGCACTTTACCAGACTCTTCAAGAACGTGGTCGGTTGCACTCCCAACAGGTACAGAAACATCAACTGACGCATTGCGCAACCGGCTGTCCGGCCGACTGTTCCGAGCGGTAAAAATGGTAAGAATCTCCGTAATCCGTCTATCGTCCGGCATGATCCGCCGCCCTATCTTTGCAGATGAAACGCTGGTCGGGAGGCACCGACCGGCAGACAAACGACAAGAACCATGAAAACGAAAACGATTCTTCTGACGCTCACCACCCTCTTCGCTGCCGCCGAGAGCGGCGACGCCCAAACGGCGCCGAACGATAAAAAAGTGCTGGTGGCCTACTTTTCCCACAGCGGCAACACGCGCGCCGTGGCCGAACGGATCGCTGCGGCCACGGGTGCCGATCTCTTCGAAATCGTCCCGCAGAAGCCCTACCCCGCGGAGTACCGCGCCGTCGTCGATCAGGCCAGGCGCGAGATCGCCGCGGACTACCGTCCGGCGCTGAAAACCGACCTGCCCGACGCCGGGCGATACGACGTGATCTACATCGGTTCGCCCTGCTGGTGGTCGACCGTCGCACCGCCCGTCGCGACCTTCCTCGCAGCGCACGACTTCACGGGCAAGACCCTCATCCCCTTCATGACGCACGAAGGGAGCCGCATGGGCCGCAGCGAAGCCGACATCCGACGGCTCTGCCCCGGCGCGACCGTGCGCAGCGGCGTCCCCGTCCGCGGCAGCGGCGCAGCGCAGGCCGACCGCGAAATCCGACAGCTCGTCGAGGCGGCCGGACGCTGAGTGCGGACGGCACGCCGACGGTCGGAACCGCACGGGCGAATGCGAGTCGCAGTCCGCCGCGCAGGGCGGCAGACGTTGGAGAGCCCACCGAAATCCGACGAAGGCCATTTTTGCGGACAAACACAAAAACACATAAAACGACCGTTGGAAATACAGACAACGCATCGGTCGTCATCCGGATTTTCCTATCTTTGCCCCTGAACGGAAAACAACGAACAACCAAAACCGAATCGAATGCTACGCAAACTCAGAATCGCAGCGGCCGTCGTCTGCTTCGCGCTCGTCACGCTGCTCTTTCTCGACTTCACCGGCACGCTCCACGCATGGTTCGGCTGGCTGGCGCGCATCCAGTTCCTGCCGGCCCTGCTGGCCGTGAACGTCGGCGTCGTAGCGGCGCTCGTCGTCGCCACGCTGCTTTTCGGCCGCATCTACTGCTCGGTCGTCTGCCCGCTGGGCGTGATGCAGGACGGCGTGTCGTGGGCGGCGGGCAGACACCGGAAGAACCGCTTCCGCTACTCGCCCGCGAAAACGGCGCTGCGCTACACCGTGCTGGCCCTCTTCATCGCCGCACTCGCGGCAGGCATCGGCTCACTGGTCGCACTGCTGGCCCCGTACAGCGCCTACGGCCGCATCGCGCAGAACCTGCTGGCTCCGCTCTGGGGCTGGGGCAACAACCTGCTGGCCTACTTCGCCGAACGCATCGACAGCTACGCCTTCTATCGCACCGACGTCTGGGTGCGCAGTGCGGCGACCTTCGCCGTAGCGGCCGCTACTTTCGCCCTCATCGCCGTGCTGGCCTGGCGCAACGGCCGCACGTGGTGCAACACCGTCTGTCCCGTGGGTACGGTGCTGGGCTTCCTCGCGCGCTTCTCGCTGCTGCGCCCCGCGATCGACACCGAAAAGTGCGTCGGCTGCAACCGCTGCGCACGCAACTGCAAGGCGTCGTGCATCGACGTCGAACACCACCGGATCGATTACAGCCGCTGCGTGGTCTGCATGGACTGCATCGACACCTGTCACAAAAACGCCATCGCCTACGAACTGCGGCCGAAAACCCGCAAGCCGGCGAAGGAAGAGAAGAGAGAGTCGGGAAGAGAGGAGAACCCCGCCGGTCTTTCGCGCCGCAGTTTTCTGTCGCTTACGGGCGTATTCGCCGCACACACGGCACTCCGTGCACAGGAGAAGCTCACCGACGGCGGGCTGGCCGTCATCGAACAGAAAAAAATTCCCCGCCGTGCGACGCCGATCGTCCCGGCCGGCGCCGCGAGCCTGCGCAACATGGCGCACCACTGCACCGGCTGCCAGCTCTGCGTGGCCGTCTGTCCCAACGGCGTGTT
This sequence comes from Alistipes communis, assembly GCF_006542665.1. NCBI lineage: Bacteria > Pseudomonadati > Bacteroidota > Bacteroidia > Bacteroidales > Rikenellaceae > Alistipes > Alistipes communis. The sequence continues at coordinate 1,136,271 of NZ_AP019735.1, forward strand.
GCGGCCCTCGGAAAAACTCACGTCCCTGATGCAGCCCGAAATGTCCTACGAACGCGGCTACTGCCGCCCCGAATGCACGAAGTGCTCCGAGGTCTGCCCCGCAGGAGCGATCCTCCCCGTGACGGCGGCCGAGAAGTCGTCCGTGCAGATCGGCCATGCCGTCTGGATACGTGCCAACTGCGTACCCCTGACCGACGGCGTCGACTGCGGCAACTGCGCCCGCCACTGCCCGTCGGAGGCCATCACGATGGTTCCGTCCGACACCGCCGATCCCGACTCGCCGAAGATTCCGGTCGTCAACACCGAGCGCTGCATCGGCTGCGGCGCCTGCGAAAACCTCTGTCCGGCACGCCCGTTCAGCGCGATCTACGTCGAAGGGCACGAACGCCACCGAACCATTTAACCCCCGAAACCCATGGAGACCAACGATAAGAAAGGCATGGCCCGCCGCGAATTCCTCAAACGGCTGGGCGTCGGCACGGCCGCCACGGCCGCCGCACTGACCGGATGCGATTCGCGCCGCAACGCCGCAACGGGCGACCGCACGGCACAGGGAGAAATTCCGACCGACCGGATGACCTACCGCACCAACCCCAAGACGGGCGAGAAGGTATCGCTGCTGGGCTACGGGTGCATGCGCTGGCCGACCCTCAGCGGCGGCAGCGCACGCGACGGCGCCGACGAGATCGACCAGGAGGAGGTCAACCGGCTGGTCGACTTCGCCATCGCCCACGGCGTGAACTACTTCGACACCTCGCCCGCCTACTGCAAGGGACGCTCGGAGCGCGCCACGGGCATCGCCCTCAAACGCCATCCGCGCGAAAGCTACTACATCGCCACCAAGCTCTCGAACTTCGCCCCCTCCACGTGGAGCCGCGAAGCGTCGATGGCCATGTACCGCAACTCGTTCAAGGAGTTGCAGGTCGACCGCATCGACTACCTGCTGCTGCACGGCGTGGGAATGGGCGGCGGAATGAAGGAGTTCGAAGCACGCTACATCGACAACGGCATCCTCGACTTCCTGCTCTCCGAACGCGAGGCGGGACGCATCCGCAATCTCGGATTCTCCTACCACGGCGACATCGCGGTCTTCGACCGCCTGCTCGCGGAGCACGACCGCTACCGGTGGGATTTCGTGCAGATCCAGCTCAACTACGTCGACTGGCGCCACGCCAAGGAGGTCAACACGCGCAACACCGACGCCGAATACCTCTACGGCGAACTGAGCCGCCGCGGTATTCCGGCCGTCATCATGGAACCGCTGCTGGGCGGGCGCCTGTCGAACGTACACGACCACATCGCCGCCAAACTCCGCCAGCGCCGCCCCGAGCAGAGCGTCGCTTCGTGGGCCTTCCGCTTCGCGGGATCGTTTCCCGGCGTGCTGACCGTGCTGAGCGGCATGACCTACATGGAGCACTTGCAGGACAACCTGCGCACCTTCTCGCCGCTCGACGAGCTGACCGACGCCGACCGCGAATTTCTCGAAGAGACGGCGCAGGCGCTGCTGCGCTATCCGACCATTCCGTGCAACGACTGCAAGTACTGCATGCCCTGCCCCTACGGGCTCGACATCCCGGGCATCCTACTCCACTTCAACAAGTGCATCAACGAAGGACGGATGCCCTCGTCGTCGCGCGACAGCGCCTACCGGCAGGCACGGCGCGCCTTTCTGGTGGGGTACGACCGTTCGGTGCCGCGCCTGCGGCAGGCCGACCATTGCATCGGCTGCAACCAATGCGTGCCGCACTGTCCGCAGAACATCGACATCCCCGCGCAGATGCAGCGAATCGACCGCTTCGTCGAGGACCTCAAACAGAACAGGGAATTCTGACGGCCTATGGAATACCGGACATTGGGACGAACGGGGCTCCGCGTGAGCGCCGTGGCACTCGGCTGCGAGGGCTTCATGCACAAGCGGGCCGAAGAGGTGAAGGCCGATTTCGACTTCGCGATTGGACACGGCATCAACTTCGTCGACATCTACTCGTCGAACCCCGACCTGCGCGCCGACATCGGTGCGGCGCTCGAAGGACGGCGCGGGGAGTTCATCATCCAGGGCCACCTCTGCACCGTATGGGAGAACGACCAATACCTGCGCACGCGCGATCCGCAGAAGAGCGCCGACTCGTTCGAACGACAGCTGCGGCAATTGCGCACCGACTATCTCGACGTGGGGATGATCCACTACGTCGACGCCGAGGCCGACCTGCGCACGGTCTTCGACGGGCCGATCATCCGGCTCGCCCAGCGGCTCAAAGCCGAGGGGCGCATCCGCTCGATCGGTCTGAGCAGCCACAACCCCGCCGTGGCGCGCATGGCCGTCGAAACAGAACTCGTCGACGTACTGATGTTCTCGATCAATCCGGCCTACGACCTGCAACCCGCAAGCGAGGACGTCGACGCGCTGTGGGCCGACGAAAGCTATGCCCGCACGCTGCACAACGTTGATCCCGAACGCGAACGGCTCTACGAACTGTGCGAGCGCACGGGCGTGGGCATCGACGTGATGAAGGTCTACGGCGGCGGCGACCTGCTCAGCGAGGCGAACTCGCCCTTCGGCCGCGCACTGACGCCCGTGCAGTGCATCGAGTATGCGCTCACGCGCCCCGCCGTGGCGGCCGTCATGGTCGGCTGCAAGAGCCGCGCGGAGATCGAAGCGGCGCTGGCGTGGTGCGACGCTCCGGCCGCCGAACGCGACTACACTGCGGTGATGACGGGGCTGGAACGCTTCTCGTGGCGGGGACACTGCATGTACTGCGGCCACTGCGCCCCCTGTTCGGCGGGCATCGACATCGCGGCAGTCAACAAATTCCGCAACCTCGCGCAAGTGCAGGGCGAGATTCCCGAAACGGTGCGCGAACACTACCGCACGCTCGCGCACCACGCCTCGGAGTGCATCGGTTGCGGGCTGTGCGAACCCCGATGCCCGTTCGGCGTAGAGATCGTCGAGGCGATGCACCGCGCCGCCGAACGGTTCGGATACTGAAACGACAAACCATGAAACGAAACACGACCTTCCTGACCGACGACCAGCGGCTGCAACTCATCGACCTGCTGCATGTCGAAGCGTGCTCGTGCGTAATCCGCAACGGCGATGTGACCCGCATCTTCCGCGAACGGGGTGTGAAAGACCTCTACCGCCTGCTCGAAGAGGAGCCCGAACTGCTGGACGGCGCTTTCGTCGCCGACAAGGTGGTGGGTAAAGGCGCGGCGGCGCTGATGATTCTGGGCGGCATCGGCGAACTCCACGCCGACGTCATCAGCCGGCCGGCGCGGCTGCTGCTCGCCGCATCGCCCGTACACGTGAGCTACACGCTCGAAGTACCCTATATCGTCAACCGGACACGAACGGGGCAATGCCCCGTGGAGACGCTCTGCCGCGACTGCGCCACCGCCGCCGAAGCGCTGCCGCTGATCCGCAACTTTATCGAAGGACAAAAATGAAAGCCTTTTTCCACCCTATACTGACAGCCGCGCTGCTGTTCGCAGTTCCGGCCGCCGTCGCCGACGAGTTGCCCGACAGCGTGCGGCAGCGCCCCGTCTACCCGATCGAGGAGGTCGTCGTCACGGGCACGCGCAACGAAACCGACGTCCGCCTCCTTCCGATGACCGTCTCGGTGGTCGACCGCGCCGCGATCGAACGCAGCGGCCGGCAATCGCTGCTGCCCATACTCACCGAACAGGTGCCGGGGCTCTTCGCCACCGCGCGCGGGATCATGGGCTACGGAGTCTCGACCGGAGCGGCGGGCGGCATGTCGCTGCGCGGCATCGGCGGCGCACCACAGGCGGGGCTGCCGACCACGGGCCTGCTGGTACTCATCGACGGCCATCCGCAGTATATGGGGCTCATGGGACATCCGATCGCCGACGCCTACCAGTCGATGCTGGCCGAGCGCGTCGAAGTCGTACGCGGCCCCGCCTCGGTACTCTACGGTTCCAACGCCATGGGCGGCGTCATCAACATCGTCACGCGCAAGCAGCGCGAGGAGGGCATCCGCACCGACCTGCAAGCCGCCTACGGCTCCTACAACACGTTGCAGACCGAGCTGTCGAACCGTATCCGCAAGGGACGCTTCACGAGCGTCGTCACCGGCTCCTACAACCGCACCGACGGCCACCGCGCCGACATGGGCTTCGAACAGTACGGCGGCTACGCCAAGCTGGGATACGAGCTTTCGAGAGCATGGACGCTGTCGGGCGACGTGAACCTGACGCACTTCAACGCATCGAATCCGGGCGAGGTGACGGCGCCGCTCATCGACAACGACTCGCGCATCACGCGCGGACGGGCCTCCGCCGCCCTGGCCAACCGCTACGACCGCACGTCGGGCGCCCTGAGCCTCTTCTACAACTGGGGGCGGCACAAGATCGACGACGGCTATGCCGCGGGCAGCGAACCGCTCGACTACCGGTTCAACTCGCGCGACCGAATGCTGGGGGTGTCGTGGTACCAGAGTGCGCAGCTCTTCGCCGGCAACCGGCTGACGGTAGGCTTCGACTACTTCCACTTCGGCGGCGAATCGTGGAACCGGTTTCTCGACGGACACGAAGAGCCGCAGGTCGACAAGACGCAGGACGAGGTGGCCGGTTACGTCGACTTCCGACAGTCGCTCGGCACATGGCTGACGCTCGATGCGGGGCTCCGCGTCGACCGCCACTCCCATGTGGGCACCGAGTGGGTGCCGCAGGCGGGTGTCTCGTTCCACCTGCCGCGCAGCGCCGAGATCAAGCTCTCGGCCGGCAAAGGATTCCGCTACCCCACCATCCGCGAACTCTACATGTTCCGCCCCGCGAACCCCGACCTGCGTCCCGAGCGGCTGTGGAGCTACGAACTGTCGCTCTCGCAGCGGCTATGGGAGGGACGGCTCTCCTACGGCGTCAATCTCTTCTATATCGACGGCGAAAACCTGATCCTGCGTATGCCTGTCGACGGGCGGCAGATGAACGTCAACACCGGCCGGATCGAGAATGCGGGCGTCGAAGCCGAAATCGCATACCGCATCTCGGCGGCATGGAGCGTCGACGCCAATTACAGTTTCCTGCACATGGAGCATCCCGTGCTGGCCGCTCCCGAACACAAACTCCACGTCGGAGCCTCCTTCACGCAGGGCCGCTGGTCGGTCTCGACGGGCCTGCAATACGTGGAGGGTCTCTACACTTCGATCGTCGTCGGAGGGACGGGCAGCGACGCACAGGAAAATTTCATCCTGTGGAACCTGCGCGCAGGTTTCCGCATCTCGCGCAAATTGCGTATCTTCGTCGACGGAGAGAACCTGCTGGCGCAGCGTTATGAGATCAACGCCGGATTCCCCATGCCGCGTGCAACCGTGCTGGGCGGTCTGGACATGCACTTTTAACGAATTACTCGAAATACCGGAACTTTCATTCAACCATTCATAAAAAAGTGATATGCAAACGACTTCCGTAAAACTCTATTCGCTGGAATACAGCGAAGCGAAAACCTATCTGGCGGCCGCCCTCTTCCTCGCTGGCAACATCGTCCTGCCACAGCTCTTCCACACGATCCGTCTGGGCGGGCCGACATGGCTGCCGATCTACTTCTTCACGCTCGTGGGCGCCTACAAGTACGGCTGGCGCGCGGGGCTGCTCACGGCACTTGCGTCGCCCGTAGCCAACGCACTGCTCTTCGGGATGCCCGCCGCGGCGGCACTGCCCGCGATCGTACTCAAATCGGTGCTGCTGGCCGGCGCCGCAGGCTATGCCGCCGCACGCTTCCGCCGTGCGTTGCTCGCACTGCTGGCAGCCGTCGTACTCTTCTACCAGGCGGCCGGCACATTGGGCGAATGGGCCCTCACGGGTTCGTTCCACGCCGCCGTGCAGGACTTCCGCATCGGCCTGCCGGGCATGTTGCTGCAAATCTTCGGCGGCTGGGCATTCATCAATTTCATAATCCGCAAGTAAGACGATGCGCAAACTGGGATTCGGCTGTATGCGGCTGCCGCTCGCAGAGGCCGGTAACTTCAAGGCCGTGGACATCGCCGAGGTCGAACGCATGGTCGACACCTTTCTCGAACGGGGCTTCACCTACTTCGACACGGCCTACATGTACCACGATTTCCACAGCGAGTACGTCGTGCGCGAGGCGCTCGTCGAGCGTCATCCCCGCAACAGCTTCACACTGGCCACCAAGCTCCCGACGATGTTCCTCAAATCCGAAGGGGATCAGGAGCGGATCTTCGCCGAACAGCTCTCGAAATGCGGCGTCGACTACTTCGACTACTACCTGCTGCACAACCTCAACACCGCGAACTACCGCACCGTCGAGCGCTTCGACAGCTTCGCCTTCGCCGCCCGCATGAAAGCCGAGGGGCGTATCCGCCACGTCGGATTCTCGTTCCACGACAGCGCGGAGCTGCTCGACGAGATCCTCGCGGCGCACCCCGAAACGGAGTTCGTGCAGTTACAGATCAACTACCTCGACTGGGACAATCCCAGCATCCAGTCGCACCGCTGCTACGACGTGGCGCGCCGTCACGGCAAGCCGATCGTGGTGATGGAACCGGTCAAAGGAGGTTCGCTGGCGACGGTTCCGCCCGCCGCCGAACGACTCTTCCGCGCCGTGCATCCCGACCTCTCGCCCGCCTCGTGGGCGATCCGCTATGCCGCGAGTCTGGACGGCGTAATGACCGTTCTCAGCGGCATGTCGTCGATGGCGCAGCTGCTCGACAACACGGACTACATGCACGACTTCCGACCGCTCGACGACGCCGAACGCGCCACGGTGGCCGAAGCCGTCAAAATCATCAACGATGCGATCGCCATTCCCTGCACGGCTTGCCGCTACTGCGTAGAGGGGTGTCCGAAGCATATCGCCATTCCCGACTACTTCGCGCTCTACAACGCCGACCGCCAGTCGGTGAACCACCTCTTTTCGATCCAGCAGACCTACTACGACAACCTGGCCCAGACGCACGGACGCGCCTCGGAATGCATCGGCTGCCGCAAATGCGAACGCAGCTGCCCGCAACACCTGCCGATCGTCGACGATCTGAAACGGGTCGCAGCGACGTTCGAAACGGCCGGATAACCGGATAAAAACTGACGAATATGGCAAAAATCCTCTTTCTCGGAAACTTGGGCGTCGTGGAGATCGTCCTCATCGCACTGATCGTACTGCTGCTCTTCGGAGGCCGCAAGATTCCCGAACTGATGAAGGGCATCGGCCGGGGCATCCGCTCGTTCAAGGAGGGTGCCCGAGGCGACGGCGAGGAACCGAAGCAGAAGGAGTGACCGCACATCGGTGGAATCGGCACCGGCGGAAGAACGTTCCGCCGGTCGTTTCGTACGCCGCACACGAAGATGCGTCCCGGCCGGTTGCACGGGAACGGTCTGGTATCTATCCGTCAGTAGATCAACGGCGCCGCCGACCGATGGATTCCGGCAGGAAACGACATGCTCGCTTCCTGCCGTCCCCCCCCCACTCCCGCGATCCGTTCTTCCACTGCGAACGAACTCGCCGCCGGAACTCCGCACCGGAAATTTCGCCGATTCGAAAAAATCGTTTACCTTTGCGTAAAACATCAGATGATACGATGAAATCATGTCCGAAAACGCCCCTTCGCAAACACTCGCTGGCCGATACGTTGGCCCAACGGCTGCAACGCCGTATCGCAGCGGGAAAATTCCGCACGGGCGAACGGCTGCCGACCGAATCGGAGCTGATGCGCATGTTCGGCGTCGGCCGCTCGACGGTGCGCGAAGCGGTACGGATGCTATCCGACCGGGGATTCCTGAACGTGCGACAGGGCGCAGGGACATTCGTCGCAGCCCCCGCAGCGTCCGATGCCCTCGTGGAGCAGCGGTTGCGTCGCGCCGATATCCGCGAGTTGGACGAAGTACGGAAAATTCTGGAAGCGGCCATTGTCGAACGCGCCGCCGCACGCCGCACGCCGCAGGACATGGAGCGGATCGAATCTCTGCTCGCCCAACGGGGCGAGGCCGCCGAAGCGGGCGACCTGGAACGGTGCATCGCCGCCGACATCGCCTTCCATGCAGCCATAGCCGAAGCCACGCACAACGAAATCCTGAGCGAACTCTACCGGACGACAACCGGCCACCTGCAAAAGGGATTCCGTCACATCTACCGCGACACGGCCTGTTTTCACGCCTCCCAACCGACGCACGCACGGCTGGCACGGAACATCGCCGACACCGACGTACAGCAGGCGCTCGACACGATCGCCGTCATTCTGGACGAACCCTGATCCCCCGCGATGGACACGCTCACGAAACCCATATCCGCACCGCGCCGGCGAACGACCGCCGACACGGTCTATCCGATCCTGCTGCTCATCAGCGTCACCCACCTGCTCAACGACATGATGCAGTCGGTGATTCCGGCGGTCTATCCGCTGCTCAAAGCCAAATTCGGTTTTTCGTTCGCCCAGATCGGTCTCATCACGCTCGTCTTCCAGATGACCTCCTCGATCCTGCAACCTTTCGTCGGCCGCTATGCCGACCGCCATCCGAGACCCTATTCACTGGCCGCGGGAATGTGTTTCACACTGGCGGGACTCTTCGCGCTGGCCCTCGCCCCCGGCTTCGCACCGATCCTTCTGGCCGTCGCACTCATCGGCTGGGGATCGTCGATCTTCCACCCCGAATCGTCGCGCGTGGCCCAGCTCGCATCGGGCGGGCGCAAAGGGCTGGCACAGTCGATCTTCCAGGTCGGCGGCAACGCCGGAAGCGCCTTCGGGCCGCTGCTGGCCGCGCTCGTCGTCATTCCCTACGGCCAGACCTCGATCATGTGGTTCGCCCCGGCCGCACTGCTGGCCATCGGCATCCTCCTCCGCATCGGCAACTGGTACAAACGGCAACTGACCGCCGCGACCGCCGCACCGGTAACCGCAACAGCCGCAGCAGCCGAATTGCCCCGCCGCAAGATCCGCCGTGCGCTGCTGATCCTCACGGTGCTGGTTTTCTCGAAATATTTCTACATCGCCTGCATGACCAACTATTTCACCTTCTTCCTTATGGACAAATTCGCCTTCTCGGTGCAGGACGCACAATACAGCCTCTTCGCATTCCTCGCGGCATCGGCCGCAGGCACGGTCATCGGCGGGCCGCTGGGCGACCGCATCGGACGGAAATACGTCATCTGGGGGTCGATTCTCGGAGCGGCGCCCTTCGCCCTGATGCTGCCCTACGCCGGATCGGGCGGTGCCGTGGCGCTGGCGATCCTCGTCGGACTGATTATCTCGTCGGCCTTCTCGGCCATCGTGGTCTACGCCACCGACCTGATGCCCGGCCGAGTGGGAATGATCGCCGGCCTCTTCTTCGGGCTGATGTTCGGACTGGGCGGACTGGGTTCGGCCTTCTTCGGCTGGCTGGCCGACCGAACCAGCATCGAATTCATCTTCCGCGTCAGCGCGCTGCTGCCCCTGATGGGGATCATCACGGGATTCCTGCCAGACGTCGAACGCAAACGATGATAAAACATGACAAACATAAACAGAAAAGCTATGGCAAACGTAATCGTACTCTTCGAGGTTACCCTCAAAGAGGGCCATTCCGACGCTTATCTCGCAGCGGCAGCGGCACTGAAACAAGAGTTGGTGCAGACCGATGGATTTCTCGGCGCGGAACGCTTCACGAGCCTTGCCTCCCCCGGCAAACTGCTCAGCAAATCCGAATGGCACGACGAGCAGAGCGTCGCGAAATGGCGCAATACGCTCCGGCACCGTATGGCGCAGACACAGGGACGCCTGAATGATTTCGCCGACTACAAGATCACCGTCGCAACACCCGTACGCTGTTACACGCTCTCGTCGAGAGATGAGGCTCCGAACGATTCCAACCGTTATTTTAATCTTTGAACGCAATGCAATACACCCACCTCTACCGCTCACCGCTCGGCACGATCACACTGGCTGCCGACAGCGAAGGCCTGACAGGACTCTGGTTCGAAGGGCAGAAATATTTCGCCGCGACGCTCGACGCCCGGCACGAAGAGACGATGCTGCCGATATTCGAGCAGACCCGCCGCTGGCTGGACAACTATTTCGGAGGGAACGATCCGGGACCGACGCCGCCCCTGCACCTGCAAGGTTCACCGTTCCGGCTGGCCGTGTGGGAAATTCTGCGGCAAATCCCCTTCGGGAAGACGATCACCTACGGAGAGATCGCCCGTGAAATCGCCCGCCGGCAAGGCTCGAAAACCGTCCCGGCACAAGCCGTAGGCGGCGCTGTCGGACACAATCCCGTCAGCATCATCGTTCCCTGCCATCGGGTCGTGGGGAGCAACGGCAGCCTGACGGGCTATGCGGGCGGCATCGAGCGGAAGGTACGGCTCCTCGCCCTCGAAAAAGCGGATATGACGGGACTGTTCGCTCCGCAAAAAGGCACAGCCCTGTAAAAGCCGAAACGGCAGGAGCACCTTCGTATCGTCGTGCCTGACCGTTCCGTTCCCGCTTTGGGATTCCGCGGCGAACGAAGCAGCCGGAAAGAGTGCCGATGCCAAACCGCAGTGCGGAGGACGTCGAGGGACCGACGTTTCGACGGGGATTTATGAATCGTCAAGAAACGGCAGAAGACCGGCACGCCGTTCAAAATCAAACTGTGCGGCATTACCAAACGCATCATCGACAAATACAGACGCGAGGTCGCGGGAACGAACCTCGTACTGCCTGTGCCCGACATCGCCTACTGTAACCGCATCCTGAAAAGAATCGCCGTCGAGGTCGGAATCGACAAGGCGGTCACCTACCACCTGAGGCACCATACGTTCGCAACGACCAACGCGCTGATGCAAGGCATTCGCATCGAAGTGGTCAACCGATGCAGGTTTCCGGCCGGTCTTCGGCGGTCATTAGACGGTCATTCGGCGGGAGTGTCCGGAAAGTCCGGAGAGAAGATCACGTGCGGAGCAGCGTTTCGCGGATGCGTCTCAGGGCTTTGGTGATCTGCGCTTCGACGGTCTTGACCGAAATCCGCATCTGATTGGCGATCGCTGCGTTGGAAAGCCCCTCTTCACGGCTTTTGCGGAATACTTCGCGGCAGCGGTCGGGCAGTTGCGAGACCGCTTCGGCGATCAGTAACAGCATTTCGTCGGCTTCAAGCTGCAATGCTTCCGGATTCGTGAAGAGCGGTTCAGGGCCCTTCCCGATGGGAATTCCGTCGGTTCGTTCGTCGCGAAGCCGGTTGAGCGCGCGGTTACGCACGGCGCGAAACAGATAGGCCCGGACGGAAGTCGAGATACGGAGTTCCCCGGCATGCTGCCAGATGTGCGTAAAGGTGTCCAATACAATCTCCTCGGCAGAGGTGCGGTCGTGGAACCAACAGGCCGCGAACCTGCAAAGCGGGGCGTAATAACGGTCGAACAACTCCCTGAAAGCGGCGGTTCCCCCCCCCTCCCTCGGCTGATGTGTTTCCACAAAACCATGTCGTGTTCGTTTTCCGGCCTCATCGTATCGCTAAAAGAAATTCAGACAAATAAAGATAGACATTTTCGGGGATAAAACGGATGCGGAACGTATGAATTTTTCATTTCGAAATTATTCAGTTTCTGTTATCCTGCGGAATGCGGAACGCTTGCAATCGGGACTGCGTTAAACAAGGGGCCTGCTGAAACACTCCAGCAGGTCCCTTTGCAAGTCCAGACGCATTATTCGAGCAGTTCGTTGTTACCCCAGACATTCAGTTCTGCGATACACCATCCCCGGAAAGTCGGGTTATAAGTCTTGTTCGTATAGCTGGCGTGAATGCGCAGCCGGACGTAACGCGCATGCTGGTAGTCGTCGAGCATCGGACTGATGACCACACTCATCGGATCCAGCGGCGAGTCGGGATCGGTCCGGTTGTCGCGGTATGTCTGGGTGTAGGTCCAGTTGGCGTCGTTCGCTGCGCCGAGGCCGTCGCCGGCGATCTCCTTCGCGGTCCAAACCTCCAAGTGGGCGATGCCGTAGCGTGCGCCGTCCTCCGGTTTGCCGGTAGTCATGTAGCGCTGATTGAACTGGAAGCCGCGTACGGTCACCTCTTTGCCCAGATCGATGACGAAGTCGTAAGGCGGATCGGCTTTCTCTTCGTCGGCGTTGCAGTAGCCGAAGGTGTTGATGTCTTTGTCGAACATCTTCTCCACTTCGTAGTTGGGCTTGGCTTTGGGGGCGGCGAGCACCTTCCATCCGCTGCGTTCGAGCAGCACGGGTGCGGGCGGTCCCGGCTTGACGAGCTTGTTGAAGAGGATGTAACGGACACTGCCCGTCGGCGAGACCGTCGCCTGCGAGTCGCCCTTGATCGAATCGATGGTGATCGGCAACAGGTACGGCTCCTCGTCGGGCATGCGCTCGCTGAACAGCTCCACTTTCATCGTCGAGGAGAGCGTGTTGTAGCGGGGCAGCATGACTTCGGTGGTCGAAAATTCGTAGGCCTCCGAGGGGCAGAGCTTGTATGAGGTTCCGTGCGCCGCGTTATAGGTCCCGACCAGTTCGGGGGCAGTCTTGAATACGACGGTTATGTAGTTGCCGCTGATCTGCTCGGCCTCCACGCGGATGTCGAGGGTCTGCTTCTTGGGGCTTTCCACCGTAATCACTTCGGCGTCGGCCGTGGCGTCCTGAATGCTCAGCAGGGCAGGCTGCCCGAGCGTCGGACCTTCGTCGTCCTTGCAGCCCGCCGCTGCGATGAGCAGGGCGACGGCGGCCAGAAGACGCATGTTCGCATATCGTTTCATAATCGTTTGCGTTTAAGAGTTCGTCTCAGCATTAGAATTTGACATCGACCAGCACGGGAATATGATCCGAGGCCCTCTTGATGTCGCCTTTGTTGAAGTCGAGCATGATCTTGGTGCCGACCACTTCGCACTTCGCGCCGTTGCCGTTCCACAACAGGATGTAATCGATACATTTGTCCGGCGCCTGCGAAGAGTGGGTGAAGTCGCTCGCACCGTGGGGCGTCAGGATCGTCCAGTCCGTCTTCAATTTGGAAATGGTGGGCGAATCGGGACGGGCGTTGAAGTCGCCGCCGAGGAAGACGGGTTTCTTCGAGCCGCCGAATTCTCGTTCGATGACCTTGTTGATTTCATCGACCTGCCCTGCCTGAGCCAGCGAGGATACATGGTCGAGGTGGGTGGTGGCGAAGACATATTTCTCGAACTCCACGACGACCATCACGCGGGGTTCGGCGCCGTCGCCCTTCGGCAGCGGAGCGGCAAAGGCACGAACGGGTTTCTCACGGCTGGCGATTCCGTCGCCGTAGGCTCCGCCCTGATAGGCCATCGCCCGCGAATATTCGTAACTCCACTCCTTGCCCATCAACTCGGCGAACTTCTTGAGTTGGAAGACCCTGCCGGTGCGAACCGTACAGCTGTCCAGTTCGCTGATGCCCACCAGATCGGCTTTGCCCTCGGTCATCATATCGGCGATCATCTGGTAGCTGCCGTCGCTGACGTACTTGGTGAAGACGCCGACGTTGTAGGTCACCAGACGTGTCGCGCCGTCGGTCTTGGAATAGTAGTCCCGGACGGGTTCTTCGGGGTTTTCGGGTTTCAGATGGGGCGGAACTTCGTCTTCGGAGGAGGAACTGCTGTTGCAGGCCGTTGCCGGGCAGGTGAGGCCGAGCAGCAGCATGATGGTAAGATATTTTTTCAGGATGTTCATCGTTTCGTTCGTTTTTGAAGTTAGCATTAAGAATTAAAAGTCGAGGCCGTCGTTCCAGCCGGGGTTTTGCGTCAGGGCACCGCCGGTCAGCGAGCGGTCGTCGGTCGGAATCGGGTAGTAGTAGTCACGGGCTTCGTTCCACTCGCCCGGATTCTTCTTGTGGGGCGAGATGTAACCGTGATCGCCTTCCGAGAGGAAGATGTCCTGATCGATCTCCATGATGAGCGGAGCTTTGGTCGAGGGCGTCTCTCCCTTGGTTTTGAGATAGATGTCGGGCATACCGTCTCCGTCGAGGTCGTATTCGCCCTTGGAGGGGATGTAGAGGCCCAGCAGCGGCTGCGTGAAGGCCTTGCCCTCTTTCCAGCGGATGAGGTCGTAGTAACGGTGGCCCTCCTGAAGCAGTTCAATGGTGCGCTCGCGGCGGATTTCGAGCAGTACGCCTTTGTTCGGCCCCGTCACGTTGGGGTAGCCTGTCTCAGGGGCCGAAAGGTACGGGTCGGGGTTGGCGTTGGCGTGATCCATGTCCAGATTGGGCATACCTACGCGATCGCGCAGTTTCTTGATCGACAGATCGATGTCGGCCTGCGTCAGCGTACCCAGCTCGGCTTTGGCTTCGGCGTAGTTGAGGTAGATCTCGGCCGTGCGGATGATCGGCAGGTCGGTGTACGAGAGGTTGTACCCGTCGGAACCGAAATCGGCGGGAGCGACGAACTTGATGGGCTGATAGCCCGTCATGCAGGTCGACAGGCTCGGCACTTCGACCTTGGTGGAGTTGATGCGCGTGTAACCCGGCGTGCGGATCGATTGCGCCAGACGCGGATCGCGGTTCCGGCACTCGTCCCGGAACTCCATCGTTTCCCAGCCCGCCTTGTCCGTGAAGCGCGTGCCGTCGGCCATCAGATAGCTGGCGACGATCTTGCGCGTCAGCCCCGGACGGCCGTAGGAGGTGTTCAGCGAGTAGAAGGTGCTGTTGTGGAATACGCTTAGCCCCTTGTTGTAATCGCGGGCGAGGACGACCTCGATCTGCTGGGCGTCTTCCGACACGAACAGGTCGCGGTAGGCGGTCTGCGTGCCGCCCGATGTGTAGAGTCCGTAGCCGCTGTTGGTGATGAACTCTTCGGAAGCCTTCGCCGACAGGCTGAGGTAGTATTTCCAGTCGTTCTCCGGAAGGTCGATGTCGTGGTATTTGCGGAACGTGCCTTCGAAGAGACAGAAACGCGATTTCAGGGCCAGAGCCGTCCATTTCGTGATACGGTAGAGGTCGTGTTTGGCGGGCAGGTAGCGGATGGCGAAATCGATGTCCTCGATCATGCGCTGCATGACGTATTCTCGCGAATCGCGCGGACGATTGAGCTCAGCATCGGCCGAGCCGATCGGTTTCGCATACCACGGCACGTCGCCGAACCGCTTGATCTTTTCGAAATAGAAATAGGCGCGGAAGAAACGGGCCAGCGCGTCGTAGTGGTTACGGACGTCGAGGTCCTTGCAGTTGACCGAGTATTCGAGCAGCGTGTTGATATCGCGCAGGTCGGTCCATGTCCAGCCGCCGCCCGATGCGGGGATCGTGCGGCCGCCGCGCATCTCCTGAGGCAGGTCGTTGTGAATGATGTTGTCCCAGTACTCGTTGTAGAGCCCGTCGGACGGGAAGACCGTGTAGAATTTGTTGCTGAAAGCCTGCAACTCGTTTTCGTTCGAGAAGAAGGTTTCGGGCGACATTTGGGCCAGCGGGTATTTGTCGAGCCACTCTTCGCAGGAGACGAGCGCCATGGTGCAGCCTGCGGCCAGTATCAATAATATTTTTTTCATGGTTCTGCTTGTTTGATTAGAATGTGACATCCACGCCGAACATGTAGGTCTTCTGCCACGGATAGGTGCGCATCTCGTCGTTCATGGCGGCCATTTCGGGATCGATATAGTCCGAGTGGATGGGCGACCATGTGGCGAGATTCTCTCCCGTGAAGTAGACGCGAAGGTTTTCGATCAACACTTTGCGGGTCCATTTCTTAGGCAGCGTGTAGCCTATCGTGAGGTTCTTCAGACGGCAGTAGCGGATGTTCTGCATATAGCGGTCGTTGACGGCCGTCAGCTCGCGGTTGGTGCCTGAAAGGGCTACATAGCCGCGCGGACGGGGGAAATAGGCGTCGGGATTCTCTTCGCTCCAATACATTTCGTGGAAGTCTTTGGGAATCCAGCTCGCATACGGACGGGCATAGGGTCCCCAGAAGGCGATCGTATTGGCTTTGGGATACCAGTGGCGGCGTCCGATGCCCTGAAAGAAGATCGAAAAGTCGATGCCCGCCCACGACATGCTCAGCGTCGTGCCGTAATGGAACCGCGGCTGGCTGTTGCCGATGATCTCCCGGTCGCCCGGATCGTCGACCGTGTTCTTGCCGATGGAGATCACGTTGTCGCCGTCCAGATCGAGGAATTTCAGGTCGCCGGCGTGCAGGCCGCGTTCCGAGCCGGCCGCAGCGTTGATCCGGTTGTTGACGGCGGTCTGATCGACGGCATAGCCGGCAGCCTCGGCGTCCGTGGCGAAGAGTCCGCCGATGCGGTAGCCCCAGATCTCACCCCAGCGCATACCTTCGTAGTAGGACTTGGCGAACGTGCGGTCGGGGTTGTCGTATTTGGTGATGTCGGTCACGTAGTCGTTGAAGGTAACCGTCACGCTGTAAGTGAACGGCCGGCGCAGAAGCTGGAACTCGTCGCGCCAGCTGAGCGAGAGCTCGTAACCCTTGGTGCGCAGGTCGGCGCTGTTCATCTTGGGCGAATCGGCGCCGTAGACGCTCGGCAGGGCGACGCCGGAGGTCAGCATGTCCTTCGTATCGCGGATGTAGAAGTCGGCGCTGAAAGCCAGACGGTTGTTCAGGAAGCTCATGTCTACGCCCAGATTGTTGTGGATCGAGGTTTCCCACGAGAGGTTCGAGGCCACGGGGGCCGAAATGGTGGCCGTCGTGGGTTTGTCGCCGCCGAACAAATAGTTCTGGTTGCCGATCGAGATTTTGCGGATATAGTCGTAGTAGCCTACGTTCTGGTTACCCAGCTGTCCGTACGAATACCTGATCTTGAAGTTGTTGAATTTTTCGCGGATGCCCTCGAAGAAAGGCTCTTCCGAGATGCGCCATCCGAGCGAGAACGAGGGGAAGAAACCCCAGCGGTGACCGCGCTTGAAGCGCGACGTGCCGTCGTAGCGGCCGCTCACCTCCACGAGGTATTTGCCTTTGTAATCGTAGTTCAGACGGCCGAAGAAGCCCATCAGGGCGTATTCGTTCTGGCCGCCGCCGACCTCCATGCGTTCGTTGCCGTCGGCGTCCTGTCCCACCAGATTGAGGTCCATCAGCGTTTCGGAGAGCAGGTTGTAGCCCGTGGCCGATACGTCTTTGAGGTACTTGGTCTCCCAGTTGAAACCGGCCATCGCCTTGAAGTTGTGCTTCTCGTTCCACGTGTGTGCGTAGGTGGCGTAGACGTTGGCCTGATAGTAGTTGTGCATCATGGTCTTTTCGTAGAGCTTGTCTTGGAAGCGGCTGCCCGTCGAGAGGGTTTGCACTTCGCCCGGATACTGCGAGTATTCGGTATTGACCTGACGGTTGAGGTTGTGCTGGGTGTTGAACATGTAGGTGAAGTTACCCTTGATCTCCAACCCTTTGACCGGGGTCCACGTCAGCTCCGTGGTGGTCGACATGTTGTCGGTCTTGTCCTTGTTGTAGTGGCCGCCCTTGTTCATGATCGTGGGCAGGCCGTCCATGATCGAGTATTTCGACAGCGAGGTGTAGTAGACGCTCGTGCCGTCGGGGTTATAGGGCATCATCGAGGCCAGTGCGTGTACCGTGCCGAGCGAGAAGGCTGTATTGACTCCGCTGGGGCCGGGGTAGTAGTACTGGTAGTTGTAGTAGCTGGTGTTATTGCTGATTTTTAGCCACTTGTTGATGTCGAACGAAATTTTCGAACGGAAGTTGATCCGCTGCAAGCGGTCGGGGTCCTGACGGAAGAGTCCCTCTTCGCTGTAATAGTTGCCCGAAAGCATGTACTTCACCTTCGAGTTGCCGCCCGACAGCGAGACGCTGTGGCTCGTGCTGGGATGCTCGTCCTTGAACAGGTAGTGGTACCAGTCGAAGTTGGCGTAATAGACATATGTGTCGCGGCCGTCGCGCTGGTCGATCTTCACCCACGGACGTTCGGGATTTTCGACCTTGTCGTTGCGGCGGGCCCATAATTCCATCATGTCCTGCTCGGTATAGTTGGTGTAGTTGGTACCTGCATCGGCATGCCAGAACAGGTCGTTGACGTACACCGAATAGTAGCCGCGGGTCTCGTAATCGGTCGAGGTGGTGGGGGAATTCCACCCCCAGCGTCCGCTGTACGACACGCGGGTTTTGTCCGAATCGTCGCCCTCCTTGGTAGTCACCAGTACGACGCCGTAAGCCGCGCGTGCGCCGTAGATGGCGGCGGCCGAGGCATCCTTGATCACCGAGATCGAGGCCACGTCGTTGGGGTTGAGTTTCATCAGGTCGCCTTCGGCGCCGTCGATCAGCACGAGCGGCGAACCGCCGTTGATCGAGGTGATACCGCGGATGTTCAGGTCGGCCGAGTTGCCCGGACGGCCCGACGAGGTCGAGATCGTCAGACCCGGAACCGCACCTTGAAGCATGTGGGCTACGGACGGCGCCGAACGGTTTGCAAGCTGCGTGTCGTCCACCGTGGTGATGGCTCCCGTCAGATTGACCTTCTTCTGGGTGCCGTAACCTACTACTACGACGTCCTCCATCCTCACGGCGTCTTCTGCGAGGAATACCTCGAGACTGTTCTGCGAGACGGGCACCGAGACTTTCTTGGAGATGTAGCCCAAGTAGGTGAAGCTGAGCACCGCATCGGCGTCGGGAACGGTGATGGTGAAACTGCCGTTGTTCCCGGAAACGGTGCCGCGGGTATTATCGCCCTCCAGCGTGACGGCGACGCCGGCCAACGGCAGTTCGTGGGAGTCGTTGACCGTACCGGTGATCGTGCGCGATCCGGCCGGAGCCTTGCGTGCCGCGGGAATCAGGGCGATCTGGCGTTCGGATATCGTGAAGTCGAGACCCGTCGGGGCGAGCATCTGGCGCAGGGCGGCGGAGATCGGCAGCTGTTTGGCGTGAAGGCTGACGCGCAGGGTCAGATCGGTCTGTTTGGCGTCGTAGAAAAACGTGTATTTGCTGCTCTTCTCGATGCGCGATATGGCTTCCGAAAGGGGTATGTCGGTGAACTCTATGTTGATCGCCGGCTCCTGCGTCTGGCCATGTGCAACCGTTGTCCATTTGCAGACGAGCAGCAATAGAATTGCGAAGAGTCTAAAATGTTTCATGGTTGGAAGTTTTAAGGTTAGCGAGTGTTTGCAGCGGCGGGTGCTGCCGCTGGAGAAATTGCGTGCGATTCAGCTCTGTTCGGTCATAGGCATTCGGGGTTTGGTTGGAGTTTGGTCGGTTTACGGTTTTATTCTACCTCGGAGATGGACACCGAGCGGTTGTCCGAGAAGGTGTAGACGATCGGATTGATGCGGCTCATGATGCGCAGAATCGCTTCGAGCGGTTCGTCGGTAATGGTGAACGTGTAGGCGTAGTTGCGGGCGAGTGCCGGAGAGATGTCGATCCGGATGTCGTACCAGCGAGACAGGTAGCGGCAGATTTCGCCCAGCGACTGCCGCTCGAAGACCAGTTTGCCCGCGGCCCAGCAGGATTCCAGCTCCACGTTGCCGCGACGGATGTCCAGCTTTTGTGTGGCGGTGTTGTAGCGGGCGATTTCACCGGGGTACAGCTGGCGCTGTTCGCCTTTGCCGGAGTCGAGGGCCACCGAACCCTCTACGAGCGATACGGCGACGGTCCGGTCTTCGAGCGAGGTGTTCACGTTGAATTTGGTGCCGTGAACCCGTATGCGCAACCCTTCCACTTCGACCGTGAAGGGGCGTTCGGGATCTTTGGCAATGTCGAAAAATCCCTCTCCGCGAAGCTTTACGTTGCGGCTTTCGGCGCCGAAGGAGCCGTCGCAGGCAAGCGTCGAGCCGCTTTGAAGCCATACGGTCGAACCGTCGGCCAGGTGTGCCAGCGATTTACCGCCGAAGGCGCAGAACTCCTGTCGGGCCGGACTCGGTGTGAGGGCGGCGTCGGGACGGACTGCGAAGAGCGTGACGACGACGCCCGCGGCGACGGCAGCCGCCGTGCGAAGTATCGGCACCCAACGGCGTTTCGGCGCGGGCCGTTCCGTAGGCTGCGGCGATCCGGAAACTCCGATACGTGACTGCAACTGTTCCCAGAGCCGATCGCGGTCGGGAGTGTAAGCTGCGGCGCGGCGCTGTGTGTCGTCCCATATGCGGAGGGCGTTTTCGTAGATGCGGAGGTTGTCCGCATTCGAGACCCACAGGTCGAATTCGCGGCGCGATGCGGTGTCCAGCGTGCCTTTCAGCGCACGGATCAGAAGATCCCTGTTATGTTTGTCCATGACGGTATTCGGGTTTTATCCGAAGACACGAAAAAGGCGGCCGACCCTTACGGGCCGACCGCTTTTTTTGCGATTTCTTAGCGGAATGTCTCCGGATATTCCTCCGCGGACGCTTCGTATGTGCCGGTAACGGCGACTATCGACCCAAAACATGTGGTCGTTCGACACAACGACGCGTTTCGTGATCGTTTAAGGGAATGTTTCGAAATCGACGCATATGAAAGTGTTCTGAAAACGGTCATACGAAATCGCCTGAAAAAGTCTATTACGAGTACCAATGGTAAATACCATACAGAACCCTCGGCCGAAGCATTGAAGGATTTCGACAGACGGCTGTCGGTGCAGGATACGGAGGACAGGCCCGTATTTGATGCTTTGATAGCATATTCCAGAAGCTCGACTTCTCAACGTATACATGACCAAGATATTATCGAAGGATTTACGAAATTCCTTTTGACGGATTTCAGGCAGGATGCCGGACACATATTTTCCCGTTTCATGCTTTCCGAAGAAAACGATAAGGAGTCTGAACCAAATTATATCATTTCCGGACTGAAAGACATTACCGAATCGACAGATCTAAATACGATAGGCAGTCGGACGACCAACCGACGATCTATCTCGATACGGAAGAACCGTTCAGTGCATATGAATAAGGTTGGAATGGGTACCCTGTTTTAAGTTTCAATACAGATATTGTCCTGTTATGCTTTCCTTATTGGCGGCTACCGCTTCGGGAGTGCCCGTCGCGACGATACGTCCGCCGTCGGCTCCTCCGCCCGGGCCGAGGTCGACGATGTAGTCGGCGTTGCGTATCATGTCCAGATCGTGTTCGATGACGACCAGGGTAGCCCCTGCCGAAAGCAGATGCCGGAAGACTTCGAGCAATGTCCTGACGTCGAGCGGGTGGAGCCCGATGGTGGGCTCGTCGAAAACGAAGAGCGAGTCGCTTTGCCGGCGTCCCATCTCCGAGGCGAGTTTCAGCCGCTGCGCCTCGCCGCCCGAGAGACTGGGCGTGGCTTCGCCGAGGGTGAGGTAGCCCAACCCGAGGTCGCTCAGCGTCGCAAGCCGCGGTGCGACGCTCTTGAATCCGGCGCACAACTCCGCTGCATGGGCCACGTCGGTCTCCATGACCTGCGGCAGCGTGAACGAACGGCCGTTCCCGACCGTACAGGCGATTCGTCCCGCAGGTTTCGCATAGCGCGAGCCGCGGCATTCGGGACACGGAATATCGACGTCGGGCAGGAACTGCACGTCGAGGCTGACCGTGCCAGTGCCGTCGCACACGGGGCAACGCAGCCGTCCGGTGTTGTAGGAGAAGTCGCCCGCCTTGTAACCGGCGGCCCGGGCATCGGGCGTGCGGGCGAAGATCTTGCGCAGCTCGTCGTGAATATCGGCGTAAGTAGCCACCGTGGAGCGCACGTTGGCACCGATGGGTGTCGAATCGATAAGCTTGACGTGTTCGATACCCGACGCATCGATATTTTTCACATGGGGTGGCAGCGGCGTGCCCGCTATCGCCGCTTCGAGCGCCGGAACGAGGCTTTCGAGAATCAGCGTGGTTTTGCCAGACCCCGATACGCCCGTCACCACCGTGAGGCGGCCTTTGGGAATGACGACTTCGAGCGGTTTTACGGTGTGAATCTCGGAGGTGGAGAGGCGGATCGCCCCTTGTGCGAAGAGTTCGCCTTCCGGCACGACGGGCAGCACGCGGGATTCGACCTTGCCTGCCAGAAACGGGCCGATGCGCGACGCCGGACTGCGTTCGATCTCCCCGACCGTCCCCTGCGCAATGACCCTTCCGCCGTCGGCCCCCGCTCCGGGGCCCATCTCGACGATATGGTCGGCATGGCTCAGTATCTGCGTGTCGTGGTCGACCAGCACGACGGTGTTTCCGTCGGCGACCAGGTCGTCCATAACACCCGTGAGACCTGCGATGTTGGCCGGATGAAGGCCGATGGAGGGTTCGTCGAGCACATACATCACGCCCGTAGTACGGTTGCGCACTGCGCGGGCCAGCTGCATACGCTGCCGCTCGCCGGTGGATAGGGTCGAAGCCGCCCGATCGAGCGCGAGGTATCCCAACCCCAAGTCCAGCAGACGGCGCGAAGCGGCGAGGAACGACTCGCAGATGCTCTCGCCCATGGGGCGCATCTCCTCCGGCAGCGAAGCGGGGACGCCGCGCACCCACCCGACGCACTCCGCGAGCGTCATGCGGCACGCCTCGTCCAGCCCGATGCCGCGAAGCCGCGGCGCCCGGGCCTCGTCGGAGAGTCGCGTGCCGCCGCAAGCCGGACAGACGTCCTGACGCAGGAACTTCTCCACGCGCTTCATGCCCTTCTCGTCGGTCACTTTGGCGAGCGCATTCTCGACCGTATAGACGGCGTTGTAGTAGGTGAAATCGAGCTCTCCCGCCTGATTGGAATTTTTGGCTTTGTAGAGGATATGTCTCTTTTCGGCCGGTCCGTCGAAGACGATGGCGCGCTCGGCAGGCGTCAGCTCGCTGAACGGCACGTCGGTACGCACGCCCATCGCCCGGCACACGTCGGTCATGAGCGACCACATCAGGCTGTTCCACGGAGCCACGGCCCCTTCGTCGATCGTCTTCGATTCGTCGGGCACGAGCGTCGCACGGTCTACGGTCATGACCGTACCCGTACCGCCGCACCGGCGACATGCTCCGCCGCTGTTGAACGCGAGCTCCTCGGCCCCGGGCGCATAGAACCGATGGCCGCAGTTCGCGCAGACGAGCTCCTTCTCGGCCGCGACGGCCAGCGTCGGCGCATGGTAATGCCCGCAGTTCGGACAGCGGTGCGAAGCCAGGCGCGAGAACATAAGCCGCAGGCTGTTGAGCAGCTCGGTGCCGGTGCCGAAGGTGCTGCGGATACCCGGCACGCCTGGCCGCTGGTGGAGTGCGATGGCGGCGGGAACATATGCTATTTCATCGACCTGCGCCTTGGGAGCCTGCGTCATGCGCCGGCGCGTATAGGTGGACAACGCCTCCAGATAGCGCCGCGACCCTTCGGCGTAGAGCACCCCGAGCGCCAGCGACGATTTGCCCGATCCCGACACGCCGGCGATGCCGACGATGCCGTGGAGCGGAATATTTACATCCACGTTTTTGAGGTTGTGGACGCGCGCACCGCGGATTCTTATTTCGTTCGGTGTTTTCTTCATCTCCATAAAGTCTCGTATCAAACATACAAAAGTACGGAACGGCAAATAACATGCATTGTCACAAATCGGGCGAAACGAAACGCTTTTCGGGACTTATCCCGCCCGCTCCCTGAATCGCAGCGGCGTACAACCGACCGGCCTGCGAAAATAACGGATGAAACAGGAGACGTCCTCGAAACAAAGCCGGTCGGGGATCTCCGTTACGGCCGAATCCGTATAACGCAACAGGCGTTAGGTATTGATTGCATTTTAATTTCATATTCTTGCGTCGCGAAGTTACGAAAAGAGTGTAATTTATTGGAAATGAGCGTAGGTTAATTGCTCTTGATAGTAATAGGTTACGATTTAGTTAGTTATCTACTGCATTATCCTTCTGCGCGTTGCGTAACCTTCAAAGAACTCTTCGTATGCAAAAGTAGCTATTTAATTCGAGATTTTGATATAAACTCCCGTTTTTTATCCCCTCATTCATAAGAATTTTCCGTAAAAGCGGTATTGTCCGTCGGCACACCATTGCCCAAAACGAGTTTGGAACAAACGTGTGCCGACTACCGCATAGCTGGAGAAAAGGGCATTGCCTCACGCCTAAACGATGTTTAGACAGATGAAGCAATGCCCCTTTCTTTTGCGCCTATGCCAAGAGGTGCTTTTACGGGTTTTCAAATGATTTTTCTTTTTTCGCTGTCTCTTTTGCCGGAAGCGGAAAGTGAATGCAGAGTGTGTCAGCCTGCCCCATGAATGAAACAGGCGCCCACACACAGCCGGACAAACCGGGAAGAATGATTGTTGCCACCCGGCTGAACAAGTTCCGTCGGATCGGAAACAATCATACTTCCTTTGTTGTGGTTTGCCCTTTTCACGCTTCCGGTGATGTCTTTTTCCTTTTGGTGATTCTTTTTTTTACGGATTTTCCCCTGAAGTTTTTTTCTACACAATCTGCCTCTGTTTTCGTTTACCTCCATTTTGCGCCTTTCAGTAAGCCGCATCAGTCAGTCATTTTCGTTCTGGGCGCAAAGGTAATTCCGGGATTGGACGGGAAAGCAAGGTCAAGCCTCCTGTTTTCGGTAAAAATCTCCAGCCCTGCGGGTAGTATTTTGACCGAAAAACCTTGCATTCCCTAATCCCTACCTTTTCAAGCACCCGAAACGAAAACGACCGATGCGACAGAAAGACGCATAAAAAAAATGTCGGATAAACGAGAGGCAGATAAGATAGTTTGAAACTCAACTCCCTCAGCTCTTGAATCCGCATTAAAAACAAAAAAATCAAAAACAGCGAAGATATGACGGCAACGGCAAATTTCAGACAAATGGCGCAACACATCGGGTTGGCGATATGCGGCTTGATGATGCGCACCGCCTTCGGGGTGTTCGGCATCCTTTGGGGCATCATCAGAGAGATTGTAAACGGAGTGTTCCGAGTGGCGATAGGTGTAATCGTGGCTATCCTTTCCACCATTGCCTTCTTTGGCTTCATCCTTTGGTTATTCACCCTTTAACCCTTACCGACATGGCAAAAAGAAACAGCAAGACGGCAGCGCAGCAGTGCAGATATTACGAGGTGGACAACATCTTCGTGTATATGGTGGAAACGTACATCAACGGCAATTTTGAAACTTTCCGAAGATTGTACCACGAACTGAACAAGGACGCACGGAGGGATTTCATGGACTTCCTTCTCAGCGAGGTAGAGCCGACCTATTGGAGAGAGATACTGAAACAGATAATCTAAAAATGACAGCGATATGAAAGGAACAGACCATTTCAAGAGAACGATATATATGTACTTGGAACAGCGTGCGGAGGAAGATGCGCTATTTGCAAAGAAGTACCGCAACCCTGCCAAGAACATGGACGAGTGCGTGACCCACATTCTGAACTATGTGCAGAAAAGCGGTTGCAACGGTTTCACGGACGGAGAAATATTCGGGCAAGCCATCCACTACTATGAGGAAAACGAGATAGAGGTGGGCAAACCGATGGACTGCCAAGTGGTTGTGAACCACGTTGTGAAACTCACGGCAGAGGAAAAGGCGGAGGCACGTCAGAACGCTGTCCGCAAATACCAAGAGGAGGAACTCCGCAAGTTGCAGAACCGCCACAGACCGTCAGCGAGAAAAGAAAACCAACCCCAACCCTCATTATTTGATTTAGGCTTATGAAACCGAAGACCAAGATACAGAAAGAGGTGGCAAGACTTTCCGCCAACCTTCGCCCCATATCAGCGACACAAATAGATTGGGCATACCGCCACTGCGTTGAGCATATCGGCTACCGCACCAAGAAAGGGAACATCACCTGTTCCGACTGCGGTCACGAGTGGCACAGCGACAGCGGACTATGCGACACCCTTGAAGGCTGCACCTGCCCCAAATGCCATGCCGAACTCAAAGTGCAGGACACACGCAGACGCATCTACAAGGAAACGCAGAATTTCAGCGTGATAACCACCTGCAAAGGGTATCAGGTAATCCGCGTGGCGCAGGTCAGATGCGAGAGCAGGAAAGGCGAACCGATGCGTTTCTACTGCCACGAGGTCGTGCAGCGTTGGATTTCACCCGACGGCAAGGTTACGGACATGGCGTTGCTCCGTGGCTTCCTTTTCTGCTATTGCGATGTGTGGGCATTAGGCAGCGATATGGAGGTAAGACCGCACAACAGCCTATACGATGATGTGGTGGCAAGAAGCTGTGCATATCCAAAGATGAGGATATTGCCCCAACTCAGACGTAACGGCTTCAAGGGCGATTTCCACGGCATCTCCCCCGTGCGTCTTTTCAAAGCCTTGCTTTCAGACCCAAGAATTGAAACCCTTATGAAAGGCGGTGAGATTGAGGTCATGAAACACTTTCTTTTCAATACCCGTACTGCCGATGAATGTTGGGCATCATATCTGATTGCCAAGCGTCACAAGTATCAGATAGACAACCTCTCAATGTGGTGCGACTATCTGCGTATGCTCAAAAAACTCGGTCAAGACCTCCGTAACCCGAAGAACATCTGTCCCGAAGATTTCATGGCGGCACACGACAACGCAACCCGAAAAATTGAAGCCATACACGAGAAGGAAAGAGCCGCAGAGCAACGCCGTTGGGAGATTGAAAGGCGTGAGCGTGAGCAACAGCGACAACTCCAACGAAAGAAAGATGCGGAGGATTTCATCGCCAACAAATCCAAATTCTTCGGCTTGGTAATCACGGACGAGGAAATAATCGTCAAGGTGCTTGAAAGCATAGACGAGTATTACAACGAGGGCAAGACGCAGGGCATCTGCGTGTTTGGCAGTGGATACTACAAGAAAGCCGACACCCTCATACTATCGGCAAGGATTGGCGATGAGATTATTGAAACCGTAGAGGTGGACTTGCGAACCCTCGAAGTGGTGCAGTGCCACGGCAAGCACAACCAGGACACCGAATATCACGAGCGCATCATAGACCTTGTGAACAAGAACGCCAACCTTATCCGTGAGCGGATGAAAGCGGCATAGCATAACCCCTAAAACAACATTGATATGGAAGTAAGAATTGAAAGTATGATTTGTGTGTGGGATGATGCAATCCCCACGATGTTCCTTGAATTTGTGAACCTCCTCACTCTCACAACGAGTGAGGGGGAATTGAGAAAGAGCGTAAAGGAGTTTGCCGAGAAGCACGAACTTGACAAGTTTTTCCTTTACGGCTTCGGCTCACACCATTTCTACCTGCACCAACGCTACACAAGCAACCCCGAAATGGTGATGAAGAACAGAGTTCTGTCAGTACATTTTTAACCATCTAAAAAGCAACATTATGACAACACGAATGACCATCAACGGAGTAAGCACCTGCGCGGAAGCAGGTACGGAGAAATACGAGCGTTTCCAATCGGGTATCGGAAGACGCAGGCGGACACTTGTGCAGTACGACTACCGCCACCCCATAGACAGAGAATTGTTCTCTTGTGTCAAACCCACGTTGGACGAGTGCCGAGCCGCACGGGACAAGTGGCTGAACGCAAAGAAGGGAAAGGAGGACAGACTATGAACACGACCTATCAAACGCTGATAGTCAAGTTCAGCGAACCTATCACGGCATTGGACGGTATCTTTGACGATACCGGAGCGTGGGGAACGGACACCCTCAAGGGGTGGATAGATGATTACGAAAGCACACGTTTCACCGCCACCGACAGCCATACGGCAGTCATCACGAGCGAGTACAATATGGAATGTGTGAAAGAGTGGCTACAACGGCAGACCCCCATTTCCGAAATGCGAGAATTTTGAACGGGATGGCGGTGTCCGCACCGCCAATACTTAAAACCCTAAAAACAAAAGATATGATAGCCAAGACGATATTACAGCAGATAGGCGGAAAACGCTTCACCGCCATGACAGGTAGCCGTGATTTCATAGATATGGGCAACGGCTTACGGATGAGCCTTGCAAGGAACAAAACAAGTGCCAACCGCCTTGACATCATCTATGACGAAGGGGCAGACCTCTACAATATGCGCTTCTACCGCAGGACGTTCAGCAAAAAGACCTTTGAGTGCAAGACAAAGGACATTGCCGTACACGAGGGTATCTATTTTGATATGCTGGAGGAAATGTTCACGATGGTGACGGGACTTTACACACGCTTTTGAGTGGCGGGGCGGCGAGAGCCGCCCTACTTTCTTTCAGTGAGCATGATGGCGGACAAAGAAAGTAGCAAAGAAACCTTTGTCCAATCTGCGATAACTAAAAAATCCGCAAGTAAAACTTGCGGAGGCTATATATTGGGTCGTTATTTTTTGGTGGAGGGGAATGATAATCTCGAACCGTTGAACTACACATTTCTGCTTCGTCTCCATTTCCCCCAACGATTTGATACGTTCAATCATTTTTGTTGTTGAAATCGTGGAGAAGTGAATAGACAGTATTACCCGACAGAGCAACTATGACAACGTAACGCCTTTACAAAAAAGTCGGTACACGAAACCCATAGACTAATTGTCTTGACCTAAAAGAGATTGGAATTTTCAGGACTGCCTATCACTTAGATAGAAGTCCAAGGTCTGCTGAAATACATAATTCAAAAATTGAAATTGCTTGACTGCAAATTTAGTAACTTTGCTTGACAAATTAACGAGAAAGAAGAGAAAATGAAAACCGACCGCATAATCGAGTAGACGGCTCCGCCAGTAACTGACGGAGTGCGCCTCTCACACCACCGAGCGTACGGGTCACGTACTCGGCGGTTCGCAAAGAGATGGGTTAAGTTGTAAATGTAATTCAGTTAAGGAAACATATCCTCTTTTCTTCAAGCGTTGTAAAGTAATGGTAGTGCCTAGAATAGGACTTTGTGCTATTGCCCAACCGCCTTTCCGTGTTCTGCTCCAAGCGTAGGCATGGTCTTGGTCTACACCTAATCGAATCAGGTTTTTCCTTTTCCTTTCGGGTTTTTTCCAATGATGCCAAATGCAATAGCGCAGTCGGTTGCGAAGCCAACCATCTAAATCTCGTAATTTGCCCAAAATACTCGTGCCTTGGAAATAGTTCAACCATCCGCGTTGCACTTCTTTTATCTTGGCAATACGCTCTTCAAATGTGGCTGGTGTGGTTTTTCGGGTGATTGTTTTAAGTCGTTCTTTTAGTTTCTTCCATGCTTTTTCCGATACAATAAGTTGGTATTGATTTTTACTTCCTTTCTCGTACGTAGGTACGAATCCGAAACCCAAAATTGTGAAGTGGATTGGTTTTCTGATACCACTCTTTTCTTCATTTATAGTTAATTTGAGTTTGTTTTTCAAAAACTTTTCAATTACCACTCTTGTTGCCTTGGCTTGATTGTGGCTTTTGCAATAAATACTAAAATCATCCGCATAACGTACAAATTTGTGTCCTCTTCGAGTCATTTCCTTATCCAGTTGATGTAGTAAAATGTTCGACAATAATGGACTTAAAGGGCTTCCTTGCGGAACGCCTTTTCTTCTCTTTCGTAGCTTTCCGTTGATTTTAATAGGTGCTCTGAGCCATTTGCGTATGAGTTGCATGGTAGCTTTGCATTTCACTTTTTGATAGATTAAATTCAGTAATAAACAGTGGTCAACTTCATCAAAGAAGTTTTTCAGGTCAATATCCACAATGTGGTTTAATCCTGAATGGATGTAATCCCGAGATTGTCCAACGGCTTGTCGGGCATTCTTGTGAGGTCTAAATCCATAGCTGTAATTACTAAATTCGGGCTCAAAAAGTGGTGCAATAGTTTGTGCTAAGGCTTGTTGCAACACACGTTCTGTAGTGGTGGGAACACCCAATAATCGAGTTTTCCCATTTCCTTTCGGAATTTCAATACCTAAAATGGGTTGTACTTGATAGTTGCCTTGTTTGATTGCTTCAATCAGTTGTAGTTTCTTTTCAGAAAACACCTTGCGGAGCTCTCTTATAGAAACACCATCAACACCCGCACTACCTTTATTGGCAATCACGTGTTCCAATGCTCTTTGAAGATTAAACGGATGTACTACTCTTGTTATCATTTTAGTTGTTTTTAACCTGTTTTCGTTAAGTAGGGCTACTATGTGTTCCGTTACCTATTGAAAACCTCTTTACGTTCAGTCCTTCCTTGTTTGTGAGACCTATGCGGTATCTATTCGCACCTCGTTTGCCCTCAAGTACTATGACCTCTGCTGACTTCTTGGATTGATTAACTCGTAATCGCCAAGACCTCCCCTGGTAAATGCTTTTTCCTTCCGTCTATCGCCGGTACATCTACATAACAATAATCTGATTTAATAGCATGTTCAGAACACTGTTTTGGACTTCGTATTGCTGTGGATACTCATCCTTATTGTTATGCCTCTTATGTACTTTCTGTTCGTCGGTACAGACTTTTGCAGTTCTGCTTCCTTCAGTGCATACCTCACGATAAACCACCTTGCAGCTTGCTAACGATTCGGGGTTTCAATCCGCTCGTAAGGGACTTGCACCCTCTGGAAAAATAACACCCCGAAAACTTGGTTCGTAAAACTAAATTTGTATTTTTGAACTATTTGAAAAGCTTTCGGGGTGTGTCCTGCATATGCAGGGCACACACATATGGTAGCCGATAATTGCCGGCTTTCGTGCCAACTTGATACTTTGGTGCTTTTAACGAACCGAAGTGCTAAATTGATACGAAAGTGCTGTAAATCCGGCAACTACGGCTACCATTTTTCGTTATGCGGCAGCTTAAAAGACGACACCAAACCAGAAAAATCATCTTGACAACCACCCGACTTTGAACTACGAAGGATGAAATTTTTCAGGGACAACTTCCAGCATTTCCAAAAAACAGTTTACCCATTGACTTGGAGACAAACAAACAATTTGAGCATTAAGGTTTAAACCGAATTTTTCCGAAATTGACCTGACCTGACTTTTCCTGAAAATCGACTTTAAAGCTGTTTTTACAGATAAATCAGGTTTCTCTAACAGACAGGAAATAAATGCTAAGTATTTGGCTTTAAACTTAAAATCAAAAAATAACTGTTTTCTTTTAATGTTTAACAGGGCTGATTTGACAGTTGGCGGTGGAAAGAAACTTTCAGGACCTACCTCATAGACAAGTTTCAAATCAAAAAAAGTATGATAGAAAACGGTATATGGATTGTAAAGCTTCCTCGAAAATAACTTTTGTGTAGGTTCTAACTGAAGGATAATGGAACCTCCCAGAAAATTTCCAAGACTCTCAAACATCAGGATTTTGAAAATATCGGAAGTAATGCCATAAGGAATATTTGACACCACTTTGAAAGGAAATTTCGGAACTGCAAAATTCCTAAAATCACAACCGACAACTTGAACATTTCGGGCATCAGAAAATAATTTTCGTAAATGTTCAACCAAAGCTGTGTCGTTTTCAATAGCAACAACATTGTTGGCGATTTTTAATAAATGAACAGTAAGAAACCCCTTGCCTGCCCCAATATCTAAAACCGTATCCTGATTACTTATATTTGCTTGTCTTATTGCATCTTTTATTAGCACTTTATCAATAGTAAAGTGCTGACCCGTAAAACGAACGGGCAATTTCTTTTTTGTCATTAGTAACTTCTTACAGGTGAATACTTGAATTGTTCCTTTCTGAATTTTCCTAAACCTTAATTCCGCAACATAATTGATAATTATTTTTATAAGTTCCTGAGCAACATTTTGTTGCCCAGGTTTTTGCCATGTCAGCGTTTTCACTTACCTTAGTGTTGCGAATCCAAAGACAAAGAAAACCGCAACAGGCATGGCAAAGGTAGCAATAAAATCCGAAAGACTCACTCCTTTTGGAGGCATATTTCCAATCATGGAGCAATTTACCTCCCTTCTCTCCTCTACAATTGACTCAACACTTGGGTTGAGATGCAAACTCTATGGTTATCAATACAGCGAAATCATCCGCTCCCTCCTATGCGTTTACTTCTGCGGCGGTTCTTGCGTTGAGGATGTCACCGCCCACTTAATGAGTCATCTTTCCCTTCACCCCACACTCCGCACCTGTAGCGCCGACACCATCCTTAGGGCAATAAACGAACTGACCCGGGAAAACATCTCATACACGTCTGATGCCGGAAAGTCCTATGATTTCAATACGGCAGACACACTCAACACATTGCTCCTGAATTGCCTGTTGTCCACAGGGCAGTTGAAAGAGGGCGGGGAGTATGACGTTGACTTTGACCACCAGTTCATTGAGGCGGAGAAGTACGATGCAAAGCCCACGTACAAGAAATTTCTTGGTTACAGGTCCGGTGTGGCCGTTATCGGCGACATGATTGTCGGCATAGAGAACAGCGACGGCAACACCAATGTACGCTTTCACCAGAAGGACACGCTAAAGAGGATTTTGGAGAGACTTGAAGAGAAGAAGCTGACAGTCAAACGCTTCAGGGCCGACTGCGGCTCATGCTCTGAAGACATTGTGGATGAGGTCAGGAAGCATTGCAGGACATTCTACATACGCGCCAACCGCTGCTGCTCGCTCTATGATGACATCTTCGCGCTCAGAGGGTGGAAGAAGGAAGAGATAAACGGCATCGTGTTTGAGTTGAACTCCATTCTCGTTGAGAAGTGGAAGGGCAAACCGTATCGCCTGGTAATCCAGAGACAGAGACGCATGGGCAGTGGACCGGACCTGTGGGAGGGGGAATATACATACCGCTGCATCCTGACCAACGATTACGAATCATCCATGAGGGACATCGTGGAGTTCTATAACATGCGCGGTGGCAAGGAACGCGTCTTTGATGACATGAACAATGGGTTTGGATGGGACAGACTGCCTAAATCCTTCATGGCGGAAAATACCGTGTTCCTGCTCCTGACGGCACTGATACGCAATTTCTACAAGGCCATCATGCAAAGGATTGAAGTGAAGAAGTTCGGGCTCAAGGAAACCAGCCGTATCAAGACGTTTGTCTTCAAATTCATTTCAGTACCTGCCAAGTGGATTAAGACCGCAAGGCAATGTGTGCTGAATATCTACACCGACAACCATGCATATGCAGAAGCCTTCAAAACTTCTTCCGGATGATTTACATCACTTGATGGCCACTGATTGCGTATTGCCTCAAGTCGCTTTATGGGGTAAGGGGATGGTATGCGCATTGAAACGGACGCGAGGACTTAATGGTTATCTTACGAATCAAAAGTCCATTTCTCTTTATGTAGGTAGCACTTCGGGAATGGAGTTGCGGATTTAAGGCTAAATACTTTCTTCATAATTTCGCTATACTTTTTATGGTTAATAACTATGTTTTGTATTGCTCTCACAACACTTACAACTTGAAGTGTTATTTGGAAACCGATAGGCAAAAATGGCTCAACGATGTCAATTAACGAGAAAATCCTACGATAATCTATCAAGTGATAGAGCAAAAGACGTGCCAAGTTAAATATGGCACGTCTTTTGCCAGTTTTGTCAGTCCTTTTATGGGATATACAACAGCGCAAACTCCGCCTTTCTCCGTTTGAGCAGCATGGCGTGGCGTTTTCCTTTGTAGTTGCAGAAGGCTATATACTCACGGTAGATGTTCCTGTCACCAGCTTCCAGCTTCTTGATTAAGGTGCTTTTGGGGATTGTTTTGCTGCCTAACAGCTTCGCCGGTCCCACATTGTAAGCTAACGTGCCAAGCAAAATCGAATCAACCCCGAATTTACGGAACATGGCGACAAATTTGCGCAGGTCTTTCCGCAAAAGTTCATCCGCATCCCGTTTTGTCATGGTTCGTGCCGAATACTTCTCGTTTGGCAAAAGTTTGTGACCCCAACCGACGTATGGGTAGTGTTTTTCTGAGTGCCAGCCTTCAAAGTAGCGGCAGCATAAAAAAGCACGTTCCATAAGCGGCAGTCGGTAGATTGCCGCCTGCCCGTCCGTTCCCTCTTGGCGGCTGATCTGCGCGGACACAGAACAGACCGTCAGAAGTGAACAGAGCATTGTCATGAATACACGCATCATTTCAACAAGGGGCTGAAGTTGCCGATGGGAACGATGGTAAGATCGTCGTCCTTTACATTCCTGTTGTTGAAGTCAAATTCCAGTTCGTAGGAGTTGCTAAAGTTATCCTCCACCACCACGATGAAATTATGCGCCTCATCACCCGCCGCCGTGTAGTACAGGCGGAATTTTTCGTTCTCCAGCAGGTAGCGGTCGTTAGGCAGGAAGGTGATGCCGTTATCCATTTTGAGCGAGCCTTCCCCCTCGAACTGGAAATAGCGGATGGTATAGAGCGTACCCGAAAAGTCGCCCTCCTTTTTCAGTTCACAGCGGATTTCCACTGTCTGCCCCTTTACTACCTTGTTCGGCACGGGCATGACCTCCACCGTGAAGGGATAGGACTGCTGGATGTCCATGTCATCGTCACATGACACGAGGGTGAATGACATGGCGGCTATCAGGCATAACGCCACTGCCTTGAATATTGATGTTCTCTTGTTTCTGTTGTTCAGTATGTTCATTGTTCTTCGATTTTTAGATGGTTGTTTTTCTGTTTTTTCGTTGTCAGTTGCAGGTACTCGTTCAAGTCCTTGCAACCGTCATAGAGGGAGGAACGGTCGGTGACACGTTCCCCGTATCGCATGGTAAGTGCGGCAAGCGTCCGCCGTCCGGCTTCGTCACGGTCGAGGAAGCAGCCGATGCGCCCGTATCCGTCCAGCAATCCCGCCGCCTTCTCCACGTTGGCGACTGAGTTCAGCACAAGACAGTCAGCGTTACCGGTTACACCAAGCGTCACGGCAGAGAGAAAGTCCATGAAGCCCTCGAACACGAGGCACTCGTCAGCCGGGATGTCATTCGCCTTTACCAGTGATACAGACTTCGGAGGTATGCAACCCTTGAAATATCGGCTTCTGACTTCATAGCCACCTGCCATGTTCGGAAAGCCAACGGCAAAATACCGTTTTCCACGCACACCGTAGTTCAAGCGGCAGCAGTGACGGGATGCGATGGCGTAAGGGATGCCCCGTTCCTCTAAATACTCCGTCAGCAGTGAGCGGAGCAGCGGAGCGACCTCCACATCCTCAAAAACGGATTCGGTCGGCTTCGAGAGATAGACGGGCTTTTCCCATCCGGCAACCGTCATATTGGCGGCTTCCGCTATGAACTTCGCTTGCTTCATGAAGTCATCGCTTTGCAGAAACTCCCCGGCAAGCGTGAAGATGTCGCCGCCCTTGCCCAAACCGAAGTCGTACCAGAGCTGTTTCGCCACGTTCACACGGAAAGAGGATGTGCGCTCGCCCCTGTACGGGGCAAGATACCACAGCTCGTTACCGCTCCTTCTGACAGGCTCATGCCCCAGCCGTGCGAGAAAATCCGCAAGCGGCATCCTTCTGACAGCATCTATTTCCGTCCTTTCCATGCCCGTGTCAGTTGATGATGAACTTGATACCGACCCCGAACTGCGTGTGGAACTTCCGTGTGTCGCCACCCCAAAGGCAACGCTCCCGCAGGTTGGCAAGCAGGGCGATACGGTCTGCCACGTAACACTCCACATCGAGCGTCAGCGCACCGCCGTAGATGAAGGCGTCCCGGTCGTGCAGCGTGGAGCCGTCATGCAGCACCTTCTTCCCCCAATTTACCGCCTCATATCCGGCGAGAGCCGAAGCCCCGGCATAGACGAAAACAATCTTTCGGGCGTCCGACAGTATCTTGAAGTAATAGCCGCCCTCCGCCGTGAACTGCGCCACGGGTATCTTGGTGTCCTTGTAGGGATTGTTCTTCAACAGGTATTCGCCACCGAACACCCACTTGTTCCCCTTCTTCGTGTAGGTGGAGAGAGCCGCCCCGAAGCTGTACCCGCCGTCCTTGCCGCCGAGATTGAAGCCGTCCGCCATGTCCGCCCTCACCTCGATGCCCTGCATCTTCGGCAGACACCGCTGGGCGTGCGCCTGCCCTGTAAAAAGGGCAAGCGACGCGATGATTATTGCGATGTACTTTCTCATGGTCAGCGTACTTGAAGTTCGTTGATGGTACCCGCGCGTACCAAATCCTCGTTCTCAATCACGAAGGACTGGTGACGGCCGCCGTTCTTCTCGTTCAATTCCACCACGAGGCACTTGTCATCGGGGATGGTGAACTTCGCCATCGTGAAGACCGTGCGCTCGCTCTTTTTGCCCGGCACGAGGGTGGCGTAGTTCTGCGCGCGGAGCGGCAGAATAATCTGCTCCTGCACGGCAGTACGCTTCGCAACCTTCTTGTCCACGATTTTCCAAGTGATGTAGTCCACATCGAAAGGCACGTTGCTCTGGTTCTTTATCTCCGTGTGGAAATAAAGCAAGCCGTTGTGCGTGTAGATGCCTTTCAACAGGTATTGGATGCCGAAACGCTTGCAGCCGATATGCTTCACCTCGCGCTTGTTCTGTTTGTGGATGGACTTCATGATAAGGCGCACCAGCATCGGGCTTTCGCTGCCCAGCTCTTTCAGATAGATTTCCTGCGCGTTGTTCGGGCGGTTCACCGTGCTGCCGTCATGGATGAAGTCGCACATCTCCACGTTGAGCAACAGCGGTTCGGCGGCGTACTTCACGTTGAAGGTGTAGAAACTGCCGTCCTCCGTGATGACGGACATATTCGTTTCGTTGGGAAAATTCCTTACGGTAGCCTTCACACGGATGATGTTCTCCGCTCCGTCGGCTTTCCCGGCAATCAGGTCGGGCGAGCCTAAATCGACATAGCGCACCTCCGCCGGAAAAATGACGTGGACGGTCTTGTCGTAGGTCACTTCCAGACCGTGCGGCGGTATCATGCGGTCGAAGGTCAGCTTGCGTGACAGCCCGTGATATAGGTCGCCGTCCGCCTCCTTCTGCGGATAGACCTCCTTCGTCAAGGTCGGTTGTTCACTTCCGTTGGTCGTTTCAACGGTTACATTCTCCTGCGCGTTGGCAGTTATGATGCCCATAGCGAGGGCAAACATGATGATTACTTTTCTCATTACTTTTGGATTTTAGTGGTAATTTTTATTGTTTTCAATATTTTTCTTGGTAAAGCATGACCCTGTACCCGGCTTTCAGATGCACCTTGACGGTTCGCATCTTTTTGGCGATGTACTGGCTCGTGCCTTGTATCAGCCCCTTGCCCAAGTCGGAGGCGAGCTGCGCCCCGGCATTGGTGGAGATGTTGATGCTGCTTCCCAGCGAGCCGCCCATGTTGGCGGCGACCTCCCGGACGGCGTTCATCTCCATCGAGTTCGGGATGAAGATGCCGGGCTGTCCGTCCGTGTCATAGACCGCAAGCTCCACGGGGATAATCGTGCCGTCGTATTCCAGCGAGGTAATCTCGATGTCGAGCCGCTCACCCTGTATCTTGCCCGTGCCGACCACCACCGCACCCCGGGGTATTGTCCTGCCTGCCACCGCCATAGGCTCCAGCAGGCGCAGCCTTACCGTCTGCCCGTCCGTCACGCTCTGCGCCCCATGCACGCACGCCGGTATGGTGTTCCTGTCCAATACCTCCGCCGTGCCGACAGCCGTGTTGAAACCCCGGTTGCGTTCCTGCGATAAGGCGGCGACAAACTCCGCGTTACTCATAGGCTGTGAGAGTGAAGAAACTACTTGATGCTCCACCTGTCTGATAGGCATTGCCTTGTTCTTCTTCCCTTTCTGCACGGTAGTTGGCTCTGCCCTCTGTTCCGCCGATGGCTGTCCTCCGTTCTGACCGCCCATGTACTTTGCCGCCAGCTCGTAGGACTTCTCCATAAGAGCCACCTGCTCGTCCATAGAGGAAGCCTTGCCCCTCTCGCTTTCCAGTTCCGACTCCAGCGATGCGATGCGCTCCAACAATTCGTCCATCTCCGCATTGTCGTTTTTCGGCTGGTCGTAGAAGTTTCCGAGCGTGGCGTTCAGGTCACGGTAGGCGGCTGCGGAGGACTGGATGGTCTGCGGCGTGGCTGGCTTTGCCCTTTCTTCCTTGCCGCCCGGATTGGCGAGGTCGAAGTCCACTCCGTTCTCCGTTCCCGCTATCTCGCGGTCGAACATGTCGCCCAGCTGCCCGATGGCACGGTTGCGGCTCTCCTGACGCTCTTCCATCTCCCCATGCTCGTAGGCTTTCAGCTTGTCGCCGATAATCTGCCGGTTCGCCTTGTCAGCGTCGGGCATCTCGGTGTTGTATCCGTCCGTTCCCGGCGGTTGCTCCTTGCCGGAGGACGGGGCGAATATCAGCCACATCGCCCCGATGAACACCAACACCATAGCGGGCAGCACGATCATCTTCTGCCGTTTCAGCCGTTGCGCCTCTGTCAGCGGTTCGCGCTCCTTTTTCGGTTTCCCCGTTTCGGGAGCAGCTTTGTTCTCTTTCGTCGGTTCATTCTTTGTCTGTTCCATATAAATAAGGTGTTAAGTGATTGCCTGTTTCCGCCGGGGTCGGCAGTTCCACCCGTCCGGCGTGTCCCGTTTCCATATGTGAGCCGTCGTTCCTGCCGATGTCATAGACGGCTCTGCCGAAGGTGTAAAGGGCAAGCACCGCGAAGGCGGCGAACATCCCCAGCACGATGCGGCGGCGTGTTTCCGGCGGCAAGCCGTCCAGATACCCTTTGAGACTTGCCGCCAAGCGTTTCCGTTTGTCGTGGAGTTTCCAATACATGCCCCACATTGATTTTCTGATACTTTTCATGTCCTGTTACCGTTTGATAGTCTGTAAATCCTTGTTCTCAATGATGGTGAAACCCTCGATGGTAAAACCGTTCGGGTTGTCATCCGACCGCGATGCGTTCAGCAGGCGGCAGGTGGTCACGAGGCTGCGCTCGGTGACGTTGCTCTGCCGGATGATTTTCTGTGTGGCGTAGGTCACGGCACGGTAGGGATAGGCGTTGAAGTCGCACACCACGCTGTCCACCTTCAGCACTTGGTTGATGTTCCCGGCGATGATGCGGTTGTAGTACCCCTTCTCCGCGAAGTCCGAATAATAGTGGTACACGCTCTTGTCCGCCAGCAGCAAGGCACGTTTCACGTTGTGTTCAATCGCGCTTTTTTCAGGTGATAGCGTGAAGAACATCTCGTGGAAACGGCGCACATGTTCCCGTGCCTCCGCCGGGCGGTTCTGCGACAAATCCTGAGACAAGGCGAGCATCAGGCTCTTGCCGTTGTCCAGCACATAGATTTTCTCCCGTTGCTTCTCTGCGAAACGGTAGGAGTTCCACACGCTCCACACCGTCACCACGGCGCACAGCGAGAGGAAGACGATACCGAACAGGCGTATCTGCCTGAACGACGATTCGATGTTTCTAAGTGATTTGAATTCCATTTATATTTTCCAATTTATGATTGCACATTGATTATTTCAGCAATTTGCCGACACGTCCGACTGCGTTTCCTGCGGCTGCACCCGCCACGCTGCCCGCCATGCTTCCGGCTCGTCCCGCCATCTGGTTCACGTTGCGACCGTAACCGCCCATGCCTCCGGCTTGGATAATCCAGCCCGCAACGGTGGGAATGGTAAAGTAGCCGATGATGCCGATGCAGAGGAATACGATATACACCCCGTCGCTCGAATCCAGCGAGAAGTTCGGGTCTGCCTGCATCCGCTCGATGTCGTTTTGCAGCATCAGAACCTGTATCTTCGCCAGTATGGTGCTGAACATGTCCGATACCGGTAGCCACAGATAGACCTGTATATAGCGGCATATCCACTGCGTGAGCGTGTTTTGGAAACCGTCCCATACCGACAGGGCGAAGGCTATCGGACCGAGAATCGCCAGCACCACGAGAAAGAAGGTGCGGACGGTGTCTATCACGAGGGCGGCGGCTTGGAACAGCAGTTCGAGTATCTCGCGGAAGAAGTCGCGGATGCTCTTCTTCATGTTGTACATTCCCCGGTCGATATACATTCCCGCCATCGTCACCATGTCGGAGGGCGACCAGCCGAGTTCCTCCAGTTGCTTGTCAAATTCCTCGTTGGACACGAGGTAGGCGGTTTCGGGGTTGCGTACCATCGCCTCGTATTCCAGTTTGTCCTTCTGCTCCCGGTATCGGTTCATGTCCAGCGTTTCCGCCTCCAGCATCTTTGCCGTGCCCTGTACGACGGGTGAGAGGATGCTGTTTATCGTGCCCAGCACCACAGTCGGGAAGAACATGATGCACAGACCGATGGCAAAAGGACGGAGCATCGGGAATACGTCTATCGGTTCAGCTCTCGCCAGCGACTGCCATACCCGGTAGGCGACGTAGAACAGCGCACCCAGCCCGGCGATGCCTTTCGCCACACCAGCCATGTCCCCACACAGCGGCATCATCTGCTCATAAAGTGAACGTAAAATCTGATGAAGGTTGTCGAACTTCATAGGCTACCAGTATCTTTCGTTCATGTTCCCGTACAGCCCCATGATGCGGTCGAGGTCGTTCTTCTTTTTCGCACGCAGGTAACTCACGGAGATGTTCTTGTTCGTGTAGTAGCTCACGAGGTTGCGGTAACGCTTCATCTTCGAGTGGCAGCGTTCCACCACGTCCATGCGCTCCTTGTCGGTCATGGAGAGCGTGGTGATGTTCACCACGTTCCTGAGTTCCGTCAACACTTCGTTGCTTTCCTCCAGCAGTTTCGTGTAGCCGAAAGCGATTGCGGAAAGCTCTTCGGGTCTGAAATTCCCGTCACGGAGCATCCGTTGGAAACTGTTCACATAGATGTCTGTGATGTCGCCCACCATCAGGATGGTCTGCTGCACCTTGCGGGCGTCCTTGACCAGATTGTTCACCGATTTGAGGGCATCGTAATACTTCTTGCCCTGCTGATAGATTTTCACCGTCTCCTGAAAGTTGCTCACCATGTTCGTGGCGGTCTTGGAGGTATGGATGATGTTTTTGGAGGCATTGATGATGCCCTGCGCTAGATTGCCCGGATCGCTTACGACCCACTGTGCGCTTGCCCTGCCCGCGAAAAGCAGGCACAGGCAGATAATCATTGTTATTCTTGTTCTCATGTTACTTTGGATTTTAGTGGTTGTTATTCTTCGGTCGGATGTCCCGGCTGCGGCTTCACCCGCACATAGTCCCCGTTTGGCGAGAAAGTCAGCACATCCGTGGCCTCGTTGTAGGACACGTCGATGCGGAAGCCGGTGTTCATGAACAGGTTGCCGTTCTCCTCCTGCAAGAGATAGGTTTCCGGCTTGAGCTTGCGGCGCAGACCGCTACGACGGAACACCGTCACTTTGTAGGCTTCGCCCTCCTTGTAGATAAGCACGTCAGGTTTTCCCTCCACGCTCTCCCAGTTCCCGCACAGCATGTCGCGGCGGTTGTCGGCCACGTCGCAGGATTGCAGCATCATGACCGCCAATCCGATAAGGCACTTGCTGACTTGCAGCATTTTCACTTTTGGTAAATTCATACGCGTTTTTCTTTTTTGGTTGATACATTCTGTTTTTTAGTTATTCCTTGTTTCTCCGCCTTTCGGCAAGCTGCCGGATGGCGGCTTCGATGTCGTCGCCCAGCTTCTCCGCCAGACGGTAAACCTCCACTTTTTCCGTTTCCTCGGTGGTGTACGCGTAGGCTAAGCACCCAGCGCCTTGTCATATTTCTATGATAGGTTTCCGAGTACTCGCCTCCGAACCGGACTTACAAGTCTCCCTGTATCCGGCTCTCCACTAATTAATTCAGTCTGATTCTTCGGTCAGGGTCTATCTTTGCATGACACTTTGAGCAGACAGCCAAAGTTTTTCGTCTTCGGGCTATCATTCTCTTTTCCCAGTCGGATTTACCTTTCAAGTCTTTAAGTTTGCGAACGTGATGCATTTCGAGTTTATCGGTAGCACCGCATAATTCGCAGACTTGGAGTTTCAGCCTTTCCATAAGGCTGTTACGTCCACCTGTTATAGAAACTGTCCGTGGAATAGTGTCACAGTAAATATTACCTGCAACCTTTTTGCGTTTGAAACCATCATGATAGAATGATTGATAAAGTGTCTTACCCTTACTATTTTCATATGCCACTTGGAAAACCTTATTCTTTTTATATTTCAGAAGTATTTTCTTTACAGATGATTTGTATTTGTTCGCAAATACCTTATACATGCTGTATGACATAATGTGATAGAAAGAATTGATGA
Organism: Alistipes communis; assembly: GCF_006542665.1. NCBI lineage: Bacteria > Pseudomonadati > Bacteroidota > Bacteroidia > Bacteroidales > Rikenellaceae > Alistipes > Alistipes communis. The sequence goes on from NZ_AP019735.1 coordinate 1,178,044, forward strand.
CATAGCTATTATTGGCTATTGAGTAGTAATTATAGAACCCTCGGATTTCGGCATTGAACTGACTGACTATTTCCAAGTCATCCAAGTTCAGCATGTACGTTCTGACGATAGATTTCCAAACCTCTTTACCATTGACAACCGCTATTCTTGCGACCTTATAATCAAAGAGTTTCTTCCGCATCGTTTCAAAATTCAGATACAAGACAGGCTTGTGTCCGAATGCCCTAACCGTTCTACCGAACTTATCCTTGCGTAAATCATTACTCCTGCGGATAAATACGTCATATCCGAGAAATTTCGCTGGTTTTTGCGCATTGGTTATCAGCGTCTTTTCGTCTGACAGTTCCAGTTTAAGAGTTTCGTTCAAATAGTTCTTAATATCCTCTTTTACTGTTTTACAGTCTTCCAGACTACCGGTAATTCCAATCAGAAAATCATCTGCGTATCTCACATATTTTAACCGTTTGATACTGCTGTCCATTTCATTACGTGCCGGATAGTTGTTCCGTTCTTCTCGTAGCCGCTTAATTTCAGCGGTCATCTGTTCCCTTACCTTTACATCTTTCTCATTCTTTAGTTTCTTTGCCAGTCGGTATCTCCGCTGTTCGTATAGCTTGTATCGAGCATCGCCTTTTCTCGTTTTCCCTTTATTAAACCGATTGATGTATTCCTTGATGTACTTGTCGAACTTGTCAAGGTAGATATTAGCCAGTATTGGGCTGATAATCCCGCCTTGCGGAGTTCCACTGTACGTTCTATGAAATACCCAGTCTTCCACATATCCGGCATTCAGGAACTTTCTGATAAGCCGCAAAAATCTTTCGTCAGCGATACGTTCCCGAAGAATATTAATCAATACGTCATGATTGATATTGTCGAAGAATCCTTTAATATCGCCTTCAATAAACCATTTCACGGCAGTGAATGTCTTTTGTATATCTATAAGAGCAGTATGACAACTTCGTTTGGGACGAAACCCATGTGAAGTATGTTCAAAACTACCTTCATAGATTGCTTCAAGTATCATTCTAACTACTTCCTGTACCAGCTTATCATCAAAAGAGGGTATGCCAAGCGGACGTTTTTTCCCGTTTTTCTTAGGTATATACGTCCTTTTGGACGGGTTAGGCTGATAAGTCTCATTTTTTAGACTATCAATCAATTGTTCAACTCGGTCAATGCTCATTCCGTCAATGGTTTTACCATCAGCTCCTGCCGTCATGTTGCCTGTCTTGCTGTAAATATTCTGATAGGCTACATAAAACATTTCTTCGTTAAACAGCACTCTATACAGCCGCTCAAACTTATAGTTCAAGTTACCGCTGTGTTTACTCAGACTGTTCAACACATTTTCTGGATTTCTCATGTCTCTCACATCTTCCTTTAAATTGTTAAACTTAATTAGCTGCTCCCTTTCGCCATGTACAGGGCGTTACCCTGCTCAGACTACTATGGAAGCTCCGTTGCCATGCCGGATATTCAGGGGCAGACCCCATAGCCCTACAACTGGCTTTCCGGTTTAGGCAATCCCCGTTTAGAAATTTGACGACTATTTGGCTTGATAGATTGTCGGATACGACTTTCGTCCTTTACTACTTATGGTAGTTGCCTTGCGGTAAGTTTATGCTACTCCTGCTACCTCTCATCAGTGTAGTACCGCAACATGACGGCATAATTCCGAAGAATTATTCAACTGTCTTCCGTCATTGTCCAAGGATACGACTGCTCAGACTATCGTTCAACCAATACAGGCTTTATCCTCATATCTATCATTTTAACTTGCCATTCGGTCGCAGCCTGACAGTTGGCTGACTTATGGCTTTACCAGCGTGCTATGTTCCCTTGTGGGGTTTTCCCCTCCGGTTAGCGGTTGTTAATGGGCATTTTAAACACTTGCCCAGTCGCTTGCCAAAGCGACATTCGTCAAATTCCCTTTACGGGCGCACCAGATACTCTTCCGCGCTGACCTCCGTGGCATAGACCGCCGACTGCGTGCCGCCCAAGCCTATCCACACCTCCTTGTAGAGCCGTGAAGGGTTGTTCGCCATGTTGATGGAGAGTATCTGCGACTTCTCCTTTTCCGTCAGTCCGAGCAACGCCTGTATCTGGTCGAACTTGTTCATATATTTCCTTTGGTCAAGCAGGATTTTACAATCCGAGTTGTTGATAATGCTCTCTTTGACCACCGGAGAACTGATAATGTCGTCCACCTCCTGCGTCACCACGATTGCCTCGCCGTAATATTTTCTGACCGTCTTATACATATAGCGCAGATATTCAGCCATGTTCGCCGATGAGAGGGCCTTCCAAGCCTCTTCCACGATAAGCTGTTTCCGCACGCCTTTCAGCCGCCGCATCTTGTTGATGAAGGCTTCCATGATGATGATGGTCACGACGGGGAACAGTTCGCGGTTTTCTTTAATCGAATCTATCTCGAAGACGATGAACCGCTTGCCGAGCAGGTCGATGTTCTCCGTGGAGTTGAGCAGGAAATCGTAACGCCCGCCCCGGTAATACTGCCGCATGGTGGTGAGCATGTTGTCGATGTTGAAGTCGGACTTCTCCACCTTGATGTCACGCTGTGCCAGTTCCTTGCGGTAGTCGTCACGCATATACTCGTAGAAGGTGTTGAACGACGGCACGATGCTACGGTCGGATTGGATGCGCTCAATATAGGCACTCACGGCACTGCCCAGCTCGCCGCTCTCCGTCTTTGTCACCTTGTCGTCCTCCGACTTCCAGAGCGTCAGCAACAGGGTCTTGATGCTGTCCTTCTTCTCCACGTCGAAGATGTAATCGTCGGTGTAGAACGGGTTGAAGCTGATGGGCTTATCTTCCGTGTAGGTGAAATACACACCGTCCGCTCCGCCTGTCTTGCGTCGGATCATGCCGCACAAGCCCTGATAGGAGTTTCCCGTGTCCACCAATACCACATGTGCGCCTTGCTCATAATATTGGCGCACGAGGTGGTTCATGAAGAAAGACTTGCCGCTGCCCGAAGGACCCAGCACGAACTTGTTGCGGTTGGTCGTGATACCTCGCTTCATGGGCAGGTCGGAGATGTCAAGGTGCAGCGGTTTTCCCGTGAGCCTGTCCACCATCTTGATGCCGAAGGGCGAGAGCGAGCTGCGGTAGTTGGTTTCCTCTGTGAACAGGCACACCGCCTGTTCGATGAAGGTGTGGAAACTCTCTTCCGCCGGGAAGTCCGCCGCATTGCCGGGTATCGCCGCCCAGTAGAGTGTCGGGCAGTCGATGGTGTTGTGGCGCGGCACGCATTCCATGCTTGCCAACTGGCTGCCCACGTCGTTCTTGATATGCTTCAGTTCCTCCGCATCGTCGCTCCACGCCATGACGTTGAAGTGTGCCCGTACCGAGGTCAGTCCGTAGGAATGGGCTTCGTTCAGGTATTGGTCTATCCACTCGCGGTTGATGCTGTTGCTCCTTGAATAGCGAGATAGCGACTGCATGTTACGGGCGGACTTCTCGAACTTCTGCAAGGTTTCCTCACTGTTGTCTATCAGCACATACTGGTTGTAGATATGGTTGCAGGAGAGCAGAAGCCCCACCGGGGAGGCGAATGACAGTCGGCAGTCACTCCGGTCGGTGGAGAGCTTCTCGTAACGGGTGTCGGTAGCCACCTTGCCCGGCAGGTCTTCCGCGTCGGAGAGGGTGTGCAGACACAGGCGGTTGTCGCCGATGCGCATCTCCCTTGCCGAAAGCTCGATGTCCTGCAAGGTGGTGTCACCTTCCGGCATGAGCGAGAAGTAGCGTTCAATAAGTCCCGTCTTTCCCTCAGTACCCACAATCTCATCGGTGGAGAGGCGGCGCAGCCTGACAAGCCCGCTGTCGTTCATGATGCGCTCGAACTGTTCGCAGGCTTCCAAGAACTTGGTCGTGGTTTCCCTGTCCAGCTCCTTCGGGATGATATGTCCCCGGCACAGCGTGCTGAAATTGCTCTGCATCCGGTTACGCTCCTTTGTTGTCTTGGTCAGGTAGAGGTAGCAGGTGTGTTTCAGGTACGGACGCTCGTTGAAGTGACGCTCGAAAGAGCGGCTTAAAAAGCTCATGTCGTCCTTCTGAAGCTCCGGTTTGTAGCGTTCCTTGATGAACCAGTCCTGTTTGTGGACGACGGAGTAGTCCGGCAGCACCTTGATAGCCTTGCACCAGCAACTGTGTATCGCCTCGTACTCCGCACCCGTCACGGTGTAAAGTTCCGGTAGTTCCACCTCGAAAGCCACCGTGATGTCGGCGTCCTTTGAGATGATGCAGCCATGCTCCACCGCTAAAAGTGGGAACCTGTTTTCCAGTGTTGTCATTTTCGATGTATTCCTCATTGTCTTTCTTCCTTTCGTTGTCGTTTGAACAGACGGGTTATCCGCCGCCGGTTGATAAGGTATCGGGGATGGCTCCGTGCCGCTCCTAATTTCATCAGCCCGTGTTCACCGTACCGGGCGTTCAGCGCGAAGGTCTGCCATACAAGGAGGGAGGACGATGCCGCGCCGAAGCCGATACATATCCACTGGTCGATACCGACCATGTAGAGGATGACGAACAGGACGAAGAGAGCCAGCAGACCTCCGCAGAAGATGAAGAGGTACTGTGCCTTCAAGCCCTTGAACTCTACCGGACGGCCGATACCCTTGTTGATTGGGTATTCAGCCATACATTATTTATTAAAGGAAGAATGAGCGCAGGATGGTGGCGGCAACAATCAGGAAGATGCACGCGCCGAACCACGAGGCGGCTGTCTTGCTGGTGTCGGGGTCGCCCGATGAAAACTTGCCGTACACTTTTACGCCCCCGATAAGCCCGACGACTGCACCGATGGCGTATATCAGTTTAGTTCCGGGGTCGAAATAAGAACTCACCATAGAGGTGGCTTCGTTGATGCCCGCGATGCCGTTTCCCTGCGCGAAAGCGGAGGCGGTTGCGGCGATGACAAGTGCCGCGGAGAGGATTGCTTTTCTGTTTTTCAAGATGTTCTTGTTCATAAACTGTTCTTGTTTTTTGCCGTCAAAAGGGTGGATGGTCCTTTGTCGGGCGGTTGATACTTTGTTTCTTTACTTTGGTTTTAGTGGATGCCCGTTTGTTTCCACGGACGTGGGCGTGTCCGTTGCGGATGGGGATGCGCCTTGCGTTTCCTCGCCGCGTGGGTTGATGTCATTCTTTCATGTTCATTTCTTTTATTGTTGTCATACATAGTTGCGAATGTCGAACTCCTCGATGTTGTCCGGCACGACGAACTCCTTTTCAGATTTCTTCAGCCGAATCTCGATAAGCCCCTTGATGCGGATGCCTATCTCCGAAGAGCCTTCCATCATTTTCTCGTACAACTCCGTGCCCTCCATGTCGGTGAACACCTTAGCCGCCTTTTCACGTTCCGCCTGTGTCGCGTCCGGGTTTTTGGCGGTCTTGCAGGCGTCGTCAATCTCGTCAAAGCTGCTGCCCGAAGCCCGTGGCGTGTCCGAGGCGTCCTCTTCCGGTTCGTCGTCCCCGTATCCCAGTTCCTCCGGCGGTATGCTCGTGAAGGTCTCATCGAGTTTTTCCTCCGGGACTTGTGCCGGGCGGGATGCGTTTCCCGTTTTTCCGTCGTCAAAAGTAGCCTCTTCCTCCGACAGCTCAATGCCTTTTTCAATAGTGGCGGCTTCTTGCGTCGGTATGGCAGCGGTTGTCCGGGTGGATGCCATCCTGAAACGGCTCTTGCCGATGATGTCCGCCTTTTCCGCAGGGACTTCCTCGTGTGCCGCTATGCGTTTAGCCTCATTCCCGTCCAGTGACCGCCATAATCCGACAATGCCCTTGAAGAAGCGGACAATCCGCGTGTCCATGATGCGCTCGTAAAGGAGCAGGAACAGGAACCAGAGGTTGCAGCCGACCGATACCGCCAGCAGAATGTCTGTCATGCTGATTGTGTAATTCATATCCTTCCGTTTTTGGTTAGAATACTGAATTGTAATTTCGGGCATAAAGGCTCTTTATCGCATCTTCGCACTGGTTGAAGTGGTGCGTCAGCACATGGTCGATGTAAGCGGACAGCGTAAGCCGGTCATGCCCGATTACACGGGTGATACGCATGATACGCTCGTGGTACTCCGGGCGCACATACGCCATCTTCCCCTCACGTGCCTTTACTTCCGGGTCGCGGATGAACAGGCGTTCATAGTCCTTCTCACTGCATTTGCCGCTTACCGGGACAGGCGACAGTATTTCCACACTCGCCTGCACTTGGGTAAACATACCTCCGCAGTCTTGCTGTGGTCTTTTTTCATTCGGTGTCATTTCTTTTTCCATTTTCAAATCAGATCTTCACGTTGTTTCTTGTACAGTTCGTTGATTCTCTCCTTGTGCTGTTCCAGATGCTGGCGCAGCACGGTATCCACATATCCGCCTACTGAGATTTCCCCTCCGGCGATGTCGTTCACGATTCTGAGGATCTTGCCGTGGACGTCACGGCTGATATAGACACATTGGCGGGTCTTTATCTCGTTGCGGCGCAGGAATAGCTCGTTGTAGTCCTCGTCCTGCCTTTTCCGGCGTCCACTTTCCCTCTGCGCTTTTTCCCGTGTTACGGGTTGCACAGGAGATGGTTCCGGTGCGGCGGTGTCCTCTTCGGTCGGTGCAGCTGCGGGTACTTCCTGTGCGGGGCGCAGTGTCCCGTCCTGTGTGCGCCGCCCGATGGAGGCTAACAGCAGTTCCTCGTCGATGCCTTCCGTGTTCACTTTCCTGCTGCCCATGCTCACTGCGGTCTGATGATGTCGCTTATCTCTTCGGAAAACTCCCGGATGCCACTCCCTTTCAGCAGTGCCGTGTCCATCGGGAAGATGGTGGAGCGGAAAACGCTCTTGCGCTCTTCCGAAAGGTCACGGCGGAACTTCTTGCTGTCGGGCAAGCGGGTGGAAAGTACCGGAAAGCCCATTTCGGCTATCACTTCCTCGTAGATGCCGTACAAGTCGTTCCTCTCCCTGCCGTCCACCATCGTCCAGAACAGATGCAGCCCCTTTGTTTTCGCCTGTCCGGTAGTCATCAGCCTGTCGCGGAACATCGTGACGAATTTCAGGGTACTCTCCACGACAAAGCGGTCGGCACTCAGCGGAGTGAAAATGTAGTCCATCTGCGAGAGCGTCTTTATCACGCCGTTGCTTCGGAGTGTGCCGGGCATGTCGAAGAACACCACGTCGGGTTTCACGTCCTCAGTGGCAATCATCCTCTCGGCATCGTCGAGGGCGTTCACCGCATTGCTTTTGACGATGGTGTAGGCGTTCTTTTTGATCCGGCGGAAATGGTCGCAAGCGAGAGCCTTGAAGTAGGTGCTGCTGTCGATAAGCCCCATTTCGTGTTCGCGCAGCCCGTGGATGCTGTGCTGCGGGTCGTCGCAGTCCACGACGGCGACATTGTAGCCTTTCACGTTGTGCAGGTAGCTGGCGGCAAGTGCCGTGACAGTGGATTTGCCGATGCCACCTTTCTGTGTTGCGAATGCAACGAAGATTTCCTTACTCATAGTTCCATTTATTTTAATTGTTGATGATTTGTTTTTCTGTTTCCATACGGATTTGGCTGTCGCACCATCCGCTTCCGTGACTACACACGCAGGCGGGTCGTCGCGTATCCGGTTCTGTGGTGAAGCGGTGCGTCGGACAAATGGTGATTGACGACATTGCGTCATGAAGTCATTGAATCCATACGTCACCGAATTGTCGGAGAACCGGGTTTCCGACGGTTCGGGTATCCGTTTCGGCAAGTATCCGAAGAAGCGGATTTCCGGGTATTTGAATGTTCCGTTTATCATATCTTCAAATCGTTCGTTTCTTGAATCATGCTGCAAATAAACAAGTATATTTTGGAACCTGTATCACTTCTCCGGCAAGTGGCGGCACGTTGCGCCGGTTGGCAGTCATTGACCGGGTCAAGCATCTGTCCGATACCGCTTTAAGGGCGTAACTTTGCACCCGGACAGCAGGGTTCGCCGATGACGCGCGGCCCGGAGTCCTGAAAGGTATTTTCCCAATCCGTCCCCTGACGGATTTTTATGTTCACCTGAACATAGCAAGGTATGTTTTCAGCCGCTCAAAATATTTTGAGCATCCCGGAAAACGCCTTGCCTTTGCAGGGGGCGGGCTTTCCCTCCGAAGTCGGGAAGCCTTTCAGAACTGCGGTGCTGTGACCCGAAGCGGCGGCTTATGCCGTCAATCCGCTAAATCCAAAGTAATATGAAAGAGAAAAGGAAAAGCAAAGCAGGGAGAAATCCCAAACTTGATCCGGCGGTGTACCGGTACACCGTCCGTTTCAACGAGGAGGAACACAACCGTTTCCTCGCCATGTTCGGAAAATCGGGTGTCTATGCACGGTCGGTTTTCCTCAAGGCGCACTTCTTCGGGCAACCGTTCAAGGTGCTGAAGGTGGACAAGACGCTGGTGGACTATTACACCAAGCTGTCGGATTTTCATGCGCAGTTCCGCGCCGTGGGTACGAATTACAACCAGGTAGTGAAGGAACTGAGACTGCATTTTTCCGAGAAAAAGGCGATGGCGTTGCTCTATAAACTGGAGCAATACACCGTCGAACTCGTGAAACTGAGCCGTCGGATTGTGGAACTTTCAAGGGAAATGGAGGCGAAATGGTCGCAAAAATCAGTGTAGGAAACTCGTTGTACGGCGCGATTGCCTATAACGGGGAGAAGATTAACGAGGCGCAGGGGCGGTTGCTTACGACCAACCGCATCTACAATGACGGTTCGGGAAAGGTGGACATCAACAAGGCGATGGAGGGTTTTCTCACCTTCATGCCGCCACAGATGAAGGTGGAGAAGCCGGTGGTGCATATTTCGCTCAACCCGCATCCGGAGGATGTGTTGACCGATGCGGAATTGCAGGATATAGCCCGCGAGTATCTGGAAAAACTCGGTTTCGGCAACCAGCCTTATCTTGTTTTTAAGCACGAGGACATCGACCGCCACCACCTGCACATAGTGACGGTGCGGGTGGACGAGAACGGGCAATGTATCAGTGACCGGAACAACTACTATCGTAGCAAGCAGATTACCCGTGAGCTGGAAAAGAAATATGGTCTGCACGATGCGGAGCGCAGGAACCGACGCCTTGACACGCCGCTAAGCAAGGTGGACGCATCGGCAGGTGAGGTGAAGAAGCAGGTAGGTAACACCCTAAAAGCTCTGAACGGGCAGTACCGTTTCCAGACGATGGGCGAATACCGTGCGCTCCTTTCCATCTATAACCTGACGGTGGAGGAAGCGAGGGGCAACGTGCGCGGACGGGAGTATCACGGGCTGGTCTATTCCGTCACGGACGACAAGGGCGACAAGGTGGGCAACCCGTTCAAGTCCTCGCTTTTCAGGAAGTACGTCGGCTATGAAGCCGTACAGAATAAGTTTGCCCGTTCCAAGCTGGAGATCAAGGACAGGAAACTCGCCGACATGACGAAACGCACCGTTCTTTCCGTGCTGCAAGGCACTTATGACAAGGACAAATTTGTGTCCCAACTCAAAGAGAAGGGCATCGACACCGTGTTGCGCTACACGGAGGAAGGGCGCATCTACGGGGCTACCTTCATCGACCACCGCACAGGATGCGTGCTGAACGGTTCGCGTATGGGCAAGGAACTTTCGGCGAATACCTTGCAGGAACACTTCACCCTGCCATACGCCGGACAACCGCCGATACCGCTCTCCATCCCGGTGGATGCCGTGGACAAGGCACACGGGCAGACCGCATACAACGGTGCAGACGTATCGGGCGGAATGGGCTTGCTCACTCCCGAAGGTCCGGCGACCGATGCCGAGGAAGAGGCTTTCATCCGGGCGATGAAGCGCAAAAAGAAGAAAAAGCGCAAGGGCTTGGGTATGTAATCAGAGTATCAACAATTAAAAATCAATGTATGTCACAACAAGAAGACGATTTGAGGGCATTGGCGAAAATCATGGATTTTCTGCGTGCCGTGAGTATCATTTTGGTGGTCATGAACGTGTACTGGTTTTGTTACGAAGCCATCCGGCTGTGGGGCGTGAACATCGGTGTGGTGGATAAAATCCTGATGAACTTCGACCGCACGGCGGGGCTGTTCCGTTCCATTCTGTACACGAAGCTGTTCGCCGTCCTGTTGCTTGCGCTGTCGTGCTTAGGAACGAAAGGTGTCAAGGGCGAGAAAATCACATGGCGTAAAATCTGGACGACACTCGCCGCCGGGTTCGTGCTGTTTTTCCTGAACTGGTGGATACTGGCTCTGCCGCTGCCGGTTGAAGCGGTGACGGGGCTGTATATCCTTACCATCGGTACGGGCTATGTCTGCCTTTTGATGGGCGGTCTGTGGATGAGCCGTCTGTTGAAACACAATCTGATGGAGGATGTTTTCAACAACGAGAACGAGAGTTTCATGCAGGAAACAAGGCTCATCGAAAGCGAGTATTCGGTCAATCTGCCGACACGTTTCTATTACAGGAAACGCTGGAACAACGGTTGGATCAATGTAGTTAATCCCTTCCGTGCGTCCATCGTGTTGGGTACGCCGGGCAGCGGAAAGTCATACGCCGTTGTAAACAATTTTATCAAGCAACAGATTGAGAAGGGCTTTAGCCAATACATCTACGATTTCAAGTATCCCGACCTTTCGACCATCGCATATAACCATCTGATGAATAATCCGGAGGGCTACAAGGTGAAGCCGAAATTCTATGTAATCAACTTCGACGACCCGCGACGCTCACACCGTTGCAATCCCATTCACCCGGATTTCATGGAGGATATTACAGACGCTTACGAGAGTGCCTATACAATAATGCTCAACCTCAATAAAACGTGGGTGCAAAAGCAGGGCGACTTCTTCGTGGAGTCACCTATCATTTTGTTCGCCAGTATTATATGGTATCTTAAAATCTATCAGAACGGGAAGTATTGCACGTTTCCCCATGCCATCGAGTTTTTGAACCGCCGCTACGAGGATATTTTTCCGATACTGACTTCCTATCCCGAACTGGAGAATTACCTTTCCCCGTTCATGGATGCTTGGCTCGGAGGGGCTGCGGAGCAGCTCATGGGGCAGATAGCGTCGGCAAAAATTCCGCTGTCGAGGATGATTTCACCGCAGCTCTACTGGGTGATGTCGGACAGCGAGTTTACGCTGGACATCAACAATCCCGAAGAGCCGAAAATCCTATGCGTGGGCAACAATCCCGACCGTCAGAACATCTACGGGGCGGCTCTCGGATTGTATAACTCCCGCATCGTGAAGCTCATCAACAAGAAGGGAATGCTGAAGTCATCGGTCATCATCGACGAGCTGCCCACGATATACTTCAAGGGGTTGGACAACCTTATAGCCACCGCCCGAAGCAACAAGGTTGCCGTGTGTCTGGGATTTCAGGATTTCAGCCAGCTGGTGCGCGACTACGGTGATAAGGAGGCGAAAGTGGTGATGAATACGGTCGGTAACATTTTCTCCGGGCAGGTGGTAGGTGAAACGGCAAAGACACTATCGGAACGGTTCGGTAAGGTGTTGCAGAAACGGCAGTCTATCTCCATCAACCGGCAGGATGTTTCCACCTCCATCAACACGCAGATGGATGCGCTCATTCCGCCGAGCAAGATTTCCGGTCTGACGCAGGGAATGTTTGTCGGTTCGGTGTCCGACAACTTCAACGAACGTATCGAACAGAAAATTTTTCACTGCGAGATTGTGGTGGATGCCGAGAAGGTGAAGCGGGAGGAACGTGCCTACAAGAAAATTCCGGTCATTACCGATTTCACGGACGAGGACGGCAACGACCGCATGAAAGAAACGGTGCAGGCGAACTACCGGCGTATCAAGGAAGAGGTGAAGCAGATTGTGCAGGAGGAACTGGAGCGCATCGCGGGCGATGATAACCTGAAATATCTGTTGCAGCAGAAGTAAATAAAAAAATGAAGAAAGGCTTACCATAAACCTTTCTTCATTTTTTTAGAACTTAAGCATTATCCATACTTACTAAGATTCCGTTTTCCAAAATTTTTTGCAATGGAATTTTCTTTAAGATTTCTTGATAAGTGCTATAGAAGTCATTATCAAGTCCTATATAAACAATATTGTCATGTAATTCTTCTATAACACTAATATGTGAATGCAATTTGCACTTTTTATCAGAACAATCTGATACGATACTTTTAATTCGTTCCAACTTATTTAATAAATCATCATATTGAGATAACCCTTTTGTAGTTGGTTGTATTTGATAATTAGTTTTCTTTGCCGGTTGTATATTATGTTCAGGATCTAATAATACTATGTGAAATATAGAAGAATCCCGATCAAAATAACCTACAATACGCCCCGTACTTTTTGTTATCGAAAATTGCATTATTGGAAAATCTGTCTCATTGTCCAATATTTCTTTTGGTAGCCAATCTAAATCTTTTCGTTGAATAGGAATGTTTTTAGCACTCCAATCTATTGGATGACATCTTAATGCAATACTACCTCTATTTTCTTCTAATACTTCTTGCGGTGTCATAGTACCCAAAGCACCTAATCTTTCAAGAAGCCCAATATGCCATCCCTTAGAACACTCTCCAATCTGAAAATTAGGTATCTGCTTAAAGTAAGAGAAGGAAAAAGTTATCTTCCTTCTCTTTAACTCATTTTCTTGTTCTTTGGTAACTAATGATTTGTTTCCGTATTTAGGAGAATCTGAATTAAGATTTAATAGTTTCCCATTTTTTCCCATAATACTCAATCATTAGTTCTGGAGTAATAACCTTGTCACAACGCTCATTTACATTTAAATCTCCACGTGTTTTAATCCAAGGCATCTCATTGTGGGACAATCGTTCTAATTCAGCACCGCTATATTTAAGATAATTCTCCAATATAAAGTCAATGAATTCAGCGTCTTCTGATGATAAACTCACATTGTGATTCATGCAATCATCAATATTGATTTCTGAATAGAGATATTTTGTAGAATTAAATCGATTGTAGATTTCTCGATTTACCGGACCATGAATCCATGCTTCAAACTCGCCGTCAAACATAGGTTTTTTATTGATACCATAAGACCATGCTTGAACATAATACAATAACTTCTGCAACTTTAAATTTATTAAAGACGCAAATCTATCTTCCGATTTTACTCGTAAGATAATGTAGTCTGTTATATCGTGTATTGAGTTCATCTGAATTATGACTATATCAATTTCAATGCAAAGTTAATATCTTTTTCTAATATAACAAAATAATGAATTGAATTGATGTGATTTATTCTAATGAATTTGTTTTTTATCTCCTCATACGATCCAACTCATCATCGCGCAGCATCCTCTCGTTCAATTTCTCCTGCATTCTGTCAAGGAAGTAGGTGCGGCTTTCGTTCTTCCGGCGTTTGATATCGGTGTAGAAACGGTAGCAGTCCTTCGACTCAACCCCGAATATCTTGTAAAGGAGCGGGGCAAGCTGTTTGAGCGGCATGTTGCCGTTGTTGATGCAGCCCATCTCGTCGATGCCGTAGATAAGTTCCACGAGGTCGATGGCATTGCCCGTCCATTGCAGGAGGCTGGTGGCGGTTTCTGTTGTGTTGTTGGCGGATATCAGTGGCGGCACTTGGGGCGTGGCAAGGAATTTCTGCATCTTTCTTACGAAAGACAGAGCCTTGCTGACGTAGGCGGCAATCTCTCTTTTTTCTTCTGACAGATTACGTACGGGATGGTGCTGCAACTCGATTTCGATGTAGGCAAGCGCGATGACGGTAAGGTTCATGTCCATGCCGCCGTTGCACAGTTCGATCACTTGGGTGGCGAAAGCCGTGTATGCCGTTTCCATATTGCAGTCGCCGGCTTCGTTTATCAGGCGGAAAAAATCGGTTTCCGCCAGCAAGAAATAATTCATGGTTCTGTCAATTTTGAAAATTACACTTTGTTTTCTGCGTGCGCACATGAATATAATTGGCAAAAAACGCGGCAGAAAATAAAAAATCCAACACTCAATTTTACAAAGTGCTGGATTTCAGAGGTGTAAAATTCAGTATTTTTTCACAAGGACAAATAATCTCCGACTTAAATTGTTTGTAATCAGAACATTTATTCTATTCCTGAAAATAGAAATGTATGCTTGCCGCACATTTTGGCTATCTTGCTTTTTTATCAAGGATATAGATAATGCGACATACACCGTTGGGATAGCTTTTCAAAGAGGAAAGCGTCCAGTGTTGCTCTGGCAGAGCCGACTTAAAAAAATGTCGTCCGCTTCCGGATATGAAAGGAACGGTGTATAGTATGATTTCATCCACAGCGTGCATCCGCAGCAGTCCGTTTATATAGTCTGCCGTGTCCGGTGTGGCTTCCGCGAGGTAACGGATGTTTGTGCAGTCTTTTCTCCATTCGTGCAGCATTGAAATGGAATAGTCCGGTGTCACACGGTAAAAGGCTTTCTTCCTGATTTCATCAAGACCGCAACGGTCAAGGCACAAATCCTGATGTGCTTTATCATATAACTCTGAAGAAAGACATCCGTCCATCGTCAGTACGGCGAGAATCTGAACTTTACCCATAATCGTTTCCTTTCGTTAGGCAAGGGTAAAAAAGTAGCGTGCAATTCACACTACCTTCAAGCGATGGCTCTGGTAAAGCCTTTACGGAGAGTACGTGAATGCACGCTATGCGTAAGCATAGCATAAGCATCACGCAATCGTCTCCGTAGTTCCAATTTACCAGATTTTCGCTTGAAACGCCTTGCGGTCTTATCCTATATGTTGGCGGCGAAAAGCTCCTGCCAATCGCCGTTTTTCTCAAATGTTATGCAAAGATAGCCAAATTCAGTGAATTACGGGCTATGATTGCTTGAATTTATATTTAAGTCCATACTCTTCAAGTTTGCTGTATAGTGTTGTCCTGCCTATGCCGAGCAGTTCTGCGGCGACACTCCGGTTGCCGTTTGCCTGTTTCAACGCACGCAATATCCGCTCCTTATCCTCCGCGTCATTGCGCAAGGCGAAGCTGACAGTAGAGGTCGGTTTCGTCACGGCAAGTTCCAGATGCTCTTTCATGACAACACCTTCCTGCGCCTGCAATACAGCACCCATAACTTTCTGCCGAAGTTCCCGCACGTTGCCCGGCCATGCGTGTGTCAGCAACGCTTTACGTGCTTCGGAACTGAACCCGCTCACGCTACACTCCAGCTCTCTGTTTGCCATATCACGGAAGAACTCTGCCAGCGGCATAATGTCTTCTTGACAGTCACGCAACGGAGGAACGGTTATCCCGAAGTCGTGCAGGCGGTACAGAAGATCCTGCCGAAAACGCTTTTCATTCACCGCTACTTCCAAATCTTCATTGGTAGCAGCGATGATGCGGACATTGAAATTCCGGTCTGCCTTGTCTCCGACCGGGCGATACCGCCTCTCCTGTATGGCACGGAGCAACATCTGTTGGGTTTCCAACGCGAGGTTTCCTACCTCGTCCAGAAACAACGTGCCGCCTTCCGCCTCATGGAAATATCCTTTCTTGGCATTGTCCGCACCTGTAAATGCACCTTTGACGTGTCCGAAGAAAGCCGACGGTGCAAGCTCTTTGGAGAGTGAACCGCAGTCCACCGCCACAAATGGCTTGCCTGCACGTTTGCTCTTGTCATGCAACAGGTGGGCAATATGCTCCTTGCCCGTGCCGTTCTCACCAAATATCATCACGCTCATATCGGTGGCGGCTACCAGCCTTATGCGGTGCATGATTTTCTGAAAGGCGGAACCTTCACGGGCGAATACAGGCATACGGCGTTGTCCTGCCTGACGTTCTTTCAGTATGGAACGGATCAGGGGGACAAGTTTATCCTCCACAAGCTGTTTGGGAATATAGTCTATCGAGCCGAGTTTCATGCTTTCCACGGCGGTATTAACTTCGGCGTAGTCGGTCATAATGATGAAGGGCTGCATCTTTCCCTCCTTTCGCATCCAGCACAAAAGGTCTATGCCACTGCCGTCAGGCAGACGCAGGTCGGCAACCACGATATCATTATCTGTTGCCTGTTGCAGATGTTTCTTCGCGGTTGAGAGGTGGTAAGCCTTCATATTGCGGTAGCCCTCCCGTGACAGCATATTGCAGACATATTCGCAATACACGATGTTGTCTTCCACCACAATTATTTTTGTCTTATTCATCTTCGTATTTTCTCCTTTCCTCTTCTGCCAACCGTATTATTTCCACTCCCTTATCCAGCACGGCAGTCACGGCATGGCTTAACGCTTCACCATCCGGGAGAGCATCGCCACGAAGCAATCCGTAAAGTACATTCAGCGGTTGGTCGGCACGGAGCACCTCCCACGAACTGCGCAGGTGGTGGATCAGGGAATCCAGCTTTTGCAGGTCTTTTTCTTTTGCTGCATCCCGTACCGCCTGCATTTCCTTTTCTGTTTCAGTTATCAACTTTTCCAGCATGACGGCTTCATTGCCATAGGACAATAAGGCGGAAAAGTCCGGTTTCCCGTCCGGTGTCGCTTTTATGGCACACCTGTCGGAAACCTCCATCAGTTCCGATATGGAGAACGGTTTGAACAGGCATCCGGCAAAGCCTTTTGCCAATAGTTCCCCTTTGTTACAACTGCCCGAAGCGGTTGCCACAACCACCGGGATTGTTGGTGAATTGCCCACGTTGGACGAACGCAACAGTTCCAGCAATTCGAAACCGTTTATATCGGGCATATTCAAGTCTGTCAGCAACAGGCTGTATTCTTTCTGGCGTATCATTTCCATCAGTGCCGCAGCATCGGTGCAAGTGTCGCAGTGTATTCCTTCTTGGGAATACATCTCTTTCAGCATCAGAAGTAATACCTCATCATTGTCAATGGCGACAACATCATGGAATTTATTGTTATGATAAACAGGTGTATTGCTTGTATATCCAAGCTGTTCTTCAGCTTCCTGCATAGAAATTTCAACTGTGAAACGACTGCCTTTCCCTTTCTTGCTGTCTAAACGGATTGTTCCGCCAAGCATCGACACAATATTACGCATTATGGCAAGCCCAAGCCCGAAACCCTCCTTTGCGGCGGCATTTGATAGACGTTCAAACGCACCGAACGCTTGTTTCTGTTCCTCTTCTGTCATGCCTGTACCTGTATCTTCAACGACCAGTGTCAGAACTCCATTATCATATTCAGTAATCAAAGAAACACCGCCTTCTTCTGTGAACTTGACAGCGTTTGACAGCAGGTTATTCCCGATTTGTATTATTCGCTCTTTGTCGGTCAATACAATGGCATCGTGTCCAGTCTTCACGGACAAGGACAGCCCTTTGTTCACGGCAACAGGCATGAACTCCGTTTCAAGTGTGTGCGTGATTGCTGAAATCCGGCAGGGTGACAGACGGGGCTGTTCCTTGCCGTTGTCCAGGCGGAAGAAGTCAAGCAAAGTGTTAAGCATATCCCGCATACGGTCGGAGGATTGCAGTATGTTTTGGATATACTGCCCGGACTTATCCTCACACTGTTCTTTCCGTATCAGTCCGGCATAGCCTGTTATTGCTGTCAGCGGTGTGCGCAGTTCATGGGTGATAGTATGTACCGCCTTCTTCCTTGACGTTATCAGTGCCTCGTTCCGTTGTACGGATTGTTCCAGTTGCCTTATCAAATCAGTTGTCTTGTGCTTGTATTGTTTAATGCTTTTTGCATCACGATGTATGATGATGTAGGAAATTAACAACAATAGAAGAACGAATCCCATTAAACCGCCTACTTGCATAAATGACTTTTCACGCATGGCAACTATTTCGTTTTCCCGGCTTTGCAGTTCGGTTTGTACCTTTTCTTCTATTTGGCAAATCAATTCTTGCAGTTGTCTGTTAAGTTCTGCATTACGAGCTGCAAGGCTGTCGGCTTGTTCCGACAATTGGCGATCCTGCACTTTCTGTTCGCTGATTACGTTTCTATTGACCGAATGAAGGATAGTGGTTGATACTGCTGGAGTTACTTCCTTTTTTTTGCCGAATATGCCTAAGAAACCTTTTCGTTTTGGCTTTTTGGACTGTTCCTGCACACTTTTCTGTACAATAACCGGAATTTGATTGGCTATCTTCTTGTTAATAGATTGTTGTTCATCCATTAACCGGACTATCTGGAACATCTGTCGTTCCTTATCCTCTAAAAGACTGCGCACACTATCGATGCGCTCTGCTGGATAGGTGGCCTTGAAACGGCAGAGCATACTGTCCATTGCCATACGCCGTGCATGGTAATGCTCGATATCTTTATCGTTCCATTCCAGTATTGTTTCACCCAATAGAGAAAATTTTATCATTTGAATATTGATATTGTTTATTTCTTTTCGGAGCTCGTCTATTTTTTTATTGCCAAGTTCTAATGCTTCTATCTCCTGCCATTCATAGAGGCTATTATATGCCATACATCCGATAAGAATGGAGATAAGTATATATCCCAACCGTATTGCCTTATAGAAATTTCCTGACCGCTCCATTATTTTAATGACATTGATTTTTGGAACATGAATAAAAGTTTATCTTTTTCGTTCATGCGGATATTATCAGAATAACCGTCTTTTGTTATTTGATACCCACATGGCTTAACCATAAAAATGCCTAAGCCCTTAGTGTACGAACTTACTTCTGAGGCATAGTCTTTACTTGTATTTAATGGAACTTTCCCTTTAATATGACACCACTCATTATTACAACTGATGTCTTCAATCTCAGACATCAGTTTTTGCAAATCTGTAATAGCTTTGGAACTCGCTACTTGGGGTATCTGCAACTCAAAACAGAGCATCGGTTCGAGAATGTCCACACCTGACTGTTGCAAAGCCAGCCTGAAGACATAAGGGGTCAGCTGTCTGAAATCAGCAGGTGTACTTACCGGGCTATAATACTCGGCTTGAGTAAAAGTTACTTTCAGATCTGTCACTTCCCATCCATGTAAACCAGATTGGCAAGACATACGAATCCCTTCAAAAACGGCATTTTGAAAAGAATGGTTCAGATAACCATAGGAGATGTCACTTTCGATTTGCAACCCTGCCCCTAACGGTAAGGGTTCAAGAGTCAGCCCTATTGTGGCCCAGTAAGGGTTGGGTGGTACTTCGATCTGAATAATCTTATTGACCTTTTTTATAGGTCGTTCTTTGTAGATAGTCTTGATCTCATCAAAATGGACCTTTACGGAAAATCGTTCTTCCAGCAATGTCTGTATGATTTCCTTTTGGGTCAAACCATATAACGAGATTTCCAATTCATCACTATATGAGTTTATGGAAAAGGACAAAGACGGGTCTTCAATCCACAATGTATTCAGAGCGGATATCACCTTGCTTCTCTCTTCGGGCTTATTTGGCCGGACGGAGGATTTGAGAGCGGGATGCTGATGAGATAATCCTTGAATCAAACAAGGTTTAGCACCTAAATAATCTCCGATTCGAAAATCTTCTATATCTTCTACAATCGCGATATCATTGGCACCCACTTCATCAACATTTATCTCTCTGCCCTGATAAATAGTCTTTAGATTTTTAATCTTGATGAATTTTTCCGAATCGTTGATTCTTACAACGTCTCGAAGTCTCAGACTTCCGTCAATTATTTTAAGAAAACTTCTTTTATGCCCTTTGGGGTCATGCTCTATCTTATAGAGATAAGCTGAAAGTCTGTTTGAGACTGATGCCGGAGGAAGTATAAAAGAAGAAATGGCGTCCAACAACTCATTGATACCGATATTGAACATTGCTGATCCATGTAGCACCGGATAGACTTTGGCTTTTGCCACAAGAGCGATTATCGTATTCCAATAATCAGCCGGTGAAATTTCGCTATCCGCCAAATATCGTTCTAATATATCGTCGTCATGGTTGCATACAAATTCTTTGTATTCTTCCTTTATATATGTTTGGGAGCAAACCGGATAAACCGATCCATCGACAACAGTTTGCATAAACAGGACATCTTGCGACAGATTTGTTTTTATATCCATATACAAACGCTCCAAATTCACACCGGCACGGTCAATCTTATTGATAAATATAATTGTCGGGATTTGCAGCTTCTGTAAAGTACTGAACAGCAACTTTGTCTGCGCTTGTATGCCTTCCTTTGCGGATAAGATGAGGACTGCTCCATCAAGCATTTTGAATGTCCGCTCCACTTCCGCAATAAAATCCATGTGTCCCGGAGTGTCAATGATATTGCATTTCACACCATTCCAGATAATAGATGTCGTAGAAGCCCGAACAGTAATTCCTCTACGTTTCTCTATATCCATAGAGTCCGTTATGGTGTCACCATTATCCACACGGCCGCACTTTTCCGTTGCTCCACTGGCAAACAGCAGATTCTCGGTTACGGAAGTTTTTCCTGCATCAATGTGAGCAAGAATTCCTAAATTTATAATATTCATTTGGATTAAGCAATAATATACTACAATAGATGCATTGTCGAAACGCACCTTTTAATACCTCCTCGTAGCATATGAGAACTACAGGATTCCTAACTCGTATTAATATGTATATTATTACTGCCGCATAACGATTACAAAATTACACAAAAAAATATATCTAACAAAAGTAGGAGGATTTTTTAACTTTTTACCATAGACATTTTATTAGGGAAACGTAGGTTCAACTGGCAAGTACAAATAAGTAGAAATGTTTGAACAACACCGTTTTAGGAAGTTGAAAAATCAAGTTTCTCTCTCGGTATAGCGTTTATTTTGGCCAATATCTTCTTTAGTTTGGCATTTGTGTATTTCCCATTCGTGTTCTATTTAGCTCCTTATTATGAGTATGTAGCAAGTTGCTTATCAAATTCAGCCTCTTTGAGGGTCAAATATGGTTTTGCAAATGGTGACTGACAAGACATAAACAAGGTCAGCAGGATTTTTTACATAAATGGACATGAATGTATATAACCTAAAATAAGAATAAATTTTAATAAGGGCTGCCCAAAAAGAAAAAAATGCAGTTGCCATCCTATAGATACTTGCAGAAAGGATAAAATTTACTTTTAGACCTTTTGGGATAGCCCTTATTAATACTTCAGATAAAATTCCTTAGGTTATATTTTCAATCCTTTGAACCGGGTTTCCTCCTTGGCATACAGTCCCGGACGCCCGATTATGACATGGTTGGCAACGATACTATCCGCCGGACTGCGTATCTGCGGCGGTGCATTTTCGGGATATTGCGCCTGCCTGTTCCTCACATCTTCCGCTTCCGGCTTGACCTGTTGCCCTTCATTCTCCTTTTCTGCGACTTCGGGCGTGGGTGGCGCAAGCTCCAGCTGAATTTTTCGGTCAAGGGCGGCAAGTTCGGATTTCAACTGCTTCAGCTCGTCCTCCTTCTTCCACACCTTACCCGCTATCTCCTGTAACTGCGGTATCTCCATCTCCAGCACCTCGTTCTTCGCCTTGTACTGGTCGATGATGGAGGGTATCCTCTCCATCGCGTTGAGGAAGTTGCGGGCGGCGGCCAACGGGTCAGCCATCGCCAGATGCCCGTTGTTGTAGGTGTACTTGTAGTTCCCCTCGACCACGAAGCGGTTGTCGGTGAACTCCAATCCCTCTTTGAGTATCCTTTCGCTCACCACCTTTATCGGAAAACCGTACAGTTCACCGACCTGCGTGTACAACCCTCCGGTCGTGGCATTCTTGGCTATCTCCTGCAAACGCTTTCCGATGACCTTCTCATCGGCGGAATCCACTCCGTCCACCTTTATTATATTAAGGCGGTTGCCCTCCTTGTCGGTCTGCACCACCGAAAGGAAGCGGTTCCAGTCCTCCGTCATGGCATCTATGAAAGCCGTGTTGTTACGCAACTCGCCCGTCTTCGACTCTAACTTGAACTCCGAATCACGCTTGCCCTTGTTAAACGACTTGCGTTCCCCTTCGAGCGATGCGATCCGCTTTTCCAGTTTCGCCTTGTCCAACAGGTCGGTATTGCCGGATAGCAACGCCATATATTCCGAGAAATTCATGCCCGATTTTTCGTCCATTGCCCCCTCGTCGATGGTACGCGCACCCATCGCACCGCTTTTGAGCTGGCTTATGAAAGTCTGCTTGCAGTGCAGGAGGTTGAACTTGTAGCTGTCCAGTGACTTCTCCACCGCGTAGATGATTACGTCCACGTTGTTCCCGGCGAAATGCTTGGCAATTTCGTTTCCGGCTCTAACTCCGCGTCCGTCACGCTGTTGCAGGTCGGACGGTCGCCACGGCGTATCGAGATGATGAATTGCCACACACCTTTTCTGTGCGTTCACACCCGTTCCGAGCATGGAGGTGGAGCCGAACAGAACACGCACCGTTCCGGCATTCATGGCGTCTATCACCGCCTTCCGCGCCTTGTCGGTCTTGCACTCCTGAATGAAGCGCACCTCGCTTGGCGGTATGCCGTAGTCCTCCGTCAGTTTGCGCTTGATTTCCGAATAGACGTTCCACCCGTCGCCCGGCTGATATGTCCCCAAGTCCGAGAAAACGAACTGCGTGCCTTTCTGCGCGTCGTATTTTTGGTAATACTCCGCGATCATCTTGGCACAGTGGCTCGCCTTGTTATCGGGGTGGTCTTCATAATGCGGGTCTATCATGCGCATGTCGAGTGCCATCTTGCGGGCGTAGTCGGTGGCGATAAGCATCTTCGCCTTTTCCTCCGTTTCCGAAAGCGGCAGCCTGCCCAGAAGTGTGGCATCGCCAGTCTTGGCGAACTGCATCAGCTTCTGTATGAAGTCCTCCTGTTCCGGCGTGGGCGGTATATGGTGCAGTATCTCGTTCTTGGCAGGACGGTCAACGCCCACATCCTCCGCCGTGCGGTAGTCCGTGATTTCATTATAGAAGGCGGCAAGCTCCGGCACTTTGATGAAGTAGCGGAAACGCTCCTTCTGGACCACATTGTTCGTCACGTTAAATTCAAAATCCGTCGTCTTCTTGGCGAATATCGCCGCCCAAGCGTCGAAACATCGGATGTCCTGCCGTTCCAGCTCCTTCGGACGCAAATACTTGAACAGCAGATACAACTCCGTCAGCGAGTTGCTGATGGTAGTACCCGAAAGGAAGGTCGCTCCCAAGTCTCTGCCCGTGCGCTCCTGTATGGTGCGTATGGCAAAGAGCATGTTCAGTGCCTTCTGGCTTCCCTCGCTGTTGCCCAGTCCCGCCACACGGTCATGGCGCGTGTTGAACGTCAGATTTTTGAACTGGTGGCTCTCATCTATGAAGATGTGGTCGATGCCCATCTGCTTGAAATCCACCACGTCGTCCGTGCGTGACTTTATGGCGTGTTCCACCTTCTCCAGCTTCGCTTCAAGGTTGTGCTTGCGCTTCTCCAATCCTTTCAGCATCGCCCGCGACACGTTCTTTCCCTGCTGCCGTAGCACTTCGAGGTTTTCCTCCACCGTGTCAAGCTCCGCTTGCAGGATGCGCTGCTGCAACTCCGGCGACTGCGGTATCTTGCCGAACTGGTCGTGCGACATGATGACGCAATCGTAGTCGTTGTTCTTTATATTATTGAAGAAGCGCACACGGTTGGCGGTCGAAAAGTCCTTCTCCGAAGCGTACAGAATACGTGCGTTGGGATATGCCGCCTGATAGGTGGCTGCAATCTCCGCAACGTTGGCTTTCAGCCCGATAATCATCGGCTTGTGTGCCAAATTCAGACGCTTCATCTCATGCGCGGCGATGCACATTATCAGCGTCTTACCGGTTCCCACCTCGTGGTCGCAAATTCCGCCGCCGTTCTGTTTCAACATCCAGACGCAATCCATCTGTGAGGGATAGACGCTCTTGATACCCCGGCTTGCCAGCCCTTTCAGGTTGAGGTCGGGAAAAGTCTGGTGCGAGCCGTCATACTTCGGGCGCACGAAACAGTTGAACTTGCGGTTATACATCGTCACAAGCCGCTCCTTGAACTGCGGCGACTGCTCTTCCAGCCATTCGGAAAAACCGTTTCGTATCTCGTCAATCTTGGCGTTGGCGAGCTGTATTCCCTCGCTGTCGCGCACCTTGATGTCGTTGCCATGCTCGTCCTTGCCGATGGACTTCATCATGTCAGGGCAGGTGTTGTGCAGGGCGTGTTTCAGGAGGTGCATACCGTCATAGTTCCGGTAATACCCCTTCACCAGAAACTCGTCCGTGATTTTCATGGTGCGGTAGCCGCACGCCACCGAAAACTCGTCCATGCTTGCGGAATAGGCGATTTTCACCTCCGTGTCGAACAGCCGGCTCATGTAGGCGGCATAGACACCCGTCGGAATCCATCGTTCCCCGAAATTGAAGTCCAGATCCTCGAAGGCGATGCGCGGCGGTTCGGCTTCTTTCAGAGCTTCCAACGCCTGCTTCACCTCCGGCATACGCTCATTTTCGGGATTGTCGCCCATCCAAGCCTCTATGCGTTCCGCCTTCTCTATCACGTTCCCGGCAATGAAGCGGTCTTTGATCTCGTAACCGGTCACGAGCGGATTATAATAGATGCGCCCTTGCAGGGCTGTGAGCAATTCCTCCGCCGTGCTGTCGGTTATCGTTCTCATATAGTCAATATCGACAGTGCCGAACTTGTTGAGCGACGCGGACAGGGCTTCTTCGGGTGTGCCTACGTTGGCATGGCTCTCCACCGCGAAGGAAACAGGATGCTCGAAGATGTCCGCCTTGACGAACTTTCCGTTCTCCACCCGTTCCAGCGAAAGGATGTCGCGCCCGCCCGCATCCATCATCACTAACTTCACGTTCTGCTTGGCGTTGAGGTTGCCGTAGCGCATGACAAACTCATCGTAACAGGTATTCAGATGCTCTCGCCACGGAACATTTGCCTCGCGCCGGAGCGATTCATAACGATACAGACGCTCGTAGGCGTCACGCAGTGACACATACAACAACGCCTTTTCCTTCTGGTATCCTTTCAGGTTGAGCGGCTGGAATGTCGCCCCGTATGGCGTGATGTCTTTCAGGTAGCCGATGTTATGACGCCCCCGGTCAGCCACCAGCGACCCTTCGCGCAGGTGCATCTCCGGCGTGCGGTGGTAGGCACGCGGAGAAAGGTCCACGATTTCCTCCTTCGGCTTTTCCGCTTCGATGTCGGGGAAAAGGGAGGTTGCCACCGCTTCCGATGGGGTATCTGTAACGGCAGGTGCTGCGACTGCCTCCGGCTGTGTTTCCTCCTGTCGAGGTTGCTCACGGGGCGTTTCCGACATAGCTTTCACTTCCGTCTTTTCCGCCGCCGCTTGTTTCTCGTTATGCTGTCTCGCCAGCTCCCGAAGTTCTTTCCTGCGTTCCGGTGTCAAACCCATCATCATTTCATAGAAGCCGTTGATGGGAGGATTGGTATCCCAGTCCAACGTGGCATAGATGTCGTCCGGGTCGGCAGGCTTGGCGGTGTTCTCCGTTTTAGCCTCCTTGTTCTCTGTTACAGTCTTAGGGGTGGTAGCCGTCGGCACAGCCGTAACATTTTGTGTGACATGCACCTGTGGCTTGGGTAGAACGCGCCTTGCCGGGCTTTCCTTTTTCGCCTCCTTTTTCTTTTTGGCGGTTTTCGGTTGTTGGCTGACTTCTTCCGTCATCCCCCAGAGGTCGAGCAAGGATAGCTGCACACCGTCAAAATATTTCGGACGTGGCTCTATCTCCGGCTTTTCCTCTGTGGGTTGCGGTTTCTCCGTCGGAGTTTCCACCGCCTGCATCGAAGATGTTGTTTCCATCTTTATGGCAGTACGCTCCACCTCCTTTTGAACGGTAACTTTTTCTTCCGTTCCCGACTGCCGGATTGAACCCGAATACAGACGCATGGCGAGCCTGTAATGGAAATCCTCGTCGAGCATACGGTGCAAATCCCCGGCGATGCCTGCTGCCTTGCCCTCGTGCAGATAGACCATAGCGGGCTTCCCGTATGGGTCGGTGTCAAGTTTCGACGTCGTATGCACGATGCGTTCCGGGTGGTGGATGAAATAGGCGTTGTCGGTCAGGTCGGTTTTCGTGTCCGTCTGTATTACGGTCATCAGCCGCTCGTCCTGCGACATTTCCTTCTTGCTGAGGTTCTTTTGCAGGACAATCAGGTCACTGCCCACTTCTGTCCCCGCGTTGTCCGTGAACAGGTTGTTGGGCAGGCGTATCGCGGATACCAGATCAGCCTTACTGAACAGCTCGTTACGCACGGAGGTCTTGGTGCTGTTCAATACCCCTTGCGAGGTGATGAACGCCACGATACCGCCGTCACGCACGGCATCCAGTCCTTTGAGAAAGAAATAGTTGTGGATGGCTTTCTGGGCGGAGCGTCTGCCGAATGAGTCGCTCCGCTGAAACTCAGGGTCGAACACGGTTATGTCTCCGAACGGAATGTTGGACACCGCCAAGTCGAAATAATTGTTGAACGGTCTTTCGATTTTCTCAAAACCGCAGGTGCGCATTTTCTTGCCGGGATAGAGATGCCTCAGGATTGTACCCGTGAGCAGATCCTTCTCGAAAGCCATCACATCCGCATTGGGGTTGTGCCGCAGCATGGAATCCACGAACACGCCAACACCCGCCGACGGTTCGAGCATACGGGCGGGGCGGATGCTGTAATCTGCCAGCACGTCCGCGATGGTGTCGGTTATCTCTTTGGGGGTGTAGAAAGCGGTCAGCACGGACGCTTTCAGCGAATCCACAAACCGCTTGTACTCTGTTTCGTCCTTGCTGTTCTCACGGATAAGCCTGTGCAACTCCACCGTCGGGGCGAACAGTTCGAGGTCGGATTTCGCCCACCGGACGGCATCCGTCAGTTCCTTTGCAGGGTTGAGGATACATTTCAGACCGCCGAAACCGCAGTACCTTTGAAGTATGGCACGCTCTTCGGTTGTCGCTGTCCTGTTTTCCCTGTCAAGGATGAATGCCGTCCGTATCGCCTCGATGTTGTCCCGCAGTTTCTGTTTGCGGTTAAACGCCATATTCCCCGATATAAAGGACGGTTGCCCCCGTCAGCTCCGTGTAGAGCAGGTCGTAATCGGAAGACAGGGCGAAATTGTCATCCGAGAGGTCATAGACGGAGAACACGTTGCCGACAAGCGGCAGCAGTTTCAGGACAAAGGCTTCACGCTTCTCTTCCGGCACTTCATCGGCAAACTCGTTTTCCACGACTTCGCGGAGGATGGCGTAACGGGAATAATGCAGCCCGCGCAGCAGCGTGTCCATCGCCAGTTCCTGCGCACCATCGGCGGGATAGCCTTCAAGCCGTGCCCTCTCATACGTTTCGGCGGCACGGTCGGCCCGTTCCCGTATGAAAGCGGTGTCGTCAGCCTGTTCAAACTTGTTCGTGCGGAGATAGTCCAGCAGGTACAGACCGTAATAGGAAAAGTCGGTCTGACCCTCGTTTTTCTTCTTGTTGTTCATTACTTTGGATTTAGCGGATTGATAATTAACGGGATAATCGGTTGGAAAAAGGAAGAAAAAGGCACTCGGTATCCCTCCGAGTGCCACCACTAAATCCAAAGTATGAGTGTAATCCGGTATCGAAGAACAATTCATTACTCTGAACAAGTGGCAAAGTTAATACTATTTCTTCCGTCCTGAAAATTTCTTGCCCTTTTTAGCCTCCGGGAACACGAAAGTCATGTTATATTCCCCGTCAAAGGCTACGACGGCATCGAAACTCTTGCCTTGTTTGCTCTTGAAGCCTTTGAGCAACTTGGTATGTCCTTCGGTGAGCAGGTCTTTGATTTCGTCGTCGGACAGGGTGCGTCCCGCTTTCAGCCGGAACACGGGCAGACCGCACTCGGCGTTGTCGCATCTGACGACCTTCCCGTAGAACCGCATCCTGCCCGTGCCACACTTGGGACAGGCACAGCCGGAATCACGGCTGCCGAAGAGCTTGTCGCACGAGAGCAGTTCGGAAGTGATTTCCCGTGTGTACGCCTCTATCTCCCTGTGGAAAGCGTCGGCGGACACCTCGCCGCGCTCGATGCGGGCAAGCTCCCGTTCCCATTCGCCCGTCATGGCTACGTCGGCTATGCGCATCGTCTTGACGACGGAGTTGAGGGCAAGACCTTTTTCGGTAGGCACAAGCGATTTCTTGCAACGTTCCATGTAACCGCGCTTGAAGAGCGTTTCGATGATGGAGGCGCGTGTGGCGGGAGTGCCGATGCCGCAGTCCTTCATTGCCTGACGCAGCGCGTCGTCCTCAATTTCCTTGCCAGCCGTTTCCATCGCTGAAAGCAGGGTGGCTTCGGTATGCAGCGGTTTGGGCTTGGTTCTTCCTTCTGTGACGGATACGCCCTTAATCGTCAGATAATCGCCTTCATGCAAATCAGGCAATATCACATCTTCCTTCTCCTCGCCATAGACGGCACGCCATCCGGCTTGTTTGACAACGCTACCTTTCACGGTGAACTCCACTCCGGCACATTCCGTCGTGATAATGGTCACGTCTTTGACACATTTTTCGGAGAATGCCTCGACCATGCGTCCGGCAATCATGTGGTAGAGGATGCCGTCCTCTTTGGAGAGGAAGAGCGGCTTCTCGCCCGTGACGAGCAGGGCATGGTGGTCCGTCACCTTTCCGTCGTCCACGCTGCGGCGTGTCGGTGTAGCTTTCGCCCGCACCTTGTCTTTCCATTCTGGCTGCGTGCCGATGAAGGCGAGCAGCTTGGGGATTTCGGCGTACACGTCTTCGGGGATGTAGCGGCTACCCGTTCTCGGATAGGTTATCAGTTTCTTCTCGTAGAGTTTTTGCGCAGTTTCAAGCGTCTGTTCCGCCGTGAAACCGTGCTTGGTGTTGGCTTCCTTCTGGAGGGTGGTCAGGTCGTACAGCAACGGAGTGTCCTCCGTCTTCTCCTTGCGTTCGGCTTTCGTTACTGTTGCGCAGCCTGCCTCCTTTACCTTGTTATATAGTTCCATCGCCGACTCTTTCTCCTTCCATTTCTCGGAGGATGAGAATTTCACGATCTCGCCGTCGCAACCGTCCGTTGCGATATGGAGCTGCCAGAAGGCTTCGGGCGTGAAACGGCGGTTCTCCCAGTAGCGTTCACACACCATCGCCAGCGTGGGTGTCTGCACCCGTCCGACGGAATACGTGCCGTGTCCGGCGGCGATGGAGAGTGCCTGCGTGCCGTTGATGCCCACG
Organism: Alistipes communis; assembly: GCF_006542665.1. Lineage (NCBI taxonomy): Bacteria > Pseudomonadati > Bacteroidota > Bacteroidia > Bacteroidales > Rikenellaceae > Alistipes > Alistipes communis. The sequence goes on from NZ_AP019735.1 coordinate 1,207,077, forward strand.
AGCCAGTCGGATTCGCTCCGCGCTTTGGCGGTGAGGTATAGGTTGTCATACTTGCTGCCGTCTTCGAGTTTCCGCAGTCCCTCGCGGATAGCCTTGTCGGTGAGAGAGCTGATCCACAGGCGCACGAAAGGAGTGGTGCTGCCCGTGTAGTGGTAGAGGTAGCGGAAGATAAGCTCTCCCTCGCGTCCGGCATCGGTCGCCACGATGATTTGTTCGCTTGCATCGAACAGTCTTTTGATGACTTTTATCTGCGACACCACGCCGCTGTCGGGCTTGTAGCCCTTCTCTGTCCTGACCTGACGGGGGACGAGCGTGAAGGTGTCGGGGATAATCGGGAGGTTGTCACGGACAAAGCCGCGCACGCCGTAGCCGTCGGGCATGGCAAGCTGGACGAGGTGTCCGAATGCCCATGTCACGGCATAGCCGCCTCCTTCGAAATATCCTTCCTCTCTTTTTGTCGCGCCCACGATGCGGGCGATTTCACGTGCCACGGAGGGCTTTTCTGCAATGATTGTCTTCATGTTTTCTTGCTTTTGTTGTTGATACTTTGGATTTTATTTTGGATTCAGTGGTGGACACGGGATTACATTTTCATGCCTTTGTTGTTTTTCTTCGGTTTGTCCTGCTGCTGTTGCTGGCGGGCGGTCTTCGGGGCTGTCTGACCTTTCTGCAAAGGCTCTTTCAGGTTCTTTGTCGCCTCGTTGGTCTTGCCCTCGTTGTTCACCGCCACCTGCGTGCGGCTCTCGTTGGACGAGGCGACCTGCTGCCCGATGTCGGGATTTGTTTCGTAGCGGTACGGGCGACCCTTCTCCGGGTTGAACTTGATATACATCGTGGCATGGAAGCCCTGCTTGTCGGTCACGTTCTCCAGTTTCACGGCTTTGCCCGCCACGTAGTCGGCTTTCTGCTGGTCGGTGAAGTTCACGTCGCTCCATTTGCTGATGGGGCGGATGCTGCCGTCCTCGTTCGTCCACGTGTTGCGGCGTTGCTCCTTCTTGGTCCGGTCGGCATTTTCCCCGCCCTGCGCCTGACTTTTAGAGGTGTCGCCTTTGGCTTCCTGTGTCTGTGCGGTACGGGGCGACTTGCCGGTTCCCGGCACGAACTCCACGCCGCGCTGCTCCACGTTCACTTGCAGGGTGGTGACGAACTTCCTGCCGTCGTTGCGCTCGATGAGCTTGTCGCGCACGGGCAGTCCGGCGCGGAGCATGTCCCGCTCCTGCGCGGTGATTTCCGTCTTGCCGATGCGCTCCGGGATGCGCACCTTGCTCGCCGGAATGTCCGTGATTTCATTCGTCTTGCGGTCGATGCTGATGTAGGAGGGGATGATCTCGCTCGTTTCCTTGTCCACGATGTCCACGACCCTGCCGAGGTTGCCCGTCTCGCACAGGTTCTTCCGGTCGTCGTCGGAGAATTTGTGTTCTTTGTACTCGTCCAGTTTCTGCTCCTTGCGGATGAAGTGCGGCACGAGGCTGACATTCCCCTCGCCGTCCTTCTTGAAGGAAAGGCGGGCGTCCAGCTCGAATGATTCACCACCGAAGGTGGGCTTGACCTTCACCAAGTCGGACTTGCCGTAGTGGAGCATTTTCGTAAGGTCGCCGGACTTTTCAAGGTCGTCGCGCTTCACGCCCCATCTGTCCTCCAGTTCCTGCCAGTTGATTTTACCCTCGTCGATGGGCCGGTAGCCCCGTTTCCCCTGCGTCTGTTCGGAAGTGTCCTGTTGCTGTTCTTTCTGTTGTTTCATGTTCTCCTGTTTTTGAGGTTCTTGTTTCTCTGTCTGTTGCGCAGCTTGCTCTTCCATCACCTGCTGTTGATAGGGGAAGGTGTCGATTTTGTGCGGTGCGAGGATTTGTTTGTTCTGGTACGGATGCTGGAGCAGGTCTTTCATCACGCCCAGCATGGAATCCACTTGGTCCGCCGCGATGCGGTAGAAACCGAAGCGGCTGGGTTCCTTGCACTGTCGGAAGAAGTTCTTGAAGAAGTTGTCCAGCACGTCGCCATGTCTGTCGAATTGCAGGAAACTCTGCGCGTTCTCCGCTTTCGCGGGGGTGCGCTTGGGTGTGCCGTCCGCGTTCAGCCCGGCTACCACGCTGATCTCGCCCGTCTTTTCGTCACGGACTACCAGCACGTCCTTTTCGTCTTTTTTCTTTGCCATCTGAAAAATGTTTTAATGGGTTATTTATGAAAGAAATTATGGATACGCGCCTTGTAGAAGGCTATATCTTCCTTTTTGAAGTCCTTGATATGGTTGGAAAGGAATGTCAGCACGTCTTCCTCGCTGTAATAGGTTTTCTTGCCCAGTGTCTTGTAGGGCAATGCGCCGACACTGCGGTAGCGTTGCAGGGTGCGCTTGCTTATCTGGAGCAGCATACACAAGTCCTGATTGTCGAAAAGGCGGATGCTTTCCGTGATGGAGGGCTGTCGTTCCTCCACCTTCATCGCCAGCAGCAGTTCGTCCTGACGGTCGAGCCGTTCCATCAGCTTCTGCATCCAGCCCTCGAAGTTGTTTCGTGTGAGCAGTTCCATGACCTATGTCCTCCTTCCTTTGGGGCTGCCTCCAGTGCGCAGCGTGTGGTTGCGTTTCAGCTCCTGCGGTGTCGCGGCGTCCTCGTTGACGGTACACTCATCAAGCAGGCGGTCTATTTCAGACTGTCGGTAGCGGCATTTGCCGCGAAGCACGACATAGCCGATGCGTTGCTCGCTGCGCATACGCTGGAGGGTGCGGGTACTTACGTTAAGCAGGTGCGCCGCTTCGCGTGTGGTGAGCAACCTGTCGGGCGATGCCGCTTTCTTGTCGCCGGAGACGGCACGGACGTGTGCCGCAATCTCTGCTATCTGTTCCGTCAATGACCGGAAGACGGAACTTTCCATCGTTATCACTTTCATATTCAGTCCTTTCTTTTTGTTTATTTTCATGAACATAAGCTGCTCCTCGGCATATCGTTCAAGCAAGCTTGACGCTCTGCACTCGGCTTGCTCTATGTTTCTGCGGCAAAAATCGGCAATAAACAAAAGGGGCTTTAACAACTCACTACGTGACTCACGTAAGATTTTTACGGAAGATGGCTCCGTAACCCGGTCAAACGGCGCAACAGGCAGCCTTTCAGCGGAAAACGGCACATGTTCGGAACCGTACCGTTACCTTTGCGGGCAAACCGATAATTGCATGAATATGGAAATAGTATCTATCGAGAAAAAGACTTTCGAGATGATGGTGGCGGCATTCGGCGCACTCTCGGAGAAGGTCGCCGCCCTGAGGCGCAAAAGCGACACGGGGCGCATGGAAAGATGGCTCACGGGCGAGGAGGTCTGCGGGCAGTTGAGAATAAGCCCACGCACGTTGCAGACGCTGCGTGACAGGCGGCTTATCGGCTACTCGCAGATAAACCGCAGGTTCTATTACAAGCCGGAGGAGGTGAAGCGGCTGATACCGCTTGTCGGCACGCTCTATCCGCATGGCAGATGATTTGATTTATTCACCCACTGAATCCGAAGTTATGATGAACGAGAACAACGATGTTTTTACGATGGAAGACGAGCCGATAGCCTCTGTGATGCAGGATATGCGCAAAGGTTCGAAATGGCTGTCCGCCTTTCTGGAAAGTTACCGTCCTCCGCTGGACGGGGAGCGTTACCTGACGGACGGCGAGGTGTCGGAACTGCTCCGCGTGAGCCGGCGCACCTTGCAGGAATACCGCAACAACCGCGTGTTGCCCTTCATACTTTTGGGAGGGAAGGTGCTTTACCCGGAAACAGGGCTGCGTGAGGTGCTGGAAGCGAACTACCGCAAGCCGCTGGAGTGAGGCGGTTTCATGAAAAAGTAAACGGGTGACACCTTTTGTGGTGCTACCCGTTTACTTGTCTTATGGGGTATGTGCAATCAGCAATACCCGGCTTTTCCGTTCTGTATGAACATCACGTATGTCTGCCGTTTCTTTTGTGAGAGTGCCTTTCCCACCAGCCATGTGCGGAACAGGTGGGTGTTGTAGGTGTTCAGCCGGAAAGCGACCGGGATGATGATTTCAAGCGCGTACACGTCCGCGTACAGCCCGTTTTCAAGCTGCATGTAGCGGCACACCTCGTAGTCGTTCAGCACGTCCGACTTGCGGACGGCTCTGATGGCGGCGTTCACTGCCGGGACGGTCGTATGGAACAATCCGGCTATTTCTGTGGCGGTCATCCACACGTCGTTACCGGTTACGCTGACTGCCTTGTCCTCGATGATGATTGTGTCACGTTTCATGGCTTTTCTTTTTAGATGGTGCAACCTGCAAATTCCTCGACGCCGTTCAATCTTGCGGCAAGGTTCTCCATGTCCTGATTGAGCTTCTCTTTGGTTATCTTTGCGTAAATCTGCGTCGTCTTTATGCTCTTGTGTCCGAGCATGGAGCTGACGGTTTCGATGGGAACACCGTTGGAGAGGAATATCGTCGTGGCTGCCGTGTGGCGGCTCTGATGCCACGTGATATGCTTGGTGATGCCGCAACGCTTGGCGACGGCACGGATACCGGCAAGGCACGTGTTATAATGCGGAACGGGGAATATCTTGCCGTTCTCGCACAGCCCACGGTATTTGCCGATTATGCGGTTGGCGATGTCAAGCAGGCGGATGTTGGACACCACGCCCGTTTTCTGGCGGTTGATGTTTATCCACTCGTGTTCGTCGAAGTAGGTGCGGATATTCTCTTCCGTGAGGTTGCGCATATCCGAGAACGACAGCCCGGTGAACGCGCAGAACAGGTAGAGGTCGCGGTACAGTTCCTGTTTGGCGTTTTTCAGTTTCCCGTCCATCAGCAGGCGTATTTCCTCTTTGGTCAGGAAACTGCGTGTCGTTTCCTCCTTCTTGATTTCATACTCGCGGAACGGGTCGCGTGTCAGCCACTCGTTGTTGATGGCGATGAACACCATCGTCCGTAACGGGCAGACGTACAGCCACACGGTATTGGTGCAGCAGTGCTTGTCCGTGCGAAGGAACATCTCGAAGTCGGAGATGAAAGCCGGGGTAAGCTCTTTCAGGGCGATGTCCTTCACATGGTAGCGGATGTCAAGGAACTCTTGCAGGTGCTTGTAAACGATACGGTACTTTTCCAGTGTACCTTTGGCTTTCATGCCTGCCTCCACCTGTTTCTCATAGTCCTCGTTGTGCTGGCGGAACACCTGCATCAGCGTGTGGTAGCGGTGTTCCAGTCCGAGAAAGGCATTTTTCACCTTTTCCGCCGTGACGAAGTTGTCACGCTCCATGATTTCCTGATAGTGTCTGTTGATGCGTACCCGCATTTTGTCAAGCATACGGTTCGCTTCGAGAGCCGCCGTGCTTCTGCCCGTGACACGTCCCCCTTTGGTGTCCCACAGTTTCGGATCGACGGTCAGCTTGCAACTGAACTGCGTCTGGCTGCCGTCCACCGTGATGCGTCCCATGACGGGAACTGTCCCGTCTTTCTTCACTACCTGACGTTTGAGGTAGTAGATTACTGAAAATGTACTCTTCATCGTCCTTAATTTTTTTTGGTTTCAAAATTAGTTGGTGAAGAGTCCGGTATCGGTACGCAAAACGGGGAGGAACGGAGCAATCTTTTTCCGTAACCGGATTTTTCGCGTGAGTTGTGAGTAACTCACTATAACATAGTGCCTTGTTTCGCCATTCGTGCCCGTTTGTCGCATTTTCGGGCATGGTTACGAACAAGTAACGTTGCGGCGTCAAGATTTGGCTTCGGCAGGGATTGTAATGGCTTCACGAATTATCGCCACTTCAACTAAAACCCTTGTAACTCAATTCTATCACTATATCTTTCCGCATTTCACTTTTTTGTAGTAACTTTGCGTTACAAAAATACAGTTTTTTGTATCTTGTTCCAATTGCTGTCTGCATTACATAAACCGGATTTTCATTTTTCATATCCGGCCGATGTCATAAATATTAAAAAGAAACAACCCTCTATTATTCTTTTGCCCATAAAAAGCATGCATGGCAAAAATTCCCGTCGCCCAGGAGCAGGCGGCCATCTATGTACAGAAGGACGGTTATACCCTTACCCTGCCGCTCGGCGAAATGTATTTCCTACTGACAATCAGGGAAGTTCCTTTCGCCCCAAGCTTTTCGCAGGTACGAAAAACGGTGACGGCACCACTACGCATGGGTCGTGTGCATTGTATGAAACATCGACCTGCACTTTGAGGCCGCACCGAGGATATGGAGCGTGACGTTCAGCATCGTAGTTTCCGTACCAGCAGCCGGACAAATGCTGTACTCGCCGCCGGAAAAGGATGTCGAATTGCGCAGGACGACCAGCTATTTCTTGTTGAAGAGGTAACCGGTCCGCATGTTGAGCCCCTGCCCCGTGTAGGCAGCCGGTACCGTTTTTCAGTTCAGAATCAATCCATGCTGTTTCGGGTCATAATCGTAAACCAGAATTACGAATGCTTTTGGGGGTTTGTCGTCCCGGTAATGCTCGTACAGACCGGGCAGCACCCATTGCCGGAAGACCCGCGCTCAATGGTAGCACAACGGAAGCTCAGGAAGATGAACGCTTCGAGGTTACAGAACGTATCGCTATATTTCGTCCCCGCCGGAAATCGGCGGCTGACATGCTTCTCGAACAGTACACCGCTTTTGGAGATCGCACGCAGGTTATTGCAGACGGTAGCCGAAAAGCCCCCGAACAACCGTGCGATCTCGTGCTGGGCCAACCATACACTGCCATCAGCGAGCTGGGCTTCCATCTTCCGGTTGCCGATGGGTTCTTCGGTAATTTTGATATACTCTCAATTCTCCATGTTTCATAATTTTTGTTAACGTTAAGATATTTTGCCGGCTGCCGTAAATAATCTACAACACGAAAATCTATCGAATATTTTCGAGCTGCCTGGCAAGGACCGTAAATTCCGCTTCGATACTATCCTTTTCTTCTGTTCAAAAACGGAGTCGACATTATCGCCCATCAATCTGGACATACGCTCCATCGACACCCGCGGGCATAGACGACAGTGCCGGCAAAGGCATTTCTCGCCATCGTGAAACAGAGATTCCTGTCGAGTCCGTATCCCGATCTATCCGTTTCAGGTAAGGCCGTAACTTCCGTCTTCAAACTGAACTTCGCCTTGTCCCCGTCAATCGTGATGCGCGCATGCAAGGGGAACCTTTCCGTCATCCTTCTCCGCCTCCCAGCGTGCGAAGAACAGAATTCTGAATGTACTCTTCATCTCGTTTACCAGTTCTGTATAGGGAAACGCAGTAAAACAGTTTGTAAGAAAGGCAGGTGTCCCGCATTTTTTGCCAACTGTCCCCGAAACAAGGTCGCAATTCCTATCCGGGACACTTCTGGGACACCCGTTTTCACTGAAAAGGCCCCGGAATTTGCTCCGCTGACCGCTGAAAACCCTACGGGAAAACCCCGCTGGAATGCATTCCAGCGGGGTTTTCCCGTAGTTTGGCCTTCATCGTCTTGGCTTTGGAGCGGAAAACGGAAATCGAACCTCCGATTTCTTTCCGTTATGTATCAATAGTTTGCGAGATTTTTCCGATCTCGAGGTCACCGATGCGCCGGAGTTGATTTGCGCTTCAATACCTCTCCATACTACAATACAAAGATAATGTTAATTTCTTGAATTTGCAAGTCTTACATGACATGGATGAGAAGCTGCCGAATCTGCTATTCAACGGCTCTATTCTTACTGCTATTTTATGATTGATTAAATATTGACACTTTAAATTCTTATATATCGGAAATTTTCCCTGTCTTTATAGTAAATATCGATAATCAAAACGCTGACACAAAAGCTGTCAAAGGAAACGACATTGACCGAATTCGAAACTGCCGATTGAAACTGCAAGATTTTTCGAATGAATTATAAATGATTGATTAACAGGAAATAGTAAATATATGCCAACGCTAACTTGGATAGGAAAAGATAAAGTCGTCAATCATCAGGAAGTGCCATACCGGGTACTAGAACACAAATACGGATTCCAAGCGAAAGATGATAGCGACAAGCCCCTGACGCATAGGCGTCGAACACTACAGCGCATTCACCAAGTTGCGAGGCTTGTAATGAGAAACATATTATTCGGTAGCTCGCTCTCTGTATCATTCCCCACTTCCCATTATAAAATAGACCAGAGGGAAGTTGACTACGAGAATATATTCCGATGCAGATATATGGCTAATCTATTTCTTTTATCTGAATTGACAGATATCCGATAATGTGTGATTGTGATAAAGGACCTTGATATTAACAGTGTCAAATGAGATATATGGGCAAATTACTGAAATACATTGCAGAAGAAACACAAGGTACGTGTTTCTCCTCATTCAAATACTGCTATGACACGATAACCACACCTGCTATTGAGTACGGAGAGGCCGAAATGGGATATATCAACCTGAAAGAGTATGCAGAAGACGTTCATGATCCAATGCCAAGAAATATGCGACAAAGAGCAAAAATCTGTCTGCAAGGTGCGCCTCTATTCAAATTCTTTCTGGATGGTTCTCGCCGAGTATATAAGGTTGACGACATTCAGTATGACAAAAAGGTATTTCCGATAGTAAGCGGGCAAATTTCCGTGGCATGTTGTGGCAGAGAAATGCATGAGAATAATGCATTCAAGAGTTTTCAGCATGTTTATGAAGAATCATACCCTGTCCTCTGTTTACCTGTAACAGCCAATGGAGAAGGTATGGACAATGATGTATTCTTCCGTAATCTTTGCAATAAATTAAATGAACGCTTGCAGAGGGTCAATGCAGAAGTTCAATTAAAAAGAATCCTTTATTATCTAACTAAGCTCAATGAAAATGAAACTTTTGAGAATAAAGGTATAGCAAAAATACAAGATGAGATGATAGAATGTGAAAAACGTATTGTTTCATACCTTGTAAGCAAAAATCTTTTGAATCAAGACAGCTACCTTATTAAAGATGGCTCTATTCAGTATAAACCCATGAAAACAGGTAATTTCAAAGATTTAGCTCATATCCGCAACAATTATCGTCATGTTATTGGTGTTTCGAAAAAGTTTAACCCTAACATAATGAAAGACAATAAAGACCAAAGTAGTGCCGGACAGATAGCAAGATTACCTCTCTATCATCGTACGCCGGCTTTCCTTTGGCAGCCAGGAGAACAATGGGGCAACGTGAATTTTGCTATTTGGTATGTACGCATTCGAGACATTGGCAAAACAGAATCTCCATATGCAGGCATTCTCAAGGTGGAGAAAATGTTAATGACAGGAAAAGAGACTGAATATGGTTTATCATCTGATGAGGTTGACACAATCACAGCTAATCTTATCAATGAGCGTAATCCTGTATGTTATGGTACGGATGCACGATGGGCAAATCACCTGTACCCTGTTTACATGACTGAATGTTATTGCAAAAGCCGGTTCAAAAGCGACTATTATTTTTTGAATTTATTTTAATTAGGTTATGGACATAATAGGAAAAATTATTGCTACTGAAAAACAACCTTCAACAATAGAAGACTTTACATTTTGGACTAAGAAGGACTTAAAATTAAAGCCTTTTGATGTTGTTGCTGTTGAGCATATCAATAATTCAAAGACATTTGGCGTTGTCGAAGAAATTTCTCACATGACAGATTCTCCAAGTGCATTAGCTGGTTTCATTTCAAGTGATTTTGGTGATGTTGACTCTAAATCATATACTGACCGTATAGGTATGAATTATGTAAAATGCAAGGTTGTTGGCAATACTGCCGGTGTATATATTCCTGTGCAAGAGGGTAAAAAAGTATATTTAGCTACAGCAGAAGAAATCAAGATGGCGCTTGGCCTAGATCAGGTGAAGAACCCCATCCCCGCTGGTTACATCAAAATGTATGAAGGTAAAAACGAACAGATTTTGCCAGTCAACTTCAATTCACACTTTTTAATTGGGCCAGAAGGTGCTCATCTGAACATCTCCGGTATTTCTGGATTGGCATCAAAGACCTCGTATGCGATGTTTTTGATGAAAGCCATTCAAGATATGGCCATGAAAGAAAAGAACGAATCTGTAGCTTTCATCATGATGAATGTCAAAGGCACGGATTTACTTAAAATTGACGAAATGAATGAGCGCGAAGATGAGTTGAAACAAATAAAACCTATCTATGACATATTGGGTATGGAGATGTCTGCTTTTAAACAAGTGAGCTACTATTACCCTTATTCCAAAGATTACACAGCATACACATACGAAAAACGAACAACGATTCAAGATCGCTTACACACCCAAAAAGCATTTCAATATAAATATCTATTTGAAACGGATGAGGACAAAGAATGCCTAGATCTCTTATTTGCCAATGTAGACGACCCTAATGATACGATAGAATCAATCATCAACTTCATTATTTCCAATGGTGGAAAATTTAATGGTATAGGATGTTGGGATGATTTTAGGCAAGCTCTTTTAGAACAAACGCAGAGCCAGGGAAAGAGTTCTGGAGCTGGGAAGGAAATCTCTGTTCTAAGTTGGCGTAAGTTCTATCGTCTATTTAATAAGAGTTTCCAAAAATGTCGGCAGATGTTTACGGAAAAATTAGGCAATGATGGCAAGAGCGTTCGTTTGAGAGATAAAATCGGCCAAATCAAGAAAAACGATATAATGGTTATTGATGTGGCAAAATTGGATGAAGAGTCGCAGGGATTTGTGTTCGGAGACGTTATGCGTGCTGTATATAACCTGAAACTTGGGCCATCCGTACGTCTGGATGAAGACATTCCTGATAGGATTATTATTTTTATCGATGAGTTAAACAAATATGCGTCAAACGATGTGCCAAATTCGTCTCCTATTTTGCGTCAACTACTTGATATTACTGAACGTGGGCGTTCTTTAGGTATAGTACTGTTTGGTGCAGAGCAGTTTGTAAGCGACATCCGTAAACGAGTAAAAGGTAACTGCGCCACACAGGCATTTGGCCGTACAAATGCTATTGAAATAACAAAGGAAGATTTTCGTTTTGTACCGCAAGTCTACAAAACTATGTTGACGCGACAAAAGCAGGGGGAGTATATTATCCAAAATCCTGTATTCCGGTCTATGCTGAACGTGAACTTCCCATTGCCAATTTATAAATATTATGAATGACAAGATGAATACAAACCACCCACAAATAGGCAAAGATGTCATAGAATCTTTGACACTTGGAATGTATGAAGATTGTAGATTCATCTACAGAGAGTACATCCAAAATGCGGCAGATGCAGTGGATAAAGCAATTAATCATAATCTTCTCAAAAAAGGCGAGGAGACCATTCATGTAAGAATTGATGCGGATGAAAGAACTATATCTGTTCATGATAATGCGACAGGCATACCACAGAATCAAGTGATGGCCATACTGCGAAACATCGCACATTCGACTAAAAAGCGAGGTGAGGATAAGGGCTTTCGTGGCATCGGTCGTTTAGGTGGCCTTGGTTATTGTTCAAAACTGATTTTCGAAACCTCATATTATGGAGAGCCCGTCAAGTCTGTTATGACGTGGGATGCAGACCTCTTAAAATATATCATCAATGACCGGGAGAATAGTGAAGAGGCGACAGACGTTCTCTCTAAAGTAACCAAGGTGGAAACCGAAAAAGAAAGTATTGATGCGCATTATTTTAATGTTATAATGGAAGATGTATCATCAGATGATTTACTTGATGTGGAAAGTGTCACTGATTACCTGTCCATGGTTGCTCCTGTTGACATCTCATCTTCTTTCATCTTCCGTCAAAAGATAAATGACTTCAAGAAAGAGAACGGTTTGACTGTTGACACATACAATATTTTTGTTAACAATGACCAAATCTATAAACCATATACAGGAGCCATCTACGAGGACAACAATGGAGGCAAGAAAAAAGTCGATGACATCATTGATGTGAAATTCTTGATGGCAAAAGATGATTCTGGCTCAATCATCTATTGGGGATGGTATTCTATTTCCACTTTGAAAGGGCAGATGAAGCCCAAGAATCTTGCCAGAGGCATACGCTTGCGTAAAGAGAATATACAGATAGGAGATGAGGAAATATGCAAGAAGTTCTTTACGAAAACAGAAGATCAACGCTTTTCTTTCTATTATTTCGGTGAAATTCATGCGCTTAGCAAAGGATTAATTCCAAACTCCAGACGGGATTACTTTGGTGAAAGTAAGGAGTGTGTGGAGTTTGAGCAAAAAATTCGGCAAGATTTCCTCAAACTTAAAGAACTTTGTTATGATGCCCAACGATTACGTTCAAGTACATCTACTATCGCCAAGGGGAAAGAATTGAGAGTAACCATTCAAAATAAGGAGAAGAATGGCTATATCAGTCAAAAGGAACGAGATGATTTGCATCGCCGTTTAGAGGAACAAGAGAAGAAAGAAGAACAAGCCCAAAAGCTATTGGCCAACGTTAAGGCAAAGATTTCCTTAAAAGATTCGCCTCTAAAGGCGGTTCTTGAGCATTTTGAAACTTCGGAGCTAATCAAAGAAAAGAAACAGCTAGAGACGGATTCCGAGAAATCTGTTAATGAGACTGTTAAAGAGACTAAGACTCGATATAGGACTGACAAGCCTATCTACTCTAGATACTCAAAAAATGAGAAGAAGTTGATTAGTAAAATTTACACCGCAATTGGTAATGCTATTGCAGATGAATACTTGCGAGAGGCGCTTATCAGCAATATTGAAGACTATATAACAAAATGAATCGGAATATACTTTTATTAGAACCTAATTATAAAAACAAGTTCCCTCCAATAGGCTTAATGAAATTAGCCACATATTTTCGTTTAAGGGGTGACAATGTTGTTTTTTATAAAGGCGACTTAAAAGAATTTTTAATTAATGACATAACAAGTGATTGTGTTGAAAAACTCAGTCGAATGGATAATACCATTAACTGGAAATTACGCTCAGATAAGATAGCTACATACATTAAGTATCGAAGAAAAACTGATATTGATAAAATAGGACTTGAAGATTCTGCTTATGGTATTTTACTAGCACCGTGGGTTGACTATTACAAGGACTATTATCATAAGAAAGTATACCTGAAACACCCTAAGTGGGACTGGATAGGTGTTACTACACTATTCACATTTTATTGGTCTATAACTATCGAAACCATTCTTTTTGCTAAGGATTTAGTTAAGGATATACGAAATATTATGGTGGGCGGAGTATTGGCCTCTATTCAGCCCAAAGAAATTGAAGAAGCAACAGGCATTAAACCACATTGCGGAACACTTCACACACCTTATAAAGATATTGATGAGGACAATCCATATGTAATTGATGAATTGCCATTGGATTACTCCATATTGGAAGAAATAGATTATGAATATGTAGATGGCAGAGCATTTTTCAGCTATGCCACACGCGGTTGTATTCGTAAATGTCCTTTCTGTGCTGTACCGATTTTAGAGCCTAATTTTCAGTCTTATCTTCCTCTAAAAGAAAGGATAGAACGAACTAGAAGGTTATATGGGGATCAACAAAATCTCTTACTTATGGATAATAATGTACTTGCCTCAAAAGATTTATCTAAAATCGTAGAGGATATTCGCTCGTGCGGATTTATTCCAGGTGCAAAATATATTGAGCCGAACCAATATGAGATAGCTATTCGTAATCTTCGTCTCGGGATGAACGACCGTGGATATATTAGAAAATGCTGGAAGCTCTTAAAAGAAATAAACGAAATGAGGCGTCTTAGTGAAGAGGTCAGAACATACATTTATCGATTGAGAGAAGAAAATGGTTTATTATCGCCCATAACCTGCACCAAAGAAGCATTAATTCGCACGTACAAAGATTTCGCACCATATTTTGAAAAGAAATATGCAAATCAGAAAGGACGTAGTCGTTACGTTGATTTCAATCAAGGTGTAGATGCAAGGTTGTTTACGGAAGACATCGTTTCTTTGCTGGCTCAGGTGCCTGTTCGTCCATTGCGTATTGCATTTGATGATGTCAAAACGGAAAAAGCATATACAAAAGCGTTAAAGATGAGTGTAGAACATGGTATTAAAGATTTCTCCAACTATTTGCTTTATAATTTTAAAGAGCATCCAAAAGACCTTTATCATCGAATGCGGGTGAATGTTGACTTATGTGAGGAACTTAATATTAGTATTTATTCATTCCCGATGAAATATCACCCTATCAAAGGTGAACACAGCCACGATAGAGACTATATTGGCGAATATTGGAATCGTAAATATATACGTGCTGTGCAAGCTATTTTGAATGCTACAAAAGGAAAGATAGGACGTGGAGTATCATTTTTCGAGAAAGCGTTCGGCCGAAATGAAAATGAGTTCATGGAGCTGTTAATAATGCCTGAAACATTTTTGCTGTTCCGCTTTTTCTTTGAATATCTTGGCTATACAACAGAATGGAGAAAAGCAATGTTACAATTATCAGAAGAGGAAAAGGAAGAGATAATGCCTATTATCTTTAAAAATAATTTTACAGACATTGATAGTCTTACAGATAATCTTAAATTAAAACAAATATTAATGTTTTACAAGAACTATCGAGCAGATATTGCAGACCCCAAATCTGAATTGTATAAGCTGAAACAAGAATTTGAAAAGAGGAATCGTAAAAATTAATTTACGCACAAGTCAAGTAATAATTACTTGACTTGTGCGTGTAAACTCGATCTGTGGTAGTGTAAACTAAACTGTGTCAAGTTATATTTCGGAGCTGTTTTGGAATATTGAAGGTTCCAAAACAGCTCTGCTAAGTTATCAATATCGTCAAAGAACTCCAAACAAAAGATGTTGTCAGGCTAAGATCCTGAACCTGTCCGGGAATAGGATAGCCAATTGCTGGGCCGTCTGCCCCCAATTCTGTACCGGTTGGGGCCACTTCTTCCTTATCCTCGTAAATGCAAGATAGACAAGTTTTTCCAGGGCGGTATCAGATGTAAACACGCCCTTGTTCTTGGTTACCTTGCGTAGCTGGCGGTGATAGCCTTCTACGGTGTTTGTAGTGTATATTATCCTTCTGATATGCTGTGAGTACTGGAAGTAGGCGGTCAGACGATCCCAATTGTCTCGCCAGCTCTTGATGACAATCGGATAGTCCTCGCCCCACTTGATTTCAAGGTCGTCAAGAGCCTTCTCTGCGGCATCCTTATTGACGGCCTGATATACAAGTTTCAGATCCCTCATGAACTCTTTCTGATTCTTGCTGGCGACATACTTGATTGAGTTGCGTACCTGATGTACGATGCAAAGCTGGACCGTTGTCTCCGGAAAGACGCTTGCAATCGCATCGGGAAAGCCCTTGAGACCGTCCATGCAGGCGATGAGGATATCCTGGACTCCTCTGTTCTGGAGATCCGTAAGGACACCGAACCAGAAGTTGGCTCCCTCGCTCCTGGATATGTACATGCCCAAAAGCTCTTTCCTTCCCTCGCATGTAAGGGCCAGTACATTATAGATGGCTTGTGTCACTGGATGGTTCTTCTCATCCATTACCTTGTAATGTACCGCATCAAGCCATACGATGGGATACACCCGGTCCAGAGGCCGGGGTTTCCAGCTTTGTATCTCAGGAAGGACACGATCCGTAATGCTGCTGATGGTCTCTGCCGATATGCGGTTGCCGAACTGCTCTTCTAGGATGTCGCTTATCTCTCTTGTGCTGTTACCGATGGCGTACAGGCCTATGATTCTGTCCGCAAGTGAGTCCGCAAGGATCTTCTCGCGTTTGCGTACAACCTGAGGATCGAAAGTGCCGTCCCGGTCGCGCGGTGTGTTTATTGTCACTTCGCCCATCGAGGTCTGCACCTGCTTGCTCATGTGACCGTTGCGGCGGTTACCCCACTCGCGTTCACTGCCTTCCAGATGGCTGTCCATCTCTCCTTCAAGGGCGCTGTTAAGCAGATTCTCCAACAAAGGTGCCAATACTCCTTCCTTGCCGGAAAGAGGAACACCGGCCTTCAATTGTTCAATGGCATTCGCCTTGAACTGTTCAAAATCAAATGAATTACTCATAATTAAAGTGTGTCTGTAAAGTTAATATTTTCTTTTTCCTTTACTTGACACACTTTAATTTACAGTCTCCGATCTGTTATTTTTTACACTTTCATTTTTCCCTCAACCAATCATCTGCGCCCTATCGCTACTAATACCGACATAGGCCTGTATGACCACCGCTTCCTAGTATAAAAGCGATATGTAGTGTGGTTTATATTTCACTTACCAACTCCTATCGTTCAAAAATTACATTGACAAATTCTTCGTCCATCAGTTCGTCACGGAAATGCCGCTAGACTATTTTGTATGATATGCCGATTTTCGTATTTTCAAAAAGTTCATTTCAGACTTTCATCCAAATGTGCAGGAGAGTGATACGAAAACTACATCTTAAAAAATTATCGATAGTTAATTTTTATTATTAATTACTGTTATCAGCCACTCCTCCCGCAATTGTCTGGTCAGCTCCGACACCTGCTCCGAAAGAGATTTCAATTCTCGCGTGCAGGCTACCAGCGTGTCGATCTGGCGGGGCAGCATGTTACGCGAGAGGTACGTGTTGATCGCCTTGACGACCTGATTGTAGTTGTTCCCAACGCGGGAAATCTGGGCGATGTACTCGTTCAGCCGGACGAGGTAACGCTGTTTCGTGGGGTCGCCCTGACCACGCGGAACGTCTCGTCGAAGATTCGCCCGACAATGAAGCGGCTGCGGTTGTGCTCCAAGCCCGCCCTTCACAGCATCCGCTCGAAGCGGATATGCTGCTCCTCGGTCAGCTTGAAGTTGTACCGATGAATCTTCGGATCGGTCGCACGAGGCCGGCCGATCTTTCCTTTAATCTTTCCCATAATCCTGATTCGTATTTAGCATTCAACATAAGTGGCGGCCGCAGCCCCGCAGGGCGAGCTGTACCTTTGTATGCCGAAAACCTTTTCGGCATACAAAGGTACAGCTCGCTGTTCCCGCTGCGGGAACAAAACGCCGCACTGCGGATCGCTCGTTCCCCGCATCGAAAATCCTACGCGGATCACGCCGGCGACACTCGGTTTTCAGGGTGCAATATTACGACGCCGCGGCGAGAGCGGCAAACCCTGCGGACGGCCTCCGGCGGTCAGGAGCGGCCAGCCGATTCGGGGGCCACGATGGCGTATTATCTTGCGGACGGAAGCACGAAAGAACGGATGCGGGATCGTCCGCCGCCGTGCTTCCGCCCGTGCGAGCCGGCAAGACCGATTCGCCGCGAACATCTTCCGACAAATTCGTGAATGAATGATCGCTCGAACGGGGCAGGGCCGTAAAGCCTTTTCGTTCGTCGCCGACCGTTCATTCGCACAAAACAGACTGCATACCATGACGAAGAAAACCGTGATCGATGAAGAGCTGGTACGCCGTGCCATCGGCAACACCCCGTCGATTCTCGACGCCGACCCGCCGCCCTTCGACGAGCGGATCATAAAGACGGTGGAGGATTCCGACGAGGCTCCGCAAGCCGCCGAACGGCGCAGGAGAATCCTGCTTCCCGATTTCGAGCGGAGGTTCATGGCCCGCACGGAGATCCGCTTCCGCGCGGCGATCTATGTCGATGCCGAAACCAAGCGCAAGATACTGGACGTCGTGCGAAAGATCGGACCCGACCGTATGACCGCAACCTCCTATGCGGACAACATTCTGCGGTGGCACCTCGAAACCTACCGCGAAGAGATCAACCGTCTGCACAACGACCGGAACTCCCGCGAGCTGCTCTAACCCTGCCCCGAGGCTCCGGCCGGCCCGAACGGACATCCTCGAAAATGTCGGTGAGGGGCGGCCGGAGACGAACGGAAATCAAGCAACGCCGGTTTGATTCATACAAAAAAGAGACGGAACATAATGTTCCGTCTCTTTATATCATATGGTTATTCTTTTTTAGGCGGGTATTCCATTGGAGCGAAAAATTCATCCAAAGAAATATTGTAATACCTACAAATAATAGCAATAGACGTGAGGTTAGGAAAATTCTCGCCTGTTTCTAAATTTGGAATATTCAGTCCGGTTGCCTCTTTCAGTTTTTCTTGTGTATGCCCATGAATACTACGGAGCTCTTTGATCCGCAGTACTATTTTTTGAAGAAGTATTTCGTCGCGTCGTTGCTTTTTCCGTTTCATTGACGCAAATAAAAAAGCTAACCTTAATTTTTGCGCTAATACTTGTTTGAGTTATCAAGAATAATACCTATATTTGTGACACATACATTACGAAAATTATGCTACCTTTGCGATTGAACGACTCGGCATAACCGACGGACATAACATTATAGAGGGTAAACAACTCTTTATACCTACCGTGAAATTAGGAACTTTATTGGTAATCAGGTATAATGGTTGTCAGTCTCAGTTATGTCCTACCCATTAGGGTAGGACACGGCTGGGGCGCAGGACGATCAACTGATTACGGGTTTCCTAATACCTACGGTAGTTGATTGACACCGCGCCCCTTTTTCTTTTCCCTGCGGGCGCATGATCCATCGCTCCGAACGTTATGCGCCGTCCCGCCCCGAATACAATAAAATATACGAACTGCATCTGCCGAATCCTCGGCCGGCGGAATCGGCATGCGGGTATGACGCCTTTGTCCGCAACGGTTCGGTCGCCCTTCACGCTCCGCCGATCTTACAGGCGGCGGCATCGCCTTGTTTCTTTTTCAAGTAAAAGTTTTAGGTTCGGCGATGTCGCTGCCCTTCCCATACGGTCCCCGCGATCCGTAACTGACGAGTACTGGTACGTCGCCTCCGCCGCACGATCGGTGCGGCGGAGTGGCGGGCGGGGCAGCTCCGATATACTCCGCAAATTGCACTTAATATGACCCCTGAACAACGAACCCGATACTTAAAACTACAATGAAAAAGGAAACGACACTCCCCGACGAGCTGGCCCGACTCCTCCTGCTCGAAACCGATGAAGACGTGAAAACCGAGGACGATTCCCCGAGCCTCGACTACCGGCGGGACATCCGTTCGATCCTGACGGCCCTGTACGAGCGGGCGCCCTACATCTATGCCCTCTTCAAGGCCGCGCCGAAGACGGAGTTCCGCATCGCGCTGACCGAGGATTTATCGCGTGGCGACCTCCCCGATGAAACCTATACCATCCCCGAGTTCTGCGCCCGTTACGCCTCCTTCAAGCCCAAAGGGCAGATCTTCCTTATCAGCTTCTCGGTCTACTGCACGGAGAAGGAGCGCGAGGAGACGTACCGTAAATACGGCGAAGTGTTCTGCTCGCCCGAGGGCACGGCGCTCTGCGAGATCGGCAGCGAAGACCTCGATACGGCGGTCGAAGAAATCGTCAGCGAGTTCCCGAACTACATGATGTGTCGCTGCCGCGCGGCGATTCTCGCGAACGAGCCGCTGACGATCGACGAGGAGACGATCGCGCGCTATGCGCTGACGGCCGAAGACGCCGCACGGCTCCGGCGGATCGTCAAGCGTTGCAACACCGAGATCGTCGCCGAGCTGCGCGGGCAGTACGAACGTCTCGCGGCCATCGACTGTCTGAAACGATAGAATAAACACAGACAAGGGGCGAGGCTTCGACGGCCCGCCCCTTTGTCTCACGTTATAATGACAGCATCTCTCCGATTTTTTTCATCTCGCGACTGATATTCGCCTCCGAAATCTTCGCATAGCGCCGTGTCATGTTCGTATTCGTATGGCCCAGTATCTTGGCGATGATGTCGATCGGCATCCCGTATTCGATCGCAAGCGTCGCGAACGTATGTCTTGCACAGTGCGTCGTCAGGTTCTTCGGTATGTTGCACAACGTCGCAATTTCTTTCAAATAGGCGTTCATCTTCGCGTTCGACGGCACGGGAAGCAGCTTGCCTCTCGCCCTGCACGTTTCATCCCGCTCGTATTTCCGCAGCAGTGCGATCGGATGCGGTAGCAGCGGCACACGACTCATTACCGCCGTCTTTTCCCTCGGCTTGTGGATCCACTGCGTCCCGTCCTCGTCGGTCGTGATATGCTCCCTGCGCAGGTGATCCACATCCGTAAAGGCCAGCCCCGTCAGGCAGCAGAACGAGAACACGTCGCGGATGCGGGCCAGCCGGTCGTTCGGCAGCGGCTTGTGGATAAGCGTTTCGAGCTCCTCTTTCGTCAGCGGAACCTTGACGTTCGTCCGATCCACCTTCATCTTGTAGTAGCGGAACGGATTCTTTTCCAGCCACTCGTTCCGTATCGCATAGAGGATAAAGTTTTTCAGACAGCACAGCAGGTTCACGGCGCCGTTGTTCTTGCAGTTATGCGCCGTCTGCATGAACGTATTCAATCCGTCGATATATGCATAGTCGATCGCATCCAGCGGCAGGTCGTCTTTCCTGTACTGTTCTCTCATGTATTCGGTCATATAACGCAGCAGACGGTGGTATTTGTTCGCCGTGAGTTGCGTAAGGCGGATACCCACCTCCCTTTGCCGTTTGTCGCAGTATTTCGAAAACTCGACAAGGAACATCCGCGAACTCGCTGCCGCATGTTCCAATCGGTGCTTGATGGCGAAGCAGTCCGGAGTCTTGCCCTCCTTAATAAGGCTATCCGTAGGCAGCGAGGATGTTTGTGCGGTAAGTAGCGAGAATCCCGTTGATCTGCGTAGAAACGGGGTCTCGCAACATGCAACGTTCCAAACGCTGGTTCCAATGCTCCGGTTCGATCCGGCACTGGGTATAAATCTCCGTCGACCGGCCGGAGGTCGTGATACGGGCATAGATCGGCGCTGTGCCCTTCTTCGTGAGTTTCGTCTTCTTGCAGAAGAAGACCACGCTGAATGTCGTGCGTTTCATAATGCTGCTTGGGTTGGATCGGTTAAACGTATGCAGCATAGAGATTATTGGACGCAAAACAATGTAATTCAACGCATTGATCGTAAATCGTGACCTATTTTCGGTTCGAGCGAAACAGGTCACGATTTCGGTCCGGGCAACCTGCTTTTTTATACGCTCGAATACATCGCCTAAAAAACGAAAAAACCTTACATATCGCTGATACATAAGGTTTTTTACTCGTTCTTGCTCCTCCTTTCAAAGAAGCCCGGAGCGGAAAACGGGACTCGGACCCGCGACCTCAACCTTGGCAAGGTTGCGCTCTACCAACTGAGCTATTTCCGCAAAATGTTATCTGCTACCCCGTTCGGGGCTTTTTGCGAGTGCAAAGATAAACCGAAATTTTTATTCTGCAAAATATTTCCGCAAAAAAATCGCAGGCCGCCCGACTCCGCATTCGTCCAAAACCGTTCCAATGCACAAGCCGTACGGCAATTACTGAAATTCGACACGCGGATACAATTTTCCATTGTACCTATACTGCCGCTGCACGCCCCACACGATGCGCCACTCGCCGACGCGCTCCCCGATCTGCGTACCCTGCTCGGCCGCATAGCGGTAACGGAAATCGGCTACCAGGTAATTCCCGCCGGCGGCATCGGGCAAAAAACTCAATGCGGTCGTCGCGGCAGCACAGTCGACGCCGTAGGCCCGGTCGATCAGTTCCGCGGGCGGAACGTCGCTGCCGTCCAGATGCAGAAACATATATTGTACCGGCGCCGCCGGACTCTCGCCGAGAATGTCGGTCGGAAAGAGCAGACAATTCCCTCCGGGATAGTAAAAACGCACGTAGAAGGGTTCGACATACACCTCGCCATGCTCATGCAGCGGGAAGAGATCCAGAAACTCTTCGCGCGACAACCCCGGATCTTCGGTCTCCTTCCCGCACGCAGCCAGCGACAAAGCCAGCAGGACACAAAACAGATATTTCATGGCAATTCGATATTCGGTAATCGCCCGGATCGTCCGGCGGCGAGACTCCCGCAGACAGGGCGCACACCACCGTGCATCCCGTCTGCGGGAGAAACGGAATTATTCGTCCTTTCCGTCGAAGAAATAGGTCGCGTAGTTGTAGCCCGCACGATCGTAGACCTTGCGGAACTGCCGCATGCGTCGGCTGAAATCCTCGAAATCCTTGCGGTCGTAGGCCCAGCCCGTCTCGGCGATCGCCGCCAGACGAGGCAGCAGCATGTGTTTCACCTGCCGGAAATCGGGAATGTACTCCGTCCAGAGGTTGCCCTGCACGCCGAGGATGTACTTACGTTCGTCGGGAGTCAGTTGTTCGTAGGGATCGAGCGCATAGACCTGCCGCATGGGCAGGTACTTCACCTGTCCCAGCGGCTCGAACTCCTGCTGCTGCGTCTGACGATAGTCCAGATAGCAGTGGGTGTTGGGCGCCATGATGACCGTGTTGCCCGCCTTGGCTGCGGCGATTCCGCCCTTCGAACCGCGCCACGACATCACGGTGGCCGTTTTCGAGATTCCGCCCTGTAAGATCTCGTCCCAGCCAATGATGTTGCGGCCGTGGTCGTTCAGCCACTTCTCGATCCGCTGCATGAAATAACTCTGCAACTCCTCCTCGTTTTTCAGGCCGTTCTCCTTCATCCGCCGCTGGCAGAGCGGGCACTCCTTCCAGCGGGCCTTGGGGCACTCGTCGCCGCCGATATGGATGTATTTCGAGGGGAACAACTCGATCACCTCCGCGAGCACGTCCTGCAAGAATTCGAAGGTCGAGTCCTTGCCGGCGCAGAAAACATCCTTGCTGATGCCCCAGCGTGTCCAGACCTCGTAATTCTCGCCGCGGCAGCCGAGCCACGGGTAGGCGGTCAGCGCCCCCAGCCCGTGGCCGGGCATTTCGATTTCGGGAATCACCTCGATATGGCGTTCGGCGGCGTAGCGCACGATCTCGCGAATCTGTTTCTGCGTATAATACCCGCCGTAGGGAATCCCGTCGTATTCGGTCGAAGTACGCAGATTGCCCACGAGCGTCTCCTTGCGGACGGAGCCCTTGCGTGCCAGGTCGGGATATTTCTTGATCTCGATACGCCAGCCCTGGTCGTCGGTCAGATGGAAATGGAACCGGTTGAGTTTATGCATGGCCAGAATGTCGATGAAGGCCTTCACATCCTCCACGGGCATGAAATGCCGGCAGACGTCGAGCATCGCGCCGCGATAGCCGAAATAGGGTTTGTCCTTCACCGTCACGGCCGGAACCGTCCCCTCGCCTTCGATCACCAGCTGGCGCAGGCTCTGCAAACCGTAGAGCACCCCTTTCGGCGAACCGCCGCGCACGTCGGCGCCCGCAGGCGTCACCCGCAGCACGTATTCCTCCTCGCCGAGCTCGGGATCGACCGCCAGGTCGATCTTCGCGCCGTCGGCCGCGGTCTTCACCTTGACGGCACGCCCTGTGACCGGCTCGATCATCGCGGCGAAAAGTTCCCCCACGGAGCGCAACGAGGCGTCCCTGCCCACCGTGACGACGGTCGCGGCATCGACCGTGAAGGAGCCGTCGCCCATCTCGACGTTCAGCGGTTTGGGTACGATATTCACTTCGGGAGCCGCCCAGGCCGCCGCCCAGAGTCCCAATGCACACACAAGCACAAAAAGTCGTTTCATATTCGTTGAATTTTTCTTCGTTTAAATCAGCAGGTCAGCAAGCATCGAATTTCCTTCTTCGTTTTCTCGCCCCGGCACAGCCCGAACAAGTTCGGCTCTGCGCTCGGCTTGACGAGAAGTTTCATAAGTCGAACAAAGATAGCTTTTTTCCGCCAGCGGACAAAGAGGGAGGAAAAAATTCCGCACCGGACGTCCGCAATTCGCCGCGAAATCCCGCCGTCGGCTTCGCCTTAGATACTCCGCCCCGGCAAAACCAAATAAATTTGGTTCTGCTCTCGGCTTTTCCTATCTTTGTATCGACGAAAAAACTAACCAATCTTCCGGATATGAAAAACTTCCTGTTCTCGCTCGGCGCGCTGCTCTGCGTGCTCTGCATCGGCCCGGCATCGGCTGCCGAAAAACCCGAACCGAACTACGTCGACGCCGCGACGCTCACGCTCGTGAACAAGCCTCATGCGACGAAGCAACCCTTCCACCGCGTCGAGGTGGCCGACTATCCCGATCTGTCGAAGACCGTGCGGCTCTATTACACCTATTCGACCGGCGTGGCCGTGGTCTTCCGCACCGACAGCCGCACGATCTCCGCCCGCTGGACGACGACCGACCGCAAACCCAGTACCCACATGACGGGGCTCTCGCAGAAGGGAATGGACCTCTACATCAAGCGCGACGGCGAGTGGGTCTTCGCCGGCATCGCCCGTCCCGGTCTGGGAGCCGACCACAAGGCCACCCTCGTCGAGCACATGGACGGCACCGAGAAGGAGTGCCTGCTCTACCTGCCGCTGTTCGACGAGGTGAAAACGCTCGAAATCGGCGTCGACGCCGGCGCCCGCATCGAAGCCGCACCCAATCCCTTCCGCCACCGGATCGTGGTGATCGGTTCGAGCATCACCCACGGTACGGGACTCAGCCGTCCGGGCATGGCATATCCTGCACAACTCGAACGTGCGACGGGCTTCGAGTTCGTCAATCTGGGCGCCAGCGGCCAGTGCAAGATGGAACAGTTCTTCGCCCATGTAGCCGCAGCGTGCGAGGCCGACGCCTTCCTCTTCGACAGCTTCTCCAACCCTTCGGCACAGCAGATCGAGGAGCGTCTCGAACCCTTCGTAGCGACGATACGCGCCGCACATCCCACGACGCCGCTGATCTTTCTGCAAACCGAGGTGCGCGAAAGCCGCAATTTCAACGACAAGATCCGCAAGTTCGAGGACGACAAACGCGCTGCGTCCGAAGCGGGGATGCAACGTCTGCTCAAACAGGACAAGAACATCTATTTCCTCAATCCGGGGATGCCGCTGGGCGACGACCACGATGCGACCGTCGACGGCGTACATCCCTCCGATCTGGGTCACGGCCGTATTCTGGAAGTGATCCGGCCGCAGATCGTCAAGATCCTCAAAAAACACGACATCCGCTGATTCCGCCGAAATACGAAAAAAAGCTGCAACGCGTTGTGTTGCAGCTTTTTTATTCCCCAGTAGAAACCGTGTAACCGGCGACTGTCCCGAACAGACCTTTCCTTCCTGCGTTTCCCGTCCGATCCGCAAACAGCAAAGACTTTGACACGGCAAAAGGACGGCCGGAACGGAGGCGCGGTCGGACAGAAAGTCATCGACCGCCAATCGATTCCGGATCGTCGGTCACGATGAAATCGACGCCATAGGCCCGCATCGCGGCGGCATCCCCGGCCGAATTGACATCCCAGACCACGATCCGCCGGCCGCCTTTGTGCAACCGCTTCACGTCGGATTTCGATCCGACACGCATCCGGTGCAGAAACAGCCCCCGCACACCGCCCCTGCCCGTCCCTTCCGGCGACAAGCCGCAGAGGGGGACTTTGGACGATCTGCCGCCGTAACGCGCGAACACCTCCGCATCGTCCGCGATCAGCCAGACATCCCCCTGCCGGAACCCGGCTCCATAGGCCGTCCGCAATGCGGTTTCGGCCAGTGCGCAGCAACCGCACGATGCATCGGCCGCAGCGAACGCCCCGCACGTCGCAGCGTCGGCACGCCGCAGGATCAACTCCCGTTCGGCACGCTCCTCCTCCGAAAGCGGCTCCGCCGCGGACGGGCAAAGTTCCAAAAAGAGGCGAAGATCCCGACCCCGCCACTGCCGCACGACGTCGTCCAGCCTCGGAACTCCTCGTGCCGCCAGTTCGTCCGCCGACAGCGCCGCCACCCGTTCGCCCGTCGGAAGCTGTGCATCGTAGCCGCAGACCGCCACGCCGTCGCATGACAGCCGGACGGGAAGGCAGATGCCGTAAGCCTCTTCGGGCACGGATCGGCCGGCGGCAGGACGGACGATCACCTTCGTGCGGGCGCCCAAAACGGGTTCACCCTGCACCGTAAGGAGCAGGGTGAACAGAACGAACAGGATCCGTGCCGGCGATCGCATGGCCCGGAGATTAAAGTTCCTGAGCGAAACCTTCGGGAATGGGTTTGTCGCGGTAGAAGCCCGATTCGAGCTTGTCGCGCACCGACTTGAAGGCTTCGATCGTATAGTTCACGTCTTCCAGCGTATGGGCCGCCGTCGGGATGACGCGCAGGATGATCTCGCCGCGCGGAATCACGGGATAGACCACGATCGAGCAGAAGAGATTGTGGTTTTCACGCAGGTCGACGATCAGGTTGGTCGCCTCCGTCACGCCGCCCTTCATGTAGACGGGCGTCACGGGCGAATTGGTCGGACCGATGTCGAATCCGTTCTTTTTCAGACCGCCCTGCAACGCGCGGGTGATCTCCCACAGTTTCTCCTGATATTCGGGATGCTTACGGATCAGATCGAGACGCTTCAACGCGCCGATGACCATCGGCATCGGGAGCGACTTGGCGTAGAGCTGCGAGCGCATGTTGTAACGCAACAGATAGATCAGCCATTTCGGCCCGCTGACGAAGGCACCGATGCCGGCCATCGACTTGGCGAAGGTGTTGAAGAGTACGTCCACGCCGTCCACCACGCCGTAGTGCGCCGCCGTACCGCGGCCGCCGGGACCCATCGTGCCGAATCCGTGGGCATCGTCCACCAGCAGACGGAACGGGAACTCCTTCTTCAACGCCACGATCTCGTCCAGTTTGCCGCAGTCGCCCTTCATGCCGAAGACGCCCTCGGTGATGACCAGCACGCCGCCGCCCTGCTGTTCAGCCAATTCGGTGGCGTGTTTCAGTTGCAGGCGCAACGACTCCATGTCGTTGTGGGCGTACATGAACCGCTTGCCCTTGTACAGACGCAGACCGTCCATGATGCAGGCGTGCGCTTCGGCATCGTAAACCACCACGTCGAGCGCACGCGGCGAGAGCAGGCAGTCGATGATCGAGATCATGCCCTGATAGCCGAAATTGAGCAGGAAGGCGTCCTCCTTGCCTACGAAGGCGGCCAGCTCGCGTTCCAGCTGCTCGTGATACTTGGTCTGGCCGCTCATCATGCGGGCACCCATCGGAGCCGCCATGCCGAACTCGGCCGCGCCCCTGGCATCGGCTTCGCGCACCTCCGGATGATTGGCGAGGCCCAGATAGTTATTCAGACTCCAATTGAGCATCATCTTCCCGCGGAAACGCATGTGCGGCCCCAGTTCTCCTTCGAGCTTCGGAAAAGCGAAATAACCGTGTGCCACCCGCATGTACTGACCGATCGGGCCGCCCGCATTTTTTTCGAGACGGGCAAAAATATCCACCATATCCTGTTTGAATTTTAGTTAGTCCCAATTTTTTGGTACACAAAGGTATGAAAAACTCCTAAAAGGCAGGCTGCGAAACGCTTCTTTTTGGCATTCGCCGGCTCGAAATACGCATTTATACTTACTAAGGTTCGGGAAAGCCCATCCGAAATCGCCGCTGTTGCCGGTTCCCGAACGGCGCCGTCGCAGCCTCCGGCCGCGGTTGCAAATCCGACCCCACCCCAAACCCCTCCCTCAGGGGAGGGGCTTTATAGCCGCCGCCCCCCCCAACGGTTCGGGAAAGCCCATCCGAAATCGCCGCTGCTGCCGGTTCCCGAACGGCACCGTCGCGGCCTCCGGCAACGGTTGCAAATCCGACCCCATTCGAAGCTCATCCCCGAGGGAAGGTCTTCGAATTCCGCTCACCCCGAATCGAAGTCAGCAAGCAGGCACAAACGTTTGCACTTTACCGCGTCGACGCGACGAAAGCAAGGATGCGCTCCGCAACCGCGCAAATTCGAACCACCCTTCCACCGGAGCGCCGGTCGATCCGGGACTCTTCCCGACACGAACCGGAACACCCTTCACCGACAACAGCGACATTTATGCACGCCCGATGGCGATTCTTCGCTTTTAATTCTTAATTTTGTCGCATGACATCGCTCTATCACGACATCATCTTCGGGCCGGTGCACTCGCGGCGGCTCGGTCTCTCGCTGGGCGTCAATCTGCTGCCCACCGAATCGAAACTCTGTTCGTTCGACTGCATCTACTGCGAATGCGGCTGGAACGCCGACCATCCCGGCCGGCGGCGGTTCAATCCGCGCGAAGAGGTGCGCCTTCAACTCGGCGCCGTACTGCGCCGCATGACGGCCGACGGAACCCCGCCCGACGTGATCACCTTCGCCGGCAACGGCGAACCTACGCTCCACCCCGATTTCGAAGCGATCATCGACGACACGCTCGCCCTGCGCGACGAACTGTGCCCCTCGGCACGGGTTTCGGTACTGAGCAACGCCACGCAGATCCACCGCGACGACGTGCGCCGCGCATTGCTGCGCGTCGACAACAACATCCTGAAACTCGACTCGGCGTTCGACGCCACCGTGCGCCGCATGAACAATCCGGCGGGCGACTACTCGGTCGCACGGACAGTCGAACTGATGAAACGTTTCGAAGGCCGCATGATCCTCCAAACGATGTTTCTTGCGGGCGAGATCGAAGGCGAACCGATCGACAACACCGCCGAACGGGAGGTGGAGGCATGGCTGCGGCTCGTGGAGGAGATCCGCCCGTCGAAAGTGATGGTCTACTCGCTCGACCGCGACACCCCGTGCCGGACGCTGCGCAAAATTCCCCGCGAGGAGCTGCAACGCATCGCCGCACGGGTCGAAGCGCTCGGCATCCCCTGTCCCGTAGCCTGAAACCCGTTTAAAACTTCCCGATAATGAACCGAAAACTACTTCTCTGCTGCATGGCGGCGCTCGTCGCCTTCGCCGCTCAGGCGCAGGACCGCGCCGACCGTCAGGAACTCACCGATCCCGATTCGTTCACCATGATCCTGCTGGGCGACCCGCAGGGCTATACCAAATACGACATCAACCAGCCGCTGTTCGACCTCTGCACGGCGTGGATCGCCGACAACGTCGACCACCTCAACATCAAGGCCGTGCTCTGCACGGGCGATCTGGTCGAACAGAACGAAAACATCGTTCTGAACCGCAAGATGCTCAACCAGACCAGCCGCGAGATGTGGGAAGCGGCCTCGCACGCATTGGCACGGCTCGACGGCAAGGTCCCCTACATCGTCTCGCCGGGCAACCACGACTACGGATACCGCAAGGCCGAAAACAGCCGCACGTGTTTCCCCGATTACTTCCCCTTCGAACGCAATCCGGCGTGGCGCGACGTCTGCGTCGCGACGTATCCCAACCGCAACGGCGCCATCTCGCTGGAAAACGCCGCCTTCGCCTTCGACGATCCGGCATGGGGCGGCCTGCTCGTCGTCACCACGGAGTTCCTGCCCCGCGACGAAGTGCTCGACTGGGCGGCGGCGCTGATCGACAAGCCCGAATACCGCGACCGCAAGGTGATATTCATGACCCACGCCTTCCTGCACGAACGCTCCGCCAAACGGATCGAAAAGAACAGCTACGAACTCACCCCGGGCAACACCGGCGCCGAAATCTGGCGCAAACTGATCGAACCCTCCCCGAACATCCGTATGGTCGTCTGCGGCCACACGGGCAAGCCGGGCGACTACGAGGACGCCGTTGCCTACCGCGTCGACAAAAACCGCGCGGGACATGACGTCCACCAGATGATGTTCAACGTCCAGATCCTCGGCGGCGGCTGGGAGGGCAACGGCGGCGACGGCTGGCTGCGCATCCTCGAATTCCTGCCCGACGGCCGGACGATCAAGGTGCGCACCTACTCGCCCCTGTTCGGCATCTCGTCGCTTACCAAACATCTGGCGCACCGCACCGGCACCTGCGACCGGTTCGACATGGTGATCGAATAACTCCGGTCCGTACCGGAGCCACACCCTTCCGCCATGAAATGCCTGCCGTTCGCCCTGACGCTCTTCGCCGTCCTCGCGGCGGTAAGCCCGTGCAGAGCCGACGGGGAGTTGCGCGCATTGCAGGACAGCGTCGTACAGTGGCTGGCCGCGCATCCCGACGACCTGCTCGCCGAAGCCTTCACGACGGCGTGGAGCGACGAGGCCGACGGCCGCGTCGAGGTACATCTGCTGCGTGCCGATTCGGCGATGAAGGCCCGCTTCCGCCGCTGCGTGCACGACAGCCGCCGGATCCGCCTCGCAGGATTCGATCCCGGCACCGTCCCCTATCCGCCCGCGCCCGAAGGCGGCACGGCACCCGCCGCACTCTTCTCCATGCACGCCGAATACGCCCTTTACCCCTGCGATGCCGACACCGTGCGCCTCACGATCCGCAACGCCGGCCGGCAACGGCTCTGCTTCGGAACGGACTACGCCGTCTGCCGCCTGCACGGCGACCGCTGGGAACGGCTGCCCGACGGCGGCATGTGGCACTCCCTGCTGATCTGTCTCGAACCGGAGAACGGCGCCGCAGAACACCGTTTCACGGCCCGTCTGCACCCGCGCCTCTTTCCGGCCGCATTCGGCCGCTACCGCATCTGCAAACCGGTCTACACCGAACACCCCCGCCGCGACTATCTGTTGACAGCCGAGTTCACCGTCATGCCCTTCGTCCCCTTCACCCGTTTCGTCCGATAGGAGTTTGCGGCGCGGATTTTGCACCTTCCCGCCGTAAATTTCCGATCGTGATTACACTCTACGTTTTGGCTTTCATCATCGCATCGCTCCTCTACCGGCGTCGGCACCGACACATCGACATGCGCACCGTGCGGCGGCTGGAACTGGAACGCTACATGGGACGCTGGTACGAAATCGCCCGCTACGACCGTCCGTTCGAACGGCGGCTGCGCAACATCGAAGCCCGCTATACGCTGCGGGCCGACGGGAACGTCGAGATGGAACGGGCCGGCATCGACATCCGCACCGGACACCGGCACACGTCGTGCCGGCACGCCCGGCGAACGCAGCGGAGCGGACGGCTGCGGGTAAAAAACTTCATTTTCCTCCACACCGATTACTGCATTCTGGAACTGGACGATCAGTACCAGTGGGCGCTCGTGGGCAGCACCGCACCGCTGCACCTGCAAATCCTCTCGCGGCAACCCCGCATCCGGCGCGACACGCTGCGTCACATCGTGGGGCTGGCCGAACGGCGCGGCTATCCGCTCGACCGGCTGCGGCTCCTGCGGGCGCCGCAATGACGAAAAGCGGGGATCGGCAGCTGCCGATCCCCGCTTTCGATCGCTCCGATCCCTACTCAGCGCTCCAAAATCGCCCGCAGGATTCCCTCCTCGTCGAATCCGCACTGCGCATACAGCTCCGCCGGCGTACCGTGTTCCACGAACCGGTCGTCGGGAATACCGAGCGAACGTACCTGCGTACGGTAACCGCGCCGGTCGAAAAAGTCGCGCACGGCGCTCCCCACGCCGCCCCGCACCACGCCGTCTTCGACGGTCACGACCCGCTCGAAGCGACGCCCCACCTCGTCGAGCAGCTCCTCGTCGAGCGGACGGGCGAAACGCAGGTCGTAGTGCGCAGCCGAAACGCCCTCTGCGGCGGCCCGCTTCACGGCGCGCGCCGCGACGTTCCCTACCGGCCCGATCGTCAGCACGGCCATGTCGTCGCCCTCCGTCAGCCGGCGGCCGCGGCCGATCGGCAACCGCTCGAAGGCCTCGTCGCGCCATGCCGCCCCCTCGCCCTTGCCGCGCGGATAGCGCACGACGAAGGGCACACCGCTCTGCAAGGCCGTATAGAGCAGGTTGCGCAGTTCGCGCTCGTCGAGCGGAGAGGCCACCGTCAGGTTGGGAATGCAGCCGAAATAGGCCAGATCGAACGCCCCGTGGTGCG
This sequence comes from Alistipes communis, assembly GCF_006542665.1. Lineage (NCBI taxonomy): Bacteria > Pseudomonadati > Bacteroidota > Bacteroidia > Bacteroidales > Rikenellaceae > Alistipes > Alistipes communis. The sequence goes on from NZ_AP019735.1 coordinate 1,238,635, forward strand.
TCGCACCATCCTCGCCCACCAGGCCGCCCCGATCCAGACAGAGGACGACGGGCAGCCGCTGGATCGCCACGTCGTGGATCACGTTGTCGAAGGCGCGCTGCATGAAGGTCGAATAGATATTGCAGAAGGGGACGATCCCCGCGGCGGCCAGTCCGGCCGAGAAGGTCACGGCATGTCCTTCGGCGATCCCGACGTCGAAACAGCGCTCCGGCATCGCACGCAGCAGCAGGTTCATCGAACAGCCCGAAGGCATCGCGGGCGTAATCCCCACCACGCGCCGGTCGAGCCGCGCCAGGTCGACGAGCGTCTGCCCGAAGACATCCTGATAACGGTCGCGGCCGTCGGCCGAGGCGATCCGCTCGCCGGTCTCGGGATTGAACCGACCGGGCGCATGCCACTCGCACTGGTTATGCTCGGCGGGAGAATAACCCTTGCCCTTGACCGTCATCACGTGCAGCAGCTTCGGACCGTCGATCTCTTTCAGCGCACGGAGCACCGTGACCAGCGCCCGCACGTCGTGACCGTCCACCGGCCCGAAATAACGGAAGTTGAAACTCTCGAAGAGATTGCTCTTCTGCAACAGGCCGTGCTTGACCGCATTTCCCGCGCGGCGGCAGAGCGTCAGCAGCGGCGGCACGTGGGCGAACCAGCGCCACAACCGGTTCTTGAACGCATTGTACCGCTTCGACGTGGAGATGTGCAGCAGGTAGCTTTTCAGGGCGCCGGTAGCCTGGTCGATAGCCATGTTGTTGTCGTTGAGAACGACCAGCATGTTGGTCTTGCGGCTCGCCCCGGCGTTGTTCATCCCCTCGAAAGCCAAGCCGCCCGTCATGGCGCCGTCGCCGATCACGGCGATCACCTGCCGCTTCTCGCCGCGCAGCTCGGCGGCCTTGGCCATACCGAAAGCGGCCGAGATCGAGACCGACGAATGGCCCCCTCCGAAAGCGTCGTAGGGACTCTCGGCGATGCGCGGAAAGCCGCTGATGCCCCCCAGCTTGCGGTTGGTGCGGAACGCCTCGCGGCGCCCCGTGATGATCTTGTGCGCATAGGCCTGATGGCCGACGTCCCACACCAGCCGGTCGTCGGGCGTGTCGAAAACGTAATGGACCGCCGCAGCCAGCTCCACCGCACCGAGGCTCGACGCCAGATGGCCGGGGTTGACCGCGCACTGTTCGATGATATAGTGCCGCAGCTCGTCGCAATAGAGACGCAATTCGTCGAGCGAGAGCCGTTTGAGATCCCGCGGCGAATCCACTCGATCGAGCCAGTTGTATTCCCGCTTTTCCATGAACTACAAAGGTAGCACTTTCTGCGGTAAAGTGAAAGGGTTCCCCGAAAATTCCTCCGGCAGCGACACTCCTCCGTGGCGACGACACGCCCCGCCCGCACGATCCGACAGGAAAGATCGCGGCCGGCGAAGGATAATTCCGGATTTTTTCGTACCTTCGCCTAACGGATAACTTGTAAAAACAGGCAACACCATGAAATACAACCGAATCCTTCTGAAACTCAGCGGCGAATCGTTGCAGGGCGCACAAGGCTACGGTCTTTCGACCGACGTTCTCCACTCCTACGCCGCACAGATCCGACAGGCGGTCGAAGCGGGCGTCCAGGTCGCCGTCGTGATCGGCGGCGGCAACATCTTCCGCGGCCTGCAAGGCGCCGGACGGGGATTCGACCGCGTAAAGGGCGATCAGATGGGGATGCTGGCCACGATCATCAATTCGCTGGCCCTGCAATCGGCGCTCGAAAACGACGGCGTGCGGGCCCGCGTGCTGACGTCGATCCGCATGGAGCCTATCGGCGAATACTACGCCAAGGCACGCGCTTTGGAGTACCTCGCGGCAGGCGAGGTGGTCATCATCGGCGGCGGGACGTCGAATCCCTTCTTCACGACCGATTCGGCGGCGGCGCTGCGCGCCGTGGAGATCGAAGCCGACGTCCTGCTCAAAGGAACCCGCGTGGACGGCGTCTACACGGCCGATCCGGAGAAAGACCCCACGGCGGAGAAGTTCGACGCGATCTCGTTCGACGAGGTATACAGCCGCGGCCTGAAAGTCATGGATCTGACCGCCTTCACGCTCTGCAAGGAGAACCGGATGCCGATCAAGGTCTTCGACATGGACACCGAAGGCAACCTGATGCGGCTGCTCGCAGGCGAGAAGATCGGCACGCTGGTACACCTTTGATTTCTAAGAATATAACATTTCGGAAATATGGCACGTAAGAAAGCGAACAACCGGATGCTCGTCATCCTGCTGGCCCTGATCGCAGTGGTCTGCATCGCATTGTGGTACGCCGACAAGGTGGAACGGGAGGGTAAAGCCGCAGCAGCAGCGGAACAGCCCGCCGACGAAGCGGCCGAAGCCGCCGCCGCGACGCTGGCCGGGGAGGGCGCCGAGGCCCCCGATTTCACCGTCGAGATGATCGACGGCAGCAAGGTCGCCCTGAGCGAACTGCGCGGCAAGGTCGTGCTGCTCAACTTCTGGGCGACGTGGTGCCCGCCCTGCCGCGAGGAGCTGAGCCACGTGCAGCAGCAGGTCATAGACCGCTTCGCGGGAGAGGAGTTCGTCTTCCTGCCGATCTCGCGGGGCGAAGAGCGTGCAGCGGTCGAGGCCTTCCGCGCCAAAACGGGCTACGCCTTCCCGATGGGGCTCGACACGGACGAGACGATCTACAAGCGCTATGCGACCCGTTTCATCCCGCGCAACTTTCTGATCGACCGCACGGGGCGCGTGGTGAAGGCCACGGTGGGTTACGACGACGAGGAGTTCGCCGAACTCCTGTGTGCGGCCGCCGCGGAGATTCAGCAGAAATAATTCAACAAACGACAAGGATATGGCAGATACAAAGACGATTATGACCGACGTCGAAGGCCGCATGCAGCGTGCTATCGACCATCTCGAAGAGGAGCTGAACAACGTCCGCGCCGGCAAGGCGTCGCCGAACGTTCTGAACGGCGTCATGGTGGACTACTACGGCTCGATGACCCCCGTATCGGGCGTCGCGAGCGTCACCGTACCCGATGCGAAGACGATCCTGATCCAGCCGTGGGACAAGAAGATGATCAAACCGATCGAAAAGGCGATCATCGATTCCAATATCGGCCTTACCCCCTCGAACAACGGCGAGCAGATTCTCCTGTCGATCCCGCCGCTGACCGAGGAGCGCCGCAAACTGCTCGTGAAACAGATCCGGCAGGAAGCCGAGACGGCCCGTGTGAGTCTGCGCAACGCCCGCCGCGACGCGGTCGAAGCCTTCAAGAAGGCGCAGAAGGAGGGAATGCCCGAAGACGAGTCGAAAGACGGCGAAACGCAGGTACAGAAACTGTTGGAGAAGTTCTCCAAAACGCTCGACGCCGCACTCGACCGCAAGGAGCGGGAGATCATGACGGTCTGATGCCGCCGGAACGAACGAAACGGGATGCTGCCGACGGCAGCATCCCGTTTCGTTCGCAATCGGACGGAGCCGATCAGCCGATCCGCTGACGCCGCCAGAGGCTGACGCCGAGAATGACCAGCGCGGTCAGCAGCTCCGACAACGGCATGGCCAGCCAAATGCCCTCCGTACCGCAGAGCCGCGGCATGAAGAGGAAGCTCGGAACGAGAAAGACGAACCCGCGCAGGAGTGCGAAACCCGAAGCGATCCCGACCCGTTCGAGGCTCTGGTAGTATCCGATCGCCGTCAGATTGACGATAAAGCAAATGAAGCCCAGGGCGAACCACGGTAACCCCTCGATGGCGATGCGTGCAGCGTGCGTCGCCGGATCGAGGAAGAGCCCGACGAGCAGGCGCGGGCTGCCGATGAAGACCGCCGTGACGACCGCACCGCAGACCACGGCCGTCGCCAGCGCGATCTGCGCAGCCTCGATCACCCGTTCGCGGACGCCTGCACCGAAGTTGTAGCTGATGATCGGCTGCGCCGACTGCGCGATAGCGTTGCCGACCATGAAGACGAACGGAATGTAATAACAGGCGATGCCGAACGCCCCGACGCCGTCGTCGCCAAGATAGTGCATGAAAGTCAGGTTGCCGACGAACATCAGCATCGCCAGCGTCGCCTCGCCCAACAGGGCCGACGAACCGATGCGGCACTGGTAACCGACGTTGCGCAGCGACAAGCGCAAGCTCTTGCGGCTGCGTTTGAGCGGACAGAAACGCAGCGTGCGTGCGAAAAACGACAGGTAGACGACCACGATCACACCGCCCACCGAGACACTGATCGCCGTGGCGAACGCCGCCCCCATGACGCCCCAGCCCAGCGGAAAGATGAAGAGCCAGTCCAACACCACATTGAGCAGCGCGGCGACGACGCTGCACCACATGGCCAGCTTCGGGGCTCCGTCCAGCCGGATGACGAACAGCCCGACGGCCGTCCACATCTGGAAGACCAGCGCCGGTGTGAACCAGAGCAGGTAGTCCTTCACCAGCGGCAACAACCGGTCGGACGAACCGAGCAGGCAGGCCGTCCGATCCGGAAAAACCACGATCAGCAGCGAAAGGAGCAGCGTCAGCGCCGTCACGATAATCATGGCCTGTGTGACGTTCAGGCGGGCCGCCTTGACCTTCGCCCGCGACAGATGAATGGAGGCGACGACCGAACAACCGATGCCGATCATCAGCCCCACCCCCTGGAAAAGCATCAGCAGCGGGACGTAGATGTTCACGGCGGCGATGCCGTCACTGCCGACGCCGTGGCCGACGAAAATCCCGTCGGCCACCGTGACAGCCGAGATGCTGAGCATACCGAACAGCGTCGGAATGAACAGTTTGCGGAACAGTACGGACACTTTCAGCGTTCCGAAGTCGATCTCATCTCTTTCCATACCTACTTTATTTTACGATAGTTTTCCAAAACCGGCACAAAAAAGGCCGGACAAGCTGATTGGTTTTACCCAGTCATCTTATCCGGCATATACTGCCCTCCGATGAGGATTACAAAACGTTCGTTTTCAACTGTCGTTTTCCCGCCTCGGCATAGCCTGCACAAGCGCGGCTCTGCTCTCGGCTTATCGAAAACGTTTGAAAAAATTCCGACGACAAAAGTACGACTTATCTTCGAAGCATCCAAATTTCGGAGATCGATTCACTGCACGGTATATCCGATTGCAAACGCCCTCCTTATCCGACAGAATGCCCGGCACGACCGGAAAGTCGCAAAAAATCCGAAAAATTACGAATCGCAACCGAATCGCCCCCGCACGCCGCGGATCGTTGCCCATCGTGCGCATTCGGCTTCCGAATCGGTCGGAAATCCCTGTCCCCGCATGCGAAACAGTCAATCCAACCGACAGACGAACAGCCGGTTGCGGCGTTCGATTCCGCAAATTTTATATTATATTTGTAAAACAGCCGTAATAGTACGCCTGTTCACCCTTAAACCCTCTCTTTTCCATGAAAAGACTGTTTACCCTTTTCACCGGCCTGTGCGTGATGCTGCTGGCCGGCTGCAACGACGAGTACGACGATTCGGCGCTCGTGAAACGACTGGACGATTTCGAGCAGCGGCTCGAACGACTCGAACGGCTCTGCAACGACATAAACACCAATCTCGGTTCGATGCAGACTATTGTCACGGCACTCGACCGCGGCGACTACATCACCTCCGTCGAACCGCTGACGGAAAACGGAAGCATGGTAGGCTACACGATCCGGTTCGCCAAGGGGACGCCCATCGTCGTCTACAACGGCAAACCCGGCACGGCGCCCGTCGTCTCCGTTAAGAAGGATACCGACGGCATCTACTATTGGACGCTCGACGGCGAGTGGATCACCGACGGCGGCAAGAAACTCCCCGTCTCCGGGCAAAACGGCACCTCGCCCAAACTGAAAATCGAGGAGGAGTACTGGTATATCTCCTACGACGACGGCACGACATGGACGAAACTCGACAAGGCCACCGGCGAGAAGGGCGACGACGGAGCGGGCATACTCGTCGACATGGACGAGAACTACGTCTACTTCACCCTGCCCGACGGCAGGACGGTCACCGTCCCGAGAGCGGAGGGCGGAAGCGAACCGCAGCCCTCGGTGCCGCACATCCTCTACGCCGTGGGACAGGAGCTCGTACCCGGTCAAGGGCATTACTATGCCACCTTGTGGAAGGACGGCAAGCGCCAGTTGCTCACCGACGGCTCGGCGGACAGTTTCTGCAACGGCGTCTACGTCGACGGAAACAAGGTCTATGTCGTCGGCTGCGAAGCGATCGGCGATCTGTTCGACGACGGATACTACGAACCCTATCCGCTGAACGTCGGCGTCATGTGGCAGTTCGAGGTCGGCAACGAGACGCAAGTGACGCGCTCCGTCCTGAGCGACGGCAAACGCGCGACCTCCCCCGTCGCCGTCGCGGCGGCGGGCGAAAACATCTACGCCGCAGGTTTCGAAACGCTGGAAAACTCCGACCGAAAGGCCGTCTACTGGCGTAACGGGCAGATGGAGTACCTGAGCGACGGCTCGACCGACGCATTGGCCTACTGCGTGGCAGCCGAAGGCAACGACGTCTATGTGGGCGGTTACGTCCAACCGGCCGACAACAAGAGCGGCGGCATCGCCTGCATCTGGAAGAACGGCGTGGCGCAGAACCTGACCGACGGCTCGACGCTCGCCAAGGTCAACGCCATCTGCATCGACGGCGGCGTGCTCTATGCTGCCGGAGCCGAGAAGGTGTCGGGCGGCCGCTGGAAGGGCGTGCTGTGGAAGGACGGCCAGCCCACCTATTTCACCGAAGAGGTCGGAACCGAAGTGACGGGCCTCTACGTCAAGGAGGGGAAATACATCATCGAAGGCAACATGACGGCCGATTCCGGCGATATCGTCACCTGCATCTGGACGGAAGAGGGCGTGCAAGTCATCTCCGAAGGAATGGCCTTGTGCCAGGGGACGGGCCTCGCCGTAGCCGGAAGCGACATCTACGTCGCGGGCAACGCCTACGACATGGACTACGGCACTTACGAGGAGATCTACCGCTCGCCCGTCTGGAAAAACGGCACGGAAATAGCGCTCGAAGTCGTCAGCTCCGACAACTTCACCGTGTGGGGGCTCGCCTGCGCCTTCGTCGACACGCAAGAGTAACTCCGCAAGAAGGCCGCCCTTCACGCGGCCGGACACCCCGAACGCAACGTCCCGGTACGGAATCCGTACCGGGACGCTCTTTCCTATGGCGCAGTCTATTCGCGGCGGCCGACCGGTACGACCGTCACGTCGACGCCCGACTCCTGCAACCGCTCGATCACCGAAGCGGGCGCCTTGTCGTCGGTAATGATCTGATCGACGGCGCTCATGTCGCAGATCTTGCTGAATCCGCGACGGCCGAACTTCGACGAATCGGCCAGCACGATCACCTTCTGCACCGAGGCGATCATCTGCTTGTGCAGGCTCGCCTCGATGTGGTTGGTCGTCGTCACGCCGTAATCCAGGTCGACGCCGTCGACGCCCATGAAGAGCTTGCTGCACGAGAGGCTGCCCAGCATCTGCTCGGCAAAGGGACCCAGCACCGAGAGCGAACTGCGCCGAACCATGCCGCCCAACTGGATGACATCCACCGAACGGCGCGTGGAGAGTTCCGAAGCCACGCTGAACGCCGACGTGATGACTGTCAGACGGTCGTTCTGGCCGATCTCGCGCGCCATGGCCAGCGTCGTCGTACCCGACGCGACCATGATCGTATCGTCGGGGCCGATCAGCCGCGCGGCATAGACGCCGATGGCGTGTTTCTCGTCGGCATAGAGCTTCTCCTTCTCGGCCACCGAGCGGTCGTTGATGTAACGGTTCACGAGAATGGCCGAACCGTGCACGCGGTACAGCATGTGCTGCTCTTCGAGCATCGTGAGGTCCTTGCGGATCGTCACCTCCGAAACCTTCATCAGCGAGGAGAGCGTCGCCACCGATACGGCGTTCTGCTGACGCATGATCTCCATGATGCGGTTCTGACGTTCGTTCAGATGAATCACCTTGTCCGTATCTTTCATCGTTCGTCGTAGGTTTGGGTTCCGTCCCGCCGCGACGTCGCCCGAGAGGGGCGGCGGCGGAACTATTCTTTACAAAAATAATGAAAAATATCGGATTCGGAACTCCGCGGCGATTTTTTACGCTCCCGAAGCTCTCTTTTGCACGCGGCCGCCCCGCAATCGCGGCAAGGTCAGCCGGATATGCAAAGCTCCCGCGCGCCGTCCGAAAGAGATCGGACTCCTTGAAACGCACTGCTGTTTCTCGTTCGATGCGAGTCCGGTACCGTTCGCCGGCCCGCACCTCCGCTCACCGCCGTCCCACGCAGCAGACATCCTCTGCCGGCACGACCTGACCTCCATACGACAGATCGGAATTCATCGACCGGCGGCTTTCCCCACCACCCGACGCCGATTCTTCACCCTGTCCGGACCGCTCCGACCGCCGCTGACAGACGGAGGCCCCTGCCTGCATCCTTCCCGAAAAACACATACGGGCGATCCTCAGCGGATCGCCCGTATGAATCGGGATCGAAACAAGATCACATCTTCTTGCCGACGTTGGTCTTCTTGGCAACCTTCGCAGCACCGGCCTTCGTAGCACCGCCGGCCTTGGCAGCGACCTTCTTGGGCTTCGCCTCGACGATCTTCGCATCCTCGACGGCATCCGCCTTCTTGGCGGCGGGCTTGCGCGAACGGCGGGTCTTGGGCTTCGCCTCGACGGCCTGTGCGGCCGGCGTTACGCCCAGCGTGTAGGCCTCGTTGAAATCCACGAACTCGATGATGCACATGTCGGCGGCGTCTCCCAGACGGAAGCCCGTTTTCAGGATGCGGGTATAACCGCCCGGACGCTCGGCGATCTTCGGAGCGATCGTGCGGAACAGCTCCGTCACGGCCTCCTTCTGCTTGAGGTACGAGAATACCATACGACGCTGGTGCGTGGTGTCCTCCTTGGATTTGGTCACCAGCGGCTCGATGAACTGACGCAGCGCCTTGGCTTTGGCCACCGTCGTCTCGATGCGCTTGTGCAGGATGAGCGACGATGCCATGTTCGACATCAGGGCCTTGCGGTGTCCCGCCTGACGCCCGAGGTGATTGAAATTCTTATTATGTCTCATAGTTAGTCTTTATCAAGTTTGTAAATAGATACGTCCATTCCGAACTTCAAGTTGAGCGAGGCGAGCAGCTCGTCGAGCTCCGTCAGCGACTTCTTGCCGAAGTTGCGGAACTTCAACAGGTCGTTGCGGTTCAGACGCACCAGGTCGCCCACCGTGTCGACATCGGCCGCTTTCAGGCAGTTGAGCGCGCGGACGCTCAGATCCTGATCCGACAGCTTGGTCTTCAACAGCTGGCGCATGTGCAATACGTCCTCGTCGAACTCCTCGGCACCGTTGCTGTCCTCCATGTTGAGCGTGATCTTCTCGTCGGAGAAGAGCATGAAGTGCTGAATGAGAATCTTAGCCGCCTCCTTCAACGCATCTTTCGGATGAATCGAACCGTCGGTAGTAATCTCCAAATTCAATTTCTCGTAGTCGGTCTTCTGCTCCACACGATAGTTTTCGATCGAATACTTCACGTTCTTGATCGGCGTGAAGATCGAATCGATGGGGAGCGTACCGAATTCGCACTCGGCAGGGGTATTCTCTTCTGCGGGAACGTAGCCGCGCCCCTTACCGATCGTAAGGGTGATCTGCATCTTGGTTCCCGGTGCGAGATGGCAAATGACCAATTCGGGATTCAACACCTTGAAGAACGAAAGATAGTTCGAAATGTATCCTGCGGTCAGCTCCGTTACGCCCGCCACGTTGACCGACACCTTCTCGGCGTCCTGGTTGTCGACCGTACGGATGAAACGGATTTTTTTGAGATTCAGGATAATATCGATCATACCCTCCATCACCCCAGGGATAGCGGCAAACTCGTGGTCTACACCGGCTACTTTGACCGTCGTAATCGCATAACCCTCCAACGAAGAGAGCAGGATACGGCGCAAAGCGTTGCCGATGGTCATTCCGAATCCCGGCTCCAGCGGTCGGAACTCGAACTTCCCGAACGATGAAGTGGACTCAAGCATGATAACCTTTTCAGGTTTCTGGAATGCTAATATTGCCATAATGAATTTGTTGTTAAATTACTACTTAGAGTACAACTCGACGATCAGCTGCTCTTTGATGTTTTCGGGAATCTCCTCGCGTTCGGGCTTCTGGAGGAACTTGCCACTCATCGTGGCGCCGTCCCATTCGAGCCATGCGTAACGGCTCTTCGAAGCTCCCGACAACGACTCGGCGATCACCTCCAAACTCTTCGACTTCTCGCGAACCGACACTACGTCGCCCACACGGAGCGAATACGACGGAATGTTCACCACATTGCCGTTGACGCAGATGTGACGGTGCGATACGAGCTGACGCGCAGCAGCGCGGGTCGGAGCGATACCTAAGCGGTAAACAACATTATCCAGACGGCATTCCAGCAACTTGAGCAGGTTCTCACCCGTGATGCCGCCCATGCGGGACGCAGCCTCGTAGGTACGGGCGAACTGCTTCTCCAGCAGCCCGTAGGTGTACTTCGCCTTCTGCTTCTCGCTGAGCTGCTCGCCGTACTCGGACACCTTCTTGCGCTTGCGCATCAGACCGTGCTGGCCGGGAGGGAAGTTACGCTTCTCGAGCACTTTGTCCGCACCATAAATAGCCTCGCCGAAACGACGGGCGATCTTCGATTTAGGTCCTATATATTTAGCCATTGTTCTTAACTTTTTAAAAATCCTTTGATAGAAGTTACTTCACGCAGTCCCACTTACACGCGGCGGCGGTTGGGAGCGCGGCAGCCGTTGTGCGGCATCGGCGTCACGTCGATGATCTCCGTCACTTCGATGCCCGCGCCGTGAATGGTGCGCACGGCCGACTCACGGCCGGCACCCGGTCCCTTGACATAGACCTTCACCTTGCGCAAACCCATATCATAGGCGACCTTCGCGCAGTCGGCGGCAGCCGTCTGAGCAGCATAGGGAGTATTTTTCTTCGAGCCGCGGAAACCCATCTTACCGGCCGAAGACCAGCTGATAACCTCACCCACCTCGTTCGTGAGGGTGATGATTACGTTGTTGAAAGTCGAGTGGACAAAAGCCATGCCCTGAGCACCCACCTTGACGACCTTCTTCTTAACTGTTCCAGTTTTCTTTGCCATAACTCTCTTCTGCTATTACTTAGTTGCCTTTTTCTTGTTTGCGACCGTCTTCTTGCGGCCCTTGCGGGTGCGCGCATTGTTCTTGGTGCTCTGACCGCGAACGGGAAGACCCAAACGGTGACGGATACCGCGATAGCAGCCGATGTCCATCAGACGTTTGATGTTGAGCTGAACCAGCGAGCGGCATTCGCCCTCGACCTTGATGCCCAGTTCGGCAATTTTCGAACGAATGGCGCTCACCTGCTCGTCGTTCCAGTCCTGAACCTTCACATCGTAGCTGATACCTGCCTCGTCGAGAATTTTACGGGCGGTCGAACGGCCTATACCGTAGATATAGGTCAGGCCGATCTCACCGCGTTTGTTTTTTGGTAAATCTACACCAACTATACGTGCCATAAATTACTTTCTTTCTGATTAATCGTTAAAAATTACCCCTGGCGCATTTTGAATTTGGGATTCTTCTTGCAAATCACGTAGAGTTTCCCCTTACGCTTGACGATCTTGCAATCCTCGCTACGCTTCTTGATTGATGCTTTTACTTTCATGATTTTCAAGCAATCTTTTGGTTATTTGTACCTGAAAGAGATCCGCCCCTTCGACAGATCGTAGGGGGTCATCTCCACTTTTACCTTATCCCCGGGAAGAATCTTGATGTAGTGCATCCGCATCTTCCCCGAGATATGAGCGGTGATTACGTGGCCGTTGTCCAGCTCGACGCGGAACATCGCGTTCGACAGCGCCTCGATAATCGTACCGTCTCGTTCAATCGCAGTCTGTTTTGCCATAGAGTCTTTTCTTGCTTACTTGTTAATTGCCTCCTCGATAATACTGAAATCGGTCAGGACATCCGCGCCGCCCTTGCGCACAGCCACCGCGAACTCGTAATGAGCCGCCGGCTTGCGATCGCGCGTACGCACCGTCCATCCGTCGGGTTCGAATACCACCGCTCGGGTTCCCATGTTGATCATGGGTTCGATACAGATGACCATGCCCTCGCGGAGCAGGGGTCCTCTGCCGCGGGCGCCGTAGTTCGGAACACCGGGGTCTTCGTGCATCTTCCGACCCAAACCGTGTCCCTCCAACTCGCGCACCACGCCGTAGCCGAATTTTTCGGCATACTCCTGCACGGCCGCCGAGATATCGCCTACGCGATTTCCCGCCCTGGCCTGTGCCGTACCTTTATAAAGAGCCTCTTTGGTGACTTCCATGAGCTGTTTCACCTCGTCGGAAACGGCTCCTACGGCAAACGTGTAGGCCGAATCACCAACAAACCCCTTCATAAATGTACCGCAATCCACCGAAACGATGTCGCCCTCTTTGAGAACCTGCGACGTCGACGGAATACCGTGGACCACCTGCTCGTTGACCGAAATGCACAACGATGCCGGATAGCCCTGATACCCCAGAAAAGCCGGAACTGCTCCGTGGGAACGGATAAACTCCTCGCCGATGCGATCCAGCTCCTTGGTCGTGACGCCGGGCCGTATGTGGCGCCCCACTTCGGCCAGCGTCCGGCTCACGAGAAGGTTGTTCTCGCGGAGCAGTTCGATCTCTTCTTCGTTCTTTAAGTATATCATTCGGTTCAAAAACTCCTACGAACAAACAATTAGTGGCGCCCCTGGATGCGTCCGGTCTTCATCAGGCCGTCGTAATGACGCATCAAGAGGTGGCTCTCTATCTGCTTGAGAGTGTCGAGGATCACGCCGACCATGATCAGCAGCGACGTACCGCCGTAGAAATAGGCGAAGGCCTGCTGCACGTTGAGGAACTTCATCGCCAGCGCGGGCAGAATCGCCACGATGGCCAGGAAGAACGAACCCGGAAGGGTGATCCGCGTCATGATGGTGTCGATGTAGTTCACCGTCTGCTTGCCCGGTTTGACACCCGGGATAAAGCCGCCGTTGCGCTTCATGTCGTCCGCCATCATTTGAGGATTGACGATGATCGCCGTATAAAAATAGGTGAAGGCGATCACCAGCACGGCAAGCGTAAAGTTGTACCAGAAGCCCGTCATGTCGGCGAAGGCGCCGGCGAAGCCCGGGGCGATCTTGGTAAAGAGCATCGGAATGAACATCAATGCCTGCGCGAAGATGATGGGCATCACATTCGCGGCATTCATTTTCAGAGGGATGTACTGACGTACGCCTCCGTACTGTTTGTTGCCGATGATACGCTTTGCATACTGGACAGGCACCTTGCGGACGGCCTGCACCAGTGCGATTGTTGCCATAAATACCAGCGCGAGCAGCACCAGCTCCAGGATAATCATGATCGCGCTGCCGTCCGACGTCTGGAAACGCGCGTTGACCTCGGCCAACAGGGCGTGCGGCAGACGGGCCACGATACCGATCATGATGATGAGCGAAATGCCGTTCCCGATACCCTTGTCGGTGATCTTCTCTCCGAGCCACATGATGAACATGGTGCCGGCGATCAGGATCACCGTGGCGTAGACCACGAACCAGAACGAGTGGCCGTAGATGAACGCCGTGGCAGGCAATGTATGGAACAAGTTAGCGACATACGCCGGTCCCTGGATTGCGAGGACGACAATCGTGAGGAAGCGTGTCCACTGATTCATTTTGCGGCGCCCGCTCTCGCCCTCCTTCTGCATCTTCTGGAAGTAGGGAATCATGATTCCCATCAACTGGATGATGATCGAAGCGGTGATGTAGGGCATTACTCCGAGTGCGAAAATGGCGGCATTGCCAAATGCACCGCCGGAGAATACGTCCAACAGGCCGAGCAGGCTGTTGTCGCTCATCTGGTTGGCCAATGCCGACCCCTCGCCCAGGGCGTTGGGGTTGATACCCGGAATAACCACAAAACTGCCCAAGCGATATACGAGAAGGAGGCCCAGCGTGTAGAGAATACGTTTGCGCAGCTCCTCGATCTTGTATATGTTCTTGAGGGTTTCGACTAACTTTTTGTTGGTCGCCATGAGCGCCACGATGACGATCAGGACGATACCAACGGCGATGTAGTGATTCATAAATATAGGTTTAGGAGGGTTCCACTAGATCTTCTCCACGCTGCCGCCGGCAGCTACGATAGCCGCCTCGGCACTCTTGGAGAACGCATGTGCCTTCACCGCCAGCCCCTTCGACAGCGTACCGTTACCCAAAATCTTCACCTTGTCGTTCGACGATACGAATCCGGCCGAAACCAGCGCCTCGAAATCGACGGCCGCGAGTTCCTTCTTCGCAGCCAGCTCATCGAGCGTCGAGAGGTTGATGGCCTTGTACTCCACACGCTTCAGGTTCGTGAAACCGAACTTCGGCAGACGGCGCTGCAACGGCATCTGACCGCCCTCGAAACCGAGCTTCGACTTGTAGCCCGAACGCGACTGAGCACCCTTGTTACCGCGGCCCGAATAGCCGCCGCGACCCGAACCGGCACCGCGGCCGACACGCTTGTCGTGGTGTGTAGCGCCTTTTGCGGGTTTGAGATTATGTAATTCCATTGTTGTGAATTCGAATGTGTTAGACTTATTTTACCTCCTCGATCTTCACGAGGTGCTTTACGCGATCGAGCATCCCCTTGATGATGACCGAATCGCTGTGTTCCACGCTCTGGTTAATCTTTTTCAGACCCAAAGCATCGAGGTTCTTGCGCTGCTGTGCCGAGGCACCGATGCGGCTCTTGACCTGAGTGATCTTCAATGTTGCCATGATTTGCGTTTTCAAAATTAACCGTTAAACACCTTGCTCATCGAGATCCCGCGCACCTGAGCCACGCTGTAAGCGTCGCGCAGCTCGCACAGAGCGGCGATGGTCGCCTTCACGAGGTTGTGGGGGTTCGACGACCCCTTGCTCTTGGCCAGCACGTTCTTCACGCCTACCGACTCCAACACGGCACGCATGGCACCGCCGGCGATGATACCCGTACCGGGAGCGGCCGGACGAATCATCACCTGCGAACCGCCGAAACGCATCTCCTGCTTGTGGGGAATCGTACCGTTGATGACCGGCACCTTGATGAGGTTCTTCTTGGCATCCTCGACACCCTTGGCGATGGCCGCCTGCACCTCCGAAGCCTTACCCAGACCGTAGCCCACGACGCCGTTTTCGTTACCCACGACGACGATCGCCGAAAAGCTGAATGTACGACCACCCTTCGTTACCTTGGTAACACGCTGGATGCTTACGAGCCGGTCTTTAAGCTCGAGGTCGCTTGTACGCACTTTCTTTATGTTCGTATTTGACATATCGCTTAGAATTTAAGACCGCCTTCACGTGCGGCATCCGCTAACACTTTAACTCGTCCGTGATACAGATATCCGTTGCGGTCGAACGCCACGGTCGAGATACCCTTTTCGACAGCACGCTGCGCGGCCAGTTTTCCGACCAGCGCCGCGACTTCGCACTTGTTCTTGCCCGCCGCCGCTTCGGCAACCTCCTTGTCCAGCGAGGAAGCCGCCGCCAGCGTAGTGCCTGCGAGGTCATCAATGAACTGCACGTAGATCTGCTTGTTGCTACGGTAGACAGTCATACGAGGCTGAGCCTGCGTACCGCTCACGATCTTGCGGATACGCATCTTGATACGCTCTCTTCTTTCGATTTTATTCAATGACATAGCTGATTTCGGTTTTTACTATTTAGCACCTGCCGACTTGCCGGCCTTGCGACGCAGAACTTCGCCTACGAACTTGATACCCTTGCCCTTGTACGGCTCCGGCTTGCGCAGCGAGCGGATCTTGGCAGCCACCTGGCCGATGAGCTGCTTGTCGATGCTTTTGAGTGTGACGATCGGGTTTCCTTTCTTCTCCGTAACGGCCGTGGCGGTCACTTCGGGCGGCAGCATCAGATACGTGTCGTGCGAGTAACCCAGGCTCATTTCGAGAATGTTGCCCTTGACTTCGGCCTTGAAACCGACGCCCACGAGCTCCTGTTTGATTTCGTAACCTTTCGATACGCCGACGACCATGTTGTTGATCAGCGCACGATACAGACCGTGCAGCGAGCGGTGACGCGGCTGGTTGGTCGGACGCGATACGAGCACGGCAGGAACCTCCTTGCCGGTGTGTACCTCGGTGTGGGTGCCTACCTCGACCTTGATGTCCGAATCAACCTTCTGACTCAGTGTCCCAAGAGGCCCTTTCACGCTTACCACGTTGTCGGGCGATACCGTGACGGTCACGCCGGCGGGCAAGTTTACAGGTAATTTACCAATTCTTGACATTTGTACTAAGTTGTTTAATTAAAAATTCCAGTTTCCGGTTGCACCGCCCTTAGAAGACGTAGCACAGCACCTCGCCGCCGACGTTCTCCTTGCGCGCCTTCGCATCGGTCATGATCCCCTTCGAAGTCGAAAGGATGGCGATGCCCAGGCCGTTGAGTACGCGGGGCATCTCAGCCACCGACGCATACTTGCGCAGACCCGGACGGCTCACGCGTTTGAGCCCCTTGATGGCGTTGCATTTGTTCTGGGCATTCCATTTCAGCGCGATCTTGATCGAAGGGTGGCCCTTCTCATCGGTGTCGAACTTGTAAGCGAGGATGTAGCCCTGCTCGTAGAGAATCTTGGTGATCTCCTGTTTAATTTTGGAACCGGGAGCTTCAACCACCTTGTGGTTGGCTTTCACCGCGTTTCTAATTCTGGTCAGAAAGTCCGCAATAGGATCAGTCATGATAATTAGAAGTTAAAATTAAAAAAATAAAAGTTTGTCGTTAAAATTTGTAAGTCAGCGTCTTACGACATCTAACCGTCGCCCGCGTCCTCGTTTTCCGCTTCCCGCGCATACGCATACCGCGCACGACAAGCGCGCAAATATACGCATAAAATCCGGAATAAACTAATAATCAGCCCGTTTTTTGCCGATTTCCGCCCGTGCCGTTATCCGGAACAGAATCCCTTGCATCCGACCGTGCCGTCATGGTGTCGCGACGTGCCGTCATGCCGTGGATCCGTTCCGCGCCGCCGCGCCCCCGATCCGAAAGCCGCCGGTCTATACGGACAATGTTAGCACACGCATCGTGAACTAACATATCCGTACGGAACAGCCTGCCGTAAAACCGCCTTTCGGGCGGTTCGCCTCAGCGAACGGCTCCCGCTTCCGACACCGGAACCCGAAGACCGTCGGGGGATTCGCCCCGTCCGCTTCGTTCCGGCCTCTCCGGAGCACCTCCGCACGGGATTCCGTAACCCGATGCCGAATCTTTCGTCGACGTCCGCCACCGCGAAGTTACCGTCAATCGGACGGCACTTTCCCCGGTTTTGCGACCTCTCCTACACGGATTCCGCACCCGTATAAGGCTCAACACTTCCGAAACCGGCTCCGACGGAAATCCGGCAAAAGACGTCTCCATTTTTCACGGACTATCTCCGCCTCCTCAACGCCTTCTCCGTCTCTCCTTATCCGTCACTCCCGACGGATCGTCGCTGCGGCACGTCCTTTCGGACCCGCTCTTGCGGCGGCACTCCGATGCGGAGGTCGCCTCTCGGCCCCCTCCTCTCGCGCCGCACCGCATCCGGTTTCACAGGCTATGGCACCCTCGGTGCTTGAACCTCGTTTATCAGGAACATCCGATCCGGCGCAGAGCATCTGCGCCGGATCGGACGAATATACTACCAGCTCGCCTTCTTCACGCCGGGGATCAGACCCGCCGAAGCCATCTCGCGGAACTGGATACGGCTGATACCGAACAGACGGATATATCCCTTCGGACGGCCGGTCAGCTTGCAGCGGTTGTGCTGGCGAATGGGATTCGAGTTGCGCGGCAGTTTCGACAGTGCGATCCAAGCCTCCTCGTGATCCATTTCACCGCTCTTGACCTTCGCAGCGATCTCCTCACGCTTGTGAGCGTAACGCTTCGCAAGTTTCTCACGCTTTACCTCGCGTGCCTTCATTGATTCCTTTGCCATAGAGCTTAGTTGTTCTTTTTAGCGTTCTTGAAAGGCAGACCGAACTCGCGCAGCAGCGCATAAGCCTCTTCGTCGGTCTTGGCCGTCGTTACGAAGGTGATCTCCATGCCGAAGATCTTGGTGATCTTGTCGATGTCGATCTCCGGGAAGATGATCTGCTCGGTGATGCCGAGGGTGTAGTTGCCCTGGCCGTCGAACTTCTCGTTGATACCCTTGAAGTCGCGGATACGGGGCAGCGCCACGGCGATCAGGCGCTCCAAGAACTCGTACATCTTCGTATCGCGCAGCGTGACGCGCACGCCGATGGGCATCCCCTTGCGGAGTTTGAAGTTCGAAATGTCCTTGCGCGACTTGGTCTGGACGGCTTTCTGACCTGCGATCTGCGTCAGCTCCGCCTGTGCGACGTCGATGAGTTTCTTGTCGGCGACGGCCTGGCCCATACCCTGATTGATGACGATCTTCTCGAGTTTCGGGCACTGCATCACGCTCGTGTAACCGAACTCCTTCATAAGGGCGGCGATGATCTGCTCCTTATACTGTGTCTTGAGTGTAGGTACGTATGCCATTATTTGATCTCCTCCCCTGACTTTTTAGCGTAACGAACTAATTTACCTTTTGCATCGGCCTTGCGACCTACGCGAGTGGGCTTGCCGCTCTTGGGGTCGAGAACCTGCAAGTTAGAGATATGGATGGGAGCCTCTTTCTCGACGATTCCTCCCTGCGGATTCTTCGCATTGGGCTTCTCGGCCTTCTTGCACATGTTCACGCCCTCGACGATGGCACGCTGCTTTTCGGGATCGACTGCGAGCACCTTCCCCTGCTGGCCGCGGCTGTCGCCTGCGATGACATAAACCATGTCGCCCTTCTTGATATGTAATTTGACTGACATAACTGTTCTGTGTTTTTTTTAATTACAATACTTCAGGTGCCAGCGAGATGATCTTCATGTACTGGTCGCGCAGCTCACGGGCGACGGGACCGAAGATACGCGTACCGCGGATTTCACCCTGGTTGTTGAGCAACACCACGGCGTTGTCGTCGAACCGGATATACGAACCGTTGGCACGGCGGATCTCCTTGGTGGTACGCACCACGACAGCTTTCGACACGGCACCCTTCTTGACGTCGCCCGAGGGCGAAGCGCTCTTGACGGCCACCACGATCTTATCGCCGATCGATGCATAACGACGCTTCGTGCCGCCAAGCACCCGGATACAAAGGACCTCCTTCGCACCGCTGTTATCAGCTACTACGAGTCTACTTTCTTGTTGTATCATAACTACTTCGCTCTTTCAATGATTTGTACTAATCTCCAACGCTTCGTCTTACTCAGCGGGCGGGTTTCCATGATGCGAACGGTATCACCTTCCTTGCAGGTCTCGTCCAGGCACTCGGCGGCGAACTTCGTCGTCTTGTTCACGAACTTGCCGTAAATGGGATGCTTCACCTTACGCGCCACTGCAACCACAATGGTCTTCTCCATCTTGTTGCTGACAACCACCCCGATACGTTCCTTTCTAAGATTTCTTTCCATAACGGTCATTAACATTTAGGGTTCTTCTGTCGCAGAATTGTCAGCATACGAGCGATGTCTCTGCGGGATTTCTTGATGATCGAGGGGTCCTCGACGGGCGATACGGCATGCTGTACCTTCAGCTTGGTGAGCTGCGCCTTCTGGGCTTCGATGCGCTCCTGCAACTCCTTCACGGAGAGCTCCTTTATTTCAGCACTTTTCATGTCTTACACTCTTAGATTGATGATTCGACGTAGTCACGCCGTACAATAAACTTGGTCGTAATAGGCAATTTCTGAGCGCCGAGACGAAGTGCCTCCTGTGCAATCTCCATGGGTACGCCCTCCGCCTCGAAGAGAATACGTCCGGGCGTAACGGGTGCCACGAATCCCTCGGGATTACCTTTACCTTTACCCATACGAACCTCGGCGGGTTTCTTGGTGATGGGTTTATCGGGGAAGATGCGGATCCAGATCTGGCCCTCACGCTTCATGTAACGCGTGATGGCCTGGCGGGCAGCCTCGATCTGACGACCCGTGATCCATGTAGATTCCAGTGCCTTGATGCCGAACGAACCGTATGCAAGTTGGTTGCCTCGCTGAGCGATACCCTTCATACGACCCTTCTGCATTCTTCTAAATTTGGTCTTTTTTGGCTGTAACATACTTGTACTTTCGCTTTAAAAGGTCCTACTTACTACTTATTGTTGTTGTTACGACGCTTGTTGCGCGGAGCGCCGCCACGCGGACCACGACCCTGGGGAGCCTGCTGCCCGCCGTGCTGCGAAGCCGAAGCACCGGCGATCTCGAACAGGTCGCGCTTGCCGTATACCGTACCGTGGCAGATCCAGACCTTCACGCCGAGGATACCGACCTTGGTCAGCGCCTCGGTGAGACAGTAGTCCACATCGGCGCGGAAGGTGTGCAGCGGAATACGTCCCTCCTTGATCGTTTCGCTGCGGGCCATCTCGGCGCCGCCGACACGACCCGACACCTGTACCTTGATGCCCTCGGCACCCATGCGCATCGTCGAAGCGACGGCCGTCTTCACGGCACGGCGGAACGATACGCGGCCCTCGAGCTGGCGGGCGATGTTCTGACCCACGATCACGGCGTCCACCTCGGGACGCTTCACCTCGAAGATGTTGATCTGTATCTCCTTGCCGGTGAGCTTCTTCAACTCCTCCTTCAACTTGTCGACCTCCTGACCGCCCTTGCCGATGATGATACCCGGACGGGCCGTCGAAATGGTGACGGTAACCAGTTTGAGCGTGCGCTCGATGATAATCTTGGAAATGCTAGCTTTGGCCAGACGGACATTCAGATACTTGCGGATTTTGGCGTCCTCGACCAGCTTGTCGGAGAAGTCCTTGCCGCCGTACCAGTTGGAGTCCCAACCGCGAATGATACCAAGACGATTTGCTATCGGATTTACTTTCTGTCCCATTGTGCTACTTGTTTTCTGCGATTACCATTTTGTCCACTACGATCGTCACGTGATTCGAACGCTTGCGAATACGGTGTGCGCGACCTTGGGGAGCTGCCTGGATACGTTTGAGCATCCGGCCGCCGTCGACGAAGATCTCCTTGACGCACAGCTTCGTATCTTCCAGACGCTCCGAAGGATTCTTGGCTTCCCAGTTGGCGATCGCCGACTTGAGCAGTTTCTCCACACGGATCGAGGCCTCCTTCTTCGAATAACGGAGGATACCCAGTGCCTTATTGATTTCCACGCCGCGGATGATGTCTGCGACCAGACGCATTTTGCGGGGCGAGGTCGGGCAATCGCGCAGAACGGCTATGGCCTTCTGCTGCTTCTCGGCCTTGTATTTCTTGGCCATTTCAGATTTTCTTGCACCCATTGTCTACCTATTTTTTCTTGTTACCCGCATGACCACGGAAGTTACGCGTCGGAGCAAACTCGCCGAGCTTGTGACCGACCATGTTCTCTGTTACATAAACCGGAATGAACTTGTTTCCGTTGTGGACAGCGATCGTCTGACCTACGAAGTCAGGCGAAATCATACTTGCTCGCGACCAAGTCTTGATGACAGACTTCTTATTGCCTTCCGCCTGAGCGACGACTTTCGCCTCGAGCTTCGGGTCGATAAACGGTCCTTTCTTTAATGAACGGCTCATTATGTTACTCTTTTAATTATTTTTTCTTACGTGAAATAATAAACTTCGAGGTCGTCTTCTTCGGGTTGCGAGTCTTATAACCCTTAGCCAACAGACCCTTGCGCGAACGCGGGTGACCACCCGACGCACGACCTTCGCCACCACCCATCGGGTGATCCACCGGGTTCATCACGACACCGCGGTTGCGCGGGCGACGGCCGAGCCAACGCTCACGACCTGCCTTGCCCGAACTTTCGAGCGAATGGTCGACGTTCGACACTACGCCGATCGTCGCACGGCAGGTTACGAGTACCATACGAGTCTCGCCGGAAGGCAGTTTGATGATGGCAAACTTGCCCTCGCGAGCCAAAAGCTGAGCATACGAACCGGCCGAACGCGCCATGGCGGCACCCTGACCGGGGTAGAGTTCAATGTTGTGGATGATCGTACCCAGCGGAATCTCGCTCAGGAAAAGCGTATTGCCCACTTCGGGCGCCACGCCTGCGCCGCTGCACACCGTCTGGCCGACTTGCAGGCCGTTGGGAGCGATGATGTAGCTCTTCTGACCGTCGGCATAGACGATCAGCGCGATACGCGCGGTACGATTCGGGTCGTATTCGATCGTTTTTACAGTCGCGGCAACGCCGTCCTTGGCACGCTTGAAGTCCACGTTACGGTACATCTGCTTGTGACCGCCGCCGATGTAGCGAACCGTCATCTTGCCCGTATTGTTGCGACCGCCGGAGCTCTTCTTGACGCTCAGCAGCGACTTCTCGGGAACGCTGGTGGTAATCTCGTCGAACGTTCCGCCAATCTTATGTCTTGTACCTGCGGTTACAGGCTTAAACTTTTTTACTGCCATCTTCCTTAGATATTACTGTAAAAATCGATTTTGTCCCCATCCTTCAAGGTGACGATCGCCTTCTTGAAGTTGTTAGCACGACCTTCGAGCAAACCGGCCTTCGTATAACGGCTTTTGAGTTTGCCCATGTAGTTGATGGTGTTGACGTCCGTAACGACCACGCCGTACATCTGCTCGACGGCGTTGCGGATCTGCAACTTGTTAGCTCTTACATCAACGATGAAACCGTAGCGATTCAGTTTTTCGCCCTGAACCGTCATCTTCTCGGTCAAAATAGGCTTAATAATGATTTCCATGTCTGTTTACGTTTTAAGCTAACATTACATTCAACACATTCTCGGCGCCCTCGACCATCACGACGGCCGAAGCGTTCATCAGATCGTAGGTGCAGACGTTCTGTGCCAGCACGGGTTTGATCGACGGAATGTTGCGGCAGGAGAGCTGCAGGTTGACATTCGTCTCGGGCAGTACGAGCAGCACCTTCTTGTCGGCCACTTTCAACGCCTCGGTCAAGGCGATGACCTGCTTGGTCTTCGGAGCCTCCATCTTGACGGCTTCGAGGATCTGGATGGCGCCGGCCTGAGCCTTGTACGTCAACGCGCTGCGGCGTGCCAGTTGTTTGAGTTTCTTGTTGAGCTTGAAGCTATAATCGCGGGGAACCGGACCGAAGATACGACCGCCGCCGGGAAACAGAGGCGACTTGATCGAACCGCAGCGGGCACCGCCCGTACCCTTCTGACGCTTCAGCTTGCGGGTCGAACCTGCGACTTCGTTGCGCTGCTTCGACTTGTGGGTACCCTGACGCTGGTCGGCCAGATACTGCTTCACGTCGAGGTAAATAGCGTGGTCATTAGCCTCCACGCCGAATACCGAGTCCGCGAGGACAACCTTGCGACCCGTCTCTTTTCCTTCAGTGTTCAATACAGCTAATTCCATGACTACTTCTCGATTGTTAAATAAGAACCTTTTGCTCCCGGAATCGACCCTTTGACGAGGATCAGATTGTTCTCGGGGATTACTTTCAATACTTTGAGGTTGAGCACCTTCACCTGCTCGCCGCCCATCCGGCCCGGAAGACGCTTGCCAGGGAATACGCGCGAAGGATACGACGAGGCGCCGAGCGAACCCGGCTTGCGCTGGCGGTTGTGCTGACCGTGGGTCTGACCGCCGACGCCGCCAAAACCGTGACGTTTCACAACGCCCTGGAAGCCGCGGCCTTTCGAAATCCCGGTCACGTCCACCCAGTCCTCTTCGGAGAAGATGTCCACGGTGAGCGTGTCGCCGAGGTTCACTTCCGGCATGTCCTTGAACTCCGCCATCTTACGCTTGGGAGTGGTGCCCGCCTTCTTGAAGTGTCCTAACAAACTGCTGCTGGTGTGCTTTTCACTTTTGTCGTCATAGGCAATCTGGACGGCCTCGTAAGCATCCTTTTCGAGGGTCTTGATTTGCGTAACCACACACGGACCAGCCTCAATAACAGTGCATGGTATGTTCTTACCCTCGGCACTGTAAACGGAAGTCATTCCGATTTTTTTACCAATTAGTCCTGACATTTTAGTCTTTAAAGTTTGTTAATAAAGTGATTTCCATTTTTTCGCAGGAGTCGGGAGCCACCCCTTCGGGGACTCCCTCTCCGGCTTTCGCATTCGGGGAGGAATCGGCGGACTACCGCTCACCTCCCATATCGGTTTCGTTGAATTTCATCCTTCGTTTTCTCGCCTCGGCATAGCCCGAACAAGTTCGGCTCTGCACTCGGCTTAACGAAAACGTTGAATCCCATCCTTCGTTTTCCCGCCTCGGCATAGCCCGAACAAGTTCGGCTCTGCGCTCGGCTTAATGAAAACGTCGAATCAATTGTTTCCGTCCGCGGCATCCGCCTTCCGGTGGCGGCGGCACCGTCCGGCCCGACCTCGCGGCTGCAATCCGGCGCGCTGCGTCCGCTCCGGCGGAAAACATCCGCCCGCATTCGGCGCTCCCGCTACGCCGACAGGCTCCAAGCCCGCCTCGATCTTCGGGAGCGGTCGAAAATCAGACCTTGATCTCCACCTCGACACCCGACGGAAGCTCCAGCTTCATCAGCGCGTCGATCGTCTTCGCCGTCGACGAGTAGATGTCCAGGATGCGCTTGAACGTGCAGAGCTGGAACTGCTCGCGGGCCTTCTTGTTCACGAAGGTCGAACGGTTGACGGTAAAGATCTTCTTCTGCGTGGGAAGGGGTACCGGACCGCTCACTACCGCGCCGGTGCTCTTCACGGTCTTGACGATTTTCTCGGCCGACTTGTCAACGAGATTATGGTCGAAAGACTTTAATTTGATTCTAATTTTCTGACTCATATCGGTTTGCTTATTCTATATCCTTATTCTTGTGACCGCTCTTCTCGATGATCTCCTTGGCAAGGTTAGCGGGAACCTCCTCGAAGTGCGAGAACTCCATCGACGACGTGGCGCGGCCCGACGAAATCGTACGCAGCACGGTCACGTAGCCGAACATCTCCGACAGGGGAACCTTCGCCTTCACGACGCGGGCGTTGCCCTTCGACTCCATGCCCTGGATCTGACCGCGACGCTTGTTCAGGTCGCCGATGATGTCGCCCATGCTCTCCTCGGGAGTGAGCACCTCCACCGACATGATCGGTTCCAGAATGACCGAACCGGCCTTCGGAGCCGCATGGCGGTAGCCGTTGCGGGCTGCGATCTCGAACGAAAGCTGATCCGAGTCGACCGGGTGGAACGAACCGTCCTTGAGGGTAACCTTCATCGAGTCCATCGTATAGCCGGCCAGCGCACCGTTGGCCATGGCGGCCTCGAAGCCCTTCTGAACCGAGGGGATGAACTCCTTGGGAATGTTGCCGCCCTTGACCTCGTCGACGAACGTCAGACCCATCTTGCCCTCTTCGGCAGGGCCGATCTCGAAGATGATGTCGGCGAACTTACCGCGGCCGCCGGTCTGCTTCTTGAAGACCTCGCGGTGCTGGACGGTCGTGGTGAGCGCCTCCTTGTAGTTGACCTGGGGCGCACCCTGGTTGATCTCGACGCCGAACTCGCGGCGCAGACGGTCGACGATGATGTCGAGGTGAAGCTCGCCCATGCCGCTGATGATCGTCTGTCCGCTCTCCTCGTCGGTACGAACCGTAAAGGTCGGGTCCTCTTCGGCCAGCTTGCCCAGTGCGATGCCCAGCTTGTCGAGGTCTTTCTGCGTCTTGGGCTCGACGGCCAGACCGATCACCGGCTCGGGGAAGGTCATCTGTTCGAGCACGATCGGCGCATTCTCGGCGCAGAGCGTATCGCCCGTGCGGATCTCCTTGAAACCGACGGCGGCGCAGATGTCGCCCGCAACGACCGTCTCGATCGGGTTCTGCTTGTTGGAGTGCATCTGGTAGATACGGCTGATACGCTCGCGCTTGCCGCTGCGCGTGTCGAGCACGTAGGAACCGGCATCCAGTTTTCCCGAATAGACGCGCACGAACGCCAGACGGCCAACGAAGGGGTCGGTAGCGATCTTGAACGCCAGACCGCAGAACGGATCGTCCTCCGAAGCGTGGCGCACGGTTTCCTCGTCGGTCTTGGGGTTGATACCCGTGACGGCAGGCAGATCCAGCGGCGACGGCAGGAACGCGATGATGCAATCGAGCAGTTTCTGCACGCCCTTGTTGTGGAACGACGAGCCGCAGAGCATCGGCACGAGCGTCATCTGGATCGTCGCCTTGCGGATCGCGGCGATCAGCTCTTCGGGTGTGATCGACGCGGGGTCTTCGAAGAACTTCTCCATCAGCGCGTCGTCGGTAGCGGCGACCTCTTCGATGAGCTTGTTGCGCCACTCCTCGGCCTCGGCCTTCATGTTGTCCGGAATCTCGCGGATATCGAAATTGTCGCGGACGGTCTTGTCGTCGTAGTAGTAGTACGCCTTATTATATATAAGGTCAACGATTCCTTCGAATTTATCCTCCGCACCGATCGGCAGAACGATCGGAAGCGCCGTAGCGCCGAAGTGCTCCTTGATCTGGCTGCATACGGCGAAGAAATCGGCGCCCGTGCGGTCCATCTTGTTGACGTAACCGATACGCGGCACGTTGTATTTGTCGGCCTGACGCCAAACGGTCTCCGACTGGGGCTCCACGCCGCCCACAGCGCAGAAGGTAGCCACGGCGCCGTCCAGCACGCGCAGCGAACGCTCCACCTCGACGGTGAAGTCGACGTGTCCCGGAGTGTCGATCAGGTTGATCTGATACTGGTGATCCTTGTAGTTCCAGAATGCGGTCGTAGCCGCCGAGGTGATCGTGATACCGCGTTCCTGCTCCTGAGCCATCCAGTCCATCACGGCCGACCCCTCGTGCGTTTCGCCGATTTTGTGAGTCTTGCCCGTGTAGAAAAGGATACGCTCCGAAGTAGTGGTCTTACCGGCGTCGATGTGAGCCATGATACCGATATTGCGAACGTAGTGTAAATCTCGTGTTGCCATCTGTCTCTACCCGTTTTAGAATCTGAAGTGTGCGAACGCCTTGTTGGCCTCGGCCATGCGGTGCATCTCCTCCTTGCGTTTGAAGGCGGCACCCTGCTGGTTGTAGGCATCCAGTATCTCGCCCGAAAGCTTCTCAGCCATTGATTTGCCGGCGCGCTTACGCGAGTAAAGGACAAGGTTTTTCATGGAAATCGAAATCTTGCGCTCCGGACGAACCTCCGTAGGAACCTGGAATGTCGCGCCACCGATACGCTTCGATTTCACTTCGACTTGGGGCGTGATATTCTCGAGAGCCTGTTTCCAGACCTCCAGCGGAGATTTATCAGCATCCTTCATCTTCTTGCCCACGATTTCCAGCGAGTCGTAGAAAATCGAATAGGCAATACTCTTCTTACCGTCCAGCATAAGATTGTTCACGAAACGCGTTACGAGCACGTCGCCGAACTTGGGATCCGGAAGTAGAATTCGCTTTTTTGGCTTAGCTTTTCTCATTGTCGTTTATAGTCTTTTCTTTAACCGATTATTTCTTTCCTGCCTTGGGACGCTTGGCACCGTACTTCGAACGACGCTGCAAACGGCCGTCCACGCCCGCCGAGTCGAGCGCACCGCGCACCAGGTGATAACGCACGCCGGGGAGGTCCTTCACACGACCGCCGCGGACCAGCACGATGGAGTGCTCCTGCAAGTTGTGGCCTTCTCCGGGGATATAGGCGTTGACCTCCTTGCCGTTGGTCAATCTTACACGCGCCACCTTACGCATCGCCGAGTTCGGCTTCTTCGGGGTCGTCGTATACACACGGGTGCAAACGCCTCGACGCTGGGGACACGCAGCGAGTGCCGGGGACTTACTCTTGTCCTGCAAGGCAACTCGTCCGTTTCGTACTAACTGTTGAATAGTTGGCATTTCTTAAACGTTTTTGTCCTTTAATTTGTTAATTTTCATCAGGCTTCTCGGCCCGACTCCGGTTTCCATAACATCCGAAATGGACTGCAAAGGTAATGAAAAAATTCGAATAACCATATATATGCCCGCTTTTTTCGCCGTTTTTTCAGCGAATTAGCTGCTTTGCGATTCTTTTTGCTTATTATTTTTAAACAATTATATAATTTGACTTATACAGTTTTATTCCCGATGCCGGCAAACCGGACTGCGACAACCGGTTAGCAGAGGGAAACGCCCCTTCCGGACCACCTCGAAAACACCCTCTGCAAACGCACTCCGCATCGGGCCGGAAGCGGCTCCGCCCCGCCCGTCTGCCGCCGTATCCGCCGCAATCGTCGTACACCCGATTCCGACTGCCGGCACCGCGAAAGAGCCGGACAACCTCCGCCGGCATACTCTCCGGAGTGAAGGAGTGAAAAAATTACAAATTCTTCGACGAGGTTATTGGGCATTTCGAAAAATTCGCTATCTTTGTCCCGCAAACGGGGGATTAGCTCAGCTGGCTAGAGCGCTTGCATGGCATGCAAGAGGTCACGAGTTCGAATCTCGTATTCTCCACCAAAGCGACGGAGACGGAAGCCCTGCAAAATATTCATTTGCAGGGTTTTATATTTTCGAGAGTAACGCGACCAAATGTAGACAAACGCATATTACCCGCAGCCTATTCGGGGCACCTTGCGTCTCCGAAAAAACAGGCAGGCCGAATAAGGACTCAATGCGTTGTATTACATAATTTTACACCGGCCTACATATCCGGGGGGGGGTAATATTCTGGCTATAAGCAAAAGTGCAAGTCATCCTGCTTTTTTTGTCGTCTCACGGTATAAGGAATCCGACTCGATACCGGAGCCGTGAAACGATGAGCCGGCTGCAAGCGCGGACTCAGGGGACGGAGCGCGTGCGTCCCCGCGAATAGTCGCCCGACGCCGGTGTCAGACGGTTCGTCGTAGGCGGAGGTAGCCGACTGAGAGACCGATCTTGTTGGGATGCCACACCGAGGAGCTGTCGAATGGATCGGGGTATTCGGGCTATACGGGACGACGGAGCTGTGTGTATCGATCCGGCCGTCGTCCGAATAGCCGTTGTAGCGGCTGTCCATCCAGACCTACCGAAGTAAGCCGCCAGCAGCCATCGCCCGGCGAACCGGTATTCGCAATTCACGCACAGGCCGATCGTCATGCCGTAACCCTTGCAATAGCAGTTTCCGAATTTAAGTTTCCAGTTTTCGATACAGGGTTTCGACATGTCGAAGGCCATCATCCCGACATTGTCCCCGAGGTGCCACCCACGGTTATATTCCTCGAAGAAGCGGCGGGATTCGCTCATGAAAATGGCGAAGGTCACGTGCTCGCTGTCGAAGGGTTTCAACAGGGGAGACGACGATTTCGCTCCGGAGCGTCGACTCGGACGTGATGACGAACTCTACGGCCGGACAGACACTTCCCACCCACGCATAAAGGCCGTTGAGTTCGACGTATCCCCGAGGGAGTGCGTTCCGTATGCCGAAGAGTATGAATAGGAGCGCGCAGGCCTCGAATTCGTAGATTTGTTTTTCTTTATTTGCAAAATTCAGCCGATACGAAGGTATAAGTCTACCATCCCAAAACCGTCTTGCTTGCGATTTTGGCAGGACTTTCCGACGGATAAAAGTCGAGCCGAAGGTAAGAAAAAATCCGGCCGATGTACAATCGGCCGGATTTTCACCATAATACTCGGACGCCGGAAGTTCGTTACATCGCTTCAAACCGGACTGTCATGGTCGTAAGGTCCGCCGTGATCCGGTAGTTTCCGTCTCCGAATCCCATCAGCAGGGGATAGAACTGGTTGCTGCTTTGCGCAAGTTCCCAGCCGCGGTAGCCCGTCTGTCCGTCGTGGTCGTCGAAAGCCTCCTTGGCGCCGTATTCGGTGCTCCATTCGCTGTTCGAAATGATGAATTTGAATCCGTTGCCCTTGTTGTCGTCCGGATTCGCCGTGCCGACCTTCACCGGAACGTTCTCCGCCGTAAAGATTCCCGGAGCGGTTTGGGTCATCGCCACGGCCTGACCCAAATCCCAACCGTGAGGCATCGCATCGCCCAATATGTAGAGTGCAGTCGGGTAATCAGGGTCCTGAGACGGTTCGAAGCGTACCACCATCGTCGTGAAGTCGACGGTAATGTCGTATACTCCGGAAGCCTGTCCCATCAGCAGGGGATAGAACTGATTGCTGCTTTGCGCAAGTTCCCAGCCGCGGTAACCCTGTTGTCCGTCGTGGTCGTCGAAAGCCTCCTTGGCGCCGTATTCGGTACTCCATTCGCTGTTCGAAACCCCGAATTTGAATCCGTTGCCCTTGTTGTCGTCCGGATTGGCCGTGCCGACGTCGATGTTTACACCTTTGACCTGAAATACCCCGTTGCTCGTTTTCGTCAGGGGAATGAAGTTGCCGAGATCCCATCCCGCCTCCGTAGCCGGCCCGAAGAGAAACAGCGTTTCGGGATAGGAGGGCGCAGTGCCGCCCGTGAGGGTGACTTTCAGGGTGTTGAGATCGACGCGCACGGTATAGTAGCCTTCGCCTAGGCCCTGATCACCCGGGATGAAGCGGATGTCACCGTCATCGCCGCCCTTTTTCATAAGGGTCCAGTATTCGCCGGCTGCCTCGTC
Organism: Alistipes communis; assembly: GCF_006542665.1. Taxonomy (NCBI): domain Bacteria; kingdom Pseudomonadati; phylum Bacteroidota; class Bacteroidia; order Bacteroidales; family Rikenellaceae; genus Alistipes; species Alistipes communis. The sequence continues at coordinate 1,269,163 of NZ_AP019735.1, forward strand.
ACGGATGTACTCCGTCCAGTCGTAGAAATAGAATTTGAAGCTGCTCTCCGGTTTGAGATAAATATTGGTGTTTTCATAAATATTCTCCCCGACAAGCAGCAGGGCATTCGCCTCGACCATATCCCAGCCATTCTCCATGTTGTCGCCCAGTATGTAGAGCGCCGTTTCGGGGTCAAATTCCGTGACGTCGCCCGTCCGGGTCAGCGTGAGCAGCATGGTATTGAGGTCGACGTGTACGGTGTAGATGCCGCTCGTGTAGTCGTACTGCAAGGGATAGAACTGCGAATCCCCGTCGTTGGCGATGGCGAAGGTCTGGATCTGACCGAATTCGCCGTCGATCTTTTGCCCGTAGAACGGATAGCTGCCATTCTCCTCGACGTAAAATTTGAAGCCTTTGTTGTCTGCGGGTTTGCCGAATTTCAGCACGACGTTCTCTGCCGTGTAGGTGCCTGCGTCGCCTTGCGGCAACTCGATCGCCTTGTCCCAGCCGTATTCGCAGGCGCCTCCCTTCATCCAGAGCGATGCGGGCTTCACCACTTCGGCAGCGTAGGCCGTGGCAGCGAAAGCTACCTCCTCCGAGGTTTTGTCCTCGATAAGGTAATTGTCGGTGTGTGCATAGACGCATGCCCGGAAGGCGAAACGTTCGCCGCTTTTACCGCCGAAGGTCGTTATGATGAGGTCGTTGAGTTCCTCGTGCGTGAACGAGATCGTCAGGCCGGCTTCCCCTCCCCACTCCCGTTTTATCCCTTTGAACAAATCCTCGCCTTCTATGTTCAGGTACAGATCATACTCGACCGATGAACTGCGGGTCACGACCGAAGCAGCCGTCCACGAGAATTTCAGGGCCTCCTGATCCGCTTTATTGGCGTCAAGCGTTATCTCCTCTTCCGAGACCGTGAGCACGGGAGCCGTCAGTTCGCCCCATTCCTTGTCGGGAAAGTCCGACGTGTTGTCGTCGCTGCACGAGGCGACGGGGAGTGCAAAAGCCAACGCGCCCGCGATGTATTTCCAAAGATGTTTCATACTGGCTGGTTTAGGTTCGTTAACGAATTTATTTACAAACGTAAAAATAGAGGATAAAAACCGGATAACCATGAAAAGCGTCGCATGGTACAAGCATTTGATGAAAAAGTATCATTCGTACGGTTCGCTGTCTCCGGGACTTGGAGATAAAAGCAGGGCGGTTCGGGTTATTTCGGGCTGTTAAGGAACTTTGAGGAGGTATTTTGATGACGTCGGGTGTATCTTTCCTGCCTCATGGGTGTTAAAATGGTATTATCCCATCCAATTATAATACTTTTCAATCCTTCTGCATCACATCCGTTGCAGAACCCTTGTGAAACCTTTATTTTTACACAGCACAAACGGGAGACGCCTGTTGTTTTATTCGTGTATCCGGAATTTTCCGTAAACCTGTTTATTACCTATAAGCCATGAAAAGAATAGTCGCAATCTATTTATTTACAATGCTTTCTGGCATTGCTTCCGCCGCCTGCGAAAAAAGTTATACGATCCATTCTCCCGACAGGACGATCGGGATTACACTGACGGTCGGGAACCGGATCGCCTATGAGGTCCGTGTCGACGGTCGAACGGTCGTGGCTCCTACGCCGGTGGCGATGACGCTGGACGACGGGACCGTGTGGGGAGGTTCGGCGCAGCCGTCCCGCATCCGCAAAGGGATGGTCGATACTTCTTTTGCGACGCCTTTTTATATTAAAAAGCGGGTCGCAGACCACTATAACTGGCTGCGGGCTGATTTCCGGCAAGGTTTCGCCATTGAACTTCGAGCCTACGATGATGGAGTCGCCTACCGATTCATTTCCACGACGGACCGGTCGCTGGTTGTCGCTTCCGAAGAGGCGGGCGCCGCTTTTCCGGAGGACTGGACATGTTGGGTACCCTATGTGCGGGACTGCGACGGTACTGAGATCGTCCCTTTCGGGAGCCAGTTCAAGACTTCGTTCGAGAACCTCTATACCGTAACCCGACTTTCGAAGCTCGATCCTGCACGACTGGCTTTCCTGCCACTGGTCGTGGCTGCCGACGACGGTGTGAAACTCTGCTTTACCGAGGCCGACCTGCAAGCCTATCCGGGCATGTACTTCAATTATCCCGGTCAGGGGTACTCCCTGCGCGGTATTTTCGCACCGTATCCGAAGCGTACGCATGACGGCGGACATGACAATCTCCAAAACGTCGTGGATGAATACGACAATTTCATCGCCAAGGCCGCACCCCAGACTTCGTTCCCGTGGCGAACGATCCTCATTGCCCGCGAGGACCGGCAACTGCTCGATAACGACATGGTCATGCGGCTGGCCGAACCGTCGCGTCTCGAAGACGTGTCGTGGATACGCCCTGGATTGGCAGCTTGGGAGTGGTGGAACGACTGGGGACTCCACGGCGTCGGTTTCGAGGCCGGGATCAATACGCCGACCTATAAGCATTACATCGATTTTGCGGCCCGCAACGGAATCGCATATCTGGTGATGGACGACGGATGGTCGAAAGACAAGACCGACCTGATGTCGGGCGGTAGCGACCGCCTCGATCTGGAAGAGGTGCTGCGTTATGCGAAGGAGAAGGACGTCGGCATCATCCTATGGGCGGGTTACCGCGCCTTCGACCGCGACATGGAGGAGGTTTGCCGCCATTACTCAGCATTGGGCGTCAAAGGATTCAAAGTCGACTTCATGGACCGTGATGACCAGCAGATCGCCGAATTCCTCTACCGCGGGGCGGCTACCGCCGCCAAATACGGACTATTGCTCGACTACCACGGTATATATAAGCCTGCCGGTCTGCAACGCACCTATCCCAACGTCGTCAATTTCGAAGGCGTACATGGACTGGAACAGATGAAATGGTCGGAAGAGTCGGTCGATCAGGTGACCTACGATGTGACGATGCCGTTCATCCGAATGACCGCCGGCCCCGTGGACTACACGCAGGGAGCCATGCTCAACGCCGCGAAGGGGCACTTCTTTCCGCGTCGCAGCGAGCCGATGAGTCAGGGCACCCGCTGCCGCCAGCTGGCTGAATACATCGTTTTTCATGCGCCGCTGTCGATGCTCTGCGATTCGCCCTCCAACTACGACCGGGAACCCGAATGTACGGCTTTCATCTGCGGCGTTCCCACGGTGTGGGACCGGACCGTGGCGCTTGACGGATGCCTCGGGGAGTATGCGGCCGTCGCCCGCTGCAAAGGGGATGTCTGGTACGTCGGCGGCCTTACGGGGCACGAAGGCCGCACGGTGACGCTCGACCTCGGATTTCTTGGCGACGGAAACTTTACGGCCGAGATCTTCTGCGACGGCACCAATGCCGCTAAGTATGGACATGATTACCAGCGTGTAACCCGTACGCTGGGAATGGATCGCACGTTGGAAATAACGATAGCTCCCGCCGGGGGATTCGCCCTGCGGATCACACGGGAGTAAAATAAATACTCTATTTTATCCGTTTTATGACAAATTCTGATTTCGAGAAGCGTATTTCAGCCCTGCGTTCGGCCCATGAAGAGTTGATCGGCAGGAAGAATCCGGCCGCGGATTCCAACGGCGTATGGACTCGTTACACCTACCCGATCCTTACGGCCGCACATACGCCGCTCTTCTGGCGCTACGACCTGAACCCTGCTACCAACCCTTTTCTGCTCGAGCGGTTCGGGATCAACGGAACGTTCAATGCCGGAGCAATCAAGTTCGACGGCAAATACGTGCTGGTAGTCCGGGTCGAAGGGAACGACCGCAAATCCTTTTTCGCTTTGGCTGAAAGCGATAACGGGATAGATGGATTCCGTTTCCGCGACCATCCGCTGACGATTCCCCCGATTGACGAGAGCGAAACGAATCTTTACGACATGCGCCTTACGGCCCATGAGGACGGGTGGATTTACGGCATCTTCTGTGCCGAACGGCACGATCCGTCGGCAGCCCCGGGCGATCTGTCGTCAGCCGTGGCGACGGCCGGTGTGGCCCGGACGAAGGATCTCGTGCATTGGGAGCGCCTCCCCGACATCAAGTCGCCCACGCAGCAGCGCAACGTCGTGCTCCACCCTGAATTCGTGAACGGGAAATATGCCCTTTACACCCGCCCTCAGGAGGGGTTTATTGCCGCCGGAGCTCTCGGCGGCGGGATCGGATGGGCATTGGTGGACGACATGACCCGCGCGGAAATCCGCGATGAAAAGATTATCGACGTGCGGTTCTATCACACGATCAAGGAGGTGAAGAACGGCGAAGGTCCCCATCCGATCCGCACTCCGCAGGGGTGGCTGCATATGGCCCACGGCGTACGCGCCTGTGCGGCGGGACTCCGCTATGTACTTTACATGTATATGACGGCCCTCGACGATCCTTCGCGACTGATCGCCATGCCGGCCGGATATGCACTGGCACCGGAGGGCGAAGAACGAGTGGGCGACGTGTCGAACGTCTTGTTCTCGAACGGCTGGATCGCCGATGACGACGGCTGGGTATTCCTCTACTATGCGTCGAGCGACACCCGCATGCACGTGGCGACATCGACTGTCGACAGGCTTGTGGACTACTGCCTGCATACGCCGTCCGACGGCCTTACAACGGCTGCTTCCGTTGAGCGGTTGAATGAACTGATCGACCGGAATCTGGATTACGAAAGAAAGAATAACCGATGAAAAACAGCGTCACATTCCGGGAGAAGATCGGATACGGTTTCGGGGACATGGCTTCGAGCATGTTCTGGAAGATATTCGGCATGTATCTGCTCTTTTTCTACACCAAGGTGTTCGGCATCACGCCGGCTGCCGCCGGGACCATGTTCCTGGTGACCCGTATCTGGGATTCGCTCAACGATCCCATCATGGGCCTGCTGGCGGATCGTACCCGCAGCCGATGGGGGCGTTATCGTCCTTACCTGCTGTGGGGTGCCTTTCCCTTCGCCGCGGTCGGAGTGCTGACGTTCTGGACTCCCGATTTCGGGATGACGGGGAAACTGGCGTGGGCCTATATCACCTATACGGCCATGATGATGGTCTATACGATGGTCAACGTCCCCTATGCCTCGCTGCTCGGGGTGATGACGCCCGATACGAAGATACGCAATACGTTTTCCTCCTACCGGATGTTCTTCGCTTATGTGGGCAGTCTGGTGACCTTCATGCTGTTGCAGCCGCTGGTGGATTTCTTTGCCGGACGGCTCGGCGGCGGAGATACCGACCGGTTGAGCGGGAGCGTCGCGGGGAGCGACGTGGCCATATCGGGGATGCCGGAGGCGTGGACTTGCGCCGTGGCCGTTATCGGAGCGATTTGCGCCCTGCTTTTCTGGTTCTGCTTCCGCTGGACGCGCGAACGGATTCGGGTCGACGACGCGCAGCTGGCGGAGGGATCGGTCGGCCGCGACCTAAAAAGCCTGGCCCGCAACGCTCCGTGGTGGATTCTTCTGGTCGCAGGAGTGGCGGTGCTGCTGTTCAACTCGATCCGCGACGGGGTAGCGATTTTCTATTTCACGGACTATGTTCGGAGCGCTTATAAACTGCCCCATCTGGGTTGGACGCTCGGAACGCTTTACCTGCTGCTGGGTCAGTTGGGCAACATGGCCGGAGTGGCACTGGCCGTGCCGTTGGCGGCGCGCATCGGCAAGAAAGGAGCATTTGCCGCGGCAATGGGTGCGGCAGCGGTACTAAGCCTCTTCTTCTTCCGGCTGGAGCCTTCCGAACTGGGATGGCTGTTTGCCTTGCAGGCGCTCGTCAGCGTTGCGGCGGGCGTCGTGCTGCCTTTGTTGTGGAGCATGTATGCCGATATCGTTGATTACGAGGAATACCGCAGCGGCCGACGGCCGACGGGACTGATCTTCTCCTCTTCGTCGATGTCCCAGAAACTCGGCTGGGCGTTGGGCGGGGCTGTGACGGGTTGGCTGCTCGCAGCATTCGGTTACGATCAGTCGGCTGCGGTGCAGAGCGGAGAGGCGATAGCGGGCGTACGGCTAATGATGAGCTGGTTTCCGGCCGCCGGATGCTTGTTGGCCGCAGCGGCAGTCCTTTTCTACCCGCTCGGCGAGAAACGTATGGAGCGAATAACGACGGAACTCAACCTCCGTCGGAAAACGAACGAATGATGGAAAAGATGCTTGTACAATGGCGGGAGGAGCTGTCGGAGGAACTGACCTGCGACATCCTGCCTTTCTGGATGGCATTTCTGGGCGACGGGGTGCATTTCGCGGGACGTATCGACGGCCGCGGAAAAGCGCATCCCGAAGCCGGGAAGGGCGCAGTCCTGATCGCGCGGATGCTGTGGACCTTCTCGGCAGCTTACCGAATGACCGGACGGCCTGAATACCTGCACGCAGCCGGCAAGCTCCGGAAGTTTCTGGCTCTCTGGTTGATCGACCCTGTACATGGTGGGGTCTACTGGGAGATAGCTCCCGACGGAAGTCCGGTCTGCGGCAAGAAACAGAGCTATGCTATCGGTTTCGCAGTTTACGGATTGAGCGAATATGTCCGGGCGACGGGTGATCCGGAGGCGTTGGACGAAGCCGCCGCTTTGTTCGGATCGCTTGAGGAGCATGTCTGGGATGCAATGCAGGGCGGATACGTCGAAGCACTGACCCGGAACTGGAAGCCGCTGGAAGACATGCGTCTGAGCGAGAAGGATGCCAACACCTACTTCAGCATGAATACGCACCTGCACCTGCTCGAACCTTACGCGAACCTGCTGCGGGTCTGGCGTGAAGATCGGGTTGCGACGGCGGTCCGGAAACTGATTCACATCCATACCGACCGGCTTTTCGATCCGCAGACGGGGCACCTGAATCTCTTTTTCGATGCACGGTGGCAGCCACAGGGACGGAAGGTCTCTTACGGGCATGACATCGAGGCATCGTGGCTCATCGACGAAGCCGCCCTCGTACTCGGAGAACCGCAGGTTACGACAGATGTCGGTCCCGTGGTCGAGGCACTGGCAGCCGCGGCCGTCGAGGGATTGAGACCCGACGGAAGTCTGATCTACGAATACGATCCGCAGACGGAACGCATCGATGCGGACCGTCACTGGTGGGTACAGGCCGAAGCTGTCGTCGGTTTTTTCAATATGTACGAACGAACCGGCGACGAGGCATTCCTGCGGCGGAGCCACGATGCATGGCAGTATATCCGGACGCACCTGCTCGACGGCGGAAACGGTGAATGGTTCTGGAGCGTCCGCGCCGACGGCTCGGTCAATCGTGACGACGACAAGGCAGGATTCTGGAAATGCCCCTATCACAACAGCCGGATGTGCATGGAACTGATCCGGCGTATCGAACGGCTGCTTACAAAAAACTGAAATCGGAAAGCGAACGACTATGGCAAATTACAATATCCTTACGGAGGTACCTCCCATCTCGAAGCAGGACAGCTTCGTCGTGTTCGAACGGCGGAAGAGTAACTTCAACTTCCCGATACATATCCATAGTGAATACGAACTCAACTATATCATCGGAGCGCGCGGCGCACGGCGCATCGTCGGCGATCATGTGGCCGACATCGGCGACCGTGAGATGGTGCTCATCACGGGCAGTAATCTGGAACATGCGTGGATGGACGGCAATCTGGCCCCGGGAGCGGAAATCTACGAGGTGACGATTCAGTTTTCGCCCGAGTTGTTCCAGGGCAGCGGACTGATCGACCGGAAGCAGTTCGCGCCGATCAAGAAGATGCTGCAGGATGCCCAGCACGGGATCGCATTTTCCGAAAAGACGATCCTGCAAAGCGAATCCGGGATTCACCAGTTGATAAATAGCACGGATAATTTCAACTCGATCCTGATCTTCCTTTCGCTGCTCAACCAGCTGGCCCACGATCAGGCGTATACCGTGTTGTCGCATTCGCATTTCAGCAAACTGGAGGATACCTACGACAGCCGGCGCGTGCGGACCATTATGGAATATCTCAACAGCAACTACCACCGTCCCGTGCGACTCTCGGAGATGGCGGCGCTGGTCAACATGAGCGAACCGTCGTTCAGCCGTTTCATCAAGCGGCGTACGGGATACAACTTCATCGATTGCCTGAACAATATCCGCATCAGTGCGGCTTCCCGACGGCTGATCGACGAACCGGCCAACACGATCGCGGAGATCGCCTTCAAATGCGGGTTCAACAATCTATCGAACTTCAACCGGATCTTTAAGAAATACAAGGGCTACACACCCCACGATTTCCGGGAATACTACGATAAAAAGAAGATCATCATCTGACGAACCGCTTTAACCTGCTTTAAACAATGAACAAACTGCTTTTTATAGTCTTTGCCGCATTTTCAGCCGCTTGTTCGGACACTCCGCCTCTTCCGGCGGATCCACAGGCCACGCCTGAAACGCGGGCCCTCTACCGCAACCTGTTCCGGATTGCAGACGAAGGGGTGATGTTCGGGCATCAGGACGACGCCCTCTATGGACACGACTGGAAATACGAGGAGGGACGCTCCGACGTCAGGGAGTGTTGCGGTGATTACCCTGCTGTTTTCGGGTGGGAGCTCGGAGGACTTGAAACAGGGGCCGACCGAAGCATCGACGACGTTCCTTTCGCCGAGATCACCCGTCTGTTGTGTGCCGCCTACGGGCGCGGAGCCGTGAATACGGTCAGTTGGCATCCGCAGAATCCCGAGTCCGGAGCCAGCGCCTGGGACGGCAAAACCTCCACGGCCGTGAGTTCCATTCTCCCGGGCGGCGCCAACCATGCCCAATTCCGGCTGTGGCTCGACCGTCTGGCCGGATTCTTCGTCGGGTTGAAGAGTGCCGACGGAACGTGTGTTCCGGTGCTGTTCCGTCCGTTCCACGAGCACACCGGCAGCGGATTCTGGTGGGGCGAAGCGCAGTGTACCCCCGACGAATACAAGGCTTTATGGCGCTTCACGGTGGAATATCTGCGCGATGTGAAGGGAGTGCACAATCTCCTCTACGTCTATTCACCAGACCTGTACCGCGATGCGGAGCACTATACGGAACGCTATCCGGGCGACGAATGGGTCGACGTGCTCGGGCTCGACGCCTACCACCGCCCGCAGGATTGGGATTTCCTGTCGGGCGGAGAACGAATGCTTTCGACCTTGCAGCGATTGGGACGGGAACACGGTAAACCGACGGCCTTCACCGAAACCGGACTCGAGGGCATCCCCGATACAGCGTGGTGGACCCGGCGGCTGCTGCCGGTCATCCGCGGCAAGGGGCTGAGCTATGTTCTGGTATGGCGTAACGCCCACGACCGTCCGACGCACTTTTTCGGTCCCTGGCACGGACACGCTTCGGAACCCGATTTCAGGAAGTTTGCCGCCAATCGGGAACAGCCCGTTCTGTTCGAAAGTCAATTACCTGACATGTATCACTGACAATTAACCTAAAATAGCTGATAATTATGTGGAAACAAATTCTTTATCTGTCGTGGCTGGTCGCGGCCGGATGCAGTGATATTGCCGACCGCGAATATCCGGAACCCCAGCCGGCTCCCGCTGCGACGACCGACTCGCAGGCTACGGTGCAGACCCGTAACCTGCTCGGCAACCTGCGCAGCATTGCCGAAAACGGCGGTACGCTTTTCGGACACCAGTGTTCGTCGCTCTACGGTATCGGCTGGTCGGGCGATGTCGACCGCTCGGACGTGAAGAGTATCTGCGGCGACTATCCCGCAATGATGGGCTGGGATCTGGCCCAGATCGAATTGTGGGATCTGGATCCCAACTCTCCGACCGGGGTGGACAACGATGCGAAAAACATCGACGGCGATAAATTCACGGACATCCGCAACCGTATTCTCGAAGCTTATGCCCGCGGAGGCGTGACCACCATCGGCTGGCATACGACCAACCCCGCTACCGGCGGCACGGCCTGGGACGTGACTGCCGCCGTAGGACGGATTATTCCCGGCGGCGACCTGCACGAAAAATACTGCGGCTGGCTGGACAAGGTTGCCGCTTTCATGCTCTCGCTCAGGACCGATGCCGGAGAGTATGTCCCGGTGCTGTTCCGTCCGTTCCATGAACACACCGGCAACGGTTTCTGGTGGGGTAAGGGCAACTGCACCGCAGAAGAGTATATCGCCCTGTGGCGTTTTACGCTCGAATACCTGCGCGATACGAAGGGCGTGCATAACCTGCTGTATGTCTACTCGCCCGATATCGTCAGTTCGCAGGACAACTATCTCGAATTCTGGCCGGGCGATGCCTATGTCGACGTACTCGGTCTGGATGCCTATGACCGCAGTTCCTGGGCCATCGAGACCAACGGCCTGCGATTGATGCGCCTGCTTAAACATATCGCCTACCTGAAAAACAAGCCGTTCGCGTTTACGGAGACCGGGCTCGAAAACAATACCTCCCAGTCGAAATGGTGGACCGAAAAACTTTCGAAAGCCATTGCGGGCATTCCCGTAGCCTATGTGCTGGTCTGGCGGAACAAGGATACGAATCATTTCTTCGGCCCTTATCCGGGCTGCGTTTCGGAGGAGGATTTCAAGACCTTCGTCGCAGGGGAGCAGATATTGCTGGAGAAGGACATAGCCGGCATTTATGAATAATCCCCGCCAGAGATGAACGAAATACGAACTTTTCTGGGGAGCATGCTGGCACTGACCGCTGTTTCCTGTGGACATCATCCGTCGGTTTCGCAGGAGGAGATCGCCTGCGTGCGCGATTTCATCCGCACGTCGTGGGATGCGTCGGTACAGTACAATCCGGCCGATTCGCAGACGCTGATCGGGCTGCCGCGCCCCTATACGGTTCCCAGCGTCAGCCAGACCTTTCAGGAACTCTATTATTGGGATACCTATTTCACCAACGAGGGGCTCGTTCGCGACGGACGCCTCGATCTGGCGAAAAACAACACTGAGGACATGCTCTATCTGGTCGACCGATACGGCTATATGCCCAATGGCAGCCGGACGTGGTATCTCAACCGCTCACAGCCTCCTTTCCTCTGCATGATGGTCGACCGGATCTTCGAACAGACCGAAGACACGAACTGGCTGGCCGGAGCTTTTACGACCTTGCAGAAGGAGTATGACTTCTGGATGACGCAGCGCATTACGCCTGTCGGGCTCAACCGCTACTCCTCGTCTGCAAGCGACGAACTCAAACAGGAGTTCGTCACTACCGGAGGGCAACGGCTCAATACCGATTTTCGCAACCGGGGACTTTCCGACACGGAGATTCTGCGACTGGGGACGCATTTTGCCGCCGAGGCAGAGTCGGGCTGGGACTTCAATCCCCGTTTCGAACGCCGTTGTGCAGATTTCTGTCCGGTAGACCTCAATGCCAATCTCTATATTTACGAAACGCTCTTCGCCCGCTACGCCCTTCTGTTGGGCGATTCCAAGGCTGCCGGAACGTGGAAGGCACGGGCCGAAAAGCGTCGCGGGCTGATAAACCGCTACTGCCTCGGGGAGGATGGTGTTTATTATGACTACGACTTCGTCAACGGCCGCCGTTCGACGGTCGTTTCGGGTGCAGTGTTCAGTCTGCTTTATGCCGGAATTCCGGATGCGGAACAGGCCCGAATCCTCGTGAAAAAGGCGCTCGGACGGTTAGAGTTCGAATACGGAATCGCCGTATGCGAGGACAAACCTTATGACTACGACTACCAGTGGTCTTATCCCAATACGTGGCCTCCGGTCGTCTATCTGGCCATCCGGGGGCTCGATGCCTACGGTTACAGGCAGGACGCACGGCGTATTGCGGAGAAATACGCTGCGATGGTCGTGAAGACCTTCGGCGAAACCCATAACCTGTGGGAAAAGTACAATGTCCGGGAGGGGAACATCAATGTCAGCAACGAATACGACATGCCCACGATGCTGGGATGGAGCGCCGGAACATTCATCTATGCCAGCGACTATCTCGACGGTAAAATTGACAATCAAGCAAAACACTAAAACTCAGACACCATGAATACAGCAAACCTACGCCTGCGGGGCAGATGGCTTCTGGCGCTTTTCGCCTCCCTTTTCCTCGCTGTCGGCGCATCCGCCCAGAATGAGGTTGAGATTCAGGGGCGCGTGACGGCCGACGGACAGCCGCTCGTCGGAGCCAGCGTCATTATCAAGGGAACGACAACCGGAACCAGTACCGACATTGCGGGTAATTTCACGGTCCGCGCCAAGAACGGAGCCGTGCTCTCCGTCGGATTCGTCGGCTACAAAACCCGCGAGGTCGCCGTTACGGCAGGAGTGACCTTCCTCGATATCGTGCTCGAGGCCGAAGAGGCACTGATCGACGACGTGGTCGTCATCGGTTACGGCAGCATGAAAAAGAGCGACCTGACCGGATCGGTCGTTTCCGTGAAGATGGATGCCATCAAGGACATCTCGGCCCCGTCGATCGAGGGACTGTTGCAGGGCCGTGCCGCCGGACTGCAAATCATGAACACTTCGCAGGATCCCGGGGCGGGCGCCGTAGTGCGTATCCGCGGCAACAGTTCGCTCAACGGTTCGAACACCCCGCTGATCGTAGTCGACGGATTCCCCATCGGCGACGCCGGCAACCTGTCGCAGATCAACCCCTCGGACATCGAATCGATCGAGATCCTGAAAGATGCCTCTTCCTCGGCCATCTACGGTTCCCGCGGCGCCAACGGCGTGATCCTGATCCAGACCCGCACCGCCAAAGGCGGGTCGACTCAGGTTTCGGTGAACCACCGGACCACCATCGGGCAGTTCACCGACAAACTCAACGTCTGGCGCAACCCGCTGCAAATGGCGCAGATCGCCAACGAGGAGCTGACCAACGCCGGGCTGCCGGCCCTCTACACAGGTCAGTACAACAACGGCACCTACTATCCGTCACTCATCGAGATCCAACAGGGCAAGTGGTCGAACACCGATTGGGCCGACCTCTGCATGCGTACGGCCGTGGTCAACAATACGACGGCCACGCTGTCGCACTCCACCGACAAGGCGGCGATCAATCTGAGCCTTAATTATTTCGACGACGAAGGTGTCTACAAGAAAGATAATTTCCGCAAAGGCAATGTCACGCTCAACGGTTCGTACAAACTGGCCAAGAATTTCACGCTTCAGACCTCGAACATCCTTTCGATCCACAAGCGTCATGTAAACAACACGCTCGAATACGGCCGCAACCCGTTATGGCCCGTTTACGATGAGGACGGCAATTATTTCGTCGCTTCGGAAACCGACTTCGGCCATCCGCTCATTATCTCCGACAACGTCAAGAACGAGACGCAGGGCCGCGACCTCATTTCGTCGCTGGCAGCCGAGTGGGAGATCATCGAGGGATTGAAGATCCGCACGCAGCTCAATTACAACTATTCGACCTCCGTGCAGGATGTCTACAACGCTTCGAACACTTCACAGGAGGCGCACGACATGAACGGTATCGCGCAAATGAACAATTCCCTGTCGCAGGATGTGCTGAGCGAGACCTATGTTACTTTTCAGCGGACTTTTGCCGACCGGCACAACCTGTCGGTCATGGCGGGACACTCCTTCGACTACAACATGGGCCGGACGCTCGGCACTACGGCCTATGATTTCGTGAACGACGCCCTCGGCAATGAGAACATGGGTGCGGGCAATCCCCAGAAGAACGTGATAAACAACACGTATCAGAACAGTAAACTGCTCTCGTTCTACGGCCGTTTGAACTACGTGCTCGACGATAAATATCTCTTCACGTTCACCATGCGTGCCGACGGTTCGTCGAAATTCGGCAAAAACAACAAGTGGGGCTATTTCCCTTCGGGCGCCGTGAGCTGGAAACTCCACAATGAGCCGTGGATGCAGAAGCTCAACGTTTTCGATGAGTTCAAGATCCGGGCCAGCTGGGGAATTTCGGGCAATCAGGGCATTTCGCCTTACCAGACGCTCAACCGCTACGGAACCGAGAAATACTGGTTCGCGGACAAATGGCAGACGGCCATCGGCCCGGGCTATGAAGCCGGCCGCGAAGGCGCCAATGACCGCTATATCCTCTGGGGCGGCATTGCCAACCCCGATCTGAGGTGGGAATCGACCCGCCAGTGGAACCTGGGTGTCGACCTCGCCTTTTTCAAACGCCGCCTGCGCGTGACGATGGATTACTACGACAAGTACACTACCGATCTGCTGCGTGAGAAATACCTGCCGCTGTCGAGCAGTTATGACAAGATGTGGGTCAACGACGGCAATATCCGTAACCGCGGTTTCGAACTCACGCTCGACGGCGATATCGTCAGCCGGAAGAATACCTCCTTTTCCGCGACGTTCATCTTCTCGCGGAACCGCAACGAGGTGACCGATCTGGGGAATGCCGTTTCGAGTGGCCTGAGCACCGATTACCTCACGGGCATGCAGTACGAGGTTTGCGGCCAGTCGCTGTCGATGTTCAACGGCAATCCGAGCGTCTATGCCATCGGCTATCCGATGTATGTCTTCTACGGCTATCGGGTGAACGGTATCATCCAGCAGGGAGAGGACCCTGGCTTCATGAGTTCCGATGGCAAGGACCAGCCCGGCGAGCTCAAATACGTGGATCTAAACGGAGACTATGCCATCGACGACCGGGACCGCTGCATCATCGGCGATCCGAATCCCGACTTCACAGCCAGCCTTAACCTGGCGTTCCGCTACAAGAATCTCGACGTGTCGGTATTTCTCAACGGCGTATTCGGCAACGACGTCATTTATAACGGCTATACTTACGATCCGCGCGTGAAGATCAAGCGCTGGACGCCCGACAATCCGACAAACGAATACCCGCGCCTGAATTCGACGCGCAGCTACCTGTTCTCGGATTACTTCGTCCACGACGGTTCGTTCGTCCGCCTGCAAAACATCAATATCGGCTATACGATTCCCGTCCGCAAGGCCTTTATTCGCAGCGTGCGCGTGTTCGCCAATATAGAGAACGCCTATACCTTCACCAAATTCGACGGTTACGATCCCGAAGTGGGTGTCGACGGTATCTACTGGGGCGGTTATCCCCGACTGCGGAAATATGCCATCGGTCTGGACTTGAAATTCTAAACTACGATTATGAAAAATCTGCTTTATATCATTTCGCTCTGCGGGTTGCTCACAGCGTGCGACCTGCAGGAGGAGCCGTACGGATTCTATTCCGACGACAATTTTTACAAGAGCGAGACCGATGCCGAGTCGGGTCTTCTCTATGCCTACAATGCCCTGACGTTCCTCGAATATTCACGCGGCATCTTCTACATCGGCGACATCCCCACCGAGACGATGTCGCCCAAGAGCGACGAGGCGGGTGATGTCTATCAGCTTGAGAACTGGATCGCGAACCGCGAGACCGAGCAGTTGCAATACTATTTCAAATACTGCTACATCGCGATCAACCGAGCCAATACGGTGATCGACCATATCCAAAACAGTTCGGTGCTGAGCGAGACGGCGCGCCGCCGAATTCTCGGCGAAGCTTATTTCCTGCGTGCATGGAACTATTTCAATCTGGTGCGTACGTTCGGCATCGTGCCCGTGCAGACAAAGATGGTGGCGGAGCTATCGCAGACAACGCCTCCGATGGCAACGGGCCTCGACCAGCTTTATGATCTGATCTTAGGCGACCTGACCCGGGCGGACAACCTGCTCGAAGTCAACAAAGTTTTCGGACGGGCGGACAAGGTGGCTGCGCAGTCGCTGATGGCAAAGGCCTACCTGACCATCGCGTCTTCGAAGGAGCACAACGTTCACCGTTATACAGAGATGCGCCGTGAGCCTCGGATCATGTACGACAGCGCCGCCTATTGGGCGGGGAAGGTTGTCCGTGATTACAAGAACGTGTATGATTTCGACACCAACCTGCGCGATATTTACGACGTGGACAAACCCACGGGGCCCGAGCATATCTTCATCATGCCGATCGACCGCAGCGGTACGCAGGAGGGTAACTACTCCAAACTGCCCCTGCTTTTCCTGCCGTCGAACAACTCCGTACCGTTCTACATCCGTTACGGCAATGGTGACTTGCAGCGGGCCAACGGCAACGGTTGGGGTGTTTTCCTCTGTAATGACGAATTCGTCGAAACGCAGTTCAGCACCACAGACAAACGTCGTACCGAGTTGATTCACCGCGACATCTACGATGCTTCCGGAAATCCGATCGTACCCAATCAGGTCAAGGGATACTTTTCGAGCAAGTACGTCGACCCTGATTTTATCGGCGAACGCACCAGTGCCCGGCCTTACCTGATCCGTTTTTCGGACATTGCGTTGGTGTATGCCGAAGCGGCGGGACCCGAAGCGGGCTTGGCCTATGTGAACCGTATCCGCGAAAGGGCCGGCGTAACACCGCTTCCGTCCGGAATGACGACGGATAAATTCCGCGAAGCCGTGATTAAAGAACGTGCTCTGGAACTGGCTTTCGAGGGCAACCGGCTCTACGACCTGCGCCGCACGGCCTCGGTTACGACCACCGATATCAAGGCTGCCGGACTGAGCGAGGCCGAAGCCGCCTACTATCCGATCCCGCAGCGTGAAATAGACCTGAATCCCAATTTGTAGCATTATGAAAAATCTGAAACATATTGCATTGTTCCTTTCGTGCCTGGTTATAGCTTCCTGCACGAAGGATATCGACGAAAAGGAGCCGAGCAACGAGTGCTCGATCCTCGACATCCAACTGACGGGACAACTGGGTAAAGCCACCATCGAACGGGTGGACGACAATCAGGGAACCGTGACCCTCTATATCTTCGAACAGGCCGATTACCCGTGGGAAGCGGTCGGGGTCGAGGCGCTGGCCCTTTCGGCCTATGCCACGGCGGATGTCTCCGACGGCGGTACGCTCGATTTCCGGAATCCCGAACGCAAGGCGCGTATTATCGTGCGTTCCCAAACCGGAAAACAGGTGCTTTGGACGGTCTACCTCAAACCCTACAATCCGTTCTATGTCGGCACGTGGGCTGTCAGCGACATCAAGATATACCTGGACCAGAATATCAGCGGCAACGGTACCGGAAAGTGGGATACTTCGATGGGCGGTTCCGAGTTCGGGTTGTTCGCCTCGCCGGAGTTGGATAACATCATCACCATTACGATGAACGAAGAGATGGTCGACGGAAAATTTACGGGCAAGATCATCAATGCCGCCGGAGCCGACGGGCTATACGGGTCGTTCAAGGGTGTTTATCCGGGCGAGTACACCGAGGATGCTCCGCTGGATATGGACCCGCGCCTGCGACATCTGATCCCTGCCGGAGAGTCCGACTGGATGTTGGATCTCTCGACCAACCAGATGAAGATTTCGAAGAACAATATTACCTCGACGATGACTTTCAGCAGGGATACTTCGGGCAATCTTTTCTTCGATTTCGCCCTGCCGGATGCGTCGGGCGATACGCCGGGCAACAATTTCTACAACAACTTCTGGCGCAGTTCGTACAAGTTCTCGTATATCGTACGGGCCGCCGAATAGGTCGGACCTGGCTGACTTTAACAACCGGACTTGCTGTCAGCAGGTCCGGTTGTTAGGTTATCGGAACAAACGGTCAGACCGTCATGATCTCCCTCTCCTTTTTGGAGAGAACCTCTTCGAAGAGTTCGGAGAACTTTTCGAGCAGTTTCTGCGTTCGTATATCCACGACGTTTTCGGGGCGTCCCTTCCGTACGAATTGCCATATTGAGGCCGCGGCAGGGTCGATTCTTCATTTTATTTTATTATTTTTGCCGG
This sequence comes from Alistipes communis, assembly GCF_006542665.1. Lineage (NCBI taxonomy): Bacteria > Pseudomonadati > Bacteroidota > Bacteroidia > Bacteroidales > Rikenellaceae > Alistipes > Alistipes communis. The sequence goes on from NZ_AP019735.1 coordinate 1,286,799, forward strand.
AAGATAAATTTCGGCACGGACAGACGGCGTTTCGGCACGGATCGGACGGAATCCTCGATAACACGCGCCACGCGCATAAGTCCTCGCACTCGAACCGGAAAATTAGCTCTTACACTATATGGAATACAATTTCAAGGAACTGGAACCCAAATGGCAGCAGCGCTGGCGGGAGCGCGGAACCTACCACGTCGAAGTCGACCCCGCACGTCCGAAATACTACGTTCTCGACATGTTCCCCTACCCGTCGGGCGCCGGCCTGCACGTCGGGCATCCGCTGGGGTACATCGCTTCGGACATTTTCTCACGCTACAAGCGCCAGTGCGGTTTCAACGTGCTGCATCCGATGGGCTACGACGCCTTCGGTCTGCCGGCCGAACAATACGCCATCCAGACGGGACAGCATCCGGCCGTCACCACCGAACACAACATCGCCCGTTACCGCGAACAGCTCGACAAGATCGGCTTCTCGTTCGACTGGGACCGCGAAGTGCGCACCTGCGACCCGGGCTACTACAAGTGGACGCAGTGGGCCTTCCTGAAAATGTTCGGCAGCTACTATTGCCGCGACAGGCAGCAGGCGCGCCCGATCGGGGAGCTGGAAGAGGCGTTCGCCCGCAGCGGCACCGAAGGGGTGAATGCGGCCTGCACCGCCGAACTGCATTTCACGGCCGCCGACTGGGCGGGCATGGACGAGCACCGGCGCGAACAGGTGTTGCAGAACTACCGCCTGGCCTACCGCGCCGACACGATGGTCAACTGGTGCCCGCAGTTGGGTACGGTGCTGGCCAACGACGAGGTGAAGGACGGGCTGTCGGTGCGCGGCGGCTATCCCGTCGTACAGAAACGCATGAAGCAGTGGCTGCTGCGCGTGACGGCCTATGCGCAGCGAATGCTCGACGGGCTGGAAACGCTCCAATGGAGCGAATCGCTCAAAGAGATCCAGCGTAACTGGATCGGCCGCTCGGAGGGTGCACAGGTCTTCTTCGACGTGCGCGGTTTCGACCGCAAACTCGAAATCTTCACCACGCGCCCCGACACGATCTTCGGCGTCACCTTCATGGTCATCGCTCCCGAACACGAATGGGTCAACGAGCTCACCACGCCCGAAAACAAGACGGCTGTCGAGGATTACCTCGAACAGACCCAGAAACGCTCCGAGCGCGAGCGCATCGCCGAGACGCGGCGCGTGAGCGGCGTCTTCACCGGTTCGTATGCCGTCAACCCCTTCACGGGACGCGAGATACCGATCTACATCTCGGACTACGTGCTGGCGGGATACGGCACCGGAGCGATCATGGCCGTGCCGGCGCACGACTCGCGCGACTATGCCTTCGCCCGTCATTTCGGGCTGGAAATCACGCCCGTCGTCGCAGGCGGCGACATCAGCAAGGAGTCCTACGACGCCAAGGAGGGCAAACTCATCAACTCCGGTTTTCTGGACGGCATGGAGGTCAGGGAGGCGATCGGAAAGATGTTCGACGCCATCGAGCAGCGCGGACTGGGCAAACGGCTGGTCAACTACCGGCTGCGCGACGCCATCTTCTCGCGCCAGCGTTACTGGGGCGAACCCTTCCCGATCTACTATCGCGACGAAATCGCCCGCCCGCTGCCGGAATCGGCGCTGCCGCTCGAACTGCCGCCCGTCAGCGACTTCGGCCCCACCGAAGAGGGCGAACCGCCGCTGGCCCGCGCAGCGGGGTGGACGACGGCCGACGGCGATCCGCTCGAACTGTCGACGATGCCCGGGTTCGCAGGTTCGTCCGCCTACTACCTGCGCTACATGGACCCGCACAACGACCGCGCGCTCGTCGGCCGCGAAGCGGACGAATACTGGCGGTCGGTCGACCTCTACGTGGGCGGCATCGAACATGCGACGGGCCACCTGATGTATTCGCGCTTCTGGAACATGTTCCTCTACGATCTGGGCTGCGTGTGCGAACCCGAACCCTTCCGGAAGCTGGTCAACCAGGGCATGATCCAGGGCCGCTCGAATTTCGTCTACCGCGTCGTCGGTACCAACAAGTTCGTCTCGTTCGGCCTGAAAGAGTCCTACGAGACGCAGGAGATCCACGTCGACGTGAACATCGTCCGCAACGACCAGCTCGATCTGGACGCCTTCCGCGCATGGCGGCCCGAGTTCGCCGACGCCGAGTTCATCCTCGAAGACGGGAAATACATCTGCGGCTGGGCGATCGAGAAGATGTCGAAATCGATGTTCAACGTCGTCAACCCCGACTATATCGTTGACCAGTACGGCGCCGACACGTTGCGCATGTACGAGATGTTCCTCGGCCCGCTCGAACAGTCGAAGCCGTGGGACACGAACGGCATCGACGGCGTGCACAAGTTCCTGCGCCGTTTCTGGCGGCTCTTCCACGCCGGCGACGCGCTGGCCGTGACGGACGAGGCCCCCACTCCGAAGGAGTTGAAGACGCTGCACAAGACCATAAAGAAGGTCCGCGAGGACATCGAGAACTTCTCGTTCAACACGTCGGTGGCAGCCTTCATGATCTGCCTCAACGAACTGGGCGAATGCCGCAAGCGCGCGATTCTCGAACCGCTCGTCGCCCTGCTCGCACCCTTCGCGCCGCATATCGCCGAAGAGCTCTGGGAACGGCTGGGACATACCGCGTCGGTCTGCGACGCCCCCTATCCCGTCTGCGACGAAAGCTATCTGGTCGAGCAGTCGTTCGAATATCCGGTCATGATCAACGGCAAGCTGCGGTTCAAGCAGGAGTACGCCCTGACGGCGTCGCCGGATGAGATCACGGCCGACATCGTCGCACGGCCCGCCGCACAGAAATGGCTCGACGGCAAGGCGCCGAAAAAAGTGATCGTCGTCAAAGGCAAGATCATCAATATCGTCCTCTGATGCGACGACTCCTCGTACTGACCGCACTCGCCGCCGCGTTGACCGCCGGCGCGCAACAGCGGATCGTCCGGCTGTGGAACAACGCCTCGGCACCCCACGACAACGGACTGCGGGGCGGGGAGCGGGTCGAGGAAAACCGATTGTTCAATACGACCGAAGCCGTTCTGTACGTCTATGCGGCCGACCCGGCACGTGCAACCGGACAGGCGGCGGTGGTCTGTCCGGGCGGCGGCTACCGCTTCCTCTCGATCGGAGGCGACGGCCACGCCGTCGGACGCTGGCTGGCCGAACACGGTGTCACCGCCGCCGTGTTGAAATACCGCCTGCCCAACGGCCGATGCGAGGTACCGCTCGAAGACACCGAAGCGGCGCTGCGCTATCTGCGCCGCACGGCTCCGGACTTCCGCGCCGACTCCGCGCAGGTGGGGATCGTGGGGTGTTCGGCGGGCGGCCACCTGGCCGCTTCGGCCGCCACGATGCTCCCCGAAGAGGTGCGCCCCGCCTTCGCCGTGCTGATCTATCCCGTCATTACGGCCGAACCGGGCAAATGCCACAAAGGGTCGTTCGACCACTTGCTGGGCACCGACCGCACGGCCGGCGACGAGGCGCAATGGTCGCTGCAAAACCGCGTGACCGCCTCGACGCCGCCCGCATTGCTGCTGGCGGCCGACGACGACCGTTCGGTGCCGCCGGTCAACAGCGTTCTGTTCTATGCGGCGCTCAAACGCCACGGCATACCGGCCTCGCTGCGAATCTACCCCAGCGGCGGCCACGGCGGCGCACTCGACCCCGCCCATATCTACCGTGCACAGTGGCGCGCCGACATTCTCGACTGGCTGGCCATGCTTGCACACGAAAATCAGAAACCAACTTCTAAACCCCGATAACCATGAAACGATTGCTGACGCTCGTCGCCCTCGCGGCGACGCTGACCGCCTCCGCCCAGGTCAAGGTGGTCAAATTGTGGGACAATGCCTCGGCACCCCACTCCAACGAGGATGCAGGCCCCCAGAAAGAGAAAAACGGCAACCTCTACAACACGGTCGACACCGAACTCTTCATCTATCCCACAGCGCCGGACAAGGCGACCGGACAGGCCGTCGTCGTCTGCCCGGGCGGCGGCTACCGCTTCGTCTCGATGCCGCGCGAAGGGCACGAAGTGGGCGAGTGGCTCTCGGCCGAAGGAATCACGGTCGTCGCACTCAAATACCGCCTGCCCAACGGACATTGCCAGGTGCCGCTCGAAGACGCCGAAGCGGCACTGCGCTACATCCGCGACCATGCCGCGGAGTACGGCGTCGATCCTTCGCGCGTGGGCATCATGGGCTTCTCGGCGGGCGGCCATCTGGCCGCTTCGGCCGCCACGATGCTCCCCGAAGAGGTACGCCCCGCCTTCGCCGTACTGGTCTACCCCGTCATCACGGCCGAGCCGGGCAAATGCCACAAGGGATCGTTCGACAACCTGCTGGGCACCGACCGCACGGCCGGCGACGAGGCGCAATGGTCGCTGCAAAACCGCGTGACCGCCTCGACACCGCCCACGCTGCTGCTGCTCGCCGACGACGACCGCACCGTGCCGCCCGTCAATAGCACGCTCTTCTACGAAGCGCTCAAACGCAACGGCGTGAAAGGGTGTTCGCTGCGCATCTATCCCAGCGGCGGCCACGGCGGCGGTTTCAACCCCGACCGCATCTACCGTACCGCGTGGCGCGCCGACGTGCTCGACTGGCTCGGAACGCTCCCGAACAGCGCCTCGCATTGACCTCGTCCGGCCGAAACGAAGCGGGGGCGGAGATCGGATCTCCGCCCCCGCTCTTCTATGGCAGGAATTCCGGTCAGCCTCCGGCCCCGACGGCAGGAAGCGGGCGCCGTTTGCGGGTACAATAGCGCTCGCACTGCATCGGAAGGTCGTAGCCGAGCATCACGCCCAACATGAAATCCTCCTCGGCCGACAACTCGTTGAGCGGCTTGTGGACGAACATCCGCACGGCATCCAGACAGGCGCGGTGGCCGAAATAGAGATTGACCTTGTCCGCGGTCACCGGCTGCACCAGATAGTCGATCCGGCGCGCCTGCAACCGCTCGGCCATCAGGCGGGCGCACGTCGGGCAGATCGTGCAGAGCACCAGCCGGCGAACTCCTTTCTGAAATTCGTAGATATGGTGCAGCAGCATTTTCAGATCGGTGTGGCGGTTGAAATCATCGGCGCTCATAAGAATTTCTATTTCAGAATCCGACGGCGGCGATCCACTTCTCCATGCGGGCGTCGCTGACCGCCTCCGACGCCCCGTCGTCGACCGCCAGCCCGATGACCTTCCCGTCGCGGCAGATGCGCGAAGCGCAACCGTCGTACTCCGCAGCGTCCAACGCTCCGACGAAGGTGCAGCCCGTCGCTTCCAGCCCGTCGCGGATTTCGGCCAGCGCATCGCAGAACGAATCGGGGTAGGAGGCGCTGTCGCCGCAGCCGAACAGCGCCACGCGCTTGCCAGACAATGCCTTCCGTTTCAGTGCATCGAGAAAATCGTACCAGTCGTCCTGCAATTCGCCGCAGCCCCAGGTCGACGACCCCAGCAACAGCAGGTCGTACCCTTCGGCCTCGTCGGCCGAAGCGTCCGCGACATTGTGCACATCGGTTTGCGCGACGCCCGTGCGGGCGGCGATCTTCGCAGCCAGCGACTCGGTCATACCGGTCGTGCTGCCGTAGAATATTCCTGTTCTCATCGTATGAAAGTTTATCCGTAAATCCTCTCTGCAAAGATCGTACATCCGTCCTGCGGGAACAATCCCTGCAAATAGGTATTTTTCCGTACTCCGCCGGCCCGCCCCCCCGTCGAGGGTTTCCGCAATCGGCGGCGGCACAGCAGATACCCCGCCTCGGCAAAACCAAATAAATTTGGTTCTGCCCTCGGCTTTTCGTATCTTTGTCCCCGAATCGACAAGAGAAAGGGAGACTATGGCAGACAATTCGATCCTCCAACGTCTGGACGGACTGAAACTCAAATACGAGGAGTTGGGGCAGAAGCTCACCGACCCCGAAGTGATCGCCGACGTGAAACAGTTCGTGCAGCTGAACAAGGACTACAAGGAGCTGGAACCGATCATCGAGACGTCGGAACGTTTCCGCACGGCCCTGGCCAATCTGGCCGAAGCGAAGGACGTGCTCGCCAACGACAAGGACGAGGAGATGCGCGAAATGGCGCGCGAGGAGATCGCCGAACTGGAACCGGCCATCGTACGCATGGAGGAGGAGATCAAACTGCTGCTCATCCCCAAAGACCCGCAGGATTCGAAGAACGCCATCATGGAGATTCGCGGCGGTACGGGCGGCGACGAAGCGGCGCTCTTCGCCGGCGACCTGTTCCGCATGTATACGAAATACATCGAATCGAAGGGGTGGCGCTACGAGGTGACCTCCTTCTCGGAGGGTACGGCCGGCGGATACAAGGAGGTGGTGATGAAGGTCACAGGGCAGAACGTCTACGGTACGCTCAAATACGAATCGGGCGTCCACCGCGTGCAGCGCGTCCCCGCCACCGAGACGCAGGGGCGCGTCCACACCTCGGCCGCTTCGGTGGCCGTGCTGCCCGAAGCCGAGGAGTTCGACGTCGAAATCTCGATGAACGACGTGCGCAAGGACATCTTCTGTGCATCGGGTCCGGGCGGGCAGTCGGTCAACACGACCTACTCGGCCATCCGACTCACGCACATCCCCACGGGAATCGTCGTGCAGTGCCAGGATCAGAAGTCGCAGCTCAAAAACTTCGACAAGGCCTTCGAGGAGCTGCGCACGCGCGTCTTCAACCTCGAATATTCGAAATACCTCGACCAGATCGCATCGAAACGCAAGACGATGGTCTCGACGGGCGACCGTTCGGCCAAGATCCGCACCTACAACTATCCTCAGGGGCGCATCACCGACCACCGCATCAATTATACGATCTACAACCTCGCGGCCTTCATGGACGGCGACATCCAGGACTGCATCGACCACCTGATCGTGGCCGAGAACGCCGAGCGCCTCAAAGAGAGCGAATTGTAACGGTTGCGCACACTCGCAGCCGAACCTCCCTGCCCCGACGGGGCGGGGATTTTCGTAAACGGGATGCGCTGCCGGCGACAATCGGAAAAGATCGCACCCGAGCCGCCGTCAGCCGACCGCACCCGTTCGCGGGATGTCGGGGTGCCGCCGCAGAAAGCGGGCGACGCGAGGGTAAAGGGAAGGGATAGAAGGAATAAGGAATGTCGAAACGAAAATAGAAAAGTCCGCGCACGACACTCCGCAACGGACGGACGCGGATCGAAAACCGTAAAACGAAAACAACCGATCTCTATGGCTTTTCTGCCGACCACAGTCAAAGAGGCCCGCCAGCGGGGCTGGGATTCGGTGGACGTCGTTCTCTTCACGGGCGACGCCTACATCGACCATCCGGCTTTCGGCGCGGCGGTCATCGGCCGCCTGCTCGAAGCAGAAGGTTACCGCGTAGCGGTGGTTCCGCAACCCAACTGGCGCGACGACCTGCGCGATTTCCGCAAGTTCGGCACGCCGCGCCTCTTCTTCGCCGTGACGGCCGGGGCCATGGACTCGATGGTCAACCACTATACGGCCAACAAACGTCTGCGCAGCAACGACGCCTACACCCCGGGCGGTGCGGCGGGCTTCCGCCCCGACTACGCTGTCGAGACCTACACCCGCATCCTCAAACGGCTCTATCCCCGCACGCCGGTGGTGGTGGGCGGCATCGAAGCGTCGCTGCGGCGGCTCACCCACTACGACTACTGGCAGGATGCGCTCAAACCCTCGATCCTCGTCGACAGCGGTGCCGACCTGCTGATCTACGGCATGGGCGAGCGCGTCGTGCAGCAGGTAGCCGCGGCGATGCGCAACGGCTACAACGCCAAGCTGCTGCGCAAACTCCGGCAGGTGGCGTTCCTCGCCGACCGCACCTACGTCGACCGGCTCGAAGACCGGCTGCTGCTGCACTCCTACGAGGAGTGCACGGCCGACCCGCACGCCTTCGCCGAAAATTTCCGCCGCATCGAGACGGAGAGCAACCTCATGGAGCCGCACAGCGTACTGGTCGAACCCACGGGCGACCGCTACGTGGTGGTCAACCCCGCCAACGCGACGCTCTCGACCGAAGAACTCGACCGGTCGTTCGACCTTCCCTACGAACGGGCGCCGCATCCGCGCTACCGCGGCAAGGGCGACATCCCGGCGTGGGAGATGATCAAGCATTCGGTCAACATCCACCGCGGCTGCTTCGGCGGCTGCGCCTTCTGCACCATTTCGGCGCATCAGGGCAAGTTCATCCACTCGCGGTCGGAGCGGTCGATTCTCGACGAGGTGCGCCGCATCGCGGCGATGCCCGATTTCCGGGGTTACCTCTCCGACATCGGCGCCCCCTCGGCCAACATGTACCGCATGGGCGGCCGCGACCGCACGCTCTGCGCCCGCTGCCGGCGCCCCTCGTGTCTGTACCCGCGCATCTGCCCCAACCTGGACAACGACCACCGGCCGCTGCTCGATCTCTACGCCAAGATCCGCGCCGTAAAGGGGATCAAGAAGGCCTTCATCGGCAGCGGCATCCGCTACGACCTCTTCGACGGAAGCGACTACTTGGAGACGGTCGTCCGCCATCACACGTCGGGACGGCTCAAAGTCGCTCCCGAGCACACCGAGGAGCGGGTGCTCGCGCTGATGCGCAAACCGCCCTTCGCCCTTTTCGAGCGGCTCAACGACGACTTCCGCTCGATCTGCCGCAGCAACAGGCTCAACTACCAGCTGATCCCCTACTTCATCTCGTCGCACCCGGGCTGCACCGAACGCGACATGCAGGCGCTGGCCGGCAAGGTGCTGGGCCGGCTGCATTTCACGCTCGAACAGGTGCAGGACCTGACCCCCACGCCGATGACGCTCTCGTCGGTGATGTTCTACACGGGAGAGAATCCCTATACGGGCGAAAAGGTCTACGTGGCACGCTCGCAGGAGGAGAAACGCCGTCAGAAGGGGTATTTCTTCCGGACGGCGGAGTCCGGCGCACGACCGCCGCAGGGACGGCGGACGACAGCCCCGAAAGGCGTCGGCCGCGACTCCGACACAGGGAAACGCGACGTCCGACGCAGTGCGCCCCCGCACGGAAAGAGCCGCAAGAGATAAAATACCGATCCGCAGCTCCTCCCCGGAAATCGATTCGGGCCATCGCCGGACGGCGGCAGAAAGCGCACGCGCACCGGCGAATCCCGACAGCGACGATCGTCCCGCCGCAACTCGTGTGACGGAGCGCTCCGTCGCAACAGGATCAGATCGGCAGGTGCCGTTCGACGGTTTCACGCAGGTGCTCGTTGTCGAGGTGCGTGTAGATTTCGGTCGTGATGATGTTTTCGTGCCCCAGCATCTCCTGCACCTGCCGGATCGAAGCGCCGCCTTCGAGCAGATGCGTGGCGAACGAGTGGCGGAAGGTGTGGGGGCTGACCTGCTTGTCGATACCCGCGCGCAGTACGGCCTGCTTGATGATCGTGAAGATCATCACGCGTGAAAGCCGTCCGCCGCGATTGTTCAGGAAGAGCGTCTCCTCGCTCGAACTGCCGCCTTTGCGGCAATCGAGATAGGCGTAAATCTTTTCGCGGGCCGTGTCGCTCACCGGAACCAACCGCTGCTTGTCGCCCTTGCCGATCACTCGGATGTATCCTTCGCCGAAGAAGAGATCGCACAGCCTCAGCGAGATCAACTCCGAGACACGCAGTCCGCACGAATAGAGCAGTTCGAGCATCGCGTCGTCGCGCACGCCCTTGGGCGTCGTGCGGTCGATTGCGGCGAGAATCCGGTCGATCTCGGCGGTCGACAGCACGTCGGGCAGCCGGCGGCTGAACTTGGGCATCTCGATGAACTCCAAGGGCGAACTCTCGATCGCATCGGTGAGCAGCAGATAGTTGAAAAAACTTTTCAGACCGCTCAGCGCACGCGCCTGCGAACTCTTCTCGCAGCCGCGGTCGTAGAGCCACGCCATGTAACGCTCGATCATCTGCGACTCGACCTTGCGCGGCGGCACGTCCCACATCCGCAGCACGAAATGGGCGAACTGTTCCAGATCGCGCATGTAGGATTCGACCGTATTGGCCGACAGCCGCTTTTCGAGCTTGATGTAGGTACGGTACCTGCGGGAGATTTCCGCCCACCGTCTGCTGTTTTCTGCCATATTATCCCTAACTTTGTCTGATGGAAACCCCGAAGCCGAACGCAGCGGCAAACCCCGTTTGCCCGCTGCCGAAGCCGGTGTACAAAGATAGCAATAATTTTACATAATATTATGGATTACATCGAACTGACGCTGGATGCGGCCGACGCCGAACAGGCGGAGATTCTGACGGCCGAACTGGCCGATTTCCCTTTCGAGAGTTTCGAGCAGGAGGGCGCACGGCTCAAAGCCTACATCCCCCAGGAGCGGCTGGCCGACTGCAAAGGCGAAGTGGATGCACTGCTGGCGCGTTACGGCGTCGGACGCGCCACCTTTCTGAGCATCGAACCGCAAAACTGGAACGCACTGTGGGAAAGCAACTTCACGCCCGTCGAAGTCGACGGCCGGCTCACGATCCGTGCCCCGTTCCACGCTCCCGCCGCCACGGAGGCGGAGGTGGTCATCATGCCCAAAATGTCGTTCGGCACGGGCCACCACGCCACGACCTGCCTGATGGCTTCCGGATTGCTCGACCGCGACGTGACGGGATTGCGGGGCCTCGATATGGGCAGTGGCACGGGCGTATTGGCCATCGTGGCCGCCCTGCGCGGCGCCGAAACGGTCGATGCGGTCGACATCGACGAATGGGCCTATGAGAACTGCGTCGAAAACATCCGCGCCAACGGCGTCGAAACACGGGTCACGCCCCTGCTGGGCGACATCGAGGCGATCGCCGGACGGCGGTACGATTTCATCGCGGCCAACATCAACCGCAATATCCTGCTGGCGCAGCTGCCGGCCTATGCCGCAGCGCTCGACGCAGGCGGCTGGCTGCTCATGAGCGGGATTCTGGAAGCCGACGTCGCTCCGCTCTCCGAAGCGGCGCGCGCTGCGGGCTTCTCCGTTACGGGACATGCGCTGCGCGACGGCTGGGCACGCGTGGACGCCGTGAAAAATTGACAAATTCATAGCTGAAAACGACAATTATTTCGGAGCGGATACGTTAGATCGATAGATACCGAAAGCGAACAGAATCCCTGTCGAGGCCGGACGGTCATGAGTATGAAATCCTACAAGGCGCGCGGCATCGTGCTGCACACGCTCAAATACGGCGATTCGGGAATGGTCGTCTACCTGCTCACCGACAGCGGCGGGAGGCAGAGCTACATGGTGCAGGGCGTCCGGTCGGCACGCGGCCACGGGTCGAAGCTGGCGCTGTTCCAACCGATGTTCGCCGTGGAGTTCGAGGGGTTGGAGTCGTCGCGCATGCAGATGCACCGCTTCCGCGAGGTCCGCAGCGGGATCGTGCTGCAATCGCTGCCGTTCGACGTCCGCAAGTCGACCATCGCGCTCTTCATGGCCGAGGTGCTCTACCGGCTGGTCAAGGAGTGCGAACCCAACCAGCGGCTCTTCGACTTCGTCTGGGGTTCGGTGGCGGCACTCGACGCGCTGGACGAGGGGGTGGCCAATTTCCACCTCTGGTTCCTGACGAACCTGAGCCGGTTTCTGGGCTTTTCGCCGGGCAACGCCTACCTGCCGGGGGCGTGGTTCGACATCCGCGAGGGTTCGTTCACGCCGCTGCGGCCGCCGCACGGCGAGGTGCTTTCGGCCGACGACGCCCGCATCCTGCACGACCTGTTGGAGTGCGACGTACGCTACATCGCCGAGATCGGACTCAACCGCCGCCAGCGCGTGGCCTATCTCGACGCCCTGCTGGTCTACTACGGCTACCATCTCGACGCGATTCACGCCGTGCAGTCGGTAAGGATTTTGCAGGAGGTATTTTGACGAACCGCAAACCGGAATATAGCTATGATGAACAAGAACGTTTTCGTTAAGCCAAATGGGCAGAGCCGCGCTTGCGCGAGCTATGCCATGGCGAAAAAACGACTGTTGAAAACGAATCTTTTCCTATCGATCCTCTTCCTGCTCGCCGCAGGTGCCGCAGGAGCGCAGGAGCCTCCCGTGACGGAGGCGGAGATCGAACGGCAGGAGCAGCAGCGGGCCCGCGAAACGACGGAGCAACGTGTCGAACAGGCGGTCGAGGGAGAGTTGCAGGAGTTGCTGGAACGGATTCCCGATTCGCTGCGCGTCGACAAATGGATACCCGGAACGGTCGTCGTCGACGGACATATTCTCGAACCCGTTCCGCTGCACAAACCCGAAATGGAGCGTTGGAGTATGCCCCGCCAGCAGCAGGTCACGCCGATCGAACGCGACTTCGTGCGGCGGCTGACCAACGGTTGGCTCGCCGTCTCCAACGGACAGGCCTTCAACTGGGAGTACGGCCGCCGCATCTGGGGCGTGGGAAGCATCTATCCGGGCAGCTATCTCGACGCCCGCACCCTCTCGTTCCCTCTGCCGCGATAAAACCGACCCTCGCAGATCTTCGCAAAAGCCGCCGGACCGACACACCGGCGGCTTTCGTGTTTTTAAGTATTTTCACGTAGGGAAATCCGGGAATATCTTTCGAACTTTGCGGCTGCAAAACAATCCTTACGATCCATGAAGAGACTCCTCCTTGCGCTGGCGGTCGCCGCCGGCCTCTTTCCGGCGACACGGGGCGCCGCGCAGCAGCGCGACTCGCTCGCTGCTACCGTCGAACGCCTCTCGGCGGAGGTCGAAACGCTCAAAGGCCGGTCGGCGGCCGCCGACCGGATCCTGTCGCGCCTCCCGCGCATCTCCGGCTATCTGCAACTGGGTTACGAATGGAGCGACGACGCATCGACCTTCTTCGTCAAACGCGCCCGCGTGGACTTCCAGGGCGACATTTCGCCCAAGATCGACTACCGGCTGCAACTCGAATTCGCATCGCCCAAGATCGTCGACATCTACCTGCGCTACAAACCGCTGGAAGCCCTCAACGTGCAGGTCGGACAATTCAAGGTTCCGTTCTCGATCGAGAACACGCACTACGTGCCGCTCAAATACGAATTCATCGAATATTCGATGGCGGTCTGCCGCCTGATGGGGTTCACCGACGTCTGCGGCGTCAACGCCACGGGACGCGACCTGGGCGCACAGCTCTACGGCGGATTGATCGACCGCGACGGATACAGCATCCTCAACTACAACGTCGGCGTATTCAACGGCGAAGGGATCAACACCAAGGACAAGAACAAGAGCAAGGACGTCGTGGCGCGGTTGATGGTTCAACCCCTGCGCGCACTCTCCTTCGCGGGATACTACTACTGGGGCGAAGTAGGCGCCGATTACGCCCGACGCACGCGCTACGGCGGCGGCGTATGCTACGACGACGGACGCTGGATCGCCCGCGGCGAGTATATCGCCGGCCGTACCGGCATCGTCTCGCCCGACGTGGCCACACCGTTCGACAGCCGCGGCTACTACGCGATGGCCGCCTGCTGGGTGACCCCCAAGTGGCTGCCGGCCGCGCGGTTCGAGCAGTTCGACGAAGTGGCGGGACGCTCCGCATCGCGGCAGACCAACTACACGGCGGGCGTCACCTGGCAGCCCTTCAAGCATCTGCGCTGCCAGCTCAACTACATCTATGAACAATACGGCGGCACGAATCCCGACCGCAACGTCGTAAAGGCGATGCTCACGGGCATCTTCTGAACACACCCCCGAAACGGAAACGGGCCGGTCTTCGAAGACCGGCCCGTTTTTCAATCCCTTCGCGACGCTCAGCGAAGCGTGAACTCCGAGAAGAGGAAATAGTGGTCACTGGGATACATCGCCCCCTTGCGGTCGCGCACGATCTCCGCATCGCACACCTCCACGTCGCCGCGATAGAAGATGAAATCGATGCGGTGCGACTTCTCGGGCTTGTACTCCTCGCCCTTGAAGGCATGGGCGGTGAAGCCCGTCTCGCCCGACCCGTGGACGCTCTCGTACATCTCGCGCCAGCCGTCGACCGTACGGATGTAGCCGATCGGCGCGCTGTCGATACCCGCGTTGAAATCGCCGCAGAGAATCTGCGGGAAATCGGGAGCGTACTGCGCGCACTCGTCCATCACCATGCGGATCTGCTCGCGGCGCGCCTCGTCGCTCTTGTGGTCGAGGTGCACATCCAATACGCGCAGCTCGCGGCCCGAACGTTTGTCGCGCAGCCGCACCCAGTTGCAGTGGCGCGCCCGCGTGGTGTTCCACGAACAGCTGCCGCCAATGAGCGGCGTCTCCGACAGCCAGTAGCACCCTGCCGAGACGAACTCATAACGGTCGCGGCGGAAGAAGATCACGTTCTTGCCGATGAAATGATACCCTTCGGTATAAGGATCCATCTCCGGCCCTGCGAATCCGTAGGGCACGTAGCCGCGCAACTTCTCTTTCAGATAGGCGTAGGAGTCGTAGATCGCCTCCTGCAAGCAGATGATGTCGGGACGCCGCGAAAGGATCGTCTCGACGCACAGATCGCGGCGGTTCTCCCAGACCCGTTCGGGGTAGGGAGCGTCGGCTTCGAGCCCCGTGATACGGATGTTGCACGTCATCACGCGGTGGATGCCGTCGTCGGATTCAGCCTTTTCGCCGGCTTCGGCGGTACCGGCGAGCGACAGCAGCACACCGGTAATTATCAGAATCCTGCGGAACATACGCTACTCTCTGAAATATACGCCCTCCGCTTTGAGCGACTCTTGCAGTTTTCGGACGTCGAGGTCGCGCAGTTCGACATTCTCCTTGACGGAGAGTGCCGCAGCCTTGCCCGCAGCCTCGCCGAGAGCCATTGCAGGAGCCATGACGCGGGCGGAAGCCAATGCGAGATGCGTCATCGACACGTTGCGTCCGGCGACGATGAGGCCGTCGATTTTCTGCGGTATCAGACAGCGGTACGGGATGTCGTAGCAGTCCGGACACCAGTAGAGCGAGCAGTCGCCGCCCACCGGATGGTGAAGGTCCACCGGATAACTTGCGACGGAGATGACGTCGTCGAATCTGGCGCAGTTGAAGATGTCGTCCTCGGTCAGAATGTATTCCCCGACGATGCGACGGGTTTCGCGGATGCCCATGAACGGAGCGACGCGGTCCACGTATGCGTTCTCGAAACCGGGGATGTATGCTTTCAGATAGCGTACGATCTCCTCGTTCTGCTCGGCGCAGATGATCTCGCCCTGCGTGTACTGTGCAGGGTCGGTTGCGTCGATGCCGTTGACGCGCGACATGTTCACCCACCACTCGTCGGGAGCCATGCCCGTCATGAAGATGGTACGCTCGACAGGGAGTTTGTAGCCTGCCTCGCGGGCCTTCTTGATTTGGTTGCGGAAGCCGACGAACGTACAGTTGTCGTCCGCGCGGAAGAACTCGTTGGGGATGAAGTCGATGTCGTATACGTCCGGATGGTCGGCCACGGCGTCGCGCAGTTTGCGCGAATCGACTCCGCGCATCGAAAACATGAGCGTCGGAGGCTGCGGGATGCCCTTTTCGTTGCCGTAGTTCATCGGTGCGCCTGCACGGTAGGCGATGTCGCCGTCGCCCGTACAGTCGATGACGCGCTTGGCGAGAATCGCTTCGCGCCCCTTTTTGGAGTCGATGATTACGCCTTTGACGGTGTTGCCCTCCATGATGACGTCGGTTGCGAAGGCGTACATCAGCAGGTCGATGCCGCACTCCTTGATAATCTGGAATGCCAGATGTTTCGTTCCCTCGGGGTCGATCATCGTAAGGCTGACGTGGAGCGGACATGCACGGTGGTGCGTAGCCAGCCCCTTCTCTTGCAGACGCTCGACGAACTGCAACGGCAGACCCTTGATGACGACGTTGCCTTTGCGCCCGAGGAATCCGAGCAGCGGCAGACCGATGGTCATGTTGCCGCCCAAGAAACCGCGGCTCTCGACGAGCATTACTTTGGTGCCTTTCTCCAAAGCAGCCGCCTGGGCTGCCATAAGTCCCGCAGGGCCTGCGCCCACGACCAGGACATCCACCTCCGCACGCACCGGAATCCGCCGGGCCGGTTCTTCAATCTGTTTCATTTTCGGTATCGGTTGATGTTTTATCTTGAATTTATTCTTCATTTTTCTCGCCATGGCATGGCTCGCGCAAGCGCGGCTCTGCTCATTCGGCTCAGCGAAAACGTCGGATGAATTAATCGGGTAATTCTATCCCAAATAGGCGCCCGTCGCACGCAGTTCGGCGCGCAGCGCCTCCACGTCGAGGTCGGCGGGCTGCACGCCCGCCTTCAAGGCCAGCCGTGCGGCGCGTCCGGCCGCTTCGCCCAACGCCATGCAGGTCGACATGACGCGCGTCGAAGCCATCGCCTCGTGGTTCATCGACGAGCAGCGGCCCGCCACCAGCAGTCCCGCCACCCGTTCGGGCAGCAGGCAGCGGTAGGGAATGTCGTAACTGTCGTCGCAGAAGTGCATCGTGCAGTCGCCGCCCTTGGCGTGGTGGATGTCCACCGGATAACCCGCCACGGCGATCGCATCGCCGAAGCGGCGACACGCGATGATGTCCTCGGCCGTGAGGACGTATCTGCCCACGATCACGCGGCTCTCGCGGATACCCATGAAGGGAGCGACCTTCTCGATACGGGCGTCGGCGAAGCCCGGCACGAATTCGCGCAGGTAGCGCGCGATCTCGTAAATCTGTTTGCGTCCTTCGATCTCCCCGTAGGTATAGCTCTCGGGACGGGTCGAATCGACGCCGCTCACGCGCGTCATGTTGACCCAGATCTCGTCGTCGGCAAGTCCCGTGATGAGGATCGTGCGCGCCACCGGAATACGGTATCCGGCCGCCTGCGCCTGCCGGATCTGCGTGCGCAGCCCCACGGTGATGAATTTGCCCGTGCGGAACTGTTCGGGCGGCATGACGTCCATGTCGTAGACGTCGGGATGTCCGACGATCGCGTCGCGCAGCCGCTGCACGTCGACACCCTTCATGCAGAACATCAGCGTCGGCGGCTGCATGCCGCCTTCGGCGTCGCCCTTGCGGCACTCCACGCCCGCGCGGAAGGCCACGTCGCCGTCGCCCGTGCAGTCGATGACCGTTTTGGCCAGGATCGCTTCGCGGCCCGCCTTGCTCTCGACGACGACGCCCTTCACCGCATCCCCCTCGCGGATCGCATCGGCGAAAAAGGTGTAAAGCAATACCTCGACGCCCTTCTCCTCCATGATTTCGAGCGCCGTGCGCTTGACCTCCTCCTCGTCGATGATCGTCAGGCTCATGTGGTTCTTGCAGGGGCGGTGTTCGCTCGCCGCGCCGCGTGCACGCAGCCGGTCGATGAACCGCTGCGCCGACCCCTCGATGATCTGGTTGCCCTTGCGGCCCAGGAAACCGAGAATCGGCAGACCGATCGTAAGGTTGCCGCCCAGAAAACCGCGGCTCTCGACGAGCATTACGCGCAGGCCGTCGCCCGCAGCCGCCTCGGCGGCCATGATGCCGGCGGGGCCGCCGCCCACGACCAGAACGTCCGCCTCGGCGCGGACGGGAATGTCGCGTGCGGGTTCTTTTATCGTCTTCATAGCAATTCGACAGTTTATTCGTTTATTTCGTCTCCGGCGACTCGGGACGCACCATCTTCCACAACACGACGGCTGCGATGATGTGGAGCGTACCCATGATCGCGAAGAGCGTATACCACGCTTCGGACGGGATCGACCCGACGAACTGGTTGAACACCACGCTGCCCAGTGCGCCCGCACCGCAGCAGATGCCCATCACGCTGGCCACGTTCTTGATCGGGAAGGTCTCGGCCAGCACGACCGGCAGCGTATAGAGCCAGCTGAGGCACATCACCGCCACGAGGCTGAAAATCGCCACGACCAGCCCCACACGCCATGCGAACGAGAGCGTCTCGCTGGCGCCGACATAAGGCACCGCCGCACAGAGCGGTGCGACGACGACCACCGCCATCAGCATGACCTTGCGCGCCGACAGTGCGCTGCGACCCCGCTTTATCATCGAATCCGACCAGACCGAGGTGAGGATTCCGCCCAGCGCACCGACGAGGAACGGGATGCCGCCGATCCACTGGATCATGTTGAGCGTCTGTTCGTGCGTGAGGTTCTGCGCCTCGCCCATGCCGCGCAGGTAGCCCGGCAGCCAGAAACAGCAGAAATACCACACGGGGTCGCTTATCAGACGGATCAGGAAGGCGCCCCACAGCGTGCGCGTACGGAAAAGCCCGCCCAGCGTGAAGGACTTCTGCTCCTCGCCGGAGGAGGTCATCCGGTCTACGTTGACCGTACGGTCGAGAATCTCCTGCGACGGCGTGCGGTAGACGACCATCCACAGCCCCGCGATGACGAGACCCGCCACACCGGCCACGAGGAACACCTCCTGCCAGTTCGAAAACCAGCGCATGAGCCATGCGATCACCAGCGGTGCGATCACCGCGCCCAGCGATCCGCCGACCGTACAAAGGCTGTTGGCCGTCGCACGCTGCCGCTTCTCGAACCAGAGCGTCACGGCCACCAGCTGTCCGGCGAAGATCGTCGGCTCGGCCAGTCCCAGGATGCCGCGGCACACGGCAAACTGCCAGACCGTCTGCGCCAGGCCGCCGCCGATGCAGGCCAGCGACCAGACGGCGATGCCCGCGAGCATCACCCGCTTGGGGCCGAACCGGTCGACCAGAATCCCCGATACGGGGTACATCAGCGCGTAACAGATCAGGAAGACGTTGACGATCCATGCGTACTGCATGTCGCCGATGCCGAAATGTTCCAGAATTTCGGGTTTGAGGATCGAGAGCAGCTGCCGGTCGAGGTAGTTGCAGATGATGGCGATGAACATGGTCGCCACGATCACCCATTTGCGTTTGTTCGGGTCTTTGAGTAGATTCATTGGTTGATTGAAGTTCTATCGGTTGTTTTTCAGTCGTTCGGTGAAGGCGCCCACGGCGCGGTAACGGGTATAACGTTCGTTCAGCACTGCCTGCCGCGACACGTCGGGCACGTAGCTGCGCGACGCGGGGGCGCAGAGCGCCTGCTGCGCTTCGGTGACCGAAGGGTAGAGTCCCGCGATGGTAGCCGCGTGGACCACCGCCCCCATCGCTCCGGCCTGTTTGCAGTCCGAGACGTCGATCCGCATACCGGTCGTGTCGGCCAGCAGCTGCATCACGAAGGGCGACTTCTGGGCGATGCCGCCCACGCCGATCAGCCGGTCGATGCGCACGCCGTTGTCGCGCATGTGGTCGAGGATATGTTTCGTGGCGAAGGCCGTCGCCTCGGCGAATGCGTAGTAGATCTCGGAAGCCGAGGTCGAGAGGTTCAGCCCCGTGAGCGTTCCCGTGAGCGAACTGTCGGCGAAGGGCGAACGGCGGCCGTTGAGCCAGTCGGTAGCCAGCGGCGCGTCGGCGCGCAACGGCAGTGCGGCAGCGCCCTGTGTGAGCGCATCCATGATCCCCGCCTCCGTTTCGGCGATCAGCCGGTCGCGCGTCGGCGCGTCGACCAGTTCTGTACGGGCGAGAATCTCCCGCAACGGCCAGCAGAGCAGCCGCTTGAACCAGGCGTAGACGTCGCCGAAAGCCGACAGACCCGACTCGAATCCGATCATGCGCGGCAGAATCGATCCGTCGACCTGTCCGAAAATCCCCTCGACGATCTTATCGCCCATCGCTTCGGGCGGCATGACGGCCATGTAACAGGCTGAGGTGCCGAGGTTGAGCACCACCGTCCCGTAGCGGATGCCGGCGCCGACTGCTCCCGAATGCGAATCGATGCACCCCACGCCGACGGGAATACCCGCCGGAAGCCCCAGTTCGGAGGCCCACTCCCCGGTCAGGGTGCCGGCCGCGACGTCGCAGCCGTAGTTGACGTTCGGCAGATGATGCAGCACGGGCAGCAGCACGGGATCGAGCTCGGCGAAGAACTTTTCGGGCGGATAGCCGCCCCACTCCTCGGCCCACATCAGTTTCGAACCGCAGACGCAGTGGCCCATCTTGACGCTCGCGGCGTCGGGGCACCCCGTCAGCACGGCGGGAATCCAGTCGCACAGTTCGACGACCGACCAGGCGTCGCGCCGCAGCGCTTCGTCCCGGCGCAACAGGTGCAGCACCTTCGACCAGAAACATTCGGCCGAGTAGTAGTTGCCCGAATGGCAGGCGTAGTTGATCTCGGAGCGGGCACAGAGAGCGTTGATCTCCTCGCATTCGGCCTGCCCCGTATGGTCCTTCCACAGCACGAACATCGCGTCGGGGTTTTCGGCGTACTCCTCGTGCAGCGAGAGGGGAACTCCCGCCCTGTCGGTCAGGCAGGGGGTGCTGGCCGTCGTATCGACCGACAGCGCCCGGACGTAGGGCGCCAGATCGGCATGGCGGCCGGTCACGGCACGCACCGCCTGACGCAGCGCTTCGAGATAATCCTTGGGATGTTGGCGGAAACGAGCCACGCGGGGATCGCTGTAAAGCCCCTTGTTCCAGCGGGGATAGAGCGCCACTTCGGAGTCGATCTCCCGCCCCGTGAGGGCATCGACCAGCAGGGCGCGCACGGAATCCGTTCCGTAGTCCAAACCTATTACATAGGCGTGTTCCATGGGTAGCAGTTTTAATCGGGGCGCAGCGCTTCGGACGACCGGACGCAGCGCGATGGTTTTCAGGTAAACAAATGTACAAAAAATTTTGATCCCGAAAGCGCAATATTCGTTTTTTTTGCGTTTCGCATCACTTTTTGCGGAAAAATGTACCGGAAAACGTTTGCAGAGAAACCGCAGTATCCGCGTTTGCGCGACCGCCCTCCCGACGCAGGAAACGATCCGTGCGGCCCTGCCGCCGAAAATCGGACGGAGAACCTCGGCTTTTCCGAAAAAGGTTTCCATCTTTGGCTGACGCCTTAGATACTCCCGTTCGGCAGAATCAAGCTGGCGCTTGCTTCTGCCCTTGACTTTTCGTATCTTTGGCTGACGCCTTAGATACTCCCGTTCGGCAGAATCAAGCTGACGCTTGCTTCTGCCCTCACTTATTCGTATCTTTGTATGCCGCACGCAACCGTGCGGCATCCGAACCATGAACAATCCCAAAGGAATCGCCTACGCCGCCCTCTCCTCGTCGACCTTCGGACTGGCACCGCTGTTCACCGTCACGCTGCTCCGCGACGGTTTTTCACCGTTCGAGGTGTTGACCTACCGCTGGGGCGTCGCCTCGGCGGCGCTGCTGCTCTTCGGGCTGGCGACGGGCCGGCGGCTGCGCATCGCCCGCAGGGACTTCGGCGTCGTCTTCCTGCTGAGCCTCTTCCGGGCCGGCTGTTCGCTGAGCCTCGTCTTCGCCTATGCCAACATTGCCACAGGCGTCGCTTCGACCATTCATTTCCTCTATCCGCTGGCCGTCGCGCTGGCCATGACGCTCTTTTTCCGCGAACGCTGTTCGCGGCGGCTGTTCTCGGCCATCGCCGTTTCGCTCGCCGGCGCCGCACTGCTCTCGTCGGGCGACATCCGTTCGAACGGCGGCGACGCGACGTTCGGCATCGCCGCGGCCTTCTTTTCGGTGATCTCCTACGCGGGCTATATCATCGGCGTGCGCAAGAGCCGCGCCGCACAGGTCGAATCGACGACCCTCACGCTGCTGGTCATGGCCATCGGCGCCGCGCTGTTCGCAGCGGCGGGCAGTCTGACATCGGGATTGCATTGGGTCGACGACTCCCGCACCTGGGGCAACATCCTCGGACTGGCGATCCCTGCCACGGCCGTCTCCAACATCGCACTCGTGAAGGCCATCAAGGCCATCGGGCCGACGCTCACCTCGATTCTCGGCGCAATGGAGCCGCTCACGGCCGTGCTGATCGGCGTGCTTCACTTCGGCGAGCCCTTCACCGCGGCAGGGATCGCGGGCGTCGTGCTGAGCGTAGCCGCAGTCACGATCGTCGTGACGCAGGGCGGCAAGCCGGCCGGCAACGCCTGAACGGCCGTACGGCGGAAAACCAAACCCATATTCCGAGAAGGCGTGTACGAAACACCTCCGGCTACCTGCACGCCACGAACAAGCCGCCCCTGGCGCAATGTGTTGCGCCAGGGGCGGCTTTCATTTTCGGGCGATCGCCCGACGACCCGTCCGAAAAGGTCAGTCGTCGATGTCGATCAGGTTGAATTTCAGGTCGAACGTCAACTCCAACCCGTTGGTGAGCTTCACCTCGTAATCCCGTTTGTCGCGGTCGATCTGGACGACGGACGTATCGGGATAGTACTGGGAAACGTACTGCGCGATCTGCTGAGGGATGATCGCGGCAGGAACCGTCGAATATTTGCAGTCGACCTCTTTCCAGTCGCCGTTTTTCAGGAATTCGACCTTGGAGCTGCTGGTGAAGATCACCTCGTAGGTCGTATCGAAGAGTTCGCGCTCCATCTTGGCGAAGGAGACCTTTTCGTTGGGGAAATGCTGGCGGATGAACTGCTGCGCCTTTTCGGGCAGTTCGCTGACGCTGATCGGACGATCGTTGTCGGCACTGACGGTAGAGGTGCCGAGGGCGAACACTGCGGCGGCGAGAATCAGAAGCTTTTTCATGGCGTTTCGTTTTTTTAATGAATTGAACATTGTCCTTGTTTGATGATGCAAAGTTCATACGCGATTTTGAAACGAATTTGAAAATTCCCCGTCGCAACGAATTTTTTTCCGTTTTTTCGAAAAAATCACGGCCAACGAACCGAAAAGCGGTGGCGCCCCCCTTCGAAACGATAGTCGATCCGCAATCCGTAATACCGCCCGACGGCACTGACCAGCGCGAGTCCGAGACCGGTGGAACCCTCCTTGCGGGCGCCCTGATAGAAGCGTTCGAAGATATGTTCGGCATCGAGCGGCGCCGTACCGTCGTTGGTCACCGTCAGCGTGCGGTCGCGCAGCTCGACCCCGACCGCACCCCCTTCGGCCGTATGGAGGTAGGCGTTTTTCAGCAGATTGGTCACCAGCGTCGACGCCAGCGACTCGTTCATCCGCACGACGAACGCCTCCGGAGCGGACACTGTGCAGGCGATGCCGCGACCGGCGTAGATCTCGTCATAGAGGGCGACCTGTTCGCCGACGACCGCGGCCAGATCGACCTCCGAGCTCTCGGGGAACTGGCCGTTGTCGATCTTGGTGAGCAGCAGCAGGGTCTTGTTGAGCCGCACGATCTGACGCAGTGTGCGCTGCATTTTGAGCAGCTCTTCCATTTGCTTTTCGGTGGGTTCGGTGTTGTCGAGCAGCCACTCGATCCGGTTGCCCAGCACGGCCAGCGGAGTCTGCAACTCGTGCGACGCATTGCCGATAAAGTGTTTCTGCTGTTCGAACAGCGCTTCGGAACGGTCGACGGCCTGCTGCGCCGCAGCACTGAGCCGTCGGAACTCCACGATCCGCGTGGAGCAGGGGACGGGCGCACCGCGACGGCCGGGCGTATAATCGTCGAGCCAGCGCAACAGTTCGTAGAGCGGGCGCATACTGCGGTGGAAGACCCAGACGGTCAGCGAAATGGTGGTCAGCAGCAACAGCAGGTAGAGGAAGACCACCCAGTAGAGGATCGCCCGCAGCAGATCGTCCTTCTCGAAGGTGGGGGTGGCGACCTTCAATTCGTAATAGGCGCCGTCGGCATCCTGGAAAATCGTTGTCAATACGCGGGCCGGCTCGGTCTCCTCCTTTTCGGGAATGTAGACCTCGGCGTCGTAGTAATCGATATGCGGACGGACGGCGGCTTCGGGAGCGCCGATGGGCACGATCGAATAGCTGTTGTTCGACCCGTTGTTCGGCTTCGGCAGTTCGCGTCCCGCGAGCATCCGCTTGACGATCAGCTCCGAATAGTCTTCCAGCGCATCGTCGGCCTCGTCGTTGATCTCGTCGACCATCGTAAAGTAGAACAATACGCCCCAGAGCGCCATCAGAGGCAGCAGGGCGAGCGACAGGCGCAGGGCGATGCGGGAGATGAGTTTCATGCGGCGGTGCGTATTCGGAAGCGGGTGCGGTCGCGTACCCGCTGCGGGTTATTCGGATTGCGGTGGCGAGAGTTTGTACCCGAAGCCGTAGACGGATTTCAGCTCGACGGTCGCGCCGGCCTCGGCGAGTTTGCGCCGCAGATTCTTCATCTGGGCATAGACGAAATGGAAGTTGTCCGCGTCGTCGGCATGGTCGCCCCAGACGGCTTCGGCCAACACGGCCTTGTCGACCAGATGGTTCGGGCGCTGCATGAAGTAGAGCAGGATGTCGAACTCCTTTTTCAGCAATGCCAGTTCGCGTCCCTCCACCTCCACGCGCCGGCCCTCCGGCCAGAGCGAGACGTTGCCCAGCGAGAGTGACAGATCCCCGCCGCTGCGGCCGCGCCGCAGCACGCTGCGTATACGCGCCAGCAATTCGGCCGTGTGGAACGGCTTGGGCAGGTAGTCGTCGGCGCCCTGCTCCAGCCCCAGAACCTTGTCTTCGAGCGAATTGCGTGCCGATATGATAATTACGTTCTCGCGCTTGCGCAGCTCCTTGATATGCTCCAGCAGCCGCAGTCCGTTGCCGTCGGGGAGCATGATATCGAGCAGGATGCAGTCGTAGCTGTATCCCGCCACCTTGGCGTCGGCTTCGGCGTAGGTCGCCGCCGTTTCGACCACGTAGTGCTCCTGTACGAGGGCGCGGTACATGATCTCGCGCAGCGACGGTTCGTCTTCCACGATCAAAATCTTCATGTGACAAAATTACGAAGCAATTTTGAATTAAAATCAAAACGGCGCACCCTTTTGCAAATTAAATCATACCCATTGCACGAAACCTGCCGGCTGAACCGACCGCCGTCTCCGGCGACCGACCGCAGCGGGAATGAAGACGGCAACTACAACGAACGCCTCGGACGAAGAGTGCGTCAAGGACTGCCGTCGGACGATCGATTCGATCCCTGTAACAGTCTCGTTGCGACCGAGGCAGGCGAGACGTTTCGAGCAAGTACGGTTCACGAAGAAGGCGACGTAGAAATTCACATCGCCGGACAGAACCTGAAAACAAGGTCGCTTTCTACGATGGATTTCGTATCTTCACAAAGATTCACCGGAGTAAAAATCAGACATAAAAACAAGGTGCCTCTCTGCGATTTTGCAGAGAGGCACCTTCGAGGTCTGAAGCGCCCACTAAATTAGACTGTTGTAATATTTGCAGTTCTCTCGTAACACTTGTCTTTTCTGCTGTTTGCAGATAATCATTTTCATGTTAAATCTTGAAATATCGTATCGTGGCTATTATTTGGACACTATAATGGGTCTATGATCGATGAAACACGTAATAACGATGAAAAAAGGAAGTTTATAATAAAAAATACGTATTTTTGCGCGTTTTTTGAGTGAGATGTATTATTTTTGCTAAAAATACATTTATCATGAAATTACCTAAGACTATATTGCCCTGCCCCATTGTTGAATCAACATTGGAAATTAGATTTCAAACAAATCTACCTCCTGATACAATGGTCGGTTTTGTATATAGTCTTTTCCAAAGCAAAGATTCAGAGGTACAACTAACTGCCCTTCCAATTTCGCAAATTCCCGCAGAAATAAGACGTCAAGATCCTAATTTAAAATACAAACCAACTCACAGACTGCATACAAAAGAATATGATGCACTCGTTGGCTCTAATGTGGTAGTTCTGACGATCCCGGGAAAATATGTAGGATGGAATAAATTTAAAAGCAATATCACAGACTTCATTCAAACTATTCAATCTAATATTATTGGCAAGATTGAATATATTGGATTAAGATATTTGAACTTCTTCGCATTTGATATTTTTGATAGAATCAAACTTAATGTTGGAGGGGATAATTTTAGTCGTGGATTTCCATCAGTTTTTAAATCAGAATATAAAAAAGATTATTGTACAAATGTACTACAAATAACCAATGGAGTACATTTGCAAAATCCTCAAATGAATATTGATGCAGATGGCTCATTAATAGATATTACAGTTGTATTGGTCAACAACCATTTGACAGATGTAAATTTCGAGAATATTGTAGAACGAATAGATTCAGCTCATTTGGAAGCAAAAACAGTATTCTTCTCTTTGTTGTCGGATGATTATCTAAACGAATTAGGCCCTCAGTATGAATAATATTTCAACCATAGGGGTTATACCTCAATTAGCAACTTATGCAGCATTACTAACGGGGAGTCCATCTTATGATATTCCTGAGCCGCAATGGAACTATGGCGTAGAGATTCCATATGTAGCAGATGCAAATAAGTTTAGTATCTTACCTGTCTTGGATACATATGACGAGTTAACCAATAATATTGAGCACATTTTAGTTAAGTTTATTCATTCTATTGTTGAAGAAACTACGTATTGGGATGAAGATGTAGCTAATTTTATTAATGAAAATTTCTGGGATTTAATATAATGAAGCTACCAGACGACATTAAGGATTTTCTCCCAAGATATCTAACAGAGGAATCTACACAAGTATTATTGCAGCAAATAGATGACTATGCTAAAGAAGGGACGACAGATAAAGTATACGCATATCCATTAAGTAATGATGAAACAATTTATCAAGGTGATGGTATTTGCGATTTGCCCATTTTCCAATATAAACTAAATGAAGATGGAAAAGGCTCTGCTGCAACAAAATATGCCCCTTGTATAATATTATCAAATACTTGTGACATATCGTTTGATAATACACGAAAGAGACCGATAAATGTCTGCTATGCACCCCTGATTGAATTAGATCGTTTTTACAACGCTTTAAAAGAACAATTTGGAAAAGATCGAGCAGATAATATTATCAATGATGTAAGAAAACAAAAAATAACAGATACATTATATCTACCTGCAGGAGAAAAACTAAAAAAAGAACACATTGTTTTTCTTGATAAAATTTCAAGCATAGATAATCGACTTGTTTGTCGAAAAAACTTGAGAGAAACGCGTTTGTTTACTCTTAGTAATTTTGGATTTTATCTATTTCTATTGAAATTATCAATTAATTTTACACGAATCCAAGAACGAGTAGATCGTGTATTTGCGTAACAAGTCAATTGTATGATTTATCCGACAATTGCTTTTTAGTATTTGGTAAAAACTGTCAATTTGTCGGTCCAACCCTGACCAAACTTAAGGCGTGAAAATTCTTTTTTACGCCTTTTTCGTTGAAAAACCACAAGAGAATTAGATATTCTATAAAAAAATCCGCACAAAACAAAAAACGTGTTATATATGTCTACAATGCCGTTGAGATGAAGTCTGAAGTGCCCACTAAATCAGTCACAAAAATATTCAACATTCAAGATTCAAGGCTGGAGACTTTTATTCGCAAAATAAGAACATAAGAATGACATTTCGTGACACATCACAAAATCCTATTCCTATCACAGAAAAGGGATCATATTATAATCATCCTTGGAAAAGAATATGAACTGTCACAAATTAAAGGAAATTAAATACTAAAAAGCTTACCCCCCCCTCTGTAAGATGGAGATATAAGAAAATACACCCGTTCCGTTTTTCGCGACGAATCATCAAAATTATTGTTCACAATATAAACCGGTTCTCTCAAACATATCACTTATCAAGAATGACAATCGCCTTTCTATCCGACACGCATGGAAAACATCACGAGTTGAAAAACCTGCCGCAGGCCGACATGTTGATTCATGCAGGGGACTTGTCGAGGAACGGGACGGAGGAAGAAATTACCGATTTTATCGAATGGTTCGGGACATTGAATTACCGACACAAAATCTTTATCGCAGGCAATCATGACGATTGTTTGGATGGAGCCGGTATCGAAGAGACGCCGCATAACTGCTACTACCTATGCAACAGCGGTATAGAAATCGAGGGTGTGAAAATATGGGGAATCCCGTTCTTTCTATCCGATGAAATCCACTGGGCAGACCTCTATCCGGAAAAGATCGCCCTGATTCCTCAACAGACCGACATACTGGTTTCGCATTGTCCGCCGTTCGGAATTCTTGATAAATCAGCATTCGGCGCAAATATGGGGAATGAAGATTTACGGAAGCAAGTAGAAATTATCAACCCTCGCTACCACTTGTTCGGCCATATACACGAGGCATACGGCGTATATAAAACATCCCGAACAACCTTTGTGAACGGTGCTGTTGCGGATGCAAATTATGAACTGGTCAAGCGTCCAGTCGTTATTACGACATAACAAAACCTCCGAAGAAACCGCCTTTGTGTCAAACTCCGGCACCCGGTTTCTGACAAAATGCCTGACAAATTTTATTTTGTCAAATATCATAGAAATTTTTAGAAAAATTTTTTACGATTCTCCAGCTTCGGACAGTCCGGGGCTGGAGAACTTTTTCAGTGATATTCGATGACTGACAAATGTCAAGTGGCAGACGGGAAGGTGCGGCTTTTGTGTAGCAACGTGCCAAACAAAAGCCATTATGAAGAAACCGGAAATCATTTACAACATCAACGACCTGACATGCCTGACGTCGGCATCCGACGCCGACGTCATACCGCAGGAGCTATTCCGGACAAATCACCCGGACTGCGACAAGACGCGGCAACTGCAAGGAACGACCCTTGAAAAAAGTACGCAGAAACCATTCAATCGAATGACTATGCGTCAGAAACAAGACCTCTATACCCGCCGGATGATCCGCTTCTCTCTGAAAAATCCGGCACAGCCGCTCACTTCGATCCGGATGCGTATGACCATCAACCACGTACGCATGTCCTATGCCCTTGCTCCGACGTTCAAAATCGAGCCGAAACATTGGGATAGCACGGAGGGCCGTGCGATCGTCGATTCGAAACGGAATGCCGATCTGAAAGGCAATCCCCGTCTGCGTGTCCGGCTCGACAACATCAACACCGAAATCGACAAGATCACCAACGCCGTACTGGCCGTTCTCGCCCGGTTCCAGCAGCAGGGCATCCGCGCCTCGGCGGATCAGGTACGCAACGAACTGCAACGCGAACTCGGACAAGAGGCAAGCAAGGCCCGGACATTCCGCGACGTATTCGAATACATCGACTTTTACATCAACGCCTGCCGGGAAGGAACCATCCTCAACAGCACGGGCACACGCTTGACACCCGGCACGATCCGCAGCTACCTATCGACCAAAAGTGCCCTGCGTCGTTATGCCGAGGCACGGCACATCCGGCTGACGTTGGAATCGCTGACGTTGGATTTCTACAACGATTTCGTCAAATATCTGAACGAGGCGACCCATAGTCGGGGCCGCTATCGTCCGAATGTAATCGGCAAGTTCGTGAAGAATATCCGCACGTTCCTGCGTTACGCGTTCGACAACAACTATACGCTCAACTCCGATTTCAAGCGCCGCGAATTCAAGGTTTTTCAGGAAACGGTCGAAACCATCTACCTGAATGAAGATGAATTGCAACTGCTTTATGATCTGGAATTACCGCCCTCGCAGGCCGAGGTGCGCGACGCCTTTCTGGTCGGCTGCTACACCGGACTGCGGTTCAGCGACATCGGACGGCTGCAACCGCACCACATCCGTTTCGACGAAGGAATCATCGTCATCACGACCCAGAAAACGAACAGGACGATCGCCGTGCCGATCTGCCCGAAACTGCGCAGCATCTTCGCCCGTTACAACAACTGTCCTCCACCGACACAAAGCAATCAGGCAACGAACCGGATGCTTAAACAGCTATGCCGTAAGGCGGGTATTACCTCCAAAGTCTATCTGACAGAGGTATTGGGCGGAGAACGGCAGATGCGCTGTTACGAGAAATGTGACCTCGTAACGACCCACACGGCACGCCGTTCATTTGCCACAAACGCTTTCAAGAACGATATTCCCGCCGCACTTATCATGTCGGCAACCGGGCACACGACCGAGGCCAATTTCCGACGCTATATCCGCTGTACCGCCGAGGAAAAGGCGGTCGCACTCAAACAATACAAATTTTTCAACTGACAACCCATGACTACCATAGAGACCCGCGACGGACAGCCCGTCGTCTTCGAACACGCCGTTGAGATGGCCGAATATCTGTGTGCGCTCGACTTCGGCCTCGACCTGATTGCCAAAGAGGAGCGAGCCACGCCCCAGTCTGTTGCCGACCTGTTCTGCACCTGCTTCCTGCATTGGGAAACAGACTATCGGCAGCAACAAGGCTTTACCGAAGCAAGCTACCTCTATCCCATCTTCGGCGGCTATCTCTTTGCCGACGTTCCGGCCCTGCAACGCTATCGCCTGCTTGCCGGACAGGAA
Source organism: Alistipes communis (assembly GCF_006542665.1). Lineage (NCBI taxonomy): Bacteria > Pseudomonadati > Bacteroidota > Bacteroidia > Bacteroidales > Rikenellaceae > Alistipes > Alistipes communis. The sequence goes on from NZ_AP019735.1 coordinate 1,316,896, forward strand.
ATCCGGCGGCACGAACTGATTCCGGCGGAAAATGGCGAGGCACAGACATTTTACAGGAATAACGTGTTTATCCGATGCAGTCAGGAACTACCGGCCCTGTTCTGCGATCCGGTATTCTATGCCACCCTGCGAAAAAGGGCTTATACGACCATCCGCCAACACGACCAGTTCACGGAGGGATTCCTTGTCGCTGTCGAAAAATTGCAAAACCGGCTTCGGAATATGGAACTTCGGATAAAGAACGCTTACACGAGTGCCGTATTCGATTGTGTAAGCGAGGAGATCAACTCGCATCTATCCCGGTTCACAGACAGAAAATACGGAAAGGGCACAATCGCTATCAACGATACGCAGCGAGTAATCCTGACGCTGTTCCTGTTGCACCGGCTCGGCCTGAACAACCTGCGGGCCACCCACACGGCAACGCTTATGGCCTCGCTGTGGGGTAGCGCACCGGAGGTTTACCGCAAACTGATCGACAAATGCCATCGGGGAGGCCCGACGTGCGGATATGCGGATATAGACAACTATACCGATTCGCGGGAAATGGTCGCCTCCCTCCTGCGACGGGTGGACGGACGATCCGAGAGCTGCGAGAAGATCGAACGCTTCTGCCGGGAGTTCACCGGAGCATGGGACGTTGCTAGCCTTTCGATGATTGCCAGACGAGAAGATATACAGCCGGATAACTGACAAGACGAAGCGGGCATACGGCCACCCGCTTCTTTTTTTGTCCTACCACAAAATTGTGTCTGAGGCGGAGGCAGGTTGTTCCTTTGCACCTGTAAACCAAAAAATTTTTTTATTATGAAAACTTTGATTTTACAGGAGGCCGACCTCACGGCCCTGTACGATTGTCTGAAGGAGCTTCGCTCCGAGATTACGGAACTGCGCCGCATGAAGGAGCCGCCCGAACACCGTTACCTCTCCCGCTCGGAGGTCTGCGACCTGCTCCATATCAGTTATTCAACTTTGCATCGAATGACGCGGCAGGGAGAGATCCGATGCCTGAAAAACGGGAGACGCACCCTGTTCCTGATGTCCGATGTCGAAGCGGCAATGATCCCCGTAAACGCATAAGCCCTATGGAACAGGTTGCAAAATCTCCGGCAGCGGTTCAGACTACCGCTGTCGGAGCGAAACAGAATGTATTTCCGTTCGAGGAAGTTTTTCCCCGCCCGCTGGCCGAACTGATTCATGCCCTGCACTGCGATCTGGGATTTCCGTTCGATTTCAGCGCTACGGCAATATTGACGGCTTTTGCTGCGGCAATAGGAAGCACGATCCAACTGAAAATGAAAAACCTCTTTACGGCAATCGCCTCGCTCAACTGTGTACTGGTCGGCAATCCCGGAACCTGCAAGAGCCATCCCATCCAACGGGCATTCGCGCCGTTCGAATTGATTCGCGCCCGGCGTTTTGCTGCCTACAAAAAGGAGATGGCCGAATACCGGCGTCGCAAAGCCGAAGGGAACCCCGGCCCGAAACCGATTCTGCGTACTCCGATCCTGAATGAACTGACGCTGGAAGCGCTCTACCGAAGCATGGAAGCCAACCCGCGCGGCGTGGCGATCGTAGCCGACGAGATGAACGGTTTTCTGGAAAACATGAACCGCTACAACACCGGTTCTGATGCCGAAGCGTTCAATACGATCTGGTCGGGACTTCCACAGTCGATCAACCGAGCTTCGGTCGATTCCCGTTACATCCATCGGGTCGCCGTGTCTATCATCGGCACGATGCAGACGGCGATCATGCATAAGTTCTTCACGCGCGACAAAGCCGGTAGCGGATTCTCCTCGCGCTTTCTGTTCACCGCTCCGGAGAACCTGGCCATGCCCCACTGGTCGGCCTCGGAGATCGACCCCGCACTGACCGAACAGTATGAAAAAGCGATTCTGCGACTGCTCGACCGTGAGATGGGAAAGGATGCCGACGGAATCCCGCAACCCACAGAGATCGGATTCACACCCGAAGCCCTGCAACGGATGCTATCATGGCATAATGACGAATACCGGCCCCGGACACAGGAGGAGATGGGCGACACCTACGCCGACGCCTGCTGTAAGTTGGACACCTATGCGCTGCGTTTCGCTCTTATCTTGGAGGTAATGCGGGCCGCCCTCGAAGAGCGTGAGCCCGTTGCGGTCGGCATGGATTCGGTCGAAGGGGCGATCCGACTGGTGGAGTATTTCCGGCAAGAGGCAATCAAGATTCACAAACTCGTCTACGGCAAGGATATCCGTATTTCGATGACAGAGCAACAGCGCAAAGCCTACGATGCACTGCCGCCCTCGTTCCGAATCGCCGCAGTTTACGAACTGTTAGAGAAAAAGGTAGGATTCTCGAAGGATCAGGTCAAGAAATTTTTAGGCAAACAGCGCTACTTCACCCGCATCGTCAAAGGTGAATACCGTAAAAATTATGTAGAAATATCCGAATAAGCACTTACGGCACGGCGGGCTCTTACGAATAATTCCCATTGAATACATGGCAATTATCTCACCTACGGAGAGCCTGTCGGGAGCCGCCCGTGCAAAAAAGACACGACACCATGAAAAACAACCATAAACCCATCGCCCGCTTCATCCACCGGGATAGGCTTCGCAGCTCCCGGCTGGGCGACACACGATATTACGAACGAACGACACTGTTTACCTACCTGTCCCGCTATTTCGCAACGGACGCCATCTGCCGCGTATTTTCCCGTTACGGCCTGCTGGCAGACTTGGAGTATGAACAGGACGGATTATACGGCATTGCTTTCCCCTTTCAGGACGACAAGACACGGCAACTGCTCTCGATGCAGTACGACCCCGCAACCGGCAGACAGACCGGCGAGCAACCGATCGGCCAACGGCTGATGAAAGGATACGATCTGCAATCCGCACCGGCATTATGCGGTACGCACTTGTTGCCCGAATATCCCGGCAAGCCCGTCGGAATCCTGCGTGACCTGCGCGACATCCTGATAATGACCCTTGCCGATGATACACGGCTCTGGCTGGCAACCGGCAACAGCAATCGGAACGGATATAGTCTAACCGACCCTGCCATCATGGAGGTACTACGCGGACGATCCATAACGCTCTATCCTGCCTCCGGTCTCTATGACGCCAGTATGCCGATTGCCCACCGCATGCAGGAACAGGGTATCGACACTACGATAAGCAATGCGGCGGAACAACTGACAACCGGTATGACATCGGACGCCCAACTTACGATTGCCGATTTCGTTCTCCAACAGATCGAGGAAGAACAATTCTACGCCTCTTATCCCTTTGCAGCGGATAATCCCGGCTCCGGAATGGCTCCGTACTCCTTTTGTAATTTACAGGAACAGAACGAACCGGCAACTCCGATGCCCCAAGTGCCGGACGTGCCGGAGAGTTTGTTCCCCGTTAATGGAAATCCGACCGAATAACAAGGGAGTAAAATCTGAACAACCCGGAATTATGAAATACACTCTGCTTATTCCTCGCTTTCGAAGCGGGGATCATCCAACGGAGGGAAAAACTCCGCAGGAGAACATCCGAGGTCCTTAGCGATCAGATAGAGTTGATGAACGGTATACTTGGTAGTGAACCGGTCGCTTTCGACCTGCCCCACAAAGCTGGCAGAGCGACCGATGGTAAAGGCGATTGCCCGCTGGGAAACGCCTTGCTCCAAGCGCTTTTCGCGCACACGGGCGATCACATATTTGTCAAGCTCCGATTTCATACCTATTATTCTTTGCAAAAGAACCGATTTTGCTTAATTTTGCGCTCACTATTAGCGAGCAACAACAAATAAAACAGTAGAAACCAGAAACATTCGAACAAATATCATGAAGAAAATTTCATTATTACTGACAGCTCTCTTTTCGCTGGGACTGTCGCAGGGCTATGCGCAGGCGCTCAAGACCGTGCGCACGTATTACGACCTGTTCAGCACCAGACCTTACGAGGTCTACACCGTAAACGCCCGAACCGGGCAGAAGCACGGCACCTACAACCTCTACATGGAGGACGGCACACTGGGTATCACCATGACCTATGCGAACGGAGCCCTCAACGGCCTCTACCGCCAATACGGTTTTGCCGACGGCTCGGCCGCCGACCAAAGCAAGCCCCGCATCGAGGCCAACTACCTCAACGACAAGTTGCACGGATACTATATGGAGTACATGATCCTCAATGGCCAGCGCAAGCCCCGCATCGAGCGGACGTACGACAAGGGCATCATCATCGAGGAGACGACTTGACACGAATCGACCGGTGCAAAGGAAGAGTACAGTTGCATGAACGGCGTCAATCGTTCGTGGTACGAGAATGGCAAGCCATATCGCGAATGTCAGGTCGTAAAGGGATTGCCTAACGGCAAATTCGTCGAGTATCACCCCGACGGGAGTATTGCGGAGATAAGCTATTACAAAAACGGCGAGTTGAACGGCAAGCTGGAAAAATACTATGAAAACGGGCAACTCCGCACCATACAGCACTTCACAGATAGAAAACTCACAGGCGAAATGGTCGGCTATCACCCCGACGGCAGGCTGGCCGAAAAATACACGTTCGAGATACCGGGAGAGGTCGCAACCTGCGTACTTTATTTTGCCAACGGCAACAAGCGCTCGGAGACCACCCGCACGGGAGACAACGAATTCCTGACCATCCGCTACGACAGCATCACGGCCTCGAAAACGGCGGAACTGATACAGAACTGGCACGAAGCCTCCTCCTATTCCGACGAAGGTACGGAAGTGAAAATATACCGCGCCGACGGCACGCTGCACAAGTCATGGACGCGTAACGGATCGAAGAAATACCGCGCCTGCACCTATAACGAAAAAGGAGAGCTGGAATCGCTGTACGACTATGACGGCACGCTGGTTTACGTATTCCCCGGCACGGAGATCGTCTCGCAACGGATAAAACCCGCCGACTACAAAGGACACTATCCCTACGAATGTTATGACCGCGAGGGAAACGTAATCGAAAAGGGGAAAATGGACAGCGATGACAATAAACTTACCGTAACGAAGTACGAAAACGGCAGATCCGTCTACGAACGGGCGGATAACGGAAATGAATATTGGATATATCCCAACGGCAACCGCAAGGCCTATGCATCGGCAGACAGATCCTATATCGTCATGTACGACGAACAGGAACGGTGGATCGGCTGCCGGTCGAAGGAGGGGTACAACTGTGTCTACCGTTATCCCAATTCGTCCGTGAAAGCCAAAGGAGAGGAAGATGCAGCGGGTAACCGCATCGGAAAATGGTATCTCTATTCCGAGACCGGCCGCCTATCCGTCGAGGAAAACGGCGTTGTCCGCAAGCCTACCAAAGAGGAGAAAACGAGCCACGAAAGTTATTTGCATGAGTTGGTCGATGCTAAACGCTGACTGAAAGACCTCTTTCGGTCAATACCGTCGCAATCTTCGGACTGCGGCGGTTTTTTGATTTTACACCCGAATAATGAACTAATCTATGGAACGAACAATGCATCGACTAACCATCCATATCACGGATAACGACAAATTCGATAACCTCGTCGAACTGGACGGACTGCAACCCTATGCCGAAGCGCTGCACAATGCGATAGGGAACAGAGATATTTCACTCTACCGGAATAACCGTCTGCTATTCATTGCAAAAGAGAACCACCCGTTGGATTTCGGAACGATTTACCGCATTTGCGGTGCCATACAAATCCTGTTCGGAGATGGGTTGGTATGGGACATTGTCGAAGATGCCGACGAGCAGGCCGACGCCTTGTTATTGCTGAATTACAAGCAATAACGAAATAGCCGAGGCTGATAAGGGCCCGCATCGGGACCACGATCCACAACCGGAAAGCCAGATTATTACGGAATCGAACAGACTATTGCGAAGACGACATCTTGTGACAATAACTCACATAAAACCAACCTATTCTGCATGCGACAAAGTGGTATATCGTAGCCCCGAAGCGGGCCCGACTTCGGGCCCTGACAAAGAAAAAGTCCTCAGAAGTTATTAGCTTCTAAGGACTTTCTTGGTGGAAAATTGCCGTCCGGCATTGCTCACGCGCCATTTCAGCGCACGCTGTCCGGCGACTTTCCGGCAGCATCCGCTGCCTCAGTTGAGGTCTGAAGCGGACGCCATAAATTTGAATCGAATTTTACCGATTTTAATTTTATTTTATCTGTATTTCAATATTTTACAGCTGTTTTTCATCAACTGCGAGGTCTGGAAGTTTTCGAAAATTCGGCCGGTGCCGTACAAATGCCGTACAAATTTCCTATCTTTGTCCCGAAGATAAAACCCAACCGTATGGCTACTTTCTCCTACCGTATCCGCACAACCCGCAAGGGAATTCTGACCAAGGTACTCATCCGATTCAACGTCGATCGGCACACCTCGTTCTATGCCGATACCCAGTATCTGGTGCTCTCCGACGCCTGGGACGATAAAAAGCAGACGGTCAAGAGCCGCTTTACCTTTACCGACGACTTCACCGAGCAGCAGGGGCGCGAGCTGACCAAGAATCTCTCCGAACTGCGCAGCCACATCCTCGGAGAGATTGCCAAGGATCCCGAGCACGCAATGACGAAGACGCGGCTGGAGAAGATCATCTACAGCTTCCACCACCCGCGCAGCCTCACCACCGGGCGTCGCGTCCGCACCCGCGAATCGCTCGGTGACTACATCGCCCGCTTCACGCGCGAGATGGAGGAGGGCACCCGGCTGAACATCCACAAACTCCGATACGGCCCCTCGACCATCAAGAACTACAAGGGATTCGTCGTGCAGTTCGACGAGTACTGCAAAGCCAAACGCAAGCAGTTCGACTTTGCCGACATTGACCTGAAGTTCTACGATGACTTCGTCGCCTGGTTCACCGCCAAGAACTACTCCGTCAATACGATCGGCCGCCACGTCAAGGAGCTGAAGATCATCATGCGCGCGGCCCGCGAGGAGGGCCTGCACGACAACGGGGCGATCGAGAGCCGCAAGTTCCGCGTGCTGACGGCCGACGTGGAGAACATCTACCTGACGGAGTCGGAGATCCGGGCCATCGCCGCGCTCGACCTCTCGAAAAATCGGCACAAGGATGTTGCCCGCGACATCTTTCTGGTGGGGTGCTACACGGCACAGCGCTTCAGCGACTACTCGACCATCAACGAAGGCAACATCCGCACACTGGAGAACGGACAGCAGGTCATCGACCTCAAGCAGCAGAAGACCGGCAACCACGTCGTCATTCCGGTCCGCCCCGAGCTGCAGGCCATCCTGGAGAAGTACGACAACCGGCTGCCGAGAACCTACGAGCAGAAGGTGAACTACCTCATCAAGGAGATTGCGCGCGAGGCAGGCATCACGGAGAAAGTCGAGGTCTCCTACATCGAGAATGGCGAAAAGAAGAGCCGGCTGGTCGAGAAGTGCGACCTGGTGAAGACCCACACGGCACGGCGCAGCGGCGCGACGAACATGTATCTGGCGGGAATCCCGACCATCGCCATCATGAAGGTTACGGGCCACAAGACCGAACGGGAGTTTATGAAGTACATCAAGATCACCGAGGAGCAGACCGCCCTGGAGCTGATGAGCCACCCCTATTTTTCGGGGGCAAGCAACACAACACGATAATCTGAAAGAGTGTTGTCCGGGAATTTTTTTAACTTTGTTCAAACAGACTGATGCAATGAAAGACGATACGCAGGAATTAACGCTGTTCGACAACTACGATTTTATAGAAAAAATCGAATCTCTGATGGCCGACTGTGAATCGGCCGAGGTGGAGTTCAAATCCGCCAGGGGAGGGTTTCCGGGCAGCTTGTGGGAGACCTACTCCGCTTTCGCCAATACGCAAGGTGGAGTCATCGTATTGGGCGTCAAGGAGAAGGACGGGAAATTCACACTTGACGGCATCACACTGGAGCAGGCGCGCAAATACAAAAAGGAGTTTTGGGACAACGTAAACAACAAGGCTCATTGCAGCGCAAACGTCCTGCAGGAGAAAGACGTGCAGGATGGCGAATACAACGGGAGCTATGTCCTGGTATTCAATGTGCCACGAGCTCCCCGCAACAAGATTCCCGTATATCTGCATAACAACCCCGAGAATACATTCAAGCGGAATTACGAAGGAGACTATCGGTGCGATGCAAGCGAAATACAACGCATGTTCGCCGACGCCGATATCACGGAACATCCCCGTGATTACAAAATTCTGCCCGAATTTACCATCGAGCAGGATATTGACAAGGCAACTCTTGAGCAATACCGCCGGCTGGTCGCAACCAAAAGCCCCGATCATCCGTGGCTGCTGCTGGACGACAAACATTTCCTGATGAAATTGAAAGGTTACCGGATCGATCGGCGAGAAAAGATCGAGGGACTGACACTTGCCGGTCTGCTGATGTTCGGAAAAACAGACAGCATCACCGACGCCTACGGATGTCCGCAATACTTTCCCGATTACCGCGAATATTTCAGTTCCAATCCCGACGACCGCTGGACAGACCGCATCTGCCCGGACGGCACCTGGGAGGCGAATCTGTTCCAATTCTACTACCGGGTCTATCCCAAGCTGGCCGCATCCCTGCCCAAGCCTTTCGCCCTGAAGGACGGTATCAGAGAGGACGAAACACCGACACATACGGCTCTACGCGAAGCGTTTATCAATGCATTGGTCCATTGCGACTATTCGGTTGACTCAAACATTACGATCGAGCTACACAAGGATTGTTACATATTCTCCAATCCAGGTTCCCTGCTGCTCTCCATTGCCCAATATTATCAGGGAGGCAACAGCGTATGCCGCAACAAGGCCCTGCAAACGATGTTCATGCTGATCGGTTCAGCGGAAAAGGCCGGAAGCGGTGCCGACAAGATCATGCAAGGTTGGAAAAAGGCAAATTACCGCAACCCGCGAATCGAGGAGATCACTCACCCCGACAAAGTCGTATTGACATTGCCCCTTGTCAGTTTGTTGTCCGATGAGGTCATCTCCTATCTGAAATCCCTGTTCGGTGAGGAGATAACGTCCATAGAACACAACAAGTTGATGACCCTGGCGACCTGTTGCAGCGAGGGCGAGATCACCAACTACCGGATGCAATTGGTATTGGACAAGCACAGTGCCGATATCACAAAGTTGCTCAAAGAGTTATGCAACGACCGATACCTTATTCCCGAGGGAATCGGCCGCGGCACGCACTACAGAATCAATAAAAAATTCCGGGAGGGGGGACTCCCCGGGAATGTTGCTAGTAATGTTGCTAGTAATGTTGCTAGTAATGTTGCTAGCTCTCCAGATAAGGAAAGGCGCAGAAGATTATCATCCAGCGAATTACACACAGCCATCCTGCAGGCATGTGTTGATTTTGAATCGCTGGAAACCATTGCAAACAAAATAGGGAAGAGTCTACGATACCTGAAAAACAGAGCCATACCCATCATGGTTGCCGAAGGGTTGTTGGAACGTGAATATCCCAATATGCCGAAACATCCCCATCAGCGATACCGTGCAAAAAAGAGATAACCAGCCATGCCGCGCCGTCGAAAAATAACGATCCAGGCCTCCGAACTGGAGAGCTTCGAGACGCTCGTCCGGGAGCTGCACCAGCGGCCGGAGTTTGCCGGATTCGATCCGTCGAGCCTGCACGTCTGGGCTTACGAACGGTATGAGCCGAAGCTGAAGGATGCCGACGCAATCCTGCGCCGCTTCGACTATTGGCTGGGCGTGCACAAGGGCGAGCGCTATCTGATGGCAAACGGCAGCCGGCTCTTCAACAAAAAGGAGCTTGCCGAGGCGCTGGGCGTCGCACGTCCGACACTCGACCGGTGGATTACGAACGGATGGCTGGAGCCGTGCCGCGTTCAGATCTCAAGCAGCGGTGACACCCTCTTTGCAGCCAACGCCGTTCGGGAGGTACTAATAACGTTTTCCGATGAATAATTCGTCAAACAAAGATCAACACTATGCATTGGATTCTTCCGGAAACATTAGACACATAAAAGATGCTAATCCAAGCAATGACGAATTTTTTTGTCTTTTTTGCCATCGTCAAATGATTGCAAAGCAGGGGAAAATACGGCAATGGCACTTTGCGCACAAGGCTCTTTCTCCTAACTGCAGCTATGAAAGTTACTTACATTCATTGGCAAAACTTTTAATCCTACAAAAACTCAGAAGTGAACAACCTTTCGGAGTCGAAATTAAAGTTCCTTTCACTTGTAGAAATAAAGAGACCTGCATATGGTACGAAGATTCATTTGATGAATCTTGCAACTGGACTGGATACAAAAATTATGATTTAAAAAAATTCTATAACACATTTGAAGTTGAAGCCTTCTACGATAACTTTCGTGCAGACATTCTCCTTTCAAATTCCATTAAAAAGTATACACCGGTCTTTATCGAAATATATGTTTCACATCCTTGCGAACATCAAAAGATTGACTCAGGAAATAAAATCATAGAACTAAAGATCAACTCGGAAGATGATATAAAATCAATCATCAATAGCCCCATCATCACAGAAGACGGAGATCTTATCAGATTATATAATTTCAAACCGAAAGGAGACTTTACCGGTCCACCTCAACATCCCAAGCAATTGGTGAAGTTTTCAGTTTTTGAAAGCTATAAAATGTATTGTGGGAATACGGACTGTCAGACATTCTCATGTCACAGAAACAAAGCTATCTTCGAGTTAACCTCCGACTTTCATCCCGACTTTCTCCCAGAATATTCTCTATATGATTATGGAATCGTAGAACTATACGATTTGGATCCTAACCTCAAAGTATGCAACCTCTGCCGCTATTATAGACCCCGAGACATATTATTCGACGATCTGTTCGACATAAGAATCGATAAACGTCCAATTTTTTGCTGCTTATACAAAAAACTCGGGACTGATAAATATCGAGACCCATCAGATGCACGCACTTGCACTGCATTCCGGAAAATAGATGGAAAAACAATGGCAGAGATTAGACAAGAATATAAAATGGTAAAAACAATTATTTGGAAGAAACCAAATGATTAGAAGGCCTATTTTGCATCGGGTGGAATCCGATTACACGGCAGTGCCAACCGAAGCAAACGAATGCCAAAGCCCGGAAACGGGCGGTGGCATGTCCTCGGTGTGGCACCGGTTGGCATCGGTTGGCGCTGATTTGTAACGCCATTCGCCGTTTTTGGAAGGGGCTCGGAAAGCCTTTCTTTGCGTCATCAACCAAATTCGAATCGTTATGACCAAAGAAATCTTTCTGAGCGGCATGACCGCCGACCAACTCTCGGAGATGATTCGCGAATCGCTGCGCGACGAGTTGCGGCAGCTCCATCCCGAACCCTCCGCCGAGACGCCGAACTATCTGACCCGCCGCGAGACGGCCCGCCGCCTGCGCATCTCGCTCGTGACGCTCAACGACTGGGTGAACCGCGGCCGGATCCGCGCCCACAAGATCGGCGGGCGCGTGCTCTTCCGCGACAGCGATGTCGAAGCGGCACTGCACCGGATTGTCCCCATCAAAAGCCGATAGCCATGAAGACGCCCTCAGATTGCATCGGCATCCGGGAGTATCTCCTCCGCCGGGGACTGCAGCCCCACCGCGAAACCGCCACCCACGGCATGTTTCTCTCGCCGCTGCGCAAGGAGCGCACCCCCAGTTTCAGCGTCCGCTACGACAAGGGGCTCTGGTACGACTTCGGGCTGGGTGAAGGGGGCACGCTCCTCCAGCTGGTCATGCGCCTCGAAGGGTGCGGCATGGCAGAAGCCATCCGGCGCCTGCGCAAAGGGGCCGCGAACGAAGCCTCCTACCAGCCCTTGCCGACCGCCTCGCCGCGCAAAGACTCCCCAATGCAGATTCTCGGCGTCGGGGAAATTCGCCACCCGGCATTGATCGGCTATCTGCGCGAACGCGGCATCGACCCCACCGTGGCCGGAGCGCTGTGCCGCGAGATACACTACGCCGTCGGCGAGCGGAGCTTCTTCGCCATCGGCTTCCGCAACGATGCCGGAGGCTGGGAGCTGCGCAGCCCGCAGTTCAAGGGGAGCAGCGCCCCGAAAAACATCACGACCTTCGACCGGCACGGCGACACGGCGCTGCTCTTCGAGGGTTTCTTCGACCTGCTCTCCTACCTGACACTGCAACATGAGCCGGAGCCGGCCGTCGACACCGCCGTGCTCAACTCCGTGGTGAACCTACCCCGCGCCCTTCCGTTTCTCGCACGCCACGCGACAATCCACGCCTTCCTCGATAACGACGAGGCGGGACACCTCACCCTCGAACGACTGCGCAACGCCCTGCCCGGTGCGACCGTCATCGACCGTGCGGAGAGCTACCGCACCCACAAGGATCTGAATGAATCACTCCGACCCTCTGCAAAGGTTTCCCGCACGCCGCGTCGTCGCGGCCGCAAGTTGTAACGTCGCCCGGAATGACGCCGGAACCGTCGCCCACCCATCGGCCGCTTCGCGACCGCGGCTTTTCCCCCGAGGAAAAAGCCATAGCCTATTAGGGCTTTTTCCGACGCATCGGCCCGCCGACGCTGAAAAAGCCCCAATAGGCCAAAGGGTCAAGCCCCTCTGGACACCCCCTGTCGTGCTGCGCACGCCGACCGCCGAGGCGGTCTCCTCTTCAACCACACAACCCTCCGAAAAACGACCGTACCATGGGATATGCCGTCCTGCATCTTGACAAAGCCCCGGGCAACGAGGCGGCCATGACCGCCCACATCGCCCGCACGAAGATACCCACCAACGCCTCGCCCGAACGCACCTGCCTCAACGAGGAGCTCATCGAGTTTCCCGAGGAGGTGGCCGACCGCACGGCGGCAATCAACTACCGCCTCGAACACGCCGGCCTTACGCGCAAGATCGGCACGAACCAGGTGCGCGTGATCCGCGTCATGCTGACCGGTTCGCACGACGCGATGAAGCGCATCGAGGAGGAGGGGCGGCTTCCGGAGTGGTGCGCCGACAACCTCGCCTGGCTGCGCGAGACCTTCGGAGCGGAGAATGTCGTCTCGGCCGTCGTACACCGCGACGAATCGACCCCGCATATCCACGCCGCCGTGGTGCCCATCGTCAAGGGCGAACGCCGCAAGGCCCGCACCGCCGCATCCAAAACACCCGGCAAACGGCACTACCGCCCGAAATCCGCCGCCCGACCGCGTCTCTGCGCCGATGATGTCATGTCGCGCGTCCGGCTCAAGCAGTATCAGGACAGCTATGCCGCGGCGATGTCCAAATACGGGCTGGAGCGCGGCATCGACGGTTCGGAGGCGCGTCACGTCACCACGCAGGAGTTCTACCGCCAGGCCATCGCCCAGCAGCAGGATCTGCAGGAGAACATCGACGCGCTGCTCCGTCTCGAAGAGCAGAAGCGGAAGGCCGTCGAGCAGCTCAAACAACAGGAGCGGCAGGTGCGCACCGAGTATGAACAGACCGCCACGCTCCAGGCGCAGAAGAGCGCCGAACTGAACCGCACCGAGGCCGAGCTGAAGAGTGTGAAGGGCGAGCTGAAGGGTGCCAGGTTGAAAAACGCCGCGGCGGAGGTCGGATCGAACATCGTCGAGGGGATCGGGGCGATGATCGGCACCTCGCGTGTCAAGCGGCAGCAGCAGGAGATCGACCGCCTCAACGCGGAGAACGCCGCCCTGCACGAACAGATCGGGACGCTGAACCGCGCCAACCGCGAGGAGAAGGCCCGGCATGAGCAGGCCGAACAGCAGCTGCAGGCGAAGCTCGACCGCATCGAACACTGGCTGCCCGACACGCAGACGCTCATCAGCTGGGGCGAATACTGCCGCGACATGGGTCTCTCGGAGTCGGGCGCCCGCGAGATTATCGCCATGAAACCTCTCTACGTCTCGGGCGAACTCTATACCCGAGAGTATTCGCGCCGCTTCGACGTCTCGAATACCGAGATCCGCCTGCAACGCGACCCAAACGGTCCCGGAGGCTTCCAGCTGCTCATCGACCGCCAGCCCGCACACGCCTGGTTCCGCCAACGGTATGTGGAGCTCATGACCCGCCTGGGCTACCCCGTCCGCCCCGAACGCCCCGTCATCCGACGACATACCATCAAGCGGTAACTTCACAGCCATCAAACCATCCGATTCACAGAATCGAGGGACGAATAAATCCCCTCGATTCTGTTTTTATTGAGGTGAAATGATTACTTTTGTTAGAGTATATATAATCTTGCACGATGAGCACATTCGCCCAACTTCTGAATAAATTCCGCCAGGACGCCTTTTCCGAGCGCGACAAAGGATACCGTTTCGAACGCCTCATGCAGGCCTATCTGAAAACCACGACCTTGTATGCCAACCTCTTCGAGGAGGTGTGGCTCTGGACGGAGTTTCCCTTCCACGACCAGTTCGGCGGCAAGGACACCGGCATCGACCTTGTGGCCCGTACCGTCGAGGGCGAGTATTGGGCCATCCAGTGCAAATGCTATGCGGCGAATGCCTTCATCAACAAGCCCGACGTGGATACGTTCCTCTCAACCTCGGGCAAACGCTTCGAGACCGAATCCGGCATGACGGGATTCGTGCAGCGGCTGTGGATCTCGACGACGAACAAATGGAACTCCACGGCCGAGCAGACCATCCGCAATCAGAATCCGCCGGTAACCCGTCTGAACCTTATCGACCTCGAAAACGACGATGTCGACTGGAACAGCCTCGAACAGGGCATCTTCGGCATGGCCTCCCGGTCCAAACCCTTTGCCATACGGGAGCACCAGCAGCAGGCCATCGACCAGACCCACGCCTATTTCAAGATTGACGAAGCCACCGGCCAACCCGCCCATACGCGCGGCAAGCTCATCATGGCCTGCGGCACGGGCAAAACCTTCACCTCGCTGCGAATCGCCGAGAACGAAACCGGAGGCCGCGGTCTGGTGCTGTTCCTCGTACCCTCGATTGCCCTGTTGGGACAAACCCTGCGGTCGTGGCTGCAACAGGCTCTGGAGCCGATGATGGCCGTCTGCATCTGCTCCGACCCGCAGGTCTCGAAACAGACCGAAAAGAACGACAACGACACGACAAGTGTCGTCGACCTGGCACTTCCGGCCTCGACCGACGTCCCCTCCATCGTCAAGCAACTGCAACACGCCCGCCGACACAATGCCGAGGGACTGACCGTCGTCTTCTCGACCTACCAGTCCATCGACGTCATTTCGCGGGCCCAGCAGCAGCTGCTCAAGGAGACCGACGACGCCTTCGGCACGTTCGACCTCATCATCTGCGACGAGGCGCACCGCACCACGGGCGTTACGCTCAAGGACGAGACCGAGAGCGCCTTTGTCCGGGTCCACAACAACGACTTCCTGCGCGCCGTGCGCCGTATCTACATGACCGCCACGCCACGCCTCTATACCGACGAGACGAAGAAACGCGCCGAGGAGAACTCCGCCGTCCTCTGCTCGATGGACGACCGCTCGATGTACGGCGACGAAATCTACCGCATAGGCTTCGGCGAGGCCGTCAAACAGGAGCTGCTCTCCGACTACAAGGTCCTCATCCTCGCCGTGGGCGAAAAGGACATTACCCCCACGCTGCAAAAGGCCCTGACCCGCGAGGACGGAACCATCGACGCGGATGACCCCTCGAAACTCATCGGCTGCATCAACGCCCTCTCGAAAAAGGTGCTCGGTGCCGACGAGGAGTTCGTCAAGGGCTCCGACCCGCTGCCGATGCGCCGCGCCGTGGCCTTCTGTTCGAGCATCAAGGCATCCAAGGCAATCGCCAATGCCTTCACCGACTACAAGGACCTCTACATGGAGGATATCCGCGAGGAGGACCGCGCCACGATGGTCGATGTCGTTGCCCACCACGTCGACGGCTCGATGTCGGCTACCAAACGCGACGAGGAGCTGATGTGGCTCAAGGAGCAACCCGAAAACGAACGCGAATGCCGTATGCTGACCAACGCCCGCTGCCTTTCGGAGGGTGTCGATGTCCCGTCGCTCGACGCCGTGGTCTTCATTTCGCCGAAGAACTCGCAGGTCGATGTCGTGCAGTCGGTCGGTCGCGTCATGCGCCGCAGCGAGGGCAAGAAATACGGATATATCATCATTCCGGTCGTGGTTCCGGCCGATGCCGAGGGCGACAAGGTGCTCGAAAACCACCCCAACTTCAAGGTGGTCTGGACCGTGCTGAACGCCTTGCGGGCCCACGACGACCGCTTTAATGCCGAGGTCAACAAGATCGAGCTGTCGAAAAAGAAGCCCAAAAACATCCTCTTCGGCGGAGTCGGGGCCTCGCGCAAGGACGAAGACCAGCACAGCGACGGCGACAGCAAGCCCCGCGCCGAGAGTGCCGCCGAGCAGCTCGCCACCCAGCTCTCGATGAGCTTCAACGACCTGCAGAACGTCTTCTACGCCAAGCTGGTGACCAAGGTCGGCACCAAACGCTACTGGGAACTCTGGGCCAGGGACATCGCCCAGATTGCCGAACAGCACATCGAGCGCATCAAGGCCCTCATCGCCGACAACGGCAAGCACCGCCGGGCCTTCGACCAGCTCATGCGCGGTCTGCGCCGCAACATCAACCCCGGGCTCTCCGAGCAGGACGCCATCGAGATGCTCTCGCAGCACATCATCTCGCGACCGGTGTTCGAGGCCCTCTTCGAGAACTACCAGTTTGCCGCCAGCAACCCCATCTCGCGCTCGATGCAGAAGATGCTCGACCTGCTCGACGACGAGACCAAAACCGAGGAGGAGCACCAGAAACTCCAGAAGTTCTACGACTATGTCCGCGACACGGTCGGCAATATCCACGAGGCTGAAGGCCGCCAACGCATCATCGTCGAGCTGTACGACAAGTTCTTCAAGGTGGCCTCGCCCCGCACGGTCGAGAAACTGGGCATCGTCTACACACCGGTCGAGGTGGTCGACTTCATCATCCGCTCGGTGGGTTACATCCTCCAGCGGGAGTTCGGACGGTCGCTCTCCGACGAGAATGTCCACATCCTCGACCCCTTCACCGGAACGGGCACCTTCATCACGCGCCTGCTCCAGAGCGGGCTCATCTCGCGCGAGGCGTTGGAGCGCAAATACGGCCGGGAAATCCATGCCAACGAAATCGTACTGATGGCCTACTACATCGCCTCGGTCAATATCGAAAATGTCTTCCACGACCTGATGGGCCCCGACAAGGAGTATCACCCCTTCGAAGGCATCTGCCTGACCGACACCTTCCAGCTGGGCGAGGACTTGGAAAACGACAACGAGAGCCGCGCAGCATTGGAGGAAGTCTTCCCGCAAAACTCGCAGCGGGTCAAAAAGCAGCGCAAAAAGCCCATCACCGTCATCGTCGGCAACCCGCCCTATTCCATCGGGCAAAAGTCAGCCAACGACAATGCACAGAACGAATCTTATCCCACGCTCGAAAGCCGAATTGAACATACCTATGTCGCCCAATCGGAAGCCGCCCTCAACAAATCGGCCTACGACAGTTATATCAAGGCTTTCCGCTGGGCTTCGGACCGACTTAACGAAAAGGAGGGCGGTGTCATCGGCTTTGTCACCAACGGGGCATGGCTCGATGCCAACGGGCTCGACGGCATGCGCAAATGCCTCGAACGCGAATTTTCGGCCATCTATGTCTTCAATCTGCGTGGTAATCAGCGCACCAGCGGAGAATTGTCGCGCAAAGAGGGCGGCAAAATCTTCGGTTCGGGCTCCCGTACCCCGATTGCCATTACGATTCTGGTAAAGAAACCGAAGGCATCCGACGACGCGGCCTGCATCTACTACCACGACATCGGCGACTACCTCTCGCGCGAGGAAAAACTGCGTATCATCCGCAATATGGGCGATATCAGCAACCCGCTGATGCAATGGGTCACCATTACCCCCAACGAACATGGCGACTGGCTCAACAAGCGCAGCGAACAGTTCAAACTCTACACCCCGCTGGAGCCCGAAAAGAAATTCAAGAAAGGGAATAAATCCTTCTTTGAAGGATATTCATTAGGACCAGTATCTGCTCGCGATAGTTGGGTTTATAATTTCTCTTTAGAAAAATTAAAAGTAAATATTTGCAAAACGATCTCTCACTATGAGGAACAGCGAATTTTATTACTAAACAAAAAAATATCAGAACCCGAACGTAACCCTTTGTTAGGATCTTGGTCCAGAGACTGGTTAAATCAAATTAAAAAGAATAAAGTTATTGTTGAGAATCCGCAACAATACCGAATATCAGCATATCGCCCATTTACTCGAACTAACAATTACTTTGATGATGATTTAAATCAAGAAAGATATCAAATACCAAAAATTTTTCCAACAAAAAATCATAACAATATAGTAATATGCGTCTCTGGAATAGGTTCTAATAAAGATTTTTCTTCTATTATAACAGATTGTATTCCTGACTACCAATTACAATTCAACGGGCAATGTTTCCCGCTCTATTGGTATGATGACAGCACGGCGGATATTGCCGACCTCTTCTCGGCCCCGCAGAGCGAGATGGACCGCTACGTCCGCCGCGACGGCGTGACCGACTGGATCCTCTCCACGGCCCGCAAGCAGTACGGTAGCCGCGTAACCAAGGAGGACATCTTCTATTATGTCTACGGCATCCTCCACGCCCCGGACTACCGCACGACCTTCGCCGCCGACCTCAAGAAGTCGCTGCCCCGACTGCCGCTGGTCGAGTCGCCCGACGACTTCTGGGCCTTCAGCCGTGCCGGCCGCAGCCTGGCCGAACTCCACCTCGGATACGAGCGTGTGGAGCCCTACGCCGGATGCCGCACCATATACTCGCCGCTGACGAACCGCGGCGACGAGATCAGCTACCTCATAGATGATAAGATGCGCTTCGGCAAGTTGGACAGCAAGACGGCCGACAAGCGCATAATCCATTACAATGCGGGCATCACGATTGAGAACATTCCGCTGGAGGCCTACGACTACGTGGTGAACGGCAAGTCGGCGATCGAGTGGGTGATGGAGCGCTATGCGGTGAAGAAGGACCCGGCGAGTCTCATCACCAACGACCCCAACGACTGGTGCCGGGAGCACGACGACCCGAAATACATCTACAACCTGCTGCTGCGCATCATCACCGTCTCGCTCGAAACGATGAAGATCGTCCGCTCACTCCCGAAACTCAAACTGGAAGAATAAAATTATGGCACACTTTAGAGATATGAAAATATACTACAAAGCCATGCACACTAAGTATGGTGTAGTATTTCTTGTCGTTTTACTCATATTTATTGTTTTATTTATTTGCTTTTTGATATGTTCACAACACAAATTCGAACAATCACAAAATCAAATAAAAGAGCTTTATGTTGAACATATTCAAAAGGCAGATAGCTTATATTTAAATCTGGTCACATATAATAGGAATATAGTTGACGGCATTCAAAATGCAACTGCCAAAACTTTGGCAGACTCTATGATTAAAGTTACTTTGGCGAATACTCGCAGTTTAACCAGAGCTCAGTCGGATAAACTCAGTATGATTATTAAGACCCATTTTGACGAGGTGGAGTCAATACATCAGAAATATGATGAACGATTATTAAGAGATTCATTACGATTGAATACGGAGCGAGAACTTCTCAATGGTCAGACCAAAACAATGATAGATTTACACCTGAATAAGATAGAACATGAATATAGTAATATCACGATGTGGGCTGCGGTTCTGACAATTATATTTTTGGTATTCAGTTTCTATTCTATATTCAAAATGGATGAGTTGATCCAACAAGGCAACGATGGCGTAAAAGAAATACGACAATTAAAAACACAAGGGGAGAAAACCATTGAAGATCTAAACACAAATGGAAATAACCTTTTAGAGGATATCAAAATCAAAATTAGAAGATTCATATTCCAGCAACAACGAAGCATGATGAACTCTAATGCTGAATTTGAAAGAACAAAAGAAAATATAGAGCAGAGATATAATGAATCTATACAAAATCTAAATCAAGCACAAGAACTGTTTAATCAAAGAGGGGGTGAAATTCTTCGGAATTTTGAGATCCAAATGGAAGATTTACGGAGAAAGAAAGAACAAGAATTTGATAATCAGCGAGGTGAATTCAAAAGGCTGATAGAAGAATTAAATAATATTCTTGATCATTTGAAATCTCAAACAACCTCTGGAAATTAATACACCATGTTAACGGGAGAACAACAATGATAAATACATACTATCAGCTTTCATCTCAAGAATTGATGCTAGCTAGAAATGATCAATCTCAAATATCCCAAAAAGGATTCGAACTGAGATTAATGGAAATAAATAAACGATTCCCTTCCAATAACGATATTAATTCTTATTTCAACAATATCCAGGAACAATCTATAAAATTAGATATAAACAGACTCATAAACAGCAGAAACAATCATTTATCCAATGCCATTAACTATGCATTAGACCTTGCCATAAGTGAAAAAAATGAGGACTCCTATTCTACGGCCTACCTGGCTATTAGTTCAATAAATTCATTCCTTAGAATGTTCAATAATAGTGAAATAAATTTCATGCCACCTATTTCTATTATGATGAAATTATCACAAGTTAATTTTGAGTTGACGCATAAATCACGAAATACGTTATTAGCAAAAGAAATCGCAGAATTAAACAAGTTGTGTAAAGGTATATAAAACTCATTCCTCGGCGTACTCCTGTAATACTCACCTGTGAATATTACGTCATTAATATTATGTTGAACAAACTGGTTTTCAAAACAAAATAAATAAGCGCCCAATAATATGATTATCGGGCGCTTATTTTTATTCAGCCAGTTTTACTCTTTGATATGATCTATTGAAATTAACTTAGTGCCTTCATTCGCATCTATATTTACAACAGCCACAACTTTCTCATCAAAGTAATTTTTCACAATGTCAGTTAGCCCATCAGGAACTGATATTGTTACTTTCTTGTTACCCTCCAATGTTATTTTTACAGAGCCAACGGTTGCATCTGCGGCAGAAAGCACTCCTATATATTCTTCTCTCCTTGCTACCTGAAAGTCTTTGTTATCCTCTCCTTTTGTCTTATCAATATATTCTACAATATCCTTAAAACTCTGCTTGTTACGAGTTAATTGAACAGGAACCTCTTTACCATTTTTAATATAAGTTATTCCAACTAAATTAACATCATCGCCATCCGGCGCAAGTTCTTTTGTTAAATTTATAAAGTTATCTAAATATGTGAGGTCCTTAATATTAGTCTTTAGTTGTTCAATATCTCCAGAATTGACTAACGCTATATTAGATGCTATATCCTCAATTATCGCATTTGATTGATCTTGAAATCCCTCAAAATGTAATTGTTGAGCAGATCCCAGCCTAATTGTCATAGCGAAACTTGCAGCACGAGGTACTGAAATATACGACTGAAATAGATCTTTTACATCTTTGGATGTTTTTCCCTGCTTTCTAAAAGGACGGCCTTTTTTACGTTCAATGGTTCGAATAGCAATATTCTTAAATGTTGATATTCGTGCAGAGACATCTTCCTCACGAGCCATTCCATACGCGACACCAGAGCCTGCAATAACTAACTGGAATTCATTTTCTGCAAGAGAAATACCTTTTGTTTGAAGATGTCTCCCGAAATTGACATTTTCCAGCATATCTCTCAATTCTTCCACGATTTCTTCTGGAGGCGTTCCGGACAAAGCCAATCCAATCAATTGCTCACACTCCCTGAATAATTTACATTCTAGTGCAAGACTTGCAGCACTTCTCAACAATATAGATATAGACGGCTCACCTATACCCGAGCGAAAAGCCATAATTGCAGCATCTCGTTCGAGTTCAAATGCTTGCTTATACAGCACAGAACTCTCTTCTAACTGATCTCGCATTTTTGCAATATCAGCTGCGTCTGCAATGTCCATTGCCTGTGTATGTAATTGGTTTATATCCATAACTTACTTTTTCTTTACAAAAGTTACAGAAGGCTCACTAAATTCCACAACCGATACATATGTTGGCAAACCCGTAGAACTAGATTGATTCGTTTGCTTTAATTTTTGTTTAACGCGGGCATCCACCTTATTCTGCCCATTGTAAATACCAGAAACCTCCAAAAGAGCCGAGTCCTGAAATAAATCAGACCCTTTACGACAGAGGAAATAATCTACCCCGGTCTTTTTTCTAGCTCTTTTCAATATTGTGTAATCTGTTAATCTCAGTGAAAGCAAGACGGATAAACAAACGGCACCATGTTCTGTTGCCACTT
Source organism: Alistipes communis (assembly GCF_006542665.1). Classification (NCBI taxonomy): domain Bacteria; kingdom Pseudomonadati; phylum Bacteroidota; class Bacteroidia; order Bacteroidales; family Rikenellaceae; genus Alistipes; species Alistipes communis. The sequence goes on from NZ_AP019735.1 coordinate 1,339,117, forward strand.
CTTGATCTTGCCAGCTTCTATCCAACTGATCAGTATATGCCATACTCCATTCTGTCGGAATACTAGCTGTTTTATCCCCTTTTAACGACAATTGTACTCCCGAAGAATGTGATTGTCTATTCATACATACGACACATCCTTCGCAAAGATATGCTCCAGTCGCTTCTGAAATTCCCGGGATACTAATTGTTTTAATATCTTCTAACAAAATCTTCTCCATCTCCTGGAATATTCAATCTTTGCAAAGATAATTTATTCAGAAAGAATTTACCAATATATTTGACAATATTTACCAATATAAGAATCTAGTTCCTATCAAACTTTGATATGAAATTTTTCAAACGATCGGCTACTTCAATTTAAGAGAAGCCTCGTTTTATTGAGTATTTGTGATTATTATCAAATTATGATAATACAAACAGGATGAAATAGCAAAGCATTTATCACCCATCTTCATTTCACAATTATACCCCATTTCGCACCTTTCCGATTTTCCCCATACAATAAAGGCAGATAGAAAGGATTATTCAAAAAACCACCCAAAAATTATTGAATATCCTTTAAAGGAACAAGTGGCAGCAGAATTATAATTGAGCAAACAGCTTGTCTATTTTACCGAATCAAGCTTCATATTTGCTCGCTGCCGTACAAATGCCGTACAAATTCAAACGAAAACCGCGTTGCAGATAGCTGCAACGCGGTTTCTGTGAGGTCTGAAGCGGATTCGAACCGCTGTACAAGGTTTTGCAGACCTTTGCCTAGCCACTCGGCCATCAGACCAAATCGCCGATCTCTCATCCTTCGGAACATCCCGGATCGCGAATATCTCGAAACTCCGGACACTCCTGCCAACCCTCCTTGCAGGCAACTCCGAACGATAAGATCGGTTTTGAGATTGCAAATATACAAACATTTCTCATTTTTACAAAACTTATCGGGGAACTTTCGGTTTTCACTGAAAAATCCCTACCTTTACGTTGAATTTCATCCTTCGTTTTCATGCCTCGACAAAGCCCGAATACGTTCGGCTCTGCGCCCGGCTTAACGAAAACGTTACAAAAATTGCACGATGGCCATCGACGATATTGCGCTCACGCTGGTTCCGGGATTGGGAGTCAAGGGGGTCGTTCACCTGTTGGAGGTTTTCGGTACGGCGCAGGCGATCTTCGCCGCATCGGCCGATGAACTGGCCGGACGGGCGGAGTTGCGTCCCGACGTCGCGCGCAGCATCGCAGCCCGTAAAAGCCATCCGGAGGCCGAACGCGAACTGCGCCATTGCCGCCGGCACGGAATTACGCCCCTCGCGTCGACCGACGACGCCTATCCCGCGCTGCTGCGCGAAATTCCGGACTACCCCCATGTCTTATATATAAAGGGTAATGCCGAAGTCCTGTCGCAGCGCTGTCTCTCCATGGTCGGTACGCGCCGCATTTCGACCTACGGCCAGCGGCTTTGCGACGAGCTGGTGCGGGGGCTGACACGCATCCCGCAGGTCGTAGTGGTCAGCGGCCTGGCCTTCGGGGTGGACGTGGCCTGCCATCGTGCGGCGTTGGCGGCAGGAATCCCGACCGTGGGCGTACTGGCAAACCCGCTGCCCGATGTGACACCGGCGCAGCACACCTCCGTAGCGCTCGACATGATCGAACGGGGCGGGGCGCTGATTTCGGAACTCCACTCGCAGAGCAAACAGCGGGGAACGTTCTACCTCGCACGCAACCGTATTATCGCCGGATTGAGTGCCGGCACGGTAGTCATCGAATCGCCCGCCTCGGGCGGATCGCTCGCCACGGCGCACTACGCCGACGGATACGACCGCACGGTCATGGCGCCTCCGGGACGAACGACCGATGCCAACTCGTTCGGCACCAACTCCCTGATCCGCAACCGCAAGGCACTTCTGATCCGCTCGGCGGACGACATCGCCGAAGAGTTGCAATGGGAGTTCGCGCTCTCCCGCGACGAAAAGACCGCTCCCGCACCCACGCCCGAACTGACGGCCGAGGAGCGGGAGGTGCTGTCGCTGCTGGGCGACGAACCCCGCACGCTGGCCGAACTGATCGCCGCGAGCGGCCGCGACTACGCCGCGCTGAGCGTCCTGCTCATGGGGCTCGAACTCTCGCAGGCGGTCCGGCAGCTGCCCGGCAACCGTTACGAACGTTTTCGATAAGCCGAGTGCAGAGCCGAACTTCTTCGGGCTTTGCCGAGGCGAGAAAACGAAGAAGGAAATTCAACGTTTTCGATAAGCCGAGAGCAGAGCCGAACTTATTCGGGCTTTACCGAGGCGGGAAAACGAAGAAAGAAATTCAACGAATCCGATAAACCGCGCACGATGAAACTGATCGATACCCACTCGCACCTCTACGAACCGGAGTTCGACGACGACTGCGAAGCGGCTGTCGCACGGGCCCGCGAGGCCGGCGTCGCGGCGCTGCTGCTGCCCGCCATCGACACCGCGAGCGACCGCCGGCTCTTCGACCTCTGCCGCAGCCACCCCGAATACTGCTTCCCGATGATCGGGCTGCACCCCACGTCGGTCAACGACAACCCCGCCTGGCGCGAGGAGCTGGCCCGCGTGGAGCGTTACCTGCTCGAACCGCCCGCAGGCATCCGCTTCTGCGCGATCGGCGAAATCGGGCTGGACTACTATTGGAGCGACGCCTTCGTCGCCCAACAGACCGAGGCCTTCGTCGCCCAGCTGCGGCTGGCCGCACGATTCGACCTGCCCGTAGCGATCCACACCCGCGCGGCGTGGGACGACATGTGCCGGATCATCGAAGCCGAGACGGAGCGCGCCCGCGCCGACGGCCGTCGGCTGCGGGGCGTCTTCCATGCCTTCTCGGAGGGTGCCGCCGCCTTCGAACGGCTGTGCGGCTGCGGCGATTTCCGCTTCGGCATCGGCGGTACGGTGACATTCAAAAAGAGCGGCGTGGCCGAGATCGTCCGCACGATGCCGCTCGATAGGATCGTACTCGAAACCGACTGCCCCTACCTGACGCCCGCACCCTACCGCGGGCAACGCAACGAATCGGCCTACGTGCGGCTGATCTGCGACAAGATCGCCGAGCTCAAAGGCCTCGCCGCCGAAACGGTCGCCGCCGCGACGACGGCCAACGCCGAAGCGCTGTTCGGCATCCGTTACACGGAAAAGAATACAGAACGACGATGAAAAAGATAAAAATCACGGTCGTCCGCAAGGTTTGCCACCGCGACCTGATCGAACGCTACGAAAATCCGATCGACCATGCATGCGACATGCGCGAGGGACAGGTCTTCGTCGCCAATGGCTGGCAGCGCCCCGACGGGCTCTGCGAAAGCGCGTGGCAGACGATCTCGCCCTTCGTCATGACTCTGGCGCACGGAGGGACGGACCTCTACGACGGCTGGATGAAGAATCCCGCCTCGGCGATGATCTCGTGCAACGACGGTTTCCGGCCCGTGAGCTTCCTGATAGAAACCTTAGATTAGCAAAGGAAAACGATATGCTCTCCTCCATCCTCATCATCTATACCGGCGGAACGATCGGCATGAAGACCGATCCCGCCACGGGTGTGCTCGTGCCGTTCGACTTCCGCGGCATCTACGACGAATTTCCTGCGATCCGTTCGTTGCAGGTACGCATCGACGTGCAGTCGCTCACGCCGGTCATCGACTCGTCGAACGTCACTCCGGCGCTGTGGCTCCATCTGGCGGAGCTCATCCGCGACAACTACGCGCGCTACGACGGATTCGTCGTCCTGCACGGCACCGATACGATGTCCTACACCGCTTCGGCGCTGAGTTTCCTGTTGGAGAACCTCGCCAAGCCGGTCGTCTTCACCGGCAGCCAGATCCCGATCGGCGTACTGCGCACCGACGGACGCGAGAACCTTATCACGGCGATCGAAATCGCCGCTGCGCACGACGCGGAGGGACCGCTCGTGCCCGAGGTGTCGCTCTACTTCCAGAACCGGCTGTTCCGCGCCAACCGCACCGTCAAGCAGAGCGCCGAGGAGTTCGCCGCATTCCGCTCCTACAACTATCCGGCGCTGGCCGAAGTGGGCGTCAATATCACCTTCCACCGCGACTACATCCACCGCCCGGCACACGCCGACGCCGAACTCCGGGTCGCCGCAGCACTGGACGACCGCGTGCTGGTCATCCGCCTTTTTCCCGGTCTGCGCGAACAGGTGCTCCGCGCCATGCTCTCGATCGAAGGGCTGCGGGCCGTAGTGCTGGAAACCTACGGCGCCGGCAACGCCCCCACGGCACCGGAATTCATCCGCGCCGTGCGCGAAGCCGTCGCACGGGGCCTGCTCGTCATGAACGTGACGCAGTGCAGCGGCGGCAGGGTCGCCATGGAGCTCTACGAAACCGGCCGGCAGTTGCAGGAGGCCGGCGTCATCTGCGGCCACGACATCACCACCGAGGCGGCCGTCGCCAAACTGATGTACGTGCTGGGGCAAAATCTCCCCGCAGAACGGACGCAGCGACTTCTGCGACACGCTTTGCGCGGAGAATTTACCGATGCCGGCATTGCATAAACCGAATTTTTTTTCTATATTTCGCACAGTTTAGCTGCCAAAATGAAAGACTCACCGGTTGCAGACCAGACGAAACGCAAGACAAAATATTGATTCTCAGATTTTTGTCAGGCAGAGTCGTCATGTAACGGGAAACTTGCCTGAAACCGGTGGAACGAAGCATTTCGGGCGAAAACGGACGGAAAATGAAAAATAACCGAAAAAAATTGACGGAATAAGACCCAAAACCGAACTTAAAACAACAGCAAGCAATAGCAAAAAACACTAAACAAATTTTATTAATTAATTAATCGTATGAAAAAACTTTTTTTGATTCTGTCAGTGGCCATGTTCTCGCTTGGCACTGTTGATGCCTTCGCTCAGGACAACGCAAACGAAGGAGCCGCAACCGAGCAGGCAGCTGCAACCGAGCAGGCAGCCGTTGCCGAAACGACGACCGTCGCCGATGTCGACGCCGAAGCCACGATCGCAGGCGAGTCGATGCACCACGTGATGATGCAGAAGTTCCTCGAAGGCGGTTGGGCCTGGATGCTCCCGATCCTGATCTTCCTGATCATCGGTCTGGCTGTCGCCATCGAGCGTATTCTCTACCTGTCGCTCTCGACGATCAACTCGAAGAAATTCATCGCACAGATCGAGGAGGCGCTCAAAAACGGCGGCATCGACGCTGCCATGGAGGTTGCGCGCAACACCCGCGGCCCGATCGCTTCGATCTACTATCAGGGTCTTCTGCGTTACAACCAGGGCCTCGACGCCGTCGAGAAGTCGATCGTATCCTACGGTTCGGTTCAGACGGGCCAGATGGAGTCGGGCCTGACGTGGATCGGTCTGTTCATCGCACTGTCGCCGATGTTGGGATTCATGGGTACCGTCGTCGGCATGATCGACGCATTCGACGCCATCCAGGCTGCGGGCGACATCTCCCCGACGCTGGTTGCCGGCGGTATCAAGGTCGCCCTGTTGACGACCCTCATGGGTCTGATCGCTGCGGTTATTCTTCAGCTGTTCTACAACTATATCGTTTCGAAGATCGATTCGCTCGTAAACGAAATGGAAGATACGTCGATCACGCTGACCGACATCCTGACGGCTTACAACAAGAAATAATCCAGCGTAAAAAGAACATTATTCAATTATGAAGAAGATTTTAAATATCATATTGGGTGTTCTGCTGGCCGTGATGGCGGTTCTCGGAATCTACGCAATAGCCACAGGGGGTTCGGAGGCTTCGATCAGCCTGAACCTGATCTGGTGTTACGTCCTGCTGGCTCTGGCGATTGCTTCCGCTATCTTCTGCGCCATCTTCGGTATGATTCAGAACCCCGCGGGAGTCAAGGGGACGCTCCTTTCGTTCGCCTTGATCGTCGTAGTGGTACTGGTATCCTATTTCATCGCTGCCAGCCACGACACCGTGATCCCGGATTTCGCCAGCGGCGGCGTCTTCCCTCGCACTCCGACGGTGATCGCCGACTGCGGTATCATCGTAACCTATGTCGCAATGATCGCGGCAGTCGTTGTCGCTCTCTATTCGGAGGTTGCGAAATTATTCAAATAAGAGAGGAGTAAACAATGGCAGGAGATAAAAGAAAAGTACAGGAGATCAATGCCGGTTCGATGGCCGACATCGCCTTCTTGCTGCTGATTTTCTTCCTTGTCGCCACTACCATGAACACGGATACGGGTCTGACGCGCGTCTTGCCGCCGATGCCCGATCCCAACCAGAAACAGGAGGATGTCAAGGTGAAGGAACGCAACCTTCTCTTGGTATTCGTTTCGAAAGGTAACAACATCATGGCGGGCGGCCAGCAAATGGACATCCACCAGCTGAAAGACAAGGCCAAGGAGTTTATCCTCAACCCGATGGAAGACGAAAACCTCCCCGAAAAAGAGGTGAAGGAGTTCGAACTTCCCGACGGCAGCAAGTGGAACTATCCCGTCAGCCTGGGCGTGATCTCCCTCCAGACGGACCGCGGCACCAGTTACGAAACCTACATCATGGTGCAGAACGAGTTGACACGCGCCTTCAACGAGGTGCGCAACGAGGTGGCCATGCGCAAGTTCGGAGTGAAATTCGAAGATCTGAACGAAGATCAGCGAAATATATTAACCAAGGCGGTTCCGCTGAAGATCTCGGAGGCCGAGCCGCGTAACGTGGGAGGAAAGAAGTAATGGCAGTAATGAAAAAGAAGGGCGGCAAAAGTCTGCCCCCGATCTCGACGGCATCGCTTCCGGACGTGATCTTCATGATCCTGTTCTTCTTCATGATTTCGACCACGATGCGCGATCAGGAGCTGTTGGTTCGCTACAAGCTTCCGACCGCGACCGAGGTGCAGAAATTGGAGAAGAAATCGCTCGTCAGCTTCATCCACATCGGCCAGCCTACGCCGATCATGCAAGCTAAATTCGGTACGGCACCCCGTATCCAGCTCAACGACTCGTATCGTACGGAGAAGGATATTCTGGACTTCATCGCCGCCGAACGCGACAAACTCAACGAGTCGGACCGAGCGCTGATGACCGTGTGTCTGAAAGCCGACGACCAGACGAAAATGGGTATCATCACCGACGTGAAGCAGGAACTTCGCCGGGCAAACGCCTTGAAGCTCTCTTACGCCGCTTCGAAGTCGATGGGATATTAAATTCCCGATCCTATACGAAAACGATCCGATGCAGCTGCATCGGATCGTTTTTTATATGCCGCGATCACATCCGCACCATCGTTCGGAAGAACTCGCGCGGTCCCGACCGGAGCGGCTCGAACCCCGTCGAGGATTGCTCCGCGACACGGAGCGGCCGTATGCCGGCGGAACGCCGTGCCCGACCGCACCCGAACTCGGACCGTGCGCACAGACCTGCCTTTCGGCGGTGGAACCCGTCCCTTCTCCCGCGACCGCAGCCGTCCCGCTCCGCCCCTCTTGCAGAAGCGGCCACGCAGCACAAGCGGGCGAAAACGATAGCGTCCGCATTCCCACGTCGATCGTCCGTCTGTCCGATTCCTCGAAATACGATAAAATAGGGTAGCCGCACATCCCCGGCCGACCCGATCAGAAAAGTTCCAGCTGTCCCGATTCGTGATTGAACGTCAGCCGGTGATAGGGCGTCACCCCGTAACGCCTCACGGCGAGACGGTGTTCGCGCGTAGGGTAGCCCTTGTTCTTCGCCCAGCCGTACTGAGGGAACTCTTCGGCCAACCGCCGCATATACTCGTCGCGGTGCGTCTTGGCCAGCACCGACGCCGCCGCGATGTCGGCGTACTTGCCGTCGCCCTTGACGATGCACCGATAGGGAATATCGAGCGACGAACGGAAGCGGTTGCCGTCGATGGCGAGAAATTCAGGGCGTGTGCGCAGCTCCCCGACCGCCCGACACATCCCCTCGAACGAGGCGTTGAGGATGTTGATTTCGTCGATGCGTTCGGGCGGGACGGCAGCGACAGCCCACGCCACCGCCTCGCGTTCGATGATCGGCCGGAGCCGGTCGCGGTTGCGCTCGCTCATCTGCTTCGAATCGTTGAGCAGCGGATCGTGGAAATCGGGCGGCAGAATCACGGCCGCTGCGAAGACCGCACCGGCCAGACACCCCCGGCCCGCTTCGTCACAGCCGGCTTCGATCCGTTCGTACTGATAACAGGTTTCCAACATCTTCCGATCGCCCCGCAGATGGATCCGAGGAGGAACAAAGTTACGAATTATTTGCGACCATTCGTCATTTTTCGCTACTTTTGTCTGCGTATGAAATTCGGCGACATCATCCGGCAACCGCTTCCCGTAGCGACCTTCACGTTCCTCGTGGTCGTGATCGTCGCATTCGTGCGCGCATGGGTCACACAGCGTTTCGCCGGCGAAATTCCGGCCGTCAGCGCCCCGCTGGGATACTATACCGCAGCGCTCCGCCTGTCATGGCCGCTGCTGTCGGCGGCAGCGAGCATCGTCATGCTCTTCGTGGCCGGATTCCTCATCGGCCGCAGCAGCGTCCGCGCCGAACTCTACGCGACCCGCTGCTTCCTGGCCATGCCGCTCTTCGGCGTCGTGAGCTGCGGCGTTCTGCTGAGCAGCGACTACCTGACGCAGAGCCTCACGCTGCTGCTGCTGGCACTCGCATCGCGCAACTACTACAACAGTTTTCACCGCCACTACTGTTTCGACCGGATGTTTCGGGGATCGCTCTACGTGGGGCTGATCCCGCTGCTCTATGCGCCGGGCGCGGGACTGCTGCTGCTCATCCCGCTCGTCGTCCTGCTTTTCCGGCGCACGCTGCGCGAAGCGGTCGTCGCGCTGTCAGGCGCGATCCTGCCGCTCTTTTTCGCCGGTTTCATCCATTGGGCGGCAGGCGGGAGATTCGACGGCCCCGTGCGGCAGGTCGCAGCGGCGATAACGAGCGATTCGGGATACCGATTTTTCGACGGGAATACGCTCTTTTCGCTCATCGCATGGGGAGTGATTTTCTTTTTGCTGATCTGTTCTGCCGCCGGCGTCCTGCTGGATATCCGTACGCTGAAAACCAAACCGCGTAATATCCTTTTTTACAATTTATACGTCTTGTGCGTCGTGGCCGGCATCTATTTTGTACCGTATTCTTCACCGGTTACACTGACCCTTGCGGCACCGGCCGCGGCTACGCTCATCCCCGTCGTGCTGACCAAATTCAACAGTGCGGCCGCATCGATGTTCTATACGGTTCTTATTTTACTGAGCCTCGTTCTCGGCCTGATATAGAGACACGAAAAGTCTCAATAGTAGCAAATATAGATTTTTGTATCGTTTGGCGATACATTTGTACAATTACGCATTGTATAATACAATGTTTTATTATACATTTGTCTTGCAAGCATATGGAGAGCCTCTTTTAAGTAGTTGTAATTAAAATTAAATCTTATGGCAAATTACGAACGCCACAGCTCCGGTTTACCGATGATCGTGAAATTCGTCGAGCATTTCCACAACGGAGTCCAGTCGCACACGCTGTCGCGTTATGCGATCGGATATATCGTCCGCGGAGAGAAGCACATTTATAACGGAGACAAACGGCAGACTATCTCGAAAGGGGACGTATTCTTCCTCGGAATCGGCACGCACTACACCGAAGAGGTGCCCGACGAAAGCAATACCTTCGAACAGATTCTCTTCTACTACCAACCGGCGGATCTGCACAAGATCCTGATGTACCTCAACCTCACCTACGGGTTGAACATTTCCTACAACCACGCATGTCCCGAATGCCAGGGCGCCAACGCCGTTTCGACGCCGGCATGGCAACTGTTGAAAGGATTTTTCAGCAATACGGCCAACTACCTCCGCGGCGAAGGGTTCCTCCACGACGAAACGGCGGAAAACATCAAGATGACCGAACTGGTCTACCTGATCGTCTCGCACGACGAATGCTGTCTGCGCAGCAAGATCCTCGGCAACATCGACACGGCGAAGGAGAATTTCGAACAACTGATGTACGACCACATTTTCGACGATATTTCGATCGACGAACTGGCCGCGCTCTGCAACCGGTCGCTCACTTCGTTCAAGAAGGAGTTCAAACGGGTGTTCCTGATGCCGCCGCACCAGTGGTTCATCCGCCAGCGGCTCATGCACGCGCGCATGTTGCTGATCTCGACCTCGAAGTCCATTTCGCAGATCGGCAGCGAGTGCGCGTTTCCCAACACGTCGCATTTCATCAAGCTCTTCAAGAAGGAATACGGGATGACGCCGGCGACCTATCGCAGCCGGCACAATGCCGAATTGAAGCCTACTCCCGAAATCGCAGCGGCGAAAGCCTGAAACACACGAAATCGAGCGCAACGGCCGGGAACGATGATTCCCGGCCGTTGCGCGTATCCGGAGCGTGCCGTCTCCCCACGCTCAGCGAAGGTCGCCGGCACGCTGCCGAAACAGATTTTAAAAAATTATAATTTAATCCGTATTTAAAAAATTTCGATACGATTTGTCGGAAAAGAACGGATTTATCGATAAATTCATTACGAAATATTTGGATTATTGAAAAATCCTCTTTATTTTTGTCTTACACAAAGCGGAAATCTCCGCATCTCATTAACCTAACTAACCTAACCAAGAAATCCCCGAGTCGCCCGATTCCGGGATTTCTCTCTTTTCGTTCCGATATTTTTTCTTACCTTTATGGAACATTTCTCACCCTTTATTCAATGTTCAATATGAAAAAATCGCTTTCTCTGCTCCGGCTTCTCACGGCCGCAATCCTGTTATCCGCTTCGGGCGGCTGTTCCGAAACCAATGACCCCGACCCCGAGGGGGGGGGTGATCCGCCCGTAAAAGAGCCTGTAACTTACACTATTACCCTCGGAGAAACCTCCGAACAAGGAGCTGCGGTGAAGGTCACGCCCTCCGACGAAACGGCGACCTACTACTGCGGCATCCACAGCGAGGCGTCGCTGCTGGGAATCCCCACCGCCACGCTGCTCAGGCAGATCGCGTCGCTCGACGACCTCGACGAACGGCTCCACACCGGCACCGAGGAGTTCACTATCGCCGAAACGCTCACGCCCGTCACCTCCTACAAAATCGTCGTGGCGGGATACGACGACAAGGAGTTCACGGGCGACATCGCCCTGAGCGAAGCCTTCGCCGTCGAACCGCCCGCAGGGCCTGCGGCTTTCACCTTCGAGGTCAAGGAGAAGAGCTTCGACAACACGGTCATCGACATCACGCCGCTGGCGGCCGAAGTCCCCTACTTCGCCGAGGTGAAGGAGGCTGCCGTCTGCGATGCAATGACCGACGACGCGATTATCTCCGAGATACTCAATCTCTACGGCTCCATGGCCGAATGGTTCACCTACACGGGCCCTACGACCATTACGTCGAGCGGCGACTTCGGCACGCTCGTCCCCGGCACCGACTACTATGTGCTGGCATTCGGCTATGCCGACGGAGCAGCTGCGACCGAACTGACCAAACACAAGTTCACTACCGATCCGGAGGGCGATCCCACGGCCAACACCTTCGCCTTCGACATTTCCGGCGTCACGGCGCGCAGCGCTTCGATTCAGGTCGAACCCTCCGACAAGAGCGTCCGCTACATCTGGGACATCGTCACCGACGCCGAATATAAGAAATACGGCAGCAACGCCGAGGGCATCCGGAGCTATCTGGCCGACTACATCAAAGGCCAGATCGACGACTTCTTCACCACGCCGGAGGAGGTCGTTTCGGTCATCGGCGTGCGCGGCGACCAGTGGTTCGACTATGAGCAGCTCAAACCCGCCACGACCTACTACGTGTGGGCGGCCTGCGTCGACGCCGCAGGCAATGCCACGGCCGCACCGGCAGTAAGCCCCGCTTTCACCACCGAAGCCGCCGTCGTATCGACTGCTACCGCCACCGTCGAATTCGAGAAATACTACAACGGCAGCGAACTTTACGCAATCGACGACGTGACCTATAAGAATTACAACAACAAAGCCTACCTCCCCGCCAAGGTCCTCCATTCGGCCGACGCCGTCAAATGGTACACGCTCTACACGGGCACCGACGTGGGCGACACGGAACTCTACACCGACGACCTGCTGATCCAGTACCTCGTCACACAGGGAACCCCCGACGGAGAAGAGCGCCGCTACGGCCTCACTTGGAACGCGAAGGCCTATATCCTCGCCGTGGCGCAGGATGCCGAAGGCCACTACGGCCCCGTCTTCCGCAAGAGCATCACGCCCTCGCTCAGCGGCGTTTCCCCGATCAGCGACCTCGGATTCGTGACCGCCGACGCCGGAACGCAAAGTACACCGGTCATGCTGCGTGCCGTAACACCGGCCGCACCGCTCAAACGGACGGCGCACGTCGTCCGCTGACGGAGCGCCTTCTCCGATAGAAAGCCCCCTGCCGCAGCATTGCGGCAGGGGGCTTTCTATCGGAGAAGGGGATGCCGGACGTACGCCGCCGGATCAGTGTGCGTCGAGCCAGTTCTCGCCCACACCGCATTCGGCGATCAGTTTCACTTTGAGATGCGCCGCCTGCTCCATCGCCTCGGTGACGATTTCGCGCACGCGGTCCAACTCGTTGCGCAGCGTGTCGATCACCACTTCGTCGTGCACCTGCAAAATCATCTGCGAGCGGATTCCTTCGCGGCGGAACGCTTCGGCGATATGCACCATCGCGATCTTCATGATGTCGGCCGCACTGCCCTGAATAGGGGCGTTGACGGCATTGCGTTCGGCCAGCCCGCGCGCCACGGCATTGCGCGACGCGATGTCGTTCAGGTAACGCCGCCGCCCGAAGATCGTCGTCACGTAACCCACCTCGCGCGCCCGCTCGACCACATGCTCCATATACTCCTTCACCTTGGGGTAGGAGGCGAAATAGCCCTCTATGATCTCTTTGGCCTCCTTGCGCGGAATGTCGAGCCGTTGGCTCAACCCGAAGGCCGAGATGCCGTAGATGATGCCGAAATTGGCCGTCTTGGCCTTGCGCCGCTCGTCGCCCGTCACCGTATCGATCGGTTTGCCGAAGAGCCGCGCGGCCGTCGCGGCATGGATGTCCTCGCCGTGCTCGAATGCCGCGATCAGCGCCTCGTCGCCGCTCAGATGCGCCATCAGGCGCAACTCGACCTGACTGTAATCGGCCGACAGCAGCACATGGTCGTCGTCCGACGGGATGAAGGCGCGGCGAATGGGCTTGCCCAGTTCGTCGCGGATCGGAATGTTCTGCAAGTTGGGATTGGTCGACGACAACCGTCCGGTAGCCGTCACGGCCTGGTTGAACGAGGTATGAATCTTCCCCGTGCGGCGGTTGACCAGCTGCGGCAGTGCCTCGACATAGGTCGACAGGAGCTTCTTCACGCCGCGGTATTCGAGGATCAGATCGATGATCCGGTGTTTGTGCGCGAATGTTTGCAGATACTCTTCGTCTGTGCTGAACTGCTTCGTGCGCGTCATCTTGGGCTTCTCGGCGATGCGCATTTTGGCGAAAAGCACCTCGCCCAACTGCCGCGTGGAGTTGATGTTGAGCGACGCCTCGCCCGCTTCGCTGCGGATGTCGGCTTCGAGCTGCGCCATGCGGCGGTTCAGTTCCACGGCGTAATGCGCCAGCGCGTCGCAGTCGATGCGCACGCCGGCCATCTCGACGTCGGCCAGCACCTCGATCATCGGCTCCTCGATGTCGAAATAGAGATCGTGCAGCCCCGCCTCCTCGATCTGGGGAAGCAGCGCCCGTTTGAGCCGCAGCGTCACGTCGGCGTCCTCGGCCGCATACTCGGCCACGCGCTCCACGCCCACCAGATCCATCGTCAGCTGACGCGGCCCGCGCCCGATGAGCGTTTCGATCTCGATCGGCTTGTAGTTGAGGTACTTGGCCGCCAGTGCATTCATGTTATGGCGCGACTCGGGATCGAGCAGGTAATGGAGGATCATCGTATCGTACTTCGGGCCCCTCACCGCCAGACCGATACGCCGCAGCACCATCAGATCGAACTTGATGTTCTGGCCGATCTTGGCGATCGTTTCGTCCTCGAACAACGGACGCAGCAGCCCGGCATACTCCGGCGTCGAACGCTCGTCGCAGGGCACATACCAGGCCTCGTGCGGCACGACGGCGAACGACATGCCCACGATGCGGTCGTTGAAGAGGTCGAAACCGGTCGTCTCCGTATCGAAACAGAACTCCGGATAACGGCGTATCTCGGCGATCATCGCGCGCAGTTCGTCGGCCGTGCGGACGATCCGGTAGTCGTGGGGCGTCGTCTGCGCACTCTCCATCTCGGGTTCGGCAGGCAGCGCATCCGTTTCGTCGACCTCCTCATCGTCCTCCACGGGCGCTGCCGCCGCAGGCGCCGGATCGGCCGGCGCGAAGAGATCGCCCTGCCCGACCAGCGCCGCCTTCTTGGCGGCGGCCGATTTGGCCCGTGCCATCTCGGCCAGCTGACGCTGCGGGTCCTGCCGCGGCCCGTCGCTCTCTTCGAGCGGCGCCACGTTTTGCAGATCGCGCAGGAACATCGTGAAATCCAGTTCGGCGAAAAGCGCACGCAGTTCGTCCAGATTGGGCGGACATATCGTCAACTCCTCGGGGCGGAATTCGATCGGCACGTCCAGCCGGATCGTCGTGAGCCTCTTGGCAAGCAGCAATTTGTCGCCCCACGCGGCGATGCTCTCGCCCTGCCTGCCCTTGATCCGCTCCACGTTGGAGAGAATGTTCTCGACCGTTCCCCACGTCTGCACCAGCTTGCAGGCACCCTTCTCGCCGATGCCCGGCACGCCGGGAATATTGTCCGAGGCATCGCCCCACAACGCCAGCACGTCGCGCACGAGCGTCGGATCGTCGAATCCGTAATGTGCGCGGATGGCGTCGCAGTCGACGATCTCGATGCCGTCGCCCTTCTGCTTGTAGAGCTTGCAGCAGGGGCGCACGAGCTGCCCGTAATCCTTGTCGGGCGTCACCATGAAGACCTCGTACCCTTCGGCGGCAGCCTTCTGCGACAGGGTACCGATCACGTCGTCGGCCTCGAACCCCTCGACTTCGAGCACCGGCACGCACATCGCATCCAGAATCCGCTTGATATAGGGGATCGACAGAGCGATGTCCTCCGGCGTGGCGGGACGGTTGGCCTTGTATTCGGGGTAGAGTTCGCGGCGGAAACTTCCGCCCTTTGGATCGAACGCCACACCCAGCAGGTCGGGATTTTCGCGTTTGAGGATGTCGCGCAGGAACTTCACGAAACCGAAAACGACCGACGTATTCATCCCCGTACGGTTGCGCATCGGCCGCGTCAGAAACGCATAATAGTATTTATAGATCAGTGCGTAGGCATCGACCAGAAACAGTTTTTTCATCACTATCCGATTTGTAGCGCCGCAGTCCGGTCGGGCACAGGTTGCGCGGCCGGCTGCCGGCACCGTTAGTTGTTGTCGTCGGCGACCCACTCGGCGTAGGAGGTGGCCGTCTCGTGGAGTCGGAGCGCATAAAGTTCCACTCCTTCGGGCAGCCGCGGCGCGATGCGGGCGGCGAAGTCGGCGAGCATGTTCTCGCACGTCGGCTGGTAATCGACGCACACGATCCGTTCGAACCGCGTGCCGAGCGCTTCCGCAAACGCCTCGCCGGCAGGCGTGCGGTGCATGACGAAGGCGTGGTCGAGCCGCTGCACCACCTCTTCGCCGACGATCCGTTTGAGCTGCCCGAAATCCATGACCATGCCCAGCTTGGGATTCCGTCCGTCGCAGACCGGAACGCCTCGCACGGTCACGAACAACCGGTACGAATGGCCGTGTATTTCGCGGCACGCACCGTCGTAACCTTCGAGCAGGTGCGCCGCCTCGAACGAGAACTCCTTGGTAAGTCTTATCTTCGTCATACGTTTATCCTTTTTCACGAAGCGGGCCGGAATGACGCTTCATTTCGGCCCGTCGGATCGCTTTCACACCGAACGGACGCCGAAACGTCCGCTCCGAACTTCCGTCCGTCTCGCTGCGGTCAATCGTGGAGGCAATCGACGTAAATCTGACGCTGGAACGCTTCGTTCAGCGAGATGTAGGTCTGTGTGGTCGAAATGCCCGGAATGGCCAGAATCCGGTCGCAGAGCGTCGTCATCAGGTGCTCGTTGTCGACGCAGTACAATTTCACGAAAAGGTTGTACGTCCCCGTGATGAAATGGCACTCCACGATTTCGGGAATCTGTTTGAGCCGGTCGACCGTCTGCATGAGGATCGACACGTCCTGCAAGCGGATGCCGATGTAGGCGCAGACGTCGAAACCGAGCATCTTGGGATCGACCACCAGCCGGCTGCCGAGGATCACCCCCGACTCGTCGAGCTTCTTGATGCGCTGGTGGATGGCCGCTCCCGAAATGCCGCATTTGCGGGCGATTTCCAGAAAGGGCATACGCGCATTGGTAATCAGATATTTGAGAATTTTCCGATCGATCGCGTCGATAACAACCTGTGACATAATTCCTCCTTATTCTTATTGTAACACATTCAGTTCCCTGCCCACCTTGACGAAGGCGGCGATGCAGCGGTCGAGCTGTTCGACGGTATGTCCCGCCGAGACCTGCACGCGGATGCGCGCCTGCCCCTTCGGCACGACAGGGTAGTAGAACCCCGTGACGAATACGCCCTCCTCCTGCAAACGCGCAGCGAAATCCTGCGACAGCTTGGCGTCGTAGAGCATCACGGCGCAGATGGCCGACTGCGTGGGTTTGATGTCGAATCCGGCGGCCATCATCCCCGCACGGAAATGCTCCACGTTGGCCACCAGCCGGTCGTGCAGTTCGTTGCTCTGGCCGAGGATCTTGAACAGTTCGATACCGGCGCCCACCACGGCAGGGGGCAGCGAGTTGGAGAAGAGGTAGGGCCGCGACCGCTGCCGCAGCATGTCGATGATCTCGCGGCGGCCCGTCGTAAATCCGCCCACGGCGCCGCCGAAGGCCTTGCCCAGCGTACCGGTCAGGATGTCTACCTCGCCGCGCAGATCGTAAAGTTCCGTGATGCCGCGCCCCGTAGCGCCCAGCACGCCGGCCGAATGGCATTCGTCGACCATCACCAGCGCGTCGTACTGCCGCGCCAGGCGGCAGATCTCGTCCAGCGGAGCGGCGTTGCCGTCCATCGAGAAGACCCCGTCGGTGCAGATCACGCGGAAGCGCTGCGCCTGCGCACGTTTGAGGCAATCCTCCAACGCCTCCATGTCGGCATTGGCGTAGCGGTAGCGCACCGCCTTCGAGAGCCGCACGCCGTCGATGATCGAGGCGTGGTTCAGCGCATCCGAGATGATGGCGTCCTGCTCCGTGAAGAGCGGCTCGAAAACGCCGCCGTTGGCGTCGAAGCAGGCAGCGTAGAGAATCGTGTCCTCCGTGCCGAAATAATCGGCGATCGCACGTTCCAGCTCCTTGTGAATATCCTGGCAGCCGCAGATGAACCGCACCGACGACATGCCGAAACCCCGCTCGTCCATGGCCCGTTTGGCCGCTTCGATCAGGCGTTCGTCGTCCGAAAGACCCAGATAGTTGTTGGCGCAGAAATTCAGCACGGAGCGGCCCGCGACTTCGATCTCGGCACGCTGCGGAGAGGCGATCACCCGTTCGGTCTTATACAGTCCCGCCGCCTTGATATCAGCGAGTTCCCGTTGGAGATATTCCTTGATTTTCCCGTACATCGACTAAAAGTTTTAAGATTTCATTGGAGATATCTTATGATCTGAAAGCAAAGGTAAAAATTTAAAATGAAAAACGCCGGTTTTCGATCCTGTTTTTGTCCGGAATCATAAAAAACAAATGTTTTAGCCGCGGTTTATCTTTTGCTTTGGCTTGATCCAAAAGCACAGAATAAATCGATTCTTACTTCGGGAAGTATCCCGTACTTTCGATTCGGCGTTTCCTGCAAGGAGCAAGTTTACCACCTTTTGGCACCAAAAGGTGGCGCCAAAAGTGTCCGCAGGGCACCTCCGTCGGGATCGGACAAAGGCTGTCACTGAGCGATCACGAAAGACTCCGCTTGTCGCACGATCGCTCCGGGCGTTCCAGCCTTTGTCCGATCCGTTGCCTCCTCCGGTGCAATGCGGAGGCTGTTGTGCGCTCCACGCAACGATGGTTTATTCCGATGTAATTCTTCTATACTCGATTTAGCAGGCCTCCGGCCTGCCGGATCGCACTGCGAAAATAGCGGATGAAGCGACGGTAATCGGAAAGCAGGGAACAGCGACGTTTTATAAAAGATGATTCATCCCCTGCAAATCTACGGTTCAAGCAGGATCGATCTTTCCGTTTCCCGTGAAAAAACGGCGGAAGGAGACTTCCTTCCGCCGTTCGAAATAGGTTTTCCGAGATCACTCCGCAACGGGCTTGCCGTCGCGCACGAGCGTCATCTCGCGCACCAGATATCCCGCATCGGCGAACTTGTCGATGATGAACAGCACGTAGCGGATATCGACCGAAATAGTGCGTTGCAACGCCGGCTCGAAAGCCACGTTGCCCGACATCGCCTCCCAGTTGCCGTCGAAGGCCAGCCCCAGCAGCTCGCCGCGGCCGTTCATGATCGGCGAACCGGAGTTGCCGCCCGTAATGTCGAGATTCGCCAGAAAAGCGACCGGCAGTTCGCCCCGCCCGTTGGCATAGGCGCCGAAATCCTGCGCGGCATAGAGCTCTTTGAGCTTGTCGGGCACGGAGAACTCCGTCGGATTCTTCGGGTCCTCCTTCTCCATGACGCCGCGCAGCGTCGTATAGTAGTGGTAGGTCACGCCGTCGGCCGGATCGTAGGGCAGCACCTGCCCGTAGGTAAGGCGAATCGTGAAGTTGGCGTCCGCCGCCCACGCGCGGTCGGGGTACTGCCTCATCAACCCTTCGATATAGAGACGATGTCCGTCGGCGTAGTTGCGGTTCGCCTCCTTCTGCGCCTGCTGCAATTCGAGCATCTTGCCCGTTACCGACAGCGCCAGCAGCGCCGCAGGGTCTTCGTCGAGCCGTTCGCGCGAAAAGCGGTCCACGAACTCCAACGCCCGCGTTTCGTCGGCGAACACCGAATTGTCGTAGAGGTAATCGACCGCGGTGTCCAGATCGTCGAACTGCCCTTCGGCCGCAACGAATACGTCGGGCAACTCCTTGACATGCTCCATCACCAGTTCGAACATGCGGCGCGCCACACGACGGTCGGTAGCGGGATTGTAGTCCTTGTAGAAGCCGCGCAACCGCTCTTTGAGCGCCTCCGGATCTTCGAGCTTCTTGCCCTTCTTGCCGACCGCAGCGATCACGTAGGAGGCCGGCGTCATGATTTCGACCGAGCGCTGCAACGCCTCGTTGAGGTACTGCTGTGCAGCATAGGCTTCGTTGCTCGCAGCTATCGCGTCGCGGATCATCCCCAACGCCTCGTCGTAACGCTCCCCGTCTACGCTGTTCGCCTCGGCCCATTGCTGGAAGGCGCGTTCCTGCTCCTGCTTCTTGCGCTTCACGTCGAGCCGTTCGATGCCGCGCGACATCCCCATGGCATTCTTCCAATAGTTCGACGACTGGGCGTATTTCGAGGCGTACTGGATGCGCACCTTGTCGCTCGCGAGCATGTCTTCGGCCAGGATCTTCTGCCGCTCGCCGCGGATGAAGATGCGCTGCGGATTGGTGATCGTGAGCATCCGGTCGATCTCATACGAGGTCATGTACCGCTGCGTCGAGCCGGGGAAGCCCATGATCATGGCGAAATCTCCCTCCTCGTACCCGTCGAGCGAAATGCGCAGGTATTCGTCGGCGCGATAGGGGACATTCTTCGTCGAATACTCCGCCGGACGGTTGTCCTTGCCGGCGTAGATGCGGAACATCGAGAAATCGCCCGTATGGCGCGGCCACATCCAGTTGTCGGTGTCGCCGCCGAACTTGCCGATCGAATTGGGGGGCGTACCCACCAGACGGATATCCTTGTAGACCTCCATCGCAAAGGCGAAATACTGGTTGCCGCCGAAGAAGGGTTTGACCGAGATCTCCATGCCGGGGTACTCCTTGCCGAAGCGTTTGCGCACCTCGGCGACCTGTTTCTTCACCAGTTCGGCGCGCTCCTCGCCCATGGCCGTCGACGGCACGGCACCCAGCACGTCGGCCGTCACGTCGGCGATACGGCGGACGAAACGCACTTCGAGTCCGGGGGCGGGAAGCTCCTCGGCACGCGAACGCGCCCAGAATCCGTTTTTCAGAAAGTCGTGCTCGACCGACGACAGCGACTGGATGGCGCCGTAGCCGCAGTGATGGTTCGTCAGCAGCAACCCCTCGGGCGAGACCACCTCGCCCGTACATCCCGCACCGAAGATGACGATCGCATCTTTGAGCGACGAACGGTCGGCGGCATAAATCTCCTCGGCCGAGAGTTCGCACCCCTTGGCCCGCATGTCGGCGATATTCATCTTTTGCAAATAGGGCAGCAGCCACATTCCCTCGTCGGCGGCCGCCGTCGCGGCGAAGAATGCCGCGAACAAAAACATCGAAAATTTTTTCATAGGTATTGATCTGTCATTTATTTTTCCCTGTCCGATCCGCAGACGGCGAAGACAACCGCAAACGGGCCGCCGCACCGCGCCGTCAGCCGATCTCGATCATGCGGCGGATCGACCGCTCGGCGGCGCGCCGCACCTGCTCGTCGATCACCACCTCGGGCGACTCGTTTTCCAGACAGGCGGCGATGCGTTCGAGCGTCACCATCTTCATGTAGACGCAGTTGTTGCAGCCGCACGTATCGTCGTCGGGCGGCGCCGGAATAAAGCGTTTGCGGGGATAGCGGCGCTGCATCTCCGCGAGGATGCCCGCTTCGGTCACGACGATGAACTCCTGGGCGTCGCTGCGGCCGCAATAGTCGAGGATCGCTGCCGTCGAACCGACGAAATCGGCTACCGCCGTGATATAGGCGCGGCATTCGGGATGCGCGACGACCTCGGCCGCAGGGTGCTCCTCGCGCAATGCGAGCAGTTTTTCGAGCGAAAACTCCTCGTGCACGTGGCAGGCACCGTCCCACAGCACCATGTTGGTGCGTCCCGTGAGTTTCTGCACGTAGGCGCCCAGATTGCGGTCGGGTGCGAAGAGGATCGGCTGTTCGGCCGGAATCGACTCGACGACCTTCAAGGCGTTGGACGACGTGCAGCAGACGTCGGTCTGCGCCTTGATCTCCACCGACGTATTGACGTACGAAACCACCGTATGGCCGGGGTAGCGGGCGCGGAAGCGGCGGAACGCCTCGGCCTCGCAGCCGTCGGCCAGCGAGCAGCTCGCTTCGGGCACGGGGATAAGCACCTTCTTGTCGGGACAGAGCACCTTGGCCGTCTCGGCCATGAAATGTACGCCCGCGAAGAGAATCGTGCGGGCCTCCACTTTCTGCGCCTCGATCGACAGTGCGAGCGAGTCGCCCAGAAAATCGGCGACGGCCTGCACTTCGGGCAGCGTATAATAGTGGGCGAGGATCACGGCTCCCTTGCGGCGTTTGAGCTCTTCGATGCGGGAGAGGAGGTTATCGACCATCTTTTGTTTTTATTTTTTAATTCAATTTTAATTTAATAAAGAAAAAGAAGATTAATAATGCCTGTTGACAATGTCGATAAGTTTTCCGCGGAAAAAGTTATGCCGGTTCCGCAGTGGCATTTGTCGATTACTGTTTTTCCTTCTTTTCATTCAAATTATTGAACCGTAGATCGTTGAACTGAAAATTCAAAAGTAATCGACAATTGTCCGTAACTCTTTTCAACAAGTCGACAGCTATTTTTTCTCAACATTCCTTCATCTTCCGGCGGGTCGGGCGGCGCAACAAGTTTTCAAAACTTTTTCTTGTTTTTTCCGAAGTTTCGTACACACGGTGTTCTGTGCGATTCTGCAACTTTTCGACCCTCTTTTTTATTACGAGTTATTGCGGGATTGTACACAACTTCTCAACAGGTTTTCGCCATGTTTTCAACAACTTTTTCGGCGATCGAACGATAGAGGGATTCGACGGCCGGATCGGTTCCCGCGGCCGGACGCCCCTCTTCCGATCCGTCCATAACGGATTGAACGATCGGAATATCGCCCAGGAAAGGCACGTCGTTCTGCTCGGCGAAGGCGCGCGCACCCCCGTGGCCGAAGATGTAATAACGGTTTTCGGGGAGTTCCTTCGGGGTGAACCAGGCCATGTTCTCGATGATGCCCACGACGGGAATTTCGATCTTGTCGGCGCGGAACATCTCCACGCCGCGCCGCACGTCGGCCACGGCTACCTGCTGGGGTGTCGAGACGATCACCGCACCCGTGACCTTCAACTCCGAAATGACGGCCAGATGCACGCCGCCCGTGCCGGGAGGAAGATCGACGAGCAGGAAGTCCAGCCCGCCCCATTTGGTCTGGTGGATCATCTGGCGCAGGGCGTTGGTCGCCATGGCGTCGCGCCAGATCAGTGCGTCGGAGGGTTTGATGAAGAAGCCGATCGACATGAGTTTGATCCCCATCGCATCGGCCGGCAGGATGCAATCCTCGCCGTCGATGCGTTCGGCATCGGGCAGGTAGCCCTCCACGCCGAACATCTTGGGCTGCGACGGTCCGTAAATGTCGGCGTCGAGGATGCCCACGCGGTAACCCATGTTGCGCAGCGTGAGCGCCAGATTGGCCGTGACGGTCGATTTGCCCACGCCGCCCTTGCCCGATGCGACGGCCAGCACCTTGCCGATACCGCCCGTGAAGGTATGCTGCGATGCCGCCGGCGCCGCTTTCGGCGCGGCTTCTCGGACGATGACGGCGACGTGTTCCCGGTCGAGGGAGAGCTCTCGGGCGATGGCCTCCTCGACCTGGCGTTTGATCTTCACGGCGAAGGGGTCGCGCGCCTTTTCGAACCGGAGCGTGACGGTCACGCGGCCTTCGCCGGCGTCGATATGCTCCACCATGCCGCTCTCGACGATGTTCCGCCCGCTTTCGGGGTGGACGATGCGTGAGAGCAGCGCTTTGATTTTTTGCTCCATAACGTATCCGGAATATGACTTTTCCCGACAAAGATACGGATAAGCGAGGGCAATGTCAAATTTATTTGAACATTGCCGAGCGGGAGTATCTAAGATGAAGCCAAAGATACGAAAAGACGAGTGCAATGCAAATTTATTCGAACTTTGCCGGGCGGGAGTTTTTTCGGCGAAGCCGGAGGAGACGATATTTTTCGGGATACGGGTATGTGCGGCCGTTTGAAAAATTTCGTAAATTTGACGGAGGTGAAATCGAAAACCGAAGACGCGATGAATATCGAGGAGTTCAGGGAGTATTGCCTGTCGCTGCCGGGTGTGACCGAGAAGATGCCGTTTACTGCATTGAACGACGCTTACAGCCGCGACGTGCTCTGTTTTTATGTCGGGAGCAAGTGGTTCTGTTACGTCAATATCGTGCTCTTCGACCGCTGCTGCGTCAAGTCGACGCCCGAGGAGGCCGCGGAACTGCGTGCGCGGTACGAGGGCGTGCGTCCGGCATGGCACATGAATAAGCGGATGTGGAGCGATGTCTATTTCGGCAGCGACGTATCCGACGCATTCGTCTGTCGGCTGGTGGAGAACTCCTACCGACTGGTACGCGATTCTCTTCCGGCGAAGGAACGCGAAACGTTGTAGTGCGAAGCGCCGCAAAACGGATTGTTTCGGCCGGGATACGAAATATTCCGGTGGCTTTTGCGTATATTTGCCTGCGGGACATCCCGATGCGGAACGTCCGAGGCGTTTTCGACCGGTGGAAGCGGTGCTTGCCGGCGGCGGGAAAACGACTGTTGAAAACAAAACATAAAATTCGATAATTATTTGTAAAACAGTTTGAATATGAATTTTTCGAAGACCTTTCTGGCCGGCCTGCTGGCCTTCATCGTGGGCAATATCCTCATTGCCGTGTTGTGGAGCCTCTTCGTCATGGGGATCGTCGGTGCGCTGTCGGCGACGACTGGTATCGACGACAATTCGATTCTGCGGATCGACCTTTCGGAGAACATCGTCGAGGCGCCTCCCGCCGATCCTTTCGCCGGCGTCGATTTCCGTACGATGACTGCCACGCCCCACGTGACCCTGTTCGAGGCGCTGCGCGCGATCGATGCCGCCAAGAGCGATCCCCGCATCAAGGGAATCTATATCCGGCCCAACGGGCAGGGTACGGTCTCGATGGCCGTGTTGGAGGAGTTGCGTGCGGCGATCCTCGACTTCAAGCAGGAGAGCGGCAAGTTCGTGCTGGCCTACAACGAAGCCTACGGGCAGGGAGGCTATTACCTCGCCACGGCGGCCGACGGCGTCTATCTTCAACCCGAAGGATTGCTCGACTGGCACGGAATGGCCGTCAACACGCTATTTTTCAAGGGGCTGCTTGACAAACTCGATCTCAAAGTCGAGGTATTCCGTCCTACGGCCTGCAAGTACAAGAGTGCCGTGGAACCCTACATCCTCACGAAGCTGTCCGATGCCAATCGGGAACAGTTGGGGCAGCTGGTGCACTCGATGTGGAGCGTCATTGCGGGCGACGTGGCCGAATCGCGCGGCCTGACGATCGAGATGCTCGACGAATACGCCGACGAGCTGTCGGCGATCCAGCCCGAAGATGCGTTGGCGAAGGGAATGGTCGACGGATTGAAATACGAGGACGAGATGAACGATCTCTTCGCCGAGGCGGGTGTCGAGGCGGACGGTGACGGTCAGTATCGTTTCGTATCGCTCGGCCGGTATGCTGCACAGGTAGGGCCCGACATGCGGCACATGGGAGCGGATCGCGTGGCGGTGCTCTATGCCGACGGCCAGATCGTCGACGGCGAGGGCTACGACGCCGTTTACGGCAATACGCTGGCGGAGAAGATCCGGCAGCTGCGGCTGGACGATGGGGTGAAGGCGGTCGTCGTGCGGGTGAATTCGCCCGGCGGCAGCGCTCTGGCCTCGGACGTGATCTGGCGCGAAATGGAACTGCTCAAAGCCGAAAAACCGGTGATCGTTTCGATGGGCGCCTATGCAGCCAGCGGCGGATACTACATCTCCGCTCCGGCGGATGCCATCGTAGCCGACCGGCTCACGCTGACGGGTTCGATCGGCGTATTCGGCATGTTGCTCGATGCGGGCGACGCCATGGAGCGGAAATTGGGCGTCACCGTCGATGCGGTCAAGAGTAACCGCTCGGCCGATTTGAGCATCTTCCGCGGACTGACTCCGACCGAGCGCGCCATGATGCTCAAAAGCGTGGATCGGGTCTACGAGACCTTTACGAACCTGGTCGCCGAAGGACGCAATCTGCCCGTCGAGAAAGTGCTCGATATTGCAGGCGGGCGCGTATGGAGCGGCGTCGATGCGCTCGAAATCGGGTTGATCGACTCTTACGGCGGCTTGAAGAGCGCCATTGCCGTTGCGGTCGACAAGGCCGGCCTGGGCGAGGAGTACTTCATCGAGGAAGTGCGCGAAGCGCCGCAGGGGCTGGCCGCCATTCTGGCCGCCCTCAACGCGCAGGTCGAGGCACACGTCGAACACACGGAGCTTTTCGATCTCTACGACGAGTACCGCCACGTCCGCAACGCGCTTTCGCAGCAGGGTGTCCTGACCTATTGTCCCTACGTCTTCTCGTTCGAGTAGCGCGTTCGTATTCCGAAACGGGATTCACCCCTGCCGCAGCATGTCGCGGCAGGGGTGAATTCGTAAGGGAAAGGGCTCAAAGAGGCGACGATCCGGCGTCGCGGACGAGATTGGTAAATTCGACGGTACCGGCATAGCTGCCTGCGATCGTATGCGGCCGGGCCTCGTTGTCGTCGACGAAGCGGTAGACGATCGAATATCTCTTTCCGTTGCGTTCGACGACGATTTCTCCCTCCGTACAGGGAGCCATTTCGGTCAGCCGTACCTGGTTCGCTTCATTGGTCAACATTCGGTACCAGCTTCCTTCGAAGAGCGGATCGCCGCCGGAAGGCCGGATCAGGGTGCCGGCTATGACCGCTCCTTCGCCGAGTTCCGGTAAATCGGGCGACGTATTCCCTTCTCCGGCGATCGCATACCGACCCTCGATCGCACCCGTCCGTTGCGTATCGGCGCCGACGCACAGCGTCAGCATCAAGTTATCGATTTCATGCTGCGCAAGGTCGCCGTAAAGATTCAGTTGCAGCAGCCGCAGCGTATTCGGCAGTCGGTCGTCGGCATAGAAGGTCGCGCTCGCGACGGCGAGCGAAGGGCGTACGTCGCGTTCGAGGGTGGAGAGCGGTGAAGACGATTCGGAGTGTGCCGCCTGTGTCACGGAGACTTCGAAAGGTTCGGCGTCTTCTCCTGTGAACAGAATCGTCGCCGAACGCGGCGAAGCCGTTCGGTTGGGCATGGCTGTCGCCCGGAGCGTCGCGTCGTTGTCGCTCGTGATCGTTATCCACGCGGCTTCGCAGGTCGCCGTCCACGCGGCGGCATCGGTCGTGACGACCAAGTCGAACGACTCTCCGTCGGCTTTGAATGTCAGCGAGGAGGGTTCGACACTCAGCGAAGGGGTGTGGGACTCCCCGAAAGCCTTCTGTTCGACCGGTATCGTGACGGTGCCGGCGTCGTTGCCGCTCACGCGGATCGAAGCGGTGCGCCGTGCATCCGTTTCATTGGATGTCGCGGAGATACGGATGGAAAAGTTACCGGCACCTCCTCCGAGCGAGCCGTGCGGACTGCCGTCGGAAGATTCCACTTTTATCGTCAGCCATTCGCTCGGCGATTCGATTTTCCATTCGGCGGTTGTCGTCGCGAGGTTCAGAACGAGAGTTCCTCCCTCCGCATCGAAGACCAGCGTATCGGGCGTGACGCTCAATGGCGGCGCAGAAGCGTCGGGCGGTTGTGGATCGTAACGGAGCGTAGTGCTGTCGCCGCATCCGCCCGCGACGGCGCAGACGATGCAGAGAAGGCGCTTTGCAAGTCTTGCTTGAACGGTTTTCGTGTTCATTTCAGGTCGTTTTCGAACAAAAATAATGAGAATTTGTTTGAAAACGATATAAAATAATATAAAAAGACGTTAAAATAACTGTTTTGGTTTATGGGATCGGATGCCGGATGTATGCGACGGCGTTCCGGATTTCCGCAGAAATAAAGCGAGCGCTCCGTCTGCAAATAGTTGCAGACGGAGCGCTCGCTTGCGGACAGAGGTCGGGGAATTCATCCGGAAACCGGTGTGCTATCGCGAGTTGCCGTGGTGCCGCATCATGCGGTCACCGGAGCCTTTCGTCCGTGTGCCGGCCATGTGTTGCCGGAGGTTGTGCTCGTCCGAATCGAAGAGCAGCTCCGTCTGATCGGCGAGCCGCACCGAAATTCCGTTGCGTTCGAGCCCGATGTCGGTGACGGTCTGGCCCGGGTATTTGTTCTTCACATAGTCGGCGACCTGTTGAGGAATCAGCTTCATCGGGATGCCGTCGGCACTCTCGATGTCGGTCCATGCACCGTTTTGCGAAAACATGATTTCATCGCCGTTGTCGAGCCGCACCTTGTAGGCGAAGAGGTGCGCCGAAGGGTCGAAGCGGATGCGTTCGACACGGTCTTTTGCGTAGAAGTCGCGGATGAAGGCCTGTGCGGCTTCGGGCAGCGCATCGAATTTTACCGTGCGGTTTTCGACCATCCGCCCTTTCATGGGCGTCCGGTCGGGGCGTTTGTCGTCGTCGGGAGCGTTTGCCGCCGCCGTTGCGGCCGTCGTGAAGACGAAGAGTGCGGCGGCCGTCAGAATCCAGTTTTTCATAGTCGTATGATTTTAAGACGTTGACCGCTGTCGTCCAAATACCGCACCAAAAACGGCGGGACGGGGCATCGCACCCCGTCCCGTCGTCGTACAGCCGCCGCGGACTATTTCACGAACCGGCCGAAGAAATGCCATATCTCTTCGGAGGTGTCCATATCCTTCTCGGCCCAACTGTGGCCGCCGTCTACGACCTCGTAGAGCCAGACTTCGTTGCCGCCGGTGCCCCCGACGAAGCGGTGCGCCACCACGGGATGCCGCCGCAGGGCCAGCGTATCGGTCTGTTCGCGCACGCAGCGGTTGGCGGCGACCCAGTAGCCGACGGCGATCTCGACGGGCAGGTAGGCGCCCCAGCCGCCCTTGTTTTCCAGATCGCCCTCCCACGCGGAGGTGCGATCTTCGGTACCGTGGATCTCGAAGAGCGGGATCGGCGCCGGCGTGTCGCAGTCGCGGTACATCCATTCCAGCGTCAGTCCCGAAACCGGTGCGACGGCAGCGAAGACGTCGGGACGGGAGTAGGCGAGCAGGTAACACATCTCGCCGCCGTTCGACATGCCGGTACAGAACGTGTTTTTCCGGCTCAGGCCGTACTTGTCCTGCAACAGACCGGCCAGTTCGCAGAGGAACGACACGTCGTCGACGGTCATGTCGGCCTGGAACGGGTACCCGACGTTCCAGCAGGTTTTGCCGCGGCCGTCCTTCATGCCCTGCGGGTAGCAGACGGCGAAGCCGTGGCGGTCGGCCGCTTCGTTCATGCCGTAGCGGTCGAGGTTGAAATTGCCTCCGTAGCCGTGCAGCACGAAGACGAGCGGCGCGTCGTCGGGCACTCCTTCGGGCAGATAGAGGCGGTAGGTGCGTTCTAGTCCGTCGACCGTGCAGGTCTCGACGGTCATCCCGGCGGGTCTCGGCGAGGAGGTTCCGAAGGCCGAAAGGGAATACGACAGCATCAGCAGAATGCCGATCGGAAGAATACGTTTCATTTCGGATGGATTTAGGTCGTGTAAATATAGGGATTCTTTTCCGGAAAGCGAATGCGGGAGCCTAGCTTTGTCGCCGTCCCGTGCCGTAAGAAAGCCCCGAAAGTCTCCGCGGAGGGACTTTCGGGGTGGTTGCGTACCGGATTTTCGGAGAGGTTACCAGATGATCACGCGCTCCTCGACGGGCATGTACATCGCGCCGTCGGTGATCGAGAAGGCATCGTAAAAGTCTTGCAGGTTGCGCAGCGTGGCGTCGACGCGCCACTTGCC
Organism: Alistipes communis; assembly: GCF_006542665.1. Taxonomy (NCBI): domain Bacteria; kingdom Pseudomonadati; phylum Bacteroidota; class Bacteroidia; order Bacteroidales; family Rikenellaceae; genus Alistipes; species Alistipes communis. The sequence continues at coordinate 1,367,993 of NZ_AP019735.1, forward strand.
CAGCGAGTGTACGTCGAGCTTGGTGAGACGTGCGATCTCTTCGTCGCGGATGTTCTGCGCCCAGAGTTGTGCGTAGGCCAGATAGAAGCGTTGTTCGGGGGTGAAGCCGTCGATCGGTGCGGGCTTCTCCTTGCCTTCGAGCGAATTGTGGTAGGCCGTGTAGGCGACGCGCAGACCGCCCTGGTCGGCGATGTTCTCGCCCAGGCAGAGCGCGCCGTTGGCGAAGAGGGCCGGTTGATCCCCCTTGGCGGGCAGTACCTCGATCGCATCGAACTGCTTGACCAGAATGTCGGTCTTGGCCTTGAACGCGGCAGCGTCCTCTTCGGTCCACCAGTTGTTCATGTTGCCGTCCTTGTCGAAGTTGCGGCCCTGGTCGTCGAATCCGTGGGTCATCTCGTGGCCGATCACCACGCCGATGGCGCCGTAGTTGACCGCGTCATCGGCATCGGGGTTGTAGAACGGCGGCTGGAGAATGGCCGCAGGGAAGCAGATCTCGTTGGTCGTGGGATTGTAGTAGGCGTTGACCGTCTGCGGCGACATGAGCCATTCGTCCTTGTCGACCGGCTTGCCGAACTTGCGCAGATTGTCGAGCGTGCCCCACAGGCTCGCGGCCTTGATGTTCTGCCAGTAGCTCTCGGAGGGATCGATCGTGAGCGTCGAATAGTCCTTCCACTTGTCGGGATAGCCGATCTTGACGTGGAACGACGCCAGCTTCTCCTGCGCCTTGGCCTTCGTGGCGTCCGACATCCAGTCGAGAGCGGCGATGTGCTCGCCGAGCGCCGTTTGCAGGTTCCCGACCAGTTCGAGCATCCGCTCCTTGTCCTTGGCAGGGAAGTATTTGGCGACGTACATCTCGCCTACGGCCTCGCCCAACACCGAGTTGGGGATCGACATGGCGCGTTTCCAGCGGGGACGCTGCTCCTCCTTGCCGGCCATCTGACGGCCGAAGAAGTCGAACGAAGCGGCATAGAAGTCGTCGCTCAGGTAGGATGCCGCGCTGGTGAGGTATTGAGCGGCCAGGTAGTAGCGCAGCGTCTCGATCGGGGTCTGTTTGACCAGTTTGTTCATCCCCTCGAAGAAACTCGGCTGTCCGACGATGGCACGGTCGATCCCTGCGACCTGTACCTTGCCCAGTTCATCGAAAAGCACCTCCCAGTCGATGGCGTCGTATCTCTTTTTGAGGTCGGCGACGCTCATCGGATTGTAGCTGCGGGCGATGTCGCGCAACTCGACGTTCGACCACGAGGCGCGGGCCAGTTCGGTTTCGAAGGCCACGACGTCGGCTGCGGCCCGCTTCGCCTCGGCCTCCTCCGTGCCCGAAAGGACGAAGAGTTTGGCGAGCAGCTCCTCGTAGCCTTTTTTCAGGGCGGCGTTCGACTCTTCGAGGTAGTAGTCGCGGTTACCCATGCCCAGACCGCTCTGTTCGAGGTAGAAGGCGTTGGTGTTGCTGTCCATCAGGTCGGCCATCACGCCGAAGGCGAAGAGCGGATTGCCCACGTCGAGCATCATCTCCGTGAGCGCCTTGGTCAGCGTGGGTCCCTTTTCGACCTGCATGATCGCGGCCAGGTCGGCCTTGACCGGTTCGGCGCCCTCCTTGTTCAGACGTACCGAATCGAGCCCCATTTTGTAGAGGTCGGAGATCTTCTGGTCGACCGAACCCGGCGCGGCCTCGATCTTGGTCATCTCCTGAAAGAGGTCGTTGATGCGCACCTCGTTGTTCTCGCGCAGTACGTCGAACGAGCCGAAGCGCGAGAATTCGGGTTTCAGCGGGTTCTTGGCCTGCCATCCGCCGGTGGCGTACTGGTAGAAACCTTCGTTCGGGGCTACCGACAGGTCGAAATTCGACGGGTCGATGGCCGGCGTTTTGGCTGTTTTGTCGTTGCAACTCATCATACAGGCGAGCGTTGCAAAAAGAATGACTTTTTTCATCTGGGTTCTTTGTTTTAAACATGAAAGAGCCGCCTTCGGCAGAAGGACAGCTCTTTCGGACATCAGCGTTCGGGACGCATTATTTCTTGCAGATAGCGGCTACGCCCGGAAGTTCCTTGCCCTCGATGGCTTCGAGCAGCGCGCCGCCGCCGGTCGAGATGTAGGATACCTGATCGGCCATGCCGAACTTGTTGATGCATGCCACCGAGTCGCCGCCGCCGATGAGCGAGAAAGCGCCCTCGGCCGTCGCCTTGGCGATCGCTTCGGCGATCGCGCGCGATCCTTCGGCGAACTTGTCGAACTCGAATACGCCGGCAGGGCCGTTCCACAGAATGGTCTTGGCGCCTTCGATCGCGGCGGCGAAAGCCTTGCGCGATGCGGGACCGGCATCCATGCCCTCCCAGCCGTCGGGGATGTCGTTCACGGGGCAGATCTGCGTATTGGCGTCGTTCGAGAAGGCGTCGGCCGCCACGCAGTCGGTGCCCAGCACCAGATTCACGCCTTTGGCCTTGGCCTTGGCGATGATGTCGAGCGCCAGTTGCAGTTTGTCGTCCTCGCAGATCGAGTTGCCGATCTTGCCGCCCTGCGCCTTGGCGAAGGTGAAGGTCATGCCGCCGCAGAGGATCAGGTTGTCGACCTTGTCCATCAGGTTTTCGATGATGCCGATCTTGGTCGATACCTTCGAGCCGCCCATGATGGCCGTGAAGGGACGTTTGATGTCGCTCAGGATGTTGTCGACGGCTTTCACCTCCTTCTCCATGAGGTAGCCCAGCATCTTGTTGCCGGCGTCGAAGTAGTCGGCGATCACGGCCGTCGAGGCGTGCTTGCGGTGCGCCGTTCCGAAGGCGTCGTTGATATAGCAGTCGGCGTACGAAGCCAGCGTCTTGGCGAACTCCTTCTGCGAAGCCTTCATCGCCTTCTTGGCCTCCTCGTAGGCGGGATCCTCCTTCTCGATGCCCACGGGCTTGCCCTCCTCTTCGGGGTAGAAGCGGAGGTTTTCGAGCATCAGCGCCTCGCCCGGTTTGAGCGCCGCAGCGGCCTCGGCAGCCTTGGCGCAGTCGGGAGCGAACTTGACGGGCACGCCCAGTTTTTCGCTCACGGCGTCGACGATCTGGCTCAGCGAGAACTTGGGGTTGACCTTGCCTTTGGGCTTGCCCATGTGCGACATGATGACGAGGCTGCCGCCGTCGGCGAGCACCTTTTTCAGCGTGGGAAGCGCCCCGCGGATGCGGGTGTCGTCGGTGATTTTACCGTTTTCATCCAGAGGCACGTTGAAGTCCACGCGGACGATCGCGCGTTTGCCCTTGAAATCGTAAGAATCGATTGTTGCCATAATGCGTTGAATTTTAAAGTATATCTTAATGCGTTGAATCCCATTCTCTTGTCAAATTCGGGTTTCGAGCCGGCGCCGGAGCCTCCCGCTGCCCGATGCGGCGGAATCCGCAGGCGGTCGCCGTCTTCGTCCGGCGGCTCCGGTCGCGTCCCGCAAATGTACGCATTTATTTTCAGAAATACGCACTCGTCTGTTTGTAAAATAACACTGCGGCGGGATTTCCTTACCCTGTTGCGGCGGTGCGTCCGGTCCGGCTTCGGCTGTTCGGCTTTCCGCACGGCTCGGCCGGGTCGCCGCAGAACTGCTCTATTTGCGGGTCGATGCCTGCGTAGGAGGCATATTGCGGCAGAGGCTTCGGCCACGGCCGACGAACGAATATTTTTAGCAGAATTTGTCTGTGAACATGTCAGAAATATCCCGCACTTCAATTCGATTTTTCCTGCGAGGAGCAGTTTTTGCCACCTTTTGGTGACAAAAGGTGGCGCCAAAAGTGTCCGCAGGGCACCTTCGTCGGGATCGGACGGCGGTTCTCACTGAGCGGGCACAAAAGACTGCGCTGTTTTGCACACCCGCTCCGGGCGCTCGAACCGCTGTCCGATCTGATTCCTCCTCCGGTGCAATGCGGAAGTGTTGTGCGCTGCGCGCAACCATGATTATTTCATCTCTTGAATTTCATTCTTCTTTTTCTTAGGCTTTTTGATGCGGATTTCGTAATTTTGTCACATAGTATTTCGAAAAAGAGGAAAACGAAGAGAGAAATTCAAGAATATGGCAAAAGAGTTCAAACGCTATCTGGTGACGTCGGCGCTCCCCTATGCCAACGGGCCGGTGCATATCGGTCATCTGGCGGGGGTCTACATCCCGTCCGACATCTACACGCGCTATCTGCGCCGCCGCGGGCGCGACGTGCTGTCGATCTGCGGCAGCGACGAGCACGGCGTGGCGATCACGATCAAGGCGCGCAAGGAGGGGGTCTCGCCCAAGGAGATCATCGACCGCTACCACAACCTCATCAAGCGTTCGTTCGAACGGCTCGGCATGTCGTTCGACATCTATTCGCGCACCTCGTCGCCCGTCCATGCCCAAACGGCGTCGGATTTCTTCCGCAAGCTCTACGCCGAGGGCAAGTTCATCGAGAAGACCTCCGAGCAGTACTACGACGAGGAGGCGCAGCAGTTTCTGGCCGACCGTTATATCGTGGGCACCTGTCCCCACTGCCAGAACGAAAAGGCCTACGGCGACCAGTGCGAGAAGTGCGGGTCGACGCTTTCGCCCGACGAACTGATCGCACCCCACAGCGCGTTGTCCGGTTCGCCGCTCGTCAAGCGTGAGACCAAGCACTGGTACCTGCCGCTCGACAAGTACGAGGGATTTCTGCGCGAGTGGATTCTCGAAGGGCACAAGGAGTGGCGTCCCAACGTCTACGGGCAGTGCAAGAGCTGGCTCGATCTGGGATTGCAGCCGCGTGCCGTGAGCCGTGATCTGGACTGGGGCATCCCCGTTCCGGTCGAGGGGGCCGAGGGCAAGGTGCTCTACGTGTGGTTCGACGCGCCGATCGGCTATATATCCGCCACGAAGGAGCTGACGCCAGACTGGGAGCGTTATTGGAAGGACTCCGGAACCAAGATGGTGCACTTCATCGGCAAGGACAATATCGTCTTCCACTGCATCGTCTTCCCGTCGATGCTCAAAGCGCATGGCGAGTACATCCTGCCCGAGAACGTGCCGGCCAACGAGTTCCTCAATCTCGAAGGCGACAAGATCTCCACGTCGCGCAACTGGGCTGTCTGGCTGCACGAATACCTCGACGAGTTTCCGGGCAAGGAGGACGTGCTGCGCTACGTGCTGTGCGCCAATGCGCCCGAATCGAAGGACAACGACTTCACGTGGAAGGATTTCCAGGCGCGCAACAACAACGAACTGGTGGCCGTGCTGGGCAACTTCGTCAACCGCGCGCTGGTGCTCACGCAGAAATACTACGGCGGCGAGGTTCCCGCATGCGGCAGCCTCACCGATTACGACCGCGAGACGCTGGCCGAATTGCAGGCGGTGAAGGCGACGCTCGAACAGAATATCGAGAACTACCGCTTCCGCGAGGCGTTGAAGGAGGCGATGAACGTGGCGCGCATCGGCAACAAGTATCTGGCCGACTGCGAGCCGTGGAAACTCGTCAAGACCGATCCCGAACGGGTGAAGACGATCCTCAACATCGCCTTGCAGATCACGGCCAACCTCTCGATCGTCGTCGAACCCTTCATGCCCTTCACCGCGGCCAAGTTACTGGCGATGCTGCGGCTCGAACCGTTGGACTGGGAGCGTATCGGGGCGACCGATCTCGTTGCCGCCGGTCACCGGATCGGGACGCCCGAGTTGCTTTTCGAGAAGATCGAGGACGACGTTATCCAGGCGCAGCTCGATAAGCTGGCGGCGACCAAAGAGGCAAATTTGGCGGCAGAGTCGTCTCAAAATATTGATCCTCAGAAAGATAGTATATCGTTCGACGATTTCCAACGCATGGATATACGTGTTTCGACCATTCTTGCGGCCGAGAAGGTCGCCAAGACCAAGAAGCTGTTGAAGCTGACTGTCGACACGGGTATCGACCGGCGTGAGATCGTGTCGGGCATCGCCGAACATTATACGCCCGAGGAGCTGGTCGGTCGGCAGGTGTTGGTGCTCGTCAATCTCGAACCCCGTACGCTCAAAGGAATCGAGTCGCGCGGTATGATCCTCATGGGCGAGGATGCTGCGGGCAAACTCGTGCTGCTGGAACCGGCGGCTCCGGTAAACAGCGGTGCGGTCGTTGGATAAAAACCTCTTAAACTCTTTAAGATTATGGAAAACGTGGATTGGGCGGCGTTGCCGTTTAACTATCACAAGACGGATTACAACGTCCGCATCTCCTACAAGGACGGCAAATGGGGCGAGCCGGAACTGACGCAGGACGAATATATTTCGGTGCACATGTCGGCCCCCTGCCTGCATTACGGCGTCGAGTCGTTCGAAGGGTTGAAAGCCTTTCGCGGCGCCGACGGCAAGGTGCGGCTCTTCCGTCCCGACGAGAACGGCAAGCGTTTCGCCGCGACGGCCCGCAAACTCTGCATGGCCGAACTGCCCGTCGAAACCTTCGTCGAGATGTGCCGCATGGTGGTCAAGGCCAACGAGCGGTTCGTACCTCCCTACGGGACGGGTGCGACGCTCTATCTTCGACCCTTGGAGATCGGCATGGGTGCTTTCCTGGGTGTACACCCCGCCAAAGAGTTCATGGTGTGCGTCTTCGTCTCGCCTGTCGGAGCCTATTTCAAGGAGGGCATCAAACCGATTCGCGTGATCGTGAATCCCGATTATGATCGTGCTGCTCCACGTGGAACGGGCGATGTCAAGTGCGGCGGCAACTATGCCGCCAGCCTCGAAGCGGGCGAGGAGGCCAATCGGGAGGGATATGCCAATTCGATGTTCGTCGATGCAGTCCACCGGAAATATATCGAGGAGTGCGGCGCCGCTAATTTCTTCGGTATCAAAGACAATACTTACATTACGCCGAAATCGACCTCGATCCTGCCTTCGATCACCAACAAGAGCCTGCGGCAGTTGGCGAAGGATATGGGGATGAAGGTCGAGGAGCGTCCCGTTGCGGTCGACGAGCTCTCGACGTTCGAAGAGTGCGCCGCCTGCGGAACGGCTGCGGTGATCTCGCCTATCGGCTATATCTACGACAAGGAAACGGGTCGCGAATGGAAGTTCGGTGACGAACCGGGCAAGCGCTGCTTGGAGATGTACAACAAATTGCAGGATATTCAGTACGGCCGCTGCGACGATCCCTACGGCTGGACGTTGGTCGTCGAGTAGTATATAGTATAAGGAGTGTATTTCGGGAGGTAGTGTATGAATTTCTCTTGACCTTCGGAAATACGAATTTTGGTACGGAAAACGTGCGGTCTCCTTGTGTGACCGCATGTTTTTTTTTGGAAATACGGTGATTTCATACGTATGTATGAATTGAATTCAAGAGATCATGATTCGTATTGAGATCGAGCGGTTGATTTTACGCCCTTTTTCTGACGGCGATTTGTCCGCTTTATTCATGCTTTTAAGCGACGAAGAGGTCACTGCCTTTCTGCCGATGTTCCCGTTAAAAGATATGGCGGAAGCTCGGTCTTACCTCCGGTATATCGAGACGTGGATTCGAAACGGCGGTTTTTATTATGCGATTTGCCTGAAAGATAGCGATTTAGCTGTTGGTTGCATTCATGTGAGCGGTGACGATAGCCATGATCTGGGGTACTGCATTCGCAAAGAGTTCTGGCATAATGGGTTCTGCACGGAGTCTTGTCGGGCTGTCGTCGACCTGCTGCGGCGTATGGGGCTTCCCTATATTACGGCGACACACGATGTGAACAATCCGCGAAGCGGAAGGGTGATGCAGGCCATAGGGATGCATTATTGTTATTCTTATGAGGAGTTGTGGCAACCCAAGAATTTTCCGGTTATCTTTCGTATGTATCAGTTGAATTTAGACGGACAGATGGACCGGGTGTATCGTGAGTATTGGGATCGCTATCCGGTGCATTTCGTCGAGACATTTTGACGACCCCCCCCTATTCTCCTTGGGTGGATTGTTCCACGTGGAACACGAGAGAGGCGAACCTTCGCGGTTCGCCTCTCTCGTGTTTTTTTTCGTGGTCGAATCGGCGTTATCTCCCGAATTTTACAAGCAGGACATTCACGTCGGCGGGCGAAACCCCGGGGATACGCGAAGCTTGGCCGATCGTCGTCGGGCGGATGCGCGTGAGTTTCTGCCGTGCCTCGATCGTGAGCGATTGCATCGAATGATAGTCGAAATCGGCAGGGATGGCGATATTTTCGAGCCGATGCAACTTTTCGGCGATGAATTTTTCCCGCTGGATATATCCGTTGTACTTGATCTGGATCTCTGCTTCTTCGATCGCTTCGGTCGTCATTCCCTCTTCCTCGATCAGTTGCGCGAGCTTGGGGAGGACGCGGGACAGGCCGGCGAAGGTGATTTCATTGCGAAGCAGAATGTCGTAGAGCTTCCTCCCCTGCTTCATCGGTTCGGAATCGACTGATTTCAGATAGTCGTCGATTTCGCCTGCACGCACGCTCGTGCGGCGGGCGAAGGAAATAAGCGATTCTACGCACGACTTTTTTCGCTCGAAATTCGCAAAGTCTTTTTCCGAAATCAATCCGATTTCATGTCCGAGCGGAGTGAGTCGCAGGTCGGCATTGTCCTGTCGGAGCAGAATGCGGTACTCGGCGCGCGAGGTGAACATCCGGTAAGGTTCGTCGACGCCCTTCGTCACCAAATCGTCGATCAACACGCCGATGTAGGCTTCGTCGCGTTGCAGAACGATCGCCGACTCCCCTACCCGTTTGCGATGCGCGTTGATCCCTGCCAGCAGGCCTTGCGCCGCAGCCTCCTCGTAACCTGTCGTGCCGTTGACCTGGCCGGCGAAATAGAGTCCGTCGACGAGTTTCGTTTCGAGCGTATGGCGCAACTGGGTGGGCGGGAAGTAGTCGTATTCGATCGCATAGCCGGGCCGGAAGATATGGACGTCCTCCAACCCCCGGATCCGGTGCAGCGCCTCGTACTGTACCTCCCACGGCAGCGACGACGAGAAGCCGTTGAGATAGTATTCATTGGTGTTATCTCCTTCTGGTTCAAGGAATAACTGATGCTGTTCCTTGTCGGCGAAGGTGCGCAGCTTGTCCTCGATCGAGGGGCAGTAACGCGGTCCGATGCCGTGGATCGTGCCGTTGAAGAGCGGCGACCGGTCGAAGCCTGTACGCAACGTGGCGTGCACTTCGGGCGAAGTGTAGACCAGAAAACAGGGACTTTGATGTTTAACTTGCTGTGTATCAGTGGAAAATGAAAACTTCGACGGATTTTCGTCGCCGTATTGCGGCTCCAATGCCTCGAAGTCGATCGTGCGGGCGTCGAGTCGTGCGGGGGTACCGGTCTTCATGCGCCCCGTTTCGAATCCCATCGCGGCGAGCGATGCGGTGATGCCCGTCGAAGCGGGATCGCCGGCGCGTCCGCCCGGCGCGTGCGCTTCGCCGCAGTACATCATGCCGTCGAGGAAGGTGCCGGCCGTGAGGATTACGGCGCGCGCCGTGAACTCGACGCCCATGCACGTGCGCACGCCCGTCACGCGGGGACGCTCCCCTGCCGTGTCGAAGAGCAGTTCTGCGGCCGTATCCTGCCAGATATAGAGGTTCTGCGTATTTTCCAGTTCGTGCCGCCATTCGGCCGAAAAACGGCCTTTGTCGCACTGCGCGCGCGGGCTCCACATGGCCGCTCCCTTCGAGCGGTTGAGCATCCGGAATTGGAGTGTCGTGCGGTCGGTGATACGCGCCGTGCGGCCGCCCAGCGCGTCGATTTCGCGGACGATCTGCCCCTTGGCCACGCCTCCCACGGCGGGGTTGCACGACATGTTGGCCAGCTTGGTCATGTTCATCGTTAGGAGCAGCGTGCGCGAACCCATGCGCGCCGCCGCCGAAGCGGCTTCGCAGCCGGCGTGGCCGCCGCCGATGACCAGAATATCGTAGTCGAGCGTCATATCTTGTCGGTTTTCGTGTTCGGAATCGCGAATGTCGCGCGCAGGCCGTGCGGAAGGTCGCCCCGTCGGACGGGGCGGCACGCGGACTGTCGGCGGCGTCACTTTTGCGGGGTCTCCCAGAATCGGAGGTATTTGTCCTCCTTGCGATGCATCTGCCGCTCGGTGCGCGGCGTCTTGTCGCGCTGTCCGCAGAGGTGCAGCAGTCCGTGCACCACCACGCGGCGCATCTCCTGCAAGGTCGTGGCGCCGTAGATGCGGGCGTTGTCGGCCACCGTCTCCACGTCGATGAAGATGTCGCCGGCGACGGTGCGTGTTCCGCGGCGGTCGCTGTAATCGAAGGTGATGACGTCGGTGAAGTAGTCGTGTCCGAGGTACTGACGGTTCATTTCGAGCAGCCTCTCGGCCGAGCAGAAGATATAGTCGACCTCGGCGAGCGTGTAGCCCTCCTGTTCGGCCACGCGCCGCAGCCACGCGGCGGTGAGCCGTTTCTGCGGCAGCCGGTAGGAGCATCCGTCGGTATGGTATCGTACAGCCATTGTCGTGCAGTCTTTATGGGGTTATTTGCGGAAACAGTCCGAGGCGCGCATCTTCTTGGCTCCTGCGGGCGGATAGATGCCGAATACGAGCCTGTATTCGGTCTTCATGGTCTGGATGTCGACCGCGGGGCCGATGACGCCGATCGCGCTGTTTTTGGCCACTGTCTGCCCCTTGGCGACGCTCACCGAATTGAGGTTGGCGTAGGAGGTGATGTACTGGCCGTGGGCGATGTAGACGTCGAATCGGTTGGTGATGCGATTGCGCTTCACGTCGACCACCTTCCCTTCGTAGATGGCCGTGATGCGTGCTCCCTTGGGACCCGTGATCTCGGCCATGTTGTCGCGGTAGCGTTTCACGCGCCCGCCCTCGACGGGAAGGTTCAGGTTCGACGTGCGCGTGGAGAACGAGGCTCCCGCCTTGTTGCCCTTGGTGAGTTTCTGCAATTCGGCGATGGCCGTGTCGAGCTGCTCCTCCTGCCGCTCCTTTTCGCGCAATACGGCCTTTTCGCGCGCCGACATGCGTTGCAGGCGTGCCTTGGCGTTGCGCTGGTCGCGTTCGTAACGGGCCCGTTGGGCGTCGATCTTGCGGCGTGTGGAGTCGAGCGCCTGCTGCTGCGCGGCGAGCAGCTCCTGCTGCCGTCCCACCTCCTGCGCTGTCTCGGCGATCTCGCGCAGCTTCGCTTCGCGCAGTTTGGCCACGCCGCGGATGTTGGCGATGCGACGCGCCACGTCGGCGAAATCCTTCGAGGCGAAGATATAGGTCAGGTAGCTGTTCTGCTTGTAGTTGCGGTAGGCTTCGCGTACCATCGCCGCATATTGGGCGCGGTAGCGTTCCAGCCGGACGTTGAGTGCACCGGCCGTGCTGTCGCTCGCGGCGAGTTGTTCGGCGAGCAGCGACAGCTGGCTTTCGGTTTCGTCGAGCAACTGGCGGCGCGATGCGATCTGCCGCGAGAGCCGCTGCACGCTCTGCTGTTCCGAATTCTTGCCCTTCTTGATCGAGGTGAGCTCCTGTTCGCCGCGTGCGATCTGCTTTTCGAGCGCATCGATGGCACGCTGCTTCTCGGCGATCTGCCGTTGCAGGTCGCCCTTTTGCCCTGCTGCCGGAACGGTCAGACAGAGCAGCAAGCCGAGGATCAGTGCGAAGCGTGTCATGGCGCGGCGGGCGTTTGCGCCGCCTCTTTCAGGCGGCGGAACCGTTCGACGATCGCGTCGGGGTCGTCGTAACCCCCTTCGAGCGCCTTTTTCCAGTAGACTTCGGCCATGAACTTCTCGCCCAGCGCGGCCAGGATGTCGCCGTAGTGGAGTTGCAGGTCGGGACTTTGGCTGCGGTCGAGCGAAAGGGCCTGCTGCATGGTTTTCTTCGCTTCGTCGTAACGTCCCAACCGGTAGAGCACCCATGCGTAGGTGTCCAGATAGGTCGGGTTGTTCTCTTCGAGCACGATCGCGCGCCCCGCCATGGCGAGCGCCCGTTCCAGGTCGCGCCCTTCGAGCGAGAGAAAGTAGGCGTAGTTGTTGAGCACCATCGCGTTGTCGTAACGCAGCGCGAGCGAACGGTCGTAGGCGTCGTAGCACTTGCGCATGCAGCGTGCCGCGGGGCCTTTGCGGCTTTCGTAGAGCGATGCTTTGGGCCGTCGATCCTCCGACTGCTTCTGCAACGCCTGCTGGCCCATCAGGTGATAGGTTTCGCCGATGATGCCCCAGACGGCGCCCCGCAGCGAGTCACCCGGTGCCAGGCGGAGCGAGTTCTTGTAGAATTTCAGCGCTTCGTCGTACCGTTTGGCGTAGGAGAGCATCTGTCCCTTGCGCAGGTGGAGGTCGACGTTTTCGGGGAAGAGCTTCATCGCGCGGGAAGTGTAGTGCTCCACCGAGTCGGGCCGCTGCTTGTAGCTCTCGATGTCGATCACCATGTTGAAGTAGTCGATCCGGGGCGGGAGGTCGTCGAGATGCGTCTTGTAGTAGGTCAGCGCGTCGTCGAGCTGCCCCGAGGCGATCAGGTGGTCGCCGTAGAGCTTCACCACGCGCGGATCGTGCGGATATTTCATCGCCAGCGTCGTAGCCAGGTCGTTGATTTGCAGGTAAAAGGTGCTGTAAAAATTCCGGTCGCCGGTGATCCGGTCGAAATAGGCGAGCTTGTCGTCGAGCGGCATTTCATCGCTCGCGAAGAGCCGCCGCGTGTAGTTGAGCGAGGAGGCGTAGTCGCGCCGTTCGTTGTAGAATTCGCTGTACGTGGCCAGTACGGCGACGCTCGTCGAATCGATGCGGTAGGCCTCGGCGAATTGTACCAGCGCCAGCGAATCTTTCTTCTGGCGGGCATACAACTCGCCCAGCAGCAGATAGTTCTCGGCCTTGTAGGGGGCGGCTTCGATGAGCGCCTGCGCTTCGGCTACGGCGCGGTCGTATTGGCGGGTTCCCACCAGCAGGCGGCGTTTGAGTTCCGACAGGGCGTCGATCCTGCCGAAACGCACCTCCGCCGAATCGAGCACAGCGATCGCCGAGAAGGGCTGCCCCTCCTGGTCGTAGAGCATCGCCAGCACGCGGTAGGAGTCGGGATTCTGCGCGTCGACCTCGCGCAGCCGGTTGTAGGTGCGGATCGCGTCGCGGTAGCGGTCGTTGAGAATCTGTGCCTGCCCCAGTTGCAGCAGGTACCATTTGTCGGTCGTGTCGGTGCGGAAGGCGCGTTCGGCATGGCGCAGGGCGGCGGGAGCATCGTTGTAAAGCAGCAGTTCGGCCAGTTCGTACCATGCGGGCCCGTAGGTCGAATCGGCTTCGACGGAGCGTTCCAGCGACGCGCGGGCCGCGGCGGTGTCCCGCTCGATGAAGGCCTGCTTGATCCCTTCGGTGAAGAGGTAGAAGCCCCGGAGCGAGTCGGGCACCTGCGGCGCCGGCGCGACCTGCGGGGTTTTCCGGGCGAAAGCGCCGCAGAAGACCGCAGTGAGCAGGAGCAGAAGGAGTGTTTTTCGCATCGTCGGGGGTGTCATATGCTGTTAAACGGAACGGGGGCGGCGCTTCGTATGCGTCGCCCCTCGCGTTTTCAATCCAACTCGGTATCGAACTGGCGGAGGAAGCGCACGTCGTTTTCGAAATAGAGCCGCAGGTCACCCACGCCGTATTTGAGCATGGCGATACGTTCGATGCCCATGCCAAAGGCGAAGCCCGAATATTTCTTCGGATCGATGCCGTTGGCCTCCAATACGTTGGGGTCGACCATGCCGCAGCCCAGAATCTCCAGCCAGCCCGTGCCCTTGCAGACCGGACAGCCCTTGCCGCCGCAGAGGTTGCACGAGACGTCGACCTCGGCCGAGGGTTCGGTGAAGGGGAAATACGACGGACGCATCCGGATGGCCGTCTGTTCTCCGAAGAGTTCTTTGGCGAAGAACAGCAGCGATTGTTTCAGGTCGGCGAACGAAACCCCTTCGTCGATGTAAAGCCCTTCGATCTGGTGGAAGATGCAGTGGGCACGGTAGGAGATGGCCTCGTTGCGGAAGACGCGGCCGGGGCAGATGACGCGGATCGGCGGGCGCTGGTGCTCCATCGTGCGCACCTGGATCGACGAGGTGTGGGTGCGCAGCAGGATGTCGGGGTTCTTCTCGATGAAGAAGGTGTCCTGCATGTCGCGCGCCGGATGTTCGGGCGGGAAGTTGAGTGCCGAGAAGACGTGCCAGTCGTCCTCGATTTCGGGCCCGTCGGCCACCGTATAGCCCAGCCGCGAGAAGATCTCGACGATCTGGTTCTTCACCAGCGAAATCGGATGGCGCGACCCGAGCTGCTCGGCCGAACCGGGACGGGTCGGATCGCCGATGGCTTCGGCATCGTCGGCCCTGCTCTCCTGCAATTCGGCGCGCAGGGCGGCGACCCGCTCGGTGGCGGCCTGTTTCAGGGCGTTGAGCCGCTGCCCCACTTCGCGTTTGAGTTCGGGAGCCACCCTCTTGAACTCCTCCATCAGCGCGTTCAGTTCGCCCTTTTTCCCCAGTACCTTGATGCGGAACTCTTCGACTTCGGCCGCCGTTTTGGGGCGGAACTCTTCGACACGCCGCAGAAGTTCTTCGATTTTGCCAATCATATTTTGCGGTTTTATACTTTTTGCCTAATTTTATACGCTATATAAAATGCAAAGTTATAAATTTTTTGAGATATGTTGCGCAAATCGCTCGCTTTTGTCGTCGTTGCACTCCTCCTCGCCGCGGGGGCGTCGGCCCAGAGCGTCGGGCTCGTGCTGAGCGGCGGAGGGGCGAAGGGACTCTACCATATCGGGGTGATCCAGGCGCTCGAAGAGAACGAGATTCCGATCGATTACGTCGCCGGAACCTCCATGGGTTCGATCATCGCGGCGCTCTACGCGGCGGGCTATTCGCCGGAGGAGATGCGCGCGATCGTCGATTCGGGGCAGGTTCGGGAGTGGGTTTCGGGCCGCATCGATTCGCGTTACGCCTCCTATTACCGCCAGATGCAGGATCAGCCCTCGATGCTTACGCTGCGGCTCAATCTGCGCGACGAGGAGAAGCGCAGCGATGCCAAGAACAAGTCGCGGCTGGTGCTGCCGAGCCATCTCATTTCGTCGTCGCAGATCGATCTGGCGCTCGCCGAACTGCTGACGCCGGCTTCGACGGCCTCCGGCGGCGATTTCGACCGGCTCATGGTGCCGTTCCGGTGCGTGGCCAGCGACCTGGTGGCGCGCAAACCCTATGTGCTCAAAACGGGCGACCTGGGCGAAGCGGTGCGTGCCTCGATGGCCATTCCGCTGGCGTTCAACCCGATCGAGAAGGATTCGATGCTGCTCTACGACGGCGGTATCTACGACAATTTTCCGTGGAAACCCCTCGACGAAACCTTCCGTCCCGACTACCTGATCGGCAGCAAATGCACGTCGGGCAACACCGAACCCAACGCCAAGAGCATCATGGACCAGGTGTGGATGCTCACCATGGAGAAGACCGATTACGACATGCCGGCCGGCCGCAGCACGCTTATTGAGCGGGCGGTCGACGTTTCGATGCTCGACTTTTCTCAGGCCGACGCCATTATCCAGTCGGGTTATGACGATACGATGGCGCTGATGGACTCGCTCAAAAGCGCCGTTCCGCGCCGCATGTCGCGGGGCGAGGCGCTGCGCCGCCGCGCCGCCTTCCGCGAACGCTGCCCCGAGCTGCTTTTCAACCGCTACGCGATCGAGGGGCTGAATCCCGCCCAGACGACCTACGTGCGCGACAACATGCAGCTCGACCACCAGCACGACGGCGAACCGAAGATCCTTTCGTTCGAGCGGGTGAAGGACAAATACTTCTCGGTGCTGGCCGACGGCAATTTCTCCACCGAATACCCCTACATGCGCTACGATCCGAAGTCGGGCTATTACGGCATCGATTTCCGGCTGACGACCAAGCCCGACTACAAAATCCTGATCGGCGGTAACATCTCGTCGACGGCCTTCAACCAGGCCTACGTCGGGTTCGAATACCACCGCATCCGCCATGCGGCCAACCGCTACTACACCCACCTGTTCCTCGGGCCGGTATCGTCGGCCGTCATGCTGGGCGGACGGACGGACTTCTTCCTCTGGCGGCCGCTGTTCGTCGATTATTCGTACAACTTCACGGCCCGCAACTACAAGAACGGCAATTTCGGCAACCTCACGTCGGTGTCGAACACCGAGTCGATGAAGTTTCTGGAAAACTTCCTCTCGCTGGGATTCGGCTTTCCGGTCACGCACCGCAGCGCCTTCGTGATCCGGCTCAACGGCGGACAGGAGCGCTACTATTACAGCCTCGACCGCGCCTCCTACAAGGAGAACTACTATGAGGATCTGACCACGCTCAACTACATTTCGCCGAAGATCGAGCTGCGGCGCAGTTCGCTGGACAGGATGATCTTCCCGCACTCCGGTACGTCGCTCTCGCTGTCGGGCATCTATCTCTACGGCCGCGACCGTTTCGTGCCGAGTCCCTATTCGCGCGACGAGCAGCGGCTGCGCAAGTCGAAGCGGGATGTCTCGTGGTGGGGCGCCCGCATCGTGTGGAACCAGTATTTCCAGATTTCGGGCAGCAAATGGTTTTCGCTGGGTTACGGCGCCGAGGCTGTCGTGACGACGATCCCCACGCTGAGCAACGACAAGGTGACGCGCATGCTGATGCCGGCCTACCGGCCTACGCTCCATTCGCAGACGGTCTACATGCCCGAATACCGCGCCAAGCGCTATGCGGCGGTCAGCGTGATGCCGACCTTCGATTTCAGCGACCGGTTCTTCCTGCGGACGGGCATCTACGCGATGTTCGCCGAGCGGTTCCGACCGACCGACGACAGGATGCGTTACATCGTCGACGCGTCGCTGGTCTATCATACGGGCATCGGCCCGATCAGCCTCTCGCTGACGAAGTACAACGTCAAGAACTGGGACAACCTCTTCCTGACCTTCAATTTCGGCTATGCGATGTTCCGTCCGCGCGGAATCCACTATTGACGACCCTATGGTTTAACGATTCGACGACTATATGACACAAGAACCCAAAATCACGGCGGCGCTGATCTACGACTTCGACGGTACGCTGGCGCCCGGCAACATGCAGGAGTACGATTTCATTCCCGCCGTCGGCCAGAGCAACAGGGAGTTCTGGAACGACGCCAATTCGCTGGCCGAGGAGCAGGACGCCGACATGACGCTTACCTACATGGCCAAGATGCTCGAAGCGGCGCGCTCGCGCAAACTGTCGCTGCGCCGCGAGGCGTTCCAGGAGTCGGGACGCAACATCCGGCTCTTTCCGGGCGTGAAGGAGTGGTTCGGCCGCATCAATGCCTATGCCGCCGCGCGGGGCGTGCGCGTGCTGCACTACATCAATTCGTCGGGCTTGAAGGAGATGATCGAGGGGACGCCCATCGCGTCCGAGTTCCGCAAGATCTACGCCTGCTCGTTCCTCTACGACGTCGACGGCATCGCCTACTGGCCCGGCGTGGCGGTCAACTATACCAATAAGACGCAGTTCATCTTCAAGATCAACAAGGGCGTCGAGTCGGTGTCGGACTGCAAGCTGGTCAATCAGTATATCGAGGAGCGCGAACGTCCCGTCCCTTTCAGCCGTATGATCTACGTGGGCGACGGGACGACCGACATTCCCTGTATGCGGCTGGTGAAGAACTTCGGTGGGCACTCGATCGCCGTCTACAACCCCGCGTCGGCGAAGGTGGGGCGCAAGGACCTGGCGTCGCTCATCCGCGACAACCGCGTCAACCACGTCTGTGCGGCCGATTATACCGAAGGGTCGGAGATCGACCGGCTGGTGAAACTCATCATCGACAAGATCGCGGTCGACTTCGAGCTGCAACAGCTCGAAATCCCGCGTTAAACGCATCGCTCATGAAGATCGTATTCGCAACCAACAACGCCCACAAGCTCGCCGAGGTGCAGGCCGTGCTGGGCGACGCCTACGAACTGGTGACGCCGCGCATGTGCGGCGTGGAGGAGGAGATTCCCGAAAACCAGCCGACGCTCGAAGGCAATGCCTCCGAGAAGTCGCACTACCTGCGCGCCCGCACGGGGCTCGACTGCTTCGCCGACGATACGGGTCTCGAAGTCGAGGCGCTGGACGGCGCGCCGGGCGTCCATTCGGCGCGCTATGCCTCCGACGGCCACGACTTCGCGGCCAACAACCGCCTGCTGCTGCGCAACTTGGAGGGGGTGGCCAACCGCCGCGCACGCTTCCGCACGGTCATTTCGCTGCTTGTGGGCGACGAGGAGCACCTCTTCGAAGGGGTCGTCGAGGGGCGCATCGTCGAACGGGAGAGCGGAGCCGAGGGGTTCGGTTACGATCCGCTCTTCGTGCCCGACGGCTGCGACCGTACCTTCGCCGAGATGTCGCCCGACGAGAAGAACGCCGTGTCGCACCGCGGCCGCGCCGTGCGCAAACTGGCCGCCTTCCTGCGCGCCCGCGGCGAAAAGTGACACCCCGACTTCGACACTCCGGCCGATGACCGATAAAGCCCTCCTTCTGCACTGGCTGGCAGCCTGCTCCGGCCCGCTGCTGGCCGCAGGTGCCGCGCAGGCGCAGCAAGCCGCCCCCGCGCAGCGCCCCAACATCCTCTTCATTCTGACCGACGACCAGCGGTGGGACGCCGTGGGATACGTCAACCCGATCGTCCGCACGCCGCACATCGACTCGCTGGCCCGCGAAGGGGTCTGCTTCCGCAACGCCTTCGTCACGACGCCGATCAGCGCCGCCAGCCGCGCGTCGCTGCTTACGGGCATGTACGAGCGCACGCACGGCTACACCTTCCGGCAGGGCCCGCTCAAAGAGCCTTACATGCAGCAGTCCTATCCCGTCCTGCTGCGTGCGAGCGGCTATACGACCGCCTATTTCGGGAAGTTCGGCGTCACCTATCCCGGTGCGCAGCGGCTCTTCGACGCGGCCGACCTCTACGACCGCCGCGGCAAATTCCCCGACCGCCGCGGCTATTTCTACAAGACGATCGACGGCGATACGGTACACCTGACCCGCTATACGGGCTACGAGGCGCAGCGATTCCTGCGCGAAGTCGATCCGTCGAAGCCCTTCTGTCTGTCGCTCGGTTTCAGTGCCCCGCATGCCCACGATCCCGCACCGGAGCAGTATTTCTGGGAGCCGTGGGCCGATTCGCTCTACCGCGACCTGACCGTCGCGCCGCCGCTGCTGGCCGACGACCGCTACTTCGAGGAGCTGCCCGAGGCGGTGCGCAGGGGCTACAACCGCGTGCGCTGGACGTGGCGCTACGATACGCCGCAGAAGTACCAGCACAGCGTCAAGGGCTACTACCGCATGATCTCGGAGGTCGACCGCGAGGTGGGAGCTATCCGGCAAGTGTTGCGCGAGCGGGGGCTCGACCGCAATACGATCATCGTCTTCATGGGCGACAACGGTTATTTCCTCGGCGAGCGGCAGCTGGCCGGCAAATGGCTGATGTACGACCGTTCGCTGCGGGTGCCGATGCTCATCTACGACCCGCGCGGCCGCGACCCCCGCGAGGTGGAGGACATGGTGCTCAATATCGACGTTCCGGCGACGATCCTCGATGCGGCGGGCGTCGCCGTGCCCGAAGCCTATCAGGGCGTCAGCCTGCTGGGCTACACCCGCGGCGAGGCGCCGGCCGCCGACCGCGAAGCGTTCCTGTGCGAACATCTCTGGGAGCTGGACGAAATCCCTTCGAGCGAGGGAATCCGCACCGAGCGGTGGAAATACATGCGTTACCGCTTCATCCCGGGTCGGGAGGAGCTTTACGATCTGGCGGCCGATTCGGAGGAGGCGGTCAATCTCGCCTCCGATCCGGCCTACGGCCGGACGTTGGAGGAGCTGCGCCGGGAGTGCGATCGGCAGATCGAACGTTACGTCTCGCTGCGCCGCCACTGATTCCGGGCGAAGGTGTTCCTCCCGAAAAATCCATGCCGGAGAACAGTGCGCAGCCGCGGCCGTACGCTTTTTCGGGGAAATCGGTTCGGAATGCTTCTCGGGGATTTTTCTGCCGGAATGAAGGCTTTCCCCGGATTTTCCCGATGGAATGCAACCTTTTGTGGCTTAAAATGTTCGGATCGTTATTCCGTGCCGGAACATGCTGCCGGCGTGCGGTTTGCATCTCTTCGGAAAAAAGCGTATCTTTATCGGAAGAGCCGGCGCCGGAGGGCGGCCGGCTCATCGCCCTCGACGGCCCGCTGCCTGCGGGGCGGATACTGCCTGCGAAGAGATGAAAGAAACCCTATTTATTCACTTAACTCAACTGTTTATGAAACATTTTATCCTATGGGGTCTGACGCTCGCGGCCGTGGTGCTGGGCGGGTGCTCGGACGATTACGACGACACGGAGCTTCGCACGGGGTTGAACGATCTGCGGGATCGCGTCGCGAAACTCGAAACGCAGCTGACGAAGCTCAACGGCGAAATCACGACGATCGATGCGCTGGTCAGGAAATTGGAGAGCAATGTCTCGGTGGTGAAGGTCGAGCCGGGCACGGACGGCAAAAGCTACACGATCTACTTTTCGGACGACACGAAAGCGGTGATTGCCAACGGCGAGGACGGCGCCGCGGGCAAGGATGCTCCGGTGATCGGCGTGAAGGAGGAGGACGGTGTCTACTACTGGGCGCAGACGATCGACGGAAAGACGACGATCCTCGAAGTCGACGGGCAGAAACTGCGCGTGACGGCCGAAGTTACCCCCCCCCGGCTGTCGGTCGACGAAGAGGGTTACTGGGAGGCGAGCTATGACGGCGGAGATACGTGGGAGCGGATCACGAATGCCGCGGGCGAGCCGGTGAAGGCCGTGACGGACGACGGATCGTCGATTCAGGACTCGTTTTTCAGCGCCGTGACGCAGGACGACGGCAACGTCTATTTCACGCTGACCGACGGGTCGGTCATCACGGTCGCGAAGCGGACGGATTTCTACCTGATCCTGCGCAAGGCTCCCGATGTGGCACCCTTCGTCTACGGCGAGACCAAGACCTATGAGATCGAGAGCGCCGGCGTGGCGGAGACGATTCTCACCAAACCCGACGGATGGCGCGTGGCATTGAAGGACGACGTGTTGAGCGTGACGGCTCCGGCGGCCGACGCTGCGGGCTTCGAGGCCGAAGGCACGGTGGCCGTGATCTATTTCGACGGTGCGGAGCGCAGCTCGGTGGCCAAGTTGGGCGTCGTGGTCGACAAGAGCCAGACCGGCGTGACCGAGGGCGACGACTTCACGATCGACATCACCGAGGTGACCGACAAGAGCGTCACGGCGACCGTCACGCCGAAGGACGCTTCGATCTATTACTATGTTTCGGCTTACAGCGCCGCCGAGTTCGACGAGAAGGGCGAGACGGCCGTTACCACCGAACTGAAAGCGATGTTTGACTACTATGTTTCGGCCGGATATTGGAGCGATTACTACCGCGATATGTATCTGCACAGCGGAACGTATGCCTATACCACACCTGCGTCGACGCCGCTGACGCCCGGTCAGTCTTACTATCTGATCACCTTCGGTCTGGAAGAGGGAGCTTCGGCGATGACCGTGACCACATCGGTAATGAAGGTTCCCTTCAAGACGACTACGCCGGTGGTGGTCAATACCAAATACCGCGTCACGGTCGACAACATCACGTGGTACGGCGCCGGGTACAGTGTGGTGCCGAGCGACGACCTGCACTATTTCCACGGCATCGTCAAGAAGTCGGCCTTCACCGGCGGGCAGGGGCAGCCTCTGACCGACGCGGAGGTGGCCGCCGCCTATGTCAAGGAGTATGAAAATCGTTATTATGACGAACTCTACCTGAATGATCCGACGACGATCAAGTGGACCGATCTTTCTTCCTGCGGTACGCAGCGGCAGGTCGTTCCGCGCGCCTGGATCCGCGAAAACGAACTGGCCAACGAGGCGATCCGTCCGCTGGTCGCCGAGACGGACTACTGCCTGATCGCCTTCGGCGTCGACGGCAAGGAGCTGCGCACGGACGTGGCGAAGAAGGAGTTCCGCACGCCGGCCTTCACGCCGACCGAGGAGTGCACGTTCGACCTCGACGTGACGGTATCGCGTCAGAATCTCTCGATCAAGGTCACGCCGTCGAACAAGAACCTGACCTATATCTGCCACCTCGACAAGAGTGCGACCTATTATGAGTTCGAAACCGACATGCAGTATGCGGCCGACGACCTCTTCTGGACGAAATACAACCTCGAAGCGGGCCGGACGCTCTCCGACGAGCTGCTGACGGGCGACATCGAAATGAAGGCCGAGAATCTGTGGGCTTCGACCGGTTATGTGGTCTATGCCTACGGCTGTACGGCCGACGGGGTGATTACCACGCCGCTCACGTCGGTCCGCGTATTGACCGAGGCCGGTTCGGATACGCCTCCGGCCACTGCCGCCAAGCCGCGTCTGGTGCGGGTACGGTAGCATCCGTTTCGGAAAATAAAAATCCCCGACTCCTTGCGAGCCGGGGATTTTTACGGATGACGACGGGGGCGGGTCACCGCTTGTTGTAGAGGTTCATCGTGCGTTCGGCGCCGATCGTGGCGAAGGAGAGAACGGCCCCGGCGAAGACTTTCAGCCGCTCGGGCAGCGCCTTGCGCTCTTCGTCCGACCACGACCCCAGCACGTAGTCCACCTGATGCCCGCGGGCGAAATCGCCGCCGATGCCGAAACGGATGCGGGCGTACGCCTCCGTGCCCAGCAGCTCGGTGATGTTTTTCAGCCCGTTATGACCGCCGGCGCTGCCTTTCGGCCGCATCCGCAGCGTCCCGAAAGGGAGTGCGATGTCGTCCACCACGACCAGCAGATTCTCCGGCGCGATCTTCTCGGCTTCCATCCAGTAACGGACGGCTTTGCCCGAGAGGTTCATGTAGGTCGACGGTTTGAGCAGCACGAGCGTGCGTCCCTTGTAGCGCAGTTCGGCCGTCGCGCCGTAACGGCCCGTCGTAAAAGCGATGTTGGACTGCTCGGCTAAGCAATCCAACACCTTGAATCCGATGTTGTGGCGGGTGTCGGCGTATTCGGCGCCGATGTTCCCCAGTCCTACAACGAGGTATTTCATCGTCCGGAATTTATCGGTTTCGACAATCGTTTCGGTTCCGGAGCGACAGCTACTGGGCGGCCTCCGCTGCGGCGCCGCGCGAAGCACGCGTTACGCGAACGGCGCAAACGGCCGTGGTGGCGGGGGTCAGGAATTTCAGGTCGTCCGATTTGAGGTCGCCCACGAAGATCGTCTTGCCCACGCCCAGCGTCGTCACGTCGACGGTGATCTCGTCGGGCAGTTTGTCGACCGGGCCGCTGACGAAGATCTTGCGGGTCGAGAGGACGAGCTTGCCGCCCACCTTCACGCCCTCGGCGTTGCCGGTCAGGCGCACCGGAATGCTGATTGCCACGGGTTTGCCCTCCTGCACGCGGTAGAAGTCGATGTGGAGAATCTCCTCGCGCACGGGGTGGAACTGCACTTCGCGCATCACGGCCTTTTCGGTCTTGCCGCCGATCGTCAGCTCGACGATATAGGAGTTGGGGGTGTAGATCAGCGGTTTGAGCGCTTTGGCGTCTACGCTGAACGATACGGTCTCGCCGCCTCCGTAGAGGACGCAGGGCACCTGGCCCTCGCGGCGGATGGCGCGGCTGGCTTTCTTGCCGAAGTCGGCGCGCGGAGTTGCCTCGATTTTGAGAGTCTGCATAATTTTTTGTTTTTTAGTTGTTACCTCGGGCGTCGCTCAGGCCCGCGTTGCGGCGGGCCCCCTCGGCGCTTGCTTTCGTGCGGCAAAGATAGCGTTTTTTCCTGAAAAACAAATTCCCGCAGCCAGAGTTTCGTTTTCGGCTGCGGGAATCGGGAGGGAATTTTATTCGAATAGTCCGACGGTGCGTTTGGGCGCGATGTTCGTCCATGCGTTCAGAAAGGGCGAGGCCGGCCGGGTAGCATCGGGTATGTAACTGTATGCGGCAAGGTGCAGGTCGGATCTGTGCAGCTTGCGGACATTCGACACGGCCGGCGCGGCGGCAGGATGCGCTTTTCCCTGCTCATCGATCGTGAAGAAGGTTTTCTGCATTCCGGCGGTCACCTCTCCCTGTTGATTCAGTCCGTATGTATATGCCAAGTAGAGATTGCCGGGTGTGAAATTTTCGGGGAAAATATAGGTTTGATCGCCTTGCAGGAAGAAACCGTACTCCGTAAGCAGTTCTACGAGGGACATCTGTTCGCCGGCGGCCATTTCGGTCCATAGCAGCAGATCATCGGTCAGGTACTCCGCGTCAGATGCGAATTCGGCGTAATATTCGGCTTCACCGGCCATGCCGACATAGGTCATCTGCTTGTCGGCGGGAGATACCGTGACGCTCAAACCGTCGTCGGTCATGCCGTTGACGGTGATCGTACACTCCATAGGGGCGAAGACATCGCCGCCCGGAGCAAGCGTCTTGAAGGGCTGGGAGATGTAGACTTCGGTCGTCTGGCGGGCTTTGTTATCGAGTCCTACGGCCATAACGCAGTATTCCGTAGCAGGGTCGAGTGTGGTGTAGACGAAACTGTCGTTTCCGGTTTTGGTGACCATGCCGGCCGCTTTTTCAGGCGTGATCTCGATGCCGGCTTGCTCGGAGAGCGCTTCGGCGATAATTGCCAGTCCGTCGGCCATCAGTTGTGCGACGCCGGCTCCCTTGCGGTAGCTTTCGATAAGCGTCGTGTTGTAGACCTGCCAGAAATAGGGGGTAGCGGGATTCGAGGGTTTGATGGTGATGGTGGCCCCTTGCAGCGTGATGTCGGCGACCGTTGACGAGAAGGTGCAGTCCTGCGGTTTGAGTTCGCCGCCCGGAGTATGGAAGGGGACGACGACAATATCGGTCGTGGGGTAACCGCCCAGGTAGCCGAAGGCTACGGCGCAGTAGTCGGTGTCTTCTTCCAGCAGACGGGTGAAATCACGTGTCACGTCGCCCGTCTCGATGCACTCGCTGATGGCGGATCCGTAGCTGCCGATGAGAAACTCGGCCAGTTTGTCAGTCGGGTATCCTTCGATGCGCGAGGTGGCGATGCAGTCCAGAAAGTAGGGATCGGCATTGGTGGTCGTCACCGAGACGTTGGCGGATTCGGGGGCAACGCTGACGGAGAGTCTGTTTTGGGAGGGCATGACGGCAGTCGTGGAGATGAAATCATGAAAAACGTCGGTCGTAATTGCACCTTCGGCACCAACGCCGAATACCACCACGGCATAGTCGCTCTTCGGTTTGAGGCTCCATATCCTGCCGGCATCGATCGTCTTGTTGCCGCGGTAGATGAGCTGATCGTCGGGGGTGGTCCAGTCGATTGTGCCGTATCCTTTTTCGAGTTCGACCAAGGTCTCGGCTACGGCCTGTGCAGTTTTTAAACGGTCGAAATCGGCGCGTGTGGTGATGCCGACGAAGTAGTTGCGTTGAGGATCATCGGACTCGACGGAGATGCGGAAATTCATGGCTTCGGCCTCGGAGAGCATAAGCACGAATGCCGGTGCGGGTTCAGGTTTCTCGGGTTCGGGCTTTTCAGGGCCCTCCTGTTCGGTACCCCCCCCCTTGTCGGGATCGATCTCTTCGGGCGAATCGCCGCAACCTACGCCTGCGAGGAGCACGACTGTGGCAAGGATTGCCATCCATGTCTGTTTTTTAATCATGAGAGAGAATTTTAAGAGTGGAACATTTTGTTTGTTGTCTCCAAAAATACGTTTTCGTTTTAAAAAGAGCAAATCTCCGCGCAATTTTTCTTCCGAATCGTATCGGCCTGAAATGTCGGATTATAGGCTGGTTGTGGGATTCGGACGATGATTTGTCGCCGATTCGATGCCATCGCCGCCGAATCGATGCATTCGTGCATTTTTCGGCCGTGCGATTGATAGTCGCATTTTTTTTTCGTGTCGGAGCGGATGTCGCGCTGCGTATGCGGTCGATATTCGGCGATTTTCGCTATATTTGTCGAAATTTATCGCCAAATGGAGGATTTTTTATTGCGGGTCGAACATGTTTCGAAACACTACTCCGGCCATACGGCGCTCGACGACGTGTCGCTTGACATCCCGCGCGGTTCGGTCTACGGACTGCTGGGGCCCAACGGCGCGGGAAAGACGACGCTCATCCGCATCATCAACCGCATTACGGCGCCCGACGAAGGACGGGTGCTCTTCGACGGACGGCCTCTCGCGTCCGCCGACGTGCAGCGCATCGGTTACCTGCCCGAGGAGCGCGGCCTCTACAAGAAGATGAAGGTGGGCGAGCAGGCGCTCTTTTTCGCACGGCTCAAAGGGCTGTCGCGTGCCGAGGCCGTGCGCCGCCTGCGGGTGTGGTTCGACCGGTTCGACATCGCGTCGTGGTGGAACCGTCGCGTCGAGGAGCTGTCGAAGGGAATGGCGCAGAAGGTACAGTTCATTGTCACGGTGCTGCACGAACCCGAACTGCTGATCTTCGACGAACCCTTTTCGGGCTTCGACCCGATCAACGCCAATCTGCTCAAAGAGGAAATTTTGGGGTTGCGCGACCGCGGGGCGACGGTCATCTTCTCGACCCACAACATGTCGTCGGTCGAGGAGGTATGCGACCATATCACGCTCATTGACCGTTCGCGCAACATCCTTTCGGGTGCCGTCGACGAGATTCGCCGCCGGCACGGCCAGAATCTTTTCCGTCTCGAATACCGCGGCGACGAAGCGGCGCTCCGCCGTGCGCTCACTGGCCGTTGCGAGGTCGTGGCGTCGGGCGGCGACCTGCCGGCCGAAGAGGCGGCCGTCGTGCTGCACGCCTCGACGGAGGGGCTTCCCGAATTGCAGTCGTTGACGGTTCACGTCGCCGACGACGCTGCGCTGCGCGGTGTGATCGCCGCTGCGAACGAGACGGTGGCGCTGCGCTCCTTCGCCGAACAGATTCCGTCGATGAACGATATCTTCATAAGAGCCGTAGACGGTTCATTATAAATATGTTATAAAGACATGTAGACAATCCCTCCAAACCGCCCTTCTCGAAGGGTGGCTTCGAGATAAGAGCCGTGGGCGGCTCGTTGCAGACCGTAAACAATTTACTATTTTTCATGTCGAATATATGGCTGATCGTGGCGCGCGAGTTCAACGAGCGCGTCCGCAAAAAATCCTTCATCGTCACCACGCTGCTCATGCCCGTGCTGATGCTCGGCCTGATGCTGGCGCCGGCGCTGATGATGCGCTACGCTTCGGGCCAGACCAAGACCATCGTCGTGATCGACCGCAGCGGACTGGTGGCGCAGCATCTCGAAAGCAGCGACGAGGTGCGCTTCGAAACGTCGGACCTGCCCGTCGATACGGCGCGGCGCGTGATGATCGACAAGTTCGGCGTGCTCTGTATCGGCGCCGACGTACTGGCGAACCCCTCCGACGTGAAGCTCTACGCCAATTCCGCTTCGTCGATGATGCTCGAAGAGAATCTGCGGGGCCAGATCGCGAAAGTGCTCGAACGCGAGAAGCTGCGCGCTTACCGGATCGAAGATCTCGACCGGATTCTGGCCGACGTCAAGACCGACGTCAAGATGCAGGTCGTCCGCAACGACGAGGGTTCGCCTTCGTCCGGTTCGTCGGCCGTCGCCGCAATGGTGGGGCTGGGGCTCGGCATGGTGCTCTACATGTTCCTGATGATCTACGGCGCCATGGTGATGCAGAGCGTCATCGAGGAGAAGTCGTCGCGCGTGTTGGAGGTCGTGGTCTCGTCGGTGCGACCCTTCGAACTGATGATGGGCAAGATCTTCGGCGTGGCCTCCGTGGCGGTGGTGCAGGTGCTCATCTGGGCCGTGCTGGTCTGCGGTGCGGGTGCGGCGGTCATGCCCCATGTGCTGCCCGACGGCGCGATGGAGGCTGCCGCGGCCTTGCAGCAGGGCGGCGGTGCGGCGACAGCCGCGGCGGGCGATTTCGACCCCGAAACGCTCGGCGCCATCGCCCTGGCTACCGACGTGGGTTATCTGGCGATGCTGTTCGGCTACCTGCTGCTCTTTGTCGTGGGCGGTTATCTGCTCTATTCGGCGATGTTCGCGGCCGTCGGGTCGGCGGTCGACAACGCACAGGACGCCGCGCAGTTGCAGACGCCGATCATGATCCCCATCATTCTGGCCGTCATCGTCGAGATGTCGGTGCTCAACGACCCCAATTCGCCGCTCGCGTTCTGGTTCTCGCTCATCCCCTTCACTTCGCCCGTGGTGATGATGGCGCGCATTCCCTACGGCATCCCGACGTGGGAGATCGTCCTCTCGCTCGTGCTGCTCTACGCCGCGTTCGTGGGGATGGTGTGGCTCTCGGCCAAGATCTACCGCGTGGGGATCTTCATGTACGGCAAGAAACCGACGCTGCGCGAGATGTTCCGGTGGATTCGCTACAAATATTGATTCGAAACCAATCCAAATATCGATGAAAACATCTATTCTCACTCTTTTGGCCGCGGCCGGATTCACTGCCGCCGCCTTTGCGGCTCCCGTCGCGGATGCGACGCCGGAGGGCGAAGCGAAGATCATCTCCTACAACATCCGCCTCGGCGTGGCCGACGACGGTGCCAACAGCTGGGAACACCGCCGCGAAGCGACGCTGCGGATGCTCGAACGCGAAGCGCCGACGGTCTTCGGCATCCAGGAAGGCTACCTCTTCCAGGTGAAGTACATCGAGGAGAACCTTCCGCAGTACGGCCGCGTGGGCGTGGGCCGCGACGACGGCAAGGAGGGCGGCGAGATCATGGCCGTCTTCTACCTGCGCGACCGCTACGATCTGCTCGACCACGGCGACCTGTGGCTGAGCGAGACTCCCGACCGCGTGTCGCGCGGCTGGGACGGCGCCTGCAACCGTACGATGACGTGGGTGCATCTGCGCGAGAAGGCCACGGGCAAGGAGTTCTACTACTTCAACACGCATCTTGACCACAAGGGCGTGGTGGCGCGCCGCGAGGGTGTGAAGCTCGTCGTGCGGGAGGTGCAGCAGATCGCGGGCCGCAAGGCGGCCGTCGTCGTGGGCGGCGACTTGAACTCGACGATCGACGATCGGATCTTCGACCCGCTCAAAAAGTTCATGACGCCGGCGCGCGAGAAGGCCCCCGTTACCGACCGCAAGGGAACGTACAACGGCTGGGGGCAGGCGCCCAACTCGATGGTCATCGACCACCTCTTCGTGCGCAACATGAAGTGCCTGTCGTACCGCACGCTCGACGGCGACTACGGCGTGCCTTATATCTCGGATCACTATCCCATCGAGATCGTCGTGCGGCTGAAATAGCCGGATACGGGCGATAAAACCGGCGGGGCGGCTCCACGATGGAAGCCGCCCCGCTTGCGTTCGACGCCGAAGCCCTATTCCTCCTTGTTGTCGCCCGTGCCGAAGGGGAACTGATGCTCGTGTACGTCCTCGAAGCGCAGCCCCTTTTCGTAGGTGCGCATCGCGCGGCGGCTCATACCCATCGACGAGAAGCCGCCGTCGTGGAAGAGGTTCTGCATCGTCACCTTGCGCGTCAGATCCGAGAAGAGCGTCAGCACGTAATCGGCGCAGTCGTTCGCCGAGGCGTTGCCCAGCGGCGACATGCTCTCCGCGAACTCCATGAGGTCTTTGAGCCCCAGCACGCCGTTGCCCGCGGTGGTCGGCGTAGGCGACTGCGACACGGTATTGATGCGCACGTGCTTCTCGCGGCCGTAGATATAGCCGAAACTGCGGGCGATCGATTCGAGCAGCGCCTTGGCGTCGGCCATGTCGTTGTAGCCGTAGAGCGTGCGCTGTGCGGCGATATAGCTCAGCGCCACGATCGAACCCCATTCGCGCAGGGCGTCTTTCTTGCGCAGCACCTGGATCATCTTGTGGAACGAAATGGCCGATATGTCGAGCGTCTTTTGCAGGTAATCGTAGTCGAGGTCGTCGTAGGTGCGGCCCTTGCGCACGTTGGGCGACATGCCGATCGAGTGGAGCGCGAAGTCGAACGGCCCGCCGAAGTGCTTCATCGCCTCGTCCACGAGGTGTTCCAGATCGGCCACCGACGTGGCGTCGGCCGCGATGACCGGAGCGTTGCATTTGGCCGCCAGTTCGTTGAGCGTTCCCATGCGCAGCGACACGGGGGTATTGGTCAGCACGATCTCGGCGCCCTCTTCGACGGCGCGTTCGGCTACCTTCCATGCGATCGACTGCTCGTTGAGCGCGCCGAAAATGATTCCTTTCTTCCCTTTTAACAGATTGAATGACATAAAATTCAGTTTTAGTTACCGGACGCCGGACACAAAGCCTTCGGGCGTCGAATCCTGTAAAACAGGGCGTAAAGGTAAACATTTTTTTTCGAATCGCCCGATTCTTTCGTCTGTTTGTCCGCTGTTCGGCCGCTCGCGGGGCGTCTGTCCGCAGGCGGGCAGCATCGCCGGCCGTTCGAGGAGGGGCGATCGGCGGCGGAGACGGGGTCTGACGTGATCGGGGAGAGCATTTGCTCTCCCCGATCGGTTTTTCAGCCTCGTTTGCGCCAGAACCGCGGCGTGAGATCTTCGCGTCGGCCGTCGGGCCGGATGCGCCATAGCCGCTGGTTGGTCGCCGGATCGTCGAGCGGCCCCCGCGCAGCGATGTAGGGGCCGAGTTTCACGTAGTCGAAAACTCCCGTCGGATCGAACCCTTCGGGCAACGCCGCACGTCCGGAGTACCACCCCGTGCGCAGGGCGGGCCGCAGCCGGCGGGCGAAGAGCGCCAGCCGCGCTGCCTCGTGCGGTTCGGCGTCGCCTCCCATCAGGCAGAAGCAGGTGACCGCAGCGCCGTAGCGCGCCAGCAGCCGCTCCACGACCTCCTCGGTGAGCGGTTCGCCGATCGGTTCCTGCAACTGCGGGCTGTGGCAGCCCGGGCAGCGGTTGGGGCATCCCGCGAGGTTGACGGCGAGCGTCGTCTCGTCGGGGATCTCGCGGAACACGATGTCGTAGTCGGTGTAACGAAGCATGGCCGTCGGCTATTCGTCGCGTCGCGGTGCCGCCACGCTGCGCTCTTCGACGCCGCCCTCGATCCGTTCCGGACGGTTGTAATACCGCCGCGCAGCCTCCTGCTGCCGCGCCTGCGAGAAGTTGCTGATGCGCTTCATGTAGCCGATCACGCGCGTCAGGTAGTCGAGGTTCGTCGAGTGGCAGCGGGGGCACTCCTTCAAATAGCGTTTGTCGATGTGTCCGCAGTCGTTGCAGACCGTGTTGGGGATGTTGAACGTGAAGTAGTTGCATCCCTCCTGCGCCGCCACGCGCAACAGGTGGCGGTACTGCGGTTGCGAAAGGTGCTCTTCGAGATTCATGTGCAGCGCCGAGCCGCCCGTGAGGTGGGCGATGTACTGCGCGCCGTGCAGGCGGAACTTGTCGGCGATGTTGAGCGTCGTGTCCTCGACGACGTAGAAATAGCTGTTGTAGCAGTCGCGCGGCACCTTATAGCCGTCCTCGCGATCCCATTTGGCATGCTTCACGCCCACGTTTTCGGCGGGGATCATCTCGCAGTTGAACATCACCTCCTTCGAGCGGTACTTGTGGTTGTAGCGCTCGATCAACCCCAGAATCTCTTCGGTGAAGCGCACGTAGTCGGGGTTGTCGACGATGGCGATCCCCTTGTATTCGGCCGCCTCGACCAGGCCGTTGATGCCGATGGTGAGGTACTGGCGCGACAGGTTGATGTAGCCCGCGTCGAAGAGCGGAAGCATTCCCTTGCGTTGCAGCTCTTTGAGGTTCTCGTTGTAGGCCAGCTGCACCTTGTGCGTAAGGTCGACCACCTCTTCGAGGAACGACAGGTAGGGAATGCCCTGCCGCTCGGCGTACTGGATACAGCGGTTGAGGTTGATCGTCAGCACGCTCTTCGAACCGGTCGAGACACCGCCCGCTCCCAGCGTGTAGCTGAATCCGTTGTCCTGGATCTCGTTGCGCAGGCGGCAGCACGACGACAGCGAGTCGGCGTTGTCGCTCATGTAGGTGAAGAACGAATGTCCTTCGGCGTACATCTGGGCCGTGAAGTCGCCCCACTCGGCGTCCATCACGTCGCCGTCGCGGGTCAGCAGCGCCATCGTCTCGACGGGGAAGGTGAGCACGGTTTTGAGCCGTTCGGCGTTGAACCACTTCATGAAGCGTTTCTGCAACCACGACAGCCCCTCCCAGTCGGGGCGCGACCCGTCGGGGAAACGGAACTCGCCGAAGAGCGATTCGAAGTAGTAGCGGTCGTAGTAGGCGATATTCCAGAAGACGGCCTGGAAGTTGCGTGCGCCGGTGGGCTGGTTGATCGAGTAGACCACCTGTTCGAAGCAGTCGGTGATGACCTTGTCGATCGTGCGGCGGTGGCGCGAGAGGTCGACCACCTCGTCGGCGCGCCGGTAGTAGTCCTCGCCGAACTCCTGCGCGATGAAGTAGTTCATGTACATCAGGAATTCGGGGGTGGCGCAGGCGCCCGAGAGCATCGACGAGACGATGAAGACCATGTTGACGAAGCCGCCGCAGAAGGATTTGAGATTGGTCGGCCGCGTCGAGTTGCCGCCGATCGAGGTCGTGCCGCTCAGCAGCCACGGATACATCGTGATCGAGGCGCAGTAGTTGGCCAGCGACGTCTCGTCGTTCTTGTAGATGAAATGGCGGTCGAGCAGTTCGAGGTAACGGTCGGAGACTTCTTTGCCGTACATCTCCTTCAACCGGTCGGTCAGCAGGCGGCGGTTGAGACGGATGAAGTTCTGCTTGGGCAGCTCGCCGATGAGCGTGGCGATATTCTTGTTCTCGACGTTGGCGTTGGCGTCGTATTTCGAGCCGGTGGCGGGGTTCTTGGCCTCGCAGTAGTTCATCAGGAATTGCAGCTTGTCGCGCACTTCGCGGTCTTCGGTATGTTCCTGCCGGTAGATGATGTAGGCTTTGGCCACCTTGTAGTAGCGTTCGGCCATCAGCGCCGTCTCGACCTGGTTCTGAATCTGTTCGACGGTCGTGCCGTCCGCGACGCGGATGCGTCCCAGAATCTGGGTGAGCATCTCGTCGGTGGCGAAACTCCCGACCGAGAGGAAGGCTTTGGCGATGGCCGCACGGATCTTGTCGATCGAGAAACGCTCGCGTTTGCCGTCGCGCTTGGTGATGAAAATTTCGGAACTGCTCATAGTTGACATGCGTCCGACGGAAGGGGGTGACTTATCTTAGGTCGGGCGTCGGCATGAAATCCCGTCGGACTTGCGTTACGGAGAGTCTCCTCTCCGCCCTTCATGGCGACAATCCCTGTCGAATCGTCCTCTGCGGCGCTTCCGGCGCTTCGCACGGATGCTCCGTGACCGGTCACGGTCGGAAAGGGCGATTTCGGCTGCGGTGTTGCGGGAATGAATGCGATACGACAGCGACCGCGCCGGTACGGGCAGATAATCCCCGCAGGGCAGATCGCATCGTCTGGCTCTTCGACCCGAAAGCTCCGAACGAAGGGAGGACGGCAGGTCTTCTGACTCGTTCCGGCCGGCACGCCTTCCCGTCGCCCGCTGGCGGCAGTGGCGGAGATTGTGCGGCCTTTGTCGTGGAAGTTACAGCTACGGGGATAGTCCCTGAATTGCACAGGCGTTCCCTTTTCATCCCTCCGCCGCATGACACGGCGGCAAGGAACCGTCATCCTTGTGTATGCAAATATAGTGCTTTTGCAAGTGCCGCAGCCGTTCGCAGGGAAAACCTATCAACATTTTATGAACAGCCGCCGTCAACGGACTGATGCTCCGGCGGAAAGGGGTATCCCGCAGTAAAAGGGAATTCGGGCACGGAACGGAGGGGGATGATTCCGGAAAAGATCGAAAAAACGAAAGGTTACGATCCGTAACCCGATCGCTCCGTCCGCGACCGATCCGCCCCGACAATCCCGATTCTTCCTTCCGATTCGTGCGAAAACCGCTGCTTTCGGCTCGGAAGTGTAATTCAACTGCTGGAAATGCAATGGGTTACGATGTTTGGATATAAATTATTTTACGCTATATTTGCCTGTGTGCCCGATCCCGAATCCGGCCGCAAGCCGTTCCGGAGCGAAACCGCAGGCCGGACGGCGGATCGATCGTTTTTAACCGTGACAGGGCGACGGGCGTTTCGGAAAGCCCCGTTTTACCGCCACACAAAATCCATTTTGCCTATGAAACGTTTTTTGACTTTTCTGTTCGCCGCTTCGGCGCTTCTTGCCGGCGGTTGCAGCGACAGCGACACCGACGATCCCGCACCGCCCGAGGCGCCGGCGCCCGTTATCAAACTTCCGGAGGCGGTCGCAGCGTCGCCCCTTTCGGTTTCGCCCGAAGGCGGAACGTCGTGGTTCGAATACGAGGTCGAAAATCCGGTCGAGGGCGAGGCTATCGCCGCTTCGACGACCGATGCGTGGGTGCATTCGTTCGATTACTCCGTTTCCGGCCGGATCGGCTTTGCGTTCGATCCGAGCGAGGGCGAGGTACGCATCGCCAACGTCGCGTTGACCTATAAGGGTGCTGAGAAGAAAGTGGTGACCCTCTTGCAGCCGGCGCCCGAAACGCCGGAACTCACCTTCGACATTCGGGTGTCGGGTATCGACGGAAGCAGCGCCGTAGTGGCGTGGACGCCGTCGGACGATACCGCGAGCTATGTTCCGATGGTGGTCGAGAAGTCGCTTTTCGACAGCTATGCGACCGAGGCCGATTATATCCGCAGCGACATCGAGTACATACAGGGGCAGGCCGACCTGGCTGGAAAGACGTTCGCCGAGATGCTGGACATGTTCCTTACGACAGGCCCCACCGGCGAACAGACGATCTCCGGACTCGCTTCCGACACCGACTATTACGCCTATGCCTACGGTATGACAGCCGAAGGGGTCGCCACGTCGGCGATCTCGAAGACCGAGTTCCGCACCGGGCCCTTCTCCTGCGAGTTCGCCATTGCGCACGAAGAGACCGAATCGACCTGCGACGTGGAGGTGACGCCCTCCAATACGGGTTGCTTCTACTATTTCGATCTGGCGGCGAAGGCCGATTTCGACACATGGGGTACCGACGCCGAAATCGTCGCTTCGGTGGTCGCCGACCTGAAAGAGACGGCGGCCTATTACCAGGCCAACGGTTACGATCTCGACTGGACCGACTTTCTCTCGATCGGCCCCGACGGCTACGAATTCACGAAACTTTCGCCCGATACGGAGTACGTGGTCTACGCGTTCGCCCTGACCGAAGAGGGCAGGCCGCTGACGGGCGTGACGCGCGAGACGGTGCGTACCGAAGCGTTCGTGCCGACGGACGACTGCACGTTCGGCATCTCCTTCCGGAATGTCTCCGTGACGGCATTCGACATCTCCGTCCGGCCGTCCAATGCGGCTACGCGCTACTATATCGGCGTGTGCAGCAAGGAGCTGTTCGACAAAAATACGCCTTCGTCCATTGCGGACGCCTTCATCGAGATGGAGAATGGCTACGAGATCGACTGGGCCGGCAACGAATATATCTGGACGGGCGACGTGACGGTCGACACCGATACCGATCTGGCGATGGGCGACCTCGACGCGGGAACCGATTACGTGGCCGTCGTCTTCGGCGTCAGCACCGAGGGCGTACGCACGACGGAGGTCGCCAGCGCGGTGCAGCGAACCTCCGAACTTGTTCCTTCGACGATGACGATCGGCCTGAACGTCCGCGACGTTACGGCTTCGGGCGCCAAATTCGACGTAACGCCGTCGAATACCGACGAGGTCTATTTCGCCGACGTCTTCGTCTACGATGAGTATACGGCCTACGACGAGGGCAAGGAGGCTTATGCCGAGGTCTATATGGATATTCTCAAAGCGTACGGATTATTCGATTATTCGCTCTATTCGGGCAATCGTACCGTAGATTTCACGGATATGCTCGAACCGTCGACGACCTATGTCGCCGTGGCGTTCGGTTACAACGGGGGACGGACGACGAAGATTTTCGAGTCGGAACCTTTCACCACCTCCGCAGCGGCTTCGGGTACGGTAGCGAAAACCGTGCGCAGCCGCCGTCACGGTTCGCTCGGCGCCTTCCGTCCGGAACGCCGGAGCATAGAGAAACGGTTGTTGGTCGACGCCGGTTCTCCGCGTGGCACCCTCGCGCGGTTCTCCTCGGTGGCCGACCTGCGCGAATTGCCGTTGCAGGGGTTGCGCGGCGAGCCGTCCGACGCCGCGGGGTTGCGTCTGCGCCGTTTTTAAGAGTCCGTAATCCGAAGAAGGGGTTGTCGCTGGCTGCGACAACCCCTTCTTCCATGCGACAGGGCAGTTTCCGCTTCGCCGCAGACTGCGGCTATTTTTCCCGTTCGAAGAGATCGATCTCGCCCCGCTCCACCTTGCCGTACATCGAAGCGAGTTCGGCGATCGCGGGCGAAATATACTCCACCGTGTCGGCGACGGCCTGCTGGCCTCCTTCGCCGCGGATACGGTAGAGCATCGCCGCGTAGAGCGCCCGGAAGCAGAGTTCGGTGTCGCTCGTCTCGTTGCGTCCCAGCACCGCGCGCAGGCGGGGCAGTTCGGGTTCGAGGCGGGCGTAGAGTTCGCGGTAGCGGGCCCCGGCGGGCAGCTTCATCAGTTGCAGGTGGAGGTTGTGCAGGTCGGCGATCAGGTGCAGCGTGTGGTCGAGGTGCCCCTGCCGCTCCTTGCCCTCCTGCCGCAGCAGGTCGGCGATGTCCATATACCATTCCAGATAGAGCCGCTGCTCCGGCTGGGAGAGGTCGCGGGGGGCGATGAGCTGGGAGTGAACGGCTTCGGGGCTGAATTGCAGCGCCCGCAGCAGGTCTTCCAGCTGCCAGAGGTAGAGGATGTATTCGGCGATGTTTTCGCGCCGTTTGGTCTTGGCTATATCCATGATGTCGTCTTTGTTTCGTTGCTCAGCGTGCGATGCGTTCCGTTTCGCCTGCCGCAGCATGTGCGGCGGGCTTCGCACTGTATGAAAAAACCGGACCGTTTGCGGTGAACGGTCCGGTTTCGGGACGCGCCCGACAAAGATACGGATAAGTGAGAGCAATGTCAAATTTATTTGAACATTGCCGAACGGGAGTATCTTCGACGAAGTCAAAGATACGGATAAGCGAGGGTAAAAGCAAACTCGTTTGCGTTTTGCCGAGACCGGAGTATCTGAGGCGTCAGCCGAAGATACGAAATGATTCCGCTTATTTGGCGTAATAGAGCCAGCTCTTGATGACGCCCTTCGTTTCGAGGAAGTGGCGCTGCGCCTTCAACAGGTTGCGCAGCTGGAGCACCATCGTGCGCGTCTCGTTGAGGATCGTCAAGTAGAGCATACTGGCTTTCGTACTCCCCTTGCCGGAGGTGTTGAACCGCCGCAGCTCGCTCTTGATCGCGTCCGAAATGGTCTCGAAAAGACGGTCGCGCATCGAGAGCACCAGGTCGATGTCGCCGAAATCGTTGGTCGTGAGCATGGCGTTGATGCGGCGGTAGATCGCCTCCACTTCGTCGCCCACGCGGATCAGGTCGGTCGTCTGTTCACGGGTCAGCCCTTCGTGGTTGTTGTCGATATGGCCGTATGCGGGGCGCACGATGTGGGTGAGCGCCTTGGTCAGTTCGTTGAGGTAGTCGACCACCTGCACGTAGTACTGCGCCGTGTCGAGATCGCTCTCGCGCAGCATCCGCAGCGTCGACATCATGCGGTATTTGCGTTCGTGCATCCGCTCGTAGAGTTCCGACGATTCGCGGTTGAGGTCGCGCAACACCTTGCGGTTCTCCTTGAAGACGGCCAGCAGCGTGCGGTCGTAGATGCGGGTGGCGGTGTTGATCGTCGAGCTGACCACCGTGGCGATCTCTTCGACGACGTTTTCGTTCGTGACGGCGGTCGTCGTTTCGGCGCTCTTCGTCTTTTTGATGAAGTTGCTGTGGACGAGCATGTAGCCCGCCAGCACCGTCAGCAGGATCAGCATGACGGTTCCTCCGTAGACGAGCGCCAGTCCGACGACGTAGGCGATGATGAAGCCGCCCAGCGCCGTCACGAACCATCCCGCCACGACGGTCATCACGCCCGAAATACGGTAAACGGCCGTTTCGCGTCCCCAGGCGCGGTCGGCCAGCGACGAACCCATCGCCACCATGAAGGTGACGTAGGTGGTCGACAGCGGCAGTTTGAGCGATGTGGCCATGGCGATCAGCAGTGCCGAAGTGGTGAGGTTGACCGTGGCGCGGATCATGTCGAACGGTGCGCCGGTGTGTTCGATGTCCGTCACTTCGAAGCGGCGGGAGATCGCCTCGCGGAGCCGTTGGGGAACGACCCGCTCGATGGCATGGTTGGTGTTGAGCGTCGCGCGGACGATGGCGCGGGCGAAGGCCGACGAACCGTATTCGCGCTGCTCCTGCTCGTCGTTCTGGCTGGCCAGCGAGAGTTCGGTTTCGGTGACGTGCATCGCCTTGCGCGACGTCCAGAGCGTGAGGATCATCACCACGCCCGCACCGACGAGGAAGGCGAAGTTGGCCGGAACGTTCTCGTTGAGCGCATCCATCGTCATCGCGGAGTCGCCGGCGTGGCGGGCGATCCGGAAGGCGTCCCAGCCGGCGATCGGTACGCCGATGAAGTTCACCAGATCGTTTCCGGCGAAGGCGAGCGCGAGGGCGAAGGTGCCGCCCAGGATCGTGATGCGCAGGATGTTGATCTTGAAACGCTGGACGAAGAAGAGGATGAGGCTGCATGTCAGCCAGCAGACCAGCAGCGAGAGGATGATATGGTTCTCGACCATATGGATGAAGGCCGTCTGCGACAGTGTTCCTTTGAGTCCCTTGAAGAGTGCGAAGTAGATGATCGCCGTGAGCGATGCGCCGCACCACAGCGCGCCATAGCGGCTCAGGGCCCGCGTGTAACGGAACGAGAAGATCAGGCGGGAGACGTACATCACGGCCGTACCCACCGTCAGCGCGATGACCACCGAGAGCAGGATCGCCGCGACGATGCCGAATGCGCGGCCCGTGTGGATGAACTCGCCCAGGTCGCCCATCGAAAGTGCGTCGCTGCCGGCGATCTTGAAGGTCGAAACGGCGATCGCGGCGCCCAGCAGGCAGAAGATGAGCGACACGGTGGTCGAGGTGGGAAGCCCCCACGAATTGTAGAGGTCCAGCAGAATGATGTTGGCGAACATCACGCTCAGATAGAGCAGGATCACCTCGTGGAAGGAGAACATCCCCGGATCGAACATTCCGTTGCGCGCCACCTCCATCATGCCGCTCGACGTGAGCGTGCCGACCAGGATTCCGATCGATGCCACGATCAGGATCACGCGGCGGGGGGCCGCCTTCGATCCGATAGCCGAGTTGAGGAAATTTACGGCGTCGTTGGTGACGCCGACGAAGAGGCCTGAGACGGCCAGTACTGCCAGAATGGCGATAATCACTGTGTAAATCGGGTCCATAAATCCGTTTTAATTCGTTTCCGCCGCCCGGCGTGCGCCGCACATTCCGAAAACGTTCGTTAGGCAGGACAAATTTAGACCGAAAAGTCGGTTCTCTCACGTAATGCGCGCAGAATTAACGCAAAGGTAAGGATTCCTTAACGCAAATTTAACCTTCGTCTTCTCCCCGTTCTTTCCGGCAGTCCGACACGAAACATCGCGGAGTATCGCGCGGATAAGTATCTCAGTAGAGGTAGAAGACGATGGCCGTGAAGTGGCAGATCGCCGCCAGATTGATGAGCAGGTGCCATACCATGTGGTGATAGCGGAACCCTTTGCGGGCGTAGACCCATGCGCCGGCGGTGTAGAGCACGCCTCCCGCGGCGATCAGCACGAGCAGCGGCATCGAGGCGTGACGCACGAAAAGCGGCATGAAGAAGACGATCGTCCACCCCATCACCAGGTAGATCGTCAGGCTGACCGCCGGAATCGAACGGCGGGCGAGCGACTTGTAGATGATGCCGAAGAGCACCATCGCCCATTGCAGTACCGTAATGAAGGTACCCTGCCAGCCTCCGATGACCGACAGTGCGATCGGGGTGTAGGTTCCGGCGATGGCGACGTAGATGAAGATGTGGTCCAGGATGTGGAACACCTCCTTGTGGCGTGACGCGGGGTGCATCGAGTGGTAGAGGGTCGATCCGAGGAACATCAGCAGCAGCGAGATGACGAAGACGCTGGCGGCCACGGCGGCCAGCGTTCCGTCGTGGACGTAGGCGCGCACGGCGGCGAAGGGAAGAGCGGCGAGCGTCAGACACAGCATCACGCCGTGCGACACGGCGTTGGCGACCTCTTCCCCGACGGTCGGGACGTAGACTTTCTGTTCGGCCATGAGGTGCTTCCATTTGGTTTTCACGCCAAATGTAGCGATAAAATCGGTAGTATGGATCATCGTCTTCGAGATTTTCTTCTTCGTTTTCCCGCCTCGGCGTAGCCTGTGCGAGTTCGGCTCTGCGCCCGGCTTGGCGGAAAATTAAGTTTTTCGCTGTCGAAACAAAGATTGCACCGTTCTTTCGTTGCGGGACGGTATTTCGGGGAATGCCCGCGGTTTCACCCCTCCGTCCGACTCCGGCAGGGTCTCGGCACGGCCTGTGCTGCCGGCCGTTCGCCGTGCTCCGCCGGCCTTCCGCACGGAACCCGTACGAAAAGAGGTGTCGACGGTGCGACGAAGCACGGGGTTTGTGAAATTTTTGTAACTTTGTTGCGTTAGGTTAACGGGGCATCCCGCTAAAATCGTGCAGAGCTATGGAGACGACACGTTACGACGAGCTGCGGACGCTCGTCGCCGCAAATTTTTCCGAGACCACGCAGCGGCTCGTCGACGAGGCGCTGGCATATGCCGCCGAATGCCTTGAAAAACAGGTGCGCTACGACGGATCTCCGCTGCTGGATCACGCCGCAGGCGTCGCACGCATCGTCATCTCCGAAATCGGACTGGGGCGCAACTCCACGCTGGCGGCCATCCTGCACGACGTGGTGCGGCTCGCCGCCTGCGGCGAGCCGGGCGACCTGATGGGCGTGACGTCCGAAATCCGCCGCCGCTTCGGCGACGAGGTGCTGGGCATTACCGTGGGGCTGAGCAACATCTCGAAGATCCGGCTGAAAGTCTCGAAGGAGCAGGCGGCCAACTTCCGCGACCTGATCGTGAGCTACTCCGAAGACCCGCGCGTGATCCTCATCAAACTGGCCGACCGCCTCGAAGTGATGCGCAACCTGCGGATGTTCCCGCGCGAGAAGTGGCGCAAGAAGAGCTGGGAGAGCATGAACCTCTACGCCCAGATCGCGCACAAACTGGGCCTCTATTCGATCAAGAGCGAGTTGGAGGACATCGCCCTGAGCTATCTCGAACCGGCCGAGTACGAGCATATCCACCGCAAGTTGGAGGAGACCGAGCGCGAGCGCCAGACCTTCATCGACCGTTTTCTGGCGCCGATCGTCGAGCGGCTCGACCGGCAGGGATTCAACTACCACGTCAAGAGCCGCACGAAGTCGATCTTCTCGATCTGGACGAAGATGCACAAACAGCACGTGCCGTTCGAAGGGGTCTACGACATCTTCGCGCTGCGCATCATCCTCGACTGTCCGCCCGAGGAGGAGAAGACCCAGTGCTGGGCCGTCTACTCGATCGTCACCGACTACTACATCCCCAATACCGAACGGCTGCGCGACTGGATTTCGATCCCCAAGTCCAACGGCTACGAGTCGCTCCACACCACCGTTTCGGCCGGCGGCGGCCGCTGGGTGGAGATTCAGATCCGCACCGAGCGGATGGATGCCGTGGCCGAACGCGGCATCGCGGCGCACTGGCGTTACAAGGGGGTCAATCAGGGGGCGCTCACGAGCGAGATGTGGCTCGGCCGCCTGCGCGAGTTGATGGAGGACACGCCCCACGCGCTGGCGCAGCGGTTCGATTCGCGGCCGTCGTCGGGCGAGATCTTCGTCTTCACGCCCAACGGCGACCTGCGCAAGCTCCCCGAAGGGGCCACGGTACTCGACTTCGCCTTCGATATCCACTCCAATCTGGGATGCAGCTGTTCGGGCGGCAAGATCAACGGCCGCGCCGTGCCGATCAAGGAGACGCTCCATAACGGCGACATCGTCGAGATTCTCACGCAGAAGAACCAGACGCCCAAGGCCGACTGGCTCTCGGCGGTCAAGACCGCCAAGGCGCGCAGCAAGATCAAGGCCTTCATCCGCGAGGAGCAGGCCAAGAGCGCGCGGCTGGGGCGCGAGGAGCTGGAACGCAAGCTCAAAAACTGGAAATTCGGCCTCACGATCGACGAGGCGGTGGGGTATCTGTGCAAATATTACAAGCTCAAAGCGGGAACCGAACTCTACGGGCTGATCGCCACCGAAAAGATCGATCTGTCGACGGTCAAGGAGATTCTCACCCGCTGGCAGTCGGGCGAGGCCGACGAGGAGCGGCGCGCAGCGGCCGCCGCAGCCGAGCAGGCCAAGTTGCAGAACGCCGCCGCGCGGCCCGCGCATTCGACCGACGCGCTCGTGATCGACGACAACATCAACCAGATCGAGTACAAGCTCGCCAAGTGCTGCAACCCGATCAAGGGCGACGATATTTTCGGCTTCGTGACGATCAGCTCGGGCATTACGATCCACCGCACCGACTGTCCCAATGCACGGCGTATGCGCGAGAATTATCCCTACCGCGTCATCGACGCCCGCTGGCGGCAGACGGCCGAAGGGGCGTTCCGCGTGACGATCCGCATCGTGGCGGCCGATACGACGGGCATGGCCAACCATATCACCGAAACGGTGATCCGCGACCTGAAACTCAACATCCGTTCGATGAACCTCGCTTCGCGGGGCGGTCTGCTCACGGGTACGGTCGACGTGGAGGTGCCTGCCACGAGCGTCGTCGACACGCTCGTCCACGCCATCCTGCGCATCAAGGGCGTGCAGAAGGCTTTCCGGACGAACGGATAGCGGGGGAGGAATCTTTCGTCACGACACGAACGGACGGTGCGACTTCGCGAAGTCGCACCGTCCGTTTTTGAAGGGCGCCGGCCTTTATGGCCGGCCCGTGAATCCTGATTCTCGGCGCTTCATTTTCTCGCACGCTTCGGGACGAGGGTGAAGCCCCAGTCGCGGAGCTTTCCGGTGCGCAGCGTCACGGACTCCTCGGGGCGCTTGCCCCAGCTGTCGTAGCCGCCGAGCCCCATCTGGCGGTAATCGAGGCATACCTCCACGAAATCGCGTACCGGGATGTCGTTCACGTGGGTCTGGCGGCGCATCACATTACGCGCCTTGTCCGCCTCGTTGGAGTCGCTTTTCGTCCAGTTGTGCCACTGGTAGTGGCGGCCGACGGCCTGTTCGCCGTCGAGATCCTCGACCGTGCAGCGCAGGGCGTTGAACTCCATGGTCGAGTCGGCCACGATCAGCAGTTCGCCGAAATCGATCCATTCGGTGTCGCAGTGGTGTCCCGTCTCCTGCGGCCGCACGTAGGGGAAGCACTCCCGCCGCGCCGAAGTCTCGTAACGGCCGACGAAGGTGCCTGCCTTGCGGTCCCAGTAATTCTCTTCGGGCCCCCGGCCGAAATAGGCGAAGGCGTCCATGCGTTCGGGCAGGCGGAACCGCACGCCGTAGCGCGGCATTTCGGGCATCGGCTCCTCGCCGGGGGCGAAGTGCATCCGCACGTTGACCGCCCCCGACGGATAGACGGTGTAGGTCGTCGTCACGCGGTTGCCGCCGGCCAGCGCGCGGGTCGCGGCGATCACCGCCGCGTCGCCCTCCATGCGGCCCGTTACCTCGGCGTCGGCGTCGCGCGACGCCTCCTTCCACACCTGCGTGCGGCGGGGCATTCCGTCGCCGTAGTCGTTGTCGACGGGTGCCCGCCAGAAGTTGGGACGCACGCCGAATCCGTCGGCGAAGAGCTCCGTGCCGTC
The DNA here is from genome assembly GCF_006542665.1 of Alistipes communis. Classification (NCBI taxonomy): domain Bacteria; kingdom Pseudomonadati; phylum Bacteroidota; class Bacteroidia; order Bacteroidales; family Rikenellaceae; genus Alistipes; species Alistipes communis. The sequence goes on from NZ_AP019735.1 coordinate 1,411,591, forward strand.
GATTTCATAACTCAGCGCCGCTCCCGTCGTGCGGTTGACGGCGAAGCGGACACGGTCGTTCGCCGCTTCGATCCGGTCGCCCTGCGTCGAGAGCGCCAGCCTCTCGCCCTCCTTTTCATAGGCCGGCAGAGCGCCCTTCTGCAACGGGAACTGCTCCTCGGCCACGACCGTGCCGGCGGGCAGTCCCGGCCGGTCGGTGCGCGTCACGGCCCGCAGGCGCAGGTAATAATTCCGTCCGGGTTTGAGTTTCCCGACGGCCGCGTCGACCGTCTCGCGCTGCTGCGGCGCAGTCTGCAACCGCACCGTGCCGCTGCGCACCGCTTTTCCGTCGGCCTCGACCGTGTAGACGATGTCGTAGCCGTCGAGCGAGGTGAAATAGAAGCGGTTCTCGACTTCGAACGATCCCCGTGCCGGCCCGACCGGACGGAAGGCGATGTCGGCGTAGGCGTAACGCACTTCGGCCATGGCGGGATGGGGCGTGCGGTCGGGCGAAACGAGACCGTTGCAGCAGAAGTTGCCGTCGCTCGGCTCGCGGTCGCCGTAGTCGCCGCCGTAGGTCCAATAGAGGGTTCCCGCTGCATCGCGGCGTTCGAATCCCTGGTCGACCCAGTCCCAGATGAAGCCTCCCTGCAAGTTGGGATATTTGTAGATCGACTGCCATTGCAGCCACAGCGAACCGTTGGAGTTGCCCATCGCGTGCGAGTATTCGCACGGAACGACGGGACGGTCGGTGCCCTCGCGTCCCCACTCTTCGAGCATTCCCGCCGTGGGATACATCGGCACGAACATGTCGGTGTTCCACTCCCACTGTGCGCGTTCGTAGCAGATCGGGCGGTTCATGCGGCCTTCGCCCTTCTCGCGGGCTTCGAGCCATTCGTAGGCTTTGTAGAAATTGTAGCCGTTGCCCGATTCGTTGGCGGGCGAGAAGATCGAGACCGAGGGATAGTTGCGGCAGCGCATGTACATGTTGCGCAGACGCGTCTCGTGCGCCGGCCACCATGCACGGTCGTTGCCCAGCGTGCGGCCCGCGGCCAGATCGTACCCCATGCCGTGGCTCTCGACGTTGGCCTCGCTGTAAACGTAGAAGCCCAGCGAGTCGCACAACTCGTAGAAGCGGCGCTGCTGCGGATAGTGGCAGGTGCGGATCGCGTTGACGTTGTGCGCCTTCATCAGCCGCATGTCCCGGAGCAACAGCTCCTCGTCGACGTAGTGCCCCGTGCGGGGGTCGTGTTCGTGGAGGTTGACGCCCTTGAATTTCACGGGCTGTCCGTTGACGAGCAGCACGCGGTAGGGGCGTCCCTTGGCGTCGCGCTCGGCGGCGTCGGCGAACTCGAAGCGGCGGAATCCCACCGAGAAGGGAACGTAGACCGTCCGTTCGGGTGTCCGCACGTGCATCACGAGCCGGTAGCGGTGGGGCGTTTCAGCCGTCCAGTGCGCTGCGTCGGGTATCTCGGCACGGAACAGGGCTTCGTCCGTTGCCTGCTGCCGTCCCGAGGCGACGGTGCGGCCCTCGGGATCGAGCAGTTCGTAGCCCGCCTCGACCTCCCGATCGCCTGCGAGGAACATTTTCAGCGTGAAAAGCCCCGTGCGATAGCTGTCGTCGAGCGTCGATACGACCTCGAAATCGCGCAGCGCATCCGGCGTCTCGGCCGAGAGGTAGACCGTGCGCTCGATGCCGCTGATGCGCCAGAAGTCTTGCGCTTCGAGGTAGGAACCGGTGCTCCACCGCGTCATTTTGAGCGCCAGCGTATTCTCGCCCGGACGCAGGAGGGGGTCGATGCGGTATTGCGCCGGATTCTTCGAATCTTCGTTGTAACCCGCTTCGCGGCCGTTGACATAGACGTAGACGCCCGATTTGGCGCCGCCGATCGTCAGGTAGATCCTGCGTCCCGCCCACGCTTCGGGAACGGTGAAGGTGCGGCGGTAGACGCCTGCCGGAATCGCCTCGGGTAGGTGCGGCGGCGCGGGATCGATCGTGGCGTATTCGTAGCGCGTGTTGACGTAGATCGGCGTGCCGTGTCCCTGCAACTCCCAGTTGCCCGGAACGCGGATGTCGCTCCACGCCGAAGTGTCGGCGTCGGCGGCCGTCGCGTCGGCGGGCAGGGCGCGGACGTCGTCCGCATAGCGGAATTTCCATACGCCGTCGAGCGAGCGGTAGGCATCGCTCTGCTCGAAGGAGCGCGTGAGCGCCTCGTCGCGCGAGGCGAACTCCACGAATTCGGTGCGGGGCGCTTCGCGGTTGACTTCCAGCACGGCGAGGTCGCGGTGGTAGGGTTTCTGGGCTGCGGCCGTCGTCGCGAGGGCGGCCGCCAGCAGGGTGAAGGTTCGTTTCATGAGGAAAAGTTTTGGGTCGGTTCTATGGTTTCGCGGAAATATTGCCGGAAGTCGTCCCGTGTACCGGCCGTTTCCGGTGGCACGGCGCGTGACCGCGGCATAAAAAACAGGAGCCGTCCGACATGCGGATAGCTCCTGTACGGATGTTGCGGACGGATCAGGCTCCGAGCTGTTTCACCTCTTGCCAGATCAGCGCCGAAGCGCCGAGGATGGCGGCGTTCTGGCTCTGGATGCCGCTGGGCAGGAGCTTTACCTTGTTCTTGAAGACGCTCATCATGTTCTCCTCCATGTACCATTGCGTCGGCTCGAAGATGTATTTTCCGGACTTGGCCAGGCCGCCGAAGAGGAAGATCGCCTCCGGCGAAGTGATCGTCACTGCGTCGGCGAGTGCATATCCCAGCAACTCGCCCGTGATGCGGAACGCTTCGAGCGCGATGGGGTCTCCGTGCGATGCGGCCGTCGAGACCATCGCCGCGTCGAAATTGGCGAAGGGGATGTCGCGCAGCTCCGAAGGTTCGGTCATGGTGGCCATCAGTTCGAAAACGGTGCGCTTGATGCCGGTGGCCGAAACGTAGGTTTCCAGACAGCCGCGGCGCCCGCAGCCGCACTGGCGGCCGCCCCGCACGGCGATCACGTGGCCGAATTCTCCGGCGAAGCCGTCGTGGCCGTAGATCATCTCGCCATTGGCGACGAATCCCGAACCGAGTCCCGTCCCGAGCGTGATCATGATGAAATCCTTCATCCCCTTGGCGTTGCCGTAGATCATCTCGCCGATCGTGGCGGCGTTGGCGTCGTTGGTCATCCGGCACTCGACGCCCGGGAACGCCTTCTTGATGTCGTCCACCAGCGGGAACATGCGGCGGCTCTCGTCGGGATTGGTTTCGCCGACGGGGAACTTCCACAGGTTGGCCGGGTGTTCGATCACGCCCGTGTGGTAATTGGCGTTGGGCGCGCCGATGCCGATGCCCACCAGCTCGTATTCGAACGAAAGGCTGTCGGCCAGCGCATGCAGCGATTCGGTCAGCTCGGCCACATAGGCCGGATAATCGGTGAAAAGCGGGAATTTCTTGGTCGATACGACCGAATCGGCATAGAGGTCGCCGTTCTCGTCCACCAGCCCGAAGGCCGTGTTGATGCCGCCGATGTCGATTCCTATTGCAAGTTTTTTCATCGTTGCAGAATGTTGGTTTGTGGCGCGAGCGCCGTTTATTCGCATCCAAAGTTACGAAAATTTCCCTCAACTCCAAACTTTTTCCATAAATCTGTATAGGGAATATAGATATTTGAAATTAAGATAGTTGTGAAAATTGCCTCATTTTTTGGACAATGGTTTGGCAACCGTCCCAATTGCTGCGGCCTGCATTGCTTTGCTCGTTTGGCGACTCTTACGGATGCAAATTGTAAAAATAAAGCAGAAGAAAAGAAAACGCTGCCTCCTTTCGTCGGCCTTAACAATCGTACTCTTTACTGTTCCGTTTACTCCTTGTCTTTTGTTTCAATCGCTTTAATTATTTTTGCCGGATTACCGCCGACAATTGTCATAGGCGGTACATCGTGTGTAACCACGCTGTTGGCACCGATGATAGAACCATAGCCGATATGTACACCGGGCAGAACGGTAGCGCCGATGCCAATCCACACCTTGTCCTCTATGACAATGGGACGACCGTACGTGGCGTTGCGATTGTCGGGATTCGGATCGTGGTTGATGGTGATAAGATTCACTTTCGGGCCGATGAATACGCCATCGCCGATCGTTATACCTCCACGGTCAAAGAAGGTGCAGCCCTGCTGAATCCAACATCCTTTGCCAATGTGGATGTTCTTGCCGTAATCCACATAGAACGGAGGCAGCAGTGTCGTACTCTTATCAATCTCCCTGCCCGTAATACGGCGCAGATACTCATGCACTTCTTCCGGCGTGAGCCAGCCTTTTGCATTCATTTCCGCTGTTGCAGCCATTGTGTCGAATATGGTACTGATAAGTTTGTCATAGCCCGGTTCATCGGGTGAGACCATAGCGCCAGAAAGGTCTTTTTCAAAAATGTCCATTGTATATTTGTTTTTAAGATTCCGGTGCAAAGGTAGCGGGTTTGTTATGAAAAGGCTTTGCCCGTCGGCTCAAAGTGTTTTGCCGTACAGTTCAGAAGAACGGAAATGCAGTTACAACCCTTTCGTGTACTTGTTGATGCACTTGCGGTCCCAGTTTATGCCACGCTTCACTATCTTGGCCGGGGTGCCTGCAAGGATTACGTTCGGCTCGTCGAACCGTTTGGTAACGATGCTGCCCCAACCTACAATGCTGTTGTCGGCGATTCGCACATTCTTGCCTATCTTGACATCCTTGCCCACCCATACGTGACGGCCTATCTCAATGCTTTCGGCATAATTGACAGGGTTTCCTTCGAGGTCGGTAATCGTGTGGGCATCTGTGCACCACACATCCACGCCCCAGCTCAACTGGCTGTCATCGCCGATGCTGACACGCGAATGGTCTTCTTGCAGATAGAGGGTGACTCCGTTGATGACCACCCGGTCGCCTATGGTGACGCTGCATCCGTTTGCTGTCCGGGATACGCCTGCACCCAGTCCGGGCAGCTGCCCGATGATGAGTTTCAGCCCGGTCATGCCCAATATGGAGGAACAACGTACAATGACCGTTCCCATGTCCACTTCGTTTCCATCCCCTTTGACGATAAGCAGGAATCCGGCTCCCGTTAGCAATTCTTCCGCACTATCTTCCGATTCGAAATGCAACAGCACACGGTTATTGTTCCCGATGATAGATATGTTCGACCGTTCCAACATCCGGTTGATTCTGTTGTCTGCCGTATCCAAACAGCGTACTTCCCTGTCCGGGAATGCGAGAATAAGTTGGTTTTCTTGTCCTTGAATATCCATAAGTCCGTTCGTTTGAATAAAAGATCAATTGCTGTGGGCAGGGGAATATCCGTACAGTCCCTTGTATGCTTTTGAAAAGTGGGAAAGGTTTTTAAAGCCTACACGGTAGCAAACGTCGGTCACTTTCCGTGTGCCGGACAGTATGAGCGCATGGGCTGCTTCCAGTCTGCGGCGTATCACCCATTTTTGAGGAGACAGGTCGCTTACTTTATTGAAGTCACGTTTGAACGTGGCAAGGCTCCGCCCGGTATAATTGGCCATTTCCGCCAGCGTAAGGTCGTTCATGTAGTTCTGTTCCATGAAGTCCATGATGTCGATTTTCCACGGGTCGGCGAAGTCGAAAAGCGAGGCATACAGGTTCTTGTCCGTATTCAGGAGTACGTACAATCCTTCTGTCATCTTCAATTCCAACAGTTCGTCCGTAGGTCGGATGCCGGAATTGAAGTATGGGGTCATCGACTCGAACAGGCTTACGATGTCGGGACGGTCGGACGGCAGTCTGTACAGACTGACTTTGCTTCGTCGTGCATTTTCCGGCAGACTTTCCTTGTCCAAGCGGCAGTAAAAGTTACGCAGAAATTTATCCGTGAACATTAGGAATACGGCCTTGAACTGCTCCATTTTGCATGCTTGTTTGGTGAGCTGCACGCTGAAATCCTTACGAATAAATGCGCAATCCCCTTTGTGCAATCGGGTAATTTTCTTGTGTTCCTTTATTTCCAGTTCCCCGGAATACATATAGACCAATACGTGAGAATGGTTGCGATGCAGGCAACTGCTTCCATTGTCAGAATACATAGCCAAAAAAATATCCGAGTAGCGCAAGGTGTCAATTCCTTTCAAACAGTCTGTTTTCATCTATCGTTATTTTGATGGCAAAGCTAGGTATTTGTGTCGATAATTTGTTTGCTGTGAGGCGCCGACTTGATATGTTATCATCAAATTTGATGTGTTTGCAAAAGAGTTTAGGTATATTTGATCGCGTCTTAGATACTCCGTCTCGGCATAATCAAGCCGACGCTTGCTTCTGCGCCCGACTTTTCGTATCTTTGGCTTCGCCTTGGATACTTCCGCTCGGCAATGTTCAAATAAATTCGACATTGCCCTCGCTTATTCGTACTTTGGCTTCGCCGAAGATACTCCCGCTCGGCAAAATGCAAACGAGTTTGCTTTTGCTCTCGCTTATTCGTATCTTTGGACGTGTATTCGCCGACGTTTTCGATAAGCCGAGCGCAATGCCGAACTTCGTTCGGGTTTTGCCGAGGCGGGAAAACGGCTGTCGCGAACGAACGATCAAACGTAAGAAAAATGCAGACCAACGAACAGCTTCTCGACCTTCTCGAAAATTATCTCGCTCAGCGTGAGCTGCCTACCGAACCCGAACGGCTCTACGATCCGATCCGCTATTCGCTCGCGGGCGGCGGCAAGCGCCTGCGCCCGATGCTGCTGCTGCTGTCGTGCGGGCTGTTTGCCGACGACGTCGACGTCGCGCTGCCCGCCGCCGCCGCCGTCGAGATATTCCACAACTTCACGCTGCTGCACGACGACATCATGGACAATGCCGCCGTGCGCCGCGGCAAACCTTCGGTCTACGCCCGCTGGGGCGGCAACGTGGCGATTCTGTCGGGCGATGCCATGCTCATCAGCGCCTACCGGCTGCTGGCGCAGGCACCGCCGGCACTGCTGCCGCGTATTTTGGAGGTCTTCAACACGATGGCGCTGGGTGTTTGCGAAGGGCAGCAGTACGACATGGATTTCGAGAGCAAGCAGAAGGTTTCGGTCGTGGAGTACATGTCGATGATCGAATTGAAGACGTCGGTGCTGGTGGCAGGTTCGGCCATGATGGGTGCGATTCTGGGCGGTGCCGACGAGGAGCAGAGCCGCCGTCTCTACCAGTTCGCCATCGAACTGGGCATGGCCTTCCAGTTGCAGGACGACCTGCTGGACAGCTACGGCGGCGAGGAGTTGGGCAAGACCATCGGCGGCGACATTCTCGAAGGGAAGAAGAGCTATCTGATGGTCACGGCCATGAGCCGTGCCGACGAGGAGCAGCGCGAGGTGCTGCGCCACACCTACAAGGATGCGGCGCTTGCCCCTGCGGAGAAGATCGCCCGCGTGCGCGCCGTCTTCGACGCGCTGGATGTGCCGCGCCTCACGGAGCAGCAGATTTCGCTGCGTTTCGACCGTGCGCTGGCGACGCTCGACGGGCTGAACGTTCCCGATGCGCGCAAGGAGCCGCTGCGCGAGTACGCCCGCAGCCTGATGGGGCGCAGGAAATAGACGATTCGATTTCCCGAAAAAACTCGCGATTCGGCCTCGGAGGTCGGAATCGGACGAGTCTCCGCGGGTTACAGTCCGTCGTGCGGGAGGGGCGAACCGCCTGCGATGCAGAACGCTGTCGGAAAAGAGCGGCGGCACGAGAAAAACATTCGAGATGAAACGAAGCGACATAGAACTGATGGCTCCGGCCGGGAGCTACGAGGCGTTGCAGGCGGCCGTGCAGGCCGGAGCCGACGCCGTCTATTTCGGTGTGGGGCAGCTCAACATGCGGTCGAAGTCGGCCGCGAATTTCACGCCGGACGATCTGGAACGCATCGTCGGGATCGCCCGCGCGGCGGGGGTGAAGAGCTACCTGACGGTCAATACGGTGATCTACGAGGACGAATTGCGGCAGATGCACGCGCTCGTCGACCGTGCCCGCGCGGCGGGGGTCGACGCCGTGATCGCTTCCGACCTGTCGGCGATCCTCTACGCGCGCCGCATCGGGATGGAGGTGCATATCTCCACGCAGTGCAACCTCACGAACAGTGAGGCGGTGAAGTTCTTTTCGCAGTGGGCCGACGTGGTGGTGCTGGCGCGCGAACTGTCGCTCGACCAGATCGGCCGCATCGCCCGTGCGATCGACGAGCAGCAGATCTGCGGCCCTTCGGGCGATCCGGTGCGCATCGAGATGTTCGCCCACGGCGCGCTGTGCATGGCCGTTTCGGGCAAGTGCTACCTGTCGCTGCACGAGACGGGGTGTTCGGCCAACCGGGGCGCCTGCCGCCAGATCTGCCGCCGCAAATATACGCTCACCGACGTGGAGACGGGCGCGCAGCTCGCCGCCGAGGGGCAATACCTCCTTTCGCCCAAAGACCTCTGCACGATCGACTTCCTCGACCGCTTCGTCGGCGCCGGCGTGCGCGTGCTCAAAATCGAAGGGCGTGCCCGCGGTGCGGAGTATGTCAAACGGGTGGTGGCGTGTTACGACCGCGCCCTGCGGGCGATGGAGACGGGCGAATATACGCCCGAACTGGCTGCGGCGCTCAAAGAGGAGCTGGCGACGGTCTTCAACCGCGGCTTCTGGCAGGGTTACTATGCCGGTGCGCCGATGGCCGAACATAGCGAGCATTACGGGTCGTCGGCCACGCGCCGCAAGGTCTACGTGGGCCGGGTGACCAACTTTTTCAAGAAGCAGTCGGTGGCCGAGGTATGGGTCGAGGCGTCGCCCGTGCGGCGCGGCGACGAGCTCTTCTTCCAGGGGCCGACGACGGGCGTGGTCGAACTGACGGCCGACCCCTATGTGGGCAATGCTCCTGCCCAGGAGGCCGTGCAAGGGGTCTTCTGTTCGCTGAAAACCCCTTCGCTCGTGCGGCGCGGCGACCAGCTCTACCGCATGGTGCCGGCCGACGCCTCGAATTCGCAGCCCGACTGATTCGCCGCACGCCTTTTGCAGGGAAAACGAAAAGAAATGTCAAAATAACAAAATCATTCGACACGAAAATGGAAACAACCAAACCGACCTTCGCCGCCGCGCAGCCCGATGCCGCGCGCGCGACGCTTTTCCGCAACGTCTATCTCTGGATGACTATGGCGCTGGCACTGACGGCGCTGACGGCCTATACGGTGGCCGGCTCCGAAACGCTGTTGCAGGCGATTTTCAGCAGCCGCTTCGTCTTCCTCGGCCTCATCGTCGCCGAGTTGGTGCTCGTCTTCGTCCTGGCGGCCAACATCATGCGCATGTCGTTCCTGACGGCCACGCTGATGTTCATCGCCTATTCGGTAGTCAACGGCGCCACGCTGTCGACCATTTTCCTCGTCTACGACCTGGGATCGATCGGCCTGACGTTCCTCGTCACGGCCGGCATGTTCGGCGCGATGTCGCTCTACGGCTTCGTCACGGGGCGCGACCTCTCGTCGTGGGGCAACCTGCTGACGATGGCCCTCGTGGGCGTGATCCTCGCCTCGGTGGTCAATCTCTTCCTCCGAAGCGAGATGCTCATGTGGATCGTCACCTACGTCGGCATCCTGCTCTTCGTCGGGCTGACGGCCTACGACACGCAGACGATCAAGCGGATGATCTACTCCGGCGCCGAGGTCGACGAGCCGATGCAGAAAATGGCGCTGCTGGGTGCGCTGTCGCTCTACCTCGATTTCATCAACCTGTTTCTCTACATGCTGCGGCTGCTGGGCAACCGCCGGTAGGGAGACGACGTAAAAAAGACAACCATTTCGTCAAGCCGAGCGCAATTGAACTTGCTCGAATTGCCGAGGCGAGAAATGGAAGAAAAAAATCAACGAACATGTTTCCGGTCAAAACCTACGTTTCGCGCCGCGCCGAGTTGCGCGCGAAGACGGGCGGCGGGCTGATCCTGCTGCCGGGCAACCAGCCCTCAGCCAACAACTATCCCAACAACGCCTACTATTTCCGTCAGGATTCGACGTTCCTCTACTATTTCGGCCTCGACCGGCCGTCGCTCGCGGGCGTCATCGACGCCGATACGGGCGAGGAGGTGCTTTTCGGCGACGATTTCACCGTCGACGACATCATCTGGACGGGGCCGCAGCCCACGCTGCGCGAAGAAGGCGCCCGCGCGGGCGTCGCCGACTGCCGCCCGCTGGCGGCGCTGGCCGACTATCTGGCCGCCGCGATCCGGCTCGGCCGCCGCATACACTACCTGCCGCCCTACCGCGGCGAAACGAAGCTGCAACTCTCGGCGCTGCTGGGGATCGCTCCTGCGCTGCTGCACGACTACAAGTCGGTCGACCTGATGTTCGCCGTCGCGGAGATGCGCGAGGTCAAGAGCGCCGAGGAGGTGGCGCAGATGGAGGATGCCTTCCACATCGGTTACGCCATGCACACCACCGCCATGCGGATGTGCCGCGCGGGCGTCGTCGAGCGCGAGATCGCCGGTGCGATCGAGGGCGTCGCCAAGTCGATGGGGCTCGGCGTGTCGTTCCCGTCGATCGTCTCGCAGCACGGCGAGACGCTGCACAACCTCAACTCGGAGGGGGTGCTCGCCGACGGACGGCTGCTGCTGGTCGATGCCGGCGGCGAGAACCTGATGAACTACTGCTCCGACCACACGCGCACCTACCCTGTCAGCGGCCGTTTCACGGCGCAGCAGCGCGAGATCTACGACATCGTGCTGGCGTGCCACGACCACATCGCACGCATCGTGCGCCCGGGAATGATGTACATGCAGGAGGTACACCTCGAAGCCTACCGCAAGCTGGCCGAGGGGCTCGTCGGCGTGGGGCTGCTCAAAGGTTCGGCCGACGACGCTGTCGCCGCGGGCGCCATGTACCTCTTCATGCCCCACGGACTGGGACACGGGTTGGGCATGGACGTGCACGACTGCGAAAACATCGGCGAGCGCAGTTTCGACTATTCGCTCGTGGCCGAGCGCGCCGCGCAGTCGGCTACCTGCCTCCACCGCGCCACGTGGCGTCTGCGCCCGGGGACGATCCTGAGCGACGAACCGGGCATCTACTTCATCCCGGCGCTCGTCGACAAGTGCGAAGCCGAAGGCAAGTTCCGCGGGATCGTCGACTACGACCTGCTGCGCAGCCGCTATCTCGATTTCGGCGGCATCCGCATCGAAGACGACCTGCTGGTGACCGACACCGGCTGCCGCATCCTCGGCGACCGTACGATCCCCGTGACGGTCGAAGAGCTGGAAGCCGTCGTCGGCCGGTAGACGTATGCGCACGGTCGTCCTCTTCCCCACGGCGGGCGAAGCCGAGGCTTTCCGGCGCCGCTGTCCCGGCGTCGCGTACCGCATCACGGGCGTAGGCCCTGCCGCTGCTGCCGCCGCGACGGCGCGTGCGATCGTCGACGAACGCCCCGATCTGCTGCTGCTGGCGGGCATCGCCGGCGTCTATCCCGCATCGGAGGTTGCCGTCGGCGAGGTCGTCGCCGTCGCCGAGGAGCGCGTGGAGGGATTGCCGGAACGGTACGCCGACGCCTATCGTCCGACGTTCGCTGTTCCGGGGCTGCGCACGGCGGTTTCTAACAGCGTCGCACGCAGCGGGGCGGCACCTGCCGGAGCCGAGGTGGAGAACATGGAGGGGGCGGCGTTCTTCGCCGTCGCTGCGGCGCTGGGCGTACCGGCCGCCGAGGTGCGTGCCGTCTCCAACCGCGTGGGAGAACCCTTCGGCGTGTGGCGCGTAGCCGATGCCTGCGAGGCGCTGGCACGGGAGTTGGCGCTGCTCGTCGGCGAAATCGGATCCGTCTCTTCGCTGGATTGACTTCCCTTTCGCCGATCCGCCGGGGGTGTCGGAAAGGGGTGATAAACTTGAAATTCAAACCGATAGGCTTATGAAAACATCTACCAAATGGATGATCGGCATCGCCGCCGCGCTGGTGCTCTTCTTCCTCCTGATTTTCTATTCGAGCGAGATCTACGTCTGGGCCATGGGCAAGATCACGACGCTCGTCATCTGGGCCGTGATCTTCCTGGCGGGCTTCCTGATCGGCCGTTTCGGCGGTCGGAGCAGGTCGGAGAAGGCGGTCACGAAAAAACGGCTTTCGGCCGACGACGATGACTGACCGGTTGCGCCTCCGTATTTCGCCCTGCCCCAACGATACGTTCATGTTCGAGGCGTTGCTCAACGGTCGTATCCCGACGCAGGGCCTCGCGTTCGAGGTCGGATTCCAGGATATCGAGGAGCTGAACGAAGGCGTCTCGTCGCCTGACGGGCCCGATATTTCGAAGATCAGCTATGCCGTGCTGCCGGCCGTCGTCGACCGTTATGCGCTGCTCGACAGCGGATCGGCACTCGGACGGGGCAACGGGCAGTTGCTCGTGCGGCGCCGCGGCGACCGGTCGCCGATCCGGCGCGTAGCCATTCCGGGCGAACTCACTACGGCCAATGCCATGCTGCTGCGCTTTTTTCCCTCGATCGTCGACCGTACGCCGGTGCTCTTTTCCGAGATCGCCGCAGCGGTCGAACGGGGTGCGTTCGATGCGGGCGTACTCATTCACGAAGGGCGTTTTACCTACGAGCGGCACAATCTGGAACTGGTGGCCGATCTGGGAGCGTTGTGGGAGCGGCAGACGGGACTGCCGCTGCCGTTGGGCGGCATCGTGGCGAGTCGGGAACTGCCGGCGGAGGTGCGTCGCACCTTCGATCGGGTGTTGCACGACAGCATCGCCTACGCGCTCGAACACCCGACGGTGTCGCGGCCGTTCGTCAGGGAACACGCTCGTGAGTTGGACGACGAGGTGATCGACCGTCATATCGCGCTCTTCGTTAATCGCTATTCGCTTACATTGGGCGAGGAGGGGCGTCGGGCGGTGCGCGAACTGACCGGACTTCCCGATCTGCGGTTGGGCTGGGAACCCCTGCACGGGAGTTGACCGACGCGGGCTTTCCGCCGCCGGAAACGGTTTTCACCCCTGCTGCGATACATTGCAGCAGGGGTGATTTCGTGTGCGCCCGGTCCGGGTGCGTATGTTGCCGTCGATTTCCGGATCGGTCGCTGCATAGAGAAGGCGGTGCGGCGGATGTCGCTGCGGATCAAAGGGTGTGGACGACGATCAGCCCTTCGCGCAATTCCAGCCGCATTGGGATCGGTTCGCCGCCGCGGACGCGGCCGACGACCTCGCCCGCCGCGAAGTCGATCCGTTCGATCGCGAGGTCGCGCAGCAGGTCGAGTCCGCGACGGCGGGCCAGCTTGTAGAGCGTCTCCTTGGCGCACCAGACCACGCCCGCCACGCGCGGATCGTCGCCGAGTGCGGCTTCGGCCGGAGTAAGGAAATGCGCCGCCGCGCGGGTGAAACGACGTGTCTCGGATTCGATGTCTACCGCACAGGGGCGGTCGGAGATCACGACGGCCGCGTGCCCGCCCCCGTGCGAGACGCCGATATGGCGCGGATCGCCGATCAGCACGGGGCCGCCCGCGGCGTCGTAGCCGATCGGCACGGCACCCAGTTCGCGGTAGACGACGGCGCGCCATGTGAGGTATTCGGCCCGTCGGCGGGGCGGAAATGCGGCCGCAGCGGCCCAATCGGCATCGGTCACCTGCCCGCGAAGCGTGTCGGGCGAAGCCAGCGGGGCGAGGATGCAGCGGAGGGTCATCTTTTCGGGATTGAGCGGGTTGGGGAATCCGGTGCGCGGCCGTCTATTCGGGCAGCGTCACCTGTACCTTGTCGATGCGTCGGCCTTCGATCGTGTGGGCCGTGAAACGGAGGTCGTGCGTGGTCACGACGTCGCCCTTTTTCAGAAAATCGCGCTTGATTTCGAGCATCAGTCCCGCCAGCGTCTCGGCCTCGCCCTTGACGTCGGCGAAGGTGTTTTCGGGCAGTTGCAGGATGCGTTCGAAGTCGCCGATGTGGGTCTTGCCGTCGAAGAGGTAGTTGCGGTCGTCGAGCTTGGTGTAGGCGCTTTCGACGGCGTCGCTCTCGTCCGAAATCTCGCCGACGATCTCTTCGAGAATATCTTCGAGCGAGACGATGCCCAGCGTCGAACCGTATTCGTCGACCACGACGGCCATGTGTACCTTGTTCGACTGAAACTCTTCCAGCAGGTCGTTGATCTTCTTGTGTTCGGGCACGAAATAGGCTTTTCGCAACAGTTGTTGCCAGCCGAATTCGTCGCCGTTGTTGATGTAGGGCAGCAGATCCTTGACGTAGAGGATTCCCTTGATATTGTCCAGATCCTCGTCGCAGACCGGAATGCGCGAGAAGCCCGAAGCGATGATGCGTTCCTTGACGCTCAGGTAGTTGTCGCCTATTCCGACGGCGACGACATCCACGCGGGGACGCATGATCTCCTGCACCTCGGTGTTGGCGAACTTGACGATGCCCGAGAGCATGTTGTGCTCCTCGGCCGAGGCGGTGGCGGTCATGTCGACGGCGTCGGCCAGCTCGTCGAGCGAAATCTCGTTGCGACGCGCGGCGTGTTCGCTGATCGTGCTGCTCGTGCGGATCAGGATGTAGGCGAAGGGGCGCATCAGCCAGCGCATCAGCAGGATGGGGCGCGCTACCGTACGGGCGAACCGCAGGGGGCGGCTCTGGGCGAATACCTTGGGGATGATCTCGCCGAAAAGCAGCAGCAGGAAGGTGGCGATGACCGATTCGAAGAGAAAGCGCATGCCGGCCGAGCCGAACGTGAAGAGCAGGTTGATGATGCGTGCGGCCAGGATGACGATGCAGATGTTCACCAGATTGTTGACCACCAGAATCGTAGCGAGCAGTTGATCGACGTCGCCGAGCAGCCGCAGAATGGCGTCGTTCGAAGATTTTTCGGGATGTGCCTTGATGTCCCGTATGTCGTGCGGTGTGAGCGAGAAAAACGACGTCTCGGCGCCCGAAACGAGGGCCGAGACCGCCAGCAGGCACACCGCGACCGCTCCCGGCAGGAGCAGACCGATGTCTACGGGGTTGAGTGTGACCAGACTGCCTTCCAAATTCGTTTATTTTCGTTTTGCACTGCCTGCCGACGGATCAGTCGAAGAGCGAGCCGCCCTTCTCCTGCGGAGGTTTCGCCGCGGCGTCGCCCTCCTCCTTGAGCACCTCCTTGCGGCTGGTCGAGGTCTCGACGATCAGCTCGGCCTTGCGCGTCCGGTAGGCCGGCACGGCCAGTTGCGCCTCGATGTTCTTGTAACGTGTCGGCCGTTCGCCCAGCATCACCTGCGTCATGGGCCGCAGCGTCGGCACGGGGCGCGGTTTGATCGGTTCGAGCACCGTGTTCTCTTCGCGGGGCTGCGCGGCGAGGATGTCGGCGGGCGGGACGACCGGTTTCGCGGCGCGCTCGATCGCCGCGCTGTCGAATCCCGTCGCCACGACGACCAGCTCGATGCGCCGCCCCAGCTGCGGTTTGACGCTCGTGCCCCAGATGATGTTGGCGTCGTGCACCGTGCCGTCGGGGGCCTGTACGCTGGCGTGCGACTGGATGTATTTCAGGATCTCCATCACCTCGTCCAGCGCCAGCGAATCGGCGTCGGAGGTCGAGATGTTCAGCAGGATGTTTTTCGCGCCCGATATGAGCGTATGGTCGAGCAGCGGCGATTCGAGCGACGCGCGGGCCACCTCTGCGGCGCGGTGCTCGCCTTCGGCCGTAGCCACCGACATGTGGGCGCGGCCGCTGTCGCGCATCACCTTCGACACGTCGGCGAAGTCGACGTTGACCATGTCGCTTTCGACGGTGATGATCTCGGCGATGCCCTTGGCAGCTGATGCGAGGATGTCGTCGGCCTTGCCGAAGGCTTGTTTGAGCGAGAGGCGGCCGTACATCTCGACGATGTTCTCGTTGTTGATGACCAATAGCGAATCGACGTTGCGGCTCAGCTCCTCGATGCCCCGAAAGGCCTGTTCGTAGCGGATCTTGCCCTCGACGGCCAGCGGCGAGGTGACGATACCGACGGTGAGGATGCCCATTTCATGCGCCAGTTTGGCGATTACGGGCGATGCGCCCGTGCCCGTGCCGCCGCCCATACCGGCCGTCACGAAGAGCATCCGCGTGCCGGCCGCTTCGAGCCTGCGGCGGATGTCGTCGAGCGATTCGATGGCCGCCTTGCGTCCGTTTTCGGGATCGTTGCCCGCACCGAGACCTTCACGCCCCAGCTGCACCTTCTCCTCGACGGGACTGTTGTCCAACGCCTGTGCGTCGGTGTTGCAGACCATGAACCCGACGTCCTTGATGCCGAGGTTCCACATGTGGTTCACGGCGTTGCCGCCGGCACCGCCGACGCCCACCACCATGATTATCGAAGATTTATCTTTTGCCGCAGCAATTTCGTTCATCAGATCGTCACTCATAATTCCTTAACCTCTTTTTCGTCGGGCGTTCGTTCCGGTTGCCGGCCGGTTTTGTGTTTTCTCGTTCGTATTGTTTCGGCTTCCCGCCGCCTTGCCCGGTCGGGCGACTCAGATTTCTTCGTCTTCCGATCCGGTGAAGAAGTCGTCCAGGCGGGTTCCCAACTTCTGTTTGAGCTTGTCGAGCAGGCCCCGTTTCGGACGATGCGGCGTCTCGGCGGTTTCGGCTGCGGCCCCTTGCGCCGCCCCTTCCGTTGCGGCGTTCGCCGCGGGTGTCGTCGGCGGGGGAGTCGGTGCGGCCGCGGGCCGCGGTGTGTAGGGCGCTGCCGAAACGCCTGTCGCGGGCTTCCCGGCAGAGTAAGGGGTCGCGCGCGGGATCGTCGGCCCGGCGGGCTGTGCCGCACCTCCCTGACGCGGGATATCGGTCACGGCGCAGTCGCCGTGGGCGGCGCCGCGGAGCAGCAGTCCGACGGCCGTCGAGTAGGCCGGCGAAGCGACCTTTTCCCGCGACGTCTCGTCGACGGCCTCTTCGGCCGTGCCGATGCGGACCTCCATGCCCGTTACGCGGCGGAACAGTTCGTCGATATGTTGCAACTGCGCCGAGCCGCCCGTCAGCACGATGCCGTAGGCCAGCTTGTCGCCGAATCCCGAATCCCGGATCTCCTGCGCGACGTATTCGGCGATGTCGCGGGCGCGCGATTCGATCACCACGGCCAGGTTGTGCAGCAGGATATCCTTGGTCTCCTTGGCGGTGCGTCCCTTGACGCTCACCATCTTGTTTTCGGGCGCCAGCTCGGCGACCGCCGAACCGAATTTGCGTTTGAGGCTGTCCACGTGGCGTTCGAGGATGCCCAGCGTGCGGATGTCGTTGTTGATCGCCCCCGCCCCCATGGGGATGGTGGCGATGTAGCGCGGCACGTTGCGGTAGTAGACCGCCACGTCGGTCACGCCGCCGCCGATGTTGACCACGGCCGCACCCTCCTCCTTCTCGTCCGCCGAGAGGACGGCGGCGCCCGTCACCAGCGCGTTGGCGTACATCCCCAGCGAGCGGATGCCCAGCCGGCGCAGCGCCAGGTTGAGCCGTTCGATCGGGGTTTTGGCGCAAAGGATGAAGTTGAAGGTCGATGCGAGCCGCTTGCCGAACGATCCGACGGGGTCGGCCACCTCCTGGTTTTCGTCCACGAGGTAGTTTTGCGGGATGCGCTCCATGATCGTCTCGTCGTCGGGGGCCTGCACGTTGCGCATACGGTCGAACAGCGCCTCCACGTCGGTGCGGTTGACGCCGTTCTGCGGATCGGAGGTGAAGACGTGGTCGGTGTGGCGGGCGCAGCGTACGAAATCGCCCGAAATGCCGGTGTAGGCTTCGGTGATACGGATGCCCAGCTCCTCGCCAACGGCCTCGACGGCCGCCTTGATGGAATTGCTCACCTGCTCGATATTCGTAATCATGCCCGCCTTCACTCCCTGCGAAGGTTTCGAGACGATGCTGCGGACGACCGGACGTCCCTCGGCGTCGCGTTCGGCGACGGCCACCACGACGTTCGACGATCCCAGGTCGATTGCGACGATGTAATTCTTCTTCTCCACGTTTGTCAGCTTTGTTTCATCGGGCGTTTGCCTTGCGGACGGTCTTTCGGCCGCCGCTCCGGTGCAGACGCTCTATTTTGTGCACACCACTTGTTCTTTGTATTTGACGTTGATCGTGCGGTACTCTTCCCATCCGATGTTCCGCAATCCGCGGCGGTAGAACGTCAGCAGTTTCGCGAGTTTCTCCTCCGCGTCGTCGGGGCTGCCGAAGATCACCGTATGGCTGCCCGTGCGGGGTACCAGTTCGATCTCGGGCGCTCCGTCCGGGCCTTTCGCCACGACGATCTGGACGATCTCCGATCGCCAGAAATCGTCCTTTTCGACGAGCACCACAAAGTTAAGCAGTTTCAGGAAATCTTCGTAGCTTTTCCGCAACTTTTTTTGTTTTTCCCGTTCGGCCGCCTGCCGGGCGGAGATTTTATCGATGCGCTCCTGCAAGACCCGCGCCGTATAGCGGTATTCGCGGCGCAGCCGCGCCTTTTTTTCACGCAGCTCCTTCACGCGGCGCTCGAAATTTTCGCGGCGTTCGAACAGCCCTTTCTTGATCGTCATGCGCCGCAGCGCCTTGATGTTTTCGTCGTTCTCGCGCTCGGCGCGGTAGAGAGGATATTTTTCGCGTTCGATCTCGGCGATGCGGCCCTCCGATTCGGCGATCCGCGCGGCGGTGTAATCCGCTATCGATCCCGTGTAGGAGGCCGGAGCGGGCGGGGCGTAGGAACCGGTCATCACCGGAACGTAGAGCGCCGACGACTGCGGCGCCGCGAAGAGATACCCTTCGTCGGTGGCGTAGGCGTTGTAGCCGTCGAACAGCAGCCGCACGACGGGACGGCGCTGGCGTACGGCGATGCGCAGCACGCCGCCGTAGTCGATCGAGGCGGTGGCGTCGGCCACGAACCCGTTGCGCAGGATCAGTCCTTCGATGCTCCGCAGGTCGACCTCGCGCGCCGCCGCACCGACGGTTTTCACGCCGCTGCGCGCCAGCCACTGCCGTACTGCGCCGCCCGTGACGAGCTGCCCGTGCGACGAACTGTCGGCGATCTCGATATCGAGCCGCTGCACGACGAGCTGTCGCCGGTGAGTCCGCACCCGTGCGGCCGAGTAGACGATGTACCCGGCCACGGCGGCCCACAGCAGCCCGATGAGCGTGTATCGCAGCGGTCTGGGCATCCGTCAGGCTTTTTTACGCAATACGTCCGCCACGGCATCGCAGCAGGCGTCGATGTTGCCCGCCCCGAAGCTGACGACCACGTCGGTCGCGGCTGCGCCGAGCGTCGCCGCCAGCGCTTCGCGGCCGACGATGCGGCACGGTACGGTGACCCGTTCGGCGATGATCTCGGAGGCGATGCCCTCGATCGGCTCCTCGCGTGCGGGATAGATCGGCAGCAGCAGCACTTCGTCGGCCTGCGACAGCGCCTCGGCGAACTCGCGGTAGAAGTCGCGCGTGCGGGTGTAGAGGTGCGGCTGGAAGACCGCCGTCACGCGCCGGCCGGGAAACATCCGCCGCACCGAGGTGAGCGCGGCGGCCAGTTCGCGCGGATGGTGGGCATAGTCGTCCATGTAGACCTGCCGCGGGGTATTGACGTAGAATTCGAAGCGGCGTTTGACCCCCTCGAAGGCTGCCAGCGCACGCCGCAGTCGCTCTGTGTCGAGCGTCCCTCCTTCGGCGCGGGCGGCGCACCACATCGCCGCGACGGCCGCCACGGCGTTTTCGACGTTGACCCAGCCGGGGATCCCCAACGTGCAGTCGGCGATCACACCCGACGGCGTGACCAGATCGTAGCGGTAGTGTCCGCCCTCGATGAGCCGCACGTCGCGGGCGTAGAAGTCGCAGGGGGTGTCGTAGGCGTAGCGGTAGACCGTGACGGCGTCGTTGCGCAGCGCCACGTCGACGCCTGCTTTGAGTACCAGCGCGCCGCCCGGCCGGATGCGCTCGATGAACTGTGCGAAGGCCTCCTTCACGGCTTCGTGGGTGCCGTAGATGTCGAGATGGTCGGCGTCTACGGCCGTGACGACCGCCACGTCGGGCCGCAGGCGGAGGAACGAGCGGTCGAACTCGTCGGCTTCGACTGCGAGCCGCGGCCCGTCGCCCAGCACCAGATTGCTGCCGAAGTTCTTCGAGATGCCGCCCAGAAAGGCGCTTCCGGCCCCTTCGACCTCGCGGTTGAGCCATGCGACGAGCGTCGAGGTGGTGGTCTTGCCGTGCGTGCCGGCCACGGCCATCACGTATTTGCCGGCCGAGAGGTGGCCCAGCATCTGCGACCGTTTCTCGACGGTGAAGCCGTGGTCTCGGAACCAGCTCAGTTCGGCGTGGTCGTCCGGCACGGCGGGGGTGTAGACCACCACGGTGCCCTCCCGCTCGCGGAACGGGGCGGGAATGGCCGCCGTGTCGTCCGTGTAGTGAATGGCGGCTCCCTCGGCCGCGAGCGCCTCGGTGAGTGCCGACCGCGTGCGGTCGTAGCCGGCCACCTCGCGGCCTTCGTGGAGGAAATAGCGGGCCAGCGCGCTCATGCCGATACCGCCGATGCCGATGAAATAGATGCGTTGTATCTCCATCTTACCAGATTTTTTCGATTTCGTCGACGATCCGTTCCGCCGCGTCGGGCACGGCCAGCGCCGCGATGTTGCGGGCGAGCAGCGTCCTCCGTGCGGGGTCGGCGAGCAGTTCGCCCGCCGTCTCCATGGCCCGTGCGGGCGCTTCGGCGTCGGCGACCAGAACGGCAGCCTGCCGGTCGACGAGCGCCTGCGCGTTCTTGGTCTGGTGATCTTCGGCCACGTTGGGCGAGGGGACGAAGAGCGTGGGCTTGCCCACCAGACACAGCTCCGAGACGGAGCAGGCGCCGCTGCGCGACACCACGACGTCGGCCGCGGCATAGGCGCGGTCCATACGGTCGATGAAGGCCCCCTGCCAGACGCCCGGCGCGGGATGTTCTTCGAGAAAGCGCCGCATCTCGGCCTCGTAATATTTGCCCGTCTGCCAGATCACCTGGAACGGCGGCCGGAACTCCTGCCGCGCGAGCCACGCCTTCATCGTCTCGTTGAGCGTGCGGCAGCCCAGCGAGCCGCCCACGACGAGCACCGTGGGGCGTGCGGCGTCCAATCCGAAAGCTGCCAGTCCTTCCAGCCGGTCGGCCTCGGTCGGCACGGCGAAGCGTCCGCGCAGGGGATTTCCCGTGTGCACGATCCGCTCGGCGGGGAAGAAGCGCTCCATGCCGTCGTAGGCCACGCAGATACGCCGCGCACCGTGTGCGAGGATCTTGTTCGTCAGACCGGCGTAGGAGTTCTGCTCCTGAATGAGCGTCGGGATTCCCGATCGCTGCGCGGCCCACAGCACGGGCCCCGAGGCGTAGCCGCCGAATCCCACCACGACGTCGGCGCCGAACTCGCAGATCGTGCGCCGCGCACGGCCGACGCTTTTGAGTACCTTGAAGGGCAGCGCCAGATTCGACAGCGCGAACCGCCGTTGCAGTCCCGCCGTCGGCAGCCCTACGATGCGGTAGCCCAGCGCCGGAATCTTCTCCATCTCCATTTTGCCTTCGGCGCCGACGAAGAGGAGTTCCACCCCGTCGCCGCAGCGGCGTTGAAGTGCTTCGGCCACTGCGACGGCCGGATAGATGTGGCCGCCTGTGCCGCCGCCTGAAAGAATCACCCGTTTCATCTGTATGTAATATTCATTCTTAATTTTTTCAGTCATCGTCCCCACGACTCGCGGTCGAGCGAGCGGTAGCCGATCGCCTCGGCGATCGGCGCCGTGCCGATCCGCTCGTCGCCCGCCAGATCGGCGATCGTGCGCGCCACTTTCAGGATGCGGTCGTAGGCGCGTGCCGAGAGGCTGAGCCGCTCCATGGCCCGTTCGAGCAGCGTGCGCGCTTCGGCGTCGATCGGGCAGTATTCGCGCACCATGCGGCCCGTCATCATCGCGTTGGTGTAGACGCCGGCCACGCCCCTGAATCGGTCGCGCTGCACTTCGTGGGCGCGGACGACCCGCCGGCGGATCGCGGCGCTCGGTTCGCCGCGTTCGGCGGAGGCCATCTCCTGAATCGATACCGGCGTCACCTCGATGTGCAGGTCGATGCGGTCCATGAGCGGGCCGGAGATACGGCCCAGATAGCGGTGTACGGCGCCCGGCGGGCAGGTGCATTCGCGCGTAGGATGGTTGTAGTAGCCGCACGGGCAGGGATTCATCGCCGCCACCAGCGTGAAGTTGGCCGGATACTCGACGCTGTAACGCGCCCGCGAGACGGTGATGCGCCGCTCTTCGAGGGGCTGCCGGAGCACTTCGAGCACGTTGCGGCCGAATTCGGGCAGCTCGTCCAGAAAGAGGATGCCGTTGTGCGCCAGCGACACTTCGCCCGGACGGGGCGACTGTCCGCCGCCGATGAGCGCCACCTGCGACGAGAGGTGGTGCGGTGCGCGGAAGGGCCGTTCGGCGAGCAGGCCGCGGTGCGCTCCGATCTTGCCCGCGACGGAGTGGATCTTGGTCGTTTCGAGCGCTTCGTCGAGCGTCAGCGGCGGCAGGATCGAGGGCAGCCGGCGTGCGAGCATCGTCTTGCCCGAACCCGGCGCGCCGATCATCAGCACGTTGTGGCCGCCCGCCGCCGCGATTTCGAGCGCCCGCTTGACGGCCGCCTGCCCCTTGACGTCGGCGAAATCTTCGGCGTAGCCGCCCTCTTCCTCCGCGAAGGCGGCGGAAGCTGCCGCCGGTGCGATCGTCCGGTCGCCGCGCAGGTACTCCACCGTCTCGCCCAGCGATGCCGCACCGATCACCTCCACGCCCTCGACCACGGCCGCTTCGCAGGCGTTGTCGCACGGGACGATCAGACGCCGCAGCCCCTCTTCGCGGGCCTTGACGGCCATCGGAAGGATGCCGCGCACAGGTTTGAGCGTCCCGTCGAGCGACAGTTCGCCCGCCAGCATCGTCCCGTCGAGCGCCTCGGCCGGAACCTGCTCCGTGGCGGCGAGGATGCCCACGGCGATCGGCAGGTCGAAACCCGCCCCCTCCTTGCGCAGATCGGCCGGAGCGAGGTTGACCACCAGCTTCTTGCCCGTCATCCGCAGCCCCGTGTTTTCGAAGGCTGAGCGAATGCGCTGTTCGCTCTCCTTGACGGCGTTGTCGGGCAGCCCGACCAAAAAGAGGCCCAGTTGTCCGGCCGCGGCGACGTTGACCTCGACCGAGACCGTCACGGCGTCGATGCCTGCGACGGCTCCTGCTGCGATACGGACGAACATGGCCTTAGAAGGGGGCTTCGTCGCCGAGCGGGCGGGGCGTGATGTCGAATTCGGTGGAGACCATCGATGCGGGACCGGGGGCGAAGCCTGCCGGTGCGTTCGAATCGCTGGCGAAATCGTCGTACTGCTGCCCCGGTGCGGGCGCGCCGCCCGGCAGCAGGTCGGCGTCGTCGATGTCGGCGAAGCGCGCCTGATCTTTCAGGAAGCGCAGCTTGACGTCGGTCACGGCGCCGTTGCGGTGCTTGGCGATGATCAGCTCGGCCATACCCGCCGTGGGCATTCCGTTCTCGTCCTGGTTGATGCCGTAGTATTCGGGACGGTGGATGAAGGCCACGATGTCGGCGTCCTGCTCGATGGCGCCCGACTCGCGCAGGTCCGACAGCTGCGGCCGCTTCGAGCCGCCGCGCAACTCGGTCGAACGGTTCAGCTGCGAAAGGGCGATGATCGGGACGTTGAGCTCCTTGGCGATGGCTTTGAGCGTGCGCGAGATGAACGACACCTCCTGCTCGCGGTTGCCTCCCTTGGCGGCCTGCGGGCCGCCGGTCATCAGTTGCAGGTAGTCGATCATGATGATCTTGATGTCGTTATGTATTTTCAGACGGCGCGCCTTCGAGCGGAACTCGAAGACCGACAGCGCCGGCGTGTCGTCGATGAAGAGTTTGGCGCTTCCCAGCGGCTTGGTGGCCGATTCGAGGTGGCGCCACTGTTCGGGCGAGAGCCGTCCCAGTTTGAGATCGTTGCCCGGTATGCCCGTCTCGGCCACCACCAGACGCATCATGAGCTGGTGCGCCGGCATTTCGAGCGAGAAGAAGGCGACCGCCTGCTCGTGGTCGACCGACATGTTGCGCGCCATGGTGAGCGTGAAGGCCGTCTTACCCATCGAGGGGCGGGCGGCGATGATGATCAGATCCGACGGCTGCCAGCCCATCGTCACGCGGTCGAGCGCCATGAAGCCCGACGGCACGCCGTTGAAGGCGCTCTTGTTCTTGGCGTTCTCCTCGATCTGCGCCAGCGTGCGCGCCAGCACGTCGGCTGCCGACTGCACGGAGCGTTTCACGTGTCCTTCGGCCACCTTGAAGATCTCCTGCTCGGCGAAGCCGATCAGGTCCGTCACGTCGGTCGATTCGTCGTAGGAACGGCGCTGAATTTCCGTGGCCGAGCGGATCAGTTCGCGCTGCACGTACTTCTGCGCCACGATTTTGGCGTGGAACTCGACGTTGGCGGCCGAACCGACCTTCTGCGTGAGCTGCGCCAGATAGGAGGCGCCGCCCACCTTTTTGAGCTCCTTCTTGACTTTGAGCCGCTCGGTGACGGTGTAGAGGTCAATCGGCTTCAACTCCGACGACAGCTCCTCGATGGCGCGGTAGATCAACCGGTGCTCCTCGGTGTAGAAGGCTTCGGGGGTGACGAATTCCTGTACGGTGATGATCGAGTCCTTTTCGAGCATCAGCGCACCCAGCACGGCCTCTTCCAGTTCGACGGCCTGCGGCGGGACGTTGCCACCCATTTCGGTCAGTGCGGCGTAGGCTTCGCGGTTGCGTGCGGACGGTGTCGTATTGTTTTCTTGTGACATGGCATTCGGTTTCGGATTCAAAATTACGCAAAGCTGCGCAATAAATAAAATTAAGCGTGAAAAATAAAATATCCGTCCGCATAAACGGCCGGAGACGTTTCGTGCCGAGAGGAGCATCGCCCGGCGATGTCGGCAGTCCGTCACCGCCCCGCGCGGCGGCCTGCAACTCGCTCCGGCTCGTGCGGCTCCTTCGCCGACGGCGAACCGGAGCTGCATCCGCACCGTTCGCAGAGCGTCTGACGGTACATTTTCCCGCCCGTCATCCGTCGAGGCCGAACTCCCGCTGCGGGACGGCCAGCACCGCGACGCTCAGCCGGCAGTCGGGCGCGGTGCGCAGGATCGTCTCGGCGCATGAGAGCAGTGTGGCGCCCGTAGTGAGCACGTCGTCCACCAGCAGGAGATGGTGCCCCGCGAGCCTTTCGGGACGGCGTACGGCGAAGATTCCCTCGACGTTGTCCCACCGCTCGGCGTGGCGGTGGAGCGCCTGTGCGGGGTTGTTGCGGATGCGGCGGACGCTGTGGCGGTCGACTTCGGCGCGGAGCGCGCGGGCGATCCCCTCGGCCAGGTACTCCGCCTGATTGTAGCCGCGGCGCAACCGTTTGCGCCAGTGGAGCGGCACGGGGACGATCCGGTCCACCGTGTCGTAGAGGCCGCTGTCGGCCAGGCAGTGACCGTACCATACGCCCATATCGCGTGCAAGGCGCCATGCGCCGTCGTATTTGAAGCGGTGGATCAGCTCGCGCCACCCGCTGCCGGGGATGAAGTAGAGGAAGGCCGAGGCCTGTTCGACGGGAACCAGCGCCGAGAGCCGCTCCCACAAGGGATTGTAGGTCGCATAGCAGAAGCCCGTGAGCGGCACGGCATAGCGGCAGCGGGTGCAGACCACGCGGCTGCCGGGCGGCATCTCGCCGCCGCAGACCGGACACCGCACGGGAAAGAGCAGCCGTCCGACGCCGCGCACCGTATCACTGAGGATCGACATCGCAGCTGAGCGTTACGGTTTGGAACTCTTTCGCACCGAGCGTCTGCCGGAGCACCTCGCGCAGCACTTCCCGGGCACGGGAGGCCGAGGCGCCGCTCTCGATTTTGAGCAGGAATTCGGTGATGTACTCCTCGCGGATGCGGTCGACGGGCGGAGCGACCGGCCCCATGGCCCGTCTGCCGAAACGGCCGCGCAGCGCCACGGCGAGCGCCGCCGAAGCCCGGTAGAGCAGGTCGCGGTCGCGCTGGCGGAGCGTCAGGCGGATCAGCCGTGCGTAGGGCGGATAGGCGAAGGCGCGGCGTTCGGCCAGCTGCGTGCGCGCCATCGCTTCGTAGTCGCCCGCGGCGACCTGCCGGATGACGGGGTGTTCGGGCTCCGTGGTCTGGATCACCACTTCGCCCGCCGCGTCGCGCCGTCCGGCGCGTCCGGCCACCTGCGTCATCAGCTGGAAGGCGCGTTCGGCGGCGCGGAAATCGGGTGCGAAGAGCAGGTTGTCGGCGTTGAGGATGCCTACCAGCGAGACCCGTGCGAAGTCGAACCCTTTGGTAATCATCTGCGTGCCGACCAGCAGGTCGCTCTGCCCGCTCTCGAAGCGGTCGATAATGGCGCGGTAGGCGCGTTCGGAGGTGGCCGTGTCGCGGTCGAGCCGCTCGATGCGCGCCGCGGGGAAGAGGCGCGCCAGCTCCTCCTCGACCTTCTCGGTGCCGAATCCCGCGGGGGTTACCTCACCGGCCCTGCACGCCGGACAGCGGACGGGGACGGTTTCGACGTGGCCGCAGTAGTGGCATTGGAGGCGGTGGTCGCGCTTGTGGTAGGTGAGCGTCACGTTGCAGCGGGGGCAGCGGGCCGTCCAGCCGCAGGCGCGGCACTCGACGTAGGGGGCGAATCCGCGGCGGTTCTGGAAGAGCATCGCCTGCTCGCCGCGGGCGAGTACGTCGGCGAGCTTGTCGAGCAGCAGGCGGTTGAAATGGGTCTTGCGCTCGTTGCGCTTGACGGCGCGCAGCGTGTCCGAAACGAGCACGAGCGGCGGCCGAGCGTCGCCGTAGCGCTCGTCGAGCGTCGCCAGCCCGTACTTGCCGCCCAGTGCGTTGGCGTAGCTTTCGAGCGAGGGGGTGGCGCTGCCCAGCACCGTGCGGGCCTCCCGCAGGCGTGCCATGACGACGGCCACGTCGCGGGCGTTGTAGCGCGGCTGCGCGTCGGTCTGCTTGTAGCCCGTGTCGTGCTCCTCGTCGACGACGATCAGTTGCAGGTGCCGCAGCGGCAGAAAGAGCGCCGAGCGGGCGCCGACGACCAGTTCCCCGCCGTCGGAGCGCGTCAGGCGCAGGTAGCTTTCGGTGCGGCGCGCGAGCGTGAGCTTCGAGTGGTAGGCTGTCACGCGGCTGCCGAAGATGCGTTCGAGCCGCGCGATGAGCTGCGCCGTGATGGCGATTTCGGGCACGAGCAGCAGCACGTCGCCGCCGCGGACGAGCGCCTCGGCGATCAGGTGGATGTAGAGCTCGGTCTTGCCCGAACCGGTGATGCCGTGCAGCAGCACGGTGCGGCGTCCGGCGTCGAAGTGGCCGCGGATCGTATCGAGGCAGCTCTGTTGGGCCGGTGTGAGTGTCGGAAGCTGGAACCGCACGCAGCCGCGTTCGACGCTCCGTTCGCGGCGGGTGAGCGTGACGAGGCCCTTCTTCTGCAATGCCGCCAGCGTCGCGGCGTCGGCCTCCAAGAGCCGTCGGGGCACCTCGCCGGTCGAGATGCGGTCGCCGCCCTCGGCCGAAGCGATGGCCAGGAGCGCGGCGTACTGGCGCGGCGCCCGCCGCGAGAGCCGCTCCATGAGGTCGTGGAACCGCTCCTCGTCGTGCAGCGAGGCGTCGAGCGCCGCGTAGAGCTCGGTGCGGGGGCGGTATTCGCGGTCGGCGAACTCCTGTTCGCTGTTGCCCGACGGCTTGATCGTCTGCGGCAGGGCGAAGCGCATCACCTCGCCCAGCGTGCAGAGGTAGTAGTCGGCCATCCACTCCCACAGGGCGCGCTGCCGTGCGTCGAGCAGCGGACGGTCGTAGAGTACCCGCGAGACGGTCTTGATGCGGGGGAAGTCGGGCCGCCGGCCGTGGATGCGCCAGACGATGCCCGTGTAGATGCGCCGCGCCCCGAACTGCACGGCCACGGCCTGCCCCTCCTCCACGTCGAGACCGTCGGCGACGGCGTAGGTGTAGGCGGGCTGCGCCAGCGGCAGGACGATATCGGCGTAACGCTCCATCGGGCAGGTCAGCGGAGTTGGGTCAGTTTGCGGAATCCTTCGCCGTAGGTGCCCGAAACCGATGCGATGGTGACGAAGGCTTTGGGGTCGACGTCGCGGGCGATGCGCAGGACGTGTCCCGCGTCGCGCTTGTAGCAGACGACCATGACGATGCGGATTTCGTGGCGCGAGTAGCCGCCCGTGGCGTCGATGAGCGTCACGCCGCGGTCGGCTTCGTGCAGGATCGCTTCGGCCATGCGGTCGTAGTCGGCCGTGACGATGAAGATCTGGTTCGACTGCTGGCTGCCGGCCATGAGCAGGTCGACCGACGTGCCGACGACCACCGTGACGATGTAGCCGTAGACCACGTCCGAGAGGCCGTAGCCTACCAGCAGCGTCGAGCCGATGATGAGTATGTCGGTGTAGATGATGACTTTGCCGTAGGCGACGCCCCAGTATTTGTGGAAGATTTTGGCGACGATGTCCGTGCCGCCCGTGGCGCCGCCGGCGGTGAAGCAGACGGCCATGCCGGCGCCTGCGAGCAGTGCGCCGAGGATGATCGTGAGCAGCTTGTCGTCGAGTCCCAGCACGTCGCCCGACGGCGGGTAGTGGACCATGAAATAGGGTTCCATGAGCGCCATGAATCCCGATGCCACGACGATGCAGAAGAGAGTCTTGAAACCGAAGTTCCACCCCACCGTCAGCCCCGACAGGAGCAGCAGGAAGGCGTTGATCGTCAGGAATACCGTACCGATGCGGATGTCGACGCCCCACATTTCGGCGGCCGTGTGGCTGACGATCATCGCCAGCCCCGTGCCGCCGCCGGCGGCCACCTCCATGGGCTTGATGCAGGCGATCCACCCGAACGAGTAGATCAGCAGGCCCGCGGTCATGAGAACATATTCCCGAAGGGTTTTCAGCAGGTTGGGGAAGGCAATGTTTCGCATAGGCGCTATCGATTGGCGACCGTCGCGGCGGACGGTCGGAGGTTTCGGTTGAGGAGCGGTCGTCAGACCTTGTTGAGGGCTTCGAAGCCCTTGCCGTAGACGCCCATGACGGAACCCACGGAGATGAAGGCGTCGCCGTCGACGCCGCGCACCAGTTTGAGCAGCTGGGAGGTTTCGCGCTTGCGGCAGACCACGACCACGACTTTGATGTCCTCCTTCGAGTACCAGCCCGTAGCGTCGAGGATCGTGGCGCTGTGGCGCGTGGTGGCGATGATCTGGTCGGCCATCGCCTCGTAACGGCGCGTGAAGACGAAGATCTGGCTCGACTGCTGGTTGCCGGCCTGGATCACGTCGACCGTATAGCCCAGCACCGCCGTGACGACGAAGCCGTAGATGACCGAGTCGACGCCCATGTCGCCCACGAACAGCGACGAGAGGATGATCATCGAGTCGACGGTCATCACGATGCGGCCGTAGCTGATCGTCTTGTACTTGTTGACGATCATGGCGATGATGTCCGTGCCGCCCGTCGAGCCGCCCTGCCGGAAGCAGATGGCGATGCCGATGCCGGCGATGATGCCGCCCAGGATGACCAGCAGGATGCGGTCGCTGACGGGATCGAGCGCGAAGAGCGTCTGCCCGGCCGGCGTAACGGCAGCCAGCAGCGGTTGCAGCACCGACATCGTGACCGAGAGCATGGCGATGCAGAAGATGGTCTTCATGCCGAAGTTCCACCCCACGATCGTGCCGCCGATGAGCAGCAGCACGCCGTTGACGATGAGCGTCAACATGCCGATGGGCAGTCCCGTGATATGGTAGAACAGCAGCGACAGACCGGCTGCACCGCCTCCCAGCGTGTTGGCGGGCATGATGCAGGCCAGCCACCCGAACGAGTAGATGAACATGCCGAAAATCATCCAGACATATTCGAGGACGGTTCCGACGACCGCCTGACGGTTTACCCTGGGTCTTTTCATGACAGCGAACGATTAACGCTGCGAAGATACGAAAAATTCGCCCTGATGCGCGTTTTTTTCGACGAGTCTTTTTTCGAGCATCCGCCACAGCGCATCGCCGCGCAGGTTGCCCCACGGCCGCCGGCAGCGGATGCGGGGCGGCGTCTGGCCCGCGATGCGTTCGACGGCGATGTCGGGCCGCAGGCGGCGCAGGATTTCGGCCGTCAGGTCGACGTATTCGGCGGCCGTCCAGCGGCGGAACCGCGCGGGCTCCGCGTCGTAGAGGTCGGTCATGCGCGTCCCCTCGACGAACTGCAACTGGTGGAACTTGACCGTGGCGAGCGGCAGCGCGTTGATGATGCGCGTGCGGTCGAGCAGCTCCGCGTCGCTCTCGTCGGGCAGGCCGAGGATGAAGTGCGCGCCCACGGCGACGCCGCGTGCGGCCGTCGCCTCGACGGCGCGTCGTGCCGCGGCGAAGTCGTGGCCCCGGTCGATCGTGCGCAGCGTGGCGTCGGAGGTCGATTCGATGCCGTACTCGACGCAGACGTAGGTGCGGCGGGCGAGGTCGGCCAGATAGTCCAGCTTGGCCGCATCCACGCAGTCGGGACGGGTGCCCACGACGATCCCCGCGACGCCGGGGCAGGCGAGCGCCTCCCCGAAGAGCCGTTGGAGCCGTTCGAGCGGCGCATAGGTATTGCTGTACGACTGGAAGTAGACCAGGAATCCCGTTCCGGCCGGAAACCCGCGCCGGTGGAAGGCGATCGCGTCGTCGACCTGCTGCCGGACGGTGCGGCGCGGGTCGCAGTAGGCGGGCGTGAAGGCCTCGTTCGAGCAGAACGAACAGCCGCCGTGTCCTACCGTGCCGTCGCGGTTGGGGCAGGTGAAACCTCCGTCGACCGGAAGTTTCTGTATCGGCCGGCCGAAGGTGCGGCGGCAGTAGGCCGCATAGCTGTGATAGGGTCGTGCGTCGCCCCAGGGGTACATGTCAGGGTCGAAAATCGGTTTTTTGTTTTATCGTTCGGTGCGGTTATACGAGGACCGCTCCCCGTTTCGACGGCCGTCGTGTTTCCCGACATTGCCTCTTCGACGGTCCGAACTCTGTGGCGGGTGTCGAGGGGCAATGCCGGGATACGATCAGAAGTTCCAGTCGCGTGTGTCGTAGGTGTCCTTCGGAGCGTTGGGAACGTTCATGAAGAATTTGTGTCCGGTCTTCGCTTCGAGATCGGAGACGCGCATGAAGATGCCTTTCGAGTCGAATTGAGCGGGTTTCGTCACGGCGTTCTTCGAGTAGGACTTGTGCTCGATAAACAGGGCGATGCATTGCAACTCGTCGCGCGTACAGTTCACCACCCATTTCTTTCCGGCGCTCTTCTTGGCTTTGAGCAGCACGGTGAAATAGTGGGTCGGGATCGTCGTACCGGAGACCTTCTTGTTGGTGTTGGCCCAATAGCAGCCCACCACCTGATAGCAGGTATCGGCCAATCCGCGCCACTGCTCGTCCACCCAGTCTTCGGCGGTGTTCCACTGACCGCCGCCGCCGTTGAAATAGTCGTTTTGGCCGAGTTGGGGGCCGATGTTCGAGAAGTACATCACCTGGCTGTTGGCCTCGCGGCTTACCAGCCGCTCGGCGGATCCGAGCATGTGCCCGCGCGTGTAACCGTCCCATTTCCCGACCTGTTCATAGGGCAGGTCGGGATCGTCCTTGTAGGAATTTTTGCGCTCGACGTTCTTCTTCGCATAGGCGTCGTGCAACGGCGCGGCGACCCACACGGGGCAGAGCTTCGATTTGCTGTAACAGGCGGTGAAGTTGCGGGCTCTGGCCCCCTTTTCCATCGCGCATTCATGGTCGACGTAGAGGTAGTCGCCGTTCGACACTTCGTTCGGCAGTTCCGCCCAGCCTTTGTGGCGGGTATTGTTGTCGGGCGGCGTGACGGCGCCTGCCTCGGTGGTGAACCCGACGGCCGTGCTGCGCCAGGTCTTCGACGGCGTGACGACGTAGGCCGCGACCTCGTAGGAGGTGTTTTCGCTCAGACCGGTGAAGGTGTAGCGCAGCGAGGTCGCTGCCGTACCGCACGACTGCCTGGTCTCGGCGCTCTGCCCCGCCTTTTTCAGCAGGAAACCCGCGTCGGTGACCGTCGCTTCGCCTTCG
The DNA here is from genome assembly GCF_006542665.1 of Alistipes communis. Classification (NCBI taxonomy): domain Bacteria; kingdom Pseudomonadati; phylum Bacteroidota; class Bacteroidia; order Bacteroidales; family Rikenellaceae; genus Alistipes; species Alistipes communis. Next base: position 1,443,488 of record NZ_AP019735.1, read on the forward strand.
CAGGTGTAAGTGACGGCGGCCGTGGCCGAGGTGGCGGTGCGCTCCGAGACGGTCAGCGTGCCGAAGACGATCTTCCCGTCGGGTGTCGGTTCGGGCTCCTCGCCCTTTTCGAGCGTGGTGAACGAAATCGTTTCGCTGCGGAAGGTATGGCCTCCGGCAACTACATAGCAGTAGAGTTCGTAGTCGGTTTCGGGCGCGAGGTCTCGCAGCGTGCAGGCCGGTTCGGTCGACCGTTCGCAGACGACCGTCACGGGCGCACCCCCCCCCCGCAGGCGTACAGACGAAGCCGTTCTCCTTGACTAGGAATCCTCCCAGATAGAGATAGCTGGCCGAGAAGTCGGCCGAGGTGGCCGCCGGAGTGGCCTTTACGTTCGAAAACCGGCACTCTTCGCGCGGATCGGAGGGCGAAGGTTCGCCGCCCGGCGTGTCGCTGTCGCTGCAAGACACTGCCAGAAGCAGGATCGGGAGCGTGAAAGTCAGGTAAAAGCGTTTCATCGTATAAGTTGTTTCACTCTTTGTTTTTCGAATCGATCCAGATCGTCACCGGCCCGTCGTTGACCAGTTCGACGGCCATGTCGGCGCCGAACTCGCCCGTGCGGACGGGGCGGCCGCTCGCGGCTGCGAGCGCCGCGACGAACCGCTCGTACATCGGTCGTGCGAAGGCTTCGCCCGCGGCGCGGAAATAGGAGGGGCGGTTGCCCTTGCGCGTCGAGGCGTGAAGCGTGAACTGGCTCACGACGAGCAGCTCGCCCGCGGTCTGCCGCACGTCGAGGTTCATCACCCCCGCTTCGTCGTCGAAGACGCGCAGGCGCGAGGCTTTGCCCGCCAGATAGTCGATGTCCTCCTGCGTATCGGCCTCCTCGATGCCGACGAGCAGCAGCAGTCCCGCTCCGATCGACGAATGGAGTGTGCCGTCGATCGTGACCGAGGCGCGGCGGACGCGTTGGATCAGCAGGCGCATGGTTCGGAGGCGTTACGGGCGAAGAAGGCCCAGAGGTTGTCGCCGGCGGGGACGGGGGCCGTGATGCGCACCGGCTCCCGACGGACGGGATGCGTGAATTCGATCGCCCGCGAGTGGAGCGAGATGCCGCCGTCGGGGTTCGAGCGGCGGGCGCCGTATTTCAAGTCGCCCTTGATCGGGCAGCCGATCTTCGAGAGCTGGGCGCGGATCTGGTGGTGGCGGCCCGTAAGCAGTTCGACCTCGACGAGCGTGTAGTTGGTCGAGGCGCCGAGCGTGCGGTAGCGCAGCCGCGCCTCCTTCGCTTCGGGTTTCGGGGCGTCGCAGGCGCGCGAGCGGTTGGTGCGGCCGTCGCGCAGCACCCAGTGGCGCAGTTCCCCTTCGAGCGGGTCGGGCCGCTGTTCCGTGACGGCCCAGTAGGTTTTGCGGATTTCGCCCGAACGGATCATTTCATTGAGCCGCACCAGCGCCTTCGAGGTCTTGGCGAAGAGCACTGCGCCGCTCACGGGACGGTCGATGCGGTGCACGACGCCGAGAAACACCTCGCCGGGTTTCGCGTCGCGGCGTTTGATGTAGGCCTTGATCTGGTCTTCGAGGGCGCTTTGGCCCGAAGGATCGGGTTGTACGAGGTCGCCGCAGCGCTTGTTGACCACCAGCAGGTGGTTGTCTTCGTAGAGAATATCGTCGGAAGAGAACATCTCAGAGCTTGAAGGTGAAGGGGAGGAGTTTCTCGGCCGTATCGACCGCGCTGGCCGTACCGCCGCCCGACATGACGATGCGCATGGGCCGCCCCTGCCGGCGTTCGACGTCGACCATGACCTGCCGGCACTGGCCGCAGGGATAGCATTCGCGCGGCGACGGGTCGGAGGCGATGGCGAGCGTCTCGATCGGATCGTCGGGAAAGTTGGTCTGGACGTAGAAGAGCAGCGAGCGTTCGGCGCACAGCCCCGCGGGGAAGACTTCGCTCTCGAAATTTCCGGCGTGGAGCACCTTGCCGCTGGCAAGGCGTGCAGCCGCACCCACACGGAATTTCGAGTAGGGTGCATGGGAGCGGCGCGTGGCGCGCTCGGCCTCGGCCACAAGCGTCCGGTCGGCTTCCGGCAGCTCGGCCGTCGAGGCGTAATGCTCGTAATCGTAAGAGAGTTTCGTCTTCATAGGCACCTCCTCTTGAAATCAGGTGGAAAAGTTTGTAAAGATAATACTATTTTTTCGAACAATTCGACGTCTATTCCGATATTTTTCGGAAGAATGTCGCGTTTTTCATGCGGAATCGTGCGAATCCGTCAGTGCGGAGGCGTCGTTTCGGGTCGTTTCAGAAGAGCAGTCTCCCGTATGAAATGCGGCGGGATGCGTCTTTTTCATCGGTCGGAGATTTGAAAACGGCCCGACGAGTCGTCTCGCCGGGCCGGAACTGAAAAGTCGTTTTCGGGGGAAGTTGTGCCCGGAATTATTCGAGCACGAATTTGGCCTGTATGCTGTATTTGAGCTTGATCGTCTTGAAGTCCAGTCCGGCTGCTTCGCCCGCCGCCTCGGCTGCGTCGTTGGCTACCGCAGCCTTCATGCTGCGGGCCATGAAGACGTTGCCGTAGTAGGGCACGACGTCGTTGTTCGAATCGTAGATGTAGAAGCATTTGCCCGCCTTCTGCCCGATGGCGCCGGCCAGCGTTTGGGCGTTGGCCTGCGCGCTCTTCATGGCGGCGATGCGCACTTCGTTCTTATACTGATCCAGTTGCGAGTGGGTCACCTTCTCCATCGAAACGTTCGAAATGCCCAGATCGTTGAGCGATCCGAAAACCTGCGCCACCTGTTCCGGTGTGTTCAGTTTGAGCTGGAACTGTTTCCATGCCAAGGCGTTGCCCTTTTTGAAGTATTCGCTCGACATGTCTACTACGCGAAGCTGCTTCTGCGTGTCGACGCCCAGTTTTTTCAGCGCGTCGAGCATGGCGCGCTCCTGCGTCTGGATCGAGATCTTACCCTTCGAATCCTTCTCGTTGATCGTGACCGAGAGGTAGAATTCGTCGGGAGTGATCTCCTTTTCGGCCTGGCCCCAGACCTGAATATAACTGGCGTCGAATTTCGAAGCCTGTTCCTGCGCCGCCGCGGGGAGTACCGACAGCATGACCGCAGCCATTAAAATGAGTTTTTTCATAGCGTATTTCCGTTTTAAGGTAACTCCTTTGCAAATAAAACGCCGCCTTGTGCGGAATCTTGCATGAAGCGGCGAAAAATTTAATGTTGCTGGCGGACGGAGGCTGCCGCTCTTCGGCCGCAGCCGAAGAGCGAATCTTTCGAAATTGTATTTTGGCAGGCTTCCGGTCTGCGGGATCGCACTGCGAAAACAACCCAATTCTCACTTCGGAAAGCATTCCGCACCTCCGATTGGACGTTTCCTGCGGGGAGCAGGTTTACCACCTTTTGTCACTAAAAGGTGGTGCCAAAAGCGTCCGCCAGGCGAAAAGCTGCGGGAAACTCACAGCGCCTCGCTAAAACGGGCGCCTGTCGCGGGTTTGCAAGCAAACCGGCCCCGTTTTTTAACGCTCGTCGCTGCTCGTTTCTTTTTCCGCACTTTTCGCAATGCGGAGACTGTTGTGCGCTTCGCGCAACAATGATTTTGATTTCTTTTACTCAGTTTTAGCAGGTCTCCGGTCTGCGGGATCGCACTGCGAAAATAGCGGAAGCAGAGACGGCAGCAGCGCGAGTGCCCGGAGCGGGAGTGCAAAACAGCGGAGTCTTTTGTGCCCGCTCAGCGAGCGCGGGTGTCGTCACCCGCTACTTTTCGCTGTGCTTGATCTTTTGGTGCTTTTGGATCAAGCCAAAAGCACAAGAAAAGAATCTGTGAGAAGAAAACTTTTCGAGCGATCCTTTGCAATGCGGAAGTTATTGTGCGCTTCGCGCAACGATGATTATTTGCTGGTGTCCTGTTTTTAGCAGGCCTCCGGTCTGCCCGAATGCACGGCTTTCGCTACCGCCGCACGAGCTTCACCACGTTCTCCACGTGGTGCGTGTGGGGGAACATGTCGACGGGCTGTACCGCTTCGACGCGGTAGGCGCCGTCCATGAGCGCCAGGTCGCGCGCCTGCGTGGCGGGATTGCAGCTCACGTAGACGATCCGCTCGGGGGCGGCGCGCAGGATGACGTCGATCACGGGCTGGTCGACCCCCGCGCGCGGCGGATCGAGGATGATGACGTCGGGGCGGCCGTTGGCGGCCACGAACGCGTCGTCGAGCACCGCCTTCATGTCGCCGGCGTAGAAGCGCGTGTTGCCGATGCCGTTGAGCGCCGAATTGACCTTCGCGTCGTCGATCGCTTCGGGGACGTACTCCACGCCCACGACCTTGGCGCAGCGTGCGGCGCAGAAGTTGGCGATGGTGCCCGTACCGGTGTAGAGGTCGTAGAGCGTCTCGCCGCCGGTGAGCGCCGCGAAGTCGCGCGCCACCTTGTAGAGTTCGTAGGCCTGCGCCGAATTGGTCTGGTAGAACGATTTGGGACCCACCTTGAAACGCAGCCCCTCCATCTGTTCGAGGATATGGTCCTTGCCGCGGTAGAGTACGGGCGTGAGGTCTGCCAGCGAGTCGTTCCACTTGGTGTTGACCACGTAGAAGAGCGACGTGATCTGAGGAAAACGTTCCGCGACGTGGCTCATCAGCGCTTCGATGCGGGGAGTGTCCTCCTCGCCGAATACGACGATGGCCATGACCTCGCCCGTCGAGGCGGTGCGGACGATGAGGTTGCGCATCAGCCCCGCGTGCTCGCGGATGTTGTGGAACGAATAGCCGTGTTCGAGCGCGAAGCGCTTGATCTCGTTGCGCAGCGCGTTCGACGGCTCGGGCTGCAACCAGCACTTTTCGATGTCGAGCACCTTGTCGAAGAGGTTGGGGATATGGAATCCCAGCGCGGGGCCGGCGTCGATGTCGCCTCCGGCGGCAATCTCCTCGTAGGTCATCCAGCGGCGCGGTGCGAAGGTGAATTCCAGCTTGTTGCGGTAGAACTGCGTCTCGGCCGAGGCGAGGCAGGGACGGATCTCAGGCAACTCGATCTTGCCGATGCGGGCGAGCTGGTCGCGCACCTGCTCGGTCTTGAAGCGGAGCTGTTCGGCGTAGGGAAGGTTCTGCCATTTGCATCCTCCGCAGACGCCGAAATGGGCGCAGAAAGGCTCGACCCGCAGCGGCGAGCGGTGCACGTAGCGTACGACCGTCCCCTCCATGAAGCGGCGGCGACGGTTGCGGATCTGCACGTCGACCAAGTCGCCCGGCACGGTCATCGGGACGAAGACCACCTGATCCTGCCAGCGTCCCATCGCCTTGCCTTCGGCGGCGAGCGTCGTAATTTCCAACCCTTCGATGAGGGGATAATTCTGTTTCCTGCGAGCCATAGCTTTTCCCTTTACGCCCGCAAAAATACAATAAAATCCGTGATTATCCGCTTCGAAGTCCCGACGGTCGAAGATTCCCGTTGCTGCGCAGCGGCGCAAACGCTTCCGACTGCCGCCTCGGCGACCGTGAAACGGGGTTCGGAAGGGTGTCGGCTACTCCTGTTTCGTGCGATCGGCCTTGCGACGGCGTGCCCGTTCGCGCCAGCCGCCCGCCCAGAAGCCCAGCAGGAAGGGAACCCCGACGAGCGCCGCGACCAGCAGGACGATCCAGAACACCACCTTGCCTACGAGCGCCGGCAGTGCGGCCAGCGTTTTGGCGATCGCGTCGTCGGCGGCCTGCTGCGCCTGCGCGACGAGCGCTTCGCGTTCGGCCGAAACGTAGTGTTGCAGCGCCATGCGCTGGCGGTCGATGTCGGCGAAGGCGTTGTCGACGCCGGCGTTGAAAGTCGCCATGGCTTCGGCGAGCGCTGCGTTGAGTTCGGCGGCCACCTCGCGCGAGACGCCCGGCAGATCCTCGGCTACGGCCGTCAGACGGTTGAAGTCGCGTTCGAGCGAATCGAGCTGCATGGCCAGCCGGTCGCGCAGGCTGTCCTGGCGGATGCGGAGCGAAAGGAGGTCGCCCGTCCAGTCGATCGCGTTGGTCGTCTGCTGCGTCACGCCGCCGATGCGGTCGCCCATGTCGGCCATCACTTCGGCGATGGTTCCCACCGGATAGAGCGCTTCGATGCCGTGGGCACGCAGGAAATCGACCCACGGCAGCATCGTGCGGTCGGGTTGCACCTCGTCGCCGGGTGCCGGCAGGGGTTGTGCGGCGACGAACTGCCGCATCAGCTCGTAGCGCTCGGGTGTCAGCAGGTCGGAGGCCAGGTGTCGGGCCTTGCGGTGGAGGCGCGATGCGGTGCGCCGCGCCAGCGGCGAACCTGCACCGAAAAGCAGCGAGTCGGGCCGTGCGGCGAAGAGCGAATCCATGTTGCGGTAGAGCATCCACGTGTCGAGCAGGGCCAGTTCGGGCGCCTGCTGCATGGCGGCGTCGACGGCGGCGCGTGTCGTGCGCAGTTTCCACCGGATCGTGCGGCGTTGGAGCTCGGCGTCGTCGCTGCCGGCGGCGATCGAGTCGGCGGCGGCCGTCACCTCGTCGGAGGCTTCGTAATAGAAACCACGCGTGAGGAGCCGCATGCGTGTCTCCTCTTTCGAGAGCGGTTCGCCGCCCGTATCGACCGAGAATTTCAGCAGCGAGCATCCTGTCAGCAGCGTCAGCGCCGCGAGGATCGCGGCGGCTTCAAACGGGCGGATTCGTATTCCGTTCATCATGTCGTGTACAGTTTTATGCCGTGAAGGACGACCGCAGTCGGCGCCTCCTTTGACAAAGATACGAATAAGCGAGGGCAATGTCAAATTTATTTGCACATTGCCGAGCGGGAGTATCTTCGGCGCAGCCAAAGAACGAATAAGCGAGGGCAATGTCAAATTTATTTGCGCATTGCCGAGCGGGAGTATCTTCGGCGCAGCCAAAGAACGAATAAGCCGAGGGCAATGTCAAATTTATTTGCGCATTGCCGAGCGGGAGTATCTTCGGCGGAGCCGAAACGGCGTCTCTCCGTCGGTTCGCGCAACTTCCGCGCCGGAATCGCCGCGACCGGACGCATGAGCGGGACACCCGTTTTTCGCAGGTTTTTGCCCTTCCCGCTTGCGGGTCTTGATTAAGATTCCTACCTTTGAATTAAAATTTACGGGTTATGGCATATTTTCAGGTCGAAGGCGGGCACCGCCTTCACGGCGAGATCACCCCGCAGGGGGCCAAGAACGAAGCGTTGCAGATCCTCTGCGCCACGCTGCTGACGCCCCGGCGGGTCGTCGTGCACAACGTGCCCCGGATTCTGGACGTCATGCAGCTCATCGATCTGCTGCGGGCGATGGGGGTCGAGGTGGAGCAGCTGGCGGACGACACCTATGCGTTCTGCGCCCGCGAGATCGACCTCGACTACCTGCTGACCGAGGATTACCGCCGCCGCTGCGCACGGCTGCGCGGCTCGGTCATGCTCATCGGGCCGCTGCTGGCGCGCTTCGGCGTGGGGTACGTCCCCAAGCCGGGCGGCGACAAAATCGGGCGGCGGCGGCTGGACACCCATTTCATCGGTTTCCAGAAACTGGGAGCCAAGTTCGATTTCGACGCCGCCGAGGAGTTCTTCTCGGTCGACGGCAAAGAGTTGTGCGGTTGCTACATGCTGCTTGACGAGGCGTCGGTGACGGGTACGGCCAACATCGTCATGGCCGCCGTCATGGCCAGGGGGACGACGACGATCTACAACGCTGCCTGCGAGCCCTACGTGCAGCAGTTGTGCCGGATGCTCAACCGCATGGGCGCACGCATATCGGGTATCGCTTCGAACCTGCTTACGATCGAAGGGGTCGAGGCGCTCGACGGAACGGAACACACGCTGCTGCCCGATATGATCGAGGTGGGGTCGTTCATCGGCATGGCGGCCATGACGCAGTCGGAGTTGCGCATCAAGGACGTTTCGTACGCCGATCTGGGGATCATCCCTGCGCAGTTCGCCCGCATGGGCATCCGCTTCGAGCAGCAGGGCGACGATATCTATATCCCGCAGCAGGACCATTACGGCATCGAGTCGTTCATCGACGGTTCGATCATGACCATCGCCGACGCGCCGTGGCCTGGGTTGACGCCCGACCTGCTGTCGATCTTTCTGGTGGTGGCCACGCAGGCCAAGGGCTCGGTGCTCATCCACCAGAAGATGTTCGAGAGTCGCCTGTTCTTCGTCGACAAGCTCATCGACATGGGGGCGCAGGTGATCCTGTGCGACCCGCACCGTGCGACGGTCATCGGCCACGACCACCGCATCCGCCTGCGCGCCACGCGCATGACGTCGCCCGATATCCGCGCCGGCGTGGCGCTGTTGATCGCCGCGATGAGCGCCGAGGGACGCAGTACGATCCAGAACATCGACCAGATCGACCGCGGCTATTGCAATATCGACGGCCGGCTCAACGCGCTGGGCGCCCGCATCACCCGCTGCGAGGAGTGCGGGTAGTATCCCGATGGTTGGGATGTCTTCGGAAAGCCCTGCTTTTTGTCGGTGGGGCCAAACATAAATGAGTCTGCTGCGATCGTCGGGGAAGGAATATAGGCGTCCTCGCAGACGATCGGACGGACGAGAACCGAACTACCTTGCGGAAAAAAGCCCCTCCCTTTGACAAAGGGAGGGGACAGAGGGGAGGGAATGTAAATACTTAAACATAAGTCTGCTGCGACCGGGCGAAAAGCATAGAGATGTCTTCAAAGGCGGTACGGCGGACGAGAACCAATTTAACGACTTATGTTTCTGGAAAATGCCAGTCAGAAGGGGTGGATCGAGGTGATCTGCGGGTCGATGTTCTCGGGCAAGACCGAGGAGCTGATCCGCCGCCTGCGCCGCGCCCAGTTCGCCAACCTGCGGGTGGAGATTTTCAAACCCTGCGTCGATACGCGCTACTCCGACGAGGAGGTGGTGTCGCACGACGCCCACGCCATCCGGTCGACGCCGGTCGAATCGGCTCAGAATATCCTGCTGCTGACCTCCGACGTCGACGTGGTGGGGATCGACGAAGCGCAGTTCTTCGACGAGGGGATCGTCGACGTGTGCCGGGCGTTGGCCGACAGCGGCGTGCGGGTGATCGCCGCGGGGCTGGATATGGACTATACGGGCAAACCGTTCGGTCCGATGCCGGCGCTCATGGCCACGGCGGAGTACGTCACGAAGGTGCACGCGATCTGCGTGCGGTGCGGCAATCTGGCGCACCATTCGCACCGCCTGACGGCCGACGAGAAGCAGGTGATGCTGGGCGCGCAGGATTCCTACGAACCGATCTGCCGCCACTGCTTCGCCCGGCTTCGCGCAGGGAAGGAGTGACCGTTTCGGTGACGAGCGGGCGGCCGTCGCATTCCCTGCGACGACCGCCCGCTCTTTCGTGGGTGTATTACAGCGCTTTGAGCGCGGCGATGAAGCCGGGGAACGCCGTCCAGAGATTTTCGGTTTTGAGCCACAGCTCGCGCGCCTGCGCCTGGGGCGTGGGCCGCTCGCTTTCGATGTCGCGCAGGTAGGCGTCGTCGGCCGGATGGCTGTCGGCGGTGAACTCCTTATAATAAGGTGCGAAGTGGTTGCGCAGCCGGATCGCCTCGCCGGCGGGCAGCGACCCGTGGCGCCGATACTCCGACCAGAGCGTCAGCAGCGGCTTTTCGGGGTATTTGTCCGAGACGTCGTTGATGACCTCGTCGAAGGCGTCGTAGTCGGCCAGCGCCACGTAGTCGAAGGCCAGCAGCCATGTCGCCTCCTCGTGGTCTTCGGGGTCGAGGTCGAGCAGGAATTCCAGCATGGCGGCCGAGAGTTCGAAGTCGTCGATCAGGAAGTGGTCGACGGCCGAACGGTAGAGGAGGTGCAGCGCCGCCTGCGTATTGGGATGCTCCCATTCGAGGATCACCTCCTCGTTGTCGGGAATCAGATCGGCGAGGTGCTGGAAGGCGTGGAAACGGAGGTTGCAGGCTTCGTCCACCGCACCGCGCCGCTGCGCTTCGTCCGACAGGCGGAGGGTGCGGGAGAAATCGTAGTCGCCCCGTCCTTCGATCCGGAATGTCTGGTCGGGGGTGGGGTTAAGGATTGCTTCGGCCATTGCGGCGGAGTTTTAACAGAATGAAACAAAGGACGACTGCGGTCGCGGCTCCTGCCAGAGCGTAGGCTGCCGGACGGTTCTCCATGCCGAAGAACTGGCCCGAAACGAAGACGAACGACGCGCAGATGAAGGTCATGAACACGGCAGGCAGCAATGCGACGAAATAGTTGCGCTTCGCGGCGAAGAGCCATACGACGACGGCCCACAGCACGATCGTGGCGAGCGTCTGGTTGGTCCATGCGAAATAACGCCACACGACGGTGAAATCGACCCGCGTGATGAGGTAGCCGGCGACAAAGAGCGGCAGGGCGATGGCGAAACGCTTCCACTGCGTGCGCTGTTCGATGCGGAAGATGTCGGCGACGATCAGCCGTGCCGAACGGAAGGCCGTGTCGCCCGATGTGATCGGGGCCGCAACGACGCCCAACAGCGCCAGAATACCGCCCGCGATGCCCAGCGTGGTGTTCGAGATGATGTTGACGGCCCATGCCGCACTGTTGCCGTTTGCGGCCAGTGCCTCGGCCAGCGCATGCGCCCCGCCGAAAAAGGCCGTGGCGACGGCGGCCCATATGAGGGCGATGATGCTTTCGGAGATCATCGCGCCGAAGAAGACCGAGCGGCACTCGCGCTCGTTACGCACGCAGCGGGCCATCAGCGGCGACTGCGTGGCGTGAAAGCCCGAAATGGCTCCGCACGCGATGGTGATGAAGAGCGTCGGGACGATCGGCACGGAGTGCGGGTCGAGCTGTGCGTTGGCCAGCGTCGTCAGTTCGGGGATCCGGTAGGGGCCGAAGAGCAGCACGCCCAGCAGTGCGAGCGCCATGAGGATGAGGGCCACGCCGAAGATCGGATAAATCTTGCCGATGATCTTGTCGATGGGCAGCAGTGTGGCGACGAAGTAGTAGGCCAAAATCAGCCAGACCCACACCGTGTGCGGCACCGAAGGCACCATGCCGCTGAGGATGTCGGCGGGACTGAGCAGGAAGACCGCACCGACGAGTACGAGCAGCACGACCGAGAAGAGGCGCATGAATTGCCGCATTCCGGTGCCCAGGTAACGTCCTGCCACTTCGGGGATGCTCAGGCCGTCGTTGCGCACGAGCATGACGCCCGACAGGAAGTCGTGCATCGCACCCATGAAGATGCCGCCCAGCGTGATCCACAGAAAAGCCACGGGACCGAACGCCGCTCCCAGAATCGCGCCGAAGATCGGACCCGTACCGGCGATGTTGAGCAACTGGATCAGAAAGACCCGCCAGCGCGGCATGGGCACGTAGTCTACGCCGTCGAAGAGCGTTTCGCTCGGTACGCTGCGGGCCGGATCGATCGCTGCGACCCGTTCCAGATAGCGGCCGTAGGTGAAATAGGCGATGACGAGCGCCGTGAGGCAGACGAGGAAAGTTAGCATCGGCGATAAAATTTTCTTGCGAAAATAGCGAAAAAATAATAAAAAGTACTATCTTTGCACCCGAATTCAGAAATGAATCGCCGAAATAGCTCAGCGGTAGAGCACTTCACTCGTAATGAAGGGGTCCCGAGTTCAAATCTCGGTTTCGGCTCTGAAAACCAGCATTTTACAGAGATGTGATTGCTGGCTTTTTTGTTTCCGTACGGTGAAAAATAGGGCTGAAAGGGGCTTTTCAAGGCTGTAATTTCCCATAAACTTCCCATTGAACTTCCCATAGAAAAGTCTGGCCACCCTCTGCATCAATTTGATGCAACACAATGACATTCAAAGCGATACTACGCAAAGACGTAATTTATAAAAACAACACCTCCCCTCTCTGCATTCAATTTCTCCACGACGGTCGTAAGAAAACCATCGGTTTAGGTATATCCGTAGCCTGTGCATACTGGAATGCAGAGGCTCAAAAAGTAACGGATGACTGCCCCGACAGGGACAATATCCAGTTTCAGATAACAGCTAAAATCAAGGAGTACAGCAAGAAAATCCAGCGGTTGGAAGCGTTGGATATTCCCGTGAACTTCGAAACGTTGTTCGATGCAAAACCCGCTCGTTCAGTCAGAATTACAATCGAGGACGGTTTCAAAACAGAAATCGAACGGTTGGAATCGCTCGGCAAGATCAACTCGGCCACCAAGCACAAATACGCCCTGCAAGTGCTGGACGGCTACAAACCAACCACTATGGCGTTAGAGGCTATCGACCTCGACTATCTGAAAGGGCTGGAATTGTACCTGCGTCAGCGTGGGAACAAGGACAACAGCATCGCTACACGGTTCGCCATCTTCAAGGCCATCTATAACAAGGCGGTCAAGGAGGGCAAAGTGATGGTGAAGCAAAATCCGTTCACACTGTTTCAAGTGGGTAGCTTATGGGCCAAAACACGCAAACGGGCTATCGACAAGGACGACATCCAACGGTTAATCGACCTCGAAATTGCGGATGGCCATACGACGGAATATCGACGCCTTGCCAAAGATTTATTCCTCTTTTCCTATTTCACAGCGGGCATGAACTTTGGCGATATTGCACGATTGCGTTATAAAGACATCGTAAAAGGTCGTGTGAACTACTCCCGCCATAAGACGCAGAAACTACTGTCTTTTCAACTCGTTCCTATGGCGTTGCAGATTCTCGAAAAGTACGGTGCGGCAGGACACGGAGAAGATTATATCTTCCCTATCCTCAATCGCCATGAACACACCACCCCGCAACAGATTTTCAATCGCCTGCACAAGGTTCTACGGAAAGTCAATCGAGAACTGAAAGTGTTGGGAGAAATGATTGGATTGGAGATGCCCTTAACGACCTACGTTGCCCGTCATACCTACGCCACGGTCTTAAAGCGGTCAGGTGTGAGCGTAGCCTTGATTTCCGAATCGCTGGGACACTCTGATCTATCCACTACACAGATTTACTTGGATTCGTTCGAAAACAGCCAGATCGACGCAGCCATGGCTCATCTGTTATAGACAGGAAAGAGGACAGACATCGACAAGGGGTCTATATTAAACCCCTATGCCAATGTTTGTCCTCGTTGGTTGTGGATATGTGATTGTACAAGGACAGACTTTGTACGGTGGTATGATTTATAGACCGCTGTACGAAGTTTGTCCTCCCAATCTGTTTCTACGATTGGGTATTATTGGGTAGATAGCGGGGACAGACTTGGGAAAAGGGGTCTATAATTAACCCCTTTTCCCAAGTCTGTCCCTATTTGCATATCACCCATTTCCCCGAGCGGGTTGCACCGACGTGGCGGATAACACCTGCTTTCGTCAGTTTCTGCAAATGATACTTGACACCATCTGGCGTTATGCCTACGGCCTTGGCCAGCGCACGGCGTGAAATTTTGGGATTCTTTCGAATCTCATCCACGATCCTTTCTCGGGTGGTTTTTGGGGTAGCTTCTTGGGCAGTCAATGTCTCGGCAACTACCCCTAAAATAAATTCGATAAAGGGCGTGCATCCCTCCTTGCCGCCGCTTACAGCTATCGCCCTGTAATAGTCCTGCTGGTATTTATAGACGATATTCTCGATGGGCAGGTTTTTGAAGATGGGACGCCAGCGCGAGAGAATCAGTGTCTGCCACAGACGTCCCGTGCGGCCGTTGCCGTCAGCAAAGGGGTGGATGAATTCGAACTCGTAATGAAATACGCAGCTGGCAATCAAAGGGTGCTCCTCGGTGGTACGCAGCCACTCGAAAAGGTCATCGACAAGGTACGGGACACGCTCGGCATCGGGTGCATAATGAATTATCTGGTTGCCTGCGGCCACACCAGCACCACCCCTGCGGAACCGTCCTGCATCGTCGATCAAGCCTGCCTCCATCGTGGCATGCGTCTTTAACAGATCATCGACTTTATGGGGATCGAGTACATCGAGCAGTTCATAGGCTTTGAGTGCGTTGCGCACCTCCTGCACCTCGTTGATAGGAGCCACGACGGGTTTCCCCTCCAATACTGCCGTAACCTGCTCGGTCGTGAGCGTGTTGCCCTCGATGGCCAATGTCCCCCGAATGGTCTGAATACGGTTCACGCGGTGCAAACGCAGATTCTCCTGCGCATAATAGCCACCGATGGCCTCGCTGATCTGGGCGACCAGATGGGTAATCTTCGGCGTGATGGTATAAGGCGGCTGGTATGACATGGGCTGTTTCCTTTGTGACAAAGATAGCGATTATTTCATTATATGGGTAGATTTGGGTAATAAATCCCGTATATCCTCCCCGCGAACAGATACATGAATCAAAGCCCCCGCCCCTTGTCGAATGTAAAACTTAAAAATATGGACAGATAAACAAGGGCAAAACGCATCGCGGATTTGCATGTGTTTTACGGGCAGAACGAGGTGGTCGGGGAACTCATCCGTGCAGGCAAAATCGACGAGGAATACATGTATCCCTTTGTCGATACGGACGACGAGGTTTTCGAGTGGTGGCTGGTATCGCCTTACCTGGCACGGGAACTCAAAGAGCAGGGCGAGGTCATAATCGACGCACTCGGTTGCCATTGGTGGGGACGTACCACCAGCGGACAGGCTATCTACATGGACGGCGTGATACAGAAGATTGCAGGAGAGTAAAACTCGGCTTGCATATCGACATAGTAAATTCATAAATTACAGAGATCAGGGGCTTTGCAATTCCGAGAAGATTTTGCAACCTCTGATTTCTGTTTTCTCGGTAGCGTAATGCTGGAATATCATGCAATAACAGATTGCAAACAATGGATTTCACGCCACCGAGACAGCGTAAAACAAAGATTCAGCACAATGTAATATTGTATGTCGATGCAGAGACATCGGGAAGTGCGGATCGTCTTGGAGACGATTTTCCCAAACTGCAACAAAGAAAATTCAGAATCCAGTCATAAAAACCTTGCAGAATAACTTTGTTTTCGGGAACTTTGTAACTACAATACCCCAAGAGTGTTGCGTATTGAAAAACATTTCCTAACTTTGTGGCATCGTCCCCAAACGGACGAAGACATATTAGTTTAGTGAAAGTGTTTCGCTAATCCTTACCGAGGAATCTGGAAAATTCAATTGTGCAGGGATAACGCAACGCTCATCACCGCATATAGGCATATATCATTCTCGATATATTCTATTCGGTGTGGGGTATTGTTTATTTGCACATAGGTATTCCAGAACCTTTCGGTAGATAAACGAACAACTCCACACTTTCTTTTTACCCATAACCAACCGCAGCAGGAGTTGATACGGTAACAAATACAATCACCTATGGGCTACTATTTTGTGTTGGAAATTAGTAATAATGGTAAAGTCTTACTTCTTGAAAATTTGGCAGACAAAAAGCAAATAGAGGCTGAACTTATTGCTTTTGATACACTTGTTCAAAATTCAAAAGTAAAATCTCAAATTTTACAAATCCTGCCATCTTGTTTTATTTTATCACCTTTTACCAATGGTAAAGACCCATATGTATTTGATGGGAAACGAATACTATTCGATATTTCAGCAGTAATGCAATCTTTTACACAAGATTCCAATATTAGTCAAAATAGTATTATAGAACTTAGTAATTGGCAAGATATTAAGTGAAGATTAGAAATCAATAATCTAATATTGCAATGAAAAAACTACTATCTCTATTGGTGTGTGGCTTATTGCTATTCGGTTGTAGCGATAAGTACGACGACAGCGCATTGCGCAATGATTTGAATGACCTCGAAAATCGCGTAGAGAAATTAGAGGAACTCTGCAAGCAGATGAATACGAATATTTCATCGTTGCAGACCATCATAACAGCATTACAGAATAACGATTATATAACGAGTGTGTTACGCCAATAACTAATGATGGTGAAATTATTGGTTATACGATAACTTTTGCAAAAAGCAATTCTATTATTACGATTTATAATGGTACTGATGGCAAAGACGGCGTAGATGGCTCTAACGGTGAAGATGGGAAAGATGGCGTAACACCTACCATCGGTGTAAAACAAGACACGGATGGCGTTTATTATTGGACGCTTAATGGCAACTGGCTGACAGATGACAAAGGAAACAAAATTAAAGCAGAGGGCACGGACGGTAAAGATGGTGCAGACGGTTCGGGTGGAGAAGATGGAACGAATGGCAAAGACGGCGTTACTCCTAAACTTGAAATCCGAGAGAGCTATTGGTGGATTTCCTATGACAACGGAACGAATTGGACGCAATTAGGCAAAGCCACAGGAGAGGACGGCATTAACGGTAATTCAATATTCAAAAGTGTAACACAAGATGATAATAATGTCTATTTCACATTGGAGAACGATTCTGTCATCACGATTCCTAAAAGTGATAACTCAAAGTTTGCAATTGCATTCGATACAACGGATATAGCCATTCTCAATGGGGGGCGAGAGCAAAACAATTTCCTACACGATTGAAGGTGCAACTGAAAATACGGTTGTTAAGGCCATTGCGCAGGATGGCTGGAAAGTCAAGGTAGATGCTACCTCCACGGATAAGGGAACGATCACAATTACCGCTCCTGACCCGATTGTTGAGAGCGAAATTCTTGTTTTTGTCAACGACGGTTCCTATCGTACTGTCATGGCATCTTTGAATTGTTCACAAAAAATGGTTATTATTATTGCAGACAACTCTTTCAATGTTAGTCCTGATGGAGGTACACAAGAGGTAAAATTAACAACCAATTTAAATTATACAGTCGAAATACCTGAAAATGCAAAAAGTTGGTTGTCAATATCTCCATTTACTCGTGTTATGCGAGAGGATACGATTACTTTTTATATTACAGCCAACGAGGGAACTCAACGCTATGCAACGGTGGTATTGAAAGATGAGCAGGATAATACATTGCAAACAATTATTTTTCGGCAATTGGGAACGTGTACCGAAGTTCATGTCGAGACGAAAGGCGAACTGGAAAATGTGCTGGCAGACTATGATTATGCCAATATCAAATCGTTGAAAATTACAGGCGTGCTGAACGATATCGATTTTCTGTTTATGCATCGAATGATGCCACATCTAAGAAATTTAGATATTTCGGAGGTGAATATTTCAAATCTACCAGCACAGTCATTTTACAAATCGTCAAATATTCAGACCATCATTCTTCCTACTACATTGACTGCAATTGGGGCGAATACATTTAATCAAAGTCGCTTGCAGGCCATTATAATTCCCCCAAATGTAGAAACCATAGAAACCTCTGCGTTCCAAAATTGTCGATCATTAACTAATATTTCCTTTGAGGATAATTCAAATCTAAAATCAATAGGAGATTTCTCATTTAGTGGATGTACTTCATTAGTCTCTATCGAGATTCCTACATCTGTTGAAATAATTGGTAATAGCGCATTTAAAAATTGCATATCTCTCGTAGATAATACATTTACGCAAGAAAGTTGTTTACATCGCATTCAAGACCATGCTTATGAAGGATGTGTCGCTCTATCTACAATAACAATTCCTGCAAGTGTGCAAGCGATCGGATTAGCGGCATTTAAAAAGTGTGCTAATTTGAAGGAAACAGCCGTTGATTGAGTAGGAGAGAGAAATTAAGTGTAAAATTCTGGTTAATAATGTATTAAAAATTAGAGTTCGGGAAATAGCAGTACAAGAGAATGCATCAAAAAGCAGAATTTACAGCTATTTATGTTTCTAAATCGTTACCTGTTCAATTTTCAGAATATGTTTGTAATATACTGTAATACATGTATTTGCACTCTATTTCACTGCAATAAATAACTTTAATTTACGTTTTACAAGTCCCCCGAAACAAAGTTATTATGACACGCAGTACATTTAAGGTTCTGTTCTACCTCAAACGTCAGAGCGAGAAAGACGGTATGGTTCCCATCATGGGGCGTATTACCGTCAATGGAACGATTGCGCAGTTCAGCTGCAAATTGTCCATTGCTCCGCGACTTTGGGATGTTAAGGCCAACAAAGCCTCTGGGAAAAGTACGGTTGCCCAGCGTATCAACGAGAAACTGGACAAAATCCGTGCGCTCATCATCAAACAATACGACAAGATCACTGCGGCTGATAATTTCGTATCGGCCGAGAAGGTCAAAAATGCTTATCTGGGCTTCGGTGACGAATACCGCACATTGTTGAGTGTCGCAGAGGAGTTTCTCGACGAATACGGTAAGCGGGTCGGCAAAGACCGCACGCTGGGCTCTTACGAACAGCAATGTATCAACCACAAGCGGATCATCTGGTTCCTGCGCGACAAATATTCCCTGTCGGATATCCCGCTACGGGAGATCGAGCCATCGTTTATCGAGGATTTCCACTATTATCTGACCGTTACGCGCTCTTTGGCGTCGGGGACAGTCATCGGAGCTATTACCAAACTGAAACAACTGATCCTTTATTCCATCCGTAAACGCTATATCTCCTGCAATCCTTTCATGGGATTTCGTTGTACGGCACAATATCGGGATCGAGGGTTTCTGACCGAGGAGGAATTACAAACCTTCATGCACGCCGAACTGCGGCGTTACAAGCAACGGCAGGTGCGGGATATCTTCGTGTTCTGCTGTTTCACCGGGTTGTCTTATTCAGATGTGAAGAAACTGACCTTCGATCATATTAAAACCTCGTTCGACGGGGACAGCTGGATCGTCGCGCACCGTCAGAAAACCGGAACGCCGTTTCATATCAAACTGCTACCTATTGCCAAACAACTGATCGAAAACTACCGTCCCATATCGAAAAATAACCTCGTCTTTCCCGTGCCATCGGTCTGCGACAACATGAACCGCACGCTGCAACGTATCGCTCGGGATTGCGGGTTGAAAAAGCATATCACGATGCACATGAGCCGCCACACGTTCGCTACGACCGTCACGCTCTCGCAGGGCGTACCGTTAGAGACCGTATCGCAAATGTTGGGACACACCAATATTCTTACTACCCAAATCTACGCGAAGATCACCAATGAAAAGATAAGCCGCGACATGTCGGCGCTCACCGAACGCCTCGGCGACAAATACCGGCTGGCGGAGTAACAGCCCTTCTGCCCCTATACGCCCTTCGGGATTTACGGAGGATCCCGAAGGGCGTACAGAGGTAGTGGGCTTGTGGGCCGTCGGTTCTCTTTCATCGGCTCCCCTACTGACGGACATGACGGCGGTACCGTCGCCCACCCGTCGGCCGCTTCGCGCCCGCGCCTTTTTACAAAAGGCATAGCCTATTAGGGCATTTTCTTTCCGCATTGCTCCGCAACGCTGAAAATGCCCCAATAGGCCAAAGGGGCCGCGGCCCCTCTGGACCCCCCCCCTTGCGGCGGCAACTCCGCGCTCCGGACAGCGGATGCTCGTTCCCCAGCCCGATGGTCGGGACAACTCCGAATCCTCGTCCGCTTCGCTCCGATGCCGCCGAGAACAGATTATCCAAACCACCTAAAACTATACCGCTATGGGCTATGTCGTATTGCATATCGAAAAGGCGGCCGGAACGGACGCCGCCATGTCGGGACACGTCGAGCGGAGAATAACACCCGCCAACGTCATAACGACACTTACCTACCTCAATGAAGAATTGATAGAGTTCCCCAAAGGAGTTGCCAACCGCACGGAAGCGATCCAACACCGGCTGGACAATGCCGGGCTGGAGCGCAAGATCGGAAAGAACCAAGTGCGGGCGTTGCGCGTCGTAATGTCCGGAAGCCCCGAAGATATGAAGCGTATCCGGCAGGCCGGGCAGTTGGATGCTTGGGCCAAGGATTCCTGCGGCTGGCTGCAAAAGACCTTCGGAAAGGAAAACGTCGTGTCGGCAGTCCTGCATCTGGACGAGAAAACACCCCATATCCACGCGACTGTTGTACCCATTGTCCGGGGCGAACGACGGAAAGCCAAGCTGGAGCGGGAGAAGAACGCCCGAAGCGGAAAGAGGACCTACCGTACCAAGAAAGACCATCCCCGTCTATGTGCCGACGATGTGATGACACGGGACAAGCTTAAAGCCTACCAGACCACCTACGCCGAAGCAATGGCAAAATACGGACTGAAACGCGGTATCGAAGGTTCGGAGGCAAAACATATATCCACCCAGCAGTATTACCGCGAGGTGTTCGTCCGTAAAAATGAAATGGCCGAACAGATCGAGAATCTGAAAGAACAGCAAAAGACGCTCACAGTAGATATTGCTGCACTCCAAGCACAGCAACGAGCCGCGCAGACAGACTGCAACGCCATCGACGAACAGCGGAGGAAGAAGAAAGAAGAGTTGGCAAAGGCCGAAACGGAGTTGGCGCAAACGCGGCGGGAGATTAAGACCGACAAACTGAAAGGCGTGGCGGTAGATGCCACGACGAAAGCCGTCGAAAGGATCGGGGCGTTGTTCCACGACCCTAAGCCCGCAAGATATGAAAAGCAGATCGCAGATTTGCAAGGGGTAATTGCTGACAAGGACAAGTGCATCGGGCAACTGCAACAAGAGATTAAGACCATGCAGGCCGGACACGATAAAGAGAAAAACGAAATCAAACAACGGATGTACGAGGCGGTAAAAGCCTTGATGCGTGTCGATGACCTATTCCCGCATGTGAAAGGGCTGTGGAAATGGGAAAACTATTGTAAGAACCTCGGACTGAACAAGGAGGGAACAAGAGCATTATTTACGATGCAGCCTTACCGATACACGGGGGAACTGCATTCAATAAGGTATAATCATACATTCAAAGCCAACGATGTCGTCCTGCAACTCAAACCCGACGAGGACGGCCCCAGCGGGTTTCGATTCACCATAAACGGAGAAGACTGCGATGTGTGGTTCAAACAACAACGAAAGGAGTTCTACGAGAAAATAGGAATCGACATCGAGAGGACAGAACGAAGACGGGGAATGAAGATGTAGCCACAAAGCGGGACGAAGCCAAAATGCTGGCCGTCCCGCTTTGTTTTTAGATCAAATAGATGGCCCCAAATTGAAATAACACGATTCAATGTCAATATTGATTTTCAGAAACTTTTTTCCGAAATTTGCCCTGCAATACCCCATTTGGAGCCTTGTGTTTTTAAGAAACATTTTCTAATTTTGCAATGCCATTCAAAGGATGGCGACGTATTAATTTAGTGAAAGTGTTTCGCTAATCCTTATCGAGAAATCTGGAAGTTTCACCGAATACAAGGATAACGCAACGCTCATCACCGTGTATAAGCATATATCGTCGATATATTGCTCTTCGGTGTGGGGTATTGTTTATTTGTATTCGGGTTTTCCAGAACCTCTCGATAAATAAACGAACGACTCCACACTTTCTTTATCCATATGCAAACACATCATAGGGGTCGAGATGTAAAACAACCATTTTAGCGATGAAGAAATTTCATGCTATCTTATCATTGATGGGCGCAATCGCCTTTATTGCCTGTTCGAACGATAATGGTGGCGAGGAAGGTAAGGACATTCAACTGGCCCCCGGCACGTCGAAAGACTACACGATTTTCGCCGACGAGACCTCGGGCACGCCCTCCGAGGGCATCTCGTTCACGACGACGGGTCCGTGGCGCGCCACGGTCGCCGAGACCCGCGCCGACGTATCCGGAGGCTCGTCGTGGGTGACCGTCTCCCCGGACCACGGCGATGCGGCAGGCGACTACACGATTACGATCACGCTCGGAGTGAATACGACGGGTAAGGACCGCCGGGCTACGGTCATGATCGAGTGCGGCGGAACGAAAATCACGATTACCGTCGAGCAGAAGGGTACGACCGAGGAGGGAGAGATTCCCGACGACAGCGACGAACCTGCCGTACCTGCTCGACTGTTGATTTCGGAAATGAAGTCCTACTCGAAAAAGAACCCCGACCAATCGTACAGTAATATAAAACTGACTTACGACGATCAAAACCGAATAACGAAATGGGAAGAAGAAAGCAGCGACGAAGGATACCGCGATACCCGGACAATCACGTTCGAGTACGGTGGGGACGTTGTACATATTTCTTCCGCCGCTTCTTCCGACGATCCGGATGACCCTAATACTTACACGGCTTATCTGAACAAAAACGGCTTCGTCACCCGTACCGAAGGTCCCGGACTCGATGCGACAACCTACGAGTATGACTCTGAAAACCGCCTGGTCCGCATGGTGCAGGCCACAGAATGGCAGGAATACGTCTGGAAGGACGGCAATCTGACGGAAATCAAATACGGCAACGACGACGGGGAGACCGACGTTACCCGCTATACCTATTACGGAGAACTCGAGAACAGGGAAAATTTCGATATTTTCTACGACCGCATATCCTGGGATGAAGAGCTGGCAATCGCGGGATTGACCGGCATACCGTGTCGCAACCTGCTTCACGAAGAGCGCGGCGAGAGCCAATGGGCGTACAAGGATGATTTCGACATGACATACGAAGTGGATGGGAACGGATACATTACCAAAGCCGTACAGACCCAACCGCAAGAAGGAGAAGGAGATAATCCTTGGATTGGAGAAATCAAACATATTCAGGGAAAATAAGCACCGAAAATCGCAGAATTATCATGAAACGATTCCTTAGTATTTTATTAGCAGCAGTTGCTTTGGTCGGTTGCGACAAAGAGGACGGCGACGGAGGTATATTCACCCCGCCGACACAGGAACAACTCACACAAAACGCCTATGCCGACAACGAAAGCACGGGCGGCGGCTTTTCGTTCACGACCGATGCCCCTTGGACGGCGACCGTAAATGAAGTGCAGGCGCAGGCTCCGGCATCCGTACAGGCAAAATCCGTTACGCGGGCTGCCGGCAACAACGGCAATAACGTAGTCTGGCTGAAACTCTATAACGGAGACAGCGAGGCATACAGCGGCGGGGCCGGGACGATTACGCTCCGCATCGAGATCGACCAGAACTATACGGGCGAGCGGTGCGAAGCCACGATCACCATTCGTTCGGGCAATAACACCTTTACCGTGACGGTCATCCAGGAGGGAACCAAGCAAGACGGCAGCCAGAACGAGCCGCCGGTCAAAGTGACGAAGATCACCCTCGACAAAACCGAGCTTTCGTTGGACACAGGAGCCAAAACGACGCTGACCGCCACTGTAGAGCCTGCCGACGCCACGATCAAATCGGTGGTATGGTCGAGCAGCAACCCTGCCGTTGCGGATGTAAATCCCGTAACCGGTGAAATCACCGCGATAGCCGACGGAACGGCGACCGTTACGGCTACCTCTTCCTCCAATAAAGAAGTGTCAGCCTCTTGCGCGGTAACGGTGGGCGGCGATAAACCTGTCGTGCCCGATCCCTCGAACTATGCTTTTGTCAGCAGGATAGAGCGCACGGTAACTTATTGGAGCCAGCTCCCCGCTTCGGAGCGCGACGAAGAGGAAGCGACCTATACGTTCGAATACGACGACCACGATCGCGTTTCGTCGTACACGATCGACATCCGTCCCTCTAACGATCCGGAAAGCTCGAGCCAGCTCGTCAGCAGCATCGACTACTCGGCACCGGATCGTCTCCGCATCGAGGACCGGTGGTCGGACGTCGGAACGCAGACCTACGATGTCCTGCTGAACGACAAAGGATACATTCGACAGGGCAAATCGCATCCCTATTCCTATGACGACAAGATTGATGAGTTTTTCACCTATGAGATAGAATATAACGACGAAGATCGCATCTCGCGCGTCGCCTATTCCAATACGTGGAACACGTATACCTATAAAGCGGGTGTGTTGTCGGGCGGTTCCTATTCCGACGGAGCTCAGTCGGACGAAATATCCGGGTTCGAGCAATATTTCAACCAGACGCCGAACGACAAGCTGAATCTGGACATCAATATGCTCTTTTTGCCGGGTATGCTATTGGAAGAACCCTCAGAGGGAGAGGTGCCGGGCCGGCTCGGGCGCTTGGCTCTGCTGCGCCTGGCGGGTCGCGGTATGGACCGTTACACGACAATATTTAGCGGATTGAGTGACAATGAAAATGGCGCTATCGATGTCCCCGGCTATCCGGAACCCAATGTGACGATTCATAAGAGTTACGAATACTACACTTATGCCGAGGACACGGAGGAGCGTTTGGATTACGTCTTTAACGACGACGGCACGGTCGCTTCGGTCACAGCACGCGCAACCGTGGTCAAAATCAAGCATGAATACGACATCGTAGTGGGTAATGAACTCTTCGATCCCGGAGTGCCTGAAGCAGGATACAGATACGAAATCAAGAACATAAAGGATACCGAGCTGGATCGCGGCACCAATTCGGTTGTCTATACCTTTATCTATCGTTAAATTGCAATAATTATGGTTTATGTTTATTGATTATTGCGCTTAACTGGATTTTCGATCTACTTTATTGGGCGGTGCAGTTTGTACCGCCCGTTCTTTGGTTTCTTCACTGCCGCAATACGAATTTTACCCGTCCTATCCGCTGAATAGCTCGCATTGACCTGTGTTTATTATATTGCGGGACTTGTTATTTTCCTTTTTCAGCCTATGTGATTAGGTCCTACGTTCTTATATAGTCTTTAAAGTTATCAGATGAACTGATATATTTTGAAAATTAAAAATATTTTACCATCTTTGCAAATAGTTATTTAGAGCAATTAGGCTCGGTGCAAATAACAGAAAAACGAACCGTCGCCAAATCATTACCTCTAAAAATTTTTATTTTTGTATATTACTTGTAATCAACAAGTAATATACACCAAACGGCTATTTAAAAGAGGTAAAATTTGAATCTCATTCTGAATTAACAGAAATTATTGGACCAGATTATCATATAAATTATGGTCAAGATAATGATGGAGCATTTACTGGTTGTTCATCTTTAACGGCAATATCGATCCCTGCAAGTGTAAAAATAATTGGCCCATATGCTTTTCACGATTGTGTCGCTCTAAATACTGTTATATTTGAGCATGAATCCCAATTGAATCTCATTGATGACTATGCTTTTCTAGATTGCTCATCTTTAATATCAATAGAAATTCCTGCTAATGTAGAAAAAATTGGATATTCAGCATTTAAAGATTGTCATTCGTTGGCTTGTGTTCAGTTTGAAAAAGGGTCAAAATTAAAAAAGCTTGACGGAAGCTATGGAACTGGCGAGCTGGGAGTTTTTTGCGATGGAGTTTTTGAGAATTGTACCTCGTTATCATCTATCGAAATTCCTGCAAGCGTGGAAAAAATTGGTTGTGCAACTTTTAAAAATTGCACAACACTGGCATCCGTTGTTTTTGAGCCTCAATCAAAACTTAAAATTATAGGAGGAAGTTATCATGTAATTCCATATACCTCATCTCATTATTTTGGTGTATTTGCTGATTGTGCGGCATTATCCCAAATTAGAATTCCTGCAAGTGTAGAAAGAATTGAATGTTGTGCTTTTCAAAATTGCACAGCATTAACATCTGTAACTTTTGAGGATAATTCAAATCTAATAAAAATTGCAAGTGATTATGTGTATTTAGCGAAAGAGAACCTTTTTTATGGAGCCTTTTCAGGTTGCTCTCAGCTGCTTACGATTGATGCCTCGGCTTGTACCAAACTTGCATCAATAGGAAAATATGCATTCTATAATGCCTCTCAATTGTATCTTTTTAAGATTGGTGCGGCAACTCCTCCAAAGTGTTATAATGATTTTTCGGAAATTAATTCTTTTTCTGTGTTGAAAGTTCCATCAAATAGTATAGATGCTTATAAAGCGGCTGACAATTGGAAATATTTTGCAAGCATTACGGGATTAGATGAATAAAAATATTAACCACTCTCCTGCTGTGTCTCGGCATGGCGGGAGAGGCTAAGTATAAAATATGTAATATGCATTGGCCAGAAAGACTATATGTAAATCAAAATTTAATAACTCTAATTGTCTGTTATGTAGGAGTAGCATACTCAGAATTGAACGATTTATGTCATCTG
This sequence comes from Alistipes communis, assembly GCF_006542665.1. NCBI lineage: Bacteria > Pseudomonadati > Bacteroidota > Bacteroidia > Bacteroidales > Rikenellaceae > Alistipes > Alistipes communis. The sequence continues at coordinate 1,469,315 of NZ_AP019735.1, forward strand.
TCTTGTGCTTGTTGGTTTCTCTTTATGTTTGCTGCGTTTTCTGTAATAGTTACATTGTCATTTTACACTTACAATTATTGTCGAAATAAATGTGAGGAAAAACATAAATGATGCAACTATAATCAAAGGGCAGACTTGGACAGAACGATTTATTTCATGCCGTATACCCAAGTCTGTCCTTTTTTGTATGTTTTATTGCATATCTCATGAATTTTTCGTATATTTACATCATAATCAAACATATAATAACAATTTAAATTTTAGCTGAAATGAAAAGAAAAACACCAAGCATCGATTGAAAAACAGGCACGGAGACGATCGACGATGTGCAAATATCGTATATCTCCAAAGGCGTATCTTATGATAATGACCACGGCATCTGTCTGTTTGTAGGGCGTAGAACAGACGATCCTACACCACGAGAGTTCACCTATATTTTTGAACTCGACATCGACCCTGCGAAAGATATGACCGTCTGTTTCCAGAAACGGGGTCGTTATATGGCAGGATTCTCCTATCTGCTGAATCCAAAGGCCGTAGAAGAGGGTCATCTCGCCATTGTATTGCCCAACATCGTAGATTTACCCAAGTCCAGCTGCAAGCTCAATCTTTTCGAAGCCCATATCGAGAGCGACACGGCCGTATTCGGCTATACATCGGTAGAGGGTAAACAGAAAGAGTTCCGTTTCCCGCTGACGGGTTTCAACGAGAAGTATTTGGAACAGTTCATATAAAAAGAAACAAGGACAGACTTTGACAAGAGGTCTTAATATAGACTGTTTGACAATGTTTGTCCTTGCTGTTTTCCACAGAAACAAAAGCAACTCAACATTCTTAAAAGGGGAGAGCAGGGAAAGGGGAAAACTTTCCTGCGCGTTTTTCTCGACAGACAATGAGGACAGACTTTGCAAAGGGGTCTTAAATATACCCCTTTTGCAAGGTTTGTCCTCTGTTTTTTAGAAATAAATGAAGGGGTCGGCCAGCCTCTTGCAATCAACTTAATTCATTTACCATTAAAAGATTATGCACTTATGGAAATGCACTCTACATTGGACTATGGGTAATCGAAAGGATAACATAGTGAAATTTAGAAACTTATAACACATTTTATTCACTTGCAGGTGGTGGCAAAATTTCCCATAGACTTCCCATAACGAGTAGGATAAGACAATACAATGCCAATAAAGCTCTGATTTACTATTGTTTACGAATATAGCTCAGCGGTAGAGCACTTCACTCGTAATGAAGGGGTCCCGAGTTCAAATCTCGGTTTCGGCTCGAAACTGCGAAAGCGTCGCAGGCGCAGGAACGAAAGGGAAAACCGCTTCAAGGTAGCTTGAAAGCGGTTTTTTCGTTTCGGTCCGTTTGTCGCGCAGCGACTTGCGCAGGTTCGATAGCGCCCCTGCGGCAAGCAGAAGAGATAAAACGAGCGTAGCGAAGTTAAATCTCGGTTTCGGCTCGAAAATCCGAAGATGCCGCAAGGCGTCGAACGAAACGAAAACCGTCGCAAATCTTTTGCAGACGGTTTTTTCATGCGGATTGTCGCGCACAAAGGACGACGACGTTTCCGGATGGGCTCCTGCGGCGCCTTCGCCGCGCGCGGCGATCGCCTCGTAGAGGTTGTCCGGCTTCTCGCGCATATCTTCCGAAAGATCGTTTACCGCGGGGCGTTGTCCTTGTCGGCGCGTTCCGGCAGGATCGGTTTGACGCGGATTTCTTTGCAAATCCCATAAACGGTTGTATTTGCTTATCGTTCTGCGAATAGTCCGCAAAAGTTTCCGACGGTGACGGTTGCCGCTTAAAAGATGTAGATTCTGAACGGAATATCGGCGACTCGGCAGGGCTGTTATGCAATATTATTTTGCATAGTGCAATATTGTGTTGCATTCTCGGTCGGGATCATTCATATTATACAATGTTAGTTTGTATCAGTACAATGTTTTGTTGTATTGTCGGTCGGGCTTGTTTCGTGTGGTGCAATATTATATTTACTATTATCAAATACTATATTGTATTCTCGGTCGGGGAAAACGATAATGCCGGCGATGGAGTTTCGTCTGGCCGGGTGCTGAGGAATGGTCGGGTGATAGTAGGGACGGGCAGATGTTTCCGGATACCTGCGGAATTCGTTTATTTCTCGATCCGGCTGTCGTAGTAGGCCAGCCGTTCGTTGCAGACCTGCTCCACCACGTCGCGCAGCAGCTCGATCTTCGGCAGCAGGGCGTCGATGTCGGCCTTCGTGATCTCGAAATCGGGGTTGTAGCGCGATTCGATGTAGGCGCGTTGCAGCAGGTCGAACAGCTGTTTTTCCTCCGGCGTGTCACGGGGGAACGCCTTGAAAATCTCCGGTGTATGTTTCTTGGCCGCATTCATCAGCTCCGACAGATCGTGGCTCTTATGGCCGTAGAGAATAAAGGTTATAGGGATCGTCCGCAGGAAATTTTCGGCCGATTGGTGAAGATGGAATGAAGCCATATTATAATCACCATCTTCACAATAAAAAGTAACGCCTTTCAAAAATTGTTTTGCCCTCCCGAATTTATCGTCGTAATATTTCTGCGCTCGTTCCTTGATCTCCTTAAAATTGAGCTTCTTGCGCCGTGCCAGCTTATATGCTCCCGAATCGAAGAGAATTATTCCGTCGCGCTTGATCTCCGTCTCGAAGTAGTGGGCTTTCGACAGGGCATGGTTGAAGTCGTCGATACCGTAGTTGACGAACTGCGGATGGGTGTGGAACGGTCGGTTCTTGTTCTCGAAGAAGCGATCCTTGATCTTTTCGTACAACGAATACTCCACCGCTCCGATCGGCTTGCGCGTCACGATCGCGATGTCGTAATCGCTCATGTAGTAGGTCGGTGTGCCGAACTCGATGCGCTGGTCGTAGTCGACGTAGCTGTTCTTCGCATAGCTGCCGAACAGGATCACCATCTCGACCTGTTTGATCTGCTCGCGGATCAGGGCGACGAGTTGCTGCAAATCCCGTCGCTTGTCGGGCGGTAAAAACCGGGTGCTTCGTTTCATCATCGCAAAATTATGAAAAATTCCGGCACGGCGTTTTGCAAATCCCATAAAAAAACAGCTATATTTGCTTATCGTCCTGCAAATAGTCTGCAAAAGTTTCCGACGGCGGCGGGTGCCGCTTAAAAGAGACGATGCAGATTATGAAACGGAATATCGACGACTCGGCATAGCCGACGGACATAACTTATAAAGGGTACACAACTCTTTATACCTAACGACAAACATAGGAACCTTTCGAAAGAGAGGGTTTGACACCGGTATAAAAGTTGCCAGTCCTTGTTATGTCCTGCTTGCGTATTGCGAGCAGGGCGGCAAGGGCGCAGGACAGCTTCCGGTTTCGGGTTTCCTATGACCTGTCGTTAGGGGCTGACACCGCGCCCCTTTTCTTTTTGCCTACATGCAATATTATTTTGCTATTATCAAATATTATATTGCATTATCGGCCGGAGGGAGGGCGATTCACGAATCTTTCAACCCCTTTTTCCCATGTCTACCTTTCAGGAACGTATCCTCGCTGCGTCCGGCAGCTCGTCGGGCACCGCGGACACCGACCCCGAACTCTACCGTTACCGCTCCGCCTCCTCGGAGGAGTACCTCGAATCCTGCAACTATCGTGTCTGGTCGACCGAACTGCCCGACCGGTTTCTCGTCTGGTGGATGCGCCCCGTCGGGCGCGACGAAGCCGAACAGCGCAGCCTCGAACGCGAGCTCCGCTCCGACGAGGAGTCGCCGCTCCATATCCCGTTGGAAATCTTCATGACGGCCTACTACGAGCGTTACGAGCGCGTCAAAGGGATGGCGTCGTTCCTCTCCGACGACCGTGCGGTCGGGTCGGAAGATGCCGCGGCCGCGGTGGAGGCGCAGTTGGCCGGCGATGCCGACTACCGTGCGCAGGCGTTCGCCTTCATCGAAGGGTTCGTTTGTTTTCAACAGTCGTTTTCTCGCCACGGCATAGCTCGCGCAAGCGCGGCTCTGCTCATTTGGCTTAACGAAAACGTTCTATAAATTTCAGGCGTTGTTGAGCTATGTCTTCACGCTGCGCATGATCGATGCGGCGGACGAACTGCGTCGGTTCGACCTTTTCGACGTCGAAGCCTACGACGAGGTGCTGGCGCAGGTGAACCGCGACCTCACGGACGGAACGATTCCGCCCTTCGAGGCGCGTATCGTCTGAGCCGGAAGTTTTGGGCGGCGGCATCGCCTTGTTTCTTTTTCAAGTAAAAGTTTTAGGTTCGGCGATGCCGCTGCCCTTCCCATACGGTTCTCGCGATCCGTAACTGACGAGTACTGGCACGTCGCCTCCGCCGCACGATCCGGTGCGGCGGAGCGGAGGGTGGGCGCTGCCGTCCAGCGCGGGATGCGGCGAGGTGCGGGAATCGATCCGCTTTTCTTCCGCACAGCCGGATCGAGTCGAGAAACGCCGTCGTTCGGGAAACCGTTGCGGCGCTTGTCCCCGCGCGGGCCGAAGTCTCCGCCCGCGGAGGCCTGCCGTAGGAGTGTGCTCCGAGGCTTCGTCCCGCAGCGCATCGGATAAGCAGCGGCGTTCTTCCACCCTTTCGGAATAAGGATCGGGGCGATCCTCGCGGCGGAAGCCTTTGTTTGCTGGCTTCCCGTTCGGGATGACACCCCCCCCCAAAAAAACAGTCATTCCCTTCGGAATGACGAAATCTGATTTTAATTGCAAGCCCTCGTTTGCTTCTGCGCTCGTTCGTATCTTTGACTTCGTCTTAGATACTCCCGCTCGGCAATGTTCATTTTCATGCACGTTTTCTCGCCTCGGCAATTCGAACAAGTTCGATTGTGCTCGGCTTATCGAAAACGTTCAAATAAATTTGACATTGCCCTCGCTTATTCGTATCTTTGACTGCGTCTTAGATACTCCGTCTCGGCATAATCAAGCTTGCGCTTGCTTCTGCGCTCGACTTTTCGTATCTTTGTCCTCCAAACCCGACTCGGGCCGCCCGCGAAGCGTCGACGACGCCTCGGCGACGGACGCGGCCTCAGGGTCTCAAAAACGCCGTTCATGGGATTCGACGAGATAACGAACATTCTCTACCTGCTGTTGCAGGGGGTGGGGGTCGGCATCGCAGCCTCCATTACCGTAGGCCCCGTAGCCGTGCTCTGCATTCAGCGGACGCTGAGCAAGAGCCGTCGTTCGGGGTTCGCATCGGGGCTCGGTGTGGCCTGCGCCGATACGCTCATGGCGATCTTCGCCATGCTCTTCTCGTCGATCCTGCAACGGTCGATCGAGGCGAACAGGTTGATCCTCAGCGTCGTGAGCGGCATCATCGTGGTGATCGTGGGCGTCTACATCTTCCTGCAAAACCCCGTGACGCAGATCCGCCGCAATCGTGTGGGCAAGACGACGCTGTGGAGGGATTTCGCCTCGATGTTCGGCATCACGCTGACGAATTTCATCTACGTGATCCCCTACATCATGATCTTCTTCACGATGTTCAAGGTCTCGACGCTCGGCGTGACCGACGTGGGGAGCCTTTTCGGGGGATTGCTCACCATCGCGGGGTTCCTGGGCGGAGCCGTGACGTGGTGGTTCGCGCTGACCTTCCTGCTGAATCTGTTCCGGCACCGGTTTCGTCCGCGCCACATGCTGACGATCAACCATGTGGCGGGAATCGTCATCGCCGTGCTGGGTATCTATACCATTTTGTCGAATTTCATCCATGTCCTGCCCAATGTGCACTGACCGAGATACGAACAAGAAGATCGTCATCGCCATCGACGGTTTTTCATCATGCGGCAAATCGACCTTCGCCAAGGCCATCGCCCGCCGTCTGGGATATATTTTCATCGATACGGGGGCGATGTACCGCGCCGTGACGCTCTATGCGCTCGAACACGGGGCCATCCGTTCGGGAATGGTCGACGAGGAGGCCGTCGTACGGCTGCTGCCGGACATCTGCATCGATTTCCGCTTCAATCCCGAACGCGGGGCCAGCGACATCTATGTCGACGGCGACCGCGTCGAGGGCAAGATCCGCACGATCGAGGTGAGCAACTGCGTGAGCGCCGTCAGTTCGATCTGCGAGGTGCGCGCCAAACTGGTGGCCATGCAGCAGCAGATGGGGCGCCGGCGGGGCGTGGTGATGGACGGCCGCGACATCGGTACGACGGTCTTTCCCGACGCCGAGCTGAAAATCTTCATGACGGCCCGGCCTTCGGTGCGGGCGCGCCGCCGCTACGACGAGCTGCGGGCCAAAGGCGACGAGGTCTCCTACGAGGAGATTCTGCAAAACGTCCTCTCGCGCGACAAGGCCGACATGACGCGGGCGATTTCGCCGCTGCGCAAGGCCGACGACGCCGTGGTGCTCGACAACAGTTGCATGACCGTCGCCGAGCAGATGGAGTGGTTCGAGAAGGAGTTCCGCCGCGCCATAGGCGACGGCCGGTAAGGTGGTTTTGGAGTAACCGGACATCGTTATGCGCGTGGAGATCGACGATAAATCGGGGTTCTGTTTCGGCGTCGTGCGGGCTATCGACAAGGCCGAACGGGCGCTGGCCGACTACGGTACGGTCTATTCGCTGGGCGACATCGTCCACAACCGGATCGAGGTGCAGCGGCTCGAAGGGTTGGGGCTGCACACGGTGACGCACGCCGATCTGGACGGTCTGGGAGGCCGGCGGCTCTTCATCCGCGCCCACGGCGAACCCCCTTCGACCTTCGCACGTGCCCGCGAGGCGGGCGTGGAGGTGATCGACGCGACATGTCCCGTGGTCGCGAAATTGCAGGAGCGGGTAGTGAAGGCGCATGCCGAAATGGCGGAGTCGGGCGGTCAGGTGGTGATTCTGGGCAAACGGGGGCACGCCGAGGTGGTGGGGCTCACGGGACAGGTGGCGGCGCCGACGCTGGTCGTCGAGCGGGAGGAGGATCTCGCGCAGGTCGATTTCACGCGGCCGGTTTACTTCCTGTCGCAGACGACGCAGAGCATCGCGCTTTTCGAGCGGCTGGCCGACGAGATGCGCCGCCGCGCGGCCGATGCGTCGCAGGTGGTGGTGCACGACACGATCTGCCGGCAGGTCGCCAACCGCGAGGGACATTTGGCGGCTTTCGCTCGGCGGTTCGACGCGGTGATTTTCGTTTCGGGCCGCAAATCCTCCAACGGGAAGGTGCTCTGCGAGGTCTGCCGTGCCGCCAATGCACGCACCTATCAGGTCGAGGAGGCCGCCGAACTGCGGGCCGAATGGTTCGAGGGGGCCGAGTCGGTGGGGATCTGCGGCGCCACGTCGACGCCCCGCTGGCTGATGCAGCGGGTGGCCGACGCGATCGTTGCGGGGAGGTTCGGCACAGGCCGTACCTGAGCGCCGGATTGCACCGCCGCATCGCGTGCGGCGGATTTAGAGAAGGATTTCAACCAAATAACCGATCGATATGCATAGCTTCGTTCGTTCCGTAAAATATTTCGTACACCTCTGCGTTCTGTGTGCAGCGGTGATTCTGGTGATGCACCTGGCCGGTATGCTGGCCGTGGCGCCGGCGGAGCTGCCCGCGCTGCTCTTCGCCTCGTGGCGGGGGTGGGTGCTCGCTGCGGCCGTCGTCCTCCTCTCGGCAGCCTATCCCTTTACGGGGTTCGTCACGCGGCGTGTGGAGGGATTTCTCGACGACGACCGCGAACGGGTCGTGAACGCCTTTCGGGCCGAAGGGTTCGTACCGGCGGACGACGACGGCGAGGGCATGACCTTTCGGGCGGCCAGTCCGCTGCGGAGGCTGTGGCTGCACTTCGACGACGAGGTGCGCGTCGCCCAGTTCGGCCAGTGGATCGAACTGAGCGGTCAGCGGCGCACGGTAGCGCGCGTGGCACCCCGTCTCGAAGGCTACATCGCCGCTCATGCGCGAACGAAAGAATAGGATGCAATGAAACGAATCGCAAATTATCTCCTGACGGCGACCGCCCTGCTCGGTGCGGCCGCCCTGCTGACCTTTGCCGCGAAGAACGACTTCGGGTTGGCGCGCAACATGGAGACGCTGGTCAACATGATGCGCGAACTGTCGGTCTACTACGTCGACGAGGTCGACGCCGACCGTCTGATGACCGACGCCGCCGAAGGAATGGTGCGGCGGCTCGACCCCTATACGGTCTACATGCCCGAAGAGGAGATGACCGATTTCCAGTTCCTCACCACCGGCAAGTACGGCGGCGTGGGGGCGTTGATCCGCAAGAAGGGCGACGGCGTGGTCGTCGCACAGCCCTACAAGGGCTTCCCGGCCGACCGCGCCGGATTGCAGATCGGCGACCGCTTCGTCGAGATCGCGGGCAAGGACGCCCGCGGCATGACCACCGAACAGGTGAGCGCGCTGCTCAAAGGTACGCCCAACACCAACGTCACGATCAAGGTCGAGAAGCTGCTCACGGGCCAGGTCGAGGAGGTGAAGCTGCGCCGCGAGCGGATCGCCATTTCGGGCGTGGGCTACGCCGGCTTCGTGGCCGACAGCATCGGGTATATCCAGCACCGCGACTTTACGGAGGGGTGCTATGAGGATATGCGCGCCGCATTGGAGGGGTTGCAGAAGCAGGGGCTCAAAGCGCTCGTGCTCGACTACCGCAACAACGGCGGCGGCATCTTGCAGGAGGCCGTGAAGATCGTCTCGATGTTCGTGCCCAAGGGCACCGAGGTGGTGACGACCAAGGGGCGCACCGAGCATACGGTCTACCGTACGCAGCTCGAACCCGTCGCGCCGACGCTGCCGATCGTGGCGCTCGTGAACGACGGGACGGCTTCGGCCGCCGAGATCGTCACCGGCTCGTTGCAGGATCTGGACCGTGCGGTGCTCGTCGGCCAGCGCACCTTCGGCAAGGGACTGGTGCAGACGACGCGCCCGTTGGGCTACAACAGCTTCCTGAAAGTCACCACGGCCAAATACTACATCCCCTCGGGCCGCTGCATCCAGGCGATCGACTACTCGTCGCGCGACGAGAAGGGGGCCGTGAAGAGCGTGCCCGATTCGCTCGTGCGCGAGTTCCGCACGCGCGGCGGCCGCAAGGTCTACGACGGCGGCGGCATCATGCCCGACGAACGCATCGATCCCGAATACATCAGCCGTTTCGCCATGACGCTCTATGCCATGGGTTACGTCGACGATTTCGCCGACCTCTACTTCCGCGAGCACGGGATGCAGCGGATCGATCCGCGCACCTTCACCCTCACCGACGCCGATTACGAGCGCTTCGAGCAGTTCATGGCCGACAAGGAGGTCAAATACGAGTCGGACACGCGGCGGGCGCTCAACCGGATCAAGGAGGCGGCCAGGGCCGACCTCTACGAGGAGTCGCTCGCGGCGGAGATCGAGGCGATCGAGGCCGGCATCCGCGACGACAAGGCGACCAACCTGCAAACCTACAAACGCGAGATCATGGAGACGCTCAACGGCGCCGTCATCCTGCGTTACAGCTATGCGGAGGGGGTTACGGAGCATACGCTCACGGAGGACCGCGAGGTGCATCGCGCCGTCGCACTGCTCGACGACGGGAAGGAGTACGCCCGCATCCTGCACGAACAGGATACCGTCCGAAAATAAACCCGATTCCGCATGGCACGCCGGTCGTTGAAATACCTGCTCAACCGCTATACGCTCTCGTTCCGCAACCGGATCGTGGTGATCGCCGTGGGCATGGTCATCTGCCTGCTGTCGCTGGTCTACACCAACCGCATGGCGCACGACCTGCGCGAGAAGGAGCAGCACGACGTCGAGGTGTGGGCGCACGCCATGGAGCAGGCGAGCCGCGACGCCTTCGGCGGCTCGGTCAACGATCCGCTCATCAAGGGCATCCTCTCGAACCGCAACAACATCCCCTTCATCATCACCGACGAGCGGCTCAACGTCATCCAGTCGCATCTGGTGCCGCGCGAGGTGTTGGACCATCCCGACCGGCTGCGCCGCCAGATCGACCGCTTCACGGAGGAGAACCAGCCCAAGACGGTCAACTACTGGTGGGGTCCCGAACACCGGCACATCATCTTCTACGGCAAGTCGAAGCTGCTCAAAGGGCTTTACCTTTTCCCTTATGTACAGCTGGGGGTCATCTTTTTCTTCATCTTCATCGGATACATCGCCTTCCGTTCGTCGAAGCAGGACGAACAGAACCGCGTGTGGATCGGTCTGGCGAAGGAGACGGCGCATCAGCTGGGAACGCCTACGTCGTCGCTGCTGGGGTGGATCGAGTATCTGCGCAGCCAGCCCGTCGATCAGGAGGCGGTCGAGGAGATGAACAAGGATCTGACGCATCTGCTGAAAATCGTCGACCGCTTCTCGAAGATCGGCTCCGAGACGGTACTCCAAAAGGCGACCGTCAACGAAGTGGTGGGCGAAGCGGTGATGTATTTCCGCAAGCGTATTCCGCGCAACGTCACGCTCGACTACAACGGTCTGGCCATCGCTCCGATCGAGGCCAACATCAATCCGGCTCTCTTCGAATGGGTGGTCGAGAACCTGATGAAAAATGCGCTCGACGCCCTGCAAGGACACGGGTCGATCGACGTGCGGCTCTCGATGGACGACCAAAACGTGATGATCGACGTGAAGGATACGGGCAAGGGCATTCCCAAAAGCAACTGGAAGCGGATTTTCGAGCCCGGCTTCACGACCAAGACGCGCGGCTGGGGGCTCGGACTGTCGCTCTCGCGCCGTATCATCGAGGAGTATCACAACGGTAAGATCGCCGTCGTGGAGTCGGAGCCGGGCAAGGGTACCATGATCCGCATTACGCTCAAACGCTTTTTCGACGCATGATCCGGCCGGACGATCTGTCGGTCGCCGCCGATTCGCTCGCGGCGAACGGAACGCCGGCCGGGCCGGCGGGGGTCGTCGTGCATGCGGCGGGCGTCTGCACCGATACGCTGGACGGGGGGCTCCGTGCGGCGGAAGCCCTCTCCGATTCGTTCGCGGCGGCCGATTCGCTGGTACATACCGCAGCCGCCCTTCCGGACGCTTTTCCGGCCGCGTTTCCGCAGGTGGAGCCGCTCTCGGCGGCCGAACGGGCGCTGACGCTCGGCGGATGGCTCAGCGATTGGACGGCGCGTACGGCGCAGGGCGTCGCGTCGCTGGCGGATGCTTCGGCGGCGGAGCTGTTCGGTGCGGCGTCGACGCTGGGCGACGTCGGTCATGCGGTCGCGGAAACGACAGCTCCCCTCTCCGGATCGGTCGTCTATCAGGCCGTCGTCCTGCTGCTGGCGGCTTCCTATCTGTTGCTGCTCTATACCAATTACAGCGAAGTGCGGATGCTGGCGGGGAGTTTCGGGTTCGACCGAAACGCCGGACAGCGGACGTTGCAGAAGCGCGGCGTGATCCACAGCCATTTCCTGCGCCGTTGCTGCATACTCGGCGTCGTGGGGATCGGCGTGCTGACCGTACGCCTATGCGACGACTGGCTGCCGGCGGGTACGTTCGACCTCCTTCCTCCGCTCTGGCGGGAGGGTCTCTGCGTGGCGGCCGTGCTGGCGGCCGAGGCCGTCGTCCTGATGCAGACGATCGCATTGTGGTGCATCGGACAAGTGACGCTCACGCAGTCGTTCGTCGAGACGCTTCTCTATGTCAAACAGTTCCATTTCGCGCTGGCGAGCCTCTCGGTCCTGCCGTTCATTTTGCTTTATGCACTCTGTCCAATCGGTTCAGGATCAGGCTGGTTATGCGGGATAGTCGGGTTGTCTGCGATGATTATATTGCTATTTCTCAGAGAGATTCATTCGTTGTTTGTCGCAAAAAATATTTCGAATTTGCATTGGATTTTGTACCTTTGCACCATCGAAATCGCACCGGTGGCATTTGCGGTGCTCATGTTGATAAAACACAGTTAAGAATGAGTGTAACGAAAGTCAGTCGAATTCTTGTCTCTCAGCCGCAGCCGGCTATCCCCGAAAAGTCTCCTTTCTTCGAATTGGCGCGCAGACAGCGCATAACCGTCGATTATCATCCGTTCATTCGGGTTGCGGGCGTTTCGCTCAAGGAGTTCCGGCAGCAGCGGGTCGAGATATTGGATCATACGGCCGTAATTTTCACGTCGCGCACGACCGTCGACAGCTTTTTCCGTATTTGCGAGGAGGCGCGTATCACCGTTCCCGAAACGATGAAGTACATCTGCCAGACGGAGGCCGTGGCGCTCTACCTGCAAAAATACATCGTCTACCGCAAGCGTAAAATTTCGTTTGCCGACGGTTCGTTCACCAATTTGATCGAACTGCTCATCAAGCACAAGGAGGAGAAGTTCCTGCTCACGCTCAGCGAGCCGCACAAGCCCGATCTGCCCGAGACGATGGCCAAGCTCAAATTCTCGTTCCATCCGGTGATTCTCGCCCGCACGGTGGCGGCCGATCCCGAAGGGATCGACATCCGTTCCTACGACGTGGTGGGCATCTATTCTCCCTCGGAGGTCAAGGTGCTCATCGAGCAGTTCGGCGACGAACTGCCGACGATCGCCGCCTTCGGCGAGGCGACGCTGCGCTGCGCCATCGAGGCGGGACTGACCGTCAAGATCAAGGCCCCGACGCCCGAAGCTCCTTCGATGGTCAAGGCGATCGACATCTACATCGACCAGGTGCACGCCGGCAAGGAGGTCGAGGCGGCGCAGTTCGTCGAGGACAAGCAGAAGGAGGAGTTCATCCGTTCGCAGCAGCACAAGCTGGCTAAGAAGAGCCGCGCACGCCGTTCGTCGGCCGACAAGAAATAACGACCGGAGGCGGTACGTCCGCCTCCATTGAGAGAATACGATGATCCCGTCCCGTACATTGCCCCGCGCCGAACGGTTGCGCACGCTGGGTGCGATCCGCCGCCTGTTCGAGAGCGGCGAGTCGGGTTTCGTCTATCCGTTCCGTTACGTCTGGTTCGCCGAGGCCGACGACCGCATGTCGGCCGAAGTGCTCTTTTCCGTTCCCAAGAAGTTCCACAAGCGCGCCAACCGGCGCAACCTTCTCCGCCGCCGGGCGAAGGAGGCTTACCGGCTCAACAAGAGGCTGCTGCTCGCGGAGGGCGGAAAGACGGCTGCCGTGGACGTGGCGCTGATCTACTCCTCGAAGGAGATCGTTCCCTATAAAACCGTCGAAAATGCCCTGCGCCGGATTCTTCAACAGATTGCGGAGCGTCTGTAAACGTGCGGCGGCGCTGCCGCTGATCGCTGTGGTGAAGTTCTACCAGCTCTGCATCTCGCCCTTCACGCCGCCTTCGTGCCGGTTTACGCCGACCTGTTCGCAGTATGCCGTCGAGGCGCTGCGCAAATACGGGCCCGTCAAGGGCGGCTGGCTCACCCTGAAACGGCTGGCGCGCTGCCATCCGTGGGGCGGCAGCGGCTACGATCCGGTGCCGTAGGGGCGGTTTTCTCTCCCCTCCCCGATTTTCCGGTAACGATAAGAACCGCCCCTTCGAAGGGGCGGTTCTTGAATTCTGCGTAATCGAAATTCATGCACCGGATGGCACAGATCGGATTTCGATTCTCCGGATTTTTACAGCTCCCGTATCGCCTTGTAGGTGGTTTGGAGCATCGCCTTTCCGTCGCGCAGCTGCGCGGCCGTGCTGTCGGGCGAGATCACGCGGGCGGAGGTGCAGTCGAAGATCGTCGTGCCGCCGGCGTCGGCCACGCCGAAGCCGTTGTTGAAACACCAGTAGCCGAATTTGGGGCGCGCCGGATCGAACAGGTCGCGGCTGAAAAGGAAATCGCCGTGAGCGATCCCCAGCTGCGCGAGCAGCGTGGCCGCCAGATCGCTCTGCGAGCCGTAGGTCTCGACCACCGCCGGACGGCGCACGGCGCCGCCCAGCCACAGCATCGGGATGCGGTGACGCAGCGCGTCGCTGTTGGCGATGCCGTAGGGGTAGGGATAGGCATGGTCGGCGATGAGGATGACGAGCAGGTCGTCCCATACGGGAGTCTGCCGCACGCGTTCCACGAAGCGGCCGAGGCAGGCGTCGGTGAAGGCCATGGCGTTGAGCATCGGGTCGTCGAACTTCGCGAACGGCACGTCGAACGGTTCGTGGCTCGACAGCGTGAGCATCGCGGCGAAGAAGGGACGCTGCGATGCGGCTTCGGCGAGCACATGGTCGGTGAAGGCGTCGATCACCACGTCGTCGGCATAGCCCCATTTCGAGGTCGGGGCGTCGAAGTGCAGGTCTTTCTGCCACGTGAGCCGGTCGAAGCCCGTGCCGTAGAGGTAGGAGGCCGTGTTGGTGAAGTTAAGGTCGCCGCCGTAGTAGAAGCTCGTGGCATAGCCCTCGCGGCGCAGCGAGCGGGCGATCGAGGGGAGCCGCTGGCTCTTGACGGGCAGCTTCATGACCGACATCTTGGTCTGGGCGGGAAATCCGCTCAGCACGGCTACCGTGCCGCGGTCGGTGCGGAACGAGTTGGCGAAGAGGTTGTCGAAATAGACTCCCTCGCCCTTCAACCGTTGGAATTCGGGAGCTACGGGTTCGCCTCCGACACGCTCGTCGACCGTCGAGCGGCCGAAGCTTTCGACCAGGAACAGCACGACGTTCGGCCGTCGGGTGCGCAGCAGCGTGTCGGTTCCGATTCCGGCAGGCAGGTCGCCGCGCAGCGGCTCGAAGATCGCCGCACGCTCCGGTTCGGGAAAGAATTCGTATTCGTAGAGGGCGTCGTCGCCGTCCGACAGGGTCGAGAGGAACGAGAAAAGCGGATTGACCGCCGCATGGTTCAGGAACATCCGGCCGCTGAAATAGACCTTCGAGACATTGGCCGTTGCCACCGACACCCCGCCGCGGATCGGCAGGAAGAGCACTCCTGCCGCCAGCAGCAGCACCAGCGTGCTGCCTGCGCGATGTGTCGACCGCCGGGCGGGGTCGTAAAGCCGCAGTACGCGCAGGTAGCACCACGCCATGCCTCCGAAGACCGCCGCGGCGACCAGCAGTTGCAGCAGGAGCTGGCCGGCCGTGACGCTCGCCAGCGCCTCTTTGGGCGAGGCGAGGTATTGCAGCACGGAGCTGTCGAGCGGGAAGGCCCAGTATTCGTAGAGGGCGAGGTTGGCGGCGAACGCCGTGGCGGCGACGGCGGCGATGACGAGCAGGTAACCTTTCAGCACGCTGCGGCTCCATCGCCCCGGAATCCAGAGGGCTGCGAGCACGACCAGGAGCGGCAGTGCGGTGATGTATCCCGCTACGGTCTGGTCGAGTTTCAATCCGTTCCAGACGACCAGCGCCAGCTCTGCGGCCGAAGCTTCGGCCGCCTGCGCGTGGTACCACAGCAGGAAGAGCGGTTTCTCGATCGCCATCACGAGCAGGCTCATGGCGAAGAGGGCGCCGAGAAAGAGCAGATTGCCGGCCAGCGGCGGAAGGGGCCGGCGGGCGGTGTCCGATGACGGACGGTTTTCGATGAATCGTTTCATGGCTTTTCAATCCTCCCCGACGAAGCCGGAAGCGGACGGCGGCGGTGCGCTCCGCCTGCCGTCCGTTCGGGGGCAGCGGCGGTTACAACTTCTCTCCGTAGGCCAGATCGCCCGCATCGCCGATACCGGGAACGATGTAGGAGCGCGAGGTCAGCTCTTCGTCCACGGCGGCGCACCAGAGCGAAGTGGTCGCATGCGGCATGTGGCGCTGCACGTAGTCTACGCCCTGCTCCGAACCGATGATCGACGCCACGTGGGTGTGGGCCGGCATACCTCCCTTCTCGACGAGCGCTTCGTAGACCAGCGCCGCCGACGATCCGGTGGCGAGCATCGGGTCGACCAGCAGCATCGTCTTCCCTTCGAGACTTCCGCACGAGATGTACTCGACCTTGACGGTGAACGTGCCGTCCTTCTTGCTCTTGCGGTAGGCCGATACGAAGGCGTTCTGCGCGTCGTCGAAATAGTTCAGGAAGCCCTGGTGAAACGGAAGGCCTGCGCGCAGGATCGTGGCGATGACGATTTCGTTATCGTAGAGCTCGACTTCGGCCTCGCCGAGCGGTGTCTCGACCGTGCGGGGCGTGTAGCGGAACCGTTTCGAGATTTCGTAGGCCATCAGTTCGCCGATGCGTTCCAGATTGCGGCGGAAACGCATCGAATCGCACTGGATCCTGCGGTCGCGGATCTCGGCGATGAACTTGTTGAGGACGGTGTTCTGTCGGTTCAGAATGTTGATCTCCATAATGCGGGGGTGTTGGATTTCCGGGTCAGTAGAGGAAGTTGTTGAAGGGATAGCGTCCGGCGTGGATCTCGCGCACCATGCCGTAGAGATCCTGCCGGAACTTGTCGATGTTGGTCCGCCGTTTGGCCGAGAGGAAGATGCAGGGGGTGTTGGCCTTGGCGATCCAGCTCTGTTTCAGGTCGTCGAGCGAACGGTTTTCGTCCGTGGCGGGCGTCAGGTCGTCGTCGGCCTTCTCCGTCCACGTATAGGCGTCGATCTTGTTGAAAACCAGGTAGACCGGTTTGTCGCCCGCGCCGATCTCCTGCAAGGTCTGCTTCACCACGGCGATCTGATCCTCGAACCGGGGGTGCGAAATATCCACCACGTGCAGCAGCAGATCGGCTTCGCGCACCTCGTCGAGTGTCGATTTGAACGATTCGATCAGCTCCGTCGGCAGTTTGCGAATGAATCCTACGGTATCCGACAGCAGGAAGGGCAGGTTGTCGAAGACCACCTTGCGCACCGTCGTGTCGAGCGTGGCGAAGAGTTTGTTCTCGGCGAAAACCTCGCTCTTGGCGATGAGGTTCATCAGCGTCGATTTGCCCACGTTGGTATATCCCACCAGCGCCACGCGCACCAGCTGTCCGCGGTTGGAGCGCTGCACGGCCATCTGGCGGTCGATCTTTTTGAGATCCTCCTTCAATTTCGAGATGCGGTTGCGTACGATACGGCGGTCGGTTTCGATCTCGCGTTCGCCGGCGCCGCCGCGCGTACCCGTGCCTCCGCGCTGCCGTTCGAGGTGCGTCCACAGGCCGGCGAGCCGGGGCAGCATGTATTCGTATTGGGCCAGCTGCACCTGCGTTTTGGCATAGGCCGTCTGCGCACGCGCGAGGAAGATGTCCAGAATCAGGCGCGTGCGGTCGAGGATGCGGCAGGGCATCGCCCGCTCGATGTTGCGGGTCTGCGCCGGCGTGAGTTCGTCGTCGAAGATCGCCACGTCGACGGCGTGTTCTTCGCAGTAGGCGGCGATCTCTTCGAGTTTGCCCGGTCCCACGTAGATGCGCGACGAGGGTTGCGGCAGCCGTTGGCTGAACCGTCTGACCGTCGTGATGTCGGCCGTTTCGGCCAGAAATTCCAGCTCGTCGAGGTACTCCTCGCTCTGGCGGAGTTCCTGGCTGTCGCGCACGACGGCCACCAGTACGGCTCGTTCGCGTTCCGGTACTCCTGCGGCGGTTTGTATGGTGGATTTGTTCTCTGTCATAATTCAAGTCGCATTGAAAAAAAGGGTATCCCCCGAAAAGAGATACCCTTATTATTGATTCGGACTTCCGAAGGTCGGACGGTTCGCGGCACGGTCTCCGGCGGTCGGTGAAGGTTTACTGCTGGATGCGGAATTCCACAGGCAGGGTGTACCTCACACGCACAGGCTGGTTGCGCTGCTTGCCCGGCGACCATTTCGGAGACTGCTGCAATACGCGGATCGCCTCATCCGAGAGCGAGCGGTCCGGCGTTTGGAGCACCTGAATGTTGGTCAGACGGCCGTCCTTCTCGATGACGAAGGTCAGCACCACCTTGCCCGAAATACCGTTCTCCTGAGCGATGGCCGGATAACGGACCTTGCTCTGAACCCAGTTGCGGAAATCGTTGAGCGAACCGCCCTGGAACGAAGGCATCGTCTCGGCGACCAGGAACGGCTGCTCCTCGACGATCTCCTCCTCCTCGACAGCTACCTGCTGTACGATCTCCACGTCGTCCTCGAACTCGGCGAAATCGACGTTTGTCGTAATTTTGGTATCGTTGGTTACGACTTTCAGAATATCGGTAATCACGGTGATCTCCGTCTTCTTGGGCGACTCGGGCGGCTTCTGCTCCTGACGCGTGATCTCCATGATCTCCTCCTCGACGGGGGCGATATTCAGATCGAGCTTTTCTATTTTCTGCTCCTTGGGCGTCCATGCGAACGCAGCGATAACGCCGCCGAGTGCAATTATCAAACCAATCTCGAGCAGAAGACCCCGCTTGTTCTGGAGGTCGGCTTTCGGTGATTTTTTGATTTCCATTATTCTGTTTTTTGATTGTTATCCAGTCTGTTGGCTCGTTTTCCGCCATCCGGCCCGAGCCGTTCCCACGGCTTCGTCGAACCCGTTGCGGCGCATTTACGGCTCACTCCACACCACAAATATAGAAAGAAAAAATCAAAAACGAATCGGTCGGCGGAAAAAATCGATGTTTTTTATCTACTTTTGTCGTCGGCGAGGGGGCGTGCAGACCCCTGCCGGCACTATCCGCCGGGGCGGAGAACTCCGGCCGCCGCGCACGTTTGTTTTATGGAATACCTCTACGGAAAAGACATGACCGAATTGCGGCGGCTCTGCGAAGAGCTGTCGCTGCCGCGGTTCGCCGCCGGCCAGATCGCCCGCTGGCTCTACCGCAGGCACACGACCGACGCGGCGGCGATGACCGACCTGCCGGCGGCGGCGCGCGTGCGGCTCGCCGAACGTTGCGACACGGGGCTTTCGGCACCCGTCGGGGTCAGCACGTCGTCCGACGGAACGAAGAAGTATCTGTTCCGTACCGTGCAGGGGCATTTCATCGAATCGGCCTATATCCCCGACGGCGACCGCGCCACGCTCTGCGTCTCGTCGCAGGCGGGCTGCCGCATGGGCTGCCGTTTCTGCGCCACCGGCCGGCAGGGATTGCAGCATTCGCTCACGGCGGCCGAGATTCTCAATCAGATCGAGTCGCTGCCCGAACGCGACCGCCTGACCAACATCGTTTTTATGGGTATGGGCGAGCCGCTCGACAACCCCGACGCCGTACTGCGGGCCATCGAAGTGCTTACGGCCGAGTGGGGCTTCGGCTGGTCGCCCACGCGCATCACGCTCTCGACGGCGGGCGTCACCCCGCAGCTGCGGCGGCTGTTGGACACGACGCGGGTACATCTGGCCGTGTCGCTGCACAACCCCTTTGCCGAGGAGCGTGCGGCGATCATGCCGATCGAACGGGCCTATCCGATCCGCGAGCTGGTCGACGTGCTGCGCGACTACGACTTCACGGGGCAGCGCCGCGTGTCGTTCGAATATATCCTGATGCAGGGGCTCAACGATTCGCCGCGGCATCTGCGCGAACTGTGCCGCCTGCTCAACGGATTGCGCTGCCGCATCAACCTGATCCGTTTTCACCGCATCCCCGATTCGCCCTATTTCTCGCCCGACCGTGCGGCCATGGAGCGTTTCCGCGATACGCTTACGGCCAGAGGGATCACCACCACGATCCGAGCCTCGCGCGGCGAGGACATCCAGGCGGCATGCGGCCTGCTGAGCACCCGCGGATTGGAGGGGGGAGAAGCGGTGACGGAGCCGTCGCTGTTTGCGGTCGGCGGACTGCTCGCCGCAACTTTTTGTGCTATTTTTTTTGCAATTCGGAATAAAATACCTATTTTTACGAAAACCAAAACAATATGCGCTATGAAACTCGATCTCTGCACGACTGCGATCGGGGTAGCATTGGTTCTCTCGCTGAATGCGTTCGGAGACTCCCGAACTACCCCCCCCCTGTAAGGATTTTAACGGATTTTCCGCTCAGATAGAGCGTTATCCGCAAGAGAAATTGCATCTCCATACGGACAAGGATTCGTATATCGCGGGAGATACGATCTGGCTTCGCGCTCACTGCGCGGACGCGGCGACGCACCGTCCCGTTGCCGCGAGCCGCTACGTCTACGTGGAGCTTCGCGACGACCGCGGGTCGCTGGTGCGGCGGATCAAACTCCTGTCGCGCGACAGCGTGTACAGCGGCTACCTTCCCACGCAGTCATTGGAACGCTTCGGGGACTACTCGCTTACGGCCTATACGCTCTACATGCGCAATCCGGGGCCGGAGTACTTCTTCAAGAAGCCGCTCACGATCCGGCCCTATCGGGAGAGCCGCAGGACGCAGCGCAACACCTCGGTGCGCAAAGTCTCGGACTTCGACGTCTCGTTCTTCCCCGAAGGGGGCTACCTGATCGACGGCTACGACTGCTGCGTGGCCTTCAAGGCACTGGGAGACGACGGCGGGTCGGTCGAGGTCGCGGGCGTGGTGAAGAATGACCGCGAGGAGGTGGTCGACACGCTTCGCACGCTTCACGGCGGCATGGGCTCTCTGCGCTTCACAGCCCACACGGGTGAACGCTACTACGCCGAATGCACGATGGAGGGCGGAAAGACCGAACGCTTCGACCTGCCCGCATCGAACAATCTCGCCTGCGTGCTTCGCGTATTGCAGACCGAACGGGACTTTACGGTGATGGTGCAGTCGGGTCGTCCTCTGCCGAAGGGGTTGCGGCTGCTCGTCCATTGCCGCGGCAATCTGTGCTACTTCCGAGAGTGGAACGACGATCTTCCGTCGCTGATCTTCAAGCGCGACAAGCTGCCGGGCGGGGTGCTGCAAATTCTGCTGCTGGACAAGGCGGGCAACGCGCTCTCCGAGCGTCTGGTCTTCAATCGGGGCGAAGAACTTGCGACGACCGACATGCAGGTGCGGGGTTCGTTGAAACAGCGGACGAAGGTCACGCTCGCCGTCTCGGCGACCGATCCCGACGGAGGTCCTGCCGCGGGCGACTTCTCGATCGCGGTGACGGATCGTGCGGCGGTGCCCTCGGCGATGTCGGGCAGCATCTATTCGACGCTGCTGCTCACTTCCGAACTGCGGGGTACGATCGAGACGCCCGACTGGTACTTCGAGGGGCGGGACGCCGCACGGGTCGCGGCGCTCGACGCACTGCTGCTCACGCAGGGATGGCGGCGCTACGACGTGCCGGCCGCGGTACGGGGCGAGTATGCGACGCCGGCCTACCCGCTCGAAGTCGGGCAGGAGATCGCGGGGCGGATCAACAAGGGCGGACTGTGGAACAGGAAGAAGAAGCTCGACCGCTACGAGATGCGGATGATCGCGCCGCGGTGGCACTACTCGTTGCAGGCGCCGATCGACAAGGAGGGACGGTTCGCGCTCAACGGCTTCGACTTCCCCGACAGCACGCTCTACGTGCTGCGTCCCGCAGCAGCGAAAGGGCTGCTGCCGGAGGCAACGGTGAAGGTCGCGCGCGATTCGTTCCCCGAGGTGGGGACGCTGCCCCGCGTGCCGGAAACGGATGCGGCGAATCCCTACCTCGCCCAGGCCCGGCACTACATCGAGCAGCGAGGGCAGACCGATATGCGAAACGTGTTGATCGACACGGTCGTAGTGACGCATCGTATCCGGCAGGAGATGAAATCGCCCGAACAGCGGCTCGCTTCGAATTCGTGGACGGCCGAGCAGATCAAGGAGTCGGGTGCAGGGACGATCTTGGAGTGTCTGGCCCGTATGCCGGGAATCAAAGTATCCGATTATTCAATATCGTATCGCGGGACGGGGGCTCTGTTCGTGGTCGACGGACAGTTGGAGGAACCGGTCGATATGCAGGCGTCGGCATCGGGATTTCCCTTGACGGGAATGGTGCGTTCTTCCCGCAACGTCAGTCGCGGCGCGGCCTCCGGCCTCGGAGGAATCGCTCGGCCCGACGGGTTGGGCGGCTTCACGCAGTTTACGCTCGCGCAGCAGGTGATGTGCCTCTCCTATCCGCTGGAAATGGTCTCGCGGATCGATCTGATCGATTCCCACGATTCGGCGCTCTACATTCCGTGGGCGAAAGGAGCGGTCGTTTCCATTACATTAAAGAAAGGAAAGGAGTGGGAGGATGCAGTCGCGCTGATGCCGTCGGTCGATGTGGCGATCGCCTCCCCGCTGGGTTACCAGACCCCTGCGGAATTCTACGCTCCGGCATACGCGACGGAGAAGGCCCGCCGTTCGATGGTTCCCGACTACCGCACGACGCTCTACTGGAACCCTTCGGTTGAATTCGACGAGACGGGTCGTGCCACCGTCGAGTTCTACACCTCCGACGCACCGGCCGACTACGATATTACGATCGAGGGCATCACGCAGACGGGGAAAATCGTCTGCCGGCGGTCGACGGTCACGGCCGATTGAGCGGAAAGGCGGCTGTTGGGAGGCGGGCGGTATGCCCCTTCGGCCGGCGGAATTTGCTCGGATTCTCCGGCGGGCGGCGGGCGGGAACGCCGCCCGCCGGAGAATCGGTCGAGAGGAGGGCGCTCGGGGAAATCCCCGCAGATCGGGAAACCGGATCAGCGGGAGGTGTAGACTACCTTTTTGGTTTCGAAAAACTCTTCGTCGAAAAATGCCGAGATCGGGTACTCCCGCCACGTTTGGCGGGTGCGGGCCAGTTCGTCGGTCAGATCGCCGCCTTTGAGGTAGAGGATGCCGTTGGGCAGCGTGCCGCGCCGTCCGCGTTCGACGAGCGGCCAAACCCAGCCCGTGAAGGTTGCCATGTCGGTCACGGCGCGCGAGACGACGTAGTCGAACCGCTCCGCGAGCTGCTCGGCACGGCAGTTGCGCGCTTCGAGGTTGGCGATGCCCGCCCCTTCGGCCACGGCGCGCACCACGGTGATCTTCTTGCCGATCGAGTCGACGGCCATAAAACGCGCCTCGGGGAAGAGGATCGCCAGCGGCACCGAAGGGAAGCCCCCTCCGCAGCCGACGTCGAGCACCCGCGCGCCGGCCGCGAAGGCGCAGACGCGGGCGATGGCCAGCGAGTGGAGCACGTGGCGCAGGTAGAGCTGATCGAAATCCTTGCGCGAGACGACGTTGATGCGGGCGTTCCACTCGGCGTAGAGCGGCCCGAGCGCGGCGAACTGTTCGCGCTGGCGCGGCGTGAGATCGGGGAAATAGCGGAAAACGGAGTCCATGTTGCGGTCGGGGTTATCGGTTATCGTTTTCGACGATCAGGCGGCACATGCGTTCGCGGGCGCGGTGGATCTGCGTCTTGACCGTGCCGAGCGGCAGCGACAGCTTGACGGCGATCTCCTCGTAGGAGTATTCGTCGAAGAAGCGCATGCGGATCAGCCTGCGGTAGTTCTCGGGCAGCCGGGCGATGCAAAGTTCGATCTGGTGGCGCTGCTGCGAGTTGATGACGCTCTCTTCGGGCGTGGGGGTGTTCGAGGCGGGCGACGAAAATTTCTCGTCGATCGGCAGGTCGTCCTGCCGCTTGCGCACGTAGTCGATGAAGGTGTTGCGGGCGATGGTGTAGAGCCATTGCCCGAAGGTGTATTCGGGGCTGTAACGGTGGAGATTCATGTAGACCTTGATGAAGGTCTCCTGCAACAGGTCGTCGGCATCTTCGGTATTTCCCGTGCGTTGCAGGAAGAGGCGGTGGATGGCGTCGCGGTAGCGGTCGAAGAGGTATTCGAACGCCGCCGTGTCGCCGCCGAGCACCAGTCGGGCCAGCTGCCGGTCGTCGGCAACGATATAGTCGGCTATCTCCATACGCGGTCGTCGCGGCGCAGGCAGAGCAGCGCCACCAGCATTTCGTAAAAAGGACTCAGCAGGTCGTAGACGAAGTAGGCGCCGCGCAGCCCCCGTTCGCCGAGCCGGCGGGTGATGCGCCAGATCTCGGCGAAGACCACGCCGTAGCGCAGCAGGACGAGCGCCGCGGTCGCCAGCTTGTATTCGAGCGGCATGACGGCGATCGCCGTGGCCGCCGCGAGGAAGAAGAGCAGGCGGCTGCCCGGTTCCCAGCGGATGAAGTTCCGCACCGCGAGCGGGTAGTAACGCCGCGCCGCACCGTAGAGGCGCCGCTGCCGCGTCCACCAGCCCAGTCCGCCCCAGACGCGCTGCACCACCGAGGCGCGCGGCGAGAGCACGACGCTCAGGTTGTCGTCGCGCAGGATGCGTTGCAGGAAGAGGTCGTCTTCGCCGATATTCATGTTGAGGTGGCTGAATCCCCGCGCATCGAAGTAGAGACGCTTCGTGAAGCCGAAGTTGTAGCGGATGCCGCGGTAGGGGCGGTGCGCCACGGCGCGGGCGAGCCACTGCACCGACTCCATCATGCGGTCGGTGCGCATCCAGCGGTCGGCCAGACCGCGCCTGCGTTCCAGGCCGCAGTAGCCCACGACGACGTCGCCGCGCAGGAATCCTTTGGCCATCAGCGCCAGCCAGCGGTCGGAGAGCGGGCGCACGTCGGTCGAGGTGACGATCAGATGTTCGTAGTGCGCCGATTTGATGCCCACGTTGAGCGCCATTTTGGTCGAGATCGGGAAGCGGGCGTCCTGTTCGATCTTGGTGGCCGTGACGCGCGGGAAGGACTGGCGGATGCGCAGCAGGTCTTCGAAGAAGTCGTTGTCGCGCCCCACGTAGACGATCACCACCTCGAAATCGGAGTACTCCTGCGCCAGCATCAGCGGAAGCCGCTCCTCGACGAAGAGCGCGTCCTCCGAAAACATGGGGACGATGACCGACAGCGGCGGTTCGGCGTCGAGCACCTGCCGCCGCCGGCTGTTCTTGTAGCCGGGGATGCGGCCGTAGGCGAAAAGATAGTACCATAGCTGTACGCACAGCAGTACGACGAGTACCGCCGCCAGCGCGGCGCCCTGCCAGCCGTAGTGGGCGAGGACATTTTCCCAAAGCGTCATTTCAGTGACCTCCATAACCGATTTTGCAAAGACGGCGCAAGACGGGCGCGGCAGAGAGAATCCGTCCGGTTGGCCGAGATGCCGTCCGTCCGACGGCAGGATTTTATTTATTCGGGCAAAGATACGAATAAGCCGAGAGAAAAAAGCAAGCTCGCTTGCATTTTTTCCGAGGCGAAGTATCTAAGGCGAAGCCAAAGATACGAATAAGTGTGTGCAATGTCAAATTTATTTGAACATTGCCGAGCGGGAGTATCTAAGGCACAGCCAAAGAATACGGATAAGCGAGGGCGAATGCAATGCTTTGCGAATTAAAAATCAGCCGTGCGGTCCGGCGGGGCGGATTCCGACGCGGTGGGAGGCACTCGGAACGGCCGATCGGTTTCGATTCCCGCGCGTCGTTTTTCAATTTCTTGCGGCGGCATACGAAAACCGCCAAAAATTCGTACCTTTGTACGACGCAACGACACCGTCCGACCCGCCGGAACCGTCCGGTACGCCGGCGTACCGGACGGCCGGATCGTACACGCTTCCTGAGGTGTGCGGACGATTCGTGGCGGCGTCCGCGTCCCGCGGCCGCACGGCTGCGACCGCCGGTGCCGGCGTATTGACAGACATGATGCAATTTACACTCCGACATACCGACACCCGTACCGAAGCACGTGCGGGAGAGCTCGCGACCGACCACGGCGTGATCCGCACGCCGATTTTCATGCCCGTGGGAACCGCCGCCGCCGTCAAGGGCATCTTCCACCGCGACGTGCGCGACGAGGCCGGGGCCGAGATCATCCTGGCCAACACCTACCACCTCTACCTGCGTCCGGGGACGAAGATTCTCGAAGAGGCGGGCGGCGTGCACCGCTTCTCGACGTGGGAGGGGCCGATGCTGACCGATTCGGGCGGCTTCCAGGTCTTTTCGCTGGCCGACTGCCGCAAACTGCGCGAGGAGGGGTGCCATTTCCGTTCGCACATCGACGGCTCGAAGCACCTCTTCACGCCCGAAAGCGTGATCGACACCGAGCGGGCGATCGGCGCCGACATCATGATGGCTTTCGACGAGTGCCCGCCCGGCGACGCACCGCGCGAATACGCCGCCAAGTCGCTGGCGCTCACCGAGCGGTGGCTCGACCGCTGTTTCGAACGATACGCGCAGACGCAGCCCCGGTACGGCCATTACCAGGCGTTGTTCCCCATCGTGCAGGGATGCGGTTACCCCGACCTGCGCGCCCGTGCGGCGGAGAACGTCCGGCAGTACGATGCCGACGGCTACGCCATCGGCGGACTGGCCGTGGGCGAACCGACGGAGGTGATGTACCGGATGATCGAAGTGGTCAACGCCATCCTGCCCGCCGACCGTCCCCGCTACCTCATGGGGGTCGGGACGCCGACGAACATCCTGGAAGCGATCGAACGGGGCGTGGACATGTTCGACTGCGTGATGCCTACGCGCAACGGCCGCAACGGGCAGCTCTTCACGTGGGAGGGGACGATCAACATCCGCAACAAGAAGTGGGAGGACGACTTCTCACCGATCGATCCGGAGGGGACGACCTTCGACCGCCGCTACTCGAAGGCTTACCTGCATCATCTGGTGACGTGCGGCGAGATGATGGCCGCCCAGATCGCCTCGCTGCACAATATCGCCTTCTACCTGCGGCTGGTGCGCGCCGCACGCGAGCACATCCTCGCCGGCGATTTCAAGGAGTGGAAGGAGGCCGCCGTGGCGAAACTGGGAAGAAGACTGTGAACCGATTGAAAATGGAAAATCGGGAACGGACGGGCCGGACGCTCGCTTGGCGATGCGGCCGGCGCCCCTGCGATTCCTGATTTTTAACGCTTGATTTTGAATGAAGATTTGGCCCGGCATTAAAATCCTCGACCGGTACATCATCCGGAAGTTCATCGGGACGTACCTCTTCGCCATCGCCATGATTATCGTGGTGGTGGTGCTCTTCGACTATGTCGAGAAACTCGACGACTTCACCGAGATGAAGGCGCCCGTGCAGGCCATCATCTTCGACTACTACCTCAATTTCGTCCCCTTCTTCATCAACCAGTTCAGCGGACTGTTCACCTTCATCGCCTGTATCTTCTTCACCTCGAAAATGGCCTACCAGACCGAGATCGTGGCGATGCTGTCGGGCGGCATGTCGTTCCGGCGGCTGATGTGGCCCTATTTCGTCAGCGCGCTGCTGATCGCATCGCTGTCGCTCACGCTCAACCTGTGGGTGATCCCCGTGTCGCAGCGTGCGCAGGTCGCCTTCGAGATGAAATACATCAAGAAGCGGGTGCGCGAGCACGCGACGGTCAACCGGCATATCTACCGGCAGATCGAGCCGGGCGTCTTCGCCTATATCCGGGGCTATTCGGCCGCATCCAGCCAGGCTTCGTATCTCGCGCTCGAACACTTCCGCAACAACGAGATGACCGCTTCGCTCGAAGCGGCCGATCTGAAAATCGACCCCGCCACCAAACGGTGGACAGCGTCGCGCTACATCACCCGCGAGTTCGACTCGCTGGGCATGGAGCGTTTCGAACAGCGCCGCGATCTGGATACGCTCATCAATCTGGACGTGACCGAGCTGGGGCGTATCAACGAGCTGATCCAGACGATGAAGATCGGCGAGTTGAACCGCTTTCTCGAACAGCAGCGGCAGAAGGGATCGGACTCGATCCGCATCATCGAGGTGGAGCGACACGCGCGGTTCGTCTACCCGATTTCGACCTTCATCCTGACGCTCATCGGCGTTTCGCTCTCGTCGCGCAAGGTGCGCGGCGGCACGGGACTGCACATCGGATTGGGCGTGGGGCTCTGTTTTTCCTACATCCTGCTGATGCGCTTCTTCGAGGAGTTCGCCAAGAGCGGCACGCTCCCGACGGGGCTGTCGATGTGGATTCCCAATATCCTCTACTGTTTTATCGCCATCTACCTCTATAAGAAAGCACCGAAATAATGGATTCCGAACTGCAACATATCGCCGACAAGGTGCGATCGGGCCGCCGCATCGCCGCCGCCGAGGCGCTCGCGCTGTGGCGCGGGGCGCCGCTGTGGCTGCTGGGCGAACTGGCCGACGGCCGCAAGCGGGCCGTGAGCGGCGACAAGGTCTACTACAACCGCAATTTCCATATCGAACCGACGAACCGCTGCGTCTTCAACTGCCGGTTCTGCTCCTACCGCCGTCCGAAGGGGGATCCCGAGGCGTGGGACTACTCGATGGAGGAGATCGAGGCCATCGCCCGCGCCCATGCGGGGCAGGGGATGACCGAGGTGCATATCGTGGGGGGCGTGCATCCCGACCACGACCTCGACTACTATGTCGAGATGATCCGCCGCGTGAAGGCGATTCTGCCCGAAGCGACCGTCAAAGCCTTTACGGCCATCGAACTGTCGTACATGATCCGCCGGGCGGGGCTGTCGCTCGAAGAGGGGCTGCGACGGTTGCGCGAAGCGGGCATGGAGGCGATTCCGGGCGGCGGCGCCGAGATCTTCGACGAGGAGATCCGCGCCCGCATCTGTCCCGACAAGGGGTCGACGGCCGAATGGCTCGCCGTGCACGAAGCGGCCCACCGGCTGGGCATCAAGACCAATGCCACGATCCTCTACGGTCATATCGAGGGGGTGGAGCACCGTATCGACCACCTCGACCGCCTGCGTGCGTTGCAGGATCGCACGGGGGGCTTCAACGCCTTCATCCCGCTCAAATACCGCAACTACGGCAATGCGATGTCGGAGGTGGGCGAGGTGTCGGTGATCGAGGATCTGCGGATGCTGGCCATGAGCCGCATCTATCTGGACAACATCCCCCACGTCAAGGCCTATTGGGTGATGTACGGCAAGGCGACCACCGAACTGGCGCTCGCCTTCGGGGCCGACGACATCGACGGTACGATCGACGATACGACGAAAATCTACTCCATGGCGGGGGCCGACGACCGGCGTCCCCGCATGACGGCCGACGAGATGCGGACGATCGTCCGCCACGCGGGGCTGCGGGCGGTCGAACGCGACACGCTGTACAACGAACTCTGATACTGCCATGACGAACTATTGGAAACGGCTCAAAAGCTATCCCTATCTCTATCATCTGGTGCTGATCGCCGGAGTCGTCGCCGGACTGCTGCTGGCGGCGCACTTCGCCATGCAGCTCGGCACGCGCCACGGGCAGCACCGCACAGTGCCCGACTTCACGGGTCTCGCACTCGACGACGCGGGGCGGCTGGCGCAGCGCAACAGCCTCGAACTGCGCGTCAACGACTCGCTGTTCGTTCCGGCCTACGACGGAGGGGTGGTGCTCGACCAGCTGCCGCACGAAGGGACGCAGGTCAAGGGCGGCCGCACGGTCTATGTGACGATCAACTCGTTCTCGCAGAAGAAGGTCGAGGTTCCCTACGTGGCGGGGCGTTCGCTCCGGCAGGCCAAGAATATGCTCGAAATCGCCGGATTGGAGATCGACAGGCTCGTTTATCAGCCCGATATGGCGACCAACTACGTGCTCGAACAGCGCGTCGACGGCCGTCCGATCGAGGCCGGGACGAAGCGGCAGATCGAGATGGGTTCGGGGGTGACGCTCTATGTGGGCGTGGCCGAGGGCGATTCGGTCGTCGTCGTGCCGAAGGTGATCGGCGTGTCGCTGCGCGAGGCCAAAAGCCGCCTGTGGGAGCAGGGGTTCAACGTAGGAGCGGTCGTCTTCGACGAGGGGATCGACCTGCTGAACCAGAAGGATGCACGTGTCTACGGCCAGCAGCCCGTGCAGGGATATGCGACGGTAGTGGGTTCCGAAGTGGGGCTGCGCCTGACGCTCGACGCGGAGAAGGTGGCACGCGAAAGCGCCGCTTCGGACAAGCAGGCGCAGGCGTTGAGCGAGGAGCGGGAGCGCCGGCGGGCCGAACTCGCCGATTCGCTGGCCGAGGCCGAGGTGCGCCGCCATGCCGAGGAGTTGCAGCGCGGCGCCGGGACGGCGAACGCCGAGGAGGATAATTTCTTTTAGACGATGGACCGATCGCAGGAAGGATACGACGATGCGGAGCTGCGGCCCGCGGAGTGCGGCGGAGAGCCGCACGGCTGCGCTGCGCCCGACGACGAGGAGTCGCTGCGGCGCGAGGCCGAGGCCGACGGCGGCGAGGTGGAGGAGGGCGACGAGCTCTACGAACACTTCGCGGTCGACGTCGACCGGGGGCAGGAGCCGATGCGGCTCGACAAATTCCTCACGCTGAGGATGCAGCACTGCTCGCGCAACCGCATCCAGACGGCGGTCGACAGCGGCAGCGTGCTCGTGGGCGGACGTCCGGCCAAGTCGAGCTACAAGGTCAAGCCGCTGGACCGCATCACCGTGGTGATGCCCTATCCCAAGCGCGAGGTCGAGATCGTGCCGCAGAACATCCCGCTCGACATCCCCTACGAAGACGACGATCTGCTGATCGTCGACAAGCCCGCCGGCATGGTCGTGCACCCGGGCCACGGCAACTGGGACGGGACGCTGGTCAATGCCCTGACCTATCATCTGCGCACGCTGCCGATGTTCCGGGAGGGCGATCTGCGCGCCGGTCTGGTGCACCGCATCGACAAGGATACGTCGGGGCTGCTGGTCGTGGCCAAGAACGAACGCGCGCACGCCCGTCTGGCCAAGCAGTTTTTCGACCATACGATCGTGCGCCGCTACTATGCCCTCGTGTGGGGCAATCCCGACGCCGACGAGGGGACGATCGAGGGCAATATCGGCCGTTCGCCGAAGGACAAGTTGCAGATGTGCGTCTTCGCGGACGGCGAGCAGGGCAAGCACGCCGTGACTCACTGGCGCGTGGTGCGGCGTTACGGTTACGTGACGCTCGTGGAGTGCCGTCTGGAAACGGGACGCACGCATCAGATCCGCGTCCACATGGCGTGGAAGGGTTTCCCGCTCTTCAACGACTCCCGCTACGGCGGCGCCCGCATCCTCAAAGGGACGACCTTCTCGAAATACCGCCAGTTCGTCGAGAACTGCTTCGCGCTGCTGCCCCGGCAGGCGCTGCACGCCCGTTGTCTGGGATTCGTACACCCCTCGACGGGGCGCGAGGTCTACTTCGAGAGCGAACTGCCGGCCGATTTCCGCGCCGTGCTCGACCGGTGGGAGAACTACGCCGCACACGTACGCACCGACGCCGAATAGGCAATATTCGCCGCGGCGCTGCCGTTATAGAGGATAAAATTCCGATTCGAAATGAATATACGCACGATCCTGTTTCTACTCGTTGCCGCCGCTGTCGCGCTGCCGCTGTCCGCGCAGGAGCGGCGGCCCGTCTACATCGTCAACGGGGAGCGCTACGAAGGGGATGCCTTTCGGGAGATCCCGCCTGCGGAGATCGAGCGCATGGAACAGCTTCCGGCCGACGAACAGACTATCGAGCGCTACGGTTCGGATGCGTCGAACGGAGTGATTCTCATTACGTTGAAATACGACAGCAAGGCTGTTTTCACGGCCGACAGCCTTTCGTTCGACCGCTACGTCGCCCGCCGCATCAAGTGGGATGCGACCGATCCCGTGGCGCGGGTGGTCTATCGCTTCAAGGTGCAGTGCGACGGAAGCGTCGTGCTGACCGATCTGCTCGAATCGACCGACGGACGGCTGCGCCGCAAGGTGGTCAAGGCCGTCGAAGAGGCTCCGCGGTGGTCGCCCGCGACCAAGGACGGCCGGCCGGTCGAGACGGAACACGTGCTGCGCGTGCAGCTCCCCGAAGGGCGCGCCATGCCGCCCGAACGGGCCGTGATCCTGCTTTGAATGCGGGTGGGCGGTCGGAGACCGGACGTGTCGTTTCGGGAAATTTTCGAGAAAAAACGGGCCGGCTCCGGTGCGTTCCAATTCGGTGTTTCATCGGGAGTTGGATCGGGAAATGCTTGTCGACGCACCCGCATCGGCGGGGACGGCGGGAGCTTTTGCCGTCCGGAGGCCGGACCGGAGTTTGCGGATCGGCGGAAAATAGTTACTTTTGCCGACAGTTCAGGCGAATTATCGAACAACCAATTTTAAACTTTCATATGAAAAAAATCAAATTTTTTGCGCTTTGGGCGCTTCTGCTGACCCCCCCCCTGCTGCTTTCGGGGTGCGGCGACGACGCGACCGATGACCCGACGCCGGGCAAGACTCCCGTGCTGACGATCAAGGACAATGCATTGGGTGTGATCAACGTGGAGGCTGCGGGCCAGACCGTCACGCTGAATTACGAGGTGGCCGATGCCGTAGAGGGCAAACTCGCCGTGGCGAAAAGCGATAAGGAGTGGATACATGATTTCGATTGCGAAACGTTCGGGCAGATCACCTTCGTGGCCGATGAAAATGTCGGAGAAGAGTTGACGCGTTCGGCTACGGTGACGATCAGTTATCCGGGTGCCGAATCGGTGGCCGTCGAAGTGGCGCAGAACGAACGTGCGATCTCGATCGAGGTGACCGAGGTGACCGTCGCCTCGATCAAGGCCAAACTCGAAACGGACGATCCGGCGCAGACGTTCCTGTTCAATCTGGTCAAGAAGAGCGATTACGATGCCATCGGCTCGCCTGAGAAATTCCTCGAAGAGGAGCTGAAAGCGCTCGAGGAGGAGGCTCTGGATTCCGACGGCTGGTTCACTTCGCTGGAAGAGTATCTGGATTTCCTGCTCAGCGACTGGAATCCCGAAGGCCAGAACCTGAACCGCGACGAATTGGAAATCAATACGGAGTACTACATTTATGCTTACGGTATCGATGTGAAGGGCGAGATTACGACTCCTCTGGTGCGACGCCTCGTCAAGACCAACGATTTGAAGGAGATCAACTTCAACCTTACGGTCGAGGACGAAGGACAGACGACTGCGACGCTCAAAGGCAATCCCGACGAGAAGTTCACCTATTATTATCTGGGCTATACGAGCAAGACCGAGTACGAAGATTCGTTCAAGGGCGACGACCAGCAGGTGATCGACAATGCGCTGGGAAGCATCCGCATGGGTATCGGCAACGACGGGTCGAAACTGCCCGACGTCGCTTCGGTGCGCATGGGCGAAGGTTCGTTGGAGGTCGAGGGGCTGCTGCCCGATACGGAGTACTACGCACTGGCGTTCGGCATCGACAACAGCGTGTCGGCATGTACGAAACTCACCAAGACGCCCTTCAAGACCGATGCGGTGGCCATTACCGACGACTGCAAGTTCGAAGTGTCGGTGCTCGACGTCAATTCGATCCTGATGAATATCGCAGTCAAGCCCTCGAAGGCGACGACCCGCTATTTCGCGACGGTCAAGGCGACCGACGAAGTGAAGAACATGACCCCGGCGCAGGTGGCCGACGCCGAAATAGCTTTCCAGAACGGTTTCACGCCGCCCGTCGACTGGTCGACCGATCCGCGTGTCTTCACGGGCGATCAGACGCTCCATTCGCGCCGCAATCTGGGCGTTACGATCATCAAGCCCGAAACCGACTATACGGTCTATGTCTTCGGCGTAAGCGCGGAGGGAGTCCGTACGACCGAGGTGGCGACCGCCACGACGCGGACGACGGCCGTCGTTCCCTCGTCGATGACGCTCGAGGTCAAGGACGTGAAGCCCGGATCGGAGACCGATCCCAACGATTTCTTCGGCGGAAAGCTCTATTATTTCCAGTACGGAGTGAAACCTTCGATCGATACGGAGTACTACTATACGGGTATCGTCAAGAAGAGCACCTACGAAACCTTTGCCGACGACGAGGCCTTCATGAAGGATGTGGTCGGGCAGGCCGGCGAACTAATCATGATGAACTGCTTCATGGGCGAGAACAACGCCGGACTGGTCTCGACACCCACGCCGTTCAAGGGTTCGGCCGAGTATTCGGGTACGGCCATCGCCGCCGGTGAGCAGTACTACATCTTCGCGTTCGGCTATATGGGCGCCCCGACCACCGCATTGTTCAAGGTCGATGCTACGGCCGCCGTCGCCGGCGGCAGCGGCGGCTGGGAGCCTGAGTGGCCCTCCGAGTGGTAGCGGTTGGAAGTACGACGATTCGCGCGCGACACACGGCAACGTGTCGCGCGTTTTTTTTGCGGCGTTTTCAGACGGATGCGCCGGAAAGGGTATCGTGCTGCCGTTCGCGGGTTTGCGGCTGAAAAAGAGGGGTGAAAATTTGGAGTAACGGGGTGGAATGGTTAATTTTGAACGATCCGTTTTCGAGCAGCGGGATACGGCGCGTGGTGTCGCCGGCCGCGGAAAACGATTGTTTCCGATAAACGGGCGGAAGTCGTCCGGGGATCGTGCCGATCGGAGCATACAACCGTGAACGAGCGATTATGAACTGTTACTATCATCCCGACCACGATGCGGTCGCCCAATGCGCGGATTGCGGCAAGGGGTTGTGCCGGAGTTGCGCCACGCGTTTTACGATTCCGATCTGTCCCGAATGCAACGGGGTGCGGCGCCGCAGCGAACTGCGCGGGTGTATCGTGCCGTTGCTGCTGTGCGGCCTGCTCTTCGCGATCGGGTACAATTCGGAGTTCATGGGGCCGGATCGCCTCTTCGGGGCTTATATGCTGATGAGCGTCTACGGCGGCTGGAAGTTCATCAACCGATTTTGCCCGTTCGTCTTCGTCTGGTTCTCCGTCGAGGCGATTTTCTGGTATTTCCTCATCAAGGTCGCCCTCTCGATGCTGATAGGCTTCTTCGTGACACCCGTCTATCTGGGGTATTGCGTCTGGCGGATCTGGCGGTTGGCGTTCTGAGGAGCGATCCCGGCCGTCGAAGGTCGACCGTCGAAGAAGCGTCGGGTCGGTTTCGGGGAGGATTGTGCGGATAAAGGTGCTTCCGCACGAATGTAAGCCCGATGTATATCAACGAATTGCGACGGTTTTTCGGCTTCTGTCCCCGCATCGCCTACCGTCATTTTGCACGGTCTTGCGCCCGCCTGCCCGTTTCGCCTGCGCGGCCGCCGTATCTCCTTGCATGACAATACAAAGATAGCGATTTCGGGCGAGAAATCCAAATGCCGGAAAATTTTGAGATGCAAATAGATTATACGGTCAGATCGTGTTGTTTGAATTATATATTTTTATATTTATGTGTGTTAAATTGATTGGTTGAACCGAAATAAATATATCAGCTATGAAGAAATTCGAATATAAATCTTTTACTTTCGCTTATATGGAGAACGATTCTATTGCGGGATCCGACATTAAAGTGTTGAATAAATTGGGGGCTCAAGGTTGGGAGGTGATAGCGATAGCTCCTGTGAAACAGTGGAAACAAGTTGGGCATCCTGAAAACTTAGTGGCTATTTTAAAACGAGAAATAGAAAAATAAACATTATGTATCTGCATGAAGCGATGGAAAAACTATTTCGCCAAGTCGGACGATCAATGACGACAAAAGAAATAGCGGAAAAATTGAATGAAAATAAATGGTATCGAAAAGCAGATGGTTCGCTAATAACTCCGTATCAAATTTATGGGAGAGCTAAGGGGCACCCAGAGCTTTTTTATTGTGAAGGTTCGACAATTTCTCTCAAGGGGAGTACAACAAGAAAAATTGCTTTTGAGAGAACTTCCAAGCAACATGTTCGCATATCTCAAAATACAGTAAAAGATTCTGTTTTGGTTGAGAAAATGTTGATGAACAAACAGAACTTTAAATCTGCCAAAGATGTTGACGGGTTTGTTCCCCAAGCGTCTGGTTTATACTGTATACGCATTAAAAATGTACATTTGCTTCCGGAGCCGTTTGGTACTATTCTTTTGGAGAGGGGGCATGACATTCTTTATATTGGTATTGCCTCTGAGAATCTGTACAAGCGGTTCCTGAATCAAGAACTTCGGGCAAAGGGCCACGGAACGTTTTTTAGAAGTATGGGGGCTGTTCTTGGGTACAAGCCCCCGAAAGGATCGTTGATTGAGAAGCGCAATAAGAAAAATTATAAATTCTCGAAAACCGATGAATTGAAAATAATCGGATGGATCAACGAGAATTTGATGGTAAATTGGGTAGAATCCGCCGGAGATCTCGATAGCTTGGAAACCGGCCTAATCGTCAAATATCTACCATTGCTTAATCTTTCGAAAAATCCAGCTGCGCTTCAAATTTTGTCGTATTTGCGAAAAGAATGTGTCGAAATCGCGAATAGAAATTAGGAATTGGAGGTATAATTTAATTGCATTGGGAAATATCCCGATGCTTCGGGTTTATTCGTATCTTTGTTTCTATGGACAGAGGGGAGATCATCATTTACCGGACGGCCGACGGCGAGACTCGTCTGGAAGTCCGCATGGAGAGCGACAGCGTATGGCTGACGCAGGCGCAGATGGCGGAGTTGTTTCAGACGACCCCGCAGAATATTACAATGCACACGAACCACGTGTTTCGAGAGGGCGAATTGGAAAAGGAGGCAACTTGTAAGAGATCCTTACAAGTTCGCCAAGAGGGTACGCGCACGATTCGCCGTATACAGAATATCTACAACCTTGACGTGATTATCTCTGTCGGCTACCGTGTCAAGTCGCCGCGCGGCACGCAGTTCCGCATCTGGGCGAACAAGGTGCTGAAAGAGTACCTTATAAAGGGGTATGCCGTCAATAACCAAGCGAAAGCCGAGCAGTTGGAGGAGCTGAAAAAGACCGTCCGCCTGCTCTCCCATGTCTTGGCTGCGAAGGAGGTTACGAAATCCGAGGCGGTCGGGCTGCTGCGTGTAATTACGGACTACACCTACGGTCTCGATACGCTCGACCGCTACGATTATCAGCAGTTGGAGGTGTCGGCCATTACGTCTGAGGAGCCGTTCCGCGCGACCTATGAGAATGCGATGGAGGCATTGCAGGTGTTGCGCGACAAGTTCGGCGGCAGTGCACTGTTCGCCCGCGAGAAGGACGAGTCGTTCAAGAGCACGATGGGTGCGATTTACCAGACTTTCGGCGGCCGCGACCTCTACCCGAGCGTCGAGGAGAAGGCGGCCAACCTGCTCTACCTGACGGTCAAGAACCACTCGTTCAGCGACGGCAACAAACGCATCGCGGCGTTCCTGTTCCTCTGGTTCTTGGAGAACAACCGCATCCTCTACCGCCCCGACGGCTCGCGCCTCTTGGACAACAACACGTTGGTGGCCCTGACGCTGATGATCGCCGAGAGCCGCACCGAGGAGAAGGACGTGATGACGAAGGTGGTGGTGAATCTGATAAATAAGAATAATTAGAAGGATTTTGTATCTTTACATAAAATTATTGCATAATGGCAACCATGAACACGGCCGATATCGGCTTTGAGAGGGAAATATGGAAGGCAGCGGACAAGATGCGCGGCAATATCGACGCATCGGAGTACAAGTCCGTTGTGTTGGGGCTTATTTTCCTGAAATATATTTCCGATATGTTCGAAACGAAATACCGGCAGCTTGTCGCCGAGGGCGAGGGATTCGAGGAGGACAAGGACGAATATACGGCCGAAAATATCTTCTATGTCCCGACCGAAGCCCGCTGGGAGCGGATTGCGGCCGAGGCGCACACGCCCGAAATCGGCTTGGTGATAGACAATGCGATGCGGGCGATCGAGAAGGAGAATAAGCGATTGAAAGATATTCTCCCGAAGAATTTCTCTCGGCCCGAGCTCGACAAGCGCCGGTTGGGCGAGGTAGTAGATTTATTCACGAATATCCGGATGCACGAACATGGCGACTCGAAAGATATTCTGGGACGCGCCTATGAGTACTGTCTTTCGAAATTTGCCGAGGCGGAAGGAAAACTCGCCGGCGAATTCTATACGCCTGCCTGCATTGTCAAAACGCTGGTAAACGTGCTGCAACCCTACGAAGGTCGCGTGTACGATCCTTGCTGCGGTTCGGGCGGTATGTTCGTGCAGTCGGCAGAGTTTATCAAGAATCATTCCGGAAATATTAAAAATATCTCCGTTTATGGGCAGGACTCCAACCCGACGACCTGGAAGATGGCGCAGATGAATCTTGCGATCCGGGGCATCGAGGCCGACCTCGGGCAATACAATGCCGACACTTTTTTCAACGACTGCCATCCGACCCTCAAGGCCGATTTCGTGATGGCCAATCCTCCGTTCAACCTCAGCGACTGGGGCGCGGACAAATTGGCGGGCGATGTGCGCTGGAAATACGGCACGCCTCCTAATGGCAATGCCAACTTCGCATGGATTCAGCACATCATCCACCACCTCGCCCCGACGGGACGGGCGGGTGTCGTACTGGCCAACGGTTCGCTGTCGAGCCAGAGCGGCGGCGAGGGCGAAATTCGCCGGAAGCTGGTGGAGGCCGATTTGGTCGATTGCATCGTGGCCATGCCGCCACAGTTGTTCTATACGACGCAGATTCCCGTATCGATCTGGTTCTTCAACAAGGACAAGAAACAGAAGGGTAAAACGCTGTTTATCGACGCCCGCAATCTCGGTACGATGGTCACACGCAAATGGCGCGAGCTGACCGATCGAGATTCGTCCGATCCGGCGCAGCGCGGCGATATTCAGCGCATTGCTGACACCTACAATGCCTATGTTGGCGGTACGCTCATTAAAGAGAAGGGGTTTTGTGCCGTAGTTTCAACCGAAGAGATCGCCAAACAGGATTTTATCCTTACACCTGGGCGCTATGTCGGTATCGCCGAGCAGGAGCAGGATACCGAACCGTTCGATGAAAAAATGAACCGTTTAACAAGTGAATTGTCTGGATTGTTTGAGCAATCACATGTGTTGGAATCCGAAATTAGAGAGCAGTTAAAAAATATAGGATATAAGATGTAGTTATATGAAACGTATAGCTGTATTTTTTGACACGAATGTAATAGAATCGCGTTTTTCGCATGAAAAACATGAATTCCTATTTCATGAAGAAATTAAGCCGAATAGTCTTTTTTATCAAATAAAAAATTGCATCCGCGATAATGGTATTGTGGATATAGTAGATTTGTGTATTCCCGATCTCTCATGGCGAGAATTCAAATTACATCTATTAGAAAATTACCGTGAAAGACGGAGATATATTTCATTGCAGAAAGAACTATATCGCAAAGCTTTCGGTTCTACGTTTGGTATCAACTATGAATTTAAACATGAAACAGAAGAGCAATACAAGGAACATTTTGAAACATTAGCGAGTGAATTTCTCTCTCAGAATAAGTGTAAGTTGGTAAGCTATCCCAAAGAGGTGGAATTCTTTGAATGTTTGGTTGAAAAATGTTTAAATAAACAGCCTCCGTTCCAGCTTGCAAGAAATAATAGAAAAGAATATTCCGATGCCGGATTAAAAGATGCCATTATAGTCGATACAATCATAAGATACGCTTCCGAGCATGATTGTTTTTGTATACTTATCTCTAATGATTATGATTTTAGGGATATAAAGGATGTTAGAACATGTAAAACCGTTGACGAATTCTCGGCTTTTCTTGAAGAACAATCGTATGTCGTCAATACCTCGACCGTTCAGAACAAGCTGGAGAACGATGAATATTTAAAAGATACCATAATTACATCTACCGGCAATATTTATGATGAATCCGTTACAGAGTTCTACGTTGTCGATATAACAGATGAGGGCAGTTGGTATGTAGTACGAATTCGTTGTGTAATCAATGAAGTTATCTATTTGATCGAATGTAAATACGAACCACATTCTAACGAGTTGTTAGATATAACTTACAAAAAAGAGAATGAATGACGTATGTGGGCTAAGTACAAATTATCCGAATTAGGTGCTATTGTCGGAGGAGCAACCCCGTCAACCTCGGTTGAGAAATACTACGGAGGAGAAATCGCATGGGTTACTCCCAAAGATTTGTCGTCATTCTCTGGCCGTTACATAGAGTGCGGAGAGCGCAATATCACGGAAGAAGGTTTAAATAGTTGCTCTGCTCAATTATTGCCAGCCGGAAGTGTCCTGTTTTCTTCACGAGCGCCTATTGGCTATGTCGCAATTGCCAAGAATCCCATTGCAACCAATCAGGGATTTAAAAGCCTTGTGCCCGACACGAAAAAGGTTGACAGCCTATTTATGTATTATCTATTGAAATACAATAAGAATCGAATTGAGGCGATGGGTAGTGGTACGACATTTAAGGAGGTGTCGGGGGCTACTATGAAAAATATCGAAGTAAATCTTCCTCCGCTTGCCGAGCAGAAACGGATTGCGGCGATTTTGGGGGCATTGGACGATAAAATCGAATTGAATCGGCGGATCAATGCGAATTTGGAAGAGCAGGCGCAGGCCCTCTTCAAATCATGGTTTGTGGATTTCGAAGCACAAAATAGTAATCCCGGATTTTTCAACGATATTATTCAAACTACATTAAGTGGCGATTGGGGACAAGAAACCCCCAAAGGGAACTATACATCTGAGGTATATTGTATCAGAGGAGCAGATATTCCGGATATTAAATGCGGAGATAAAGGAAAGCTTCCCACTCGTTTTATTCTGGAAAAGAATCTGGAAAATAAAAAATTATCAGAAAATGACCTCGTTGTAGAAATATCCGGAGGGAGTCCAACCCAATCTACAGGACGCATATG
Organism: Alistipes communis; assembly: GCF_006542665.1. NCBI lineage: Bacteria > Pseudomonadati > Bacteroidota > Bacteroidia > Bacteroidales > Rikenellaceae > Alistipes > Alistipes communis. The sequence goes on from NZ_AP019735.1 coordinate 1,509,375, forward strand.
TTTGATTACACGCGCACTGCTTGATAAGTTGGGTAAAGATGTAATATGTACGAATTTTTGCCGTGCATTGAAACCAATACCTGATTATTCATTTTTTATTTACTTGTATTGGCAATATCTTTATAACAACAATATAATGTTTAGTTATGAAAATGGGACAACGGGCATAAAAAATCTGAATATCACAGATCTCATAAATAAAGAACCTATTATTATTCCAAAGAAAAAGAAGATTCTGGAATTTAATAACGTGCTACAATCCATTTTTGATATGATATACAAAAACGGAAGAGAAAACGAACATCTTTCCGCCCTACGCGACACCCTGCTGCCCAAACTGATGGCCGGAAATTTCAGTCGCAAATGTTGTAATTGATTAATTTTTTGTAAAACCTAAATGCAACTGAAATATGAAAAATATTTTAACTCCGTATATTTTACAAACTATTATTATTTGTTCGACAATTATTTCTTTGGCGTTTATCGCTGTAGCTGCATATAGAGTATATAAGAAGCAGAAACGTGATGCTGGCATGTATATGTTCATGTCCGGTGTTGTCGTGTTTGTTATGGTTATGATATTTTCTCATGCGTTTTATGACAATAGAAATGTATTGGATTTTATCTCTCTTGCGTCGGCTTTAATATCTATCATCTTGGCGGTAATAACCATTGTATATTCGTTTTATACAAATAGTCGGTCTACTGGGCAAATCGAAACATTGAATAATGCGGCTCGAAGCGTTGAGAAGGCAACAGATTCTTATTCCCACACGGCGGACAGTTTACATGAAAACATTCAAAAAATCATAAGTGCGGTTAATCGAGTTGAACAAAAAACAGATTTGATTTTAGGTGCAAGCAAGGCAACGAATGCCGGAAATAATCAAAATTTTGTTAACTTTGATCTAAATGCCTATATATTAGGCTTCATAAATGTTGCTTCTCCTCTTGGAAATATGTTATTGTATGCATGTATCAAATCAAAAGATGCAAATAAAGCGCTTCAACTCAATATTATAGGATCAAGTGAAACTATGGCTTATTGTGGCGGCTTTTTAATAGCCGCTACAAGTGCTGGTCTTGTAACTGCATTTATAGATTTTGAAAATTGGACGGTTTCAACAACGAATTATATCGAGTCAGTTAAACATCATATAGACGAATGGATTACAAGAAATACAGGGAATCAATTCATAGTGGATTTAAAAGATAAGATTGATAAATATTTTGACTCGGTATCAAATTAATACAATCAATTTTATGCACTTCACCGAAGCCAATTTTGAAAATGCGATAATCGAGCTGTTCCGCGAGCAGCTGGGCTACGACTATGTCTATGGGCCGGAGGTCGCGCGCGATTATACGGAGCCGATCTACATGGAGCAACTGCGGGCGGCGGTGCAGGAGCTGAATCCGTCCTTGTCTGCCGCGGCGATCGAAGAGGCGATCACGAAGATCCGGACCTACGAGGGCGGTTCGTTGGTACAAAAGAACGAGCAGTTTACCGATTATCTTCAAAACGGTGTCGCGGTCAACTATTTCGACGGCCGCGAGCAGCGTTCGGAACTCGTGCGGCTCGTCGACTACGATACGCCGTTGCGAAATTATTTTACGGTAGCGAACCAGTGGACGGTCGAGGAGCGATCGGTAAAGCGGGCGGATATCGTCGTCTTCGTCAACGGTCTGCCGCTGGTCGTGGTGGAGTTGAAATCGCCCTCGCGCGAGAATACCGACGTTTCGGAGGCCTATGCGCAGTTGCGCAATTACATGCAGGAGATTCCGTCGCTCTTCATCTACAATGCGTTCTGTGTGATGAGCGACCACGCGATTACCAAGGCCGGCACGATTACGGCGGGAGAAGACCGCTTTATGGCGTGGAAAACGGTCGACGGTTCGATGGAGGATCGGAGCTGTGCCGGGTTCGACGTACTGTTTCGGGGGATGTTCGACAAGGTGCGGCTGGTGGAGTTGATACGCAATTTCCTGTGTTTCTCGAAGGACGGGAAGCAAAGTGCGAAGATATTGGGAGCCTATCACCAGTTCTACGCCGTGCGCAAGGCGGTACTGTCGACGGTGGAAGCTGCACGGACGGATGGCAAAGGCGGCGTTTTCTGGCATACGCAAGGCAGCGGCAAGTCCTTTTCGATGGTCTTCTTCTCGAAGCTGTTGCAGCAGGCGATGTCGTCGCCGACCATTGTCGTGCTGACCGACCGCAACGATCTGGACGGGCAGCTCTATCGACAGTTCGCCCGATGCGAAGACTTTCTGCGTCAGAAACCTGTCCAAGCCAAGAGCCGCGCTCATTTGAAAGAGCTGCTGGCCGGACGCGAGGCGAACGGCATCTTCTTTACGACGATGCAGAAATTCGAGGAGAGCGACGAGCCGCTCTCCGAGCGCCGCAATATCGTGGTCATGGCCGACGAGGCACACCGCAGCCAATACGGATTGGAGGAGAAGGTGAAAATGGTGACCATGCCCGACGGTACGACACGCGCGAAGATCATCGTTGGTGCGGCTCGTCTGGTGCGCAACGCGCTGCCCAATGCGACCTATATCGGCTTCACCGGAACGCCCATCGCGTTGAAGGATCGATCGACCCGCGAGGTGTTCGGCGATTATATCGACGTATACGACATGACGCAGTCGGTGGAGGACGGTGCGACGCGACCGGTCTATTACGAAAGCCGTGTGATCAACCTGAAACTCGACGAGGCGACCCTGCGCCGTATCGACGACGAATACGATGCGATGGCGGCCGAGGCGGAAGCGTATGTCATCGAGAAGAGCAAGCGCGAGCTGGGGCGCATCGACTCGATTCTCGGGGCCGACGAAACCATCGGTTCGCTGTGCGAAGACATCGTAAAACACTACGAGGAGAACCGCCAGTACGAACAGACGGGGAAAGCGATGATCGTGGCCTACTCGCGGCCGATTGCGATCAAGATCTATCGCCGGCTGCTCGAAATGCGTCCGGCATGGAGCGGGAAACTGGCCGTCGTAATGACTTCGGGCAATGGCGATCCCGAGGATTGGCGTCCGATCATCGGGAACGATGCCCGTAAAAAGGAGTTGGAAAAAGCGTTCAAGGACGACGGCGGTGCGCTGAAAATCGTGATTGTGGTCGATATGTGGCTTACCGGATTCGATGTGCCGTCGCTGGCGACGATGTACGTCTATAAGCCGATGGCCGGCCACAATCTGATGCAGGCCATTGCGCGCGTCAACCGAGTCTTCGGCGACAAACAGGGCGGACTGGTGGTGGATTATGTCGGCATCGCGTCGGCGTTGAGGAAGGCGATGAGCGACTATACGCTCCGCGACCGCAAGAATTACGGCGATCCCGACGTGTCGAAAACGGCCTATCCCGAGTTTCAGAAGAGATTGGAAGTGTGTCGTGATTTGCTTCACGGGTTCGACTATACGGCCTTTTTCGGCAAATCCGATCTGGAACGGGCCAAAGCGATCAGCGGAGGAGTCGATTTTCTGCAAGCTCCCGAACGCGAGGAACCGAAGAAGCTGTTTGTCAAGGAGGCGCTGCTGTTGCGGCAGGCGTTGTCGCTCTGTCAGAGTTTGCTGAACTACGAGCAGCGTCTCGAAGCGGCCTATTTCGAAGCCGTGCGCACGCTGTTGACGCGCATCGAAGGCAAGGGCAAGATGTCGCTGCGCGAGATCAACGCACGGATCAACGAGTTGCTCAAACAGAGCATCAAGAGCGACGGTGTAATCAACCTCTTCTCCGACGTCGAGGAGGAGTTTTCGCTGTTCGATCCGAAATTCCTCGAAGAGATCTCCCGGATGAGGGAGAGAAACTTTGCCGTCGAACTGTTGCGCAAGCTGATTGCCGAACAGGTGCGAATCTATCAACGGACCAATACGGTGCGGGCCGAGAAATTCTCCGAGATTCTGTCCCGTGCCATGAGCAATTACCTCAAAGGGTTGCTGACCAACGAGGAGGTAATTCAGGAGTTGCTGAAAATCGCCCACGAGATCGCCCACGGCAAAGAATCCGACAAAGCGCTCGATCTGAACGACGAAGAGCTGGCATTTTACGATGCGCTGACCAAACCCGAGGCCGTACGCGATTTCTATACGAACGAACAGTTGGTTGCCATTACACGGGAACTGACCGATGCGCTGCGCCGCAACAAGACGATCGACTGGAACCTCAAGGAGAGCGCCCGTGCCGGCATGCGTCGGATCGTGAAACGACTGCTCAGGAAGTATGATTATCCGCCCGAGGGACAGGAAGATGCGCTGAGTACGATCATGAAGCAGTGCGACATGTGGAGTGAAAACAGCTGACGGATTGGCCGTCGGACAAGCGTGATAACTCCGGTCTGCCGAGGGATTGTTATATATTGTCGTCCTTCGGCCTTACGGCTTCGTTCCGTGAGTTTTCTGCTCATCGCTGTTTGCGAACCGTACCCTGTCGGTCTCTGACCGCCTTGCGGGTTTGTCGCTGCTCGGCACTCACCCCTGCTGCATGGCCTGTTCGAGCGCGCCTACGATCCGTTCCTTTTCGCTGCTGCCGTCCGTAGAGAGACGCAGAAGCGGCAGGCCGATCTTGGCGAGAATACCGTTTTTGCGCCGGTCGCGGGCGACCTGCACCTCGTCGAAGCGGTGGTGGAGCACGCCGTCCACCTCGATCCCCAGAATCGGCGTGTTGTCCATCCGGTTGTAGAGCAGAAAGTCGAGATGCGAGCGGCGGCGGACGAAGAGGCGCTCCTCGTCGGACAGCTCGACGGTCCGTCCGACCAGATCGTACAGCCGGTAGTGTCGGTGGACGCCGATGGCGGAAAACCGATCCTCCTCGGCGAGAATTCCTCCGATGAGCCGTTCGGCGATCCGTTCGGCCGGCGATTCGCGTTTCGCATCGGAGGCGAACCGCATGGCGGCGTACTCCGTATGCAGCACGTCGAAAACTGAACGAATCGGACTGGTGATAAAGACCGAATCGACGTCCTCGCACGTGAAACGGATGTAGCGCAGCAGATCGCCGATATCCGACCCGTGGGCGATCCGCATCCCTTCGGTCTTGACGACGACCAGATGCTCGACGGCCCGTGAGACGGCCACGTTGATCAGGTTCGGATCGTCCAGAAATGCCGTGATTTCGGAACGTACCGTGTGGAACACGATGGTATTCTTCTCCCGTCCCTGAAACTTGTGGATCGTGTCGGCCTCGACACCCGGCGGCAGGCACCGCCGCAACTCCTGCGCATGATACCGGTAGGGAGAGATGACGCCGATCTGCTCCGGCTCCGCATGCTGCCGCTTGATCCAGTCGCACGTAGCGTCGATCTGGCGCTGGTTGTAGATCCGGCCGTTATGGGAGTAGGTTTTCGAGGCGGTCGTCGTCAGGACTGTAAAGGGATAGCCGCCCTTCGGTTCGGTCATGATGAGCAACTCGTTCCGGTAATATTTCCGGTTGCAGAAGTCGATGATGAGCGGATGGCAGCGGTAATGTTCGCGCAGCAGCGTGACGGGCAGCCGTTCCGCGAAGACCCGTTTGAAGGAGGAGAGGATGTTCTGCCGCACATAATCGTAAGCGTCGGGCACCCGATGTTTGTCGCGCAGCTCCCCGGCCTTCGCCCTGAGCTGCTCCTCCACGATATGCGGCAGCTGCCGGCTGTCGCCGATGATGACGATATTCCGGCAACAGGCGCAGCAGACGGCCGCCGTGAGGATATCGACCTGCGACGACTCGTCGATGATGACATAGTCGAGCAGATGCCCCGCGCCGATCGAAGCGCACAGCGAATGGGTCGTACTCAGCACGACCGGATAGCGTTCGACGAAGGCGCGGAAAAGCATCCGGTAGTTCTGCATCGTGAACGGGGGCCGCTCCTCCTGCCGCGCTTCGTTCAGCCGTTCGTATTTGCGGTAGAGCATATCGCGGAACAGCGCTTCCGACACCTTCCCGTACGCTTCGATCAGGCTCTTCGCACGCTGCTTGTCGGACGGTGCCCCGAGCCGGGCGATGCGGGCCGAGAGTTCGGCGATGTAGGTTTCGTAGAACTTGCGATCGGCATAGGCGGGCAGCAGCTCCGCATCCGCGAACAGCCGCTTCCCGGGCCACGCGCCGCACCGGAACAGCAGTCCGGCCCGCAAAGCGAGCGACGGCCTTCCGCCCTGCCACCTCTCGGTAACGAGATGCCGGAACGACAGCGCCCGCCGGCTGTCGATCGGACGGAAGAAACAGCGGTCGACGCGCCGCATCCGCGCTTCGTCCAGCGGTTGTTCCCGCAGCAGATGACGGTATTCGCATTGGGCATAGGAGCGTTTCGTCCGCAGGTCGGCCAGCTCCGCGTCGACGCGGAAAAGCTCGTCTATGGCCGCCGACAGCTCGCCCAGCCGCGTTCGCAGGGCCGCGCGCTCCTCCGCCGGCAACCGCCACGCGGCGTCGGGCATGGAATCCTGCTGTTTGTCTGTGAAAAAGGCCTGCCGCCTGGTCCGGTTTCCCAGTTCGGCCATCAACGCCCCGTACTCGTATTTCGACAGTTTGTCGCGCACGTTGTCCACCGCCGCATTGTTGTTGGACACGACACCGACGGTTTTTCCCTGCATCAGCAGATTGGCGACGATGTTCAGAATCGTCTGCGTCTTTCCCGTACCGGGAGGCCCCTCGACCACGCTCACCCGATTGCCCAGCGCCCGCTGCACGGCGAGTTTCTGGCTGGCGTTACAGCCGAAGGGATAGACGAGGGCCGCATTGTCGACATCGCACGCCGCCGTCCGCCCGCTCAGATAGGCATACAGCGCCGTACGGGGATCCTGCGGATCGATGCGCTGCATCGTCTCGGCGAGCAGGGCGGCGATCGAACTTTTCTTCTCCCCTTCGGGAACCTCCTCTGCGGCCTCCGTATCGGTCTCCGACTCCAGAGAGGCTTTGGCAGCGAGAACCTCCGCGAAATAGGAAAGCAGCCGCTCTTTGTCTGCGGCGAGCGGCTGCGCATCGACCGCTTCGATCCGCGACTTCTCGATCGCCGGCGAACGCAAGCCCTCTCCGGCGCCCAGCCGGACGTATTTCCCGTAGTCGAACAGCGTATCGTACGGCTCCTGCAACGTCCCGTCCTTGTAGATGCGTACCTGCCGGCGTGTGGCGAGCAGGGGATAGCAGACTACATGCTCCTTGCGATAGCGGAATACCCGCGCCGCGCCGTAATCGACATACACATACGCTCCGGCCGGTCGCAGCCCGACGATCTCCGACGTCTTGTCGACGTAGGCGTCGCGCCGCTTGTCGTGTACGAAAATCAGTCGGTCGGTCATCGTTCGGGGCGTTTGTCGGGAATTAAAAACCGCTTTACCCTCACAAAGATAGTCATTTTGCCGCGAAGGGCAAGCCCCCTTGCCCGATCACTCTTTCAACCACTCCTCCCGTAATCGTTTAGTCAACTCCAATACCTGCTCCGAGAGGGCTTTCAACTCGCGCGTGCAGGCCACCAGCGTGTCGATCTGGCGGGGCAGCATGTTGCGCGAAAGGCAGGTGTTGATCGCCTTGACGACCTGATTGTAGTTGTTGCCCACGCGCGAAATCTGGGCGATATACTCGTTCAGCCGGACAAGGTAACGCTGTTTCGTGGGGTCGGCCCTGACCACGCGGAACGTCTCGTCGAAGATTCGCCCGACGATGAAGCGGCTGCGGTTGTGCTCCAAGCCCGCCCTTCACAGCATCCGCTCGAAGCGGATATGCTGCTCCTCGGTCAGGCGGAAGGAGTATTTGCGGCTCTTGTTGTCCGATGCGCGGTTCTTTCTCATCGTTCTCTCGTTTTAAAGGGTTTTACATTACCGGATGCCGCGGCCCCGCAGGGCGAGCACCTTTGTCGGACAAACGCCGGTTTGTCGGACAAAGGTACAGCTCGCTGTTCCCGCTGCGGGAACAAGACGCCGCACTGCGGATCGCTCGTTTCCCGCATCGAAAGTCCTACGCGGATCACATCGGCGACACTCGGTTTTCAAGGTGCAATATTACGACGCCGCGGCGAGAGCGGCAAACCCTTCGGACGGCCTCCGGCGGTCAGGAGCGGCCAACCGCTTCGGGGGCCACGATGACGTATTATCTTGCGGACGGAAGCGTGAATGCTCTCCCGATCGAACGCACGTGCTCGTGTTCGCGTGGACGGATGTACGCACGTGTTCGCACATGAGCGGATGCACGAATACGAACATCCTCGCACGGCCTCTTACTGGCAAGAGCGAAAGCGAGCATCCGCACACGCACGATTGCCGGCATCCCTTCACGGATTCGTGCAGACGATCATGTCTTCATCTGTTCACGCACCGCTTCTCTCCCGATTGAATACGGCTGAAAATACAATAAAATATTGTTTGCAGCGACGATATTCCACGAACTGCTCTGACCCCGCCCGCAGCTCCGGCCGGCCCGAACGGACATCCTCGAAAATGTCGGTGAGGGAGGCCGGAGACGAACGGAGCCTAAACGCGCATGATAAGAATCGTGCGACGTTTCAAACAGAATGTACGTGAGCTATTATGCGTCGAATCCGATCGGACGACAAACAAGTAAGCCGGCGATACCTTCACCGAGAGTGCGGCGATCGCCGTGTAAATGGCATCCGGCACACGGCGCACCCCTCCGAGGGCGGTTCTCAGGTCTGCGACCTCCGCTCGCCCATCGCGCCGGGGAATCATTACCCAAGAGCCGCGGTCACTCCTTCTCCTCCTCGTTCGGTTCGATTTCTTTCGCCGCCAACGCCTGTTCGGCATTGAGCCGTGAGACAATCTTTTTTCCGGTCTGTGCCTCGATTTCGCGGCGGGTGTTGCCCGCGATGCGTCCGCCCTGTGCCGCCACGATCCGGTTGGCTGCAAACGTGCGCGGACGGCGCTCTTTGGAAATTTCGGTCGTCGTCGCCTCGGCGAGCATGTTCAGCACCAATTCCAAATTCGTCATGTTGTCGCGCAGACTTTCCGTTTTCAATCCTTTGTATCGCTTGTACTGCCCGTCATACCCGACCAGCCCTGCGTGATAATGTCGGTCAGCGTGGCGAACTCCTGTCCTCGCTTGATGCCGCGCCGCTCCCACTCATCGGTCAGCTCCTTACGCACTTCGATGGATTTCAGGCGTTGGTTAATCCAGTTCTCGGAGTATCCTTTGCGGTGGTAGTATTCCAGCATCCGGTCGATACCGAGTTCGGGGTCGTCCAGCTCTTCCAGCCGCTCGCGTCCCAACGACGCCAGCCACAGCTTGAACGGTTCGGCTTTCGGCGAAGGAATCGACTGAATCAAACGAAAAAGCTGTTCCGTATCGGCCACGTCCGTCATACGTATCTTTCCGTCGGCAGCAGGCATTTTCAAACCGTGACAACTTGTCACCGTTTCATTCCCTTCCTCTTTGAGTCGCTGCTTGAGCTTGTTCCAATATTTACGACCATCCACACTGTCGGTCAACACCGAAACGACATCGACAACGGAGAAATACCACTTCTCCTCCGCATCATCCCATAAGGTCCGTACCCGCCGCGCCTCAAATAATTTTATTGCCGTCTGCTGTATCATCATTAACTCAAGAAGCCAATAATTTTTTTAAAAGATTGCGTAATGCGTAACGTCGAAATCCCGCATATGCATATTGGTCCCCGGTTTCTAATTTAAAATCTTCAACGATATTTTTGATTGCAGTTTTTAACTCCTTTTTATTATTTTTGTAGACAAATTTGCGTTGATTAACTTTATGCTTAATTTCATTTAAGATCTTACGCCGTTCATCTTTCAGATAAGTCCTATTTAAATTACAAGCATCTATTGTCCATATAAAACAAGGCTCGGTAGAATACATTGCGCCGGTTTCGTCATATGTTAAATATAATTCTGGATCTATTGCCTCGGGATTAACCAACAATGGGTGCTCAATTCGATCATATATACGACCTAATTTATTTATTTTTTTATCGACAGTCAAAGAATAAACTGCTTTTTTTGTTTTTACGTCAAATTTCTGTCCCTTGCATTCATTACACGTAGGGCAAGCTAATAATAAATTATCCCAACTATAAGCCAACCAATAATAATATGTTTTAGGTCGATAATGCTCAACATGCAATTGTTCTACACGAGTTTCACAGAAAGCACATTTATGATGATATAAATCTGTCAACTTTTCTTTAATATCGTTTCGTTTATACCTACTATTATACTTATTATTATCGATATATTTCCCTGCACTAATTAATTCGCGTCTTCTACAATTAGTTGTGATCGCAGGTCTTGCATGACATTTATCATCTAATGATCGTGGAATATCTATATAATCTTTATTGATCTTTATCATTTGTCTAATCGGCATTTAATACGTCGTCAATAATATCTGATATCTCTTTCTCAGACAAAAAAGTATGCCCTGCACCTTTTAATTCTGCCAGTTTATTTGATACTTTTTTGTTGATTAAATATTCAACCATTGAATCTTCTGTTATGGCATTATTATTTAGAGGATCTAATCGTGAATCATCTAATCCAAATAATGATGACGTCACAAGTGTATTAATCATTAAATGATCCAAATCTTTCCTATAATAAGGATCACTCACCTTAGTTTTTCCTTGCTCTCTATATATTCTAAAAATGACAGCATCTTCAGATGCTCCTTGAATGATCATCGGGCTATGCGTTGAAAAAAAGAATTGAATATTAGGAAATAATGATCGTAGCTTACGTACTATTTTTCTTTGCCACTTAGGATGTAGGTGCTGATCAATCTCATCTACCAATACGACCCCTTTAGCCTTAAAAACATCATCTGCGGTCGTTGCAGAAAGACGGCTTAACAAATCACATATAAAAATAATAATACTCCTGTATCCTTCGGATAAATTATCTAATGTCAATGAATAGCCTTTTTCTTTAAAAAGAACATCATTCCCTATAAATTCTATTTCAACATTCCGTTCAAGAATATCACAAATTACACGGCTTAATTCGTTAATGGAAATTGAGATCTTTTTAGTATCATCTTCTGCCAATTTAAGATCTTTTAACCATATTATAGGACTTTTCAGCGTTTCTTCACTGCTAAATAAAGACATGAATCCATAACGTTCATAATTCTCTGCTGAATATCTACCTCTATGAGTCCCATATGCAAAAATATTTGACAACGCAATAGCATTATTTGTTGGATTATATTCGTTTCCAACCTCATCTTCACCATTAAGCGTAATCGATGATGATAGGATGTCATATGCTCTTCCTGTTTCACTTTTCTCCGTTTGGTTGATAATAGAACTACCTTTAAAGGCTAAAAGAAGGGCCATAAGAAATAAAGATTTACCATCTCCATTCTCTCCAAGAAAATATATTTCCTTAGAGTCGCCAAATGATAATTCAATATCAGATTCAATACAAAAGAAATTAGTAATTCGAATACTGCTAATATAGCTAGCTTTAAATGGATGCCCCTCTAACCAGCTACGAAATTGAAACTGTGTTAATCCTAAAGCTTTATGAAATTTATTTTCATAGCAATTTTTATAAAATATAGGGTCTGAAAGGTCCTTGATATGACGAGATAAACGTTCATACAAAATATCTTTGAATAATTTACCTATTTCAGTGTTATATAACAGACTTGAGCAATCATATGGGACTCTTGATTGTTTTCGATACATTGGCTCAGACGCCCCCGACTCAACCAATACACTTCTTATATTTGTCAACTGTTTATCAGAGGTTTCTACAATAAAAACCCCTTTCATGTTTTTTTTAGAATATTTTTCTGCAAAATCATCTACAATTCCACCATGAGTAAACATCAATGCTAGAAATGCAAACAATTTCTTTTCCTTAGGATACTTTTGAATTTTTATCCAACAATCAGGAATAGGATCATTTAAAGAGCTAACACCAAGAAATGATCGTAAGATTGGCTCATTAATACTAACACTTTTTGATTTATACTGTTCAATACTTTCTATACTATATATTACATCTAAGGCATGAACAATATCATACTTCGTCCAAGATGTTTTTTGAACCTTTTTATAGTCTATAATCTCACTCATATTCGTTTAAATGAAATTAACAATTCATGGACATTATGTTGATATTCATCAGATCGCCCCATTTTACTATGGATGTATTCTTTTGTTTTTATGTCATCTTTATAAGCTCTTCCTAAAATACTATGACCAATCTCCAGAATACGATTTTGCGATAATAGACCTGTATCACTATAACTGAGAATTAAATGGGATTTTCGGTCTTTTATACCCTTAAATAATTTCACAAAAGCACTTTCTACTTCACTTTTCTTATCAAATGGAGATTGATGACGATTTTCTCGATAACGTCCCTTATATTGTAATACAGGATGATCATATTGCACTAGCGTTTCTATCGCATGATAAAAACGAGAATAATGAACTGCGCTGTAAGGAGGATCTGCATAAATAATCGAATTTGGCTCTATTGTTCGCAGACAATCAACGTAATCTAAAGAAGAAATCCGAATTTGATGATCTATATTTAAATTGGGGATATTACATATTTCTTCAAATTTGCGGCAAAATAAATTCCAGATATTTTTACCTCGATATATTAGAATATCATTCATATTGGATTTCGTGACATCTCGATATTGCGCAAAATGTCCAGTACTTTGCGATGCATACGACATTGCAAATATTAGGGCTGACATTATTACATAATATTTTATAGAACCTTTATAGCACTCGGCTACAGCTCGTATAGAATCAATCCATTTACATTGTTCATAAGACCAATAAGTCCCAGAATAATTCTTTACAAAAAAGCTAAATCCAAGATCAAAGTCTTTTGTTATAAGATTCTGTTGAGCTGTTTCGATTGCAATTAATTGATTATAATCCCGAATAGAAGAGTAGTCAAATTTTAGATTAGGGTTGATATAATCAAACTCTGCAACAGTCGCATTAACCCGTTCCTGAAGTTCATCAATGAAATTTAAAGATATATTCTTTTGTAAAATAGAGGCATATAGGTGGGCAAATATTGCAGAATAACTTTGAATATCATTAACACAAATATTATATGTATCTAAAAATGCACAGCCAACTATTGAAGTTCCGGCAAATAAATCACAAAACCATTCACTTTCAATATTCAGATCTTTGATTGCTAGATTTATATCTTCTAGTATTTCCCTCTTTGACCCCATATATTTCATGAAATGGGGCAATATATTTATATTAACCATTAGGCAAATTATTTCAATATACAAATCTAATACAAAAAATGCGATTAAGAACAAAGTTCAGCCAAGATATTATCCCGAGAAGAATTGTAATCTTGTTTTATTCATATAAAATGACTATATTTATTTTCATGCCTGAAAAGCATTCGAAACAGTTTGCGCAGAGGTTTGTTTTTTCAATTATAGGTTTGATATTCAGATAACTGAAAAGTACTACAGAGTCCCTTTTATCCGCACAAAGGAGCCTTCTCGAAGGGTTCCTTTTTCGTTGCCCGTTCGGTGCAAAAAAAAGTGCAAATTGTTTGTATATCATCGTTTTGCAAAGGTTGTTCGGAGCTTGTTCGGGAAGAGCCGGAACGCATTTCGAAGAAGATCGTCAGGTGGCAAAAAGGTGGGCAGAGCCTATTTTCAGCTTCCGAAAAGGGAACAGCCACCTTTTTTAGCATACAATTCACTGTTTTACTGTGCGTTGCGTTGTAATAAAGTTTCCTTGCCGACGTTTTGTTAACCCTTAAAACCGTCACGAGTTATGAGACAGGAAACTTTTACCATCCTTTTCCTCATGCGGAAAGGAAGAACGAAAAAGAACGGTCTGGCGTCGATTTACGCCCGCATCACTATGGGCAGTCTGCGGCAGGGATTCTATTTTCATTGCGAGGGCAAGGAGCCTCCCTCGCCAAGCAACCTGAAGATGAATGCTAACATGGAGGGAATCGTGACCGTGTGCGATATCGACAAGGAGGTGACCACCGACTACTTACGTCACATTCGCCACGACCAACACACTGTCGCAAGGCATCCGTCTCGGGTCACCAGCCGCATGCTGGGACACACCAATGTCAAGACTCTCCAAATCTATGCCAAGGTCACGGACAACATGCCGGCAAAGGGATTCGAAGAGATGGCCGGTATCTATTCCGAAGAATACAGTCTCATCCAATGAAAACGTACTCTTAGTAACCTTACGGGTTTTTGAGTGATCCCTCCAAACCACAGGGGGGGGCTTCCGTACCATTATTGTTCGTTTCTCCCTTCATTCCACGGTTAAATGCAGACGAGCCCATCGTGCTGGCAGAGTTTTCAGACGAACACCACGGTAGTCGGTTCGGCTGCTCTACACCCCGCGTTTTTGTGAAAAATCCGACGGATATCATCCGACTACTATTCGAAGAGAGAACTGGTTCAGTATGGGATTCCGAGATGAAGTAATACGGTCGATCCAGAAAGAGTAAAACTCCGTTCGGAACTTCTATTCCGAACAGGTGACAGATAAGTATTCCAATATATTTTTTCTACCAAGTACAGATCCGTTCGATGCGGCGCGAAGGTACCAACGGGCGGCCCGTTCCCGATCCTGCTCCACGCAAATCCCTGTTTCATACATATAACCGATATTATTTTGAGCTGTCGGATGTCCCTGCATGGCTGCGAGTAGCGTCCAAAGATATGCTCTGGCATGATCTTGCGGAACACCTTTGCCATCGAGATAGCAACAGCCCAAATCGAATTGAGCCAGCGCATCGCCCTGTTCGGCACCTTTTAGCAATAATCCGATCAATTCATCGTCGTAACGATTCATCGCTTCGAGGCTGCCGATCAAAAGGCTCTCGGCACTGATGTCTCCGGCCTGAACAAGCTCGCGAGCAAGTTCTGCGACCTTCTCCGGGGCCTTTCCGATAAAATAGGTTGCGAAATATTCCAATGCGTCTCGATTTCCGAATCTGGCGGCAGTCATCAAATGATAAGCCATTTGATCTTCTTCACCGACCATTTCATAAAGAGTGCCGAGCCGTTCCTGACGGATACTATCGTCGATTCGTACGGCACAGGAATACAAGAGCAAGGCAGTATTATACTCACCCTTTTCGAAACTGCAATCGCCCAGAAAGCGGCGAATCCGATCGTTTAGCAGGAGCCCCGGCCAGCGTGATGCGGCAATGATGATTCTTCGAAACAGTTTCATGATTATAAGCGTGTTATATGTTTATTGAACTCTATGGAAGAGAGAGCGAACCCGGCTGCGGTACGGTGTCCTCCGCCTCCGAACCTTACGGCTATCTGCGCAACGTCGAGCGCGGAGCCGGGTGCGGTATAGAGCGACAGCTTCCACCGCATGGGAGGTACGAACTGCCCGACCAGATAACCGTCCGCTTCGATCTCCGGATGGCGCCGATGCCATGCGGCAAGAGTCTGCGAATCGCGCAACGAAGAGTTGATAAAGAGCAGTTTATATATATTGTCGGTGGCCCGTAATCCTACTCTCTGCACGTAAGGGGCTTCTCGCCGACGAAGCTGTCGTTCATAAGCGAGCATAGGTTCTCCGTAATGCCGAATGTAGCCATGCAACAATGCATTGTCATCCAGAACACGCAGATCGTAATGTCTCGGATCGCCGAATCGATTCGAAACGACCAGTTGCCAAGGGTAGGTCTGTGTCTCCCACGTATCATCCCGTTGCCAGAGGTCGTATTTATCGGCCAATTCAATGGCAAGCGGTGCCTGTCGTTCGAAAAAATAGTACCACGTCAGCCAAGCAGCGGAATGAGAGACGTCACGAATCCCTGCGGGTTCTTCGTGTCCGGTCGCCGCCCATCGCTCAATCGCCGACACATGATGATCGATCCATACGAACCGTTCGCCGAAGAGCCGTTGCAGGCGCAGGATCGTTGCGGGACAAAACGAGATGTCGACAGCGAATATTCTCGTATCGTCGTCGGGTATCAAGGTTTGCAGGCGTTTGTCCTCGGTCAAGTAACCGTGCCGGACGTATTCGAATCGGGCGCCGGGCCAAAGGTCGCGAGCGGCGTACCGCACAGTCGCTGCCGCCGTGATTCCATCCGTGTCGGGATGGTAGAAAATATAAATCGTCATATCGTATCGTTCGTTTACGGTGCAAA
The DNA here is from genome assembly GCF_006542665.1 of Alistipes communis. NCBI lineage: Bacteria > Pseudomonadati > Bacteroidota > Bacteroidia > Bacteroidales > Rikenellaceae > Alistipes > Alistipes communis. The sequence continues at coordinate 1,525,464 of NZ_AP019735.1, forward strand.
GAAAAACTCCGCCTGTGCAAATAACATGTGCAGGCGGAGCGAATAATGAAAAAATATCTCAGACGGGGTTCTTCGCCCAAGCCGCGAGGGCGTCGGCAAATGCCCGGGCAATCGGGTCGTCGGCATATTTCGGAAGACGCAGCATCCCGACAAGCGTGTCGAAACATATCTGTTTGTGTTCGTATCGATCGCTCTTGATCGGTTGCGGGACAGGCAATACATAGACGACCTCGACCGATTCGACTTTGGCAATCTCGCCGTATCGCAGGGTACAGCGCTCTTCTACGAATCTCGTCTCGCGGTATTCGATCCAGCGGTCGAGTTTCTCGATCAGTTTCCGGTATTTCGTCCGGGCCATCGTCGCCCGGTAAATCGTGATAATGTCATCGAGCACGTCCTTCAACGCCCGCTGTTGTATGCCGTACAGATATTCGGCCTGTTCGGAGCGAATCGAATGATTGTCGGTCTTCAGCTCGACATAGACGACCTTCCGTTCCGAACAGACCATGTAGTCGATTCGGTCCGACTGATGCGAGCCGGCATGTTTGGCCGGGAATTCGGGAATGATCGTTAGGACCTCGTCTGCCGCGAAATAATTGCAGTATTTCAGCAGGTCTTCCAGATAGAGCGCGAAGAAGATGTCTGCGCGACGTTCGAGTTGGTAGGCGGGAAGCGTGCGCCAATCGGTCAGCAAGCCGAACAATTTCGTCAGTGTTTTCATGACCATCCTTATTTGTAGTAGGTTACTATTTTTTCGAGCGTCTCTTTGAGGTGTCGGCGAACCCATTCGGGCGACAGAACCTTCACATATTTTCCACAGGCGAGAATATCGCCGAAAAAGCGGGTAGTCGGTCGCAATATATAAGTAAATTCTGCTTTGTCCTCCGCTGTTTTCGTCTCGTGCTGGCTGGTGTGCAACGGCAATGTCCGAAGCAGATCGACTTGCCGGCCATAGGCTCGAAGGACGACTTCGGTTTCGGGAATATTTTCGTAGCGACCGATGCCGTGCTCCTTCAAATACTCGGTTGCAGAAAATTCTTCGGGCAGGGCGAATGTCTCTTCCATCATACTGCACGCCTCCATGCGGTCGAGTGCATAGGCCTTCAATGCGGTTTCGGTGCCGCGCAATCCGAACAGATACCAGCGGCGATCGCTCATCTGCACGAAATAGGGAGATACTACCGTCTCGGATGCCTCTCGTCCGAACGGATGGTACCCGATGCGCAATCGTCGGTTTTCACGTATAGCCGTCAGAATTGGCTGAAGCCAGCGATCGGACGAAGGAACCTCCTCCACGACGATACGGTCATTCAACGTCTTGCTTTCAGTGAGCATCCGACGGAGCGATATTGTCTGCCACAGCCATGCCCCGATTGGATTGTGGTTGTCCGTACATACCGAATACAGATTGTGGGAGCATACGATTTCCACGCCGAGCTCCAATTCATTGATCGCTTCTTTGTGCTGTTGAAAGGTGCGGCGCGACAGCGGCTCTCCATCCGGATTGAGCGTAGTTTCTTCAACCCAACGCCGATCGATTTCCCGCAAAGAGCAGGGACCATGTCGACGCAACGTATCGATCAACCATGCATATCGGGCGTATTTGTCTTTGCGACGTATTGCAAAACCGCTCATAACCACTTCCTTTTCCCGCAAAGATAGAAACTATGTGCGCAAAAAACATGTGCAGTAAAAAGAATCGCGATTTTTTGTATCCTTTTTTCTCTTTTGTTCGTATTATTTGTATATGAACAAATTCATTTTTCTCGATTTTGACGGGGTGCTCACTACAGCCCGTTACCACAACAAGCTATGCCGATGCGGTATGGCGACGATCGACCGATTCGGTGAATTGTTCGACCCGCGGGCCGTTGCGAACTTACATACGATTCTCGAACAGACCGAGGCTAAGCTTGTAATCACATCGTCGTGGCGTACGGAAGGATTGGATATGATGCGGGATTTATGGCACACCCGTATGCTTCCCGGACAGGTTACGGATATTACCCCGTTCTACCTCTACGGCGCTTTCCGCCGCTCTTCCGCCGAAGAGCCGTTTGCGGGATTTACGCCCGGCAGCCGGGGCATGGAGATCGCCGAGTGGCTCATACGCAACGCTGAACCGCATACGCCGTATGTAATTCTGGACGATGAAGAGGACATTTTGTTGCGGCAAACCGATCGGTTCGTCAAAATCGATGCGGAGACGGGCATCACATCGGAGAATGCCCGTCATGCGATCGAATTATTAGCGTGTTGATGCAAACTCAATTCTGGCATTCGCTTTCGAAATAATGTTGATTTTTTGAATTCGCAAATCGCATAAATTACCCTTATCCGACCATTGCAGAGCGCTTAGGTTAACAAAGGCCGCCATTTTGTCGCGATGGGCAAGTCCTCCCACGTTCGATCACCCTCCCCTCTCGTAAGAGCGGCAAGCCCTTCGGACGGCCTCCGGCGGTCAAGAGCGGCCAGCCGATTCGGGGGCCACGATGACGTATTATCTTGCGGACGGAAGCGTGAACGCACTCCCGATCGAACGCATGTGCTCGTGTTCACGTGGACGGATGTACGCACGTGTTCGCACATGAGCGGATGTACGAATACGAACATCCTCGCACGGCCTCTTGCAGGCAAGAGCGAAAGCGAACATCCGCACACGCACGATTGCCGGCATCCGTTCACGGATTCATGCAGACGATCATGTCTTCATCTGTTCACGCACCGTTTCTCTCCCGATTGAATACGGCTGGAAATACAATAAAATATTGTTTGCAGCGACGATATTCCGCGAACTGCTCTGACCCCGCCCCGCAGCTCCGGCCGGCCCGAACGGACATCCTCGAAAATGTCGGTGAGGGGAGGCCGGGGACGAACGGAAATCAAGCAACGCCGGTTTGATTCATACAAAAAGAGACGGAACATAATGTTCCGTCTCTTTATATCATATGGTTATTCTTTTTTAGGCGGGTATTCCATTGGAGCGAAAAATTCATCCAAAGAAATATTGTAATATCTGCAAAATAGAGAGAGGGTTTCCAAAGAAGGAAATTTCTGTTGATTTTCATAATGAGAAATATGCAGGTGCGTATTCTCTATAAGAAACTCCTGTGTATGACCGTGTTGCTCTCGAATTTCTCGCATCCGAAGAGCCACCAACTCTCTCAATATGTTATCTTTTCGTTGCAGTGCAATTATTTTTGTTACAAAAAAATGTATGAAACGAAATTTTTAATCTGCACGATCGTGCTTGATTAAATAATATTTACTATATTTGAGGTGCAAACCTTGAAATTAAGTACATAAATTATGCTACCTTTGCAACTGAACAACTCGGCATAGCCGACGGACATAACTCATAAAGGGTAAACAACTCTTTATACCTTACAGCGAACTTGGGACCCTCCTTTAGGAGGTTGTTTAGCACGGTATAATAGTTGTCAGTCCTGGTTATGTCCTACCCTAACGGGTAGGGCACGGCTAGGGCGCAGGACAGCTTCCGTGCGATGGTTCCCAAGACCTGCTGTAAGGGGCTGACACCGCGCCCCTTTTTCTTTTCCCTGCGGGCGCATGATCCATCGCTCCGAACGTTATGCGTCGTCCCGCCCCGAATACAATAAAATATACGAACTGTACCTGCCGAACCGTCGGCCGACGGAATCGGCATGCGGGCATGATGCTTGCGCCCGCGACGCCTTTGTCTGCAACGTCTTTGTTCGTAACACCCTCGTTCGTAGCACTTTCGTCCGAAACAGTTTGGGGGCTCTCCACGCTTGTTTTCACAGCGAACGCACACATCGTTATCCCGAACGTTATGCTCCGTCCCGCCCCGAATACAATAAAATATACGAACTACACCTGCCGAACCGTCGGCCGGCGGAATCGGCATGCGGGCACGACGCCTTCGTCCGCAACGGTTCGGGTGCCCTTCACGCTCCGCCGATCTTACAGGCGGCGGCATCGCCTTGTTTCTTTTTCAAGTAAAAGTTTTAGGTTCGGCGATGTCGCTGCCCTTCCCATACGGTCCCCGCGATCCGTAACTGACGAGTACTGGTACGTCGCCTCCGCCGCACAGCTCCGTGCGGCGGAGTGGCGGGCGGGTGCTGACGTCCCGCGCGGGATACGGCGAGGTGCGGGAATCGATAATTGCAATCCGGCGACTTTTCGCCGGAAGGTCTGGTAATCTTACAATTCGTCGCCTCCGCCACACAGCTCCGTGCGGCGGAGTGGCGGGCGGGGCAGCTCCGATATACTCCGCAAATTGCACTTAATACGACCCCTGAACAACTAATTCGATACTTAAATTACAATGAAAAAGGAAACGACACTCCCCGACGAGCTGGCCCGACTCCTCCTGCTCGAAACCGATGAAGACGTGAAAACCGAGGACGATTCCCCGAGCCTCGACTACCGGCGGGACATCCGTTCGATCCTGACGACCCTGTACGAGCGGGCGCCCTACATCTATGCCCTCTTCAAGGCCGCGCCGAAAACGGAGTTCCGCATCGCGCTGACCGAGGACTTCTCGCGTGGCGACCTCCCCGATGAAACCTATACCATCCCCGAGTTCTGCGCCCGTTACGCCTCCTTCAAGCCCAAAGGGCAGATCTTCCTTATCAGCTTCTCGGTCTACTGCACGGAGAAGGAGCGGGAGGAGATGTACCGTAAACACGGCGAAGTGTTCTGCTCGCCCGAGGGCACGGCGCTCTGCGAGATCGGCAGCGAAGACCTCGATACGGCGGTCGAAGAAATCGTCAGCGAGTTCCCGAACTACATGATGTGTCGCTGCCGCGCGGCGATTCTCGCGAACGAGCCGCTGACGATCGACGAGGAGACGATCGCGCGCTATGCGCTGACGGCCGAAGAGGCCGCACGGCTCCGGCGGATCGTCAAGCGTTGCAACACCAAGATCGTCGCCGAACTGCGCGGGCAGTACGAACGTCTCGCGGCCATCGACTGCGTGCGGGAGGCGCACGGCGCATGAAGACCGGAAAAGGCCCGATCGCGCTGAGCGACGAAGCGCGCGACCGCGTGCCGGAACAGCTCCATGCCCGCTATGTAGCGACGATCGTCGAACGGTTGCGCGAAGTCGGCACGTTGGATCTCGCGGCGGCTGACCTGCCGATCCGCGTGGTCGACCGGCCGATCGACGATTTCCGCACGGACCCTTCGTTAGACCTCGCACGGTACGTCCGCGACGTGCTGGTCGATCGGGCGACCTATCTCGACGAGCGGTCGTTCCGCCTCGATTTCACCGAGTCGGATTTCAATCTCGACGATTATATCCTGCACGGCGATGCGGCGGAGGACGACCGGCCGATCGTCCGGCTGGCAGGACGCGAAGGGTCGATGACCGTACGCAGCGACGGCTTCCGCGCGGCACCGTATCTCGCGCTGCGCGACTGCTGCGCCCTGTCGCAGCTCGTCGAATACGCGATGCGCATCCGTTCGGGCGCAGTCGATCCCCGATCCCTGCCGCTATTTCAATTGGAATGCTGCCTGAGCGACCGATTCGAGCAGGATTGGAATCGAGTTGCCGAGGCGGTACGGCATCGCCGCTGAGCGGCACCCGCGCAGCGCCCCCGCATCCCCGCGCGGCCGCAGCCGAAGAGCGATTCGCCGCCGTCTCCATAACGACCAGAGCGAGCGGCCCTTATCGGGCCGCTCGCTCCGTTACCGTGCCGTCGGGGCCGGCACGCAGCCGGCTGCGTGCTCAACGGCGGGGTAATCTTCTTTTCTTCGTGTCGATCCGTCCGAGACCTCGACGACCTGTTACTCGGCCGAAGCCGCCGACGCCAGCCGCTCGCCGAAAGCCTCCATCGCGCGGCCGATGACCGTCTCGGAGAATTTGGCGTAGTGGCGCGTCATGTTGGTGTTCGAGTGGCCGAGAATCTTGGCCAGCACGTCGATCGGCATCCCGTATTCGACGGCCATGCAGGCGAAGGTGTGGCGGGCGCAGTGGGTGGTCAGCACCTTGTCGATACCGCACACGGCCGCGATCTCCTTCATGTAGGCATTCATCTTCTGGTTGCTCGGCGTGGGAAGCACGCGCCCGCGAGCGAGGCACGCCTCGTCCCGCTCGTAGCGACGCAGGATTTCGAGCGAGGCCGGAAGCAGCGGGATACGGCTCATGACGGAGGTCTTTTCGCGCGGCTTGTGGATCCACCACCGCCCCTCGTCATCCTGCGAGAGGTGCTCGCGCCGCAGGTGGTCGGCGTCGGCGAAGGCCAGCCCCGTCAGGCAGCAGAAGACGAAGACGTCGCGGATGCGGGCCAGCCGGTGGTCGAGCTCCTTACGGGTCAGCAGTTCCAGTTCATGCGCCGTAAGGTGCTCTTTGGCCTGCACCTCGTCTTCTTTGAGTTTATAGTAGCGGAACGGATTTTTCGTGATCCACTCGTTGCGCAGGCAGTAGAGGACGAAGTTGCGCAGACAGTCCATGACGGCGACCGCCCCGTTGTGGCGGCAGCGGTGGGCGGTTTGCAGGAAGAGGTTGAAGCCGTCCAGAAACTCGTAGTTCATCCGCTCGACGGGAATGTCCTCGGCCTTGCCGCGCTGGGCGAGGTACTGTTTCAGATAGCGCAGCAGCCGTTCGTACTTGTCGGCCGTGCGCTGCGTGATGCGCACGCCCACCTCGCCCTGCCGCCGCTTCGCGTAATCGGTAAGACCCGCGATGAGCATCATCGTGTTGCAGGTCGGGTTGAGGTAGCGCTGCTTGATCTGCGCCGCATTGGCCGCATAGCCCTCGGCCAGCAGCTTGGTGCGGATGTCAAGTATCTGTACGCGGAACTCGTCGAGCATTTCATTGACTTTCAGCGCGAGGCGGCTCGTGCCCATCATCCGCTCCTTCTTCTGGTTCCACAGTTCGGGCCTGCCCTCGCAATGGAAGTAGAATTCCTGCCGCAGACTGCCCGTAGTGATGCGGGCGTAAATCGACGCCAGACCGTTCTTTTTCGTTCTTCCTTTCCGCATGAGGAAAAGGATGGTAAAAGTTTCCTGTCTCATAACTCGTGACGGTTTTAAGGGTTAACAAAACGTCGGCAAGGAAACTTTATTACGACGCAACACACAGTAAAACAGCGCATTCTATGCTAAAAAGGTGGCAGTTCCCTTTTCGGAAGCTGAAAATAGGCTCTGCCCACCTTTTTGCCACCTGACGATCTTCTTCGAAATGCGTTCCGGTTCTTCCCGAACAAGCTCCGAACGACCTTTGCAAAACGATGATATACAACCAATTTTCACTTGTTTGCACCGAACGGGCAACGAAAAAGGAGCCCTTCGAAAAGGCTCCTTTGTGCGGATAAAGGGACTCGAACCCCCACGCCGTGAAGCATCAGATCCTAAGTCTGACGTGTCTACCAATTCCACCATACCCGCATGGATGGGACAAAGATACGAATAAGCCGAGAGAAAAAAGCAAGCTCGCTTGCATTTTTTCCGAGGCGAAGTATCTAAGGCGAAGCCAAAGATACGAAAAGTCGAGCGCAGAAGCAAGCGTTAGCTCGATTATGCCGAGACGAAGTATCTAAGGCGCCAGCCAAAGTACGAATAAGCGAGGGCAAAAGCAAACTCGTTTGCATTTTGCCGAGACGAACTATCTGAGGTCGAGTCAAAGGGAACCGAAATTTTTCGATCCGCAACCGTGCGGAGCCGAGGGTATACGGAAGAGGTTCGGAAATAGGCGGCGATCGTCGTGGCGGAAAGGCGCCGTGGCGTATATTGAGTACATTAAGGCTTCGGCGTGTGACCGAAGACACTGCGGTCGTGACACGGATCGGTAGGGACTGTATGGGAGGGCGGCGCCGGAATCGGGGGACGGTCGTTTCGGAAATTCCCGCTGCGGCGGCGGGCGGTGCGCGAAAATGCGCAAAAAACGTTATCTTTGTTGCACGTTATCCCTGTCCGTTATGCCGCAGACCGTTGTCCTTACGCTCAAACCCGAGGAGGCCGCCGACGTGCACCGCTATGCGCCGCTGGCCGCCCGTGCCGCAGGCGTCGCCGAGCGGGACGTGGCGCTGCTGCGGGTTGTCAAACGCTCGATCGACGCGCGGCAGCGGCAGCCGAAGGTGCATCTCACGCTCGAACTCTATGCCGACGGCGAACCGCAGCCGGCTCCCGTGCATTTCGACTACCCGCAGGTGGGCCACCGCACCGAGGTGGTGGTCGTGGGTTCCGGCCCGGCGGGACTGTTCGCAGCGCTGCGGTTGATCGAGCGGGGCTACCGTCCGATCGTGCTCGAACGCGGCAAACGGGTTGCGGAACGCAAGCGCGACATCGCGCAGATCAACCGCAACGGCGCGGTCGATCCCGACTCGAACTACGCTTTCGGCGAAGGCGGCGCGGGGACGTTTTCCGACGGCAAGCTCTTCACGCGCAGCAAGAAGCGCGGCGATTACCACAAGGCGTTGCAGACGCTCGTCTTCCACGGCGCTTCGGAGGAGATTCTCTACGAGGCGCATCCCCATATCGGGACGGACAAGCTGCCCCGCATCATCTCCAACATCCGCCGAACGATCGAGGCGGCGGGCGGCGCGATCCGTTTCGGCAGCCGCGTGACGGGCTTCGATCTGCGCGATGGGCGGATCACGGGTGTGCGCTGCGGCGACGAACGCATCGAGGGTGCGGCCGTTGTGCTGGCCACGGGCCACTCGGCGCGCGACGTTTACGAAGCGCTGTACGCAGGCGGCGTGCGCGTCGAGGCCAAGCCCTTCGCCATGGGGGTGCGCATCGAGCATCCGCAGGCGCTCGTCGATTCGATCCAGTACCATTGCCGCGAACGCGGCGAATACCTCCCCGCAGCCTCCTATTCGCTCGTGAGCCAGGAGGGCGGACGGGGCGTCTACTCGTTCTGCATGTGTCCGGGCGGGTTTATCGTGCCGGCGATGACCGATGCCGCGCAGTCGGTGGTCAACGGCATGTCCCCTTCGCTGCGCAACTCGCCCTATGCCAATTCGGGGCTGGTGACCGAGGTGCGGCTCGACGATTTCGCCCACCTGCGCGACGAGTGGGGCGAGCTGGCGGGACTGCGCTTCCAGCAGATGTTCGAGGAGACCGCCCGACTGCACGGCGGTGCGGCGCAGGTCGCGCCGGCGCAGCGTGTGGCCGATTTCGTGGCGGGACGGCCGAGCCGGACGCTGCCCGCGACCTCCTATATCCCGGGGATCACCCCGTCGCGGCTCGACGGGTGGATGCCGCGCTTCATCGCCGAAAGCCTGCGGGCGGGACTGCGGACCTTCGGGAGGCGGATGCGGGGCTTCGTGACCGGCGAGGCGGTGGTCGTCGGGGTGGAGTCGCGCACGTCGACGCCCGTGCGCGTGCCGCGCGATCCGGCCACGGGGATGCACCCCGAAGTGCGGGGACTGTTCCCCACGGGCGAAGGGGCAGGTTATGCGGGCGGAATCGTTTCGGCGGCGCTGGACGGCGAACGGATGGCCGACGCCGCGGCCGATTATGTGGAACATGCAACGATGCGATGACGGAATGGATGCACCTCGTTTCACGCTGATATGCTGCTCGGTCGATCCGGCCGCTGCCGAAGCGCTGCGGCGCAACGTCGCCGCGACGATCGGCGAACCGTTCGAATTCGACGTGTGGGACAACCGCGGCCGGAATGTCGGGTTGTGCGACGTCTACGACCGCTGCGCCGAACGCAGCGGTGGCGAGTATCTCTGCTTCGTGCACGAGGACGTCCGCTTCCTGACCGAAGGGTGGGGTGCGCGGCTCGCCGCGAAGCTGTGCGAACCCGACTGCGGGGTGATCGGCTTTGCGGGAAGCGTGCTCAAACTGCGGCGGACGACGGCGTGGCTGCACGGTGTGGGCGACATGCGCGCCAACTATGTGCAGTACCACGGCGGCGGCCGTCACCTCCACGCGAAGAATCCCGGCGGGACCGATTTCTCGCCCGTCGTCACGCTCGACGGCATGTGCCTCGTCGTGCGGCGCGACGTATGGGCCGCCACGCCGTTCGACGGGCGGACGTTCCCCGGCTTCCACTGTTACGACCTCGATTTCACGACGGCCGTTTTCGCGGCGGGGCGTCGCAACTACGTCTGCAATACGGTACTCGTCGAGCACTTCTCGGCCGGAGCCTACTCCTACGGCTGGCTCGAAGCGCTCGAAACCTACCACCGCAAATGGGCCGGTCGGCTGCCGCTCGGCGTCGAACCGCTCGACGGGGCCCGGCTGGCCGATCTCGACCGCCGCGCCGAGGCCTATTTCCTGAAACTGCTCTGCCAGAAACGGCTCTTCGGCGCCTGCCCCTTCCGGCGGATCGTGCGCTACATCCGCGCCTATCCCGGCCGTGCCGCCTCATGGGCGCTGCCGTTCAAGTATCTGAAATATCATGTCAAATCGCTCGTTCGTCATGGCTGATTCCCCCCGTTCGCTCGTGCGCGTCGTCGTTCCCGTCTATCGGGAGCTGACGCCCGACGAGGAGTCTTCGTTGCGGAACAACGTCCGCGTGCTGGCCGCATGGCCTTTCACGGTGCTTCATCCCCGGGGGGTGACGCCGCCCGCCTGCTGCCGGGAACTGGGGTTGGAGACGCGCGCCGTCGGCGACGAGTGGCTCGGCCGGCGCAACGGCATTGCGGGTTACAACCGCATGATGCTCAGCGAGGAGTTCTATGCGTCGTTTCCCGATACGGAATATATCCTGATCTGCCATACCGACGCCTGGATTTTCCGCGACGAGCTGGGCGACTGGTGCCGGCGGGGCTACGACTGCGTGGCGGCGCCGTGGCTTCGGCGGCCGCTTTACGATCTGCCGCTGGTCAAACAGTATATGCAGTGGAGGGAGCGGATGAAACGTCGCCGGGGAGAGGCTTCGCGGCAGGTGCTTTACGGCCGCGTCGGCAATGGCGGGTTGTCGCTGCGCCGTGTGGAGGCGTTCCGGCGGGCTTGTGCGACCTACCGCACGGAGGCCGAGAACTACCTCGCCGATCCTTGCCATCTCCATAACGAAGATGTGTTCTGGGCGGTCGTGCCTCGTGAATTCCGTTATCCGGCGCCCGACGAGGCGCTGCGTTTCTCGATCGACACCCATCCGGCCTACGCCCTGCGGCGGCTGGGCGGCGACCTGCCGTTCGGTTGTCACAGCTGGACGAAACGCCGCATGCGGCGGGCGTGGCGGGGGATCATCCCCGCCGCGAAGTGATCCGCGCGCGGGGCTACTCCTGCACCTCTCTGACCAGTGTCGTCGTTTCGGGATCGGGATAGAGATATTGCGAAATGCCCTGTTTGCAGCGCAGCAGACGCCGACTGCGCGTGAGGTTGGCCAATACCTGATTGGCGACAGCCTGGTCGCGGGCTCGGACGTTGTGGTAGATATGATAGACGATGCCCGAAAGTTTGAGCGAGAAGTGCTGCACGCCGATGTGCCACAGCCGGCTGCCGAATTCGTAATCCTCGCTGCCCCAGCCCTGGATCAGTTCGTTGTAGCCGTTGACGCAAATGGCGTCGTCGCGCCAGAAGGCCATGTTGCAGCCGCGCGTCACTTCGGGCTTGTAGCGGCCGAAGACCGGCGATGCCCAGGGGATGCGGATGGCGTTCAGCCTGTTGGAGACATCCTTTTTCCATGCGTTGATGTCGATCGAGCGGTTCGCCAGCAGTCCTGCCGAATATCTGGGACCCAGCAGCACGCGGCTGCCGCTGACGAAGCGTCCCGGACGTGCGACGGAGACATGGTCGCGCACGAAATCCGGATGGAGGATGACATCGCCGTCGACCTGGATGATGTAGGCGCCCGTGGCGCGCGCGATCGCCTTGTTGCGGATGCTGCCGACGCGGAATCCGGTGTCCTCCTGCCATACGTGGACGATCGGGATGGACGTCTGCACGCGGTAACGTGCGATCAGCTGTGCGGTGCGCTCGTCCGAACCGTCGTCGGCGACCAGTATCTCGGCGGGCGCGACCGTCTGCCGTAAACTGCTTTTCAGGCAAAGTTCCAATGCCTCCGGCCAATTGTAGGTCGAGATGACCAGGGATGTCTTGAATTGTTCCATCTTCACATTAAAAAAACATGCTGTCGGGCAGCGCCCCGTAAATTCGGTACCATGCTCTGCGCAACGGGTCGCATCGGTAGGTTTCGCACCAGCGGCTCCACAGCCGTTCGTAGGCTTCGTTCCGTCCGAACCGCCGGCGGGCTCTGTGCAGCCGGCAAAGCTGCTTGCCTTCGAGCGCCCAGCGTACCGGTGCCGCTGTCCGCATCCGCGAAAAGATGGCAGGCAGGATCTGCAACACCTCTTCGTAGAGTCCGCCCGTCCGTTCGCCCTGCGTCGTCGTGGCCGCGTCGTGGCGGCGGAAGGCGTTGAGCGGTTCGAAGACGGTGGACACGCGGCCCTGCAATGCGACGAGCATCCAGAAATACCAGTCGCCGGCGTAGCGGAATCCTTCGTATTCCCCTGCCGCAGGCAGTGCCGAACGGCGGAAGACGGCCATGCTGGCGTTGTAGAGTTCGTTGCGGCGCAGCAGGTGCCTCAGCACGAAGCGTCGCCCGTCCATGCGGCGTACGGGACGTCCCGCATGGCGGACTTTCCCGAACGGCCGTCCCTCCGAGTCGACCGTGCGGCTCAGCGTGTGGGCCAGTACGCACGCGGGATCGGCATCGAGCTCCGCCACGCAGCGTTCGAGGAACGCCGGATCGGCGTAGTCGTCGCTCTCGGCGATCCAGATGTACTCTCCTTGCGTGAGCGCGAACCCCTTGCGCCATTGGGCGAAGGCCGAACCGCCGTTGCGGTCGTTGTAGACGATTTGCTTGATGCGCGGGTGGTTCCGGTAACGTTCGATCACCTCGCGGCTCCCGTCCGTCGAGCAGTCGTCGAGCAGCACTACCTCGAAATCGGGGTAGGACTGCGCGAGCACCGAGTCGATGCGCTGCCTGAGATAGGGCGCGTGACAATAGTTGGGAATAATGACCGAAACCATAGACTTTTAATAGGGCGTGCAAAGTTACGACTATTTCATCGGAAAACAATAAAATTCGGCGTAGCTTTCAATTGATTGTAAATTAGGAGTTTATATATTGATATTAAAAAATATTCAAAAAATTGTAAATTTTTTTACTAAAATATTTGCACGATTCCGAAAAACGCCTTACCTTTGTACTCGAAGCTTTAAGGTTCATTTAGGTTAGTAGTTTTAGGTTGGTGAGGAAACAGCGAGCCGCGGCGTTCTGCCCGGTATCGGGTTTCCTTCTTTTTTTGTCCTTGCCGAACAACGTCCGTGCCGTGCCTCCGATCTCGAAGAGAACCCTGCGATGCTCTTCCGCACAAGGTTTCCTGCCGTAGCCGCCGCACGATTCCCCGGGAGCGAAAAACCACATAACCACATAGTTACTAAAAAATCTGAATAAAATATTAAAAATATTTACTAAAATACTTGCACAATCTCGAAAAACGCCTTATCTTTGTACCCGAAGTTTTAAGGTTCATTTAGGTTAGTAGTTTTAGGTTGGTAGAGGAACTCGAGAGGTTGTAACGGACTCGTTCGTTACTAAGATTTCAGGACGGTGCTCGTCCGAAATCGAATACCTTCTCGGATTACCTCGATTTTTTTTGTACAGCCAACCCTGCATTCTCGTGCGTCCGACCTGTAAATCGCCTCTTTTCAATCGGGTACTCCCGCTTTCGGTCATATAATAAATGACTTCGACTGCGAAATCCTGCATGTTGCCGGTGAAAAATTTGCAATCCGCCGCATTTTCCGTATCTTTGGCTACGCCTTAGATACATCGTCTCGGCATAATCAAACATAAATGTTTGTTTCTGCGCTCGATTTTTCGTATCTTTGACTTCGTCTCGGCGAATTTCGAGCGAATTCATTCGTCGTTCGGTGTGTCGTATTTTGATTCTCGTGAAGTTCCGTGTCATGAAAATATCCTGCCTCGCGCTTTTCCTGGCTTGTTTTTCGTTCGCGCCGCTCGGCGCTTCGCCTCGCTTCGAAGTCGTGCGCGATTCCGCCGGTTTCGTCCCTCGGTGGTCGTGCGGCCAGTTCGTCGTGACGCCGCCTGCGGAGGGGCTGTGGTCGATCGCTACGGCATGGCGCGACGGGGCTCCGGCCGAGTGGCGGCATGTACGTGCCGTGACATGCGAACGGACGGGCGAGTGGACGATCCTTTCGGGCGAACTGGCCTGCCGCGGCGGCCGGTGGCTGCTGCGCGACGCTTACCGCGTCGAGGACGATCTGCTGCATTGCATCCGTCGTTACGAGTGGACGGAAGGTCCGGTGCTCGATTCGGTGACGCTCGGTATCCGGTGGCAGCTGCCCCCATGTCCGGTGCGGCCTTTTCTGCCGGGGATCCTCTACTACGGCAATCCGTCGGGCGCGCGCAATACGCCCGACAATGTCGTGCGTTATGAAGGCCGGGCCGGCGAGTTCGCCCTTTTCGAAGAACACCGCTATCCGATGCCGTTCGCTGCGTTCGAGATCGAATGCGGCGAACGTTGCGCGGCAGCATCGCTCTTTACGTTGCCCAGCCCGCTCGCCGATCCGCGTTATGCGGATCACTGGTGGTCGCTCGGCGTGCGGCAGGCGGACGGGCGTCCCGAATTGCTGCTGCTGTCGGGACCGATCGGCTACAATGGTCGTGCGGGGGCCTGCAAAGCGCTCCAAAAGGGGAGTTTGCAACTGCCCGGTCAATACCTGGCCGTTCGACCGGGGACGGTGATCGAGAAGGAGTTCCGGCTGGCGATCGATCCCGCGCCACTGCGCGGTGCAGCTTTCCGGCGGCCTGTCCATCGGGCGTTGGAGCTGTATGCGCCTTTTTCGTGCGAGGGGCTGCCGGGCTTCGAGGAGATCGTGGCGGCGAAATGCCTCATGACGCGTTCGCGCTGGATCGACGAGGGTCCGGTCGCTGGATTCAACATGTATCCCGCGCCGCGGCGGGCGATCGTGATGGGGTGGTGCGGACAAGCCGCCGCGCCGGGTTATTTCCTCCAACATCTCGGTGCGCTCGGGGTCGATACGGTCGGTATGCATGCGATGGTGCAGCGGTCGCTCGATTTCCTGACGCGGGCGCCTTTCGACGGGGAGGGGTTTCGCGTGCGGTACGATGTCGCTTCGCAATGCTGGTCGTCGCCCGATCCGGTTTCGATGGGGCAGGCGATGTACAATTTCGCACTGGCGATCCGCTCGGCCCGCCGGACGGGCGGCTACGATACGGCCCGATGGGAGGCCTTCCTGCGCCGTGCCTGCGACTTCGCCGCACGGCGGGTCGCCGATCCGGCCTGGCATCCGCGGTCGACGGCCGAAGCCTTTTTCATCGCGCCGCTGCTCGCCGCCGCCGAGCTTTTCGGCTGCGAGCGTTATGCCGCTGCCGCGGCGCGTGCCGCCGACCATTATGCCGCACGGCATCTGTCGATGGACGAGCCCTACTGGGGCGGCACGCTCGACGCGTCGGGCGAGGACAAGGAGGGGGCGTGGGCCGCTTTTCAGGGGTTTCTGGCGCTCTACGAGCATACGCGCGATGCCGAGTGGCTGCGGCGTGCGCAACATGCCGCCGATGTCTGTCTGAGCTATACCGTGGTGTGGGACATCCCGTTGCCGGCGGGTCGTCTGGCCGACCGTGGACTACGCACGCGCGGCTGGACATCGGTCTCTCCCCAGAATCAGCATCTCGACGTCTACGGCGTGCTTTATGCCCCCGAACTCTACCGGCTGGGAACGTATACGAACGACGAGAACTTGCAGTCGTTGGCGCGCGTGATGTACCGCAGTTGCGGCCAGTTGATCGATCCGTGGGGTCGTCAGGGCGAACAGATCCAGCAGACGAATTTCGCACAGCGCGGCGATCTGAGCGACGTGACGCAGTTCCGTGGCGGATATGCCGAGGGATGGACGGTCTTCTGGATCACGGCCCATTTCCTCCATGCGGCGGCCAAGTTCGACGAAATGGGCGTGCGCCCCTGACGGCGCGCGGCCTCTGTTTGCAACCGGAACGTACTAAACTTCGAATAGATGAAAGATTCGTTTTCTCGCAGAGAGCACATCGGCTGGGTAGACCTGCTGCGTGTGCTGGCCTGTTTTCTGGTCGTTTTCGCCCACTGCTGCGACCCCTTCGTGGGGCAGCTCGACGCCGATCGCGGCGCGTTTCTGACCGGCGCTTTCGCCGGCAGTCTGGTCCGGTGCAGCGTGCCGCTCTTCGTGATGATGACCGGCGTGCTGCTGCTGCCCGTAGGCGAGGGGATGGGGGCCTTCTACCGCCGGCGCATCGGTCGCATCGTGCCGCCGCTCCTGTTCTGGTCGCTGGCGCTGCCGCTGCTCTTCTTCGCCTATCTCCACACCTTCGGCGCCGCTACGCAGAGCCCGACGGTCGATCCGGCGTCGTATACCGTGCGCCAGCTCGTCGTGCGCCTCTATACGTTCGTCTTCAACTTCAACTACGACACCACGCCGCTGTGGTATCTCTATATGCTCGTGGGGCTTTACCTCGTGATGCCGGTGCTGGGCGCATGGCTGCGGCAGGCTTCGCAGCGCGATCTGCAACTCTTCCTGGCCGTGTGGGGCGCGGCGCTGCTGCTGCCCTACGTCGAGGTGGCGGCACCGCTGCTGGGCTATGCGGGCAACGGCGGCAACATGGGGCTGTGGGGCGTCTGCGACTGGAACGCCTACGGGACGTTCTACTATTTTTCGGGCTTCGTCGGCTATCTGGTGCTGGCCTACTATCTGGTGCGCTATCCCTTGCGGTGGAGCTGGCGGCGGACGCTCGGCGTGATGGCGCCGCTCTTCGCGGTCGGCTACCTCATAACGGCGCTGGGCTTCGTCGCCACGCAGAACCGGTTTCCGGGTAATTTCGCCTATTTGGAGATCGTGTGGTACTTCTGCGGCATCAACGTCTTCATGATGACGCTGCCCGTCTTCGTCGTCGTGCAGAAGCTCGCCGTCGCCGCCCGTCCGTGGCTTTCGCGTCTGGCGTCGCTCACCTTCGGCATCTATCTGTGCCACTTCGCCGTGATCCCCGTGTGCTACGACCTGCTCGACTGCGCCGCGCTGCCCGACTGGGTGCGGCTCGCGGGGATGAGCGTCGCGGCCTTCGCCGCGAGCGCGCTCGTCGTCTGGGCGATGAGCCGCTGGAGCGTCACGCGGCGCGTGGTGATGTGACCGGCGCCTTCCTGCAATCGCAACGGGCCGGCCCTCGAAGGGGCCGGCCCGTTTTGCCGATCGGCAGACGGTTCAGTCCACCTTGATGTCGGTATTGACGTTCCTGTGTCCGGCGAGTGCGTAGTAGAGGATGTAGAGCACACCGGCGAAGACCACCCAGAAGGACATCATGTAACCTGCGTGGTCGGCCACCAGACCCTGGATCAGGGGCAGGATGCCGCCGCCGCAGACCATCACCATGAAGATGCCCGAAGCGGCCGAGGTGTATTTGCCGAGTCCCTCGACGGCCAGATTGAAGATGCCGCCCCACATCACCGAGGTGCACAGGCCGCAGAGGACGAGCAGCATGATGCTGACCGGAACCTGCGCCATGCCGAACGAAATGTCGCTCTGGAAGACGGGCATGCTCACCACTGCGCTTACGGGGCAGAGCATGGCGCAGACGACCAGCAGGCAGGCTGCCGACGCAACGGTCGAAAGCATCGCCTTGGGCGAGACCTTGGCGCCGAGCAGACCGCCCGCGAAGCGGCCGATGAGCATCAGGAACCAGTAAGTGCCGACGACCGAACCGGCCACGGTGGTGTCGATCCCGAGGTCGGTAGTCATGAAGAGGTTGGCGAAGTTGGGAATACCCACCTCGACGCCGACATAGACGAAGATCGCTACCGTGCCCAGGACGAAGTGGCGGAACGACAGCGCGCTGTGCTCGTTCTTCTCGGCGGACTTTTCGTTCGTCAGGGCGAACGGTTCGGGAATCTCCATCACGAGCATCACGACGAAGGCCAGCGCGAAGATGCCCATGGCGATGAACAGGGCGGGTGCGGCGTTGCTGATCGTGGCCTGTGCGGCGTTCCCCATGAGATAACCTACCAGCACCGGAACGATCGTGGCGGCCAGCGAGTTGAGCGAACCGCCGAACTGCACGAGCTGGTTGCCGCGGTTGCCGCCGCCGCCCAGCGTATTGAGCATGGGGTTGACCACCGTATTGAGCATACACATCGAGAAACCCGAAACGAAGGCGCCGATCAGATAGACGCTGAAACTGGACATCAGACCCGAAAGATAAGAGATGCCGACGCCGATGAAGCCTACGGCCACGGCAGCGAGCGCCGTCTTCTTGTAGCCGATGCGCTGGAGCATCAGGCCCGCCGGCAGACCCATGAAGGCGTAGGCGATGAAATTGGCCGCGTTGCCGAGCTGCGACATGAAGTTCGACGCGCCGAACTGGTTCTTGACGATGATTCCCATCGGGTTTTGGAGCCCCGTCACGAAGGAGATCATCGCAAAGAGCGCGAACATCATCGCAATGGGCAGAACGTAGTTTTTTTTCTGTGTTTCCATAAAGTATTTCAGATTGGTTTTCTCCGTTATCGGTTGCGTTCGGCCACGTAGGCGCACAAGTTGACCAGGGCCGAGCGGATCGGACCGTCGGGCCATTCGGCCAGCAGCGCGGTCGCCCGTTGCAGGTAGCTCTGCATCACTTTCGACGCCTCCTGTAAGCCTCCCTGCTCCTCGACGGCCTGTTGCAGGGCGTCGACCGCCGCTTCGTCCTCGCGGCAGCGTGCCAGCAGGGCGAGCAGCTCGTCGCGCCGCGCCGCGTCGGCACGGTCGAGCAGCAGCAGCAGCGGCAGCGTGATCTTGTGTTCGCGCAGGTCGTTGTTCGACGGCTTGCCCGTCTCGGCGCCGCGCGTGAAGTCGAGGATGTCGTCCTGGATCTGGAACGCCATGCCCAGCGCGTCGCCGAAGCGGCGCATCCGGGCGACCTGTTCGCGGTTCGCGCCGGCCGAGAGCGCCCCCACGCCGGCGCTGATGCCCAGCAGGCTGGCCGTTTTCTTGTAGATGATCTCCAGGTAGGCGTCGCGCGTGATCTCCATGCGCTCGGCGCGGTCGCTTTGCAGCAGCTCGCCTTCGCAGAGCGTGGCGATCGAGGCGATGACGTAGGAGACCAGGTCGTACTGCCCGCTGCGCATCCCGAGCTCCATGTTGCGCGCCAGCAGATAGTCGCCCAGCACCACGGCGTTGCGCGACTGCCATTTGGCGTTGGCCGATGCGCGGCCGCGGCGGGTGTCCGCTTCGTCGATCACGTCGTCGTGAATGAGCGAGGCGGTGTGGATGATCTCGACGAGCATCGCCGCCAGATAGGTGCGCTGCCCGATGCCGCGCCCGCCGGCGGGCGCGTTCAACGCCGCCGAAAGCAGTACCAGCAGCGGCCGTACGCCTTTGCCGCGCGAGGAGAGGATGTAGTCGACCATGCCCGAAAGCAATTCGTTCTCCACCTTGAAATTCCGGCGGACGAACGCATCGAACTCTTCCAGTTCCTGCGCGACGGGGCCGCGTATCGCATCGAGTGTAACCATAGCTCGGGTGACGTTTTGTAGGACAAAGATAGGAATAAGCGCGAGCAAATGCAAATTTATTTGCATGGCCTTCGGCTTATTCGTATCTTTGGCTTCGCCTTAGGTACTCCGTCTCGGCATAATCAAGTTGCCGCTTGCTTCTGCGCTCGACTTTTCGTACCTTTGAACCGACGAACAATCGCTGCTATGACCACTCTATTCAGAAAATTCTTGCCGGCGGCCGTGGCCGTACTCCTTTTCTTCACGTTGGCGGCCCTCTATTTCGCGCCCCAGTTCGGCGGCGACGTGCTGCCGCAACACGATGTGCGTCAGTACGAAGGGGCGAGCCGCGAGATCCATCGGACGCGCGAGGCCTACGGCGAAGACCCGCAGTGGATCGGTTCGATGTTCGGCGGTATGCCCGCCTATCTGGTCGACGTGCGCTATCCCGCACAACTGGTCAAGGATGCGGCCGTACCGCTGACGCGGGCCGTGCCGATCCCCGCCGGACTCATCTTTTTTGCCATGTGCGCCTTCTGGGTGATGCTCCGCATGATGAAGATCGATCCGTGGGTGGGAATCGTGCCGTCGCTGGCCTACGGCCTTTCGACCTATTTCCTGCTCATCATCGGGGCGGGGCACCTGACCAAGATGTGGGCGCTGGTCTATGCGCCGCCGATGATGGGCGGCATCTGGATGACGCTGCGCGGAGGGCGTCCGGGGTGGGGCGGAGCGCTCACGGCGCTCTTCGCTTCGCTCGAAATCGGCGCCAACCATCCGCAGATCACCTACTATTTCCTGCTGGCGGCCGCCTTGTTCTGGCTCAGCGAAGGCATCGTCGCCTTGCGGGAGAAACTCTTGAAACCCTTCGCCAAACGTACGGCGGTGCTGGCGGCCGCAGGGCTGCTGGCGCTCGGTTCGAACTTCGCACCGCTGTGGTACACCGCCCAGCACGCGAAGGATACCACGCGCAGCGGTTCGGAATTGGCGGCCGGGGATGCCGGGAGCGGCGGGCTGGATCTGGCCTATGCGACGGCGTGGAGCTACGGCCGTGCCGAGAGCTGGAACCTGCTGATCCCCGATTTCATGGGCAGCGACTCGGCCCGCGCCTTCTCGGAGGACGGCCCCGTCGCCGCGGCGCTGACGCCCTACGGCATGGCGCAGGCGGCGCAGCAGCTCCCCGCCTACTGGGGCGAACAGCCCTACACCGGCGGGCCCACCTATCTGGGCGCCGCGGCGCTCTTCCTGGCGTTGCTGGGGGTGCTGCTCGTCGGCGGCCGCGACCGCTGGTGGATCGTGGCGGCGAGCCTCGTCATGCTGCTGCTGGCGTGGGGGCATCACTTCATGGGATTGACCGAACTGGCCTATAAATACCTTCCCGGCTACAACAAGTTCCGCACGGTCTCGATGGCCCTCGTGGTCGTGCAGTGGACGGTGCCGCTGCTGGCGGCGCTGGCGCTCCAGCGGCTCTGGTGCGCGGAGCTTCCGGCTGCGCGGCTGCGCCGTGCGCTGGCGTGGGCCGCGGGCGTCACGGGCGGGCTGTGCCTGCTCTTCGCCGTAGTGGGCGGCCAGCTCTTCGATTTCGGCCGCGAGGCCGCCGTGGAGCAGATGACCGCGCAGTTCAACCGTATTTTGCAGGCCAACGGCGCCGACGATCTGCTGCGACAGGGACTCGACGCGACGATCGGCGAGGAGGTCGGTGCGGCGATGGCCGACGAGCGGGCCGCGATGATGACGGCCGACGCCTGGCGGTCGCTGCTCTTCGTGCTCCTCACGGCGGCCGCCGTGGGGCTGATGATCGTGCGTCCGGCGTGGCGCGGTGCGGCCGTCGCGCTTGCGGGCGTGCTAGTCGCGGCCGATCTGTGGGGTGTCGACGTGCGCTACCTGTCGTCGGACGACTTCGTGTCGCCGCGCCGGCAGCAGTGGACGCCGAGCGGGGCCGACAAGCTGATTCTCGGCGACACGACGCCCGGCTTCCGTGTGCTGAACCTCACGGTCAGCCCCTTCAACGACGCCACGACGAGCTACTACCACCGTTCGGTGGGCGGCTACCACGGCGCGAAGATGTCGCGTTATCAGGACGTGATCGACCGCTACCTCTCGTCGAACGACGAAGCGGTGCTCGACATGCTCAATACCCGTTACCTCATCCTGCCGGGCGCCGACGGGCGGCCCGAAGCGCATCTGCGCGCGACGGCGCAGGGTGCGGCGTGGCTGGTGCGCGACGTCGTGACGGCCTCGACGCCGCAGCAGGAGCTGGCGGCGCTGGCGACGGCCGACCTGCGCCGTCAGGCGGTGGTCAACCCCGCCGACTATGCCCGCATGACGGGTGCCCGCGAAGGGGCGCTTCCGGCGGTCGATACGCTCGGCGGTACGATCCGGCTCACGGAATACCGCCCCAACTATCTGAAATACGAATACGCCTCCGCGGCGCCCGCCACGGCGGTCTTCTCCGAGATCTTCTACGACAAGGGCTGGACGGCCTGGGTGGACGGCGTCGAGACACCCTATTTCCGTGCCGATTACCTGCTGCGCGCCCTGGAACTTCCGGCCGGCGATCATACGGTCGAGTGGCGGTTCCGTGCGCCGCACTGGGGAGCGGTCGAGGGGGTGACGGGGCTTTGCTCGGCGGCGATCCTGCTCCTGATCGCCGGACTGGCCGCTGCGGAGTGGTATAAACGAAAAAAGCGATGAAAGACAACAAGCGACTCAAACGGCGCGTGCGCAACTCCTACATCGTCTCGACGGTGAGCATGGCGCTGGTGCTGTTCCTGCTCGGTTCGGTGGGGTATCTGATGACGGCCGCGCTGCGTGTGGCGCGGACGCTTCAAGAGAGCGTGACGGTGACCGTCGAACTGGCGGACGGGGTGGATTCGCTGCGGCGCGGCGAGATCGAACGCCGCCTGCGCGGCGACGAGATGGTGCGCGACATCGAATTCGTCTCGAAGCAGACGAAGATCGGCGACGCGGAGTTCCGCCACATGTTCGAAAACGAGATCGAGGAGGTGCTCGGCGAAAACCCGCTCAACGACAGTTTCGAGGTGCACCTCTCGGCCGAGTCGGCCGACTCGGTGCGGCTCGACGCCTTCATGGCCAAGGCCGGCGGGATGCGGGGCGTGGAGCGTGCGACCTGCCCGCTGCCGATGATCCGGCGGATGCACGCCACGGTGAACAAGATCCAGCTGGTGCTGGCGGTCTTCGCTGCGGCGTTGCTGGCCATTTCGCTGATTCTGCTGAGCAATACGATCCGGCTTTCGATCTACTCGAAGCGTTACCTCATCAATACGATGAAGCTGGTCGGCGCGACCAAGTGGTTCATCATGCGGCCCTTTCTGGCCAGCAGCGTCTGGCAGGGGCTGGCGGCAGGGGCCGGCGCTTCGGCGCTGTTCGGCGTAGCGCTCTACGGGTTGAGCGCGGCCCTGCCCGAACTGACGACGCTCGCGGCGATGACCAAGGCGATGATCATCGTGGGGAGTATGATGGCCGGCGGCGTGGCGCTCGCGCTGCTTTTTACGGCCGTATCGGTCAACCGGTTCGTCGACATGAGATCGGACAAGATACACTTGTATTGAGGGGTCGGACGTTTGAGCAGAAATGGGTTCGGTATCCGGTTTCGTACGGGCGTAGTCACGGCCCGCGACCGTGTTTCCGGATTTTACCCTCTCCTGAATTTCCTCCTCGGAGGGGACTTCGGGGAGTTCGTTCCGCAGGTCTGCCCCTTCGGCTGCGGTCGGCCGGCGGGAACAAGGACCGTTTTGTCGGGCTGCCGCCCGTGTAGAGGAAATTGATAAACAGACGATACGCAATGAAAAAATTCAATGAAATCGGCGATCCCAACGACGCCAAGATGCCGCTCTCGGCGAAAAATTACGTGCTGCTGCTCGTCGGGGCGGCGGTCATTCTGCTGGGGATGATCCTCATGTCGGGCGGCGGCAGCGACTCGCCCGACGAGTTCAACTACGCCATGTTTTCGTGGCGGCGCATCACGCTGGCGCCGATTCTGGTCATCGGCGGTTTCGCATTCGAAATTTACGCCATCCTCAAACGCTGGTAGAAGATGGATACGATAGAGGCCATTATCCTGGGCATCGTGCAGGGGCTTACCGAGTTCCTGCCCGTGTCGAGCAGCGGGCACCTGCAAATCGCCAAGGCGCTCATGGGGGTAGAGATCGAACAGAACCTGCTCTTCGACGTGACATTGCACGCCGCTACGGTACTCAGCACGATCGTCGTGCTGTGGAGCGAGGTGGCGCGCCTGTTGCGGGGGCTCTTCTCGCGGCGGTTCAACGAGGAGCAGGCCTACGTGCTGAAACTCCTGCTGTCGATGATTCCGATCGGGATCGTCGGCTTCACGCTCAAAGACCGGCTCGACGCCCTTTTGGAGTCGCCGGCGATCCTGCTCGTGGTGGGGTGTATGCTGCTGGTGACGGCGGCGCTGCTCGCTTTCGCCTACTACGCCAAGCCCCGGCAGAAGGCGCAGCTCTCCTACCGCGACGCCTTCCTGATCGGTGTGGCGCAGGCCGTGGCGGCGCTGCCCGGCCTGTCGCGTTCGGGATCGACGATCGCTACGGGGCTGCTGCTGGGCAACCGCAAGCAGACGGTGGCGCAGTTCTCCTTCCTGATGGTGCTGGCTCCGATCCTGGGCGAAACCTTCCTGGAATTGATGAAGGGCAACCTCGGCGCGCAGGCGATCGGCTCGGCGCCGCTGGCGGCCGGTTTCGTCGCGGCCTTCGTCGTGGGGTGTCTGGCCTGCAAGTTCATGATCGAGATCGTCAAACGCGGCAAACTCGTCTGGTTCGCGCTTTACTGCGCGGCGGCGGGTACGGTGTCGATCCTCTCCTATGTGCTGTAAGGCGATGGAAAGTACCGATTTGCAGCGGGTGAACTTCGAGGAGGGCTATGTCGCCGTGATCGACAAGCCCTACCGTTGGAGTTCGACCGACGTGGTGCGCAAGGTGAAGTTCGAGTTGCGCAAGGCGGGTTACCGCAGGATCAAGGTCGGCCATGCCGGTACGCTCGACCCGCTGGCCACGGGAGTTCTGCTGGTCTGCATCGGACGGGCGACCAAGCGGGTCGACGCCTTGCAGGCCGAGCGGAAGGAGTACATAGCCGGCGTGCGGCTGGGTGCCACGACCCCCAGCTTCGACCGCGAACACACGGTCGACCGGACCTTCCCGACGGACCACATCACGCGACCGGAGGTCGAACGGGCGCTCGCCTCGCTCGTGGGCGAGCGGTTGCAGACGCCGCCGCTCTATTCGGCCAAGAAGATCGAGGGAACGCGCGCCTACGAGTTCGCCCGTGCCGGCGAGCAGGTCAAGATGCGGCAGTCGCTCGTCACGATCTACGACATCGAGCTGCTAGAATGCCGTCTGCCGGAGCTGACGATCCGCGTGCGCTGTTCGAAGGGAACCTATATCCGCTCGCTTGCGCGCGAGATCGGCGAAGCGCTGTCGAGCGGCGCCTATCTCACCTCGCTGCGTCGCACGCGCAGCGGTACGCACGACGTCGAAGCGGCATGGCAATTGGATGATTTTCTGAAAAAGTTGAGGGGAGAGTGAAACAAAATAGTTTTTCCGACGTATATACCTTGATTGTTTTGTGTTTTCTGCGATAGAGAAACAGATCCGGCCGGTGCGGGCGCAAGACCGCTTTCGAACTGTGCCGGGCGTGGAAAACGAAGGGTCAAATTCAACTTTCCGACAATGAAATTATCACAGTACGGGTACGAGTTCAAGCCGGAGATGCTGGCCAAGTACCCTGCCGAGAACCGCGACGAGGCGCGTCTGATGGTGGTGAACCGTGCCAAGGGCACGATCGAGCATCGTATTTTCAAGGATATCATCGACTATTTCGACGAGGGCGACCTGTTCGTCTTCAACGACACGAAGGTCTTTCCGGCCCGTTTGTACGGCAACAAGGAGAAGACCGGCGCCGAGATCGAAATCTTCCTGCTGCGCGAGTTGAACCGCGAACTGCGTCTGTGGGACGTGCTGGTCGATCCGGCGCGCAAGATCCGTATCGGCAACAAGCTCTATTTCGGCGATGACGACCTGATGGTGGCCGAGGTGATCGACAACACCACTTCGCGCGGCCGCACGCTGCGCTTCCTGTTCGACGGCGATTACGACGAATTCAAGACGGCGCTCTTCAAACTGGGCGAGACGCCCCTTCCGCGCTGGGTGCGCGAGAAGGTCGAACCGGAGGACAGCGAACGCTACCAGACGATCTTCGCCGCGAAGGAGGGGGCCGTGGTGGCTCCCACGGCGGGGATGCACTTCTCGAAACACCTGATGAAGCGCATGGAGATCCGCGGTGTCGAACGCGCTTTCCTGACGCTTCACGCCGGTCTGGGGAATTTCCGCACGGTGGACGTCGAGGATCTGTCGAAGCACAAGATGGACTCCGAACAGTACATCGTCGACGATGCGACGGCCGCCTCCGTCAACCGCGCCAAACGGAACGGCCGCAAGGTCGTTTCGATCGGGACGACGGTCATGCGGACGCTCGAAACGGTCGTTTCGACCAACGGTACGATCAATGCGGGGGAGGGCTGGACCAACAAGTTCATCTTCTCGCCCTACGAGTTCACGGTGGCCGACGCGATGGTCTCCAACTTTCACCTGCCCTATTCGACGCAGCTGATGATGGTGGCCGCTTTCGGCGGATACGACTGCGTGATGAACGCCTACAAGATCGCGCGCGAGGAGGGTTACCGCTTCGGCACCTACGGCGACGCGATGCTGCTCCTTTGAGGCTGCGGGAGTGCGGATTTCCGGCCCTGCGCGGTTTTTCGGAAAATTTTCACTACCTTTGTAAAATAAACTCACATTGGCGATGGCAGGAAAGATATTATACGTTTGTCAGGAGATTTTCCCCTACCTTCCGGAGTCCGAGCAGTCCGCGCTGTGCCGGCAGCTGGTGCAGGCGATGCAGGAGCGGGGAAACGAGATCCGGACGTTCATGCCGCGTTACGGTTGCATCAACGAACGGAGGAACCAGCTTCACGAGGTGATCCGGCTTTCGGGCATGAACCTGATCATCGACGATAACGACCATCAGCTCATCATCAAGGTGGCGTCGATCCCGACCGCCCGCGTGCAGATCTACTTCATCGACAACGACGACTATTTCGCGCGCAAGGCGGTGCTTTCCGACGATGCGGGGTGGTTCGCCGACAACGACGAGCGCGCCATCTTCTTCGCGCGCGGCGTGCTCGAAACGGTCAAGAAACTGCGCTGGAACCCGTCCGTCGTGCATTGCCACGGTTGGTTCTCGGCCGTCGTTCCGATCTACCTCAAACACATGTTCGCCGACGATCCCGTCTTCCGCGACGTGAAGATCGCCGTGTCGCTCTACGACGACGCCTTCCCCGGCGAACTCGACGCCGGTTTCCGCGCCAAGGTGGAACACGAAGGCGTGCAGGACGAAAATCTGAAAATTCTCGACAATTCGTCATACCAAAACCTCATGCGTTTCGTTATGGACTATGCCGACGGCATCGTGCTCGCTTCGGAAGGGGTCGATGCCGCCCTGGCGGAGTATGCCCGCCGCAGCGGCAAGCCGGTATTGGAGTATCAGGCGCCGGAGGCGGAGGGATTCGATAATTATAATAAGTTCTATGAAGAATTATAGAGGCGTTCGCAAGTGGCTCAACGCCGTTTTGGTGCTGGGCGTGGCGGGAATGCTGACTTTTGCCGGCTGTACGGAGGTCGACGATACGCTGGGGTACGAACTCGTGCCCGGCAACCAGCAGATGGAGATGCGCCTGCACAGCATCCGCAAAGGCTTCGAAGCCCGGATGTTCATGAGCGACTCCGTCAAGTCGTCCAATCTCTCCTACGGCTATTTCGGTACGACCAAGAGCGACACCTTCGGCATACGCAAGGTCGGGTTCATGACCCAGTATTTGTGGGCGTCGATCTCCGACCGCAAGAACTGGTACGGCTACCGGCCGATCTTCGATTCGCTGCAACTGCTCCTGAGCGTCTCCTCGTATGCGGGCGACACGCTCCAGCCGCAGCGCTTCGGCGTCTACCGGATTCTCAACAACGACTATTTGAAGGACAACGACGGCAACGGCGACGGCACGACCGATACGACCTTCTTCACGAGTTTCAATCCCGTGGCGGCGGGCTGCGTCGACGAGAACGACCCGCTGTTCACCTTCACCTTCCCCGACGGGACGACGACGGGGCCCGCCACGACGGCCGTCACGCTGGAGCCGACGCCGGCGGGGCTGGACTACGTCAAGGAGCTGATGATGCAGGAGGGCAAATACAAGAACGACTCGACGGTCTATACCAACGATTCGCTGTGGGTGAACTACTTCTGCGGCCTGGCCATTCTGCCGCTCGATTTCAACGGCACCACGGGCGCGACCTTCGCCACCACGCTTGCCGAGTCGGGCATGATGCTCTACGGGCGTAACCGCGATTCGGTCGATGCGACGCTGATCCGCGATACGTTGCAGACGCTCTTCTATTTCTACGACGAATACGCGACCACCTACGGCAACGTGTCGGTCAACACCGTCGAGCGCACCAACACGCGCTATATCGATTACGACGCGATTGTCGAGAAGCCCGGCGGCGGAACCGTCGAGCCGCAGCAGCCCTTCGAATTGGGCTATGTCGAGGGAATGGGCGGCGCGCTCGTCGAGCTGACGCTTACCGACGAGTTCCTCTCCGTGCTGGGCGAGTTGCAGGCCGAGCAGGAGGACGAAGGGTACCGGACGGTAGCGATCAACCAGGCGTTGCTCTCGATCTACGTGGACGGCGTGACCGACGGCGGCTGGGAGCAGGGATTCTCGCAGAAGGTGATCGAACGTTTCGATGCGTCGATCAGCCGGCTGGGCCTCTACACCGATTTCAAGACGCTGACGCCCGTGTCCGACTACGCCTACGATTACGAACAGCAGTACGAGGTGACGCTTCCCTACGGCGGTTATCTGAACCGCAGCCTGGGATGCTACACGCTCAATATTTCGAGCCATATACAACGCCTGTGGCGGGCGTATCAGGAGGCGCCGATCGATCCCGAAACGGGCGAGCGGCAGTACACCGAGGCCCAGAAGCGGATGATGACGCTCTATCTGGCGCCGGGGGCCACCGATCTGTTCACCTTCAACCGCATCGCGTTGCAGGGCGGGATCAAGGCCGGCGAGAACGCCCCGATCCACATGGAGTTGACCTATACGCTGATAAAATAGAGACGGCAGTTACACATTGCTTTTTGCGAACCTAAGTTGCGATACTTAGGTTTTCGCATGTATAAACGATTTACGATGCAGGAAAATTTAGTTATCGTCGAGTCGCCGGCCAAGGCCAAGACGATCGAGAAGTTCTTGGGTAAGGATTTCATGGTCAAGTCGAGCTTCGGCCATATTCGCGACCTCTCGAAAAAGGATCTGGGAATCAATCTCGCCGACGGGTTCGCGCCGGTTTACGAGATCCCGAAGGATAAACGCAAGGTCGTGGACGAACTCACGCGCGCCGCGAAGGACCGGACCGTGTGGCTCGCCTCCGATGAAGACCGCGAAGGAGAGGCCATCGCATGGCACCTGACCGAAGTGTTGGGTCTCCCGGTCGAGGGGACGAAGCGGATCGTCTTCCACGAAATTACGAAGCGGGCCATTTTGGAGGCTATCGAGAACCCGCGGACGGTCGATATGAATCTGGTCAACGCCCAGCAGGCGCGCCGCGTGCTGGATCGTCTGGTCGGTTTCGAGCTGTCGCCCGTGCTGTGGAAGAAGGTGCGGCCGTCGCTGTCGGCGGGTCGCGTGCAGAGTGTCGCCGTGCGGCTGCTCGTCGAGCGCGAACGCGAGATCATCGCCTTCCGGTCGACCCCCTATTTCCGCGTCGTGGCGCAGTTCCATGCCGCCGGGGACAAGGATCGGACGCTCTTCAAGGCCGAGCTGCCGACGCGCTTCGAGTCGCGCGAGGAGGCCGAGGCGTTCCTCCGCAGCTGCGTCGGCGCGACCTTCACGGTGGCCAAGGTCGAAGAGAAGCCCGTGCAGCGCTATCCCGCGCCGCCCTTCACGACCTCCACGTTGCAGCAGGAGGCGGGGCGCAAGCTGGGGATGTCGGTTTCGCAGACCATGTCCGTCGCGCAGCACCTCTACGAGCAGGGTCTCATCACCTACATGCGTACCGACTCGGTGAACCTCTCGACGCTGGCGCTGGCGCAGTGCAAGGAGCAGATCACGAATCTCTACGGCGAGAAGTATTCGTCGTACCATAACTACAAGACCAAGACCAAAGGGGCTCAGGAGGCGCACGAGGCGATCCGCCCGTCGTATATCGAGCGGCAGGCGATCGAGGGTACGCCGGCCGAAAAGCGGCTCTACGACCTGATCTGGAAGCGCACGGTCGCTTCGCAGATGGTTTCGGCCGAGCTGGACCGCACGACGATCACGATCGCGATCGACGGCCGCCGCGAACAGTTCGTCGCCACGGGCGAAGTGGTGCGTTTCGACGGTTTCCTGCGGCTCTATTCGGAGTCGACCGACGAGGAGCCGGCCGAGGACAGCGAAGGGCTGCTGCCCAAACTCTCTGCGGGCGACGAGGTGCTCTATCAGACCATTACGGCCACGCAGCGTTTCACGATGCCGCCGGCGCGCTACAACGAGGCGTCGCTGGTCAAGCGGCTCGAAGAGCTGGGCATCGGCCGCCCTTCGACCTATGCGCCGACCATCACGACGATCATCAACCGCGGTTATGTGGTCAAGCAGAGCAAGGAGGGGCAGAAGCGCACCTACGAACAACTGACGCTCGCGGGCGGCAGCGTGTCGGCCAAGACGCTCAGCGAGAGCTTCGGCAAGGAGAAGAACCGGCTGCAACCCACCGATATCGGTATGCTGGTGAACGACTACCTCGAACAGCAGTTCGCACCGATCATCGACTATAATTTCACGGCCAACGTCGAGAAGGAGTTCGACCGCGTGGCCGAGGGCGACATCACGTGGGACAAGATGATCGCCGCTTTCTACGGGCCGTTCCACCGCATGGTCGATACGGCGATCGAGACGCAGTCCGACAAACACGGGCAGGCGCGCGTGCTGGGTGCCGATCCCAAGACGGGACGCACGGTCAAGGCCCGCATCGGCCGCTACGGGCCGATGGTCGAGATCGAGGGCGAAGGCGAGGAGAAACCCCGTTTCGCCTCGCTTAAAAAAGGGCAGCTCATCGAGTCGATCACGCTCGACGAGGCGCTGGCGCTCTTCGCCCTGCCCCGCACGCTGGGCGAATGGGAGGGCGAGCCGATGGTCGTCGGGCTGGGGCGCTTCGGCGCTTACGTGCGCTGGGGCAAGTCGACCTTCGCCTCGCTGGCCAAGGGCGACGATCCCTACACGCTGACGCTCGAACGCGGCGTGGAACTTATCAAGGCGCATCAGGCGCAGCGGACGGCGGCCAACACGCCGATTCGGAGCTTCGCCGAAGATCCCGACATGCTGGTCAAGAACGGCCGCTACGGTGCCTACATCGCCTACAAGGGAAAGAACTACCGCATCCCGAAGGGGACGAAGCCCGAAGAACTGACGCTCGACGAGTGCCTGAAAATCGTCGCCGCGTCGAAGAAATGACGTAATTCAACGAAACTCATGCGACTTATGAAGAAAATCCTTTTTACGGCCCTTCTGGCGCTGCTCGCGGCGGGCGTCGGGGCGCAGGAACAGCAAAAGCAAAAGGAGGAGGGGTATCGTTTCACCGACGTGAAGACCCTCCCAGTGACTTCGGTCAAGAACCAGAACCGCAGCGGCACCTGCTGGGCCTACTCGGCCCTCGCGTTTCTCGAAAGCGAGATTCTGCGCAACGGCGGCGGAGAGTACGACCTGTCGGCGATGTGGATCGTGCGCAACGCCTATTTCGAGAAGGCGGTGAAGTACGCCCGTATGCACGGTTCGCTCAATCTGGCCGTCGGCGGCGGTTCGCGCGACGTGACCGACGGGATCAAGAAATACGGCATCGTGCCGACGGAGGTCTATCCGGGTCTCTGCTACGGCACCGACTTGCCCGACTTCACGGAGATCGACCGCGTCGTCAAGGGGTATATGGACGCCGTGATCGCCGGCGACAAGTTGACGACGGCCTGGCAGCGCGGCCTGGATGCCGTTCTGGACGCCTATCTCGGTCCCAAACCCGAAAAATTCACCTGGAAGGGCAAGGAGTATACGCCGCAGTCGTTCGCTGCATCGCTGGGGCTCGACATGGACGACTACGTCGAGATCAGCTCCTATACGCACCACCCCTTCTACGAGGAGTTCATCCTCGAAGTGCCCGACAACTGGATGTGGGGAACGGTCTGGAACCTGCCTCTCGACGAGATGATGGCCGTCGTGGACAATGCGCTGGCCAACGACTATACGGTGCTCTGGGGGACGGACGTGAGCGAGAAGGGTTTCAGCCGCACGAAGGCGATCGGCATCGTGCCCGAGGCCGACCTTACGAGCATGAGCGGCACCGACGCCGAGCGCTGGGGCAAACTCTCCGACAAGGAGAAGGAGGCGGCGCTCTACAAGTTCGACAAGCCCGGCAAGGAGCGCGTCATCACGCAGCAGATGCGTCAGGAGGCGTTCGACAACTACGAGACCACCGACGACCACGGTATGCAGATCATGGGCACGGCGGTCGACCAGGCGGGCAACGACTATTACAAGGTGAAGAATTCGTGGGGCGTGCGTCCTCCCTACGACGGGTACTACTATTTCTCGCGTCCTTTCGTGGCCTACAAGACGATGTCGGTCATGGTCAACAAGAAGGCTATTCCAGAGCCGATCCGCAAGAAGATGGGACTTTGACCGGCCGGCGGCCTGCAATCGGAGGGGAGCGGTTCGACCGCTCCCTTTTTCGTTGCACCGATCCGTAGTTTCGCCCTGCCCGAATCCCGCGGAATGCGGGGCCGCCCGTTTGGAGATCGTCGATCCGGACGCAATGCAGCGGAGCGTGGAATCGCTACCGTTTTTAAGGAAAAAAGGATGCCCCGAAGGCATCCTTTTGTTTTAGCAGGCTCTGTAAGCCGGGTTCTGTACTCCGCTGCGCGCTTCCGGTGCGGAGCCCCTGTCATTTATCTACGACGGCGGTCGCCCGCCGCCTCCAGCAACCTACCCCCCGACATCGGGCGAGCAACCCTTAACTGCCGGTATACACGGTCTTGCAACCCGTCAGACGTACGGCCGGCGACATCACTGCCGCCGCGGTGGGCTCTTACCCCGCCTTTTCACCCTTACCCCTGCAAGCAGGGGCGGTCGTTTTCTGTTACGTTTCCTATAACCTCACGGCTATCAAGTCGTTAGCTTGGACGGTGCTCTGCGTTGCCCGGACTTTCCTCTCCCCCGCGAGGGGCAGCGACAAGGCGAGCCTGCACGACAAAAGTACGCAAAAAATGAAAATAACCGCCCGTCTGCGGCCGGTTTTTTGCGTTTGCGTCCTATATTTGTCTCGAAAATCGAAAACATTCCGCTTATGGACTTTCAGCAGGTGATCGAGGCACGGCGTTCCGTGCGCAAATTCAGGGACGAGGAGGTCCCGCACGAAGTATTGGCGCAGGCGATCGAGGCGGCATTGCACGCCCCCTCGTCGCGCAACAGCCGTTCGACGCGGTTTCTGGCGGTGCGCGACGCCGCGACGGTGCACCGTATGGCTGCCATGCGCGACTACGGCGCCGTGCCGCTCGCGGGTGCTCCGGCGGCCGTGGTGGTGATGGGCGATCGTGCGGCGAGCGACCTGTGGGTCGACAATGCGGCCATCGCGGCTACGATCCTGCAACTCGCGCTCGTCGACGCCGGTCTGAAATCGTGCTGGGTGCATGTCAACGGCCGTCCCCGCAGCAAGGAACGGCCCGACGGCGAGCAGGCCGTCGACTACCTGCGCACCTTCCTGCCGATTCCCGAGGGGTGCGGCGTGCTGTGCGTCATCGCGCTGGGCTACTCCGATTTCGAACCCAAACCGCTCCCCGCGGGCGAATCCGTCGAACGGGTGCAGTGGGTGGAGTAAGCGCGGAATAGCGTGAAAGGGAGCGCCCGCATGCGGGCGCTCCCTTTCGTTTCGGGACGGGCGGATCGTTCTATTTCACATAGGGCAGCACCGCGTCGCGCCAGACGATGTAGCCCTCGCCCATCAGGTGCAGGCCGTCGTTGGTCAGGTCGGCGCGCAGCTTGCCGTTCTTGTCGGCCAGCAGCGTCCACAGGTCGATGTAGACGATCCCCTTCTCGGCGCACAGCGCTTGCAGGCCCTTGTTCACGGCCACGATGTCGGCGTCGTGACGGCCGTGTTTGGCAGCGTATTTCTTGAACGAGTCGTTGACCGGAAAGACGCTCTGCACATAGAGTTTCGTGCGGGGCGATTCGCTCTGGAAGCGCTCCACGATCTTGCGGACGTTGGCGACGACCTCCGCCGCCGGAGTACCGGCCGCCAGGTCGTTGGTGCCGATCAGCAGGAAGAGTTTGCGGGGCTGCCCGCCGACGATCGGATCGAGCCGGTCGAGCATCCAGCTCGAACGGTCGCCGCTGATGCCGCGGTTCTTGACGCGGGGATTGGCCAGCAGTTCGTTCCACTCGCCGCCGTCGGTGATGCTGTTGCCCAGGAATACGATGTCCTTGGAGGTCACGGGCAGTTTCTCGAAGAGCGAACGGCGCTGGAAATTGTACTCGCTTTGCGCGAAGACGGCGGCTGCGGCGAGGAGCAGCAGGGCGGTCAGAATCGGTTTTTTCATTTCGGTGAATCGTTTTTATTTGTTTCGAATATCGGTTTTCGGCGGTCGGCATCGCCTGCGGACGGAGCGGCTCCGCCGGCGGGAACGATGCGGGCCGGACTCCGGCGGCGGTCGCTTCTGCCGGAATGCGGCCTGCCTGCCTTGAAGTTCGGTAATACAAAGATACGAAAAGTCGAGTGCAGAAGCAAGCGTTAGCTTGATTATGCCGAGACGGAGTATCTAAGACGCAGTCAAAGATAGGATTTTTTCCGAAAAATCGGTTGAAAATTTTGTGCTTAACAAAATCCTGTCTATATTTGCACTCCGAAACCGTGTGTTTCGCGAACATGCGCCAAGGGTTCGATGCCGAACGCCGCGGCCTGTTTTAAAAAGCCCAGGTGGTGAAATTGGTAGACACGCTACTTTGAGGGGGTAGTGAACGTTTAGTTCGTGCAAGTTCGAGTCTTGTCCTGGGCACACCGAAGACCGCAAGCAACAGAATTGCTTGCGGTCTTCGCGTTGTGAGATTTTCGACCGCGTTTCTTGCGGCGGCGTTCAGAGTTTGTTCGTCAGGTCCTTGACCAGCGTACCGTCGAAGAGGTGCAGTACCCGGTGGGCGTAGGTCGAATCGTGCTGCGAGTGGGTGACCATGATGATCGTCGTCCCTTCGCGGTTCAGTTCCGAAAGAAGTTCCATTACCTCCTGTCCGTTTTTCGAATCGAGGTTTCCGGTCGGCTCGTCGGCCAGTATGAGCTGCGGGTTGGCGATGACGGCGCGTGCGATGGCTACGCGCTGCTGCTGACCGCCGGAGAGTTGCTGCGGGAAGTGTTTGGCGCGGTGCGAGATGTTCATGCGGTTCAGAATTTCGGTCACGCGGCGTCTGCGCTCCGAAGCCTTCACGCGCAGATAGATGAGCGGCAGCTCGACATTCTCGAAGACGTTGAGTTCGTCGATGAGGTTGAACGACTGGAATACGAAGCCGATATTGCCCTTGCGGAACAGCGTGCGATCCTTTTCACGGAAAGCGGAGACCTCCTGCCCGAGCAGGGTGTAGCTGCCGGATGTGGGATTGTCGAGCAGGCCGAGGATGTTCAGGAGCGTCGATTTGCCGCATCCCGAAGGCCCCATGACGGCGACGAACTCGCCTTTTTCGATTGCGAACGATACGTTGTCGAGCGCAATGGTTTCGATTTCGTCCGTCCGGAAGACTTTCCGAAGATTTTCGATTTTCAACATGACGGAATGATTTGATTGGTTGTGATTCGTTTTTGGGTGAACGGTATCGCCGAGCGGGTCAGTTTTTGAGTGCGTCGACGGGGTTCGCGGCAGCGGCTCTGCTGCTCTGCCAGAAGACGGTGGCCAGTGCGACGGTCGCGGCGAATGCGCCGGCTGCGAGGAAAATCCACGCGCCGAGCCGGATGCGGACGCTGTAATCCTGCAACCAGCGGTCGAGGGCGTACCATGCGACCGGTACGGCGATGAGGAATGCGACGGCGACCTGTGCCATGAAGTTGCCCACCAGCCGTCGGAGCATCTCGCGCCGCGTCGCTCCGAAGACCTTGCGTACGGCTGTTTCCTGCTGTTTCTGCTGCATGTAGTAGGTGGACATGGCCAGCAGCCCCAGCGCCGAGATGAGGATCGCAGCCAGCGTGAAGATCCCCACGATGCGCAGCGTGCGTTGTTCGTCGGCGAAGAAGTCGGCGATCTGCTGCTCGAAATAACGCCCCTCGAAAAATCCGTCGTCGTTGATTCGTTCGAAAATGCTGCGGATGGTGGCGTAAGCCTCGTCGTGGTCTCCGCGCGTCTTGACGAGCATGTACCCCGGGAAGCGGGGTGCGGAGAGTTTTTTCCCGTTCCAGAAGCGATCGAAGTCGCCGATGTTCCACAGGATCATCGCCGTCGGTTTTTCGAGCACCGATCCGAACCGGAAATCGCGGTAGATGCCGGCGACCGAAACGGGGTCCTCTATGTTCGCCAAGCGGACGCCGGACGTATCCTCGGGGATATCCATCTGTTTGAATGCGTATTGGTTGAACCCCCATCCTTCGGTATGGTTGTCGCGCAGCAGTTCGAGGCCGAGAATGCGGAAGAAGACCGAGTCGGCGACGAAATATTCGAACGAGATCATGCGCCCGTCGTCATATTGCATCGTCCAGTTCGAACCTTTCGTAAGCGGTGTCGCAGTGCTGAATGCGACCGCTTCGACCGACGGTTCGCTGCGCAGTTCGTCGCGCAGCCGGCGCATCTGGTCGTAGCCGTCGAATATATCGTGGCGAAGCATGAGAATGTCTTTCGTGTCGTATCCCAGCGGCGCGTCGATCAGGTGGCGTGTCTGCGCATAGACGGTCAGCGAGGTGGCGAGCATCGCGACGGTGATTGCGTTCTGAATGACGATCAGCACTTTGCTGTATACCTGCTTCGTGCGGTGCCGCAACGATCCGCGCATGACGTCCACGGGTTTGTAGCGGGCTACCAGCGTCGCCGGCACGATGCCCGAAACGAAGCCCAGCGCGAGCAGGAACAGTGCGTACCATGCGATCCGCTCCGGTGTCGCTGCCGCCGAGATGTCGATCTTCGCGCCGAGCAGCCTTGCGGCGTAGGGTTCGGCCGCTTCGGCCAGCAGAAAGGCGACGGCGAATGCTGTGCAGCACATCAGAGTCGATTCGAGGATCAGTTTGAGCACGACTTCCCCTTTCGTCGCGCCCAGCAGGCGGCGCGTGGCCATCTCCTTGGCGCGGAATCCGGTCTGTGCGGCCGTCAGGTTGACGTAGTTGATGACGGCGAAGAGCAGGATGACGATGCCGATTGCCATGAGGATCGTCACGAACGAGCGGTTGCCCGACGAGAGGTTCCCGTAGCTGTCGAGGGGCGAAAAATAGACCTCCCGCAGGGGCAGGAGCGTTACCTGCCGGTAAAAGTCGCGGGTGTAAGGCAAATAGATCGTTTTGAAATAGTCGAGCATGTCGGGAAGTTTGGCCCGTAGGTCGGCCCCTTCGCGTGCCAGCAGAAAGGTGCAGCACGACCCTACATTGCTCATGCTTTCGTTGTTATTGTTCTTCTTCGTCAGCAGATCGCCGCGGTAGAGCAGGTCGACCGGCGGGATGACCGAACGCTCGATGTCGCGCATCACGGCGCTGACGGTGTAGCTCTTCCCCTCGGCGACGAGCGAACGCCCCACGGGATCGGCGTCGCCGAACATCCGGCGCGCGAACGATTCGGAGAGGACGACGTTGTCGCGTGCGGCGAGCGCCTGCCGCCTGTCGCCGGCGGCCAGTTCGAAGTCGAAGATGCGGAAGAAGGTCGTGTCGGCGTAGAGTACGTCGGCCAGTGCCAGCTTGCCGTCCGCCTCTACGGTATGGTGATCTTCGAACGATACGGCGCAGGTGGCTTCGATCTCGGGATAGCGGTCCAGAAGATGCTTTTGCAGGAAATAGGCGCTGGCGACGGTGTTTTCGTTGCTTACGACGTAGATCCTGCCGGCCTTCGAGTGGAAGCTGTCGACGGTGAACTGCCGGACGGTGTAGTCCGCGATCAGGATGACGAACATGAGCGACAGCGAGAGGCCGAAGATGTTGATGGCCGTGTAGAGCTTGTTGCGCCCCAGGAAGTTGAAAAACGAACGGAAGTCGAGTTGTCGGAACATAATGGTTGAATTTCTTTTTTCGTTTTCCCGCCTCGGCATAGTCCGAACAAGTTCGGATCTGCGCTCGGCTTGACGAAAGCGTTGTTTTGGATGGTCGGAGTTATTTTATTCGGCGGTTCAGCAGCAGTACGTCGTTGGCGCCGTAGGACTCGTAGCCCGAGACGATGACCCGCTCGCCCGGTTGCAGTCCTTCGAGCACCTCGTAATACTGCGGATTCTGGCGGCCGATGCGGATCGGCCGCTTGTAGGCGCGGTCGCCTTCGGGCGAGAGGACGTAGATCCATGCGCCGCCCGTGGTTTGGTAGAAGGTGCCGCGCGGGATGAGAACCGCTTCGGTGGGTTGTCCCAGTTGCAGATGCAGGTAGTAGGTCTGCCCGCTGCGGATATTGGCCGGATAGGCTCCCGTGAAGTTGAAATCGGCGCGGAATACGTTGTTGCGCACCTCGGGATAGACTTTGCGCAGCCGCATGCGATAGTTGGAGTCCTGCCGTTCGAAGGAGGCTTCGAGGCCTGTGCGGACGCGGTCGATATAGATTTCGTCGATCTGCGCTTCGACCTTGAAGTCCGAGAGATCGTTGACCTGTCCGATCTTCTGGCTCGATGCGACCGACTGTCCCAGCACGACGTCCAGTAGGCCGATCTCGCCGTCGATCGGCGATTTGACGGCGAGGTTGCCGATGCGCTGGCGGATGAGCTGCATGTTGCGCCGCATGTTGGCCAGATTATCTTCCATCTGTTCGACCTGTACGGTGCGGTAGAGCGAATCCTGTATCTGCCGCTCGATGTTCAGCTCGCGTTGTTTCTCGGCCAGCTCCCAGTCCTCCTTGGCCTGCAACCACTCTTCGCGGGCGATGAGCCGGTGTGCGTAGAGTTCGTCGTTCTGTTCGAAGGCGCGCCGCTTGCGTGCCACGTCGAGATCGAGCTGCGCCTTGTTCTGCCGCAGGGTGAGCTTTTCCTGCTCCATCGAGATGAGCGTGTTGCGCAGCAGGTTCTGCTTCTCGGCCAGTTCGGCTTCGCTGTTGAGGATTTCGAGCGTCAGCGAAGGGTTGCTCAGCTCCACCAGCACGTCGCCCCTGCGGACCGAAGCTCCCTCCTCGACCACGAGCCGTTCGACGACACCCGCTTCGAGCGGACTCAGTTGAACCGTCGTAATGGGTTCAACCTGTCCCGTCACGCGGATGTAGTCGTTGAAATCGCCCTGCGTCACTTCAGCGACCGAGAGCGTGCCGGCATCGACACGCAGCGTCGAGGCGTTGTCGCGCAGCAACAGCCATGCGGCGAAGAGCAGGAAGAGCATACCGCCCCAATAGGGGAGACTCCGTTTGGCGAACAGGATGCGAAGTCCTTTTTTTCGTTCGATCTGAATATCCATTGTAGTCGTTTATGTGTCAGCGGATCAACGGCTCGCCGTTGTAGTACTCCACCAATCGGGTTTTGATGATGTATTGCAGGCGGGTGCGAATCCGTTCGGCGCGGGCTTGCAGCAGCTTGTCGGAGGCCGTTTGCAGGTCGAGCGTCGAGACCATGCCCCGTTCGTACTTGCCGGCGACGGCTTCGTAGGCCAGCCGTGCGGCTTCCGCTTTCTTGGAGGCTTGTACGAACTCCTTGCCCGCACCCAGCATCTGCTGGTAGGCTTGCGCCACCTCGCTTTGCAGCGTGCGCAGTGTCGCGTCGCGCTGCAATTCGGCGATCCGCCAGTTGTTGCGAGCCCGATTGACCGAGGTACGCTTGGTCAGTCCCCCGAAGATCGGGATCGAGAGCCGCGCCGAGAAGTAATAACCCCGGTTGTCGCGGAGCTGGCTGCCGAACGGGGCGTAGAGCGAACGGTCGTCGAGGCTCATGAAGAAGTTGGTCGAGTAGCCGCCGCCTACCGAAACAGACGGGTAGTATTTTCCCTTTGCGACGGAGTATTTGAGTCGCATCTGCTGCACGTTGTAGGCTGCCTGCTGCGCTTTGGGGTGCTTTTCGAGGGCGTAGGCCAGTACCTCTCCGTAGGCGGCCGCGCCGGTAGGGGTGCCGACGGCGATCTCGGCGACGATCTCCGGACAGCAGCCCGAAGGATAGTTCATCGCTTCGCAGAGCGAGATTTTGGCCAGCGCGAGATTGTTCTCCTGCTGCGTGAGCAGAAAATCGTCCGAGGCGCATTGCGATTCGATCTCCGCCACGTCGGCGGCGCTTTTCAACCCCAGTTCGTAGAGTTTGCGGCTCTTGTGCAGATTGGCGGCGCTCGTCTGCCGCTGTTCGCGTGCCAGCCGGACGCTTTCGGTGTAGTACACCACGTCGAAGTAGGCCTGCATGGCGTTCAGCGCCGCTTCGTCGCGGGCCTGTTGCAGCTCCTCGATGCCCATGAGCCGCATGACACGTGCCGCCCGCACGGTGTTTATTCCCGACAATCCTGCGAAAACGGGAATCTGCCCCGACAGGCTATACGAGTTGTCGAGATTGGCGACGGTGGTGTAGGTATTGGTTTCGGGGTCGACCGAACGGCCGAAACTGGTCGTGGCGCTGGCGGATGCGCTGATCGAGGGAACCAGTGCGGCG
Source organism: Alistipes communis (assembly GCF_006542665.1). Lineage (NCBI taxonomy): Bacteria > Pseudomonadati > Bacteroidota > Bacteroidia > Bacteroidales > Rikenellaceae > Alistipes > Alistipes communis. Next base: position 1,565,766 of record NZ_AP019735.1, read on the forward strand.
ATCGATGCGATATACTCCTGGCGGTAGTTGCGGTTCGCATAGATCTGCTGCCGGACGTTGGGATTGTGTTCGACGGCGTAGGCCATGCAGGCGTCGAGCGTCATTGCGGAGACGGTGTCTGCGGCAGGACGGGGGAGTGCCGCCGTTCCGTCCGACGCGGGCGGTTCCGTTCGTGCGACCGTATCGGCAGCCGGCGGCGTTTCGGATGCGGCGATCCGCTGTCGGGCGACGGAGGGTGTCAATAAAATAGACAGTATGACGATCGAAAACGATAGTTTCAGCATCTTTTTCTCGTATTCTTGGTTTGCTCACCGAAGTTGCCAATTCGATGCCAATCGTTTAAACTGATTTGTAATCAAGTGTTTGTCGTGATAAAGCGGTTGCGAAGGTGTAAAAATAATGGACAGGGATGTAAAAAAAGTAGACAGTCTTTGCCGGTTTTTCACCGAAAAGAGTTACTTTTACCGGAAAGACGGGCGGTTTCGTCGAGCCGGGTGCAATTCCGGAGCTATTCGGGCTTGTGCCGGGGCGGGAAAACGACTGCCGCAAACCAACGCTGTACGATGGCAAAAGAGGGTAATTTATTGATCGTGGATGACAACAGCAGCATTCTGGGTGCTTTGCGGCTGTTGCTGGAGCGTCATTTTGCGAAGGTGACGACGTTGACTTCGCCCAAACTGCTCGATACCGTGCTGCGCGGCGAGGCGGTGGACGCCGTGCTGCTCGACATGAATTTCACGGCCGGCGTCAACAACGGCAACGAGGGCATCTACTGGCTGCGGCGGATCCGCGACATACGTCCCGACGTGAAGGTCGTTCTCTTTACGGCCTATGCCGATGTCGATCTGGCAGTGCGGTCCATGCGCGACGGTGCGGTCGATTTCGTGGTCAAGCCCTGGGATAATGAGCGGCTGGTCGCCTCGCTGCGCAACGCCTGCGAGCTGGCCCGTTCGCAGCGCGAGGTGAAACGGCTGCGGGAGATCCGGCGCGAACTGACGGTCGACGAGACGATGTTCTGGGGAACGAGTCCTGCGATGGAACGTATCCGCGAGATCGTCGAAAAGGTCGCGGCGACCGATGCCAATATCCTCATTACGGGGGAAAACGGTACGGGCAAGGAGATGCTGGCGCGCGAGATCCACCGCCGCTCGCATCGCAGTGGCGGTCCGATGGTGGCCGTGGATATGGGTGCCGTGCCGGAGACGCTGTTCGAAAGCGAACTGTTCGGCCACGTGAAGGGTGCCTTCACCGATGCGCGCACCGACCGTGCCGGAAAGTTCGAGGTCGCCGACGGCGGTACGCTCTTCCTCGATGAGATCGGCAACCTGCCGCTGCATCTGCAACCGAAACTGCTGACGGCGCTGCAAAGCGGCGCGATCGTCCGCGTGGGCAGCAATCTGCCCGTGAAGGTCGACTGCCGGCTCATCTCGGCGACCAACCGCGATCTGTTCGGGATGACGGCCGGAGGCTCGTTCCGCGAAGACCTGCTCTACCGTATCAATACCATTCACATCGATCTGCCGCCCCTGCGCCAACGCCGCGAGGATATTCTGTTGCTGGCGCGGACGTTTCTCGTGCGTTATGCCGGCAAGTACCGGAAACCGATCCGCGATTTCGATGCGGCGGCTCAGCACGAGTTGGTCGCTCATGCGTGGGCGGGCAATATCCGCGAGTTGCAGCATACCGTCGAGAAGGCGGTTATCCTGTGCGACGGAACGGAAATATCGCCGGCGACGCTGCTGTTGCGCCCCGTCGCGCAGGGGCCGTCGCCCGCGGCGTTCACCACCTTCGAAGAGATGGAGCGTGCGATGATCGAACAGGCGATGGAACGCCACGGCGGCAATCTCTCGGCCGTAGCGCAGCAGTTGGGGGTCACGCGGCAGACGCTCTATAACAAAATCAAACGCTACGGCTTATGAAATACGGTGGCGATCTCTTCCGTCTGGTATCCCACGTCGTCGTGCTGATCGCCGTGACGGCCGCTGCCGCTGCGTTGTCGGCGGCGGGGCGTTATGCCTTCGCCCTGCTGCTTCTGCCGTTCGGCGGCATCGCGGTCTACCGGCTCGTGCGGTTGTACGACGCGTCGATGCGCCGTGTGACCTTTCTGCTCGATGCCGTCGAAAACAACGATCTGAATTTCCGTTTCTGCGAGGGTGCGGCCTCCGGCGGCGAACGGGCGCTCAACGTGGCGTTGAACCGTATCCGCGAGATCATCGTGCGGGCCAAGCTGCGTGCCGAGGAACGCGAGCGCTATTACAGGCTCATCATGGAGTGCGCCCGCACGGGGCTGCTGACCGTCGACGACAGGGGCAGCGTCTACCAGGTCAACGACGAGGCGCTGCGTATCTTCGGTCTGCCGCGGATGACGCATGTGCGGCAGGTGGAGCCGCTGTTGCCCGAAGCCTGTCGCGCGCTGACGGCGATCCGTTCCGGCGAGCGTCTGCGCGTGCGGTGCCGGACCGAAAGCGGCGAGGTCAATCTGTCGTTGACCTGTTCGGAGATCACGCTCGACCGGCGGCATCTTCGCGTCGTGGCCGTGAGCGACATCGACGACTATCTGAGTGCGGTGCAGGTCGAGTCGTGGAGCAAGCTCACCCGGATTCTGACGCACGAGATCATGAACTCGCTGGCGCCCATCACCTCGCTGAGCGATACGCTGCTGCATCTCGGCCGGCGGCTGGATGCCGATGTGGAGCGCGGGTTGGATACGATCTCTTCGACGAGCCGCCGTCTGACGGCTTTCGTCGAGACGTTCCGGCGTTTCACACGTATTCCCGAACCTCGGAAATCGGCATTCGAGGTGCGCGGGATGCTCGAACGGGCCGTCATGCTGGCAGGGGTTTCCGATGTGGTGCGGCTCGACGTCGAACCGTCGCAGATGCTGATCTACGCGGACGAGGGGCTGGTCGAACAGGTGGCGGTGAACCTGTTGAAGAATGCCCGCGAAGCAGCGGAGGGGCTCTCCGATGGCCGCATCGAGGTCGTGGCGCGCATTTCGGCCGACGAAACCGTGCGGATCGACTTCGGCGACAACGGCGCCGCCATTCCCGCCGAAGTCTCCGACAATATCTTCACGCCCTTCTTCACGACCAAGTCCGACGGGTCGGGGATCGGATTGAGCGTATCGCGGCGCATCATGCAGCTGCACGGCGGATCGCTGCGCCTGACCTCCAATGTCGACGGCAAGGTGACGTTTACGCTCTTTTTCGCATGATCGTTCGGAGGCGGGCGGGATGGAGTCTCCCGAAGAAGACGAACGGCCGGAGCCTCCGGCCGCTCGTCCTGGCGGATGGGGGGCGCGCCGCGCCTCTCTTCGAATGTCGCGTTCGGCGAAACGTGCTTTTCGTCGTTCCGTCTTCTGAGGCTCCGTTTGTCCGAGTCCTGCGCGGATATTCCCGTCCGACTCCCCGCACCGTCCCGCAAAAAATGAAAGACGACCGCCGTAGCGATCGTCCTGCGTAGTGGATAGGGGATTCGAACCCCTATGTCATGCGTGAGAGGCATGTATCCTAACCCTTAGATGAATCCACCGATTGTGGGTGCAAAAGTAATACATTAATCCGAATCTCCAAAATTTTTCGGAAAAAATCGTCGTTCGCACCTTTTTCCCTATTATTTGTGCTACCTTTACGGGTGTTAATTTTTGAAGACCACGCCTTATGAAATTACCTGCTCTCGTTCTTCTGGCGGCCTTTGCCGCGGGGATGGCCGGCTGCTGCCGGCGTGCGGCCGCGCCGCAATTCGCCGAGCGGTCGCTCGATACGGTCGTCCGGTGCGGAGCGGTGCCGTGCGATCTGTCGTACCGCTTCCTCACGATCGCCAACGCCGACCGCAGCGAGGCGCTCGCAGCCATCGAGAACGCCAACGTCAACTACTTCTTCGCACTCGAAGACTTCACGGGGACGGCCGAGGAGGCCGCACGCCGTTTTATCGAACGGTTCGCCGCCGACAATGCCTGCGATACGCTCTACATGCCCGACATGCGCTATTCGCTCAGCGTCGCGGCCGCTCAGGCGCCGGTCGATACGCTCACGGTCTACACGATCCGCCGCGAGAGCTATACGGGCGGTGCGCACGGTATGCGCACGACCGAGTACCACAACTATTGGACGAAGGGCGGTTACGAACTCTCGCTCGGCGACCTCTTTCCGGAGGAGCAGCTTCCCCGGCTCACCGAGCGGATCAAGGCGAAGCTCCGCGAGCAGTACGGTGCCGCCGATGACGAGGAGCTCGCCCAGCGGGGATTCTTCCCCGAAACGATCGCCCCGACCGAGAATTTCGAGGTCACGCCCGAAGGGATCGTCTTCCACTACAACCCCTACGACATCGCCTGCTATGCCATCGGCGAGGTCGACGTACCCTTTACGAAGGAGGAGTTGAAGTAACCGATGATCGCTGCGCAGTACATCACGCTGTCCGAGTTGCAGCGCCGCGTGCGGCAGGCGCTCGAAGAGCGTTTCGCACTGCCGTTGTGGGTGAGTGCCGAGATCGCGGAGGTCAAGGTCAACTATTCGGGGCACTGCTACCTCGAACTGGTCGAGAAGGGGGAGGGCGACGGCGTTCCCAAAGCGCAGGCGCGCGCCGTGATCTGGCGGTCGCAGTACGCCCGCATCGCCGCCTATTTCGAGGCCGAGACGGGGCAGCGGCTCGCCGCCGGCATGCGTATTCTGGCCAAAGCGACGGTGAACTACCACGAACTCTACGGCTTCTCGCTGCAACTGCTCGACGTCGATCCGGCCTACACGCTGGGCGACATGGAGCGGCAGCGGCAGCAGACCATCGCCCGCTTGCAGGCCGAAGGGGTGTGGGAGATGAACCGGCAGCAGGCGATGCCTGCCGTCGTGCAACGCATCGCCGTGGTGTCGAGCAGCCGTGCGGCCGGGTATCAGGATTTCTGCAACGAACTGGCTAAAAGCCCCTATCGCTTCTGTCTCACGCTCTTCGACGCCGTCGTGCAGGGCGCGGCGGCCGAAGATTCGATCGTCGACGCGCTTAGCCGCATCGCCGCTGCCGGGGAGGCGTTCGATGCCGTGGTGATGATCCGCGGCGGCGGGTCGTCGAGCGACCTGAACTGTTTCAACGCCTATCGCCTGTGCAACCACGTGGCGCAGTTTCCGCTGCCGGTGGTGACGGGCATCGGGCACGACAAGGATACGAGCGTCGCCGATCTGGTGGCGCATACGGCGCTCAAAACGCCGACGGCCGTGGCGGCGTGGCTCGTCGAACGGATGGCGCAGGCCGACGGCTATCTGGCGTGGGCCGGATTGCAGTTGGGAAATGCGGCGCTGGCGATCACGCATTCGGCGGCGGTCGGACTGGAACGGCTCGGCGCGGCTCTCGCACAGCAGAGCCAGCGGTTGTTGCAGGAGGGGCGGAGCCGCCTCGACCGGGCGGAAGAGACGCTACTCGCGGCTCCGGCCGATCTGCTGCGCGGGCACGACCGCCGGCTCGCGGCCGCTTCGGAGCTGCTGCTGAGCTACTCGGTCGAACGGGTGCTGCGGCGCGGGTTCGCCGTCGTCCGCCGCGGCGGCGAAGCGTTGCGCAGCGCCGAGGGGCTCTCGCCGGGCGACCGGCTCGACATTACGCTGGCCGACGGCGAAGTGCAGGCCGCGGTGGTCGCATGTACGAAGAAAAAACGATAGAACGATGGATAAAAAGGAACTCACCTATGACGAAGCGATGGCCGAGATCGAGGCCATCCTCGCCAAATTCCGCAACGAGGAGATGTCGGTCGACGCGCTGGCCGCCGAGGTCAGGCGCGCCACGACGCTCATCGCCTTCTGCCGCAAACGGCTCTTGAAGGCCGAGTCCGACGTGAAAAAGATCACCGGAGAATGAAGCGGCTGATCCGTTGGGCGCTCAACCATGTGCCGCGGCCCCTCCTGCAACGCCTTGCAGGGTGGGCGGTGCCGGTCGCGGGCCTTTTCTACGTGGGGCGCGGCCGCGAATGCCCCGTGTGCGGTGCGCGCCGTCGTCGGTTCCTGCCCTACGGCTACGTCGCGCCGCGTGCCGATGCGCTCTGTCCGTCGTGCCTGTCGTTGGAGCGGCACCGGCTGCTGTGGCTCTACCTCACGCGCGAAACCGATCTGCTGCGCCGGCCGCAGCGGATCCTGCATATCGCCCCCGAAGTCTGTCTGATGAAGCGGCTGCGGCACAGGGCGGCCGACTATACGACGGCCGATTTGGAGAGCCCGCTGGCCGAACTGCATTTCGACGTGTTGCGAATCCCTCTTCCCGATGCCTCCTACGACGTGCTGATCTGCAACCATCTGCTCGAACACGTCGCCGACGACCGCCGTGCGCTCGGCGAGTTCTACCGCATCCTGCGTCCGGGCGGCTGGGGCATCCTGCTCTCGCCCGTCGACCGGTCGCGCGCTGCGACCTTCGAGGACGATTCGATCACCGATCCGGCGGAGCGCACCCGTATTTTCGGGCAGTACGACCATCGGCGCATCTATGGCCGCGACTACGGCGGGCGGTTGCGCGAAGCGGGGTTCGAAGTTCGTGAGATCGACTATGCGGCCCGTTTCAGCGCGGAGGAGCGGCGGCGCTACGCACTGCCCGACGACTGGATCTACGTCGTGCGCAGGCCCCTTTGACGGAGCGGTTCGTTCCGGTTCGCCGCGGCCGTCGGGACAGGCACCCGACGGCCGCGGCCGCTCTCTTGTCGGACGACACCGAATGAACGTATGGCTCGAAAAGTCCGTATGTCTTATTTCTACGCTCGAATGGAATAATTTACCCCCCCCCGATTTTTTTGCGGAAAAAGTTGCAGAATCGGGAAATTGTTTCGTATATTTGTGATAACCAACCCAAAACCACCCTCTCTGATGGAACGATCACGCCGACGTGTATTGTCTCCGATGCCGATGGGGCCGATCCGGCGATCGGGTCGGCCCCGGCACCTTCCCCCGCTTTCGGAGGGGCGGAACCCTTTCGCTGCCGTGTTTCCCGCGGCGGATCGTGCTGCGAACTCCCTGAATCCATAGCCTATGAAACCTTATTTCTCTTGGAAAACCCTCTGCTTGCTGTTGTGTCTGGCGCTGCTTGCCGGCTGTTCCGACGACGACGAACAGCCCGATCCTCAGTTGCCGCCGCTCGTCTGGCCCGACGACGTGGCTACGGCGATTCCCGACGAGGGGTTTCGTGAATACTGTCTGGAACGGTATGACAGGGACAAGGACGGCCGTCTGTCGAAGGACGAGGTGCTGGCTGTTAAGAAAATGATCCATTTTCCCGATGTGTCGGGCCGTTTTTTGTCGTTAGAGGGGATCGAATATTTCAGCAATCTTGAGAATTTTGCTTGGGAGTACAGTGGTCCGAAAGAGATCGATCTGCGTTACAACTCCCGGCTGCAAAAGATTTCATGTCTGTATAATTCGAATTTAATCAGGTTCCGCGGGCCGGTCGGTTATACTCCACTTGAAATTGAGCTTTATTCGTTGTTCAATTTGGAAGAACTGGATCTTTCGGGATGCGGGAATGTACAGGAATTGCGGCTTTTCGTCGATTCGTTTTCCGAGGTGAAATTGAGCTCTGTCAATCTGCCTGATCCTTCGCACTTGCAATATCTGGCGTTTGCGGCTGCCAATGCCGGCTGCTATGATGCGTTGCTCGCCGACGGAGCCAATCTGAAGAAGCTCTATTACAATTTTTATCCGAGTGAAGTACTCGATCTGAGCCATTGTCCGAAACTGGCAGACCTTATCATACACGTTCGTGCCGGATCGGAGCTTAAAAAGATTCGCATGCACAAAAATGCACCGATAGCAATATACGGTGGGGGCATCGACATCCGCGATGAAAAGGGAAACGATTGCTCTTTCAGTGTAGAAATCGAATATGTCGAATAAATCAAATCGCGCGACCATGAAAAAGAGAAGTATCCTGCTGTCGGGCCTTTTCGTGTTGACGATGTGCCTGGCCGGTTACGCCGCCGCCGATTATCCGCCGAATGTGGCCGATGCGATCCCCGACAGGGAGTTCCGGACGCTGTGTCTGCGCATTGCCGACACCGATGGCGACGGCGCGATTTCGCGCGAGGAGGCGCTGGCCGTGACCAAGATCCGCTGTCCGTCATATAAGACTTATGGGAAGACGATATCGAGCCTCGAAGGATTGCACTATTTCGCCAACCTCGAAACGTTGGATTGTTCCAGTCAAAATCTCACCTCGCTCGATGCGGGCGGCTGTTCGGCGCTCGAATTGCTCATATGCGAGACCTGTGAGCTGGAATGTTTACGGTTGCCGCGCACCGCGGCACTGAAAAAACTCGATTGCAGTTCCAACCGGCTTGCGTCGCTCGATGTAAGCGGATGTCCGGCGTTGAGAAGGTTGACGTGCTACGATAACCCTTTTACCGAGCTGAATGTCGATGCCTGTCCCGATTTGGAGTTACTCGACTGTTCCTGCCTCGTCACGTCGGATCTGCGTCATCATGAGAAATTGTATGAACTGCATTGTGGGGGATTGCCTTGTGTCCGGCTCGACCTGTCGGAGTTCAAGCAACTGAGTCATTTATCGATCACTCACAGTCGGATCTCTGAGATTGTGTTCGGGGACTCGGATCTGCTTATATCGTTTGCGTTGAACGACGTAGATTTCACCTCGCTCGATTTGAGCGGCTGCCATCAATTGATGTATCTGACCTTGACCGACATGCCGTTGAGAGAATTGACATTGCCCGAAACCGAGTTGTCGAGTGTGGAACTCCGTAAACTCCCGCTCGAACGGTTGGAGGTGAAGGGGTATGTCAAGATTGGGAAGCTGGCTGTTTCCGATTGCGGCCGCTTGAAGTGCATCGATGGGTCGGGACAGGTGATGAACTTTGATTGCTGTAACTGCTCGAACCTTACAATGCTGAATATGGATGCGTTCCGCTATGTGGGAGATTTCCGGTGCACCGGAACGGCGCTTACGTCGCTCGACTTTTCTCGATGCAACGGGAACCGATATGCAGAAATAGATTGCAGCGACAACCGGTTGACGACGCTTGTACTTCCGCCGGAGATCTATACGCTCTCTTGTCAGGGCAACCTGCTCGAAGAGTTGGATATTTCTGGATGCAGCATCAACTGGATCGAGTGTCGCCCGATGGAGACATTGCGCAGGATTCGGTTGCGGCGCGATCAGAATAACTACCGGCTCGGTGGTACCAAAGGAATCGAATTGGTCTACGTCGACTGATCCGGCAGGAGTGCGTCGCCGGATTGCAGAATTTCGGGCGTCGGCTTGCGCGCCGGCGTACAAGCCGACGCCCGAAAGTTTCAGCCTTCGGGGCGGATTGCGTTGAGGCAGGGGGCGTCCGGGCGGAGCGGTTTCGCGTCGCGGCCGCTCCGTCGGCGGGGCGCTACCGGATCAGCTCCATGAACTCCTCGCGCGTGCGGTGGTCGCGCAGGAAGATGCCCGTGAAGGCCGAGGTGGTGGTCGACGACTCCTGCTTCTCGACGCCGCGCATCTGCATGCACATGTGGCTGGCCTCGATCACGACGGCCACTCCCAGCGGGTGCAGCGCCTCATGGATGCAGTCGCGGATCTGCACCGTCAGCCGCTCCTGTACTTGCAGGCGGCGTGCGAAACACTCCACCACGCGCGCCACCTTCGACAGCCCCGTGATGTAGCCGTCGGGGATGTAGGCCACGTGCGCCTTGCCGTAGAAGGGGAGCATGTGATGTTCGCACAGCGAGTAGACCTCGATGTCGCGCACGAGTACCATCTGCCGGTACTCCTCGCGGAACATAGCCGACAGGAGAATGTCGCGCGGATCCTCAGCGTAGCCCTTGGTCATGAAAGCCATTGCCTTGGCTACCCGCTCGGGGGTTTTGAGCAGCCCCTCGCGCGTGGGGTCTTCGCCCAGCAGCCGCAGAATGGCGGCGTAGTGCTCACTCAGTTCGGCGATCGTTGCAGGGTCGTATATCTCTTGTTTTTCGTACAGTTTCTTTTCCATAGCGGTGCAAAGATACGATTAAGCCGAGCGCAATGCAAATTTATTTGCAATTGCCGAGGCGGAGTATCTTCGGCGTCGGCCAAAGTACGATTAAGCGAGGGCAATGTCAAATTTATTTGAACATTGTCGAGGCGGAGTATCTTCGGCGAAGCCAAGATGAAGGATCTACTCGCTGCAATACTGCGGCGCCATGGGGCGCCGCGCGGGCCGAATCCTCCGCCCGCGGAGGCCCGCTATGCGTGCTCCGCAGGCTTCGTCCCGCAAGATCGGCAATACAGCCAACTCGCGTGTGGCCATGTGTGGAAAATCAATAATCACGGTTGCGCGATAGCGCACCACGAACTCCGCCTTGCGAAAACGCGGGCGCGAGCTTGCCGCGTAGCGTTTTAGGCACAGACGACGGTCGGTCCCCGGCGGTTTCGCCTGGCGGATGCTTTTGGCACCACCTTTTGGTGCCAAAAGGTGGTAAACCCGCTGCTTGCAGGAAACGCCAAAGAAAAGGTTCGGAATGGTTCCGAAGCACATTCGTGCAGGCCGAATGCCTGCCAAAACGTACAACTTTTGCTGAGACTCTGCAAACTGCGGCGCACAGCGCTGCGCACCCCGTCGGACTGCTCCGGCTATTTCCCCGCGTCGTCGGGCGCCTGCTCCTTCGCTGCGGCGATTTTCTGCCGGCTGATTTCGTTGGCGGCCTCTTTGAGCCGTCGCAGGTAGCCGTTCCACGCCACCTCGTCGGCACCGTAGGCGATGTTGAGGTCGTATTCGAGCGGCAGCCACGTGGCGATGTCGGCCTCGTTGTGCTGGATCACCGCTTCGAGTTTGTCGAGCGCTTTGTAGAGCCGGGCTTCGGGCGTGGCCAGCGCCTCCATTTCGGCATAGAGCGACCGCCATTCGGCGCGCAGCGGTTCGGGCAGGGTCTCTACCCAGCGGGCGAGCAGCGCCGCCTCGTGCGTTTCGTCCTGCCGCCGTTTCTCGAAGGCGGGAATGTCTCCCGTGAAGGCTTCGCCCAGGTCGTGCACCAGACACATGCGCACCACGCGGCCGCAGTCCACGTCGGGGAACTCGTCGGCCACCAGCAGCGCCATGAGCGCCAGCCGCCAGCTGTGCTCCGCCACGCTTTCGCGGCGGCCCGTCGACGTCCACGAGTGGCGCGTATTGCATTTGAGCCGTTCGGCCACGGCGAGGATCTCGAAGAGTCGTTCGGGTCGCATCGGCTACTCCTCCTCGTAAAGCATGTTGTCCATCAGCGAATCCAGTTCGCGCCGCTCCTTCTTGGTCGGGCGCCCCGTGCCGCGGTCGCGGAAGACGAAGATCGTCTCGCGCGGCGCGTCGAGCTTGTCCAGTTCCTCCTGCGGGGTGATGTTCAGACAATAGGCCGGCACGTTCTTGGCCGGCTGGCGGCTCGTCACCAGGTTGAGCACCTTGTACTGATAGACCACGGGCATCCGCTTCACGGCGATCACGTCGCCGATGCGCACCTCGCGCGAGGGTTTGCACGTCGCGCCGCCCACCGTCACGCGGTTGGTGCGGATCGCCTCGGCGGCGTCGCTGCGCGTCTTGAAGATGCGCACCGCCCACAGATATTTGTCCAGTCTTACGTCGTCCATTGTATTTCCTTAAATTATGCGTATCCGCATTTTTTATTTTCTGAATCCGATGTCCGACATCACCGGGCGATGTCGGCAGTTCGCCGCCGCCCCACGCGGCGGACTGCACTTCGCTCCGGCTCGTGCACTACCTGCCGCCGGCGGCGAACCGCAGTTGCGGCCAGAGCGGTCGGTCGCCTTATCCCTCCCTCTCCGTTTCGGGTGCCTCGGCCGCCAGACGGATCGTCCACAGTTTGCCGCCGATGCGGGTGAAGGCCAGCCGTTGCCGGCTGCCTGCATGCGTCCCCGTGCGGGCGTGGATCTCCTCCGGCGTGAGCGGGAAGTCGCGTTTGAAGATCTCGATACCCTCGCCGCGCAGCTCGCGACGCAGCGCCTTCGCGTCGAACGGCCCGATCGCGCCGATGGCCAACGTCCGCCCCGGAACGCCCTCGACCGGCCGGTGGGCGAAGGCGAATCCGTTCTCGCTCCACACGTCGGCCCGCCCTTCGAGCGCCCGCCGCACGAGGCGCATCTTCTGCAACGCCACGTCGGGCAGGAAGAGGTAGGCGTATGCCGTCGGGTCGAACGGCGGTGGCGGCGGTGTGGGAGCCGTAGCGGGCGGAAGCGTCACGCTTCCCCCGCCGAGCGCCGTGGCCCGCAGCAGCGGCCCCGTGCCGTCGTCGTAGACGAGCAGCTCCTTGCATTCGCCGTGCACCGATACGGCCTCGATGCGGGCCGTCGGGAAGAGCCGCAGCGCTTCGTCGACGTCGAACAGCGGCGAGTTTTTCAGGCAGAGGCGCGCGCCGACGCGCCGCACGGCGGGCAGCAGCCGCAGGATGTCGGGCGAACACTCTTCGAGCCGGACGAGTTTGCGCCCTGTCCGGCTGCGGCGGTCGGGGTCGGCCGCCACCCAGTCGAACCGCTCGGTCGTCGCGGCGAGGTACTCCTCGGCCGAAGCGCAGACCACCTCCACGTTCGCGGCGCCCAGCAGCCGCAGGTTGCGGGCCGCGACGGCCGCCAGCACGGGATCGCGTTCGAGCGCCACGACGCGCCGGAAGCGGCGGCCCAACGCCAGCGCGTCGACGCCCAGCCCGCAGGTCAGATCGAGCGCTGTGTCGCCCGCCGGCTCCTTGTGTGCGGCGCACGCCTCGCTCGACGCCTGTTCGAAGGCGCGCGGCGGCAGGATGCAGCGTGCGGCGTAGTAGGAGGGGAGTTTCGTGCGGGCGCGTTCGAGGTATTTGACCTGCGTGGCCACCAGCGCGGCGTGGGGTGTGCGCCGGTCGAGCGCCACGGCCAGCGGATCGCGGCCGAGATTCTCCTCCACGGCGCGCCGCACGTCGTCGCGGCACAACGTATCGAACTCTTCGCGTGTCATGCGGGCAAAGTTACCGATTTTTCAGCCACGGACGGTATACCGCGAGGGTGAAAATTACGAAAAAGAGATAGACCACGGCGGTCTGCGCCGCCGTCATCCGGTAGTCGATCGCGGCACAGGGCAGGGCGGCTGCTTCGGCGACCAGCCGGTTTTGCAGCCACAGCAGCCCTTCGAGCAGCGGACGGACGACGACCGAAAGGGGCGGCCAGGGGATCGCCAGCCACAGCAGCGATACCCCGACCACCCCGTAGGTGAGCAGGATGACGGGCGGATTGACCGCCAGTCCGACGAGCGGGATCTGCCCGAAACAGTAGGATACGAGCGGCGCCGTCGCCGTCGAGGCGACCGCGCCGACGACGAGCATTCCCACCGCGGCGTTCGCCGCCCGCCACGGCGTGCGCAGCCGCCGGTAGAGCGGGATACCCCATAGGAGGATCGCCGCCACGGAGAGGAACGACAGCTGGAACCCGACGTGGAAGAGATAGGACGGCCGCCACAGCAGCATCCCGAAGGCCGCCGCGGAGAGGATGTTGACGCCTGCGTAGCGCGACGTCGTGGCCAGCGCCAGTTGCAGGGCCGTGAACATCACGGCGGCGCGGATCGTGCCGGGCGACAGCCCCGCCGCCGCGGCGAAGAGCCAGATGACGGCGATGGCCGCCGCATTGCGCAGGAGATGGCCGCGGTGCAGCAGCGCGAGGGCTCCCAGCAGCAGATTGACGTAGAGGAAAACCATCCCCACGTGAAGCCCCGATACGGCCAGCACGTGTGCCGTTCCCGTGCGGGCGTAGGGCGCACGCCGCTCGGGTGTCAGCTCCGTCTGGTCGCCTGCGGCCATCGCCAGCGCGACGGCCTCCGCGTCGGGCGGGAGATGGAGCCGTCGGATGCGTTCCGACGCCGCTTCGTGGAGGCGGTTCATGCCGGCGGGGCCGTAGGCCGGTTGGGGTCGCAGCGCGGGCAGCGCCATGCCGAGCAGCAGCAGGGCGATGGCGATGTAGCCGTTGCCGATGCGTCGTCGATACGTTATGAAGGCCATGAGTGTCGCTGCGGCGAAGGCTGCGGCCAGAAAACCGGCCGGCAGGGTCGCGTAGCGGGCGACGGCCACTCCCGCCGCCGTGAAGAGCAGTACCCACGCCATCGGGTACGGCCCCGCGGCCTTCCGGAGCGGACGGCTTTGGCTGTGCGGCGGATGCAGCGGCGTGTCTCCCATACCGCAAATATAGCATGAAAAGTCAGAAATCCGCGCTGAAAAGCCGCCATCCTTCGGCGATCTCCGCCTCGTCGGGCTCCACGCCGTTCTCCACGCGCGCCATCGCCGCCGCGATGCGCGTCATGGTCGGGCCGTCGCGGGTGTCGATTTCGGCGTCGGGGTCGACGCCGCTTCGCCTGACGACGGTGCGCAGATAGGCGCCCGTGTCGTTCTCCGAGGGCGGAGCCCAGCGGGCGATCATCCCGCGCAGGGTGGCGATGCGGTGGCGGACGCGGTAGGTGTGCAGCAGGACGAACATCGCGCGGTAACCCCACGCCGTCGAGGCGAACGTCTTGAAAGCCGCGTCGTCGCTCTCCGTCTCGCCCTTGTAGCGCACGGCCGAGCGGCGGATGTTGCCCGGGTTGCGGTTGCGCAGGCCGCGCGGCAGCTCAGACATTGCCCGCCTCCTTTCGCATACGCCGCCGCACGTAGCGTTTCAGCCAGCGGAACAGCGGTGCGTCCGAGAGCTGGGCGGCGTTTTCGAGGAACGACCAGAACTCCACGCCGCAGGCGAAGCCCGTGAAGAGCCGCGCCGCGTGCAGATCCATGAAGTCGAGCACGTGGCGGTCGACGGCCCACGCCATGACGATGCCCGTGGCGACGAGCGCGAGTTTCTGCACCGTGCGCCACGCCTCGGCGCTTTCGAACCACCACGGACGGCCTTCGCGCCGTGCGACGGCGCGGCTGGCTGCCACGCCCGTCAGGAAATCGACGGCGATGAAGCCGAAGACGCACGCTACCAGCGGCACGATGGGGGCGAACCAGCCGGCCAGTGCGGCCGCTGCGCCGCTAACGGGTCTGTACAAGTTTTCCATCGATCGAACAGCGGTTGAGGACGTTGGCCTGCGGGTCGTAGAGCGGGAACTGCGCGGCGTGGGATTCGAGGTAGTCGGAGGCGCGCCGCAGCAGCCGGCGGGCGGTTTTGAGCAGGGCGCGGCGGCTGCGGCGCAGCGTTGCGTCGGAGGCCGCCGCGAAGCCGTCGGATCGGGGCTGCACGGTGCCGCCCTGTCCGTGCCGCAGGTCGAGCTGCGGTGCGATGAGATAGCGCACGTAGAGCGCCAGCGGCGCGGCGAGGTATTCGTCGGTAAAGTCGGCATGGTCGCCGGCGAGCAGCCGTTCGAAGAGCGCGTCGCCCGTCACGGGGCGCAGGTAGGTCTCCTGCGCGGCGACGATCGCCGCTTCGGAGACGGTTTCGGGTGCGACGTACTCGCCGTCGGCGAAGGCCCGCGCGACGACGACGGTCGGGGTGATGAGTGTCTGCATGGTCAGTCGATGTGCGTAAGGTTGTAGCGGGTGATCTCCGAGAGATAGCGCTGCTGTCTCTCGTCGTCGGGGTCGTAGTCCAGTCCGTCGGCCTTGCGGGCCTCCCAGACCTTCATGTAGAGCGGTTTGGAGCGTGTGGGCGGGCGGTTGACGATTTGCAGCGATGCGGCGTCGACGCCGAGCGTCCGGCGCAGCAGCGCGCGGATGGGTTCGAGCAGCTCGGCCTGTTCGCCGAGGATGACGGTGTTGAGCGCCACCTCGTATTCGTGGAGGATGCGCTCCGCGCTGAACCCCGAGGCGTAGTCCAGTCCGCTGAGCGAGCGGAACCACGAATGCGCCACCACGATATCCGACACGGCCTGATCGTGCAGCGCCTTCCAGTCGCCGTCGTTCTGCGAAGCGATCGGGATGAAGCGCGAATGGTCGTTCTCGCTGCCCTCTTTGAGTACGAACATCACCTGTCCGGGGTTGCCGGCGAAACGCTCCTCGGCCGTCCGCACGACCCGTTCCGCTTCGGCTTCGCTGTCGACCGTGCTGTCGAGCATCATCACGCCCGAGAGCTGGAACGAGTTGTCGAGCCGCGAAATGTTCCAGCGGTCGGTCTTGTAGGCGATGGCCGAGACCCCGAAGCCGGCGATGTAGGGCGGTACGCCGTAGTGGGTGAACATCGGTTCGTAGTCCTTGTAGTGGACCGCGGCGCGCAGCGTCCCGTCGGCCTGTTTCTCGAACGAGGGGTAGAGCGGCAGCGTGCGGGCCTCTTCGGCGCGGAAGGCCGCCCAGTCGTGGTGCAGCAGCACGTGGGCCGAATCCTTGGCCAGCCGGCAGCGCGAGGCGTCCTGGTGGTAGAGCGAGAGGAACGAACGCCGGGCGTCGGTCACGACTTCCAGAAAGGCGTTGCCGAAGAGCGATTTGTCGTAGGCCAGCTTGTTGAGCAGCTGGCGCAGCGATTCGCCGTCGCCGTTGACCGTCTCGATGAACCGCGCCAGCAGCGGCGAGGCCGTGTCGCAGACCACGCCCTTGCCCGATATGTAGTCGGCCTTGTCGTTGATGATGCGCCGGTGGGTGGTCGATCGGCGCGACATGAGTGCCAGCGCCGCGGGGAAGAGGTTGTCGTCGCCCCAGCGCCAGAAACGGTCGCTCTGGACGGTGCCTGCGCCGAGGGTGAGATAAGGGTCGGTGCGGTTGCCGACGGCCAGCGCCGTTTTCGGTTTAATCTTCTTCATAATCGTCGGTATCTGTTTGTGCCCGGTCGGTGTCCTCGCTCGCAAGTACGAGCGTCGCCGTCGGGCGGTCGCCGGGCGCAGCGCCCGACGCGAAGGTGAAACGTTCGAGCCGCAACGCCTGCTCGCATCCGAAACGGTCGGAGCGGCCGATTCGCAGCCGTTCGCCTGCGGCCGTTTCGATCGCGGCGACGACTCCGTCGGTCGCGCAGCGTTCCAGCCACCGCCGGTCGAACCATGCGTCGGCCTGGTGTTTGTCGAAGACGAGCGTCAGCGTGTGGCGGACGCGCAGCAGCCCTTCGTCGGCCGTCAGCGTCTCGACGTAGGCCGAGCGGTCGTCGATGAGCTCGTATTCCGCGAAACGGCTTTGCGGCGAGAATGCGCGCGCCGATGCCAGACGCACGCGGCAGATGCCGCCCACGGGTTTGCGCGGCAGTGTCGATGAATTCTGTGCGTTGTCCATAAGTCGGTGGAAAAAGGCGGGCCGGAACGCCCGGTCCGGGTCGCGCCGGCCCGGCCGGATTACTCCTTGTAGGCGAACGACACGAGTTTCTCGTCGAGCACTTCGCAGCCGGCCATGAAGACGGCGCGCTGTCGGTTCTCCATCAGGTCGGGGTTGTACCACATGCGGATTTCGTTGCCGGGGAAGTCGGAGGTGTTGACCGCCAGCACGAGATTGCGCCGGTCGGTCAGCAGGCAGAACGATTGGGCGTAGGTCGTATCGCGCAGGTAGGACGACAGGTGGAGGTCGACGACCGGAATGCCGTGGTAGGTGAGTACCGGCCGGCCTTCGGTCCGGCCGATGTAGGCCGCCTCGGTGTTGGCGAACGAGTCGAGATACTTTTCGTAGAGGTGGTAGAGATCCGAGGTGACGAAGTAGACCAGCTGTCCGTCGGGTTTCAGGTCGGTCAGCTCTTCGGCGGCTTCGGTCCATGCGGCGTCGAAGATATCGACGGCCGCTGCGGCCTTTTCGAGGTCGGCCGCGGCGTAGGTCTTCGCTGCCGTGATCTTGTTCTCGACGAGCAGTTCGTAGATGCGTTTGATGAATCCGTTGAACGTGGCGTACTCCGTGCCTGCGCCCGCCTCCTTGTCGCCGATCCACATCGTCACGCGGAGGCTTTCGGCGATGGCGCGTTTGAAGAGCTCGGTTTCGGCCTGTTCGAGCTCCGTACCCGTCAGGTCGTCCATGTTGACGTCGGCGCGGTTGGTAATCAGTTCGTAGATCATCGAGAAGTAGTCGGCGGCCGAATAGCCCAGTTCGGCCTTGACCTTCGACATGTCGATCGTCTTTTGGAGTTTTCGGGCGGGATCGCCGCCCGTCCAGCCTGCGGCGGTGTACTGTTGGAGGATGTCGCCCGATCGTTCCCACAACTGCACGGTCGTCGGTGCGGGCATGTTGTAGAGGATGCGCACGCCCAGGTCGAGGGCCGACTGGCCGCTGAGCATCGGGCGGAAGAAGATGGTTTCGAGATCGCGGCCCGTGTAGGTCTTCGCGTTTTCAATGAAAGACATAGGATTTAAGGAATTAAGAGTGAAAAATTAAGAATTGAAAATCCGTTCCGTCCTCCTGCGAAGGAAGCCGGAGAGGATTCCGGGATATAGATGTTTTCGACGGAATCGGTCTGCAAAAACGGTGTGACATCCCGAAGCTAAGTTGCAGTGTTTCCTGCGAGAAGCAGTTTTTACCACCTTTTGACACCAAAAGGTGGCGCCAAAAGTGTCCGCAGGGCGAAAAAGTCGGGGAACGGCCGACGGCTTGCGCCTGAAACGCTACGCGGACAAGCTCGCGCCCGCGTTTTCGACGGCGCATCCGCCGCCCGTTCTTCTTCCCGCTTTTTCGCAATGCGGAGACAGTTGTGCGCTGCGCGCGACGATGGTTATTTGTTTGCGTCCGTACATGGCAGGCCTCTGGCCTGTGGGATCGCACTGCGAAAATAGCGGAAGCAGTGACGGCATCGGCGCGAGCGCCCGGAGCGGGTGTGCAAAACAGAGGAGAAATTTCCCGCCGATTCTTCGGGAAACGACCTCCGTTATATCCCCGTCTTGAACTGCCGCGCGTCGGCGGCATAGGCCGCTTCGTTGGCCGAGCGGCGGATTTCGCCGACCGACGGGTCTTCGGCCGCAAGCACCTGCGTCGCACGGTGGCGCCGCTGCCCTTCGGCGGCTTCGATCGCCGAACGGCCGGCGGCCGGATCCGCGTCGTCGAGGTGGAGGACGTTGCGGCGGTCCTCCTCCCGCGCTGCGTCGGCGGGAGCCGCCGCGCCGTGCAGACCGAATGCGGCCAACAGTCGGTTCCAGCCGCTCGCGAGGTTCCGCACGGCCGACCGTTCGCCTTCGGCCGTTTCGCCTCCCTCGACGATCCGGTCGGCCAGCCCCGCCGCGACGGTCTCTTCGGGCGAGAGCCAGCGGCCGTTGCCGTTGTTCTCGGCCATCCTTTGCGCAAACTCTTCCTGCGGGCGTCCCGACCGTCGGGCGTAGAGGGCGGCCAGCCGTTCGTCGGTCTTGCGGAGCAGTTCGGCGCGGGCTTCCAGCTCTGCGGCGTTGCCCTCTGCGGCGCAGGCCGCCGCGTGCACCAGGTAGAGCGCCCCTGCCGAGATTTCGCGCCGTCCTTCCGATGCGGCCTGTGCGATGAGCGTCGCAGCCGAGGCCACGTAGCCGTAGCAGCGGGTGGTCACTTCGGCGTCGAGCGCCGCCAGCGCGTCGTAGATCAGCAGCGCGTCGTTCACGTCGCCGCCCGTCGAGCGGATGTTGACCACCACCTGCGGGGCGTCGAGCGCTGCGATGCGCGCCACCGCGTCGCGGAACTTTTCGTAGGTGGCCACGCGGTCGTCGGGCGATGCGAACTGCCACTGTTCGGGTACGCCGATCGTCCCCTCGATATCGATGTAGCAGACGTCGGCCGAATTTCTGATTTGAATGTCGGATTTCATGGTTACTGGTTTTCTTTGTTTCGGTAGATGATGCCCCGCACCTTCTCGTAGGAGCAGCAGTAGTCGTAGGCCGTTTCGCCCATCGCATAACATTTCTTTTCGCCGCGCGCCGTCCGCCGGGCCACGTCGCGGCGGATGGCTGCCTCCTCCGCGCGCCGCAGGTCGAGCAGCCCCTCGCGCAGCAGGTAGGCGAGTGCCTGCGTCGTACTCAGTCCGCGCAGTTCGCGGCGCAGTTCTTCCAGAAGTCGTTCTTCGTGCCGCATGGTCAGTCGTCGCAGAGTCGGTCGAACGTACAGTGCGCCACGCCTTCGCGCGGATCGTAGGCCTCGACGGCGCGCAGCGTGAAGAGCGAACTTCCGCCTGCGAACCGGAACCGGAATCGGGAGCGGATCGTGGGATGCGCTTCGCCTGCGAACCGGAAGAGCGCCGCGTACTCGTCGGGGGCGATCCGCAGCCGGAGCGTCACCTGCTGACGGTCCTCTTCGGCCGCGATGCGTGCGTCGTAGAAGCGGTGGAGCCCCTCCTGCGCATCGCGGTCCTCGAAACAGAGGGTGAACCCCTCCGTCTCGGCGTCGCCCGTGAAGTGGAAGGCCGCCAGCGGATAGCGTTCGTCGCCGAGCGGATAGCCCCACCGTTCGCCTGCGGGCAGGCCGTGCAGCCCCATCCAGCGCACGATGCGCGGCGTGACGGCGGTCGCGTCGTCGGTTGTCGCGTCGTCGCGGTCGCCCACGCAGAGGATCAGCGCCGACGGTGCGTTCGCGTATCTGCCCGCTTCGCAGAGCGTCGGGGCGAACAGTTCGTTGAGCGACACCTCCTCGCCCTGCTTGGCCGCTTTGGAGGCCGTGGCGTGGCTCCAACGTCCGAAGCGCGTGTCGTTGGCGGCGTCGAACCGTGCCACGGCGCCGTCCGCGTCGCGGTACCCCCACGTCCGCCGGTCGTGGACGTCGAGCGCACGGTCGGCGCCGGCGATCGGCGTGTCGCCCAGGATGCGGTCGCTCCACTCCCAGACGGTCGTCGCATCGTAGAAGTCGCACGCCGGCTCGATGTAGACCCGTTTGAGCTGTTCGTCGGTGTGGAACCTCAGGTCGAAGAGATGCGCCAGCGCCCGCAGCAGTTCCGCCTGCCGGATCTCGTGCCGCGCCACGTCGTCGAAGGCGAGCGCCGCGCCGTATCCGGGTGCCGACGAGAAGCAGGGGCGCAGCCGGCACCGGCGGCTGATCGTGAAGTTCATCCCCTCCTCGGCGCCGTAGAAACTGATCTGCCGGAAGTATTTCGGCGCGGTAGGCGTCACGCTCTCGGGCGAGGTGCGCACGGTGATCTGCACCTCGGTCCGGCCCGTTTCGCCGATATACCCGTCGTAGAGCGCCCAGTCCTCCGTGTAGGGGACGTAGACGCCGGAGACGTTGCGGTAGAGACGTGCGTTGACGAGCGTCGTCCCTTGCGGCGTGGTGAAGAGCGTCGAACGGGTCGTGAAGTCCGTCAGCGTCGTCTCCGCGCCGTCCGTCGTGCAGCGCAGCGTCCATCGGTTGCCCTCCGTGTGGTCGAAGACGACGATCCGGTACTGGAAGGAGGGGCGCAGCGCCTCCCGCCGGTCTTCGAAACGGTTCGCCAGCTCGAACCGCACGTCCGCGTCTTCGCCCAGCCACACCGAGTCGAAGCCCGTCAGGCGCGTCCGCGAACGGATGCGGTAGTCGGTCGTGTAGCGGAGTTCGTATTCGAACCCCACGCTCACCTCCGTCAGCGGCCGGAAGCAGAGTTCGCCCTCCTCGATGCGCAGGCAGCCTCCGGCGCTGTATGCGTCGGTGAGCGTGGCCCCCGTCTCGTCGACCTCCTGCGGCGAGAAGGCGTCGACGAGGTTGCCCACGGTGTTGTGCGTCACGAAGGGGTTGGCCTCCACCCGTCCCAGCGCATTGGCCGTCGTCGTGCGGTCGGCCTTGCGCCGTGCCAGAAAGCCCATCTTCTGCTGCCGGACGCGGGTGTCGTGCGAGGCGTAGGCGCCGCTCATGTAGAGCGAGCGGAACCACGGGCTCTCCATGAAGGCGCTTTCGACGGTGTACCCCGCTTTGGCGAAGAGTGCCTGCACCAATGCGCGGATCGACAGGAAGGGGTGGTAGTCGTCGGTCGAGAGCAGCCGCTCGGGCGGTCGGAGCCCCGCGTCGCCGTTCTCGATTTCGTAGCGGTCGCGGTATACCGGCAGGAATTTTACGGGCGAGTCGTCGCTCCACCCCGCGGCGATCTCGGTCGGCAGCAGCCGTCCTGCATAGGCTACCTCCAATTCCCTGAACCACCCCTTCGCCGCCTGCTCGGCCCATGCGTGCGCCCCGCCCCGCAGCTCCACGCGGTAGCGGTGCTCCGTGCCGTGCCAGCGCGTCTCCACCAGCCGTACGCTGCCGCTTACGAGCGGCGTGCCGCCGGCCAGCAGCTCGCCTCGGTGCAGCGCGGCGTTGAACCGGCCGGCGCCGTAAAGGTGGCATTCCGCGCCGAACAACGCCTCGGCAGCGGCCGTCGGGAGGAGTTCGAAGGTCAGCGCCTCTCCGCTGCGCCCCGCTTCGGGATCGGTCAGCGTCCGGCCGCTCCATGCCAGCGTCAGTGGTTGTTCCGCCGCCAGGTCGCAGACGACGGAATCGATTCGCAGCCGGATCATAGCCGCCCTCCTCTCTGCCGGGGGCGAATTTCCAGCGACAGCCGTTGCAGCGTGCCGGGCCGTTCGATGCGAAGCGAATCGCTCACCACGTCGACCTCCGTCCACCCCGCCTCGGTGACCGCCCACACCGCCGGCGCAGCGGCCAGCCGGGCCAGCGCATCCAGTACGGCGGCGGGCTCGTAGGCCGATCCGATCCGCAGCCGCTCCTCGCCGACGGCCTCCGTCTGGGTGTATCCGCTCTCTTCGAGCAGCAGGCGGCGCCTTTCGATCTCGTAACGCCGCTCTTCGATCAGCGGAAAGGTATAGCGGTCGATGCCGCCCGCCTCGTTGAGCCACGCCAGCTGCCGGCTCCCTGCGGGCGTTTCGGCCACCTCGTAGCGGAAATGCGACTCTACGCCGTCGGCCGTCAGGTGCAGGTCGAACGCCTCCGCGTCGGGGAACTCCGCCGCTGCGAGCCGGAAGAGGGCGACGCCCTCGGCCGCGACGCCGTACGTGCGCTGCGTCGGGATGCCGTTGCAGGTCGCCGTGAGGAGGGCCGAGCATTGCGTGCGGCAGTGTACCGATACCTCGTCCGTCTCTTCGGCGCCGATGAGCCGTACCTCCGGCAGCGAAGTGAGCGGTTCGCCGGAGCGGGTTTCCCGCGTCGCGGGGAGGAAGATGCGGTCGGGCGCCTTGTCGCTGCCGATGGCGAGGGAGAGCGCCATCGTGCGTGTCGTCGGTGCGTAGAGGCCGGTCGCTCCCGTCTCGAACGGGACGGTGGCGGCCATGCGCCGCAGGAAGGCCGATACGTCGATCTCCGGCATCCAGAGGTCGCGCAGCACCAGTTCGGCGACGCTCTCTGCGGTGCGCGTGTCGGTCAGACGGGCGGTCAGCGTCGCGGCGGCCGCGTCGTTGATGAAGGTGTAGCGTTGCGGTACGAACCCCGGTGCATAGTTCTGGGGAATCTTGTAAAAACTCATGATCGATGGATGATTTACGAATTTGCGTTGATTGCGGTTCGGACAGGTGCATACGCCTGTTCCGGCAGGGATTGTCCGTGCGGCAGGCTGCGGCAGGCGGTTTCGCATCGTTCCGGACGGGTCGCCGGACGGGTTTCCGGCGGAGGAGCCGGACAGGGCGGGCGGTCAGAACCAGACGACCGCTTCGGCCGTGGCACTCTGCGAGATCTCTCCGTGATTGGTGAAGGCGCAGGTGCGGGGGCGGATCGAGAGCCGTTCGACGCAGATGACTTTCGGGTCTTCGGTCAGCTCCGTGAAGATTCCGAGCAACGTCTGCTCCATTTCGTCGAGCCGCCGTGCGCGTTCGGCGTGCGTGAGCCGCATGCCGGGTTGCAGCAGGTGCAGTTGGATTTCGTAGGTGCGTTTCCCGTGACGGCGGCCTTCGACCTCTTTGAGGCGGGGCGGGGCAAGCCAGGCGGCGGGATAGCGGTCGATTTCGGAGGGCATGTACTCGTCCGGAGCCGAGAAGAAGGCGTAGTCGTGCGCGGAGGCGAGGTCGCGCAGCAATTGCGCGAGATGGACGCGGGTCATTGTTGAAAAGGTTTTTGACGGATTGTTGATAACCGTTCGCAATTTCACGAAACGGATACTCCTGTTGCGTATGGAGCCGAGACGGAATGTTGATAACGGGGAATTGCCGGCTGCGATCGTGTTGATAACTCCGGCCTGCGGTCGATCGACAGGGCAAATATACGATGCCGAAACCCCCTTTGTCAAGCCTTTTCACGGGATTTAGAAAAAATTTTATGCAATATATTTTAAATCAATATGTTGAATTCGGAGAAGGGCCGGAGTCCCGCCCGCTCCGAAAATAAACTCCCGTGCCGGAGGTCGTTTCCCGAATTTTTCGTACCTTTGACTTCGCCTTAGATACTCCGCCTTGGCAATGTTCAAATTAAAATTGCCCTCGCTTATTCGTATCTTTGACTGCGTCTTAGATACTCGCGCTCGGCAATATTCAAATAAATTTGATATTGCCCTCGCTTATTCGTATCTTTGCAGCGGATCCGGCGGAGCGGCAGGAGAACGGCAACGTTCCCGCTCCGAGCCGGACAGGAAGTCTGACGAAAGGTAAACACGTATGGATGATGGCTCTTATCCCCCGAATAGCGGCCGTATCGTATCTCAATACGATACCTTTCATTTACGGTATCCGGCACGCAGGTGACCTGCGCGCGGAACTCTTGTTGACGCCCCCCGCCCTTTGTGCAAGCAATTTCATCGACGGCAATGCCGACATCGCATTGCTGCCGTCGGCCGTCGTTCCCCGGTTGAAGGATGCCGAGCTGGTCACCGATTTCTGCATCGGCGCCGAGGGGGAGGTGCGCACGGTGGTGGTGGTCTCCAACACCCCGATCGAGGAGGTGCGCCGCATCTGGCTCGACGCCCATTCGCGCACGTCGGTGCAGCTGACCGGTTATCTGGCGGCCCGCCGGTGGAAGATCGCGCCTCAGTGGCTCGACATGAGCGACTATGCGGTGCTGGACACGCCGCAGGAGGGCGACGCCTTCCTGCTCATCGGCGACAAGGTGTTCGACCACGAGGACGAATTCATCTACTCCTACGATCTGGCCGCCGAGTGGCGCGAGGCGACGGGCCTTCCCTTCGCCTTCGCGGTGTGGGTCGCCCGCAAGGGGACGCCCTACGAGGTGACCGATGCGTTGGAGGAGGCGCTCACCTTCGGTGTGGAGCGTATCTACGAGGCCGTCCAGCAGAGCGACTACCGCGACCGTCCCTATGCCTACGACTACCTGACGCGCAACATCGATTTTTTGTTCGATAACGAGAAACGCAAGGCTCTTCAAAAGTTCTGGACCTCCGGCGTCAAGGTGACGCCTTTGGTCGAACCCGGCTGAAGAGGGTAATCGCCGCGCCGGCGGGCGCAGCACCTTTCGGAGTTCACGATACGTCCAACCGATCCGGCCGCCGCGAGGGTTCGCCGGATACAAACCGGGTGCTTATGATTACCATTTACCTCAAACAATACAACAAGATCATCCGCAATGCCGATCCCAAGCTCTTCGACGAACTGGGGTACGACGACATCCTGTGGATCGATCTGCTGAACCCCACGATCAAGGAGCAGAAGGCTGTCGAAGGCTTCATGGAGATCAGCCTCCAAACCAAGCAGCAGGTCGAGGAGATCGAGTCGACCTCGAAGTATTCCGAGACGGAGAACGCCATCATCTCCAACTCCAACTTCTTCGTGCCGACGGGCGATTCGTTCGTCGTGCAGCCCGTGTCGTTCATCATTTCGAACGAAGGCGTGCTGGTGTCGGTGCGCACGGCCGAATTCCGCACGTTCCGCGAGGCCGAGAAGCGGTTGCAGATGAGCTACCGCAGCTTCTCGACGGGCTACCACCTCTTCATCTCGCTGTTGGAGGTGCGCATCGACTACGACGCCGACCTGGTGGAGATGATCGCCAAACAGGTCGCAGCCCTGTCGAAGGACATCAATTCGGAGGACTCGATCGACAAGAAGGTGATCCACCGCATCAACGCCCTGTTGGAGAGCACGATGTTGCTGCGCGAGAATATCTTCGACCGTCAGCGCGTCCTGTCGGGCATCCTGCGCTCGGAGCGTTTCCCCAACGACATCTACCCTCGCCTGCAACTGATGATCAAGGACGTCAACTCGCTCATCAACCACGCCGATTTCAGCTTCCAGCGTCTGGACTATATCCAGGACGCCGCGCTGGGGCTCATCAACATCGAGCAGAACGAGATCGTCAAGATCTTTTCGGTGGCGGCCGTGATCTTCATGCCCGCGACGCTCGTGGCGAGTATCTACGGCATGAATTTCCATGCCATGCCCGAACTGGACTGGGTATACACCTTCCCCGACGGGACGACCGTGCCGTTGGGCTACCTCTTCGCCATCGGACTCATGATACTCTTTTCGGCGGGTACGATCTGGTTTTTCCGGTACAAAAAATGGTTGTGATCCGTCGAGGGCCGCACGGTGCGGCCGGCAGCGTTAATTCTCCAATCGCATGGCCTTTTTCAAAAACCTCTGGACGTTCCTTACGGAGACGATTTTTCTGAAAGACGAACGCAACTACCGCAACGGACTGATCCGTTGGGGCGTGCGGCAGTACAAGCTGCTCTTTTATACGGCGCGCGGGCTCGACGAACACGACACGCTGGTGCGCAGTGCGGCGCTGACCTTCTACACGCTCATGTCGATCGTTCCGATCGCGGCGCTCGTCTTCGCCGTGGTCAAGGGGTTCGGGCTGGCCGACGGATTGATGCAGAACCTCTATTCGCTCTTTCCGCACAACCGCGAGGTGGTCGACTACCTCATCACCTTCGCCGACAAGGCGCTCGCCGCCGCGCAGGGAGGCGTCGTCGCCTTCGTCGGGATCGTCATGCTCTTCTGGGCCGTCGTGCGGGTCTTCGGCTCGGTCGAGGAGGCCTTCAACAATATCTGGGAGGTGAAGGTCTCGCGCAGCTTCACGCGGCAGTTCACCGACTACATCGCCGTGGTGGTCATTACGCCGATTCTGTGGGTCGTCGGCAGTACGGCGGGGCGCTATGCCGGTCATCTGCTGGGGATCGACTCCTTCGGTGCGCTCTACACGCTGCTGTCGGGCGCCGTCTCGCTGCTGGTCATCTGGGCGATGTTCTCGTTCATCTATGTCGTGGTGCCCAATACGCGCGTGAGGTTGGGCAGCGCCGTCATGGCGGGCATCGTCGCCGGCACGCTCTTCCTCGCCTTCCAGTGGGGGTACGTCTGGCTGCAACGCTACATGACCTCCTACAATGCCATCTACGGCAGTTTCGCCGCCCTGCCGCTGTTCCTTATCTGGGTGCAGTGGTCGTGGCAGATTCTGCTCTTCGGCGGCGAGCTGGCCTTCGCCTATCAGAACATCTCGCGTTTTGCCGAGGAGCGCGAATCGCTGCGCATCAGCTACGACCACCGCCGTCAGGTGACGCTGGCCGTCATGCTGCACGTGGCGCGCATCTTCCGCGACGGCCACGGTCCCGTTTCGGCCGTCGAGATCCATACTGCGCTGCGGCTGCCGACGCGCATCGTCAACGACGTGCTCTTTTCGCTGGTCACGGCGCGGCTGCTGGTGGCCGTGCGCAGCGAGTCCGACGACCGCGAAACTCTCTTCTCTCCGGCGGTAGACATCCATGCGCTGACGCTCTACGACGTGTTGGAACAGGTCGAGAGCCACGGAGATTCGGCGCTCGACTTCCGCGATTCACCCGAAATGAAGGTCGTCGGCGAGTTGCTTGCCGATATTCGCGCCGCCGCACGGCGGTCGCAGGCCAATGTACTCCTAATCGATATCTGATCCATGATCCGTTCCGTCGTCATCATCGGCAGCGGCAACCTCGCCGAAGCGCTCGCCCGCGCCGTCGCAGCTTCGCCGCTCGGCCTGCGGCAGGTTTTCGGCCGCAACCGCGACCGCGTGGCCGCCGTCGCGGCATTGTCCGGCACCGTGGGGGAGAGCGATCCCTCACGCCTGGCCCATGCCGACATCTATCTGATCGCCGTGAGCGATGCGGCCGTCGCGGAGGTAGCCTCGTCGCTGCCGATCGATGCCGCGGCCGTCGTGGCGCATACGGCCGGCAGCGTGCCGGTCGACGCGCTGGCCCGCTTTCCGCGGCGGGCTGTCTTCTATCCGTTCCAGACCTTCACGAAGGGGCGCGAGGTCGACTTCTCGGAGATTCCGATCCTCGTCGAGACCGCCTCGCCCGACCTGCGCGGCGAGGTGGAGGCCTTCGCCCGCTGCCTGAGCCGCACGGTGCTCTATGCCGACTCGACCCTGCGCGGGCAGGTGCATCTGGCGGGGGTCTTCGCCTGCAATTTCGCCAACCACCTCTTCGAACTGGGCGGCGAGGTGCTGCGCCGTGCGGGCGTGTCGGCCGACCTGCTGCGGCCGCTCATCGCCGAGACGACGGCCAAGGCGCTCGCCGCCGCGCGTCCGGCCGCCGTACAGACGGGCCCCGCCGTGCGGGGCGACCTGCCCACGCAGGAGCGCCATCTCCGCCTGCTGGCGGACGACGCCCTCCTGAGCGACATCTACCGACTTATCACACAAAGTATATGGGAAACTTCAAGGAAGATATCGTAAAGACCGAAGCCTTCGTCTTCGACGTCGACGGCGTCTTCACCGACGGGGGCATCACCCCCTTCGGCGACGACTTCATCCGCCGTTACTATGCCAAGGACGGCTACGCCGTCTCCTATGCCTCCAAGCTGGGGTATAAGATCTGCATCATCACGGGCGGCCGCGGCAAGTGGTTGCAGGAGCGTTTCGAGCGGCTCCGCGTCACGAAGATCTACGCCGACTGCGCCGACAAGATCGCGGCGCTGCGCGAATTTCTCGACGAATACGGCCTCGACGCCCGCAACGTCGTCTTCATGGGCGACGACATTCCCGATCTGGAATGTATGCGCGCCGTCGGCATCCCCGTCGCACCGGCCGACGCCGCCTCCGAGATTCTGGAAGCGGCGCGCTACGTCTCCGAGTATCCGGGCGGTCGGGGCTGTGTGCGCGACATCGTCGAGCAGGTGTTGCGCGCGCGCGGCCAGTGGGCGCTCCACGGCAAGGGCGTCAACTGCTCGAAGGAGGCCAAATCGGAGTGATCGCCGTCCGGTTCGTCGAAAATCGGTAATTCGGGTAAGACAAACCGTAATCCGTCTGCCTGTCTGTCCGTGCGGAACCCGTATTTTTGCATCGGAGGAAATTCCCTTCGGGCCTGTACGGGTTCGGTGTCCGTGCGGCCGGAGGGAAATCCGTTACATGAACGAACGAATGACGCCATGCGACGATTTGTGTGTTTTACGCTACTGGCCGGAGCGATGCTTTCCGGCTCCTGCGACGGTCGGTGCGGCCGCCGGAGCGATGCGGCCGATCCGATTTTCAATTCCGATATCACGATGAACGAGCAACTGAATCTGACCTCCGAGTGGGACAAGGTATTCCCTCGGAGCGGCAAGGTCGACCACAGCAAGGTGACCTTCCGCAACCGCTACGGCCTGACGCTGGCGGCGGACATGTATATTCCGAAAAATGCTGCGGGGCGCTTGCCGGCCGTCGCCGTCTGCGGACCCTTCGGGGCGGTCAAGGAGCAGGCGTCGGGGCTTTACGCCCAGACGCTGGCCGAACGCGGCCTGATCGCGATCGCTTTCGACCCCTCCTACACGGGCGAGAGCGGCGGCGAGCCTCGCTACGTGGCGTCGCCCGACATCAATACGGAGGACTTTTGCGCCGCGGTCGATTTCCTTTCGACCTCGGAGCGGGTCGATCCCGGGCGTATCGGCATCTTCGGCATCTGCGGCTGGGGCGGCATGGCGCTCAATGCCGCTGCCGTCGATACGCGCATTCGGGCGACCGTCGCCTCGACGATGTACGACATGAGCCGCGTGACGGCCAACGGCTATTTCGACGCGATGGACGCCGACGCACGCCACGAACTCCGCCGGCGGCTCAATGCGCAGCGCACGGAGGATTACCGCTGTGGCACCTACGCCCGTGCAGGCGGTGTGGCCGATCCGCTGCCCGCCGATGCGCCCCAGTTCGTGAAGGACTATCACGCCTACTACAAGACGCCGCGCGGCTATCACCGGCGGTCGCTCAACTCCAACGAAGGCTGGAACGCGACCTCCTCGCTGTCGTTTCTCAACATGCCCCTTCTGACCTATGCCGGCGAGATCCGCAGCGCCGTGCTGCTGCTCCACGGCGAGCGTGCGCACTCGCGCTATTTCAGCGAGGATGCGTTCCGGCGGCTGACGGGCGACAACAAGGAGTTGTACATCGTCCCCGACGCCAACCATACGGACCTCTACGACAATATGGAGCGGATTCCCTTCGACCGTATCGAATCGTTTTTCAAAGAGAACCTGCGATGAACCTCTCCGAATTTTTGGCTTTCGCCGCAACGCGCCGTCCGCTCGATACGGAGGAGATCGGCCGTTTCATGGATGAGATGAGCGACTCCGCGCGGCGCATCACCTTCGAGCTCAACGGCTCCTACCATACGCCCGACGAGGTGCGGGCGCTTCTCTCGCGGCTTTTCGGATACGAGATCGATCCCTCGGTGCGGGTCTTCCCTCCGTTCTACACCGATTTCGGCCGGAACATCGCCGTGGGGAAGGGAGTCTTCATCAACGCCTGCTGCCATTTTCAGGACCACGGCGGCGTCACGCTCGGCGACGGTTGCCAGATCGGCCACAACGTGGTCTTCGCCACGCTCGACCACGGGATCGCACCCGCCGAGCGCCGTACGACCGTTCCCGCGCCGATCGTGTTGGGCCGGAACGTCTGGGTGGGTTCGAACGCGACGATTCTGCGCGGCGTCACCATCGGCGACAATGCCGTCGTGGCGGCCGGTGCGGTCGTTGCGAAAGACGTGGAGGCGAATACCATCGTGGGAGGCGTTCCCGCCCGCCTGCTCCGCCGTATCGACGGGTAGCGCGTAACCGATGTAGCGGGAAGGCTCAGCGGAAGAAGAGCAGCACCACCTGCGCCAGAATCACCCGCACGAACATCGACAGCGGGTAGACCGTCGCGTAGCTCACCGACGGGTTGTCGCCCTCGATCGTGTCGTTGGCATAACCGAGTGCCATGGGGTTGGCCATGGCGCCGCACAGCATGCCGCAGGTCGACCCGAAGTCGAGCCGCGACCAGCGCAGGGCGATCCATCCCATGACGAGCACCGGCAGCAGCGTCAGCGCGAAACCCAGACCGATCCACATCGCTCCTTCGGGACGCATGACCGTGTCGAAGAAGTGTGCGCCGGCGTCCAGTCCCAGACAGGCCAGGTACATCGACAGCCCGATGCCGCGCAGCATCAGGTTGGCGCTCAGCGTCGTGTAGGTAATCATGTGCAGCCGCGGCCCGAACGTGCCGATCAGGATACCCACGATGATCGGCCCTCCGGCCAGTCCCAGCCGCACGGGCGCCGAGATGCCCGGCAGATGCAGCGGCACGGCGCCGACGGCCAGTCCGAGGATGATGCCGATGAAAATGGCGGCGATGTTGGGTTCGTTGAGGTTCTTTTCGGCGTTGCCGAGCACCTTCTCGACGTTGTGCACCGCCGGCGCTTCGCCCACGACGATCACGCGGTCGCCGATCTGCAATACGAGGCTCGGCGTGGCCAGCAGCGGTACGCCGCTGCGGTAGACGCGGCTGATGTTGATCCCGTAGCTGTTTCGCAGCCGCAGCGCTCCTAACTTTTTGCCGTTGATTTCGGGGCGGGTGATGACGATCGACTGCGAGATCAGCCGGCTGTCGATCGCGTTCCAGTCGACGTCCTCCTTGTTCCAGTCGGTCTGTTCCTGCTCGCCGAAGAGCGCCGTGAGTGTCTCGGCGTTCTGTTCGGTCGTGACGATCAGCAGCCGGTCGCCCTCCTGCAACTGCGTGTCGGAGGTGGGGATCGAGACCTTGCCGTCGCGCCACAGCCGCGAGATGACGAAGGGGATGTGGCTGATACGTGCGACCTCGCGCACGGTCATGCCGAATATGCCGGGATTGTGTACCTGGAAGGCTGCGATGTAGGTGCTGTGCGTGTCGCCGGATTCGGTCGCGGCCAGGTCGCACGGCCGCACCCAGAGGCGGCGCATCACGAGAATGGCCAGGATCACCCCTACGACACCCAGCGGATAGGTCACCGCGCAGCTCAGCGCCGCTCCGTCGGAGGGAATTCCCAATTGGTTGAGCGTCTGCTGCGCCGCACCCAGCGCCGGCGTGTTGGTCGTCGCGCCGCACAGGACGCCCATCATCTCGGGGAGCGCTACGGGGGTGATGCGGCTCAGGAGGATCGTCATGCAGGTGCCGATCGCTATGACGCCGAGTCCCAGCAGGTTGAGTCGCACGCCGCCCCGGTGGAACGAACTGAAAAAGCCCGGCCCCACCTGCAATCCGAGCGAGTAGACGAAGAGCACCAGTCCGAAGCTTTCGGCATATTCGAGCATCTCTTCGTCGACCGACAGTCCGAAGTGACCGGCCAGAATTCCCACGAAGAAGACGAACGTGACGCCCAGCGAGATGCCGCCGATGCGCACCTTGCCCAGTGCCATGCCCGCGGCGCAGATCAGGGCGACGACGACCACCGCCTGCAACGCCGTATGTTCCACGAAAAGGGTATCGATCCACTCCATGCCTGTTCTGCTCGATAAAGTCGGGCAAATGTACGAAATTTGTCGTAATCTCGAAACCCGTCGCCGTCTGCGTTTTCCTGCGGGGGAAATATTCTCCCCGCAGGGTACGGAAGACTGTATTGTCCCGCCTCCGGTGCGATGCGGAAGTGTTGTGCGCTGCGCGCAACGATGATTTTGATCTCTTTTTACTCAGTTTTAGCAGGCCTTCGGCCTGCCCGAATGCACCGCGAAAATAGCGGAAGAAGTGGCGGCATCGGCGCGAGCGCCCGGAGCGATCGTGCGCAAACGGCGTAGATCTTGCGTGATCGCTCAGCGAGCGCCGGTGTCGTCACCCGCTACTTTTCGCGGTGCTTGATCTTTTGGTGCTTTTGGATCAAGCCAAAAGCACAGAAGAAAAAATGCACGACAGAAGAAATCGATTCTTACTTCGGGAAGTATCCCGCACCTCCGATTGGGCGTTTCCTGCGAGGAGCGGATTTACCACCTTTTGTCACCGAAAGGTGGCGCCAAAAGTGTCCGCAGGGCACCTCTGTCGGGATCGGACGGCGGTTCTCCCTGAGCGGGCACAAAAGACTGCGCTGTTGCGGCGCAAAAGATTGCACCGCTTCGACTGTGGCGGCTCGGCAAAGTCCGCAAGCGGCCTCTGCACTCGCCTGCTGCCCGTCGTTTTGCACGCCCGCTCCGGGCGCTCGAACCTCCGTCCGATCTGTTTCCTCCTCCGGTGCAATGCGGAGTCTATGGTGCGCTCCGCGCGACATGATTTATTCCGATGTAATTCCTCTATACTCAATTTAGCAGGCCTCCGGCCTGCGGGATCGCACTGCGAAAAGAGCGGAAGCAGTGACGACACCTGCGCGGAATCGGAACGACGTGTGAAGTTTTGTTGGGGCTATCTTGGCGGAATTCGCGAAACTTCGTATCTTAGCGCCTATGGAAACACTGACATACCGGAGATTCCTCTCCACCGCCGACGCCGGCTGGGCTGCGGCGTACCGACTTTACGAAGCTTCGTTCCCTCCGTGCGAGCGCCGTAGCGAACGGGACTACGACGCCGCGCTCGCCGACGGCCGCCTGCATGCCGAGAGCGTGTGGGACGGCGACCTGTTCGTGGGGCTGGTCTTCTGGTGGCTCGCCGACGAAGGCTACGCCTACCTCGAACATCTGGCCGTCGAACCCGTTCTGCGCGGGCACAATTACGGTGCGCGCATTCTGCACGACCTGTGCCGTCGTGCGGGGCGCGTCATCCTGGAGATCGATCCGCCCGAAGACGAAATTTCGCGCCGCCGTCGCGGATTCTACGAACGCAACGGTTTCGTTTACAACGAATACGACTATATCCACCCCTCCTACTTGCGGCCGCCGCAGCCCCACCGGCTCATGGTGATGAGCTATCCGGAGGCGATCTCGCCCGCCGAGTTCGAGGCGTTCCGCACGTTCGCGCGCGGTGTCGCGGTCGAATACACGGGACGCTGAGTTCCGGAGGTAGGAAGCCGAAAAAAAAGCCCCTGCCGGAAGTCTCTCCGGCAGGGGCCTTTCTTGTCCGGACTGTTGGCCTGTTCCTGCTTCATTGGCTGCTTTGGGAACGGTACCGGGCCGATCGAAAGAAGCGGCTATTGTGCTTCGAGCACGAATACGGCGCTGTCGTAGATTTTGCTCAGATTGGGATTGATGCCCGCATTGGCGAGGTACTCGCCCGTGAAGGTGCCGCCGTCGAACCAGAACCTTTTTTTGTCCGTGTTCTGTTCCCGGACGGTGTAACGGGTTTTGGCGTCGAGGCCGTGCAGGCGGAACTTGGGGATCAGCGTGCGGCTCTGGTAGCGGATGCAGTAGGTGAAGAGCACCGCCTTTTTCTTGTCCTTCGAGACATACATCATCCCGTAGTAGCCGGTATCGTCATAGGGGGTGCCGATACGGTAGAGGTCGCCCTCCATGACGATATCGCGATACGCCTTGTAGCTGGCGACGGCCTTCCGTGCGAATCGCTTCTCCGCGTCGTCCATCCGCTTGGGTTGCAGCTCCATGCCCAAACGTCCCGCGCAGGCGATGTCGAAGCGGAACTTGATGGGGGTGATATTGCCGGTCTGATGGTTTGGCGTGGCCGACACGTGCGACCCCATGACCGTCGCCGGATAGAAAAGGCTCGTACCGTACTGGATGCGCGTGCGCGAAAGCGCTTCGGTGTTGTCGCTGGTCCACACTTCGTTGAAGTATTTCATTGCGCCGAACTCCACGCGGCCGCCGCCCGAGGCGCAGGCCTGGATCAGCACATCGGGATATTTGGCCCGAATGCGTTCCATGACCTTATAGAAGCCCTGCGTATAATCGATCCAGAAATGCGACTGTTTGTCCTCGGGCAGGTACTCCGACCCTGCATTTTCGACGTGGCGGTTGGCATCCCACTTGATATAGTCGATATTGGGCGAGAGTTTCATCGTATTGTCGAATACCGAGAAGACGAAATCCTGCACCTTCGGATTGCTCAGATCGAGAAGCCACTGGTTGCGCATACGGGGTATTTCGCGGTTGCCCGCCTTCACGATCCAGTCGGGATGTTTCTCGGCCAGTTCGCTTCGGGGGTTCACCATCTCCGGCTCGATCCAGATACCGAATTTCATCCCCTTTTGGTGGGCGTACGATGCGATGTAATCGATGCCCTCGGGCAGTTTCTTCGCGTTGACCTGCCAGTCGCCGAGTCCCGCATTGGAGTCGTTGCGCGGATATTTGTTGCCGAACCACCCGTCGTCCAGCACGAACATTTCCAGCCCCATGTCGGCGGCATCGTCGATCATCTCCGTGAGCGTCTTGGCATCGAACGTGAAATAGGCGCCCTCCCAACTGTTGAGCAGCGTCGGGGCGTAGGTATGCCCGTGCCATACGCCGTAGTTGCGCGCCCAGTCGTGCAGGTGGCGGCTCGCGCCGCCCGCGCCTTCGGAGCTGTAAGTATAGATCATCTCGGGCGTGGTGAACGACTCGCCCTCGCCGAGCGTGTAGTCCGACGCATAGGGATTGGCGCCGGCCAGAATGTTGAGGACGTTGAATTCGTCCACTTCGAAGTTGAGGCGGAAGTTGCCGCTCCATGCCAGTGCTCCTGCGATCACCTCGCCGTAATTCTCGTCGAACGACTCGCTGTCGAGCGTAATCATGAAGGCCGGATTCTCGGTATGCGTCGTGCGTACCTGCTTGCGCGACTCGATGCTCTTCGAACCATGCGTGAGCAGCGTGTGGTCGACCTGACTTTCGCGCGCCCACGCGCCGTAGAGGTGTGTCAGCAGGTAACTGCGTGCCTTGACGGGCAGCGACGACGAATAGAAGCTGTGCAGCACGATGCTGCCCTTCTCCCGGTTGCGGATGACTGCGTGCGTCGTGATGACGTTCTCCTCGGCATAGGCCGTATAGACGAGTTCGACGTCGAGCGCCTGGTTCGTGTCGGTCAGCTTGATGACGGTTCGGGTGACATTCGTGTCGGCCAGCGTTCGGGTCGTGTGCGACACGTAGCGCAATTCGGTATTCATGTCGCCGTCGGCATGGGTCACGCGCAGGGCGGGTTCACGGAAGTTGCGGCCGCCCATCGTCGAGTAGGCGAGGTTGTCGGTGCCGTGATCCGTGCGGCGGTAGCTCTTGATTCCGGTCACGGGTGCCGCGTCGTCGATACGTCCTCCGAAATGGTGGAACAGGACTTCGCCGTCGGAAGTCACGCTCATGACCATCGACGATCCGTCGGTCTTGATGTTGATGACCTGCGGTTCCGCGGCAGCTGCGCCGGTGCAGATCAGGCCCGAAAACAGGCATGCAAAGAGAGGTTTCAGGGTTTTGTTCATGACTTTATGTGAAGATCCGTTGAACAATATACGCCGCTCGTATGCAGCGGCATATTTCCGCAATACGAGGTAAAGTTACTCAAAAAAACATTGGAACCAAACTCTTCATGCCGTAATTTCATATCGCGTCCGCAGGCGGGAGACGCTTGCGGGGAGAGAGCGGGCGATTCCGTTTCGAAGAGTTCCGTTTCGGGCAGGCTGCGGGCTGGCGGGTTTTGCGGCGCGGTTGCTTCTACTTGACTGCTTCGAGGTGGCTCCGTATCCGCTCCGCGAAGGCGAGCCGCCGTGCGCGCAGGTTGGCGCGCCAGCCGTCCCAGCGGGTGTAGCGTTCGCGTTTTTCGAGGTATATATCCTTGATCGCCAGCAGGATGCCTGTCTCCTCCACGCCCCCGAAATCGGGGTTCTCCACCGTGTCGAAGACCCGCATCGTAGGCGACAGATTCATGTAGGAGTTTATCAGCGGCGGAATGTTCTCGTTGAATTCGCGGATGCGCTGGATCAGGATGTGGTAGTTTTCCACGTAGTTCTCCCCCGTGAAAATCCGTTCGTAGTAGGGATCGTCCAGCCCCAGATCGATCGGATGGCGTCCCGTGACCAGCCGGTCGCGGTCGGGGAAGTATTTGTGCAGGAAATAGATGAGCGTGTTGCGGGCTACGGTCTGGTAGGAGCTGTACATCGTCACCTTCCCGAAGAGGTATTTCGCTTTGGGATTCAGCACGATGAGTGCTCCGAGCCCGTCCCAGAGGTTGTCCAGCGCATAGATGCTTTTCGTGTTGGAGCGCGCCTGATAGGCCGGCTGGATGAACGAACGCCCCAATTCGATGGTGTGGGGCAGGTAGCGGCGCCGGAAAAGATCGCTGAAATGGAAGTAGTGTTCCGTCGAGAGATGCGGCTGCCGGCTCGACGTGCAGACGATGAAGCGGTATCCGCCCACGATCTCCTGCGCCGCTGGGTCCCAGACGATCAGCTGGTGGTATCCTCCCTCGGCCCTGTCCTCCCCGTCGATGTCCACCTCCTCTCCCGTGCCTCCGCCGGCTGCGCGGAAGGCGATTTCGCGCAGCCGCCCCACCTCGCGCATCAGCGCGGGGCATTCGGCCGCCGTGAAGATGTAGATTTCGTTGCCGGCGCGTTTCGTGTCGCGCACCTTGCGGTCGGGCGTCAGCTCCCGCAGCAGTTCTTCCCGGGGCAGCGGATCGATGATCGGTTTTATTTCGTGCATGGCAGTTTCTCTTTGAGTCGGTAAACCTCCCCGCGAACGGTGTCGGCCTGCTGCCGCAGCGTCCCCCGCAGGCCGTCGGGCGCTATCGGATCGCCCGCCACGATACGGAAGCGGCTTCCGCCCTGGCGGAACATCTCGTCGGGAAGCCAGAGCATCTCGACGTTGAGTTTGATGCCGAGCCGTTCGCGCAGCCGCGCGATGCGGTAGAAAAAGTCCGACAGCCGGCCTTCGACGTAGAGCGGTACGATCTTGCGCCCCGAAGCGTGGGCGCGCTTGATGAAGTTGAGCCGCCACGGCGTGTCGCTCACCACGCCGTCGCGCCGCCGCGAGCAGAGTCCTGCCGGAAAGGTCAGGATCGGCAGCTCGCCGGCGAAGGCTTCGTCGTAGCGGCGGGCGTATGCGGCCGTCTGCCGTCCGTGCTTGTTGACCGGAAGCCAGATCGGTTGCAGCGGTTCGACGTGCATCAGCAGGTCGTTGACCACCACGCGCGCATCGCCGAACCGTTCGATCAGCGCGTCGGCGATCATCATTCCGTCCAGCCCGCCGAAGGGGTGGTTCGCCACGAAAAGGTAGCGCTCCGCGGGATCGAGGCGTTCCAGCCCGTCGATCCGGTATGCGATGCGCATCCGTTCGAACGCCACATGGATGAACTCCTGCGGCGGGCGGTTCCATCCTGCGGCGAGGATGTCGTTGAGCGCCTCTTCGTGAATGGTGCGCCGGAGCCAGTTCCGTATGAAACGGGGGATGTATTTTGCGAATCGGGGCGCCTTTTCGCGCAGCACTTCGTCGATATCAATTCGGGGCATAGGAATATCCGTATCGTCATGCAAATATAACGATTTTGTTGGGATATTTTTTTTATTATAGGTAACTTTACCCCCAAATTACGCTTTTATACCTATTTCTCGCATGGAGCAGGGCTACCATACTCCGGTGTTGCTCGAGGAGTCCGTCGGACTGCTCTCTGTCGATCCGGCAGGCACTTACGTCGATCTGACCTTCGGCGGCGGCGGCCATTCGCGCCGCATTCTTTCGCTGCTGGGGCCCGAAGGGCGGCTCTACGGTTTCGACCAGGACCGCGATACGCTCGCCAACCGTCCCGACGACGGGCGCTTTCATTACGTGGAGAGTAATTTCCGCTTTCTGCGCGCTGCGCTGCGCCTGCGGGGCGTTGCGCAGGTCGACGGCATTTTGGCCGATCTGGGTGTTTCGTCGCACCATTTCGACGCCGTCGAGCGGGGCTTTTCGTTCCGCGGCACGGCGCTGCTCGACATGCGGATGAACCGCCGCGGCGGCAGGACTGCGGCCGACGTGGTCAACACCTACGACCGCGATGCGCTCACGCGCGTGCTGGGCGACTGGGGCGAACTCTCCACGCCGTGGAAGGTCGCGGGCTGCATCGAGCGGGCCCGTGCCGCCGCGCCGATCACAACGACCGACGCGCTGGTAGCGGCCGTGGCGCCGTGTACGCCCAGACGGGAGGAGGCGAAGTTCCTCACCAAGCTCTTTCAGGCGTTGCGCATCGAGGTCAACGGCGAAATGGAGGCGCTGCGGATGGCGCTCGAACAGAGCCTTCGGGTGCTGCGGCCGGGCGGTCGGCTGGTGGTGATCTCCTACCATTCGCTCGAAGACCGGCTGGTCAAGAATTTCCTGCGCAGCGGCAACTTCGACGGCCGCGTCGAGAAGGATTTCTACGGCCGTGCCGAAAGTCCTTTCACGCTTCTTACCCGCAAGGCCGTCACGCCTTCGCCCGAAGAGCTGGATCGCAATCCCCGCTCCCGCTCGGCCAAACTGCGTGCGGCGATTAAAAACGACCGGTAACCCATGCGCTACGAAGACACCGAATTCGATCCAGCGACCGACGCCGACCGCGAAGCCGCGGCCCGCGAGGCGGAACTCGCCCGCAAGATCCGCCGCGAGGTGCTGCGCGTGCAGCGCGGCGAGGCCGACGACGACCTGCGTGCCGACCGCGAGGCCGAGCAGGAGCAGCGTGCCGAGCAGGAGCGCGCCGCCCGCATGGAGCGCCGCCGCAAGTCGAGTTTCCTGTGGCTGCTCTTTTCGGGCAACATCCTCGTGCGCGAAAGCTTTTCGGGTTACTACCGCTACCTGATCTATATGGCCGTCACGTTCTTCGTGAGCATCTTCGTCATGTTCACGGCGCTGCATCTCGACATGAAATATACGCGCCTCGAACGCGAGGTGCAGCTCCTGCGCGAACGTTCCGTACGCTTGCAGGAGCAGAGTTTCCGTTCGACGACCCATTCGGCCGTCGTGCGCGCGCTCGCGGAGCGCGGCATTCCGTTGTACGATCCGGCCGCTCCGGGCGAAATCATCGAAGAGTGACCATGCCGCAGCCCAAGGAAAACTCCCCGATCAAGCGCGACATCCTCTTCCGGGTGCACCTGCTCTACGCCGCCTTCGTCCTGATCGCGGCGCTGGTCTTCGCGCGTCTGATCTGGGTGCAGCTCTTCTCGTCGGAGGTGGCCTACAACGCCGAACGTTTGGAGGGGCGGATCTTCACCGACGAGATCATTCCCGCACGGCGCGGCAATATCCTGACGCGCGACGGCGAGCCGCTGGCCACGTCGCTCTTCCGTTATCAGGTCGAAATGGACTACGGCAGCCCGGGGTTCGACTCGCTCCGCACGTTCCGTGAGCAGAGCGATTCGCTCGCGAAGCTGCTGGCGCTCTATTTCCGCGACAAATCGGCCGCGGCCTATGCGCAGGCGATGCAGCGCGAACACGCCCGCCGCTACCGCGTCACCTACCGCAAGGATACGCTCGTGCCGCGCTCCGAAGGGGGCCTCGCCCGCTGGTGGGACCGGATGCGGGGCGAGGAGTTCCTGACCGTGAAGCTCTACGACACGTTGCGCGACCACACGCCCGTGGCGCTTTTCCCGCGCGAAATCGACTACACCGAGTGGCAGACCTTGCGCCGCTATCCCATTCTCAACTGGAATATGGGCATGACCTACCGCCTGCGCGAACGCGACGAACGGGTCTATCCGCAGGGCGAACTGGCGCGCCGCACGATCGGGCAGGTCGGCGACAAAGGCAACTACGGCGTGGAGTACGTTCTGCGCGACGTGCTCGAAGGACGCGACGGCAAGGCGCGCCGTCAGCGCATCGCCCGCGGTTTCTACGGCCGCGTGGTCGGAGGCGACAACTCCGAACCCGAGGACGGGCTGGACGTGGTGACGACGCTCGACCTGGAGATGCAGGATGTCGCCGACCGCGCGTTGCGCCGCCAGCTCGAAGCGCAGAATGCGCTGTGGGGTACGGCGCTGGTCATGGAGGTCGCCACGGGCGACCTGCTGGCGATGGCCAACCTTTCGCGTACCAAGTCGGGCGCCTACGCCGAGGTGAAGAACCACGCCCTGTCGTCGCGTATGGAGCCGGGGTCGACCTTCAAGCTCGCGGCGCTGCTGGCGCTGGTCGACGATGCGGGGATGTCGCTCGACGAGACCTTCGACACCGGCAACGGCGCCCGCGTGAAGGTGGGGCGCACGACGGTGCAGGATTCGCACGGGCTGCCGCCGCTCAATCTGAAAGACGCCGTCGCGCACTCGTCCAACGTCTTTTTCGCCCGCGCCGTCTACGAGACCTACAAGGACGATCCCGAGCGTTATGTCGACTACCTGCGCCACCTGCACCTCGACCGCACGGTAGGGTTGGAGGAGTTCGGCGCCGTGGCCCCGATCTTCCCCGCGCCGGGCATGAAGATCTGGTACCCCGACGTCTCGATCGTCAACATGGGTTACGGCTATGCCATCGAACTGACGCCGCTGCATACGCTCACGCTCTACAACGCCGTGGCCAACGACGGCTGCATGGTCGCCCCGCGGCTCGTGCGCGAAATCCGGCGCGGCGGCGAGGTGGTCGAGCGTCCCGAACGGCGGGTGCTGGTCGACAAGATCTGCTCCTCGTCGGCACTGCGCAAGGTGCGCGAGTGCCTCGAAGAGGTCGGTACGACCGGTACGGCCAAGCAGTTCTTCCGCGATACGACGCTCTTCAAGATCGCCGGCAAGACCGGTACGGCGCAGTTCGCGCAGGACGGGATCAAATATTCCGACGGCTATTACCTCGGTACGATGGTGCTCTACTTTCCGGCCGACGAACCCAAGTATACGGTGCTCACGGCGATGTTCACCCGCCGCGGACGGGGTACGACCTACTACGGGGCCGGTCTGTCGGGACCCGTCGAGCAGCAGATCGTCAACTACATCTACAACCGTCAGCGCGAGTGGTACGGCCGCGTCGAAGAGACCGACGATGCGCATTACGCCCGCACGGTCAAGGGGGGCGACATCGCCCAGATCCGCGAGGCGGCGGGCGAACTGATGCCCCGCGTGGTGAGCGAGCGCCGTTCGGGCTGGGGGCGTACGCGCGTCGATTCGCTCGGCAGGGTGACGGTGACGCCGCTTGCGGACGACCCGCATACGATGCCCGACGTGCGCGGCATGGGATTGAAGGAGGCCGTTTTTCTGCTGGAAAGCCGCGGACTGCGGGTCGCTTTCACCGGCAAGGGGGCCGTGCGCGAACAGACGTTGCCGCCCGGCGCAAAGATACAGCGGGGGCAAACCGTAACATTGAAATTGAGATAAATGAACTATATGAAACGTATCGACAATCTGATCGGTTCGACGCCGGTCGCGGCCGTCTGCAATGCGGCGGGACAGGTCGTTCGCTCGCTGACCTGCGATTCGCGCGAGGTCGCGGCGGGCAGCTGCTTCTTCGCCGTGACGGGAACGGCGGCCGACGGACACCGTTTTATTCCGCAGGCCGTTGCGGCGGGCGCCGTTGCGGTCGTCTGCCAGCAGTTGCCCGAAACGCTGGCCGAAGGGGTGTGCTACGTCGCGGTGGCCGACACCCATGCGGCGATGGCCGACATGGCGGCCGCCTTCTACGATCATCCCAGCCGCGAACTGCATCTGGTGGGCGTCACCGGCACCAACGGCAAGACCACCGTCGCCACGCTGCTCTACGACCTCTTCCGCCGGCTGGGTTACGAGGCGGGACTGATTTCGACGGTCGTCTACCGTGTGGGCGAACGGCGCATCGCGTCGACGCATACCACGCCCGACGTGATCCGGCTCAACGCGCTGATGCGCGAAATGGTCGACGCGGGCTGCGCCTATTGCTTCATGGAGGTGTCGTCGCACGCCATCGTGCAGGAGCGCATCCGCGGCCTGCATTTCGAAGGGGGCATCTTCACCAACATCACCCACGACCATCTCGACTACCACAAGACCTTCGCCGCCTATATCGAGGCCAAGAAGCTCTTTTTCGACCGTCTGCCCGCCGGGGCTTTCGCCCTGACGAACGCCGACGACCGCAACGGCCGCGTCATGGTGCAGAATACCCGTGCACGGGTGGCAGCCTATTCGCTCCGGTCGGCCGCCGACTTCACGGGGCGCGTACTGGAACAGCACCTCGACGGCATGTTGCTGCGTCTGGGCGGCGACGAGGTGTGGGTCGGATTTCTCGGCCGGTTCAACGCCTCGAACCTGCTGGCCGTCTACGGCGCCGCACTGCTGCTGGGCGCCGACCGCAGCGAGGTGCTGACGGCGATGAGCTGCCTCAGGCCCGTGAGCGGGCGGCTCGAATTCGTGCGTGCGGCCGACGGCCGTACGGCCGTGGTCGACTATGCCCATACGCCCGATGCGTTGGAGAACGTATTGCGGACGCTCGGCGAACTGCTCACCGGCGGCGGACAGCTCATCGCCGTCTGCGGCTGCGGCGGCGACCGCGACCGCACCAAGCGTCCCGAAATGGCCGCTATGGCCGTGAAGTACGCCGCGACGGCCATCTTCACCTCCGACAATCCGCGGCACGAAGACCCCGAGTCGATCCTCGACGAGATGGTCGCCGGCCTGCCCCCCGAAGCCCGTTACCTGCGCATCGCCGACCGCGGCGAAGCGATTCGCGCGGCGGCGATGCTGGCCCGTCCGGGCGACATCGTGCTGCTTGCCGGCAAGGGACACGAAACCTACCAGATCGTGGGCGACGAGCGCCGCCATTTCGACGACCGTCAACAGATCGAACATCAGTTTTCCATTCACCGCTAACCTCATTTATTCCGCCGGCGCCGACCGGCACTTTATCGACGTATGCTGTATCATCTTTTCCAATATCTCGACCGTTCTTACGACCTGCCCGGTGCGGGCATGTTCCAGTACATCTCGTTCCGCTCGGCGCTGGCCGTCATCCTGGCGCTGCTCATTACGATCACCTTCGGACAGGGGATCATCCGCTTCATGCAGCGCCGTCAGATCGGCGAGGAGATCCGCAACCTCGGCCTCGAAGGCCAGCTCCAGAAACGGGGCACGCCCACCATGGGCGGCGTGATGATCCTTTTGGCCGTGCTGGTTCCCGTGCTGCTGTTCGGCCGGCTGGACAACATCTACATTCAGTTGATGATCGTTTCGACCGTCTGGCTGGGGCTGCTGGGCTTCCTGGACGACTACATCAAGGTCTTCCGCCACAACAAGGAGGGGCTCAAAGGCAAGTTCAAGATCGTGGGACAGGTGGGCATCGGCATCATCGTCGGCACGGTGATGTGCGCTTCGCCCGAAGTCGTGGTGCGCGACAAGGTGGTCGAACCCGTCCAGCAGATCTTCGTGGACGACGACGGCGAGGTGATCGAAAGCGTCACGACGAACCGCGTGGTCATGGGCACCGAGAGCGTCAAGACCACGCAGACGACGATCCCCTTCGTCAAGAACAACGAGTTCGACTATGCGTGGTTCACGGGCGGCAACCGCGTGGCCACATGGATTCTCTACGTG
Organism: Alistipes communis; assembly: GCF_006542665.1. NCBI lineage: Bacteria > Pseudomonadati > Bacteroidota > Bacteroidia > Bacteroidales > Rikenellaceae > Alistipes > Alistipes communis. The sequence continues at coordinate 1,609,914 of NZ_AP019735.1, forward strand.
CTGGTGGCAATCTTCGTCGTCACGGCCGTGTCGAACGGCGCCAATCTCACCGACGGGCTCGACGGTCTGGTTTCGGGCGTTTCGGCGCCGATCGTGGTGGTGCTGGCGATCCTGGCCTACCTTTCGGGCCATATCGTCTATGCCGACTACCTCAATATCATGTATATCCCCGGTTCGGGCGAACTGGTGGTCTTCGCGGCTGCCTTCGCCGGCGCACTGATCGGTTTCCTGTGGTACAACTCGTTCCCGGCCCAGACCTTCATGGGCGATACGGGGTCGCTGGCCATCGGAGGCATCATCGCCGTTTTCGCCCTCTGCATCCGCAAGGAATTGTTGCTGCCGATCCTTTGCGGCGTGTTTTTTGTCGAGAGTCTTTCGGTTATGATGCAGGTCTCCTATTTCAAATATACCAAACGCCGCTACGGTGAGGGACGGCGCATCTTCCTGATGTCGCCCATCCACCACCACTATCAGAAGAAGGGAATCTTCGAGACGAAGATCGTCATCCGCTTCTGGATCGTGAGCATGCTGCTGTCGCTCGCGGCGCTCGCGACGCTCAAAATCCGATAATCAAACCAAAAAACGATGAATGACATGAAAAAAATCTGGATTGTATCCCTGCTGCTGCTCGGCTGTTTCGCCGCACGGGCTCAGGCGCCGGCTCCGCTCAAAGGACGTATCGCCGTGAGCGTTCCGCGCGTCGACATGCGGCTCAGTTATGCGGAGTACGACAAGGCCTTCTCCGGCGACCTGCGAACGGCGCAGACCGATCTCGAAGGGCGGTACATGCTGCCCGACGACGATAAGATCTATGCCGTGACGCTCCACCGCCGCGACGATGCGGCCGGTGCGCCGGCGCTCGCCAGCTTCTTCATCCTTCCGGGCGAGCAGCTCGAAGTCCTCGGCCTGTTTCAGGACGGGGATACGTTCGACTGGCGCGTGAAGGGCTCGCCCGTCTTCGAAGCCGACTACGAATACGGCAGGAAGTATCGCCGCGAGGAGCTTCGCGCCGCGACGCTGCGCCGCCAGAACCTCGCGGGCGAGTGGGACGACCTGTCGCCGGAGCGGCAGCGGCAGCTCAACGCCGAGCTGCGTCTGCTCGACCGCGGCATCAAGGAGCGCCGTTGCGCCTACATCCGCGAGAACCCCTCGTCGCCGCTGTCGGCCTACTACTTCACCTGCCAGCCCTTCCCGATCGAAGAGGTGGTGGAGTACTATTCGATGCTCTCCGAGTCGTTGCGCGAAGGGCGCTATGCGCCGATTCTCAACTTCGTCTGCGAGATGTACCAGCGGATTCTCAACGCCTGACGCCATTTTGAAATGAAGAAACTCGTTGTATTGGGCGGAGGTATCAGCGGCTACGGTTCGGCGATCCTCGCCCGCAGGAAAGGGTTCGACGTCTTTCTGTCCGACAGCGGCCGCATCGCCGACCGCTACCGGATGAAACTCGAAGCATGGGGCGTGCCCTACGAGGAGGGCGGCCACAGCGAGGAGCGCATCCTCGCCGCTTCGGAATGCGTCAAGTCGCCCGGCATCCCCGACTCGGCGCCCATCGTGCGCAAACTGCGCGAACGGGGCGTTCCCGTGATCTCCGAGATCGAATTCGCGGGGCGTTATCTCGACGGTGCGCGCACGATCTGCATCACCGGTTCGAACGGCAAGACGACCACCACGTCGCTCGTCTACCGGATTCTGCGCGACGCGGGCTGCAACGTCGCCCTGGGCGGCAACATCGGCGAGAGCTTCGCCTATTCGGTCGCAACCGGCCGGTACGATTGGTATGTGCTGGAACTCAGCTCGTTCCAGCTGGACGGCATGTTCCGGTTCCGGGCCGACATCGGTGTGCTGACCAACATCACGCCCGACCATCTCGACCGCTACGACCACTCGTTCGCGAAGTATGCCGCGGCGAAGATGCGTATTGCGCAGAACCAGCGTGCAGGCGACTACTTCATCTATTCGGCCGACGACGAAACGATCTGGTCGCTGCTGCCGTCGTATCGGCTGCCGCAGCGGCAGCTGCCCTTCGCCGCACGGGCTGCCGTCGCCGGCAGCGACGGCGACGCCTTCCTGAGCCGCGACGGCCGCTTCACGGCCGCCGTGGGCGACCGTTCGGTCGAGATCGACACGCGCCGGATGCGTATCGGCGGGCTGCACAACGCCTACAACGCCATGGCTGCCGCACTGGCCGCGCTCGCGGCCGGCGTCGCGCCCGACCGTATCCGCCGTTCGATTTACGCTTTCGCGCCGGTCGAGCACCGTCTCGAACCCGTGCGCGAAACGGACGGCGTGTTGTGGATCAACGATTCGAAGGCGACCAACGTCGATTCGGTGTGGTATGCGCTCGAAAGCATGAAACGTCCCGTGGTGTGGATCGCCGGCGGCACCGACAAGGGCAACGACTACGAACCGCTCAAAGCCTTCGCCCGCGAGAAGGTGCATACGCTCGTCTGCATGGGTGTCGACAACCGCAAGCTCGTCGAGTCCTTCACGGGCGTCGTGCCGGAGGTGATCTCCACGGCGTCGCTGGACGAGGCGATGGAGGCTGCCCGCCGTGCGGCGCGTCCGGGCGACGCCGTGCTGCTGTCGCCCGCCTGCGCCTCGTTCGATCTGTTCCGCAACTACGAACAGCGCGGCGAGCTGTTCAAAAAATGGGTCGGCGAACACTGCTGACCCTTCCGATGACGAGTCCGTGCGGTGCGGGAAGACCCGTCGCACGGCGCTAACGACGACTGAACAATGAAAGAGACCCGATCTTCCGAAACTGCATCCTCCGCGCCGCAGAGCGGCCTGCGGGCGCTGGTCGGCTCGGTGTTTACCGGCGACCGCGTCCTGTGGATCATCATTGCGGCGCTGGCCGTCATTTCGGTGCTGGTGGTCTACTCGTCGACGGCCAAAATGGCCTACGACGCCCATACGGCGCGTTCGACGGCGCATTTCCTGCGTCAGCAGGTGGGGATTCTGATCCTCTGCGTCCCGATCATCGTCATCGTCCACAAGATCAACTGCCGCGTCTACAACCGGCTGGCGCAGCCGGTCTATGTGCTGAGTCTGCTGCTTACGCTGGCCGTCTACTTCATCGGCGCCACGACCAACGGCGCCGCGCGGTGGATTCCCGTCGCGGGATTCCAGTTCCAGCCCTCCGAGGCATTGAAGGTCGCCACGATCCTGCTGCTGGCACGCCGCCTTTCGTCGTGCCAGAGCAAGATCGACCGCATCCGGATCGTCCCGTCGCTCAACCCCTTCCGGTGGGGGCGGCCCGCGCAGCGCAAGATCTGGCGCGAGGGGACGAGGCCCATCCTGCTGCCCGTCGTGCTGTCGTGTGCGGTGATCTTTCCGGCGCATACGTCGTCGGCGATGCTGGTCTTTCTGACCTCGCTGGTGATGATGCTCATCGGGCGCGTGCGGGTGAGCGAGCTGGTGCGGCTCGTGGGGCTGGCCTGCGCTGCCCTGCTGCTGGCGGGGTTGCTCAATCTGGGCCGCAGCGAGACGGCGGGCGGGCGCGTGAGTACGTGGATCGACCTGTGGACGTCGTCGCAGACCGAGAAACCGATCGACCGGCTCACCGACACCGAACGTTCGATGATCGCCATCCACAACGGCGGACTGCTGGGCGAGGGGGCGGGCCAGAGCGCCATGCGCGTGGAGATGATCCATCCCGAAAGCGACTACGCCTACGCCTTTTTCGTCGAGGAGTACGGGATCATCCTGGCCGGTATCCTGCTGATGCTCTACCTGTGGATCTTCTTCCGCGCCCGCGAAATCTTCGTGCGCTGCGGCACCGCCTTTCCGGGACTGCTGGTCTTGGGGCTTGCGCTCATGATTACCTGTCAGGCGCTGCTGCACGTCATGGTGACGGTCAACCTGATGCCCGAGACGGGACAGACGCTGCCGCTCATCTCGCGCGGCGGCTCGTCGGTGCTCTTCACGGTCATCGCATTGGGGATGATCCTGAGCGTCAGCCGCCAGAACGACGAACATTCGCACGATACGCCCCGCTCCGAGTCGATTTATGAAAAGTAGTCCGATCCCGACGTCCCGACCGGCGGATCGTCTCCCGCGCGACCGTCGGATCGATCTCTGCTACGTGATCGGGATCCTGCTGGTCGTAGCGGGCCATTCGGGAGTGGATTCCCGTTTCGCTTCGACGGCGCTGTTCCGCTGGATCTACGCCTTCCACATGCCGCTCTTCTTCGCCCTTTCGGGCTATCTGTTCCGTTACGGCGGAGGGAGCGGACAGGTCGGTGCGGGGACTTTCGCACGCCGCCGTGCGCTGCGGCTGCTGTTGCCGCTTGTCGTGTGGACGACGCTCGTATTCATCCCCAAGGGGCTGTTGAGCGCCTATGCCATGCGGCCGTCGGAGTTGAGTTTTTCAGCCTATCTGCACGCCTTTCTCTATCCGGCCGACAATCCGATCCGTCCCTTCTGGTTTCTGGAAGTGCTGTTCGAGGTGAGTCTTGCGGGATATGCCGTCGACCGGATCGTCCGCAGCCGGCCGGCTGCGCTCGCCGCGGTTGCGGGGACGTGCATCGCCGCCAACCGGCTGATCGCCCCGACGGGCGGCGAGCTGCTGATGCTGCCCGACGTACTGTGGTATACCGGCTTTTTCCTGCTGGGAGCCGTCGCCTGCGACGGCCGCACGTGGCTGTGGCCGCGGCTGGCCCGCCCCTCGTCGCTCGTTTTCTGGGGTGCGGCGTCGCTCGTGACGCTTCGGTTCCCGTCGCACGCCGCCGCACCGTTCTATGCGGCGGCGGGCATCCTTTTCGTCGCCTCGTGTGCGGCGCTGGCTGTCGACCGCAGGCTGCGCCTGCCGCTCGCGGACGATCTGCGCAGGTATACCTTTACGGTCTACCTGCTCCACGTGCTGCCTGTCGGCCTCCTGCGCGGCCTGCTCTATCCCCGTCTGGCGGTCGATCCCGCCCTCTTTTCGGCGCTGCTCTTCCTGTCGGGCGTCCTCATTCCCTGGGCCGTGGGACGCATGGCGCGGCGGTGGATACCCTCCTTCACGGCGGGAGGCCGTCTGTCGCTCCGCCTGCTGGGTTTATAGGATCCAGCGGCTCAGCAGATAGCCTCCGCCCAGCAGCCACAGGTAGAGCAGTCCGGCGAGGAGGAAGGGTTTCGCGCCGGCGCGTTTGAACTTTTCGATGCTGGTCTCCGCCCCCAGCGCTGTCATGGCCATCGTCAGCAGGAAGGTGTCGAACGAATTGATTCCCGCCACCGCCGCCTCGGGCAGCAGGTCGAGCGAATTGAATCCGATGACGGCCAGGAATCCGAACGCGAACCACGGGATCGTGACCTTCGCGCGGCCCGCACCGCCCTTCGTGCGGCGGGCGAGCAGCAGGCTCATGACCAGCAGTACCGGCGCCAGCATCATCACGCGGATCATCTTGACGATGACCGCGCCGTCGGCGATTTCGGCGCCCATGGCATTGCCCGCCCCGACGACGTGGGCCACCTCGTGCAGCGTCGCACCCGTGTAAAGGCCCATCTGTTCGGGCGTCAGGCCGAGAATGCCGGCGCGCCACAGCGCCGGATAGAGGAACATCGAGACCGTACCGAAGATCACTACGGTCGAGACCGCCACTGCCGTCTTGTGCGGCGCGGCCTTCACGACGGGTTCGGCGCCCAGCACGGCCGCCGCGCCGCAAATGGCGCTGCCCGTCGAGGTCAGCAGCGCCAGGTCGCGGTCCATTTTCAGCGCACGGCCCAGCAATACGCCCAGCAGGAGCGTCCCCGCGACCACCGCTGCGTCGATGCCGATGGCCGGCGCGCCGATGGCCGCCACGCTCTGGAAGGTCAGGCGGAATCCGTAGAGCACGATGCCCGCGCGCAGCAGTTGTTTCGAACAGAACAGGATGCCCGGCACCCACGTTTCGGGCAGATGGTTGCGCAGGCTGTTGGCATAGAGCATTCCGAGCAGAATGCCCAGAATGAGCGGGCTGAACGAGAGACTGCGTGCCGGCTGCGTGTCGGCCAGATAGAACGCTGCGCACGAGAAGAGTGCGATGAGCAGGATGCCGTGGAGGATGTTTCCGTGTTTTTCAGAGAACATAGTCTTTCGTGTATGAGTTCGACGTTGCGATTCGGTCCGCCTGCGGGATCGGTCGAAGAGGAGATGCGGCGGACTCCTGTTCCGACGTTCTGCCTGCGTCGGATTTCCAGTCGCCGATCCTGCGCAGTCGTCTTCCGGCGCGGCGGGTTCCGTCCGGAGAGGATCTCTTCGCCGCTCTCTTTTGCGGAAAAGCGGCCCAAAGATACGACATCCGTCGCAGAAACGGGGCGATTTTTCGAACAAATGTAAAGAAAGTGTACATTAATTGAAAAAAAGTATTACTTTTGTGGTGCGATCACTGTTAATTCACTAACAATAATATTGTAGCTATGGCTTTTCTGACAAACGAAAAATTGACGATCGTCGGCGCTGCCGGCATGATCGGCTCGAACATGGCGCAGACCGCCCTGATGATGGGTCTGACCTCCAATCTCTGCCTGTACGATGTCTTTTCTCCGGAGGGTGTGGCCGAGGAGATGCGCCAGTGCGGTTTCGACGGCGTGAACATCACGGCGACGACCGACGTGAAGGAGGCTTTCACCGACGCGAAGTATATCATCTCTTCGGGCGGCGCACCGCGCAAGGCCGGCATGACGCGCGAGGATCTGCTCAAAGGCAACTGCGAGATCGCAGAGCAGCTGGGTAAGGACATCAAGACCTATTGCCCCGATGTGAAGCACGTGGTGATTATCTTCAACCCGGCCGACCTGACGGGTCTGGTGACGCTGCTCTACTCCGGTCTGAAACCTTCGCAGGTGACGACGCTCGCGGCGCTCGACTCGACGCGTTTGCAGAGTGCGCTGGCCAAGAAGTTCGGCGTGATGCAGAACCAGATCACGGGTTGCGCCACCTATGGCGGCCACGGCGAGCAGATGGCCGTGTTCGGCAGCGCCGTGAAGGTTGCCGGCAAGCCGCTGAGCGAGATTATCGGTACGGCGGAGTTCCCCGTCGAGGAGTGGAAGCAGATGCAGCAGGACGTGACGAAGGGCGGTGCCAAGATCATCGAGCTGCGCGGCCGTTCGTCGTTCCAGAGCCCGTCCTACCTCTCGGTCGAGATGATCCGTTCGGCCATGGGCGGCGAGGCGTTCCGCTGGCCGGCCGGCACGTTCGTCAACAACGAGAAGTACAAGTGCATCATGATGGCCATGAAGACCACGCTCGACGCTACGGGTTGCCACTTCGAGGTTCCGACGGGTACGGCCGACGAGGTCGCCAGCCTCGACGCCAGCTACGAGCACCTCTGCAAGATGCGCGACGAGCTCGTCACGCTCAATATCGTGCCGCCCGTATCGGAGTGGTCGAAGATCAATCCCAATCTCTGATCGGAGGAGCGGACGGATTTATCCGTAAGGCATTACGGAGTCGGTTCTCTTCGAGAACAAGTGTATTTATTGCATCTCGATCTACAATTTTTGTAGGTCGAGATGTTTTTTATTTTTTTGCAAAGTCTTGGTATACAGTATATTTGTTGTGTTTGTTACAAGGGTTAGATGCTATTAAAGGCATGTATTATTTGATAAAGTTAGTTTAACAGGAGAGTAGTGTTATAATATGAAAGTATAAACTCTCGTTTTTTTATGTATGTGTTTGTGTTTATTGTTGAATAATTCTAAATTAAAAGCAAATGATAAAATATTTAAAATATTATTAAAAATATTTTTGAATTATGTAACAGATTTCCTATATTTGCGAAACGATGTTTATGGCGCCTCTCTTACATCGAAGTAATTTTAAACACAGAAAAATTATGAAAAAAATTCTCTCTCTCGGATCAGTCGTATTTATATTGACTGTTTTCTTTATTGTTTCATGTTCTTCTAATGAAGGTGGTGTAAATGTAGATCGTATCGATTCTCAAGATGCAATATGCGAACAGGTTGGCGTGGATCATAATCAAATGGTTGAATATATATTTGACCGGATTTTGACACAAACGAGTGACAGTAGAAGCATTGTTATACCGGAACCAGATCCAAACGATCCTATTGGCCCTATCAAACCAATTAAGCCAATTCGTTTTGAACTTGAGGCATTAGAAGCAATAAATTGTTTGGCAATTCCGGCAAAAGAAAAAGTTGAAATTAGAAACTATTTGATTAAATCATGTGATTCAGTTCGTATGGGATTAATTGATACTACTAATACTTTCTCGCCATCACTTACTTATCGTTTAAGAGAAGCTGAGATTTGTCAGATGTTTAATGATGATGACTTTGATTTAGTTTCTTTGAATCATCGACTTAACGATATAAGGGTCTCAGTAGAGAAAATGCAAAATAAAACAGAGCGCCAAATATTGTTAATGGGTTTATCTATCGCAGAGAATACATTTCAATATTGGCATGCGAACTTCGATCGAATTTGCGACTCTTTAGGAGTAGTAATACCTCCTCTTGTAACCAAACCTTTTTCGAACTCTTCAGTGTCATTAAATTGTTCTATGACAAGAGGTTGGTTGGGCCTTAATTGGAAACAGGCCGGTACAGAAGATTTCAAAGCAGGAATAGGGGCTGCTATCGGTTATTTTGGGCGTGGCTTTTGGTGTGGAGGACCTTTGGCATGGAAAGCAGGAGCAGCTATTGTGGCAGGTACAGCTGCGGTTGCATCCGTTTCAGATTTAATAACTCAATTAGCACTTGGTTCAGGTTATTCTGTATCTCTTATTAACGAATTTGTAAATTATACTTATAAAGATACTTATGACATAGCTTTTAGTGAGTTCCTTGGAAATAGTTTAGTTGTGTCGAAGCCTTTCGTTTTGGAGATCGAACCGAATTAAATATAATTCTGCTATGGAGAGACCGTACAAAGTCTACGAATTTGCGTTCAATGCGTTGCTTTTTTTCTGGCTGATGACTCTTCTGCCGTCGGAATCTCAGCAGCCCGACGAACGGCTGTCGCTCGTGTGGACGATGGTCTATGCGCTGGCGGCCGCTTTCGCCTTCGGCTTCTTCAACGATGTCGTCGTGGGGCGGTGGTATCCCGAACTGAACGAGGGTGCGCAGGTGTCGCGTCCGCGCGAATCGGTGCGCAAGCCGCTGGCGCTGTTCCTGTATGTTTTCGTCGGCCTCTACTTCTTCTCGGTCCTCGCTTTTCTGAGCCGCGGGGCGGCGGACGAGCCTTTCGCGGCGGGACGGATGAGTGTGGCGGCTCTCGTGGCGGCCGTCCTGCTGACGGCGATCTTCTACGGCATGAAGCGTCTGCTTTGCCGCCGGAGCAGAGGCCGCGAGGCATGATTTCCTGTTAAACGATCGGGGTGCGGATTCGAAATCCGCACCCCGATTCGCAGCGATGCGCTTTCGCGCTATTTCTCCACCCGCTTGATGTCCTTGATGCGCAGCTGCGTCGAGACCGTGCCGCGGTAGTGGTTCTCCACGATCTGATAGCATACGTCCACCGGCCGCCCCGACCGGATCCATTCGAAATGCTCCGGCTGCTGGAAGGCGATGCACTGCAACGTCGTGTTGGGTTTCTGCCGCTGCGTGAGGTCCATGCGCAGGTGTTCGCACTCGGCCCCCACCAGTTTGGCGTCGCCGCGGTTGCTGACGCTGCGCGTGGCGAAGATCGGCGCCGCATTGCCCGGCCCGAAAGGTTCGAACCGTTTCAGCTCGCGGCGGAATGCGGGCGTGATCTCCGAGAAGAGCAGTTCGGCGTCGACGTCCACCTGCGGAACGAGCATCTGCGGATCGATGTTCTCTTCGACGTAGGCGTTGAACCTCCGCGTGAACTCCCCGACGTTCTCCGGCCGCATCGTGAGCCCTGCGGCGTACATGTGCCCGCCGAAGTTTTCCAGCAGGTCGGCGCACGACTCTACGGCCTGATAGAGGTCGAAGCCCGGCACCGAACGGGCCGAACCCGTCGCGAAGCCGTTGCTCTGCGTCAGGACGACCGTCGGCCGGAAGTAGGTCTCGATCAGGCGCGACGCGACGATACCGACGATGCCCTTCATCCACCTGGGATTGTAGATGACCGTGCTCTTGCGGTTTTTCAGTTCGGGGTCGCTCTCGATGATCTCGTGCGCCTCCTGCGTCACGTGGCGGTCGATCGACTTGCGGTCCTGGTTGAAGGCGTCGATGATCGACCCGTAGTCTTCGGCGTCGCTCTCGTTGTTCTCGACGAGCAGGTTCACGGCGGCGTATCCGCCCGACGGCGCGGCGTTTTCGTCGTTTTCGTCCATCCGCATACGGCCGGCGGCGTTGATGCGCGGCCCGATCTTGAAGACGATGTCGTCGATGGTGATCGAGTGCTTGTTCAGTCCGCAGATCTTGATGATCGACAGCAGACCCTTCGACGGCGCGCGGTTGAGCAGTTCGAGCCCGTAATGGGCCAGGATGCGGTTTTCGCCCACCAGCGGCACGATGTCCGAGGCGATGCTCACCACCAGCAGGTCCAGCAGCGGCGCGATCGACGAAAAAGGCATCCCGTTTTTCATCGCATAGGCCTGCACCAGCTTGAATCCTACGCCGCAGCCCGACAACTCGTCGAACGGGTAGGTGCAATCGGTGCGTTTCGGATCGAGAACGGCTACCGCACGGGGAATCTCCTCGGCGGGGAGGTGATGGTCGCAGATGATGAAATCCACGCCCTGAGTCTTCGCATAGGCTACCTTCTCCGTGGCTTTGATGCCGCAGTCGAGGGCGATGATGAGCGTCACCCCCTTGCGGGCGGCGTAATCGATTCCCTTGACGGAGATACCGTACCCTTCGGTGTAGCGGTCCGGTATGTAAAAGAGCAGGTTGCGGTGGCCGATGTGCCGCAGGAACTTGTAGACCAGCGCCACGGCCGTCGTTCCGTCCACGTCGTAGTCGCCGTAGACCATGATCTTCTCCTGGTTGCGGACGGCTGCCTCGACACGCTCCACGGCGCGGTCCATGTCCTTCATCAGGAAGGGGTCGTGGAGGTCCGAGAGCTGCGGATTGAAAAACGAATGTGCCTTCTCTTCGGTGTCTATGCCTCTTTGTACGAGCAGGTTAGCCAACACGGGCGGAATCCGCAGCGCAGAGGCGAGCGCCTCCACGGTCGCGGGGTCGCCTTGCGGTTTGACAACCCATCTTTTTTCTATAGGCATACTGTTTACTTATTATATATTTTAACATCTAATTTCTCGCTTAAAACGGTTACAATCGATTTCTTCACTTCGTCCATCGGCACCGTGCGCCCCGTCTCGCGTTCGATCGAGGTCACGCCCCTGTCGACGAATCCGCAGGGATTGATCAGGCCGAACCACTCCAAGTCGGTCGAGACGTTGAGGGCGAAGCCGTGCATGGTAACAAAACGCGATGCGCGGACGCCTATTGCGCAGATCTTGCGCGGCGCGGCGCCCTCTTCGACGATCCAGACGCCCGAAGCGCCTGCGATGCGGGCGCCCCGGATGCCGTAGCGGCCCACGACCTCGATGACGCTCTCTTCCAGTCGGAAGATGTACTCCCTCAGGCCGATTCCCAGTCTGGCGAGGTCGAGAATCGGGTAGCAGACCGCCTGTCCGGGGCCGTGGAAGGTGATGTCGCCCCCGCGGTCGATGTGGTAGTACTCGGCTCCTTTGGCCCGCAGGAACTCCTCTCCCACGAGCAGGTTCTGCGCCTTGCCGCTCTTGCCGAGCGTGTAGACCGGCGGATGTTCGACCGTCAGGAGCCAGCCCGCCTCGTCCGAGGCATCGCCCCTGCGCGCCGTGAGGACGTCGAACAGCCGCTGCTGGTACTCCCAGCAGTCGCGGTAGGGCATACGCCCCAGGTCGATCGTCCGAACAGTCAACATACGAGTCAAGTTAAAAATTAAAAACGGCGAATCAGAAACGGACCGGAACCTCCTCCCCGTTCGGGAATTCGGGCGGCGGCTAATGCCTCGTCTCTGATTTCTCATTTTTAATTGCTGCGAGCGCTTCCTGGGCCCGATACGACGAACGCACCATCGGTGCGCTCGCGCAGTAATCGAATCCCATGGCGAGCGCCTGCTGCCGGTACGCTTCGAATTTCTCAGGAGTGATGTATTCCGCAACGGGATAGTGCTCCAATGTAGGTCGAAGATACTGGCCGAGGGTGACGATCCGCACTCCTGCCCGGCGCAGGTCGCGCAGCGTTTGCAACACCTCGTCATCGCTTTCGCCGAGGCCGAGCATCAGGCCGCTTTTGGTCGCGGCGCCGCGTCGTGCGAGCAGCTCCAGCGTGCGGAGCGAGGTCGCGTAACGGGCGCGCGAACGCACCTGCGGGGTGAGTCGCTCGACGGTTTCGATGTTGTGCCCGATAATATCGGGCTTCGCCGCCGCCACCGTGTCCAACAGCTCGGGGCGGGCGTCGAAATCTGGAATAAGGAGCTCGATCGTTGCGTCGTGATTCTCTCGACGGATGGCTTCGACGGCGGCAGCCCAGTGGCGGGCGCCTCCGTCGGGCAGATCATCACGTGTAACGGATGTTACGACAACGTGCCGAAGACCCATCAGCTTCACGCTGCGGGCCAGTTGCCCGGGCTCTGCATCGTCGGGCGGAAGCGGACGTCCCGTGCGCGTGGCGCAGAAACGGCAGCTCCGTGTGCAGACATCGCCCAGAATCATGAAGGTAGCTGTCCGGCGACTCCAGCATTCGGCTTTGTTGGGGCACATCCCGCTGCTGCAAATCGTGTGCAGGGCATGTTCCCGAACGATCCGGTCCACCTCGGCGAATTGCGTCGTGCGGTGGAGGCGAATTTTCAGCCAGCCGGGTTTTTTCGCTACGTCTACCTTGTTGTCATACAACTTCGGCATTTAAGTTCATTATTTTCCAATTGATGCAAATATACGAAAAAAAACAATACGGTCAACTTCGCACCATAAAAAACCCTTCGTTACGTTCTTTTTGGAAACGCGCAGCAGGAGATGCCGCAGCTGGTTCGTACCTTTGGCTGACGCCTTGGGTACTTCGTCTCGGCAAAAAGCAAATAAATTTGCATTGCGCTCGGCTTAATCGTATCTTTGGCTGATGCCGAAGATACTCCCGCTCGGCAATGTTCAAATAAATTTGACATTGCTCTCGCTTATTCGTATCTTTGCAGGATAAAACGCCTTGTGCGCGGGAGTGATTGAGAAGAGATGCTTGAAAAGCTGGCCAAACAGACCGCCGTTTACGGTATCAGCACCATTGCGGTGCGTTTTCTGAGCTACCTGCTCACGCCCGTCTTCACGCGGGTGTTCGAGCCGGAGGCTTACGGCATCGTTACCGACGTCTATGCGTTGATTCCGTTCGCGCTGGTGGTGCTCACCATGGGGCTCGAATCGGCTTATTTCCGTTTTGCGGCCAAGGCCGACGCCGCAGCCGCGGCTGCGGGCGGCACGGAGGGCGAGATCGCCGCACGGGCGCGGGCGGGCAAACGGCGCCTGTTCGCCACCGCGTGGGGCGTGACGCTGCTCGCGGCCTCGCTCTTTTTCCTGCTGACGGCCTTCGGCCGCGAGCGCGTGGCGGAGTGGATGGGCGAAGCCTACGTGGCGCATCCGGAGTACGTGCTGCTCGTGGCCGCCGTCGTCTGGTTCGACGTGGCGGCGTGCCTGCCCTTCTCGCGTTTGCGCGAACAGGGCAGGGCGATGACTTTCGTGGGGATCAAGGCGCTCGGCGTGGTGGTCAACGTCGCGCTGGCCATCGGGTTCGCACTGGCCGGACTCTACGGTACGCCCTTCGGCGTCGGGTGGGTTTTCGTGGCCAACCTCATCGCCAGCGCGGTGACGTTCAATGTCATCCTGCTGACGACCGACCGCACGGTGCCGCGCATCGACCGCCGGTTGCTGGCCGCGGTGCTGGTCTATTCGCTGCCGCTGCTCGTCAGCGGCGTAGCCGGTACGGCCAACGAGTTCATCGACCGGCAGATGATCAAGTACCTCGTCCCTGCGGGGGCGATGGCGCAGTTGGGGGTTTACGGCGCCATTACCAAGATCGCGGTGGTGATGATGCTCTTCACGCAGATGTACCGCCTGGCGGCCGAACCCTTTTTTCTGGCCGACTACCGCAAGAGCGACTTCGTGGCGATGAACGCCGCGGCGATGAAATACTACGTGATGGCCTCGATGTTCATCTTTCTGGGCATCGCCCTCTTCAAGGATCTCTTCTCCCTGATCGTGGGGGCTGATTTCCGCGAGGGGATCTTCATCCTGCCGGTGGTGCTGGGGGCCAATGTCCTGAGCGGCGTGTGGCTGAACCTCTCGTTCTGGTACAAGCGCGAGGAGCGGACGCAGCTGGCCGTGTGGGTCACCTTCACGGGGTTGTTCTTCACCGTCGTGATGAACGTGGCGCTCGTTCCGGCGCTGGGTTACGTGGGCGCGGCGTGGGCGCGGCTCGCGAGCGAAGCGGCGATGGTCGGGGTGAGCTACTGGCTCAACCGGCGCTATTACCCCACGCCCTACGACCTGCGCCGTATCGGCGAGTATGTCGCGCTGGGGTTGGGCGTTTTCTTCGCCAGTGCGGTTTTCGCGCGTTGGCTCCCCGTGCGCGGCGCGGAATATGCGGTGAACGGCGTGTTGTTCGGTCTGTTCGGCCTGTTCGCCGTGCGGCGCGAGCATATCGACGTGGGGCGGCTGTTGCGATCGGTCGTGAAACGATGAATTGAGAAAAAGATGGAAACCAAGAATAAGTTGTTGATTCTGTCGCTGAGTTTCGCTATTTTCATCGTGGGCGTCCGGGCGCTTTACAGCGAGCCGGGCGTCGTGCGCAACGGCGTGTTGGCCGCCTCGGTCATGGGGTTGGTCGCGATCGCCGTCGTGCAGACGGTGCGGGCGGTGAAGCGGAATAAAAAACGTTGACGCAAGATGCAGTTTCGGGATATTATCGGTCAGGAGGAGCTCAAACGGCGACTGGTTGCGAGCGTCGCGGCGGGGCGCGTGAGCCATGCGCAGCTCTTTACGGGGGCGGCGGGTGCGGGCACGCTGCCGCTGGCGGTGGCTTACGCCCAGTACCTCAATTGCCGGCACCGCGCCGACGGCGATTCGTGCGGCGTCTGTCCCGACTGCCGGCAGATCGCAGCCCTCGCGCATCCCGACCTGCATCTGGTCTTTCCGGTCAACAAGCAGGGCAAGAAGTCGGGCGAAGTGATTACGTCGGATGCCTTCCTGCCGCTGTTCCGCACGGTATTCGCCCGCTCGAACGGCTATTTCTCGCCGCAGGAGTGGTACGACGCGCTCGACCTGGGCAAGACGCTGCGCGGCGCGATTTCGGCCCGCGAGGCCGACGAGATCATCCGCAAGCTTTCGTTCAAGAGTTTCGAGGCGGAATACAAGGTGATGCTCGTCTGGCTGCCGGAGACGATGAACGAGGAGGCTGCCAACAAGATCCTCAAAATTTTGGAGGAGCCGTGGGAGAAGACCGTTTTCCTGCTGGTGAGCGAGGCTCCCGACCGGCTGTTGCAGACGATCCTGTCGCGCACGCAGGAGGTGGCCGTTCCGCGCATTTCGACCGAGGTGTTGGAGGCGGTGGCGGCGCGGCACGGCCAGAGCGATCCAGCGCGGCTGCACAACCTCGCGCGGCTGGCCGGAGGCGATTATCTGACGTTGCAACGGCTGCTGGCGGGCGAGGACGACGAACTGACGCGCGACTGTTTCGGACTGTTCTGCTCGCTCATGCGGCTGAGCTACAACGACAAACACCTCGAACTGGTGTCGTGGGCCGAGGAGGTGGCGCATCTCTCGCGCGAACAGCAGCGGGTGTTCCTGCGCCACGCGGCGCGTCTGCTGCGCGAGAGCTACATGCTCCACGCCGGATTGGCCGACATCAGCTACCTGTGGGGCGCCGAAGCCGATTTTTGCGGGAAGTTCGCCCCCTTTATCGGCAACGAGAACGTGGAGTTCCTGCTCGACGAGATCGAACGGGCGATGCGTCAGATCACGCAGAACGGCAATCCGACGATCGTCTTTACGCACTTCGCGCTGAGCGTCAGCAAACAGATTCGACGAAAATAGGGAGGAGATTATGGCACGTGTGGTACTTTTGACGGGAGGCAACGTCGGCGACGTGAAGGAGCGTCTGCGCACGGCACAGCGGTTGGTCAACGCCCGCATCGGAGCCGTGCTGCGCTGTTCGCATTGCTACGGGAGCGCCCCGTGGGGCTTCGAGGCCGAACAGCCGTTCGTCAATCAGGTGTTGGTGGCCGACACCGATCTCGCGCCGCACGAGGTGCTCGCCGAGGTGCACCGCATCGAGCGGGAGCTGGGGCGCAACCGTGCTGCCGAGGCGGTCGAACGGGCCGCTACGGGGCAGCGTTACGTCTCGCGGCCGATCGATATCGACATCCTGCTCTACGACGACGAGGTGATCTCCACGCCCGAACTGACGATCCCGCATCCGGGTATCGCCGAGCGCGAGTTCGTCCTCACGCCGCTGTGCGAAGTACTGCGCCAGCGGCCTCATCCCGTGCTGGGGCTTACGATGGGCGAACTGCGCGATAACCTGTTAGGAAAGACGAAATGAAACGGACGATACTATATGCCGCCGCCGCGCTGCTGCTGGGCGGTTGTTTCAAGAGCGTGGGTTACGATACCGACGTGATCCTCAAAAGTTGGGTGCAGACGGAGTCGGCCGCCGAGCTGAAACCGGCGCAGGGGGTGGTCGCCTATGCCTTCGAGGCCGACACCGTGACGTGGACGGTCGCCTCCTACGAGGATGCGTTGAACGGCGTCCTTACGCGCAAGGGAACCGACGAGGCGGGCGTTTCGCCCGTGCAAGGTACGGCCTACCGCGTCGACTCGGTCGACATGGATCTGCTGCTGATGCGGGTGGGCAGTACGCCCGTCGTGGTCGTGGCGGTCGATACCGAGAACCGGCTCTACGGTTATCGGCAGCAGGATTTGGGCGAGAATCTGCCGCAGCTCTTCACGTCGGTCATCTTCCGCCCGTGGAAACAGATGAAAAAATATGTCGACGGCACGTGGCGGATGTTCAACGACTTCTATGTCGAGGAGCCCGACAATCCCGGCGGCGAGACCGGCGGCGAAACTGGTGGCGAGACTGGCGGTGAGACCGGTGGTGAAACGGGCGGCGATTCGTCCGGTTCGCAGGGGTCGGGCGTCGATAATCGGAATATACGGCGATGAGAACAAGCGATAAGGACAAACGACGGGGCTTCGTCCCGCTGCTGGGGCGCGCGGCGCTCGCAGTCTTCTTCTGTACGGCGTTTCTGTGGCGCTGCGCCACGATCATGACGCCCACGGGTGGCCCGAAGGATACGCTGCCCCCCGTCATCACGCTGATGACGCCCGACAACTTCACGACCAATTTCAAGGATCGCAAGATCTATATCGAGTTCGACGAGTTCGTTCAGATCAAGGATCAGCAGAAGGAGTTCTTCACCTCGCCGCAGATGAAGAAGAAACCCACCATCACCCTGCGCGGGCGGGGAATCTCCGTTCAGTTGCGCGATACGCTGAGGGAGAATACCACCTATGCGCTCAATTTCGGCAGCGCGATCTGCGACAACAACGAGGGCAACCCCCTCTACTCGATGCGTTACGTCTTTTCGACCGGACCCGAGATCGACTCGATGGTGCTGTCGGGCTATACGGTCGACGCCTACAAGGCCGACAGCGTAAGCAAGAGCTTCATCTACTTTTACATCGCCGACTCGGTTCCCGAACCCAAAGAGTACGATTCGACGCTGTTCAACTACAAGCCGCAGGTCATCGCCCGCGCCGAGACCAACGGCATTTTCCTGGCGCAGAACCTCAAACCGGTTCCCTACCGCGTCTACGCCTTCCAGGATACCAACGACAACCAGATGTACGAACCGTCGATCGACAAGGTGGGTTTTCTGGACAGTCTGATCAACCCCGCGCTGATGCCCGACTTTTCGGTCTGGTACGACTCGCTGCGCCATTACGTCACGGCCGATCCGCAGGTCTTCATGCGGATGTTCACCGACGTGGCCTTCAAACGGCAGACGCTCCAGCAGTCGGAACGTCCCGCACGGCACAAGGCCATGCTCTATTTCGGCGCTGCGCATCCCGAAGTCACCGGCCTGCGGTTCGACAGCATCCCCGCCGAGTGGGTCATCTGGGATCCCCAGACCGTGGGGCGCGATACGGTGGCTCTGTGGTTCGACGTGCCCTCGGCCTCGCTTCCCGATACGATCAAGGGCGAGATCACCTATTTCAAACACGATACGGTCAACAGGTTGCAGGAGGTGACCGAACCGCTGAAACTCGCATGGCGGTATATCGAGAGCAAGTCGGAGGAGAAGGAGCGCGAAAAGCTCGAACGCGAGCGCAAACGCGCTGAAGCGGCCGGCGAGGAGTGGGAGGAGCCGGAAAAGCCCAACCCCTTCAAGGTCAACCTCTCGACCACGGGCGACGTGAATCCGCTCGACAACCTCAAATTGGAGTTCGACTATCCGCTGCGCAAACTCGATTCCGCGGCCGTGCAGCTCACCTATACCACCGAGCAGCAGCCCGAACCGCGTCCTGCCGAGGTGCGGTTCGAACGCGATACGGCCAACATGCGTGTCTGGCGGCTGAAATCCGACTGGCAGTTGGGCGGCAAGTACGAGCTGCTCGTGCCGCCGGGTGCTTTCGAGAATATCGCCAACGAACAGAACGACTCGCTGCGCGGTACCTATACGGTGGCCGACCCCGAGAAATTCGCCACGATCAGGCTGCACGTCGAGGGCAAGGCTCCCGATGCGAAGTATGTCGTGCAGCTGCTCAACGGGTCGAACGGCCTGTTGCAGGAGCGGCGCGACGTCACGACGGGCGACCTGCGGTTCGACTATGTACCGGCGGGCGAAATCCGGCTGCGCGTCATCGAGGATCTCAACGGCAACGGGCGTTGGGATTCGGGCAACCTGGTCGAACGGCGGCAGCCCGAGCGGGCCGAGATGTATGTCAACGCCGACGGCGAGTCGACCTTCGCCACGAAGGAGAACTGGGAGGTCGAACTCGATATCGACATGAACGAACTGTTCGCCCCCATTACGATGGAGTCGCTGATCGAACAGCTCGAACAGCAGGAGATGCAGCGGCTGTCGAAATACCTCGACGAGCAGCAGCAGAACCGCAAGAACCGCAAGGACGACCAGCAGGGGCAGTCTTCGTCGGGCATGGGCTTCGGCGGCGCGATGGGCGGTCTGGGTAGCATGGGCGGATCCGGCGGCATGGGCGGTGCGTTGGGAGGATTCGGCAACTCGTTCTAAATGTGTACGATGAAAACGATGAAGTTCATAACTCTTTGTGCGTCCGTGTTGCTCGCGGCCTCCGCGGCCCGTGCGCAGCACACGGTCGGCGTCTTCGGCGGTTTCGGGACGGGTACGGCCCGCTTCTACCCTGCACAGGAGACGAAATCCGTCGGCGGGCGCTTCTCCGGCGGTTTCTCGTGGCGCTATTATTCGGCCACGCGCTTCGTGGGGTGCGTCGGTGTCGATCTGGAATTCTTGCAGCGAGGGTTCGCCTATGCGCCCTTCGCCTCGACCACCGAGAACGAAGCCGATTACGTCTACTATACGCGCAAGCTCAACTCGTTCGTGGTGCCGCTCGTGTGGCAGCCCCACTTCTATCTGGCGCGGCGTCACCTGCGCGTCTATCTGGAAGCGGCGCTGACCTTCTCCTATAATTTCGATTCGAGTTACGTCAACGACGTCGCCCGCGAGAACGGCGTCGAACCGTGGCGCGGCAAGTACGAATTCAAGACCGCACGCGACAACCGCTGGGGGTACGGCCTGGCGGGCGGCGCGGGGCTCGCGGTGTTGATCGGGCGCTTCGAGGTGAGCGCCGGCGCACGCTACTATTTCGGCTATTCCGACATCCTGCGCAATCGCAACAAATATTACGACAATGCGGTCGACGGCGCCGAGAACCCCTTCTGGTATACGCCCCAGCGTTCGCCGATGGACAACCTGATGGTGCGTATCGGCGTAGCCTACCGCTTCGCCCCCGAATTCAAGTCGTGGACCGTGAAGCGGCAGAAACGGGAGAAGATGAAGGCGGGATTCGATTTCGGAGAAAAACCACAGAAATAGATACTTATGACAGAGAACCTATCGATGCGGCAACAGAAGATTGCCCGACAGATACAGCGCGATATGGCCGACATCTTCTCGAAGGAGGCCGCTTCGTTTCTGCAAGGGGCGATGGTCACGGTCACGGCCGTGCGCGTCTCGCCCGATTTCGGTTATGCGAAGATCTACGTCAGCGTCTTCCCCTTCGACCGCAGCACGGCGGTGATGGCCGTACTCGACAAGCAGAACTGGCTGCTGCGCCGCAGTCTGGGACAGCGCGTCCACAACCAGTTGAAGACCGTCCCCGAGATTCAGTTCTTTCTGGACGACTCGTTGGAGTATATCGACAATATCGACCAGTTGCTCCGCGAGGAGAAGTAACGCGGCTACGGGATGCTCGCCGGCTGGTTCGCACGACGTTACTTCTTTTCGAAGAAGTCCCACTCGGTGATCAATCTGATCGCCGGCGTGAGCGTCGTGTCCGTGGCCGTTCCGGTGGCGGCGATGATCGTCCTGCTGTCGGTTTTCAACGGCTTCGAGCAACTGGTGCGGTCGATGAATTCGCATTTCGACGCCGATCTGACGCTCACGCCCCGCGAGGGGCAGACGTTCGGGATCGAATCGCTCGATACGGCCGCGCTGCGGCGGCTTCCCGGCGTGGAGGCGGTGTCGCTGGCGCTCGAACAGAGCGCGCTCATGGAGTACCGCGGCCGTCAGGCGATGGTGACGGTGCGGGGCGTCGCCGACGGTTACGATCGGGTGGTTCCCGTGGCCGAGTGCATTACGGCGGGCGACTACGCCGTCCGGCTGGGCGATCTCGACCGGCTCGTCGTCGGCCGCGGCGTGGCCTACGAACTCGGACTACGCTCGCTGGGCGAGTCCGATGGCGTGCTCTACGCCCTGCGCCGCACCGGATTCTCGTCGCTGCTGCCCGTCGAGGGCTACACGCGTCGGCAGGCGGAGGTGGCGGGGGTCTTCGCGGCCGACGCCCAGACCGACGGCCGCTACCTCTTCACCTCGCTCAGGCTGGCGCAGGAGCTCTTCTCCTATCCCGATCGGGCGTCGGCGGCCGTGGTCCGCGTGGCCCGCGGCGCACGTCCGGCGGAGGTGAAGCGGCGCGTGGCGGAGGCGGCGGGCGGGGCGTTCGAGGTGCGCACGCGCGACGAGCTGAACGCTTCGTTCTACACGATCATGCAGTACGAGAAGTGGGGCATCTTCCTCATTTCGCTGCTGGTGCTCGTCATCGCGTCGTTCTCGATCGTGGGGACGGTGGTGATGCTCGTGCTGGACAAGCGGCCGGAGTTCGTCGCATTGGGCGCCATGGGGGCCGATACGCGGTTCGTCCGCCGCATCTTCTTCTTCGAAGGGGGGCTGATCGGCGCGCTGGGTGCCGGTGCGGGCGTCGTGCTGGGCGTGGGGCTGTGCCTCGTGCAGCAGCATTTCGGCGTGATCGAAATTCCGGCCGACAGCTTTCTGGTCAAGAGCTACCCCGTCTTGCTGCGCGGGGGCGACGTGGCGGCCGTCGTGGCGGCTTTCGCGGTCGTGGTGGGGGCGATGACGGCCGTGACGGTGCGGCGCGCGGTTAGTGCGGACGACATGGCCGCCGGCCGCACGGCGCAATGACAAGGTCCTGTTTCGGCCGTGCCGAAGCGGGAAAACGACTGTTGAAAACGAACGGGATATGAAACGATTTATATATATATTGGTATCGGGCCTGCTGCTGGCTTGTTCGGGATACAAGATCATCCCCGACGAGCAGCTCGCGCTCATCTTTCACGACGCATTCCTCTCGAATGCCTACATGCAGCATCGGGGGATGCGGCCCGATTCGCTGAATCTCTACGAGCCGATCTTCGCCAAGTACGGCTATACGACGGCCGACGTGCAGTATACGATCGGCAACTTCTCCAAGCGCAAGAGCGCCCGCCTGAGCGATGTGGTCGAGCAGGCGATCAAACTGCTCGAAACCGAGGCGGAGCATCTCGACCGCGAGGTGTCGATTCTGGATACGATCGACAACGTCGCGCGCCGCACGTTCCGCCGCACGCTCTACGCCGACTCGCTCGTCCGCGTCACGCGGCTGCGCGACACGGCGCGGCTCCGTTTCGTCTTCGACAGCATCCGTCCGGGCGACTATACGATCGCGTTCGACTATCTGATCGATTCGCTCGACGAGAATACGCAGCTGCGTGCCAGCGTCTGGTTCGAGCGGGCCGACGACCGTCGGGTCAATGTGTCGCCGACCTATCTGACACGCCGCCGTGCGGCGGAGTACCGCCGCGAGATGAAGGCCGACACTTCGATGCGGCGGCTGGTGCTCGATCTCTACGAGATCCGCAGTCCGAAACCCAAGCGACCGCACATGACCGTCCGCAATCTGCGGGTGGTCTATACCCCCGATGCCGCCGAGGCGGTCGACAGCCTCTTCCTGCGTCAGTTGAACATCAAGATTTTTGCCGATGATTTCTGTAACCCCCTCCCCGCGCCGGATCGCGTCGCACTACCTGCTGACTCGCTCGGGACTGCGGCCCCGGCCGCTGCTGACGCTCGCTGACGACGGTACGGTCGTCGGCGTCGATACGTGGCGCGATCCCGACCGACAGGCTGGCGTGGAGTTCTACTCCGGCATCCTGCTGCCGGGGATGGTCAACGCCCACTGTCATTTGGAATTGTCCTGCCTGCGCGGTGCGATTCCCGCGGGCGGCGGGTTCGCCGCGTTCGCGCGGGGTATGGGCGCGCAGCGCGGACGGTTCGACGAGGAGCAGCGGCGGCGGGCGATCGAGGCGGCCGACGCCCGCATGTGGCGCGAGGGCGTGGCGGCCGTGGGCGACGTGGCCAATGGCGAGAGTACGTTCGCTGTGAAGGCGCGCAGCGCGATCCGCTACCGCACGTTCGCCGAACTTTTCGGCTTGCAGTCCGTGTCGACGGCCCCTGTCGACGGGCTGCTGCGCCATGCCGCCACGTCGCTCACGCCGCATTCGACCTATTCCGTCCCCGATGCGCTTTTCCGCAGAATTTGCAGCGGGGGCGACGCTCCGCTGTCGATCCATTTCATGGAGTCGCCGGCCGAGGAGGCGCTCTACCGCGGCGAAGGGGAGCTGGCGGCATGGTATGCCGAGCGGGGCTGGCGGTGCGATTTCCTGCATTACGGCTCGCCGGTCGAACGGCTCGTCGGGAGCGTCCCGCCCACTCGCAGCGTGCTGCTCGTCCACAATTGCTGCGTGACGCAGCGGACGATCGACCGCGTGACGGCGCACTTCACGGCACCCGTGTGGTGGTGCCTCTGCCCGGGCTCGAACCGGTATATCTCGGGATTGCGCCCGCCGGTGGAGCTGCTGCGGGCGAACGGGTTGAATATCTGTGTGGGAACCGATTCGCTGGCTTCGAACGGCGCGTTGTCGCTCGTCGACGAACTGCGTCTGCTGGGCGATGGGGTTCCGCTGGCCGAACGCCTGCTGTGGGTGACGGCGGGCGGTGCGGCGGCGTTGGGTTTCGGCGATGAACTGGGGGAGATCGCGCCGGGGCGGCGTCCGGGCGTTGTGGTGCTCGAAGGGATCGATTTTTCCGCGATGCGGCTGCTTCCCGAATCCCGGACGACGCGGTTGGCGTGAGCGGGCGGAGAGGTTGCGATTTTTTTTAAATCGCCCGCCCGGAATTACGATCTGAAATCCGACGGCCTCGATTCCGTTTTTTTAAGATGCCGTTTCCGGCATCGTTTCTTATGATTTGTCGCATGAACGGGGATTGAAAAAAGAATCTTGTGGCCGGGAAATAAGATATTCTGTGAAAAAATGATTATATTTGCCGGACTGGACACCTTGTGTACGGAATGAATTTGTAATATTTTATAGTGTAGTTTATGAAGAAATTTGGACTTTTCATCTCAATTGCGTTGTTGACGGCCTTCGTCGGCTGCGACAGCGACGATGTGGAAGATCCGGTCGTTCCGGCGGTATCCAAACCCGTCGTAGCCGTCAGCGAGAACACCCCGACGTCGTTCGGAGTCGAGTGGGACGCTGTCGACGAGGCCGCCGGATATCAGTATGTGGTGACCGAAAGCGACGCTGCGGGAAACACGTCGGAGTTTTGTCCCGAAACCCAGACCGACAAGACGTCGCTGCGTTTCGACGATGCGGCCGCAGGTGCGAAATATACGGTCAAGGTGAAGGCGCTCGCAGCTGCCGACTCGCAGCTGGCCGATTCGGAATATGCCGAAATCTTCGTCGAGACGCCGGCCGAGGGACTTTCGTCGCAGACGTTCGCCTTCACGGTCGACGACCCCGTGGGGTACGACTCCGCGACGGTGAAGGTCGAGCCGTCGATCGCCGACGAGACCTATTTCTTCGCCGTGGTGAAGAGTTCGCTGCTGCTGGACAAGAACAGCAACGCCATTATCGAAATGCTCAAAAAGGATATCGAACCGGAGTCGCTGGTCAAGGGCGAACAGACGATCGAGACGAAATGGCTCGATCCCGAAACCGCCTATGTGGCCGTAGCGTTCGGTTACGATGCGGACAGGGGTGCTTCGACGTCGGTGCTGAGCCGTTCGGAGAAGTTCTCGACCGCCGTCGATCCCCGCATGTCGATCGATGTTTCGGTCATGAATGCGGGCGATGAGGCGATTTCGGCCAAGTGCGTCCCCTCCGGTTCGGGTTCCTATTTCGTGACGGCGGTCAAGTCGGCCGACGTGGCTGGGATGAGCGACCGCGAGATTCTGGACGCGCAGCTGGCTGCGCTCAATGCCGAGATCGACAAGTCGGGCTGGGATGCCGTCGCTGCCGCACAGTTCCGCAGCGGTACGAGCAACTACAACGCATCGGGTCTGAGCATCGGTACCGAGTACAGCGTCGTGGCGTTCGGCGTCCAGAAATCGGCGGCAGGCAAGGCCGAAGAGACCACGCGCCTGTTCAAGGCGAATACGAAGACTACTTCGCCGGAAGCGAAAGTGCAGCTTACCTATGTGATTGACGACGGTGATAAATATGTGTATGTCGATCCCGATTTCGCAGGTAAGGCCGTAATGTTATTCGATCTGGTTCCCAATGAAGCTACTGCGAAATGGGCAGTAGGCTTGTTCTATGAAACTGTTCTCGAAATGCCGGAAGCGGATATTATCGCTTTTATGCTGGGTGACCCTGCAAATTTGTATACCGATGCGTTGACAGATCGCGTTGTGCCTTTGGAGTGGGGTGAAGTACTTTACGTGACGACCATCGGAGTGAATGCCGCTGGTGTGACGGGGCCGCTTTCGATGACGCGTGTCGAAGCGGTCATGGATGGCAATCAGGGGGGCGATGAACCGACGCCGCCGACGACCGAGCGCAGCAATGCATCGGTGGGTTTGTCGAACAGTTTATTCAATGACGAAGGAAATCCTGCTGCACAAATTACCTTTTCTCCGAATTCGGATTGTGCGAGTTTCCGCTTCATGATCGGGTATGGACCCGGTTTGGTGGAGGAAGCCGGCGAAGAGGCGATGATCGCGGCATTCGGAGACGAATCGTTGAATATGAGTACCAATCCGGAGGGATTATGGTATGACAGCAGTGTTTTGCAAGGTAGCAATGGGGCCGTGTTTACCTTTGTAAAAGATGCTTTGGGGGCGACGGTCTGCAACTATGCTTTGGCCTATGATGCTGAGGGCGTACCTGGAAAAATCTCTGTGGATACGATGCAGTTCCCTGCTTCGCTCGATGATCTTCCCACATCGCCGAGTTCCGCTCCTACCAGTTCAATGATGTTCCATACTCGTTATCGGCATCTTGCTGCTATCGAATTGATAGATCGTACCTCTCGGCTCAAAGTCTCTAATCTTAAATAGCAGAGCCTTTTTCCATCCGGCGATTTCGTGGCCGGTATTCGGCCCTGTCGTCGCGCGGAAAACCGAATCGAATTTTACTGATACTGGAGACGTCCGGAATATCCGGACGTCTTTCGTTTCTTTCGAAGGACGAAAAAAGTGGCAAGTTTTGGTATTCTCGTTGGAAATTCGCCTTGGAAACCGTATTTTTATCAAATCAACACAATCTAACTAATTCTCACCATGTCTAATAAGGAGAATCTTTTATTACGCATCAAGGCGGTGCAGGCGCTGGATCAATTGTATTACCAGAAAGGCGAGCACCTCTATTCGCATCGTCGCGTCTGGCGGAATCACGCCCGTCGGATCTTCGGTATCAACTATACGACTTACGCCAGTTATCTTCGCCGCGACGTCTCGCATCTGCCCGATCAGCCGGAGGTGGCCGAGACGGTTCGCCGTCTGGATGAAATCCTCAATAAGTAGAATTCGGCGGGGCGAAACGGGTGAAGCGTATCCGGCGGATGCGTCGTGACGCGATATGCCGGTTCGCCCCGTACGTTTTCCGGTCGTGCGTCCCGTGAGGTTTTCGGCCGCCGGCCGGTTTCGGAATCCGTGCCTTGCCGGTCTCCGTTCGGATATCGTCGCTGAAAAAGAGAGCGGAACTCCCCGTTATCGGGAGAGTTCCGCTCTCTTTCGGCACTGTCCGCCGCGCGTTAACGCAGCTCCATCTCCTTCAACAAGTATTCCGCTCCTCCGATGCGGTCGATCGTGAAGAGCACGTAATGGATGTCGACGGCGATATTGCGGCAGATCGCGGGGTCGAATTGCAGGTCGCTCATCGTCGAACGCCACGTGCGGTCGAAATTGATGCCCACCAGTTCGCCGTCGGCGTTGACGACCGGCGAACCGGAGTTGCCGCCCGTGGTGTGGTTCGTCGCCAGGAAGCAGACGGGGACGGTCACGCCGCCGTCGGCCGTCGGGATGCTCCAGCGTCCGTAATCCTTCGCGGCGTGGCAGGCGCGCAGCCGCTGGGGGATGTCGTAGTCGTAGACCGTCGGGTCGTCCTTGGCGATGATGCCGTCGAGCGTCGTCAGCGGACGGTGGTAGACGGCATCGGCATACCAGTAGCCCGCCACCTGCCCGTAGGCCACGCGCAGCGTGAGGTTGGCGTCGGGGTAGAAGGGGCGTTCGCGGTCGAATTCGCGCAGCGCCTTCATGTAGGGGCGGTACCAACGTTCGACGACGGGCAGATTGCTCAGGTTGCGGGGGATGCGTCCGCGGTCGAAGATGCCGACCAGATGCAGCACCGGTTCGCGTTGCAGCGCGGCGCGCAGTGCCGCCGTGTCGCGCAGCAGCGGTTCGACGGCATCGAACCGCACGATCGCCGAGGCGTCGAACAGGCGGGCGGCATACCCTTCGACGCCTTTGCAGCGCGTCGTTTCGGCCGTGTAGGCCTCCGGCAGCGGCCGGGGATAGTACTGTTCCAGCCCGCGCAGCATCTCGACGGCCACGCGGCGGTCGATCGCGGGATCGTAGTCGCGATAGAGTTTGGCGATCCGCTCGGCGAGCGCCTCCGAAGGTTTGGCGGCGTATTGCTTCAATGCGGCGGCCAGCGTCGCCAGCTCGATCCCCTTCACGCTCTCGTTGCACAGCTCTTGGAGGTAATAGCCTTCGGTCGCGCTGCGGTAGGCCGCGCGGAGCGAGTCGAGCAGATACGCGTATTCGGGGCGGTCGGCCGCCCAGCGGGCGAATGCGGCTTCGTAGGCCTTCTTCTGCGCCACCGTGCCGAGCCGTTGCAGCCCCAGCAGCTCGCCCTGCCATTTTTTCCATGCGTTGGCGATCGAAGCGTGTTTGGCGGCGTAGCGGATGCGGGTCGCCGCGTCGGCCTCCTGCGCCGCCGAGATGATTTCCAGCCGTCGTGTGCGCAGGTCGATCTTCATCGGGTCCGACCGTTCGACGACATAGGCCACGGCGTCGGCCGTGACGTACTGCTGGGTGTTGCCCGGAAAACCGTAGATCATCGTGAAGTCGCCCTCGCGGATTCCCTTCGTCGAGACGGGGAAGTAGCGCGCAGGGCGGTAGGGTACGTTTTCGCGGCTGAATTTCGCCGGTCGGTTCTCGCGGTCGGCATAGATGCGGAAGAGCGAGAAGTCGCCCGTATGGCGCGGCCACATCCAGTTGTCGGTATCGCCGCCGAACTTGCCGATCGACGAGGGAGGCGCCCCGACCAGCCGCACGTCGTCGAACTGCTCGTAGACGAAGAGGAACTGTTGGTTGCCGTAATACATCTGCTCGATCGCCGTGCGGTAACGTCCCTTTTCGGCGGCCTCCTCGCAGATCTTTTCGGCGGTTTCGCCCGCCGCCAGGCGGTCGGTCACCTCTTCCATGCGCACCAGCCGCCGCACCCACAGCCCCTCGTTGGGCAGCTCTTCCGAGCGGTCGCGCGCCCAGAATCCGTGGGTCAGGTAGTCGTGTTCGACGGTCGAATGGCCCTGTATGGCGCCGTAACCGCAGTGGTGGTTGGTCACGAGCAATCCTTCGGGCGAGATCAGCTCGCCCGTGCAGCCGCCGTTGAAGAGCACGACGGCGTCCTTCATCGACGCTTCGTTGACGGAGTAGATGTCTTCGGCCGTGAGGCGGAATCCCTTGGCGCGCATGTCGTCGATCCGTTCGCCGATCAGGCTCGGCAGCCACATCCCCTCGTCGGCGCGGGCCTTCGGGGCGGCGATTGCCGTCAACGCCGTCAGCAGGATCGCCGCTGCGATTCGCGGCATACGACAGGGGCGCTTCCGGCGGGAGGTGGGGTTGAGAGGTCTTTTCATGATTATACGATCGTTTGATTTTTGTCGGTTTGCGGCAGGGCGGATGGCCGCAGCATCAGCCGGCCTGCTGGGAGAGGAACCGGTCGAGCTCGACGTAGAGCCGCTGGACGGGCAGTCCCATGACGTTGTAGAACGAACCGTTGATGCTTTCGATGGCCACGTAGCCGATCCACTCCTGGATGCCGTAGCCGCCCGCCTTGTCGAAGGGGCGGAAGCGGTCGACGTAGTAGGCGATCTCCTCGTCCGCGAGCGCGCGGAAGCGCACGGCGGTGGTGACGGCGAAGCTGTAACGCCGCTGTACGGTGCGCAGCGTCACGCCCGTGGTGACGAAATGCTCGGCGCCCGACAGGCGGTGCAGCATCCCGACGGCCTCGTCGCGGTCGTGCGGCTTGCCGAGAATCCCGCCGGCGGCCACGACCACCGTGTCGGCCGTCAGGAGGATGTCGTTCGCGGCGAGCGGTTCGGGATAGGCGTCGCTTTTGAGTTGCGACAGGAAGAGCGGCACGTCGTGCGGCGGCAGTCCCGCGGGGTAGCGTTCTTCGACTTCGTAGCGGTCGATGAGCGTGTAGTCGAGTCCGCAGTCGCGCAGCAACTGCTGCCGCCGCGGCGAGTGCGAGGCCAGCAGCAGCCGGTAGGGGCGTAGTTTTTCTTGGAGGATCATGGGATCAGCGTATTTCGAAATTCAACAGTTCGCGTCCTTCGAGCGTGGCGCGCAGCACGTCTCCCCGTTCGACGGGGCCTGCGCCCGCCGGCGTGCCGGTGAAAAACAGGTCGCCCGTGCGGTAGGTGATGTAGCGCGAGACGTGGCTCAGCAGTTCGTCCACCCCGAAGATCATGTCGCCCGTATACCCTCGTTGCCGTACCTCGCCGTTGATTTCGAGCGTGAAGTGCAGCTGCCGGATGTCGCCCAGCTCGGCGACGGGGACGAACTGCGGCGCCACGGCGGCCGAGTAGTCGAATCCTTTGGCACGCTCCCACGGCCATCCGTTGGCGATCGCCTCGCGTTGGAGGTCGCGCGCCGTGAAGTCGATGCCCAGTCCGACTTCGGCGTAGAGACGGTGGGCGAAGCGTGGCGCGATGTGGCGCGCCAGTCGGTCGATGCGCACGACCAGTTCGCATTCGTAGTGCACCTCCTGCGTGAAGTCGGGGATGTAGAAGGGGTCGTTGTTGCGCAGCAGGGCCGTGTCGGGTTTCAGGAAGAAGAGCGGCTCCGCGGGCAGCGGCCCGCCGTCGAATTCGGCGATGTGGTCGCGGTAGTTGCGGCCGATGCAGATGATCTTCATGATTTCCGTTTTTTGCATAGCTCGACCGCCGCGGTGAGGCCGATCGCGCCGATGAAGAGGAGGAGTATTCCCAGCACCGTGATCGTCTGCGGTTCGACGCCCGCGCGAAGCAGCAGCCAGCTGCCGCCTCCGATCACCACCGCCAGCAGCAGCAATCCGCCGGCCCCGATGCGGCGCACGGCGCGCCAGTTCAGTTCGGGGTTCTCTTCGGGGTTGCCGCTGAGCGTCGAGATCGACTGCGGCCGCAGCCAGAGGATGACGGCGCATATGGCCAGAATAGCCGCGATGACGAGTGATTCGGTCATGGGTTCAGGGTTTCGGGTGTTATTTTCTGCGTTTGCGGCGTTCGATGACCGTGATGATGGCAGCGGCGCCCGCGACGAGAATCCCGATCCGCACCGAGGCGAGGGTCGGCGGCGTAATCCCCGCGTGGAGAAGCAGCCACGTCGTCAGGGTGATGCCGATGGCCAGCACCGCCATGCCGACGGCCGCCGTACGGAGAATCGTGGGGCGCAACCGCCCCTGCTCCGCTCCCTTTCCGGCAGACTCTTTGCCGCCCGTGCGGCCGTTGCGGCGGGGCTTTGCGGCGTTGGCCGCGTCGAGGCGTGCGGCCCGCAGCGAGGCGAGCA
Organism: Alistipes communis; assembly: GCF_006542665.1. Classification (NCBI taxonomy): domain Bacteria; kingdom Pseudomonadati; phylum Bacteroidota; class Bacteroidia; order Bacteroidales; family Rikenellaceae; genus Alistipes; species Alistipes communis. The sequence goes on from NZ_AP019735.1 coordinate 1,640,435, forward strand.
GCGCGAAGGCGCCGAGAATGATGGCGATGATGAGTGTCTCTTTCATGGATCGTTCTGTTTTATGCTTTGCGGTCGCCGTTCGTCGCTCCCTTGCGGAGTTCGGCGACCATGTCGCGGGCGAAGCGGTCGCTGGCACCCGGCCCGCCCATGACGGCGTGCAGTTCGTCGTAGTCGCCGAGCATCCGCTCGCGTTCGGAGCCGCCCGGCAGGATCGCGCCGAGGGCCCGCTGGGCCTCCGTCGGATCGGCCGACGACTGCACCAGCTCGCGCACCGCCTCACGGCCGAGGTTGAGGTTCACCAGCGAGATGAAGGGCACTTTCAGCACGTAGGGCCGCAACCATACCTGCCACCATACGGTGCGGTAGACGACCACTTCGGGGATGCGCATCAGCGCCGTTTCCAGTGTGGCCGTACCCGAAGTGACCACCGCCGCGACGGAGTTGCGGAGCGTTTCGTAGGTCTGGTCGACGACCATGCGCACGTCGGTTCCCGCAAGATGGCTGTCGTAGAGCCCGCGGTCGAGCCACGAGACGCCCGTCACCACGAACTGATAGTGCGGAAAACGGGGCGCCAGCGCGCACATCAGCGGCAGGTTGGCTTCGATTTCGCCGCGGCGGCTGCCCGCCACGAGCGCCACCACGGGTCGTTCGTCCAGTCCGTTCGCACGGCCGAACTCCTCGCGCGAGGGGAGCGTCGCCGACCGAGCCGCGATGGCGTCGAGCAGCGGATTCCCCTCGAATACGGGCGTGATGCCGTGGCGGGGGAAGTAGTTGCGTTCGAAGGGGAAGATGATGTAGAGCCGGTCGACGTACCGGCGGATCGCCTTCACGCGCCATTCGCGCCACGCCCACACTTTCGGGGCGATGTAGTAGAAGGTGCGGATGCCGTGCTCCTTGGCGAAGCGCGCCATCTTCATGTTGAAGCCCGGGTAGTCGACGAGGATCAGCACGTCGGGGGCGTAGCGCAGCACATCTTCGCGGCACTCGCGCAGCTGCCGCGAGATGGTTCCCAGGTTGCGCAGCACGCCCACGATGCCGAAGAACGACGTTTCGCGGTAGTCGCGCACCCGATTCTCCGCTCCGCCGACTTCGGCCATGCGGTCGCCGCCCCAGAAACGGAAGCGGGCCGCGGGATCGCTTTTGAGCAATCCCCGCATGAGGTTCGATCCGTGCAGGTCGCCCGACGCTTCGCCGGCGATGAGGTAGTACTTCATGGCATGTCAGTTTTTATCGTCCAGCAGGTCGGGGCGCAGCCGTCGGGTGCGCTCCCACGACTGTTCGTCCTGCCATGCCTCGATCTCGGCGAAGTTGCCCGACAGCAGCACGTCGGGGACGCGCCAGCCGCGGAATTCGGCCGGCCGCGTGTAGACGGGCGGCGCCAGCAGGTTGTCCTGGAAGCAGTCCGTGAGCGCCGACGACTCGTCGCCGATGGCGCCCGGCAGCAGCCGTACCACCGAGTCGGCGATCACGCAGGCAGCCAGTTCGCCGCCCGTGAGCACGTAGTCGCCGATCGAGATTTCGCGCGTAATGAGGTGTTCGCGGATGCGGTGGTCGATCCCCTTGTAGTGGCCGCACAGCACGATGATGTTTTCGAGCGTTGACAGGCGGTTGGCCTCGTGCTGGTCGTAGCGCACGCCGTCGGGCGAGGTGTAGACGATCTCGTCGTAGCGGCGTTCGGCTTGGAGTTTCTCCACCAGTTCGAAGACCGGTTCGGGCTTCATCACCATGCCCGCTTCGCCGCCGAAGGGGTAGTCGTCGGTGGTTTTCCGTTTGTCGTGGGCGTAGTCGTGGAGATTGTGGACGACGATCTCCACCAACCCCTTCTCCTGCGCCCGTTTGAGAATCGATTCGTTGAGCGGCGAGCGGAGCAGTTCGGGGACTACGGTCAGTATGTCGATACGCATGGCTTTGGCAATTAACGTTTTTTCTTCGGTCGGAAGATGATGTCCTTTTTACTTCCGGCTCGCAGCGGAATCTCCTGCCCGCGGTGGAGCGTGTAGGCGTCGTAACCGAGTTCGGTGAAAAGCGCGACGATGCGGTCGCGGTTCTCGCCGCCCGTCTCGATGAGCACCGTGGGGCGGAATCGTTCCAGCAGCGGCCGCATCTCCTCCATGATGACGACTTCGTAGCCTTCGACGTCGCATTTGATGAAGTCGATGCGCGTGAGGTGGCCGAACAGCTCGCTGCCGCGCCGCATCTCGGCGGTGAACTCCACGTCGGCCTCGGCGCCCGCCTCCATCACGAAATTCTGTCCCGTGCCGAAGTAGCCGCCCGTGCGGACGGTGGCGTTGCCCATGCGGATCTCGCCCTCGGCGGCGCCGAGCGCATAGGGCAGGATGTCGACGTTGCCGCAGCCGCTCAGGTTGCGTTCCAGCACCCGACGGATCGGCGCCACGGGTTCCACGGCGTAGACGTGGCCGTTGCGGCCGGCGATGCGCGACATCAGGCGGGCGTAGTAGCCGAGGTTGGCGCCGATGTCGATGGCCAGATCGCCCGCCCGCATCAGGCGGTCGAGGTGGAACGTATATTCCGTGGCCGGCGCGTGGCGCCCGATACCCAGCCGGTGCGACAGAAAGAACATCGCGCTCACCGTTTGCAGGTAGCCGCCCAGCGGCAGAATCCGGTAGAGAAGTTTGTGCAGCAGTCTGTTCATTTCGGACGACGGGCCTTAGTTGTCGTAATTCACCTGCCCGTTGAGCACCTCCACGACGAAGGGGTTGTAGAGGCTCTCGTGGCCGATCGTGGTCGATTCGCCGTGTCCGGGGTAGACCTCCGTTTCGTCGCCCAGCGGGATGAGCCGTTCGAGGATCGAACGCATGATCCACGAGTAGTCCCCGCCCGGCAGGTCGGTGCGGCCGATCGACTCGCGGAAGAGCGTGTCGCCCGTGAAGACGGCCTTCACCTGCGGCGCGTAGAGCGACACATGGCCCGGCGTATGGCCGGGCGTGGGAATGATTTTCAAGGCGGTGTGGCCGAAACGCACCTCGTCGGTCGTATCGAGGTCGAGGTCGATCGAGGGCATGGCGCCAACCTTCACGCCGAAGATCGAACTGCCCGGTGCGGCGTTGTCCAGCAGGAACTTGTCCTTGCCCGAGAGGGCGAAGGGGATGCCGTAGGTATCTTTGAGAAACTGCACGCCCAGCGTATGGTCGAAGTGCCCGTGGGTGTTGACCGCCATGCGGGGGTGCAGCCCGCGCGAGTCGATGAACTCTTTGAGCCGGGCGTTCTCGCGCTCGTCGGAGTTGCCGGCGTCGACGACGATGCACTCGTTCGTGTCGTCCCACACCACGTAGGTGTTTTCGCAGATCGGATTGAATTGCAGCGATGCTACTTTCATATCATGTGAAGTCTATTTGTACAAAGGTACATCTTTTCGCAGAGATTTGAAAGCGGCGGCTGCGAATTGTCGATCACTTTCGTGTTCGTTTTCTCGCCTCGGCATAGTCCGCAAATCCGGTGCAGAACGAAAATCAGGTCGCGCGGAGCGCACCGTCATTCCGTAGTGCGAAAAATCGGGAAGAAGAGACGACGACGGTGGCGCCGTCGAAAACGCGGGCGCGAGCTTGTCCGCGTAGCGTTTTAGGCGCAACCGACGGCGGTTCCCCGACTTTTTCGCTCTACGGATGCTTTGGGCGCCACCTTTTGGCAGCAAAAGGTGGTAAAAACCGCGCTCCTCGCAAGAACACGCGAACCGCCGGTTCGGGAATTCGCCGACGTTTCTTCGGAAACATTCTTTCTTGTACTTTCGGCTTGATCCCCAAGTTCACGATCGTGTTCGTTTTCTCGCCTCGGCAGAGGTTGCAAGCAGCCTCTGCGAAAATGTTCGCAGGGGCGGCGATGTGCGGTTCGGCGAGAGGTGGAAACAGCACAGGCGCTGCAACGGCAATTGCAGCGCCTGTGCTATGGCATAGAGATGCCTGCGGACGGTCAGGCGTATTTAAACGTCGATTCGTCCGATACGGTCAGCTTCTTACGGCCCTTGGCACGACGGGCGGCCAACACCTTGCGACCGTTAGCCGTGGACATTCTCAGGCGGAAACCGTGCTTGTTGATTCTCTTCCGGCGCGACGGCTGGAACGTTCTTTTCATTGCCATAGCAGTATCCTTTTTGTTTTGTAATTTGCGCAGTTTGCGGAGTGCAAATGTATAACAAAAAAACGACACGCAAAAATTTTTCCCGAAAATATTGTGTTTTCGGCGTGAAAACCCCTTTCGGAAGGTCGCGGCGCGACAGGCGGGAGCCCCTTCGGACGACGGTTGAAAAAATCGGGCGGCGCGGGCTGTTTATCGGTATATTTTGACTATTTTTGCAAAGCCGAATCCGATCGGTGGCCGGCCGTTCCGGCCGCATCGGGAATGAAACGGGCCGGAACGTATCGGCGCGTGAGAAGCGCGGGTTCGGCGTCGAACTTATGGGGTTGACTCTTCGGCGATTTTTATGCGTGCTCCTCTCCGCGGCGCTGCTTGCGGCGGGGTGGCTCGGACTGTCCGGCCTTCCGCTCGTCGTAGCGCTGGTGCCCCTGCTGTGGATCAGCCGCAGTTACGGGTCTTCGCGCCGCGACTGGTGGGGGATGTTCGGCTGGGCATGGCTGGCCTTCGTCCTCTGGAACGGCGCGACGATCTGGGGCTTGTGGTATTCGACGCCCGTCGGTCCGTTCGCCGCGACGCTCGTCTCGACCTTCCTCAATATGCTGGCCTTCATGTTGTTCCATACGGTGAGCAAGCGGGCGCACAAGGCGTTGGCCTACACGCTGCTGGTCGCGGGCTGGATCGCTACCGAATATTGGTACACCGTGGGCGAATTCTCGTTTCCGTGGCTGCTGCTGGGCAACGGTTTCGCGAACGACACATGGGCCGTGCAGTGGTACGAATATACGGGTATCTTCGGCGGTACGCTGTGGGTGCTGGTCTGCAACCTGCTCTTTTTCGAGGCGTGGCTGCATCGGCGCAGCGTGCGGCACTGGGTGCGTGCGGCGCTGGCCGTCGTCGTGCCGGCGGCCGTGTCGCTTGCGATCTATGCGTGCTGGGAGGAGCCTGCGCAGCGGATCGAGACGGCGGTCGTGCAGCCCAACGTCGACTGCTACGACAAGTTCAATACCGCGCCGGGGTGGCAGCACGAAAACCTGCTGTCGCTGCTGGCCGAAGTTCCTTCGTCGGCGCAGTTGATCGCCATGCCCGAGACGGCGCTCGTCGAGGGGCTCAACGAAGCCTGGCTGTCGGCCAGTCCTTCGCTCGCGCAGTTCGAGGCGGCGCTGGCGGCCGACCATCCGGATGCGCTGCTGGTGGTGGGGGCCGACACCTATAAAGTCTATGCCGAGGGAAATCAGACCGCGACGGCGCGTTTCCGCAACGGTGTCTGGTACGACCGGTTCAACACGGCGCTGGCTCTCGACGCCGGGGGTGTGCGGGACATCCACCACAAGTCGCGGCTGGTGATCGGTGTCGAGAAGATGCCGCTGCCGTGGCTCTTCGACTGGCTGAGTTTCCTTATCATCGATCTGGGCGGTACGACCGGCCAGCTGGGCGTCGATACGCAGCGCACGGTCTTTGCGGCCGACAGCGTGCGGGTGGCGCCGGCCGTCTGCTACGAATCGGTCTACGGCGCCTACGTGGGCGAGTTCGTCCGCGGCGGGGCGCAGTTGATCCTGGTCATCACCAACGACGGCTGGTGGCGCGATACGGCCATTCACCGCCAGCACTTCTCCTTTTCGCGTCTGCGCGCGATCGAGCACCGCCGCGCCGTGGCGCGCAGCGCCAATACCGGCATTTCGGGCTTCATCAACGCGCGGGGCGACGTGGTCGGCCCGACGCTCGGCTGGGCCCGTCGGGGCGTGCTGACGGCTCCGGTCGCCTTGTCGGACGAGCTGACCGTCTATACCCGCTACGGCGACTACTTGGGGCGGATAGCCCAGTACGTGATGCTGCTCTGCCTCCTTTACTACGTCGCCTATCGCGTCAAGCGGCGCAACTACCTGGTCGATTAATCCAAACAAATATCGCTTCGCATGAACTATTCACAAACGCTCGAATTTCTCTTTTCGTCGATGCCGACGTTTCAGGAAAAGGGCGTCACGGCCTACAAACCGGGTCTGGAACGTATCGCGGCTTTCTGCCGGCATTTGGGCAACCCGCAGCGGAACTACTTCACGATCCATGTCGCGGGAACCAACGGCAAGGGTTCCGTTTCGCACATCATTGCCGCCGTGCTGCAACAGGCCGGTTACCGCACGGGTCTCTTCACGTCGCCGCATCTGCACGATTTCCGCGAACGCATCCGCGTCGACGGCGAGATGATCCCCAAGCAGAAAGTGGTCAATTTCGTCGACAAGCACCGTGACAAGATGACCGAACTGGGACTTTCGTTCTTCGAGATGACGGCGGCGCTGGCGTTCGACTACTTCGCACAGAGCGACGTCGAGGTGGCCGTCATCGAGACGGGGCTGGGCGGGCGGCTCGACGCCACGAACATCCTGCTGCCCATCGTGAGCGTGGTGACCAACGTCGGACTGGAACATACGGCGCTGCTGGGCGATACGCTGGCGAAGATCGCCGCCGAGAAGGCCGGTATCATCAAGAAGAGCATTCCCTTCGTGCTGGGCGAAGCGAACGCGGCCTACGATGCGGTGTTCGAGCAGGTTGCCGCCGCGAACAAGACGCGCGTGGTCTACGCCGAGCGGGAGTTCGCCTGCGAGGGCCACGAGCTGTGCGGCGACCGGCAGCACTTCCGCATGGTGCGCCGCCGCGACGGCCACGTGCTCGATTTCGATCTCGACCTGCTGGGCGAGTACCAGTGCCGCAATGTCCTGACGGCGCTGGCCACGCTCGACTTGCTGCACGAACAGACGCCGCTGACGATCAGCCGCCGCGCCTTCGTCGACGGCGCGGCGAGCGCCGCCCGCACGACCGCGCTGCAAGGGCGTTGGCAGTCGTTGGGCGAGCGGCCCAAAGTGTTGTGCGATACGGGGCATAATGCGCACGGACTGGCCTATGTGGCCGAACAGCTGCGCCGCTCGCACGAAGGCGGCCGTCTCTACTGCGTCGTGGGCTTTTCGGGAGACAAGGACATCGACGCCATTCTGGCGCTGTTGCCGCGCGACGCCTACTATCTCTTTACGCAGGCGGCCAGCGAACGGGCGCTTCCGGTGTCGGAACTGGCCGCCCGCGCTGCGGCGGCGGGTCTCGACGGCGAAGCGGTCGCAACGGTTCCCGAGGCCGTGACCAGGGCGAAGGCGCTCGCCGCTCCCGCCGACACGATCTTCATCGGCGGTTCGACCTTCGTCGTGGCCGAGGTGTTGTGACCCGTTTTCGTACCGCCGCCGGCGGGAATGAGAGAAGAGGCGCCCGAAACTGATCGGGCGCCTCTTCGGTCGTAAATGGCTGCGGAGACCTACTCCTCGTCGGTGTCGGTGTACTCTTTGAGCAGTTTGGCCTGCACGTCGGCGGGCACCTGTTCGTAGGAGGAGAAACGCATCGTATAGGTCGCCGCCCCCGACGTGAGCGACGAGAGCGTCGTCGAATAACGATAGAGCTCGGCCAGCGGCACGCGGGCGTTGAGACGGTCGAATCCCTTGTCCGAGTTCATGCCCTCGATCATCGCGCGGCGGTTTTGCAGGTCGCTCATCACGGCGCCCATGTATTCGCTCGGCGTCAGCACCTCGATGCTGTAAATCGGTTCCATGATCTTGGGGCCCGCATTGCGGAACGCCTCCTTGAAGGCGTTGCGGGCCGCCAGCTTGAACGAGATTTCGTTCGAATCCACCGGGTGCATCTTGCCGTCGTAGATCACTACGCGGATGTCGCGGGCGTAGGAGCCCGTCAGCGGGCCTTCGTCCATCTTCTCCATGATGCCTTTGAGGATCGCCGGCATGAAGCGCGCGTCGATGGCACCGCCTACGATCGAGTTGTAATACTGCAACTTGCCGCCCCACGGCAGGTCGTACTCCTCCTTGCCCTTGATGTTGACCGTGATGTCGCCCTTGCCCGGAATCTTGTAGCTCTTCGGTTCGGGAATCCCTTCGTAGTAGGGTTCGATCACCATGTGCACCTCGCCGAACTGGCCCGATCCGCCCGACTGTTTCTTGTGGCGGTAGTCGGCCTGCGCCACTTTGGTGATGGTCTCGCGGTAGGGGATTCGCGGCGCGATGTACTCGATCTCCATCTTGTTATCGGCGGCCAGGCGCGCTTTGAGGATGTTGAGGTGATGCTCGCCCTGGCCTTGTATGATCGTTTGTTTCAGCTCCTTGGAATATCCGACCAGAATCGTCGGGTCTTCGTACTTGGCGTCGTTGAGCAGTTTGCCCAGCTTCTCCTCGTCGGCCTTGACCTTGGGCTGTACGGCGGCGCGGTAACGCGGTTCGGGGAATACGATCGGGGTGATCGTCACGGGTGCGGAGGGTGCCGCGAGCGTGTCGTTGGTGCGCGTGCCTTTCAACTTGACCGTGCAGCCGATGTCGCCGGCCGCCAGTTCGGTCACTTTGATGCGGTTTTTGCCCGCCACGGCGAAGAGCTGCGAAACCTTCTCCTTGTTGCCCGTGCGGGTGTTGAGCAGCTCCATGCCTTCGGTGAGTTTGCCGCGGATCACGCGCAGGTAGCTGATCTCGCCGATGTGGGGTTCGATCTGGCTCTTGAAGACGAACGCCACGGCCGGCTGCGTCTGGTCGGCGGCGATCTCCTCGCCCTCGGTCGAGAGGAATTTGGGCGCTTTGAGTGGCCCCGGAGCGACGTTGATGATGAACTCCATGAGGCGTTTCGTTCCGACGTCGCGCTTGCCGCTGGTGCAGAACAGAGGCATGACTTCACGCCGCGAGAGACCGATTTTGAGTCCCGAACGGATGTCGTCCTGCGTGAGCGTCCCCTTTTCGAAATAGAGCTCCATGAGCGCCTCGTCGTTCTCGGCGGCCATCTCCACCAGTTCGCGGTTCAGCTCCGTGGCGCGCTCCATCTCCTCGGCCGGAATATCGAGCTCCTCGCGCGTGCCGTTCTCGTCTTTGAAGCGGTAGAGTTTCATCATCAGCACGTCGATGAAGGCGTTGAAGCCCGGCCCCTGGTTGACGGGGTACTGCACGACGACGGGTTTCACGCGCGATGCGGCGCGGATGCTCTCGACCGTCCCCTCGAAGTTGGCCTTCTCGGCGTCGAGCTGGTTGATGACGCCGATGAGCGGTTTCGACAGTTCGCGCGAATAGCGCGCCTGAATCTCCGAACCGACTTCCCAGCCGTTCTGGGCGTTGAAGACCATTACTCCCACGTCGCCCACCTTGAAGGCCGAGAAGAGGCTGCCGCAGAAGTCGTCCGATCCCGGACAGTCGATGATGTTGAGCTTGCGTTCCATGAACTCCGTGAAGAGGATCGTGGAGTAGATCGAGCGTTTGTATTCGTGTTCGATGTCGGTGTTGTCCGACAGCGTATTGTTCGTTTCGACGGCGCCCCTGCGGTCGATGACCTTCCCCTCGTAGGCCATTGCTTCGGCGAGGGTGGTTTTTCCGGAGCCGGGGGCGCCGATCAGGACGATGTTCTTGATCTCTTTCGCTGAGTAGTTTTTCATATCGAGAAGTTTTAAGGTTTTTCCTGTTTTTCGGATTATAAATATATGAAAAAATCCGCAAAATCAAGTGCGGAGGGTGAAAAATTTATAAATTTTATCAATATCTTAGAATCGCTCTGCGGCTCGGCCGCGTTTTTGATCGGAAGCACGGTCGGGAGGTCGTGCTTTTGCCGTCGGGCGGGGTGCGATTGTTGATAAATGATTGAAAACTTTGTGCCGCCGGACGAATATTTTCGGGCGCCGGAATCTATCTTTGCCATGAAACAACCGGCCTGGCGCCGCACCGGTGCATCGCGTGCAGGGTCTTCATTGCAGGTTTCCCTTCCCGACGGGGGATTCGGAGGATGTATCAATCATGGAATTTGGCGTTCGTCGGAAGACGCCGTAAGTTAGGAAGGACGTAATTTCATCGTTGATAAAGCCTCGGTTCATACATATTTTAATTACGTCTTTCCTACATGGAGTTATGGCTGAGAACAAAAATTTAGGTATCGATCTCGAACTGGACGAGACGGTCGCGCAGGGCAACTACTCGAATCTCGCCATCATCGCGCATTCCACTTCGGAGTTCATCATCGATTTCGCGGCTGTCATGCCTGCCGTTCCCAAAGCGAAGGTCAAGAGCCGCATCATCCTCACGCCGGAACATGCCAAGCGCCTGCTGATGTCGTTGCAGGAGAATATCGTGCGTTACGAGAGCGTGCACGGTCAGATCGTCATTCCTACGCCGCAGCATACGGGCGACCAGTTCGGCGGCAAGATCGGCGAAGCCTGACCTTCTCGCTTTCCAGCCTTTCGTCGTACGGCGTCGTGCGGCGCTGCGGGTCCGCACTCGCTTCGGACAGGGGCGTGCGTCGTTTCGCACTGCTGTCCGCAGCGGCCGCCGAAGCGCGGCGCGGATGCTTTCCCTTTGGGAGACCTGGGCCGGGACGAAACGAAATGCGGTGCGACGGGATCTCCCGTCGCACCGCATATTCACGTTCGGGCGGTATGCGCTCAGGCGCGGAGCCGTATGCGTTTGGCCTCGCAGGCTTTGTCCACCTCGATCTCGAAATCCGACAGTACGTTCATGTAGTTGATGAAGGCTTCGTAGGGCGATCCGTAGGGGTTGAAATAGGAGTGCACGTCGCCGTCCGACAACCATTTGGTAGCCATGTAGTAGAAGTGGTCGGAAGTTTGGAGGAAGTTCCACACGTAATCGAAATCCTTGTTTTTTAACGCCTTGATCTTATCTCTCAGGCCGTATAGCTTCGTGAAGGCTTCGTTTTGCAACTCGTTGCCCAGCCATGCCGTGACGTCGCGCTCCTCGTCGGCCCACGACATCACGTGCGGGCAGTGGAGCACCGCCACGGGCTGGTACTTCTTCGCCGCCTCGCTCACGGTGGCGAATTCCAGCTTGCGTGTGGCCAGTGCCGCTTTGGGCAGCGCCTTCATGAAATCGAAGATGCCCGTCGAAGCCTTCTGGTGCTCGCCGAAGGTTTCGTAGTCCATGAAGAGGTTCACTACCTCGCCCACCGTATCGTCCGAGGCGATCCAGCCGGCGAACTTGTCGGCCGTCAGCGGCCATTCGTTCCAGCTGCGGTTCGAGAAACGGAAGGCGATGTCGTCCGACAGCTTGTAGTTGCGCAGCAGCACGTGCAGTTTTTGATTCAGTGCGTTGGCATAGACGTAGTTGGGCGATTTCCAGCCCAGCACGTGTTTGGCGCCTTCGGCCAGGATGGTCTTGAACCCCATCTGGGCGACCGTTTCGCCGATTTGGTCGGAGTAGATCAGCTCCGTGTTGCGGAAGGCCGTGGGTTTCATCCCGAACTCCTTGCGCACGAGGGCCGTATGGAGTTTCACCTGCTCCTCGAAATCCTCCTTCGAGCGGAGCGATGCCAGCGAGTGGGAGTAGGTCTCGGCCAGGAACTCCACGCATCCCGTGGCAGCCAGTTCGCGGAACGAGTCGAGCACTTCGGGCGCATAGGCTCGGAACTGTTCGACGGCCGACCCCGTGATCGAGAACGAGCAGCGGAATTTGCCCTTCTGCTCCTTGATGAGGTTCAGCAGCAGGGCGTTCATCGGCAGGTAGCACTGCCGCGCCACTTTTTGCAGGATGGCGTGGTTGGTCAGATCGTCGAGGTAGTTGTGATCCACGCCCATATTGAAAAACCGGTAGGTTTTCAGCCGCCAGGGCTGATGAACCTGAAAATAGAAACAGATCGTTTTCATGGTGATATGTCGTTTGTGTTGTTATTCCCGTTGGCGTGCGGCCGCCTCGTCGATGACCGCCTGATAGACCGCCTTGATCTTCGCGGCGGCGTTGTCCCATTTGAGTCCGGTCACCTCGTCGAGCCCCTTCTCGGCGAACATCTTCGCCAGCGCGGGATAGGTAATCAGGGCATAGATCGCATCCGACAGGGCGTCCACGTCCCAATAGTCGACTTTGAGCGCGTAGTCGAGCACTTCGGCCACGCCGCTCTGCTTGGAGATGATGACCGGCACGTTCGAGCGCATCGCTTCGAGCGGCGAGATGCCGAAGGGTTCCGACACCGAAGGCATCACGTAGACGTCCGACAGCTGGAACATGCGGTGCACATCCTCGCCGCGCAGGAATCCCGTGAAGTGGAAGCGGTCGGCGATGCCGAGGCGCGCCACGCGGCGGATGACGTGGTTCATCATATCGCCCGAACCGGCCATCACGAAGCGCACGTTCGGTACCCGTTTGAGCACCTTGGCGGCCGCCTCGACGAAGTAGTCGGGCCCCTTCTGATAGGTGATGCGCCCCAGGAAGGTGACGATCTTGTCCCCGACGCCGCGTTCGGGGGCGGCGCACTCCGCCTCGGCGAACCGCACGGCGTTGTGCACCGTCACCACCTTTTCGGCCGGAATGCCGTAGCGGGTGACGATGATGTTGCGCGTGAGGTTCGACACGGCGATCACACGGTCGGCGGCCTCCATGCCCGCGCGTTCGATGGCATAGGTCTGCGAATTGATGTTCTCGCCGCTGCGGTCGAACTCCGTGGCGTGCATGTGCACGACCAGCGGTTTTCCGGAGACCCGTTTGGCGGCGATTCCGGCGAAGTAGGTGAGCCAGTCGTGGGCATGGATCACGTCGAACTGCCCCGCCAGATCGCGGGCCACCTGCGCGGCTACCATCGCATAGCGCGCCACCTCCTCCATGAGGTTCGCGCCGTATTTGCCCGAAAAGGTGTAGCGCTGCTTCCAGAGGTCGGTCGTCTCCCACGTCTTACGTCCCGTGCGGACGTACTCGTCGTGATAGGACTTGTACTCTTCGGGCGAGACGTAGGGGACCATGTTCGAGTCGATGCGGATGAACGACATCTTCTTCCACAGCTCCTCCGTATCGCCGGAGGCGGCGCCGAAGAGCGTCTCCACGTCGCTGGCGTTGACCACGCGCACATAGTTCTGGTCTTCGTCTCCGGTGGCACGGGGCATGACGAAGGTCACGTTGACATCGTTTCGCGCCAGCCCGCGCGTCATGCCGTAGCAGGCCGTACCCAGACCGCCTGCGATATGAGGGGGAAATTCCCATCCGAACATTAACACTCTCATGGCTGACTATTTTTTGACGGTTTTACGTTCTGTTTTGCGCCTTCCGTTCCCTTTGGCCGGGGCTTTGGGGCGTTTCGCGGGTTTCGCCTCTTCGTCCGCCGCCCCTTTCCGTGCGGAATCCGCAGGCGCGGCCGCCGCCTCCGTCGCCGTGCGGGGTTTCGCCGCACCGGCCGCTCGGCGGGAGCCTGTTTTCGGGGCGGCCTTCTCCCTCTTCTTCCGCCATGCGGGGTCGAAGCGCTCCATGAGCCGGTAGAGTTCCAGCACGGCGCCGACGCTCCACGCATAGGAGATCGCGCTTTTAGGGGCGAAGGGCGGGTCGGCGTCGTACATCTTCGAGATCGAACCGATGCCGTGGCACTGGATGTCCTCGTCGAAGTCGGCGAGGAACCGCTCGACTTCGGGTGTGTAGTCGGCGCCGGTGAGCGCATAGCGGGCCTTGACGTAGAAGGGCAGCGGCCATACCCACACCGTACCGTTCATCGCGGCGTGGGAGCGCATCCGGTCGTCGCCGGCGTAGGAGCCGTTGTAGAGCGGATTCTGCGGCGAGAGCGAACGCAGCCCCTTCGGGGTGAGCAGGTATTGGCGGACGATGCGCAGCACGGAGATGAGCTGCTCCTCGTCGAGCATCGTGTAGTTCAGGCCGCAGGCGACGACCATGTTGGGGCGGATGAAGCGGTTGGTCTCGGCGTCGTTTACGAAATCGGCCAGGTATCCCTCCTCCGGAAGCCAGAATTTTTCCAGAAACGACGCCTTGGTCTGCGCCGGAGCCTCCTTCCATTCGGCGGCGAACGCCTTGTCGCCCGCCTCTTCGGCCAGTGACAGCGCATAGCTGACGGCATTGTACCACAGGGCGTTGATCTCGACCTGATACCCGTTGCGCGGGGTGACGGGCCGCCCGTCCGCATAGGAATTCATCCATGTGAGCGCCACGTGCTCGTCCGACGCCCAGACCAGTCCGTTGCCGTGCAGCGCCACACGGCCGCCGATGCCGCGGCGGTAAGCCGCGAGGATCGACTTCATCGCTTCGCCGTAGCGGCGCCAGATCTCGCGGCTGCCGATCTCGGATTCCAGTTCCTGCAATGTGTAGAAGAACCACAGCGGGGCGTCGGCTTCCTGCGCGGCCGATGCCGAACCGGCGAAATCGCCGTCGCGGAGCGTGCGGCACACGCTGTCCAGCACGTCGATGCAGTCCTCCTTGTGATCCTGTTCAAGCGTGATGCCCGGCAGCGACATGAAGGCTTCGCGGGCGATCTGCGCCGTGAGCCAGGGATAGCCGGCCATCACCTCCGTGCGGCCGTCGGGGCGCCGGATGACGAACTGCCGGGCCGAGTGGCGCAGCAGGCTGTGGAAATCGATCTTGTGGGTGCGGCGTGCCAGCGCGCGGTCGAACAGCGCGCCGATCTCGGCCGACGAGGCCATCTCTTCGACCGACGCCGAGAAGATCACGCTCTGTCCCTTCGACAGGGGCAGTTCGAAATAGCCCGTCGTCAGCAGGTCTTCGTAACCGTCGTAGCCGCGGGCCAGCTCCTGCGGGTATTCGAATCCGTAGTACCAGTCGGGTGCGGCCACGAATTCGGCGTCGGGCCGGTTCGTTTGGAGGTAGAGCCACGGATAGCCTTCGTAGAGGCGGTTCTTCACGCCGCCCTGCACGGGGTAGGAGCGGCCGTTGGCCTCCATGTTGGCATGGGTCAGCGCCTCCTTCTCGCGATAGGCGAAGAAGGGCCGCAGCCGCAGGCGGATGTCGGCCGGCGAGTCGAGCAGCGTGTAGCGGATCATCAGCTGCGTGCGCTTGTGAATCCACAGCAGCTCCTTGCGCAGGATGACGCCGCCCACGCGGTAGGTGATCGTCGGGGTCGGCGTGTAGGCGAAGTCGGTGATGTACTTGTGGCCGCGCGGTTCGTAGACGCCGCGGAAACGGTGGATAGCCAGATTGAACGACTGATCGTGCTGGACGATGGTCTCGTCGAGCGACGACAGCAGCACGCAGGTCTGGTCGCCCCTGCCGATCGGGGCGACCATCAGACCGTGGTACCTGCGCGTATTGCAGCATACGATCGTGGTGCTCATGTAGCCGCCGCGGCGGTCGGTCGAGAGCACCTCGCGTTGCAGCGAATATTCGAGGTTGCCCAGTTCGTTCTTGTCGAAAGTAAGTGCAGACATGGTTTATGTTGTGATAGTTAGGATCGTTTCAGTAAAGTTATTGAAAAATATCCGGTTTTCCAACAACGAAAACGTAAAAATCGCAGCCTCGCACTCCTCCGTCCTTTCGGGGCGGCACCTTCCCGGCTCAAACGGGTTGCCGAAATTTTGCGTTTGCGGTCCGCAGACCCTCCGGCGCCGGAAACGACGCCGGAGGAGCGGTCCGGAAGTTTCTTGCGGCGGCGACCGCGTCTACGCCCACTTCACCAGCGCGAAATCCATGCGGTGCGGCAGATGCGGGTTCGAGGGGTAGATGCGCAGCGCCACGTCGAACGACCCCGAGCGGCCCGAACGGTAGTCGAGCGCGTAGGTGACGGTCGTCCCCTCGACGGCCGTGCGTTCGAGCGGTACGGTTTCGATCACGTTGACCGGCTGGCCGTACTCGATCTGCTTGGCCACGACCAGCTCGGCGCCGATGTCTTCGGGACGGAGGTCGGCCACGTCGATCTTGATCTCGAAGGGGTAGTGCTCCCCGACGAACATCGCTTCGCGGTCGATCTTCGCCTGCTTGACCTCGACGATGCGCACCTTGTCCCACGCGGCCGAGATCCGGCGTTTCCATGCCGCGATTTCGCGCGCCAGCATGTAGTCTCCCGCGACGATCTCGTGCCGGCGTGCCGCCAGCTTGCCGTAGAAGCGCTCCTCGTAGTCGCGCATCATGCGGTTGGTCGTGAAGTTCGCCGCGATGTCGGCCACGCACCGTTTGACGGATTCGACCCAGTCGCGCGGGATGTTCTGTTCGTCGCGCTTGTAATAGAGCGGTACGATCTGCTCCTCGATCGTGTTGTAGATCATCTCCGCGTCCAGTTCGTCCTGGAACCGCTGGTCGGCGAAGGTCCGTTCCATCGGCAGCGCCCAGCCGGCGCCCTCCTTGTAGCCCTCGACCCACCAGCCGTCGAGCACCGAGAATTGCAGCACGCCGTTCATGACGCACTTCTCTCCCGACGTACCCGACGCTTCGAGCGGGCGGGTCGGCGTGTTGAGCCACACGTCTACGCCCTGTACCATTTTTCGCGCCAATTCCATGTCGTAGTTTTGCAGGAAGAGAATTTTCCCGACGAATTGCGGCATGGCCGCCACCTCGACGATGCGTTTGATGAGATCCTGCCCCGGCTTGTCGTTGGGGTGCGCCTTGCCCGCGAAGATGAACTGCACGGGCCGCTCCTTGTTGTTGACGATCGCCGACAGGCGGTCGAGGTTCGTGAAGAGCAGGTAGGCGCGCTTGTAGGTGGCGAAGCGGCGTGCGAAGCCGATCGTCAGTACGTCGGGTTTGATCCCTTCGACGATCTGCACCATCTGGCGCGGCGAGTCGATGCGCACCTGGGCGGGGTCGCTGTACCGTTTACGGATATGATCCACCAGCTTGCGTTTGAGGAAAATGCGCTCCTGCCAAAGTTCGGCGGCGGGGATGTCGTGCACCTTCTGCCAGGCGGGGATGTCGTAGTCGTGCCCCGAAAACCCTTCGGGGAAGTAGCGCATGTAGAGCCGCCGCAGATTGGAGGCGCACCACGTGGGGAAGTGTACGCCGTTGGTGACGTAACCGATGTGCAGCTCGTTCTTGAAGTAGCCGGGCCACATGTTGCCCAGGATGTCCTTCGACACCTCGCCGTGGAGCCACGACACGCCGTTGACCTCCTGCGAGAGGTTGCACGCCAGCACCGACATCGAGAAGCGCTCTTCGGGGTCGTTGGGGTTGGTCTTGCCCAGATTGATGAACTGTTCCCACGTGATGCCCAGCACGTCGGGGTAGTGGGCGAGGTATTGGCGGATCATCGACTCGGGGAAGGCGTCGTGGCCGGCCGGCACGGGGGTGTGGGTCGTGAAGAGCGACGACGAGCGGACCACTTCCAGCGCTTCGGAGAAGGTGAGCTTGCGGCGCACCAGATCGCGGATGCGCTCGATGCCGATAAAGGCCGCATGGCCCTCGTTGCAGTGGTAGACCTCCTGCTTGATGCCCATGGCCCTCAGGGCGCGGATGCCGCCCAGGCCGAGCAGCAGCTCCTGTTTGAGCCGGTTCTCCCAGTCGCCGCCGTAGAGGTAGTGGGTGATCTGACGGTCTTCGTCGAGATTGGCTTCGTAGTCGGTGTCGAGCAGGAAGAGGTCGGTGCGGCCGACCTGGCATCGCCAGACGCGGGCCGAGAGCGTACGCCCCGGCAGGGCGATCTGTACGGTCGTCCAGTTGCCCAGCTCGTCGCGCACGGGCGAAATCGGCAGCTTCGAGAAGTTCTGCGCCTCGTAGGTCGCCTCCTGCGCCCCCTGCGCCGAGAGCCGCTGCGTGAAGTAACCGTAACGGTAGAGCAGCCCCATGGCAACCATCGGCACGTTCTTGTCCGACGCCTCTTTGAGGTAGTCGCCGGCGAGGATGCCCAGGCCGCCCGAATAGATCTTCAACGACGAGTGCAGTCCGTATTCCATCGAGAAGTAGGCGATCGTCGGCGCCTTCGGATCGGGTTTTTCGCTCATGTATTCGTTGAACATGGCGTAGACGCCGTCGAGCATCGCAAGGAACGAACCGTCCTGTTCCAACTCCTGCAACCGTTCGAGCGGCAGCCGGTCGAGGAATACGATCGGGTTCTTCTCGCACTCCGACCACAGCTTCTGGTCGATGTACTCGAACAGGTCGCGGGCGCCGCTGGTCCAGCTCCACCAAAGGTTGTGCGAGAGCACTTCGAGGGCGTGGAGACGCTTGGGAAGCACCTTCTCGACCATCACGCGGTTCCAGTGCGGTTTTTCGGTGATGAGCTGCTGCCGCACGAAATTGATCTGTTCGGTCGCGCCGCCTCCGTCGTTGAGCACCGCACGGTTGGTACGGGTCACCGAACGTTCGATCGCTTCGGAATAGGCTTTTTCGTAGGCTGCGTAGAGTTCGCTCCACAGGGCCGTGCGCGACAGTTCGGCGGCGGCGTTGCGGGCGATTTCGACCTCCTGCGGGGTATATTTGGTGAAATGCAGCAGCGCCTTGGCGATTTCGCGAGCCGCTTCGGCGTAGTTGTCGTCGTTGCGTGCGACGAGCGTCACGCCCTCGTGTTCGCCCTGAGAACCGGCCCAGAGTCCGAATCCGGCCAGCGTGGTGGTGAGCGTCGGTACCGAGAAGGCCGTCGATTCGAGCGGCGTGTATCCCCACGGCTCGTAGTACGAGGGGAAGAGCGTCATGTCCATTCCCACCAGCAGTTCGTAGTAGCTCTTGTCGAAGATGCCGTCGCGGCCGTTGAGGTAGGTGGGGACGAAGACCACCTTCACCTTCGACGACGGGTTGGCCAGCACGCTGCCGGCGATCGAGTTGAGGATCTGATCCCATTCGGGATGTTCGAGATAGTGGGTGCAGAAGCGGTTCTGCTTGGGATCGATCGGGCTGTTTTCGTCGGCCAGATGCGCCTGCAAATCCTTGCGGGGACCGGTCGTGGCGGACGGTACGGTGATGTAGACCAGCACCTCGCGGTCGAGGGCGTCCGTTTCGGCGAGCTGTTTCAGGGCGTCGAGGAAGATGTCGATGCCTTTGTTGCGGAATTCGTAGCGGCCGCTCGTGCCGACGATCAGGGGTTCGCCGTCGAATTTGCAGCTCAGCGTCGCCTCGGCCGTGCGGATCATCGCGCGGCGTGCCTCGGCCCGTTTTTCGTCGAACTCCCTGCCGTTCCACACGAAGTCGTCCTCGAAGCCGTTGGGGGTGACGACGTCCACCGTGCTGCCCAGCAGGCTCTCGCATTCGCGGGCGGTGATTTCGCTCACGGTGCAGAACACGTCGTGTTCCTGCGAGGCGATCTTCTCGATCGAGTGTTTGGCCACGACGTTGAACTGGCGCGCCAGTTCGCCGGCGTTGAGCCGTCCCAGATCCTTGTAGAGCGGCAGCCCGTTGCCGGCCACGCAGCGGCCCGTCACCGTGGCGTGGGTCGTGAAGACCGTGGCCACGTAGGGCGAGTACTTGCGCAGGTAGAGTCCGCCGGCGGCGGTCATCCACTCGTGGAAGTGGGCCACCACCTTGTCCGTCGAGGCGCAGAAGTTCTCCACGTAGGAGGCGATGACCTGTCCGGCCGCGTGGCCGAAGAGCACCGGCTCGATGTAGTCCCACTGTCCCGAGATCGAATCGACGTGGTAGGTCTCCCACAGGAATTTCAGGATGTCGTCCTTCTTCGGGAAGAGCGACGTATAGTCGACCAGCACCGCGATCGGACGGCCGACGACGCGCCAGCGGCCGATGCGGATGCGGATGCCGTCGTTGTAGACGCTCTGGCGCCACGCTTTGAGCAGCTCGTCGTCCTCCTCGAATTCGGGATTGTCGCCTTCGCGCTGGATGTCGGGGCCGATGAGCAGATAGTTGTCGCCCAGTTTGCTTTCGACGGTGCGGGCCTTGGTCGAAACGACGGTGTGGATGCCGCCGACTTTGTTGCAGACCTCCCAGCTCACCTCGAAGAGGTAGTCGGGCGTCAGCAGTTCGTTTTCGTTCATATCTTGTCGGATTTTTGATAATTCGGTTCGTACCTGCGGTCGACAGGAAGGTGTTTCACCTGCAAAGGTACTGCCGAATGATCTATATTTGCAAATTTATAAAAATATTTAATAATAACTTAACCTTAACATTCCCAGAACAGAGCGGCGATCACGGCGTCCGACAGCAAAAACCGTTCGGCGGGGATCGCCAGCCGTCCGTCGCGCAGGGTGGCGTCGCCCGCGTCGAGCCACGGGCGCGCCGCGTCGAGCAGGGTTTCGAGCCGTGCCGGCCCGAACCGTCGCCCGATCGCCTTCGTATCGAGCCCTTCGGCCGTGCGAAGCGCCGTCATCACGGTCTCGTTATAGCGGTCGCGTTCGGTCAGGCGCTCCGATTCGTAGCGGTCGCCGCCGGCCAGGTAGCGCCCGATGTCGGCGACGGCCCAGCGCCGGCATTCGCCGTCGAACGAATGTGCCGCAGGGCCGATTCCCAGATAGGGGTCTCCGCTCCAATAGGCGCTGTTGTGGATCGCCCGGCGGCCGGGCAGGGCGTAGTTCGAGACTTCGTAGTGCTCGAATCCGGCGTCGCGGAGCGTGCGGTGCACCGTGAGGAACTCCTCTTCGCTCGTCTCTTCCGTCACGGGGGAGAACCTGCCCTGCGCCATGCGGCGGCCGAAGGCCGTCTGCGGCTCTACGGTCAAATGGTATGCCGAAACGTGCTGCACGCCCAGCGCGACCGTTTCGCGCAGATTGCGTGCGAGCGTCGCGGCGCCGAATCCGGGTACGCCGAAGATCAGGTCGACGGTCACGTTGCCGAAGCCCGCCTCCTGCGCCTGTCGCACGGCCTTGCGCGCCGCGTCGGCCGTATGGCGGCGGTTCATCAGGCGCAGCTCCCCGTCGTCGAACGACTGTACGCCGATCGAGAGGCGGTCGACCCGCGTGCGGGCCAGCCGCCGCAGGTAGTCGGGCGTCAGGTCGTCGGGGTTGGCCTCGACGGTGCACTCTTCGAGGGCCGTGCAGTCGAAGAGTTCGGCGGCGTGGGCGATGAACTCCTCCAACTCCTCGGGCGGCAGCAACGAGGGGGTTCCGCCGCCGAAATAGATCGTGCGCAACTGCTCCGCAGGCAGGAATCCCGCTTCGCGGCGCAGTTCGTCGTGCATCGCCTCCACGACGGCCTTCATCGGCCGCAGGTCGGCCGACTTGTAGAAGTCGCAGTAGGCGCAGACACGCTTGCAGAAGGGGATATGGAGATAGAGTCCGGCCATTTTGACGTTTAATATTCTAACAAATCTAACGAAAAAAAACGGAAAAAATTGGACTGCCCGCCGAAAAAACGGAGGATTCGGTTTTTTCTTCCGACGGATGGGTCAATTCGTCCGGAGCGCGAGGTTGTTTAAAATTTTTATTAACTTTGCGCCGTCATGAAAACACAAGCGGAACTGACCGAGCTGCTCGATTTTATCGGCGAGTACGCCACCTACCTGCTGGGGTCGGGCGTGCATACCTCGCGCGTGGTGCGCAATGCGCGCCGTATCGGCGCCTCGCAGTCGGTCGACGTGCGGCTGACCACTTTCCAGCGCACGTCGATCCTGACCGTGCGCGAGGAGGGGAACCCGCAGGTGGTGACGCAGGTGGTCGAGATCCCGCACCTGCCGATCAGTTTCGAACGCAACTCCGACCTCAGTTCGCTGAGCTGGGAGGCCGTCGACCGGCGGCTGCCGCTCGATGTGATCCGCGAGAAGTTCCGCAAACTGACCGCAAAGCCGCGCATGGACCCGATGTTCGTGCTCATGGTCGTGGGGCTGGCCAACGCTTCGTTCTGCAAACTCTTCAACGGCGACTGGGTGGCCGTGGGGATCGTCTTCACCTCCACGCTGGCGGGCTTTTCGGCCCGGCAGCAGTTGACCAAAGCCGGCGTGAACCACTTCATCATCTTCATTCTCTCGGCCTTCGTCGCGTCGCTGTGCGCTTCGTCGGCGCTGCGCTTCGACTGCACGGCCGAGACGGCCATCGCCACGAGCGTGCTGTTCCTCGTTCCGGGCGTGCCGCTCATCAACGGCGTGATCGACATCGTCGAGGGGCACGTGCTGATCGGTTGCAGCCGTCTGATCGGCGCCCTGCTGCTGATCCTCTGCATCGCCGTGGGGCTGTCCGTCACGTTGTTAATGGTTAAGGGAAGCCTGCTATGATCGCTGCGGATATTTTCGTCGACGGGTTTTTCGCGGCTGTCGCGGCGATCGGGTTCGGGGCCATCTCCGACCCGCCCCTGCGGGCCTTCCCGTCGATCGCCCTGCTGGCCGCCGCAGGCCACGCCCTGCGTTTTGGCCTGATGACCTGCGCGGGACTCGACATCACCACGGCGACGCTCTGCGCCTCGCTGCTCATCGGACTGGGAAGCCTCTGGCTCGGCGGCCGGATCTACTGCCCGACCACCGTCCTCTCGATTCCGGCGCTGCTGCCGATGGTGCCGGGCATCTACGCCTACAAGACGGTCTTCGCCCTGATCATGCTCATGCAGCACACCGCCGAGAGCGATGCGGCGCGGCAGTATATGGATGCGTTCCTGCTCAACGCGACGGTCACCGTCAGCGTCGTCTTCATGCTGGCCGTCGGTTCGACGGTGCCGATCTTACTCTTCCGCCGCCGCGCCTTCTCGCTCACGCGGCGCCGCAAACCCCGTAAAGCCTGATTGCATGGAGATTTTCTGGAATACCATCGCACGTTACAATGCCGCCACGTGGCCGTGGCAGATCGCGATCGTGGCGGCGGCGGCAGTGCTCACCGTCCTGCTCTACCTCCGCCCGACGCAGAATGTCAAACGGGCCATGAAACTCTTTCTGGCGGGTCTCAATGCCTGGATCGCCGTGGTTTACTATCTGGTCTGGTGCGGCCAGCGCAGCCACAGCGACGTGCTGGCCCTCTTCTGGGGGATCATGGCCGTGATCTGGCTCTACGACCTTTATGCCGATTTCACGCGCTTCGAGCGCACGAGCCGCCCCAACGGCTTCGCCCTGCTGCTCTACCTCATGCCGCTGGCCTATCCGCTCTTTTCGCTGGCGCGGGGGCTGTCGTTCCCGATGATGACCATGCCCGTGATGCCCTGTTCGGTGGCGGTCTTCACCATTGGTCTGATGCTGGCCTTCACGCACCGTATCAACATCTTCCTCGTACTGTTCCTCTGCCACTGGGCGCTGATCGGGCTGGCGAAGGTCTACTTCTTCGGTATTCCCGAAGACTTCCTGCTGGCCGCCTCGACCGTGCCGGCGCTCTACCTCTTTTTCCGCGAATACATCGCCAAGAACCGCGAACTGCGCACCAAGCCCGACGCGCGGATGCTCAACGGGCTGTTGATCCTGCTCTGCATCGTCATCGGCCTTTTCTTCACCGCCACGCTGCTGCACCAGATCCGGCTCTACGTCTGACCGGACGACCGCCCCGCTTCTTCGGGAATCGATAGGCGGGATCGCGAAAAATTCGTAACTTTGTCGCCCGACAAGTACGAAACAGATGGAATCACCGATATTGCAGGGGCTCAACCCCGCCCAGCGCGCCGCCGTCGAGGCCTACGACTCCGCGTCGCTCATCATCGCCGGAGCCGGTTCGGGCAAGACGCGCGTGCTCACCTCGCGCATCGCCTATATGATTCAAAAAGGAATCAAACCCAAAAATATTTTGGCAACGACATTTACGAATAAAGCAGCGCAGGAGATGCGTGAGCGTATTGTCAAAATGATTCCAGAACATTTGACCGAGGGTCAAGCTCGCCATATTTGGATGGGTACCTTCCACTCGATCTTCGCCCGCATCCTGCGCACCGACGCCGAGCGGATCGGCTTTCCGGCGAACTTCACGATCTACGATGCGTCCGACGCCAAGAACCTCATCAAGACGATCGTCAAGGAGCTGAACCTCGCCGACGACAAGTACAAGCCCAACACGATCGCCTCGCGCATCTCGCAGGCCAAGAACGCGCTGGTCACCCCGGGCGCCTATCTGGCCAATTCGGCGCACGCCACCGAAGACCGGCGGGCGCAGATTCCCGAGTTCGGCAACATCTACAACCTCTACTGCCAGCGCTGCAAGCACAACGGCGCGATGGATTTCGACGACCTGCTGTTGCAGACCAACATCCTGCTGCGCGACTGTCCCGACGTGTTGGAGCGTTATCAGGAGCAGTTCAAATATATTCTGGTCGACGAGTATCAGGATACCAACTACGCGCAGTACATCATCGTCCGCCGCCTGTCGCAGCATCACGGCAAGGTCTGCGTCGTGGGCGACGACGCACAGTCGATCTACTCGTTCCGCGGCGCCAAGATCGAAAACATCCTCTCCTTCCAGCGCGACTATCCCGAAGCGAAAGTCTTCAAGCTGGAACAGAACTACCGTTCGACGCGCACGATCGTCGAGGCGGCCAACTCGGTGATCGTCCACAATTCGCGCCGCATGGAGAAGAGGTGCTTCTCGGAGGGCGACGAGGGCGAGAAGATCCGTGTGCTGAAAGCCTACACCGACCGCGAGGAGGCCGAGCTGGTCGTACAGGATCTGCGCGACAAGGTGCGCGCCACGGGCGATGCGTGGAACGAAGCGGCGATCCTCTACCGCACCAACAACCAGTCGCAGGCGCTCGAAGAGTCGCTGCGCCGCCGCGGCATTCCCTACCGCATCTACAAGGGGGCGTCGTTCTACGACCGCAAGGAGATCAAGGATATGCTGGCCTATATCCGGCTGGTGGTCAACCCGCGCGACGACGAGGCCTTCCGGCGCATCGTCAACTATCCGGCGCGCGGCATCGGCGACACCACCGTGCTGCGTATCGCCCAACTGGCGGCCGAACGGGGCGTGTCGATGTGGGAGGCGGTCGACGCGCTGGTGGCCGAGCCTGTGAGCGATCCCGTGCAGCGCACGATCGTGCGCAAGGTCGCCGAGTTCGTGGCGCTCATCCGCTCGCTCTCGCTCGAACGTGCGCAGAAGGGACTCTACGACTTCGGTATGGAGGTGGCGTCGCGTTCGGGCATTCTGGCGCTCTTCCGCCGTGAGAACAGCCCCGAGGCTACTTCGGCGCTCGACAACATCGAGGAGCTGCTCAACTCGATGCAGCTCTTCAAGGAGCAGCGCGACGCCGAGATCCGCGGCGGCGAGGAGCTCGGGGAGGCTACCGTCGAGGAGTGGTTGCAGAGCGTGACGCTCACCACCGATATGGACAAGAAGGAGGACGCGGGCGACGACGACAAGGTGACGCTCATGACCGTCCATTCGGCCAAGGGGCTGGAGTTCAAATACGTCTACATCGTCGGGATGGAGGAGAACCTCTTCCCGTCGCAGCGGGCCGCCGAGTCGCCCGAGGGTTTCGAAGAGGAGCGGCGCCTGTTCTACGTGGCCCTCACGCGCGCCAAATGCAGTGCGGTGCTCTCCTATGCCGAGATGCGGTTCAAGTGGGGCAACATGGAGTTTTCGCGTCCGAGCTGTTTCCTGCGCGAGATCGACCCCCGCTATCTCGACGGTGCGGTCGGGGCCGGCCAGACGCCCGTGCGCGAAGAGGCCGCAGCCGGCGGCCGCACGGCGCTCGAAGAGCTGCGCCGGCGTTTCGACGTGCGTTATCAGCAGCGGGCGGGCGGCAGCGGCAACCCCTCCTTCGGCGGTGCGAAATCTTCGTTCGGCGGACGGGGCGGAGCCTATTCCGGCGGTTCGCGGCCGGAGAGCGGCGCCCCTTCGTTCGGCGGGCAGGGCGGGACGGATTCCGCCTTCCGGCGCCCTGCGCTGCAACGCCCCGTTGTGCCGGAGAATTTGCGGCGGCTGGGCGGCGGAGCGGCACCCGCCGCAGGGAACGCCGCGGCGTCGGGCTATGCCGTCGGCGAGCGGGTCGAGCATCCCAAGTTCGGGTGCGGGGAGATCGTGCGTATCGAAACGCTGGCGGCCGATCATAAGCTGGTCGTCGTCTTCGAGGAGTACGGCGAGAAGACCCTGCTTGCGAAATTCGCCAAATTGACGAAACGATGATACCGGTTTTCGATCCTGCCGCGCCTGCGGCGTCGGGGTGCGTCGCGACCCCCCCCCTCGTATCGGTCTGCATGACCGCCTACAACCATGCGCCCTACATCGGCCGGGCGATCGAAGGGGTACTGTCGCAGCGGACGACGTTCGCCGTGGAGCTGGTGTTGAGCGACGATTGCAGTACGGACGGCACGGGTGCGATCTGCCGCGACTACGCCGCGCGTTATCCCGACCGCATCCGGCTGTTGACGGGGGATGTCAACGTGGGGATGCGTGCCAACTACCGGCGCACGATCGAAGCGTGCCGGGGCCGTTACGTGGCGATGTGCGACGGCGACGACTGGTGGTGCGACCCGCTCAAACTGCAACGGCAGGTCGAGGCGTTGGAGGCCGATCCCGCCTGCGGCATCTGCTATACGCGGGTGCGCTGTTATGCGCAGGAGGAGGGGCGCTATGTCGAGAACTACCCGATGGGGGCGGGTGCGACGACTTTCGAGGAGCTGTTGTTGAACAATACGATTCCCAATTGTGCGGCCGTCGTGCGGCGCGACCTGCTCGCGGGCTACTATGCCGATCCCGAACTGCGGCCGCTCGAACGGCCGTGGCCGCTGGAAGACTACCCGATGTGGCTCTGGATGGCGCCGCGCTGCACGATCCGGTTTCTGGACTGCGAGACGGCGGTTTTCCGCGTACTGCCCGACAGCGGCAGTCACCAGTCGTCGCTGGAGCGCCGGATCGTCTATTTCGATGCGATTTTCGATATCAAGTGCTGGTTCGACGCCCGCTACGGCGGCGGCCGTCAGCGGCGGCGGATCGCCAGGATGCGCATGGAATATATCCTCACGCTGATGAGGGATGCGGGCGGCGGTGCCTGTCTGCGCCGTTGGTGGCGCGACGTCCGTCGGGAACCCTCCCTGCTGTTCGTGTGGAGAGGGGGCGGAAAGCTGGTATGGAGTGCGCTCCGCCGCTCTGCCCGACATGAATTTTTGAATGGGAACAGATGATGAATGCCGAACCTCTCGTATCGGTCTGCATGACCGCCTACAACCATGCGCCCTACATCGGCCGGGCGATCGAAGGGGTGCTGTCGCAGCGGACGACGTTCGCCGTGGAGCTGGTGTTGAGCGACGATTGCAGTCCGGACGGCACGGGTGCGATCTGCCGCGACTACGCCGCGCGTTATCCCGACCGCATCCGGTTGTTGACGGGGGTTGTCAACGTGGGGATGCGCGCCAACTACCGGCGCACGATCGAAGCGTGTCGGGGCCGTTACGTGGCGATGTGCGACGGCGACGACTGGTGGTGCGACCCGCTCAAACTGCAACGGCAGGTCGAGGCGTTGGAGGCCGATCCCGCCTGCGGGTTGAGCTATACCCGCTCCGAGCGGCGGTTCGAGGCGACGGGCGAGCGGCGGCGCTATCCTGCCGGAGAGCTCTTTTGCGATTTCGACCGGCTGCTGTTCGACAATACGGTCGAGAACTGCACGGCCGTCGCGCGGCGGGAGCTGATCCTGCGCTACTACGCGGAGGTGCGGCCGGAAGAGCATCCCGAATGGCTGACCGACGATGCGCCGATGTGGATCTGGTTCGCGGCGTGCAGCCGCATCCGGGCATCGGAGGAGGTGACGGCCGTCCACCGCATGTTGCCCGAAAGCGTCAGCCAGAGTCGGGCTTACCGTGCGCGCATCGCCTTCTGCGATTCGCTGTGCGACATCTCGCTCTGGTTCGACGCCCGTTACGGCACGGGGCGCCACCTGCGGGCGCTGCGTCGGCGTCGGATGCGCGTGGCACTGTGGGTGTTGTCGCGCGACGGTACGACGGCGGAGTATCTTTCGCGCTGGTGGCGCGACGTGCGGCGCACGCCGCTGCTCGTGTTCGATGCGGCGGGATACGGACTGTTGGTGAAGAAATGGCTGCGACGGCAGCCGAAACGATAAAGCTATGACATTGAAGGAACGTTATGCGGGCGTGATCGGCTGGTTCGAGGCCAACATGCCCGTAGCCGAGAGCGAGTTGCAGTACAAGGATCCCTACCAGTTGCTGGTGGCCGTCATTCTTTCGGCGCAGTGTACCGACAAGCGGGTCAACATGACTACGCCGGCGCTTTTCGAAGCCTATCCTACGCCCGAGGCGATGGCGCAGGCTACGGTCGAAGAGATCTACGCCTACATCAAAAGCATCTCCTATCCCAACAACAAGGCCAGGAACCTGGCCGCCATGGCGCGGATGCTCTGCACGGAGTTCGGCGGCGTGGTGCCGTCGGATCTCGACGCCTTGCAGCGATTGCCCGGCGTGGGGCGCAAGACGGCCAACGTCGTGGGGGCGGTCATCTGGGGCAAGGAGGTGATGCCCGTCGATACCCACGTCTTCCGCGTGTCGGCCCGCATCGGGCTTACGCGCGGCGCTAAAACCCCGCTCCAGACCGAGTTGCAGCTCGAAAAGAACATCCCGTCGCATCTGCTGCCCGTGGCGCATCACTGGTTGATTCTCCACGGCCGTTACGTCTGCACGGCGCGGGCTCCGAAGTGCGACGCCTGCGGGATCGCGCCGTGGTGCAAGAGCCGTGAGAAGCAGAAAATGGCGGATAAGTAGGAAATTTCCGAACCTTTTGTTACCTTTGACTTCGTCTTAGATACTCCCGTTCGACAATGCTCAAATAAATTTGACATTGTACTCACTTATTCGTATCTTTGAAGCGATGAAGATCGACAGTGCAAAAATCGAAGCGCTCCGCGAACTGCTCGCCGCACCTCACCGTAAGATCGTGCTGGTCGCACATACCAACCCCGACGGCGATGCGATCGGGGCCTCGACGGCATGGCGCGATGTGCTCGCGGCGATGGGGCATGAGGTGACGATGATCGTCCCCAACAAATACCCCTATTTTCTCGACTGG
Source organism: Alistipes communis (assembly GCF_006542665.1). Taxonomy (NCBI): domain Bacteria; kingdom Pseudomonadati; phylum Bacteroidota; class Bacteroidia; order Bacteroidales; family Rikenellaceae; genus Alistipes; species Alistipes communis. Next base: position 1,669,044 of record NZ_AP019735.1, read on the forward strand.
ATGCCCGACATCCGCGAAGTGGTGATCTTCCGCTTCGCGCCCGAACGCGCGCTCGAAGCCATTCGCGGGGCGGATATCGTCTTCTGCCTCGATTTCAACTCCCTGTCGCGCCTCGAAGCGCTCAGCGACGCGCTGGCCGAGAATACGGCGGCGCGGCGCGTGCTGATCGATCATCACCTTTCGCCCGACGGAGGCTTCGACCTGCAATTCTCCTATCCGCAGTCGTCGAGCACCTGCTTCCTGCTCTACTGCATCATCGAGCAGCTCTGCGGAACGGAGGTCATCACCCGTAAGATGGCCGAAGCGCTCTATGTGGGCATGATGACCGATACCGGCAACTTCTCCTTCTCGTTCCTCACGCCGGCGCTCTACCGCGCCCTGGCCGTCCTGGTCGAGAAAGGGATCGACGTGGCCGGTATTCACAACAGCGTCTACAACGGTTATACGGAGGACCGCGCCCGTCTGTTCGGCTATGCGATCCACCGCAAGATGAACATCATCCAGGAGGGGACGGCGGCCTACATGTCGCTTACGGAGGCCGAGATGCGCCGCTACCGTTTCCAGCAGGGCGACAGCGAGGGATTCGTCAATTATCCGCTGACGATCAAGAAGATGAAGATGTCGGCCATGTTCCTCGGCCACCACAAGTTCATCCGTGTATCGCTGCGCTCGCGCGGCGATGTGGACGTCAACCTCTTTGCCCGCAAATATTTCGACGGCGGCGGACACAAGAATGCCGCCGGGGGCAAATCCTATGTCTCGATGGACGAGACGATCGCTCATTATATCCGTTCGGTCGAGGAGTTCGCCCGCGAGGGCGGCCTCGATACCCCCCCCCTTCGGTAGTCCGGTGCGGTATCGGCTTCCGCGGGGAGAGTGCATCTGAACCTAAAAACCTAAAACCGTTATAAATGAGCCGATATTTGCTATTTTTTGGTTGCGTCCTTCTGGGCGTGCTTCCCTGCAAGTCGCAGGATGTAATCGTTTTGCATAAGGAGAACAAGCTTACGGGGCGTGTGCTGTGGGAGAAAAGTAAGGGTGACAGCCTGTTCTACCGCAGTGCGGTGTCGTCGGGCGACTCGCTGCTGCTGTTCGTTCCGCGCCGTCGGGTTGAATATGTCCTGAGCGACGGCGATCGCCGGATGCTTTACCGCGGCAAAACCCGCGGCTGGCAGCCGTGGCGGGGCCGTACGTTCAACGAGGTACCGCAGCATCGGATGCTCTATGCCGCGTCGTGGAGCACGATTTTCGACGGCTGGTCGATCGATGCGTCGGCGATGCGGATGATGAATCGCAATAACCGTATCGGTGTGGGGGCGTTTGTCCGGTATTTTTCGACGAATCCGTCCCGTGACGACTATGTCAGAATTTCTACATACGATCATCGAGCGGTTGCTTTCGGGCCTCAAACTGAAATCCGAGGGTATAGCCGGCGGTTGAAAACTTTTTTCTATGTCGATTTTGGATTGGGAGGATGTTATCACCATTTCAAATGGGGCGATGGCTATGATGCCAAGTTGGAATGGCTGGAAACGTATGTCAAGCGGGAAGAGCTCGAAAACCAGTATCCTACCTCGCGTTGGGCCTATCAATTCAACTATCGTTTGGGTGCTTACGTTCGGTTGACGCGCGGATTGTATGCCGATGTGGCTTTTACCGTAATAGGACATATCTTCACGCGAATTCCCCAGAAATACATATCCAGCGACCAGTTTCCCTTCGGGTTTAGCGTCGGTCTGCGCTTCGGACGGGAACGCAGGTGATTGTCTGTAATGAATCTCAAATCGTTGTTTGTCGATGAATCGATTTTTATTACTATCCGTTTTTACCCTTCTGGGTTTGTTTCCCTGCAAGTCGCAGGATGTAATCGTTTTGCATAAGGAGAATCCGCTTACGGGGCGTGTGCTTTGGGAGCAGAGCAAGGGCGACAGCCTGTTCTATCGCAGTGCGGTATCGTCGGGCGACTCGCTGTTGCTGTTCGTTCCGCGCCGTCGGGTGGAATATGTCCTGAGCGACGGCGATCGCCGGATGCTCTACCGCGGTAAAACCCGCGGCTGGCAGCCGTGGCAGGGCCGTACGTTCAACGAGGTACCGCAGCATCGGATGCTGTACGGCGTGTCGGGCGGCATCATCACCGACGGCTGGTCGGCCGAGGCTTCGGCGATGCGGTACCTCAATCGGTTCAACTATTTCGGGATAGGAGGTTTCGTCCGTTATACCGAAACGGCTCCCTCTAAACGGAAGGATGCCGAGATGGTTTATTCGTATCGCAACCGCGCTGTTTCTGTGGGAGTTCAGTTCGAAGTTTGCGGATATATCCGCAGCCTTAAAACATTCTACTATCTCCAAGCGGGAGTAGGCTGTTCTTATCACGATTTCAGCGATTGGAGCGTAGAGGGGTATGATTACGAGAATCGGTTCGATGACGCACTTTTGGGGACAGCTTTCGATTTGATGAACTATCCGTCCTCCCAGTGGGCAGCTTCGGTTCATGGCAAAGTCGGGTTGTATACCCGATTGAGCCGGGGGCTTTACGCCGACTTGTCTTTCGGTTGCGTCTGGCGTTCGTTGGATTATAGGGCGACGGAGGACAAGATCGTTTATAAAGCGTCGGATCTGTATCCTTTCGGTGTCTCGCTCGGACTTCGTTTCGGACGGGAACGCAGGTGAGGCGCATGGGCGGTAAGAAAGCTGCTGCAACCTTTTCGGTTGCAGCAGCTTCGGCTTTGATCGGTGCGGTCAATCGGGCGGGTCGGCTCGATGACAGGGACTTATCTCCCTGCGGAGAGCGTGTCGGCCGTGCCGGAAACCGCTGCCGTATCCGCCGGAATTCCGGCAGCAGTCGTATCCTCAGGGGCGTTCACGAGGCTGTCGGACGTCGAATCGGGTGCCGCAACGGAGGTCGCGGCGGGTGCCGCGGCCGATCGGCCGGCCCGTCCGATAAACGAAGAATAGGTGCCGGAACCCAGGATGGCGAAGACAACCACGGCGAGAACGGCTGCCGCGGCCAGCAGTCCGACGATGCGCTTAATCATGCGGCGCCTCCTCCGCAGGCTCTTCTTCGGCAGGCTGTTCCTCCGCCGGTTCTCCCTCGGCGACGGCCTCTGCGGCCTTTACCGTCGGAATCGTGGGATGTTCCAATTCTCCGATCGCGCGCACGATCACCTCGTCTTCGGGATAGATGCTCAGGAAATAGCCGCTGTCTTCGAGCGAGGTGTTCCGGCCGATGTAGGCTTTGAGCTGCGCCTCCATCAGCTGCCGCGAGCGGGCGATGTCGCCGTAGCGCGGGGCGACGCCCTTGCGGGCGGCGTAGCGGACGAAGTCGTCGACGAGTCCCCGGTCGGCATCGAGCAGCGCCCGCAGGTCGGCTGTCGTCCGGACGGCGTTGAGCGCCTTGCGGTGGGCGTCGGCGTATTCGATCGTATAACGGTAGAGAATGTTACGTCCCGATACTTCGAGGTAATATTTGGTCAGGTCGGTCGTGTCGAGCGGTACGAAGATGTCGGGCATGATGCCGCCGCCGCCGTAGACCACCTTGCCGCCCGGCGTTGTGCGGCGCAGCGCGTTGTCGAAACGGATCGAATCGGCCGAGAAGAACTCGTTGTGCTGGTAGCGGTTCCAGATGTCGGCGTCGTAGCTCTCGGCGTCGCCCGAGGTGTAGGGTTTCTGGATCGAGCGCCCCGTGGGGGTGTAGTAGCGGGCGACGGTCAGCCGCAGCGCCGAACCGTCGGCGTAGGGAATCTGCTGTTGGACGAGCCCCTTGCCGAACGAACGGCGGCCGATGATCGTTCCGCGGTCGTTGTCCTGCAACGCTCCGGCGAGGATTTCGCTCGACGAGGCGCTTCCCTCGTCGACGAGCACCGCCAGGTCGAGGTCGGCGGCGCTGCCCGTGCCGTCGCTGTATTGTTCGATGCGCTGGTGGTTGCGGTCTTCGGTATAGACGATCAGTTTGTCGGCGGGCAGGAACTCGTTGGCGATGGCGATCGCCTGGTCGAGGAACCCGCCCGAATTGCCCCGCAGGTCGAGGATCAGTTTGCGCATTCCCTGCGTGCGGAGCGTCGAGAGCGCTTCGAGCAGTTCGGTGTGCGAGGTGCGGGCGAACTGGTCCAGTTTGACGAAGGCGATGTCGCCGGTGAGCATCAGTGCCGCCGTGAGGCTGCGGATCGGGATCTTGTCGCGCACGACCGTCACCTCCACCAGTTCGTCGATGCCGCGCCGTTCGAGCCCCAGCCGCACCTCCGAGCCGCGTTTGCCGCGCAGCCGGCGCATGATCTCGCGCTGGGCGATCTGTTGTCCGGCCACCAGCGAATCGTTGATGCGCACGATGCGGTCGCCCGCCACGACGCCCGCCTTGTCGCTCGGCCCCGACGGAATGACGTTCAGCACGATCACCGTGTCGGTGGCCATGTTGAATACCACGCCGATGCCGTCGAATTCGCCGTCGAGCGGTTCGTTGATTTCGGCCATCTCCGAGGCGGGGATGTAGACCGAGTGGGGGTCGAGTTCCGAAACGATGACGGGCAGCGCCCGTTCGACGAGCGAATCGATGGCCACCGAGTCGACGTACTGCGTCTCGATGAGCGACAGCGTCTGCGATACCTTGTTCTGAGGCAGCGCCAGCGAGCGCAGGATGCCCTTGATGTCGGATTCGGCCGACGACCTCCCCAGAAATTGTCCGAGGAAGATGCCCAGGGCGACTGCCGCTGCCACGACGAGCGGAAGCAAAACGGTGGAACGGGAGTTTTTGTACATGATGCGCGGCGCTTATTTCTTGGGTTTGGGTTTGTTCTGGAACGTGTAGCTCAGTCCGACGCTCAGAATGGCCTGGGTCTGTACCGCATAACTTTGGGCGCGGTTGTAGTAGAGCTGGAAATAGATGCTCGTGGTGAGATATTTCGTCGCCTTGATGTCGAGCGTGTTCTCCCAGCGGACGGTGGGGTGGATCGGCAGCGTCGGTTTGGTCTCCTGATCCTTCCCGTCGGCCTCCCACTTGTCGTAGGCGGCGATGTAGTCGGAGAATTTCGCAATCTTGTTTTTCTGGCCGAGGTTCGAGATCCAGCCGTAGAACGAGAAGAAGGTCGTGCGGTAGCGCAGCACGTCGCGGTTGCCGAATTTGCGGTCGAAATCGATCTGGATCGACGAACCGCCTTCGTACTTCGACGTCTTGTTCGACGGCACGCCGTAGGGTTCGACGTATTTGCGGGTGCCGGCCTCCTTGTTGGCCTCGCTGAAATCGTAGACGAAGTTTTCGCGGATCTGCTTGCTCTCGACGAATACGGCGCTCAGTGCCACCGGCGACATGTTGATTTTGACCGGGAAGCTCTTGTTGGGGCAGTTGTAGGTCAGACCGACCGACAGGTCGAGATAGCCCGGTGACATGAAGGTGCTCTTGCGGTGGATCTCCTTCTGCTGCGTGCGGGCCTTGTAGCCGTTGGCGAACTGGGTGCGGAATTTGAGCATCGCGCCGTAGGACCAGTTTTTCGAGAAGTTGAACGACGGGGCGGTCTGTACCCAGAATTCGTCCTGATTCTTGTACCAGATGCCGACCTCGCCCTCTTCGCCTTCGGGGACGGCCTTGATGCGGTTGTAGCCGAATTTGGCGCTCGCCTTGGTCTCGATCGAGAATTTGTCCTTGGTGAAGATATGATCCAGAAAGAAGGTGCCGATCGCGGCGATCGAGTTGTCGCCGCCCGACACTTCGATCCACGGGTCGTTGAACGAGGTGAGCGTTCCCTGCACCGAAGCCGATATTTCGAGGTAGTTGCGCTCCTTGCGGATAGCGGCCCGTTCGGCACGGTACTTGGCCAGCGAGAAGGCGTCGCGTTCGACCTGCTGCCGGCGGATCGAGTCGGCGAAACTGACTTCTCCGGACTGGGGTTCCACGCGGTCTATGGAGATTTGCGCGGCGGCGGACCCCGCGAGCAGGATCGCCGTGGTCAGGAGAAGCGTCGTACACTTGTTCATACGCGATTTATTTTTTGCAAAAATAGGAAATTATTCAGGAAATCCCGTATATTTGTCGGTAAAAGAGTTGTTATGAAATACTTCGGAGCACATGTGAGCGCTGCGGGCGGCGTCGAGAACGCACCCCGCAACGCCCGTGCCATCGGGGCGACGGCATTCGCCCTTTTTACCAAGAATCAGCGGCAGTGGAGCGCTCCGGCGCTTACGGCGGAGCAGGTCGCGGCCTTCCGCGCCGCCTGCGACGAGTGCGGTTATGCGCCTGCGCAGATTCTGCCCCACGACAGTTACCTGATCAATCTGGGCCACCCCGACGACGAAGCGCTCGAAAAGTCGCGCCGCGCCTTCGAGGAGGAGATGGCGCGCTGCGAGGCGCTGGGACTCGACCGGCTCAACTTCCATCCGGGCAGCCACCTGCGGCAGATCGTGCCCGAGGAGTCGCTCGACCGGATCGCCGCGTCGATCAACCGTGCGCTCGACCGCACGCACGGTGTCACGGCCGTGATCGAGAATACGGCGGGGCAGGGGTCGAACCTCGGTTTTTCGTTCCGTCATCTGGCCTATCTGATCGAGCGCGTGGAGGACAAGTCGCGCGTGGGCGTCTGCATCGACACCTGCCACGCCTTCGCCGCCGGCTACGATCTCTCGACCCGCGCGGGGTGCGAGGCGACCTTCCGCGAACTGGACGAGGTGGTGGGGATGAAGTATCTGCGCGGGATGCACCTCAACGATGCGATGAAGGGTGTCGGCAGCCGTGTCGACCGTCACGCGCCGCTGGGCGAAGGGATGCTCGGACTCGAATGTTTCCGTTATATCGCCGAGGACAGCCGTTTCGACGGTATTCCGCTCATTCTGGAGACGCCCGACGAGAGCCGCTGGCCGGAGGAGATCGCCCTGCTGAAAAGTTTCGCGGAGGGCAGGTAGGAATGCGTCCGTGGCGATCGACCGGATCGAACAAGCGCCGTGAAGCTGACTTCACGGCGCTTTTATTCGGTTGCTGCGGATGCACTTACAGTTTGTCCAGGCACTCGGCGACGATACGGGCCGAGTCGCGCACCTCCTCTTCCGAAATGGTCAGCGGCGGCGAGATGCGGAACGCCGTGTCGCAGTAAAGGAACCAGTCGCTCAGAATCCCCGCCTCCTTGAAAAGCTCCATCATGCGGTAGAGTTTGGCCGCATCGCCCAGCTCGACGGCCAGCAGCAGCCCGCTGCGGCGGATTTCGCGCACCTGCGGATGTCCCGCGAGCAGCTCCTCGTAGAGCGCTCCCTTGGCTTCGACCTGCTCCACGACGCGGTTGCGTGTCAGGTAGTCGAAGGCCGCCAGTCCCGCTGCGCAGCAGACGGGATGGCCGCCGAACGTGGTGATATGTCCCAGGGCGGGGTCGGTCTGCAAGGCGTCCATCGTCCGCTTCGCCGCGACGAACGCCCCCAGCGGCATTCCGCCGCCGAAGGCCTTGGCCAGGCAGACGATGTCGGGCGTGACGCCGTAGCGCTGCATGGCGAAGAGCGCTCCCGTGCGCCCCAGTCCGGTCTGTATTTCGTCGAAGACGAGCAGTGCGCCCGTGCGGTCGCAGCGTTCGCGCAGCGCTTCGAGCCAGCCCGCAGCCGGCAGGCGCACGCCCGCTTCGCCCTGCACTGGCTCGACGAGTACGGCGGCCGTGCGGCGGGTGATCCGGTCGAGTGCCTCGAAATCGTTGAATTCGATCGCGCGCACGTCGGGCAGCAGCGGCCGGAAAGCCGCCTTCCACTCCTCGCCTTCGGGGGTGCCCATCATGCTCATCGCGCCGTGCGTCGAACCGTGGTAGGCGCGGCGCATCGAGACGAGTTCCGTGCGTCCGGTGACGCGCTTGGCCAGTTTGAGCGCCCCTTCGACCGCCTCGGCGCCCGAATTGACGAAATAAACGCTGTCGAGCGGTGCGGGCAGCGCAGCGGCGATCCGCGCGGCATAGGTCACCTGCGGCGACTCGACCATTTCGCCGTAGACCATCACGTGCATGTAGCGCGCCGCCTGCTCCTGCACGGCGCGCACCACGTCGGGGTTGCAGTGGCCGACGTTGCTCACCGAGACGCCCGCCACCAGATCGTAATAGCGTTTCCCGTCGGGGGTGTAGAAGAACGACCCCTCGGCCCGCGCGACCTCGACGAGCATCGGCGACGGCGAGGTTTGTCCCACGTGGGCGAGAAACTGTTTGCGTAGAATCGTATTCATCGTTGTCTTCGGAAATTTCACTCTTCGGGAAAGCGCCGCGCCAGAATCCCTTCGGCGTCGCGTACGGCGGCCCGCATCCAGCGCAGGCGCAGCGCCGCGGCTTCGAGCGGCGGCAGCCGCCACCCCTCGACCTTCGAGCGCACGCGCTGCGAGAGCATGTAGACGAGGATCGCCGCCGAGGCCGAGACGTTGAGGCTCTCGACCAGCCCGCACATCGGGATGCGCAGGTATTCGTCGGCCGCCGCCATCGCCTCGTCGGAGATGCCGGCGTGCTCGGTGCCGAAGACCAGCGCGAAGGGACCGCGCGCGACGTCGAACGTTTCGGGCGTGCAGCTTTCGCGGTGGGGCGTCGTGGCCACGATCCGGTAGCCTTCGGCCCGCAATGCGGCGATCGCTTCGGCCGTCGAGGCGTGGCGGCGCACGTCGACCCACTTGTCCGTCCCGCGCACGATCGAGGCGTTGGGCGAGAACTTGCAGAGGGTTTCGACCGTGTGCAGCTCCTGCACGCCGAAGGCGTCGCAGTGGCGCATCAGCGCCGAGGCGTTGTGCGGATGGAAGGTGTTTTCGGCCAGCAGCGTCATGTAGCGCGTCCGCTCGGCGAGCGCCGCTGCGAGCGTGCGGCGCCGTTCGTCGGTGAGGAACTCGGCGAGGTGGTCGGCGCGCGCGTCGTACCACTCCTGCGGGCGGTCATTTGCGGTATTTGTCATCTTCGTCGCGGATTTTCAGGTAACTTTCGTAGCGCGACCGCGCCACCTCGCCCCGTGCGACCGCCTCGCGCACGGCACAGCCCGGTTCGTGGGTGTGGGTGCAGTTGTAGAAGCGGCAGCCCGCCCCGATGCGCATCATTTCGGGGAAGTAGTGCCACAGTTCGTGATCGTCGATGTCGATCAGGCCGAATCCCTTGATGCCGGGGGTGTCGATCAGGAACCCGCCGCCCGTGAGGGGGTACATGGCCGAGAAGGTGGTCGTATGCCGTCCTTTGCGGTGGCTCTCCGAGATGCTTCCCGTGCGCAGCGCCAGTCCGGGTTCGAGTGCGCCGACGAGCGTCGACTTGCCGACGCCCGAGTTGCCCGCCACGAGCGTCGTGCGGCCGGCGACGAGCGCACGCACCGCGTCGAGCCCCGTGCCGTCGAGCGTCGAGAGGTCGACGACGCGGTAGCCCGCGCTTTCGTAGGTGGCGTGGAAGGCCGCCGCGGCTTCGGGGTCGGCCGCAGCGAGGTCGTATTTGGCCAGCAGGATCGTCGCGGGGATCTTGTAGGCTTCGCACGTCGCCAGAAAGCGGTCGAGGAATTCGGGGGCCGTCACGGGTTGCGAGAGCGTGGCCACGAGCAATGCCTGATCGATGTTCGCGGCGATGATGTGCGACTCTTTCGAGAGGTTCGAGGCGCGCCGGATGATGTAGTTGCGGCGCGGCAGGATGCGTTCGATCACCCACTCTCCGTCGCCGCCTTCGGTGCAGACCACCTCGTCGCCCACGACGACCGGATTGGTCGAGCGGACGCCTTTGAGGCGGATGCGGCCGCGGATGCGGCAGGCGATCGTGCGCCCTTCGTGCAGCACGTCGTACCAGCTCCCCGTGGCACGGGTGACGACTCCTCGGATCTCGGTGCTCATGCGTTTTGCAGTTTTTCGGTTGTCTCCGGCTTTTCCGCGGGTTCTTCCCGCTCCGGTCGGGGCAGGTACTCGCGGGCGTATTCCCCCAGCGAGGGGAAGATCTTGTCCGCCACGCACATCACCGGTGCGTAGCATTTGGACTCTTCGCGCGTGGAACGGGCGATGAGTTCGGGATCGAAATAGTCGGTCGCCTTGAAGGCGAGTCCCAGCAGCAGCACGGCCTGCAACAGCGCCAGCGCGATGCCCAGCAGCGTGTCGAGACCGCCCAGTCCGATCGTGCTGCATGCCTTGCTTACGAGCCGGCCGACGAGGTTGGCCGCGACGGCCGCGGCGACGAAGACGACGATCGGTCCCGCTACGGCGGCCGTCGTTCCCTCCATGTGCAGCGCCTCGCCGCAGCGGGCGCCGTAGCCCAGTGCGAGCCAGATGCCGCCGACGAGTCCGGCCAGCGAGAAGAGTTTGCCGATGAAGCCTTTGCGCCAGCCGTTGAACACGGCGACGGCCAGTGCGAGCCAGACGATGATGTCGAGAATGTTCATTGGTACGCGGAGCGGGTTATTGTATGGGACAAAGATAGTGCAAGCCGAGCGCAGAACCAAATTTATTTGGTTTTGCCGAGGCGCCGCCTAGCTAAGCGGAGGCTTTGCCCTCCGCAAAGTGGTGCAAGGCAAAGGCAAAAGCAACCTGCGATTTGCAATTTAAGAATTAAAATTAGGAATTCCGTTCCGTCATCCCGAGGATGCGTGAGGATCGGTTGCTGCCGTATCTGCGGGTCGAAGTCTGCGGAGCACGCCCACAGTGGCGGGCCTCCGCGGGCGGAGGCTTCGGCCCGCGCGGCGCTGAGCGCCGCAATGTTGCAGCAGGGTATCGTAACGGCTCGGCAGGATGCTGTTTTAATTGCCTGGCGCTTGCTTCTGCCCTCACTTATTCGTATCTTTGGCTGACGCCTTAGATACTCCCGTTCGGCATAATCAAGCCGGTGCTTGCTTCTGCCCTCACTTATTCGTATCTTTGGCTGACGCCTTAGATACTCCCGTTCGGCATAATCAAGCCGGTGCTTGCTTCTGCCCTCACTTATTCGTATCTTTGGCTGACGCCTTAGATACTCCCGTTCGGCATAATCAAGCCGGTGCTTGCTTCTGCCCTCACTTATTCGTATCTTTGCACGAGGACGGGTTCCGCTCCGTCGCGGACGGAGGCGATCCGGATGCGCCGTTCGAACTAAAACGATAGGAGGATTATGAAACGTTATCTGCTTCTGATCAGTATGCTGGCGGCCTTCGTGGCGGAGTCCGCCGCGCGGGAGGTCTACCGTCTCAACGACGACTGGACTTTCTATTTTCGCAGCGAAAACAGCGCTGACGACGCGCGCAATATCACCCTGCCCCATACGTGGAACCTCGATGCGCTGGCCGGCAACTCGGAGTACCAGCGCACGACGGGCAACTACATGCGCCGGCTCTACATTCCTGCCGACTGGGCGTCGAAGCGGCTCTTCCTGCGCTTCGACGGCGTGCAGACTGTGGCCGACGTCTTCGTCAACGGCTATCATGTCGGCGAGCACCGCGGCGGCTTCACGGCCTTCACGTTCGAAATCACCGGCCGCGTGAAGTTCGGCGCCGAGAACCGCCTGCTCGTGGTGGTCAGCAACACTTTCCAGAACGACGTACTGCCCACCTCGACCGAGCAGAACGTCTACGGCGGCATCTACCGCGACGTCGACCTGATCCTGACCGACAGGGTAGCCGTATCGCCTACGGTCTGGGGAACCGACGGGCTCTTCGTCGAGCAGGTGTCGGTGGACGACGACGCGGTCGAGGGCCGTGCGGCGGTCTATGTCTCCGCGCCGAAGGATTGCCAGGGGATGATTACCCTCACGGTGCGCGATCCCGACGGCTATGTGGTGGTCGAGAAGACGCAAAAGAACAACCGGACGGCCGGCGAGCCGGTGACGATTCCCTTCACCGTCGACGCGCCGCGGCTGTGGAGCCCCGCCGCGCCGAACCTCTATACGGTGACGGCGCGCGTCGCGTGCGACTCGCTGTCGGACGAGGTGACCGTGCGCACCGGGTTCCGGCGGATCGCCGCTTCGGGCCGCGGCCTGCTTGTCAACGGCGACACGGTGCGTCTGCACGGCGTGGCGCTCTACCACGATCGGGCGAGCGTCGCCAACGCCTTCACGGCGGCCGACTACGACGAGGATCTGGCCTTCGTACACGATGTGGGGGCCAATGCCGTCCACTCGGTTTCGGGACCGCACGACCAGTACCTCTACGACCGGCTCGACGAGCGGGGGCTCATGGCGTGGATCGATCTGCCGCTCATGCGTTCGCCCTATCTGGGCGACGTCTTCTACTTCCCGACGGAGCGTTTCCGCGCCAACGGCCGCGAGCAGCTGCGCGAGATCGTCGCCCAGAACTTCAACCACCCCTCGGTGGTGATGTGGGGGATCTTTTCGCTCGTCTGGCAGCGCGGCGACGACGTGACGCCCTATATCCGCGAACTGCATACGGCGCTCAAACGGGTCGACCCGTCGCGTCCGACCGTCGCGCTGAGCAATCAGGACGGCGAGCTGAATACGATCACCGACCTCATTGCGCTCAAACAGAACGTGGGCTGGATGCGGGGCACGACCGACGACGTGGGATACTGGTGCGAGACGCTCCACAAGTCGTGGGGCAATCTGCTGGCGGCCCCCTGCTACGGCGTGCCGGGTTATCCCTCGCAGCAGGACGACCTGCTGGGACGCCCGACGCCCGGAACGCACTGGCTGCCCGAACGGTGGCAAACGCGGTTCCATGAGGAGTACGCCCGCAGGATCGTCTCCGATCCGGCCTTCTGGGGCGAGTGGGTCAACGCGATGTTCGATTTCGGTACGGCGCGCGGCGCCAACGACCGCTACGCCTGCGGCATGGTGACGCTCGACCGCCGGCAGAAGAAGGACATCTACTACCTCTACCGTACCTTGTGGAACCGGCGCGAGCCGACGCTCTACATCGCCGAGCGGCGGTGGCGCGTGCGTCCGTCGGCCGAGCAGCGGATCAAGGTCTATTCGTCGGGCGAAGATCCCGTGCTGCTGGTCAACGGCGACAGCGTGGCGCTCACGAAATACGCCGAGGGGCAGTTCCGTGCCGACTGCAAGCTGCTGCCGGGCGAGAACCGCATCGAAGCGCGCTGCGGCGAGCTGCGCGACAGCGTGGCGCTCAGAGTCGGCACTGCTTTAAAAGCGCGGGACTTTGAGGCCCTTCGCAAAACAAAAGGTCTGCGATCGAAAGATTAGGCGTGAAAGGCAGGCGGTCGGAGAAGACCTGAATATAGGGCGGGGACGCGAAGTCCGCGCCCTCTTTTCGTTTGGGGCGCAGGTCGAGATCGCCTTCGTCGGCCGTCAGATACGCTTCCGAGACGGCCGGCATGGGCAGGCCGAGCAGTTCTGCGATCGTCTCCATGAGGCGCAGGTCGTAGTCGAAGAGGAATTCGTAGCGGCGGGTGTAGAAAGGCTCGAAACGGGGGGCGTAGTGGTCGAAGTAGGGCGAAGCCTTGTAGGCCGAGACCAGCGCCGTCCAGTGCTGATGCTGCCAGCGCTTGGAGTAGTCGATACGCACGTCGCGCATCGGCGTGCGCGGGCGGTTGGCGCGCACTGCCTGCACCGTCAGCGCGAGTACGCCGCCGGCCGTGAGGATGTGCGTGCGGTTGCGCTCCGAGCGTTTGACGAAGTGTTCGCCGCCGTCGACCACGCACGGCCCCTGCGCCCAACGGGCGCAGTATTCGATGCTGGGCAGATAGGCTGCGGGAAGAATCGTCATCTCGGGTCGTATCGTTTCGCTGCGGCGGCACCGTCCGCCGGCTGCAAAAATACGAATCTTTCGGCAATCCGAGCTTTTTTTCTGCGATTTCGCTATTTTTGTATTCCGAAAAAACTACTCCTATGCCTCAGACTTCGCTCCCCTCGGCCGCCTATGCCGACAGCAAACCCCATTACGATATTCTGGACGGCCTGCGCGGCGTCGCTGCGCTGCTGGTCGTGGTCTTCCACCTCTGCGAAGCGCACGCCACGAGCCATTTCGACCAGCTGCTCAACCACGGCTACCTGGCCGTCGATTTCTTCTTCGCCCTTTCGGGATTCGTCATCGGCTACGCCTACGACGACCGTTGGGGGCGGATGACCGTCGGCGGCTTCTTCAAGCGGCGCCTGATCCGCCTGCAACCCATGGTGGTGCTGGGCATGGCCGTCGGTGCGGCGCTGTTCTATTTTCAGGATTGCGATATGTGGCCGGTGCATGCCGTGCCGGTGTGGAAGATGCTCGCGGTGATGCTCGTCGGCATGACGCTGCTGCCCGTGCCGGTGTCGATGGACGTGCGCGGCTGGCAGGAGATGCACCCGCTCAACGGGCCGGGGTGGTCGCTTTTCTACGAATATTGCGCCAATATACTCTATGCCCTCGTCGTGCGGCGTTTTCCGAAATGGCTGCTGGGGGTGCTGGTGGCCGTGTCGGGCGCGGCGCTGATCCGCTTCGCCCTGACGAGCCCCTCGGGCGACATCATCGGCGGCTGGTCGCTCACGGCCGAACAACTGGGCGTGGGCTTCACACGCATGATGTATCCCTTCTTCGGGGGATTGCTGCTCTCGCGTCTCGTGCGTCCGGGGCATGTCCGCCGCGCCTTCTGGTGGTGTTCGCTTGGGCTGGTCGCACTGCTGGCCGTGCCGCGCGTCGGCGGGACGGAGCATCTGTGGCAAAACGGGCTCTACGACGCGCTGGTCGTCGTCGTGCTCTTCCCGCTCATCGTCTGGACGGGTGCGAGCGGTACGGTGACGGGGCGTTCGGCGCGTGTCTGCGAGTTTCTTGGCGATATCTCCTATCCGATCTATATCACCCACTACCCGCTCGTCTACACCTACACGGCGTGGGTGCGCAACCATGGCCTCACGCTCGGCGAGGCATGGCCCGCTGCGGCCGGCACGGTCGTCGTGAGCGTCCTGCTGGCTTACGCCGCGCTGAAATGGTACGACGAGCCGGTGCGCCGCTGGCTCCGACGCGAATTCATGTAGGCACCGCCGTTATTCGGGTTCCTGCCAGTCGCCGTTTTCGCGGATCAGGGCGATGAGGCGGTCGAGCGCCTCCTCCTGCGGGATGTTGCGTTCGACGACGGTGCGCCCCTTGTAGAGGGTGATGCGTCCGGGGGCGGCGCCCACGTAGCCGTAGTCGGCGTCGGCCATCTCGCCGGGGCCGTTGACGATGCAGCCCATGACGCCGATTTTGAGATTTTTCAGATGCGACGTGCGCGCCTTGATCTGCGCCAGCGTCCCCTCGATGTCGTAGAGCGTGCGGCCGCACGAGGGGCAGGCGATGTATTCGGTATGCGAGAAGCGTACGCGCGCCGCTTGCAGGATCATCAGCTCCACGTCGCGCAGCTGGGCCTCCGTGAAGCGGTCGTCGAGGATGCGGATGCCGTCGGCCAGTCCGTCCAGAAAGAGCGGTCCCAGGTCGGCTGCGGCCTTTACGGCCAGTGTCGTGAGATCCGTGTCGTCGTAACGGCGGACGACCGCCGCCGGTTCGTCGCCGTCGAGCGAGAGGATCGCCGCACGCAGTTCGGCCGTGGGGTTCTGCGACGTGCTCTCCAAGAGGCGGAACGCGGAGGTGATCTCGTCGCGCACGACGGGCGTCTGTACGCTGCTTCGGCGGCGGTAGACCGTGGGCGAGTAGCGTTCGGGATGTTTCACCTCGAATGTCCCGGGACGTTCGCGGAAATGGTCGGCGAGCAGCCGGGCCACGGGTATTTCGTTTTCGGGCGCTTCGGTCAGCGAGACGCGGATCGTGTCGCCGATGCCGTCGGCGAGCAGCGCGCCGATCCCCACGGCGCTCTTGATGCGCCCTTCCAGTCCGTTGCCCGCCTCGGTGACGCCCAGGTGGATCGGGTAGGTCATCCCTTCGCGCTCCATCGCCTCGACGAGCAGCCGGTAGGCGGCTACCATCACGCGCGTGTTGCTCGACTTCATCGAGACGACCACCTGGTCGAACGCCTCGCGGCGGCAGACGTGCAGAAACTCCATGGCTGCGGCCACCATCCCTTCGGGCGTGTCGCCCCACTCGTCGAAGATGCGCTTCGAGAGCGAGCCGTGGTTGACGCCGATGCGCAGCGCGACGCCCCGCTCGCGGCAGCGGGCGACGAGCGCTTCCAGTTCGCCGCGGTCGAGGCGGTAGTTGCCCGGGTTGATGCGTACCTTGTCGACGTACTGCGCCGCCACGGCCGCCGCTTCGGGCAGGAAATGGATGTCGGCCACGAGGGCCGTCGTATTCCCGTCGGCACGCAGCCGCTCGGTGATGTCGCGCAGGTTCTCGGCTTCGCGCACCCCCTGCGCCGTGAGGCGCACGATGGGCGCGCCGGCGCGGGCGATGCGCTCGATCTGGGCGACGCAGGCCGCAGTGTCGCGCGTGTCGGTGTTGGTCATCGACTGCACCGCCACGGGATGCGTGCCGCCGATCGTGCAGGCGCCGATGCGGACTTCGTGCGTCGCGCGGCGCCGGTATTGCGTAAGGTCGATCATCTTTTTCCGGTTTTATGACACAAAGTTAGGGAATTATTCCTAACTTTGGCATACGACCCTTTAAATGCGCTGACAATGAACAAGCTATGGATGCTGCTGCTCTCCCTGCTCGGATTCGCGGGGTGCGATGAACCGCAGGAGGACATGTACGGTACCCCCTATGCCGAGTATACGGTCAAGGGGCGTGTGACCGACGCCGCGGGGACGCCGATCGCGGGCATCGAAGTGCGGAGATCGTCCTGGGGCTCCGATCCGTCGGCCGTTCGCACCGATACGCGGGGAGCCTACACGTTCGAAGCCGACGGAAATGTGCTTTACATGCCGCCCGTGCTGACCTTCACCGACACGGACGGCCCGGCCGGCGGCGGCGATTTCGCCGGGAAGGAGGTCGAGGTCGCCTTTGCGGAGAGCGACCGGACGGGCCCGGGCGAGGGAAATTGGATGTACGGGCGTTTCGAGCGCTCGGGCGTCGACGTCGTACTCGCGGAGAAAACAGGAGAGGAGTAGCATGGACGGACGACATCTTTCGCTGCGTAAACGGCTGGGGCTGGAACTCTACCGCCGGCTTCACCGCGAGGCGGTGGAGCGGCACGAACTGCGCACGCTCTTTTGGGAGTGTACGCTGCGCTGCAACCTCCGGTGCGGCCACTGCGGTTCGGACTGCACGGCCTCGCCCGACTGCCAAGACATGCCGGCCGAGGATTTTTTCCGCGTGCTCGACCGCCAGATCACGCCCCGCGTCGATCCGCACCGCGTGATGGTCGTCCTCTCGGGCGGCGAGGTGCTCGTGCGCTCCGACCTGGAACGGATCGGCCGTGCGCTCTACGACCGCGAATACCCGTGGGGGATGGTCACCAACGGCATGGCGCTCACGCCGCAGCGGTTCGACGGACTGCTCGGGGCGGGTCTGCACTCGATGACCGTCTCGATCGACGGATTCGAGGCTGAGCACAACCGTTTGCGCCGCCATCCGCTCAGTTTCGTCCGCGCTGCGGAGGCGGTGCGCATGGCCGCCGCCGAGCCTTCGATCGCCTTCGACGCCGTGACCTGCGTCACGCCGGCGCTCGTGCCCCGGCTCGACGAGTTCAAGGAGTACCTGCTCTCGCTGGGGCTGCGGAGCTGGCGGCTGTTCGCGATCTTTCCGGCGGGACGCGCCGCCGAAGACCCTGCGCTGCAACTCTCCGACGGGCAGTTCCGTGCGCTGATGGAGTTCGTCCGCCGCACGCGGCGCGAAGGGCGTATCGCGTGCAGCTATGCCTGCGAAGGGTTTCTGGGCGGCTACGAGATGGAGGCGCGCGACCATTTCTACCACTGCGACGCCGGTGTGTCGGTGGCCTCGATCCGTGTCGACGGCGCCATCTCGGGCTGTACGTCGGTGCGGGCCGACTATGCGCAGGGTAATATCTACCGCGACGATTTCTGGCAGGTGTGGACCGAGCGGTTCGAACCCTTCCGCCGCCGCGAATGGATGCGTCGGGGTGCGTGCGCCGACTGCGCCGCGTGGCGCTACTGCGAGGGCGGCCCGATGCACCTGCGCGACGCCGACGGAGGGATGATGCACTGCTCCTACCGGCGGCTGTGCCGCTGAGCGGCAGGATGGTTCCGTACGGGTGTCGCAGGAGACTGCGAAACGTCTGTACGGGCCATGAAATCGGCGGCGGCGGGAAAAAAGTGGGGGGGGGGTAGCAGGCTCCGCTTTTTTCGTTATATTTGCCGACGTAATGAGGAAACTTTTTTCGAGATACGCCCTGTCGGCGATCGTCGCGCCTCTGCTGGCCGTCGGTTGCAACGACGGGGTTTTCATCGACGACTTCCTGCCCGAAGCGCCCTCGGTGACGGTCGGGCCGGACGATACGTCCGCCACGATCCGCTTCGAGGCGGGCAACTGGGACATTCTGTCGGTCGAGGGGCCGACGACCTCGCTCCGCGGCGACATCTACGATGCGGAGGGAAATCTCCTCTACGGCAACCATCTGCTCTACGGCGACGGTCTGCTCCGCATGACCTACGACGACGGCCTGCTCGATTTCGGCATCGAGCGCAACGACTACCGTACGTTGCGGATCACCCTCGGCGAGAGTCTGCGCGACGAACCCTGGGAGACGCGGATCCTCGTGGGGAACGACTACGAAAGCGAAACGGTGTCGGTGACGTTCGCCCCTACCGAGAAATACCGTGTCGACAGTGTGGTCTACCGCTGGGACGAGTTCGAAAGCTGGGACAATTCGATCGAGTTGCAGGATGCCTTCACGATCGACAACACCGCCTCGTCGGAACCCGCTTCCGTGGTCGTGTCGCCCTTCCGGAACGCGAAACGGACGGTTCGTTTCTGGCCGGACGACTTCAACGATCGTCGGGAGGAGATCTTCGGTGTGCCGCTGCCCGAAATCGTGATTCCCGACATGGCGGACGGCGCGCCGGTCGTCGCGGAGTCGTCGGCCCGCTTCGCGAGGAACGACCAGCAGCTTCCGCTCTCCTTCCCCGACGACGAGCAGGTGACCGTCACGGCGAAGCCCCACGAACGTTTGAACGTCGAGGTGTATCTGTCGCTCGAACAGTTCCGCGTGCCCTATACCGTCTACGCCTCCGGTCCTGCCGGACGGCAGCGCACCTTCACCGGCACGCTGCACAGTTCGCTGCCGTACGACTATCTGATCCTCAAACCCAAGACCGATGAATAAGGCCATGCGCGTGATCTCCGCTTCGTTTGCTGCTGTTCTGCTGTGCCTGACCGTCGTGTCGCTGCCCGCTCCGGTGCGGGGCGAATCCCTGCGGCGTCCGACGCCGGACAGCCTCGCCCGCCCGGAGGCGCTCGTTCACAAATTCGGCCTCGACGTCAGTCCGGGGGCGCTGTTCCGCACGGACGACTTTTTCAAGGGGGCCAACGCCGCGGGGAAAGAGTTCGGGACGACGCTCTCCGTGCATCTGAAATATGCCTTCCAGTTCGGCCCCGAAACCCGTTTCGGCCGCAACTACCCCTTCACCTATCAAGGCGTCGGACTGGGTTACAACACCTTTTTCAACAGCGCCGAGGTCGGTACGCCCGTAGCGCTCTACGTGTTCCAGCATGCGCGCATCGCCGCGCTGACGGAGCGGCTGTCGCTGGATTACGAGTGGAATTTCGGCCTCTCGTTCGGTTGGAAGCCCTTCGACGAACAGACCAATCCGTTCAACACGGTGGTCGGTTCGAAAATCAATGCCTACATCAATCTGGGGTTGATGCTCAACTGGCGTTTCGCACCGCGGTGGAGCCTGACGGCGGGCGTCGGGCTCACGCACTTCTCCAACGGAAACACGCGCTATCCGAACGGCGGGGTCAACCTCATCGGCGGCCGGGTGGGCGTGATGCGGACCTTCGGCCGCGACGCGGCCGACGACCGGAGGGCCGCCGTGCGGCGCAGCGATCCGTTCCGCCCCTATGTGAGCTACGACGTGATTCTCTACGGCGCGCTGCGCAAGAAGGGATTCTTGCAGGAGAGCCGGGCCTACCTGATCCCCGGGTCGTTCGCTGTGGCGGGTTTGAATTTCACCCCGATGTACAATTTCAGCCGGTTCTTCCGCGCCGGTCTGTCGCTCGACGCCCAGTACGACGAAAGCGCCAACCTCAAAGACCATATCGCCAACGACTATCCGCTGGCCGACGAACTCAAATTCCACCGTCCGCCCTTCAAGGAGCAGTTCGCCGTGGGGGTGTCGATCCGCTGCGAGGTCGTGATGCCGATCTTTTCGATCAATCTGGGTATCGGCAAGAACCTGATCGGCAGGGGAGACGACACGAATTCGTTCTACCAGGTCTTCGCCCTCAAAGCCGATGTGGCGTGCAACGTCTTCCTGCACGTCGGGTATCAGCTCTACAAGTTCCGCAATCCGAACAACCTGATGCTGGGCGTCGGTTACCGGTTCAACGGGCGTTGACGGTTCGCTGCACGATTGAAATCAAATAGGGCTTCGCGGCAAAATCTTTATTTGGCTGCGGTCTCGATGTACCTCTGCCGTTCGGCTTTTCGGATTTTTGGCTTCGCCGAAGATACTCCGTCTCGGCATAATCAAGCTGTCGCTTGCTTCTGCGCTCGACTTTTCGTATCTTTGTAAAAACAAACGATAGACCCGATGAAACGTACCCTCTCCTTTCTGCTTCCGGCCGCAGCGATGCTGCTGGCCGCCTGCGGCGGTGCGAACGACCGTCCCTCCTTCCCCGATTTTCAGGAAATGGCCGATCCTGCGGCCGCATTCGCCGACTGGTCGGCGGCCGGCGATACTCCCTGCGCGTCGTTCGTGACGACGGATCGCCGCTTCGGCAAGTCGCAGCTGCCCGACGTGGAGCCGCGGACGGCGTGCCGCCTGACGGCATGGCGCGGCGAGCGGGTGTCGGCGCAGTTGCTCGTATGGAGTGCGCAGCCCGTGGAGCGGCTCGTCTGTACGGCAGGGGTGCTGACCTCCGATGAAGGGCGGCTGCCCGAAAGTGCGGTGCGCACCCGTTTCGTGCGCTACGTGATGAGCGACGAATTCGCCTGCGGCTGCTGCAAGCGCAAGCCGCAGGATTTCGCGGCGGTGCTGACTGCCGACATGCTCGACGAGCGGCCTTCGATGGCGCTCGAAGCCTGCACGGTGCGTCCGGTATGGATCACCGTCGACGTGCCGCAGGATGCCGCGCCCGGACTCTACCGCACGCCGGTGACGGTCGCCTGCGACGGCGACGAGCAGCGGCTCGAACTGGCCGTGGAGGTCACCGGCCGCACGCTTCCCGCACCCTCCGAGTGGCGGTACCACCTCGATCTGTGGCAGCATCCCGCCGCCGTGGCGCGCGTCGAGGGGACGGAGATGTGGAGCGACGCCCATTTCGAGGCGCTCCGCCCCGTGATGAAGCCGCTGGCCGACGCCGGACAGAAGGTCGTCACGGCGACGCTCAACAAGGATCCGTGGAACAACCAGTGCTACGACGCCTACGCCGACATGATCGTCTGGACGAAGGGCGCCGACGGCGCGTGGACATACGACTATGCGGCCTTCGACCGCTGGGTGGAGTTCATGGAGGGGCTGGGCGTCGACAAACAGATCAACTGCTACTCGATGCTGCCGTGGAACAATATGCTGCACTACCGCGACGCCGCGACGGGCGAGTGGGTGGACGTGAAGGCCGAACCGGGCCAGCCCGCCTTCGACGAGATGTGGCGGCCGTTCCTCGCCGATTTCGTGCGGCATCTGGAAGAAAAAGGGTGGCTGGCGAAGACCTGCATCGCCATGGACGAGCGGTCGCCCGAACAGATGGAGATCGCCGTGGCCTTCCTCGCGGAACACGCTCCGCAGCTGGGCATCGCGCTGGCCGACAACCACGACAGCTACAAGCGTTACCCGCAGCTGCACGACATCTGCGTCTCGGCACGGCAGGAGGTCGCTCCCGAGGATATCGCCGCGCGCCGCGCCGCAGGGCAGGTGACGACCTACTACGTCTGCTGCTCGCACCGCTATCCCAACATGTTCACCTTCTCCGATCCGGTCGAGGCGACCGTGGCGGCGTGGTACGCCGTGGCCAACGGCTACGACGGCTTCCTGCGCTGGGCCTACAACTCGTGGACGGAAGACCCGCTGCGCGATTCGCGTTTCCGCACGTGGCCCGCGGGCGATACCTACGTCATCTATCCGGGCGGCCGGTCGTCGATCCGTTTCGAGCGCCTGCGCGAAGGGATTCAGGATGCCGAGAAGATCCGTATCCTGCGCGCCGAAGCGGGCCGCGGGAACTCGGCCGGGGCTGATGAAAAACGGGCGCGGCTCGAAGCGGTCATCGCCCCTTTCGCATCGCGCGAGCCGGCCGCCGACCTGCACGAGCGGCTGGCCGAGGCCAAGCGGGTGCTCAACGAATTGTAACGCCGCAATGGGAAACTGGTATACGGACGACGTGAAATACATCGCCGGCGTCGGCGAGGCACGGGCCAAACTGCTCGACAAGGAGTTGGGTATAGCGACCGTGGGCGATCTGCTTTACCATTTCCCGTTCCGCTATATCGACCGCACGAAGATCTACCGGATCGCCGAAATCGGCGCTTCGGGGCAGACGCTCGTCCAGTTCCGGGGTCGCGTCACCGGCGTGGCCTATGCCGGCGCAGGACGCAAACGACGCTTCACGGCCTATGTCGCGGATGCCACGGGACAGGCCGAGCTGGTGTGGTTCCAGGGGATCAAGTGGATCGAGAAGCGCATCGAAGTGGGGCGCGAATACCTCGTCTTCGGCCGCCCGTCGTTCTTCCGCAACGAACTCTCGCTGGTGCATCCCGAGGTGGAGACCGTCGAAAAGGCGTTGTCGCGGCGTGCCGAGAGCGGTTTGCAGGGGATCTACTCCTCGACCGAGCGGCTGTCGTCGGTGTTGGGAACCAAAGGGTTTCATACGATCGTGAGCAATGCGTGGCGGATTGCGGGCGAGCGCATCGGCGAGACGCTGCCTCCCGAGATGCGCAGGCAGTACGGACTGGCGACCCTGCGCGAAGCGCTCTACAACATCCATTTCCCCCAGTCGCCGGAGGCGCTCCGGCAGGCGCAGTACCGCCTCAAATTCGAGGAGCTGCTCGGCGTGCAGCTCAACGTGATGGCGCGCCGTTCGGAGCGTCTGGCCCGAAACGACGGTTTCTATTTCGCCCGCGTGGGGGAGTCGTTCAATACGTTTTACAGGGAGAAGCTGCCCTTTCCGCTTACGGGGGCGCAGAAGCGCGTCGTGCGCGAAATCCGGCAGGATACGGTGACGGGCTACCAGATGAACCGGCTGTTGCAGGGCGACGTGGGGTCGGGCAAGACGCTCGTGGCGCTGCTGTCGATGCTGCTGGCCGTCGACAACGGTTTTCAGGCCTGCATGATGGCTCCCACCGAGATTCTGGCGCGGCAGCACTACGCCACGCTCACGCGCCTGCTCGACGGGCTGTCCGTGCGGGTGGCGATCCTCACGGGTGCGTCGAAGGCCCGCGAACGCCGCGCCGCACTCGAAGGGGTCGCGTCGGGCGAGGTGCAGCTGCTGGTGGGAACCCATGCGCTCATCGAGGACAGGGTGCGCTTCGCCAACCTGGGGCTGGTCGTCATCGACGAGCAGCACCGTTTCGGCGTCGAACAGCGGGCGCGGATGTGGACGAAGAACGAGCAGCCGCCCCACGTGCTGGTGATGACCGCCACGCCCATTCCGCGGACGCTCGCCATGACGCTCTACGGCGATCTCGACGTCTCGGTGATCGACGAGCTGCCGCCCGGACGCCGGCCCGTGCGCACGGTGCACTACACCGATGCGGCGCGGCTCAGGGTGTGGGGGTTCCTGCGGCAGGAGATCGCCCGGGGTCGCCAGGCCTATGTGGTCTACCCGCTGATCGAAGAGTCGGAATCGATGGATTACAAGGATTTGCAGGACGGTTACGAGGCCATTTCGCGCGACTTTCCGCTGCCGGAGTACGTCGTCGAGGTGGTGCACGGCCGCATGAAGCCCGAGGACAAGGAGGCGGCGATGCGCCGCTTCAAGTCGGGCGAGGCGCAGATACTGGTCTCGACGACGGTTATCGAGGTGGGGGTCGACGTCCCCAATGCCACGGTGATGGTCATCGAGTCGGCCGAACGTTTCGGCCTGTCGCAGCTGCATCAGCTGCGCGGACGCGTGGGGCGCGGCGCCGAGCAGTCGTACTGCATCCTCATGTCGGGCGAGAAACTCTCGAAGGAGGCGCGGGCGCGGCTCGACGCGATGTGCCAGACCAACGACGGGTTCCGCCTTGCGGAGCTCGACCTCAAACTGCGCGGCGCGGGCGATATCGCCGGTACGCAGCAGAGCGGTATGGCCTTTGATTTGAAGATAGCCAATCCGACGCTCGACGTGCAGATTCTGCAACTTACGCGCGATGCGGCCGGCGGGGTGCTCGCCGCCGATGCGGCGCTCGCGGCGCCCGAGCACGCCGGATTGCGCGAACTGAAACGACGCTATTCGGGGGAGAAGTCGATCGATTTCTCGATGATCTCCTGACGCCGCGAAAATAAAAGCGGCGCGGAACCCGTTTGTTTATTAACAGACGCTTTCCCGCCTCGGCGAAGTCCGAACAAGTTCGGCTCTATGCTCGGCTTAACGAAAACGGTGAATTTTTTTCTTCGTTTTCTCGCCTCGGCAAAGCTCGCGCAAGCGCGGCTCTGCACTCGGCTTAACGAAAACGGTGAATGACAGATGAAACAACTTACGATGAAACGAATCCTCATACTTTTTCTGCTGACGGGAGGCATATTCTCCGCCGCGGGACAGATCTACGTGCCCGGCGAAGAGTTGTTCTACCGTGTCAGCTACCGCGCCAAGCTGGTGCCCAATACGGAGGTGGCCACCGTCGTGGTGCGTACCTCCGAGGTCGAACTCGACGGACAGACCGTCTATAACGTCTTCGGACAGGGCAAGACGCTGGCCTCGTTCCGGTGGTTCTTCTCGCTCGACGACCGGTACAACATCTGGGTCGATACCGCGACGCTGCGCACCGTGCGATTCACGAGCGATATCCACGAAGGGGGCTATACCTTCCGCAGCCGGTTCGACTACGACTGGCCGGCGCGGCGCGTGGCGACCCGCTGGCAGCGGCGCACGCTGCCCGAAAACCGGAAGGAGATGGCGCTCACCGACGTGAGCATGGACGCCGTGTCGCTCTTTTTCAACATGCGCAGCGCCGACGCTGCGTCGTTCCGCGTCGGCGAGCAGCGTGTCTTGCAGATGGTGCTCGAAGATACGATCCGCCATTTGCGCTACCGCTTCGAGGGGCGCGAGGTGAAGAAAATCCGCAACATGGGGAAATTCAACACGTTGAAGTTCGCCTGCCAGATCGGTACCTCCGAGAGTTTCTCGTTCACCGACGGATCGGAGTTCTTCATCTGGCTGTCGGACGACGAGAACAAGATTCCCCTTCACCTCGAATCGCCCATTCGCGTGGGAAGCGTCAATGCCTA
The DNA here is from genome assembly GCF_006542665.1 of Alistipes communis. Lineage (NCBI taxonomy): Bacteria > Pseudomonadati > Bacteroidota > Bacteroidia > Bacteroidales > Rikenellaceae > Alistipes > Alistipes communis. The sequence continues at coordinate 1,694,312 of NZ_AP019735.1, forward strand.
TATCACGGGGTATAAGGGGCTGAAATATCCGTTGACCAGCAAAATCAGGTGAAGATGAAACTGACGCAGATCGATTTGGCGGAGGGCCGCGGCGGATCGCAGCGGGAGGTGTCGGCATCGGAAGCGGTCGCACGCGCGGAAGAGGCGTGCGGCGGTACGCTGCTGCTTTTCGAACCGGACGGCGCGCCGCGCGCGGCCGTCGCGATCTGTCCGGGCGGCGGATTCGGTAAGGTCAACACGGAACACGAGGGGGTTGCCTTCGCCGAATGGTTCGTTGCACACGGCATCGCCGCCGGCGTGGTGAAGTACCGTCTGCCCGAAGGCGATCCGGCGCTTCCGCAGCAGGATGTCGAACGGGCCGCGGAGTTGCTGCGCAATCGTTTCGACGGCGTGAAGACCGGTGTGCTGGGCGCCTCGATCGGCGGTTATCTGGCGGCTTGCGCGGCACTCGCGCAGCCTGCGGCGCGGCGTCCCGATTTCCAGCTGCTGTTTTATCCGGTGGTGAGCATGGAAGAAGAGTTCGCGCATCGTCCTTCGATGCTGCGCATGTTCGGCCGCGAGCTGCACGGCCTGGAAGCCAAACGCCGTTCCCCGCTCTACCGGATCGATCGGGCGGCGCCTCCGGCCTTTCTCGCCGCGGCGGCCGACGACGGCGCCGTGACGCCGCTCGGCGCGTGCCGTTATGCCGAATGCCTGCTGGCGGCGGGTGCGGGCGCCGCGTTGCATCTCTATCCCTCCGGCGGCCACGGATTCGGCCTGCGACGGGAGTTCGCGTGGCGCGAAGCGCTTGTCGGGGAGTTGAGGATGTGGCTCGATGCGACGATCGGGACGGTGTGATTTCTCCGTTTCCGAAAAAAATTCTATCTTTGAGACCAAAACCGTATCGTTATGGAAGAGAATAAAGACTATAATCCGTCGCAGTACGAGGACGACGATCGAATGGAGGCTCCGAAGAGCGCCAAATCGATCCGCGGTTACCAGACGATCATCGTCATCCTGGCCGTCATCCTGGCCGCGCTGTCGATCCTCTATTTCAATATCCACCGTCAGCAGCAGGAGGAGTACGATCTGCTGTTGGTCGACCGCGATTCGATCAAGAGCAACCTCTCGCACCTGATGGAGGATTTCGACAACCTTCAAATTTCGAACGACAGCATTTCGCAGAGCCTCGGTCTCGAACGCAGCCGCGCCGATTCGCTCATGGAGCGGCTCACCAAGGAGCGTTCGTGGAGCTACGCCAAGATCAAGAAGTACGAGAAGGAGATCGGAACCATGCGGACGATCATGCGCGGCTATCTGCGTCAGATCGATTCGCTCAATACGCTCAACAAGAACCTGATCAAGGAGAACGTCTCCTACCGCAAGGAGATTTCGTCGGCCAACCTGCGTGCCGAAGTGGCCGAGGAGAAGGCTTCGGAGCTGAGCACCAAGGTACGTCAGGGTGCGGTGATCCGCGCACGGGGCATCCGGCTCGTGCCGCTCAACGCGCGCGACAAGGAGGTGTCGCGCGTGAAGAACGCCTCGCGCCTGCGCGTCGAATTCACGCTGGCGGGCAACGACCTGGCCGAGCCGGGCGAACGGACGGTTTACGTGCGCATCACCTCGCCCGACGGGTACGTGCAGTCCAATGCATCGGCGGCGACCTTCGAGTTCGAGGGCGAGCGGCTGACCTACACCGCTTCGCGCGACGTCGACTACCAGAATGAAGACCTGGCCGTGGGCGTCTACTACAACGACGGCGCCGGCTTCACGGCCGGAACCTACCGCGTCGAGGTCTATGCCGACGGCCGCCTGGCCGGTCAGAGCGACATCGTGCTGCGGTAAGGGCCGGTTTCGTTAAGGCGGGTGCAGAGCTGCGCTTGCGCGGGCTCTGCCGAGGTGAGAAGACGGAGAAAAGATTCGACGAAAAGGTCGGGAACGATCTGTTTGCAGCATGAAAAAAGGAGTCGCAAGACTCCTTTTTCCTTTATCTGCCCGCCTGCCGGACGGTGAGTTGACTCCACTCCATCCAATAGTTTGGAATGTTCGTGATGAACCGTATCCGGATCTCCTTTTGCTGTCCGGTGTTCGTGTCGGCGCCGAGATGAAGCGTTTGGAGATAACGTGGAACACAGTGCTGTTCGCCTTTGTATTCTACGTCGATGTAGTCGTAGATTTCCAACTTCTCCGATGCCGGATCGGGGGTGACCTTTATGGTGAATCCTTCGACCTTGTATTCTCCGAGTCCGGACATCGAGTATCCTCCGATACCGAACTCTTGAACACCTTTCGAAACGATCCGTAACTCGACGGTGTTTTGTTCGGCCGGCAGTTCGAGAATGTATCCGTCGGTTTCCACGAGCTGTTGCCCGTCGAGCATATAGATTCCACCGAAGACAAGACCCCCTTCGGTGTACTCCTCTTCTTTTTCCTTACAGGAGAAGTTCGAGAGTGCCGACAGCGCAATCAGTATGGCGAATATCTTTTTCATAATTAGGTGTTCGTTATTTCGCTCCCGCCTGCCGGATGGTGATGTCGGCGCATTCGGGCATGGGATTCTGTGTGATAATTCGGAATCGACAGTCTCTCGCTTGCTTTTGCCCGTTCGTCTCTGCGATTATTCTGAGTGTCTGTACATATCGCGGAATGTTCCGTGTCTCGCCGTCAACCTTGATCGGAATATAGTCGTAGATAACAGCATCGTCCCCCGTGAATCCGGTCAGGATCGTAAGGGTAATTTCGGGTGATTGATCCAGTTTTTCGATCTTTACGGCTCCTTCCGATACGATTTGCAGGTCGACGTCACGTTGCTTGGAGTCGATATCGATCGTATGTTCGTGCAGCAAGATCAGTTCATCGCCGTCGAGCAGGAAGACGTCGTGGGCGAGGTATACGCCGCCTTCGAAATCGACGTCGTCCTTGCAGGAGGTGCTCAGCATCGCGCCCAGCGCAAGCAGAACGGTAATCAGTTTTTTCATAATCAGTAACCGTTATTTCGTTCCCGCCTGCCGGACGGTGATGTCGGCGGCACTGCTGTCTAAGGCCCCGGGTGTCCAAATCCTGAATTTTACAATTCTGGGGAGTTTGAACGCATTTTGTTTTGCACTTATGCTGACGGTTTGCAGATAGCGCGGTCGATCTTTGTGTACGACTCCCCAAGAATCGACGGTGTAGTCGTATATCTCGGCCTCTTCGAGTTTCTTCGTGAGCGTGACGGAAATAGCGTCGGGGAGGTTCATGCCGAAGTGATCCAGATCGATACTTTGTTGGTTGTAGATTCCCGACGAAACGATTTGCAGATCGACGGTGCACTGCTGTGCGGGCAATTCGACGGTGTATCCGTGTGCCTCGATGAGATTTTCGCCATCGAGAATATAAGCGTCATGGAAATCCCAGTCACCACCTACTTGCTTTTCCTCACAGGCACAGCAAAGCAACGCGAGCAGGGCGATGGAGATGGTTGTATGTTTTTTCATTTGTTCAATATTATATTAAAATCCCGTAATGAGAAGATCTTGTCGATCGGAAGAGTAGTTGCATATCTCATTGTTTTTATTGGGGAATTGGATACTGCTGTCTAAAAACCAACCGTCTTGGTTTGCGTATTGCCCCCAGTTCATGTGGAAGAAGACATTCTGTGCATGATAGACCCTTTCGGAATCGAGTTCGATGTACCAAGGTCGTGGAAGTCCGTTGTTCAGCGCATATAACTTGTATTCCGTATAGGCGGTTATCGAGTTGCTGCCATCAATTACCCAAGCGTGGCCTTTATCGCGGGCTCTATCCTGTCCATCCGTATAGACTGGAAGATTGCTGTTCAGCATCGTATAGACGGTCGAGGCGTTATGACTCCTTTTCGAGCAACTGTATCCGTAACTTTCGAGAACCCGTTTCGCATGGTCGATATTGCTCGATCCGCTGTCGGATACGCGCAGTTCTCCGTGTAATTGCGCCAAAAAAGAGGATAAGGTCGAGTTGCTCGTTTCGTCAGGCATGTCCGACCAGTTGAAATAGGCGGGGTGTTGGTAGTAGCGCATCAGTTGGCCGACGGCGATGGTTACGCAGCCCAAGGGCTTTTCCCCGCCTATCTGTGAATTATAAGGTGCATATTGTCTCCATTTCGTCGTGAGGAACGGGCCTTTCTTTGTTCCCGATTCATGGTATTTGACCGTAATAATTCCCGACTCCATGCAGTTGTAGGGGGTGTCGACCCAAGCGTCGTCGCCGATAGCGGTTTCGCAGAAACGCTGATAGGCATCTTCGGGCATGTCGTCGGGTTTGATGGCCAAACGATACGTGTCGGCTCCTTCCGCGAACCATTTTCCATACCATTCGTTCTGGATGTCGTAGAACTCGTCGTCGGTCATTCGCGTTTGTACCCGTTCGGGGCGGGTGCGCTCTTCGTAGGGAAGCCATGCGGAGCGGCAGTCGAAGACGGCGGCGGAGTCGCGTGCGGCCTCGATCGTCTCGGTCATCTCCTGCAAGACGACGTCCAGCCCGCTCGGTTCGCGGTCGAGTGTGAAGGTGCCGCGGTCGATCTGCGCCAGGATAGGATAGCAGCGTTTGGTGGCGGAGATCAGCAGGTAGCCCTCTTGCAGGTTGACCGCATAGATTGCCGGACGCCCTGCTGCGTCGCGGATCGTCACGACGTTGCGGACGACTGCACCGCTGCCGGCACGGGTCGGACGGTTGCCGTTGCGGAAAATGCGGGCGACCGCCGCCGCGTCGCCTGCCGACAGATCGGAATCGTCTGCGACGAATTCCGCCGCCGGTGCGGGGAGAGAGGGCGTCGGGGCGGAGTCGGACAGTTCGGTTTGCTGACAGGCGCCGATTATGAGTGTAACGGAGATGACAAACGCTCCGAAAAGAGTTTTGTTTGGTTTCATAGGCGCATGTTTTTTTTAATTAGATTGGCTCTTAGTGCAAATATAATAAAAATCAAATGTAAAAGAAGGTATATTTGTAAAAAAAATAGCATCCCTTTTCAGGAATGCTACCTTCGTGCGAAACGGCAGGCGGAAAATTCTATTTTCCGTGCGCCTCTTTGAGAAGTTCTCCGAACTCTTTGAGCGACAGCGCCGTGACGTCGGGCTGCGGGTCGGCTGCCGAGGCGACCTCCTCGGTCGTCTCGCCCGAGAGTACCAGTACGCCCAGTGCGCCGGCGTTGCGGGCCATCGCTACGTCGGTATAGATGCGGTCGCCCACCATGGCGATCTCATCGGCGCGCAGGCCGAAGCGCTCCTTGATGCCGGTGAGCATGTTGGGATCGGGTTTGCCCAGCACGATGTCGGGCGTGCGTCCCGTGGCGTGTTCGAGGCACTTGCAGATCGAGCCGCAGTCGACCAGCACGACGGGCTGATCGGTAGGACATACGCGGTCGGGGTTCGTGGCGATGTAGGGGATGCCCTGCGATGCCCACCATGCGGCGCGGCACAGGCGCGGGTAGGTGAGCGTCATGTCGAAGGCGGCGACCACCACGTCGGGGACATCGTCGGCGCTGTCGGCCGTCGATTCGAAGCCGGCGGCCTCGAACTCCGAGATCATGCTCGGCGTACCCAGCAGGAAGAGTCGTTTGGCCGTCGGGTAGTGCGAGCGGATGTAGTCGATCGTGGCCAGCGCCGTGGTATACATCTCCTCGCGCGTGGCTTCGATGCCCAGCGTTTCGAGCTTGTGGAGGTAGTCGGCGATGCTCTTCGAAGGATTGTTCGTCAGGAACGAGTAGCCGATGCCCATCTCCGTCAGGTCGGAGAGGAACCGCTTGGTCCAGGGGAAGAGGGACATGCCCATGTAGATGGTGCCGTCCATATCGAGCGCCACGTGCCGGATGCGGCGGGCGCGTTCGAGAAGCTCCTCGTGCGGAAAGGGCGAGCGGTAGGAGTCGATTGTAGCCATGAATGTAATTTTAGTGCGGTTGCGTAAATTCGTGAAGTCCGGCCGCATGGAGCGGGCCGGACTTCGCAAAGATACGAAAAGTCGGGGGCAGAAGCAAACATTCATGTTTGATTATGTCGAGACGGAGTATCTAAGGCGAAGCCAAAGATACGAATAAGCCGGGCGCAATGTAAATTTATTTGCTTTTTGCCGGGCGGGAGCATCTAAGGCGCAAGTTGAAATAAAAATAAGCAAATGCAATGTCAGAATAAATTCGACATTGCATTTGCGGGATAAGGCGTCAGCCCAAGATGAAAATTCGCAGAATGACCTGACCGGTTATTCGGCGATCGCAGGATAGTTGTCCACCATCGGATAGTCCGTTTCGGCGGCCGTGGTGAAGACGTTCTGCGTGTAGACCTTGCCGAAACAGTCGGTTGCGCGGATCTCGACGGCCGCTTTGGCATCTTTGAGTTTGTAGTGGTAGAAGTGGTCGTAGGTGGTCTTGCCGTGCGAATCGGGATTCGCGCTCAGGACTCCCACGTGATAGCCCGCACCCCATGCGTCCAGCGATTTCTCGCGGGTCATCTCGCCGGTTTTGTTGCCGTTTTCATACACTTCGACCTTCCAGTTCCTGTCGTCCGAGTTCCAGATGTTGGCCACGATCTCGTCGGAGGCCGTGTAGGTGAACTTGTAGCCGCCCGCGAAGGTCGTCTCGCCCCGGTACATGCGGATCTGGAAATCCTTCGACAGCCGCGTGGGTTTGTAGTACCAGTTCTCGATCTTGCTGCCGGAGATGTCGTAGACGCCGTAACCGTTAGGGGTACCGTCGACGTTGATGGTCGATTTCCACCAGGCGCCGCAGACGGCACCGTGGATATGTTCGTAGACGTCGCCGTCGATATAGTTCTGGGCGTAGTGCGTGTGGCCGGCCATGATGTGGACGTTGTCGAACTCTTTGAGCAGGTTGCGCACGGTCTCGCGGTTGAACGACGTGGCGTTGCGCAGCGGAATATGCACGCAGAAGATGACGAGCTTCTCCTTCGGGACGAGGCTCAGATCCTGCCGCAGCCACTCGACCTGCGCATCGGTGAAGCCCCCTTCGTAGTCCGAGGGGTTGTGTTTCTCGTCCGTCAGCAGAACGTCGTCCATGGCGACGATGTGGGCGTTGCCCCGGTCGAAAGAGTAATCGCACGGGCCGAACTTGTATTCGAAGTTGCGGCGTCCGGCCAGATCGAAGTTGCTGCTCTCGTCGGTGACGGTGGGCGTCATGCAGTTGTCGTGGTTGCCCATCACCTGAAAGAGTTTCAATCCGATCTCGCTTTCGCGCATGGCCAGCGCGATGGGAGGCATCATCTGGTTGGTGACGTCTTTACTCCTCTCGTTGAAGATGATATCGCCCAGCGTAATGCCGTAGACGGGACCTTCGAGCGTCGAGACATGCGCGCGGATATCGGGCACGGACTCCTCCTTGAAACGGGCCAGATCCGTGTCTTTCTGTACCTGCGGATCGGCGATGCAGACCAGTTTGAAGTCGGTTTCGACCGCCTGCTGCGGCATCAGAACGAAGTCGTAGCGTTCCTGCGTCTTCGAAAGACGCTGCCAGAAGCAGGGACGGCCCTCCGACATCGGGATTTCACGGTCGGCGGGGATGCGGTAGAAGACATGGAAGGCGTCGGCATGGCGCGGCATCTGGTAGACGCCGTTGGCATCGGTCGCCACGCACGAGAAGCCGTCGCTCACGACGATTCCTCCGACCGGAGCGCCGTTGGGGTCCGTCACTACGCCGTAGAGATTGTTCCCCTCCTGGATCGGGGTGTTCAGCGGGGCCTGCGTATCGTCGTCGGAGCAGCCCGCGAAGAGCGCACCGGCGGCAAATAACAAAGAATATATGATTCGCTTCATTGTTTGAATGTGTTATGTTTTACGGATCGGATGTCTGCGGCGGCCGGCCCGAACCGACCGGCCGCCGCAGCGTCCGGGAGTGCTATTTCCAAGCTACGTTCTGTCCCAGATCGGGGTTCTTGTCGAGTGCCGTCTTCGGAATCGGGTGGACGTAGCGCTGCTCGTTGAAATAACGTTGCAGGTTGTAGACCAGACGGCCGCTGGCGCCGTCTTCGAGGGCGCGTTCCGAGTTGCGGACGATGTACTTCACGCCGGGTTCGCTGCCCGCCTTGTCGGTCACGCATACGTCGTTGACGCCGTCGTTGTTGAGGTCGTAGGCCTTGTCCACCTCACCGATGTAGATGCCGTACCACTGTTTGTTGAGCAGTCCGCCCAGATGCCAGCGCATCAGGTCGTCGTAGCGGCGTCCTTCGAGCAGCAGCTCGATGGCGCGTTCGCGGCGGATTTCCAGAATATCGCAGTCGGTGATCTTGGGGTTGCCGTCGTCGGTGCTGTAATAGGCGTTTTGCAGGTATTCGTCGATCTTCGTGGGACGGGTTCCGTCAACGCCGGCACGTTCGCGCAGCGGTTTGATCGTCTTGTCCCAGACCGCGTCGTCGAACTCGCCCAGCTCGGCTTTCGCCTCGGCGTAGTTGAGCAATACCTCGGCGTAGCGCAGGATCGGCAGGCAGTTCCAGCAGATGCCCGACGCTTCGTAGGAGTCGTCGTCGATGTTGAACTTGATGACCTGATAGCCCGTGTAGCTTACCGAGAGGTCGGGGGCGAAGAGCTTCGAGGTGCCTCCGACCAGTTTGCGGTATTCGGGCGAGATGACCGTCTGCTGCAAGCGGTAGTCGCGGTTTTCGAACTGCTCGGCGTAGGTCGTCGACTTGTAGTCGGCCCGGTCGGTGAAACGGCTGCCGTCGCGGTTCAGATAGGTGTAGACGAAGTCGGCGTCGAGCGACCAGCCCTGGCCCATCGACCCCGAGGTGAAGTACCACGTCACGTCGTGCCGGACGTTCTTCTCGTCGTTGTATTCGCGCGCCCACATCACCTCCTGTTTGAGCACGGAGGGCGACGTGAAGAGCGAACGGTATTGCGTGGCCACGTCGGCCGGCGAGTTGACGAGCGAGTAGACGCCCGCCTCCATCAGCTCTTCGCAGGCATCGGCCGCCTCGCGCAGCCATTTGTTGTCCTTGTTGTATTCGGGATCCCACGCCTTGCCCGTCGACGGATCGACGCGGTGGTATTTGCGGTAGGTTCCCTCGAAGAGGCAGATGCGCGACTTGATGGCCAGTGCGATGTAGCGGTTGATCTTCTGGTTGTTGACCCATGCCTCCGAGGTGTAGCAGTGTTCGCAGGCGTAGTTGAGGTCTTCGAGCACGCGCTCCATGACGTATTCGCGGCTGTCGCGGGGCTTGTAGAGGTCTTCCTCGCTGTCGGAACGGACGACGTGGTCGTACCAGGGCACTCCGCCGAAGGTCTTCACCAGTTCGAAATAGTTCCATGCCCGCCAGAAGCGCGCCGTACCCTCGTAGTGGGCGAAGGCCGCTTCGCTCACGCCCTGCGCTTCGTGCATCCGTTCGAGGAAGGTGTTGATGTAGTAGACGAAGTTCCATGTGCTGTTGCTCCAACCGCCTTGCAGCGAGGAGTTCCAGACGGGTTGGTAGAGGTAGCTCGACGTCTGTTTCACCTCGATGATGTCGCAGTTGCCGTCGCCGCGCGTGACGTCGCCCGAACTCGGCGTGTAGGAGTTCAGGAAGCCGTTGGTGTATTTCTCCAGCGAAGCTTCGTCCTTGAAATATTCGTCGGTGCCGATCTGCTCGATCGGCTGCTTGTCGAGGAAATCCTCGCAGGAGGCGAACGTCAGACAAGCCAGAGCCGCATAAATTATTCTTTTCATAGTTTCGTTCAAATTAGAAGGTGATACTCAAACCGATGCTGTACGAACGCATGACGGGATAACCGTCGCCGTCGCCCGAACCGTCGCCGCCGCGCGTGCTCGAAAAGTCGGAGTCGCCGGCGTAGATGTTCTCGGGGTCGTAGTTCTTGGCGTACTTTTTCAGCGGGGTGATCGTGAACAGGTTCTCGCCCGAAAGGTAGATGCGCAGGTTCTGGATGCCGATCTTGGTGAGCATCTGCTTGGGGAAGGTGTAGTCGATCGTCAGGTTTTTCAGACGCACGTAACGGGCCTTCTGCAAGTAACGGGTATTGGGCTGCGAAAGGATCGCATTCGCGCCCTGTGCCGTGTAACCGATCAGACGCGGCCAGTAGGCGTCGGTGTTCTGGTTGGCATCGGTGTAGCGGTCGTTGTGCCACGGCAGCGCGATGCTGTACGGCCGGCCGTACTGTCCCCAGAAGTAGCCCGACTCTTTGGCGGGATACCAGTCGCGGCGGCCGACGCCTTGCCAGACCATCGAGAGGCCGATGCCGTTCCAGCGTGCACCCGCGGCGAGGCTGTAACAGTAGCGGGGCGAGGTGTTGCCGATGATCGACAGGTCGCCGTGGTCTTCCAGCCGGTTGGAGCCGTTGTCGATGCGGCCGTCGCCGTTGAGGTCTTCGTATTTCGGGTCGCCCTTCTGCCATACGATCTTGTTCTGCGCGAACTTCGAGTAGTCGGCGTAGGTTTGCGCCTCTTCGTTGCTCTGGAACAGTCCGTTGCAGGTGTAGCCCCACAACTCGCCCAGCGTCATGCCTTCGTAGTAGTTGGTGGCGTAGTTGGTCGGCAGCGTGTTGGTCGTGGCCATGTATTTGGTCACTTTGGTCACGTTGTCCCAGATGGCGAATTTCAGGTTGTAGCTGAAATCCTTGCCGCCCAGTTTGAAGTTGTCGCGCCACGAGATGCTGGCCTCCCAGCCGTCGGTGCGCATGTCGGCGTAGTTGCCCTTGGGGGCGGAGTTACCGAATACGGCGGGAAGTTCGGGGCCGACGACGTACATGTCGGTCGTGTTCTTGCGGTAGATGTCCGCCACGATCGACAGCCGGCCGTTGAGCATCTCCCAGTCCAGACCCAGGTCGTAGGTGCTGACCGTCTCCCACGTCAGGCCGTCGGGGATGAGCGACGGTTTGTCGGCGTAGATCAGCGGGCTGTCGCCTGTCAGGAATCCGAGATTCTTCTTGATCGCGATCTTGCTCAGGAAAAGGTAGTTGTCGACTTGGCCGTTGCCGGTAGAACCGAACGAGGCGCGGATTTTCAGGTTGTCGAGCCAGCTTTTGGCTCCGGCCATGAAGGGCTCCTCCGAAATACGCCAGCCGACCGACGCCGAGGGGAAGAAGCCCCAGCGCTGGTTGCTCGGGAATTTCGAGTTGCCGTCGTAGCGGCCGCTCACCTCGACGAGGTATTTTCCCTTGTAGCCGTAGTTCACGCGGAAGAAGGTGCCCACGAGGCTGGCCGAGTAGCTGCCGTTGCCCTGCGCCTTGGGCAGTTCGCCGTCGGTAAGGCTCAGACTGGGGTGCTCGGGATCGATGACACCCGTATTCTGCCCCAGCGTGGAGGTGTAGTCCATGTTCTCGATGTTCCAGCCGCCCATGAGTTTGAGCCAGTGGTTTTCGCCCAGTTTCGGCGTCCACGTCAGCACGGCGTTGCTGGCCACGCGTTCGCGGTTGTAGTAGCGCTCCTCGTACCACGAGGTCGCGGGACGTTCGCCCGAACTTTCGGGCCCCGTGTAATAGGTGTAGGGCACGGCGAGCATGTGGCGCTCGGTGTGGTTGCGATAGTAGCTGACGTCGATCTCGCCGACCAGCACGTCCTTGATGAAATCGAGGGTGAATTTCGTTTTGTTGTTCAGGTCGAACTTGTCGTCTTCGCGCCACGTGTTCCCTTCGACGAATCCGGCCCAGCCCATGTAGACGGCCGCGTCGGTCCAGGTTCCGTCGGGGTTCTTTTCGAGCGTCATCGGGAAGCCCTGGTGGTTCATCATGCGCGTCGGGGTCACCGTGAACGACTGTCCGCCCGTGGTCAGCGTCGGCTGGTGCGAAAAACGGCTCATGAACGAGGTGGTGTTTTCGACGCGGAGCCATTTGGTCGCCTGCACGGTGCCTTTGGCCAATACGTTGTACTGGTTGTAGCGTTCGTCGCCGGCGTTGTAGATACCGTCCTGATGGAAGAAACGGCCCGACACGTAGTACGACGCCTTGTCCGTTCCGCCCGTAATCGAGAGGTTGTGCTGGTGTCCGGTGGTGTAGTCCTTGTAGAATATCTTGTACCAGTTGGTGTTGCCGAAGTACTCGTAGCGGTTGTCGGCAGGATTGATCCGCCACTTCTCGTAGGAGGGGTCGCTGTTGCGGCGTTCCAGTTCGCTGTACCATGCGCGGCTGAAACGGAAGACGTTGTTGATGTTGGTCGGATCGGTGGCGTAGCTGTTGGTGTACGCTTCGAGGTAGGAGGTCGTCCAGTCGTAGCCGTTGTCGACCAGTTCGGGCGTCACGGTGCGCTTGTAGAAGTTGTACGAACCGTTGTAGGTGATCTTCATCTGGCCTTTTTCGGGGCGTTTGGTGGTGATGAGGATGACGCCGAACGTACCGCGCGAACCGTAGACGGCCGTCGATGAGGCGTCCTTCAATACCGAGATGCTCTCGATGTCTTCGGAGTTGACCGTCGTGATGTCGGTCTCCACGCCGTCGACGAGGATGAGGGCCGAACCGCCCGCACCGATCGAGTTGGCGCCGCGCACCTGGAACGAGGCGCCGCGCGTGGGTTTACCGTCGGAGAAGGTGACCGTCAGGCCGGGGATGGCTCCCTGCAACGAACGCGACACGTTCTGGTAGGAGCCGATGCGGTCGGCGATATCCTTGCTGGATATCTGTTCGACAGCGCCTACGATGTCGCGCTTCTTCTGCACGCCGTAACCTACGACCACGACCTCTTCGAGCGAGGTGTTGTCTTCGGTCAGTACGACGTCGATCGTCGTTCGGTTGTTGATTTGGATGAGTTGGGATTGGTAGCCGATATAGCTGAAATTCAGCGACTCCTTGGCTGAGGCTTTGATGGTGTAGCGACCGTCGATGTCGGTAGAGGTGCCGCGCGCCGTGTTGGGGATCGTGACGGCTGCACCTATGATGGGATTACCGCTCTTGTCCTTGACTGTGCCGGTGATATTCCCCCCCCCTTGTGCGAAGGCACTGGTTGTCAGGGCAGTCAAAACAAGTGCGACCACGAAGAATCCCATACGCCGGCAGCGGTTCGCGAGCGTGCGGACTCCTCTCTGAGTAGGACATTGTTTCATTGTTAAAACAGTTTAAGTTAACATTCGGTTGGGTTCGGACATCCGTGTCGGATTTTTAAATTATTTAAAATATGAAAGTCCGGTACGGGAATCCTCACGTTGCAGACTGATCCGATCTAAACTGTTCCGGGAGGGATGAAAAAGGTTCGGTTAGTTTCTGTTCATTTGTTTTGATGTGTGTTTTAAGGTTTGGTTTCGTGCTCTTTTGGAGAGCGGGTTATGGCTTTATAGATGCAAATGTAAATTTATTATTTGTTTTATGCAATAATTTATACGATAATTTTTTGAAGAGATCCGATAACACGCGACGAAGGAAAAATCGGCGAAGAGCGTCGAAATCGGAGCCGTCTCTCTTTTCCGGAAAGGTTTCTGCCGTGTGCCGGAGCGTGTTTTTCAGGGCGCGTTTTGGATTATTTTAGGATTGTCGGCGATATCTACTGAAAAATATTATTTTCGAAAAATTTGGATACAATGAAAAATTGTGTACATTTGTTTTCGCAAGCTGATCTGAAATTCTTTCTTGGAGGCGGGGCGCATCGCAGGGATGCTTCCCGAAAACTATTTTTACCAATAGTATTACTCTAATACCGACGAATTTTATGAAACTAACGAAATGGATGGCTGCAACCGCGCTGTTCCTGTCCTTTGGCGTTGCCGGTTGTACCGACGACATTACCGACGAGGTGAGCCAATTGACACGCAATACCGACGAGGTGAGTGTGGCTTATAATAAGGATGCGACCGCCCGGATCTCGGTCCGTGTGCCGGGGGCATGGTCCGCATCGGTGGCATGTAAGGACGCCGCAGGGCAGGAGACGGCGGCCTGGTTGCGACTCGATCCCGCCGAAGGGGTCGGCAACGGCAAGGATTACCAGTGGATCACGGCGATCGCCGACCGCAACCTCGGCGGCGAGCGCGAAGCCGTGATTACGATCGTGGGCGCTACGCGCGGCGATGCCGTCGAGGTGAAGGTCACGCAGGACGACGGTACCTTCACGGTGAAAAAACCCGTGCTTTCGGGCGACCTGAAAGCCAATGTCGCATCGAATGCGCTGCTGGCCGTGGAGTACGACAAGGCGAAGGGCGGCGAACCCGTCGAGATGACCTTTACGTTCGACGGCGACAATCGCGGGCTGGCGATCAAGAACTACACGGGAACGATCGAAGGCGAGGGCAGCGGCAAGATCGAATTGCCGATCACGGGAACCCCCTCCGATATCGGCGTGGTGAAACTCAACATGAAAATGACCATCGAGGGCAAGACGATCTTCGACGACGTGATTTCGCTCAATATCCAGTCCGAGAATTTCATCTTCTCGATGGACTTCGGCAAATTCGTCTGGGGCGGCGACCTGATGGCCAATAAGAAGGGCAAGTGTCCCGGCGGGAAACAGGTTTCCGGTCAGGATATTACGGGCCTCGAAGAGGCCGACGGCGAGGTCTCGGTGGGAACCGACGGCGCGGGCGACGCCTTCAAGTCGCTGGGTGAGACCTACCGCATCAACCGCGATCTGGTCGGTTGGCAGGGAGAGCGTGTCTACGAACACCCGGGTTACATCAAGCTCGGAACGGGCAGCAACAACGGTTGGATTCAGACGCCGAAAATGGACAAACTCTCTTCGGCGCCGCAGACCGTCGTCGTGTCGTTCGACATCTCGCTGTACGATAAATCCGACGATCTGATCCTCTTCACGGCCGAAGGCGCAGGTTCGGTCGAGGGCGGCGGCAACATCTCGCTGCCGACCTTCTCGGGCTGGGCGAACGCCAAGTGGACGACCTGCACGTTCGTGGTCAACGGCGCCACTTCGGCCACGTCGTTCAAGTGGGCGTCGACCAAGACGGACGGCAAGGGCCGTTTCGTGCTGGACAACATCTCGGTGATGTCGTCCGCCGTCAAGGAGCGCACCGAACCGTTGGAGAAGGTCGATGCGGAACGGATTCTCTATACGAGCGGAGCGAATTCGATCGAGGTGGAGTGGCCGGGCGTCGCCGACGCGACGGGTTATGAAGTAGCCCTCGTGCCGCAGGAGAACCCCTCGTTCGTGAACAAGGCGGTGGTTCCCGCCGCAGAGGGAGTCGACGATGTTTTCTCGCACGAATTTACCGACTTGCAGCCGGGATTCTACATCTTCGAGATCGTCGCGCTCTACGAGCCGAATCCCGAGTTCGATTCGGAGAAGGTCTCCGTCCTGCTCGGTACCGAAGGCTTCCTGGCCGGCCCGTTGAAGACGCCCGAGGCGACCGCTTCGGCGACGTCGTATGCGGTGACGATCAGTTGGGAGACGGTGAGCGGCGCGAGCGGCTACAAGGCCGTGCTCAAAGAGGCCGGTGCCGTGGTGAAGGAGCAGAGCGTGGATGCCGACGCGCTGTCGTGCACCTTCGGCGAACTGACGCCCGACCGTGACTATGCCGTTGCGGTGCAGGCGCTCTACGAGAGCAAGCCCGAATACAATTCGGAGTTCACGGCCGACATCGCCGTGCATACGCCGGCGTTGCTGACCCGCCCTGTCGTGCATCTCTACGACGGATTCGAGGTGACGCACAACATGGCCATCGTCGAGTGGGATATCGACGCGGCGCAGCAGTCCGACACCAAGACGTCGCTCCAGCTGCTCGAAGGGTCGAAACTGATCTACAACTTCTCGAAGTGGGGGCTGCCCAGCGCCAAATACAAATTCCCGCGCTTCGTATTCGGCGGTCTCAAAGCGAATACGACCTACACGGCGCGCATTCAGCGCATCTCGGCCGACGCCTCCAAGTTCGGCGATTCGGAGTGGGGTGAATATACCTTCACTACGACGGCGAAGGAGGATCATTCCGACTGTCTCTTCTATGCTGATTTCAACGAACATTGGTGGGGCGGCAACGGTGCGGCCATCGCATTCGGCATGTATCCCAAGACGGAGAAGGACGATCTGACGGGCGACCTGACCCAGTTGGCCTATACGTCCGGCACGCCGGTCAAGAACATGCCCAACCCCAACAGCGGTTGCGGCGCGGTGCCGGCCGATTACCACCGGCTCTTCCTTTCGCAGTGGGACGCTTCGAAGCTGCCTACGGCGACGGAGGATTACATGCTGCGTTCGTATCTGACCGCAGGTATCCTGAAATTCGGTTCTACGGAGAACAACGGCTACATGCCGATTCCGTATATGACCTCGTTGACCGGTCCGACGACCGTGGTGCTGACTTTCAAGTCGTCGCCCTATTGCGAACCGAACACTTCGACAGGCGATCTGGAAGTCGGTAATGCTGTCCTGGATGGCCGTGAAGGCGTCTGGGTGCGTCTGAAAGAGGCCGACGGTGCGAAGATCGTCAAGGCGGACGGTGTCGCCGTCGCAGCGGAAAATGCGACGGACGTTCTGGTGAAGCACAAACTCCCGGCCGAATACGGTGCCAACAGCAAGAAGTGCTTCGAGTTTACCGACCACGAGGTCGTGATCGAAGGCGTGACGGCCAAAACGCTGATTCAGATCTATACCAAACTGTATAAGGCGACGGCCGAGTACGACAAATACAATACGCCGGGCGACCGTGCCTGGATCGACGACGTGATCGTCAAGAAACAGTAAACGCCCTCTCTTTTTAGCGGTTTTCGCGGCGGACGGCCCTTTGGGTCGTCCGCTTTTTTGCGGGTGCGGGTGCCCGTGCGGAAAATATCGGCCGGAGATTCCGGCCGTGAGAGACAGAGCGACGTTGTCGATAAGCCAAATGGGCAGAGCCGCGCTTGTTCGGACTATGCCGAGGCGAGAAAACGAAGAGAGAAAATCAACGCTTTTTTGCAGAACTCGTCGATATTTACTATATTTACGCAATTAAAATCGAAACAAACCGAATATGTTGAGCGTAGCCGAAAGACACAAATACATTCTCGATCATCTGAACAAATACGGCTTCGTGCGCATCACCGACGTGGCCAACGAATTGGGCGTGACGAAGGTGACGATCCGCAAGGACGTCAAGATACTGGAAGCGAAGGGGCTGTTGTACAAGGTACACGGCAGCGCCCGTTCGGCCAATCCCCACGTGGCGGATACCGACGTCCACGTGAAGGGCAATGTCAACCGCGAGGAGAAGGAGCGCATCGCCCGGAAGGCGGTCGAACTGCTCAACGACAACGATTCGATCATCATGGCTTCGGGATCGACGATCTATGCGTTCGCCGAGGCGATCAAGCGCGAGTTCCGCTCGCATCTCAACGTGGTGACCACGTTCCTCAAAACCTCGGTGCTGCTCAACGACGTCGAGGAGATCAACGTCGTGCAGCTGGGCGGGTGCGTCCACAAGAAGTCGTTGTCGGCGATCGGCGGTTACGCCGAGGCGGCGCTGAGCGATTTCAGCTGCTCGAAGCTCTTCTTCGGGGTCGACGGCATCGATCTGGAACACGGGATCACCACCTCGACGATCGAGGAGGCGAAGCTCACGCAGGTGATGATGCGCTCGGCGTCGAAGATCATCATTCTGGCCGACTCGTCGAAGTTCGGGCAGCGCGGTTTCGGCCGTATCTGTTCGCTCGAAGAGATCGACGTGATCGTGACCGACAGCCGCATTTCGGAGCAGGCGGTCGCCATGGCCGAGGAGGCGGGTGTCGATCTGGTGATCGCATAGGGCGGAGCCGCACTGCGCGGCGGTATGCTTCCGGGTAAATTGGAAACGCCCCTTTGCAGCTCTCTGCAAAGGGGCGTTTCCCGTCGCACGGCGGCGGAACCGCTGCGAGACGGTTTATTTCGGGATTCCGTAGACGGCCTTGTCGCCCAGCTCCTCGGCGATGCGGAGCAGCTGGTTGTATTTGGCCATGCGGTCGGTGCGCGACATCGAACCGGTCTTGATCTGGCCGGCGTTGGTCGCTACGGCCAGATCGGCGATCGTCGTGTCCTCGGTCTCGCCCGAGCGGTGCGAGATGACGGCCGTGTAGCCGGCGCGCTGTGCCATGGCGATGGCGTCGAGCGTCTCGGTGAGCGTGCCGATCTGGTTGACCTTCACCAGAATCGAGTTGGCGCAGCGGCGCTCGATGCCCTTGCGCAGGAATTCGACGTTGGTGACGAACAGGTCGTCGCCCACCAGCTGGCAGCGGGCGCCCAGACGTGCGGTGAGCATCTCCCAGCCCTCCCAGTCGTTTTCGGCCATCCCGTCCTCGATCGAATCGATCGGGTACTTCTCCACCAGTGCGGCGAGATACTCGACCTGCTCGGCTGCGTTGCGGCGGGCGCCCTTTTCGCCTTCGAACGTCGTGTAGTCGTAGAGACCGTCGCGGTAGAACTCCGACGAGGCGCAATCCATGGCGATCGAGACGTCGCCCTGCTCGTCGCAGCGGCCGGCGCGGTAGCCGGCGGCGTGGATCGCCTCGATGATCGTTTCGATGGCGTCTTCCGTACCGTTGAGCGCAGGCGCGAATCCGCCCTCGTCGCCCACGGCCGTCGAGAGGCCGCGTTTGTGAAGCACCTTTTTCAGGGCGTGGAACACCTCGGCACCCATGCGCACCGCTTCGGGGAAGGTGCGGGCGCCGATCGGCCGGATCATGAACTCCTGGAAAGCGATCGGTGCGTCGGAGTGCGAACCGCCGTTGATGATGTTCATCATCGGCACGGGCAGCACGTGTGCGTTCACGCCGCCGATGTAGCGGTAGAGCGGCACGCCGAGGTAGTTGGCCGCGGCATGTGCCGCAGCGAGCGATACGCCCAGCAGGGCGTTGGCGCCGAGATTCGATTTGGTCGGGGTGTGGTCGGCGGCCAGCAGGGCACGGTCGATGCCGGTCTGGTCGAGCACGCTCATTCCCGTGAGCAGGGGAGCCAGCGTCCGGTTGACGTTCTCCACGGCCTTCTGAACCCCTTTGCCGCCGTAACGGCGGGGATCGCCGTCGCGCAGTTCGAGCGCTTCGTGTTCGCCGGTCGAGGCGCCGCTGGGTACGGCCGCACGGCCGTGGGCACCCGATGCCGTCGTGATTTCGACCTCGACGGTCGGGTTGCCCCGCGAGTCGAGAATCTCTCGTGCATGTACATCTACAATTTGCATAGTCGTATTGTTTTTTGCGTTTGTTTTATTTGTTAATTATCAATTTGATAACGGAATCGTCCGCCGGTTTATTGTGCGGCGGGGAGACCTTTTCGCGCTTTTCGTGCGGCGACAGAGCACCGGACGGTGCGCTCTGCATCGTCGTGTGCAATGCGTGTGCCGAATCGGGGCTGCGGGGCGGGAATTCAGCCGGCGAACGGCGCGTCGTTGACGAGCAGCGACGAATCGCCGTAGCTCAGGAACCGGAAATCGTTCCGGAGGGCATAGTCATAAATTCTGTGCCAATCTTCGCCGACGTAGGCCGAAACCAGCAGCAGCAGGGTCGATTTGGGCTGGTGGAAATTGGTGACGATCGCCCGCACGATGCGCCAGCGGTAGCCCAGCGGTGCGATCATGATCTGCGTCGAGGCTTTCAGCGTGCCGAGGTCGTTCCGCTCCATGTAGGCCAGCAGTTCTTCCAGCGCTTCGCGGCCGGTGTAGGAGGCCGGGATGTCGTAGAGTTCCCATTGGCCGACCGCGCGCATTTCGTCGGGCGATCCTTCGCGCCGGATGCGCCAGGCCAGCGCCGCCAGCGATTCGAGCGTGCGTACCGAGGTGGTGCCCACGGCGACGATGTGGCCCCAGCGGTGCAACAGCCGTTCGACGGTCGTGCGGCGGATCTCGAAATGTTCGGTGTGCATCGCGTGGCGGCAGGCGTCGTCGTCCTTGACGGGAAGGAAGGTGCCGGCTCCGACGTGGAGCGTCACCTCTTCGAACTCGACGCCTGCGGCGCCGAGCGACGCGATCAGTTCGGGGGTGAAGTGCAGTCCCGCCGTCGGCGCGGCCACCGAACCTTCGAATTTGGAGTAGACGGTCTGGTAGCGCGTGTAGTCGATCTGCTGGCTGTCGCGGTTCAGGTAGGGCGGAATCGGAATCCGTCCCAGCAGTTCGAGCAGCTCTCCGAACGTGAGGTCGGCCTCCCACTCGAACCGCACGATCTGCTCGCGGCCGCCGGTGCCCGTGCGGTAGGCGCGCAGTTGCTGCGGGGTGCCGTCGAGCGTGAAGTCGATCACGAGCGCTCCTTCCTTCCACTTTTTGAGATTGCCCACGATACAGCTCCATGCGCACTTCCCCTTGACGGCGAAGGCGCGTTCGTAGTCGGCCGGCGCGTGGGGTTCGAGGCAGAAGACCTCGATGCGGGCGCCCGAAGGCTTGTGCATGATGATGCGTGCGCGGATGACCTTCGTATTGTTGAAGACCAGCATCGCCCCCTCGGGCAGCTCTTCGCCCAGCCGGTCGAAGCGGCTCTCCGAGATCGCGCCGTTGCGGTAGACGAGCAGCTTGGAGGCGGAGCGTTCGGCCAGCGGGAATTTGGCGATGCGCTCGTCGGGCAGATCGTAGTCGAATTGGTTGATGTCGATATGGCGTTCCATGTTCGGGCGGTTTACGCCTGCAAAATTACAATTTAATCCGCACCGTCGGGTCTTTCCGTCGGGCTTTTCCCGCAAAAAAGTCGCGGCGGTTGCAGCCGGCGGTCCTTTTTCGACGTACAGACGGTGCGGAGTCGCCGAAAATCGCTACCTTTGCAACCGTACAATCAACTCTGTCCGTGATGAAACGAGTACTCCTGACGGCGGTCGCGCTCTTGTTCGGCGCCGCTGCGTTCGCCCAGCCGTCGGCCTCGGTCGAGACGCTGGCGCGGAAATACGCCGACCGCGACGGTGCGCTAGTCATGCGGCTCGACAGTACGATGGTCGGCCTGGTGAAGTTGCGCGTGGCCGCGCTGCCCGATTCGTTGCGGCGTTCCGCGGCACTGCTGGACAAGGTGAGCGGCATGACCAACATCATGCTGATGACTGGACTGGCGCGCACGCTCGATCCCGCCGCCGATACGACGGCTTTCGTGCGGCTGGAAAGCGATTTCCGCGCCGACATGGCCGCACTGACGGCCGAACCCGCGCGCAGGCGGCTGTTCCGCGAACGGGAGGCGGGCGTGGAGGTCGCGGGCTATTACTTGGCCGCGCCTTCGGGCGAGGCCGAACTGGTGCTGGTCGTTTCGGGAGGCGGCAACGAGGCGCTGTGCGTGCTCGGCGGCCGTTTCGGCGAGGAGGAGGCCCTGCGTTTGGCGACGATGCAGCGCGAGCACCTGCTCGGTCGCGGCGGTACGCGATAGGGCCAGACGGGCGACGGAACGGAAAAACCTCGCCGTCTTTTCCGCGTGTCGTGAAAAATCGTTACTTTTGTGCCACTTAATCGTACTTTTGAGATGCAAACCGATTTTCTGGTGATAGGTTCCGGTGCGGCGGGTCTGAGCTTCGCGCTCAAAGCGGCCGAACACGGCCGTGTCACCGTCGTCACCAAAGGCGAATTGGACGAGTGCAACACCAACTATGCGCAGGGCGGTATCTGTTCGGTGACGTATGCCCCCGACACGTTCGAAAAACACATCCGCGATACGCTGGTGTGCGGCGCCGGAAAATGCGATCCGGCCGCCGTGGAGCTGGTGGTGCGCCGTGCTCCCGAGCTGATCCGCGACCTGATCGCATGGGGCACGCGCTTCGACAAGACGCCCGACGGGCGGTTCGAGCTGAACCGCGAGGGGGGCCACTCGGAGCACCGCATCCTGCACTACGAGGACCTGACGGGCGCCGAGATCGAACGTGCGCTGGTGGCTTCGGTGCGGCGTCATCCCAACATCACCCTGCTGGAACGGCACTACGCCGTCGACCTGCTGACGCAGCATCACCTGGGCGAGTTCGTCACGCGCCACACGCGGGGCGTCACCTGCTTCGGCGCCTATGTGCTCGATCTGATGACGAATGCGATCGAAACCGTGCTGGCGAAGTTCACCGTAGTGGCTGCCGGCGGTTGCGGCAACGTCTATTCGACCACGACCAATCCCGTGGTGGCTACCGGCGACGGCATCGCCATGTGCCACCGGGCGAAGGCCATCACGGAGAACATGGAGTACATCCAGTTCCACCCCACGTCGCTCTACAATCCGGGCGAACGCCCGTCGTTTCTCATCACGGAGGCGATGCGCGGCTTCGGTGCCATCCTGCGCCTGCAAAACGGCGAGGAGTTCATGGACAAGTACCATCCGATGAAGTCGCTCGCGCCGCGCGACGTGGTGGCGCGTTCGATCTACCGCGAGATGCAGCTGCACGGCCAGGAGTTCGTCTATCTGGACGTGACGCACAAACCCGCCGACGCGATCCGCAGCCACTTCCCCAATATCTACGAGAAGTGTCTCTCGATCGGTATCGACATCACGAAGGACTGGATTCCCGTCACGCCCGCGGCGCACTACTGCTGCGGCGGGGTGAAGGTCTCGACCGACGGCGAGACCTCCATCCGCCGGCTCTATGCGCTGGGCGAAACCTCCTGCACGGGGCTGCACGGCGCCAACCGGCTGGCCTCCAATTCGCTCATCGAGGCGGTGGTCTACGCCGACCAGGCGGCGCGCCATGCCGTGGCGCAGCTGGATCGGGTCACGATCCAGGAGGGTATTCCCGACTGGAATTTCGAGGGAACGGCCACGGCCGAGGAGATGCTGCTCGTGATCCAGTCGAAGCGCGAGTTGCAGCAGATCATGTCCAACTACGTGGGCATCATCCGTTCGAATCTCTACCTCAAACGCGCCATGCGCCGTCTGGAAACGCTCTGGCACGAGACGGAGGAGCTCTACGGCAAGACGACGCCCAACCGCGAGTTGTGCGAACTGCGCAACATGATTACGGTCGCCTACCTTATTATCAAGCAGGGGCGCGAGTTGAAGGAGTCGGTCGGCTGCCACTACAATACGGACTATCCGCCCGAGACGGCGGCCGAGTGAAGCGAGCGGCGGATGCCGGCGCGGTTTCCCGCAAAGACGGGAGCCGGAATAGAAACAGTTGACAATGGAATAGCAGGGAGCAGCGGTTCGCCGCTCCCGACCGTAACGATATGACTTTACAGGAAGAGATCACCCGGCGGCGGACGTTCGCCATCATTTCGCACCCCGACGCCGGCAAGACGACCCTTACCGAGAAGTTGCTGCTCTTCGGCGGCGCGATCCACGTGGCGGGCGCCGTCAAGAGCAACAAGATCAAGAAGGGCGCGACGTCCGATTTCATGGAGATCGAACGGCAGCGCGGCATCTCGGTGGCCACCTCCGTCATGGGATTCGAGTATAACGGAGTGAAGATCAATATTCTCGATACGCCCGGCCACGAGGATTTCGCCGAGGACACCTACCGCACGCTGACGGCCGTCGATTCGGTCATCATCGTCATCGACGGCGCCAAGGGCGTCGAGCAGCAGACGCGCCGCCTGATGGAGGTGTGCCGGATGCGCAAGACGCCGGTGATGGTCTTCATCAACAAGCTGGACCGCCCGTGCAAGGACCCCTTCGACCTGCTGGACGAGGTGGAGCGCGAGTTGCGCATCAAAGTACGTCCGCTGGCCTTTCCGATCTCCAACGGCCCGACGTTCAAGGGCGTTTACAACATCTATGCGCACGGTCTGTCGCTCTTCACCTCCGACGAGCGGCAGACGGCTACGGCGTCGACCGTCGAAATCCGCGATCTGGCTGCACCGGAGCTCGACGCGCATGTGGGCGAGCGCTATGCCCGCCAGCTGCGCGAGGATTCGGAACTGATCGAGGGCGTCTACGATCCCTTCGACCGCGACGCCTATCTGGCGGGCGATCTGGCGCCGGTCTTCTTCGGCTCGGCGATCAACAATTTCGGCGTGCGCGAGCTGCTCGAATGTTTCATCGACATCGCCCCCTCGCCGCGCCCCTCGCAGACCGAGACGCGGCGCGTGGAGCCGGCCGAGGAGAAGATGACGGGCTTCGTCTTCAAGATCCACGCCAACATGGACCCCAACCACCGCGACCGCATCGCCTTCCTGAAAATCTGCTCCGGCCGCTTCGAGCGCAACCGCAACTACCTGCACGTGCGCAGCGGCAAGCAGCTCAAATTCTCGTCGCCGACGGCCTTCATGGCCGAGAAGAAGTCGGTGATCGACGAGGCCTATCCGGGCGATATCGTGGGTCTGCACGACACGGGAACCTTCAAGATCGGCGATACGTTCACCGAAGGCGAGAAGCTCAAATTCACGGGCATTCCCTCGTTCGCTCCCGAGCAGTTCCGTTATATAGAAAACGCCGATCCGCTGAAATTCAAGCAGCTGGCCAAAGGCGTCGATCAGCTGATGGACGAAGGCGTGGCGCAGCTGTTCACGTCGCAGCTCAACGGCCGGCGCATCATCGGTACGGTCGGCGCGCTGCAATTCGAGGTGATCCAGTACCGCTTGGAACACGAGTACGGCGCCAAGTGCCGCTGGGAGCCGATCTCGATCTACAAGGCGTGCTGGATCGAAAGCGACGATGCCGGGCAGCTGGCCGATTTCAAGCGCCGCAAGCACACCAACATGGCGGTCGACAAGCACGGCCGCGACGTCTTTCTGGCCGATACGAGCTATGCGCTGACGCTGGCGCAGGAGAACTTCAAGGAGATCCGCTTCAAGTTCACATCGGAGTTTTAGGGTGCGAGGATGTGTGTTTTAAAACCGTCCGGATTCGTTTCGGACGGTTTTTTTATCGTCGTAAAACATAAGAAAAACATACTTTTTGCGTTGAATACCTGAAAAGAAGTTTATCGGCGAGGTAAAATCGACCGTTTTCGTTAAGCCGAGCGCAGAGCCGAACTTGTTCGGACTATGCCGAGGCGAGAAAACGAAGAGAGAAACTCACCGTTTTCGTTAAGCCGAGCGCAGAGCCGCGCTTGCGCGAGCTTTGCCGAGGCGAGAAAATTAAGAATGAAATTCACCGGTTTTTGCCCGTTTTTCGCGGGAAATCGTATCTTTGCGGCATTGAAATGCGGGTATCTCCGCAGAAGTAAGTTTGAAAATAAGATTGGGCAGGTATGAATCCGAAGGTTGACAAATGGGTGCGTAAAGCCGGTTCGTGGTGCGAAAAGGCTTGTCCGCAAACCCGAAGCGGGTGGATCATGATCGCGTTGACGGCGGTCGTCATTGTGGCCGGTGTCGTGTGGCTGCTCCGTCCTCGAAGCGAGGCGGTGCACTATCCGATCGTGGCGGTCGAGCCGGTCGCCACGCAGAACGTGGAGATCTACGGCGAGTTCGTGGGGCGCATCCGTGCGCAGCAGTTCGTCGAGGTGCGGGCCCGCGTGGAGGGTTATCTCGAACGGATGCTCTTCCGCGAGGGAAGCTACGTGAAGAAGGGGCAGACGCTCTTCATCATCGACCCCAAGATCTACCGCGCCCGCGTGGACAAGGCCAAGGCGCAGCTCAACAAGGATCGCGCACTGGCCCAGAAGGCCGAGCGCGACCTAAAACGCATCCGCCCGCTCTATGCGCAGAATGCCGCCAGCCAGCTCGATCTGGACAATGCGACGGCCGCCTACGAGAGCGCGACAGCCAACGTGCTGATGAGCGAAGCCGACCTGATGCAGGCGGCCACGGCGCTGGGCTATACCACCGTACAGTCGCCCATCACGGGCTATATCAGCGCCAGCAACGCCGACATCGGAACCCTCGTGGGGCCGGGCGGCAAGTCGCTGCTGGCGACCATCGTCAAGAGCGATACGGTGCGTGTCGATTTCAGCATGACCGGCATGGATTACCTGCGCAGCAAGGAGCGCAATGTCAATCTGGGGCAGAAGGATTCCACGCGCCGCTGGAACCCCTACATCACCGTCACCCTGCCCGACAACTCGCGCTATCCGCTGCGGGGGCTGGTCGATTTCGCCGACCCGCAGGTCGACCCCGAGACGGGAACCTTCTCCGTGCGCGCCGAGATGCCCAACCCCGACCATATCCTGCTGCCCGGCCAGTTCACCAAGGTCAAGCTGCTGCTCGACGTGCGTGAGAACGCCGTGGTCGTACCGTCCAAGGCGATCGTGATCGAGAAAGGCGGTGCCTACATCTTCGTCGTGCGGCCCGACAGCGTCGTCGAAAAACGTTTTATCGAGACGGGGCCCGAGCTGGACAACAAGACGGTGGTCGAACGCGGTCTGCTCTCCGGCGAACGGATCGTCGTGGAGGGTTACCACAAACTCAATCACGGTATGCGCGTCGAGGCGGTCGAGCCCCGGCGCGACAATGGCGTGGCATCCAATTAACGACAGCCTATGAAGAGCGATTTCTTTATCGACCGGCCGGTCTTTTCGACCGTTCTCTCGGTCATCATCGTCATCGTGGGCGTCATCGGACTGGCGCTGCTGCCCATCGACCAGTATCCCAAGATCGTCCCGCCCGTGGTGAAGGTGAGCGCCTCCTATCCGGGCGCCAGCGCCCAGACCGTGACGCAGGCGGTGGCCACGCCGATCGAACAGGAGCTCAACGGTACGCCGGGGATGCTCTACATGGAGTCGTCGTCGACCAACTCCGGCGGCTTCACCGCCACGATCACCTTCGACATCGACACCGATGCCGACCTGGCGGCCGTCGAGGTGCAGAACCGCGTGAAGCTGGCCGAAAGCCGGCTGCCGGCCGAGGTGGTGCAGAACGGCATCTCGGTCGAGAAACAGGCGTCGAGCAAACTGCTGACGATCACGCTGCTGTCGTCGGATCCCAAGTTCGACGAAATCTACCTGAGCAACTACGCGACGCTCAACGTGCTGGACATGCTGCGGCGCGTGCCGGGCGTGGGCAGCGTCTCGAACGTCGGATCGCGCTACTACGCCATGCAGATCTGGGTGCTGCCCGACCGGCTGGCCAATCTGGGGCTGACGGTGCAGGACTTGCAGCGGGCATTGAAGGATCAGAACCGCGAATCGGCCGCCGGCGTGCTCGGACAGCAGCCCATGACCGATCTCGATGTGACGATCCCCATTACGGCGCAGGGGCGTTTGTCGTCGGTGGGCGAGTTCGAGGAGATCGTCGTCCGCGCCAACCCCGACGGCTCGATCATCCGCCTGCGCGACGTGGCGCGCGTTTCGCTCGAAGCGTCGTCCTATAACACCGAGAGCGGTATCAACGGGGGAAATGCCGCGGTGCTCAACATCAACATGCTGCCGGGCGCCAACGCCATGGAGGTGGCCGACGCGGTGAAAGAGGCCATGGAGGAGATCAGCCGCAACTTCCCCGAAGGAATCTCCTACCAGATACCGTTCGACATGACGACCTATATCTCCGAGTCGATCCACCACGTCTATCAGACCCTGTTCGAGGCGTTGCTGCTGGTGATTCTGGTGGTCTTCCTTTCGTTGCAGAACTGGCGCGCGACGCTCATCCCGATCGTGGCGGTGCCGATCTCGCTGATCGGAACCTTCGGCGTGATGCTCGTCTTCGGGTTCTCGCTGAACATGATGACGCTGCTGGGCCTGATTCTGGCCATCGGTATCGTCGTGGACGACGCGATCGTGGTGGTCGAGAACGTCGAGCGCATCATGGAACAGGAACGGCTGTCGCCCTACGAAGCGACCAAGAAGGCCATGGCGTCGCTCGGCGGCGCGCTCATCGCCATGTCGCTCGTGTTGTGCGCCGTCTTCGTGCCGGTGAGCTTCCTGGCCGGCATCACGGGGCAGCTCTACCGGCAGTTCACCATTACGATCGCCGTGTCGGTCATCATCTCCACCGTCGTGGCGCTGACGCTCAGTCCGGTGATGTGCGCCTATTTCCTGCGCCCCGACAACGGACGCCGCAAACCCAAACTGTTCCGGCGTATCAACTACTGGCTGCGGCGCGGCAATACGGTCTACCAGCGAGGAATCCGCGGCAGCCTGCGCCATTCGCGGCGGATGCTGGCGGCCTTCGGCATCCTGCTCGTCGGCATCTGGCTGATGAACCGCATCACGCCGCAGAGTTTCATGCCCAAGGAGGACCAGGGCTATTTCACCGTCGAGCTGGAACTTCCCGAAGGGGCGACGCTCGAACGGACGCGTCGTGTGACGGATCGTGCGATGAAGTACCTGATGGGCCTTTCCGACGTGGAGTATGTGCTCAATGTGACGGGGTCGTCGCCCCGACTGGGCAGCAATCAGGCGCACAGCCAGCTGACGGTGATTCTCAAACCGTGGGGCGACCGTACGTCGGAGAGCATCGACGAACTGATGGAGGAGGTGCGCGACGAGCTGTCGCTCTATCCCGAGAGCAAGGTCTACCTAAGTTCGCCCGCCGTCATCCCGGGTCTGGGTACTTCGGGCGGCTTCGAGATGGTGCTCGAAGCGCGCGGCGACCGCACCTATACCGACTTGCAGCAGGCCGTCGACACGCTGATGTATTACGCTGAGCGGCGTCCCGAACTGGCGGGGCTGTCGTCGTCGATGCAGAGCGACATTCCGCAGCTCTACTACGACGTCGACCGCGACAAGGCGCAACTGCTGGGCGTGTCGATGTCCGATGTCTTCTCGACGCTCAAAACCTTCACAGGTTCGGTCTATGTCAACGACTTCAACATGTTCAACCGTATCTACCGCGTCTACGTTCAGGCCGAGGCGCCCTACCGTGCGCACCAGAGCAATCTCGACCTCTTCCATGTGCGGGGCAACGGCGGTGCGATGATCCCCGTCACGGCCCTCGGTACGACGCACTACACGACCGGGCCCGGTACGATCCGCCGCTTCAACATGTTCAATGCCGCGACCATCTCGGGCGAGGCGGCGCACGGTTACAGTTCGGGACAGGCGATGGAGGCGCTCGAACAGATCGTGCGCGAGCACTTGCCGGCCAATATCGGCGTCGAGTGGAGCGGCCTGTCGTATCAGGAGAAACACGCCAGCGGCCAGACGGGGCTGGTACTGGCGCTGGCGCTGCTCTTCGTCTTCTTGTTCCTCGCCGCGCAGTACGAAAGCTGGTCGGTGCCGGTGGCGGTGATCCTGTCGCTGCCGATCGCGGGACTGGGCGCCTATGTGGGCAACTGGCTCTGCGGACTGGAAAACAATATCTATTTCCAGATCGGACTGGTGATGCTGGTGGGTCTGGTGGCCAAGAACGCCATCCTGATCGTCGAGTTCGCCAAGGAGGAGGTCGACCGCGGCGGCGATCTGGTGCAGTCGGCGCTGCACGCCGCGCGGCTGCGTTTCCGCCCGATCGTGATGACATCGCTGGCCTTCATCCTGGGTATGCTACCGCTGGTCTTCGCTTCGGGGCCCGGATCGGCGAGCCGCCAGGGAATCGGTACGGGTGTCTTCTTCGGTATGCTGGTGGCGATCTCCGTGGGTATCGTCTTCGTCCCCTTCTTCTTCGTGTGGGTCTACCGCATCAAGGATAAATTCAAACGCGTGAGCCATGAAAAGAGATAAGATCGTTTACGGGGCGCTGCTGTGCGGCGTCGTACTGCTCTGCAATTCCTGTATGCTGGGGCGCCGTCAGATCAAGAGCCCCGAACTGGAACTGCCGGCTACGGTCGTGGCCGATGCGACCGATTCGCTGACGATGGCCGACATGGCGTGGTGGAACGTCTACTCCGATTCGACGCTCACGGCGCTGATCGAACGCACGCTCGAACGCAATAAGGACATGCTGGCCGCTTCGGCCCGCGTGCGCCGGATGCGTGCGCTCGGCCGCGTGGCGCGCGCCGACCAGTTGCCGTCGGTATCGGGGCAGCTGGCGGCCGATACCGAGCACAACGATTACGACGGAGAGGCAGCGAAGAATGACCCCGAATTCGACGCCAAGGTCTCGTTGGCGTGGGAGCTCGATCTGTGGGGCAATCTACGCTGGGCCAACCGGAAGGCCGTGGCCGAGTACCTGGCTACGGTCGATGCGCAGCGCGCGTTGCAGATGACGCTCGTGGCCGAAGTGGCGACCGCCTATTATGAATTGGTGGCGCTCGATCAGGAGTTGAGCATCGTGCGGCGCACGCTTCAAACCCGCAAGGAGGGGGTGCGGCAGGCGCGCCTGCGTTTCGAGGGCGGACTGACCTCCGAGACGGCGTTGCAACAGGCGAAGGTGGAGTTGGCCAGTACGGCCACGCTCATTCCCGGACTCGAAAGTCGCATCGCGCTCAAAGAGCACCAGATCGCCCTGCTGGCAGGTGCCTATCCCACGCTGCGCATCGACCGGCAGACGATGGAGATGCATGCACGGCTGCCCGAACGGTTGAAGGTGGGGCTGCCTTCGGAGCTGTTGAAGCGGCGTCCCGACCTGCGGCAGAGCGAACAGACGCTGCGTGCGGCCGAAGCGGCGATGGGGATGGCATCCGCCGACCGCTTCCCGCGCATCACCTTCTCGCTGACGGGCGGTTGGGAGAACGACGACCTCAAAGGGCTCTTTTCGTCGCCCTTCTCCTACGTGAACGGGTCGCTCGTGTCGCCGCTCTTCTCGTTCGGCAAGAAAAAGGCGAAATACAAGGCTGCGCTGGCCGCCTGCGATGAGGCGCGGCTCAATTATGAACAGAAGGTGTTGGAAGCTTTCCGCGAGGTCAACGATGCGGTGGTGACCTACCGCAATGTTCGTACGGCGGCAGCGCTGAAACGCGATTTGCAGCAGGCGGCGCAGAAGTACGTGGAGCTGGCGCAGCTGCAATATTTCAACGGCGTAATCAACTACCTCGACGTGCTGGATGCCCAGCGCAAGTACTTCGACGCGCAGATCGGACTGAGCAACGCCGTGCGCGACGAACACCTGGCGATGGTCGACCTCTACAAGGCGCTCGGCGGCGGCTGGGGCGTCGAACGAGAGTAGTTCCGGCCGATACGGATTGCCTGTCACCTGCCCGCCGAGCGCTGCCGGCGGGCAGTGTTATTTCGTGACGGCGTTCACGAGCGGCCGGCCGTCGAAAAAATCCTTGATATTTTGCAGCGTAGTCTCGGTGATGTTGTGCATCGCCTCGGCCGTGAAGAAGGCCTGGTGCGACGTGACGATCACGTTGGGGAAGAGCAGCAGCCGCGCCAGCGTGTCGTCGTCGATGATCGAGTCCGACCGGTCTTCGTAGAAGTAGTCGCCTTCCTCCTCGTAGACGTCCAGCCCCGCCGCGCCGACCTGCTTGCTTTTGAGCGCTTCGATCAGCGCTTCGGTCTGGATAAGCTGTCCGCGGCCGGTGTTGACGATCATCACGCCGCGTTTCATGCGGGCGATCGAGGTCTCGTTGACGAGGTGCTTCGTCTCGTTGGTGAGCGGGCAGTGGAGCGTGATGATGTCCGAACGGCGGTAGAGTTCGTCGAGCGAGACGTAGGCGATGCCCGTCTCGCGGGCGAAAACGCCGTCGGGGTAGGGGTCGTAGGCCAGAACTTCCATGCCGAATCCGAGCAGGATACGGATGACGATGCGGGCGATCTTGCCCGTGCCGATCACCCCGACGGTCTTGCCGTTCATATCGAATCCCATGAGTCCTTGCAGCGAGAAGTTGCCGTCGCGCGTGCGCCAGCTTGCGCGCGGGATCTTGCGGTTGAGCGAGAGCATCATCGCCACCGTGTACTCCGCGACGGCATGGGGCGAATAGGCGGGTACGCGCACGACGGGGATGTTGAAGGTCCGCGCGGCTTCCAGGTCGACGTTGTTGTAACCGGCACAGCGCAGCGCCAGCAGTCGCACGCCGTTGCGTGCCAGTTCGCGCATCACTTCGGCGTCGGCCGTATCGTTGACGAAGATACACGCCGCCTGCGCGCCGTGCGTGGCGACGACCGTCTGACGGCTGAGATGGCCTTTGAAATAGCGGAATTCGAATCCGAAATCGCGGTTCAGTGCGTCGAACGACTCCTGTTCGTAGGGTTGCGTCCCGAAGAAGGTGACGATGGGTTTCATGGCTCTTGCGTTTTGTCTTGTTGTTCTAACGTAAAACGATGCCGGCAAATTACCTGCCGGAGTCTGAAAATCGGCGTGTCGGAGCCGAAAAGCAGATCTGACGTGAGAACCGTCGATAAGATTGCAGGGAGAATGGCTCGCAGTTCTTTCATTTCATGGGTATGCAGTGCAGAAAAGCGATTCGGATATGCGGGAACTGCCTGTTATCGGCCGGACAAAAAAATCACCGCGACCCGTTTTTCGGGTCGCGGTGATTTTCGAAGATATTCCTTCCGTGGAATTTCGGACGGACGTTATTTGATTTCGATCTGGTGCGAAACCGGCGCGGCCGGAGTCACCTCCTTTTTGGGCAGGTCGATCGTCAGCACACCGTTCTCGACCTTGGCCGAAATTTTCTGGCGGTCTACGTCGTCGGGCAGCGAGAAACTCTGCTGGAACGAGGTGTAGGAGAATTCGCGCCGCAGGTAGGTTCCCCTATGTCCCTCCTTCTTGTCCTTGTCGCCTTCCTTCTCCTCCTTCTCGCTGCGTTTTTCGAGCGAAATGACCAGCTCGTTGTCGGCGTTTACGTTCACCTTGAAGTCCTCCTTCGTCGTGCCCGGAACAGCCAGTTCCACACGGAAGTCCTTCTCGTTCTCGATGATGTTGATCGCAGGCACCGAAGCGTGTTTGTGCTGCATACCCATCCACTCGTCGCCGAAAAAGTCGTTGAACAGACTCGGCAACCAATTCTGATTTCTCATTACAGGCATCATAATTTTGTCCTCCTCAGGTTTATTTGGTTATACATTGTTTTCGTCGTCTCGTGTCCGGAACTTCGTCCCGCCGTTCCGTATGCCGGCGTTCGCTCGTCCCGTCCGGGATTCGACATGCTAAGGAGCAAACCGCGTGCCACTGCCTGCGAGCGGAAATTTTGTCAATTCATGACACGAAATGGCAGCGTGTCGTGCTCTTTTGTCCTGTCGTTGACAGATTGACACGACGAATGACAGCGGGCGACGCATCCGACGTCGCCCGCTGCCGTTTTCGATTCGCCCGCAGCGGTTACTTTTTGGCAGCGACGGTGCGGACGAATGCCGGGTAGATCAGGTTCGTGTAGTTGCTTTTGGTGCTCTCGATCGTCGAGCCGTCGCCGTCGTAGACCTGCTTGAAGGAGACTTCGTAGAGGAAGCAGCCGCGGTAGCGGTTGTTTTTGAGCAGTTCGTAGTAGAATTCGCCCCAGTCGATCAGTCCGCCGGAGAAGGGTTCGAGGTGCTTGTCCTTGGGATCGGTCGGATCGAGTGCGCCCGGGTTCTGCTGGATGTGCAGGGTTCCCAGACGGGTGCCGATGCGGCGGAGCACGTCGAGTGCGTCGCCGTTGCACACGGGGTCGATGTACTTGCCGTTGAGCGGAATGAGGGCGTGACCCGTGTCGAGGCAGACACGTACCTTTTCCAGCCCTTCGGCATCGAGCAGGTCGAGTAGCGAGTCGCCGTCGTAGGCGAGGCTTCGTGCGCAGTTCTCCACGCACAGAATGGCTTTCGTGCCGTGCTGTGCGTTGCACGATTCGATATGGCGCTGCAACTCGGCCAGCGACTTGCGGCTCTGCGCCGTGCGTTCGGCGAAATCTCCGCCTGTCGTGAGGATCGTGCCGGTATTGGGATGGATGACGAAATGCTGCGGGCGCAGGTGTTCGATCGTCAGTTCGATGAGGCGTTTGAGTTTCAGCACGGCCGTTACGCGCGTATTTTCGTTCGTCGACGAGATGTCGTAGGTCTGATAGGGCAGGTGCAGCCCCCAGAAATCGGCTTTCGTCGAGCGGATCGCCTCGCCGCATTCGGCGAACAGCCCGTCGAGCCGCTCGTCGGTCATGTCGGAGGCGAAGACGATCTTGTCGCTGGCCATGATGTCAATGCACATACCCGCAGCCACGGCACGGCGGCAGTTGGCGGCGTTGACCTGATTGATCGAGATGAGTTTGCCCGGTTTGAGTTGCAGGTTCTCGATCGCTTCGTCGGCTTTGCCGAGTTCGGTGGTGGGGGCGACGGGTACGGGTGCGGCGGGCGGATCCGTTTTGCCGCCCTCGTCGCTGCTGCCGCACGATGCATTGAGCAGAAGCGCCGCTGTCAGGAAGAAAACGATGTGTTTCATGATCGGATGGTTCGAAAAACGATCGGCAGGCAGGGACTGCCTGCCGATCGACGGTTATGCAATTCGTTCGTCAGTTCTTGCGGATCGCGATGTTGTCCAGGCAGATGCGGCCGTCCTTGCTCTCGGCGCCCACGCCGGTCGTGTCCCAGCGGATCTGCGTCTCGGCCGTTGCGCCGTCGATCGTGAGCGTGAAGCAGGACCACTTCTTGAAGTCGTCGTTGGCATGTTTGGGACAGTGCGTCGACGTGATGGCGATCGACTGTCCGTCGGCTGCGGGGGTAATGGCCGTTTCGGCCGTCCCTTCCTCGATGCGCACGCTGGCTGTCTTTATGGTTCCCGCGCCCAGCACCTTGACGGGAATATCGGACGTCGAGGCGAACCGCACGGCGTCGAAGGTGAGCGTGATGCTCGTCGGGCCGCTCAGCGCCGTGAGTTTGGGAGTGGTCAGGATCCCGTACATGTTTCCCGAGGAGTTGGCTGTATTCGAGAGACGGATGTAACCCGGGAATTCGAAACAGTGGGCGATTCCCCAACCCGTCAGTCCGCGATTGGCCAGATAGGCCGGCGATGCCTCGCCTTCCGAGGCGATCTTGGCGCCGAAAGTGGTATACGACGCCTCCTTCTCGCCCGGTTCGGTACCGTCGATCAGAGCCGTGTCGGTCGATTGCCCCATACGACCGCTTTTGGCGTTCTTGCCGGCCTGGATCCAGTCGCCGCCGTAGACCATCAGGTCGAAATATTGGGCCAGTATCAACGCGGGATCATCGGCTTCGACGAGTTGCAGGTCGTAGCGGAACGGATCCTGCGTGCAGTCGATGCGCAGGTCGATTCGGGCGTCGGCCGTCAGATTGATCCAGAACTTGTTGAGCGGATCGGAGGCCATGCGGCCCAGGCTGCGGCGAACGTAGTATTCGGCTGCGGGATAGGTGTAGAAGGGGACGCATGCCCGATCGTTGTTGACCGTACCCACGCCGCCGTTGCCGCTGTACGACAGGAAGCCGTAGGGAACGTTCTCGACGAGTATCTCGAACGAATCGGCGGCGCTGACGGAGACCGTCCCCGTGTAGATCTTCGCTTCGCTTTCGGTCAGTTCGAACAGTTCGCCGTTGCTCTTGCGAACCCAGACGCCCTCCGAGGTGTCGACGAGCTGGAAGGTGAGGCTTACCGGTTCCGAATCATTCGAGTCGGGCAGTTGTCCGACGGCGTACATCGTGAAGCGGATCGGCTCTTCGGCGCTGAGACCCTTCTGCGTGACGGAGAGCACGTCGGCGCCGACCTCTGTGAACGATGCGGCTTCGCCGAACTTGTAGGCGTAGCCCGCAGCGCCCTTGACGGCCGGCCACGAGACGACGACGCTGCCGATCTCGTCGCCCTTGACGTAGGTGGGCGCGGGTTGCGGAAGCGTGGGATCGATCTCGAAGTCGATCGTCCGCTCGGCCGAATCGGTCGTGTGGTCGAGATCGCCGACGGCTTTGAGTCGGAAGGTGTGGCCGCCCTCCGCAAGTGCAGTAAGCGTTACGGTGGTCGTGGCTGCGTCGACCGAAGTATAGTCCGCGGCGCCGTCCAGTGCATAGGCGTAGCCGGCGGTCTTCGCGACGGCGTCCCACGTGACGGTCGCCGTCGCCAGTTCGGTGGTGACTTTCAGTTTCGGGCTGGCCAGTTCGATGACTCCCCATCCGTCGTCATCGCTGGAAGAACATCCCCCTCCTGCCAGAAATGCCGCGGCGAGGAGCGTAAGAAACAGATACTTTTTCATAGGTGTGTAGGTTTCGTCGGTTTGAATGTTAGAAATCGGCATGGAAATCGCCGGGGTGCTCCGCCGGATCGGTGAAGACCGTCTGTTCGTACTTGTTGCCGAAGCGGTCGATCGCCTCGACGCGCACGGCCGCAGCGGGGTTTTTGAGCGTGTAGTGGAACATGTGGTCGGACGACTTGCGGTAGCTGTCCGTGTTGTTCAGCAACCCGATATGGTAGGCTACGGTCCATGCGTCGATGTCGGAGTTGCGTGTCATCTGGCCGCTCAGTACGTCGTTTTCGTAGACGTTGACCGTCCACGAGGGATCCCAGTTCCAGATGTTGGCTACGATCTGGTCGGCGCCCGTCTGTTTGAAACGGTATTTGGCACCGCCGACGAAGGTGTCGGAGGCGCGGTAGAGGCGGATCTGGAACTGTTCGTCGTGACGAACCGAACGGTAGGCCCACTCCTCCATGCGGTTGCCGTCGATCCGGTAGAGGCCGAATCCGATGGGCGTACCCTCGGTGCAGACGGTCGAACGCCACCATGCGCCGCATGTGGTGCCCGTGACATGCTCGAAGATCTCCTTGCCGTTCTTTCGGTGGATGTAGTTGATGTTCGAGTGGGTGTGGGCCGACATGATCGCCGCATATTCGTACTGCGACAGCAGATCCAGCACCTCGTCGTAGTATTTGTCCGCATCGGCGTGCGCGCTGTTCGTGCCCCAGCCGCCGCGGAACGGAATATGTACGCAGAGGATCACCATCTTGTCCTTCGGCACGAAACTCAGATCCTGTTTGAGCCACGCGTACTGTGCGGCGGTGAATCCGCCTTCGTAGTCGGCGCTGGCCTTGCAGCTGTGGATGACGTTGTCCATCGAGACCACGTGTACGTCGCCGCGGTTGAACGAGTAGTCGACCGGCCCGAAATAACTCTCGTATTTCGCCCGTGCCGCCTTTTCGTCGGCCGTCGGGAATTCGTGGTCGTGGTTTCCGATCGTGGCGAAGACGGGCACTCCCGTCTGCTCCGGTTGCAGGGCGACGACCATGTTGGTGAACAGCGTCCATTTGTTGTTGACGTGGTCGCCCAGCGTGATGCCGTAGCAGGGAACGCCGGCCGAGGCCGCATATTCGCGGATCTCTCTTCCGGCCTCCTCCTTGAAACGCACGGCATGCGACGCCTCGTTGATCTGGGGATCGCCGATGCAGATCAGGTCGAACCGCTTTTCGGGTGCGGCGAGCGCTTCGAGCGTGAAGTCGTAGCGCGCCGTTCCGGCTTGGAGCCGGGCGAAGAAGCGGGGGAGTTTGTAGGTCTTGTCGACGCTCACCTTGTAAGCCGACGGCAGCGAATAGAAGACGAAGCCCGCGTCGGCGTTGCGCGTGAGTGCGTAACGCCCTTCGGCGTCGGTGGCCGTACAGGAGTATCCGTCGCTTACGACCACCCCTTCGACGGAATTGCCGTTCGTATCCTTGATGTAGCCGTAGGTGTCGCCGTCGGCGGGCGTTTCGGTATTGCCGTCGTCGCCATTGCCGTTCGATTCGTTTCCGCCCTCGTTGTCTGAGCAGGCGGCGAAAGCGGCGAGCAGCAGCACGAGCAATGCGCGGTTCAGGTATTTCAGTATCGAAGTCATATCAGCATGTTTGAATCGGTTATTCCGCTGCGAAACCCGCGTAGCCGGGGTTTTGCGTGATCTGCGGCAGGGCGATGCGCTCGCTTTCGGGAATCGGCCACAGGTAGTCCTTCATCGGGTCGAAGGCCATGTCGATGAATTTGCGCAGGTTGATCTTCTTTCCGTCGAAGGTATCGCCCTTGTAGGTCACGTGCCAGTTTTCGTCGATCGTAGGAATGGCGTTCGACATCGAACCGTCCGATGCCGGAGCGTAGAGCGTTCCCGAAATCACCTCTTCGGCAATGCCCCAGCGTCGGATGTCGAACCAGCGGAATCCTTCGTTGCACAACTCGACCATGCGCTCGTAACGCAGTGCCGAACGCAGCCCGTTGCGGTCCGATACCGTCAGTACGGGCATGTGGGCGCGGCCGCGGATGGTCTCGATGTCGGCTTTGGCGACGCCCAGATCGCCGCCCGCCCATTCGATGTTGGCCTCGGCGCGGATCAGGTACAATTCGGCCAGACGCATGAGCGGATAGCTCAGCGTGCAGACCGACTTGGTGCCGAATCCGTTGTTGGTCCTGTACTCCTCGATGTCGAGGTATTTGCGCCACAGATAGCCGCAGGGGCCCTTCGATCCGTTGGCGCCGTACTCCGACTTGGTGCCGTAGGCCTCCGAATTGGCCACCAGCACACCCTCCTCCTTGTCGTTGTAGTTCATGATCTTCTGAACCGAGGGGTTGGTTTCGAACTGCATTCCCAGCACGCGCGAACCCGGCCGCACGCAGAAGAGGTCGAGACGGGGATCGCGGTTTTTCCAGGGCTCCTTGTAGTCGAACAGCGGCGATTCGGCGATCGATTTGCCGTCGGTGCACTGGATCGCGTCGATGAACATCTGCGTGGGGCTGAAATAAGAGCAGCCTCCGGCGATGCGCGGTGCGGCGTAGTATCCGGCGTTGTGCTGGTTGCCCGATATCATGGCGTTGTACTGCAAGGCCCAGATCCATTCGTCGCTGTTGGCGTGGCCGCTCAGGCCGAAGAGGTTCGTCGCACTGGGTTCGCCCTTGGTGTAGTCTTCGCCGCAGAAGCGCGTATCGTAGGGTTCGAGGGCGTAGCCGGCATCCTTGGCCAGCGTGAGCGCCTTGTCGGCATATTTGGCGGCCTCTTCGAAGAATCCCCAGTTCAGGCAGATGCGGGCTTTGAGTCCGTAGGCGCCCACGCGGCCCAGACGGGTCGAGCCGTAGGTCGCCTTGTTGTGCCGCAGCGGCAGGAAGTCGAGCATCTCGTCTTTGAGATCCTCGTTGAGAATCTTGTCGATGACTTCGGCGCGCGGCGTGCGGGTATAGCTGTCGCCCAGCCCCAGCACGTGATCGATGTAGGGAATGTCGCCGTAGAGCTGGCAGCCCCATTCGTAGACGTAGGCGCGCGTGAGCAGCAGTTCGGCCTTGTACATGTTGTACTCCTGTTCGCTCATCAGATCGCGCACCTTGTCGATGCCGTCGAGCACGAGGTTGGCGCGGGCCGCGGTCTTGTAGATGTTGTTGTAGACCTTTTCGACCCATGCGTTGTCGGTGGGAAGTTTCGACTGCTGCTGGTAGTTGTAGTTGGCGGCGTTGAGACGCGATGCGCCGATGTCGCTGGCGTTGTCCTGGATGCCGGGGAAGGGCGTCGAGGAGGCGTCGATCAGCGTCAGACCCTTGTAGGCGGCGAATACGCCCGCCTCCACCTCCGCTTTGGATGCGGGGAAGGTCAATGCGTTCGGGCCGTTGAGATAGCTCTTGTCGAGCGAGCAGCCTGCGGCGAGGAGTCCGCACAGCGCTGCACCTAATATGATCTTTTTCATGGTTGGTTTCCGCATTAGAATTTGAGATCGAGTCCGATCGTGACGAGTTTTACCTGGGGATAGTTGTTCGCCGAACCGAGTTTGACGAGGTCGAAATCGCCGCTGGCGTCGCCGTCGTAACCCACTTCGGGATCGTAACCGTCCCAGAAATTGGTAGCCGTGAAGAGGTTCTGCGCGTTGACGTAGACGTAGGCCGATTTGAGTCCGATCTTGCGCATCCAGCTTTTGGGCAGGTCGTAGCCGAGCTGGATGTTTTTCAGACGCAGGTAGGCGGCGCTCTTCATCCAGAACGACGAGTCGTACCAGTTGTTCTTGTTGGCGCTCGTCAGACGGGGCGTCACGCCGCCGGGATTCGCGGCGCAGGCGAAGTCGATGTGCTCCTTGCGGAACGTACCGCCCTGGTTGCTCGGCATGACGTAGTAGGTGTTCAGATAACCGTCCGTCTTGCCGACGCCCTGGAACAGCATGCTCAGGCGAAGCCCCTTCCAGCCGAAGTCGAGATTGAGACTGTACGTGTAGCGGGGGATCGTGCTGCCGACGATGGTCTTGTCGTTTTCGTCGATCGTGTTGCTGCCGTCGATGTCGGCATAACGGATGTCGCCGATCTGAACCGTCTCCTTGAATTGCGGGCAGTTGGCGTTAACCCAGTCGGCCTCCTCCTGCGTGCGGATGATACCGAGGCTTTCGAGGGCGTAGATGCTGCCGATCGAATAGCCCTCCTGATTGCGCAGTACGCCGCTGGTCGAGGTTTTGCCGCGCATGTCGACGATCTCGTTCTTGACGTCCGAGACGTTGGCCTGTACGCCGAAGGTGAAGTCGCGCCAGCGGTTGTTGTACCCGATGCTGAGTTCCCAGCCGGTGTTGCGTACCTTGCCGGCGTTCTGGTAGGGGGCGTTCAGACCCACGCCGGCCGGAATGTCGAGTTTCATCAGGATGTCGTCGGTGTTCTTGCGGTACCAGTCGGCCGTGATGTTGAGTTTCGAGAAGAGCGTGACGTCGACGCCCACGTCGAGCATCGTCGTGGTCTCCCACTTGATGTCGGGGTTGGCCAGCGTGTTGAGCGTTACGAGCGACGCCGGCGTGCCGTTCATCGAAATATGCCCCAGCGCGAGGTTCGGCGTGGTGGGATAGTAGCTGGCCGCATCGCCGCCGGCGAGGTTCTGGTTACCCAGCGTTCCGTAGGATGCACGGATTTTCAACCCGTCGAGGATGTGCTTGGCGTTCTCCATGAACGGCTCCTCCGAGATGCGCCAGGCGCCCGATACCGACGGGAAGTAGCCCCAGCGGTTGGATTTGCTGAAACGCGACGAACCGTCGATACGCAGGTTGGCTTCGAGCAGGTAGCGCTCCTTGAAGTTGTAGTTCAGACGGCCGAAGTAGGATTGGATGGCCCATTCGTAGCGGTGGCCGCTGTTGTCCATGTTCTCGATCTCGCCCACGTCGATCTGATCGTAGTCGGGGTAGTTGAAGACCTGTCGGTAGGCCGAAAGGTACTTGTAGTCGTAGGTGTTGCGTTCGGCGCCGAGGATGAGTTTCAGGTCATGGCCGCTGAAATTCTTCTTGAAGGTCATCAGGAAGTTGTAGTTGCCGTAGAAGGCGCGCGATCCCGATTCGGTGAGCGTGGCGTAGGGAGTGGAGGTGAGCGTGGCCGTACCCTCCATGTCCTGATAGGTCGTGACGGGCTTCTTCCAGTTGTGTTTGTTGGTGGTCGCGTAGCGCGGCGCCAGCATTCCTTGCAGCGAGAGCCATTCGACCGGTTCGTAGGTCAGCGTGATCGCCCCCGACAGACGCAGTGTATTGTTCTTGTTCTGGCCGCCTTCGAGCATCAGCGCTACGGGGTTGTTGCCTTGCAGGCCCAGGCCGTTGTAGAGTCCCGTCGAGAACTGGTTGGGGATGTCGGCCGAACGGGTGTTCATGTAGTTGAAGATCGTTCCCTGGTAGGGCGACGAGCGGCGGTCGCCGTTCGAGAACGAGAGATCGAGTTTCATCGACAGCTTGTCGTTGAACTTGACGTCGGCGTTGTTGCGGAACGTGTAGCGCTGGAAATCGGTAGTCTCGATGATACCGTTCTGATCGACATAGCCCAGCGTGGTGAGCATCCGCACGCGTTCGCTGCCGATGCCGAGCGAAACGGTGTGGCTGTGCGAGAGGCCCGAGCCGGTGAGGACGGCATCCTGCCAGTCGGTATTGGGATAGAGGTCGGGATCCTTGCCCATGTTCTTGCGGTAAAGCGCCATCGACTCGTCGTCGTAGGTCGGGGCGTTGCCGTCTTGCAGGTTCATGGCGTTGGTCAGCTCGCGGTATTCGAGTGCGTTGACCGTTTCGGGCAGGTCGGTAGGCGACTGCCAGCCGACGGTTCCCTTGTAGGTGACGGTGAAGCGTTCGGTCGAGCTGCGTTTGGTCGTCACCAGAATGACGCCGTTGGCCGCGCGCGAACCGTAGATCGACGACGACGCTGCGTCTTTGAGGATGGAGATGGATTCGATGAGTACGGGATCGACGCTGTCCAGACTGCCCTCGATCCCGTCGATGAGCACCAGCGGGGCGGTCGAGCTGCCGCCGAACGAATTGATACCGCGGATGCGGATGGCACCACCGTCGGCACCCGGGGCGCCCGACGGCGTGGTGACGGTCACGCCCGGAGCCATACCCTGCAAGGCGACCGATGCCGAAACGACCGGACGCTTTTCGAAGGTCGAGGCATCGATCGTCGATACCGAACCCGTGACGTTGACTTTTTTCTGGGTGCCGTAACCGACGACGACGACATCGTCGATCTGTTCGCTGTCGCTTTGAAGAGCGATCTCGTAAAAGGTTTTCGAGGTGACCTCTACGGTCGCTTCCCGATACCCGATGTAGGAAACCGCCAGTTGTTGGCCTTGGGAGGCGTTTACGGTAAATTTACCTTCGGTGTTGGTCGTAGTTCCCCCCCCCTCGGGCCGGGCATTCTGCATGACGATTACGGTCGCTCCGACCAGCGGCGCCCCTTCCGCATCGGTGACGATTCCGTTCACGGCGGTCTTTTGGGCGAATGCGACTACACTGAATGCAGAGAGACCGACTGCCAGCAGCAGTCTCGTTAACGGGTGTAGCAGTTTTTTCATTGGTGTAAGGTTAAATGGTAAGTGTTTAAGTTGGATTTCTTTCGTCCGTTTCTCGCCATGGCATAGCTCGCGCAAGCGCGGCTCTGCCCATTCGGCTTAGCGAAAACGTTGAATTTCTTTCGTCCATTTCTCGCCTCGGCAATTCGAGCAGGCTCGATTGCACTCGGCTTAACGAAATGGTTGGGTTGTCGTTCGAACAAGTGGGTCGAGAAGCGATCCGGCCGGGCTGCCCGACCCTCGGATCAGAGATTCATGCGGTGGTTCATTCGTCGGGTTTCGTTTTTTTGAAAGTTTTAGGTTTGGTTGTCTACGGCCGTTTTTCCGCCTCGGCATAGCCCGAATTTCACTTGGTTTTGCGTTCGGCTTAACGAAAACGTCGTTAATGTTAACAAAAATAAATAAAGAATTTGTTTGTTGCAATACTTATCGAAAGAAAAAGATCATTTTCTATCTTTTTCGGAGTCGGGTATTTGGTTTTGATCGGAAACGGAATTCGTCCGGAGCGGCACGAGCCGTGGCGGGAAATGCGGAAAAATGAATAATGAAATCAGGGTTGCGAGCAGCCGGAAAGAACACGGGCGGCGAGGTGTCGCCGCGCCGCCCGCTTTGCCGCCGTCGGACAGACGGATTACAGCGTCAGCTCGATCTGCGGATGGTCCTGTTCGGAGTACCACATGTTCTCGACGGTCAGGCGCAGCGGCCTGTTCTGCGCAACGGTGGTCGTGACGGTCGAGAAGGGGTTGAGGATAAACGGATTCTGGCCCGGAAGCCGCAGAACGTACTGCACCGAGCTGTTGTTCGTCAGGCTCACCGTGCGGCGTCCCTTCGCATCGGTGTGGAGCACGCTCGTGCGCACCGATGCCGTGAAGAGGTCTTTCAGCAGTTGTTCGTCGCCGGCGATCGTACCGAACGAGTAGGCCAGCGTGCGGCGCGCCTCGATGGCTTCGCGCAGCGCTTCGAGCGTGTTCTCCTTGGCGAAGATCAGCGTCATGTTGCGGCGGTGTCCCTGTGCGCGATAGGTTTCGGTCGCCGAGTCGTGGATGTCGGTGTTGGCCGAGACGAAGAGGTTTTTGGCGTGCGCCCGCGAAATGGCCTTGGGGTAGAACTCGCCGCCGTTCATGATCTCGATGCCGTCGATCAGCCCTTCGCCGTAGGCCGCGACCTCGAATTCGGGGTGTTCGAGACTTTTGCGGCGCCAGCCCGGGTGGTTGTGCATCACCAGCGCCCCCTGCGCCTTGGCGTTGCGCAACGATTGCAGGGCGTCGGCGGCGTAGATCGCGTTGTTGTCGGTGGTGAAAAGCGCGTTGTAGTGGCCGTAGGCGATCGGTTCGCGGGTGATTTCCGCGCCCGGAATGATCGTGATGCCGTACTTCGCGGCCGTCTCCTGCGCCAGCTTTACCGGGAAGTTCAGGTCGGACCGGATTCCCTGCTCGTCGGCCGGTTTGGCGATGATGTTGTAATTGACAGGTTCGGTGCCTTCCGGAACGTAACCTTTGAGGAAGTTGAGCATCTTGCCCTCGTGGCGGCGGTACTCCACGTGTTCGGTGATGGCCAGCACGTCCAGACCGTCGTACCACGCTTCGCGGACGCGGAATTCGGGCGTGCAGTCGCCGTCCGAGTAGATCGAATGGGTGTGCAGGTCGGCCTTGTAGACGGTGTAGCCGCCTACTTCGGGCAGTACGAACTCGACGCGCTGCGGGGCGATGCGCAGCGAGTGGCGCGTGATGTCGGGATTGGCGGAGTCGGTGTAATAGTGTTGTCCGGTCGCGGTGAACGTCGCCGTCAGGGCAGCGCAGAAGAAGAGAAGTTTTTTCATGGCATAGTAGTTATGGGTTGTTCTTTGCAAAGATAAGAAAAAATTCGAAACGATCCGGATTCCGGATCGTTTCGAATGGGAATGAGAAAGGTCTCTCTGCGATTTCCGTCTTTTCGTCCCCTATCCGCAGGGCGGCGGTTCATCGCCGTGTACGGCGGAACGCATCTCTTCGAGACGTGTACGGCGGCTCCGGCCGGCGGCGGGTCGCGGGCCGGGGCGAATCGTTGGAACCATTTCGTTAAACCGAGCGCAGAACTGAACGCAGTTCGGGCTATGGCGAGGCGAGAAATGGACGAAAAAAATTCAAGGATATTCGTCTCCGGTGGGATTCATGAAACAGGGGAGTATCCGCGTCGCGGATACTCCCCTGTTTTTGCGTATTCGGGGCTCGGAACTACTTCGCGAAGCCCTTGCCGATGGCCAGAAAATCTTCGGCTTTGAGCGCTGCGCCGCCGATCAGACCTCCGTCGACGTCCTCCTTGGCGAAGATCTCGGCTGCGTTGGACGGTTTGCACGACCCGCCGTAGAGGATCGGGCACTCCTCGGCCGCTGCGCCGAACTTGGCGGCCAGCACCTTGCGGATGTAGGCGTGGATCTCCTGCGCCTGCTCGGCCGTCGCGGTCTTGCCCGTGCCGATGGC
This sequence comes from Alistipes communis, assembly GCF_006542665.1. Classification (NCBI taxonomy): domain Bacteria; kingdom Pseudomonadati; phylum Bacteroidota; class Bacteroidia; order Bacteroidales; family Rikenellaceae; genus Alistipes; species Alistipes communis. Next base: position 1,738,829 of record NZ_AP019735.1, read on the forward strand.
CCATACGGGTTCGTAGGCGATGACCAGCTTGCCGAACTGTTCCGGCGTGAGGTTGTAAACCACCTCTTCGATCTGCGCCTTCACCACGTCGAAATGTTTGCCGGCCTCGCGTTCGTCGAGGTTCTCGCCTACGCAGTAGATCGGAACGAGGTTGTTGGCATAGGCCTGCTCCATCTTGCGGTTGAGCGTCCCGGAGGTCTCTCCGTAGTACTGGCGGCGCTCCGAGTGGCCCAGGATCACGTACTTGCAGCCCAGCGCCGCGATCATCGACGCGGCTACTTCGCCCGTGTAGGCCCCTTTGGCCTCGGCGGCGCAGTTCTGGGCGCCGACGGCGATTCCCGTCCCTTCGAGCGTCTTGCTCACCTCCGACAGGTGCGTGAAGGGAGGACATACGATGAACGACACGCAGTCGCATACGGTGTGCTTGCCTGCTGCGACCTGCTTGGCCAGTTCTACGCCTTCGGCAGGCAGGGTATTCATTTTCCAGTTGCCTGCTACGATCTTCTTTCTCATTGCTGTGATTTTTTAAGTTTATGATTGTAACGGATGATTGTCAGGTATCCCGCCAGCGCCGAGACGACGATGAAGAGCAGCAGCGATCCCCACACCCGCCGTTCGAACGGCGCGCCGTACCAGAGCAGGACGGCGCCGGTCACGGCCGGCAGGATCGGGAAGCTGTTGACCCACCATGTCACGGCGAAGGCGTTGAGCACCTTCGTGCGCTTGATGACGTCGACGGGCAGGACGATGAAGCGGACCCAGTACCACCCCAGCAGTGCCAGCAGCACCCAGCGTGCCGTCGCCGGTGCGATCCAGCCCCGCAGGGCCAGCAGCGTGGCGGCGACCGCCGCGGCGGCCAGTGCGAGCAGGAGTTTGCGTGTACGGTCCATCGTCGGCTCGCGCGGTTATTCTGCGGCGGGGGCGCACCAAGCCTTCACCTCCTCGATCGAGGGGGCTTTCAGTCCCAGTTTGTTCTTTTTGTTGAAGCCGCACAGATCGTTGAAAAACTTCCCTGCCGGCAGCTTGCGCAGCGCGTCGACGGTCAGGTAGCCCATCTTCTGAATGACGGGAATCCACTCGGCCGGCACGCCGATGGCGGCGTAGGCTTCGTCGGGGTCGCGCTGCACCTTCTTTTCGGGGCGCATCTGCGGGAAGAAGAGCACGTCCTGAATCGACGACTGTCCGGTGAGGAACATCGTCAGGCGATCGATTCCGATGCCCATGCCCGAACACGACGGCATACCGTATTCCAGAGCGCGCACGAAATCCATGTCGATGAACATCGCCTCGTCGTCGCCCTTCTCCAACAGCCGCAGCTGTTCCTGAAAACGTTCCAGCTGGTCGATCGGATCGTTCAGCTCCGAGTAGGCGTTGCACAGCTCCTTGCCGTTGACGAAGAGTTCGAACCGCTCCGTCAGATCGGGGTTGTCGCGGTGGCGCTTGCACAGGGGCGACATCTCGATCGGATAGTCGCAGACGAACGTCGGCTGGATGAGCTCCTCCTCGCAGTACTGGCCGAAGATGGCGTCGATGAGCTTGCCTTTGCCCATCGTCTCGTCGACTTCGACGCCCAGCCGCCTGCACGCTTCGCGCAGCTGCTCCTCGGACTGGCCGGTGATGTCGTAGCCGGTCTTTTCGCGGATGGCTTCGGTCATCGTCACGCGGCGGAACGGCGCCTTGAACGAGACGGCCTTGCCGTCGATCGTAAGGTCGGTCGTCCCGTTGGCGGCCAGCGCCACATGTTCGAGCATCTGCTCGGTGAACTCCATCATCCACAGGTAGTCCTTGTAGGCGACGTAGATCTCCATGCAGGTGAATTCGGGGTTGTGCGTGCGGTCCATGCCCTCGTTGCGGAAGTTCTTGCCGAACTCGTAGACCCCTTCGAAACCGCCCACGATGAGTTTTTTGAGGTAGAGCTCCGTGGCGATGCGAAGGTAGAGGTCGACGTCGAGCGAGTTGTGGTGCGTGATGAACGGCCGCGCCGAGGCGCCGCCCGGAATGGGTTGCAGAATCGGCGTTTCGACTTCGAGATACCCCTTCGCGTTGAAGAACTCGCGCATGGCCGCCATGATCTTCGAGCGCTTGACGAAGACTTCGCGCACCTGCGGGTTGACCGCCAGATCGACATAACGCTGGCGGTAGCGCACTTCGGGATCGGTGAAGGCGTCGAACGTCTGCCCGTCCTTCTCCTTGACTACCGGCAGCGGCCGCAGCGACTTGGAGATGACGGTCAGCCGCCGGCAGTGTACCGACGTTTCGCCCGTCTTGGTGACGAAGGCGAAGCCCTCGATCCCCACGAAATCGCCGATGTCGAGCAGTTTCTTGAAGACGGTGTTGTAGAGCGTCGGGTCGCCCTCGGGGCAGATGTCGTCGCGGCGGATGTAAACCTGGATGCGGCCCGTGTGATCCTGCAATTCGAAGAACGAGACGCTGCCCATGATGCGGCGCGACATGATGCGGCCGGCGATGCGCACGTCGGCGAAATTCCCCTTCGCCTCGTCGTATCCGTCGAGAATTTCCCGTGCCGTGGCCGTGACGTCGAAGCGTGCGGCGGGGTAGGGGTCGATGCCCAGTTCCCGCAGTGCGGCCAGCGACTGGCGGCGCAGTTGCTCCTGTTCGCTGAGTTCGATTGCCATATTCTGTTTCGATTTTGTTTTACCTGTATTAAATACCCTACAAAGTTACGAAAAATATTCGGAATTGTTCCGTTCCGCGTCGCAGGGGTTTCGGTCCTCGGTTCCGTGCGGCGGCTTTTATGCCCGCCTCCGCCTCTTTTCCGGGAGGGGCGGCCGGCGGATCCGCCCGATGCAGCGGTATACCCGCAGCATCGCCCAGCCGGTGAGCGCCCCTACGGCCGCTCCCAGCAGCAGGTCGACGGGGAAGTGCTTGGCCAGATAGATGCGCGAATAACAGATCAGCAGCGTCGCCGCGACCATCAGGAACGTGAACCACCGTCGGCGGATCTCCGCTGCCGAAAGCACCAGCAGTGCCACGACGGTGGCGGCGTGCGACGACACGGTGCCGAATTTCCCGCCCAGCGCCCCTTCGGGGACGTGGACGATGCCGGGCGTCGCATGGCCTTCGAAACGCCAGCGCATCAGTGTGTCGGGTGCGATCTCCAACCCTTCGAGCGAGGGGGTGAACATCGGCCGCCAGCGGGGCGGGAAATCGGCCCACAGCCCTTTGAGCGGGCCGGAATGCTTGAAGATGCCGGCCGCCATGTCCGCCAGCACGATCGCCAGCACGATCGCCGCGGCGAAGAGCAGCGTGCGGCGCCACCCTTCCCGCCGCCAGACGAGCCAGAGAATCAACGCATAGAGCGGCAGCCACATCGCGGTGCCCGAAACGAGGGTCATCAGACGGTCCATCACGGGGCCGCCGTCGAAATTGAGCGCCAGGAAGAGCGCGTGGTCGAAGGTGTAGAGCGGAATCATCGCAGGATCAGAATTGGAAGTAGATGAAGGGTTGGATGCTGCTCGACTGGATCTGCATGACGCCCCATGCCACGGAGGCGAGCAGCAACACCTGCACCCAGAAGGGCGAGGCGACCACCGCGCGGCGTGCCGCGGCGTCGGCGCGGCCGGGGAGCATGTGCAGCAGATAACCCAGCCCCACGAGGGCGAAGACGCCGCCGTAACCGGCGAGCATCTGGGGCAGCAGCTGCAAGTGGAAATTGTCGGTGATCTGATGCAGCATCAGCTGCACGGTGCGCATCGAATCGGCGCGGAAGAGCAGCCAGCCGAAGCAGACCAGGTGGAAAGTCACGAGGATACCGGCTAGTCGGCTGAGCGGGTGCATCTGGTATCCCGAGACTTTGGCGCCGGGGACGACCGAGAGCCAGAGCTTGTGCAGCGCCAGCGCTACGCCGTGCAGCGTCCCCCACAGTACGAAACGGATCGCCGCGCCGTGCCACAGCCCGCCGAGAACCATGGTGACGAGCAGGTTGAAATAGGTGCGCAGGCGCCCCTTGCGGTTGCCGCCCAGCGAGATGTAGAGATAGTCGCGGAGCCACATCGAGAGCGAGATGTGCCACCGCCGCCAGAATTCGGTGATCGTGGCCGAGTGGTAGGGGGCGTCGAAGTTCTTCGGGAAGCGGAAGCCCAGCAGCAGTGCCAGGCCGATGGCCATGTCCGAATAACCCGAGAAGTCGCAGTAGATTTGAAGGGCATAGCCGTAGACGGCTGCCAGACACTCCATGCCCGAATAGAGCGCAGGGTCGTCGAAGATGCGGTCGACGAAGTTGAGCGAGATATAGTCCGAGATGACGGCCTTCTTGAACAGACCGATGGCGATGAGATAGATGCCCGTGCCGAACATCTCGCGCGAGACGGTGATCGGGTTCTGACGGATCTGCACCAGAAAGTCGCGGGCGCGGACGATCGGGCCTGCGACCAGCTGCGGAAAGAACGAGAGGTAGAAGAGGTAGTCGCCCCAGCGGTCGACGGGTTTGAGCGAACCGCGGTAGATGTCGATCGTGTAGCTGAGCGACTGGAACAGGAAGAACGAGATGCCGACGGGCAGGAAGATGTTCTGGAATTCGAGGAATCCCGCGCCGAAGAGGTCGCGGGTGATCTCGATGAAGAAATTGGTGTACTTGAAGTAACCCAGCACGGCCAGATCGGCCGCGATGCTCAGCGCCACGAGCGCCCGTTGGGCGTGCCGCGAGCTCACGTGCGCGATAGCCCGCCCGATCCAGAAATCGCTGACGGAGACCCCGACGAGCAGCAGCAGGTAGATGCCGCTCGACTTGTAGTAGAAGTAGAGCGAGAAGGCGATGACGTACCAGATGCGCAGCGCCGGCGTACGCCGCATGAAGCCGTAGAAGAAGGCGAACGCGGAGAAGAGAAAGAGGAAGAGCCCGCTGCTGAAAAGCATCGGAGCCTGCGGATCGTAGCTCAGCAGCGGCAGGACGCGGTCGATTATCTCGCGGAGGCTCTCCATCGGTTCAACGGGGTTCGATCGGTTGCGGGCGGAGGTTCATCGTCTCGTCGAGCGCTGCGATTTTCGAGCTGTCGAGCACCGGTTCGGGCAGTGCGGCCTGTTGCCGCTGGCGCAGGATCGCGGCTACGCGGGCATCCAGCGCATCGACCAGCGCATAGGCCACCTGACGGCCGCCGGCGTAGTTGATATGGGTATAGTCCTTGCCCGCCCAGCCGTTGGCGACGAAACGTTCCATGCCGCCCTGCGCCCGCATGGCGTCGTAGACCGACCAGAAAGCGGCGCCTGTGGCACGGGCTGCGCGGCGTTGCCAGTCGACCATCGCCGGCGCCGACGACATCGGGGCGAATCCCGTGTCGGACTTCACCGAACGGTCGCTGGTCGAGAGCACCAGCACCGCCGCCTCGGGGAAACAGCTGCGCACGAAGGCGATCATCTTCTCCACGCGGGCGGCGTAGGCCGAGTAGTTGGTGACCCCCTCCTGCATGATGTTCAGTCCGTATTGCAGGATGACCAGATCGTACTCCGCGAAGGCGTCGATCTGGGCGTTGACCGAGGGGTTTGTGCCGAAAAGCGCCTGTCCGTTGTTGCTGCGGATCGAGTAGTTGTCGACCGTCACGCCCGCCGCGTCCTCGAACTGTACGCCGTAACCGGTGAATCCAGCTCCGCCCCGTACGACGCGGAGGGCGAGCGATGCGACCGGCGCCCGTACGACGATCTGACGGAGGGCTTCCGACGCCGGTATGTCGAAGGTGCGGTGCAGCGAATCGTTGAGCGTGAGTTCCAGCCGGCTCGGCTCTCGGCTGATGAAGAGCAGCCGCGCCACGCCGCAACGGTCGAGGCGGCGGCGGAAGTCGCTGCCCGTCCAGCGCACCGTCGCACCGTCGGCGGGGCGGCAGAGCCAGCCCGAAACGGAGTAGTCGCCGCGCAGCGCCTCGGGCGTAGTGCGGCGCTGCATGATGTTGTAGGAGTTCCATCCCGCCGAACGGGTGCCTACCGTGCGGCGGTAGCCTGTCAGGGGCGAGGACATCGGCGCGAAACCGCAGCCGCGGCCGCCGTAGCGCAGTTGCAGCTGTTCGCGCAGGTCGGCCGTGAGGATGTCGCCCTCGATGAACGAGTCGCCCAGTACGGCGATGCGCACGGGTGTGCGGCGGGCGGTGTCGGCCAGTCGCGCGCAGAAGCGGTACAGGGGGCCGTCGGCGAGCGTATCGAAATCTTCGATCGGGGTGAGCGTCGTCAATAACCGTGCGGTATCGCCCGTAGGAGGCTCCGTCGGCGGTTCGCTGTCGGCGGGCGTCCATTCGAAAGCGAGCTGCGGTGCGGCGGACAGCGTGTCGGCGGCAGGCGGCTCCGCTGCGATCGAATCGGCCGGCAGGGGCGCTTCGCCGGCGTCGAGCTGCCCCGCGAAGCGGTGGAAGTCGCCCGAGAACTCGTCGTCGAGCTCCGGCAACGTCTCGTCCACTGCTTCCTTGTCGTCGAAACGGAGGACGTCCGAGAGGATGTTGGCCCGGCGGAGCGGAATGCCGCAGATCGTCTGCGGCGGGATGAAGGCGACGCAGACGAGCACTGCGATCAGTGCGGCGGCCGCCTGGAAACTGCGTCGGGTGTAATCCTGCGGGGCCATTCAGTCGCGGTTGTTGCCTCGTCCGAGAATCAGCATGGCGTAGTAGAGCACCGTGGCGATGGCGCTCAGCGCGGCGACGAGATAGGTGCGTGCCGCCCACGTCAGCGCTTCGCGCGCCTGCGCCAGTTCCGCGCCCTGCATCGTGCGGCTCGATTCGAGCCATGCCAGCGCACGCTCCGAAGCGTTGTACTCGACCGGAAGCGTCACGATCGAGAAGAGCGCCGATACGGCGATCAGTCCCACGCCGATCCAGCAGACCCACGCATTGTCGGTCGTGGCGAGCAGGATCATGCCCGCGATGAGGACGAACGTCGCGGCGCGGGCCGAGAAGTTGACGATCGGAACCAGTTGCGAACGCAGTTCGAGCGGAGCGTATCCCCGCGCATGCTGCACGGCGTGGCCGCATTCGTGGGCCGCGACGGCCGCCGCCGCGACGCTGCGCGAGGCGTAGACCGAGTCGCTCAGATTGACGGTCATCGTCTGCGGATTGAAATGGTCGGTCAGGTGACCCGCCACATGGGTGACCTTCACGTTGCGGATACCGTTGTCGCGCAACATCTTTTCGGCTACCTCGGCGCCCGTCAGCCCGCCCGGGAAGGGCACCCGGGCGTATTTGGCGAAGACCGACTGCAAACGGGCCTGTACGATCCAGCCCACGATGCCGATCACGATAATGAGAATCCACGAACCCATCGTTCCGGCCGACATGCCGTAGAAGAATCCGCTCGGGTGGCCGTAGTATCCGGCCTGGATAAGGTGTGCGAGTAACATTTTTTTCGGTTTTTTAGGATTTGCGATGAACGTAGTACTGGCACGCCTGCTGCGAGGGCATCAGTACGATTTCATTAACGTTCATATGCGCCGGTAATTGTGCGATCCATGCGATCGCTTCGGCTATGTCGTCGCCCGTGAGGGGCTCGACGCCCCGATAGACGTTGTCGGCAGCCGTGCGGTCGCCGTGGAAGCGCACCACCGAGAATTCGGTCTCGACCATGCCGGGACGCACTTCGCTCACCTTGATGCCGTGCGAGAGCAGGTCGGCGCGCATCGACTGCGAAATGGCGTGCACGGCGTGCTTGGTGGCGCAGTAGACGGCGCCGTTCTCGTAGGGTTCGGTGCCGGCGATCGAGCCGATGTTGACGATGTGCCCGCCGCCCGCGGCGATCATCTTGCGCGCGACGATCTGCGAGACGTAGAGCAGCCCCTTGACGTTGGTGTCGATCATGGCGTTCCAGTCGGCCGTCGACCCGCGGTCGAGGTGCTCGAATCCGGCGGCCAGACCGGCGTTGTTGACCAGCAGGTCGATCCGCTCCAACCCGTCGAGCGCCGCATGGCACGCCGCTTCGTCGCGGATGTCGAACGCGAGCGTGCGGCACCCGCCGCCCGCCGCCTCGATTTCGCGGCGCAGCGCGTCGAGCCGTTCGGCGCGGCGGCCGGTGGCCGCGACGTCCCACCCGTCGGCCGAAAGCCGCAGGGCCGTGGCGCGTCCGATGCCCGAAGTCGCGCCCGTGATGAGTGCCTGTTTTTTCATATAACGCGGTATGTTGCTGCAAAAATAGGAAAAATTGTGTTACTTTGCATGAAATTTAACCGTGAAGATCGCTGTCGTTTGAACCTCGAATTTTTCATAGCGCGCCGCACCGCCCGCACCTCACCGGAGAACCGGCCCGGGGTGATGTCGCGCATCGCCGTGGTTTCGGTGGCCGTATCGGTGGCCGTGATGCTCGTGGCGCTGGCCGTGATCCTCGGTTTCAAACGCGAAGTGACGGCCCGCATGGTGGGCTTTTCGGCGCCGGTCGAGGTGATCGACGGCGCCGGGATCTACGCCGCGGAGTCGCGGCCCGTCGCGGCGACTGCTCGGTTCGAAGCGTTGCTGCGCGCCGTCGACGGCGTGCAGCGGGCGACGCCCTATGCCGTCAAGAGCGGGATCGTGCGCACGCGCGATGCCATGGAGGGCGTGGCGCTCAAAGGGGTGGACGGCTCCTACGACTGGTCGTTTTTCGCCGGCCGGCTCACCGAAGGGAGGCTGCCGCGCGTAGGCGATTCGCTGCGTACGAAGGAGCTGCTGCTTTCCGCACGCACGGCGCGCCTGCTGGGCGTACATGCGGGCGACAAGGTGGAGATGCTCTTCGTCGCCGGCGACGAGAGGCCCCGCCGCGACCGGTTCAAGGTGTCGGGACTCTATTCGACGGGGATGGAGGAGTTGGAGCGCACGGCGCTGACCGACCTGCGCAACGTGCAGCGGTTGTCGGGGTGGTCGTCCGGCGAGGTTTCGGGATACGACCTCTTCCTCGGCGACGTGCGGCAGGCAGACCGGCTGGCCGAAGCGGTCAACGACGCCCTGCTGCGTTCGGATCTGCCGGAGACCGACGGCGTCGTGGCCGTGAGCGTCGGCGAACGCTATCCGGCGGTCTTCGACTGGTTGAAGGCGCACGACGTCAATGCGGCGGTCGTCATCGCGGTGATGGTGGCCGTGGCGTTTTTCAACATGGCTTCGGCGCTGCTGATCCTGGTGCTGGAGCGCACGCGGATGATCGGGCTGTTGAAGGCCATGGGGATGGAGAACCGCCGCATCCGCCGCATTTTCCTCTACCGCGCGGCCTTCATCGTGGGGCGCGGCCTGTTGTGGGGCAATCTGGCGGCGGGTTTGCTGTGCTGGCTCCAGGCGCGTTTCCACCTGCTCCGGCTCGATCCGGCGGGATACATGCTCTCGGAGGTTCCCGTGGCGGTGAGCGCGGGATGGTGGCTGGCAGTCGACGTCGCGGCGGCGGGAGCGATTCTCGCGCTGTTGCTCGTCCCCGCTGCGTTCGTGGCCCGTATCCGCCCCGACGAAGCGATCAAAACCGATTGATTATGAAACCGTACGATACCGAACTGAGTAAAAAGGAGGAGGTGCGGGCGATGTTCGACAACATCGCACCGGCCTACGACCGCCTGAACCATACCCTTTCGCTGAGCGTCGACCGCATCTGGCGGCGGCGCGTGGTGCGCATCGTCGGGCGGCTGCATCCGCGCCGCGTGCTCGACATGGCCACCGGTACGGGCGATCTGGCGGTGATGATGGCGCGCAGCATTCCGGAGGCCCATATCAAGGGCGTCGACCTGTCGGAGGGGATGCTCGACGTGGCGCGCCGCAAGGTCGCCGCGCGGGGATTGGAAGAGCGCGTGACGCTCGAAGCGGGCGACGCCGAGACGGCGGTGGCGGCGGCCGGATCGGTCGATGTGGTGACCGTGGCCTTCGGCGTGCGCAACTTCGGGGATCTCGGGCGGGGGCTCGCCGAGCTGTCGCGGGCGCTGCGGCCGGGCGGGCGGATCGTCATTCTGGAGTTTTCGACGCCCACGATGCCGGTTTTCGGACGGCTCTACGACTGGTATTCGCATCGGGTGCTGCCCCGTATCGGGGGCTGGCTGTCGCACGACCGGCAGGCTTACGACTACCTGCCCCGTTCGGTGGACGAATTTCCGCAGCCGGAGGAGTTCCTGACGATTCTCGCCGCAGCGGGGTTCCGCGATTGCCGTGCCCGGAGCCAGAGTTTCGGCATCGCACAGATTTATACCGCCGAGAAGTGTTGAAGCGGCTGCATATCCTCTGCCTGGCGCTGCTGGCCGCCGCGACGCTCAGCGGCTGCCATCGTTATCTGGCGCGCGAGGTCAGAATCGTGCCGAAGGATATCGAGACCTACGGTTCGGCCGGTGCGGACGTGACGCTGCATGTCGCCAATCGAGGCGGTCGTCCGCTGCGGTTCGAAGCGGCGGCGCTGTCGCTCGCCTACGACGGCGGCGAAGTGTTGCGCGCCACGTTGCGCGATACGGTGACGGTGGCGTCCGGCTGGGAGGGCGACGTGCGGATGCGTTGCCGGCTGCGTGTTCCCGACCGTGCGGCGCTCTATGCCGTGCAGCGGAAGTTGCAGCGTGCCGAGACGCAGCGCATGACGGTCTCCTTCGCGCTGCGGCTGCGCGTGGGCGACGCCGTGAAAAAAATCGGTCGGCGCCGGATGCCGTTGTCGGATTTTTTGAATACCTTTGGCCTGAGACCCGAAGATTTACTAACGGATTCCGAATGATGAAAACAATTTTTTCGATCTTGCTTCTTTCGCTGGCGGCGGCGACGGCCGCAGAGGCCCAGTCGCTCGAAGCGTTCAAACAGCGGCTTGTCGAGCCGGACAGCGGCGCCCGCGTCGAGATTCACGAGGCGCCCGACGCGGCGGCGGCATTCTCGGCAGCCTCGCGCAGCGCCGCCGAAAAACGGCATAGCGGCTGGCGCATCAATCTCTACACCAGCAACGGGCAGAATGCCCGCTTCGAAGCCGAGGAGGTGAAGAAGAGCTTCGAGGAGTCGTTTCCGGGCGTGAGTGTCGACATGGTTTACGATATTCCCTATTTCAAGGTTTCGGCGGGCCGATGCGTCACCTCCGAGGAGGCGATCATGCTGCTCGAACGTGTGCGCGCGAAGTTCCCCAAAGCCTTTCTGATGCGCGAGACGCTGACGGCGGCCGATCTGCTCGAAGAGAATCCGGAGGCTGCGGCGCCGCAGAGTCCCGACGGGACGGAGGACGTTCCGGCGGCCGAACCTGCCGCCGCGACGCCCGACGAATGAAATTCGAGGCTTTTTGTAACCGGCTCGTATCCGATTCCTGCGTTTTTCGCGGTTGGCGGGCGAAGGCGAAACGGGTCGGGCAGCAAAACGAACCTCGCATCTCCATCGTGAAGCCCCTCTTCGGAGGGGATTTTCGTCTCTTTGCATTCGGCCGGACGGGTTGCACCGGTGTTGATGCGTGAAGTTCGCGTTTTGGAGAGTGTCCCGTTGCCCGCCTCCGGCAGGAATCGTACGAGCTCCGGCAGAAAAGGGTGTCCCGCCGCATACGGCGGAGTGGATTGCCGGCATCGTCGGTCGGGGTCGGGTCCGCAGCGGGGCCGAACGGGAAGGGAGAGGCTTGCGGCGGAGAGCCGTTTGCGACGGCGGACGGTTCCGGTTCGTTCATAGAGGGTGGAAGGTTGGCGGTAATGAGTTTGTTACCAATATATTGCAATTCTGGAAACCGCCGGTTTCGCGTGAAAATAAGATTTTTAATTTTTTCTTTTGATTATCTCCGGCTATTGGATATATTTGCAGCGATTAACCATCTTTAATTCATTCTTATCATGAAAAAAATCTATGCTTTCATCGTTGTAGTCGCTGCCGCTGCGATGGTATCGTGCGCAGGTAACGCGAACAAGCAGGCTGCCGCCGAGGCAGGGACCGTCGAGGTCGCTGTCGAGGAGGTTTCGGAGAGCTGCGGCGAGTGCGCGGATTCGGTCAAGGCCGATTCCTGCTGCAAGGCCGAGGCTGCTGTCGAAGTCGTTGAAGCTGCAAAATAATTATTCCGGAGAGGTTGAATTTTTTCTTCCATTTCTCGCCTCGGCATTCGAGCAAGCTCGATTGCGCTCGGCTTAACGGAATGATTAGTTATTAGTGCAGAGTTGCGGGGCGGATGAAATCCGTCCCGCTTTTTTATGCGGCTGCCGATGAAAAAGCGGAGTTTCAATCTTTTGAAACTCCGCTTCGGGTATCGGTGCCGAATCCGTCAGTTGATGGCCTTGCGGTCGAGCGCGTTCTCTTCGGTATCCATTTCGTCCTGCAAATGTACCATCTGGATAGCCGCCGCCGCCGCTTCGTCGCCCTTGTTTCCCAGCCGGCCGCCCGAACGGTCGAGCGCCTGTTGCAGGTCGTTGGTCGTGAGCACGCCGAAGGCGATGGGCATGTTCCATTGCAACTGCAACTGCATCACGCCCTGCGTCACGCCCTGGCAGACGAAATCGAAATGGCGCGTATCTCCCTGAATGACGCATCCGAGTACGATCACGGCGTCCACGTCGGTGTATTCCGCGAAAAACTGGGCCCCCAGCGACAGTTCGAACGTCCCCGGAACATACTTGATCTGGATGTTGTGTTCGGGGCATCCGGCGCTGCGCAGCGTATGCACGGCGCCGCTGAGCAGTCCTTCGGTCACTTCGGGATTCCACTCGGCCACGACGATACCGAATTTCATCTCTTCGGCCGACGGCAGCGGGGAGTTGAGTTGCGACAGGTTGCGGTGCTTGGTTGCCATCGTTCGTTAGAGACTGTTGATGTATTTTTCGATGTCGCGCGCTTCGAAGGAGCTCGGATAGGCGGTCGCGATACGCTCGAAGCACTCCTTCGCCTTGGCGGTGTCGCCCAGCGCCTTGTAGGCGCGGCCGGCCTTCATCAGGAAGATCGGAGCCGTCGCGTTGTTGTCGGCGGCCTCGACGGCCTTCTCGAAGAACTTCACGGCCTCCTTGTAGTTGCCTTCGTCGACGGCGATGTCGCCCTGCAAACCGTAGTTCTGCGCATTGACGACGGATCCCGGAATGCCCTTCACCGGCGTGTATTTGGCCAGATAGGCTGCGGCGTTCTTCAAATCGCCCTCTTTGAGGTAGCAGATGCCGGCATAGTGCTTGGCCAGATTACCTGCGGGGGTCGAGCCATAGCGCTCGATCACTTCGAGAAAGCCTGCGCCGTTGTCGTCGCCGTTGAGCGCAACCGTATAGTCGGCGTCATCGGCTTCGAATTTGTTCTGCGCCTGTGCGAGCAGTTCGGCGGCCTTCTCGTGACGCGGTTTGCTGACGAGATTGCGGTAGCCGACCCAGAGGCCGCCCAGCAATACCAGTACAATCAGCCCCAGCGTGAGCGCCTTTCCGTTTTTCTCGAAAAAAAGTTCGGTGCGGCTCATTGCGATGCCGATGCTCTCCTCGGTCGAATTCGCTGCATTCTGAATTTTTGCCATAGTCGTTATCTTAGTTTTTATTTTTCTGCGATTCAAAGCACAAAAATACATTTTTTTGTCCAATATCCACACCTTATGCTGGTATTTTTTTCGATTTTTCGTACCTTTGGAGGCGAACCGCCTTCCCGCGCACGCGACGTGCCGTGCGCGATCGGGATTCGGCGGGAAGGCCGCAGCTATGTATCTCAAACGATTGTCGCTCATCAATTTCAAGAATATCGGTCAGGAGGAGTTTCCGCTGACCCCGGGGATCAATTGTTTCGTGGGCGACAACGGGGCGGGCAAGACCAATTTCATCGACGCGATCCACTACCTGTCGATGTGCAAGTCGGCCTTCTCGATGACCGATACGCAGAGCGTGCGTCACGGCGAGGAGTTTTTCCTGCTCGAAGGGAGTTACGAACGGTCGGACGGACGCGGCGAACAGATCGTCTGCTCGTTCGCCCGTCGGGGCGGCAAGACGCTCAAACGCAACGGCAAGGAGTACGACCGCCTGTCGGATCATGTAGGGCTGGTGCCCGTCGTGATCGTCTCGCCCGCCGATACGGCGCTCGTGAGCGATGCCGCCGACGAACGGCGCCGCTATCTCAACGGGTGCATTTCGCAGCTCGACCGGGGGTATCTTTCGGCCGTGATGCGTTACAACGCCGTGCTGTCGGAACGGAACCGCTATCTCAAAGTCGGCTCCGACGAGGATATGCTCTCGATCTACGACCGGCAGTTGGCCGAACACGGGCAGGCGATCTATGAGAAGCGGAAAGCGTTCGCCGAACGGCTGCAACCCCTCGTCGGCGAGTACTACGCCCTGTTGTCGGGTCGGCGCGAACAGGTGGAGCTGACCTACCGTTCGGAGCTGGCCGAAGCCCCTTTCACGGAGTTGTTGCAGCGTGCGCGGCAGCGCGATCTGGCGAACCAGTTCACCACCGCGGGCATCCACCGCGACGACCTGGTGCTGCGCATCGACGGCTATCCGCTGCGCAAGTACGGTTCTCAGGGGCAGCAGAAGTCGTTCCTCGTGGCATTGAAACTGGCGCAGTACCGCATCGTCGGTGCCGACAAGGGGGAGAAGCCCATCCTGCTGCTCGACGATCTGTTCGACAAGCTGGACATGGGGCGTGTCGAACAACTCATCAAACTGGTGTCGGGGGAGGAGTTCGGGCAGATCGTTATTACCGACTGCAACAAGGTACGGTTGGAGACCATTCTCGGGCGGCAGGGCGGCAACTATCGCCTCTACGTGGTGGCGAACGGGGAGATTGCGAAATAAGACCTGCGACCGTGCGGATATGTTTCTGCGGGAAGAGGTTCCGGCCGTGCGGCGCCATGCTCCGGTCGTGTGCAGGATGTCGCACGGGAGGTGGACGGCATGAATTTGAGGTACTTCGAGCGCAGAACCGAAGTTGTTCGGGCTTATGTCCGGGCGGAAAACGGCTGCGAGGAGACAAACCATTTCGTTAAACCGAGTGCAATCGAACTTGCTCGAATTGCCGAGGCGAGAAATGGACGAAAGAAATTCGACGTTTTCGTTAAGCCAAATGGGCAGAGCCGCGCTTGCGCGAGCTATGCCATGGCGAGAAAACGACTGTTGAGAACGAACGGATAACAGACGATGAGACGGACCAAAGCGATGTTGATGGGCGACCTGCTCGAAGAGTTTTTTGCGCGTCCCTATGTGGCGGCGAAGGTCGCCGAAGGGCGGTTGCCCGATACGTGGCGCGAGGTAGTGGGCGACGCCGTGGCGAATCTCACGACCGATTTGCGGTTGGAGAATCGGATTCTCTATGTCCGGTTGCAGTCGAGCGTCGTAGGGCAGGAGTTGTTCTATCAGCGCGAGGCGCTGCGCGACCGTATCAACGAGGTTTCGAAGGTGCGGCTGGTCAATGCCGTCATCGTCAAGTAAGGCGGGATGCGTCCGCAGAGAAAACGGTCGGGAGCGTGCACATGCCGCTCCCGACCGCTTTTTGTTCGGCCGGATTTCGATCTTTCGGGCGAACGATCCGTTCGCCGAGGTTTGCTCCGGACTCCGGATTCCGCTTCCGCGGAAGTCCGTCCTGCCTCCTGCAAGACGGCATCCATAGGGAAAACAGAAAGACCGCACTGCGAAGTGCGGCCTTTCTGTTTGTAAGGAAGCGTGTCGCTTATTTGATTACGACGACGCGGTTGTTCTCGATGTTGCCGCTGAAAGGCTGAACCGTTGCACCGTAGCCCTTGACGATCAGGCGGTCGGCCTTCACGCCCTTGCTTTCGAGGTACTCGGCTACGGCTTGGGCACGCTCCTCGGAGAGCTTCTGGTTGTAGGCTGCGCTACCCGTCTCCTTGTCGGCGTAACCCGAAACGGTGAAGGTCTTGTCGGCCGGGCTTGCGTTGATCTCATCGGCTACGAGATCGAGCAGGATCTTGTTACGCTGCGACAGTGCGGCGCTGTTGATCTTGAAGAATGCGGGACATGCTCCGTTGACGAAGACCTCCTTCTTGCCCTTCGCATCCTGCAATGCCTTGTTGGCTGCGGCCAGCTGGTCTGCCAGCGACTTCTCGTTGTTGCGGGCTGCGGCCAGCGAACCTTCGAGCGCTGCGATAGCGGCCGTGTAGGCTGCGATGTCGGCGTCCGTATACTTCTGCGGCATCTGACGCTTCCAGTTGCGGTCGTTGAAGCGGTGCGTGAAACCCGCCGTCGCACTGTAAGCTACGGCATAGGCGCCGCCGCTGTTCAACGAGGCGGGCAGATCCTTCTCGCCGAAGAGCATACCTTTGAGTTCGATGTCGAGATCCCAGCCCTTGGCGATGCGGAACTTGTTCAGCAAACCGGCCGTAAAGGCGAGCTCCTGGTTGGTGCCGTAGCCCAGATCGTGCGCGCGGTCCGTGAAATCCATGGCCATGTAACCGAAGCCGACGAACGGAACGGCGTAGTAGGCGCGGTCTGCACGGTAGCCGCCCGCCCAGTTCGAGAAGTTGATCATCAGGTCGGTGTGCACGAACATATAGGGCGTGCGCTGCGTATTGCCGCCTAACTGCGAGATGTTACGGAAACGACCGCCGGCCAATTGCAGACGGGCACCGAATACAGGGTGGAACCACTTCGTGGCGGCGACGTTCACTTCGAAGCCGAGGCGGTCGCCGAAGCTGCCGGGCATGTCCTTGAAGACGAGGTTCGAGGTGCTCATCATCGACAGACCGCCGCCGAACGAGAGCTCCCAGTTATCCCAAAAACCGTTCGAAACGAACCCTCTGACGCTGGGGTACTTCGAAACCGACTGAACATCTTGAACTTCCATGACAACGACCTCTTCGCTGGTCTGGGCGTAACTGCCAGCAGCGAACAGTGCGGATACACACAAAAGGAATAATTTTTTCATAGTAATGAATATTTAAGTTAAACTCGATTCTCTCAAAGTTCGTGCAAATCGTGTGTGTGTTGTCTACGAAGTCACAGACTTTCTTGTACATTCATATTCTATGCAAAAATAGGTATTTTTATTTAAAAAAAGAATTTATTGCATTTTTTTGATCTGATAATAAGCGACAAAACGGAAGATATGGGGCGGAAGCGGAACTATCGGATAGCGTATCGGTCTTTTTGATCGGAATTCGTCCGTGCTTCGGATTCTTGCGGGAGAGTCCCCGTTCCGACCGGCGGTCGGGCCGGCGGAACCCTTCTGCCGGAATCGGGCCGGCGGGCGGAGGAGTTCGGCGGCAAGGTGGTGCGGGCCTTGCCGTCTGCGGGCTTCCGTCCGGTCGTCGCGGGCGCGGAAAGGAGCGGAAAACGGATTCCCCCGTCCGGGCCGTATCGGCTCAGGCGGGGGAATCCGTTTCGTTCCGGCGCGGGGAATCAACCGCACTTCGAATAGCCGCACGAGACGCACGTGAGACAGCCGTTCTGGTAGACGAGCGTCTCCTGTCCGCAGCTCGGGCACTTCTCCTTGGATTTGGTGCCGTCGACGATATACTGTTTCAGCGCTCGCTCCACGCCGTTCTTCCACGTGTTGATCGTCTCGCTGTTAAGATGCAGCGACTCGATGAGCGATACCACGTTGTCGATGGGCATACCGTGCCGCAGCACGCCGGAGATGAGCTTGGCGTAGTTCCAGAACTCCTCGTCGAACAGACGCGAAATGCCTCCCACGGTATTCGTGTAGCCGTAGCGGTCGGTGTATTGGAAATCGTAGCGCTTCTTGCCGTCGGCCTCGCGCACCTTGATGATGTTGCCTTTGGTGATCTTGCGCGGGATGTAGAGGGCGTCCTCTTCGAGTTTACCGGTGAAGATCTCGTAGGGACGGCCGTCCATCAGGCCCACGAAGGCGATCCACTCCTCCTGTCCGTTCTTGAACCGCACGATGTCCGCAGGCAGTGACTTCGGACGTTTGAGCGATCCGTCGGCAGCGCCTTTGTCGCCCCCTTTCTTCTTCTGTTTCTTGTCCAGCAGCACGCCTTCGCGGCAGCCGTCGCGGTAGACCGTGACGCCCTTGCAGCCGCATTCCCAGGCCGTGCGGTAGACGTCGGCCACCAACTCCTCGCTCACCTCGTTGGGAAGGTTGACCGTCACCGAGATCGAGTGGTCGACCCACTTCTGGATCGCGCCCTGCATCTTGACCTTGGCCACCCAGTCGATGTCGTTGGCCGTCGCCTTGTGGTAGGGCGACGCGGCGACGAGTTTCTCCAGCTCGGCGTCGGAGATCGTAGCGAGCGTCGAGGTATCGTGGCCGTTCACGCGCGCCCATTCCACGAAGTTGTGGTGGAAGACGTAGAACTCTTCGAACCGCTCGCCCGTGTCGTCCACGAAGGCGACCTTGACGTTGTGATCCGACGGGTTGATCTTGCGGCGGCGTTTGTAGACGGGACGGAAGACCGGTTCGATGCCCGACGTCGTCTGGCTCATGAGCGACGTGGTACCCGTGGGGGCGATCGTCAGCATGGCGATGTTGCGGCGTCCCGACTTGACCATCCGCTCGTAGAGCGCCGGATCGGCCTCGCGGATGCGGGCGATCATCGGGTTGTCGAGCTCGCGCGCGGCGTCGTAGAGCGGGAAGGCCCCGCGTTCTTCGGCCATCTCGACCGATGCGCCGTAGGCAGCCAGGGCCAGGGTTTTGTGCACCTCGACGGCGAATGCGACCGCTTTGTCCGAACCGTAGCGCATCCCCAGCGCGGCGATCATGTCGCCTTCGGCGGTGATGCCCAGGCCGGTGCGGCGGCCTTTGAGTGCCATTTCGCGCACTTTTTTCCAGAGGTTGCTCTCCACGTAGCGGATATCGGCCTCTTCGGGGTCGGCGTCGATCTTGGCGATGATCTGCTCGACCTTTTCCAGTTCCAGGTCGATGATGTCGTCCATCATGCGCATGGCCTTGCCCACGTGGTCGCGGAATTTTGAGAAATCGAACGACGCCTCCGCGGTGAAGGGTTTGTCGACGTAGCTGTAAAGATTCAGCGCCAGCAGACGGCACGAGTCGTAGGGGCAGAGCGGAATTTCGCCGCACGGATTGGTCGAGACGGTGTTGAACCCTTCGTCGGCATAGCAGTCGGGGATGCTTTCGCGCAGGATCGTATCCCAGAACAGTACGCCCGGTTCGGCCGATTTCCATGCGTTGTGGATGATCTTCTTCCACAGCGCTCGGGCGTCTATATCCTGCTCGTACATCGGTTTCTCGGCGTCGATGGGGAACTGCTGGTGGTAGGGTTTGCCGGCGATGGCCGCGCGCATGAACTCGTCGTCGATCTTGACCGAGACGTTGGCGCCCGTCACCTTCGACGTGTCCACCTTGGCGTCGATGAAGCGCTCGGCGTCGGGGTGCTTGATCGAGATGGTCAGCATCAGCGCACCGCGGCGGCCGTCCTGCGCCACCTCGCGCGTCGAGTTGGAGTAACGCTCCATGAAGGGGACGATACCCGTCGACGTGAGCGCCGAGTTGAGCACGGGACTGCCCGTGGGGCGCAGGTGCGAGAGATCGTGTCCCACGCCGCCGCGCCGTTTCATGATCTGCACCTGCTCCTCGTCCATGCGGATGATGCCGCCGTAGGAGTCGGCGGGCTTCTTGTGGCCGATGACGAAGCAGTTCGACAGCGAAGCGATTTGCAGATTGTTGCCGATACCGGTCATCGGGCCGCCCTGCGGGATGACGTAGCGGAAGTGGTCGAGCAGCGCGAAGATCTCGTCGCGCGACAGAGGGTTGGGATAGTTCTTCTCGATGCGTTCGATCTCGGCGGCGATACGGTGGTGCATATCTTCGGGCGAGCTTTCGTAAATATGGCCGAACGAATCTTTGAGGGCGTATTTCGAAACCCATACCGTCGCCGCCAGTTCGTCGCCGCCGAAGTACTCCTTCGATCGTGCCACGGCATCGTTATAGGTTACCTCTTTGAGCCCTTTCGGGGTGGTTTTTGCTGACATACCTTATATTATTGTTATTTTTTCGGACTCCGGTCCGGTGCAGGGAAGACGCACCTTTACAAAGGTCTTCTTTTTTTCTGAAAAAAAGTGCCTCGCTTCGGCGAAACTTATCCACAAATTATCTACAAAAAACGAAAATGTGCGCGGGAGGCTTTTCCGCCGCATGTCGCCGGTTGGCGAGTTGCCGGATGGATCAGTTAATCTTTTGATTTTTAGTGTTCTGATCCTCTTCTGCGGCCTGGAATACCGCACGGACGCCGATGCTGTCGCTCAGTATGAGCATCTTGGCGTCCAGCTCGTAGCGCACGGCGCTGCGCAGCATGGCGAAGAAGGCCCGTTCGCGCTGCGCTTCGGGGCAGGTCATCCGTGTCGAGGCGATCGGGCCGACGCGCAGATGTCCGCCCGCCTCCGTGTCGCACGAGGCCGAGTAGCGGTTGCAGCCGCCTCGTCCGCTCAATCGTTTGGCGTCTTCGAAGCGGAGCGAGAAGCGTCCGTCGGAATTGGCGACCTCCTCGCCGTCGAGCTGGATGAGCAGCCAGCGAGTACCGACGAGCGGCGCGCCGTAGAGTTTCTGGTATTTGCGGCAGGGGCAGCAGGCCGAAGCTGCGGCCAGCAGCAGGAGCAGACAAAGCGGACGGAAGCGGTTGCGGGTTTGCATACGGGACAACGGATGAGTTTTTTGTTTTCGGTCGACAAATATACGCAATTAATCTGTTATCTTTGCATACGGGCGCCTTCCGTTTTCGGCCTGCGGCGGCGGAAAGCCGTTTCGCACAGCCGCCGGACGCGGAAAACGCTTGTTGAAGCCCCTCCCCTCGGCGAATCGATCCCCTCGGCGGGTTCCGATTCCGGCGGATGCGGTCCGGAGGGCCGAGGTCTCGTTTGCGCACGGAAGTTGTTCGTTGTATGTAATTTTGAACCGAATCGATATGCAGAAAAAAGTCATTGCTTCGCCGCTGGCCCCCAAGGCCGTCGGCCCCTATTCGCAGGCGATTGCCGCGGGTACCACATTGTATGTATCGGGACAGTTGCCCATCGACGCCGCGACGGGCCTGATGGCCGAGGGCATCGAGGCGCAGACGCAGCGGGCGCTCGAGAACATTTCGGCCATTCTCGCCGAGGCGGGGTATGCGCTGTCGGATGTGGTGAAGACCACCGTCCTGTTGCAGGACATCGGGGATTTCGCCGCGATGAACGGCGTTTACGCCACCTATTTCACCGGCGCGCTGCCGGCGCGCGTCTGTTACGAGGTGGCGCGTCTGCCGATGGGTGCGCGCGTCGAGATCGACGCCGTGGCGGTCAAGGCTTGACGAGTCGGGGCTGTCCGGGCGGGGAGACTCCGCTTTGCGGCCCCTCGTTCGACGGCGCCGCACGGGGGGATGTATCGTCTGCCGGCGGCGTGCGGGACGGTTCATCTTCGGTTTGGAGGGGTTGCCTGTTCCGATTCCGAAGAGAGATTCGTCGATTCGTTTCGGGAGTTATTCCGGTTTGAGCGTCCGGTTTTGCGGTTTCTCGCTTTTTTCTTAACTTTACCGCAAAAGGTAATTCCATTTACGAAACCAATCTGAATCGAAAAGATGAAACCTGTCCGAAAATCATTGGTGGGCCTGTCGCTGCTGGCCCCTGCCGCTGTCTTGGCGAAAGACGACAAACCCAACATCGTCTTTTTTCTCGTGGACGATATGGGCTGGGTGGACAGCTCGGTCGCTTACGGCGAGGAGGTCTATCCGAACAATCTGCGGTTCCATACGCCCAACATGGATCGGCTGGCTCGCGAGGGCGTTATCCTGACCAGCGCCTATGCCTGTCCGGTCTCGACGCCGACGCGCACCAGCCTGCTCACGGGCATGAACGCCGCCCATACGGGCATCACCAACTGGACGTCGACGATGCGCGACACGCCCAGCGACGCTACGGGCGGCGCCGTAGCGATGGAGACGGGACAGATCGAGGAGAATACGGGGGACAGACTGATCCGTCCGGAATGGAACATCAACGGCATGAGTCCCGCTCCGGGCGTGGCGCATACGCAGTACGCCACACCGCTGCCGCAGCTGCTCAAGGATGCGGGCTATTTCACCATTCACGTGGGCAAGGCGCACTGGGCGTCGGCCGGTACGCCGGGAGCCAGTCCCTACAACATGGGCTTCGTCGTCAACGTTTCGGGCAACGTGGCCGGAATGCCGCGCAGTTACCAGAGCGAGGAGAATTACGGCAATACGCCCGAAAAGTGGAACATGCTGGCCGTGCAGAACATGACCGAGTATTACGGTACGGGCGTGCACCTGACCGAAGCGCTCACGCGCGAGGCGCTCAAAACGCTCGAATATCCCATCCGGCACGGCGAGCCCTTCTTCCTCTATATGGCGCACTATGCCACCCATACGCCGATCCAGCCCGACAAACGCTTCATACAGAAGTATCTCGATGCGGGCATGGACAAGGGGCAGGCGCGTTATGCCTCGATGGTCGAAGGTGTGGACAAGAGCCTCGGCGACCTGCTCGACTATCTGAAAGAGATGGGGGTCGAGAAGAATACGGTCGTCGTCTTCATGACCGACAACGGCGGCAACAGCGAAAACAAGCAGAAGGGCGGCGTGCTGCACACGCAGAACAAACCGCTGCGCGAAGGCAAGGGGTCGTGCTACGAGGGAGGCGTCCGCGTGCCGCTCATGTTCCGCTGGCCGGGCCGCGTCGCACCGAACACGCGCGTGAATACGCCCGTGATCGTCGAAGACCTCTTCCCGACGCTCCTCGAAGTGGCCGGCGTGCGCAATCCGCGCGTCGTGCAGGCGGTGGACGGCGAGAGTCTGGTGAAACTGGTCACGAAGGGTTCCGAGATCGCGGCGAAGGCTGCGGCCCGGGGCGAGATCGCATCGCAGGCGGAGGCCAACCGGCTGGTGATCCCCGCCGAGGTGTCGGGCCTCGATCCCGAACGGGTGCTGGTGCTGCACTATCCCCACAAGTGGAAGCCCTACGATCTGGCGGACATCGACTACCTGAGCGCCGTGCGCAAGGGGGACTGGAAACTCGTCTACCGGATGCAGACCGGCGAACTGGAACTTTACGACCTGTCGACCGATCTGGGCGAGCAGCGCAACCTCGCTGCCGAACATCCCGAAAAGGTGAAGGAGCTGGCTGCCGAGCTCGGCAGCAGGCTGCGCGGCTGGAAGGCGCCGATGCCCACGGTGCGCCGCACGGGCAAGCCCGTCGCAATGCCCGATGAATTGACGAATTAGCGCACGGCGAGGCGGCGGAATCGCCGCCGGCCGTGGGGCTGGAAGGAGGCTGCCGGTTGTCGGCGGCCTCCTTTTTCTGTCAAAAAAATAGGGGAATCGGCTGCGTGTTTCGAAAAAATCGTTATCTTTGCTCTGCAACGGTTCTCCGAAGCCCGCCGCAAGGCGCCGACCGAGGGGATCAAATGGGAATCGGGTGTGAATCCCGAACAGTTCCCGCTGCTGTATGTTCCTGCTTCCCTCTTCGGGGGAGCGAACGTGTGCGACACTCTCTTGCCACTGACTTCCGGGTCGGGAAGGCGTCGCAGACGGAACGAGTCAGAAGACCTGCCGTTGCGATTGAACTTTGTTCTTCCATTTCTCGCCTCGGCAATTCGAGTAAACTCGGTTGCGCTCGGCTTGACGAAATGGTTGAATTTTTCTTCCATTTCTCGCCTCGGCAATTCGAGCAAACTCGATTGCGCTCGGCTTGACGAAATGGTTGGGAATTTGCGCCTGCGGGTAACGGGCGAAAGTCGCAAACGACTTCTCGGCAGCAACAGAATCGAACGGGAAGCGTCTCCGGCGAATGTACGGGGCGGGACGAAGAGACTTTCGACGATACGATACTCCGGCAGCGAATTCCGCGGCCGGATTTTTCGTTTCGGAATATCCGGCCCTCGTGGAGAGAGAACGGAAACGTATTTGCCAACACGTTTGTCGGGAGAGCGCCGTCGAGATTAGGACACTGACGGGCGCTCTCCGCTTTTTTCGTGCGTGGACGAGGTGGAAAATAACTTATCCGCAAAAGTGCCTCTTGATCTATTTGACGGACGTTGCGTGCGAAGATGCCGTTCGCCGACGGCGGATCTGCACGAACTTCGACGAATAGCAGGCGGCGGAGCGAACTTCCGACACGGGACATTGCAGGGATATTTGGCGGAGAAGCATGAATAAAATTCCGCCGCCGCTGTCCGGAAGCGGTCGTTCGGCGTTATCTTTGTCCCGTCGAGTGAAACGATATGGACCAAAACCGTAAGGAGTATCTGATGCAGGCATCTCCGTTCGAGGCGCTTTTCGCGCGGTTGGCGCAGTCCGATTTCCGCAGCCGGTTCCGTCTGGGGTCCGAAGAGGTCGCCTGTATCGAACGCAGGGGAATGGCGGTCATCCGCCGTCATGCCGAAGATTTCGTGCGTCGGCGGCTCGCGCCGGCGTTTATTCCCAACGACGGCAGGCAGACGCCCATGCGGGGGCACCCCGTTTTCATCGCTCAGCATGCCACAGCCTGCTGCTGCCGCGGTTGTCTGGCTAAGTGGCATGCGATCCCTGCCGGTCGGGAGCTGACCGCACGGGAACAGCGATATGTCGTGGAGGTCTTGATGGCATGGATCGAACGGCAGTCGGCGCGGTGAGCGGGGACGTCCGTCGGGATCGGCGAGGGGGCCGTCCGCTGCCGCTTTTTTCGGAGGTTCCGCTTCGGCGGTTGCGAGGGGACGTGCCGAACCTGCGTGCCGGCGAGGCGGGTGCGCAGGCGTTGCGGCGAAAATAAGGGAAAAATAGGGGGGCGAAGAGTGCCGCCGCCGTAAAAGTCCGTGGCGAGGCGTCGGCCGGCAGCGAAAAAAACAGGAGCCGACCTTTCGGCCGGCTCCCTCCTCCATCAAAAATTAACCCTCTCTATCTCTTCTGAAGGATGTCTCGGAGGTAAGCGTCGAGGAAAAACAGGTCCGAGTCTTCCCCTATCACCTCCTTCATTAGCAAATCGTCATCGTCGGCGATGCCGTTCGCGTTTTCTGTGTCCAGTTCTTTCATAGGCTGTCGGTGTTATGAAATTCACATATCATAAACGCGACCATCCCGTGACTTATTGTGCCTCTTCTAACTTAAAATCAGGTTTTTTTCCTTGATCATTTTCCGAAGATTGATCAGCGCGTACCGCATACGCCCCAGCGCCGTGTTGATGCTGACACCGGTCTGTTCGGCGATCTCCTTGAAACTTAGGCCCGAATAGTAGCGCATCATCACCACCTCGCGCTGCTCGTCGGGCAGCAGCTCCACCATGCGGCGGACATCGCTGGCGATCTGCTCGCAGACGATTTCGTCTTCGACGGTGCGTTCCGCCAGCCGCAACGTACCCAATACGTCGTAACCGGCTTCGGCCTCGTTGAGCTGCCGGTTCTGTTTCTGGGCGCGGAAGTGGTCGATCACCTGGTTGTGCGCGATGCGCAGAATCCACGAGAGAAACCGCCCGTTGTCGGTATAGCGGCCCTCGTCGATGACGCGCACGGCTTTGATAAAGGTCTCTTGGAAAATATCGTCTGCGACATCGCCGTCCTTGACCATCATCTGGATATAGTCGCGGACACGACGGCTGTGGCGTTCGATCAATTGGGAAATAGCATTCCGGTCGCCCGAAAGGTAGCAATTAAGCAATTTCTGATCACTTACTACTTGAACGTTCATACTCTTCTCCTTATTTAGCAATTATAAAGAGTAGAATTTTTCGATAGGCAATCCGCTTTTAATAGTTAAATTCTATGTGTCTCTCCCCGTCCGGCATCCGGAAGTCGGTTGTTTTCAACTCTTCGAACCCTTTCGGAGGGGATTCTACGGTGGCAAGATAATCACTTTTTTGCAAATTTCCAAATTTTTTAGCAATTCGCATACTGCAACCGCCTTTCCGACCGTTACGGTGCGTACGCAAGAATCGGGCCGGAGGAAGTCTCGACGTGCATTTTGTCGCGGAGAAATCGAAAAACGGGACATGCGGGCCGGAAAATAGCGCGAGAAGACATACTCACGTTCGATTTTCCGGACGTTCGGAAAACCGAACGCCGAACCTGACAATTTGACGGTCTCTTACTTCGATTCGTTGAGCGGCGGCTGTTTGCGGGGTTCGACATGGATCGAGACGATCGTCCCTTCCCCGTAGGCGTCGCGCAGCCGCCGCTCGATGTCGACGGTGAGCCGGTGCGATTCGGTGACCGTCATCGCGCCGTCGACGCGGATATGCACCTCGACGGCGATGTTCTGCCCGATACGCCGCGTGCGCAGGTTATGCGGCGACGCGACGGCCGGATCGGCCGCGATCAACGACAGGATGTGTTCCTCCTGCTCGCGGGGCAGCGATTTTTCGAGCAGTTCGTCCATCCCCATTTTCATCAGCTGCCACGCCACGCGCAGGATCAGCAGCGCCACGACGATCGCCGCCGCGGGGTCTGCCAGCCGCCAGCCGCCGCCCAGGAAATAGGCGCAGCCGATTCCGACGAGCGTGCCTACCGACGAGAGCGCGTCGCTGCGGTGATGCCATGCGTTGGCCACGACCGAGGGGCTGTTGACCCTTCGGCCGACGCGCGCCGTGTAGCGATAGAGCGCTTCTTTGGCGACGATCGATACGACGGCCGCCCACAGCGCCACGACGCCCGGCTGTGTCGGAAGGAGGCCTCGCGTGAAGTCGCGGATCGCTGTGCCTCCGCTCCACAACAGCTTGATTCCCACGCCTGCAAGCGCTACGCCGATGATGAGCGTGGCCAGCGTTTCGTATTTCCCGTGGCCGTAGTCGTGGTCGTCGTCGCGCGGTTTGGCCGAAACGCGCACGAAGAGCAGCACCACCAGATCGGTGGCGAAGTCCGACACCGAATGGATGGCGTCGGCCACCATGGCCGCGCTGTGTCCCCAGATACCTGCGGCAAGTTTCCCGGCGCTCAGTACCAGATTGACTGCGAAACCGATCCATGTGACGCGGTAGATGGCCTGTTCGCGGCCGAGGGTTCGTTCTGTCATAGCGGGTCGTATGTGAAATTAGAAAAGCGGCGGCGGATTGTTCCCGCCGTCGCTTTGCATTCGATTCGGTCGATTGCGCCGGCCTGTCCGGTCAATAGCTCCGAGCGAAGAGCACGCGCTGGTGCGACGGCTTGCCCGAATAGATGCAGGCGCCCTCTTCGTCGACGGCGTCGAGCGGGATGCAGCGGATCGTGGCTTTGGTCGCCTCCTTGATCGCCACCTCGGTCTCGACGGTACCGTCCCAGTGCGCCGCCACGAAGCCGCCTTTGGTGTCGAGCGTGCGGACGAACTCCTCCCACGTATCGACGGGCGTAATCATCGAATCGCGGAACGACCTGGCCTTGTCGAAGATGCCTTGCTGGATTTCGTCCATCAGCGCTGCCACGCGGTCGATCAGCCCCTCCTGCGGTACGACCTCCTTTTCGAGCGTGTCGCGGCGCATCAGTTCGATCGTGCCGTTTTCCAGATCGCGCGGGCCGAGCGCCAGCCGTACCGGCACGCCTTTGAGTTCGTATTCGGCGAACTTGAAGCCCGAACGGACATTGTCGCGTGCGTCGACCTTGACGCTCAGTCCGCGTGCGCGGAGTTCGGCGGCGATCGCGTCGAGCTTGGCGACGATCGTCTTCATCTGCTCCTCGCCCTTGTAGATCGGGACGAGCACCGCCTGGATCGGCGCGAGCGCCGGCGGCAGCACCAACCCGTTGTTGTCCGAATGGGCCATGATGAGCGCTCCCATCAGGCGGGTCGAGACGCCCCACGACGTGGCCCACACGTATTCGAGCTTGCCCTCCTTGTTGGTGAACTGCACGTCGAACGCCTTGGCGAAATTCTGCCCCAGAAAGTGCGACGTACCGCTCTGCAACGCCTTGCCGTCCTGCATCAGCGCCTCGATCGTGAGCGTGTCCTCGGCGCCTGCGAACCGTTCGTTGGGCGACTTGTGGCCCACGATCACGGGCAGGGCCATGTATCGCTCGGCGAACTCCTTGTAGACGTTTATCATCTTCGTGGCCTCGGCGATCGCCTCCTCGCGCGTCTCGTGGGCGGTGTGCCCCTCCTGCCACAGGAATTCGGCCGTGCGGAGGAACAGGCGCGTGCGCATCTCCCAGCGCACGACGTTGGCCCACTGGTTGCACAGGATCGGCAGGTCGCGGTAGGAGTGGATCCAGTTCTTATAGGTATTCCAGATGATCGTCTCCGACGTAGGGCGCACGATCAGTTCCTCTTCGAGCCTGGCGTCGGGATCGACCACCACGCCCTTGCCTTCGGGATCGTTTTTCAGCCGGTAGTGCGTCACTACGGCGCACTCCTTGGCGAAGCCTTCGACGTGGTGCGCCTCCTTCGAGAAGAAGGACTTGGGGATGAAGAGCGGGAAGTAGGCGTTCTCGTGGCCCGTCTGCTTGAACATCCGGTCCAGAATGGCCTGCATCTTCTCCCAGATGGCATAACCGTAGGGTTTGATGACCATGCAGCCGCGGACGGCCGAGTTCTCGGCCAGGCCGGCCTTCACGACCAGATCGTTGTACCATTGCGAGTAGTTCTCCTCGGATTTGGTCAAATCTTTGAGTTCTTTTGCCATATGCTTGCTTTTCGGTATTTTCCGAGCGACAAAATTAGCAAAATAAATCGGGAATCGCGAATGATCGGCTGAGAATTAACCGTTGCGCGGAGTGCTTCTTTCGACGATACGATGCGGAATTCGGGCGTTCGCATCTGCGTCCGCCGTGTTTCCGTCTGCGGTGCATCGCGGAATTTGTCGTACGTTCCGTGCGACCGTGACTTTTTTTTGTGTCCGTTGCGGCAGACCGGAGGCTTTGTCCTTGCGGGCTGCAAAAGAGACGGACGGCTCCGCGAAGCCGTCCGTCGTGCGATCTGCGATTTGGTAATTAGAATCGGAAAATCAGCGACATGGCCACATTGTGCCGTTTCGACTTGGTGTCGAACAACCCCGTGGTGGTGAAGAAATCGCCCGTCGCATTCTCGATGCTGTAAAAGAGCCGATACTTCGTCTGTTTGTCGGTGACGTTCTGGTAGGCCAGATCGAGCGTCACGTAGCGCGAAAGGTTGAACCCGACGCCGGCGGTGATGTAGCGGGTCTCGTACGTGAGCGGCGAGTCGTAGTAATGCTCCCTGTTTTTGAACATCGAGTCGGTGTAGCCCGCGCCTACGCGCAGCGCTATCGTCGGCAGCGGCTTGAACTCGACGCCGGCGCGGATCGTGTTCGTACCCTGGAAAGCCTGTTTGAATTCGGCCTTGTACTCTTCGGGGTAGGGCTCGAAGCCGTCGGGTGTATTCTTCACGCGGATGCCGTTGTACCAGTCGCGTTCGTAGTCGACCGTAATCAGGCCGAAGTTCCCGAAGGTGTAGGAGATGCCGAACAGCAGGCGCGCCGGCGAGGTGAAGCACCACGAGTTGCTGCCCATATCGTCCTGATAGGGCGTACCGTCCTGATTGATCTCTGTCTTTTCGGTGGCGTTGTTGTACATCTGTGTCGTGATGTCGCCGTAGTAGCTGCGTTCGAGCGAATAGTAGGTCGGCGTATGGAATGCCACGCCGATGCGCAGGCTTTCGATCGGCCGGACGGTTACGCCCAGTTTGAAATTGACGCCCGAACCGTCGAGCACCGATTTCTGGTAGAGGTCGGCGTAGTCCAGCTGCGTTTCGAGCTCCTCGCCGGCTGAATTAATTGCCTGGCCGTGGTCGTAGCGGTAATCCTCGCCGTAGTAGACGCCCGTGGCCTTGTGTACGCTCTGGATGCCGATCGTGGCGCCGATATAGACGATGTTGTTCAGATTGGCGCCCGCCGAGATGGTGAACTCGTTGATCGAACCCGAATTGACGACGTCCATGTAATGGAGGATCGACGCGTTGCTACCGATGCAGTCGGGAACATAGGTGGGCTTTTCCTCCTGTGTCTCGGGATCGGTATAGAAGTGGCGGCTGATCATAAAACCGTTGTAACCCAGCACTGCCGGCCAGTAATAGGGATTGACATTATAGCCCAATTCGTCGTTGCCGTTGGGAAAGATGCCGGCCTGTCCGAGCTGCTGCCCGAAGATGTCGGCGATCGTCGGCGCCCATACCGAACCTCCGGCATAGGGCGTATCGGTCTTGTAGGAGTAGCGGCTGTTGAAATCCGCGATGCGGTTCAGCCCGATGCCCACCGTGAAGCTGGTGAGCGTGCCCGTCCCTTCGTAGGCGTTGAGCGCCGCGCCGAAGTTGGCCATCGAAAAGCGGTTCTTGCCGTTCTTGGCATAGGACATCGTGCCGGGCGTCTCCGACGACTGGAAGGTCATCATCGGCGTCAGCGCGATTTCGTTGCGGCGGTACATGCCCAGCCCCGCCGGATTGATCGACATCGAAGCCAAGTCGGCTCCCAGCGAGGTGAAGGCTCCGCCGAGCGCCATCGAGCGGGCCGTGCCCAATGCCTGCGGCTGCGACATCTGCGCCATTTCGCCGGCCAATACGCCGTCCTGGTTCAGTACGGCGCCGCCGAAGGCCAGTGTCCCGCGCTGCTGCGCCTGCAACGATCCTGTCGCAACCAGTGCGGCCGCCCATATTGCAATCTGTAACTTTCTCATAATCCGATGCTGTTTAACTCGGTTGAACATTTAACGCCCCCGGAATCCGCGGCTGCCGCCCGACGAGGTGCCGCCTCCGCTTCCGCCGCGCGAACCGCCCCCGCTGTTGTAGCTTCCGCTGCGGCTTCCGCCGCGCGAGCCGCTGTTGAACGAACTGCCCGAATTGTTGCGGTAGGTGCTGTTGCTGCGGTAGCTGTTCTCGCGTTCGTTGTAGCTGTTATTGTTGTACGTGTTCCCGTTGCCGCGGTAGACATTGCTGCTGTTGTTGCTGCGGCCGCCGCTGTTGTAGTAGACGCCGCCGCTGTTGTTGCGGTTGCTGTTGTAGCTTCCGCCGCGCGATCCGCTCCCCGACGTGCCGTAGTTGCGGTAGCTGCCGTTGCGCGACGGCGTACCGTAGCTGCGGTAGTTGCGCGGGATCGATCCGTTGTTGTTGAGCCGGTAGTTGGGACGCGGGCGATAGTAATGCGGGTGTCCCCAGTGCGGATGCCCCCAGTACGGATAGTAGCCTCCGTACCAATAGCTGTGGTTCCACCACGGATTGTACCAGCCTCCCCAGCCCCAATAGGGGCCGTACCCCCAGCCGTAATAGGGCCAGCCGTAGCCCCAACTGCTGTACCAGCTGCCGTAGATGCCGGCCATATACCCCGCCGCGAAGCCGGTGGCCAGTCCCCACGTGCCGAACATCGAAGTGATGTATTTGGGTTCTACCCACACTTCGTCGCCCATGACGATGATGTTGTAGAAGGCCGGATCGTAGGCCGTCAGGTAGTTGAACGTTCCGCTGTAACGGAGGTTCCAGTAGCTCGACGGCATCTTGTAGGTGGGCGATTCGAAGCCCCGCAGCCGTCGTTCGTAGGCGCTTTCGTAGTCGTCCACCACCAGATCGTCGAAGTCGTTCGAGCCGTAGTAGCGGTTTTCGGCGTCGTCGGCCTGCGCCTGCGCCATGAGGGCCTCCCATTTGGCGCGGCGTGCCTCCGCTTCGGCTTTTTCTGCCTCGGCCTTGGCCTTTTCGCGTTGTGCGATCTTCGTCTTATTGTGGATGCCGTAGAGGTCGTCGCCCGCGTATCCCTCCGATTGGTAGTACGCAGAGGAACAGCCTGTCGTCAGCAGTGCCAGCAACAGTAGTCCGATCCCTGTTTTCATTGTTTTCATGGTGCGTACGTTTTGAGTAGTTTGTCTGTGTGTTTAACGAAAACCGTACCGGGTTTAGTATCGAAACGGTTTCCTAACAAAGGTAGGAATTATTTTCGATAACCGTCCGGTTTCATTCATATAAACGCGTGCGGGGCGCGGATACTGCACGGATCGGTGGGTACGAGGCGCGAATTTCCGCTTTCGGACAACTTTTTTATCGTGAAAAAGAACAATCTGAGAAATTTTGTTTATATTTGCAGCCCCGAAAGGATGATAAACGTCGCTCCCGACGGGGCCGGAAGGCGGGGCTTCCCCCGTTTCGCGGCGATTTTGGAGAGATGCCGGAGTGGTCGATCGGGCCGCACTCGAAATGCGGTGTACGGGCAACTGTACCGGGGGTTCGAATCCCTCTCTCTCCGCAAAGAATCAACCGGTCGGATGGTTGGTTCTTTTTTTTGATTCGGGGAAAGGTGCAGGAGTGGTTGAACTGGCCCGCCTGGAAAGCGAGTAAACCCCTAAAGGGTTTCAGGGGTTCGAATCCCCTCCTTTCCGCAAGCCGGTAGGCGAAAAGTCCGTGAACGAAGTTCGCGGACTTTTTTATTTGACGCGCAACCGAATTTATTCGGAATTGCGCGTCAAATAAAAAGTTCGCCGTTGCCGGCGACTTTTTGCCTGCCGGCGGCGGCAGGGCAAGCCGGCAGGCAGGGGAAAGGCGCCGCGCCCGCAGGTGCGCAGGCCGATCTCCGTGAATATCGCCTGCATCTCCGGTTCTGGCCGCAAAATTCTGTTCGCAAAGACTCCGTCCGCATTTTCCTGCAACGGATATGTCATCCCGACTCCCGTTCGAGATACTCCCGTAACACGCGCGCGTGGTTCTCCTCCGCATTTTTGGAGGCGTAGAGAAGCGTCGCGCACGGTTCCTTTTCGATCTTTGCGACGAACGCCCTCACGGCGGGCGACGCCGCCAGTTCGTGCAGATACCGTCTGCGGAACTCTTCCCAACGGCCTTGCGGGTCGGCATGGAACCATCTCCGGAGGGGAGCGGAGGGCGCGATCTCCTTCGCCCACAGGTCGTAGTGCAACGCCTCCTTGCGGATGCCGCGCGGCCAGAGTTTGTCGACCAGCACCCGCAGTCCGTCCGTGTCCGTTGCGGGTTCGTAGACCCGCTTGATTGCGATTCGTGTCATGTCCTGTCTGTGATTTCGATATACGGTTTCGGACAAGAAATATACCTCTTTTTTCGGATGCGCCCGTTTTCTGTCGCGAACGGGCTGAATCTCAGGTTCCCTGCTTTTCCGAAGGGTCCGTATGCAGGGGAGCGGTCTCCATCGTCGCCAGGTCGGCTTTTCCGGAAGCGGCGATGCCGTTGAGGAGGACGTCGCGGGCGCCCGTGCGCTGGAATGCATAGAGTTCGAAGGCCGGTAATACGGCGACGAAGTGCTCCATAATCTCAGCTTGAATGGATTCGTAGCTCGGCCAGTTCTTGTCGGAGGAGAAGCAGTAGATCTGGACCGGCAGTCCGTTCTCCGTCGCGGGCAGCGTCCGGACCATCAGCAGCAGGTCGCGGCTGACGAAGGGGTGCCGGCGCAGGTACAACGCCATGTAGGCCCGTAGCAGACCGAGATTCGTCTCGATTGTCCCGTTGACCAGTCCGTCGGGATTCTCCGTGTTGGCGACCTTGCCCTCGGCCGCCTGCCGCTGTTTTTCGGCGATGAATTGCGCCAGTTCTTCGTCGAAAGCCTTCATCCGTTCCAGAAATTCGGGCGTGCAGGGTTTGATGCAGTCGAGTTTGAGTGTGTATTCGCGCATGATGCGGCGTCCGCCCGAATCGCTCATGCCCCGCCAGTTGACGAACGATCCGGAGACCAGCGAGTACGGAGGTACGGTGACGATCGTATTGTCGAAATTCTGGACTTTGATGACCGTCAGCGAGATGTCGGTCACGGTGCCGTTGATGCCGTTCTGGGGCATCTCGATCCAGTCGCCGATGCGCAGCATGTCGTTCTCGGAGATCATCACGCCCGCGACCAGCCCCAGGATAGGGTCCTTGAATACCAGCATCAGGACGGCCGTGAAGGCGCCCAGCCCCGTAATCAGGTTGACCGGCGACTTGTCGATCAGGATCGAGACGACGACGATGACCACGACGCAGGAGAAGATCACCTGAAAGATCTGGATGAATCCCTTGATCGGACGGTTTTTCAACTGTCCGTCGTTTTTCAGCGTGTCGCCCACGGTGTTCAGGATCGCGTTGACGGAGATCATCAGCACGATGAAGAAGTAGATCCACGTGACCCGTTCGCTTACGGTGAACCATGCGGAGTCGGTGGCGAAGGCGAAGGGCAGCAGCGCGGAGACGATCAGGGGCGGAATGAGCGCCGTCGATTTGCGGAAGACGCTGTACCGGAACAGCGAATCGAAGAAATCGAGGTGTTTGCGTTTGAGGATTTTCCTGGCCGCGCGGACGAGCAGGAGGTGGACGACGGCCGCCACGACGAACGCGATCGTGACGATGCACACGAGAAACAGGATCTCGTCCAGTTTGTCGAGCAGGTGGCGCGGAATGCCTATCCATGAAAGGAGGTTTTTGATGCCGAGCAACAGGGTTCGGGCGAATTCGTTCGTATTCATATCGGTTCGGTAAGCGGCACGTCTTTCGGCGGGCGGCGGGGCGTTTTCCCTGCCGGAACGCAAAGAATATGCCTTACCCGAAACGGGATCGCAGCCGAAACGCTCCGGCGGATTTTCAGGCGGTACCACCGCCTGCGGGATACGAGTTTCGGTTGAAAAGCGTATCTTTGCCGTGCGGCCGCTCACATGCGGCGCCCGACGGACGATGAAAGAGAGTTGGAAACCCGGCACGATGATCTATCCGCTGCCGGCCGTGCTGGTGGGGTGCGGCGATGCGCCCGACAACTGGAACCTGCTGACTGTGGCGTGGACGGGGACGGTCTGCACCGCACCGCCGATGTGTTACGTCTCGGTGCGTCCCGAACGCCACTCCCATGCATTGATCGCGCGCACGGGCGAGTTCACGATCAACCTCACCACGGCTGCCATGGCGCGTGCCGTCGACTGGTGCGGCGTCCGTTCGGGTCGCGACTACGATAAATTCCGCGAGACGGGACTCACGCCCCTGCGCGGCGCGGTCGTGGCGGCTCCGGCGTTGGAGGAGTCGCCCGTCGTCGTCGAGTGCCGCGTGCGGCAGATCCTGCCGCTCGGGTCGCACGACATGTTTCTGGCGGAGGTCGTCAACGTGCTGGTCGACGACCGCTACATCGATTCCGCCACGGGGCGTTTCGATCTGGAACGAGCGGGGCTGGTGGCCTATTCGCACGGCGAATATTTCCGGCTGGGCGAGCTGATCGGCCATTTCGGCTGGTCGGTGCGGCGCCGCAAGATCATCGTCCGCGAACGAAAAGGCCGTCGCTGAACGACGGCCTTCCCGAGCGGCTGCCGGCGGTCACGGTTCGATTCCGTAGAGGCGCGACCGTTCGCTCTCCGGGTGGTAACGTTCGCCCATCGGCTTTGGAAATAGACGGTGAACCGTTCGACCTCCTGCGGCGATTCCCGCAGCGAAACGATCTCCATAAGCGGTATTCCCTTCCCGATCAGTATTTGTGTTCCGCCTCCTCGACCTCGCGTTCCGAGATCGGGCGGGTCAACGCCCTCCACGCATACCAGATGTAGGCCGCGACGAAGGGGATCAGCAGCGAGACGACGCTCATCACTTTGAGTGTGAAGAGACTCGACGAACTGTTGGTGATCGCCAGCGAAGACTGCATGTCCGTCAGCGACGGGTAGTAGCAGGTATCGTTCCAGCCCGCCAGCAGCAGCAGTGCCAGCACCGTGAGGATCGTTCCCGCGCCGCTGAACCAGATCGCCCGCCGGCTGCCGTTGCGCCCGCCGCTCCAAAGTCCCCACAGCACCGCAGCGACGCCTGCGAGCAGCACGATAGCGACAGCCGGCATCGCCAGCAGATTGTGCAGGTATTTGTAAGGTTCGATGCTCACCGTGCCGGAGGCAGGGTCGATCGCCCGACCGTCGGAGCAGAGCAGCCACCCGAAGAAGGCGAGGAACGCGGCCAGAAAGAGCAGCGAATAGCCGCACGACAGGCGTCGCGCACGCAGCCGCAGCGTCTCGTCGTCGAGATTGTTGAGGAAAAAGTGGAACGCCAGCACCCGCGAAAGGGCGAAGACGGCTACTCCCAGCAGCAGATTGCGTGCGTCCGTCAGCGCTTCGAGACCGTGCCACGGCGTCGCCCATTGCGATATGGCCGTGTCGCCGCCCACGGCGGCCATGTTCATGCGGTTGACGGTGAACTCCGCGCCGGTGAAGAATGTGCCCACGGCGACGCCCAGCAGCAGCGGCCCCGCCACGCCGTTGAGTACCAGAAAGGCCTCGTAGGTGCGTTGGCCGAGTACGTTGGACGGTTTGCGGCGGTATTCGTAGGAGACGGCCTGCACGACGAAGACCAGCAGAATGGCCATCCAGACGTAGAATGCGCCGCCGAACGATGTCGAGTAGAATAACGGGAAGGAGGCGAAGAACGCGCCGCCGAAGGTGACGAGCGTCGTGAAGGTGAACTCCCATTTGCGGCCGAGCGCGTTGACGACCAGGTCGCGTTCGGCTTCGGTGCGCCCCATCGTGTAGAGCAATCCCTGACCGCCCTGTACGAAGAGCAGGAAGACCAGCAACGCCCCCAGCAGGGAGATGAGGAACCACCAATAGTGTTGCAGAAAGAGCAGTGTGTCCATAGTCGTTATTCGTTAGGTCCGATCTTGATCTGGCGCAGCATGATGGCCAGTTCGGCCGCCAGCAGCACCGTGAAGAGCGCGAGGAAGATGAAGAATGTGACGGCCACGGGCGTGGCGGCGATGTGCGACCCCGACACGCAGGCAGGCAGCAGGTTCTGGATCGTCCACGGCTGGCGTCCCACTTCGGCGACGATCCAGCCCGCCTGCGAGGCGAGGTAGGCCAGCGGGATCGACAGGATCATCACCCGCAGCAGCCAGCGTTTGCCTGCGAGCCGGTCGCGGCGGTTGAGCCACCACACGACGGCACAGAGCAGGATGAAGAAACAGCCTGCACCGACCATGACGCGGAACGAATAGAAGACCAGCGGCACGTTGGGCACCGTCTCCTGGGGCGAGCGGAGATAACCGTAGCCGAAGTAGGCGTAGTAGTCGCGCAGGAAGGCCGCCCCTTCGGGCGTCGAGGCGTCGAAAAGCCGTTCGACCTCGTGCATCGCGGCTTCGTCGCCCTTTTCGCGCGCTTCGTGATAGCGGCCCAGCTGGTCGATCGCATGGCGTCCGCGCGACATTTTCTCGGCCGTGGAGAGGATGCCCCGCTCCTCGTTGCCGTAAACCAGATCGTTGATCCCCGGCACGAAGGCGTCGGCCGAGCGGAAACTCATCAGCGAGAGGAGCTTGGGGATGCCGATCTTGAAGTAGAAGGCGTTGTCGTCGCAGGTGCGCTGCCCTTCGGGGCGCAGCAGGCCCACCACCGTCAGCGGCGCCCCCTCCTCGCCGTCGTAGAGCGCCTCCATGGCCGCCAGCTTCATCGGCTGCACGCGCGCCACGATCGCACCCGAGCGGTCGCCCGAAAAGGCCGCCACGAGGGCGAAGACCAGTCCGAAGACCGACGCCAGCGCGATGCTGCTGCGCGCCATGCGGCGGTGGCGTCCGCGCAGCAGGTACCACGCGCTCACGCCCATGACGAAGATCGCCGCCAGGAGGAACGACGAGGTGACCGTATGCGAGAACTTGTTGATCGCCACGGGCGAGAAGAGTACGTCCCAGAACGAATCCATCTCGTTGCGCACCGTGGCGATGTTGAACGAACATCCGACGGGATACTGCATCCAGCTGTTGGCCACCAGAATCCACAGCGCCGAAAGGTTGGCGCCGATGGCCG
The DNA here is from genome assembly GCF_006542665.1 of Alistipes communis. Classification (NCBI taxonomy): domain Bacteria; kingdom Pseudomonadati; phylum Bacteroidota; class Bacteroidia; order Bacteroidales; family Rikenellaceae; genus Alistipes; species Alistipes communis. Next base: position 1,776,178 of record NZ_AP019735.1, read on the forward strand.
TGAGCCACGTAGCCGAGAGGTGGAAGCCGCGGCTCACCTTGTCCCAGCCGAAGAACATCACCGCCACGAAGGTCGATTCGAGGAAGAAGGCCATGATCCCCTCGATGGCCAGCGGCGCACCGAAGATGTCGCCCACGAAGTTGGAGTAGTTCGACCAGTTGGTGCCGAACTCGAATTCGAGAATCAGTCCCGTGGCTACGCCGATGGCGAAGTTGATGCCGAACAGCCGCATCCAGAACTTCGTCGTGCTGCGCCAGAAGGGGTCGCCCGTGCGGTAGTAGCGGGTCTCCATCAGCGCGCACAGGACGCTCAGACCGAGCGTCAGCGGGACGAAGAGCCAATGGTAAATGGCCGTCAGGGCGAACTGCGCCCGCGACCACTCCACGCTTTGTAGCATTTCCGAAACCATACGCTTTTCAGTTTTGCGTTTCCAATCCGTGCTTTATCAGTTCGTTGCGCACGATTTCGCCGCGCTCTTCGGCGCTCTTGCCGCCCAGGACGTCGGGGAAAAAGAGCAGCCGCAGGACGACGAACAGGATGAAGAGTTTGATGAGGATAATCGCCCACAGCGTCCGTCCGAGCGTCATCTCCCGGAATCCGTCGTAGTAGAAACGGAAGATGCGGACGGGCAGCGGTCGGCGGTCGGCGTTTTTCATCGGGCGCAACATACTGAGTCTTACGAAACGAAAGATACTGATTATTTTCGAACCGTCAAAAAATTTGCCGAAAAAGAGCGGTGCGGCCGTCTTCGGCGGGAAAACCGAAGGAGCGGTCGGATGCGGCGCAGCGGGGCGGCTTCCGCGTTATTCCAGCTGCCGGTAATAGTACAGTTCGTCCGTTTCGGAGAGTTCGGGGTGGAAGATGTGCACCAGATCCGCCAGCACGCGGTCGGGACGCAGTACGCCCGATTCCCAGAAATCGCTGCCGCCCGCCGCGTTGCGGCGGCGGTTGTTGTCGTAGACGCGCCCCTCGCGCACGGGAGGCGTGTCGGCCAGCCGGGGATTCTGCCGGCGCACTTCGTCGAGGGTGTTGCAGCCGCTCACGTTGAGCCAGAAATCGGACTTGCTCGTGAGGTAGTAGGCCTGCTCGATGTCGATCGGCAGCGTCTGCGTGGCCGTGTTCTCCTCGAAGACGTACCGTGCGCCGGCATCTTCGAGGAGCCGCACCATGTAGCTGTTGCGCGCCGGCATGAACCAGGTGTCGCGGTAGGGGGTGTTGAGCATCACGCGCGGCCGTGCGGCGGTCTGCTGGGCGAGGGCACGCAGCCGTTCGTAGCGTTCGGGAATGGCGGCGAAGAGGCGGGAACCCTCCGTGCGGAGTCCTGCGATCTCGGCGGCGACGACCACCCATTCGCTCTTGCCCAGCGGCGACTCCTCGCAGTGCTCGCCCATGTAGAGGTAGGGGATGCCCAGCTCGCGCAGTTTTCCCGTGAGCGCCGTGTCGGCCCCGCCGATGCCGAAGAGCATTACCAGGTCGGGGCGCAGCGCCATGAGCCGTTCGAAATCGACGTTGCTGTCGAATCCCACGTCGGCGGCCTCCCCGCGGGCGATGCGGCGGCGGAGCGTTTCGTTGATCAGGTATTGCGCTCCGGAGACGCCCACCACGCGGTCGGCCGCTCCGAGGGCGTCGAGCATGGCGATGTAGGATCCCGACATGCAGACCACGCGCCGCGTCTCGTCGCGCAGCACCTGCCCCTCGAAACCTGCGGGGGCCGGTTCGCCGTCGCGGGCGATGAAGAGGTACTGGTCGGTAACCTCGTCGCCGTACCACGGGTTGTGGACGGTGACGAGCGTGCTGCGGCTTCCGGCAGCGCCCGTGATCTCGAATCCCGAGGCGTAGCGGGGCGTGTAGACCGGCAGCGTGAAGTCGCCGATCGGGCGGGCGGCGCGCTGACCGCAGGCGGCCAGCAGCAGGCCGCAGAGCAGGGGGAGGAGGCGTCTCATCGTTTGCGGGTGTGGAATTTGGGTCGGATGTCCAGAAAGATTTCGTAGTTGAGGCGGGGCATGGGGCGCGAGAGCACGGTGACGTACTCGACGTTGAAGAGGTTGCGCACCACCCCTTTGAGCGACAGATCGGCCCATCGCAGCGCGAAGGAGCGTTCGAGCGAGAGGTCGCTCATGTAGTAGGGTTCGAGCCGGCCGGTGCGGAGCGACGTGTCGTTGCTCGTGGTGGTATAGCGTTCACTGTAATAGTTCCATTTGTAGACGAGTGTCCAGCGGCGCCAGCCCAGCGTCGCCGTGGCGGCCGCGGCGTATTCGGGGACGTAGACCAGCTGTTTGCCGTAGGAGGCGTCGGCGTCGTTGACCGGTTCGCCGTAGTTGATCGAGGGGGTCCATGCGAAGTGGGCGTCGAGGCCGAGCCGCCAGTCGGGCGAGAGGCGCACCGAGGCGTCGACCTTCGTCTCGGCGCCGTAGTTGTGGACTTTGCGGACGTTGCGGGGCGTCCAGTAGCCGCGCCGTGCCTGCACCCAGAGAATCCAGTCGTCGATGTGCGAGTCGAAGAGCGTCGCCTCGCCCCGCAGCGTGTAGCCCTCCGCTTCGCCGCCCAGTGCGAACGATATGCCGCCGTCGTAGGTGAAGCCGTGTTCGGGGCGCAGGTCGGGGTTGCCGCCCGGCTGGTAGTAGCGGTCGTTGAGCGTCGGGTAGCGGTAGTTGCGCGCCACGGAGGCTTTGAGTACCACGTTGCCGCGTTCGGAGACGACCCAGTCGAAGAAAAAGGCGGGGATCAGCGGCACGGCATGGCGGTCGTAGAGTTCGCCGCGCAGGTTGACCGCCAGCCCGATGCGTTCGGTCGGCCGCCATTTGGCCGAGAGGTGCCCCGACAGCTCCACGCGGTAACGGTCGTAGACGTCGCCCTCGTGGTAGGGGCTCTTGTCGCTGCAATCGACCATCGGAACGTGTAGCGCGACGTTGCCCGTGAAGAGCCAGCGCCGGCCGACGTAGTATTCGGCATCGAACTGTCCGTAGGGAGTATGCAGATAGCTGCGGCTCAGCGTCAGGTCGCTCTGCGCTCCCTGTGCGTTGCGTTGCCGGAAGTCGTAGGCCGAGGCGGTGTAGGCGTAGCCGAGTTTCGCTCCCAGTTTGAGCCGCTCGCGCAGCCGTTCCCACGAGGCCACGGCGCGCAGCGTCTGTTCGCGTTGTTCGTTGAGGATCGTCACGTCGTCGCGGTAGTCGGTCGAGAGGAAGGGCAGCCCGCGTTTCGAGCGGAGATACCACGCCGAAAGGCCGTAGCGCGTGCCGTCGCCGCGATTGTAGTAGAGTTCCTGCAACAGGTGCAGGTCGCGGAAGTAGCCGCTGCGGTTGCGCTCGACGGGGTGGTAGGTGTCGACCACCGCGCCGTCGGGGCCGTAGACGAGCTCCATCTTGTCGTAGTTGGTGTAGCGGAAGTCGTTGTCCGAGGTGGAGTAGACTGCGCGCGTCGAGGCGCTCCACCGCTGGCCGCCGTAGCTTACGCGCAGGTATTGGTCGAAGGTCGAGAACGACCCGACGCCCTGCACGTATTGCGTTTGCCAGCCCCGCTGCGCGGACGGGCGGGTGCCGAGCACGACGGCGCCGCCCAGTGCGCCGCCCGTGACGCCGATCGAAGAGGCGCCGTGCAGCAGCGTCGCGGCGTCGATGAAGAACGCGGGGATCATCGAGAAGTCGACCGTGCCGAGCATCGGCGAGTTGATCCGCATCCCGTTCCACGTCACCTGCGTGTGCGAGGGCGACGTGCCGCGGAATTCGGCCGTCGCGAGCGTGGCACGGCCGTAGCTCTTGATGAAGAGGTTGGCGTTCTGCGTCAGCACGTCGGCCATCGAGAGCGAGATGTTGTCGTGCAGCACGGTCGAATCCAGCTGCGTGCGCTGCACGCCGATCTCCTTCATCGTGCGGCGGGTCACCACCGGCACCTCCTCGATCGGGAGCGACCACGCGGGGCGCTCCTCCTGCGCGGCGGCGAGCAGCGGGAGAATGAGCAGCGGAAGGAGCGTGAGGCGGCGCATGGGTTATTCGGTTTCTCGGTCGATAAGGTGGTAGTCGACGATGTGGTGCACCTCGGTGGAGGTTTCGCCCAGCAGTGCGGTCTTGCCCATCTGGCCGGTCTGTATCTTCACGAAGTCGATGTATTTCAGGTCGGCGGGCCGGCCGTCGAAGGTGCGGGCGTTGCTCAGGCGGAAAAGGCAGAACTGCCCGTCGTAGTCGCTTTTGCCCGCGTTGTCGGCATAACCCCAGTCGTAGGGAGGAACGACGGTCTGCCCCGAAGCGTCAACGTACGAGCGGTCCAGCAGGCGCGTGCCGTAGAAGGTGCACTCTCCTTCGGGCAGCCACGGCTGATAGTAGCTGTCCGAAGGGTTCCAGTAGGCGTTGTGGTCGATCGTGCCCCCGCCGCCGCGGTTGTCGCGCCAGACGACGGCGGCCTGCGCGCGCGTAGGCTGATAGTAGGTGACCGAATAGTCGTAGATCGTTTCAGCGCTGTCGTACTCCGAACCGGCCAGTTCGTACCACGTGTCGTTGGGTTCCCCGTCGCCGTTCTCGTCCTGTGCGACCCAGACGACGCCTGGCTCCGACTGGTAGGAGTAGGGATTGCCGCGGATGGCCAGGTCGACTCCGCCGCCGCTGTTGTCGACGCTGTGGTCGAAGCCTGCGACGACGTAGCCGCCCCACGCTCCCAGCGAGATCATGTAGTTGATGTCGAAGCGCGATTGCACGTGGGCGCACGCTTCGGCCATCGTCGTGGCGGTGAAGAGCGGGCCGTACATGTAGCCGCTCACCCACAGTCCGGGCGCGGGCAGGTACTCGAAGACGCGGACGGTCGACGCCCGGCTCGCGGCGTCGGCGGGCCGGTAATAGGTGCCTTCGGCAGCACAGACGTTGACCGACAGTGTTTGCGAGCGGGTCGCATAGCTGTTGCGCATGGTGACCGTCACTTCGTGCGGTCCTTCTTCGAGGGCTTCGAAGCGGTATTCGAGCTGCGCTCCGCGTTGTCGCTCCGTGCCGTCGACCTCCCAGATGTATTCGGCGTCGAAGGCGTTGACGGGGTTCCACCCTTTCAGGCGGATCGTGCGTCCCCGCGCGACGTTATAGGCCGTCTGGGGAAATTCCCACGAGAAGGGCATCTGCTCCGGAGACAATACTTTTACAGTGAACGAGACCGAGTCCTCGCCGTCGTCGTTCGCGGCGCTGAACGTCACTTCGTAGTCGCCGCATTCGTGCCGCCGGAAAAGGTACTCCGCCGCTTCGCCGACCATTTCTCCGTCGATCGTCCATCGGAAGCGCGCCGTCTGGCCGTTCTCGACGGTGGGAGCGATCGTCAGTTCGGCATCGGCCGCGACGGTGAACCCTCCGACGGGTTCGATGAGCGTGATGCAGGGCGCTTCGAGCGCGTCGACCCGCACGCGCAGTTCGTCTTCGGCGGCGCCGTAGTCATTTTCGACGCGCAGCGAGAGGTAGTAGATGCCGGCCTTGTCGCGCCGGAAGACGTAGGAGGCTTCGCGGCAGACCACCTCGTCGTCGCACGTCCAGGTGAAGCGCGCCCCTTCGGCGTTAGTATAGCTCGGGGCGATGAGCAGTTCGCGCCCCGCCTTCACGCGGTAGCGGGCGTTGGCCTCCTGCTGCGTAATGGTGGGTTGCAGTGCCGAGGTGTCGGTTTGTTCGTCCCCGCCGCAGGCGACGGCGAGCAGTGCGGCGAGCAGGGAGAGCGTCTTTCTCATGGCGGTTTCCTATTTGAATGCGAAGGCGCTGGGTAGCATTCCCACGCCGAACGAGTCGACCAGTTCGGCGCTCTGACCGGTGTCGCGGTAGCGGTAGACCACGCCCGGCTGTTCGAAATCGATCGCGTCGCCCACGTAGATCTCCCCGCTCGTGGGATCGACCGCCAGACCGTAGATCTGGTGCCGCCGCTCGTTGGGGATCAACGGCCTGACGGGAGCGTGCGCGGCCGTGACCGACATCTTGCAGATGCCGTCGTTGATGAAGTAGAGCACGTCGCCCGCACCGTTGATGCAGAGCTCCGAGGGGTACTCCTCCTTTTCGAAGACGAATTCCTGTTCGACGCGCCAGGTTGCAGCGTCGATGCGGTAGAGACAGGGTTCGGTCTGCCCGTATTCGCTGCCGGCGTAGCCGCCGTCGGTCAGCGCCCACAGTTTGCCGTTGCGGTCGACGACCAGCGAATTGGGCTGGATGCTCCGCAGTTCGATTTCGTGCACCACCTTGTCCTGCTCGGAGTCGATGACCAGGATCTTGTTGCTGTACGACCAGCAGTTGACGAAGACCCACTTGTCGTACTGCGCCATCTGTTCCGTGGAGTTGTAGCTGCCCGTCGACGGTGCCTGACCGGTGTGGATGGCGCCCGTTATCTTGCAGGTGCGGGGGTCGAAGACGGTGATGTAGGGGCTGAACAAGTCGGTCACGTAGGCCTTCGTGTCGCTCAGGAAGTGGATGTAGCGCGGCGCGACGATGTGGTTGTTCTCGTCGGGGTGCTGGCTGCTCGCCGCTTCGAGCTTCCCCTCGACGCGGAAGGTGTCGGCGTCGATGGCCCAGATTACGCCCGAATTGTCCATCGGGATGAAGACGCGCCCTTCGCGCAGGAAGATCGATTGCGCCACGTCGCCCAGTTTGGCGCCGTTGGCACGGTAGAAGACTTCGTTCTGCACCGTGCGTGCGGCGGGGTCGTAGTAGGAGAGCGAGGCGTTGCCGGCGTTCATGTTGCCTTCGCAGAGGCAGAAGACCCCCGCGCTGCCGCCCGTGTCGAAATCCTCTTTTTCAGCCGGCCCCGAACTTTCGCAGGCTGCCAGCAGCAATACGGCGCACCATGCGGCCGCTATCGTTCCGAATCGTATCATAGTCGTCGAACTTTGTCGTATCGGACGGGATCACGGCGGCGGGAGAGAGGGGAGGGATCGGTCTGGCAGCAGGTCGCGCAAGCAGTGTGCGCATTCGGCTTCCGGCCCGTACCCCGCAGGCGTGAATCCGTCTTTTCGGGCCGAAAGCAGGTCTTCTGACTTTTCCTTCTGCGACGCCTTCCCGATCGAAATCAGTGGCCTGAACGTGTCGCGGAGTACATCCGTCGCTCGGGACGGATGCCGGAATTTACAGCAGCGGGAACTGTTCGGGAGTTACACCCGATTCCCTTTTCATCCGGGCGCAGCGAGGCTTCGCCGCGCCGTTGGAACTCTCGGCGAGGCAAAAATACGAAGAATTTTCCAGAAAGCGGCTTTTTACGGAAAAATAGCGGCGACCTCTCGAAAAGATCGCCGCAGAAGGGTTGCGGATCGTGCCGTCGGCACCGGTTTCCGTCATTCGGCGAGGTGCCAGCCTGTCGTCCCGTGGTGTTCGGGGCAGCCGCCTTCGTGATGGTGTGCGCAGGCGTCGCCCGAATCGGCGATCCGGCCGGCCAGATAGGCCGCGACGACCTCCTCGACAGGCCCGTGGCAGCCGCGGATGACGGCGATACCGTTGCGTTGGAGGACGTTTTTCGCCCCGTCGCCCATGTTGCCGGCAAGCATCACGTCGACGCCCATGGCGTGCAGGCGGGGGGCGATGTCGGATTTACAGCCGCAGCCTTCGGCGGCGGGTAGCGTCTGGCGGCCGGCGATGCGGCGGTCGGCGTCGAGCGTGAAGATCGTGTAGCATTCGCAGTGGCCGAAGTGGTCGTCGACCGCGCCGTTGCGGGTCGGAAGTGCGATTTTTTCCATGATGACAGTGTTAACAGGATTATATGTTGTATTCGGTTGTCCGAGTATCTCGGAGTCTTCATTGCGGCGGCAGGCCGGACAGCGGGGTGTTCCGGTGTGGATGCGCCGGCAGTGCGGGCAGCGGTACCAGCGTTCGGAGTGGCAGACCTTTCCGCCTTCGATGCGCAGCGGCCGCCCTTCGACGAGCGCGGCGGCGAGCGTGTGGCGGGCACGGTCGTAGAGACGCGTGCAGGTGGGGCGGGAAATGCCCATGCGCTCGGCCGCCGCGGCCTGTGTCAATCCCTGGTGGTCGATCAGGCGGATCGCTTCGTATTCGTCGTACCGAAGCGTGACGGCTTCGGGAGCGACGCTATCTCCGCCGACGGGACGCATTCCCGCGACGGCGGGCGGTTGGGCGATGTAACAGCATTTGCGGGGACGCGGCATGACAAAAAACTCGTTTCCGCAAAGTTATTAATTATGAACATAAGTTCAAAATAAATGATGGAAAATATGCTATGTTACCATTTGTCCGAAGGTGCAGGGGAGCTTCGATCGTGCGAAAATCCGGTTCGCTGCGGGGCGTTTCTTCGGGCGAAGGTTTGGATATTTCGTAAAAAAGGCCTATTTTTATCTCCTAATCCGTGAAGACTTTTATGCCGATCAAGTTCTTGTACAGCCTGTTTTGTCTCCTGACCGGAGTGCTTTCGGCGATGTCGTCGCGTGCCGCCGGTCCCGGTGTCATCAACCTGCTGCCGTCCGATTATCGGGCGGCCAACAAGAACTGGGCGGTGGCCGAAGACGATGCGGGAACGCTCTATGCCGGCAACGACAAGGGGCTGCTCGAATTCGACGGCCTGCAATGGCGGTTGTACGAACTGCCCCGCGCCTCGATCGTGCGTTCGGTGGCCCCGCTGTCGCACGACGTGATCTTCACGGGCGGGTTCGAGGAGTTCGGGCGCTGGGATCGCGACGCTTCGGGTGCGCTGCGCTATACGTCGCTCGTTCCGGCTCAGCGCAATCCCCGCTTTTCGGACAGCGATTTCTGGAAAATCTACATCACGCCGCAGGGGGTGTTGTTTCAATCGTTCCACGGCATCTACCTTTATGATTACGAGCGCGTCCGCCGCCTGACGGGCGAGATGAACATGCTCTTTCTTCTGCGTGCGGGCGACGAGTTCTGGGTGCAGGAGATGGGCGGCCCGCTCTATCGGATGCGGCAGGAGTCCTTCGAGCGGCTGCCCGACAGCGAACGCTTCTCGACGACGACCGTGCGGGTGCTGCTGCCCGGGCCGCACGAGGGCGAATGGATCGTGGGGACGGGTACCGACGGATTGTGGCGCTACGACGGCGAACGGTTCACGCCGTGGAGTCCGGCGCTGTCGGAGCGGTTGCGGCGCGACGAACTCAACTGCGGCATCCGAACCTCGCGCGGCACCTATCTCTTCGGGACGCTTTTCGGAGGATTGTACGAGGCCGGTGCCGACGGACGGCTGCTCGCGGTTCTTTCGACCGAAAACCGGCTGCTCAACAACAGTGTGATGGCGCTTGCGGAGGATGCGCAACAAAATGTCTGGGCGGCGCTCGACCGGGGACTTTCGTTGCTGCTGTTCTGCGAAGGGGTGGATTACCATACCTACAACAAGTGGGCGGCCGGTTCGCTCTACGACGCCTGCCGCTGGCAGGGGAAGTTGCTGCTGGCTACCAACCAGGGGGTCTTCGCCGTCGACGAGAGCCGTCTGGCGACGGGCGTCGATCCCTCCGATTTCCGCCCCGTGGCCGGCCTGAGCGGTCAGGCGTGGTCGTTCGACCTGCTCGACGGGCGGCTCTACGTGAGCCACAACACGGGCGTCACCGAACTCCGTCCCGATTTTTCGCTGGTACGCCGTTCCGACATGGGCGGTTACGGGTTGCGGCGGGTGAAACTGGGCGAAAAGAGCCGCACCTACTACGCCTCCTATTACAAGTTGCGGCTGCTCGACGACGACGGTACGATGCACGAGGTCGACGGACTGGACGAATCGGTCTACCGCATCGAGGCGGATTATATGCGCAACCTCTGGCTCGAACATCCGTCGAAAGGGGTCTACCGCTGCCGCATGAGCGACGACGGCCGGCGCATCGAGGAGCGGACGCTCTACGGAGGCGGTGCGGGCGACGGACTGCCCTACAAACTCCATTTGCTGCGCGTGGGCGGCCGCGTGGCGCTCATGGGCGACGACAGGTTTTTCCGTTACAACGAATATACGGACTGCATCGAGGCGGATACGGTGCTCGATGCGGCGTTCCGCACGGTGGAGGACATCCGCCGCGTGATTCCCTATGCCGACGAATGGTTCTGGGTCATTACCGGCAGCGGCGTCTGGAAATTGCGTTACGACGGCCGGCGCAGTGCCGAATTGACGCCGTGCGCCGGCATTCCGGTCGACAACATGATCTACGGGTACGAACAGGTGGCGCGGCTCGACGATTCGACCTGTCTTTTCTGCGGGGACAACGGCTTCGAACTCGTCTCATCGCAGGCCGTCGAAATCCCCCCCCCTCCGATTCCTCCGCTACTCGAATCGCTGCGTGCGTCGGGGCGCCGGGGCGATGAGGCGTGGTACGATCTCTCGGCTGCGGTCGAGATTCCTCACCAGCGCAACTCGGTGACTTTCCGCTACGCTCCGCGTCGGGGCGCGGTTCCCGGCCTGCGTTTCCGCCACCGCCTGACGGGCATGGAGAGCGCATGGTCGGAGTCCGACCGGACGGGAACGGCCGATTACGCCCGTTTGCCGCAGGGGCGCTACACCTTCGAGGTCGCCGTGGGCGACGTGTTCGGCCGCTGGTCGGAACCCGCCCGTTTCCCGTTCGTCGTTCTCACGCCCTGGTACGCTACCGGCTGGGCCTATGCGGGCTACGTGCTGCTGCTGGCCTTCACTTTCTATTGTCTGTGGCTGTTGGTGATGCGTTTCTATCGCCGGCGTTACCTGCGGCGTCTGCGCTTGCAGGAGATCGTCGCGTTGCGGCGCGCCAACCGGGAGCTGACCCGGCAGATCGAGACGCGCGACGCCGAGATCGTGGCGCAGAGTTCGACGCTCATCGGGCGCAACGAGATCATCCTGCGCCTGCGCGACATGGTCAACGAGTTCCAGCAGAAGCAGGGCAACCGCACGACGGCGCCCCTGTGGCAGAAAGTCAACGCCTATGTAAGCAGCAAACTCGATACGGAGAGCGACTGGACGCTGTTCCTGATCAAGTTCGAGCAGAAGCACTCTTCCTATTTCCGCATCATGAAGGAACGCTTCCCCGACCTGACGACCAGCGATCTGCGTCTGAGCGCCTGCCTGAAAATGAATCTTTGTACCAAGGAGATCGCCTCGCTGATGAGTCTGTCGGTGCGGGCGGTCGAGAACGGCCGTTACCGGCTGCGAAAGAAACTCGGATTGACTTCGGCCCAGAATTTGAACGAATTCCTCTTGCATATCGATTCGCAGGAGTCGGGGCCGGAGGATGATGAGAAGTAGAATTTCGATTTTTAATCGGTTGATTTCAAATTATTTCATTGTTCTTTGAGAGGTAATTGAGAGGCAGTGGAAGAGTCTTTTTCGAGGGTGGAGTAGTCGGAGTGTAGCCGCTTTTCCCCGCGATTTTTCCGAACCTTTTAATTTTGTTTTCGTAAAAACTTTTCCGGGCGACGCTTCGGCGGATTCCGTTCCGCATTTCCCTGCCGAGGCGCGGAGCCCACAGTAGAAACATAAACCTAAAATTGCAATGAAAAAGAATCGACCAGAGAGTTGCGGCGTCGGCCGCCTCTTGTTCAAGGCGTTTGTATCGGTCGTTCTGCTGCTCGCGGCCTCCGTATCGGGCGCCTTCGCGCAGAGCACGATCGATGTAACGGGAAAAGTCATCGATGCGGACGGGCAGCCTGTCGTAGGCGCCAGCGTCGTGGTCGCGGGGACGTACACGGGTACGACCACGGGCGCGGACGGCGGTTTCGCACTGAAAGCCCGCGAGGGGCAGGAGTTGGAGGTTTCGTTCATCGGTATGTCCACGCAGCGCGTGCCCGTATCGGCCGTGCCGGTTACGGTGACGCTCGAAAGCGAGTCGACGATGATCGAGCAGGCCGTGGTGATCGGTTACGGTACGGCCAAGAAACGCGATCTGACGGGTTCGATCGTCAACGTCGACGCCGCGACGATCGCCAACCGTCCGGCGTCGAACCCGCTGGCCTCGTTGCAGGGCCGCGTGGCCGGTGTGCAGATCACCAATTCGGGTCGGGCCGGACAGGATCCCGAAATCCGTATCCGCGGTACGAACTCGATCAACGGCTTCGCACCGCTCTATGTGGTGGACGGAATGTTCACCGACAACATCAACTACCTCAATGCGAATGACATCGAATCGTTCGAGATTCTGAAAGACCCCTCGTCGCTGGCTATCTTCGGCGTGCGCGGCGCCAACGGCGTCATCATCGTCACGACCAAACGCGCCAAGATGGGGCAGACGGTGGTGAACGTCAACCAGTCGGTGGGCGTGAAGCACGTGGGGCACCGCATGTCGCTGACCAACGGGCCGCAGTTCAAGGAGCTCTACAACGAGCAGCTTTCGAACATGGGCGGCGATCCGTTCGACTATACCTATTATCAGGCCAATACCGACTGGCAGGACGCCATCTTCCAGAATGCCATGATCAGCCAGACGACGGCCAGCATCATGGGCGCCAACGAAAAGAGCAACTTCTATCTGGGCGTGGGCTACACCTACGAGCAGGGCAGCATCGTGGGTGAGGAGATGCAGAAGGTGACCGTCAATTTCAGCGACGAGTACAAGATGAAGGACTGGCTCAAATTCGGCGTGCAGATGAACGGCGCCTACATGTTGCCGGCCGATGCGAAGAACGTGACCGGCGCCATCCATGCGGCTCCGATCTCGCCGATCTACGACGATACGACGGGCGGCTACTACAAACTGCCTTCGTTCCAGAGTTCGCAGATCTCCAACCCGATGATCGACATCGAGGAGTTCGCCGCCCACAACAAGGCGCAGAACTACCGCTTCGCAGGCAATGTCTACGGCGAGATCAATTTCCTGCCCGAACTGAAATTCCGCGCCGCCTTCTCGATCGACTACCTGTCGAACAATTCGCGGCTCTTCACGCCCGTGAAATACGAATACGATCCCGATCTGGGGACGATCAACGCCCGCAGCGACCGCGAGTCGCTGTCGCAGACGAAGTCCAACACGCTCAATGCGCAGCAGGACTACATCCTCACCTATGCGAAGACCTTCGCCGACAAGCACGACCTGACGCTGATGGCCGGTCTGACGACCAACTTCACCAACTACGAGGAGCTCACCGGCGGCCGCAGCCAGAACGTCGCTTCGGCCGACCTGCCGATTCCGAACGATCCCGACAAGTGGTGGATCTCGTCGATCGGCGACACGGCGTCGGCGACCAACGGCGGCTCGCAGTACCGCAAGTTCACGATGTCGTACCTGTTCCGTGCGCTCTACAACTACAACCGCCGCTACCTGGTCAACTTCTCGTTCCGCCGCGACGGTGCGTCGGTGTTCAAGTACACGGGCAACACGTGGGACAACTTCTACTCGGTCGGTGCCGGATGGATCATGTCCGAAGAGAATTTCATGCGCAACCAGCATGTGATCGACTACTTGAAGATCAAGGGGTCGTACGGCGTGCTGGGTAACCAGAACGTCGGTACCGAGGGCGGCAATTATCCCGCGTTCCCGACGCTCAACTCCTCGAACGCCATCTTCGGCGACAACATCATCTCCTCCTATGCGCAGGCCTATCTGGCGACGAATCTGCGCTGGGAGAAGACCAAGGCGTGGGAAGTGGGCTTCGAGATGCAGATGTTCAACCAGCGCCTGCACATCGAGCCGACCTATTACAGCAAGAAGACCGAAGACCTGATCTGCTACCTCGAATCGTTCATGGGCGCGCAGGACGGTCTGATCAATTCGGGTTCGATCCGCAACCGCGGCTTCGAGTTGTCGGGATCGTGGAGCGACACGATCGGCGACGATTTCCGCTATACCGTTTCGGGTAACCTGACCACGATCGACAACGAGGTGCTCACGTTGGGCAAGACCTACTATCAGGGCGACAAGAGCGTGGCCGTATCGGAACCGGGCAAGCCCATCGGTTATTTCTACGGCTACGAGGTCGAGGGCATCTACCAGAACAAGGCCGACATCGCCTCGTCGCCGGAAAACACGCTGGCGGCCGTGGCTCCGGGCGACCTGAAATTCCGCGATGTCACGGGCGACGGCAAGATCACCGAAGCCGACCGTACGATGATCGGCAATCCTACGCCCGATTTCACCTACGGTTACTCGGTCAACCTGCAATACAAGAATTTCGATCTGGGTATCGACTTCCAGGGTGTCTACGGAAACGAGATCTTCAATACGAGCTTCCTGTCGGCATATGCACAGTATAATTATCATACCAAGCGTCTGGGACGTTGGAACGGCGAGGGCACGTCGAACTGGGAGCCGATTCTCGATTCATCGCGCGCCACGCAGATGATGAATTCGAGCTACTTCATCGAGGACGGCAGTTACCTGCGTCTGAAAAACATCCAGCTGGGTTACAGTTTCGGCGACCGGATCCTCAAGAAGATCCGTCTCAAAGCGCTGCGCGTGTTCATGAACATCGACAACCTGGCCACCTGGTCGCACAACACCGGCTATACGCCCGAGATCGGCGGTACGGCCCTTGCGTTCGGCATCGACACGGGCGACACCTACCCCATGCCGACGACCATTACTTTCGGTGTAAACGTGTCTTTCTAAAACAGCATAACCAATGAAAACGATCATAAGAAATCTGAAACTCTGGATCATCGCCGTCGCGGCGGTCGCATCGGCCGCGTGCAGCGACCTGCTCGACCAACGCCCGCAGGGCCAGTGGACTATCGACGACATCGAAGGCGGCGCCTACTTTTCGCAGGTAATGGCGCTCTACACCAAGGCGCGCCACTACAATATCACGTCGGGTATTCCCGCCTTCGCGGTGCATTACTACCGTTCGGAGGATTCGCGTAAGGGATCGACCACGACCGACGGTGCGGAACATGTGCCGATGTACGAGAATTTTCAGTATTCGGCGGCCAATTCGCTGTTGAATCCTTATTGGACGCAGAACTACGAGATCATCAATGCGGCCAATACCGTGCTCGACCAGATGCAGAAGGCGCAGGAGGCCGGTGAACAGCTCGATGAGGCGGAACTGCAATGCGGCATGGAAGCTCGCTTCTTCCGCGGCTGGTGCTATTTCAATCTGGTGCGTGCCTTCGGCGAGGTGCCGCTCGTCGACTTCGCCATCACCAATTCCGACGAGGCCAATATCCCCAAATCGTCGGTGGACAAGATCTACGAGTTGATCGACGCCGATCTGACGGCGGCCGAAGGGCTGCCCCGCCGCTGGGAGTCGAAATATATCGGGCGGGTCACTTACGGCGCCGCACGTGCGTTGCATGCCAAGACTTACGGCCAGCGCGGTCTGTGGTCGCAGATGTATCAGGCTGCCAAGAACGTGATCGATACCAGGGTCTACAATCTCGACACGCCGTTCGACGAGATTTTCCGCGAGGAGGGCGAAAACTCTTCGGAATCGGTTTGGGAGTTGCAGTGCACGGCCACCGTCGCGCAGCCCGCGACCAACGATCTGGGCAGTCAGTTCTGCCAGGTGCAGGGCTGCCGCGGTTCGGGTACGAGCAATCTGGGCTGGGGCTGGCACATGGCCGACCAGTCGATCGTCGACGTGTTCGAAGAGGGCGATCCGCGCCGCGACGAGACGCTGCTCTACTTCTCGACCCCTTCGAAGCCGTGGCCTGCGATCGCTCCGGCGACCGGTAACGCCCCCTTCAACGAGTTTCTTGTATCGCAGGACGGTCTGGACGGTGACTACTACAACAAGAAAGCCTATTGCAGTCCCAAACTGCGCGAATATTACGGCAGCAACGACGGATTCTGGTACAACATTCGTATGATCCGTTACTCGGACGTGGTGCTGATGGCTGCCGAAGCGGCCTGCGAGATGGGCGGCGAGGCGATGATCGAGGAGGCGCTGGATTATCTGGAACAGGTGCGCGCCCGTGCCCGCGGCACCAATACGAACGTGCTGCCCAAGGTGACGACGACCAACCAGTTGGAGTTGTGCAAGGCGATCCACCATGAACGCCACGTGGAGCTGGCGCTCGAATTCGACCGCTTCTACGATCTGGTGCGCTGGCAGGAGTTCAGTATCGCCGGTGCGGAGGACGGTGCTTCGGCCGTGCTCGGCAACAAGGGCTACACCGCCAAGAACAAATACCTGCCGCTGCCTCAGGAGCAGGTCGACGCCTCGAACGGCGTACTGGTACAGAATCCCGATTATGCTAATTAAAACAAGTCAGATACCATGAAATTCCTCAGATATTTTCCGTTGATTTTGACGACCGCGGCGCTTTTGTCCCTCGGATCGTGCAAACAGGATTTGGGTCAGGATCCTCCCTTCGACTATCCGGATGAGGGCTCGTCGGGCGTACAGCTTCCCGATCCGCTCTACCATTTGGCCTGCGACGACGATCTGTTCCTCGACGGAACGCTCGCGGGCGAGATGAAGACCTTCACCGGCGAGTCGCCGATGTTCGTCGACGGCAAGTCGGGCAAAGCCTACCAGAACGTCGACGGCCAGGCGCTCATCCTGACGCCCGACGCCGCTTCGACGACAGCGCTCAAATCGTTGGGCAGCTACTCGATTTTCATGTGGATCAAGTTCGACGGTACGAACAAGAATGCAGCGGGTCTCTTCTCCATCGGCAACAAGACGATCGAGGTGGCCGACGTCGCCTTCTTCCTCAACAACGGCAACACGACCACTCCGTCGGAGTTCTTCTTCAAGGGATTCATGCAGGCGACCGGTGCGAGCGGCAAGCCCGATGCGTGGTTCGATGCCGGCGACGACGCCAAGATACAGAATATGGCCGGCGTCTGGGCGCATGTCGGCGTGACCTACGACGCAGGGACCTCGACCATCACGCTCTACCACAACGGCGGGGCGGTCTGCGACCGCGTGTTGAAGGACGGAGCCTTCGGTCCGATGACGTTCGACGAGGTGAGCGGCATCTGCCTCGGCGCCTTCCCGTCGCAGGTCGGCCTGGGTTCGGGTGCCGGCTGGACGGCCGAGGCTTCCTTCTATACGGGAGCCATGGACGAGATCTATCTCTACGATCAGGTGTTGACGCCGGCACAGGTGACGGCACTGTACGAACAGGCGAAATAGCAGGGCTCGATTTCTGCATTGATCGGAAGAGGGGACCGAAATCAGGCCCCCTCTTCTAAAAAAACGACGATATATGAAAGGTTTTCCGTTTTTCAAGCCTCTCCTGCCTGCACTGGTTTTGCTGGGTGTCGGCTGCGGCGGCGATTCGACCGACGACCGCACGCCCGCGGGCGATCAGCTGGCGTTGAGCTCGGTTACGATCGGCGGGCAGAGCGGCCTGTCGGATTTCGACGACGTGTCGCCCGACGCCGAGATCGTGCTCGACTTCACGGCGGCGCTCGACGCGGCGACCGTCGAGGCCAATATCTATCTGCTCGACGCCGGAGGCGCGAAGGTGGACGCCAGCGACGTTTACGACGGCGCGAAGCGCGTCACGCTCAAACCCTCCGCCGGGTTGAACGCGTATGCTTCCTACCGGTTGATCGTCGACAGCGGCCTGAAATCGGCTGCCGGGGAGGCGATCCTGACCGGCAAGGTGATCCGGATCCGGACGGGGCTGGACACGAGCGACAAATTCCCGCAGATTTCCGACGAGGAGCTGCTCACCAAGGTGCAGCAGCAGACCTTCCGCTATTTCTGGGAGGGTGCCGAATCGACGAGCGGCATGGCGCGCGAGCGCACCTCGTCGGGCGCGACGGTCACTACCGGCGGGACGGGCTTCGGCGTGATGGCCATGACGGTGGCCGCCGAGCGCGGTTTCGTGACCCGCAGCGAGGCGTGCCAGCGGGTGCAGCGGATCGTGACCTTCCTTGCGGAGCGGGCGACCTCCTATCACGGCGCCTTCTCGCACTGGATCGACGGCCAGACGGGGCAGACGCTTCCCTTCTCGGCCGATGACAACGGCGCCGATCTGGTGGAGACCGGGCTGTTGTTCCAGGGGTTGCTGACGGCGCGTGCCTACTTCGACGGCGCCGATGCGGCAGAGAGCAAGCTGCGCGCCGACATCACCGCCTTGTGGGAGGCCGTCGAGTGGGATTTCTTCACCAAGGAGGGGACGGAGAAGGTGCTCTACTGGCATTGGAGTCCCGACAAGGGCTGGGCGATGAACATGCCGATACAGGGGTGGAACGAGGCGTTGATCGTCTACGTGCTGGCCGCCTCGTCGCCGACGCATCCCATCGGCCGCGAGGTGTATGCCGAAGGCTGGGCGCGCGGCGGCGCGATGCGCAACGGCAAGTCGTTCTACGATACCGTGCTGCCGCTGGGCGAGGATTACGGCGGCCCCCTTTTCTGGGCCCACTATTCCTTCCTGGGGCTGAATCCCCGAGGACTCTCCGATGCCTACGCCGACTATTGGGAGCAGGTGTGCAACCATACCCGGATCAACTACGCGTATTGCGTAGACAACCCCAAGGGGTATGCCGGTTACGGTGCCGACTGCTGGGGACTGACGGCCAGCGATATTCCCGACGGCTACACCGCCTCGTCGCCGACGAACGACCGGGGAGTCATCGCCCCCACGGCAGCCTTGTCGTCGATGCCCTACACGCCCGACGAGTCGATGGCCGCACTGCGCTTCTTCTACTATAAACTGGGCGACAAGTTGTGGAGCGACTACGGGTTTATCGACGCCTTCGATCTCACGTCCGGCTGGTTCGACCGGGGAATGCACATTGCCATCGATCAGGGCCCGATCGTGGTGATGATCGAAAACTACCGCACGGGATTGCCGTGGAACCTGTTCATGTCCGATAAGGATGTGCAGAGGGGACTCGCCGAACTCGGATTTACGGTCGAGGCGGGCAGTTGACGCGTGCCGCCGCAAGTGATCCGCGACCGTGAAACTCCGTTTTTCGGGAAGCGAAATATTATACCATAAAAAACAGAGATTACGATATGAAAAAAACACTCATTACCCTGCTGGGCATCGTGCTCTGCGGCGCGGCCGTCGCCGTCGAGAAGCCTGCGGGCGCTACGATGGAGCAGTATGTCGACGCGCTGATGCGCCGCATGACCCTCGAAGAGAAGATCGGCCAGCTCAACCTGCCCAGTGCGGGCGACATCACCACCGGTCAGGCCAAGAGCAGCGACATCGCCGAGAAGATCCGCCGCGGCGAGGTGGGCGGTCTGTTCAATATCAAGGGGGTGGAGAAGATCCGCGACGTGCAGCGTATCGCCGTCGAGGAGAGCCGTCTGGGTATTCCGCTGATCTTCGGCATGGATGTGATCCACGGTTATGAGACGACCTTTCCTATTCCGCTCGGCCTGACGGCCACGTGGGACATGGAGGCCGTCGAGCGTGCGGCCCGTATTTCGGCCGTCGAGGCGAGTGCCGCCGGTATCTGCTGGACCTTCTCCCCGATGGTCGATATTGCGCGCGATCCCCGCTGGGGACGTGCGTCGGAGGGCATCGGCGAAGATCCCTTCCTCGGCAGCGCTGTGGCGCGGTCGTTCGTCTACGGCTATCAGGGGCGTGATCCGATGCATTTTGCCACCGACGAGATCATGGGATGCGTGAAGCACTATGCTCTCTACGGTGCTGCCGAAGCGGGACGCGACTACAATACGACCGATATGAGCCGCCAGCGCATGTACAACGAATATTTCCCGCCCTACAAGGCGGCCGTCGAGGCAGGCGTGGGCAGTGTCATGGCGTCGTTCAATGAGGTCGACGGGATTCCCGCCACGGCCAACCGCTGGCTGATGACCACCGTGCTGCGCGAGCAGTGGGGCTTCGAGGGCTTCGTCGTCACGGACTACACGGGCATCTACGAGATGATCGCGCACGGTCTGGGCGATCTGAAAGAGGTGTCGGCGCGCGCCGTCGAGGCGGGTGTCGACATGGACATGGTGAGCGAGGGTTACCTGGGAACCTTGCAGCAGTCGCTCGAAGAGGGGCGTATCCCGCTGTCCGACATCGACCGCGCGTGCCGCCTGGTGCTCGAAGCGAAATTCAAGTTGGGACTTTTCGACGATCCCTACCGTTACTGCGATCCGCAGCGCGCCGCCACGCAGATCTATACGCCCGCACACCGCGCCGAGGCGCGCCGTATCGCGGGCGAGAGCTTCGTGTTGCTGAAAAACGAAGGCGACGTGCTGCCGCTCCGGCGCGAGGGAACGATCGCCGTGGTCGGCCCGCTGGCCGCTTCGCGCGCGAACATGCCCGGCACGTGGAGCGTCGCTACCGATCTGACGAAGCCGCTGACGCTCGTCGAAGGGTTGCAGCAGGTGGCCGGCGAAGGGGTGAAGATCCTCTATGCCAAGGGCAGCAACGTGATCCGCGACGAGGAGCAGGAGCGCTATGCCACGATGTTCGGGCGCGATATTCCGCGCGACGGCCGCACCGACAAGCAGTTGCTCGACGAGGCGCTCGCCGCGGCGGCCGAGGCCGATGTGGTGGTCGCCGCGCTGGGCGAGGCTTCGGAGATGAGCGGCGAGAGCAGCAGCCGGTCGCAGATCGGCATTCCCGACGTGCAGCAGGAGTTGTTGAAGGCGCTCGTGGCGACGGGCAAACCCGTCGTGCTGGTACTCTTCACGGGGCGCCCGCTGACGCTCGAATGGGAGGCCGAGCACGTGCCTGCGATGCTCAATGTATGGTTCGGCGGCACGCAGGCGGCCGAGGCGATCGGCGACGTACTCTTCGGCGACGTCAACCCGTCGGGCAAACTTCCCGTGACCTTCCCGCGCAGCGTGGGGCAGATACCGCTCTTCTACAACCATAAGAATACGGGACGTCCGCTGCTGGGCGACAAGTTCGAGAAGTTCCGCAGCAACTATCTCGACGTGCCCAACACGCCGCTCTATCCCTTCGGCTACGGTCTGTCGTATACGACCTTCGACTACGGCGACGTGCGCCTTTCGGCGTCGGAGATGACCGCCGACGGGTCGATCGAGGCCACCGTGCGCCTGACGAACAGCGGCCGGCGCGACGGCGTGGAGGTCGTGCAGCTCTACATCCGCGACAGGGTGGGTTCGTCGACCCGTCCCGTGCAGGAGCTCAAAGGCTTCCAGCGCGTGGCGCTCAAAGCGGGCGAGAGCCGCGACGTAAGTTTTACGATCGACGTCTCGCTGCTCAAATATTACGATTTCGACCTGCGGTACGTGGCAGAGCCGGGCGAGTTCGACGTGATGATCGGCGGCGCGAGCGACGCGGTGAAGCAGGCAAGTTTCACCCTGAAATAACCTTCGCGGCATGAAGACGATCAAACGGATTACGGCGGCCATGGCGGCGCTCGCTCTGGCGGGCGTCGTCGCGGGCTGCGCGCAGCGTCCCGCAGCGACGCTTTCGGACGAGGCGTTGCTGGACAGCGTCGAGCGGCGTACGTTCGATTATTTCTGGTCGGGCGCCGAGCCCAACAGCGGCCTTGCGTGCGAACGGATCAACATGGACGGCATCTATCCCGAAAACGACGAGACGGTCGTGACGACGGGCGGCAGCGGCTTCGGTATTCTGGCGCTTATCGCCGGTATGGAGCGCGGCTACGTCACCCGTGAACAGGGGATCGAACGCTTCGAACGCATCGTCTCGTTCCTCGAACGTGCCGACCGCTTCCACGGCGCCTGGCCTCATTGGATCGAGGGCCGGACGGGCCGCGTGAAACCCTTCGGCAAGAAGGACAACGGAGGCGATCTGGTGGAGACGGCCTTTCTGGTGCAGGGGCTGCTGGCCGCGCATCAGTATTTCGCGCAGGGCAACGAGCGCGAGCAGGCGCTCGCACAGCGTATCGATACGTTGTGGCGCGGCGTCGAGTGGTCGTGGTATCGCAACGGGCAGAACGTCCTCTACTGGCATTGGAGTCCCGAATACGGGTGGGAGATGAATTTCGCCGTACACGGGTTCAACGAGTGTCTGGTGATGTATATTCTGGCGGCCGCTTCGCCGACCTATCCGATCGACCGCGAGGTCTATACCGAGGGGTGGGCCGAGAACGGGGCGATCGTCGACGAGCACGAGGTCGAGGGTTACCGCCTCCGCCTGCGGTATCAGGGCGTCGAGGCCGGTCCGCTCTTCTGGGCGCACTACTCCTTCCTCGGGCTGGATCCGCGCGGGCTGAGAGACGACTACTGCGAGGACTATTTCGGCGAGATGCGCAACTATTCGCTCATCAACCGTGCCTACTGCATCCGCAATCCCCGGCACTACAAGGGTTACGGCAAGGATTGCTGGGGGCTGACGGCCAGTTATTCGACGGCGGGGTATGCGGCGCACGCTCCCGTCGAGCGCGAGGATCGCGGCGTGATCGCCCCCACAGCGGCGCTTTCGTCGATCGTCTATACGCCCGAGGAGTCGATGGATGTGATGCGTTACCTCTACGGGCCGCTTCACGAGAAAGTATGGGGGCCTTACGGCTTCTACGATGCGTTCAGCCAGACCGACGACTGGTATCCGCAGAAGTATCTGGCCATCGATCAGGGGCCGATCGCGGTGATGATCGAGAACCACCGTTCGGAGTTGTTGTGGCGGCTCTTCATGAGCCACCCCGACGTACAGAACGGTTTGCGGAAGCTGGGCTTCGAGTCGCCCGTGCTGCAATAGGGGCGAAGCGGGATTTTTTGAGACGGGACGCATCGGTCGGTGCGTCCCGTTTTTTCAGATCGAACAGAAGAACGTGACCAGGAAGGGAACGCTGAAATCGGTGACGCAGCCGTGGAAGATCGCTACGACGGCATACTGCGGCCCTGCGACGCGGGTGAGGATCGGGAGGGTGGTGTCGAAGGTCGTGGCGCCGCCCGACGAAATCGCGGCCAGCGGCCCGAAACGGCCCGCTACCCACGGTGCGGCCAGCAGCGTGAAGAGTTCGCGCAGGACGTTGCAGAGCAGAGCGACCGTTCCCAGTTCGACGCTGCGCAGTTCGGAGATGAAGATGCTCGACAGCGAATAGTAGCCGAATCCCGCGCCGACGGCCATGGCATCGGCCGGCGGTACGGTGTGCAGCAGCGGCGATGCGAGCGCCGCTCCGGCCAGCGTTCCGACGACGGTGCAGAGGGGCAGCAGCGCCATGCGGCGGTCGAGCGAGCGGATACGCTCGACGAGCGTGGCGTCGTGTCCCAGCGACACGCCGACCGAGAACATCAGCCCGTAGAGCATGTAGGTGCTTACGGGCGAGGAGGCTGCGGTAGCCGGAATCCATCCCGCGACGCCGAAAATCGCTCCGGCTGCGAAGAAGGCGACGATCACCAGACTGCCGCGCAGTGCGGCGAAGGCCGGCGGAGCGGGTGCGGCGGAGTCGGTCGTGTCGGTGCGTCTGCCGCCGATCGACCGCCACAGCAGCCAGGCGCAGGCGATGCTTCCCGCCAGCGCTCCCGTGCAGAGAACGAGCGCCTGCACGCCGAGCGTGGCCAGCGACCGCATGACCTCTTCATTGCCGCCCACTTCCGTTCCCAGCATGAAGAGCAGCAGCCAGATGATGAACGTGATGACGCTGCCGAGCGCACGGAGCGGTCGGCGGCGCAGCAAGCGGCCCGTGAGGATGCCGCCGAAGAGGACAGCGAACAGAATCAACATCGGCAGTGCGGAATTTTGCGTGCAAAAATAGGAAAAAAAGCCGACGGCCGCAAGCTGTGCGCCTGCGTCCGTCGGAATGAGGTGCGTCGTTAACGGACGTCGAAACGGAAGCGGATCGTCCGGCGGTACGCTTCGCCGGGGCGCAGTTCGGCCGAAGGGAAATCGGGGCGGTTCGGTGCGTCGGGGAAACCCTGGCACTCGATCGCCACGCCGTCGTAGTCCGCGTAGGGCCGGCCGCTCTTCGAGAGCGGCGAGCCGGCGAGCCAGTTGCCCGTGTAGACCTGCACGCCCGGCTGTGTGGAGCGGACGCTGAGCCGCCGACCCGATTTCGGGTCGTACAGTTCGGCCACGGTCGTCTCCTCGTCCGCGCGCCAGTCGTCGACGGCCCAGCAGTTGTCGTAGCCTTTGCCGTAGCGCAATGCGGGGAAATCGGCGCGAATGTCGCGGCCGAGCGGTTTGGACGTGCGGAAGTCCATCGGCGTGCCGGCGACGCCGGCGAGTTCGCCCGTGGGAATCAGCGTTTCGTCGGTCGGCAGCCAGCGCGAGGCGCGGAGCCGCAGCTTGTGGCCGAGCACCGATCCGGCATTCTCGCCCGCGAGGTTCCAGTAGGAGTGGTTCGTCAGGTTGACGATCGTGGGGGCGTCGCACGCGGCTTCGAGTAGGACGGTCAGGCAGCAGTCGTCGTCCCACGCATAGGCGATGCGCGCCGTGAGCGTACCCGGGTAGCCCTCCTCGCCGTCGGGGCTGGTGCGGGTGAAGGCCACGCCGTCGCCGGTCGTTTCACCCTGCCACAGGCGGTTGGCGAATCCCGTCGGGCCGCCGTGCAGGTGGTTGGGGCCGTTGTTGACGGCCAGCCGGTACTCCTTGCCGTCGAGCGTGAAGCGCCCTCCGGCGATCCGGTTGGCGAAACGGCCGGGCGTCTTGCCGAAGCAGGCGCCGTCGCCGACGTAATCGGCGTAGGCGCGGTACCCCAGCGCCACGTCGGCCATGCGCCCCTCGCGGTCGGGAACGACGACGGCCGTGATGCCAGCGCCGATGTTGCACACGTCGACGTAAGCCCCCGCGGCGTTCGCGAGGCGGAAGACCTCGATCTCGCCCTGCGCGTGGGGTTCGGTGCTGATTTTCGAGACGGTCATCGCCCTAAAAGAGTTTGGCGGGGTATTCGCCCGCGTCGACCAATGCACGGATTTTGTCGACCACGCCCTGACGGTCGGCGGCGTAGGTCACGCCGAACCACTTGGCCGTGGTGTCGAGCACCTCGACCGTCGCCGTGCCTTCGGTGATGAGTTTGTTGACCATCAGCGGGATGTAATACTCGGCTTTGGGGTTGTCGATGTTGGCGCGCAGGAACTCCTTGAAATACTCCTCCGAGTAGCGGAAGTAGTCGGGCGTGAAGCCCCACATGTTCATCGAGACGGGGGTATTGTCGTCGGTGGTGGTCGGCTGTCCGTCGTCGCCCGTGAAGGTGATGCGGCCGTCGACGCGGGCGATGTCCGTCCGTTCGACCACACCCGTCAGGTAATTGTTCGCATCGGTTCGGCAGATGCCGCGCGCCACGGTGCCGCTCTCCGAGAGGGTGTTGCCCACGCGGTAGCCCACCATGCAGTAGCGGTTCTGTCCGTCGGCTTTCGACAACCACTGACCCAGTACGCGGAAGCCGTCGCGGCCGTAGAAGTCGTCGGCGTTGATGACGGCGAACGGTTCGCGGATGACCGCCTTGCCCATCAGCACGGCGTGGTTCGTACCCCATGGCTTGGTGCGCCCTTCGGGGCGGACGAAGCCCTCGGGCAGGTCGTCGACCGACTGGAAGACCACCTTGACGGGGATGTGGTTTTCGTATTTGGAGAGGATCTTCGTGCGAAAATCCGCTTCGAAATCCTTGCGGATGACGAAGACCACCTTGCCGAAGCCGCCGCGGATGGCGTCGAAGATCGAGTAATCCATGATCGTCTCGCCGTTGGGGCCGAGACCGTCCAGCTGTTTGAGACCGCCGTAGCGCGAGCCCATGCCTGCGGCCAGTACGAAAAGTGTAGGTTTCATATCGAATCTGTGATTGAATTGCATCGGGGAGGGTTAGTTCATGCCGCGCACGTGTTTTTCCCAGGCCCAGGCCGAGCGGAGCGTCTCTTCGAGAGGCCGTTCGGCCTTCCAGCCCAGTTCTTTGTTGGCGCGCTGCGTGTCGGCCCAGACCGCCTTCACGTCGCCGGCCCGTCGCCCGACGATCTTGTAGTTGAGCGTCAGCCCGTTCGCCCGTTCGAAGCCCTTCACCAGTTCCAGGACCGAGACAGGCGTGCCCGTGCCGATATTGAAAATCTCGTAGGCCTCCTTCATCCGCCGCTGCGTCATGCGGTCGACCGCGGCTACATGGGCTTTGGCCAGGTCGACGACGTCGATGTAGTCACGCAGGCAGGTGCCGTCGGGCGTGTCGTAGTCGTCGCCGAAGATCGAAAGGCATTCGCGCAGTCCGGCGGCCGTCTGGGTGATGTAGGGCACCAGATTCTGCGGCACGCCGCGCGGCAGTTCGCCGATGAGCGCCGAGGGGTGGGCGCCGATGGGGTTGAAGTAGCGCAGCGCGATGCCGTGCAGGCCCTCGTAGGCCGCGCAGCAGTCGTGCAGGATGTCTTCGGCCATCTGCTTTGTGTTGCCGTAGGGCGAGGTGGCGGGTTTGCGGGGCGTCTGCTCCGTGACGGGCAATGTGTCGGGCTCGCCGTAGACCGTCGCCGACGACGAGAAGAGGATGTTCGGCCGGCCGAACTCCTTCATCAGCGCGCAGACGTTCATGAACGACGCGAGGTTGTTGCGGTAATATTTGAGCGGTTCGGCGACCGACTCGCCGACAGCCTTGTAGGCGGCGAAGTGGATGACGGAGCCGAAATCGTATTTTTCGAAGACGCGTCGCAGCGCCGCTTCGTCGCAGGTGTCGACCCGCTCGAAGGGAACGTCGACGCCCGTGATGCGCCGCACACCCTCGACGGCCGCCGCCTCCGAGTTGGAGAGGTTGTCGATGATGACCGCGTCGTATCCGGCGGCGATCAGTTCCACGGCGGTATGCGAGCCGATGTATCCGGCACCGCCCGAAATCAGTACAGTCTCTTTTGCCATAATCTGGGGATAAGTTGTTGTGCGACAGATGTTCGTTTCAGCCGATCGGTTATTCCATGTCGAAGGTGAATTGGTCGTAGTCGGCCGTGCGCCACGCCTTGTCGCAGGTGACGGGCGAAAGGGCGAACATCGGCGAGAAGGTCCGCACCGATACGGTCCGTCCGTCGGGCAGGAATTCCAGGATGCGCAGCCAGCAGTCGCCGCCGTTGCCGTGCCACTGTCCGTCGGCCGTCTGGGCGTTGAACATCATCTGCGCGACCGATTTGCCGGCGGCGTTCTTGTCCGTGCGGAAGCCGACCGTCTCGAAGTAGTCCGTCGTGGGGTGGCATTCGTGGCCGCAGATGACCAGCCGGATGTTCGACGACGGATAGACGAGCTTGTCCCAGATCGCCTGCTGGTAGTTGGCGTCGGTCAGTTCGTAGGGTTCCGTTTTCTTGCGGTTGCCCTTCCATGCGATGAACGAGTGGGTCAGCAGGATCACCCGCGTGTTCGCGTACCTGGGTTCCGCAACCAGTTTGCGCGCCCATTCGATCGCTTCGTCGCGCGGCGCGAATTCGAGCGATACGACCAGCAGATCGCCCCACGTGTCGGTGTGGAACTCGTAGGCGGCGTTCTCCAACGTGGGGATTCCGTGCGCGTTGTTGCATACCGATACGATTTTGTGACGCCAGCACTCGTTGCGCGTCATCGGGAAGTAGTCGGGGAAGCGCGACAGGCGGTTCTCCGACTTGGTGTATCCGTAGTCGTGGTTGCCCGTGCAGACGACGTAGGGCAGCTTGTTGTCGAGCCGCTCGAAGGCGCGCGACGCGGCCCGCCACTGCTCGGCGCTGGTCTGGTCGGTCTTGCGGAAAGCCAGCGGGATGGCTGTTTCGTTCTGTTCGACCAGATCGCCCGTGCAGAGCGCCGTGAGGATGCGCAGCGAGTCGATCTCGCGGGCGATCCATGCCGTCTGCAACTCGAACAACGGCTGGTTGGCGGCGAACTTGGTGTAGCTCTGCGGGTCGGGAATGACGATGACCGAGAAGGAATTCGGGTCGCTCAGGCGGGCGCGCAAGGGGTAGTTCTGGGCTTGCAGCGACAGCGTGCCGGCGAGCAGAGCGAAAAGGAAGATCGTTTTTCTCATGAACGGGATGGTTTGAATCAGTCGATTTTATGTGCGCCGTCCGAGATGACGACGGGATAGACTTTGGGTTCGTGGCCGAACCGCTCGGTGAATTTGCGTTTGGCCGTGGCGATGAAATCGGCGAAGAGGTCGTCCTTCACGAGGTTGATCGTGCAGCCGCCGAAGCCGCCGCCCATCATGCGTGCCCCCGTGACGCCGCATTCGCGGGCCACGTCGACCAGGAAGTCGAGCTCCTCGCACGATACTTCGTAGTCCTTCGACAACCCCTCGTGCGTGGCGTACATCCGCTCCCCGACGGTGGCGTAGTCGCCACGCTGCAAGGCGTCGCAGACGTCGAGCACACGCCGTTCCTCGCCGATCACGAAGCGTGCACGGCGGTAGTCTTCGTCGGAGATCTCATCGCGGATCGCATCGAGCCGCTCCATCGTGGCGCCGCGCAGAAACTCCTGTCCCAGCATCTTCGCCACGCGCTCGCACGACTCGCGCCGGCGGTTGTAGGGCGAGCCGACCAGTTCGTGCTTGACGACCGTGTCGAGCAGCACGAGCTTGTAACCGACGGGATCGAAGGGGAAGTATTCGAACTCCATCGAACGGCAGTCGAGCCGCATCAGACAACCCTTCTTGCCGAAGACCGAGGCGAACTGGTCCATGATGCCGCACTTCACGCCGCAGTAGTTGTGCTCGGTCGACTGACCGATGCGTGCCAGTTCGAACTTGTCGATCCCCAGCGCATAGAGGTCGTTGAGCGCAAAGGCGAAGGTCGACTCCAACGCTGCCGACGACGACATGCCCGCTCCCAGCGGTACGTCGCCCGAAAAGGCGGTGTCGAAGCCGCCGATGCGGCCGCCGCGTTTCTGGATTTCGCGGCAGACGCCGAAGATGTAGCGGGCCCACGACTCGGAGGGTTTGTCCTCCTCGCGCAAGCCGAACTCCGCATAGGAGTCCAGATCGACGGCGTAGGCGCGCACGCGGTCGGTGCCGTTGGGGCGGATCATCGCCGTGATGCCGCAGTCGACGGCACCCGGGAAGACGAAGCCGCCGTTGTAGTCGGTGTGTTCGCCGATCAGGTTGATGCGTCCCGCCGAGGCGTAGAGT
Source organism: Alistipes communis (assembly GCF_006542665.1). Classification (NCBI taxonomy): domain Bacteria; kingdom Pseudomonadati; phylum Bacteroidota; class Bacteroidia; order Bacteroidales; family Rikenellaceae; genus Alistipes; species Alistipes communis. The sequence goes on from NZ_AP019735.1 coordinate 1,804,868, forward strand.
GTTCCGTGGGTATTGAAATGCCGCTCGAATGCGGCCCTTACATTGGATTGCGTCATGGTCCGAATGGGATTAGTGGTTTTAAAGTCTTACAAATATATAAAAAATTTAGTAAACGGCGATTCCGAAAAACGGGAACGGCCGGAAAATCGTTCACATTCATGTTCCTTTTCTCGTCTCGGCGCAGCTTGCACAAGTGCGGCTTTGCGCTCGGCTTATCGAAAAGTTCCCGTCGAGGACTCGTCGTCTCCGGCGTCTCTGACGGCGAGGGTCGTATGTCAGGCGTGGCGGGGATGCGCCGTCCGGCTGCGGATCGCGGCGAGCATGTCGTCGGTCATCCGCGAAAGATCCCATTCGGGACGCCAGCCCCACTCCTCGCGGGCGCAGGTGTCGTCGAGCGAGTCGGGCCAGCTGCGGGCGATCTCCTCCTTGACGGGATCGATGTTGAAGTCCATCGTGAACGAGGGGATGCGCTTGCGGATCTCGGCGGCGATGATGTCGGGCGTGAAGCTCATCGAGGCGATGTTGAAACTGTTGCGGTGGCGCAGCCGCGCGGGGTCGGCCTCCATCAGTTCCACGCAGGCGCGCAGCACGTCGGGCATGTAGATCATGTCCATGTAGACGTCGTGGGGCACGGCGCAGGTGTAACGGCCGCTTCGAATCGCTTCGTAGTAGATCTCCACGGCATAGTCGGTCGTACCGCCGCCCGGCAGCGTGACGTTCGAAATGATGCCCGGAAAACGGATCGAACGGGTATCGACGCCGTATTTGTGGTGGTAGTAGTTGCCCAGCATCTCTCCCGTCACCTTGCAGATGCCGTAGATCGTCGTGGGCTGCATGACCGTGTCCTGCGGCGTGCGGACTTTGGGCGACGAGGGGCCGAACGCCCCGATCGAGCTGGGGGTGAAGAGCGCGCAATGGTGCTGGCGCGCCACCTCGAGCGAGTTCATCAAGGCGCCGATGTTGACGTGCCACGCCATTTGGGGGTTGCGCTCGCCGACGGCCGACAGCAGGGCCACGAGGTTGAAGATCGTGTCGATCTCGTGTCGGGCGACGACTGAGGCTACCGACGTGGCGTTGAGTGCGTCGAGGACTTCGAACGGGCCGTCGGCCCCCAGCGCCTTGCATTCACGTACGTCGGTGGCCACGACGTTGCGCGAGCCGTAAATACCACGCAGGTAGGTCGTCAGTTCCGATCCGATCTGACCTCCGGCGCCGATAATAAGTATCTTTTTCATTGTTGCGGGTTGATAGTTGTGCGGTTCCGTTCCGCAAATCTAACGAAAGATATAAATAAATCGTGAAAAGCCGCGATTTTTTTTGCCAATTCGAAATTGTTGCTTATTTTTGCAACGCTTTTTAAGGCGATCGCTGTTGTAGCTCAGTGGTAGAGCACTTCCTTGGTAAGGAAGAGGTCACGAGTTCAAGCCTCGTCAACAGCTCATAAAATCAAGAGGTTGCAGAATTTGCAATCTCTTTTTTTGTGCTGTTTTGCGAAAACAAGCTGAGGGGGGAGGGCGACGAAATGTCGGACATTGGGATTGTTACTCAATAGTGCTTGTATCATCTGTAAATAGTTGAAAATTAAATTTCATTGATCTTTATCTGATTTTTTTGTTCTCTTGGCCTCTGTAACGTCGCTTCGGGATTTTCCTCAGGGCGAGGGGGCGCCGTTTTCGGGAGCGACGTGTTTCGCTCCGCAGCCTTTGTCATGAGCGAATCCGCCTTTCGGGGAGGGATGCGGTGAGGGTGCGCGGAACGTGAGCGAGTGCGCAGGTATCCCTGCTAATGGTCGGAATTATATCGGAGGATTTTTGTCGGGGAGGTGTTTTCGGAGTTGACGTCGCTTCGCTCGTCTTTCCCTGCGCTGCCGCGGGCGGTCCTGCACCGGTCTGTTGTGAAGTCGGTGACGCTTCGAACGAAAAAAGCAGAGGACATGTTCTCTGCCTTCACCATGGATTTTGGTTTGCGGAAAGAGAGGGATTCGAACCCCCGGAACCTCTCGGTTCAACGGTTTTCAAGACCGCCGCAATCGACCGCTCTGCCATCTTTCCGGCGACAAAAGTAGCACCTTATTTCCATTTTACCAAATTCCGGCCGGGATTTCGCCCCGCGCCCTTCCGGCGTGCGGCGGTCGGCGCACGGCCTTCCTGAACGGCCGTGCGCGGCTGCGGTTCCGACCGGCTGCTTGCCCGTTGTCCGTGTTCCTGCCGTGCGTCGCCCGTGCGGTCGCGGTCTCCCTTTGCCGGCGGGGAAAAAGGTCGAAACGGATGTTCGGGAAATTTTTATTAACTTTGTCGGATACGGTTAGGATTTCGAGACGAAGAATGTTGTAACCTTTATACCCTCTCTGTTATGAACAAATCTCAATTGGCGGAGGCCGTGGCCCGTGAGGCGCGGCTTTCGAAGATCGATGCCGTGAAGGCGCTCAATGCGTTCGTCAAGGTCGCCGTCGAGGCGTTGCGCGGCGATGAGAAGATTCTGCTGACGGGGCTGGGGACGTTTTCGACCGTCCGTTACCCCGAGCGTATGGGACGCAATCCCCGCACCGGCGCACCCGTGCGGATCCCGGCGCGCCGTGCCGTGCGCTTCCGCCCGTCGCGCACGATCGAAGACTGAACGGGCGAAACGACCGATCCGCTGAAAAAAACGCTATCTTTGCCGCACATCCGATCCGTTGAGGATGTCACAGACGAAAACCGCTCGCTATGCCGCAAATTTCCCTTCGGGCCTGTGAAATGCCCGAGTCGCCGATTCGAAAACTCTTTCCGCTGGCCGAGGCCGCCAAGGCCCGCGGCGTGAAGGTCTATCATCTCAACATCGGCCAGCCCGATCTGCCCACGCCGCAGGTGGGGCTGGACGCCTTGAAGCAGGTAGACCGCACCGTGCTGGAATACAGCCCCAGCGACGGCTACCGGTCGCTGCGCGAAAAGCTGGTCGAGTATTACGCCCAGTACCAGATCCGCCTGACGGCCGACGACATCATCGTCACGACGGGAGGCTCCGAAGCGGTGCTTTTCGCCTTCATGTCGTGCCTCAATCCGGGCGACGAGATCATCGTACCCGAACCGGCCTACGCCAACTACATGGCTTTCGCCGTATCGGCCGGCGCCGTGATCCGGCCGATCACCGCCTCGATCGAGGACGGCTTTGCGCTGCCGTCGGTCGAGAAGTTCGAGGAGCTTATCAACGACCGCACGCGCGGCATCCTGATCTGCAACCCCAACAACCCGACGGGGTACCTCTATACGCGCCGCGAGATGATGCAGATCCGCGATCTGGTGAAGCGCTACGACCTTTTTCTCTTTTCGGACGAAGTCTACCGCGAATTCATCTATACGGGGTCGCCCTATATCTCGGCCTGCCATCTGGAGGGGATCGAGCAGAACGTGGTGCTGATCGACTCGGTGTCGAAACGCTACTCGGAGTGCGGCATCCGCATCGGGGCGCTCATCACCAAAAACCGTGCGCTGCACGACGCCGTGATGAAGTTCTGCCAGGCGCGGCTGTCGCCGCCGCTCGTGGGGCAGATCGTCGCCGAGGCGTCGATCGATGCGCCGCGCGAGTACCATACGGAGGTGTACGACGAGTATATCGCCCGCCGCAAGTGTCTGATCGACGGTCTGAATCGCCTGCCGGGCGTCTATTCGCCGATCCCCATGGGTGCATTCTACACCGTGGCGCGGCTGCCGATCGACGACAGCGACCGTTTCTGCGCGTGGTGCCTCGGCGAATTCGACTACGAGGGCGAGACGGTGATGCTGGCTCCCGCCTCGGGGTTCTACTCCGACCCGACGTGCGGTCGCAACGAGGTGCGCATCGCCTATGTGCTTTGCCAGCAGGATTTGCAGCGTGCGATCCGCGTGCTGGGCGAGGCGCTGAAACGCTATCGACGCGAGGTGATGGGGGAGGAGTGATCCTGCCCGAACGACTGGAAAACGGAATCCTGCGGGATTCCGTTTTTCGTTCGCTGAAAGGGCGGATGTCCGTGCGGATGCGTCGGACGATGATTCCTCCGGTTTCATGCGGAGGGATCGTGCAGCGCGCAGTTTCCCAAATTGAAATAACATTGTTCGAAGTCAATATTGATTTTCAGGAACTTTTTGGCGTAATTTGCTGCTGTTTTTACATGAGTGTTGTTCAATGTGAAAATTATTTTCTATTTTTGTCTTGCCGCGCAAGCGGCAGACATACAGAAAGTGTTTTCGCACTGTCCTAATCTGAAAATGTGGCAATTTTCAACGAATCAAGGACAACGAACGGCACTCATTTCTTGTTAGCATATGGCAAGGCGTATTTTTGTGCGCCTATATCCCATATCTATCAAGTGTGGGGTATTGCATCTTCGTTTATTTGATTCGGGTTCGCCACAACCTTCAGATTGATAAACGAAATCGGCTCCACACTTTCTTTTTGCTATTACCCAGCCATACAGGAGCCGAGTGGCATTGATAAATCAACGTATTATGAGAGCAGAAACACAGTATGAAGATTTTATTGGCACGGTGGCGGCCGATTTCAATGCCGACGATTCGTTTGTCGAATTTTGCCGAGCAGTCGACATTGATCTTAACCGATATAAACCAGTCGGATTCCGATTCCATTGCAGTTATGGGAAATTCGATACGGCAATTCATTGTCAAGATTTGCATGAAGCGAAACCATATCTTGTCGAATTGAAATTTAAATGCGAGCCTATCGAGGTGTTTTTCCATTTATTCCGTGCATTGCAGGTGGTGGCATATGATCGCACTTGTGGAGAATATACAGAATTGCCGATTGAAAAGTCGTTTGTACTCGAATAATTAATTATTAAATGTTGTTATTATGAAAAAACTTTGGCTGGTAGGATTGGTTGCGGTTATTTTGTGTAATTGTAGTAAAGAAAACGACGGAAACAGCGGGTCGTTACCGCCATTACCTGATCCGGATGATGTTTGTTCGGCGATGGATAATATTGAATTTATGAATTTTTGCTATGAAAAATTCGATGCGAATAAGGATGGTAAAGTATCGGTAAGAGAGGCCGAGGCTGTGCGAGAAATAGCTTTCTCTAAGGGAGAAGGATTAAGGGGTTCGTTAAAAGGAATCGAACGGTTTCCTAATTTGGAAATATTAGATTGCGATAGCTACTATTGGGCTTCGGGCACGTGGTATTATAAATTTTCTTTTGCAGAATTGGATCTTCGATATAATAAAATGCTGAAAGAAGTGCTATTACATACATGTTCCAATCTTGTAACACTGGATTTGAGCCGAAATACGATGTTGGAGGAGTTGTCTGTATATGAGTGTAATGCGCTAAATACTTTGATACTTCCGGAAAATCTGAAAAAAATCGTTGGAGGTGATTGCCCGATATTACAGAAAATAATATGTTATGCAAAAAATCCTCCCAAGGGTTCTGATCCCGATTATTATTTGCGCTTCCCGGAAGAATGTGTTGTTTATGTTCCGGCCTCAAGTGTGGAAGCGTATAAGACAACAACGTTTTGGATGAAACTTGACATTCGGCCTTTGAACTAAAAGAAAAAACCGAACTTTCAAAGTTCGGTTTTTTCATAGGGTTTTTCCAGTTACAATCTAAATAAATTTGGATCAAAGGCTTTGGTTAAATCTGTTTTTTTTCTTTCATTTACAATACATTGCGATTCTTGGTTAGTTTCCCGACCAAAGATCAAGCACGATGTACCGGACACCTTTAGCTCTCTTGAAAGCCGAGATATCAGAACCCGTAAAAATCCTTTGGTAAACAGACTTTCCACAGCGGTCAGTATCCTGCCGCATGTTTCTGTATTGTTTACAAAGGCGAGAGGAGCAATCTATTTTGGTTTCACATCCTAGGTTCGGCGGATGATCTACACGACAAATACCGTCGAGGGATACCATTGGCAAATCCGTAAAGTCACTAAAAATAAAAGGTATTTTCCCTTCGGATACGGCCCTCGAAAAACTCACCTACCTATACACAAATCCGTCGCAAATAGACGATGCTCATTACAAACTGGGGACAGACCGCACAGCAACTCGCAATCCGATTCAATGATCGGTTTTCTATCATGTAAATATGGAAAAGATCCAAAAAATAGCATTAAATTTACGAAACGATTTCGGGATTGCTAATGATCCCAAAATCGCTCCGAAAAACTATTGACACATTTTGATTTACGCTCCCTTGCTTTATATTTCACTCCTGCCAAAAGTATGTTTGGCAGGAGTTTTTATGTTTACAAAATTAGTTAAGACAAGGAATTTACTTTGAAAGCCAAAAGATTTTGTTATCTTTGTATCAAATAAGGGTTATTTGACAAGATGGTTACGCAATGTAGCGAATTTCGCACATTCTCCAAATCGTTACCAAAACCCCTGCAAAATCTTCTTAAATCCTGTTTATCAGATTGAGACATCTATCAACTGATTGCTTAAAATATGCAGGATAGGAGCTAGCCGGCAAGAATTCTATTATTGAAATGGAGGAGCACTGGCAGTGTCAGAACTGCGGAAATTCCGTGCCGGACGGATTGACTGTATGTCCGAAATGCGGATTGGTTAAAGGTGGATTCGACGAGTCGCCGGAACAGACGGCAGACGGCTTGGAGATAGCTCGGGTCGAACGGAACGTCAAAGTAGAAATTCCATTTATTTTGTATCTGGGAGCGGTCTGTTCGATCGTGTTGTTGGGCGTCTTGGTTTATCTGTTGATAGAACTGTCGGGAATCGCTCGTGGATTTTCAGAATTCATTCATGGGATATAAATTCCGGAAAACCGGTAAGAAGAATATCCGTAGAATATTTGCTTTATGCCCGATACGACCGGGGATTGGTGCTGTTCGAGGTGGAAAAATATATGAAAAACTTAAATAACGATCGACGATGAAAAAACTGTTTTTTGCAAGCCTGTGGGCTTTGGCTTGTTTGGTCGTAGCTTGTTCCGATGAAAAAGACGAACCGAACGACGAGTCCGGATCGATCGTCGGCGAATGGGTATTTCAGAGGAACGAGTATTACCGGAACGGGAAACTGGTCGACAGTTTCACGGCCGTGGAAGAGGAGGACAAAGCGATTGCGATCTTTCGGGAAGACGGAACCTATCGTTATTACGATTTCCCGCCTGAGGAGTATTACGACGGGACCTACTCTTATGACGAAATGTCGGGCGTGTTGACGACGGATGACGGAGTGAATGAACAGACTTGTCTGACCGAAATAACCGTCTCGACGATGAAATGGATTTACGACGAAGGCGACGGCGAGGTGCTCGTCGAATATTATTCACGGAAGTGATCGGACGCCGGAACAGTCGGCTTTCGGGACGGGAACACCGTCCCGATTTTTTTACGGATAAGCATTTTTTTGTGTACGGAACAGTCGTTGCCGATTTCGGGAAAGTCCGGAGAACGGAGTTTCCTTTTTCGGCCAAATGTTTACTTATATTCCAGAATTTCGGAAATAACGACCAAATAATTTGTCGACGCGGCATTTAATTCCTACTTTTGCGCCGGATTTTTGTCTCGGAACGGAGCGCGTTTCGGGGCGTAACGGTTTAAAATTTGTGCGAATGAAAAGACTTTTGACGCTTCTCGTGGCCGTCGTCTCGGCGACCGGTCTTCGGGCCGAGGGCTATCAGGTAAACAACCTCTCGACCCGCCAGACGGGTATGGGCCATGTCGGCACGGCCATGAAACTCAATTCGGAATCCATCTTCTTCAACCCCGCTGCCACGGCGTTCCAGGATTCGAAATTCGACCTGTCGGTCGGCGCTGCGGGAATCCTTTCCTATTGTACCTACACCCCTTCGCCCACGATGGAGAACGGTTTCTATTCGGGCAACCGTCCCGAGTGGGAGTCCGACAACAAGATGTCGACGCCGATCTACGCCTATTTCAACTACAAACCTTCCGACCGCTGGGCCGTCGGCTTGGGTTTCTTCACGCCCAACGGTTCGTCGATGAACTGGGGCGACGACTGGCCCGGCGCGAATCTGGTGCAGGAGATCAATCTGGCGGCCTATACCGTGCAGCCGACCGTGTCGTTCAAGCTCTGCGACCGGGTGTCGATCGGTGCGGGTCTGATGATCACGTGGGGTAATTTCGATCTGTCGCGTTCGATGCTTCCCGTCGCGACGGGAAGTGCCACGGCAGCCGGAGGCCTTCAATTGGCAGCGAGCAAGTTGCAGGCACAGGTCGATCAGTTGGAGCAGTTGCCCTCGACGCCCGAGATCGCCGCTCAGATCGCCGCTTTGAACGGATATATCGGTCAGGCCAATGCCGGAGCCGGTTATTTCGCGGCGAATCATGCCGGCGAAGCGCTGGTGTCGGCACGGCTCGAAGGCTCGGCCGATGTGGCCGTAGGCGTCAATGCGGGCATCATGTGGGATATCAATTCCGAGTGGTCGCTGGGCATGTCATGGCGTTCGCGCATGAATATGAAGGTGGGCAGCGGCCATGCGGCGCTCAGCTACGTTTCGCCCGAGACGCAGCAATACCTTACGCTGCTCAACGCGCTGAGCACGATGGCCGGCGGCAGCGAAGTGATTCCCGGACTGGATCGGGGAACCTTCTCGGCCGAGCTGCCGCTGCCGACGACCGTGACGTGGGGCGTCAGCTTCCGCCCCGCACCCAAGTGGGAGTTCGCCGTCGATCTGCAATGGGTCGGCTGGTCGGCCTACGAGGCGCTCAACGTGGAGTTCAACGAGAAGGAGCTGGGCATCGACCCGATCTATTCGGTGAAGAACTACTCCAATACGCTCACGTTCCGGTTCGGCGGTCAGTACCGCGCCTGCGACTGGTTGACGGCGCGCATGGGTATGTACGTCGACGAAAGCCCCGTGAGCAGCGACTACCTCAATCCCGAAACGCCTTCGATGACGAAGGTCTCCTATACGGCCGGTCTGAGCTTCCGTCCCCGCAAGTACGTCTCGATCGACGTGGCCTACTGTTACGTTTCGTCGGCCGACCCCGAACGGACGGGTTCCTATCCGATTTACAGCTATCAGGACAACACGAAGCTCGAATCGATCTTTTCGGGCAATTACAAACTCCACGCCCACGTCCTTTCGTTCGGTGTGGGATTCAATTTCTGAGTCCGCCCGTTGTTTTTGCGGAAAAAACGCTATCTTTGCGGAGCCTGCCGTCCGACGGCCGGGCTCCGTTTTTTTTCGGGGCCGCCCGCACTGCGGGGCGGGCTGCGAGGCTCCATAGTTCAAGGGATAGAACGAGGGTTTCCTAAACCCTAAATTCGCGTTCGAGTCGCGGTGGAGCTACAAATGCGGGGGGGGAGGATTGTCCGGTTCCCCCGCTTTGCGTATTTTTGCTGCAAAATAAACAGAGAATCCGATGACCCGACTCGCTATTTTCGATCTCGACGGAACGCTGCTCAACACGATCGGCGATCTGGCCGTCAGTTGCAACGCCGTGCTGGCGCTGCGCGGACTGCCGCAGCACAGTTACGAAGACTACTGTCGTTTCGTAGGCAACGGCATCATGCGGCTCGTGGAGCGCGCACTTCCCGAAGCACTGCGCACGCCTTACACGGTCGACGCCGTGCGACGCGATTTCGTGGCGTATTATCTCGCGCATATCGACGAACATACGCTCCCTTACGAGGGAATTCCCGAACTGCTGGACGAGTTGCAGCGGCGGGGCGTGCGGCTGGCCGTCGCGTCGAACAAGTTCCAGGCCGGCACCGAGAAGCTCATCGGCCGCTATTTCCCCGACATCCGCTTCGACGTGGTTCTGGGACAGCGTCCCGACGTGCCGCTCAAACCCGATCCGGCGGTCGTCGGCGAGATACTGACTGCGACGGGCGTCGCCGCCGGCGAGGTGCTCTACGTGGGCGATTCGGGGGTGGACATGCAGACGGCCGCCGCCGCCGGCGTCCGTTCGGCGGGCGTCACGTGGGGGTTCCGCACGCGTGCCGAGTTGGAGCAGAGCGGCGCCCGGCACATCGTAGACCGCCCTGCGGAGTTGCTCGGACTGTTGTAATCTTTCCGGTCGGTTCTTCGGAGCCGGATTCTTCGCTGGTTATCAACGGAAAACGGAATCTCCGAGAGATTCCGTTTTCCGTTTTGTGCGGGCGGCGTTACGATTGGCAGTATTTATGTACATCATCGATCGTGATGGTGTCGCCGCTGAGGATGATGAGCCGTTCGATTACGTTGCGCAGTTCGCGGACATTGCCGCTCCACCGCATCGCCGAGAGCGCCTCCATGGCGTCGGAGTCGATCGGCTTGGGCGGGATGCCGTAGAGGGACGATATTTCGTCGACGAAGTGCTGCGTCAGTTCGGGAACGTCGGAGGAGCGTTCGCGCAGGGGCGGGACGCGGATGACGATGACGCTGAGACGGTGGTAGAGGTCTTCGCGGAAATTCCCCTTGGCGATCTCCTCGCGCAGGTTCTTGTTGGTGGCTGCGATCACCCGTACGTCGACGTCGATGTCCTTGTCGCTTCCCACGCGGCAGATCTTGTTCTCTTGGAGGGCGCGCAGTACTTTGGCCTGGGCCGCGAGCGACATGTCGCCGATCTCGTCCATGAAGAGCGTACCGCCCGTGGCCTGTTCGAACTTGCCCTTGCGCTGTTTGATGGCCGAGGTGAAGGCGCCGCGTTCGTGGCCGAAGAGTTCGCTTTCGATCAGCTCCGAGGGAATGGCCGCGCAGTTGACTTCGACGAAGGGGCCCGAAGCCCGTCTGCTCTTGGCGTGGAGCCAGCGGGCGACCAGCTCCTTGCCGGTCCCGTTCTCGCCGGTGATGAGGGTACGGGTATCGAAGGCTGCGATCCGTTCGACGACCTGCCGCACGTTGCCGATGGCGTTCGACGAGCCGATGATAGGCTGCACGGACGAGGTGCGCGTGCGCCGGGCGCGCCCCATCGCATGTGCGGACATGCGTTGTTTGGGGAGCGGCGTCTGTGTCGGAGCCTCCTCTTCCGAGTAACGCCGCAGCGTGTCGTAGAGACGGTTGATGTCGGAGGGGATTTGCAGGAAGTCCATCGCACCGTCGCGGAATGCGGTGACGGCGCGCTGAATCTGGTTGTCGCCCGCGCCCGCGAGTACGATAAAGGGAATTCCGAGCGGCGAAGCATTGCTGCTGTCGTCGGTGAGGACTACGTCGAAGGCCATTTGACGACACATTTCGGAAGCCTCCGATACGTCGTCCGTGGCTTCGATGGCATAACCTTCGTATGCGAGTCGTTCGCCGAGCGTCTTTCGCATACTTTTTGAATGGTCTAAAATTAAAACTTTTGTCATAAATATTCTGTTTTCTCTCGATTTTTTGTTTACATTTGTAGCCAAATTAGTGAAAATTTTCAGGCGAGTCAAACTCCTGTAAGTTCGGTGCAAACGCTTGCGGAGAGCCTTTTTTACCATTAAAAATTCGATGTATTCGGTCCGAACGGAACAATGTTCCGGCTGCGGGACGGTCTGCGCGAATCAATTCCGTTATGAAAAAGAATTATAATTACACCCGCTGCAAACTTTTCCTGCCGGAGTACGGGCGCCATATCCACGAGATGGTCGCGTCGCTGCTCGAAATCGAAGACCGCCGCGAGCGGACGCGGCAGGCCAAGGCCGTCATCGCCGTGATGGGCAACCTGAACCCGCTGTTGCGCGATACGGCCGACTTCACGCACAAATTGTGGGATCACCTCTTTATCATGTCTGATTTTCAGTTGGATGTGGACTCTCCCTATCCGCGTCCCTCGCGTCAGGATCTGACGGTCGCACCGCGGAGGATGCCCTATTCGCAGCGGCGCATCCTGTTCAAGCATTACGGGAAATATGTGGGAGAGATGATCCGTTCGCTGGTCGGCAAAAGCAGTCCCGACGTGAGCCGGACGGTCGACAATCTGGCGCGTTACATGCGTGCCAAGAGCTACGAGTACAATCAGGAACACCCCAACAACGAGGTGATCATAAAAGATATAAGACAAATGTCCGGCGGGAACATTTCGATAGACGAAGCTGCTATCAATAATCTCCGAAGCGACTATAAACAACACTTTACGGCCCACCCCCCAAAAGGCCCCCAGCGCACCGGCGGACGTCCCGTGCAGAAAGGCCGTAACAATCCGCGTGCCCGTCAGGGCAATTATCAGCAGAATCACCAGGGGCAGCATCAGGGATACGTTAAAAACGGCCGTTCGTACAATTCGACCAAATAATTTTGCGTTATAAGGCAAAAAAGTTATATTTGTAGTTACGAAAATCCGGTTGCGGCAGGCGTATCCCGCCGGAAGCGGGATAGGGAACGGTGCGATTCGGCCCGTCGTGTTGCGCGGACGGCCTCGTGCGGGATATTCCTGCGGACGGAGACGTTCCCGGTACGCGCGGTCTTTCCTTCGTTCGCCGAAACCGAATATTGTGTGTTTCCTGCGTTGGGAAGAGCGGCACGCTCTCCGCGCTGAATGAAAACGTGCGAAAAAATGGAGAAAAGCAAGATAGTGATGGGAATTCTGGCGGCGGCGACGCTCGGCGCCTGCCAGTCGTCCAAGGTGAAGATTTCGGGCCGCCTGGTCGGGGCTGACGCCCGGCAGGTCTACATCGAACAGCTTTCGGCGGGCGGCAAGGCCCCCCTGATCGATTCGGTGTCGCTCGACGACGCGGGTAACTACCGGTTCGAATTGAAGAACGTCCCCTCCACCCCGTCGCTTTACACGATCTCCTACAACGGCGAGAGCGTGCCCGTGCTGATCGAGGGCGGCGACCGCCTGACGATCAATTCGGCGGGCAGTTTCGCCCGCAACTATACGGTCGAGGGGAACGAGGAGTCGTCGCTGCTGCGCGAATTCAACCTCGCCTATGTCGAGGGGGCCGAAAAGCTCAACGACATCGCCGCAGCCTATGCCCGCAACGGCCAGTCGGAGGAGGAGCTCAAACGCCTTGCCAAAGCCTATTCGGACGAATACCTGCGCATCAAGCGTGCGCAGCTCGCATTCATCGTCGAACACAAGGCGTCGATCGCGGCGGTCTATGCGCTTTCGCAGCGCCTGCCCGGTGACCGCTACCTCTTCAACGGGCAGGGCGACGCCGTCTACTACCGCACGGTGGCCGATGCGCTCGAAGAGCGCTATCCCCAGTCGCCCTATCTGGCGTCGCTCCATGCCGAGATTTCGCGCCTCGATGCGTTGCAGAACCTCTCGGCGACGGTCTCCGAAGCGGGTTTCCCCGATCTGGAAATCGCCGACATGTACGGCAAGAAGGTGCGGCTGTCGTCGCTCGAAGGCAATGTCGTGCTGATCGACTTCTGGTCGCCGTCGCTGGGTAACAGCAACGCGCTGAACGCCGACCTGAAACAACTTTACGAGAAATACCACGACAGCGGGTTCGAGGTCTACCAGGTGGCTGTCGAGACGTCGAAACCGATGTGGATCAATACGGTGCAGGAGCAGTCGCTGCCGTGGATTTCGGTCTGCGACCTGCGCGGCGAAGCATCGCCCGCGCTGACGATCTACAACGTCCGCAAACTGCCCGCCAACTACCTGATCGACCGCAAGGGCGACATCGTCGCCAAAGATCTCTACGGAACTTCGCTCGAACAGCAACTCGAAAAACTGTTGTAAGGGCGATGATCTACTTCGCCTCGGATATTCATCTGGGTGCCGGCGATCCGGCGACGGCACGGCGCACCGAGCGTCGGTTCACGGCGTGGCTCGACGCCGTTTCCCGCGATGCCGAGGCGATCTACCTGCTCGGGGACCTGTTCGATTTCTGGTTCGAATACCGGCGGGTCGTGCCGCAGGGGTTCGTCCGCACGCTGGGCAAACTGGCCGAACTGACCGACCGCGGCGTGCGCGTGGTCTTCTTCACCGGCAACCACGACATGTGGGTGGGCGACTACCTGCACCGCGAATGCGGCGTGGAGATCCATACCGAGCCGCAGGTAGTGACGCTCGCCGGCAAGCGGCTCTTTCTGGCGCACGGCGACAATATCAACGTCGGCCACCTGCCGTGGCTCTGCTTCATGAATCGTGTTTTCCGGTCGCGGCCGCTGCGCTGGCTCTTTTCGTGGGGCGTGCATCCCGACTGGGCGGTGAAGTTCGGCCGCTGGTGGAGCGGTCGTTCGCGCAAGTCGCATGGCGGCGAGTCCGACCGGAGCGTGACCGAACCGTTGATCGCCTATGCCCGCGACCGGCAGCGGATCGATCCGGTCGACTACTATATCTTCGGCCACATGCACTACGCGCGCGACTATGCGGCCGACGGCCTGCGGGTCGTGCTGCTCGGGGCGTGGGACGCTCCGGCCTGTGCCGTGCTGGACGATGCCGGAAAGCTGGAACTCAAACGACTGTGACGTCATGAAACAATACCTCGATCTGCTGCGCAGGATTTGCGACGAAGGCGTCGTGCGGGGCGACCGCACGGGAACCGGCACGCGCAGCGTCTTCGGCCACCAGATGCGTTTCGACCTCGGCGAAGGATTCCCGCTGCTGACCACCAAGAAGGTCTTCCTGAAAGGGGTGATCCACGAGTTGCTCTGGTTTCTGCGGGGCGATACCAACATCCGCTATCTGGTCGAGAACGGCGTGCATATCTGGGACAACGACGCCTACCGCTATTACAACGAACTGTGCGTGCGCCACGGCGTGCTGCCCGTCGACCGCGAGACGTTCCTGTCGGCCGCAGGCGAGGAGTCGCCCGTCGAGGGCTACCGCTTCGGCGATCTCAACCACGTCTACGGCTGGCAGTGGCGCAGTTGGGGACGGCCCGACGGCAGTGCGATCGACCAGATCGCACGGGCCGTCGATACGATCCGCCGCAATCCCGAGTCGCGGCGAATCATCGTCTCGGCGTGGAATGTCGCCGAGGTCGACGACATGGCGCTGCCGCCTTGCCACGTGCTGTTCCAGTTCTATGTGGCCGACGGGCGGCTGTCGTGCCAGTTGTACCAGCGCAGTGCCGACACGTTTCTGGGCGTGCCGTTCAATATCGCCTCCTACGCCCTGCTGACGCTGATGATGGCGCAGGTGTGCGACCTTCGTCCGGGTGATTTCGTCCATACGCTGGGCGATACGCACCTCTACCTGAACCACATGGAGCAGGTGGCCGAGCAGTTGTCGCGCACGCCGCGCAAGTTGCCTTCGATGCGGCTCAACCCCGCCGTGCGGTCGATCTTCGATTTCCTTTACGAGGATTTTACGCTCGAAGGCTACGACCCGTGGCCGGCGATCAAGGCTCCCATGTCGTTCTGAGGCGCCGGAACGACCGTTAAAAGTTGAAACTGACATGATTTCGATTATCGTAGCCGTTGCCGAAAACGGCGTCATCGGGGATAACAACCGATTGCTGTGGCACATATCCGAGGATCTGCGCCGATTCAAACGCATCACGACGGGGCATCCCGTGGTGATGGGCCGCAAGACGTGGGAGTCGCTGGGCCGGCCGCTGCCGGGGCGGGAAAACGTCGTCGTCACGCGGCGGGAACTGTCGTTCGACGGTGCGCGGACGGTGCATTCGCTCGACGAGGCATACGCTCTCTTCCCGCCGGAGGAGGAGGTGTTCGTCATCGGCGGCGCGCAGATCTACGGCGAGGCGCTGCCTGCGGCCGACCGATTCTACCTCACGCGCGTGCACCGCGCCTACGAGGGCGATACACGCTTTCCGGAGTGGGACGCCGCCGAGTGGCGGCTCGTCGGGAGCGAGTCGTTCCCCTGCGGCGAACGGTACGAGTATCCCTTCACGTTCGAGACCTACGAACGGAAGCGGTAGGGAGAAGAGCCTTTTTCGTTAAGCCGGATTTGTTCGGACTCTGCCGAGGTGAGAAATGGACGAAAGAGATCAACCATTTCATTAAGCCTAGTGCAGAGCCGAACTCGGTTCGAGCTCTGCCGAAGCGGGAAATGGAAAAATGAAATTCAATCTTAAAACCGAATAAGATGAAAAAGTTGTTTTTGTTGCTTTTGGCGGGATGCCTGTGGTCGCTTGCGGCCGATGCGCAGCCCGTGATCGAAAAACAGGGCTCGAAGAAGGAGCCTTTCACGTTCGTACAGATCGCCGATCCGCAGCTGGGCTTCTGCGACAAGGGGCAAGACTGGCGGTGGACGGTCGACAATCTGAAAGCGACCGTCGCACGTGTCAACGAGCTTAAACCGGCCTTCGTGATCGTGACGGGCGACCTGATACACAACCATAAGAACGCCGAGCAGGCCCGGGCCTACCGTGAGAACATCGCTCTGATCGATGCGTCGATCCCCGTATTCCATATTCCCGGCAACCACGACATTCCCAAGTACGGGGCCGAAGCCCTGGCGCAGTACCTCGACGAATTCGGTTACGACCGCTTCTCGTTCTCCTACAACGGTTCTGCATTCATCGGGCTGAACAGCAATGCGATGGTCTGCGACAGCGAACGTGCGGCGGCCGATGCCCGCGCCCAGTTGGAGTGGTTCGGGAAGCAGTTGGAGCGCTACCGCAAGTGCAATCACATCTTCGTCTTCACGCATCACCCGCTCGTTTTGAGTCCCGACAGCCGGGTCACGCACAAATCGGCCTACGACGAACCTTTCCGCACGGAGTACGCCGCGCTGATGAAGAGATACGGCGTGCGTGCGGTCTTCGCCGGCCACACCCATATCACGGGGCTGACCGAGGTGGCCGGTATTCCGATGATTATCGCGGGAGCGTCGAGCTATCCGCTCTACGGGGCCTCGACGGGCATCAACGTGGTCGATGTCACGCCGACCGGTTTTAGCAGCGAGTTCGTCGCCAACGATCCTGCCGATGGGAATATCCGGTTGCACTGAGGCGGCAGCGGTAGTCCGTTCTGCGGGCAGGAAACGGCATCGGGGCGTTCGAGCAATCTCGAACGCCCCGATGCCGTTTTTCGTCCGTTTCAGTCTGCGACGGGTTGCAGAATGTTCCAGTCGGGGATGCCGATGACGGAGAGGAAGGGCGCGAAGGCCTCCTCCTCGCGGTCGGTGCCCGCGTCGCGGTAGGTCTCCCAGATCGGTTTCTTGCCGCCGGGGTCTTCGGCGTCGTCGGGATAGCGGCGCAGGCCGATGCGCAGCGTCCCCTCGTTGCGGTGGTCGAACCAGTTGTGCCACTGGATGCCGTCGATGCCGGGCAGGGCGGCGATTTTCTTCCAGCCGTAGGCGAAGCCCGCGCACTGGTTGCGCAGATCGGCTTCGGCGTAGGTGGGGGAGTTGGTTCCCGCTTCGGAGAGCCATACCGAGCGGCGCGTCGTGCCGCGGAAGAGGTTGGCCGGCGTCAGGGCCCATTTGCTGAGCACTTCGAGATTTTTGAGCGTGACGAAGGGGGTGTTCATCGCGAAAGTCGCATTCGGTTCGCGCCACGTACAGGGGTCGGAGATCGTCTCGGGGTAACTGTGGCAGGCGAGCGCCCAGCGAAAGTCGCCTTCCGCGCGACTGAAATCGCCGAGCAGCCCGACCATGTCGCGCACGGGATACCAGCCCGGGTTCGAAGCGCGGCTCCACGAATGGGAGAACGAGGCGAAGAATTCGGCGTTGGCGTCGTATTGGCGGACGATCGAGGCGCACAGGCGCATCGATTTGACGTAGGCGTTCGTGTAGGTCGTGATGAGTTTGTCGTCGCCCATGTTGGTCCAGTCGACGCCGCCGTCGACTTCGTTGTGGACGATCCAGTGCGCGATGCGGCCGTAGGCGTCGTCCTCGCGGCAGTAGCGCTGCGCGAGGAAATCGATCATCGCCGCGTAGGCGCGCACGGCCTTGGGGGTGGTCATGTTGGGCATGGTGTAGGTTCCCCGCGTGTAGTCGGGGTGTTGCAGCAGGGCGCCGAGTTCGGCGTCGCGCGCCTCTGCGGCGGGATCGACCAGCAGGATCACCGCGACGGTAATGTCGCGTGCGGCGGTTTCGCGGAGCGTGGCGTCGAGCGCATCGAGCTTTTCGGAGTCGAAATAGTAGGTTTCGCCGCAGTAGGCGTGTTCGACCATGCCGGCCTTTGCGGGCGACAGGTACATGAATTGCAACGGACTGACGTTGACCGTGGCGCTGGTGATGCCCAGGTCGTCCAGATCGCTCGTGTAGTCGCCGGCGTAGAATCCGCCCAGTCCCTTCTTCGACCGCATCGGTACGGGCGGCAGGTTACGCAGCGCGGCGACCTCGTCGGCGTAACGGCCGTGCGAGACGATGCGGTCGCCCTCGGCCGTGCGGCATACGACGGCCCATTGCGACAGCAGCCGGTCGTAGGGAAATCCTTCGGGCGAGGCCATGCGGTCGAGCGTGACGTCGAACGGACTCTGCGTGAGCGGTGTGGCGTATTTCTGGTAGGCGGTCTCGATGCGGGTGATGTCGGCGTAGGGCGGCAGTTCGTAGAGCAGGAAGCTCCCTTCGCCCGCATAGCTGCCCATGATGCGGATTTTGTCGGCGGTCGCCTCGACGCGGTCTACTTTGCTCGTGTACGATGCGTGGAGGTACTCTTTGAGTCGTTCCTCGTAGACCGATGCATTCTGGTCGTTCTCGTTTTCGGCCGCGTCTTCGGCACGTTCGGCGTCGGTCATTTCGCGCAGCCGCAGGTTGCGCAGGCGGATGTCGGCGTCCTTCACCGTGCCGAAGTCGATACGCAGCAGGTTGCCCGCTTCGCCCCAGAAGAACTCCTCGCGGCATTTGCGGATGCGCACGCTATACTCCTTCCATGTGTCGGCGGCCTCGAACGGCGTGGTGACGATCGTCCGTTCGACGTCGGGAATCACTTCGCCGTCGACTTCCGTCCAGAAGAAGAGCTGTATGTGGTCCGTGCGACGGTCGGTTTGATATTCGAAGGCCAGTACGTTGAGGTCGGCGGGGACGTTTCCGTCGAAGGGAACGGTGCAGAAATAGGGATCTTCTCCGGTAGTATGGATGCGGTAGACGCCCGTCGTCTCTTCTTCGATTTCGATGTCGTTCTGTACGCGGGGATCCATGTTCGGCACGAGCGTCAGCGGGGCGAGAGGCTCGGGGGCGGGCGGCGTGTAGACATCGGGGTCTTCGTTTTCGCAGGCACTCCCCGCGAAGAGCAGCAGTGCGGCGGCGAGCGTGTGTAGCGCGCCGTGCAGCAGGCGTCCGGAGCAGCCGGTTCCGGACGGGAATCGGAAATTCGTTTTCATGTTTTTCTGAAAATTTGGAAGTGACGAAGCCGTCGGCAGGCGACGTTCGTATTTTTCAATTTTTTAAGTAAAACAAGGCGCATGCCGGTTTACTGCATGGCCGGAACGGAAAAATTGCGCTTCGGAACGCCGCGTCCGGTGTGCGGAAGGCCGTTCGCCCCTCTCTCCGGTTGCGTGCGCCGGATGCGGGGAAGGAGGCCGTTCCGGCGCAACGGCGTTTGAAAATAGGTATTTATACTGTTTCCCGTCCGATACGTTACCGGTAACTTTGCCTGATGCAAAGTTGTAGGTTATGAGTCGTTATTTCGAAATGCTGATGGAGGACGTTCGCTTCCGCGAGGGGTTGAAGTCGTGCATGAACTGCGGGATCTGTACGGGAGTCTGCCCTGCGGCCGAGTTCTACGACTACGATCCGCGCCAGATCGTGGCGATCGTCCAGACGCGCGACGAGGAGCAGATCGAGCGTCTGTTGAAGGGCGACACGATCTGGTTCTGCGGCGAGTGCATGTCGTGCCGTCCGCGCTGTCCGCGCGGCAATACGCCGGGATATGTCATTCAGGCGCTGCGTACGCTGTCCCAAAAGCTGGGCTTTTTCGTCGAGAGCGAGAAGGGGCGCCAGCAACTCGCGCTCAAACGCACGATCGGCGAGAATATCCTGCGTACGGGGTATTGCGTGACGCCCAAGCTCGTCGCTCCCGACCTGCATCCCGAACAGGGGCCGGTTTGGAGTTGGGTCTACCGCAACGACCGCGAAATCTACTGCCAGTTCAACCCCACCTACGACCGTCCGGGGCCGGGCGCCGTGCGCCGAATCGACGACGCCACGCTCGGCGAGCTGCACCGCATCTTCGACGAAACGGGCGGTACGGCCTTCTTCGAGAACATCGAACGCTGCTCCGAGCGCAAGGCGCGCGAGTTGGGATACGACGGTGCCGACGAGCGTTATTTCATGGATGTATACACCCGCAATTCACAGAACGAGGATGAATAGAAATTGGCAAGACTACCAGAAGGAGATCGCCGACGACCGCTATTACTACGTGCGCAGCTGCATCCGGCAGAACTTTTTCCCGGGCAGCGAGAAGGCTTTTTTGGATATCATGCACGACGATCTGGGTCGCGACTGCTTCGACGATCCGCTCCACACCTCCTGCACGGGCATCGGCTATCACGCCGATATCGTGCCGTTGGAGACGATCATGACCGTCGTGGCGCGGCAGTTCGCGCTGATGGGCGAGGCGGGCTACGAGAACTTCATCTCGTCGTGCATCACTTCGTTCGGCATCTACACCGAGATACTGGCCACGTGGGAGGAGTTTCCCGAGACCGAGGAGCGGGCGCGCGAGGCGCTCTACAAGGCCACGGGCCGCACGCTGGTCAAGCCCAAGAATCTGGCGCACACGTCGGACGTCGTCTTCCATCACCGCGAGGCCATCGCCGCACGCGCCAGGCACCGGCTGGTGAATGTGCTCACGGGCGAGCCGCTGCGCGTGGTGGAGCATATCGGCTGCCACTACGCCAAGATCTTTCCCAAGTCGGGTGTCGGCGGTTCGGAGTTCCCCTACGTGCTCTCCGGCATGGTCGAGTCGTGGGGCGGCCAGTGCGTCGACTATCCCGAGCGGCGCCACTGCTGCGGCTTCGGGTTCCGCAACTATCTGGTGCAGGCCAACCGGGGCTATTCGGTGGCCAACACGCAGAAGAAACTCGAAAGCATGGCCCCCTACAAGCCCGATTTCATCGTGGCCAACTGTCCCGGCTGCGCGATGTTCATCGACAAGTGGCAGTATACGATCGCCGAGATGGAGGGCCGTACCTACGGCGAGAACGGGCACGGCATTCCGGTGCTCACCTACGAGGAGATGGCCGGACTGGTGCTCGGCTACGATCCGTGGGCGCTGGGGATGCAGATGCACCAGGTCGACGTCGAACCGCTGCTGGACAAGATGGGCATCGAATACGATCCGGCAGCCAAATATCTGGGAATGAACGGAAAATATATCGGACAACCCGCCTCCGCCATCGTCAATTGCGGTTCGCAGGATACGGTCTACAATATCAAACAGTGATGGGAAAACGCGTAATCGTCGTCGGCGGGGGAATCGCCGGCATGCAGACGGCATTGAAACTCTCCGCCGGAGGCGTCTCTGCGCTCCTGTTGGAGCGCGACGCCGACCTGGGCGGAAAACTCACGGGCTGGCACAAACTCTTTCCTTCGTTCACGCCGGCGCACGAGGTGCTGGACGAACTGCGCCGTCGGCTCGCCGCCAGCGACGTCGAGGTGCGCACGCGGTGCGAGGTCGCGGAAGTGGCGCGCGACGGCGTGATGCTTTCGACGGGCGAACGGCTGGAAGCCGACGCCGTGGTGGTCGCTACGGGCTTCACCCTTTTCGACGCCCGCATCAAGGAGGAGTACGGTTACGGCATCTACGACAACGTCTATACGACCGTCGACATCGAGCGGATGCTCAACGAGGGGCGCGTGGCGTTGAAGGACGGCACGGCGCCGCGCCGCATCGCCTTCCTGCACTGTGTCGGTTCGCGCGACGAGAAGGTCTGCCAGCACCACTGCTCGAAGGTGTGCTGCATCACGGGCGTCAAACAGGCCATGGAGCTCAAGGAGATGTTCCCCGCGGCCGACGTCTTCAATTTCTATATGGACATCCGCATGTTCGGGCCCGGCTACGAGGAGATGTACCGCGACGCCCAGCAGCGGCTCAACATCCACTTCGTGCGCGGCCGCATTTCGGAGGCCAGCCCGACGCTCGACGGCCGCGTGCAGATCAAGGCCGAGGACACGCTCACGGGGCGTCCGCTGAAAATGTCGGTCGACATGCTGGTGCTCATCGTCGGGATGCGCAGCAATGCGTCGAACGCCCGTTTCGCGGCCGGAGCGGGGCTCGGCGTGCAGCCGAGCGGGTTCCTGGCGCCCCGCGACGCCTTTCTTCACAATGTCGAGAGCGGCGTCGACGGAATCTTCTACGCCGGAGCGGTCACTGCGCCCAAGAATATCGGCGAATCGTTGTCGGAGGCGGTCGTGGCGGCCGACCGTGCGGCGGAATATCTCAAACGTGCATAGGACGATGGCGACGGTGAATTTCGGATTCGGCATCAACAAGCCGCGCGTGATCGATCTGGATCGCAACAATCTGCGCAAGAGCGACGAGATCCTGCGCGAGATGCCCGAGTTGCAGACCTGCATCGGCTGCGGGGCCTGCACGGCGCTCTGTACGGCGGGCAACCTGACGTCGTTCAACTTCCGCAAGGTGCATACGCTGGTGCGGCGCGGCGAGTACGAGGGTGCCTACGAGGAGATGAACAAATGCATGTTGTGCGGCAAGTGCCGGCTGGCCTGCCCGCGGGGGATCAACACGCGCGGCGTGGTGATGCTCATCAAACGTAAACTGGGGGATTTCTGACGATGAAGTTTTACGCACCCTTCTGCCTGCCGTTTCTCGTCGGCGCTTTGGTGATGGCCGCCGTCATCGTGTGGAAATACGTCGTGTGGTTCGCCGAACTGCCGCGCGCGGACAAGAAGCGGGTGCTGTTCGGCATCCCGACGCCGCGGACGCTCGGAGCCGTCGGGGAGGTGATCGGCGAATGCCTGCTCCATCGCCGTATCTTCCGCGTCAATCCGTTGCTGGGATACATGCACATGTCGCTGGCCTTCGGCTGGTTCCTGCTCATCGTGGTGGGGTGGATCGAAACGGTGGCCTACCTCGGCCTGCGCTGGGTGCCGTTGCAGGGACATGTCTTCTTCAAGTACTTCGCGCCGACGCTGATGCTGCGCGAGAAGCCCTTCTTCGATTTCGTAATGGACTTGCTGCTGCTCTTCGTCCTGTCGGGCGTGGCGCTGGCATGGGCCAAACGTTTCTGCTCGCGGGCGATGGGAATGCGCCGCACGACCCGACACGTGCCGGGCGACCGGATCGCCCTCACGGCACTGTGGTTCGTCTTTCCGGCGCGGCTCGCGGCCGAAAGCATCACCTGCGGCATCTACGGCATGGGAGGCTTCCTGACCGGAGGGCTGGGGGCGTTCATGGCCGAGCATCTCGGCCGGTCGACGCTCGTCGTGCTCGAACAGGGGGCGTGGTGGTTCTATTCGATCGCGCTCGGCGTCTTCTTCGTCGCGCTGCCGTTTTCGCGCTACATGCATATCTTCACCGAGATCCCGCTCATCTTCCTGCGTCGCTACGGTGTGCGCCCGCGCGAGAAGGAGTCGTCGGCCGACCGCTTCCAGATCGAAGCCTGCTCGCGGTGCGGCATCTGCATCGACCCCTGCCAGTTGCAGAGCGTGCTGGGCATCGACGACGTGCAGTCGGTTTACTTTCTGCGCGATCGCCGCTACGGGATGCTGACGCGCGAAGTGGCACAGAACTGCCTGATGTGCGGCCGCTGCCAGGCGAAATGTCCGGTGGGGATCGATCTCAACACCCTGCGGCTCAATTCGCGCGACACGATGCGCAACACCCCCGACGAACGGCGCTACGACTACTTCAAGGGACTCGACCGCTCGGAAGGCGAAGGGAAGGTCGGCTATTTCGCGGGCTGCATGACGCTGCTCACGCCGCGCACGATGACGGCCATGGAGCGCATCTTCACGGCTGCCGGCGAGGAGGTGTGGTGGGCCGACCGCAACGGCGGGGTCTGCTGCGGCCGGCCGCTCAAACTTTCGGGCGAAACCGACTCGGCGCGCCGCATGATGGAGTACAACACGCAGCTCTTCCGCAGGCACGGCATCCGCACGCTCGTCACCTCGTGCCCGATCTGTCTGAAAGTCTTCCGCGAGGAGTACCGGCTCGACGGTATCCGTGTCATCCACCATTCGCAGTATATCCTCGAACTGCTGTCCGCCGGCCGGCTGAGGCTGGAACGCGGCGCGGCGAGCTATGCCTATCACGACCCCTGCGAACTGGGGCGCGGCAGCGGCATCTACGACGAACCTCGCCGCGTGATCGAGGCGGTCGGCACGCTGCTCGAACCGGCGCATACGCGCGAAGATGCGCTCTGCTGCGGGTCGTCGGTGGCCAATACGGTCATTTCGGACAGCGATCAGGTGCGCATCGCCACGTCGGTGGCCGACGAACTGACGGCCACGGGCGCCGATGCGATCGTCACGGCCTGCCCGCTGTGCAAGAAGGCGCTCGTGCGCGGCACGACGACGGAGGTGTGCGATCTGGCCGAGATCGTAGCCAAACGGATTCGCTGAATCCGCCTGTCCGCCGGCCTGAAAGCCTGACGACCCGCCGGACGGCCGACTGCCCATCCGTCTGTCTGTCGCCCGCCGTTCTTCCGCTGGCGGGCGGAAGAGTGCGGAGATACGGAGAATACCTGCTCGTGCGGTCGGTTCGTAAACGGCTGTACGGCAGTCGAAAGGGTCTGCGAGAATGGGAAAGTTGCGATTTTATTTGGCAGATTCGAAAATTTGCCTTATCTTTGCATTCACAAAAGCGATAGATCGGGTGCCGCGGCACCGCATCGAACGATACATCGCGGGATAGAGCAGTTGGCAGCTCGTCGGGCTCATAACCCGGAGGTCGGAGGTTCGAGTCCTCCTCCCGCTACCAAAGCAGACAACTTGAAAGGGTTGTCTGTTTTTTGTTTTCATGAATTTCTGCGGGACGATCCCTTTTCATATTGTTGCTGTGCTTAGGGTCTTTCGACCTTGCCGGAAAGACGCAGCCCTGCCACCCGCAATGAAGCGCTGCTCTGTTCGCAACAGTTCGCTCGCATCCTCCTTTGATTGCGGACTGAGATGTTCCGATGCGAAAAGGGATGGTTTCGGATTTCCGTAATCGGATGCCATATCACGGAATATTTCAAACACCTTGTTCTCCGAAAAAGTTCGATAAATGCCTTTTCCCTTGTCCCATTCGACTCCTCCGGAATTAGGTTTTCATCGTGTTCCAATATCGAAGACCTCCATGTAGAGGCGGGCGTCGCGCGGTCGGTCTGTTTCCGCAGTTGCGGAGTTCGGGAGCCTGTTTTGCGGCGGGTCTTCCGACGGCGGTGCATGTATGCGTCGCGGGAGGATATTCGTTTTGAAAAATAGCGTGAAAAAGTTTGAATTATGATTTGAAAAGTTCATCTTTGCAAAAACGGAAGAGTTATGCGTAATCGGATTTTCGGGTGGATCATGACGGTGGGATTCGTCGCTGGCGGCGGGGAGGTTGCGGCACAGGAGCCGCTGCGGCAAGGGCCGCAGGAGAGTGTCGTGCTGCGTTTCGACGAGGCTCGGCGCGATACGCTGGCCGACGTGCCGTCGGCGACGGCGGAAACTCTGCCGGCCGCTGCCGGGCGGCCGTTCGCCTACAAACTCAACCACCGCCGCGTAACCCGCGAAGAGGCTTACGGGCGGGTTACATTGTGGAACGTCCGCCGCGTGCGGGTCAAGAACCGTCGTATGCGACTCGCCGATACGACACGGCGCGAACGGGTGCGACTGTTGAAATTCTTCATCGAACGCGACCGCCGCAAGGGCGTGCGGCCGCATCTGCAAGGTAACGTAGCGGGGTACAGGTGGAGTGCGACGAGTCTGGAAGGCGCACGGCAGCGCAGGCAGGCAGTGCATATCCGCACCTATACGCTGCGTGCGGAATACGATTCGCTGCGCCGTGCCGGTGGCATCGACCGGTCGGGTCGCATTCCCGACGGATTATGGCATCCGCTGCCGCACGACGCCCGTTATTTGCTCGACGGGATCGAAGTACCGGGCAGGGTTTTCCAGTTCATCGACGGATTGATCCTCCGTTCGCTCGACATTCGTACCGATTCGGCGACGATCGACGGACGTCCGCTCGTCGTCGGGAGAACCTATGCCGACCGTGCGCCGCTGGTCGTGATCGACGGAATGCCGTCGGATGTCGGAGAGTGGCTGCGGATGTGTCGGGCGAACGTCTTCTCGTTGGAGGCGGAGGTTCCGATGTACTATTATTACCTGCTGCCCGTCGAAGCGGTCGAAACCTTCGGCCGGCGCGGCCGGTTCGGCGCCGTCTGCATCGAACCGGCGCGCTGAGGGAGAAAATGCGGCGGATGAAAATTTCGTAAAAAATGGTCGGGACGGTCGCGGATTCCGAAAAAAATGTTGTACCTTTGTCCCCGATATCGGGAAGCCATGT
Source organism: Alistipes communis (assembly GCF_006542665.1). NCBI lineage: Bacteria > Pseudomonadati > Bacteroidota > Bacteroidia > Bacteroidales > Rikenellaceae > Alistipes > Alistipes communis. The sequence continues at coordinate 1,831,034 of NZ_AP019735.1, forward strand.
ACAAAGACCATCCGAACATATCCGCCTCTTTCGCGTTTCGGCGAACGAAGAGTAATCCGTCGGATTACGATACTTGCGGGCTTCTTATTTTCCAATTTAAAGGGTAACTGTTTTTCAGTTACTCTTTTTTTATGTACGCAGATGAAGAGATTGTTGCAGGGCGCCGAAGTGTGGCGTGACGGAGGGTTCGTGCGGGCCGACGTGCTCGTCGACGGCGACCGGATCGCGGCCGTGGGGCTCGGGTTGCCGGTCGAAGGGTGCGAGGTCGTGCCGCTCGGAGGAATGAAGATTCTGCCGGGGCTGGTCGATGTGCACGTACACTTGCGCGAACCCGGCTTTACGGCCAAGGAGACCATCGCCACGGGAACGCGCGCGGCTGCTCACGGCGGTTATACGACCGTCTGTCCGATGCCCAATCTTTCGCCTGCGCCCGATTCGCCGGAGCATCTGGCCGTCGAGTTGGAGGCGATCCGGCGCGACGCCGCGGTGCGGGTCGTTCCCTACGGCTGCATCACCCGCGGGCAGAAGGGGCGCGGCGAGCTGGTCGATTTCGACGCGCTGGCACCCGACGTCGTCGGCTTCTCGGACGACGGCCGCGGCGTGCAGGAGGAGGCGCTCATGCGCGAAGCGATGCGCAGGGTAGCCCGCACGGGGCGTCCCGTGGTCGCCCACTGCGAGGTCGAGGCCCTGCTCGACAAGGGATATATCCACGACGGCGGCTATTGCCGCGCGCACGGTCATCGGGGCATCTCGTCCGAGAGCGAGTGGCGGCAGGTCGAGCGCGACATCCGGCTTGTGGCCGAGACGGGGTGCCGCTACCATGTCTGCCACGTCTCCACGAAGGAGAGCGTCGAGCTGGTGCGCCGTGCCAAAGCGGCCGGACTGCCCGTGAGTTGCGAGACGGCGCCGCACTATCTGGTGCTGTGCGACGAGGATCTGCGCGAGGAGGGGCGCTTCAAGATGAACCCGCCGCTGCGCAGCCGTGCCGACCGCGAGGCGCTCGTGGCCGGCTTGCAGGACGGGACGATCGAGGTGATCGCCACTGACCATGCGCCCCACACCGCCGCCGAGAAGGCCCGCGGGCTGGCGGGCAGCGCCATGGGCGTCGTGGGGTTGGAATGCGCCTTCGCGGTGCTCAATACGGCGCTCGTCGGGCGGGGGATCATCTCCTTCGCGCGGCTGGTGGAGGCGATGGCCGTCGCGCCGCGCCGCATCTTCTCGCTCGGCGGCGGCACGATCGCTGCGGGCGAGCCGGCCGACCTGACGGCGGTGGACACCGAGCGGGCGGGGACGGTCGATCCCGACCGCTTCCTGTCGATGGGGCGCAGCACCCCCTTCGCCGGAATGGCGGTGCGGGGCGAGGTGATGCTGACGCTGGTCGGGGGCCGCGAAGCCTATCGCAACGGGGATTTGAAAAGATAACACAATACTATGAATATGAAACCTTATACGAAGAAAATCGTTCTGGAAAACGGACAGGAGTTCTACGGATACGGCTTCGGGGCGGACAAGGAGGCGATCTGCGAGATCGTGTTCAACACCTCGATGGTCGGTTACCAGGAGATCATGTCCGATCCGTCCTACACGGACCAGATGGTCGTGATGACCTACCCGCTGATCGGCAACTACGGTATGACCGACGAAGACTACGAAACGAAAAACCCGACCATCGGCGGCATGATCGTGCGCGAGTACAACGATTCGCCCTCGAATTTCCGTTACACGAAGACGCTCAGCGAGGTCTTCGAGGAGCACGCCATCCCCGGCATCGAGGGGGTCGACACGCGGATGCTGACACGCATCATCCGCAACGAGGGCAGCCAGCGGGTGATGATTACTTCGGTCGAAACGCCCCGCGAGGAGGCGCTCGCACGCATGGCCGCGACGCCGTGGCCGCACGACATGGTGTCGCGCGTGAGTTGCCGCAAGCGGTGGATGTCGCGCGTGCCCAACCACAAGTACGACGTGGTGGCCGTCGACTGCGGCATCAAATACAACATCATCCGCCTGCTGAACCGCGTGGGATGCAACGTGACGGTGGTGCCCTACGACGCTACGGCGGAGCAGATTCTCGCGTTCCGTCCCGACGGGCTGGTGCTTTCGAACGGCCCGGGCGACCCGAATGACGTGCAGGGGGTGATCGAACTGGTGCGCCAGCTGCGCGGGCGGCTGCCGATCTTCGGCATCTGCATGGGGCACCAGCTCATCTCGCTGGCCTACGGAGCGAAGACCTTCAAGATGAAGTTCGGCCACCGCGGCGCGAACCATCCGGTGAAGAACCTCCAGACGGGCAAGATCGAGATCACGAGCCAGAACCACAGTTTCGCCGTCGACGTGGCGTCGCTCGAAGGCACGGGATTGGAGCTCACGCACGTCAATCTGCTGGACGGTACGGCCGAAGGCGTCGCCTGCTACAAGGACGGGGTCTTCTCGATGCAGTATCATCCCGAGAGCGCTTCGGGGCCGCAGGACAGCGCCTATTTGTTCGATAAGTTCACTAAAATGATGGAGGATTGGAAAAATGCCTAAGAGAACGGATATCAAGAAAGTAATGGTGATCGGCTCGGGGCCGATCGTGATCGGTCAGGCCGCCGAGTTCGACTATGCGGGGACGCAGGCCTGCCTCGCGCTGAAAGAGGAGGGGTACGAGGTGATCCTGGTGAATTCCAATCCGGCGACGATTATGACCGACACGCATATCGCCGACAAGGTCTATATGGAGCCGCTGACGCTCGAATACGTGGCCAAGATCATCCGTTACGAGCGTCCCGATGCCATCGTGCCGGGGCTGGGCGGCCAGACGGGCCTGAATCTGGCCGTGCAGCTGGCCAAGAAGGGCGTGTTGCAGGAGTGCCAGGTCGAGATTCTGGGTACGTCGTTCGAGAGCATCGAGCAGGCCGAAGACCGCGAGCTGTTCAAGGAACTGTGCGAGCGGCTGGGCGAACCGGTGCTGCCGTCGCATATCGCCAACAACATGGAGGAGGGCATCGCCGCCGCCGAGCGGATCGGCTATCCGGTGGTGCTGCGTCCGGCCTTCACGCTGGGCGGTACGGGCGGCGGCTTCGCCGACAACCGCGAGGAGCTGGAGGAGCTGATGCGCAACGCGCTGATCCTCTCGCCGGTGCATCAGGTGCTCGTCGAAAAGAGCATCAAGGGGTATAAGGAGATCGAATACGAGGTGATGCGCGACGCCAACGATACGGCCATCTCGATCTGTTGCATGGAGAACATCGATCCGGTGGGTATCCATACGGGCGACTCGATCGTGGTGGCACCGTGCCAGACGCTCACCAACCGCGAATTCCAGATGTTGCGCGACAGTGCGCTCAAAATCATCCGTGCGCTCAAAATCGAAGGTGGTTGCAACGTGCAGTTCGCGCTCGACCCGCTGTCGTTCAAATACTACCTGATCGAGGTCAACCCCCGTGTGTCGCGCTCGTCGGCGCTGGCGTCGAAGGCGAGCGGCTATCCGATCGCCCGCGTTACGGCCAAGGTGGCCATGGGGCTGACGCTCGACGAGATCCGGCTGGCCAACACTCCCGCCTCGTTCGAGCCTGCGCTCGACTACGTGGTGACGAAGGTGGCGCGTTTCCCCTTCGACAAGTTCTCCGACGCGTCGAACAAACTCGGCACGCAGATGAAAGCCACGGGCGAGGTGATGTCGGTGGGCCGCACGATGGAGGAGAGCCTGCTCAAAGCGGTGCGCTCGCTCGAGACGGGCGTCTGCCACATCTACCACAAGAAGTTCGACACGATGTCGGACGACGAGATGCTGACCTACATCAAGGAGGGTACCGACGACCGCCTCTACGCCATCGCGCAGCTGATCCGCAACGGCGTCGACCTGGCGCTCATCTACAACAACACCAAGATCGACATGTTCTTCCTGGAGAAGTTCAAGAACATCGTCGAGATGGAGCGCACGGTGGCGGCGCACCCCTTCGACGAGGCGACGCTGCGCGAGGCCAAGCGCATGGGCTTCGGCGACAAGTACATCGGGATGCTGTGGGGCGCTACCGAGCACGAGATGTACGCCCTGCGCGAGAAGCTGGGGATTTTCCCCGTCTACAAGATGATCGATACCTGCGCGTCGGAGTTCTCCTCCTACGTGCCCTATTTCTACTCGACCTACGAGCAGGAGAACGAGTCGCTGGTGAGCGACCGCGAGAAGATCATCGTGCTCGGTTCGGGCCCGATCCGCATCGGTCAGGGCGTGGAGTTCGACTATTCGACCGTCCATGCGATCTGGTCGATCCGCAAGGCGGGCTACGAAGCCATCATCATCAACAACAACCCCGAAACCGTCTCGACGGACTACACGTGCAGCGACAAGCTCTACTTCGAGCCGCTCACGGTCGAGGACGTGATGAACGTCATCCACCTCGAAAAGCCCAAGAGCATCGTCGTCTCGCTGGGCGGCCAGACGGCCATCAACCTGGCCGAGCCGCTGGCGCGGCTGGGCGTGCCGATCATCGGCACCGACGTGCAGGCGATCCGCAACGCCGAGGACCGCGGCTGCTTCGAGAAGATCATGGAGCAGCTGGGCATCCCGCAGCCGCAGGCCGAGGCCGTGACCGACATCGAGGCGGGCGTGGCGGCCGCTACGCGCATCGGCTATCCGGTGCTGGTGCGTCCGAGCTACGTGCTGGGCGGCCGCGCCATGCAGATCGTTTCGAACGAGGAGGCGCTGCGCCATTACTTGCAGACGGCCGTCGAGGTCAACGACGACTCGCCCGTGCTGGTCGACAAATACATCATGGGCAAGGAGTTGGAGGTCGACGCCATCTGCGACGGCCGCGACGTCTTCATCCCCGGTATCATGGAGCACGTCGAGCGGACGGGCATCCACTCCGGCGACTCGATCAGCGTCTACCCGACTTTCAGCGTCTCGCCCAAGGTCAAGGAGAAGATCATCGACTATACGGTCAAACTGGGTCTCGAAATCGGCATCGTCGGCCTCTACAACATCCAGTTCATCTGCGACGGCCACGACGAGGTCTACGTCATCGAGGTCAACCCCCGTTCGTCGCGCACGGTGCCCTTCCTCTCGAAGGCCACGGGCGTGCAGATGGCCGACATCGCCACGCAGGTGATCCTCGGGCACAGCCTGCGCGAGCAGGGCATCACCGAGGTCTACGGCCGCGAGAAACAACGCTGGTTCGTCAAGGCGCCGGCCTTCTCCTTCTCGAAGATCCGCGGGGTGGAGTCCTACCTCTCGCCGGAGATGAAGTCCACGGGCGAGGCGATCGGTTACGACGACAAGCTGACACGCGCGCTTTACAAGGCGTTGCAGGCTTCGGGCATGAAGGTGGCCAACTACGGTACGGTGCTGCTCACGATCGCCGACAAGGACAAGGAGGAGGTGCTGCCGCTGGCGCGCCGTTTCTACAACCTCGGCTTCAACATCGAGGCGACTTCCGGTACGGCCGATTTCCTGCGCCGCCACGGCCTGCGCACGCGCTTGCGCCGCAAGCTGTGCGAGGGTAGCAGCGAGATCATCGATTCGCTGCGCCAAGGCCACGTGAGCTACATCATCAACACGATCGACCTGGATCAGCACAATACGCGCTTCGACGGCTACGAAATCCGCCGCACGGCGGTCGAGAACAACGTGACGCTCTTCACTTCGCTCGAAACGGTGAAGGTGCTGCTCGACGTGCTCGAAGAGATTACGCTCTCCGTTTCGACGATCGACGCGAAGTAATTTCGATTTCATGCGGCACCTGCGGAACATTCCTTGTCCGCTCCGAACGGGACATGCGCTTGGTATGCCCCGTCCGACTCGGACGCACGATGCACCACATCTGCCTGCCTGAAATCAAAATTCGGGAACAGAGTTATGTACAAGAAAGCAATCTACACGCTTCGCTCCAACGAACGGCTGACGCCTGCCGTATGGCGCATGACGCTCGAAGGCGACACGCAGTGGATCACGGCGCCCGGACAGTTCGTCAACGTCGAACTCGACGGGTGCTACCTGCGCCGCCCGATCTCGGTCTGCGACTGGGACGAACGGACGATCACGCTGATCTATAAAGTCGTGGGCGAGGGGACGGCGCTCATGGCCGGCCTGCGGCCCGGCGCGCGGCTCGACCTGCTCACGGGGCTGGGCAACGGCTTCGACGTGACGAAGGGCAGCCGCCGCGAGCTGCTCGTGGGCGGCGGCGTGGGCGTCCCGCCGCTCTACAATCTCGCCAAACGGCTTCTGGCCGACGGCCGCGAGGTCGCGGTCGTGCTGGGCTTCAACACGGCGGCGGAGGTCTTCTACCGCGACGAGTTCGCGCAGTTGGGCTGCCGCGTCGTGGTGGCGACGGCCGACGGGACGGAGGGCGTGCGGGGTTTCGTGACCGACGCGATCCGCGAAAGCGGCTTGGCATACGACTATTTCTACGCCTGCGGCCCGCTGCCAATGCTGCGTGCGCTGAGCGACGCTACGAAGTGCAGCGGTCAGCTGAGCTTCGAGGAGCGCATGGGCTGCGGATTCGGCGCCTGCATGGGGTGCAGCTGCAAAACCAAATACGGCAACAAACGCATCTGCAAGGAGGGGCCGGTATTGACGAAGGAGGAGGTGATATGGTAACGAAAACGATTGCGCGCGACCTGTCGGTCACGCTGAGCGGCTGGCGGCTGGACAATCCGGTCATTCCGGCCAGCGGCACGTTCGGATTCGGCAACGAATTCCGCGATTTCTACGACATCAACATTCTGGGCACCTTCTCGTTCAAGGGTACGACGCGCGACGCGCGCTTCGGCAATCCGACGCCCCGTATCGCCGAGTGCACGGCGGGGATGATCAACGCCGTGGGGTTGCAGAACCCGGGCATCGACGCCGTGATCGCCGAGGAGCTGCCCCGCCTGCGGACGTTTTTCCACAAGCCGGTGATCGCCAACATCTCGGGCTTTTCGGTCGAGGAGTACGCCTACTGTTGCGAACGTATCGACCGCGAGGAGGGGATCGGACTGATCGAGGTCAACGTCTCGTGTCCCAACGTGCGGCACGGCGGCATGTCGTTCGGCACGTCGCCCGAGTGCGCCGCCGAGGTGACGCGCGCCGTGAAGGCCGTGACGACCAAACCGGTCTATATCAAGCTCTCGCCCAACGTGACCGACATCGTGGCGATCGCCCGCGCCTGCGAGGAGGCGGGTGCCGACGGGTTGTGCCTGATCAACACGATGCTCGGTATGCGTATCGACGTGCAGCGCCGCAAACCGGTGATCGCCAACGTGATGGGCGGATTTTCGGGCGACGCGGTCTTCCCTGTGGCACTGCGCATGGTCTATCAGGTGGCCGGGGCGTGCGGGATTCCGGTGATCGGCTGCGGCGGCGTGTCGTCGGCGCGCGACGTCATCGAAATGATGATGGCCGGCGCGACGGCGGTCGAAGTGGGTGCGGCGAACCTGAAAAATCCTTATATTTGCAAGGAGATCATCGAGGCGCTGCCCTCCGAAATGGAGCGGCTGGGCATCGAACGGCTCGCCGACATCGTGGGTTGTGCTGCGCGGTAGGACGCCTATACGCAGGTGCGGAAACGTAAAAAGGGATGACGATGTTTCCGGCTGCGAAGCCTCCCTTTACGACCGCGTCGCCAGCCGAGTGCACCCGCTCGCGGGATGCCGAGGCGCCGCAGCGGAAATCGAGCGCAGCGAAGGGAAAGGGAGGTTTGGAGGGATTTTAAATACTGTTACATCTCGTCGCAGAGGCGTTCGGGGATGTACGGAGCAGGAACGGAAACGTAAAAGAAAAGATAAAGATGTTTCCGGCTGCGAAGCCTCCCTTTACAAAGGGAGGTTTGGAGGGATTTTAAATACTGTTACATCTCGTCGCACAGGCGTTCAGGGATGTATGGAGCAGGAACGGAAACGTAAAAGAAGAGATAAAGATGTTGACACGAGATGTAATCATAGCGTGCGATTTCGCCAGTGCCGAGGCGACGTTCGCTTTTCTGGATAAGTTCGAGCAGGAGCCGCGCAAGCCGTTCCTGAAAATCGGCATGGAGCTTTACTATGCCGAAGGGCCGTCGATCGTGCGCGAGATCAAGCGCCGCGGTCACCGGATCTTCCTCGATTTGAAACTGCACGACATTCCCAACACGGTGCGCAAGGCGATGGCCGTGCTGTCGAAGCTGGATGTGGATATGTGCAACGTCCATGCGGCCGGTACGATCGACATGATGCGTGCGGCCGTCGAGGGACTGACGCGGCCCGACGGTACACGGCCGTTGCTCATCGCCGTGACACAGCTCACCTCGACGAGCGAGGAGCGGATGCGCGGCGAACTGCTGATCGACGCGCCGATCGACGAAGTGATCGTCCGCTATGCCCGCAATGCCCGCGAGGCGGGGTTGGACGGCGTGGTCTGCTCGCCGCTCGAAGCAGGCATGGTCAAGCAGGCGTGCGGTGCGGAGTTTCTGACCGTCACGCCCGGCGTGCGCTTCGCCGACGGCGACATGGGCGACCAGGTGCGTGTCACTACGCCGGCGCGTGCCCGCGAGATCGGCTCCGACTTCATCGTCGTGGGGCGTCCCGTCACGGCGGCGTCCGATCCTGTGGCGGCCTATCGCCGCTGCGTGGCTGAATTCGTCGGTGCGGAATGAAATATGCGGGATGCGGGACGACGACGGCGTTTCCCATCCGAAAAATAGACGAGTCATGAAACCGGTGAAACTTTTCTACCTGAAAAACTGTCCCTTCTGCCGCAAGGCGCTGCGTTACATCGACGAGGCCAAGGCCGCCCATCCCGAGCTGGCGGCCGTCGGCATCGAACTGATCGAGGAGTCGGAGCAGCCCGCCGTGGCCGACGGCTACGACTACTATTACGTTCCGACCTTTTATGTGGACGGCGTGAAGGTGCACGAGGGCGGGATCTATCCCGACGAGGTGGAGGCGATTTTGCGCAAGGCAATGAAATGATATGAAGCCCGTGTTTTTTTCCGCACCCGAGCGCTGCGTGTCGCGCGACGATGCGCTCGTCGGCCGGCTCGTGGAGCTGTGGGAGGCGTCGGTGCGCGCCACGCATGACTTTCTGAGTGAGGAGGATATTCGCGGCATCCGCACCTATGTCCCCGACGCCCTGCGTTCGATAGCCGATCTGCGGATCGTGCGCGATGCGGAGGAAGTTCCGGTCGCCTTCATGGGGTGTGACGGCCGGCGGTTGGAGATGCTCTTCGTCGATCCCGCCTGTCGGGGTGCGGGTGTCGGCACCGTGCTGGTGCGCGAGGCTTTCGCCGCGGGGGTGACGGAGGTCGTGGTCAACGAGCAGAACCCCTCGGCGCGCGGGTTCTACGAACACGTGGGGTTCGCCGTGTGCGGCCGCAGCGAGCGCGACGAACAGGGCGGTCCCTTTCCGATACTGTATATGAAATTGAACGATAACAACAAACCGAACATGGAGAAAGCCATAGCAAAAGACCTGCTCTCGATCGGCGCGGTATTCCTGCGTCCAGAGCAGCCGTTCACCTGGGCGAGCGGTATCAAAAGCCCGATTTATTGCGACAACCGTCTGACGCTGACGGCCCCCGAGGTGCGCAAGCACGTAGAGGCGGGATTGGCCGAGATCGTCCGCACGAAATTCCCCGAAGCCGAAGTGCTGATGGGAACCTCGACGGCCGGTATCGCCCATGCGGCCATCACGGCCACGATCCTCGATCTGCCGATGGGGTACGTGCGCAGCGGCGCGAAGGATCACGGCCGCGGCAACCGCATCGAGGGTCGGCTCGAAAAAGGGCAGAAGGTCGTGGTGATCGAAGACCTGATCTCGACGGCGGGAAGCTGCATCGAGGTGGTCGAGGCGCTGCGCGAAGCGGGCGCCGAGGTGCTGGGCGTGGCGTCGATCTTCACCTACGGGATGCAGAAGGGGCTCGATCGGCTGGCGGCGGCCGGAGTCGTGAACTACTCGCTGTCGAACCTCGACGTGCTCGCGGAGGTGGCGGCCGAGGAGGGATATATCCGTCCCGAGGACAAGGCGCGCCTGATCGCCTTCCGCAACAATCCGTCGGACGAAAGCTGGATCAACAAATAATTCGAAGAGAGTTATGCGTCATTTGATCGAGCCTACCGATCTGTCGGTGGACGAAACCGAGCGGATCATCGACCTTGCGCTGGACATCATCGCCCATCGCGAAAAGTACAGCGAGGCCTGCAAGGGCCGCAAGCTGGCGACGCTCTTCTACGAACCCTCCACCCGCACGCGGCTGAGTTTCACGTCGGCCATGATGGAGCTGGGCGGCAACGTCATCGGTTTTTCGGACGCCGCGTCGTCGTCGGTGTCGAAGGGCGAAACGGTGGCCGACACGGTGCGCGTGATCGCCTGCTTCGCCGACATCATCGCCATGCGCCATTTCAAGGAGGGGGCGCCGCTCGTGGCGTCGCAGTACGCCGGCATCCCGGTCATCAACGCCGGCGACGGCAGCCATGCGCATCCCACGCAGACGCTTACCGACCTGCTGACGATCAAGCGCGAACTGGGACGGTTGGACGACCTCACGATCGGCTTCTGCGGCGACCTGAAATTCGGCCGTACGGTGCACTCGCTCATCAAGGCGCTGTCGCGCCGCACGGGGATCAAGGTGATCCTGATCGCGCCCGAAGAGCTGCGCCTGCCCGACTACATCCGGCACGAGGTGTGCGACAAATACGGCGTGCCGACCGTCGAAGTGCGCACCATGGAGGAGGTGATGCCCGAATTGGATATCCTTTACATGACCCGCGTGCAGAAGGAGCGTTTTCTGGACGAGGAGGAGTTCGAGCGGGTAAAGGACAGTTTCGTGCTGACGCCCGAGAAACTTGAAACGGCCAAGAAGGAGATGGTCGTCCTGCATCCGCTGCCGCGCGTCAACGAGATCACGCGCGCGGTGGACAACGACCCCCGCGCCGCCTATTTCCGGCAGGTCGAGAACGGCAAGTTCGTCCGCATGGCGCTGATCTATACGCTGCTGCAATGGGCGGGCGAACGGAAAGCGGCCCCTACGCCGCATCTGACCGAAGCATACGACGTCAATCGCCTGCGCTGCCAGAACCGCCGCTGCATCTCGGCCACCGAAGACGTCGACCAGCTCTTCCATGAGATCGACGGCGAACCGGGCAGTTACCGTTGCGCCTACTGCGAGGCGAAGCTGCGCGAATAACGGCGGCAGAGCCGCTTCCGGAATCGGTCGCGGCCGACCGGAAGAGGGGCGTTCCGTGCGTTGGAATGTTGATAAGATTGTTTATAATTTTATTTATTATAAGCTTCGGTTTTCCGTGAAAAAGGAGCTATCTTTGTGTCGTCGATAAGAAGAAACCGCACGCCATGTACGCTTTTTGGTTACAGCAGAATCAGAAAGGACGATACTCGAAAGGGTACGTACATCGTTCGTGTGCTCGGAACTGATGGAGAAAAAACCGCCGTGACGTATCGTGTCGCGGCGGTTCTTCTTTTCGGCGACGGAGCCTCTGCCGGGGTGATACGGAAGGAGTTGAGGCGGTTCGGGCGCGTGCAGGAGCGGTTCCGGGATGCGCTTCGCCGGAGAAGAGTACGCGCCGGTCGCATCCGGTGGAAAGCGGATATCGAACGTAACGGGAGCATCCGTCCGACGGGGCGGGCCCGCAAAGAAAATTTCTGATATGAGTGCGAAAGTAGGAGTCATCATGGGGTCGGCCAGCGACTGGGAGGTCATGGCCGCCGCCGCCGAGACGCTCGAAGCGTTCGGCATCCCCTATGAGAAGCGGGTCGTAAGCGCCCACCGTACCCCCGACCTGTTGGTCGAGTACGCCAAGACGGCGCGCGGGCGCGGCATCGAGGTCATCATCGCCGGTGCCGGCGGGGCGGCCCATCTGCCGGGCATGGTGGCCAGCATGACGCCGCTGCCCGTGGTGGGCGTGCCGGTCAAGTCGCGTGCGCTCAACGGGCTGGACTCGTTGCTGTCGATCGTTCAGATGCCGGCCGGCGTGCCGGTGGCGACGGTGGCGATCAACGGAGCGAAGAACGCCGCGCTGATCGCCGTGTCGATCTTGGCCTTGTCCGACGGGGAGGTGGCCGCACGGCTCGATGCGTTCCGGACGCGGCAGACGGCCGACGTGTTGAAAGCGGAGTTGTAGGATGGGTGCGGCGATGAAGACGATCGGTGTGATCGGCGCGGGTCAGCTGGGGCTGATGCTCGCCGAGGAGGCGCACAAGTTGGGGGCGCGGGTGGTGACGCTCGATCCTGCGGCCGATGCTCCCGCCGCACGTGTGGCCGACGGGCATATCGTGGCGGCCTACGACGACGGGGCGGCGCTCGAAGAGCTGTGCCGCCGCAGCGACGTGGTGACCTATGAATTCGAAAACGTCCCGGGCGAAGTGCTCATTCCGCTCGTGGAGCGATACAATATTCCGCAGGGCTTCCAGCCCCTCTACGACTCGCAGGATCGCCTGCGCGAGAAGCGCAACGCCGTCGCGCACGGCCTGCGCACGCCGCGTTTCGCGCCGGCCGACGACCGCCCGTCGCTCGAAGCGGCCGTCCGCGAGGCGGGCGGCTTCCCCTGCGTCTTCAAGACCCGCACGCTGGGCTACGACGGCCACGGGCAGGTCGTGCTGCGTTCGGAGGAGGATATGGCGAAGGTCGAACCCTATTTCGGCCGGCCGGGTATCGTCGAGGAGTTCGTAGCCTTCGATTTCGAGGCGAGCGCCATCGTGGTCGGCGACGGCCGCGAGACGGTCTGCTTTCCCGTGGGGCGCAACGTCCACCGCGACGGGATTCTGGATCTGTCGGTCGTGCCGGCGGAGATTCCGGACGCGCTGCGCGACAGGATCGTGAGCGAGAGCCGGCGTTTCATGCAGGAGTGCGGTTATCGGGGCATCCTTGCGATCGAGTATTTCGTCAAGGGCGACGAGATCTATTTCAACGAAATGGCGCCGCGCCCGCACAACAGCGGGCACTGGACGATCGAGGGATGCACGACCAACCAGTTCCGCGAACTGGCGCGCTACCTGCTGGGGATGCCGTTGGAAGAGCCGCGGTTGGTGGCTCCCACGGTGATGAAGAATATCCTGGGGCGCGATTTGGCCGCCGCCGAGGCGATCGCCCGGGAGGGGCGGGCGGATGTCCACGTCCATCTCTACGGCAAACGCGAGAGCCGCCCCCTGCGTAAAATGGGGCATATCACCTTCGTGGGCCTGAGCGGCGGGCAGTTCGCCGCCGAGTGGGCCGCGCGATTCGAATGACCGGCGGAGCCGTCGGGCCGCCGCAGCGGAATAAAGAGAAAAAAGAGAACTGAACGATATGAAGAACTACCGTATTTTCGTCGAGAAACGCCCCGGATTTCGGGTCGAGGCCGAGAGCCTGCAACACGATTTGAACGAGAACCTCGGATTGCACCTCTCGCAGTTGCGTCTGCTGAACGTCTACGACCTGTTCGGCTTCACGCCCGAACTGCTCGAAGCGAGCCGTTACAGGGTGTTCGGCGAGGTGCAGACCGACGAGGTGACCGACGCCTGCGACCTCGAAGGGAGGAAATTCCTGGCGGTGGAGTATCTGCCGGGACAGTTCGATCAGCGCGCTGCGTCGGCCGTCGACTGCGTGCGGCTGATCGATCCCGAAGCCGAGGTGCGCATCCGCTCGTCGCGGCTGCTGTTGCTGGATGCAGCGACGACCGACGAGGAGCTGGCGCGCGTGCGCAAATACTACATCAACGCCGTCGAGTCGCGCGAGAAGGATCTCTCGGTGTTGAGCGACATGGAGCAGGCCGAGGTGAAGCCCGTGGAGGTGCTCGCGGGACTGCGCGAGCTGACCGACGGCGAACTGGCTCCCTATTGCGCGAAGATGGGGCTGGCGATGAACGCCGACGACCTGCGCGAGGTGGTGAACTATTTCCGGGCCGAGGGGCGCGATCCCTACGAGACGGAATTGCGGATTTTGGATACCTATTGGAGCGACCATTGCCGCCATACGACCTTTACGACGGTGCTGACCTCGATTCGGGTCGACGAGTCGTTCATGCGAGCCGAGTTGGAGGAGTCGTTGGAGCTGTATCATAAGATCCGCCGCGAACTGGGCCGCGACGAAAAACCCCTCTGCCTGATGGATCTGGCCACGATCGGCGCCCGTTACCTGCGCAAAATCGGCAAGCTGGACGATCTGGAAGTGAGCGAGGAGAACAACGCCTGCTCGATCTTCGTCGACGTCGACGTGGACGGGCAGCCCGAAAAGTGGCTGTTGCAGTTCAAGAACGAGACGCACAACCATCCCACCGAGATCGAACCCTTCGGCGGCGCTTCGACCTGTCTGGGCGGTGCGATCCGCGACCCGCTGTCGGGGCGCAGCTACGTCTACCAGGCCATGCGTGTGACGGGTGCGGGCGATATCTATCAGCCCGTCGGCGAGACGCTCGCCGGCAAACTGCCCCAGCGGGTCATCAGCCGCAAGGCTGCGGCCGGTTATTCGAGCTACGGCAACCAGATCGGTCTGGCCACGACCCACGTGCGCGAAATCTATCATCCCGACTACGTGGCCAAGCGGTTGGAGGTGGGAGCCGTGGTGGGAGCCGTGAAGGCCGAAAACGTGCGGCGCGAAACGCCTGCCGCGGGCGACGTGGTGCTGCTGCTGGGCGGCCGCACGGGGCGCGACGGCATCGGCGGTGCGACGGGTTCGTCGAAGGAACACAATACCAAGTCGCTGGAAACCTGTTCGTCGGAGGTGCAGAAGGGCAACGCTCCGGAAGAGCGCAAACTGGAACGGCTGTTCCGCCGGCCGGAGGTGACGCGCCTTATCAAGAAGTCGAACGACTTCGGCGCCGGCGGCGTGTCGGTGGCCATCGGCGAGCTGACCGACGGTCTGGACATCTATCTGGACCGCGTACCGACCAAGTACGACGGCCTGAATGCGACGGAGCTGGCGATCAGCGAGTCGCAGGAGCGCATGGCCGTAGTGGTCGAACGGGCGGACATGGAACGGTTCATGGATTATTGCCGTGAAGAGAATATCGAGGTGACGCACGTGGCCGACGTTACGGATACGCGCCGGATGCGCATGTACAACCGCGACCGGCTCGTGGTCGACCTCTCGCGCGAGTTCATCGACTCGGCGGGTGCGGCCCACTATGCCGAGGCCGAGATCGGCGCCGTCGAGGCGTGCGACCCCTTCGTGCGCAAGCCGCAGGGTGCGACGCTCGCCGAGCGCATGGAGGCCGACCTGGCGGACGACAACGTGGTGTCGCAGAAGGGCCTCGTCGAGATGTTCGACTCGACGATCGGCGCTTCGACCGTGCTGCTGCCCTTCGGCGGCCGCACGCAGGGCTCCGAGACGCAGGTCTCGGTGCAGAAACTCCCCGTCGACGGATACACCGAGACGGCGAGCATCATGGCCTACGGCTACAACCCCTTCCTTACGTCGTGGAGCCCCTATCACGGGGCGGCTTACGCCGTCGTCGAGGCCTGCGCCAAGGTGGTGGCCGCCGGTGCGGAGTTCGGGGGGATGCGTTTCTCCTATCAGGAATATTTCGAACGGATGCACACCGCCCGTTCGTGGGGCAAACCGCTGGCGGCGCTGCTGGGTGCGCTGCGGATGCAGGTCGAGCTGGGGCTGCCGTCGATCGGCGGCAAGGACTCGATGAGCGGCACCTTCCAGCAGATCAACGTGCCGCCCATGCTCATGGCCTTCGGCATTACGATCGTCGACGCGCGGCGCGTGATCTCGACCGATCTGAAAGAGGCGGGGCATACGCTCTACCTGCTCAAACATACGCCGAAGGCGAACCGTATGCCCGATACCGCGGCGCTCCGAACCTTGTGGAACTATGCTTCCGAGCGGATCGCCGCAGGTCGGATCGTGGCGGGCTATGCCGTCGGGTTCGGCGGTGTGGCCGAGGCGCTGGCGAAGATGGCTTTCGGCAACGGAATCGGCGCGGAGGTCGAGTTGCCGGAGGAGGCGCTGTTTGCCTACGACTACGGTTCGATCGTGGTGGAGAGCACCGTCGAACTCGATGCGCCCTTCGCCGTGCGGCTGGGCCGGACGACGGCCGACGAAGCGTTGACCGTCAACGGCGAGCGGATGCCGCTCGACGCGCTGCGCCGCGCCAACAGCGAGCGCTTCGCTCGAATCTATCCCGACCGCGGCGCGAACCGCGGGACGGTCATGGAGAGCACACCCGCACCTCGCACGTTCGTCTACGGGGGCGAGGCGGTGGAGCACCCCGTGGCCTACCTGCCCGTCTTCCCGGGCACGAACTGCGACTACGACACGGCCCGCGCCTTCCGCCGCGCCGGCGCCGAGGTCGAGACGACGGTCTTCTGCAACCTTTCGGCCGAGGCGATCTTCCGCTCGATCCGCGAGATGAAGGAGCATATCCGCCGGTGCCACATCTTCGTGCTCAGCGGCGGATTCTCGTCGGGCGACGAACCCGACGGAAGCGGCAAGTTCATCGCCAACGTACTCAACAACAAGGATATCGCGGAGGAGATCCATGCGCTGCTCGACCGCGGCGGCCTGATCCTGGGCATCTGCAACGGGTTCCAGGCGCTCGTCAAGTCGGGACTGCTGCCCTACGGGCGGCTGGGCTGCGTGACGAAGGATTCGCCCACGCTCTTCCGCAACGACATCAACCGCCACGTTTCGCAGATCGTCACCACGCGCGTGGCTTCGACGGCTTCGCCGTGGCTCAGTTCGTTCTCGGTGGGCGATCTGCACAGCATCGCCGTCAGCCACGGCGAGGGCAAGTTCGTGGTCGGCGAGCAACTGGCGCGCCGGTTGTTCGAGCGCGGGCAGGTAGCTTTCCAGTACGCCGGCCCCGACGGTCATGCGACGGCCGAAGCGCCCTGCAACCCCAACGGTTCGTTCTACGCCATCGAGGGCATCGTCTCCGAGGACGGGCGTATTCTGGGCAAGATGGGCCATACGGAGCGCTACGGAGAGAACCTCTTCAAGAATATATGCGGGGAGAAACGGCAGCCGATCTTCGAGAATGCCGTCGCCTATTTCCGCAAACGGAACTAACCTTAAACTTGAATACGCATGAACCTGAAACGAATCCTTTTCTGCCTGACGGCTTGCGCCGCTGCGATCGCTACGTCGGTTCCCTGCGCCGCCAAGCGTCCGTCGGGTTCCGACCTGCGGCTGCTCTATTGGAACATCCAGAACGGCATGTGGTCGGGGCAGGACGACAATTACGACCGCTTCGTGGAGTGGGTGAAGGAGTTCGACGCCGACGTCTGCGTGTGGTGCGAGGCGCAGTCGATCTACCGTTCGGGCACGGCCGACAGGATGCCGGAGGCCGACCGCTATCTGGTCGGCAACTGGGGCGAACTGGCGGCGCGTTACGGCCACAAGTATTGGTACGTGGGCGGTCACCGCGACAATTTCCCGCAGGTGATTACCTCGAAATACCCGATCGAGAACGTCGAGCGGATCGTGGGCGAGGAGCCCGACAGCGTGGTGACGCACGGCGCGGGGTGGGCCCGCATCGTGAAGAACGGTCGCACGGTCAATATCGTGACGCTGCATCTGTGGCCGCAGGCTTACGCCTACCGGGCGACCGACGTGGCGGCGAGCCGCGACGCGCACGAGGGCGACCGTTACCGCCGCATGGAGATCGAGTATATCTGCCGGCATACGATCGGCACCGCTCCCCGTGCCGCCGAAGAGCTTTGGGTGATGCTGGGCGACAACAACTCGTGGTCGCGGCTCGACAACTGGTTCTACAAATGTCCGGAGGACGATCCGCGGCTGCTGACGCAGGACTACGTGCTCGAACATACGCCCTACGTCGACGTGATCGCCCGACAGCATCCCGGCCGGTTCCAGACGACGACTCATTCGGAAAAGCGTATCGATTTCGTCTACTGCACGCCGGCGCTCTACGATTGCGTGACGCGCGCCGAAGTGGTTCGCGACGACTATACCGAGCCGGTGCGCGATCCGAAGAAACTGTCGAATTTCTGGCACCCGTCGGATCACCGGCCGATCGTGGTGGACTTCGATCTGAAAAAAGCGAGAAAACAATAACTTCAAAAAATAGAACAAATTATGAAACAGCTCGAAATGCTTTACGAGGGTAAGGCGAAACAGGTTTTCCGCACGGACGACGACGATGTGATCCTGATGCATTACAAGGATGCCGCCACCGCTTTCAACAACATCAAGAAGGCGACCATCGAGGGCAAGGGCGTCCTCAATAACAAGATTTCGACGATCATTTTCGGCTATCTGAAAGAGGCGGGCATTCCGACGCACTACATCTCTACGCTCAACGAGCGCGACCAGCTGTGCCGCCGCGTGAAGATCATCCCGCTGGAGGTGATCGTGCGCAATATCGTGGCCGGTTCGATGGCCAAGCGGCTGGGGCTGGAAGAGGGGCTCAGACCGTCGAACACGATCTACGACATCTGCTACAAGTGCGACGAGCTGGGCGATCCGCTCATCAACGACCATCACGCCGTGGCGCTGGGCGTAGTGACTTACGACGAACTGAAACGGATCTACGACATGACGGCCAAGATCAACGAGGTGCTGACCGGTCTGTTCGACCGCATGAACATCACGCTGGTGGACTTCAAGATCGAGTTCGGCCGCACGTCGGACGGGCAGATCGTGCTGGCGGACGAGGTGTCGCCCGACACCTGCCGTCTGTGGGACAAGACGACCAACGAGAAGCTCGACAAGGACCGTTTCCGTCGCGACCTGGGGCGCGTGCGCGAGGCCTACGAGGAGATTCTCGCCCGTTTGGAGGCTTTGAAAAAATAGAGGAGCGACACGGCGGGGGTGGGTTCCCGCTCCGGTTTTCGTTTTCGGATTAACTAATACAGGAGGAATCACGATATGAATGAATTGCCTTTCGACTCCCTGCACGAGGAGTGCGGCGTCTTCGGCGTCTTCGGCGTGGACGATGCGCCGGGAATCGTCTACTACGGCCTTCATGCCTTGCAGCACCGCGGCCAGGAGGCGTGCGGCATCGTCAGTGCCGAGGAGGGCCGCCTCGCGTCGGTCAAGGGCGAGGGGTTGGTGACCGAGGTCTTCAACGGCGACAACCTTTCGACGCTCCACGGCCGCATGGCCATCGGCCATGTGCGCTACTCGACGGCAGGGGGCGGCGGCCGCGAGAACGTGCAGCCCTTCGTCTTCCGGCACCATACGGGTGATTTCGCGCTGGCGCACAACGGCAACCTCGTCAATTCACGCGAGCTGGTGCGTTACTTGGAGGACAAGGGGAGCCTCTTCCACTCGACCTCCGACAGCGAGATCCTCGCGCACCTCATCAAGAAGGAGCACAGCTCGGAGCACCGCATCTTCGCCATCATCGATGCGCTCAACATGCTCGAAGGCGGGTTCGCCTTCCTGATCATGACCGAGAACCGGCTCTACGCCTGCCGCGACAAATACGGCCTGCGTCCGCTGTCGATCGGCCGGCTCAACGACGGCTGGGTCGTCAGCTCGGAGACCTGCGCGCTGGACATCGTGGGCGCAGAGTTCGTGCGCGACGTCAATCCGGGCGAGATCGTCACGCTCGACCGCAACGGCATCCGCAGCCGCGACTATTCGATGTACAAGCGCAACTGCATGTGCGCCATGGAGTACATCTATTTCGCGCGCCCCGACAGCGACATCGAATGTTGCAACGTCCACGCCTTCCGCAAGGAGTCGGGCCGGCTCCTTTTCGAGGAGGCTCCGGCCGACGCCGACGTGGTGATCGGCGTGCCCGATTCGAGCCTTTCGGCCGCGATCGGTTACTCGGAGGCCAGCGGCATCCCCTATGAAATGGGGCTGGTCAAGAACCGTTACATCGGCCGTACCTTCATCCAGCCGTCGCAGGCGATGCGCGAGAAGGGCGTGAAGATGAAACTTTCGGCCGTGCGGTCGCTCGTGGCGGGCAAGCGCGTGGCGCTCATCGACGACTCGATCGTGCGCGGTACGACTTCGCTGCGCATCGTGCGGCTGCTCAAGGCCGCCGGCGCGAAGGAGGTGCACGTGCGCATCGCATCGCCCAAGATGACCCATCCCTGCTTCTACGGCGTCGACACCTCGACCTGCGACCAGTTGATCGGCCACCGCTGTTCGGTCGAGGAGATATGCCGCCAGATCGAGGCCGACTCGCTGGCCTTCCTCTCGGAGGGAGCGCTGCTGAGGGCCGGCAACCGCAAGGAGATGTGCATGGCCTGCTTCACGGGCCGTTATCCGACGGCGCTCTACGAACATGCCGCCGAGATCGGCCGCAAGGAGGACAAGAACCGTTAGCGGGGTATTCCTCGCGCGACAAATGTCAAACGAAAAACAGAAAAAACGATATGGCAGAAAGTTATGAGAAGGCCGGCGTGAATCTCGAAGCCGGTTACGAGGTGGTCCGCCGCATCAAGAAGCACGTCGCTTCGACGGCGCGCACGGGCGTCATGGGTACGATCGGCGCCTTCGGCGGCATGTTCGATCTGGCGGCTCTCGGAGTCAAGGAGCCGGTGCTCGTAAGCGGTACCGACGGCGTGGGAACCAAGCTCAAACTGGCCTTCGCGCTGGACAAACACGATACGATCGGCATCGATGCCGTGGCGATGTGCGTCAACGACGTGCTGGCTCAGGGTGCCGAGCCGCTCTTTTTCCTCGATTATGTGGCCGTGGGGCACAACGAACCGGTCAAGATCGAGGGCATCGTCTGCGGCGTGGCCGAGGGGTGCCGTCAGGCGGGCTGTGCGCTCGTAGGCGGCGAGACGGCCGAGATGCCGGGCATGTACGAAGGCGGCGAGTACGACATCGCGGGGTTCACGGTGGGCGTCGTCGAACGCAGCCGGCTCATCGACGGGTCGAAGGTCAAGACCGGCGACGTGCTGGTCGGGATCGCCTCGTCGGGCGTCCATTCCAACGGCTTCTCGCTGGTGCGCAAGGTGCTGTCGGACAACGGACTGGAACTGAACAAGGTCTATCCCGAACTGAGTAACCGCACGTTGGGCGAGGTGCTGCTCACCCCGACGAAAATCTATGTGAAGCCGGTGCTCGACGTGATCCGCCGGTGCGACGTCCACGGCATCAGCCACATCACCGGCGGCGGATTCGACGAGAACATTCCCCGCATCCTGCACGAGGGGCAGGGCATCGCCATCGAGGAGGGGACGTGGGAGATCCTGCCCGTGTTCCGCTTCCTGGAGAAGTACGGAAAGATCGCCCACCGCGAGATGTTCAACATCTTCAACATGGGCGTCGGCATGGTCATCGCGCTCGACGCCGAGGAGGCGCAGAAGGCCGTCGACATCCTCGCGTCGCACGGAGAGCAGGCGTCGGTCATCGGACGTGTCACCGACTCCGAAGGGGTCGTCATCCGGTAGCGTGCCGATGAAGCGGATCGCTGTTTTCGCCAGCGGCGAAGGGAGCAACTTCGAGGCGATCGCCGCTGCATGCGAGCGGGGGGCGATCGCGGCCGAGGTGGCACTCGTCGTCTGCGACCGGCCCGGGGCGCGCGTCACGGAGCGCGCGGCGGCGCGGGGCATCGCCTGCTTCGCCTTCGCGCCGAAGGAGTATGCCTCGAAGGCCGACTACGAACGCGAGATCGTCGCGCGGCTCGATGCCGTGGGAGTCGATCTGGTCTGTCTGGCGGGGTACATGCGCATCCTCTCGGAGGTGCTGCTCGGCGCCTACGGCGGGCGGATCGTCAACATCCATCCCTCGCTGCTGCCCGCCTTCAAGGGGGCGCACGCGATCGAGGAGGCCGTCGCCTACGGGGTGAAGGTCTACGGGGTGACGATCCACTGGGTCGACGCCACGCTCGACGGCGGGCGGATCATCGCGCAGCGCGCCTTCGCCTACGACGGCGACGACGTGCACGAGGTCGAACGGCGCGTGCACGAGGTGGAGCATGAATTATACGTGGAAACGATTGATAAATTGGTAAAAGCATAAAATACGAAAAATGAGGGCATTGATAAGTGTCAGCGATAAGACGGGCGTCGTCGACTTCGCAAAGAATTTGAAGGCTTTGGGCTGGGAGGTGATCGCCACGGGCGGCACGATGAAACTGTTGCGCGAGAGCGGTGTCGAGGTGTTGAACATCAGCGACGTGACCGGCTTCCCCGAGATTTGCGACGGGCGCGTGAAGACGCTTCATCCGGCCGTGCACGGCGGTCTGCTGGCGCGCCGCGACGTCGAGGAGCACGTCGAGGCGCTGCGCGTCAACGGCATCGAGTTCATCGATCTGGTCTGCGTGAACCTCTATCCCTTCCGCCAGACGATCGCCAAAGAGGGCGTTACGCTGGCCGAAGCGATCGAGAACATCGACATCGGCGGCCCTTCGATGCTGCGCAGTGCGGCCAAGAATTTCCGCGACGTGACCGTCGTCTGCGATCCGGCGGACTACGCCGCGATTCTGGACGAGATGCGCGCCGAGGGCAATACTTCGGTCGAAACGCGTCTGCGTCTTTCGGCCAAGGCCTACACCCATACGGCGGAGTACGACAGCATGATCGCCACCTACATGCGTGCGCAGGCGGGCCTGCCCGAGAAACTGTTCCTCGATTTCGATCTGGTGCAGTCGCTCCGCTACGGCGAGAATCCCCATCAGACGGCCAAGTTCTACCGCTCGGCCGAGGAGGTTCCCTTCTCGCTGGCCCATGCCCGGCAACTCAACGGCAAGGAGCTGTCGTACAATAATATCCAGGACGCCAACGCCGCGCTGAACATCGTGCGCGAGTTCGACGAGCCTTTCTGCGTGGGGCTCAAACACATGAATCCCTGCGGCGCGGCCGTCGGCCGCGACGTCGTGGAGGCGTGGACGAAGGCCTACGAGGCCGACAAGGTGTCGATCTTCGGCGGTATCGTGGCTGTCAACCGCGAGGTGACGCGCGAGGCGGCCGAACGGATGAAGCCGATTTTTTTGGAGATCATCATGGCGCCCAAGTTCTCGGAAGGGGCGTTGGAGGTGCTCTGCACGAAGAAGAACCTGCGGCTGCTCGAAGTCGACATGACGCGCAGCGACGTGCATCCGATGCAGTACGTGAGCGTCAACGGCGGTCTGCTGGCGCAGGAGCTCGACGTGGAGACGAAGCGGGTCGAGGCGTCGATGACCGTTACGAAGGCGCGTCCCGACGCTGCACAGCTGCGCGACTTGGAGTTCGCCTGGCGGATCGTCAAGCATGTCAAGTCGAACGCGATCGTGGTGGTGAAGGGGGGACAGACGCTCGGCGTCGGCGCCGGTCAGATGAACCGGATCGGATCGGCCGAGATCGCGTTGAAGGAGGCGCAGGCCAAAGGTGCGACCGAGGGGCTGGTCATGGCGTCGGACGGCTTCTTCCCCTTCGACGACTGCGTGACGCTCGCCGCCGCCAACGGTGTCGCGGCGATCGTGCAGCCAGGCGGTTCGGTACGCGACGAGGATTCGATCCGCAAGGCCGACGAAACGGGCGTGGCGATGCTCTTCACGGGGATGCGCCATTTCAAACACTGAGATGACGAGATCGGGGTCAGGTCCGCTGTCCGTTATTCGGGCAGGATTCGGCTCTGCCGCCGGAGAAGAACCGGGTGCGGCGGGACGGCAGCCGCGACGTGAAACCGCATGATTTTGAAACCGAATTAAAGATATATTTCGATCCATGAAAGTTCTTGTAGTGGGCGGCGGAGGCCGCGAACATGCCATTGTCGATGCGCTGACGCGCAGCGGAAGGATCGACACGATCTATTGCGCGCCGGGCAATGCGGGCATCGCGGCGCAGGCCGAGTGCGTCCCGATCCGCGAGACGGAGGTGGAGGCTTTGCGTGATTTTGCGCTGGCGCACAACGTGACGCTGACGGTCGTAGGCCCCGAAGCGGCGCTGGCGGCGGGTATCGTCGACTGTTTCCGTGCGGCGGGGTTGCGGATCTTCGGCCCGACGAAGGCGGCCGCGCGCATCGAGTCGTCGAAGGAGTTCGCCAAGGAGCTGATGGCCAAATACGGTATCCCGACGGCAGGGTTCCATGCCTTCACCGCGTATGAGGAGGCGCGCGACTACGTGGCCTCGCGTCCGTTGCCGGCAGTGCTGAAATACGACGGGCTGGCGGCAGGCAAGGGTGTGGTCATCGCGCAGACGATGGAGGAGGCCGATGCCGCGTTGCGCGACATGCTGCTCGACGACAAGTTCGGGCACGGCAAGGTGGTGGTCGAGGATTGGCTCGAAGGGCCCGAGTTCTCGTTCATGTGTTTCGTCGACCGCCGGCGCGTCTATCCGATGGCGCTGGCGCAGGATCACAAGCGGGCCTACGACGGCGACGAAGGGCCCAATACGGGCGGCATGGGCGCCTACTCGCCGCTGCCGTTCGTGACCGGGGAGGACGAACGGTATGCGTTGGAGCGGATCATGCAGCCCGTCGCCGATGCGATGTGCGCCGAAGGGTGTCCCTTCACGGGGGTGCTCTACGGCGGCCTGATGAAGACGCGCGACGGCATCAAGGTGATCGAGTTCAACGCCCGTTTCGGCGATCCGGAGACGGAAGTAGTGCTGCCGCGCCTGAAAAGCGACATCGTGGAGATCTTCTCGGCCGTGGCCGACGGCTGGGAGCTGGAGCACCCGCTCGAATGGCACGACTTTTCGACGGTGGGCGTGGTGCTGGCCTCGAAGGGCTATCCCGGCAACTATGCGAAGGGCGCCGTGATCGAGGGGCTGGACGAGGTCGACGGTGCGGTCTACCACATGGGTACGGCCTCGAAGGAGGGGCGGATCGTGACGGCCGGCGGTCGGGTGGCGATCGTCGTCTGTGCGGCGCCGACGCTCGGCGAGGCGCTGGAAAAGTGCAATCGGGAAGTAGGTAAGGTGCGGTGCGACAATCTGTTCCATCGTACGGACATCGGACGGAAAGCAATCAAGTGATTCTATGGCGACGATAATCAGCGGAAAAGAGTTGTCGGCCTCGATGAAGGCCGAAATGGCGGCGGCGGTGAAGGAGTTCCCCGCCAAATACGGGCGGGCGCCCCATCTGGTCGTGGTGCTCGTGGGCGACGATCCGGCCAGCGTGAGCTATGTGACGGGCAAGGCCAAGGCTTCGGCCGAGGTGGGCATTCGCAACACGACGATCCGCCGCCCGGCGGAGACGGGCGAGGCGGAGTTGCTGGCGCTGATCGGCGAACTGAACGTCGACGACGGCGTGGACGGGATTCTGGTGCAGCTGCCCCTGCCGAAGCATATCGACGAGGATCGGGTGATCGCGGCGATCCGCCGCGAGAAGGACGTGGACGGTTTCCATCCGCTCAACGTAGCCAATCTGTGGCTCAAACAGCCCTGCACGCTGCCCTGCACGCCGAAAGGAATTATCCGGATGTTGCAGCGGGCAGGTGTGGAGATCGCCGGCAAACGTGCCGTGGTGATCGGCCGCAGCAATATCGTAGGGCTGCCGGTGGCCAAATTGCTGCTCGACGCCAACGCTACGGTGACGATCGCCCACAGCCGCACGCGAAATCTGCCGGAGGTGACGCGCGAAGCGGACATCCTGGTCGTGGCGATCGGCCGGCCGCGTTTCGTGACGGCCGACATGGTGCGTCCGGGCGCCGTGGTGATCGACGTGGGGGTCAACCGCGATCCCGGGACGGGCAAGCTGTGCGGCGACGTGGACTACGCCGCCGTCGAACCTCTGGCCTCGGTCATCACTCCCGTGCCGGGCGGCGTGGGGCCGATGACGATCGCTTGTCTGATGGAGAATACGGTCGAATGTTTCCTGCGTAAAATGGAGCGGTGACGCGGCGGACGATCGGAATTACGGGGCTTTCTGCGATTTGCGGAAGGCCCCGTTTCGCATCGGGCCTCCGGTCGTCGGGGGATGTTGCGACCTGCCGCAGGGCGGTTCCGGAAGAGGTCGGGCGTTCGGCCGGATTCCGCGGTGCGCATCGTCGTCAGTGTTCCATGTCGTTCAGGTAGATTTCGAGTGCCCGTACCGAAATCTGGATTTCGCGGATGGAGACGCCGAGCGAGCCGATCAGCGCCAACAGGCCCGCACCGAAGACGTATGCGGCCACGAGCTGCAGCCCGATGTAGAGCAGGAACATCGTCACGACGCACAGGAACAGGCTGGCGATCCCCAGAATCTGCATGGCGCGGGTCAGGTAGAGCCGCCGCCGCAGGTTGTCGATCTGGGCGGCCGTCAGGTCGGAACGGTGTTGGAGGTATTGCGCTTTGAGCGTGCGGATCAGCTGGGCGTAGGAGAGAAACCGGTTGGTGTAGGCCAGCAGGATCAGCGAAATGGCGGGAAAGAGCAGCGCGGGGACGGTGAGTGTGAGTTCTTCCATAGCGAACGGATTATCGTGTCGTCGAGACAAAGATACGATTAAGCCGAGCGCAATGCAAATTTATTTGCTTTTTGCCGAGGCGGAGTATCTTTGGTTTGCGCCTTGGATGCTCTGTCTCGGCATAATCAAGCTTGCGCTTGCTTCTGCGCTCGGATTTTCGTATCTTTACGTCGCGGGACACGGACGGTTCCGGAGTCTCCGAATATTTTGTAGGAAAATAAGGGTTACGATGAAAACTGCGAAACGAATGAAACGTCTGCTCGGTTGGCTGCTCGTGTGCCTGCCCGTTGCGGCCGGTGCGCAAAGCGTGCAGGATTCGCTGGCGATCGCCGCGATCCGCTGGGATACCTGCTGCGTGCGGCCGCATCTGGTGGCCGTGCAGGCGCAACTCGAACTGTTCGGCGCGCCGCAGGCGATCTCGATGGTCAGGTATGACGCGGGAAGATACCGCACCCGCATCGTACAGCCGGATTCGCTGACGCTTACGTCGGTTTTGGCCGAGGCGGAGGGGGCCGTGGCGGCCGTGAACGCGGGCTATTTCAATGTGAAGACGCTCGTTCCCTCGACGTTCGTGCGTGTCGGAGGCCGGACGGTCGCCGCGACCGAAGCTCGGGAAGAGTTCCGCGTCAACGGCGTGGTGGCGATAAAGGGGCGCCGCGTGCGGATCGAACCCTATGTTCCGGCGGACGACGCGCGGCTCGCGCGGCGTTACCGTGACGCGCTGGCTGCCGGGCCGCTGCTTCTCTGCCGCGGCGAGGCGTTGTCGTATGCCGATCGCGAGGGCGGTTTCTGGGGCCGGCACCCCCGTTCGGTCGTGGGCGTCACGCGACAGGGCGAGGCGGTGATGATCGTCGTGGACGGCCGTTTCCCGGGGCAGGCGGCGGGTATGACGATCGGCGAACTGATCTATCTCGTGCGGCAATTGGGGCTGTATTCGGCGCTGAACCTCGACGGCGGCGGTTCGTCGACGCTCTGGTGCGAGGAGGCGGGCGTCGTGAACCGCCCGTCCGACAACCGGAGGTTCGACCACGAGGGCGAACGGCGCGTCACGAACTGCATCGCGGTGGTGGCGGAGTGATGCCGCCCTTTCCGATCGGGAAGCCGAGGCGTTCCGTCGCTTCGGCTTTTCGTCGGATTTCGGAAATGCCCCCCCCCTTCCCGCATCTGCGGAAAGGCGGAAACAGCGTGTTTTCACGTGGGGCTGAATGTGCTGTTATCAGCATGTCGATCTGCTTGATGCCGGCTGTGTCCCGGCTTCGTCTCCTCGGTTTTTTAAATTTTGTGAAAAATTACTGTTAATTTTTTCACATTATCGTTTTTTTTACTAATTTTGCATCGGGAAAAAAGGGACTTGCCGCGAGTGCGGAGCCTTCGTCGGGAGAGTCCCGGGAAATCCCGGATAGAGTTGGATAAAGAGGTTTTAATAACGAATACAATTATGGACAAAATGGATTTGAAAAAGTACGGCATCACCGGCGTTACGGAGATCGTGTACAATCCGTCGTATGACGAGCTGTTCCGCGAGGAGACCAAGAAGGGCCTGCGCGGTTTCGACAAGGGCGTTGTAACCGACATGGGCGCCGTGAACGTGATGACCGGCGTCTATACCGGCCGTTCGCCCAAGGACAAGTTCTTCGTGATGGACGAGACGACGAAGGATACCATCTGGTGGACTTCGCCCGAATACAAGAACGACAACAAGCCCGTGACGAAGGCTGCATGGAAGGAGTTGAAGAAGCTCGCCGGCCAGGAGCTTTCGGGCAAGAAGCTCTACGTGGTCGATACCTTCTGCGGCGCCAACGAGAACACGCGCTTGAAGATCCGCTTCATCATGGAGGTGGCCTGGCAGGCACACTTCGTGAAGAACATGTTCATCCGTCCGACCGACGCCGAGCTGGAGCAGTACGGCGAACCCGACTTCGTGGTGCTCAACGCTTCGAAGGCGAAGGTGAAGAACTACAAGAAGCTGGGTCTGAACTCGGAGACGGCCGTGGTCTTCAACCTCACGGAGAAGATGCAGGTAATCCTCAACACGTGGTACGGCGGTGAGATGAAGAAGGGCATGTTCTCCTATATGAACTACCTGCTGCCGTTGAAGGGCATCGCTTCGATGCACTGCTCGGCCAACACCAACGAGAAGGGCGAGACGGCGATCTTCTTCGGTCTGTCGGGTACGGGCAAGACGACCCTCTCGACCGATCCCAAACGTCAGCTCATCGGCGACGACGAGCACGGCTGGGACGACGACGGCGTGTTTAACTTCGAGGGCGGCTGCTATGCCAAGGTCATCAATCTCTCGAAAGAGAACGAGCCCGACATCTGGAACGCTATCCGCCGCAACGCGCTGTTGGAGAACGTGACGGTCGGCCCGAAGGGCAAGATCGATTTCGCCGACAAGTCGGTGACCGAGAATACCCGCGTGTCGTATCCGATCTTCCATATCGAGAATATCGTGAAGCCCGTATCGAAGGCTCCGGCCGCCAAGAAGGTGATCTTCCTCTCGGCCGACGCATTCGGCGTGCTGCCTCCCGTCTCGATCCTCACGCCCGAGCAGACGAAGTACTACTTCCTCTCCGGCTTCACGGCCAAGCTGGCCGGTACCGAGCGCGGTATCACCGAGCCTACGCCGACCTTCTCGGCCTGCTTCGGCGCAGCCTTCCTGTCGCTGCACCCCACCAAGTACGGCGAGGAACTCGTTAAGCGCATGAAGAAGTCGGGCGCCAAGGCATATCTCGTGAACACGGGCTGGAACGGTACGGGCAAGCGTATCTCGATCAAGGATACCAGAGGCATCATCGACGCCATTCTCGACGGCTCGATCGACAAGGCCAAGACGAAGAAGCTCCCGATCTTCGATTTCGAAATCCCGACCGCACTGCCGGGCGTAGATCCCGCGATCCTCGATCCGCGCGATACCTACAAGTCGGCTTCGGAGTGGGACGTCAAGGCGAAGGATCTGGCCGAGCGCTTCATCAAGAACTTCGTGAAGTTCACGGGCAACGACGAGGGCAAGAGCCTCGTGGCTGCCGGTCCGAAGCTCTAAGCCGGTCTTACCGTTCAGGAGGAGCGAAAGAGTACGCGAAGGGCCGGTTCGATCTTCCGCAGACCGCAAGTGTTTGTGTTGTTGGTAGGTGAGAGCGGTTCGGCGGAGGTACGGTTTCCGATAGGGATTTCCGGTTCAGGGAATCGACCTTCCGCAGGCGGTGCGATCCGCAATCGGTTCGAATCTTCGCGGAGCGGGAACTTCCGTTCCACTCGTTGATCCTCCTAACTATTGAATGCAGGTTGGAAAATCATCGGATTTTCCAACCTGCATCCTTTTTATCCGGTCGGGTCGATCGTTCCGGCGGCGGTGCGGATCTTCCGGATGCGGCAGGGCCGGTTCGTCTGGAATCTTCCGGCGATGCGGTCGGCCGCGACGGCCTTTTACGCGGTTTTGCCTGCCGGCGGCTGCCCGCGCGGCCGGGCGGAGAGGGCGATTCCGGAGTCTCGTGCGTTGGTTTTGTACGCCGCAATCGGGGATCGCTACTTTTTAAGGGGTGAAAAAGGGGATTTTTTAGGAAATTCCGGGGAATTTCCGTATCATTGTAGATCGAAAATCCGGAAATGTGGATTCTTCCGGGGATTCACGTTCGGGAAATCTTTCTCGTCGGAGGAGGATGCGCGGCGGTCGCCGGGATGGATTTCGGGGCGGAGTTCCCGTAACGTGAGTTCGACGTGAATCCATGACGGCGAATCCGCAGGCAAGGTCAACAATTTGTTACGTCGAACTCTCGTTACGTTTTATGGTGAAGCCCAACAACCTGCGCAAGGTGTCCATCGCCCGGTTGAAGCAGGAGATGCAGGATACGGTTTTTCTGTCGGACGATCTGGCCATTACGACCATCGATTATCTGCGCAATCCCACGTCGGAGATTCCCGTGTCGCTCGACGGGTTCGCGGCGATGATCATGATGAGCGGGTCGGCGGTGCTCTCCATCGATACCGAGACCTATGAAGTCCGGCCCAACATGCTGGTATTCTTCCGTCCCGGCAGCATCATCCGGACGATCCGCTGTTCGTCCGATGCGACGGCCTATCTGGTCGCCTGTTCGAAGGCGTTCGTCAGCGACATCCAGGTCGATATTTCGGCGTCGCTGCCCATTCACATGCGCTTCGGCCGCAAACCCTGTTTGCAGGTGACCGAACGCGACGTGGCCGAAATCCGGCAGTTTTTCCAGCTTATCAAGACCGTGATCCAGAGCGATAAGGAGCGGTATCGCAAGGAGATCATCCACACGCTTTTCACGGCGGTTTTCTATCTGATTACCGAGTTGAACCAGCGCGAGCAGTCGAGCGAGCAGAAGCAGGGCCGCTGCGAAGTGCTTTTCGACCAGTTCATGCAGCTGCTGGGCGAGTACAACAAGCGGGAGCGGAACGTGAGTTTTTATGCCAGGCAGTTGAACATCACCCCGAAATATCTCTCGTCGGTGGTGAAGGAGGTGAGCGGCAAGACGGCGGCCAAGTGGATCGACGAATCGGTCATCCTCGAAGCGAAGTCGTTGCTGAAATATTCGGGCATGAGTATTCAGGAGATCGCCTACCACCTCAATTTCAGTACGCAGTCCTTCTTCGGAAAGTATTTCAAACAGCATACGGGTACCTCGCCGTCGCGTTACAAGCGCAAGGGGTAACGACGAAGCGCGGGGTTCCGGAATCGGGACCCCGCGCTCGCATTTTATACGGAGCGGATCAGTCGCGCAGGTAGGCGCCCGTCGCACGCAGTTCGGCGCGCAGCGCCTCCACGTCGAGATCGGCGGGCTGCACGCCCGCCTTCAAGGCCAGCCGTGCGGCGCGTCCGGCCGCTTCGCCCAACGCCATGCAGGTCGACATGACGCGCGTCGAAGCCATCGCTTCGTGGTTCATCGACGAGCAGCGGCCCGCGACGAGCAGATTGCCTACATGGGCCGGAATCAGCGTGCGGTAGGGGATGTCGTAGCAGTCGTCGCACCAGTAGAGCGTGCAGTCGCCGCCCTTGGCGTGGTGGATGTCCACCGGATAGCCCGCCACGGCGATGGCATCGTCGAAACGACGGTCTTCGAGAATATCTTCTGCCGTGAGGACGTATTTGCCTACGATCACGCGGCTCTCGCGGATACCCATGAAGGGTGCGATTTTTTCCAGATGCGCTCCGGCGAAGCCCGGCACGAATTCGCGCAGGTAACGTTCCACCTCGTAGACCTGCTTGCGGCCCTCGATCTCGCCGTGCGTGTAGCTTTCGGGACGGGTCGAGTCGACGCCGTTCACGCGCGTCATGTTGACCCAGATCTCGTCGTCGGCAAGTCCCGTGATGAGGATCGTGCGTGCTACGGGGATGTGGATACCCTTGGCGCGCGCCTGCTCGATTTGGTTGCGCAAGCCGACGGTGATGAACTTGCCCGTGCGGAACTGCTCGGCCGGCATGGTGTCCATGTCGTAGACGTCGGGATGCTGGACGATCGCGTCGCGCAGCCGCTGCACGTCGACACCCTTCATACAGAACATCAGCGTCGGGGGCTGCATGCCGCCTTCGGCGTCGCCCTTGCGGCACTCGACGCCCGCGTGGAAGGCCACGTCGCCGTCGCCCGTGCAGTCGATGACGGTGCGGGCCAAGATCGCTTCGCGGCCCGCCTTGCTCTCGATGATGACGCCCTTCACGTCGTCGCCCTCCTTGACTACGTCGGTGCAGAAGACGTAGAGCAGTACCTCGACGCCCTTCTCCTCCATGATTTCGAGTGCCGTGCGCTTGGCCTCTTCGGGGTCGATGATCGTCAGGCTCATGTGCAGGGCGCAGGGACGGTGTTCGCTCGCTGCGCCGCGTGCACGCAGCCGGTCGATGAAGTTCTGGGGCAGGCCCTTGATGATCTGCGTTCCCTTGTGTCCCAGGAATCCGAGTACAGGCAGGCCGATCGTAAGGTTGCCGCCCAGAAAACCGCGGCTCTCGACGAGCATTACGCGCAGGCCGTCGCCCGCAGCCGCCTCGGCGGCCATGATGCCGGCGGGGCCGCCGCCCACGACCAGAACGTCCGCCTCGGCGCGGACGGGGATGTCGCGTGCCGGACAATGTATTGAATGTTTTTCGCTCATAATTAGGATGGGTTGTTTATCGGTTCATGATTTATCCGTTTTGACCCGCGGCCGAAACGTTTCGTTTTCGGTTGTAAATATATGTTTTTTATGTCGAAAAAGCAAATAAAAAGAAAACGTCCGGAGAGAAAACCGGACGTTTTTCGTATAAAGGGTCTCGTGTACGAGACTAAGCCTTGCCTGCCGAACCCAGCACGTTCTCGCATTTGTGCATGTAGAGCTTCTTCAACTCGTCGCGGGCCGGACCCAGGTATTTGCGGGGGTCGAACTCGGCGGGGTTGTCGATGAAGACCTTGCGTACGGCGGCGGTCATCGCCAGACGGCCGTCGGAGTCGATGTTGATCTTGCATACGGCGCTCTTGGCTGCCTTGCGGAGCTGCTCCTCGGGAATGCCGACGGCATCTTTGAGCTTGCCGCCATGCGTGTTGATGATCTTCACGTACTCCTGCGGAACCGACGAAGCACCATGCAGCACGATGGGGAATCCGGGGAGTTTCTTCTCGATCTCGGCCAGAATGTCGAAGCGCAGTTCGGGCGGAACGAGGATGCCCTCGGCGTTGCGGGTGCACTGTTCGGGCTTGAACTTGTTGGCGCCGTGCGACGTGCCGATCGAGATGGCCAGCGAGTCGACGCCGGTCTTCGTCACGAAATCGATCACCTCTTCGGGCTTGGTGTAGTGCGCGACCTCCGAAGCTACCTCGTCTTCGACGCCGGCCAGTACGCCCAGCTCGCCTTCGACCGTCACGTCGTGCTGGTGAGCATACTCGACGACCTTTTTCGTGAGGGCTACGTTCTCATCGTAGGGGAGCGACGAACCGTCGATCATCACCGACGAGAAGCCCATGTCGATGCAGCTCTTGCACAGTTCGAACGAATTGCCGTGGTCGAGGTGCAGCGTAATCGGAATACCCTTGCCGCCGTTGAGCTCCTTGGCATACTCCACGGCGCCCTGTGCCATGTAGCGCAGCAACGTCTGGTTGGCGTATTTGCGGGCGCCGGCCGACACTTGCAGGATAACGGGCGAATTGGCCTCGACGCACGCCGAAATGATCGCCTGCAACTGCTCCATGTTGTTGAAGTTGAATGCAGGAATGGCATAACCGCCCTTGATGGCCTTGGCGAACATCTCGCGCGTATTCACCAGTCCGAGTTCTTTGTAAGATACCATAACCGTTAAATTTTAGTTATTTGATACGAAATGAATCTCTATGGGAGTTCATGCAAAGATACAACAAAATTCAGAAACCGCCGCGCGGGAATTCGGAATATTTTTTAATAAATTGAAAAGCGTGCGGCGCGGGCGGATATTTCGCAAGAATTTCGTATCTTCGACGGCGTCTTAGATACTTCGCTCGGCATAATCAAACATAAATGTTTGCTTCTGCGCTCGACTTTTCGTATCTTTGGCCTCTGTAAATCGCAGACCGGCGGAGGGCGCTTTGCGCCGTCGTGCCGTGCATCGCGGCCGGGAAGCGGAGAGCGGATTTCCTTCGGGAAGAATGCCGGTGCGGTGCGATTGTAATGTTAAGGAACGTTTTCGTTAAGCCGAGTGCAGAGCCGAACTTGTTCAGGCTATGCCGAAGCGAGAAAACGAGGAAAGGAATTCAACATTTAACGATCTAAAAAATAACGCGAATTATGCCAGAATTCATCTATCAGGAGCCGTTCCCCGTGGGCGAGGACACCACGGAGTACCGTCTGTTGACCAAGGATTACGTGAAAGTCGTGGAGTGCGACGGCCGCAAGATTTTGAAAGTCGACCCCAAGGGGTTGGAGGAGTTGTCGAAGGCCGCCTATTCCGACGTGTCGTTCTACCTGCGTGCTTCGCACTTGCAGAAACTGCGCAACATCCTCGAAGATTCCGAAGCCTCCGACAACGACCGCTTCGTGGCCTACACCATGCTGCTGAACCAGTGCGTCGCAGCCGAAGGCGAACTGCCCACCTGTCAGGACACGGGTACGGCGATCTGTATCGGCCACAAGGGCGAGGACGTCTATACGGGCGCCGACGACGCCGAGCATATCGCGCGCGGCGTCTACGAGACCTACAAGGAGCGCAACCTGCGCTATTCGCAGGTGGTTCCCTTCACGATGACCGACGAGAAGAATTCGGGCACGAACCTTCCGGCGCAGATCGACATCTACGGAGGCCACCCCGGCATGGAGTACGAGTTCCTCTTCATCACCAAGGGCGGCGGTTCGGCCAACAAGACCTTCCTCTACCAGCAGACCAAGGCGCTGCTCAACGAGAAGACGCTCACCGAGTTCATCCGTACCCACATCAAGGATCTGGGCACTTCGGCCTGCCCGCCCTACCATCTGGCGATCTGCATCGGCGGAACGTCGGCCGAAATGTGCCTCTCGACCGTGAAGAAGGCCTCGGCGGGTTATCTCGACGCGCTGCCCACGTCGGGCAACGAGGGCGGCCGCTGCTTCCGCGATCTGGAATGGGAGGAGAAGGTGCTCAAAATCTGCCAGGAGAGCGGCGTGGGCGCTCAGTTCGGCGGCAAGTACCTCGTGCATGACGTGCGGGTGATCCGTGCGCCGCGTCATGCCGCTTCGTGCCCCGTGGCCATCGGCGTGAGCTGCTCGGCCGACCGCAACATCAAGGCGAAGATCACCCCCGAAGGCATCTTCCTGGAGCAGTTGGAGAAGAATCCCGCCCGGTTCCTTCCGAAGCAGGCGCCTGCCATGTCGCCGGCCGTCGACATCGATCTGGACGAGGGGATGGACAAGGTGCGCGAGATTCTGACGAAGTATCCGATCAAGACGCGCCTGAACCTGCGCGGAACGCTCATCGTGGCACGCGACATCGCCCACGCCCGCATCAAGCAGATGCTCGACGAAGGCAAGCCGATGCCCGACTATTTCAAGAAGCATCCGGTCTACTACGCCGGCCCCGCGAAGACTCCCGAGGGGATGGCTTCGGGTTCGTTCGGCCCCACGACGGCCGGCCGTATGGATCCCTACGTCGACCTGTTCCAGTCGCACGGCGGTTCGATGGTGATGGTGGCCAAGGGCAACCGTTCGCAGGCCGTCACCGACGCCTGCCGGAAGCACGGCGGGTTCTATCTGGGGTCGATCGGCGGGCCGGCGGCGATTCTGGCCAAGAACTCGATCAAGTCGGTCGAGGTGGTCGACTTCCCCGAGCTGGGCATGGAGGCCGTCCGCAAGATCTACGTCGAGGATTTCCCCGCCTTCGTCATCGTGGACGACAAGGGCAACGACTTCTTCGCCGACTTCAAGCACTGATGCCTGAAAAGGTCTGATACGCACCACAATCGGCTCTTCGGAGCCGACTGTGGTGTGTTTTGTGCCGCAGGCAATAAAACGGCCTGTTTTTCGTTACGTCCAAGATAGTACAACAGTCAATCGATATTACGGAATGAAACGAACCGTTTATACGTGGATGCTGACCTTGCTGACGGTATTCGGCGCAACGGTCGCGTCGGCCGACGAAAAGGTCTCCTTCGAGGTGAAGGCGCCGATGGTGGTGGCCAAAGGCGAAGCCGTGCGCGTCGAATTCTCGCTCAACGCCTCTCCCGACGAAGGTTCCTTCACGGCCCCGTCGTTCGAGGGGTTCGACGTGATCGCAGGACCGGCCTTTTCGCAGGGCAGTTCGATTCAGATCGTTAACGGGCAGATGACCCGCAGCAGCAACTACACGATCACCTACGTGCTTTTGCCGCAGCAGGAGGGCAACTTCACCATCGGTGCGGCCTCCGTGCGGGTCGGCAAGAGCCAGTACAAGACCAAGGCGCTGCCGATCGAGGTGGTGGAGGAGACGCCGGAGAGCAGCGGCGGCCAGCAGGCGGTGCAGGGCGGCCAGTCGGCCGACGACGTGCAGCAGGTCTCGAAGGACGACATCCTGCTGCGCATGATTCTGTCGCGCACGACCGCTTTCAAGGGCGAGCCGATCCGTGCGACGCTCAAACTCTACTACCGCGTCAACCTGCGGGGCGACAACGGCAGCAAGTTCCCGTCGTTCAACGGCTTCTGGGCACAGGAGATCGAGCAGGACGCACAGCCCCAGCGCGAACGCTACAACGGCAAGGTCTACGAGACGCAGGTCATCAAGGAGTATCTGCTCTACCCGCAGCAGTCGGGCGAACTGACCGTCGAACCCGCCGAGCTGAACGTCGTTGCGCAGGTGTTGGTGCAGAGCGCCAATCCCGATCCCTTCTTCGGCGGCGGCCACGAGGTCTACGACGTGCGCCGTTCGCTGCGCACGGCACCGGTCAAGGTGACGGTGCGCGACCTGCCCGCGGGCGCTCCGGCAAGTTTCAGCGGTGCCGTCGGCAAGTTCACGATGGCCTCCGACGTTCCTTCGACGGAGCTGGCGGCCAACTCGGCGGCGACCTATACGATCAAGATTTCGGGTACGGGCAACCTGTCGTTCGTACAGGCGCCCAAACTGACGCTCCCCAGTTCGTTCGAGCAGTACAACGTCAAGACGACCGAGTCGATGAAGACCACGGCGGCCGGTACGACCGGCTACCGTCAGTTCGAATACCCGTTCATCGCCCGCGCCGAAGGCGAGTACGAGATCGCACCGGTGGAGTTCACCTATTTCGACCCCGCGAAGAAGCAGTATATCACGCTTTCGACGGCGCGTCTGCCGATCAACATCGCGCCCGATGCGGGCGGCGGCGTAGCGGCGCAGGTGGTCACGGGTCTTTCGAAGGAGGATGTGAAGCTGCTGGGGCAGGACATCCGTTTCATCAAACTCGGACGCGGAAACCTGCATTTGCAGGGGCGGCCGTTCATGGGCGGGACGCTCTATTTCGTGCTGCTGGCGGCGATCGTGGGACTCTTCGCGGCGGCATACGTCGCGCTGCGCAAACGGATCCGCGACCGTCAGAATGCGGTGCTCATGCGCGGCAAGCGAGCCAACAAGGTGGCCGTACAGCGGTTCCGCGCTGCGGCGAAATTCATGCAGGAGGAGAACCGCCATGCCTTTTACGAGGAGATGCTGCGGGCGTTGTGGGGCTACATGAGCGACAAGTTCAACATTCCGGTGGCCAATCTGACGAAGGAGAACGTGCGCGAGGAGCTCAATAAACGGGGCGTTTCGCAGGAGTTGTCGCAGAGCTTCTCGGAGATCATCTCGCAGTGCGACGAGGCGCAGTACTCGCCGTTGGCCGGGGCGCGCATGAGCGACGTCTACAACGCAGGGGTGGATTTTATTTCGAAACTCGAATCGGTGATTAAAAAATAGGAGGCTATGAGAACCAGCCGGATATTTTGGAGCCTGCTGCTCCTGTTCCTGAGTCTTACCGCTGCTGCGCGGGCGCAGGGCGACCGCGATTCGCTCGCTGCCGCGACGACCGATCCGCTGACCGTGCAGACGGCCGGCGGCAACTCGCTGGCTGCCGTCGAGCAGGTGTGGGACGCCGCCAATACGGCCTATATCAATTCGGACTATCATCGGGCGATCGATGCCTACCGGCAGTTGATCCTGCGGGGCTATGCGTCCGATAAACTCTACTACAATCTGGCCAACGCCTACTTCAAGGTGGGGCGTTACGGCAAGGCGATTCTCTACTACAACCGCGCGCTGCGGCTCGCTCCGGGCGATGCGGACATCCGCTACAATCTCGACGTGGCCAATACCTTCACCAAGGACAAGATCGCCGTCGTGCCGGAGTTTTTCCTCAAAGGCTGGGTGCGCTCGGTGCGCATGTCGCTCGGGAGCACTGCGTGGAGCGTCGTCTCGCTGGCGGCGCTGGCGCTGCTCTTCGCGCTCGTGCTGCTTTACCTGCTGGCCGGAAGGCTGGCGTGGCGCAAGGCGGGTTTCTACGGTACGCTGGCGATGCTGCTCGTCTTCGTCGCCTCCACCTCGTTCGCCGTGACCGAGCGGCGCGAGCTGCTCGACAGTACGGAGGCCGTCGTGATGAGTTCGTCGGTCTCGGTCAAGAGTTCGCCCGACAAGGCGTCGACCGATCTGTTCGTGTTGCACGAGGGGACGAAGGTCCGCACGGTGAGCGAGCTGGGCGACTGGCGCGAGATCGTCATCGCCGACGGCAAGAAGGGGTGGGTCGAGGCCCGCACGATCGAAACGATTTAACGAAAACGCATCGCGGCGGCGACCGGTTCAGGTCGCCGCCGCGGATATTCATTCTCGAATGTCTCAATTACTGACCGACGTGGTGGAGGAGTTGTCCAAACTCCCCGGAATCGGCCGCCGCACGGCGTTGCGGCTGGCCATGCACCTGTTGCGCATGGAGCCGTCGATCGTGGCGGGCATGACGCGGAGCATCGACCGGTTCCGCCGCGAAATCCGTTATTGCAGGGAGTGCAACAATCTGTCGGACACCGATGTCTGCCCGATCTGCGAAGATCCGAAACGCGACCGTTCGACGATCTGCGTCGTGGAGCAGGTGGCCGACGTCCTCTCGATCGAACATACGCAGCAGTACCGGGGGCTCTATCATGTGCTGGGCGGCGTCATCTCGCCCATGCAGGGAATCGCGCCCTCCGACCTGAAAATCGACCTGCTGGTCGAGCGCATTCGCCGGGGCGGCGTGGGCGAGGTGATTCTGGCGATCTCCACCTCGGTCGAGGGCGAGACGACGCTCTTCTACCTGATGAACCGTTTGCGGGAGTTCCCCGACCTGAAAATCACCTCCATCGCACGCGGCATCGGGTTCGGCGACGAGCTGGAATACGTCGACGAACTGACGCTGACCCATGCGTTGCTCAACCGGCGTGCCGTGGAGTAGCGTACATGCCGGTCGAAAAGAGCGCCTGCCGTTCCGTTTTCAACGCATTCACCCCTGCCGCAGCACGCGGCAGGGGTGAATTTCATTTCCGGAGATTTTTCGGCTCGTCTCCGGTTGCCTGTGTCCGTTTAGAAACGGAAACTGAAATAGACGCGGAACGATTTGGTTTTGAGCTTCAAATCCTGCAAGTCGGTCAGCACGTCGTCCGCCGAGGGGATGTCGCCGCTGAAATCGCCGTCGGAGTAATCGCCTTCCAGATCGTCGAGGTTGAGACCCAGACCGTCGTACGACGCTTTGCCCCAACGCCATTCGCAGCCGACCGAGAGTACCTTCCAGGCTACGGCGAAACCCGTGTTGCAGAAGGTCGCATAGTGATGGTAGAACTCGTCGTTGAGGTACATCATCGAGTAGGAGGGTGTTACGCGGAAGTAGGCGCTCACTTTGAGGTGGTGCACCGGATTGATCGTCACCGACGGGCCGATCTGCATACCGTATTCGAGCTGGTGGGCCTTTTCGGAGTAAAGCTCGTCCGTGTCGTAGTCGTATGCCTCGACCTTGTATTGTGCGTAGTTGAGGTCCATCCACGACCAGTCGATGCCGAACTTGATCATGCCGGCCAGCGGCTTCTTGTGCAGGTAGTAGGTTTTACCCCAGACGATCGCCGCACCGAAGTCGCTTTTCAATTCGCCGCCGCCGAGTTTGTCCCACCCGTCGATGTCGGGAGAGAGTTTCTGGTTGACGTAATTCAGGTTGAAATACTTGGAACGGTCTTTCCAGATCGCGCGGTTGCTTTCCGCTGCTTCGGTCTCCTTTACGCGGGCCGACATGTCACTGAGCGCCTGATTCAGCGAGTCCAGTTTCTGCTGCGAGACTTCCTGCGCCGATGCGGCGATTCCCCCCCCCATGCAGACGGTGAAAATGAGCAGTACGAGTTTCTTCATAAAATCGATTTAGATTAGAAATTGGAATTATGTAAAGCAGTAAATGTCTTTTTTCATTTTCAACATCCGTTTTCCCTGTCCGGCTTTCGTCTTCATCGGGCGATAGCCGTTTCGCGCGGAGACGTGTTTCGGCATTCGTCGCCGTTTCGGGGGGGCGGAACCGCTTCCCGAACGCAAACCGTTGATATGCGGACGCATGGGAAAACCCGCTCCGGCTGCAAATATAGGAAAAAATACGAAAAGGTCGACTTTTCTGAATAAAAAGTCGACTTTCCGAGGGACAAATTTAAAGTGTATGACCGCTGTCGCGAATCAGAGCACTCCCAGGTTATCCAGGAAGATCAGCAGGATCACCACCGGACAAACCCAGCGCAGCAGCATGCCGAGCAGCGGCCAGAGGTGCAGGCGCAGCGCGCCATGGTTGGTCAGTTCCGCCGGCATGAACCGCCGGTCGAGTACCCAACCCGTGAAGATGCAGATGAAGAAACCGCCTGCGGGCAGCATGATGTTGGCCGTCACGAAGTCCAGCAGGTCGAAGAACGATTTCCCGCCGAGCTGCAACCACTGCCATGCGCCGAGCGACAACGAAGCGGCTGCACCCAGTACGATGCAGGCACCGGTGACGATCCATGCCGCCGCACGGCGGCTCAGATGCCACTCCTCCTGCACGTAGACGGTCAGCACCTCGTGCAGCGAGATCGTGGAGGTGAGGGCTGCGATGACCAGCAGCAGGAAGAAGATCGTCGACCATACCATGCTCAGCGGAAGCGTGTTGAAGATCGCGGGCAGGGTGACGAAGACCAGCGAGGGGCCGGCCGTGGGTTCGA
Organism: Alistipes communis; assembly: GCF_006542665.1. Lineage (NCBI taxonomy): Bacteria > Pseudomonadati > Bacteroidota > Bacteroidia > Bacteroidales > Rikenellaceae > Alistipes > Alistipes communis. Next base: position 1,871,801 of record NZ_AP019735.1, read on the forward strand.
TGCCGACGCTGAAAACGGCCGGAAAGATCACCAGCCCCGCCAACACCGCCACGAGCGTATCGATGAAGGCGACTTGCAGGGCGGTGTGCGTGATGTTGGTGTCGTTCTTGAAATAGGAGGCGTAGGTCACCAGGCAGCCCAGACCGATCGACAGCGAGAAGAAGGCCTGTCCGAGCGCGGTGAGCACCGTCGAGGGCGTCACCTTCGAGAAGTCGGGAGCGAAGAGGAATTTCACGCCTTCGGTGCCGCCAGGCAGCAGGATGGAGTGGACGGCCAGCACCACGAGGATCAACAGCAGCAGCGGCATCATGATGCGAGCCGAGCGTTCGATCCCTTTCTGGACGCCCAGCGCGATGACGCCGTGCGTCAGCAGGGTGAAGACGACGGTGTAGAGCAACGGTTTCCACGGGTTCTGCGTGAAGGCGTTGAAGAGCGATTCGTAGGCTTCGGGGGTACTGATGCGTGTGAATTCGCCCGTGAGCGAGTGGATCATGTATTCCAGCGTCCAGCCCGAGACCACCAGATAGAAGCCCATGATGAGCAGCGGAGCCAGAATACTGTTGTAGCCCAGGATCGACCAGCGGCTCGAAAGGGTGCGGTAGGCGCCCACGGCGTTGCGGTGGGTATTGCGTCCGATGGCGAATTCCGAAAGCATGATCGGCACGCCGAGCAGCAGGACGCTGAGGATGTAGATCAGCAGGAACGCGCCGCCGCCGTTCTCCCCTGCGACATAGGGGAAACGCCAGATGTTGCCCAATCCGACGGCGCTGCCCGCCGTGACGAGCACGGCGCTCAGCCGGCCGCCGAATGTGGCCCGATGAGTTGTCTTCATAGCTTGACGTTTTCGTTAAGCCGCGCACAGCGCAGAACTTGTTCCGTCTATGCCGCAGCGGGAAAAGGTGCACCTATCTATCTTCGTCGGGAGAGGGCGGCGTTCGGGCCGGTCTCCCGTCTGTTTGCAGTATGCGCCCTGCTTCGGGCGGGCGTGTCCCGTGCATGTGGGCCGGCAACGCCGCGACGGCGATCGCCCGCGTCGTTTCGGGGCTATCCTTCCAGCGTCACCGAGACGCGGGCGATCTTGCCGCCCAGCGGGGGGGCGAGTTTGGCTACCGTGCAACGCACGTGCCGCACTGCGGGAAAGCGCGCGTGCAACGCTTCGATGATATTCGTCGCCACGCGCTCGATCGTGCGCTGCGTGACGGCCATGCGTTCGCGGACGATTTCGTAGACGGTCAGGTAGTTGACGGCCTCCTCCACGGCGTCGTGCGCGGCGATGCCGCCCAGTTCGGTCGTAATCGAGAGCGTCACCTCGAAACGGTTCCCGACGCGCTGTTCGAGGTCGTAACAGCCGTGGAAGGCGTGGAACTCCATGCCTTGAAGATCGATCGTGTAGAGCATAGGCGTATGCAGTATGCGCAATCGGGAAGATTCCTTTACGGAGCCTTCCCGATTGCGATGAAACTTATTCGACGGTCACGAGATAGTAGTTCTTCTTGCCGCGCTGCACGAGCAGGTATTTGCCGGCGATCAGATCGGCTTCGGTGACGGGGCGCATCGCATCGGCGACCTTCTCCTTGTTGAGTGCCACGCCGCCGCCCTGCACCATCTTGCGGCATTCGCCCTTCGAGGGGAAGATCTGCGTCGCCGCAGCGCAGAGGTCGACGAACGGCAACCCCAGTTCGGCGCGTGCCACGGTGAACTGCGGCACCCCTTCGAAGACCTGCAACAACGTCTGTTCGTCGAGCCGGCGCAACGCCTCGGAGGTCGCGCCGCCGAAGAGGATCTGCGACGCTTCGACCGCCTTCTCGTACTCCTCGCGCGAGTGGATCATCACGGTGATCTCCTCGGCCAGCCGCTTCTGCAACGTGCGCAGGTGGGGCGCTGCGTCGTGTTCGGCGACGAGTGCGTCGATCGTCGCACGGTCGAGCAGGGTGAAGATCTTGATGTAGCGTTTGGCGTCGTCGTCGCTCACGTTGAGCCAGAACTGGTAGAACTTGTAGGGCGACGTATAGCGCGGATCGAGCCATACGTTGCCGCTCTCGGTCTTGCCGAACTTGGTGCCGTCGGCCTTCGTGATGAGCGGGCAGGTGATCGCATAGGCTTCGGCGCCCAGCTTGCGGCGGATCAGCTCGGTGCCGGTGGTGATGTTACCCCACTGGTCGGATCCGCCCAACTGCACCTTGCAGCCGTATTTCTCGTAGAGGTGCATGAAATCGAAACCCTGCACCAGCTGGTAGGAGAATTCGGTGAACGACATGCCGTCGCCCTCGCCGTTGAAACGCTTCTTGACCGAATCCTTGGCCATCATGTAGTTGACCGTGATCAGCTTGCCGATGTCGCGGATGAAGTCGAGGAAGCCGATCCCCTTCATCCAGTCGTAGTTGTTGACCATCAGCGCGGCGTTGGGGGCGTCGGAGTCGAAGTCGATGAGTTTGGCCAGCTGCCGCTTGATCGCCTCCTGATTGCGGCGCAGCGTCTCCTCGTCGAGCAGGTTGCGCTCCTGCGACTTGCCCGACGGATCGCCGATCATGCCCGTTGCGCCGCCGACCAGTGCGATGGGACGGTGGCCGCACATCTGGAAATGTTTGAGAATCATCACTCCCACCAGATGTCCGATATGCAGCGAGTCGGCCGTGGGATCGATACCCAGATAGGCCGTCGTCATCTCTTTTTCAAGTTGTTCCTTTGCGCCCGGCATGATCGTGTGGATCATGCCGCGCCATTCCAGTTCCTCGATGAAGTTTTTGATTGCCATATTGTTTTTGTTCTTATTTTTTCGTGTTTTCGGTTATTCCACTTCCAGATCGAGCTCCCTGCGCAGTTCGGCCAGCAGCGGATTCTTCTCGTTCATGTGGCGGAGCCGGTCTTCGAGTTTGATGGGGCGCACGGCCCTGATCTGCTCGTTGATCGTCACCTCCAATTCGAGCGCCCCCTCCACGCCGGCGATCGCGGCGATGCGGGTGAGCATCTCCAGTTTGCTGCGCAGGATCTCCTCGCGCAGCGCCTCGGTCGGTACGGCCAGCCGCAGCGTGTGTCCTTCGATGCGCAGCTGCTCGAAGAAGGCGTAGAGACGGGGACGTTCCTGCCGGATGTAGTCGAGGATCGCCGTGCGGCCGCTTTCCAGCTTCTGTCCGCTCGCCGGGTCGATCGTGACGGCAGGCTGCGGTTGCTCGGCAGCCTCCGGCGCCGTCTCCGGTGCGGCTCCCCGCCGTGCCTGGCTCAGCAGCGACGACAGCGATGCGCCGCCGATGAGCGATGCGGCGTTTGTCGCCGCGGCAGGTCGGGACGCCTGCGGAGCCGGGGCCCTTGCCGGCATGGGTGCTGTTGCGGGCGGTTCGGCGGCCGGTGCGACGGCGGCCGTTCCCTGCGGGACGGGAGCCGCCTCGGGCGTGATGGCAGCCGCGGCGGACGCCGCCCCTGCGTTTCCGGCCGCGGGTGCCGGAGTTGCCGTCGAAGGAGTTCCTGTCGCAGTCGCGGCGGTCGTGGCGGATGTCGGAGCCGCATTCGGTCTGGAAGTCGTATGTCGGGGATTTGCCGCCGGGGCGTTCTGCCCCGTGAGCGGCGGTAGGGGATAGCTCGTGCCGAGTGCTACGCCGTCATTTTTTTTTTGACCGAGACCGGCTATTTTCATCAGTCCCAGTTCGACCAGCAGCCGTTGGTTCGACGATTGCCGGATTCGTCCGTCGGCTTCGGTCAGCAGCGAGATCGCCCCGAAAAGAAATTCGATTGTACAACGCCCTGCCTGGGCGCGGTATCGCTCCAGCAGGGTGCCCGTCAGTTCGATGAGCGACACCGAAGCGGCGTCGCGCGCCACGAGCAGGTCGCGCATGTGCTGCGCCAGACCGGCCATGAAGGTCTGGCCGGAGAATCCCTTGGCGAGCACCTCGTCGAACAGCCGCAGCGCCGAGAGGTAGTCGCCGCCGAGCAGCATGTCGGTGACGTTGAAATAGGTGTCGTAGTCCAGCACGTTGAGCGTCTGCGCGACGGACTTGTATTCGAGTCGCGCGCCGCAGAACGACACAGCCTTGTCGAACATCGACAGTGCGTCGCGCATACCGCCGTCGGCTTTCTGCGCGATGAGGTTCAGCGACTCCTCGTCGTAGCCGACGCCCTCCTGCCCTGCGATATATTTGAGGTACTCGACCGAGTCCTCGACCTTGATGCGGTTGAAATCGTAGATCTGGCAGCGCGAGAGGATCGTGGGGAGGATCTTGTGTTTCTCGGTGGTGGCCAGAATGAAGACGGCGTGTGCGGGCGGCTCTTCGAGCGTTTTGAGAAAGGCGTTGAACGCCGCGGCCGAGAGCATGTGCACCTCGTCGATGATGAAGACCGAGTAGCGGCCGCCCTGCGGCAGGATGCGCACCTGTTCGATCAGGTTGCGGATGTCGTCCACCGAGTTGTTCGACGCGGCGTCCAGTTCGTGGATGTTGAGCGAACGATTCTCGTTGAACGAGCGGCACGACTCGCAGTCGTTGCACGCCTCGGCCCCTTCGGGATGCAGGCAGTTGATCGCCTTGGCGAAGATGCGCGCGCAGGTGGTCTTGCCCACGCCGCGCGGGCCGCAGAAGAGGTAGGCGTGCGCCAGCTGCCCGCGCTCGATGGCGTTTTTGAGCGTCGAGGTGATGTGCTTCTGTCCGACGACCGATGCGAAGGTCGCGGGACGATATTTGCGGGCGCTGACGATAAAGTTCTCCATAACCGTACAAAGGTAAGAACTTTTCGTTAAGAATAGAAATCGCGGGCCGAAAATTCGCGGCCGTGCGTCATGTTGAGGGCCGGTCGTCCGCAGCCCGTTCGTAGGCGTCGATCATCGACGTGCGCGTATGGTTGACGATCCGTGCGCCGAGCGAGGCGGCATAGTCGCGCAGCACCTCGTGGCCGCGGAACAGCTCGGCCAGTTCGGCCATGTAGGAGGCCATCGTATAGGGGACGGGCGGGCAGGTGGCGTTGACATACATCGGATGGGCCTCGGCCGGACGGCCGTCGTCGTAGAAATGGCGGTCGATGCGGCACAGACGATTGCGCCGGTCGACCGTCAGCCCTTCGGTGAGCGTGTGGTCGACGCCGTAGAGATGCAGCGTGCGGTAGCCCAGCAACAGCCCGATGTACTCGCCGTGCTGGATCACCGTGCCGAAGTTGGCGCTTCCCAGCCCGTGGCGGTAGAGCCAGAACTCCAACCTCCGGAAACCGCGGTAAGGCTGCGTGTGGAAGGGCACGATGCGGATGCGTCCGTTGGGCAGCGCGGCGTGGTAATCGAACCGTTCGGGATTGTAATACTGCACGTAGAGCGTCATGGGCCATGTCACTTTGCGCGCGAGTGTGCGGTAGAGTGCTGCCACGCGGTCGCGTTGCGCGCTTGCGCGGAAGAACTGCGGATCGGAGAGGACGTAGTAGGCCGGCCGCAGACGCTCGAAAGCTTCGTGTTCGGCGAAGTAGTTCACCGCCAGAAAATCGCAGCCCGCGCGCGCTCCGGCCAGCAGGCGCGGCAGTTCGTCCGCCAGCGACGGGCCGTTGGCCAGCAGTGCCAGTTCGTCGGAGAGGGCGCCCTCCGTACGTCCGGCGCGTCCCACGTAGTTGCGGAAGTTCTCCTTGACGGCCATCACCGCGAAGTACCAGAGCGTCGAGACGCCGTTGTGCAGAAATCCGGTTATTTTTTGGGAAAGTCGCACCGCATTGGATTTTGATTGTTGCAAAGCTACCGAAAGTTCGCTACATTTGCAAGGATATGGAAGCAAACCCGCGACATGTGCCCGACCTCTCGGTGCTCGTTCCCGTCTACGGAGTGGAGCGCTATATCGCCGACTGCGCCCGTTCGTTGTTCGCGCAGCGCGACGTCGACGCGGAGTTCGTCTTCGTCGACGATGCTTCGCCCGACGGCAGCGTCGATCGTCTGCGCGAAGTCATGGCCGAATATCCCGCCGTCGGGGAACGGGTACGCATCCTGCGGCACGCGCACAACCGGGGAGTAGGCGCCGCACGGCGCACGGCGATCGAGGCCGCGCGCGGCACCTACATCTGCTTCGTCGATTCGGACGACGTGCTGAGCGACGACCGTGCGCTGGCGCAACTGTCGGAGGAGGCGCGTCGCACCGACGCCGACCTGATCTTCGGCGGCTACTGCGAGGTGTCGCCTGCGGGCCGCCGGCGGATTCACACGCCTCGGCCCGACCGCGACCGCGTGCTGCGCAGCCTGCTCCGACAGGATTACCGCACGTCCAACCGCCTCTGGGGTATCCTCATCCGCCGTGCGCTCCACACGCGCTACGGCGTGTGGCCTGCCGCGGGGCTGAACTTCGCCGAGGACTACGTCCTGCTGTCGCAGCTCGTCTATCGTGCGGCGCGCATCGCGGCGGTCGACCGTCCCTTCTACGCCTACCGCACCGCCAACGCAGGCTCCTGCATGAACACGCTTACGCGCCGTTCGGCCGACGCCTACGTCGAGGCCAACCGCGTCGTGACCGATTTTTTCCGCGCGCAGCCCGATTTCGAGCGCTGGCGCCCGGCACTGACGCTCGGCAAGCTGAACGTCGCCAAGTGGATTCTCATGCGCGGGTTTTCGCCGTCGGACTACCGTATGCGGCTTTTCACATCGGACGACGCTCCGATCGGCCTTGCGCAGCGGCTCTACGCCGCTGCGCTGCGCACCGAACGGCTGCCGCTGGTGCGTGCCGTTGCGGCGGCGGTCAACGCCCTCTGAAAACGAAACCGGAGACCTCAGCCAGAGGTCTCCGGTTTTTCATGCGATTTCCGACCGTTGTCAACGACACGCTTCGAGGATGCGGCGCGCCATGGCGCCGTCGACGTTGCGGGCCTCGCCGTAACGGGCGCCCCGCGCGTCGAACCGCCGTTCGATCTCGGCGATCGTCTCTTCGCCGATCCCCTCCTCCGACAGACGGGTGGAGAGCCCCAGCGAACGGAAGAATCCTTCGGTGCGTTCGATCGCCAGCCGGATGCGCTCGTCGCGCTCGCCGGTCGTGATGCCCCACACGCGCTCGCCGTATTGAAGCAGTTTGTCGCCCTTCTGCGCGCTCAGCACGCGCAGCGTACCCGGCAGTACGATTGCCAGCGTCGCCCCGTGCGTCAGTCCGTGCAGCGCCGTCAGTTCGTGGCCGATCATGTGGGTCGCCCAGTCCTGAGCGACGCCCATCGCGATGAAGCCGTTGAGTCCCATCGTCGCCGAGAGCATGAAATCGGCCATCAGGTCGTAGTCGTGCTGGTTCTTGCGGATTTCGGGTGCGATCTCGACGAGCGTCTGCAAAATGCCTTCGGCCCAACGATCCATCACCCGCGATTGCCCCGCGACGGTCATATACTGCTCCATGACGTGCACGAAGGTATCGGCCAGTCCGCAGGCCACCTGCCGCTGGGGCAGCGTGAAGGTCTTTTCGGGATCGAGTATCGAAAAGAGCGGGTAGTTGCCGTAGAAAGGATATTTCTCCTTCGTCTCGCGGCGCGAGATGACGGCGCCGTTGTTCATCTCCGAGCCTGTGGCCGGGATCGTCAGCACCGTACCCAGCGGTACGGTGCGCTGCGAAGCGCCCTTGCGCACCAGTTCCCATGCATCGCCGTCGTAGAGCAGTCCTGCCGCGATGAGTTTCGTGCCGTCGATGACCGAACCGCCGCCCACGGCCAGCAGGAAATCGACTTCGCGCTCCTTGCCCAGTGCGATCGCCTCGCGCAGCGTCTCGATCGACGGGTTGGGTTCGATGCCCCAGAACTCGACCGTGTCGCGGCCCGCGAGGGCGGCGCACACCTCGTCGTAGACGCCGTTGCGCCGGACCGAGCCGCCGCCGAAAGTCACCATCACGCGCTTGCCGGCTGGAATCAACTCGCCGAGCCGGGCGATCATCCCCTTGCCGAAGACCAGCTTCGTGGGGTTCTGAAAAATGAAATTCTCCATAATTTTTTATATCGTCGTTTCACATGCCTCTGCACGGATCGTGCAAACGCCGCGATCCTGAAACGGATTCATCCGTCCCTGCCGCCTATTTCATCTGCGGGCCGAACGCCTTGGGACGTACCATCGTCTCGCGGTAGACCTTGCCGAAGGAGTCGGTCACCTCGATTTCGAGCGTCGTCGCAGGCCCCGAAGCGTCGACCGTGAAGAGCGTATGCTGCTTGCCGCGCTTGCCGTAGTCGACGGGGTACTTGCCCTTCCATACCGACTGCGGGATGTCGTACGAGATGACGTAGAGCGGATCTTCGGTCTGCTCGCGCCGCACGGGCAGTTCGCGCCCGTTTTCGGTTACGCGGATCTTCCATGCGGGTTCCCAGCACCAGACGTTGATGAAGACGCGGTTGCCGCCCGCCTCCTCGCGGAAGTCGTGCCGCTCGGGGTAGTGAGCGAGGAACTCGGCCACATCCTCCGACGCGGTGTAATAACGCGCCACCTCGTTCATGTCGTATGCGCGGAACTGCTTGTCGCCGTCCTCGATGCTGCGGTAGGTCCACTGCATCCGCTTGCCGTCGATCGTGAAGATCGCATAGCCGTTCGGCCCGGCATCCGGTCCCAGCATCTGGAAGTGGTTGGCTCCCGTGCGCCACCATGAACCGCACACGGCGCCTATGTTGTGCTCGATCAGGCGGTCGTCTACGCGCGCCAGCAGATTTTTGTGGATGTGCCCCGACACGTAGTGCACCTCCTCGAATCCGTCGAAACAGGCTTTCAGTTCGGCGCTGTAAGCCGGATCGCTCAGACCGGCTGTCACCTTGTCGTTGAACTTGTTGTAACGGTAGGTCGCGGCGTGCATCGCCACTACGACGGGCGCCGACTTGTCCTCGACCGTCGCCAGATCGCGCCGCAGCCAGTCGAGTTGGAGGGAATCCACGCGGCGGACGTAGTCGCGTTTGCCGGCGATCCCGTCTTTGCTGTTCTTCTTGGGCGAGTTGACATAGATCAGGTTGTCGAGTACGACGTAGTGTACCTTGCCGATGTTGAACGAGTAGTAGCGCGGCCCGATGATGCGGCGGTAGGGCGCCGAAGCCGCCCAGTCGACCGAGTCGGAGTGGATCGTCGCACCGTCGTTGTCGTGGTTGCCCATCGCGCAGAACATCTGCGCGGGGTAGCCCACGATATTCATGGTGCGGCGGAAGTCTTTGAGCGAATAGCGGTTGGTGTACCAGTAGCCGTCCCACGCCGAATCGCCCATGTTGAGCGAGTAGACGGGCGTGTCGCCGAAACTCTCCGCCACGGCGCGGACGTCGGGGATGAAGCGGGTGCAGAACTGTTCGATGTCGCTGTTCTGGTTCGAGAGGTGGATGTCGGTCACGGCCAGCATCACATGGCGGTCGTTGTCGACCTTCGTCAGGGCGAAATCATGCCGTTCGACCTCCTTCGCAGGTGCTTCGAGCGCAGCCCAGAAGCGGGGGAACACCCCGTCGGCCGAGACCTCGTATCCCGACGGAATCGTGATGAAGACCGAGCCGCTGCGCTTGTCGGTCGGCAGCCAGTAACGGCCTTCGGCATCGGTGAATACGATCTCGGCGCCGTCCGATACGGCTACGCCGCGCAGCGGTTCGTCGCCGGCGTAAACGATGCCCTTGACCGTTGCGCCGGCCTTGTCGGCCACCTCGACAGCGGCCCAATCCCTGGCTGCGGCCGCGAAGGTCGTCAGCGACAGCGTAACCGCCAGCATGAGAGCGGTGAATCGTCTGAAAAGTTTCATTGTTCGATGAATCGTTTTGGGGAATAGTTTTATTTTGTCGGGTAAAGATACGAAAAGTCGGGCGCAGAAGCAAGCGTTAGCTTGATTTTGCCGAGACGGAGTATCTTCGGTGCAGCCAAAGAAAAAGAAAAATGCGGACGATTCCCGCAGGAATCGTCCGCATTCGTCACATACGGCAATCTTAGTTGCGGAAGAGGAGCCTGCCCCCTTCGACGTCGATCGAGATCGGGCGCGAGCGGTCGACCTCGCCCGCCAGGATCCGCTTCGAAAGGTCGTTGACGACTTCGCGCTGGATCGTCCGCTTGACGGGTCGTGCGCCGTACATCGGATCGTAACCCGCTTCGGCGATCCACGCCCGCGCCGCCGGCGTATAGTTCAGTTCCAGACCGTTCTCGGCCAACATGCGCCGCACGATACCCAACTGGATGTCGACGATCTTCTCGATATCCTTGCGCGTGAGCGGTTCGAACATCACGATCTCGTCGATACGGTTCAGGAACTCGGGCTTGAGCTGCTGCTTCAACAGGTCGATGACCGCCAGGCGTGTCCGCTCGACCGTATCGTCGGGCAACTTCTCGCCGTTGAAGGCGGCGGCGAAATTCTCCTGAATGAGCTGCGAACCCATGTTCGAGGTCATGATGATGATCGTGTTGCGGAAATCCACCGTCCGCCCCTTGTTGTCGGTCAGGCGACCGTCGTCGAGCACCTGCAACAGGATGTTGAAGACATCGGGGTGCGCCTTCTCGATCTCGTCGAGCAGCACCACCGAGTAGGGCTTGCGCCGTACGGCTTCGGTGAGTTGGCCGCCTTCGTCGTACCCGACGTATCCCGGAGGCGCCCCCACGAGCCGCGACACGCTGTGGCGCTCCTGATATTCGCTCATGTCGATGCGCGTCAGCATCGAGTCGTCGTTGAAGAGGAACTCGGCGAGCGCCTTCGCCAGCTCGGTTTTGCCCACGCCCGTCGTACCGAGGAAGATGAACGATCCGATCGGCTTGCGCGGGTCGTTCAGCCCGGCGCGCGAACGGCGCACGGCGTCCGAGATCGCGGCGATGGCCTGCTCCTGCCCCACCACGCGCTTGTGCAGCTCCTCCTCCATGTGGAGCAGCTTCTCGCGCTCCGAGGCGAGCATCCGCGTCACGGGAATGCCCGTCCAGCGCGATACGACCTCGGCCACGTCCTGCGCGTCGACCTCCTCTTTGATGAGGGCGTCGTTGCCGGCAGCCGTCTGAAACTCGGTCTGCAAGGCCTCGATCTGTTTCTGCGCCTCGACGATCTTGCCGTAGCGCAACTCCGCCACGCGGCCGTAGTCGCCCTGGCGTTCGGCCTGCTGCGCCTCGACCTTGTAGCGTTCGATGTCGTCCTTCTGGCGCTGGATCTTGGTCAGCAAGTCGCGCTGCCCCTGCCACTTGGCGCGCTTCTCGGCGTCGCGCGAACGCAGCTCCTCGATCTCCTTGGTCAGCGCTGCGACGCGTTCCTCGTCGTTTTCGCGGCGGATCGCTTCGCGTTCGATCTCCAGTTGTCGGATACGGCGGTCGAGGTTGTCGATCTCTTCGGGTACGGAGTTCATCTCCAACCGCAGCCGCGACGCCGCCTCGTCGATCAGGTCGATCGCCTTGTCGGGCAGGAAACGCGAGGTGATGTACCGGTGCGACAACTCGACGGCAGCGACGATCGCCTCGTCCTTGATGCGCACCTGGTGGTGGTTTTCGTAACGCTCCTTCAACCCGCGCAGGATCGACACGGCGTCGTCGGTGGTCGGTTCGTCGACCATCACCTTCTGGAAACGGCGTTCGAGCGCCTTGTCCTGCTCGAAGTATTTCTGGAACTCGTCGAGCGTCGTGGCGCCGATCGTGCGCAGCTCGCCGCGCGCGAGGGCCGGTTTGAGGATGTTGGCCGCATCCATCGCCCCCGACGACTTGCCGGCGCCTACGAGCGTGTGTATCTCGTCGATGAAGAGCAGGATTTCGCCTTCCGAGGCGATCACCTCCTGCACGACGGCTTTCAGACGCTCTTCGAATTCGCCCTGATACTTCGCGCCGGCGATCAGCGCACCCATGTCGAGCGAGAAGATCACCTTCGATTTCAGGTTCTCCGGCACGTCGCCGTCGACGATCCGGTGGGCGATGCCCTCGGCGATCGCCGTTTTGCCGACGCCCGCCTCGCCCACGAGAATCGGGTTGTTCTTGGTGCGGCGCGAGAGAATCTGCAATACGCGCCGGATCTCCTCGTCGCGGCCGATCACCGGATCGAGTTTGCCCGAACGCGCCTGTTCGTTGAGGTTGACGGCGTATTTACCCAATGCGTTGAACTCCTGCGACGCGGTCTGCGAATCGACGGTCGCCCCCTTGCGGAAGGTGCGGATCGCCTCGATGAGCTCCTTCTCGGTAGCGCCCGCACGTTTCAGCAGGTCGGCCGCCGCACCGCGTTCGGCGATCAGGCCGAGCAGCAGATGTTCGACCGACGCATACTTGTCGCCGAAAGTCTTTGTGAAGTCCACCGCACGCTGGATGACGCGCGAGGCGTCCTGCGAGAAATACTGTTCGCCGTTTCCGCCCGTCACCTGCGGCAGCGAACCCACGGCGCGGTCGGCCTCGTCGCGCAGGCCGCGCACGTTGACGCCTACGCGTCCCAGCAGGAACGTGCAGAGCGCGTCGTCGTCGCGGATGAGCACCGAGAGCATGTGCAGCGGCTCGATGGCCTGCTGCCCGCGTTGCTGCGCCAGCGTATAGGCCGCCTGCAACGCCTCCTGTGCCTTGATCGTTAAACTGTTTACATTCATAGTCGTATCTTTTGTTTTTTGTTTCTGCCCTCTTCCACGCAAAAGCCCTGCCAACCCGCCGACGGCGACATTTTGTCGCATCCGGCCGATAGAATGGCATCCCGAAAGGACACGATGTCACGCGTCGCCGCCGGTCGGCTGCCGCAGTGCGTCATTTTGTCCGGCGGCCGCTATGGAGATACCGGTCTCAGATGCGTTGCATCGGCTATGAATGTTATTCGGATTTTCGCAGACCTTCGGCCCGCGACGATTATCTGTTCGGCAGTTTTGCGATCACCTCGGCCAGCGCGAAATCTTCGGGATAGTCGATGTCGATCCCCTCGATGCGGTCTACGACGGCGACGTAGGGGTGCCGGCCGATGCGCTGATGCAGGTCGCACCATATTTCGCGGCGGAAGATGAAGAACGCGCTGGTCTCGACGAAGACCGGTTCGATCTCCTGCGTACGGGGAATCGCGTCGAGCGCATAGTTGAGCGGCTCGCCCCGGTACCAGGCGAAGGTCTGCATCCGCTCGGCGCTGAAAGCCGAATCGTAGCCCTCGTCGGTGACCTTGTGCAGGGCCGCCGCGATCGTCGCGGGGCGGATGAAGGGCGAAGTGGCGTGCGCCAGCAGGTAGACGTCGGCCACGACTTCGGCGGTGAAGGCGTCGTAGATTTCGCGGCCGAGCGTCTCGTTGCGGTCGAGCCGCGGGCTGCGGCGCAGGAACCGCACGCCGTCGGGCAGGTAGGGGCGCACGGCCGGGTCGCTGCAATAGACGTAAACCTCGTCGATCGCCTCGACTTCGAGCAGCGTGCGCAGGATGTGGCACAGCAGCGGTTCGCCGCCGAGCAGGCGGAGGTTTTTGCCTTCGACGCGCTGGCTGTTGAGACGGATGGGAACGAATGCGACGACTTTCATACGGATTTTACGGTTATTGTACCAACAGGTTGCAGCCCCGGATGTCGCTGTGGTCGATACGTCCTTCGATGCGGAACGATCCGTCGGCCGAGACGCGCCCCACGTCCTGCGTCTGAATGAAGGCGCATGAGAAACGGTTCGCCAGGTCGATGATGTCGACGCCGCCCCGCTGGTCGGGCAGCAGGCGGCAGAAGGGGTCGTTGACGTCGCGCACCGCGACGCGCATCCAGCCCGGCGTGCGGAAACGGCCGCCGCCGTCGGAGTAGGCCTGCGACGTGAGTTCGGCCATGCCGTATTCGGAGTGGACCCTGTCGACGCCGAACGCTTCGCACAGGATGCGGTGGAACTCCTCTTTGGGCAGCTCCTCGCGGCGGCCCTTCATGCCGCCGGTCTCCATGACGATCGTATCGCACAGCTTCGAGGCGTACCGTTCGGCCAGGTCCCACAACGCATAGCTCACGCCCAGCAGGATTTTCGGTTTCGGATCGGCTGCCATGTCCGCCAGCAGGCGTTCGTAGTCGTCGAGGTAGAACCCGCCCGAACCGCACCGTCCGATCAGGCGGTCGACCATGTAGACCAGCGACGACCCTTCGCGTTGCAGGTAGTTGGGCAGCAGGCCATAGAGGCTCCACCGCGCCGGATTGCCGTAGAAACGTTCGAATGCTGCGGTGAACGCCGCCTCGTAGAGCGCCGTTGAGGCCATCATGTGATGCGACGCGACGCTCTGTCCCGTGTTGCTCGACGTGAAGACGATCTGCGGTTCCGTGTCGCCGCAGTAGACGTCGCGCCACTTGAAGAATTCGATCGGCAGCATCGGGATTTCGTCGACGCGCCGCACGGCCGCCGGATCGACGCCGATCTCGGCGAGGTATTCGCGGTAGACACCGCACCGCTCGGCCTGGAAGCGGAACAATTCGAGCGCCGCGCAGTCGAATGCCGCGGCGGAATCGATCGCCAGTATCTCTTCGAAGGGTCTCATTCAGGGCAAAGGTACATATTTATTCCCGATTCGGTATCCCATTTCGGGTGTGGATCGGCGTTTTTACCGTTTCGGCCGGAAGCCGCGGATGCCCCGGACACGTCGCGCTACCGGCCGGAAAATCCAAAACAACGACTTACCGAACGGGTGTGCCGTTCCGTAAGTCGTTGCCGGAGTCGGGTCGGACGGCCCGTATGCGCTCGTGTCCTGCGCTACTTCTTGGTGTTCTTGGGCGCGAGGATCATGTTCATCTTCTTGCCGTCGAGCTTGGGCATCATCTCCACCTTGGCGAGCTCTTCGAGGTCGGTGGCGAAGCGCAGCAGCAGAATCTCGCCCTGCTCCTTGAAGACGATCGAACGGCCGCGGAAGAAGACGTAAGCCTTGACCTTGGCGCCCTCTTTCAGAAAGTTCTGAGCGTGTTTGAGCTTGAAGTTGTAGTCGTGATCGTCGGTCTGGGGGCCGAAACGGATCTCCTTGATGACCACCTTCACCTGCTTGGCCTTGATCTCCTTGGCCTTTTTCTTCTGCTGGTACAGGAACTTCTGGTAGTCTGCGATGCGGCAGACGGGGGGATCGGCCTTGGGCGAAATCTCGATCAGGTCGAGTTCCATCTCGTCGGCCATGCGCAATGCATCGCGGGTGGGCATGACGATCGGTTGCTCGATGTTGTCGCCCACCAAACGCACCTGCGGTGCCGTGATCTCGTGGTTGATGCGATGGGGATTCTCCTTCTGCGGCGGACGGCGCAGACCGCGCGGCCCCGAAGGACGATTCCCGTTCCCTTGATTATTCCCCGAGCCAGCGGGTCTCGGAGTGAATGGACGTGTCGTGTTTATAGCAGTGTCCTCCTAATTTGGTTAATAAAAGTTCTTTTCAACGGTCGTTTTCCCGCCTCGGCGGAGTTCGCGCAAACGCGGCTCTGCCGAGGCTCGGCGAAAACGGTTTATTTTTCGATCTTGTTGGCTTCCATCTCGGCCTTCACCAGTCCGACCATGTAATCCTTGTACTCCTCGAGCGTCATCTGGCCCTTGTCGCCTTCGCCCTGCACGCGGATCGAGACTTTGCCTTCGGCCTCCTCCTTCTCGCCCACGATCACCAGATAGGGGATGCGTTTGAGCTCGTTGTCGCGGATCTTGCGGCCGATCTTCTCGTTGCGGTCGTCGACCTGCGCACGCACGTCGTAGCGGTTGAGGTAGTCGGCCACCTTGCGGGCATAGTCGTTGAACTTCTCCGAGATCGGCAGCACGACCACTTGGTCGGGCGAGAGCCACAGCGGGAATTTGCCCCCCGTATGCTCCAACAATACTGCCACGAAACGCTCCATCGAACCGAACGGTGCGCGGTGGATCATGATCGGACGGTGCAGCTTGTCATCGGCGCCCTTGTAGGTCAGGTCGAACCGTTCGGGCAGGTTGTAGTCCACCTGGATGGTTCCCAACTGCCACTTGCGGCCGATGGCGTCGCGCACCATGAAGTCGAGCTTCGGACCGTAGAAGGCCGCTTCGCCGTATTCGATCGTGGTTTTCAATCCCTTCTCCTCCGTGGCACGGATGATCGCCTGCTCGGCCTTCTCCCAGTTTTCGTCCGTACCGATGTACTTTTCGCGGTTCGTTTTGTCGCGCAGCGAAATCTGGGCGGTGTAGTTGTCGAATTTCAGCGTGCGGAAGATGTAGAGGATGATGTCGATCACCTTCTCGAACTCTTCGAGCAGCTGGTCGGGGCGCACGAACATGTGGGCGTCGTCCTGCGTGAAGCCGCGCACGCGCGTCAGGCCGTGTAGCTCGCCCGTCTGCTCGTAGCGGTAGACCGTGCCGAACTCCGCCAGACGGATCGGCAGATCCTTGTACGAGCGGGGTTTGACCTTGTAGATCTCGCAGTGGTGGGGACAGTTCATCGGTTTGAGCAGGTACTCCTCGCCCTCGACGGGGGTGTGGATCGGCTGGAACGAATCCTTGCCGTATTTGGCGTAGTGGCCCGACGTGACGTACAGCTCCTTGTTGCCGATATGGGGCGTGATGACCTGCTGGTAGCCGTACTCCTTCTGCACCGAGCGCAGGAACTGTTCCAGCCGGTCGCGCAGCGCGGCGCCCTTGGGCAGCCACAGCGGCAGACCCGCTCCCACGCGCTGCGAGAAGGCGAAGAGTTCCAGCTCCTTGCCCAGCTTGCGGTGGTCGCGCTTCTTGGCCTCTTCCATCAGGGCGAGGTACTCGTCGAGCATCGACTTCTTGGGGAACGAGATGCCGTAGATGCGCGTCAGCATCTGACGTTTCTCGTCGCCGCGCCAGTAGGCGCCGGCAACCGACAGCAGCTTGATGGCTTTGATCGCACCCGTGTTGGGGATGTGCGGGCCGCGGCAGAGGTCGGTGAAATTGCCGTTGGTATAGAACGAAATGGTGCCGTCTTCGAGGGCCTCGATCAGTTCGACCTTGTAGGGGTCGCCCTTCTCGGTGAACTCTTTGAGCGCTTCGGCCTTGGGAACCTCGCGGCGGACGAGCGGCTCTTTCTGACGGGCCAGCTCCACCATCTTGGCTTCGATTTTCGGAAGGTCGGATTCGGTGATCGCCACGGGCGAGTCGACGTCGTAGTAGAAGCCGTTCTCGATGGCCGGGCCGATGCCGAACTTGATGCCGGGGTAGAGCGCTTCGAGCGCTTCGGCCAGCAGGTGCGACGAGGTGTGCCAGAAGGCGTGCTTGCCCTCTTCGTCCTCCCACTTGTAGAACTTGACGGAGGCATCTTCGTCGATGGGGCGCGACAGGTCGACCGTCGCGCCGTTTACCGAAGCCGCCAGAGAGTCAGCAGCTAAACGAGGGCTGATGCTTTCCGCGATTTGGTAGGCGGTCGTTCCCGCGGCGAATTCCTTCACGCTGCCGTCGGGAAATGTAATTTTAACCATTACTTGTGTATTTAATTGTTACGGGGCGATCGGCGCTTCCACAATTACGAGACGGAATACGCCTCCCGCTTGCCCTTTGTTCGTCGCAAAGTTACAATAATCTTCTAATTGAGGAGCGGTTAGCCGCTTTTTTCATGCGAAAATCGCTGCACCCTCCGTTATTCTCATACCCGATAGGCGTCCCACAGGCGGTAAATGCAGAAGGCGACGGCCGCGGCGGCGACCGCCAGCGTCACGACCATGTCGCCGTGGACGGCATAGCGGACGGCGGCCATGACCAATACCACGGCCCACAGGCCGAAGAACATCCAGGCCACCTTGCGCCTGGTCGAGAGGAATCCGTCGTCGCGTCGTGCCATATTCCGGTGCATGAAACGGTCAGTCGTGGCGTCCCTCCCGCATTTCGGGCAGGTCTTTGGCCGATGCGTCGCGGCCCCGGTCGCGCTCGAAATGCTGCAACGGGTCGGCCGACATCGCAGCCCAGCGGCGGCGGTTCTCGACGATGTCGAGGGCCGCGTAGATCGCGTTGCGCATCGACTGCGGATCGGCTTTGTCACGGCCTGCGATGTCGTAGGCCACGCCGTGGTCGGGCGAGGTGCGCACTTTGCACAGGCCGGCCGTGTAGTTCACGCCGTCGGGCGTGAGCGTCTTGAAGGGCGCCAGCCCCTGGTCGTGGTACATCGCCAGCACGGCGTCGTAGTGCGCGTAGTTGCCGCTGGCGAAAAAGCCGTCGGCAGCGAAAGGCCCGAAGGCGAGAACGCCCGCAGCGTAAGCGTCGTTCACGGCGGGGCGGATCGTCTCCTCCTCCTCCCTGCCCAACAGCCCGCCGTCGCCGGCGTGGGGGTTGAGCGCCAGCACGGCGATGCGGGGTTTCACCACGCCGAAATCGGCGACCAGCGAGCGGGCGAGCCGGTCGAGGGCCTCGGTGATTTTCCCGCGCGAGATTGCGGCGCTCACCTCCGCCAGCGGCAGGTGCGTCGTCACGAGCCCCACACGCAGCCGATCGCTGCACATCAGCATCATGGGCGAGCCTTCCAGTTCGGCGGCGAGGTACTCGGTGTGCCCCGTGTAGCGGAAGTCGTCGGCCTGCGCCGTCTCCTTGTCGATCGGGCCGGTGACCAGCGCGTCGAGCGCACCCTCTTTCAGATCGCGCACGGCGGCCTGCAACGCCTCGACGGCGGCCCGTCCCGCTTCGGGCGAGGGTTCTCCGGGGACGATGCGCAACTCCTGCGGGCCGCAGGCGATCAGGTTGACGCGGCCGCGCCGTGCGTCGCGCGCCGAGGAGACGGTGTTGAATGCGATCTCTTCCAGGTCGGCGATGCAGCGGCGGTAGTAGCCCGCCGCTGCGGGCGAGCCGTAGACCACGGGTGTGCACAGCTCCGCGATGCGGCTGTCGGCGAGCGTTTTGAGGATCACCTCCCAGCCGATGCCGTTGGTGTCGCCCTGCGTGATTCCTATTTTGAGTCTGTTGTCTGACATGTTCGAATCGCTTTAATTGACAAAGTTAAGATTTTTTTCGCACAATCGTGCGGCTTCGGCCGAAAAAACGCGCAAGGCGGGCAGCCGGCGGGACGGTCTGCCGCAATCCGGATGCGAATCGGAGGCGCCGAAAGGCTGTGTGTGCCGGTTTTCATTTCCGTACCCGTGCGGACCGAAGCCTGCGGGGCACGCCCTTGTGGCGGGCCTCCGCCTGCGGAGGCTTCGGCCCGCACGGCACGTGGGTGCCGCGCGGGGTTTGTTTTGACTATCATTTTTTTGATTTTCGGGAGGATTGCACTAATTTTGTGATTCCGAACATTCTTGCAGCCGACCACGATGAATCACGATGTCTTTATCAGCTATTCGAGCCGCAACAAACCGACGGCGCTGGCGATCTGTCATGTCTTGGAGGAGCATGGAGTCCGGTGCTGGATGGCGCCGCGCGACATTCCTCCCGGAGCCGATTACGGCGACGTGATCGACGAGGCGATCGTCGCCTGCCGGCTTTTCGTGCTGGTCTTCTCGGAACCGGCGTCGCTCTCGCAGTGGGTGAAGGGTGAGTTGAATCTGGCCTTCACCGAGAAGAAAATTATCATTCCCTACCGGATCGACGAGACGCCGTTGAAGGGTGCCATGCGCTTGATCCTGAATCAGACGCACTGGGTCGACGCCTATCCCGACGCCGAATCGAAATTCGGCGAACTGGTCGAGGCCGCCGAACGGTTTCTCGGGCGGCCGGCGGTCGGTGCGTTCCGCACGGAGCCGGTCGTTCCGCCATCTGCACCCACTCCTGCCCCTGCACGCCGCTACAAGGTGGGCGACTACTACAACGTGGATGGTAAACGTGGCGTTGTCTTCGAGGTCGACACCACGGGCGAGCATGGTAAAATCGTGAGCTTGACCGAAAAAGGTTTGTACTGGAGTACGGACGAAGAGTATGATCGGGCGATCGTTACGGGTGCGATACATCGGGCGGAAGGGTTGTGGAATCAGCGGATAATCGAACGGATCGACGGTTGGCGTGAAAAATATCCCGCTTTCGCGTGGTGTGCGGCGCAGGGCGACGGATGGTACTTGCCGGCGATCGAGGAGGTGAAAATCCTGTTGCTGAACAAAACGGTGCATGACGTCGTCAATCGAACGTTGGAACGAGTCGGAGGGGTTGCATTGAGTGCCGGAGGAACGGAAGCGTGGTATTGGTCGTCGACCGAAGTGGACGAATATTGCGCCGTGGATGTGATTCTGGCTTGTGGTGAGGAGTGTTGCGAGCCCAAGGCGGCCGATCCCTCCGTGCGCGCGGTGTCCGCTTTTTAGAATTCGGCCTTTCGCTTTTCGGTTTTGTCCTGCCGGTGTGGCGGGACTTTTTTTGTGGGGCCGGCGGAGAGTCGGCGGGGTAGAATAAGCGCGTTCCGTTTTTTCTGTGGCGGCCCGGCCGGACGGTCGCTTGCACGACGATCCGAACGAAACGGCAGTGAGCGGCCGAGCGCAGATCGGAACGCTCTCTGCCGCATCGTTCCGGCCTGCGGCCGCCTTACCGTCCGGCACTCGCCTGTCGGCGGAATTCGGCGCAGACGATGCCCGTGGCCATGGCCACGTTGAGCGATTCGGTGGCGTGCCGCTCGGCGGGGTAGGGCGGGATGAAGAGCTTGCGCGTGACCTGCGCGGCGCAGGCGGGCGTGACGCCTCGGCCCTCGTTGCCCATCAGCACGATGCCTGTCGGCGAGAGCTGCGTGCGGTAGATGTCGTCCCCTTCCAGAAACGTGCCGTAGATCGGCGTGCCGGCGGCGCGCTCGGCCGCCAGATAGGCTTCGAGGTCGCAGTAGTGGACCCGCACGCGCAGGATCGCGCCCATCGTGGCCTGTACGACTTTGGGGTTGAAACAGTCGGCCGTCGCCTCGGAGCAAACCACGTCGCCGATGCCGAACCAGTCGGCCAGCCGGACGATCGTCCCCAGATTGCCCGGGTTCTGCACGTCGTCGAGCGCCAGCACCAGCGACCGGCGCAGCTTTGCGGGATCGAGCCTGCGGCGGGGGATCTCGACGAGGGCCAGCGAGTCGGAAGGGGTTTTCAGTAGCGAGAGCCGTTCCATCTCTTTCGGCGAGACCGTCGTGACGTCCTCGCCTGCGAAAACGCCGTCGAGCGCATAGATGCGGCGGATGCGGAGCGTCGAGGCGCGCAGTTCGCCGATGAGTTTCCCGCCTTCGGCGACGAAAAGCCCCTCGTCGGTGCGGGCGCGTTTGTCCGCCAGCGAGCGGACGAGTCGGATGTCGGCTTTGGTCAGCATCTGAAAGGTCGTTTTTCGATCGTGAAGGTGCGCCCCTCCTCGGCCAGATCGCTTGCGGGGAAGAGCGTCCGCGCCTCGTCGAGCAGCGGTGCGAGCTCCTTGTAGCGCGACGAGAAGTGGCCGATCACGAGCCGTCCGGCCCCGGCGCGGAGGGCTGCCCGTGCGGCTTCGGCCGTCGTGGAGTGTCCCCGCTCGCGGGCGATCTTCCGCTCGGCGGCGGCGTAGGTCGTCTCGTGGTAGAGCAGGTCGACGCCTGCGGCCAGCCCCGCCGCCTTGGCCGAGAAGGCCGTGTCCGACAGGTAGGCGTACGACCGCGCCTTGTAGGGGCGGTAGGTCAGCTCCTCGTTGTGCAGCGTCTCGCCCGAATCGAGCCGCACGGCTTCGCCCCGTTTGGCGGCGGTGATCTGCGCGATCGAGAGGCCGTATTTCGTGATTTTGAATTTGTCGACGTTCAGCGGCGGCTCCTTTTCGCGGAAGAGGTAGCCGCACGTGGGGACGCGGTGGCGCAGCGGGATGCTCCATACTTCGAGCGAACGGTTTTCGAGGAGCGGCCGATGACAGGTCGTATCGACCTCGTGCCACTCCACGTCGTAGGGCAGTTCGCTGTCGAAATAGCGCAGGTGGCAGGCGAGAATCTCTCCGAACGGGGCCGGTGCATAGACCGGCAGCGGCGTGCGGCGGCCGTAAAGCCCGAGCGTCGAGAGCAGCGGGAAGAGCCCGAAGCAGTGGTCGCCGTGCAGGTGCGAGAGAAAGACGGCCCGCAGCCGCAGCGGATTGATCCCGTAGCGGAACAACTGCTGCTGCGTACCTTCCCCCGCGTCGACGAGGTAGTGTTGCTCGTGGAGGTTGACGACCTGTGCCGACGGGTGTCGTCCGGGCGTAGGCTTGGCCGAAGCCGAACCGAGGATGGTGACGGTGAAACTCATGGCTGCTGCGCGCTTTGCAGGATCGGTCTTTGCGGGCCGATCCTGTGGCAAAGATACGATTAAGCCGAGTGCAATGCAAATTTATTTGTTTTTGCCGGGCGGAGCAGCTGTGCCGCCGAGGATCGGGGAGCCGGTGCGTGCGGAGAAGATGTCTGCCGGTGTAAATGCGCGGGGGCGGCCCTGCGATTGCATACCGTCCCCTGCGTGGTTGCGGGGATGCCGGCCGTTCGTCAGTCGTAGGTGACGACTCCGTTCCCGTGCTGGTCGTAGTCGATCCGCGTCGTGTGCCCCGCCTGAATCTGGAAGGTGCAGTCGGAATATCCGTAAGTCGAAATTCGGTAATTGCCGGGGTTGAGCGGGATCGACAACCGGCCTCCTTCGTAAAGATATTCCCGGTTTTCGTAGATTTTGTTTCCGAGTTCCGTGTAGATCGAGATGGACTGGACATACATGTATTTTTCGATATCCAATACGATTTCTCCTGTGGTCGGGGCGTCGTCGTCGCAGGCGGTAAGACCGGCGAGCAGCGACAGGCTGAAAAGGAATTTCGCGAGCGTTTTCATCGGATACGAGGTTTGAAACCGGAAAATTACGGATTAATCGTAAGTCACCTCTCCATTGGTGCTGCCGTAGGCATAATAGACGGTGGTCGTGTGGCCGGCCCGAATCTGGAAAGAACAGCGATTGAAGCCATACATCAGTTGCATCTGGTAGTTCCCCGGATTGAGCGGGATCGACAACCGCGGATCGTTCTGATAGAGATATTCGGTATTCGTGTAGATCAGGCTGCCTCCTTCGGTATAGATGTTTAGTTCCTCGACTTTGGCGTTATCCCGAACGTTTACGATCAGTGTTCCCATGTTGTCGTCCTTGTCGCAGGCGATAAGACCGGCGAGCAGCGACAGGCAGAGAGCGAGTGCGGCGGGCGTTTTCATGGCGCTAAATAGTTTGAAGATTGGATTATTGCAGCTTAATCGTAGGTGACTACACCGTTGTAACTGCCGTAGGCATAATAGACGGTGGTCGTGTGGCCGGCCCGAATCTGGAAAGCGCAGTCGTTGAACTTCCACGTAGTATTGAGCCGATAGTTCCCCGGATTGAGCGGGATCGACAACCGCGGATCGTTTTGATAGAGGTATTCGGTATTGGTATAAATCAGACTGCCCTCTTCGGTGTAAATATTGAGTACCGAAGCTTTCGCATTATCCCGGATCTCTACGATCAATGTACCCATGTTATCGTCGTCCTTGTCGCAGGCGGTAAATCCTGCGAGCAGCGACAGACAGAAAGCGAGTGCGGCGAGCGTTTTCATAGGATAAAACCAATTGTCTTGTAGCAAATATAAGATTTCAGAGCCGGAAATACAACAAATCGGTTAAAAAATGGAAGATTTATTTGTCGTGCGCGAAGCGGGGATTGTCTTGTTTTTCCCTATTTTTGTATTCGATAACGAACCAATCCAATGAAATGAAGAGACTACTTACATGGTTGCTGGCTGTCGGGACGTTGCTTCCGGCAGCGGCGCAGCAGATCACGGAGCAGGACAAGGAGCGCGCGGCGGCCCTTGTGGAGCGGATGACGCTCGACGAGAAACTCGACTACATCGGCGGTTTCAACTCCTTCTATATCCGTGCGATTCCCCGGCTGGGCATCCCGCAGATCCGTATGGCCGACGGCCCGCAGGGCGTGCGCAACGATACGCGCAGTACGATGTTCCCGTGCGGCATCGCCGCGGCTGCGGCGTGGGATCGCGCGCTGGTGCGCGACTACGGCCGCGCTTTGGGGCAGGACTGCCGGGCGCGCGGCGTGCATATCCTGCTCGGGCCGGGGGTGAACATCTATCGTTCGCCGCTGTGCGGCCGCAATTTCGAATACTACGGCGAAGATCCCTATCTGGCGGCCGAGACGGCGGCGGCCTATATCGAGGGGATGCAGGCCGAAGGGGTCATGGCCTGCGTCAAACACTTCGTCGGCAACAACCAGGAGTGGAACCGCCACCACGTTTCGTCGGACATCGACGAGCGGACGCTCCATGAAATCTACCTTCCCGCCTTTCGCAAGGCGGTGACCGGGGCGAAGGTCGGCGCCGTCATGTCGAGCTACAATCCGCTCAACTGCGTGCACATGACCGAGAACCGCCCGCTGACGGTCGGCCTGCTGCGTGAGAAGTGGGGTTTCGACGGCATCTTCATGTCGGACTGGAACGCTACCTATTCGG
This sequence comes from Alistipes communis, assembly GCF_006542665.1. Taxonomy (NCBI): domain Bacteria; kingdom Pseudomonadati; phylum Bacteroidota; class Bacteroidia; order Bacteroidales; family Rikenellaceae; genus Alistipes; species Alistipes communis. The sequence goes on from NZ_AP019735.1 coordinate 1,895,925, forward strand.
CCGTCGGTGCCGCCAACGGGGGACTGGACCTCGAAATGCCGCGTGCCCGCTTCATGAATGCCGAGAACCTGCGTCCGGCATTGAAGAACGGACTGGTGACCGAGGCGACCGTCGACGAAAAGTGCCGCCATATCCTCCAAACGCTCATCGCCTTCGGGTTTCTCGATCGCGAACAGACGGACGCGAAGATCAAGGAACGCAATCCTTTTTCCGATCAGGTGGCGCTGGAGGTGGCGCGCGGCGGCATCGTGCTGTTGAAGAACGAAGGCGGGATGCTGCCGTTCTCGTCCAAAGTGCGCGACGTGGTGGTCATGGGGCCCAACGCAGGCCGCGTGCCCACGGGCGGCGGTGCGGGATTCGTCCATCCCTTCTCGACCGTGTCGGTGGGCGAGGGGATGCGGGCCGTCGGCAAACGTTTGCGCACGACGGTGCTCGATCCCGCTCCCGTCGGCGATCTGGCCGCGTCGGGACTCTTTTTCACCCCTGACGGCCGGCCAGGCCTTCGGGGCGAGTTCTTCGCCGGAAAGGAACTTGCGGGGATGCCCGTGACGACGCAGGTCGACGCTGCGATCGACTTCGACTGGGAGGGTTCGCCCGCCGACGGTGTTCCCGCCGACGGCTTTTCGGCCCGTTGGTCGGGGAGTTTCAAACCCGCGGCGACGGGGCGCGTGACCTTCGTCGTGCGCGGCGACGACGGCTACCGGCTCTATGTCGACGGCCGCGAGGTGCTCGCCGACTGGCGCGACCATGCGGCGACCACCCGCTCGGCGACGCTCGACGTCGTGGCGGGCAAGAGTTACGCCGTGCGGTTGGAGTACTACGACAATGCCTCGACGGCCTCCGTGTCGTTGCGCTATCTCTTCGAGAATGTGACGGATCTCGAGCGGCGGATCGCGGCGGCCGACGCGGTGATCTACTGCGCCGGCTTCGACAGCGATACCGAACGGGAAAACCACGACCGCACCTTCGCCCTGCCCGAAGGACAGGCCGCCGAGATCGCCGCCGTGGCGAAGCTCAACGCGAACCTCGTGGTAGTGGTCAACAGCGGCGGCGGGGTCGATTTCGCGCAGTTCGCCGACCGGGCGCGTGCGATCCTCATGGCCTGGTATCCCGGGCAGGAGGGCGGCCGCGCGGTCGCCGAGATTCTGACGGGAGCGGTTTCGCCCAGCGGCAAACTGCCGATCTCGATCGAACGGCGCGCCGAGGACAATCCCTGCTACGGCAGCTATTACGAGAACGTCGACCGTTCGCACCGCAAGGGTGCGCCGCAGCCGCGCGTCAACTACGACGAAGGCATCTTCGTGGGTTACCGTGGGTACGACCGCACGGCGACTGAACCGCTCTATGCCTTCGGTTACGGCCTTTCCTATACCACTTTCGCCTATTCGGGGCTGAAAGTCGTGCGGCAGGACGACGGCTCCTGTCGGGTGTCGTTCGACGTGAGGAACACGGGCCGCCGCGACGGCGCCGAGGTGGCGCAGCTCTACGTGAGCGACCTCGCGGCCAGCGTGCCGCGTCCGGTGAAGGAGCTCAAAGGCTATGAGAAGGTCTTCCTGAAACGGGGCGAGACGAAGCGCGTGGAGATCCTCCTGCCGCACGACGCCTTCGCCTTCTACGATACGGTGCGCCACGACTTCGTGGTCGAGCCGGGCGATTTCCTGATTCAGGTGGGCGCTTCGTCGCGCGACCTGCGGCTGAAAGGGACGATCCGCGTCGACTGATCTGCGGCGCGCGGCGGAATACGACGGGAGGCGGATGCTGCGGCGTCCGTCTCCCGTCGTCCCGCCCGATGCCGGGGTTCGGCGGTGCGTGTTGAAAATGACAGAAGCCTCTTATGCAGAGGCTTCTGTCGTTTGCAGGGCATCCGGCCTATTGCAGCAGGAAGCGCTCGCAGTCGAGCGCGGCGATGCAGCCCGAACCGGCGGCGGTGATGGCCTGCCGGTAGGCGGGATCCTGCACGTCGCCGGCCGCGAAGACCCCTTCGACGGAGGTTTTCGACGAATTGCCTTCGGTGTGGATATACCCCTCGGCATCGAGTTCCAGCTGGTTGCGGAACAGTTCGGTGTTGGGGTGGTGGCCGATGGCCACGAAGAACCCCGCAACGGCGAGCGTCCGTTCCTTGCCGTCGTTGTGGCGGATCGTGACGCCCGTGACGCCCGTGTCGTCGCCCAGCACCTCGGCGGTGTTGTATTCGAAGAGCACTTCGATGTTGGGGGTGTTCATCACGCGGTGCTGCATCGCCTTCGAGGCGCGCAGGTAGGGTTTGCGTACGATCATGTAGACCTGCCGGCAGATCGAAGCCAGATAGGTGGCCTCCTCGCAGGCAGTGTCGCCGCCGCCCACGACCGCCACGTCCTTCTTGCGGTAGAAGAAGCCGTCGCAGGTGGCGCAGGCGCTCACGCCCTGTCCCCTGTATTTCGTCTCGGAGGGAAGTCCCAGATAGCGCGCCGAAGCGCCCGTAGCGATGATGAGACTGTCGGCCTCGATCTGTTTTTCGCCGTCGACGACCAGGTGGAACGGCCGCGACGAGAGGTCGGCGCGCGTCACCGTGCCGCGGCGGATGTCGGCGCCGAACCGTTCGGCCTGCTTGCGCATGTGGCCCATGAGCTGGTTGCCGTCGATCCCTTCGGGGTAGCCCGGGTAGTTATCGATTTCGGTGGTGGTGGTCAGCTGGCCGCCCGGTTCGATCCCTTCGTAGAGTACGGGGTTCAGGTTGGCGCGCGAGGTGTAGATGGCCGCCGTATATCCGGCCGGGCCGCTGCCGATAATCAGACATTTGACTTTTTCCATGATTGTTATGCGTTGTGATTTTCGTTGTCAGGGTTCTACGGCGCCGAACTCGGTGAGTTGACGGCCCTCGTAGTCGAAGGCGGCCCAACGTCCGTCGAGGCGGGCCAGCAGACGTCCCGTCCGGTCGTCGTATTCGACGATTTCGTAGTGCGGTTCGAGGACGTAACGGCCCGTCTTGTCGATGAGCCCCATCCGCCCGTCGGCGGTCTGCACCTCGGCGCGGCCTTCGTGGAAATCGTTGGCCCAGCGGTATTGCGGGGCGATGAGATAGCGGTTTTGCGTGTCGACGTAGCCGTATCCTTCGGCGTCCTCGACGCAGATCATCTGTTCGAACATGTGTCCGACCCAGAGGTGGTTCCGAAAAGCGGTGCACGGTGCGCTGTACTCCGCCGAGGTATCGCACATCATTTGTGCCACGGAGGCCTTTTCGGCGACGAAAGCGCGCAGCGCGTCGAACTGCGGTGCGTCGTCGCCGCCGTCGAAACGCATGTAGGCGTAGCGCAGCGGCAGCAGCCGGTAGTCGGGCGTCATCCAGAGGTTGGCCGCTTTGAGGTTGTTGTGCGTCAGGCCGGCCTGCGCCAACTGCCGTTGCAGAGTATCGAGCGCCGAGAGCAGACGGTCGCGGTCTGCGTGGCCGACTGCCGTTGCGAGCGGCTCGCCCTCGGCGGGAAGTTCCTGCGCGACCAGGTCGCAGGTGCGCTGCGTGCCGGTGGCGTCGGTGTAGGTGAATTCCTCGCGCAGCATCCGCCACGGGAGCAGGAATTCGGCCGGATGATATTTGAGGCGTTGCGCCGTGGTCTCCGCGAGCCGGTGGGCGAGCGGCGAGAGCGGGCAGAACAGCCGCAGCCGGCGGTCGCCGAGCGTACACTGCGCCTCGGCGAAGAGCGTCGTGCGTTCGAGCAGCAATGCGCCCGTCCCGTCCTGTGCGAAGCGGGCTTCGCTCAGCGTGCGGAGCGACGTGCGGGGTGAGAGCAGCCCCTCCATGAAGCGGTGGATCGTAGGGAACATGGCTATTGGAGATTTACGCTGATCGACCCGACGTTGAGGATCGAGAGCAGTTCGGTGATCGATGCGTTGTAGCACATGCCGCGGAACGGCCCGCGGGCCTCGTCGCCCCGGAGCGAACGGATCGCGTCGTCGAAGAGCGGCGGCATCGGGCTCGAAATGTCGTAGAGCAGGCGGGCGTAGCGGTTGTTGTAGGCGGTCTCCCCGTCGGTCAGGAAGATGCGGCCCTTCGCTGCGTCGCCCGATGCGAGGTGGATGTTGACCAGCAGCGCACGGCCGTCGTCCGTGCCGAGCGAACGGATGCGCCCTGCGATCTGCGCGAGCTCCTCCTCGTCGCTGTCGGAAGCCTCGCCGTCGGTGATGTTGAAGACCAGCGGCGGGAAACTCTCGCGGTGTTCCGGCCGGCGGCACCACGCCTCGACGAGATCGTGGACGTAGAGCAGCGCTTCGTACATCGGGGTCTGTCCCGATGCGGCGGGAGCGATCCACTCGCTCACGGTCACCTCGTTGAATGCGGGCTGACCGTCGGGAAGGCGGCGTTCGATGCTGACCCGGCGGGTATTGCGCACGGCGTTCCGGAGCGCGGAGACCGGAACGAACGTTTCATCGGCCGAGAGGAGCGAGTGTACGCCTTCGCCCGAATAACCGACCACGGCGATGTCGTAGTAGTCGCGCACTTCGCCTTCGCGCGTGGCGCGCAGCAGCAGTTCCGACAGCAGCGAATTGGCGACCTCCGCCACGGCCGCAGCCTTCGAGGTGCGCCGTCCGCGGAATTCCAGCTCCTCGACCATCGAACCCGACTGGTCGATGGCCAGAACGAAGGCCGTGCGGTGACGGCGTGTGATGCTTTGGGTGTAGTTCATGGTTTATGTTGGTTTTAGGTCTCTCTATTCCAGTCCGCGGACGGCGCGGAAGTCGGCCCTGCGTTCGTCGTCCGTGGCGGCGTCGAGTCCGTAGCCGACGGCCATGTCGAACGAACAGTCGAACGCTCGGTCGGCCTCCGCGAGGCGTTGCAGCTCCTGTTGCGCCGCCTTCCCTTCGACGACGGCCCGTTCGATCTCGGCGGCGTCGGGCGTGTGTCCCAGCCGCCGGGCCAGGATATCGAGCGCCCAGCTGCGGGCGTAGTCGTCGTAGTGCTCCGCAAAGGCCTGCAACCGCTCCGTGAGGGCTTCGGGCGTAGTGACGGCATCCTGCTCGATTGCGTCGAGCAGCTCTTCCATGCAGGAGCGGGCGAGGTAAAGCCCAGCGGCGTCGATCCACGCGCCGCGGCCGTCGTATCCGTCGCCGCCGCGCGCGAGCAGGTCGCCGAGCGTCGCCGCGAGCGCTTGCTCGTAGCGCTGTATTCCGCGGCGCAGCCCCGTGAGCTTGATATGGACGGAGTTGTAGATGAAGCTCTGGGCGTCGGGGTTGCTGTCGTAGAGCGTGCGGAGCGCATCGAGGCCGGCTGCGAGGGCGTTGCCCACGAAGGGATTCCAGGTCTCGAAATTGATCAGGTCGCGGCCTGCGCTGCGTTTGTCGCGCTGCCGCCACTTCTCGATGTCGCGCACCGTGCCGTAGCTCGACAGATTGGCGCCGGGCAGCAGAGCCGAACGCCCCTCCTGTTCCAGCAGGTAGGAGAAGGGGAAGACTGACGTGTCGTGGTGATGCGTGTGGCGCCCCATGATCATCGTATAGACCCCTTCGATGGCCGGCGACATGACGTAGGCGCCGCTGGCGAACTTGCAGCCGCGCCGGTGGACGGCCTGATGCACGGCGCCGCACTTGAAGAGGTGGTTGCTCTGGTTGGTGCCGCTGCCGGCGTTGAAGAAGGAGAACATGCCGGCGATCAGCAGCGACGACTTGTGGTGCGAGACGGTGTAGGGGCCTGCGAAGATCGAAACCGCTTCGCCGTTCTCGCAGTGCGAGTTGGCGAAGAAGAGCGAATCAGAGGCGGTGTAGCCGCGGTCGAAGATACAGCGTTCGCCTATGAAGCAGCGTTCGATGAGCGAACCGTTGTCGACGAGCGCATGCTCGGCCGTGACGAAGTCGTAGGCCTTGACGTCGATGCCGATGCGCGAAAAGTCGCCGACCGTGCCGTTGGAGAGGACGGAGACCCCTTCGAGCGTCGCCCCGTGGCCGATACATACGTCGCGCAGCAGCCGGCAGTCGGTGATGCGGCAGTCGCGGCCGATGCTTCCTTGCGCGGAGCGTGCCGCGTCGGCCGCCCGCCGCGCCATACGGTCGAGGGCGGCGACGAGCGCCGGACGGTGGCGGTAGACGGCGGCCATGTAGGCGATCTGGGCGGTCAGGCCGCTGTAAATCCGTACCGTGCGGCCGCCGTTCTCGTTCATGACGGCCACCTCCGTGCCGTTTCCGAAAGCGCTTTCGCCGCGGCATTCCAGGCGGACGACCTCTTCGACGAGCGTCCCTGCGCCGATGTCGTAGTTGCGGACGCCGGAGTTGCGGATGCACACGCCCGATGCGAGCCGGACACGGCCGCCCAGCCGTGCGCCGCGCAGTTGCGAGGGGTGAAAGTCCTCCGCCACCTCGATCGACGACCAGTCGTCGGCCGTCGAGCCGGAGGCTTCGAGCGCGGCGATTTCGCCGGGGGTCAAAGCTCTGTATGTGTCCATTCGCGTCATATTTCCAATCTACAAATATAGCGTTTTAGCATGAGTTTTTCAACGGATGTGCGATTTTCTCCCGCCGCAGGCCGCTGCGCAGTTCGGCCGTACCATTGCGGAAAGGTTTCACGGCATCGCAGGGCGGGCAGTTGAGGACGACGCGGCCCGCCGTGTCGATGAAGTGCCACCGTCCGGCGATCTCCACCGCCGCCAGTCCTTCGCTGAAATCGAATCCGTTGTCCCACACGGGCGGGATGACGAACCGTCCGCCCGAGCGGAAACCCCAGCGTCCGGCGTCGACGGCCAGTTCGGGCGGATCGTCGGCGGGAGGGGGCGGCCGCAGCCGCCATGCGAAGAGCGAAGCGGCCTGCGGAAGTTTCGCGACGGGCGAGCGGAGCAACTGTGCCGTGCGGTATCCCACGGCGTCGCCGCGGCAGGCGAAGGCGTCGAGCATCTCGCGGTAGGCTTCGCTGCGCCCTTCTATGACGGCCGAAGGGTCGAGCACGAGCCCTTCGGCGGGATAACGTACGAGCAGCGAGGGATCGTGGGCCGCGGCATGGAGCACGGTGGCGATCAACGCCGCCGGATAGTCGTCGAGCGAGGCGTCGAAGTCCGCTTCCGTGCGTGCCGGATGCTGGAAGGCACGGGTTCCCAGTTCGGGGCTGCGCCGGCCGCGGAATTCGGGCAGGAACATCCCGTCGAAGTCGATCGGGCGGAGCCGCTGCCCGTCCCAGATCAGGTTGTCGGGTTTCAGGTCGCCGTGCGCCCACTGGGCCGGCAGCAGTCGCGCGGCCAGCGTGTCGAAGGCCGTCGCGAGTCGTGCGACGAGGAGTTTGTCTCCGTTCGCTGCGGCACGGTCCAGCGTGCGGGTGAGCGTCTCGCCCTCGATCCAGTCGTCCACGACGACATCCGCCCACATGCCCTCCGACGGGGCGGTGTAGAGGAAGAGTTCCGCAGGCCGGAACCGGTCGCCGTAGATCGCTTCGAGATGGCGGTGCGGGCGGGTGTAGCATTTCAGCAGGCGGTCGCGGCCGTCGAGCCGGATGCGGAAAATCACCGCGCTGTTGCCCGTATGGAACACGGGACGGCCGTCGGCCGTGCGGCAGACGTCGATCTCTCCCAGCGTGCGCGTCAGGCCGCGGGAGTTGAGAACCGATTCGATGTATTGGGTGACGGTGAAGAGCAAGGCCGGAGATGGTGAATCATGGGATCGCCGCGGCGATAAAAAAAGCCGGCCTGCGGGCCGGCCTTTGCATTCGGGTGTCGATCAGTGGCAGCCGTGGCAGCCGCAGTCGGCGTGCGACTCGCCTTCGCAGTGGCAGTCGTCGCCGCAACTGCACTCCCCGCAGCCGCATTTGCCGGCCAGGTCTTCCGGCGTCACGTCGCGCACCGAGATCACCTCCACGTCGAAGTTGAGCGTCTTGCCCGCCATCGGGTGGTTGAAGTCCATCTTCACGGTATCGTCGCCGATCTCCTTCACCACGCCCAGCATACGCTGGCCCTGTGCGTTGGCCATCGGAATCTGGCTGCCCACGAAGAGAATGTCCTCGGCCAGCTTGCCGTCGACCATGAATATCGTTTTGGGGAGGTCGACGATCGCGTCGTCGACGATTTCGCCGTAGCCGTCGGCGGGAGCGAGCGTGAAGGAGACCTTCTCGCCCGGTTCCTTGCCGACGATGGCCGCCTCGAATTTGGGCAGCAGCATACCGGTGCCGAAGATGAATTCCAGCGGCTGTCCGGGACGCGACCGGTCGGCGATTTTGCCGTCGACGGTGAGCGTGTAATCCACCGCCACCATTTTGTTGTTTTCTGCTTTCATGAATTTATAGAATTAAATATAGTATCGAAGTCGTCTGCGCGGGCGTCGCCGTCCGCGGCACTCTTTTTCTCGACATGCACGGCAAAGATAGTGCAAATTATCGGATTTCCGCTCCATCGGCTCGAAAAGAGACGGAACGTCCGACCGGACGTTCCGTCTGTGCAAGGTGCGATGTGCCGGCGGGAACTCTTCGAGTACGGCTCCTTCGGGCTGTCCGTCCGCGGTTTTCGTCTGCCGGCCGATGATACGGTACAGTCGGAACGTACAGCTCGATGCCTCCGTGCGGATTACTCCGTGCAGCGGCAGACGAGGTTGCGGTCGCCGTAGCCGTTGTCGATTTTCGAGACGTAGGGCCAGAACTTCGCCTCGGCGATCCAGCCGAGCGGGAAGGCCGCTTCCCGGCGCGAGTAGGGGTGCGACCACTCGCCGGCGATCTCCACGGCCGTGTGCGGAGCGTTGCGCACGACGTTGTCCTCCTGTCCGGCGGCCGCTTCGCACTCGCGCTTGATGTGCACGAGCGCCTCCATGAAACGATCCATTTCGGCCTTGGGCTCCGACTCCGTGGGCTCGACCATCAGCGTTTCGTGCACGGGGAACGAGAGCGTCGGGGCGTGGAAGCCGTAGTCCATCAGTCGGTGGGCGATGTCGCCGCAGTCGATGCCGTAGTCGTGTTTGAAATTCGTCAGGTCGAGGATCATCTCGTGCCCCACGCGGCCCGTTTCGCCGCTGTAATAGGTGCGGTACTCCGCGGCCAGTGCCGACGACATGTAGTTGGCGTTGACGATGGCCATCTCGGTGGCGCGGCGCAGCCCGTCGCCGCCCAGCATCTTGATGTAGCCGTAGGTGATGGGCAGCAGCAGCGCCGAACCCCACGGGGCCGACGCCACGGCGGTGATGCCTTCGTCGCCGCCCGTCGCGGCGATGGGGTGCGACGGCAGGAAGGGACGCAGGTGCGCGGCCACGCAGATCGGGCCGACGCCGGGACCGCCGCCGCCGTGCGGCATGGCGAAGGTCTTGTGGAGGTTGAGGTGGCAGACGTCGGCGCCGATGTAGCCCGGATTGGTGAGGCCGACCTGCGCGTTCATGTTGGCGCCGTCCATATAGACCTGTCCGCCGGCGTCGTGTACGGCGTCGACGATCTCGCGGATGCGGCTCTCGAAGACGCCGTGCGTCGAGGGATAGGTCACCATCAGCCCGCACAGCTCCGAGGCGTGTTCTTCGGCCTTGGTTTTGAGGTCGTTGACGTCGATGTTGCCCTTGGCGTCGCACGCCACCGTGACGATCTTCATGCCTGCCATGGCGGCCGACGCGGGGTTCGTGCCGTGCGCCGAGGCGGGGATCAGGATGACGTTGCGGTACCCCTGCCCCTTGGACTGGTGGTAGGCGCGGATGACCATCAACCCTGCGTATTCGCCCGCGGCGCCCGAATTGGGTTGCAGCGAGCAGGCGGCCAGTCCGGTGATCGTGGCCAGGTCGCGTTCGAGCGCGGCGATCAGCTCCATGTAACCTTCGGCCTGTTCGACGGGTGCGAAGGGGTGCATGTTCTGGAACCCGGCCAGCGACAGGGGTTGCATGAGTGCCGCCGCGTTGAGTTTCATCGTGCACGACCCCAGCGAGATCATCGAGTCGGCCAGCGAGATGTCGCGGTGTTCCAGCCGCTTGATGTAGCGCATCAGCGCGCTTTCGCTGCGGTGCGAGCGGAAGACCTCCTCGGTGAGGATCGGCGAGGTGCGGCGCAGCGCTTCGGGCAGCGTGCTCGGGGCGTGGCTCCTGGCGACTTTGGGTTTGCGTCCCCGCGCCTCGGCGAAGAGGGCCACGACCTCGGCCACCTCGTCGGGGGTGGTCACCTCGTCGAACGAGAGGCGCACGCGCTCCTCGGAGGGGTAGAAGAAGTTGATGCCCCGTTCGAGAGCGAGCGACTGGATGACGGCCGCTTCGGCCTCGATGTCGAGCGTATCGAAGAAGTGCTGGTTCGTGAGCTTGTAGCCCAGCGCCGCGAGGGCGCGGGCGGTGTCGCAGGCGGCCGTGTGGGCCGTCTCGGCAGCACGGCGCAGGCCTTCGGCGCCGTTGTAGACGCAGTAGAAGCCCACCATCGAGGCCATCAGCGCCGAGGCGGTGCAGATGTTCGAGGTGGCGCGCTCGCGCTTGATATGCTGCTCGCGCATTTGCAGCGCCATGCGCAGGGCGCGGTTGCCCAGCCGGTCGACCGAGACGCCGATGATGCGGCCGGGCATCTGACGTTTGTAGGCCTCGCGCGTGGCCATGTAGCCCGCGTGCGGGCCGCCGAAGCCCATGGGCGTGCCCAGGCGTTGCGCCGAGCCGACGCAGATGTCGGCGCCCCATTCGCCGGGAGCTTTCAGCAGTGCCAGCGAGAGCAGGTCGGCCACGGCCGTCACCTTCGCATCGTGCGCGTGCGCCGCTTCGACGAAGGCCGCGTAGTCGCGCACGGCGCCGTCGGCGGCCGGATACTGCACGACAGCGCCGAACTCCTTGCCCGAGAACTCGTAGCAGTCGTAGTCGTCGACGATGAGCTCGATGCCGAACGGCTCGCTGCGCGTGAGCAGCAGGTCGAGCGTCTGCGGGAAGAGGTTGCGGTCGACGAAGAGCTGCGTGCGCCCCTCCTTCACCGCGTCGCGGCTGCGCAGGGCGAACATCATGAGCATCGCCTCGGCCGTCGCCGTCCCCTCGTCCAAGAGCGAGCAGTTGGCGATTTCCATGCCCGTGAGCGAGAGCACGGCGGTCTGGAAATTGAGCAGCGCTTCCAGACGCCCCTGCGAGATTTCGGCCTGGTAGGGGGTGTAGGAGGTGTACCACGCGGGATTCTCGAAGACGTTGCGCGCCACGGCGGCCGGTACGGCGCAGGGGTAGTAGCCCATGCCGATGAACGACCGCAGCGGGTGGTTGCGGTCGGCCAGCGCACGGATATGTGCGGCGAATTCGTATTCGCTCATGCCCGCAGGCAGGTCGAGCGGTTTTTTCAGCCGGATCGACTGGGGGATCACCTGCGCGATCAGTTCGTCGACGCTTCCGACACCGATCGTGTCGAGCATGGCTTTGAGTTCGTCGGGATTGCTGACGCCGATATGGCGGTCAGCGAATGTATCAAAAGACATTGTCGGTTGTATTTGAAATTGTTGTACTTGTTTCGGTTGTCGCAGGACTCGGGCGGGGCGTAGCCGCTTCGCGGATATCGACATTCCCACCCCGCTGTCCCCTCCCTTCGCTTCGCTCGGTTTCTGCGGCGGCGCCTCGGCATCCCGCGGGCGGGTGCGCTCGGCTTGCGCGCAGTTGACAAAGGGAGGGGCTTCTCAGGGCCGTATTCTGTCGGTTATGTTTGAAATTGTTGTACGGGTTTTGTCAATACCTGAAACTGCTGCCGCCGATGAATTCGCGCAGCAGCGAGGTGGGCGGAATCTCGGCGGGATCGATCGGGATGAAGTTGTCGAGGAATTTCAACAGCCGCTTGGCCTCGCCGTATTCGGGCACCGTATCGGGCACCTCGCGCAGGATACGTTCGGCATAGGGGCGCAGCACCGAGATCTCGTAGAAAAGCGACGAGTTGAACATCACGTCGGCGTTCTCCTGATAGGGGAAGATGTGCTTCTCCTCGCCGCGCCGCACGCTCTCCCAGCGTGCGAGCGTCGCCTGCGCGTTGTGGCCGCGCGTGGCGTTGTCGCGCACCATGCGGCGCAGCAGGCGGTTGTCGGTGGTGGCGATGCGCGAGAGGTTGTCCATCGACACCGACGTGAAGCACGAGATGTAGATCTTGAACTTCATGTGGTCGGGGATGCTCGGCGTGAGGCGCGGGTTGAGTCCGTGGATGCCTTCGACGATCAGCACCGACCGGTCGTCGAGCCGCAGCGGATTGTCGTGCCACTGGCGTTTGCCGGTGATGAAGTCGTAGCGCGGCACGGGAAGGCTCTCGCCGGCGAAGAGGCGTTGCAGGTGGTCGTTGAAGAGTCTGAGGTCGATGGCTTCGAGCGCTTCGTAGTCGTACTCGCCGTCGGCGTCGCGCGGGGTCTTGTCTCGGTTGACGAAATAGTCGTCGAGCGAGATGAGCACGGGGTTCAGCCCCAGGATGCGCAGCTGGATGCCCAGACGCTTGGCCGAGGTGGTCTTGCCGCTCGACGAGGGGCCGGAGATGAGTACCATGCGCGTTCCCTGCGAGCGGTTGGCCGCGGCGATCGTGTCGGCGATACGCGCCAGCCGTTTCTCGTGGAAGGCTTCGGCGATCTTGATGAGCTCCGAGGCGTCGCCCGCCAGCACCTTGGCGTTGAGCCGGCCGACAGTCGGTACGCCCATGATGTCGACCCACTCCTTGTACTGGTGGAAGATGTCGAACAGCTTGTCCTGCGCCACGAGCGGTTTGAGCGCGTCGGGGTGGCTGCGTCCGGGCAGTACGACGTAGAAACCGTTGTAGTAGGGGCGGATGTCGAACAGGCGGATGTAGTCGGTCGACGGGGCGAGCGCGCCGTAGAAGTAGCCCTTCATGTCGCCCAGCGAGTAGAGCGTGCTGTAAAGGCGCGGTCGGGTGTTGAGCAGCTCGGTCTTGTCGTCGAATCCCAGCCGCGTGAATTCCATTGCGGCGTCGATCGACCGTACGCGGCTGCGGATGATCGGAATCGCCGCGTCGACCAGCTCCTCCATGCGGGTGCGGATGGCTTCGGCCTCCCGGGCGGAGATGCCGTCGCGCCCCTCGATTTCGCAGTAGAAGCCGCGCAGCATCGAGTGGCGGATGTAGAACTTGTGTTCGGGATAGAGCTCGCGGACGGCCCGCTGGAGGATGAACGACGCCGTGCGTTCGTAGACGCGGATGCCTTCGAAGTGTGTGGCGTCGATATAACGCACCGTGATCGGGGTGTATACCTTGTAGTTCAGTTCCTTGATGCGGTTGTTGACGTAGGCCGCCAGGTAGGGGTGCGGTCCCTTGGGCAGGTATTGCCGCTGGATGTCGAGCAGCGACGTTCCCATTTCGACCTCGATCGTGCGGTCGAGGTTCTCGCAGATGACTTGGATAAGATCTCTCATGAGGTATGGGGCAAAAGGTGCGTAAAGATACGAATAAGCCGGGAGCGATGCAAATTTATTTGCGGTTGCCGGGGCGGAAGTAGCTGAGACGCAGCCGACGGTAACGATAATTATTTGTGTCGGCAAGCGTGCCTGTTCCCGGGCGGTCAGCTTTCCGCAGGCAGCCGGATTTCGAGCAGTACCGGCAGATGATCCGATGCGCGGGCGGCGTCGCCCGCCTCGAAACGGTGCAGGACGCGCGCGCCGACCGTTTCGCACGTGACGCCGTTGTCGAGTTGCAGGATGTAGTCGATGCACTTTTTCGGATCGTGCGAGGGGTAGGTGCCCCCGTCGGTGGGCGTCAGTACCGTCCAGGCCTCCTGCAACGCGCGGAGCGTTCCGGAGTCGGGGAGGGCGTTCAGGTCGCCGCCCAGAAAGACGGGTTTGGACGCCTCGGCGTAGCGTTCGCGCATCACGCGGTTGATGACGGCGACCTGATCGCGCTGCGCTGCGGCCGACGTATGGTCGAGGTGGGTGGTGGCGATCACGTACCGCGCCAGTTCGACGACCGTCAGCACGCGCGGCTCCGCACCTTCTCCCCGCGGCAGGGCGACGGTGAAATGGTCGAGGATGCGCTCGCGGGTCATGACGCCGACGCCGTAGCTTCCGCCCCGATAGGGCATGGCGCGGCCGAAGCGGTAGTCCCAGCCGCCCATGGCCCGGGCGATGCGTTCGAGTTGGAAAACGCCGCCCGTGCGGGTCGTGCAACTGTCGAGTTCGTTGAGGCAGACGGCGTCGGCACCGACCTCCCGCATCATTTCGGCCACGAGCGGGTAGTCGTCGGCGATGTACTTGTTGAAGGTGCCTGCGTTGTAGGTCACCAGCCGTACCGTCTCCGCCGGTCGGGAATCGCCGCAGCCGGCCAAAAGAAACATGAGGCCGAGCAGCGGCGGAAACATTCGGAATTTATTCATGGTTCGCAAGGTTGGGTTTCCTACAAAGTTACGCATTTTTTTTCGCCGGATTCGCTCCGCATCGCCCTTTTTTGCAGGTCTGCCGTTGCGGCAGGGTTTGTGTGCGGCGGGAAGGCCGTGCCCGTCGGCCGGCGAAAGAAAACGTCGGAAAATTTGGAGGATCGACGGGGAGTCTCTATCTTTGTCTTCCCCATTATAATAAAGTGGGTTCTGGCCGGATGAATTCGAAAAAAGAGATACGTGTATGATGAAAAAATCGTTATTTGGCGCATTGCTGCTCTTCGTGCTGGCGGCTTGCTCGCCGCGCATGGAGACGGTGGTGATTCTTTCGACCAACGACATCCACGCCCATATCGAGAAGTTCCCGCAGCTGGCCGAAGCCGTCAAGAAGTGCCGCGATACGGTGAAGAACGTGATTCTGGTCGATGCGGGCGACCGCTGGACGGGCAACGTCTACTGCGATCGAGCCGCCGAGCCGCGCCGGCCGATCATCGATCTGATGAACCGCCTGCGTTACGACGTGGCGACCTTCGGCAACCACGAGTTCGACGCCGGACAGGCTTTTCTGGGCGTGCGCACCGCGCAGTGCCGGTTTCCGGTCGTCTGCGCCAATATCGTAAGCGATACGGCGACCTTTCCCCAGCCGGCGCCCTATGCGATCGTCGAGCGGGGCGGCCGCAGGATCGGCTTCGTGGCCTCGGTGACCAACTACGACCACAACAACCATCCGGCGGGGCACGACGAGAATTTCGCGGGGCTGACCTTCACGGACGCGGTGGATGCCGTGGCCGACCGGCAGTCGCTGCGCGACGAGTGCGACGCGCTGGTCGCCCTGACCCATATCGGGACGAAGAAAGACCGCGTGCTGGCCGAAAAGGCGCCGCGTTACGACGTGATCGTGGGCGGGCACAGCCACGACGAGACAAACGAGACGGTCGGCGGCGTGCTGGTGACGCAGACGGGCAAGAATCTCGACAACGTGGGCGTCACGGTGCTCCGCTTCCGCGGCGACGAACTGGTGGAGAAGAGCTTCCGGCTGGTGCCGCTGGCGGGCTACGAACCCGCACCCGCCTACCAGCGGATGGTCGAAGGTTATTACAGCGATCCGGCGCTTCGGGCGAAGGTGGCCGACCTGCGCGGCCGGCTGGACAAGACCGGGCTGGCCAACGTCTTTACCGAGGCGGTGCGCGAGGCGGGCAAGGCCGACGTCGGTATCTACCACATCGGCGGCGTGCGGCTCGATTCGCTTGCGGGCGAGGTCGTGGCGGCCGATATCTACAACCTCGATCCTTTCGGCTCCAAACTGGTGACGGCCGAGATGACGGCCGACGAGCTGGCGCGGCTGGTGAAGACCAAATTCAACGATACGGTCAACCTCGACGAGTCGCACCGCATCGACATCTACATGACCACCCCTTATGTGATCCGTACCGACGAGCGGTTCGAGGCGCAGTCGGTCGCTTTCCCCGAACTGAAACCCGGCCGCCGCTACCGCGTGGCGATGGGCGACTACATTTTCAAGACCTATTCCGGTCTCGATTATACCGACGGAGCTCCTACCGGGACGCTGTTGACCGACGTATTGGATTCATATTTGCGCGCCCGCTCGCCGCTGGCGCCCGACAACGAACCCCGTCAGCGGATCGAGTAGCAACCGGCTGACGCATAGGGTGAAATCGGATCGCAGGGAGCGCAGTTCCCTGCGATTTTTTTATTTCACAAATTGATATATCGTTTATATTTTCGGACAGGGCGCTTGTGCTGCGCGGTTTTATTCTCTAATTTTGCCGATACTCGAATGTAATGAAACTATCAATCTAATTTTTTTCGAACGATGAAACTTTTTCGACTGTTTGTCGTCGCGTGCATCCTGACGTTCTGCGCCGGACGTGCCGCGGCGCAGGAGCAGGAGACGCCCGCACCCAAGACCTACAAGATCTATGCGGTGTGCGACGCGCATCTCGACACCCAGTGGAACTGGGACCTGACCCACACCATCCGGGAATACATTCCGCGCATCCTCTTCCAGAACCTCTGGATGCTGGAGCGGTATCCCGATTACAAGTTCAATTTCGAGGGCGGCATCATCTACCGATGGATGAAGGAGTACTATCCGCTGCACTACGCCCGTTTGCAGAAGTATATCGACGAGGGGCGCTGGCACATCAGCGGCGCGTCGTGGAATGCCAACGACCCCAACATGCCTTCGGCCGAGTCGTTCATCCGCAACATCCTGCAAGGACAGGAGCTCTACAAGCGCGAGTTCGGCGTGCGTTCGACCGACATCTTCCTGCCCGACTGCTTCGGGTTCGGGTACACGCTGCCTTCGCTGGCGGCCCACTGCGGCCTGATCGGTTTCTCGACCCAGAAGCTGAGCTGGCGCAAGCACGACTTCTTCCCCGACGCACCCTATCACAAGAAGAACCCCTTCTCGTGGGGCGTATGGTACGGTATCGACGGGCAGTCGCTCATGGCGGCCTTCGATACGGGCGGGTATACCGCCGAACTGCCGGCCGACGCGGGGTATAACAAGGATTTCATCCGCCGCGCTTCGAACGGCTTCGACAATACGGCCATGCGCTATTACAGCGGCGGCCACCTGCACGGCACGACCAACTGCGGCGACAAGGGCAACAGCGGCACGGTGACCACCGCGCGCCGCATGGCCGAGGCCATGGCCGACCCCGATGCGCCGGTGCAACTCATCAGCGCCACGAGCGACCAGCTCTTCCTCGATTATATGGATCGCCGCGACGAACTGCCGACCTACGACGGCGAACTGCTCATGGACGTACATGCCGGCGGCTGCTACACCTCGCAGGGAGCGATGAAGTACTACAACCGCCGCAACGAGGAGCTGCTGGGCGCCGCCGAGCGCGCCGCCGTGGCGGCCGACTGGCTGGGCGCGAAACCCTACGACCGTGCGAAGCTCAACGAAGTGTGGCAGCGCGTGCTGTGGCATCAGTTCCACGACGACCTGACGGGTACGAGCATCGCCGACGCCTACCGTTATTCGTGGAACGACGAACTGATCTCGCTGCAACAGGCTACCGAGGTCATGACGGCGGCCGTCGGTGCGCTGAGCCATTCGCTCGACACGCGGGTGAAGGGTACGCCCGTGGTGGTCTACAATCCCGTGACCTACGACCTGCGCGATCTGGTGGAGGCCGAAGTGCCGCTCGACGCCCGTGCCAAGGGGGTGGCCGTCTATGCGCCTTCGGGCAGGCGGGTGGCGGCGCAGATTCTGTCGCGCGAGGGCGACCGGGCGCGCATCCTCTTCGCCGCCGACGTCAAGGCGGCGGGATATGCCGTCTACGACGTGCGCCCCGCTTCGGGCGTTGCGAAATCGTCGGCGCTGAAAGCGTCGGAGCGGACGCTCGAAAACCGGATCTACCGCGTCGAGCTGGACGCCAACGGCGATATCCGCTCGATCCGCGACAAGCGTGCCGGCCGCGAGCTGGTGGCCGAGGGCAAGGCATTCCGCATGGCGGTCTTCGAGGGCAACCCGTCGAACCGCTATCCGGCGTGGGAGATCATGAAGGAGACGATGGACAAGCCCGGGCGTCCGATCGACGGCGACGTGCGCATTTCGATCGCCGAACAGGGGCCCGTGCGCGCCACGCTCAAAGTGGAGCGCAGTTACGGTCCCTCGAAGTTCGTGCAGTACGTGTCACTGACCGACGGCGGCGACGACGACCGCATCGACGTGCGCAACACGGTCGACTGGTCGAGCCGCAACGTGCTGCTGAAAGCCGAATTCCCTTGTGCCGTGGCCAACGCGAAGGCGGCTTACGACCTCGGACTGGGCTTCATCGAGCGCGGCAACAACACCGAAACGGCCTATGAAGTGCCTGCCCAGAAATGGGTCGATCTGACGGATGCCGACGGCAGCTACGGCGTGACGATTCTCAACGACTGCAAATACGGCTGGGACAAGCCGGCGGACAATACGCTGCGCCTGACGCTGCTCCATACCCCTTCGACCGAGAAGCGCTATGCGCACCAGCGGACGCTCGATCACGGCGTACACCACTATACCTACTCGATCGTGGGACACACGGGCGCCCGCACGGAGGATGCGCTCGTGGCGGGCGAGGCGCTCAACATGCCGCTCGTGGCCTTCGTCGCGCCGAAACATGCGGGGCATCTGGGCCGCACCTTCTCGATGCTCGCTGCGTCGACCCCGCAGATCGGCGTGCGTGCGCTCAAAGCTGCCGAGGACGGCGACGGCTACATCGTGCGCTGCTACGAGACGACGGGCAATCCCGTCGAGGGGGCGCGCATCACCTTCCCGGCGGCGATCGTCTCGGCCGAGGAGTGCAACGGTATCGAGGAGCGCATCGGCGACGCCGCGTTCGAGGGGCGTTCGCTCGTGGTTTCGGCCGGAAAGTTCGCCCCCAAGACCTACCGCGTGCGGCTGGCCGAGCCGGCCGTGCGGTCGACGCTCGCGATCGACAACGCGCCCGTGAAGCTCGACTACGACATCACGGCCTACACCACCGACGAGTTCTTCACCTACTATACGATCGACAAGGCGCTGGGTTCGTTCGCCGCCGAGCTGATTCCCGCCACGGTCGAGTGCGACGGCGTGACCTTCGCCATGGGCGAAGCCAACACCGACGACGCCGTGCTCTGCAACGGCCAGACCGTCGCGCTGCCCGCCGACCGGACCTATACGAAGCTCTATGTGCTGGCGTCGGCCGTCGAAGAGCCGCGCACGGCCGAGTTCCGCGTGGGCGATCGCACCTACGAGGCCGAAGTGCCGCTATGGAAAGGTTTCTACGGCCAGTGGGGCTGGTACGGCAACAGCGAGGGCTTCATGCAGCGCGCCAAGATCGGGTATCTGGGTACGCACCGTCACCAGACCGACCTGGGCAACGTTCCCTACGGTTTCTCCTACATGTATCTGCTGACGTTCGACATTCCCGAAGGCGCGACTACGGTGACGCTGCCCAAGGACAAGAAGGTGCTGGTCTATGCGATGACGGCGTCGAACAACCCGATCGACGACGTGAAGCTGGCGAGCCGTACCTTCGTGCGTCCCGACGAACGATAGCGCGACAGTCTCCACCGACTCTTCTTCCAACATTTTTTTCGTGAAA
Source organism: Alistipes communis (assembly GCF_006542665.1). Classification (NCBI taxonomy): domain Bacteria; kingdom Pseudomonadati; phylum Bacteroidota; class Bacteroidia; order Bacteroidales; family Rikenellaceae; genus Alistipes; species Alistipes communis. Next base: position 1,915,225 of record NZ_AP019735.1, read on the forward strand.
AGGCCGTTCCCGTCTGCGGGGCGGCCTTTTTCGCGGCGGCGGGAGACCCTTCGCATCCGAAATCGCGGTCCGGTGAAAATAATCGCGCGCGATTGTTGTGAAATCCGCGAATTAATTCCTAACTTTGCAACCCCGCTGCGTGCGGGTAACGTACGAGTATTAACCATTTAACGAGCGATTGTATCGCAAACACTGTTTCCGTTATGGAAGAGAACAAAACTGTAGTCACGAACGAGAACTTCGACTGGAACGCGTTCGAGAACGATCTGGGCGTCTATTCCCAGCCTAAGGAGGAGATCGCCGCCGCTTACGACAAGACGCTGTCGAACGTCGCCGTCGGCGAGGTGGTCGAGGGCACGGTCATGAGTATCGGCAAGCGCGAGGTTGTCGTCAACATCGGCTACAAGAGCGAGGGCGTCATTCCCGTTTCCGAATTCCGCTACAACCCCGAACTGGCCGTAGGCGAGAAGGTCGAGGTCTACGTGGAGTCGGCCGAGGACAAGAACGGCCAGCTGTCGCTTTCGCACAAGAAGGCGCGTCAGCTCAAATCGTGGGATCGCGTCAACGAGGCGCTGGCCAACGACGAGATCATCAAGGGTTACATCAAGTGCCGCACGAAGGGCGGTATGATCGTCGACGTGTTCGGCATCGAGGCGTTCCTGCCCGGTTCGCAGATCGACGTGAAGCCCATTCGCGACTACGACGTATATGTAGACAAGACCATGGAGTTCAAGGTGGTGAAGATCAACCAGGAGTTCCGCAACGTGGTCGTTTCGCACAAGGCGCTCATCGAGGCCGAGTTGGAGGCTCAGAAGCAGATCATCATGTCGAAGCTCGAAAAGGGCCAGATCCTCGAAGGTACGGTCAAGAACATCACCTCCTACGGCGTGTTCATCGACCTGGGCGGCGTGGACGGCCTGATTCACATCACCGACCTGTCGTGGGGTCGTGTGAACCATCCCGAGGAGATCGTGCAGCTCGATCAGAAGCTCAAGGTCGTGATCCTCGACTTCGACGAGGCCAAGAAGCGTATCGCGCTGGGTCTCAAACAGCTCACTCCGCACCCGTGGGAGGCGCTCGATCCCGACCTCAAAGTCGGCGACAAGGTCAAGGGCAAGGTGGTCGTCATGGCCGATTACGGTGCGTTCGTCGAGATCGCTCCGGGCGTAGAGGGCCTGATCCACGTGTCGGAGATGTCGTGGAGCCAGCACCTGCGTTCGGCGCAGGAGTTCATGAAGGTCGGCGACGAGGTCGAGGCCGTCATCCTGACGCTCGACCGCGCAGAGCGCAAGATGTCGCTGGGCATCAAGCAGCTTACGACCGATCCGTGGGCCGATATCGAGCAGAAGTACCCTGTCGGTACGCGCTGCGTGGCCAAGGTGCGCAACTTCACCAACTTCGGCGTCTTCGTCGAAATCGAGGAGGGCATCGACGGCCTGGTGCATATCTCCGACCTGTCGTGGACCAAGAAGGTCAAGCATCCGGGTGAGTTCACCCAGATCGGCGCCGACTTGGAGGTCGTGGTGCTCGAAATCGACAAGGAGAACCGTCGCTTGTCGCTGGGTCACAAGCAGCTCGAAGAGAATCCGTGGAACGAGTTCGAGGGACAGTTCTCGATCGATTCGATCCACGAGGGAACCGTTACCGAACTGGTCGACAAGGGCGCGATCGTTTCGCTGACCGATTCGATCGAAGGCTTCTGCCCGATGAAACATCTCGTCAAGGAGGACGGCACGACGGCCAAGGTCGGCGAGAAGCTGCCCTTCAAGGTGCTCGAATTCTCGAAGGCCACCAAGCGCATCACGCTGTCGCACAGCCGTACGTTCGAAGATGCGAAGCGTGCCGAGTATGCTGCCGAGAAGGCCGAGAAGAAGGCTGCCGCCGATGCAAACAAGTCGGTGGTGAAGAAGATCAACGCTTCGGTCGAGAAGACCACGCTGGGCGACATCGCCGGGCTGGCCGAGCTGAAAGCGCAGATGGCTGCCAAGGAGGAAGAGGAGAAATAGCCCTTTTCCTGCCGGATTTAGGAGAACGCTCCCGACGGATAAGTCGGGGGCGTTTCTGTTTTATCCGCAGGCGGGCGATGCCGACCTTTACGGCAGGCTGACGTATCCTGTTTCTCGGACTGCGGTCGGCGAGGGGCTTCCCGGCGGTTCGGCGCCGGCGTCAGGTAGTGCGCGAGCAGGGGCGCATTGCAGTCCGCCGCATGGGGCGGCGGCGAACTTCCGGCATCGCGGAGCGGTGTCGCCGGGCGGACGGGGTCGTGCGCAAAGGCAGAGATCGAATGTGCGGAATGCCGTTCGTCTGCAATGTCCGATCGGGTACGGGTAGGCGTTCGCGCGCAGGCACCGGCCGGTCGAGTGTCAAAATTCGTTATCGAAATGTCAAAATGTATATTTCACCCATGACGGAAAATGGCTAACTTGCGTTTCAAACGAAGCATGTAATTCCAAACTTTAAAACTATCGACCATGAAAAGATTTCTTCTGCTGTTTCTTGCGACGGTCGTCACGGCGTGGAGCGCTTCGGCGCAACTCTCCGTGTCGCAGCTTCGCACCGAGCATCTGACCGACCCCGTGGGGATCGGGGAGCGCCGTCCGCTGTTGAGCTGGGAGGTGAGCGATGCGTCGCGCCGCGGCGTGACGCAGAGCGCCTACGAGATCCGCGTCAAGTCCGGCGGGCGTACCGTCTGGCGGACGGGCAAAGTGGCTTCGGCGGAGTCGGCCGGCGTCTTTTACGACGGCACGCCGCTGACGTCGGATACCCGTTACACGTGGCAGGTGCGCGTGTGGGACGATCGCGGCAAGGCTTCGGCGTGGAGCCGTCCGGCCTTCTGGCGTACGGGGCTGTTCGACGTCGGGGAGTGGCAGGCACGCTGGATCGAGCCGGCCGTGAGCGACGACCTCGCTGCGATGTTCCGCCGCACGTTCCGTGTGACGAAACCCGTGGCCGAGGCGACCGTCTATGTGACCGCCCACGGCATTTACGAGGCGAGCGTCAACGGGCACCGTGTGAGCGACGACCTGCTGACGCCGGGCTGGACGGCCTACAAGAAGCGGCTGCAATATCAGGCTTACGACATCACGCCGCTGGTGGTCAGGGGCGACAATGCCATCGGCGTTACCGTGGCCAAGGGGTGGTGGTTGTCGAAACTGCCGTGGAGCCGCGAGTTCAACTACGGCGACAAGTACGGCCTGCTGGCGCAGATCGTTCTCCGCTACAAGGACGGTACGAAGGAGGTGATCGCTACCGACGACACGTGGCGCGCCTCGACGGGCGAAGTGAGCTACGGCAACCTCTACGACGGCGAGACGATCGATCTGAACCGGCGTCAGAAGGGGTGGGACACCCCGTCGTTCGACGATGCGTCGTGGGCTTCGGTGCAGGTGGCCGACACCTCGCTCGACAACCTGACGGCCAGCGTCAGCCCGGCCGTGCGGGTAATCGAAACCTTCAAACCCGTCAAGATCTTCACGACCCCGTCGGGAGCCCGCGTGATCGACTTCGGCCAGAACATATCGGGGCGCGAGCGCGTGCGTCTGCGCGGCCAGCGCGGCGACACGGTGCGCATCTACCACTCCGAGATTCTTGAAAAGGGCGAATTCTTCACCCGCAACCTGCGTAAGGCCAAGGCGTTGAGTACCTATATCCTTTCGGGGGAGGGCGAGGAGTGGCTCGCGCCCCGGTTCGCCTTCTACGGCTTCCGCTACATCAAGGTCGAGGGAATCGACGGCGAGCTGAACCCCGAGGATTTCGTCGCCGAGGCGATCAGCTCGGCGACGCCCGAGAACGGTACGTTCGTTTCGTCCGACTCGCTCATCAACCGGTTGCAGTCGAATATCAAGTGGGGGATGCTCGACAACTTCGTCGATATTCCGACCGACTGCCCGCAGCGCGACGAGCGTCTGGGCTGGACGGGCGACGCGCAGGTCTTCTTCCGCACGGCGACGTTCAACCGCGACGTGCAGACCTTCTTCAACAAGTGGATGGCCGACGTGGCCGCCGAGCAGTATGCCGACGGCGCGGTCAACGGCGTCTACCCCGTGACGCACCGCAGCCGTATTTCGGCCGGTTGGGGCGACGTGGCCACGATCATTCCGTGGCAGCACTACATGGCTTACGGCGACCTGCGGATGCTCGAACGCCAGTACCCCAGCATGAAGAAATGGGTGGACTACATCACCTCGCAGACCGAGAACGACTTGTGGAGCAAGGGGAACAGCTACGGCGACTGGGTATTTTTCAGTTATGCCGATGACAAGGACGGCCGGTCGGCGGTGACGATCCGACCCTTCATCCAGCAGTGCTTCTACGCCCATTCGCTCGATCTGGTGGTGCGCACGGCACGCCTGCTGGGCCGAACGGAGGATGCGGCGAAATACGAAGCGCTGCACAAGCGTGCGGTCGATGCCTTCCGCAACGAATACGTGACGCCCAACGGAATGCTCGTGTCGGATACGCAGACGGCCTACACGTTGGCGCTGATGTTCGACCTGCTGCCCGAGGCGCAGCGCGCCGGTGCGGCCAAACGTCTGGTCGATAACGTGAATCGTTACGGGCATATCACTACCGGCTTCCTCGGTACGCCCTATATCTGCGAAGTGTTGACCCGCTTCGGTTACGAGGACGTCGCCTACGAGCTGCTGCTCAACAAGAAGATCCCTTCGTGGCTCTATCCCATTTCGATGGGTGCGACCACCATCTGGGAGCGTTGGAACAGTATGCTTCCCAACGGTATGGTCAACTCGAACAGCATGGTGTCGTTCAACCACTATGCCTACGGTGCGATCGGCGACTGGCTCTATCGTTGGGCCGCCGGTTTGCAGGAGGCTGCTCCGGGCTTCCGTGAAATCCGGATCAAACCCTACCTGAACGATCACTTCACTTCGATGAAGGCCGAGCAGCGGACGCCCTACGGCCTGGCGTCGAGCGGTTGGACGAAGGAGGGCGACGCGCTGACGCTGACGGTCGAGATTCCGGCCAACACTACCGCCGAGGTCTATGTCCCGTCGGCTGCTGCCGACAAGGTGACCGAGTCGGGCCGCGCACTCGACGGCCGCAGCGATCTGAAAGTTGCGGGCTGGGACGACGGCTATACGCTCGTGCGCCTCGGTTCGGGCCGTTACGAGTTCCGGTCGACGCTGAAATAAGGGATTCCCGACGATACGATGAGGGGTGGGGTACGATTGTGCTCCACCCCGTTCGTTTTGCAGTGCGATCGGGCAGGCCTCCGGCCTGCTGAATGAGTATAGAGGAATTATTCGGAATAAATCATCGTTGCGTGCAGCGCACAACAGACTCCGCATTGCGAAAAATCGGGAAGAAGAACGGGCGGAGGCTGCGCCGTCGAAAACGCGGGCGCGAGCTCGTCCGCGTAGCGTTTTAGGCGCAAGCCGTCGGCCGTTCCCCGACTTTTTCGCCCTGCGGACACTTTTGGCGCCACCTTTTGGTGACAAAAGGTGGTAAATCCGCTCCTCGCAGGAAACACCCAATCAGAGGTACGGAACTTTCCCAAAGAAAGAGAGAATCGATTTCACTTTTTTTCTGTGCTTTTGGCTTGATCCAAAAGCACCAAAAGATCAAGCACGGCGAAAAGTAGCAGGTGCCGCCATCCGCGCTCGCTGAGCGGGCACAAAAGACTGCGCTGTTTTGCACGCCCGCTCCGGGCGCTCGCGCCGCTGCCGTCACTGCTTCCGCTATTTTCGCAGTGCGATCCCGCAGGCCGGAGGCCTGCCATGTGCGGACGCAAACAAATAATCATCGTTGCGTGCAGCGCGCCGCAGCCTCCGCCTTGCGAAAAGTGCAGAGAGCTGCATCGTCCCGATAATCTGGTTCCTCGTGCAATGCTCTGAACGCGACAGCGCCGCCGGAACTATTCCGGCGGCGCTGCTCTGTCGTTTCTGCGGATCGGCTTACATCATGCCGCCCATGCCCCCTGCGGGCATCGCAGGCATGGCGGGCTGCTCCGACTTCTTCTCCGCGAGTACGCACTCGGTGGTGAGGAACATCGACGCGATCGACGCTGCATTTTCCAGTGCTACGCGCGACACCTTCGTCGGGTCGATGATACCGGCCTCGAACATGTCGACGTATTTGTCGTCGCGGGCGTTGTAACCGAAGGCTCCCTTGCCCTCCTTGACCTTGTTCACGACGACCGAACCCTCGCCGCCGGCGTTCTCGACGATCTGGCGCAGCGGTTCCTCGATCGCGCGTTTCACGATCTGGATACCGGTGGTCTCGTCCTCGTTGGCGCCCTTCATGTTGGCGAGCACCTCCGTGGCACGCAGGTAGGCCACGCCGCCGCCCGGGACGATGCCCTCTTCGACGGCTGCACGCGTCGCGGCCAGCGCATCCTCCACGCGGTCCTTCTTCTCCTTCATCTCGACTTCGGTCGCGGCGCCGACATAGAGCACGGCCACGCCGCCGGCCAGTTTGGCCAGACGCTCCTGCAACTTCTCCTTGTCGTAGTCCGACGTCGCGGCGTCGATGCCGGCGCGGATCTGCGCTACGCGGGCTGCAATGGCATCCTTGGCACCTGCGCCGTCGACGATCGTCGTGTTCTCCTTGTTGAGCGTCACCTTCTCGGCCGTACCCAGCATCGAGAGGTCGGCGTCCTCGATCTTCATGCCCTTGTCGGTCGAGATCACCGTCGCGCCAGTCAGTACGGCGATGTCTTCGAGCATCTCCTTGCGACGGTCGCCGAAGCCCGGGGCCTTGCAGGCGGCGATCTTCAACGTGCCGCGCAGCTTATTGACCACGAGTGCCGACAGCGCCTCGCCGTCGACATCCTCGGCGACGATCAGCAGCGAGCGGCCGCTCTGGGCTACCGGTTCCAAGACGCCCATGAGCTCCTTCATTGTCGAGATCTTCTTGTCGGTAATCAGGATATAGGGCTTGTCCAGCTGGGCCTCCATCTTTTCGGGGTCGGTGATGAAATAGGCCGAAATATAGCCGCGGTCGAACTGCATACCCTCGACCACGTCCACATGGGTGTCGGTGCCTTTGGCCTCCTCGACCGTGATGACGCCCTCCTTGTTGACCTTCGACATCGCTTCGGCGATCAGTTTGCCGATGTTGGGGTCATTGTTGGCTGAAATGGACGCCACCTGCTCGATCTTGGCGATGTCGCTTCCTACCACCTGGCTCTGCTCGCGCAGCGATTCGACCACCTTGGCCACCGCCTTGTCGATACCGCGTTTGAGGTCCATCGGATTGGCGCCGGCCGTCACGTTTTTCAGTCCCACGCCGATGAGCGCCTGTGCCAGAACGGTCGCGGTGGTCGTGCCGTCGCCGGCGTTGTCGTTGGTCTTCGACGCCACCTCGCGCACCATCTGCGCACCCATGTTGGCGATCGCATCCTCCAACTCGACCTCCTTGGCGACGGTCACGCCGTCCTTGGTGATTTGCGGAGCACCGAACTTCTTGTCGATGATGACGTTGCGGCCTTTGGGGCCGAGCGTGACCTTCACGGCGTTCGACAGCGCGTCGACACCCTCTTTGAGCATCTCGCGTGCCTCTACGTTATATTTGATCTCTTTTGCCATAGCTTTTACGGAATTTGATGTGTTTTACGAATCGGTGAAATTACAACGTTGCCAGAATATCCGACTGTTTCATGATGAGGTAGTCCGTGCCGTCGACATTGATCTCCGTCCCGGCATACTTGCCGTAGAGTACCTCGTCGCCGACCTTGACCTCCATCTTGACCTCCGACGTACCGGGGCCTACGGCCACGACTTTGCCTGCCAGCGGTTTTTCTTTCGCGGTGTCGGGAATGATAAGTCCGCCCGCGGTCTTCTCCTCGGCGGGATTCGGGAGAATGAGCACTCTGTCCGATAAAGGTTTTACGTTCATAGTTCAACTATTTTTGGTTTGACATTCGTTGAAAAATTCTCTCTGTTGCGGTTCGGGGCGGCAGCCGTACGTCCGCATGGCCGCACCGATCCGTTTTTCTGTTTTCGGTGGGGGATTCCAACAATTGATATGCCAAACGGATTTTGGCAGACGCGGTGCCCTTTTTGGCAGATCGGGGCTGTCATTTTGACACGCTTCCGGACGCGGCCGGTACGGGACGCGACATTCGAGAACCGCGGTCGGCGGCCGGCGTTTTCCCGTACGATGCGGCGCTGCGGGCCGCCTTGCGCAGACGTCGGGTTTCGCTTCGCTGCCTGTGCAGCTCGGGATCGTAGATACGGATGCCGATCGAGATGCCGATCTTGTTGGGATACCACTCCGACGAACCGTTGAAGGGATCGGGGTGCAGCGGTTGTACGGGGCGGTGCGGCTCCATCTGCGTGCGGCCGTCGAGGTCGTAGCCGTTGTAGAAGCTCGTCATCCACGACCAGCCGAAAAACACGTCGAAGACCCACCGCTTGCGGAAAATCCGTTCGTAGCCCGCACAAGCACCGAACATGAATCCGTAGCCTTTGCTGTAACGGTTTTCGAGGTGGATGCCCCAGTTCTCGATGTAGGGTTTCGACATGCGGAAAGCCATCATGCCCGCATTGCCGCCCACGTACCAGCCCCGGGCATAACCGCGGAAGTAGTAGCGGTATTCGTTCAGGAAGATGCCGAAGTGCATCGGTTTGCTCTGCCCGTCGACGTTGATCGATTTCCACGGCGAATAGACGAACTCCGTCTGGAAGGCGGAGTGGTCGGTCAACCGGAACTCTACGGCAGGGTTGACGACTCCTACGAGTGCGTAGAGGCCGTTGAGTTTCGCGTAGATCTGTGCGTCGGTCGCTGCGGGACGGAGCAGCGAGGCGAGCAGGAGCAGCGACGAGATACCGAAACGTTTCATCTTCGATGAGGTGTGTGTTGCGTGCAAAGATACGAATAAGTGAGGGCAGAAGCAAGCGCCGGCTTGATTATGCCGAGACGAAGTATCTGAGACGAAGTCAAAGATACGAATAAGCGGGGGCAATGTCGAATTTATTCGAACATTGCCGAGCGGCGGGCTTCGGCGCAGCCGAAGTCGGAAAAGCAGGGCCAGAAACAAACGACCGGTTCGGTTCTGCCGGAGCACGACGTCCGGGGTGCAGTCGTAGAGGCGGAAAACGAGGAGCGAAGGGAAACTCGCTTGCTTCGTTTTGCGAGATGCGTCTCCGCGAAAGTTCCCCTGATCCATTCGATAGATGCGCCGAACGTGGGTGTGCTGTCCGCCGAACGGCCGAGCTACCGGCGAATGCCGGCGAGCGACCGTCCGCCGCATGGGGCGGGGTTTTCCTGCTGGCAGCGTTCGGCGACGCCGGACGGTCGACACGGAACATCGTCGGGATGTTTTGGCGAAAGAAGCCTGCTTCGCGAATCGTTCCGTCGGAAATCGATTCCGTCGGCTCCGCGGGTTCCTGTACACGCCGGAACCCGACGCTCTTTTCCCGAAACGCCCGTCGCCGGTTCGAATAATTTTCGGGCGAAATCCTTGCACAGACCAAAAAAACGTATTACATTTGCACACCGATTCGTGAAGTTCCGGCTTTGCGGTCGAAACGGTGGATGTAGCTCAGTCGGTTAGAGTGACGGATTGTGGTTCCGAAGGTCGTGGGTTCGAGTCCCATCTTCCACCCTCGAAGTTCTTGAAATAAAGAGTAATGCGAAGCAAAAAACCTTATGTATCAGCGATATGTAAGGTTTTTTCGTTTTTTAGGCGATGTATTCGAGCGTATAAAAAAGCAGGTTGCCCGGACCGAAATCGTGACCTGTTTCGCTCGAACCGAAAATAGGTCACGATTTACGATCAATGCGTTGAATTACATTGTTTTGCGTCCAATAATCTCTATGCTGCATACGTTTAACCGATCCAACCCAAGCAGCATTATGAAACGCACGACATTCAGCGTGGTCTTCTTCTGCAAGAAGACGAAACTCACGAAGAAGGGCACAGCGCCGATCTATGCCCGTATCACGACCTCCGGCCGGTCGACGGAGATTTATACCCAGTGCCGGATCGAACCGGAGCATTGGAACCAGCGTTTGGAACGTTGCATGTTGCGAGACCCCGTTTCTACGCAGATCAACGGGATTCTCGCTACTTACCGCACAAACATCCTCGCTGCCTACGGATAGCCTTATTAAGGAGGGCAAGACTCCGGACTGCTTCGCCATCAAGCACCGATTGGAACATGCGGCAGCGAGTTCGCGGATGTTCCTTGTCGAGTTTTCGAAATACTGCGACAAACGGCAAAGGGAGGTGGGTATCCGCCTTACGCAACTCACGGCGAACAAATACCACCGTCTGCTGCGTTATATGACCGAATACATGAGAGAACAGTACAGGAAAGACGACCTGCCGCTGGATGCGATCGACTATGCATATATCGACGGATTGAATACGTTCATGCAGACGGCGCATAACTGCAAGAACAACGGCGCCGTGAACCTGCTGTGCTGTCTGAAAAACTTTATCCTCTATGCGATACGGAACGAGTGGCTGGAAAAGAATCCGTTCCGCTACTACAAGATGAAGGTGGATCGGACGAACGTCAAGGTTCCGCTGACGAAAGAGGAGCTCGAAACGCTTATCCACAAGCCGCTGCCGAACGACCGGCTGGCCCGCATCCGCGACGTGTTCTCGTTCTGCTGCCTGACGGGGCTGGCCTTTACGGATGTGGATCACCTGCGCAGGGAGCATATCACGACCGACGAGGACGGGACGCAGTGGATCCACAAGCCGAGGGAAAAGACGGCGGTAATGAGTCGTGTGCCGCTGCTACCGCATCCGATCGCACTGCTGCGGAAATACGAGCGGGATGAAACGTGCAGGGCGAGAGGCAAGCTGCTTCCCGTGCCGTCGAACGCGAAGATGAACGCCTATCTGAAAGAGTTGGCCGATATATGCGGTATTCGCAAACGCCTTTCGACGCACACGGCTCGTCATACGTTCGCTACACTCATTCTGGCAAGCGGGGCGACGCTCTACAATGTGGCCAAGATGCTGGGACACTCCAATACGAACATGACCCGCCATTATGCCCGAATCCTCGATTCATCCATTATGCGGGACATGCAGACCGTAGCCAAAGCGATGGATCTGTAAATCGAACGGTCAGCGAAGGCCACGAGCGGCCGTAGCGCATAAACGGACATCGCACGTCGTTACGGTCATCGAATTGTGTCGAACTTAAATCGAATCTTATGGATTACATGCTCATCGAGACGGGAGCCTGCAACGAACTGCGGGCGCTCGTCGACCGCCTTCTCGAACGCATCGCCGCCTATCACGCCCGATGTATGCCTTCCGCCTCTGCGTGGTGAATGACCTCCGACGAGGTCTGCAAAGCGTTGAGTCTTTCCAAACGCGCCTTGCAGCATTACCGCACCACAGGGGTTATCCCTTACTCCTCGCTGGGCAACAGGATCGTCTTCCGCGAGGCGGACATCGCCCGGATTTTACAAGCGAACTTCATTCCGGCAGAAAAGCGATGAACGACGGCATCATCCTGCGCACGTCGCCCGAATTTACGGCATTGTGCAAGAACCTCCTCCAAGCGATCGAACGACTCGACGGACTGCTCGCCGAGCTACGGCCTTCGATTCGTTCGGAAACGTACCTGACAAGTGAAGAGGTGCGTATGATTTTCGACCTCTGCCCCCGCAGTTTGCAGAATTACCGCGACAACCGGCTGATTCCCTATACGACCATCGGAGGTAAGATTCTCTATCCGCAATCGGCGATCCTCGAACTGCTCGAAGCGAATTTCGTCGACGTGCGACGATAGACGACAAGAAGGAGGAGGACGATTTGTCCTTCTCCTTGTCATTTCGGAATGTGACGTATGGAATCGTCGGGTGCGATCTCGAAAATCTTGCCTGTTCCGAAATCCAGCCGGATCGGATATTTGCGCAGGTAACGCACATACTTTCCGCCGAACGACTTCCGTATGGCTTCGGCCATGAACACCAAACCCGTGCAGACGGTTATCGGGACTTCGTACTGCGGATACCGGTGCATGATCTCGATGCGGCACTCATCCATCTCTTCGAGCGAGAACGTCTCGCCGTCGATAATGCGCAGGATGCGCCGGCACAGTTCGTAGTCGCGTTGCAGGCGGCAGATCTTCTCCGTATGTCGTTGCAGATAGCGGCGGCAACTTCGCGCTTGGGCTGGAAGACGAGGCGGTTCGTCGCGGCGTTCTTGCCCACGAAGCACCACTCCTCCTCTCCCGTCAGCGGGTCTTTGTGCTTTATCAGGCGTTCCAGCGTGCCGCCACGCTCCAGCGCGGCCTTCTCCTGCGTGGAGAACATCATTTTGTACTCTTCATGCTCGTACTCCGGCACGGCGAGCGGTGCGTCGAGGGTCACCTTCAGCTCGTTGTTATGGTCGCGGTAGAAGCGCGGCGAGAACATTCCCGACACCTTGATCCCGGGCATGACCTCCGCAGTCACCGGAACCAGCTCTTCGACGGGAAGACCCATACGCATCGCCTCACGTGTTTGCGGCGTCAGCGCATCGAAGTCGATGCCCAGCTCCCGCAGTGCGGCTCGCGGAATCTCCGCATGGTCGTACTTCACCCGTTCGAGTTGCATCGTATCCACACGATGATCGTACAGCGCCTTCAGCCCCTTCTCGTCGTTGGGGTTTTGCGTCAGGCGAAGCAGGTCGTTGACCACATCCTGCACGGCGTTGAAGGGTACTTTCAGAAACTGGAAGTCGACGGCTTTGTCCGACTGCGACTTGAAGCTGCGGATGAAGGCCGCCACCGCACCGCTCTTCGCGACCTCGAAAAACGACGGCGCGTTCTTTGTCAGTGGCTCCACGGTATGCACCTCGTAACGGTTGCCGCGTTCGCGCAAGTCCGAAACGACCTGCACCTCGCCCGTTCCGGGATGGCGCGCCAGAAGCGTCTCTTTGTAGTCGGGCCACCGAGGCTCCTCCGGCGCTTGATTCTTTTCCTTTTCCATAATGATTGATGATGATTGATTGATAATTCACTTCGGATGTCTCGCAGGGCATCCGTCGCAAATATATCGGAGGACAAAGGGGAATCGTACCGCTGGCCGCCCGAGGCCGTTCAGGGCCGTCCGGATCTCTGAGAACACAAAAAACGGATACCGAGGGACGGTATCCGGAAGTGAAAACGAGGCGGTGCGTTATTCGGCGTTCTTATCGTAAAGCGCCCTGACGGGCTGGATGAAATGTTCGATGAGCCGCATCTCTTTGGTGATGATCTCGGCCGTGCCGTCCATGCCGTGAATGAGCGGAAGCTCCTTCTTGTACGACGTGCGCAGCGCGTCGGGAAAGGCGACGGTGACGATATAGCCCTGCGTACCGTCCGGAACGGCGGAAATCGTCCGCACGACACCGCGCAGGATGCCGAACTCCATGTAGGGAAAGCCGTTGAGCTTCACGTTGACCTTCTGCCCCGGCTCCACATCCCCGCGTGACGCGGCCGGCAGATGAAGCCGGCCGACGACCTCCGTCTCGGCCGCGGGCAGGATGCTCGCCAGCAACTCGCCGGCTGTCGTCTGACGTCGGTACGGACCGCTGTTGAGCAGTGTCACACGCCCGTCGGCCGGAGCCTCGACGACGTGCTGCGCCTTCCACTGAGCGATCGCCGACGTGAGCTGTTGCAGGGTCGCCTCGCTGCCATTGGCGCGGTAGGCGGCATAGGAGAAGCGCAGATCGTCGGGCAGGGTCTCGTCGGTCGGCAGCCACAGGCTCTTTTCCAGATGCTGCACCTCGCGGTACTCGTCCCGTGTGGCGTAAAGAACGAGCACGTCGCCCTTTGCGACGGTTTGACCCTCGGTCGCGACCGCCTCGGCGATGCCGGTATGCGGCGCCGTCACGTCGACCGGCGGAGGAACGGTCGTAAGCGTGATCGTCCCCGTGACCGTCTGAGGGTAGCGGATGAAGTAACACCCCAGAAACAGCAGCGCCAGCAGAACGAAGATCAGCGTGATGCCCCAGCGCACGATCCACGACGGCATCGTGCCGATGATCTCGTCGGCCTCTTCGCTGTATGTACGGTCGTAAAGCGGCATATCAGTTTCCCAATTCGAGTTGGTTTCTAACCAGATTGTAGTAGTGGCCACGGCGCGCCGTCAGCTCCTTGTGCGTGCCCTGCTCGACGATGCGGCCCCGGTCGAGCACCACGATGTTGTCGGCATTCATCACCGTCGACAGGCGGTGCGCCACGACGACCACCGTGCGCCCCTCGAAGAAAGATTGCAGCTTCTCCATGATCGAGCGTTCGTTGGCCGCATCCAGCGAGTTGGTCGCCTCGTCCAGAAAGAGGTATTTCGCATCCTTGTACGCCGCGCGCGCGATGAACAGACGCTGCCGCTGTCCCGTGCTCAGGCCGTGGCCGTCCAGTCCGATCTTCGTGTCGTAGCGCATCGGCAGCGACTCGATCCACTCGTCGATGTTGGCCATGCGCGCCGCACGCCGCACACGCTCCATGTCGGGCTGTTCGTCCACGACGCCGATATTGCGGGCGATGGTGTCGGCAAAGATCGTCGCCTCCTGCATCACCACGCCGCAGTCGCGGCGCCAGCAGCTTTCGCTGTACTGTCCGAGCGGCCGGCCGTCGAGTAGCACCTCGCCCTGCGTGGGGCGGTAGAAGCCCAGCAGCAGCTTGAGCATCGTCGTCTTGCCGCTGCCCGACGCCCCGACGATGGCCGTCACCTTGCGCACGGGGATCGTCAGCGACACTCCGTCCAGCGCGCGTTCGGAGTTGGGGCCTTCGTAGTGGAACACCACGTCGCGGAACTCCAGCGGCGCCGAGTCGGGAATCGTGCGGATACGCGGCTCGTCGTCCGGCTCCTCGTCCGGACGGTCGTAGATCTCACCCAGACGCTCCAGCGAAATCTTGGCGTCCTGCGTGGCCTGCATGAACGAAATGAACTGCGAAAGCGGGCCGTTCAACTGCCCGAGGATATACTGCATGGCCATCATCATACCGAGCGTCATGTCGCCCTTGATAACGGCGCTCACGGCCAGAAACGACACGACGATGTTCTTCGTCTGCGAGATGAACAATGCCCCGACCTCCTGCGTCTGGCCCAAAGTAAGGCTCTTGATGCTGATCTTGAACAGACGTGCCTGGATGCGTTCCCACTCCCAGCGTTTCTGACGCTCGCATGAGTTGAGCTTGATGTCCTGCATCCCGCCGATAAGCTGGATCATGGTGCTTTGGTTCTCCGACGACTCCTGAAAACGCATGTAGTCCAGCTTGCGGCGGTATTTCATAAACAGAAGCACCCACAGCGCGTAGAGGATGCTGCCGCCGAGGAACACCAGCAGGATCGTCGCGCTGTAACCGGCCATGACGCACGTATAGACGATGAAGGTCAGAATGGCGACGGCCATGCTCAGCAGTGTTCCCGTGAGGAACGACTGCACGCGACCGTAGTCGCCGATGCGTTGCAGGATGTCGCCGCTCTTCTTCGCATCGAAATAGGCGATCGGAAGCCGCATGAGCTTGCACAGAAAATCCGAAATGTAGGAGATGCTGATGCGTGTGGTCATGTGCAGCGACAGCCACTGCCGGATCAGGTTGTTGGCGAATTGTCCGAGCGTCAGGGCCACCTGCGCGATGAGGATCATCACCACGAAATTCAGGTTGCCCGTACCGATACCCACGTCGACGATGGATTGCGTCAGGAAAGGCAGGATCAGGTTCAGACCACTGGCCACGAGCATCGCAAGCACCAGTTGTACGAAGTAGGACTTGTAGGGTTTGAGGTATTGCAGCAGGTAGCTGAATTTCAACTGCGTGTTCTCCTCGCCCGGAGACTCGTAGAAGCGCGGAGTGGGTTCCAGCAGCAGGATCACGCCCTGTTTTCCTGCTCGGCTTTCGTCCGTCTCGTCGTCGTAGACCTGCGTTTTGAGCCACCCCCGCAGGAATTTCTCCTCGTCGTACTTCAACAATCCCACGGCTGGATCCGAAACGTAGACCCACCACTTGCCGCGGCGTTTGCGGATTTTATAGACGACGACGTAGTGTTTGCTGTTCCAGTAGACGATGCACGGCAGCGGAACCTCGTCGCGGAACACCTCCCACGTGGTGCTGATACCCGTCGTGCGGAAGCCCAGAGACTCGGCGGCATCGCTCAGGTCAAGCAGCGATACTCCCTCGCGTGACATGTAGCAGCGGTCGCGCAGCGTGAGCATCGAGTAGTTCTTGCCGTAGAACTTCGAAATGATGCGCAGGCACGCCGGACCGCAGTCCATCGAGTCGGGTTGCAGGTAGGAGGGAAACATAGTCCAAAGATAGCATTTTTCAGCGAGAATCCGCTGTCAGTCCGAACTTTTTCAGCTGGATGATCTTGCCATTTTGCGTGACGCCTTCGATAGAGATGTCGTAATCGGCCGGTGCGTCGGAGGTGTAGAACTCGACGGTGGCACGACCCGTCTCGTCGAATTCAACCGAAGGGTTCCAGTAGAGCGTCGTGCGGTAGTCGGGAGCCATCGAGCGACGGGCCTTCTCCGTCGCGTATGCCGGAGCATAAAACTCCGCAGGGGTTTGATAACCTAACGGTGAAGCTATACTCACGTCAATAGCTGGCGCAACCGCCAATGCTTGATCCAATTCATCTCCCGTTTTGGTCGTAATCGAGACGATAGCTCCATCGAAAACGCCCCATAAAAACATATTCCCTCCGGCGATTAGATCAATGCGTGAAATCCATTCCATCGGCCATGTAGTACATATTGGCATGGTCAAATTTTTATCGGGTTCCAATCCTCCTCGTTCCAAAGCAATCTCCGTCATCGATTTCTTTTTCGTTCCCGTAACGATTAGCTGCCCGATGGTCGATCCTGCTTGAAAATCCGCATCTGCACTATGAGGCGTTGTTGTATTATCGAGTACTCCATCTATCATAAAAGAGACATTCGCTCCATGATATGACAATCTGCCTCCGATGAAATTCATTCCCGGCATACGCTGGACGAATTCCATTATACTATATGCGCCCATTTCTTTTATTTGTTGCATATCCCATGTATGCGCCGCCAGCCGATGCTCGGGCCGTGTGGATTCGAGGCGTTTGTGATGCGTGACATACACCGTGTCGATGAGGATGTTTCTCATATCGGTCTGTCCTCGCTGCTCGATGTAGTGCCGTGCCTGGGCGAGGTAGGGACTCGCCGCATCCGTTTCCGGCACGCGGGGCAGCGTCCCCACCTCGGGAAACGAATCGCGCGCGACCTTCACCGTTGCCTCCGGCAGCAGCCCTTTCGCTGCTGCGGGACGCAGCACGTAGAGCGTGCTGTCGGGGAAGTCGAAGCCGTTGAGCGCGAACCGTCCCTCCTTGTCGATCGGCGCCTGCAACGAGTAGTGCCACCGCGGCGCGATCATCCGCATCTCGTAGCGGTCGAGCTTCTTCTTCCTGTTCCACAGTCCGCCCTTGTTGATCCGCCCCGCGATCTCCTGCCCGACTTCGAGCGGGTAGGCCGGCGTCGCATACTCGCCCCGTACCGCGGCCGGCACGTCGTAGCGCCGCCATCCCTGCGTGAGCAGCAGTGCGTCGAGCGCCGCGACCCGTGCGGCGTCCCGCCCCTCGAAGTACCAGTCGGGCGTCTCGATCGTACCCCGCAGTTCGGAAGTGAGCAGCAGCGTCGAATAGATGCTGCCCGACATCGCCGAGGGCACCGCCGCACGATCCGTCACCGCGATCGAGAAGTCGCCCGCGGCAGGACCTCCGTCGGGATCGGTCGCCGAGACGGCGAGCGTGACCTTCGTCCGCTGTTTCAACGAACCCCGCACCTGCATGTCGGTCGTCGCAAGTTCTTCGCCCCGATTGAAGACCAGACGCTCGGAGAGCGCGTTGCCCGCCTTGTCCAGCAGCAGAATTTGCAGCACCCCGCCCGGCAGCTTGTCGCGCTTGAAGATCAGCGACGGAAGATCGTCGTTCCACTCTCGGAAGTAGCACAGATTGCCGCGGCAATGGACGAGCAGCCGCAACCCCTTCGGCAGAGGACGACCCGACTGCACCATCACCGTAAAGTCCCGTTCGGTCTGCAATACGCGAAGCACGCAGGCGAGATTGTTCGATGCGGGCAGGTCGAAGCGTTCGGTCTTTCCGCCCTCCATCGTGCATTCGGCGTAGTAGCGTTCACCCGTGTGGGCTGTGAAGCGCAGAGAGCCCATGCCGCCGTGAAGCGTGCGAAGCGTGTCGACCACCTCCTCGCGGTCATTCTTCACCACGCCCGCGACCTCGACCGACCCGCCGTCGTCTCCCAGTGCCTTGAAGGCCACGCAGCAGTCGTAGCCGTCGATCAGGTAGCCCCCTTCGGGGAAGAACGAGACGTCGAAGTCCGAGACTTTGCGCACCGAGGTGTTGCGCTGCGTCCTGCGGCTCTCCCGATAGGGCCGGATCGTGAGCGGCTTCTTGAAGAAGTACTCCGGCCCCGGATTGCGCATGTAGAGCGTATAGGCCGTAAGCGAGTAGTCCCCGAAGCGTTCCAATGACTGCGTGGGAAGGTAGCCGCTGTACACGCTGTCGCGCGACAGGAGTTTGATCCGCCGCACCAGCGACCCGCGGTCGTCGCGAAGCTCCACGTAGACGTAGCGGCTCGCGGCAACGGGACGGTGCGTCGCCGCATCGGCGCAGTGCGCGCGAAGCCAGATCGTATCCCCCGCGATATACGAATCCTTGTCCGTCGATACATGAAGCTTCTCCTGCGGGTAATGCTCGATCTGCTCAATGAACGGGTTCGCATAGTACGACGGCTGGGCGAATCCATACGACAGACCTCCTCCGATCAAATATCCCAATACAAGAAAAAATCCCCTCATAAGCACGCAAAGAACTTTTAGCACTCTCAAATATAGAAAAATTTCGATAATTATTTTGATAATACAAACAAAATATTGTATATTTGAGTGTCTAACCTAAAACTTTACTACCATGAAAAAGAAACTGCAACTCAAAAAAGAGATCGTTTCTATCTTGGATAGAAACCAGATGAACAATTTGACTAAAGGTGGAGCTGGCACTGGTATTAATACAGGGACTGTTATTATCAGAACACAAAAGACAGATTGTCCTACAGGATGGACAGACGTTTGTACGGATAATACAATAGCATGTGCGACATTTGCATGTCCATCTAAAGGGTGTATTTCCGATCCTTGCATTGAGCAGACCGAAGTTTGTCCAAATCCATCCGAGGGTTGCCAACCCGAAACGGATATCTGTGATTTCTCAGATCTCTATTGCGCAACGAATGATGGCTGCTATTGTGCAGCTTCGAAAGATACATGTATCGGATAACATCAGTATCAAGACAATAAACAGAAAAGTCCCTATTGGGACTTTTCTGTTTATTGTCTATTCCTTAAAGCTGCATAACTTCTACTCAAATATTCATATATCATCATTTCGCAAAGACGATTCTGCGACCGGAATAGGCGGTTCATCGTCATATGTGTTAAACTTCGAAGATAGACAGGGAAATACGCATCGGGAACTGACTGTTTAATCTCAAATGAGAGTTGTCGGAACTGTTGCTTTCGTATTTCTAATATCGAATTAGGAAATTCATCTTGCAATCGAGTTTGTAGGACTTTGTATAGATCGTTTCGCAATAATCTATACTTATCGTTCAGTTGTTTAGTCGCCCGATGAACGGTAAAACCAAATTCCGTTTTGAACGCTGTTGCCGCATCGGTCATGAATTTTTCTTTTTCAGGCAATGATAGATTGAAAACCTCTAATAGATCGTCTATTAAGAGTAATCCGATACGCCATCTAATTTCTTCACGAGGGTATGTTCCGAACAGAAATTTCTGCTGTAAAGTCTGCATTATTCGGACAATACATTCGCTATCGATGCAAAATAACCGTTCTGTCTGCACCATTGTCTCCTCACAATAGCGCTCTATTTCGCGAACATAAGTGTCGCAGGCGATCGTCGTCACGAGGCGGCTTTCCACGCAAGGCTGGAACGTCTCGTAGAATGCCCCGAACACTTCGCCGTAACGCGATGTATCGGGAAGATGCAGGCGCAGGCGCAGATGGAACAGCGGATCGGTGTAGCGGATGAAGAAGAAATCGTCGATCGCACCGCTTTCGCGCAACCGCCGCACGAAAGGGCTGATATGTCGGGTCAGCAGGATGTCGGCACTCTGTGTTCCCGTATAGAGTTTGAAGAACAGCCACCGACTGCCGGGAATGAAAATCCGTTCCATAGCATTACTTGTGTAGAATAACGATCATTTCGTTGGTATATCCGTTCGCCTGCTCATCATGTACGACGGCATGTTCCGTATCGAAGAGGAATTCCTCGACCGATACCGTCTTATATTTTCTGAGCAGTGAAAACAGTAGCCGGACACATCGGTCGTCGTGCAGATCGAGCAACAGTTCGTTGTCGCCCATCGGATGCACGACCCGTCGCGGCAGCCGCCGTTCGGCCATGTAGCCGGCGAACGCTTTGCGATGCTCTTCGGTACGGTATGCCGAGAACGCCTTCACGTCGTCGTAATTGAGCTTCCACCGCCGGCGGGAAAGAACGATGTTCTTGTAACGGATGCGCGGCATATAGTCGAGCGTCGAGAAGAGCGATCCGACGGCGAAGCCGAAACCCTGCGTTCGTTGCAGGCTCTGCATGTCGGCTAGAAAACGATACATCGGAATGGGGCTGAGCGAATAGTTGTGCGCACAGGTCAGACGGGGGATGACCTCTTTGTCGAATCGCTTCGACCGCAGGTAGAAACGCCCCTTGCGCACCGACAGGATCAGGTCGGAGGCCGGAATGCGCTCGGCAAGCGTCTCGTCGAGGTTCGAGAGGTAGTCGATGACGTAATCGCGGAACACGGGACGCGACGAAATATTGCCGATGCGCGCTTCGGTGATGTGGGCGACCTCCGCAATGATTTTCCCCTCGTTGGCCTGCCGTTCGTAGTCGGCTACCTCGCGCACCAGCGCGTCGATGGAGGCGTCGGTATGGCAGAAGCGCCCCAGCAGGTTCGCGCCGCCGTTCGACCCGACGGATTTGAGGTAGATCGACCGCCCGTCGGCATCGTCGCGCAGCAGGTTGAACATGACGGGGATCGTGTCGGGGTAGACGATCGCCTCGGGTCGGCGGTTCGGGAAATCCTTTTCGTCGATCGTGATCTCTTCGGCGTCCCGCTTCATCGCCTCGATGTATTTTTTGAGCAGCAGCACGTCCGTTGCGCTGTAACCGCCCGTTTGTCCGCCCTGCGCGCCATACGACGGCACGATACCGTCGATGACGGGATTCACGTCGTTGTGGCTGCCCTGCGCATAGGGATACCCCAAGCCCAGCTCGTTGTCCAACGCCAGCATCAGCGGCACCTCCTCGGTTTCATAACGCTGCACGAACGCCTGCTGGAAGGCTTGCAGATTACCGTTCTGGTAGGTGCCCGAAATACTGCCGACGAAATCGACGTACTCTTTCAGATCGGTCAGCACGCCGGTCGAAAGCTGTGCCTGCGCAGGACGGAACAGGTCGGCCTGAAAGAGAAACTTGACGTCGTAGGGAACGCCCAGCGGTTCGATGAGCCGTTCGATCTTCGCGTATTCCTCCTGTGTCATGCCGGGCGGACGGGCGTCGATGGCTGCGAGCCGCTCCTGCACGCACGCCAGCGTCGGGGCGTATTCCGTGTCGCCGAAGCGTTGCAACTTACGGATGAGCGTCGTGAGGATGTCATCGCCGACGATAGCCGGAGCCAGCTCCGTAGTAAGCAGGGAGGAGGCGATCAGTTCGTCGATGTAGGCTTCGGCCTCCTCGCGTGTGATCTCGTCGTCGACGAGGCTTCCGGCCAGCGTGTCGAACGTCGCGCCGTCGCGCGCCAGCGCAAACACGGCCGTCAGTTCGGGAGTGATCTCGACCGAAGCCATCTGATGCTCCGTCTTCTTGCCCCGGTGGAAATACTCGATGTAGCGGTACTGTCCGGCGATCTCGTAGAGCGTATCGTTCGGGAAGAGGCGGAGCTGCCGGCGGACCGCTCCGTGCCGTTCGATCCGCTGGATCAGCGCGCAGAGGTACTGCATGTCGAGCCGTGTAGTACGCCGTGCGGCGATAGGCTCCGCAACGGCGATCTGCGTCGAGGAGCCGAAGCGCCCCGTCGAGCAGCCGGCAAAGAGACCGAAGGGCGTACAGCGCGAGCAGGCGCGCAGGAAGTATTTCAGAGCCGCCGCGTCGCCCTTCTCCTCCGCATCCTCCGTCTTGTCGCCGGTGAAGGTATAGAGATCGGGCGAGGCGAGGTAGAGCGCTTCGCGGAAGCAGGGCTGCTGCATCGTCCGTTCGGGATTGTCGAGCGCCGAAAGCGGAAAGAGCGGCGTGCGCAGTACGAAAGTCGGGAACGCCCGCAATTTGATCTTGGCCATAGATTAAAGCATAAAAAACAGTTCGGTCCAGTCGAACGCTGCGGAATCGTCCGCTTCATGCTGCATCGACAGCAGCCACAGACCGACGCCCGTCACGCCTGAAAGCAATGACAGGTCGGTACGCCACTCCGGCTGTTCCGAAGGAAAAAAGAATTTGTAACCGGCGATGCCGTCTTCCCATCGGGCATGTGCCAACGTCTGTTCGTGCCAGAAATCACAGGCCGCGCGTAACCGTTCATCGCCCGTCTGTCGATACATGTAGTGGAAGATCATCGCCACGCCTGCGCTGCCGTGACACAGGCCGGCATCGTAGGCCATCGTCTCACGCAGTGTACGGCGGCCTGCGGCATGAAGTATCACTTCATGGGTCTTTGTTTTCAGCGTTTCGTCGTCCAACACCTTCCCCGCGTTCCACAAAGCGACCGCCACGCCCAAATCGCCGTAGCACCATGCCAGACGGCTCGCCTGTCGCTGCGGTTGCGACTCCTGCGATGTACTCGGGAAATGACACCCGCACACTTCAGGATCATCGTACTCCTGAGCAAGGATATAGCGAACGGCTCCTCGCAGCAGTTCCGTAATTTCCGTATTCGCAGGATGGTGTCGTGCGAGCGCGCAAAGGACCAATACGATTCCCGATATGCCATGCGAAAGACAGATGTTGTAACCTCTTATACCTTTTTCTACGGGAGACAGCGTAGATTGCCACTTAAGCCGATCGCCGTCGCAAATAGCCGTGCGGTGCAACCAACGGGCGGTTTCCGCCGCGAATGTTTCATCTTCACGGAAATGATACGCTACGCCCATTGCGCCATGCAGCAGGTCGTAGTCTCCGTCACGGGCGAAATCCCGTTGCAGACATTGAAGCAAGTGTGGTTTATATTGTTCTTCGATCTCCGAATAATCGACTTCCAACCGGCCGCTCCGCGTGAGGTGCCGCAGACACTCCAATACCCCGGCCATTCCGTTGCAGTAGGTATGGATGGCCGGCTTCGAGCAGATCGCATCGAAGCATTGCTCCGCATAACGATCGAAACAACCGTTGTTCTCTTCGGGATGGTATTGGAGGTAGTGGGCCAGAAACAGCAGGCGGCCGAAAGCTCCCGAATAGAGACCAATCCCTGATAATGAATCGGATTTACACAAGAGATGATCGAAAATGTTTTCAATCCGGTTTTTGTGCTGAGAAACTTGTGGCATAGTAAAATGCGAGGCAGTATTGCAGGCTTGACTTTGTAAAAGAAAAGAATCAAAATATTAAATTGATCCTATTCTCCGAACGATTCTCATTTAATTAACACGAACACGTATATAAAATTGATACAGTTCCACAAAATTGGGTATCACAGTCCGCTCCATGAGTCTCTAAGACAATACAATCGGTCTCTTCTTGCGTCTGTGTCGGGCAATCACATGCTGTTTCCAAAACTGTCGGACAATTTGCATCAAGAGATCCACGCATAAATCGGGATCTACAGATGCACACATAGGCTCCTTGACGCAGGACAAAGTTTTTCCGTAAGAACTGCGCATTTAAGGGACTCACATCTGTTAGTTGGGTCATAAATCGTCGTATTTACTCCGGCTTTCGTCATTGACACATCGAGTTTCGATCAAGAATAGAGACGACCTCTTTGTTCTGTTGAAGTTTCTTTTTCATAGTATTAAGTTTTAAGGTTTGTGCTATAAAGTTATAAAAATAAACTTGAATAAAAGAAATTATTGTAATATTTTTTCTCGTAGGTAACAGATTATTTATTATTGTAATATCATGAATATAATATAACTGTCGAAGCGGCTATGCAATTACAAATTGTACTTTGCCGATTTAAAAAATCTTTATTTTTGAGAAAACAATACCGCTCCGACTATGCGCAACCGAGCATTCTCACTTTGTGTCGCAGCGACATTTTATGCCTCTGCGACTTTAAGCGCTCCTCCCCCGAAGGAGCCGTTCACCGAGCAGCTCTCCCGCTACCCGCAGGAGAAACTCTATGTCCATACTGACAAGGAGCACTACATCGCGGGCGACACGGTGTGGCTGCGCGCTCACTGCGTCGACGCCGCGGGCGACTACACGCTCTTCATGCGTAACCTCCCCGAGGACTACCCTCTTCCGCAAGCCCCTGCGCGTGGGCGGCCTGCGAGACGACGAAAAATCCCCGCACGAGGAGCGCCGGCGCGAGTGCTTCGACGTATCCTTCTTCCCCGAAGGGGGCTATCTGGTCAACGGATACTCCTGCCGTGTGGGCTTCAAGGCGTTGGGCGACGACGGACGCCCGCGCTTCTCGGAGGGGGGGGGCTGCTCGACGACAAGGGCCACTTCATCGACTCCCTGCGCACACGCCATGCGGGTATCGGCAGCGTGGAGTTCCCGCCCCGTGCCGGACGGCGCTACATGGCCGAGTTCCCCGACCGGAAGGGACGTCTGCACCGCTTCGAACTCCCCGATGCCAAGGACTATACCTTCGTGCTGCGCGTCGACCCCACCGACTCGACCTTCATAGTCTCCATCCGTTCGGGACGCAACTGGCTGCCGCGCGGACTGCGGCTCGTGGTGCACCGCTGCGGCACGCAGTGCTACAACAAGGCGTGGGATCCGCTGGTGCCAACGCTCACCTTCCGCCGCGAGGAGCTGCCCGAGGGGCTGTTTCAAGTGCTGCTCCTCGACGAAGCGACGGGCAAGGCCCTCTCCGAGCGGCTGGTCTTCAACCCCGGCGACGATCTCCGCCTCCCGCGAGCCGGGACGACGGCGCAAGGTGACGCTCGACATCGCCGTGCGGACTCCCGACGGACGTCCCGCAAAAGGCGACTTCTCGATCGCCGTCACCGACCGTTCGGCCATACCGCTCCGCACGGCGGGGGACATCTACTCCACGCTGGTGCTGTCGTCCGAACTGCGGGGCGTGATCGAGGAGCCGGATTACTACTTCAACGCGCAGCACGCCGACGCCGCGCAGGCGCTCGACGAACTGCTGCTCACGCAGGGGTGGCGCCGCTACGACGTCCCGAAGCTCCTGCGCGGCGAGTACGAGGAGCCGCGCGATCCGCTGGTGGCGGGGCAGGAGATCGCAGGGCGTGTCGTCCCCGGGAACGACGCACGCTTCCAGAAGCGCATCGACAGTTACTCCGTGCAGCTGCTGATCCCTCGCTCGGGATTCGCCACGCAGACCCGCATACGCCCCGACGGAACCTTCTCCCTGAGCGGATTCGACTTTCCCGACAGCACCACCTTCGTGCTGAGGGCCGCACGGAAAGGGTCCGAGGTCGACAACCTGCCCATCGAGGTCACACCCGATTCGTTCCCCACGTTCTCCCGGCTGCCCAAACCACGGATCTTCGACCCGAGGTATGCCGATCGCGCCCTTGAATACATCGACTGGCGGGGATCCGCTGACATCCGAAACGTCCTTATCGACCCGATCGACGTGATCCACCACATCAAAGAACCCGATCCCGTCGAGCAACGTATGGCGACCCGATCCTATTCTGCACAGCAGATCAAGGAGTCGGGAGCCGTAACACTACTGGATATCCTTCAACGAATACCGGGTATGTATCTTGTCGGCCAGCGGGTATGGTACAGAGGGAAGCAACCGGCTTTTATGATTGATGGAATTGTTGAATATACCCCTAAAATGTTGATGAATTACGGACTTACAGCCGGAAGAGTCAGAGACAAGAGCGTGGATGAAATGAAGGAAGAGTTGAGACAGAAAGACAATCCTCAAGTCAATGTCAATAATCTAAAAAATCATACATTCACTCCATTGGGAGAAGGCAAAGGGTTCGGCCATGACATTCAATACACGGAGGACTACGACGCCCTGCCGACGTGCCTCTCGACGCCGCTCGTACAGATCAAGCGGGTGAGCATCATCGAAGGGGCTAACGCTTCTTTTTGGGGCAATAACCTGAAAGATAGCATCATTGCCATCACGCTCAAGAAGGGCAAGGAGCTGGAAGAGGCATACGCAGGCATGGAGTCCGAAAGTGTGCGGTTGATTACCCCGCTGGGGTACCAGACGCCCGCCGAGTTTTACCCCCCCCGCCTACGAAACCGAACAGAGCCGCCGGTCCGACGTTCCCGACTTCCGAACGACGCTCTACTGGGATCCTGCCGTGCGGCTCGACAGCGACGGCCAGGCGCAGGTGGAATTCTTCTCCTCCGACGCAACGGTCGACTACGAAGCTATCGTCGAGGGCGTGACCGACGACGGGGAGATCATCCGAGCGGGCGAGTTTATTCCGAACAATACATAACCCGGCTATTTCTTCTCCAACAAATATTTCAATTTGTCGTCGTTGCTTATGCGTTTGATCTCTCGTCGAATAATCTCCTCGACATCGGTTTTGATACGGATATAATTCGCCTTGACGACCTCATCCATACGATCCGTGCCGTTCTCATCGACGAAAGACGCAAGTTCGGGGATCGGGACATAGGCGGCCGTTTCAGCCGTTATACGCCGGGTATCGAGGTCGATGCGGGCATGGAATATCTTCTGCTCGATAGGCTGGTCGATATTGTCGGCCACAGCTCCGACGAACATACCCTGCGAGAAGTTGGCGATCTTGGATGCAGGGATCAGATTGTCAAGCTACGTATTGGTCGAGGTCGTCACGTTGTCGTTCGAGCGGGATACCGATTCCCTCTGCTGGACGATCTTCCCGAAACGCTCCGACAGCGTGCGGGCCGTGTCGCCCACGACCTGCCCGACGAAGAGATTACCCACGGTATTCTGAATGACCTTAGCCTCCTTCTCTCCGTAGTCGCGTTCCAGCTGCGAGAAATCCTGAAAGCCCAGACATACGGCGACCTTGTTCGATCGGGCTGTCGCGATAAGATTGTCCAGCCCTCGGATATATACCGTCGGCAGCTCGTCGATGATGACCGCCGACTTGAGACGGTGTTTCTTGTTTATCAGACGGATGATGCGGGAGTTGTATAATCCCAAAGCGGCGGAGTAGATGGACTGCCTGTCGGGATTGTTGCCCACGCAGAGAATCTTCGGTGCCTGCGGATTGTTGACGTCGAGCGTGAAGTCGTCGCCCGTCATCACCCAGTAGAGCTGCGGGGAGATGATGCGCGAGATCGGATCTTCGCCGAGGCGATCTGCCTCTGCAACTGGTCCTGCGCATTGTTCTGCCAGGCGTCGATAAAGGGCAAAAGGTAATTCTCCAGTTCGGAATAGGAAGCCAGAATCGGGAAGATCTTCTCGTAGGGCTGGCACAACAATTCGATGACGTGCGGGAAGGTGCAGAACTGTCCGCCGTCGTAGAGCGTAGGCTCGGCACTCGGCGCCTTGCCGCATTTCTGCGGTAGGTTTCCGAGAGCCTGCCCCCGAACCGTGCTTACATGTCTCCATGTACACGGCTCTCCGTTATAATTCAACTTAGTGTTATACATTGCCATGTATTTTAGCATTACATTCTGGACAGACTGCCAATGTTTTACGGTGCATTTTGAGCATGATGCGTTCCCATTCGTTCTTGCCTGTCAAGTCTTTCAAGGCACGAACATGGTGCATCACCGTTTTGCCATGCGCTCCGCATACCTCGCACTGTTCCGCCTTTAGTCTCTCAACAAGACTTGAGGCTGGCAGAAAATTGGTGTTTGGCATTATGTCGCATTTAGCATCACATTGAGCGTCTTTTCTCTTGAAACCCTCATTATAGAACACACGGCATTTGCATTGCCCTTTTGCATCCGTGTAACTGATTACAAAGTCTTTGTCTTTCGAGTATTTCTTTTTAATCTTCCGTACACTGCTGCTTTGCTTTTTGGCGATGCTTTTGTACATACTGTATTCCATAATATAACCGAACCTTTTGCAAAGAGTAGATACATTGTTCGCTATCGAGTAATAATTGTAGAATCCTCTTATCTCCTTATTGAATTGGGCTATAATATCCTCCGGTTTGCAGTTCATCATATAACTGCGTGCCTTTGGCTTCCAATCCTCCTTGCCATTGGTTTGTATAACCCTCATGGCTTTGTAGTCAATCAACTTGTTCTTGACCACCTCTCTCGGGAGTAGAAGTACAACCTTGCGGTTGAACATTCTTTTGAGCACTCCATTCTTATCTCTCTTGGTGGCTTTGGAGTTGCGTACGGTTATTTCATATCCCAGAAATTTAGCTTTTTCTTGTGCTTGGGTTATAAGCGTTTTCTCTGCCGACAGTTCAAGTTTTAGCTTATCTTTCATGAATTGTGTGATATTCGCTTTGATTTGCCCACATTCTTCATGGCTGCCGACAACCCCAATCAAGAAATCGTCTGCGTATCTGACATATTTCAACCGTCTGTACTCTTCATCCATTTCCATGACACAAGGCATTTGTTGCATCTGTCGGTAATACCCTTTGATTTTATCAATAAGGTCTTTCCGTACCTTTGTATCGGTTTCGGATTTCAGTTTCTTTTCCAACTTGTTCTTACGGTCTTTAATCCGACGGTAATCCTTATCCAATCTTCTGCTTGCGCCTTTATTGAAAGATTGGGCGTATTCCTCCATGTACTTGTCGAACTTGTCAAGGTAAATATTAGCCAGTATGGGACTAATGATGCCGCCTTGCGGAGTTCCACTGTACGTGTGTCTGTATTTCCAATTTTCAATATACCCAGCGTTCAGAAATTTACGGATGAGCCTTATGAACCTCTCGTCCGCTATGCGTTCTTCGAGTATGCCAATCAGAACGTTATGGTCTATGTTGTCGAAGAAGCCTTTTATGTCCCCCTCTATAAACCATTTTGTTCCGAGAAACGTATCTTGAATTTGGGTTAATGCAGTCTGGCAACTCCTACGTGGTCTGAATCCATGTGAGGTATTTTCAAAACTTCCCTCGTATATGGCTTCCAGTATCATGTGTACCACTTCCTGCACCAACTTGTCTTCAAAAGACGGGATGCCCAACGGGCGTTTCTTTCCGTTCTTCTTAGGGATATAGACCCTTTTGGCTGGGTTGGGTTTGTAGCTTTCGTCTCTAAGCTTGGAGATTAGATTTTCTATTCTCTGAATGCTCATTTCGTCAACTGTCTTGCCGTCTGTCCCAGCGGTCATATTGCCCTGTTTGGCATAGATTCGCTGGTAGGCGGTATAGAACATCTGTTCATTGAATAGAATACGATACAACCGTTCGAACTTATAGCCCGATACATTGCTGTGTTTCACTAAGTTGTTCAATACATTCTTTGGATTTCTCATAATGTCTCTCACATTTTCCTTTGATTATATTGATTATATAACTGCTTCCCTTCGCCATGTGCAGGGCATTACCCTGCTCGGACTACTACGGAAGCTCCGTTGCCATGCCGAATATTCAAGAACGACTTCTATAGCCTTTCGGCGTTTCGGTTTAGGCAATCCCCATTTAGCGGGTGTAATAACAAGCATGACAGACTGTCGGATGCAACGTTCGTCCGTTAATCTGCTTATTGCAGACGTGTCGCAGTCAGTTCTTTGCCCCATACAACCTAAACACTTGCTGGGGTACATGCGATATGGCGTTGGTAACTGCCTTCCGCCACAGCCCTGGTATGTGCCACTGGATTGTTGTTCAACCAGTTCAGGCTTCATCCTCATGTCCGTCTTTCTGTCTTGCCATTCAGTCGCAGCGTGGCAGTTGGCTGACTTATGGCTTCTCCGACATGCTACACTCCCCCTCGGGTTTCCCTCTGGGATAAGTCGGATGACAGTAGGTCTTATTTTCATAGAACTCTAACCTAATCTATTGCTAAATAGATATTTATTACACTGCCTTATGGGCGCACTTCAGATACCAGATGATCGCGGCCAGCAGAACGATGGCCGAGTCGGAGAAGAAGTCGCCCTCTTTCTGCGCCCAGCTCTTATTGAGGTTCAGCAGGATGACGTAGGAGCTTTCGTAAGCGTCCGATATGTCGGTCATAAACCGAACATCGAGGGGGTTGCAGCGGTTCGAACGCCGGGAGTCGTCGAAATTGATGACGCAGAACTGCGGCCGCACGGCATACCGGTCCTGATGCCGCAGCAGGTGGTTGTAGGCGATCGTGGAAAGGTCGTCGAACTTGTAATCGTAGATGTAAAGCGCATACCCCTTTTCGATGCACTGACGGATGTAACTGTTGATGACGGCATAGCTCTTTCCCGAGTCGGGCGTTCCGAGGACCATCATCGCGCGGAAGGGATTGATGACATTGATCCATCCTTGCTGCCATGCACCGTGATAATAGTAGCGGGTGGGGAGGTTGACGGAATATTCGTTCGCAAGATAACGTTCTTCCTGCCGGAAGCTCTCGTTGTCGTCGTTGAAGGGATCATCCGTCAGACGCGGCGTCATTCGGCGCCGCATCCATACTCCTGCGGCCGGCAGCGACAGATACCCGGTGAAGAGCGTTGCGGTGTAGCTTCCCATACGGATGTCGGCATCGGCAGGCAGTTCCCGCAGAAAGTCATTTCCGAAGAACAGCAGTACCCTGACTGTCGCGGCGGTGACTATATGCCATGTCTTGACCTTATTATCGCGGACGCTGCGGGTACCGAGGCATCCCAGCACAAGCAGTATGAAGCAGCAAAACTTCGAGGTAACGGAATAGGAGAAGAGGTGCGTCGTCCGCTGAAACGACAGCAGTATCCAGTCGAGTACCGCATGAGTCATGCCGCGTGCGGCGAACCATCCGTAGCAGAACCAATAGCTGTTGAGCAATAAAAAGAGGACACTCACGGCCCGAATGAACTGCACGACCTTTTCGAGTCCCCGCAAATCGTCTTCATGTTGCATAAGGCGTCGATATTTGACGCCAAAATAGGACATGATTCCATAAAAACGCCTCATGGCCCGTCGTGGCCGTCCGAGGCCGTTCATCGGGCGCACCTTTTGGGTGCGCCTTCGTCAACGCTGACTCAGCTCGACGAGAGCCTCCCGCATCGTATCGAGAAACTTCGTGAGGTGCAGTTTGCGGTTGATCGTCGTATAGCGGCAACGATCCGGATTGAGAATCGAGACGTTCAGGAAGCGCTCGAACGCCCGTACCAGATCCTTGAAGGTTACGGGGGTGCCGTTCGGTTTACGGACAGCACCCAATGTGTGCAGCGCCACGACCACCTCCATCAGATCGGCCAGCGTGAAGGCACTCGACCAAGCAAGCGGGACCTCGTTTTTCGGCGGCTCGGCAGCCGTCGCCGCGGGATAACGCAGTTGCAGCAAGACAATGCGACGCTCTGTTTCGAGAAAAGAGAGCGCCGCATCGAGGAAGTATCCCTGTTCTTTCGTCGGGACGGAACGATGGACTTTCAGATACTTGAAAGCCGTTCTGAGGCAAGCATACAGCCGCAGCAGGTCGAGTTTCGACTCCTCGGTCCGGGCTCTGTGTGCGATCTGTCTCACGAAGAGCCGGAAGGCCGAAATCAGTTGCAGGCGTTCATCCGAAGTGAGGTCTCGGTCAGGCAATGTCCGCAGCAGGCTCAATAACTTGCATCGAGCGATGAAATCTTCGGTTCGCATAATCGTAAAGTTTTAGGTTAATGACTCGTAAGAGCGAATGCCCTTATACAAATTTACGATTTACGGCGCTTCCGTTTTTTACGTTTCCTGCGCTGCCGCTGTTCGAACTCCATCTTTCACCCTCGAAGTTCTTGAAATAAAGAGCAATGCGAAGCAAAAAACCTTATGTATCAGCGATATGTAAGTTTTTTTTGTTTTTAGGCGATGTATTCGAAGGCATAAAAAAGCAGCTTGTTCGGACCGAAATCGTGACCTGTCCAATCACAGCGCGCTCGTTTCCGGACTGGGGGTATGCTGGATCCCGTTTAGAGTGGTATGCCGGCCGCAACTTCCCGGCTGCCGTGTCGTTCGGCAATCCTGCGTCTTAGTTCGGGTATCATCCAGACGGGGCCGTTTCGACGGCTTTTTTCGGCTCCTGCGACCGCTTTTGCAGGGCGGATTCGCTGCTATCGGGCCGAAAGAGGTATCGGACGATACTTTTTCTTCGCGAAAAATCGTTATCTTTCGGGGTATGTTTTCCAGGTGTTGCATAGGGTTGCTGTTGTTGTCGCTGCTGCCGGCGTTCGTTCCGGCGCGGGAGACGGCGCCGCGTATCGACCTCCGCCACGGAGTGCGTCCCGATACGATCCGCCTGAAAGCGGAGGACCTGAAACTGGGCTTGCCCTGCGACAGCGTCTATCTCAAACGCAGGGATTCGTTGCGGCGCAACGACAGCCTGCGCCGTCAGGCCGAACAGCGCAACCAGCGTCTCTACGACAGTATCCGTTCGAAGACGACGCGCCGTGCCGTACCGCGTTTGCTCTACCGGATGCTCTTCGTCAACCCCGTACTCGATACGACAGCCAACGGACGGGTGCTGGACGAGAGCCGGCAGTTCGAACGTTACTCCGGCCGGCGGATCGGCGAGGTGGTCATCGCGCAGGATCCGGTGTTCACCCCCGACGGCAACTGGCTCGAACGCACGGGCAACAAACTGCACGTGATGACGCGCGAGCGGGTGCTGCGGCGCGACCTGCTCTTCGAACCCGGGGATACGATCGCTCCGGAGCTGCTGGTGCGCAACCTCCAGCTGCTCCGTTCGCGCGCCTATATCTCGGATGCGACGATGGAGCTGACACCGGATTCGCTCGACTCGACGCGCGTGGTGGTCACGCTGCGTTCGCGCGACAGCTGGACGATCAGCGCCGATGCGGCGCTGCACGGCGAGGGCCGGACGATGATCGGTCTCTCCGACGCCAACATCTTCGGCTCGGGCAACCGCCTGAGCGTTGCGACCAATTTCAGCCGCAACGATTTCGGCTACGGAGGCAACGTCGTCTCGTACGACATCCCCAACTTCCTGGGGTCGTTCTACAAGGCCAACTTTTCGGCGGGCCGCGATTTCTACAACAGCGAGCTGCGCATCGGCGTAGGCAAGGAGTTCATCCTGCCGACCGACTACGAACTGGGCATCGCCTACAACAACGTCAAGGCGAAGTATTATCTGGTCGACCGCGACACCTCCGACCTGGCCAAGTCGAAGCGCTTCGACGTCTGGGCTGGGCGTTCGCGCTACATTCGTTCGATCCGTTCGAGCGTCTTCCTCACGGCGCGTTACGGTTTCGCGCGCTACTCGCTCCGTCCCGACGTGACGAAGACTTACAACCCGGCTTTTCACGATACCGACGACGTGCTGGTCGGGCTGGGGCTTTACCGCGAGAAGTTCTACACCACCAATATGATCTACGGCTTCGGCACGAGGGAGTATCTGGCCACCGGCTACAAGGCCGAGCTGGTCGGGGGGTATTCGTGGCGGGAGTTCGGCGAGGACATGTATATGGGTCTGAGCTACAAGGCCGGCGGATTCACCCGCGCGGGTTATCTCATGGGCGGCTTTTCGCTGGGCAGCTTCATCGATCTGGCGACGGGTCAGTGGACGCAGAGTGCCGTGGACGTCAACCTGCGCTGGTTCTCGCCGCTGTTCGTGTGGAAACGCAGCCATATCCGTCAGTTCCTTTCGCTGAACTATACGCAGGGGTGGAACCGGCTCGAAGGATCGGACGAGGTGCTGCGGTTCACCGCACAGGACGGCCTGTCGCTGCTCAAAGAGGATCTGGTGGGGACCAACCGGATGGTGCTCAATACCGAAACGGTCTTTTTCACGCCCTACCAGCCGCTCGGTTTCCGTATCGCGCTGTTCGGCTTCGCCGATTTCGGTCTGCTGGGACGCGACGCCAATATTTTCAAGAATAATTTTTACACGACCTTCGGACTGGGCGTCCGCCTGCGTAACGAACGACTGGTGTTCAGCACGATCCAGCTGCGGCTGGGCGTTGCGCTCGGCAAGGGCGGCTGGGCCGACTGCCGCTATTTCCAGGCTTCCAACGGGACGCGCATGGAGCAGTACCGCTATCTGCCGAGCCGTCCCGAAATCGTCCGGTTTCGGTGATCCCGCCCGCTTGTACGGAAAAAGCCCGCATACTGAATGCGGGCTTTTCTGGTGCGTGTTCGGGCGGGTTTCCCAGCCTTGCCGTGCACGACCTGCGCATTAAAGCGCAGCGGAACGCAGGAACCGTCCGTAGAACTGGTTCCACTCCGTGTTTTCCTGATACTGTTTCAATGCATCGGCCTGGACGTTGATAACCATCTCCGGGGAGGTCGTCGGGAACGAATCGCTGTATACGCTCGGCGGCATCATCGGTTTGCAGTTCACGGTGCGGAGTTCCGTGCAGCCGTAGAATGCGTGTACGCCGATTCTCGTCACGCCTGCGGGGATGGTGATCTCGGTCAGCTTCGAGCAGTCACGGAAGACGTTGTCGGAGA
Organism: Alistipes communis; assembly: GCF_006542665.1. Taxonomy (NCBI): domain Bacteria; kingdom Pseudomonadati; phylum Bacteroidota; class Bacteroidia; order Bacteroidales; family Rikenellaceae; genus Alistipes; species Alistipes communis. Next base: position 1,949,812 of record NZ_AP019735.1, read on the forward strand.
TTTCGGTGATACTGTTCGGGATGTCGATCACGGAGAGACCCGCACAGCCGTCGAAAGCCCCTACGCCGATCGAGGCGGTCTTATCGCTGAGCGTGACCATGACCAGTGCCGTACAGTTCTCGAATGCCGTGTCGCCGATCGTCGCGACGCCGGACAGGTCGACCGATGTCAGCGCCGTGCAGTTCTTGAACGTACCGTCTTCGATGGCGGCGAGGGTGGGCGACAGGGTGATATCCTTCAACTGCGAGCATCCTGAGAAGGCCAGCGTCCCGATCGCGGAGACTTTTTCCAGATTTCCGATCTCGGTGAGTTCCGCGCAGTTCTTGAATGCGCCAGCGGCGATCTCTTCGATCGTTTCGGGAAGGTCGATCGTCTGCAAAGCGGTCGACTCGAATGCGTTGGCTCCCACTTTGGTGACTTCCACTCCCTTCTCGAAATAGATGCGGCCGGTTTTCGTCGTCTCGTCGTAGTCGCTGTCCAGGGCTGCGGGGACGAAGGTGTTGTCGCTGATGAAGATCTCCTTGTCGGCGGTGTAGGTGATGCCGGGTTCCATTTCCACGGTCTCCTCCGTGATGTCGATGTCGAAGACCTTGGTGATATTCAGTATTTTCGAAGCGGTGATGGTCGCTTCGTTGTGAGTCGTGTGGGTGAACCGATAGTTTTTGCCCTCCTTCGATCCGATGAATGTCAGCGTGAAACCCGAGGCGAACGTGCGGGGCGCCACGACGAAATAGAATGTCTTCGGGGTGTCGGTCAGCGGAATGGACTTCGATGCGGTCAGCGTGACGGATGCCGATCCTTCCGATTCATCGATCGTCAGTTCGCCCGTCTTCGCATCGATCGTTCCGGTGCCGGCGATCAACTCGTTGTCGGAGTTGCTCATCAACGTGATGCGCCGCAGGTCGATTTTGCCCGTGACGCGGACTTTCACCAATCCCGCGATGTTTTTCATCGGCGCTACGGTTTCGGCTCCTTCGGTGTGGCCCACGGCGGGATTCTGTTTATGGTCGAACGTGTTTTCGACCAGCGGCTGGGTCGCAGGGACGATGTTTCGTGCATGGATTTTACCTTCGGCGATCATCGCATCCATGATGTAGGGATACAGGATGTAGTAGGTGTCGGCCGGAATGGTCATGCCTTCGAGTTTGGCTCCGTGTCCTTCGTCGAGCAGCTCCTTGATGGTGAATTCGCTGCTGAATGACATGGAGGAGAATACGCTGAACGAGTCGTTCGCGTCCCATTCCACCCAGTTGTCGTCGCCGAGCGTCGAGCGTGTGCTCTGTGCGATCACGCCCAGCTCCGTGATCTTCTGGTCGGAGGGGGTGTCTGCGGTTTCGTCGGTTCGGGAACATGCCGCGACGCCGAGCACGAGGACGATCGCCATCATGCGGAAAATGATTTTTTTCATCTCTGTGTCGTTTTGTCGGTTAGAATTCGAAGTCTTCTTCCTCGAACTTCCCTTCCTGCGGGTCGTCGGTTACTTGGGATACTTGGAATCCTCCTTCCACGACGAAGGAGCACCACTCGATTCGTGGCGATTCGTAGGTCTGTTTTTTCATGGTGTTTTATGTTTTAAGTAAATAGGATAGTGCGAAATCCCGCACGGGGCGCATCGGGGGCGCCTCGCGACGGAGTCGGAAAACAGGGATTCGGAGGAGATGTCTACCGGATGGCGAGGGCAATTCCCCCCCCCTCACGAAGCGGATTACGCTTTCTGTGCGAAACGGGATATGTTGATCCGTGAGACAAAGTCGTAGACAATAATGATATTCGACGATGCAAAGATAGTGAATATATTTTCAACAACGGCCGTTTAAACGAAAATTTTTATGATTCAACCCCTTTGAATCATTTGATTTAACTGTTAATTGCGGGGGAGGCTGTTTCCGTGTCGTAATTCGGTTTCGCCGCGAGCGGGGCTGTCTTCGGCGGCCGGAAAGGGAATTTTCGAATACGTGCAGGATCATGTGTCTCCGGATTCTTCGATAGAAAGATACGATTTACGATTCGGACGAGGTAAATGCGATTCGGATTCTTCCGGAGCACGTTTGTCATGAATCGGGGGCTGATTCTCGGACTTGGCTGTCGGGAACTCGCGGTTCAGGCGGGCGACGGAAATCCCCTTTATCACCCGCGACAACAGGCGAGTGCAGACAGGGATGGCTGTCTGCCGAGCCGCCCGAGCGGACGTGCCGCCGCAGGGGGCACAAAGGGGATTCAGGGGATTGTCGGTCGTGCGCTGCGGCGCATATCGCCTGCGGTAAAACAGTTCGGCCCCGAAAACCTTCGGGGCCGAACTTGTCGTACAGCAAAATCCTTAGTCCTCGAACTTCGCTGACAGGAACTCGCGGTTCAGGCGGGCGATATGCGCGATGGAGATCGCCTTGGGGCATTCGGCCTGGCAGGCACCCGTATTGGTGCAGTTGCCGAAGCCCAGCTCGTCCATCTTGGCGACCATTGCTTTCGCGCGGCGTGCGCCTTCGACGCGGCCCTGCGGCAGTTTGGCCAGCGACGACACGCGGGCTGCGACGAACAACATCGCCGATCCGTTCTTGCAGGTGGCGGCGCAGGCTCCGCAACCCACGCAGGCGGCGGCGTCCATCGACTCGTCGGCGTCGGCCTTCGGAATCGGAATGGCGTTGCCGTCGGGCACCGAGTTGGTGCGTACCGAGATGAAGCCTCCCGCTTGCAGAATCTGGTCGTAGGCCGAGCGGTTCACCACCAGGTCTTTGATGACGGGGAATGCTGCCGAACGCCACGGTTCGATGGTGATCGTGCTTCCGTCCTTGAACTTGCGCATGTAGAGCTGGCAGGTCGTCACGGCCTGCTCCGGCCCGTGTGCGTGGCCGTTGATGTGGAGCGAGCACATGCCGCAGATACCTTCGCGGCAGTCGTGGTCGAATGCCACCGGCTCCTCGCCCGCATGGACGAGGTTGTTGTTCAGGATATCCAGCATTTCGAGGAACGAGGTGTCGGGCGAGATGTTCTCGACACGGTAGGTTTTGAAAGCGCCCTTCGATTTAGCGTCCTTTTGACGCCATATCTTTAATGAAAAATTCATAATGCAATCTTGATCTTAAAGTTTAACGTCAAATGGATTTAGTCCTTGTAGTTGCGCTTTGCGAGGTGTACGAACTCGAAATTGAGCGGCTCCTTCGTCAGTTCGGGAACCTCGTTCTCGCCTTTGTACTCCCATACGGCGGCGTATACGAAGTGTTCGTCGTCACGGTCGGCCTCGCCTTCGGGCGTCTGGTGCTCGACACGGAAGTGACCGCCGCACGACTCCTCGCGGTTCAGCGCGTCGCGCGCCATCAGTTCGCCCAGTTCGAGGAAATCGGCCAGACGCAGAGCCTTTTCCAATTCGACGTTGAAGTCGTCGGCCCTGCCCACGACCTTCACGTCCTTCCAGAACTCCTTGCGCAACGCCTGAATCTCGACGATCGCCTTTTCGAGCGACTCCTTGGTGCGGGCCATACCGACGTTCTCCCACATGATGTGGCCCAGCTTCTTGTGGATATCGTCCACCGACTGCTTGCCGTTGATCGACAACAGCTTCTCGATTTTGGCGCGTACGCCCTTCTCGGCCTCGTCGAAGGCGGGCGTGTCGGTCTTCACCTTCGGGGCCTGGATCTTGTGCGACAGGTAGTCGCCGATGGTGTAGGGCAGCACGAAGTAACCGTCGGCAAGACCCTGCATCAGCGCCGAAGCACCCAGACGGTTGGCTCCGTGATCCGAGAAGTTGGCCTCGCCGATGGCGTAGAGGCCGGGAATGGTGGTCATCAGGTTGTAGTCGACCCAGATGCCGCCCATGGTGTAGTGTACGGCGGGGAAGATCTGCATCGGCTGCTCGTAGGGGCTCACGTCGGTGATCTCCTTGTACATGTCGAAGAGGTTGCCGTAACGCTGCTTGATGATCTCCTTGCCCAGACGCTCGATAGCGGTCTTGAAGTCGAGGAAGACGGCCAGACCGGTCTCGTTCACGCCGAAGCCTGCGTCGCAGCGCTCCTTGGCTGCACGCGACGCCACGTCGCGCGGCACGAGGTTGCCGAAGGCCGGATAGCGGCGCTCCAGATAGTAGTCGCGATCCTCCTCGGCGATGTCCGACGGCTGCTTGGCGCCGCTGCGGATCGCCTTCACGTCCTCGATCTTCTTCGGTACCCAGATGCGGCCGTCGTTACGCAACGATTCGGACATCAGCGTCAGCTTCGACTGCTGCGTGCCGTGTACGGGGATGCAGGTGGGGTGGATCTGCGTGAAGCAGGGGTTGGCGAAGCCGGCGCCCTTGCGGTAGCACTGGAAGGCGGCCGAACCGTTCGACGCCATGGCGTTGGTCGAGAGGAAGAAGACGTTGCCGTAACCTCCCGACGCCAGTACAACGGCGTGTGCTCCGAAACGTTCCAGTTTGCCTGTCACGAGGTTGCGGGCGATGATGCCGCGCGCCTCGCCGTCCTCGATGACGATGTCGAGCATCTCGTGGCGCGGATAACTCTTCACCGAACCTGCCGCGATCTCCTTGTTCAGTGCGGCGTAGGCACCCAAAAGGAGCTGCTGACCCGTCTGGCCGCGGGCATAGAAGGTACGCGATACCTGCGCGCCGCCGAACGAACGGTTGGCCAGCAGGCCGCCGTACTCGCGTGCGAAGGGCACTCCCTGGGCCACGCACTGGTCGATGATGAGGTTCGAAACCTCGGCCAGACGATAGACGTTGGCCTCGCGGGCGCGGTAGTCGCCGCCCTTGATCGTATCGTAGAAGAGACGGTATACCGAGTCGTTGTCGTTTTGGTAGTTCTTCGCGGCGTTGATACCTCCCTGCGCGGCGATCGAGTGGGCGCGGCGGGGCGAATCCTGGATGCAGAAGACCTTGACGTTATAGCCCAACTCACCGAGCGAAGCGGCTGCGGACGCGCCGCCCAGGCCGGTACCGATGACGATGATGTCAAGTTTGCGTTTGTTGGCAGGGCTTACGACTTTGATGGCCGCCTTGTGGTTGCTCCATTTCTGAGCGAGTTCGCCGGCGGGAATTTTGGAATCTAATTTGAAAGCCATATCGGGTGTTTTTTTAATTTATATAAAGGTTAACATACACCGGCCGAACAAGGGCAGATGCTCTGCACGAAATAGACCACGACGACTGCTGCGAAGCCGAGGAATACGATCGAGGCGACGACGGTGGCCAGCCCTTTGAGGCGCGGGTACCACGTGTCGTTGGCCCAGCCCACCGACTGGAACATCGACCATACGCCGTGCGTGAGGTGGAACCACAGGGCAGCGAACCACAGCAGGTAGATCACCACGTAATACCACTGCGAGAAGGTGTATTGGATCAGCGCGGCGCCGTCGGCAGGATGGAACCCCAGCGAGTTCTCGTGCCCGCCCATGATCTCCACGAGCTGCATCTTGGCCCAGAAGTTGAAGAGGTGCAGTGCCAGACCGGCCAGAATGATCCAGCCCAGTACGAGCATGTTCTTCGAAGCCCAGTCCACGCCCGGCTCGGTGACGGTCACCTCGTAACGCTGCTTGCCGCGCGCCTGGTAGTTGTTGTAGGTGAGCCACAGGGCGTAGGCGAAATGGATCAGCACGCCGGCGGCCAGCACCACCGTACCGGCCAGCGCATACCAGTTGGCGCCCAGAAATGCGCAGATCGTGTTGTAGCCTTCGGGCGAGATGATGGCCACGAGGTTCATGGACATGTGGAAGAGGATGAACAGTACGAGGAAGCATCCCGTCAGGCTCATCACCAATTTCTTGCCAAGAGATGAATTGGTCAGAAAACAGCTCATAATGTTTGAATTTTGTTTATTTTTGTTAAGGATTTCTTACAAGTGCCACAAAGATAGGTATTGTTTGTGTAATAACAATGCGAAACGGGTGGAAATTGTCGGATAAAATACCTGAAACATGGTAAAAAAAGAGATACGGGAAAGGATGCGGCGGCTCAACCGCGCATTGGACTCGCAGCAGCGTCTGAGGGCGTCGGCGGCGATCTTTTCGGCGGTCGAACGACTGCCCGAGTTCCGTGCGGCGCGGACCGTCGCCGTTTTTGCCGCACTGCCCGACGAACCGGCTACCGACGAGGTGCTGGCGCGCTGGGCCTCGACGCGGCGCGTGGTGCTGCCTCGTGTCGAGGACGACGCGATGCGGTTCTATGCCTGCCGCCCCGACGCGCTGGTCTTCGGGGCTTTCGGCATTTTGGAGCCGCAGGGCGAGCGGCCGTGTCCGGCCGGCGAGATCGATCTGGTGGTCTGTCCGGGCGTGGCTTTCACGGCCGACGGCCGGAGGTTGGGGCGCGGACGGGGCTATTATGACCGCTATCTCGGGGATCCCGCTTTCAGGGGATTCCGCGTAGGCGTCTGCTATGCGCACCAGCTGGTAGACGACCTGCCCGTCGAACCGCACGACGTGCGGATGGATCGGGTGATAACGGGGTGAGGATCGGGTGGAACTCCGGTCTTCGGCCGATGAAAACGATCGGGTTGTCCGGGATTTTGCTCCTGGATTCGATCTCCGGCCGACCGGCAACTTCGCTGCGGTCCGTGCGGTAGCGTATCGGTCTCCGACGGCGAACCGTCGCGACGGTTCGCGGATAAGCGTAAATAAGGGAGCCGCCGCTGAACTCGGTCAGCGGCGGCTCCCTTTTTCGCTTCCGTGTCGTAGGCCGGATCAATCGTACCGGCACGACGGGAGAATGCTCCCTTTTAGCAGCACCCCTGCGCCAGCATGGCGTTGGCGACCTTCATGAAGCCGCCGATGTTGGCACCCTTCACGTAGTTGACGTAGCCGTCGGGCTCGGTACCGTATTTCACGCATACCTCGTGGATGTTCTGCATGATGGCGCGGAGTTTGGCGTCGACCTCTTCGGGCGACCAGTGCAGACGCATCGAGTTCTGGCTCATTTCCAGTCCCGACGTGGCTACACCGCCGGCGTTGGCCGCCTTGCCCGGCGCGTAGAGGAGTTTGTGCTCCTGGAAAACCTTGATCGCCTCGGGCGTCGAGGGCATGTTGGCGCCTTCGGCCACGCAGATGCAGCCGTTCTTCACGAGTGCGGCGGCCTCGTCGCCGTTCAACTCGTTCTGCGTGGCGCACGGCATGGCGATGTCGCATTTCACGCCCCACGGACGCTGGCCTGCGTAGTAGGTCGCTTCGGGATAGCGGTCGGCGTACTCCTTGATACGCCCGCGGAAGACGTTTTTCAGCTCCATGACGTATTCCTGCTTTTCGGGCGTGATGCCCGTGGGGTCGTAGACGTAGCCCGACGAATCGGAGAGCGTCACGACCTTGGCGCCGAGCTGGGTGGCCTTCTGGGCGGCGTACTGCGCTACGTTGCCCGAGCCGGAGATGCAGACCGTCTTGCCTTCGAACGAGAGGCCGCGCGTCGCGAGCATCTCCTGCGCGAAGTAGCATGTTCCGTATCCCGTCGCTTCGGGGCGCATCGCCGAGCCGCCCCAGCCGATACCCTTGCCGGTGAAAGTACCGGTGAATTCGTCGCGCAGACGTTTGTACTGCCCGAACATGAAGCCGATTTCGCGGCCGCCCACGCCGATGTCGCCCGCCGGAACGTCGGTGTCCTGTCCGATGTGGCGCGCCAGCTCGGTGACGAACGACTGGCAGAAACGCATCACCTCGTTGTCGGATTTACCCTTGGGATTGAAGTCCGAACCGCCCTTGCCGCCGCCCATCGGCAGCGTCGTGAGGCTGTTCTTGAAGGTCTGCTCGAAGGCGAGGAATTTCAGGATCGAGAGGTTCACCGAAGGGTGGAACCGAATACCTCCTTTATAGGGACCGATAGCGCTGTTCATCTGTACGCGGTAGCCGCGGTTGATCTCGATCTCGCCCTTGTCGTTGAGCCAGGGCACGCGGAAGATGATGACGCGCTCGGGTTCGGCGATGCGTTCGAGCACCTTCATCTTGCTCAGGACGGGGTTCATGACGATGTACTCCGCCAGCGATTCGGCAACCTCCTTCACCGCCTGATGAAATTCGGGTTCACCGGCGTTTTTGGCAACGATTCCGGCCATGAATTCGTCGACAAATTTTTGTGCTTCTTTCTCCATAATTAAGAGGTGTTTTTGAGTGAAGGCCCGATGAATTCGGCATCGAACCGACTGGATTGCTTGTCGTATGTCGCGAAGCCCGATGCCGAATTCACCGCACTCCGCGTTCCGGGTGCTACGGGACCCGTTCCGAATGGGGAGGGACCCTCCTAACCTAAACCTGTAACCGTATAAAAAAGGCAGCGGTCGTACGCTGCCGAATGTGCTAAAAGAGATAGCGTTCGTTGCGCACCTTCTTCACGAGCCGGAAGATGTCCTCCCACGCCTCCTCGCCGAAGGTCGTGCCGACCACCTCGATGACTTTGCCCGCCGTGATCGCGCCGATGGTGCCGCACTGCCGAAGCGAGAGTCCGGCGCACATGCCGTAGAGGAACCCCGCGGCGTAGAAGTCGCCTGCGCCCGTCGTGTCGACGCGCCTGGCGGCGGCCATGATGCCGACGTGCACCACTTCGCTGCGGTGTTTGATCAGCGCGCCGCGGATGCCGATCTTGACGATCGCCAGTTCGCAAAGCTGCGAAATGGCCTGCAAGGCGTTGATCGGTTCGTTCTCGCCCGTGAAGGCGATCGCTTCGTCCTCGTTGGCGAAGACGATGTCCACGTATTTTTCGACCAGGGCGCGCAGGAAATCGAGGTTCTCCTTGACGATGTTGAAACTCGCCAGGTCGATCGCCACCTGCAATCCGCGTTCTTTGGCCGTCCGGGCCGTGTGCTCGATCAGTTCGTGGTTCTGCACCAGGTACCCCTCGATGTAGACGCAGTCGAATCCTTCGAAGATGTCGGCGCGGACGTCGGCCGCCGTCAGTTCGAGCGCGGCGCCCAGATGCGTGATCATCGTGCGTTCGCCGTCGGGCGAGATCAGCGCCACGCACTTGCCCGACCGCTCGCTGCCGCGGAAGATGAAGGGCTTCACACCGAGGTTCGCGAGCGCCTGCTCGAAGAAGTCGCCCGTCGTATCGGGACCTACCTTGCCGATGAATCCCGTCCCGCAGCCCAGACGCGCCATGGCACGGATCGTGTTGCCGGCCGAGCCGCCCAGTGAGAGCGAATAGGGCAGTCCAGCGACCGATTTCGATATTTCGGTCTGCAACTTACTGTCCACCAACGACATGGATCCTTTTTCGAGCAAGTATTTTCTCAGTACGGAGTCCGACTCCAAATTGACCAGCATGTCCGTCAGGGCGTTGCCGATGCCGATTACGCGTTTCATCCGATCGTTCTCTTCGTTTGGGTTCTGCGGGGAGCTTACATGGAAAGTATCTTCACGAGATTCACGTAATCCCGATTGATCGATTTGTTGTGACGCACCGCACGCGAGAAGGGCACGTAGACCAGTTCGTTGTTCTGGATGCCGATCATCACGTTGCGCTGCCCCTCCATGATCGCCTGAATGGCCATGGCTCCCATGCGCGAGGCCAGGATGCGATCCTGTGCCGAGGGCGATCCGCCGCGCTGGATATGTCCCAGGATCGTGACGCGCGCGTCGTACTGCGGGAACTCTTTTTTCACGCGCTCGGCCAGCCCCATGGCGCCCCCCGTGCGGGGATTTTCGGCCACGATGACGATCGCCGAGTTCTTGCTCTTGCGGAAACCCTGGCTGATGAGTTCGGCCAGCTGGTCGACCTCCGTGTCCATTTCGGGGATGATGGCCGCTTCGGAACCGGTGGCGATCGCACCGTTGAGGGCCAGGTATCCGGCCGTGTGTCCCATTACCTCGACGAAGAAGAGCCGTTCGTGGCTCGACGCCGTATCGCGCAGTTTGTCGACGGCCTCCATGATCGTGTTGAGCGCCGTGTCGTAACCGATCGTGGCGTCCGTACCGCCCAGGTCGTTATCGATCGTACCGGGCAGCCCCACGATGGGAATGTCGTGCTCCTGCGCGAAGATATTGGCGCCCGACAGCGAGCCGTCGCCGCCGATGACCACCAGTGCGTCGATACCGGCGGCTTTCAGGTTTTCATAGGCCTGCTGACGCCCCTCGACCGATTTGAACTCCTCGCAGCGAGCCGTTTTGAGGATCGTTCCGCCCAACTGGATGATGTTGCTTACGGACGAGGAGTGGAAATCGACGATTTCGTTCGTCACCAGACCGCGGTAACCGCGCAGAATTCCCTTGACCGTAAATCCGTTGTAGATGGCCGTGCGGGTAACGGCGCGGATGGCGGCGTTCATGCCTGGGGCGTCGCCGCCGGAGGTCAGGATACCGATGCATTTGATGGCTGCCATAGCGAAAGGAGTATTATCACTTCGGGACAAAGTTAGTAAAATAATTTATGAATACCGCTCTTTTTTACAGCTTTTTTTATGCCGAAACGGGAAGCCGTCCGGTGCGGCCTCCCGTTTCGCGGCGACGGGTCGTTCCGGCCGTCGTCATTCGTAGCTCTCGTCGTCGAAATCGATGTCGACGCTGTGTTCCGTCACGCGGATGTCGACCTTCTGTTTCTTGGGTCCCTTGATCGTGATCCGGTGTGCGGAATCGCTTGCCGGAGCGGTCTGCGGGGCGGGTTCGGTCGCAATGACGGATACGGTGTCGGCGGCCACCCACTCCTGCATACGGTCGATTTCCCTGTCGCGGAGTTCGTCGCGCGCCTCGTCGAAGAGTTCGTGCAGGCGGTGCCGCTGTTCGCCGCCGTACTCCCGCAGGATCAGTCCGCCGGTAGCGACGATCGTCAGGATCCAGAGCAGGAAGACGATCAGCGTGGCGCGCCCGCTGGGTTTGCGCGAGGCGATCAGGCAGAAGAGGATGTAGATAAGCAGGAGCAGCGGGATGAGCACCGTCAGCAGACCCATGACGCCCATGGCCGTGGTCGTCATCGTCCAGCCTGCGATCGATAGCGTTCCGCTGCCGCCCGGATCGCCGAAGATCAGGGCGAAGAGTACGATGAGCAGGATGCAGGCGGCGAAGGTCAGACCGAAGATGAAGAATCCGATGAAGATCTTGATGACGATGAGCGCCAGTTGTCCGAGGGCGTAGATCACGCGGGCGACGATCGATTTCACGTCGCTGTTCGTCTCGCTGTCCCGAACGGTTTTTTCGCGGATCGAGCGCACGGTGATCGGCTCGCCCTCCATTTCGAGCTTCTGCCGCGCGGAGCGTGCGGCCGGCACGGCGAACCACATGATGAAGTAGCCCAGTACGAAGACGCCGAACAGGTTGGAGAAGAAGGTCGAGAGGGTGCCGGAGAAGGGCAGTACCTCGACGAGGATCAACAACAGCAGCGGTGCGAAGAGCGTCAGGCGCACCCATGTGGGGTCGACGTCGAAGTAACGCCCCAGCCCGGCGCACACCCCGCCCAGGCGGGCGTTCTCGGTGTCGCGGTAGAGACGGCGCGGGATGCGCGGCTGCTTTTTGGCTGCGTCGGTTTCGCTTTCGGACGAGATGTCCTCGGCCGTTCCCATTTGCGAGATGATCTGTCGCAGGAGCGGGGTCTCCACCACGCGCGAGTTCTCCTGCTGCGAGAGGATCAGTTCGGCGATGCGCGCCTCGATGTCGGCGACGATTTCGTCGCCGTCGGCCGTCTCGGCGTAGGTCGCTTTGAGACTGTCGAGGTAGCGGCTCAGAAGGGCGTAGGCATCGGCGTCGAGCGTGAAGGCGATGCCCGAAATACTGCATTTTTTGACCTCTTTCATGGCGGTTATCGTTTATGGGTGACGGATCCTGTCAGGTTCTTTTTGAAACCGACGAGCCGGCAGTCGCCCCAGTAGGAGACGCTTCCGCCCGACGAAGCGGCGGCTTCGAGCGTCTCGGAGCAGGTGATGCGCACCGAAGCGCCCGACGAAGCGCGCGCTTCGGTGCGCCGGGTCAGCAGATTGCGGGCCTTGCAGGTGGCTCCCGACATGGCGTTGATTTTGCACTCCTCGGCCACTCCCTTGACATTTATTTCGGCTCCGCTGTGCGCTTCGATCGCGCACCGGCCTACGGCCAGATTGGCCTTGATTTCGGAGCCGCTGGTGGCCGAGAGGGTGCAGCCGTCGCCCTCGCAGGCGATCTCGGCATGTGCGCCGCTGGTTGTGCGGACGTTGAGCGTCGGGGTGTTTACGACGGTTCGGCAGGTGACCCGACCGCCGCTGGTGGCCGTCAGGCTTTGCAGTACCTCAGGTTTGGGTATGCTGATGCGGACGTCGCAGTCGCGGATGTTGTCGATTTCGGGATCGATCGTCAGCAGCAGGACGCCCTGTTTGTCGATCGTCGTGACGACATAGCCGATGATCTTTTCGTCGGCTTCGACGACGAGTTTTTCCGAATCGCTTTCGACGATCGTCGCCGCGACGCCGCGGGCGACTTTCAGCCCCGTGTAGCGCCCTGCCTCGCGCGTTTCGGTGCGCATGACACCCGACCCCTTGATCGTGCGGGCGCGTGCGGCGGTCTGCGCCGGTACGAGACCGAGCAGGATGAAAAGTGTAGAAAATAGAACGATGCGTTTCATATGCGGTTAACGTTTGAGTGCGGAGTATTTTCCGACCGTGGTGTCCCACTGTTCCGATTTCAGTCCCGTAGCGTCGATGCGGGAGGTTCCTCCGGCGACGATGCGGCAGGCGCGGGTCGTTCCGGCGAGCGTCATGCCGGCGCCTCCGCTGCTCTCGGCATGGAGCGAGGTCGCGTCGAGCGACACTTGCGTGGCGGAAGTACCGCTGCTCTCGATCCGGCACTCCGTGCATTTGACTCGGGTCGTGATGCGGGCGGCGCCGCTGCTTTCGATCGAAGCGTCGTCGCAAAGGAGTTCTCCGTTGCAGACGAGGCGGCTCGTGCCGGAGGCTCGGAGTTCGATGGCGCGACCTGTCGCCGTGCTTTTCAGTTTGATTTCGGAACCACCGGTGGCCGAGATGCGTTCGAGGGTGCCCGTCATCGCCTCGACGGCGATGTGCGCGGTGCCGCTGGTCTCGATCGCGGCGTCATTGGTTTGCAGCGGGTGTTCGGCCGTGATTTTGGCGGCTCCGCCGGCTTTTAGTCCGGTAATTCCGGCCAGCGGTGTTTCGAGCGAAAATGCAGCGATGCCTTTGGCGTCGAGTCGTGTGATGCCGGCGGCCGGAACGTAGACGGTCAATTCGGCGTTTTGCACCGTGGCGTCTGCCAGTCCGATGCGGAGCGTCCCCTCGGCGACCGAGGTCTGCACGTGGACGAGGAGGTTGTCGTCGGTCTTGACGGTCACGCGGCCTGCGGGGTAGTCGCCGACGAGGACGTGGGCGATGCTGCCCGCTTCGACGGCGTGGAACGATCCGACGTCGCGGGTCTCGGTGACGATTCTGCCGCTGCCTTTGAGGGTTTTGTTGCGTGCAGCGGTGGCCGGAAGGGCGATTGCACAGGCGGCTGCCGCGGCGAGGAGAAGGAGTGCCTTTTTCATGGTGTAATAGGTTTGTGTCGGTTTCGGATGCTTCGCGTGTGATTTCGGAGCGATTCGACGCCTCCGGTAGTCATGTCCCGTCGCCCGCCGTCGGAGACGGCACCCTCCGTCGTGCGGAGTGCGGCGACTGCGTGAAGCCGGAGTGTCTTTTTTTCGTTCGGAGATCGGTTTATCGGTTTTCGGCCGGTTTGCCGCCGTGACGGATCACGTCGATCTGCTGTACCATCTCGATCCACGCTTGATCGAGCGTGCGGAGTGCTTCGCGGCCTTTCTCGGTCAGCGTGTAATATTTGCGGGGAGGCCCCTGAGGAGATTCTTCCCAGCGGTAGGTAAGCAGACCTGCGTTTTTCTGGCGGGTGAGGATCGGATAGAGCGTGCCTTCGACCACGATCATCTCGGCCGCTTTCAGCTCGGCGATGATCCGCGGGGCGTAGGAGTCGCCGCGCGAGAGGATCGCGAGGATGCAGTATTCGAGAATGCCTTTCCGCATCTGGGCTTTTACGTTGTCTTCTGCCATGGCGTTATCGTTTTGGGATTATTTACGGGTGTTGATGCTTTGCGGCTCTTCGGGAACGACCAGCCAGAGAATGATGTAGATCCAGATCGAGAGGCCCCCGAAGAGGATCAGGAAGAGTGTCAGCAGCCGGATCACCAGCGGATCGACGCGGAGGTAGTCGGCCAGTCCGCCGCAGATGCCGGCAATGGCGCGGTCGCTGCGCGAACGGTAGAGTTTGCGCGGAGCGGGCTCCGGCTCTCCGATCTGCTCTCCGATCTGCTCCCCCGTGCAGCCGCCCGTGCGGTCGGAGGGGCATTCGCCGAAGTCGTCGGGCTGCCCGAGTTGTTCCATGGCGTACTGTACCGACGCGAGCGACACGACCATCATCGGCGACGAAAGCCGTTCACGGAAAATGTCGGCGATACGCGCTTCGACATCCTCCATCGTGTTGTTGTCCTCCTGCGGCAGTCGCCGGCGGATGTCGTCCAGATAGCGGCGAAGCACGGCGTAGGCGTCGTCGTCGAGCGTGAAGGCCTGCGAGGCGATGTTGACGTTTACAGTCTCTTTCATAACGGTACTGTTTTGAGGGGGTATCTAAAAAACTTTAATTACTCTGTCGTTGCAAATATAATACGATTATTTATACTTTGCAATACAAAGTACTGAATTTTTATTGAAATATCGATTTTTTCCGCTTACCTCCCCGCTTACGATGCGCGTCGACGAACTGCCGGCGACCGGAACGGTACAGTACAGTATTAGGTCTCGGAGGGGATACGTTCCCTCCGCACGGTGTGCGGGTTTCCTGCCGGCAGCGTCGGTCGGGAATCGGATTCGGAGGTACGATTGCGGATAGGTATGCGATTTTTCCGGTGGAGGGCGCCGCCTTTTCCGGCCGCAACCGGCGGGACTATCATCCGGCCTTACGGACGAGATGGCGGATAATCGGTATTGCCGGATACGTGACCGGATCGGCGTCGATCCGTTGTCCGAGTGGGGCTGCCGCAGCGGCCGGAACGCAAAAGCCCCGGAACGTGCCGCACGGACGTTTCGGGGCTTGCACCGGAGGAGCGGATCACTGTTCCACGCGGTAGAGGAAGCGGGTCAGGATGCGGTCGTTTTCTTTGGTTTCTTCGGGAATCTCCCCATAAGGGGCGATATTGATATGGATGAAATACTTTTTTTTCAACATTTCGTTATATTCGTCGTCGGCGTTCGCCCGCTCCCGTTCGGCTGTGGTGGCCGGACGGTAACCCATCAGCAGCCGCTCCACGTTCCAGCGGTTGTGTTCCACACGGGCCGCCGTCTCCACCTCCTGCCCGTCCAGCGGATGCGGACGGCAGGGATCGATACCCAGCGAGCGGAGTTTGGCGGGGATGGCGTTGGCGGCGTAGATGTTCGACCATTGGAACGCCAGCGATTGATCGTTCCAGTATTGGTCGATCTTATCGTCTGGCCAATCGGCAATTTCGAATCCGGCTGCGAAAGTTTTGAAGTCGAACTTTTCATTGAGTTCGTCCGCTGCTTTTTTCGCTGCTTTTTTTGCATCGGTGAAATGGTTGTAGACGTAGTTGATGCGTTTGGCCTTGCGGATGCGCTGTTTGAGTGTGGCGTCGTAGCTTTCGCACATCATGCCGAACGGATATACGCTTCGGTAACGGGACGAACGGCGGGCGATTTCGAGAATGGTGGCCGTCTCCTTCTGATAGACGAAGATCGGAACTTGCCGGTCGTAGAGTGGTTGCGGCAGGTAGAGCGCGGCGGCGACGTTCTCCGGTGCGGAGTTGCCGCAGATCGCCAGCGTGGGGAGCGCCTTTTCGTCGGCCGTCCAGTCTTTGAGCAGTTTGCGCACGTGGGGCGATTCGATGCCTCCTGCGACGAATTCCCACTCCACGTCCAGAAAATCCTCCTGCGGGGTGTGGACGTTGGTCGTTTCGCTGCCGGCCGCGTCGAATTTGCGCAGCGTATGGTGCGACAACCGGAAAAGCGGTTCGTAACGGCCTTTGAGAAAGTTCATCTCCCGTTCCGCATCGGGGTCGATGAAGGTGATGCGCGTGCGGATCCCCTGTGTGACGAAGTTGGGGTAGTGGGCGATGTGGGCCGCCGTGACGCCCATCGCCACGCCCATGCGGCTCATGCCCACGACGATCAGGTGGACGTAGCGGTCGCTTTGCGCCCGGATGCCGTCGCGGTCGAGCGGCGGATAGAGAATATCCCGTCCGTTGCAGTTGCAGCAGCCCGACACCAGCACGCGCTGCGCCCAGTTCTCGTGGAAATTGGTCGCCGAGAAGTGGATGCGGCTCTTCATCCGCTCGGCCTCTTCGAAATCGGCCAGTTGGAAGACCTGGAACGAACTCTGGTATTCGAACGACAGGTGGCAGGGCAGCGGATCGCGGCGGTGCGCTGCGCCGAGAATCGCCGAAATCTGAACCAGCGCGTTGATGCTTACCGAGTCGTGTTCCAGTTCGCCGTCGTCGCTCAGCACGAAGACGCGGTCGGCGCGGTGGATGTGGATCTTCTCCAATTCTTCGCGCGAGTCGCGCTGGCCGTGGAGGATGATGAGGCGGCGCTCCTCGGCGGGCGAAAGTTCGGCGTGCAGCTTCCGGCGCAGAGCCTCCGCATCGCTCTGCGTGAGCAACACGATGTCGCGGCGGCGGTTCTCCGGCTCGGCGTGCAGTTCGCGGATCAGTCCTGCGGCCGTGTCGTTGGCTCCCAGCAGGACGATATGCCCGTCGAAGCGGTAGCGGATTTCGCCTTGTCTGAAACGGGCGATGCGTCCCGTGAGTATGTTCGAGACGACCGAGATCAGTCCTCCGGTGAAGAAGATCGCGCCGAGGAAGGTGAGCGCCAGCAGCGGCAGGCGTTCATAACCCAGCGGATCGCCATCCTGCAACACGAACGAACCGGGATCGAGCAGCAGTTCGAGGATGCGCATGTCGTGTAGCTCGGCTGTGCAATAGCTTTTGATCCAGAGCGAGAAGCCCAACACGAGGGCCAGAATGCCGAAGAGCCAGGTGATCTGTTTCCAGCTGGCGCCCGAAAAGGAGCGGTCGAAGCCGAGTTTCAGGGTTTTCCACAAGCGTCGGATCATGATGCGGCGGTTTTTCGGTTAGCGTTTGCGGATTTCGAATCCGAGGTGTTCGATCAGTTTCAGCGTTTCGAGCGCCGTCTGGCGGTCGTAGGTGCGTTCCTCTTCGGGTAGCTCCTCGTAGGGGATCAGGCAGGGGTGTTCCTTGCGGGCGTCGTTGCGTTCGGGTCCGAAACGCCAGCCCTGGGCGATGCGGGTAGCCGCCCATACCTCGTGGACGTTGCGCGCGAGCGCTTCGGTGAGGGGTGCCAGCGCGGCGGGCAGTTCGATGCGGCTGACGTCGATCGGCTGCGGAATATAAGGTTGTTTCATGTTCGTCTCTTTTTCGGTGGCATTCCTGCGCGCGCTCCTGCCGGTCGGTGCGGCGGCCGTCGGGAAGGCGGACTTGCGAAGCGGCGGGAATGCGTGTTGTCCGAACAAAAATAGTGATTTTTTCGAACCGCACGATTTATTTCTGCCAAAAGTTGGCACTCCGGTTGGAATATTGAATGGAAAAGGGGAAATTCATCCGCTTACCATTACGAACATATTAGGTGTGATGTTGATTTACGATTTTACGCGGCTCGAACCCGGCGGACTCTACCTCTTTTTTCCGGCGGCCGCTCCTTCGGGCGGATTGTGGGGGATTTTCGAGCGGCACGACCGGCGGGGCGGAGTGCTGCTGGCCGTTTGTTCGAGCGATCTCCGAGGCTTCGAACTGTGGTCGCCGCTGCCCTCGGGATATACTTCGTGCCGTCCTCCCTCGCAGGAGGAGCTGGGTCTCTTTACGCGGGGGCTGAATCTGCGGTTCTCCTGCGACTGAACGGAGCGCAGGGGCCTGCGGTCAGATTTCCTCTTTGAATCCCTGGGCTTTGAGGCGGATGTCGCTGCCGTCGGGCGTTACCAGATAGCACTCCGTGCCCGGCTGGGTGATATGTCCGATCACGTCGACCAGGCCCAGCCGCATCACCTGCTCCTGCATGGAGAGCGGCACGGTGAAGAGCAGCTCGTGATCCTGCCCTCCGTTGAGGGCTGCCACCACGGGGTCGGTGTGCATCTCCTCGGCCAACTGATGCGTCTGCCGGGCGATCGGGATCCGTTCCAGGTAGATGCGCGCGCCGCAGTCCGAAGCCTTGCAGAGCTGCATCAGGTCGCTGGCCAGCCCGTCCGAGAGGTCGATCATCGCCGTGGGGCGGAGTTTCTCTTCGGCCAGCGCGGCGATCACGTCGCGGCGGGCGCGGGGTTTCAGGTATTTTTCGAGCAGGTATTCGTGGCCGGCGAACTGCGGTTCGGGATTTTCGACGTCGTGCAGGACGCGCTTCTCGCGTTCGAGCAGCTGGAGACCCATATAGGCGGCGCCCAGATTTCCCGTGATGCAGATCAGATCGTTGGGTTTGGCTCCGTTGCGGTAGACGATGTCACTGCGTCTGGCACGGCCTATGGCCGTGACGTTGACGGTCAGCCCCGTCACCGAAGCGGTCGTATCGCCTCCCGCCAGGTCGATGTTCAGCTCCTCGCAAGCCAGGCGGACACCCTCGTAGAACTCCTGCAACGCCTCGACCGAGAATTTCGACGACACGCCGAGCGACAGCAACAGTTGTTCGGGCAGGGCGTTCATCGCCAGGATGTCGCTCGCGCCGACGGTGACGGTCTTGTAGCCCAGATGTTTGAGCGGGAAGTAGGTGAGGTCGAAGTCGATCCCTTCCATCAGCAGGTCGGTCGAGACGAGCGTCGCCTCGCTGCGCGAAGCGGCGATCACGGCCGCGTCGTCGCCTACGCCCCGCAGGGTCGTCCGGTTGCGGGGGGCGAATGCGCCGGTGAGTTTGTCGATAAGGCCGAATTCCCCCAATTCGGCGATCTGCGTCCGTTTGTTCTGTTCCATGCCTCCGATCGAATTTTGCACAAAAGTAGCGAAAACTTTGCCGTTTCGCAACTTCGCTCTCCGCATTCCGTCCGCCGCAGCCGCTCGGCGGTCATCCCACGGGAGGATTGAACGTCCGTACAACGGCCCTGCCGCCGCTTTTCCGAAGGAAAAGGTCGCCGGCGCACCGTCCGGCGGGGCGGAGATATTATAATTTTTAAAGAACTTTGCCGTTTTCGGGAAAATAGATTATTTTTGCCGTTGTGAAAAAACTAACACAAACTATGCTGAACATCGTATTATTTGGGGCGCCGGGCTGCGGCAAGGGGACGCAGGCGTCGCGTCTGAGGGAACATTACGGAATCAACCACGTCTCGACGGGCGAGGTGATCCGCGCCGAGATCGCGCGCGGAACCGAGCTGGGCCGCAGCATGGAGGAGTATATCAAGACGGGCCGTCTGGCGCCCGATGCCGTCGTCATCGGGATGATCGCCAACTACGTGGCCGAGCACCGCGATGCGGCGGGCAATATCTTCGACGGCTTTCCCCGCACGACGATTCAGGCCGAGGAGTTCGACAAGATTCTCGGCGGGTACGGGCTGGGCGTGACGCTCATGGTCGACATGCATGTCCCCGAAGAGGAGCTGGTGCGCCGCATCCTGCTGCGCGGCAAGGATTCGGGCCGTGCCGACGATGCGTCGGAGGATGTCATCCGCAACCGCATCAAGGTCTATCGCGAGCAGACCGAAGTGGTCGGTGCCTACTACGCCAGGCAGAACAAATATTTCGAGGTCGACGGCGTCGGCTCGATGGACGAGGTCTTCGACCGGATCTGTCGGGTGGTGGATGCGCACAGATGATTTTTTCGAAGGAAGAACCGTATGAAAGTCCGGAAACTTGTTTTTCGGACTTTTTTCATTATTTTTACCACACCAACCGCCGGTGTTCCGGCCTGAAACTTTGCCTATGAAACCGATTCCGATCTGCCGCGTTCTCGCGGCATTGCTGCTGTTGCCGCTTTTTGCCTGCGGGCCGGACGGCGTCGTCCCGCGGCGTACGGTCATCGCGGGACGTGTGGTCGATCTCGCCGGGGGAGCTTCCGGGGCGGTGCTGTTCAATACCGAAGATCCCTTCGCGTTGAAAAGCCGTATGGCAGCCCGTGTCTCGCCCGAAGCGAATGATTTCCATTTCGTAT
The DNA here is from genome assembly GCF_006542665.1 of Alistipes communis. Classification (NCBI taxonomy): domain Bacteria; kingdom Pseudomonadati; phylum Bacteroidota; class Bacteroidia; order Bacteroidales; family Rikenellaceae; genus Alistipes; species Alistipes communis. Next base: position 1,969,821 of record NZ_AP019735.1, read on the forward strand.
TCCGAACGGCCTATACGACCGGAATGACCGGCGTATACGGCGATTTCTTCGATCTGATCGTCTCCCCCGGCGACTCGGTCTATGTGACCATCGACGCGGGGCGGATGCGTGCCGGTGATCCCGATGCGATCCGTTTTTCGGGCGACCATGCACGGACCAACAATGCGCTTGCGTCGGTCGCCGGCCTGAAAAGAAGGCTGTGCGAGCAGGCTCCCGCCGTCGAGGGCGATCCGCAGGAGTATCTGGCGAGCTACCGGCGTTACCGGCAGGCCGTCGCCGATTCGCTCTCCGCGCGCCGGCTTCCGGCCGAGGTGCGCGAGGCGGTGGCCCGTGACATCGATATGGTGCAGATATGGAACCACGACCTCGATCCGGCGGCATGGCGGGCGATCTTCACCGATCCGATGTTCGACATCTTCGATCTGGAACGCAATATGGTCTCTGTCATCAACTATTCGGCCGGCATCAGCTATTATCTCGGTGCGATTTGTCCCGACGAGATCGAGGCCGTTCGGTCGGGCGCAGCGCCGGCCGAAGCGTTGGCGGCCGTTGCGGCCCGGCTCGATGCCGACCCGCAGATCGGCCGGGGACTGCGCGATTACCTGCTTTACGGTTGTATGGAAGGCATGCGTGCGAACGGTGCGGTGCCGGCCGAACGGATGGCCGGATTGTTCCTCGATCCGGCCTATGCGGCGCGGGTGCGCGAACGGGCGGCGGAACGTCCTGCTTTCAGCACTGTCCCGCTTTCCGGCGTGCTGCGGTGCGATGCGGCGGGACGGATCGATACGCTGCCCGACTGCGAGCTGCTCTCGACGTTGGCGGCCCGTCATCCGGGGAAGGCGCTCTACGTCGATTTCTGTTCGACATGGTGCGGTCCTTGCCGCAGCGAGTTGAAAACGGCGATGCCGATCCTGCGCGAACATTACGCCGGCTCGGACGAGGTCCGTTTCGTCACGCTATGCCTCCAATCGCGTCGCAAGGCATGGATCGAATTTCTGGATGAATTCGGTCTGACGGGGCTGGGCGAGAACTATTTCCTGCCCGATGCGGCTTCTTCGCTGACGCTGGCCGAATACGACCTGTCCGGTTTTCCGACCTATATGCTCATTGCGCCCGACGGACGGCTCGCGACGTGCGATGCACCGCGTCCCTCGCAGTTCGAAGCGGCGACGGAGGCGATCGACGCCCTGCTGGCCGGAAAAGGGGTGCGCAGCGGCGAAAAGTGAAAATAATCCGTTGCGGAGTATTGATAATTCGCGGGAAATCGCTATCTTTGCCCCGCTATTTGGCAATTAATTAATTTTTAGCATTATGAACAATTACGAAACCGTTTTCATTGTCACGCCGGTTCTCTCCGAGGCTCAGGTTCAGGAGGTGGCTGACAAATTCCAAGGTGTCATCACCGAGAACGGCGGTCAGCTCGTGAATGTGGAGAAGTGGGGGCTCAAAAAGCTCGCTTACCCGATTCAGAACAAGACCACCGGTTTCTACTTCCTCGTGGAGTTCACGGGCGAGGGTTCTCTGATCAACACGTTGGAGACCCAGTATCGCCGCGACGAACGTGTGATCCGCTTTTTGACGTTCAAGCAGGACAAGTACGCTGTCGAGTATTCGGAGAAGCGTCGTGCAAAACTTTCTAACAAAACGCAGGAGGAGTAACCATGGCACAGGAGAACAAAGCACAGGCATCGGAGATCCGTTACCTCAATCCGGTATCGGTCGACGTGAAGAAGAAGAAGTACTGCCGTTTCAAGAAACTCGGCATCAAGTACGTGGATTATAAGGACGGCGAGTTCCTGAAGAAGTTCCTCAACGAGCAGGGCAAGATCCTTCCCCGCCGCCTGACGGGTACTTCGCAGAAGTTCCAGAAGAAGGTCGCACAGGCCGTTAAGCGTGCGCGTCACCTCGCCATTCTGCCGTTCGTAACCGATTGTATGAAATAATCAAGGAGGAGCAAGACATGGAAGTGATTCTTTTGAAAGATATGGAGAAGCTGGGCTACGCCAACGACATCGTGAACGTGAAGCCCGGTTACGCGAACAACTACTTGATTCCTCAGGGTTATGCCAAGGCCGCGACCGCTTCGGCGAAGAAGGTGCTGGCCGAAAACCTGAAACAGCGTGCCCACAAGGACGCCAAGATTCTGGCCGACGCACAGGCACTGGCCGAGAAGATCGCCAACCTGCCGCTCACCATTGCGATGAAGGCCGAGGAGGGCAAGATCTTCGGTTCGGTGACCGCAGCCGATCTGGCCGAGGCGCTGGCAGCCAAAGGCGTCGAGTTGGATCGCAAGACGATTACGGTCGAGGCGATCAAGAACGTCGGCGAGTACGAGGCTTCGGCCAAGTTGCACCGCGAGGTGAAGGCCACGATCAAGTTCACGGTCGTAGCAGAGGAGTAAACGTCGAGTTTTCTCTTCGTTTTCTCGCCTCGGCAAAGTTCGCGCAAGCAGCGACTTTGCGCTCAGCTTAACGAAAACGTTGTAATGTATTGATAGTGGTTCCGGGATTCAGCTTCTGCTGAATCCCGGAATCTTTTTGCGGTGGGTTCGTCGGAGGTTGCAGCGGGTTGTCAGGTTTTCGTCGCAACCGTGTCGGTTTGCATTATCTCGGACGGCCTCTTGTCTGTTTTGGATATTGGGGATTCCAGAGAGATATGGTCGTGATTTCTTCAATCAGCGTCTCAGGTAGCGGCGATATGAGTTGTTGCCGGCATAGCTATCCGGCTGCATCGGAGCAGGTTGCGGCATGTTCTAACGAGGTCCAACAAAGTAGCGTGCCGTATGGCCTGATCTACATACGCTTCGGAAATCGATTTCGGTACGGTTATTCTTGTACTATTAGGATTGCAGATTCCCTGCGTTAGTATGAGTTTGCTGCGATGATGACCGACGGGAGTTGATCGCCAGTCAAAGATGCCCTCCCCTTATTCTCTCCCTGAAAGTAAAAGAGGCCGATCCATGCAGGATCGGCCTCCCGAAAAGGGTTAATCAATCTTATTTTTTAACGATCATGATGTCGTCGATAGCAAACCGGCTCTTGTTCGTAGAAATAACGGCCACGTTATCTCCCGGATGCAACGTGATATCGATCGAATAAGTTGTCCACTTGTAGTTGCAGAGGTAGTCGCTGCTTGTCCATCCATCTGCCAAAGTGGAATCCATCGTGATACTCGTTACTTTCTCGAAGGTTTTGGTCGCCGCGCGATATACTTCGATATCGACGACTCTTCCATCGGTCATTAACGGGCAGCCTTTGAACGAGAATGTGCAAAGCGTTCCTTCTGCGCTCAATAAAGGACTGTCAAGTGCGGGAGTTGCAATATAAAATCCGTCCTTCGAACTTGTACCGACTTTGACATAACCTTGATGAGGCGATACCTGATCGCCGATGTACCACCCTTTCAGCGAGCCGGATTTGTCTCCTGCGATTCGATTCGCCTGGCCCTTGTATGTTGCTTGGCCGTCGATGTAATTTGCGGTGGAGGCCATGCCCCATGTTGCAAGCAAGTGCGAATTTGCGAACGGATATACGACCCATGCTCCTTCCCACGGATTCGGGGTATCGGCTTGTTTGGAAACGATCGCTTTATCGGACCAGTACGGCGTGGTGCCTGCGGCCGTATTGATGAAATCGGACTGCATCGTAATATTGTCGAATCCTTGGTAAAGAATTTCATTCGCCGCAGGGGTGTGTTCGGCTTCGGTGCGGAGTGTAATCACGGGAGAGAAGTCCGATTCTCCGTTTGTGGCCTTGATCGTAACGGTACCCTTGCTTCCTTGGAAACTGTAATTTCCGACGGTCTTCACGCGGAAATAGTAGGTCGTTGCCGGTTCCAGCTGGCCGAATGAGATCGACGTAGGAGGCAGAAGGTTCGTTCCATTCTCTTTTCCATACCAAGAAGAGCTGCCGAACGAACCGTTGGTCGAGGCTTGACCGTCCACGCAATAGATCGAATAAATGGGGTTCGCCATCGATTCTTCCTTGGAAAGTTCGACCTGATAAGCGCGCGATCCGGCTCCCGCACCACCGGATACGTCATCCCAGTTTACGCTGAGGTGGGTCGGACCGACGTTGCGTGTAATTTGCTGGATATTTCCGGTCTTTGTCGGTTCGGGATCGGCTTTTACTTCGGAACCATCCGAATAGACAGACGCTACGCTTACGCTGTAAGACGTATTGTAATCAAGTCCGGTTACATGGTAGGATAACTCTTCTGTTTCCCCGACTTTTTGATCGTCGATATAAATTACATAACTTTCCGCCGTATCGTCTTCTTCCCATTTGAGGTTGAGATCGGAGAAGAACGGCACAACGGTGACATCTTCGGGGCCGTTCTTGGCATTGGGATCGATATGCATGACTCCTGTTCCGACTTTTACTTTGGCCGGAACGTTGTAAGAACTCAGAATATATGCCCATTCGGAGTAGACCGAACGGGGATAGTTTGCGCGTACCCGTACAAAATATTTGCTTCCTTCGGTCAGTCCTGTGAATTGAGATGCATCATACGGAGAGTCTGAGGATTGAAGTGTATGGGAGACCGTATTGTCGTAAGCATCTCCGCCGACATCTTTTTTCTTTAAGATTTGAACCGTAAAAGATGTCGCCCCGCTTTTCAATGCGGCGTTAGCGTCCCAATACACTCCGATGGATGAACTCGACGAGTTCATTTCGTCGTAAGAGACTTCGGCGGGAGCCGGCATACTCGAATCGATACCGACCGTCGGATCGTCATCTTTACAGCTACTCAGAACAACAGCTAACATAGCGGGAATCGCTATAAGCATTTTATTGATTTTCATAAGTTTGTCTTGAACTGTTTGTTAGATAATAAACACAAAATAACATAAATCAAGGTCTCGCTTCTCAAGCGAACCTTAATCCACATTATTCAATTTATCTAAGAGTCGGCCGGACATCGATGTCCGCGCCTTTGTTCCAAACTTGCAATGCAAATATATATCTTTTTTTTCAAAAACAAACTTTTTTCCTGAAATTTTTAATTTCATCCGGATTTTCGGGCGCATTTCATAAATGCGGACGGATGGAAAACCGTGTCGGGAATCGAAGTGAATCGAAAAATCTGATTGGGGAACTGAAAGAAATTGAAAGTATTTGGTTTCTAAGGCATTGGATTTTTTGAAGGAGATGTAGGGGGGGGGTAATTTGTTATTTGTCAGCGATTTATGCTGTTTTTTATTCCCTTTTCGTCGGGCGATCGGAATTAATTTTGGTTTCGAGTAAAAAAATATCCGATTTTATTTGTTTGAATTCGAAATTTATTATATTTGCATAAAAGTTTTTTGTATAAAATATAAGTAATAACCCCTAATTCATTGACTTAACAACCTAAACGAAAATTACGACGACCCAGAAAGCCATCCAAACATTCCCTTAAACCATTATTCGATTATTTTCAGAGAATCCAAACTCGCAATCGTCCCCGTTTGAATGTCCTCAGGGCAGGCAGATGTTTTCCTATATAAATAGGTAAAGGGACGCCTGAAAATTACTAAAAATGTTGGAACTAATTAAAGAAGATTAGAATGAAACACGTACTACTTCCCCCCCCCAGTAAAAAGTTTGCTGTGCGAGGTGTGTTCACGTGTGCTCTTGCTTGTTTGATGATGCTCATATCATCGAGCGTTTTCGCACAGAGCCAAACGATTTCTGGTACCGTTACCGACGCTACGACCAACAGCCCGCTTGCAGGTGCGGCGATCATGGTCAAAGGAACGACAGTAGGTACCATTTCCGATGCGGACGGTTCGTATCGCATCAAGGCCAAACCGACCGACGTGCTGGTATGTACGTTCTTCGGTTACAAATCTCAGGAAGTTACGGTCGGCAATCGCTCGGCTGTCAATTTTGCCATTGCAGAAGATAATACGAAAATCGACGAGGTGGTTGTCGTAGGTTACGGTACGCTGAAGAAAACGCAGCTGGTAGGTGCTGTCGAGAACCTCTCCGGCGAAGCGCTCGAAGGACGTACAAATGCCAACATTACCCGTTCGTTACAGGGGCAGATCCCGGGTCTGAACATCATCCAGACCGACGGTAAGCCCAACCATCAGGGTTCGGTATACGTGCGCGGTAACGCGACGGGTTATCAGTCGCGTAAGAGCGGTACGAGCGGTGAAGGTACGAAGCACTCGATCGGTCAGGGCGGTTCGGCTCTGGTGCTGATCGACGGTGTCGAAGGCGACCTGACGACAGTCAACCCCGAAGACGTCGAGACGATTTCCGTGCTGAAGGATGCCGCTTCGGCTGCCGTATACGGCGCTCGTGGCGCATTCGGTGTGATTTTGGTAACGACCAAAGCAGCTAAAAAGGATCGGGTTACCGTAAACTATAACGGTTCGTTCTCCATTAATCGTCGTACGGTGATTTGGGAAGACCATCTAGTATCCGACGGTTTGCAGTGGGCGGAAGCTTTCGCCGAGTTTTTCCAGGGTAATGACCGTACTCCCCAGTCGTCGGGAACGTTCCCCAGTGATGTCAACAAGGAGATCGGCTTCTCGCAGGCTTATCTCGATGAGTTCCGTCGTCGCAAGACCGATCCTTCCTACGAAAAGTATGGTAATTTGTATGGAAACCTGAACGAATTGGGCTCTACTACCAATAAGACCGTTTACTACGGCAGCACGGATTGGGTGGATATGTATCTGAAGGATTATAACTTCACGCAGACGCACAATATTACCGTATCGGGTGCCGGTGAACGCTCTTCATTCGCGATTTCCGGTCGTTATTACAATCAGGACGGTATCTATAATATCGGTGAGGAGGATTTCAAGTCCTATAACTTGCGTGCCAAGGGCGATGTGAAAATTGCCAAATGGTTGACGTTGGCCAACAATACGTCGATTTTCAGCCGTAAATATCACCAGCCTTTCGTCGTAAACGGATCGATGCCTATCTGGCGTCAGATCGAACACCGAGCTCAGCCGCTCTATCCGGTGTATAACGAGGACGGTACGCCGACTTACGCTGCTGCCGCAATGGTTTATGAAGGATGGATGCGAGATGAAGCCTACCAGGAGGATAATAAACTCGATGCGATCACGACGACGACTTTGACTGCTGAGCCGATCAAGGACGTATTGAAGGTTTCGGCAGACTTTACCTACAAGGCTATCCGTTCGAAAAAGGATCGTCTTTCGCCTACCCAGACGGGTTATACGACGGCAGGAGAGCCGCATGAATACAATCCGAACTCTTATAAGTCGCATTGGACATACGATACCGATTATGTCGCATCGAACATTGTTGCGACGTGGACTCCAAAATTGGGCGAGAATCACAATCTGAACGTTGTGGGCGGTTGGAATATCGAGAAGACGAAGTATCGTAACACCTATTTGCAGCGTAGAGGTATCCTCTATCCGTCGCTTCCTTCGTTCGAACTGATGGATTCGTCTGAATATAATGTTTCCGACGGTGGCTACGATAAATCTATGGTCGGTATCTTCGGCCGTATTAACTACACCTTGCTCAATCGTTACATCTTCGAGTTTGCCGCTCGTTACGACGGGTCGTCGCTCTTCCCGACCAATCAGCAGTGGGGTTTCTTCCCTTCGGGCTCGATCGGCTGGCGTATTTCGGAGGAGCCGTGGATGAAATGGTCGCGCAACTGGTTGGATAACTTCAAGATCCGCGCCAATGTGGGTTCGTTGGGCAATGCTTCGATCGATCCGTATCAGTTCTTGTCCCTGATGCGTACGAGCAATAGCGCTAGCAAATCGATCGAGAAGTCGTCTATCTTGATTAACGGCGAGCAGGTTCCTTACACTTCCTGGCCTACGATGGTTCCGGCGTCGTTGACATGGGAGACTGTTACGACGTATGATATCGGTGTCGATTTCGACTTGTTGCGTAATCGTTTGTCCGGTTCATTCGATTACTATTGGCGTTATACCAACGATATGTTGATCAATGGTCCCGATTATCCGCAGGTGCTTGGTGAGACTTCGCCCAAGGGCAATTTCGGTGCATTGAAGACCAAAGGCTGGGAGGCATCGCTTTCGTGGCGCGACAGCTTTAAGGTCGGCGGGAAACCGTTCAATTACAATGTGAAGGTCAGCGTCTGGGACAGCCGCACTTGGGTGAAGGATTACTACAACTCCGATGGTGCGATCTACTCTTACTATAAAGGCCAGGAATTGGGCGATATCTGGGGCTTCCGCACCGACGGTTATTTCTTGACCAATGAGGAGGCAAATAACTGGGCCGTAGATGCGTTCCATAAAAATGGCAACAATTTCCGTGCTTATGCCGGTGACTTGAAATTCCTCGATCTCGACGGTAACGGAAAGATCGAAAACGGAGGTGAGCGTCCTACGCTCGACAACCATGGCGATTTGGACATTATCGGCAATACGACGCCGCGTTATCAGTATGGTATCAATTTGGGTGCGAACTGGAACGGTATCGGTTTGAGTGTCTTCGTTCAGGGTGTCGGCAAGCGCGACTGGTATCCGATGGTCGAGTCCGGTTTCTTCTGGGGTATGTACAACCGTCCTTACGGTTATTTGCCGAAGGTTCATACGACCGATGCGGTCATTATGGATTACAGTACCGAAAACTGGCGCGTAACCAATCCGGGGGCATATTATACCCGTCGTGTAACCTATGCGGCTAATCGTAACGTCGGTCCTCTGACTTATGAAAACGATTATTATCTGCAGGATGCATCGTATTGGCGTATCAAGAATATTACGATCGATTATACGTTCCCGCAGGAGTTGACTCGTAAGATTCGTATCGAGAAGTTGAAGATTTATGTATCGGGCGATAACATTTTCACCCATTCGCCGCTCTTCAAGCATACCGATATGTTCGATCCGGAAACGATCGGTTTCGGTGATAGCGATTACAATGATACTACCGGCGGTTTGAGCGGTGTAGGTCAGGGTTACAGCTATCCGATGCTGAAGACGTGGACGATCGGTTTGAATGTCACTTTCTAATGAATGTTAAATTATGAAAAATATTATTAGATTATTTGCAATAGGGGCCGTTGCCTTCACCGGAGTTTCGTGTGAAGACTTTTTGTCGGCGGATCCGGTGAATAGAGTTTCGGCCGAAGCCTTTTTTGTTTCGGAATCCGATTTACAGTTATATTGTAACGGTCTCCTCGAATCGTATTGCCCGTCGGCGAATACGATTGGTATGGGAGATAGTTATACAGACTTGACCGCCAGCAAATCGGGTACGGATTATTACAAACCGGGGGCAGCATGGGATGCAGGTAAGCAGACCGGTTGGGATGTCGGTGATTGGAGAAGTATCCGTCGTGCCAATATTATGCTGCGGGACATGGTTCGAGCCAAAGAGAATGTTTCAGAGGCCGTTTATAATCATTATGAAGGCGTAGCGCGTTTTTGGCGGGCTTATTTCTATTATAGCAAAGTGAAGACGTTCGGCAATGTGCCGTGGATCGATCATGTACTCGATGTCGACGATGCGTTGCTCTATGCCGGCCGCGACGATCGCGAATATGTGATGAGCAAAGTGTTGGAGGATCTGAATTTCGCTTGCACGTATTGTTCTACCGATACGAAGACTTACAAGAACGTGATTAATCGTTGGGTAGCTTTGGCTTTCAAATCGCGAGTTTGTCTTTTCGAAGGTACTTATCGTAAATATCACAAGGTCAATCCGTCGACGAATCAGCCTTGGAACAATAAGTATGAGAGTGCCGATGATTTCTTGCAGGAAGCTGTCGATGCCGCCAATACGATTATGACGAAGGCGGGGTTGAAGTTGCACAATGACTATCATGCCTTGTTTACGACGTCGGCTTTGGGCGATATCAATGAAGTGATTTGGTATCGCGAGTACAAGACGAGTGACGGTCTGAATGTATGGAACGACCTGACGTTGAATTACAATACTTCTACTGCAAGTCAGAAGGTTTCGCCGACGAAGGCCTTGATGAACATGTATCTCACGACCGACGGTACCCCGATCGAGTCGGATCAGGTTCCGATGAGCAAAGAGTTTGAAGGCCGCGATCCTCGTCTGAGCCAGACGGTTCATGCTCCGGGACACGAGTGGACGTACGGCGGTGTAACCGGGCCTAAGCCTTTGAACTTCACGCACGTCGTTACCGGCTATATGTTTATGAAATGGAGTCAGGAGTTCGAGAACAACTACACGACTGGGCGTGGCGATAATTCCGTACCTATTTTCCGCCTTGGAGAAGTTTTGCTCAACTATGCGGAGGCGAAAGCCGAGCTCAATAACGGTTCGTTATCTCAGGAGGACTGGAATTTGACGGTAGGCGCGTTGCGCGATCGTGCTGGGGTTAAGAATATCTGGCCGGAAGATACAGCGAACTATAAGCCCGATCAGTGGTTGATCGATTATTATGCTCAGGCAGAGGGCGCCGCTATTACGAATCTGTCGAATACGATTCTCGAAATCCGTCGTGAACGTGTTACGGAGCTGATTCTCGAGAACCTCCGTGTCGATGATCTTTATCGCTGGCATTGTGCGAATCTGATCGCTCTTCGCGATACCGAGAAGGGTTGGAAGGGTGTATACTTATCGGCTGATGAAGTTAAGAACGGTATGGAATTCAACGGATACACGTATACCTTTACTGCGGCGGATACCAATCCTAACAACTATTGCATTGGTACCAGCATGAGTGATAATAACTGGACGCTGACCGACGGCGATCACGGTTATCTGGTATACCACGAAGATTTACGTTTCGACGAGCGAATGTACGTGCGTCCGATTCCTTCTGCGGCATTGTCATTGAATACCAATTTAGGCCAGAACTACGGTTGGGAACAGTGATCTTTGCAGGAGAATAGAGTTTGATTAAAAAGATAAGTGGTCTTTGTTTTACTCAAAGATCGCTTATCTTTCTAAATAGTACGCGATTTTATTTACTGTGAATCCAAATAAGGAAGGATTATATATGTTAAGAAAGTTTTATTATCTGTTTTTGACGGTGGCTTTGCTGGGCGGAGCCGCTTGTTCGAGTTCCGATTCTGATGACTCGGATCCTACGCCTCCCGAGGGTGAGACGGTCCTTGTCGGTCAGATCTCGGATGCTACGACGGGGAAAGGTATTGCCGGCGTTCCCGTGACGGACGGCTATACGTTTACTACTACGGATGCCGACGGTAACTACCGCCTCGTAGCGAACCGTTATTGCCGCAATGTCTATTACGTTACTCCGGCGAACTATAAGGTGGCTCTCGATCCTTCCTCCAAGTTGCCGCTGTTCTATTCGACCTCTACGATTCAGCGCTACAAGGAGAATCGCAACGATTTTAAACTGGAACCGCTTCCCGCTGTCGAGGAGAATTTTACGCTCGTCGCTATCGGGGATCCGCAGTGTAAGACGGATGATGATGTGACTCGTTGGGAAACGGAGACGATTCCCGATATCAAATCCACACTCAAAAGTGCACAGGAGGAAGGTCGGTGGACGAATGCCTATGCCGTTACATTGGGCGATATTACGTTCGACAATACGGTGCAGTGGGATCCGATGAAAAAATCGATGTCGAACATGCAGATCGGGACGGATTATCTGCCGATCTTCAACTGCATGGGCAATCACGACCACGATGCCTCTCAATCGACTCCATACGCTGCTCAATTGAACTATGTCCAGCGTTTCGGCCCGGCCGACTATTCATTTAATAGAGGTAAGGCACATATCGTTGTGATGGATAATGTCGTTTGCACGAGATCTACGGGTTCGACGTGGAATTATGAAGCCGGACTTCTGGATCAGCAGTATAATTGGCTGAAAGCCGATCTGGACCTGGTCGAGAACAAGGCGGACAAGATTATTTTCTTTTGTGCCCATATTCCTTTCCGTAACGGGGGAAAGAACACGGGATCGAATGTGAATGAAGACAAGCATTATGCGGATGTCCTCAATTTGTTGACGCAATTCAAGGAGGCGCATATCATGATCGGACATACGCATTATCCGCAGAATTATATTCATACCAAGTATGTGTGCCAGGGTGGTAAGCCTGTGTATGAGCATGTTCATGGCGGTGCCTGCGGTGCTTGGTGGTCGAGCAACCTGAATGTCGACGGGGCTCCCAACGGTTACAGCATCTACGAAATCAAAGGCAATGTCGTCGATAACTGGGTAGCGAAATCTACCGGACGGCCCGAGACGTACCAGATGCGTGTATACGATGGCAATGCCACCTATACGGGATCGAAGGAATACTCCTACACTTGGACGGGTGGCGGTACTGGCGCCGGTATCAAGACGAACGGCAATGCGGCATTGAAGGATTGTTTCGTCGTTTCGATTTGGAATGACGATCCCCAGAATTGGAAGGTGGAACTCGTTCAGAACGGCGTTGTTACGCCGATGTCGCGTATAAGTTCGAATATTGCTGATATGTGTGCCGTATCGTTCTTCTTTAACGAATGCGGCAAGACGACGACGACCTGGAACAAGGCATTGCAGCATTATTGGTACGTCAAAGCTCCCGGAGGAAATCCCTCGACTGAAAAGGATTGGGTCGTACGTGCTACGCAGACGATTCCTGCAAGCGGGAAGACCAATGTCTATGAAGCAGCTGCTTTCCAGACCGATTTTTCGGGTTTCGCAGCTAATTGATCCATAGAGGTTGTATTTAAAGCGGTGTGCCTATTAAGCACACCGCTTTTTTGTTGGTATGCAGGGGTATCCGTAATATTTTTCGTCCGGATATCGCTACACCACGGGATGTAAATATTGGGATGCTCTGAGTACGAATGTTCTTGGATAAGAATCATCTCGCTTCTGGCGATCGGAAGCGGGATGATTCGGCGGATTGTCGAGGATTGCTTTTCGAAGGCGGCCCGTTGCCCGGTTGTGTTCTCCTATTTCACCTTGCTGCTGCCGACCATGCGGTATTTTTCGCAAAGCAGCTCCACGACCGGCGCCACGGCTTTTGGGAAAACCTTTCGCAGGTCGATCTCCTCGCTTTCGAGCAGTACGCCTTTGAGCGCGCGCATGAAGTTGTCCTTGATCTCGGTGGCGAGGTTGACTTTGACGATGCCGTTGGCGATCGCTTCGCGCACCATGTCGTGGGGGATGCCCGAACTGCCGTGCAACACCAGCGCCGCGTCGGTCGCCGCATGGATCTGCGCTAGCCGTTCGATGTCGAGCCGCGGAGCCTGCTTGTAGAAGCCGTGGGCCGAACCGATCGCCACGGCCAGCGCATCGACGCCGGTCGCTTCGACGAACCGTGCGGCCTCTTCGGGCGTGGTGAAGCCTCCGCCCTGCGCCTGTCCCAGTTTGGCGACGTAGCCCAGCTCCGCTTCGACGTTCACGCCGTAGGGGCGTGCCAGTTCGACGACCCGTCGGGTCGTCGAGACGTTCTCGTCGAACGGACGTTCGCTGGCATCGATCATCACCGAGTCGAATCCTGCATCGAGACACCGCTCGACCAGTTCGACCGATCCGCCGTGGTCGAGATGAATCCACCCTTCGACGCCGTAGTCGGCGATCGCCCTGCGGCCCATTCCGACGGCCTGTTCGAGCCCCATATAGTTGATCGAGCTGCGCGTGAGCTGCAACAGCACGGGAGCCTGCATTCGCTGCGCAGCCTGCATGACGGCCGTGAGGGTCTCGAAGTTATAGAAATTGGTCGCCAGCACGGCCGTCCGGTCGCGCTGGCATTTTTTCAACAGTTCTTTTACGTTCATTACAGCAGGTTGTTAAGGTCGACCAGATTGAATGCGTAGAAATACTTGTCCATATCGTGTTCGATGCGGCCGAGTACCACCTCTTCGGGGTCCATTCCCACACGGCGCAGGTTGTCGTAGAGCCGTTGGCGCGCTACGAGCGCTTCGGGTTCCTGCCAGATGTAGCGGCAGCCGGTCTTGACGAGCCACGTGCGGCGCTCGGCGCTCAGTGCGCCGAATGCCGATCCTTCTTCGGCGGGCAGCAGCCACTTCTTCCAGCGGCCCGACGCTTCGACCAGTCGTTCGAGTGTCTCGGTGATGCGCGAACGCATGGCGATACGTCCTTCGGCCAGGAGCTTCTGTTCGGTACGTTCCAGTTCGGCCAATCCGTCGTATTCGCTCATCGTGAACTCCGGGCCGACGTTGGCGGCGCCCATGCCGCACAGCGGGTAGTCCTGCGGATTGCTTACGCCGTCGGTGTAGTGTCCCTTGATGTAGCTGCCCAGCGGACGGACTTTCGCCGTGAGACTGCGGGCTACCTCCGTGTCGAAGAGGGTCGTGTGGAGGTCGGTTCCCACCTTGCCCACGATGAAACAGGGCCATACGTCGGAGAGCCCTTCGCGCGCCAGTCCTGCTTTGAGTTCGGCGATGAAGGTGTCGAACGTCCGTTCGTCGGCCAGACCGCCGTGCACCTCCTCGGTTCCCACCTCGTAGGAGATTTCGGGCAGTCCCTTCGCACGGCGGAAGGTTTCGCAGTGCCGGATCAGCTCCACCGTGCGGGCGGCCACGAGACGGATGTCGATCGTCTGGCCGGCCGGTACGTTGATGTCCACCGTCGGATCGACGTGGATCAGATCGTACCCCGCCAGCAGCGCCGCTTCGAACGAGCGCTTCACCCCGTCCATCGCGGCCTCGGTCGACCACTTCTCGGTGCGCTGCTTGTCTTTGAGCCACGGACCGCCGTGGTCGATGGCCACGATATAGATTCCGTCGAAGTTGACGGCGGCGGCCTCCATGCGCACGAGCTTCACGAACTCGTCGGGCCGCATCCCCGTGTACCCGCCGTCGCAGTCGATCTGATTGAGTGTCGCGGCGAAATAGATCGGCGCGTTGTTGCGCTTGGCGGCACGGAAGGCGGCCTTGATGACCGCCGTCGAATTGGGACAGGCGGCGAAGAGGGTGCGACGGATGCCGGTTTCGCGTTCCAGCTCCGCGATGCGTTGCAACAGTTTTTCGGTTTTTGCCATAATCGTTGGGTGTTGATGGTACCGGGTTTCGTCAGACGGGGGCGGCCGGAGACCGCTTCCTGCGGAAGTGTTGTCCGCCTCCTGCGGTCGGAAAGGGGGCTGCGACCTCCCTGCCGGTGATACTATCGGTTGATGAACATTACTTTGTTGAAGAACTCCTTGCGCTCACGCATGACGCCGAACGCCTTGTCGGCCTCCGAGAGCGGGAAGCGGTGCGAGATGAGCGGACGCACGTCGATGCGGTGCGACGCGATGGCCGCGAGCGCCGTGCGCCATTCGTTGCGGACGTCGTTGTAGCTGCTGTTCCACGTCCCTTTCAGCGTGAGCTGCTTGCGCAGAATCTCCCAGTAGCCTTTCTGGGTGAGGGTCATGTCGCCGGCGGGATTGCCCATCGAGACGACCGTACCGAAACTTTTGACCGCTTTGAGGGCCTGCTCCCACGTTTGCGCCACGCCGGCTCCTTCGATGCAGGCGTCGGCGCCCCGGCCGCCGGTCTGCGTGCGGATATACTCCACCGGATCGGTCTCGCGCGAGTTCACGGCGTCGAATCCCTGTTTGCGCGCGAATTCGACTTTGGTCGGATCGATGTCGCACAGGATGACGCGGAACGCGCCGGCGGTTCGAGCCCACAGTCCCAGCATGATGCCGATCGGGCCTGCACCGAACACGGCGACGGTGTCGCCGATGCCGACCGACGCCTGACCGATGGCGTGAAGCGCTACGGCGGCCGGTTCGCACATCGCGGCCTCCTCGTAGGAGAGCGAGTCGTCGAAGAAGACCAGGTTCCACTCCTTCACGGCGATGTATTCGGCGAAAGCGCCGTCGCGCCGCGAGCCGTAGTAGTCGTAATCGCTGCACTGTGCGTATTCTCCCACCTGGCAGGCTTCGCATTTGCGGCACGGCAGCAGCGGGAAGACTGCGGCACGACGGCCGACGAGCGACGGGTCGTCGGCTTCGACGATCTCCCCGGCGAATTCGTGGCCGGGAATCGTCGGGAAATGGTAGGTTCCTTTGGTAAAGACGCGCGGCAGATCGCTTCCGCAGATTCCGCAGGCGTGCACTTTGAGCAACACCTCTCCCGCCTGACGCACGGGCATGGGCACATCCTCGTAACGCAGGTCGCCGACCGCATGGAGGTTGAGCGCTTTCATCGTATTTTTCATCTATTTATATATTTAGGTATAACGTCTTTTGTGCCGGCAGGCCGGAATCCGCTTCGGCATCCGCCGTCGCGTCTGCTGGTTGTCGTTTCCGGCCTTCAACGGTCTTGCGTGTCCGCAAGGCGGTTATCGGAGTTTCCCGACTGCGTTTGCCGTACGCTTCCGATCGAATTCGATTTCGTTTTAATTCTATTTTCTTTCGAATGCTTTTACAAAAATAGAATTTAACTTTTAAAGTTGCAACTATTTTGCGGAAAAAATGCGTTGCGGTCATCGTCCGTCCGGAACCGTTCCGCGACCGGAGACACGGGACGCATCCGCTTTAATACGCCGGCGTTCGGCGGTCTCGGCGTGGTTGGGCGTTGCGTCCGGCGTCTCGTTTCGGCAGGGACTTCGGCACGCATCTCTTTGGGGTGTGACGGCTCGGAGGAAGGGCTTCCGCGTCCGCTTGGGTATGGACAGAGAGATCGCAGTGCGGACAGGCGGCGGCGTGTGGAAGAGAACGGAACTGCGGAGAGCATCTGACGGCGGGGCGGATTCCGCCGCGATTTCTCCCGTCCCGCCATGTGCTTCCGGTACGGGCCGACCGGATGTGGATTTGCAGAATCGGAACCGATTCGAAATTTAGTAGTGTATGTTTACGATTTATTTCGATTTTCGAAAGGGATGCGCGGGTATTATCGTTTCCGATAAATCCGCCGAAAGATGAACGCAGCCGGCCTTTCCGGAGGATGGACAGGGCTTTCCGGAAATAAATGTCGGAAAAATAACGCTAAAAGCTTGCTATTCCACGCGGTTTTTGTAACTTTGTGTCTTGGAATAGTAACTTACTAACTCTTAAATCGAATGAACAATACGCAATGTATTCTCGATGCTTTAAAAATCGCAACCGATACGAAAGCATTCGAACTCGGCGAGGGTGTTCTTCACCGTGCTCCGGCTCTTTTTAAGGAGTATTTTCCGAATCGGAAGGCCGTCATCGTCGCCGATAACAATACATGGAAAGCCGCCGGCGAAGCCGTCGACGCGTCCATGCGCGAGGCGGGAATTCCCTGCGAGCGTTTCCTTATTGAAGAGGAGGAGTTTCATGCCGACTGGCCCTATGTGGAGCGGATCGACGAGATGCTCGACCGCACGGGGGCCGTCGCCGTCGCCGTCGGGTCGGGCGTCATCAACGACTTGTGCAAACTCGCGTCGTTCCACCACGGTCAGTCCTATCTTTGCGTGGCTACGGCCGCTTCGGTCGACGGTTATTCGTCGTCGGGCGCAGTGGTGTCGCGCGACGGCGCCAAACTCAATATCGAAACCCATGCGCCGCTGGTGATTCTGGCCGACGTGGGCGTGCTGGCCGCCGCGCCGAAAGAGATGACAGCGGCAGGTTATGCCGATCTGGCGGCCAAGATACCCGCCGGCGCCGAGTGGATGATCGCCGACCTGTTCGGTACGGAGCCGATCATTCCCGCTGCGTGGAACGTCTTCATGAACGATCTGGATGCGATGCTCGCCGATCCCGAAGGGGTGGCGGCCGGCAAACCCGAAGCGATCGCTTCGCTCTTCGCCGGTCTGACGCTGAGCGGCATCGCGATGCAGGTGGCCAAGTCGAGCCGTCCGGCGTCGTGTACCGAACACCTGTTCAGCCACGTGCTCGACATGACGCACCATCGCTACAACGGCAAGTTCCAGTCGCACGGTTTCCAGGTGGCGATCGGTACGCTCACGATGTGCGCCTTCTTCGACGAGTTCTTCAAGATGGATCTCTCGACGCTCGACGTCGACGCCTGCGTGGCCGCATGGCCCTCGCTCGAAGCGGAGCAGCGGCGTGCGCTCGATCTGTTCCGCGATTTCCCCGTGCCGGAGCTGGGTTATACCGAGATCACGAAGAAGTGGAACGATGCCGAGACGGTTCGCGTACAACTCACGCGAGTCAAGGAGAACTGGCCCGCCTTCAAGGCACGGTTGCAGGCGCAGTGCTATCCGTTCGAGAAGATGCGTGCGCTGTTCGCCGCCGCGGGTGCGCCGACCGATCCTTCGCAGATCGGTGTTTCGCGCGAGCAGTTGCGCAGCATGGTCGATTTTACGCAGTTGTTGCGCTGGCGCATCAATCTGCTCGATCTGGCCAAACGCGCACGGATTTACGATGAATTGGTCGCCCGCGTCTTCGGCAAGGGCGGAGCTTGGGAAATCGCATAATCGACGAGCCTTATGACTGCGGAACAGACCAAACGATTCAAATACTGGCAGTGGCGGACGATCATCGGAACGATGATCGGTTACGCCATTTTTTATTTCGTTCGCAAGAACTTCTCTTTCGCCATTCCCGGTCTTACGGCCGAGTATGGCATCTCGAAAACGACCTTCGGCGTCATCATGACCCTCGTCGGGCTGATCTACGGCGTGTCGAAATTCGTCAACGGCGTACTGGCGGACCGCACCAACGGCCGCTGGCACATGGTGACGGGCTTGTCGGTGTGTTCGGTCATCAACTTCATTTTCGGCTGCGGTGCGATCATCTGCGCATGGATTACGGGGCAGACCTACGGGACGACGTTCATCCATACGCTGGTCGTCCTGTTCGGCGTGCTGCTGATTCTGAACAACATGTTCCAGGGGTGCGGCTTCCCGCCGTGCAACCGCCTGATCACGCATTGGGTTCCGCCCAAGGAGCTGGCGACCAAGATGTCGATCTGGAACGCTTCGCACTCGATCGGCGCCTTCATCATCGCGATCTTGTGCGGGTATCTGATGGGCCATACGGGTACGGATATGACGGGCGATCCGGAGATGCGGCAGCGCGTCGTGGAGAATACGGCGAGCATCACCGAAAAGATGGACGCCGCTTCGGCCGAAGCCTATGTCACCAACGCGTTGCAGCATGTCGGCGCATGGCAGTGGACGTTCTGGGTTCCGGCTGCCATCGCGGTGCTGGGCGTGATCTTCATCATCGTTACGTTGCGCGATACGCCCAAGTCGGTCGGCCTGCCCGAATTGGAGGGTACCAAGACGCAGCTCGACGAGCACGATTCGTCGGAGGAGTTCAAGGCGTTCCTGCGCAAGAAGGTCTTCCTCAATCCCATGATCTGGGGGTTGGCCGTGGCCGACTTCTTCGTCTATATCGTGCGTTTCGCCGTGCTCGACTGGGGCCCGACCTTCTTGCAGGAGTCGCGCGGCCTCTCGTCGAGCATGGCCGGCTGGACGGTCGCCATCTTCGAAGTGTGCGGTATCACGGGCATGCTGCTCGCGGGTTGGATCTCCGACAAATTCTTCGGGGGCCGCGCGCAGCGCACCTGCGTCTTCTGCATGGCGGGCGTGATCCTCTTCATCTCGCTCTTCTTCGCCCTGCCGGAGTCGACCGATCCTGTCGTGCTGCTGATGATGCTCGCCGTGGCGGGATTCTTCATCTACGGCCCGCAGGCGCTCATCGGCGTCATCGCGTCGAACCACGCCACGAAGAAGGCCGCTTCGACGGCCAACGGCGTGGTGGGTATGGTGAGCTACGTCAGTGTCGTCGTTTCGGGCTGGGGCTTCGGCTTCATCTCCGACCACTTCGGCTGGCGCTGGGTCTTCATCACGATGATCGCCATGGCCGTGCTCGGATTCCTGGTGCTGCTGTCGATGTGGAACACCAAGAGCGACGGATATGAGCACGACGCCGCCGAAACCAACTAAAACCTTATAAGCTTATGAAAAACTTCTTTTTGAAACTGGGTGTCTGCGCATTGGCGCTCACCGGTGCCGCCGAGGCGCTGGCGCAGGAGCAGGTCATCCAGCTCTTCGCCCATCGGGGCAGCCGTTTCGAGTACGACGAAAACACGCTGCCGGCCTTCAAGGCCTCCTACGATGCGGGTCTGCGCGGTTTCGAGACCGACATCCGCATGACCCGCGACGGCGAACTGGTGATCTCGCACGACGAGACGCTGGCACGTCTGACGCCCTGCAAGCGCGTGGTGGAGACGATGACGGCCGACGAGATCCGCAAGGTCAAGACCAACCAGGGTAACGACCTGATCTTCCTGCCCGAGCTGGTGGACTTCTTCGCCGACAAGGACAACGTATACATCGAGTTCGAAATGAAGACGAAGCCGGTCGAGAGTTATCCCGAAGAGCGGTTGCGCGAGTACTGCGAGAAGGTGTACAACACGGTGATGGCCAAGAAACCCGCCAACTCGCTCTATCTGTTCACGTCGAGTGACAAACGTGCGCTGAAAATGATGCGTTCGCTCCACCCCGACGTCGATCTGCTGCTGATTATTTCGAAGCCGATCTGCGAGGAGACGATCCTCGAAGCGATCGACATGGGCATCAAACGGTTGGGCTGCCGCATCGAGGGCACGTCGAAGGCGATGGTCGATCTGGCGCACAAGGCCGGACTCTATGTCTCGCTGTGGCCCGGTCAGTCGCCCGAAGAGTTCATGCGGGGTGCCTATCTGGGTGCCGATGCGCTCAACAGCGACCGTGCGGTCGAGGTCAAGAACTGGCTTGACAAGAACGCGCCGTGGATCAAGTATAAATAGCGTCCGTTCCGTCGCAGGCCCGTTCGGCGTGCGACGTGTATAACGGGGACGTTCGGACGAGTCCGATCCTTGCATTACCCCCGCCGGAAATGTTTCCGGCGGGGGTATTCCGTTTGCGGGTCTCCCGACCCGTTTGCAGGTGCCTGTGCGGCGGCGTTTCCGGCTTCGGGGGAATGAGTTTCCGTGCCGCAGCACGGGAGGCACGGCGGCCGGAACGGCCCGCACCGGCGCCGGCCGGTGTGGCGGGGCTGCGGGCCGGTTATTTGCTTCTGATACGTTTGCGCCGTTTCTTCTCCACCTCCCGGTCGTGCTGCTCCTCCATCTGTTTGCGATAGATTTCGATCTTCTCATTGAGATGTGAAACGTCTTCTTTCAGCATTTTGCGGAACGTGTTCAGACTGACGGGAGCCTCTTCGATCACGAATTTGGTATGGATTTTCCATAGCGGGAGCTTCCCTTTGCGGATGTAGGGTTCGGCGAGGCGTTGGACGTATTGCGCCTGTTTGAGATAGCTGAGTCGTTCTTTGGTCACTTTCATACGATGATTCGTTAGCGGGTTAATCAATATAAAGTTCCGAAAACCGGCCGGCCGAAACAAGCAAAGCAACGTTTGTTGGTGGATGAAATATAATATTGTATAAGTAAATAATAAATTGTACGATCTTGTTTGCAGGAAGTTGCCGTTTCGGATCGCCGCACGGATTGTCCGAAAAGGCGCTCCGTGGCGGGATCGGCGCTGCGGACAATGCGCGGACATAACCGCAGCCGACGGGAGCGGCCCGCCGACAGTGACGCCGCCGACGCTCCCGTGAAGGACGGAATCCGGAAGGATACTACTTATTATTTATATAGTCCGGCGGATCGGAGGCTTTTCCGGCCCTCGAAGTACAAGATAAGTTTGGGATTCGTCCCTTCCGGACGAAGCGGAAGGGACGGAACGACGCAATGGAGACGGGGCGGCGGGCGGCGTTTATTCGATCAGTGCCCGAAGCGGTACGTCGAGTGCGTTGCAGATGATGCAAAGTGTTTTGACCGTGGGATTTGAACGGCCCGTTTCGATACGGCTCAGGTTCGAACGTTCGATGTCGCAGCGGTAGGCCAATTCCTGTACCGTGAGCTTTCGAGCCTTTCTTAGTGTTCTGATTTTTAGAGCGATAAGTTTTATCTGTTCTGTATAGTCGATTGGCATCCCGAAAAATTTTACGAAAAGTTTTGTATTGCAAAGATTTTCATATATCTTTGCATCATGCGTATCATATATGATACCAACAGTCCGGCGGCGGGTGGCATGAAATCCTGCCGATAAGGGATGACAACTATGTAGGAATCAGTAAGTAAATACCGAAAAGACACGAAGTTCAAACCATTTCAAAACATCTTTAATTTCTTCATTATGAAAAGACAATTCTTAGGTAGACTCCTATCGCTGTTCCTTGTCGGAACGGTGGTAGCCGGAGTCGGTTGCAAGGACTACGATGACGACATCACGAGTCTGAACAACCGGATCGACGAGCTGACGACGGGGCAGATCGCTTCCGTGGAGAAGCAGATGCAGTCTCTGCAAAATGCGGTCGACCGGTTGGACGGGGTTGATTCGGGCTTGAAGGACGAAATCGAGGCGTTGCAGGGCAAAGCCGAGACGCAGGCCGGAGAGATCGGAAAGTTGCAGGAGGAGTTGGGAAAGGCGGCCTCCGCATCGGAAGTCGAAGCGCTGAAAAAACAGATCGAGACGCTCGAAAGCGATAAGAGCAAGCTGGAGAAGCGGATCGAGGCGCTCGAAAGCGCCCGCACGAGTTTGCAGGATGAAATCGACGCCGTGAAGGGTTCGCTGGCGAACTACCTGACCAAGAGCGACGCCGAGGCGACCTACGCCACCAAGACGACGGTCGAGAGTCTGTCGCAGCTGCTCAACCAGATCAAGGCCAACTACGTTTCGGCCGAAGGGCTGGCTTCGACGCTCGAAGGTTACGTGACCGACGCCGAACTGGCCGATTATCCGACGCTGACCGTCTTACAGGAGGCGATCCGCCAGAGCGAGACGGCGATGAAGAACTCGCTGGGCGAAGCGATGGAGCCGATCCTGGCGAAATATAACTTCGTCCAAAAGGATGTGCTCGATCTCGAAATCCAGGATTTGCAGGAGCAGATCGATGCCCTCAACGGCAAGCCCGACGCCGACGGTTCGCTGGCCAACATCAAGAGCCGGCTCGAAGCGCTCGAAAATGCCGAGATCAAATACGACGAGTCGAACGCCGCCTTCACGAAGGGCGTGGAGGACTGCATCGGCAAGGCGCTCGCCAACGACGGCGCGATCGATCAGGCCATTGCCAATGCGATTAAGGATGTCGCCGGTGAGTATGAGGGGACGATGCAGGATCTGAAAAACCTCATCGACGGCCTGCGCATGGACGTGGATCAGCTCCTGAGCCGTATCCAGAGCCTCGTCTATGTTCCGGCTTACGACGATCACAAGGCGTCGGTCAACGCGCTCTACTATGCCCCCGAAGGCGAGGAGCCCGTCCTGCTGGCGAACGGTACGGTGGAGATGACCTTCCGCGTTACGCCCGTCGAGGCTGCCGGACAGCTCGTGGCCGCCTATGCCGCCGAGCCCGAGATGTTCTCGCTGGAAATGGAACAGGTGAAGACGCGCGCTACGGTGCCTGCGCTGAATATTCAGAAGGTCGAGGCCGACGAGACGGGCAACGGCCGCTTCATCGTGACGGCGCTTCCCGCCGATTTCACCCCCGACTTCTTCACGGGTAAGGTTTCGTACAGCATTGCGCTGCGCGTACAGAAAGCCTACGACGCGGAGGCCGGGAACGACTATTCGGCCAATGTGGTTTCGGATTACGTGAACCTCGTGCCGGCGCGCGCCGACGTGAAGGCCGTCGTGCTGGCTCCCGCCAAGGAGGACG
Source organism: Alistipes communis (assembly GCF_006542665.1). Taxonomy (NCBI): domain Bacteria; kingdom Pseudomonadati; phylum Bacteroidota; class Bacteroidia; order Bacteroidales; family Rikenellaceae; genus Alistipes; species Alistipes communis. The sequence continues at coordinate 1,993,321 of NZ_AP019735.1, forward strand.
GTTCGATCGACGCCGACCGGATCGTCGCTGCGGACGGCGAAGTGGCCTACGAGATTCCCTACGACGATACCGACATGGTCGTCGAACTGATGAAGGGCTACAAACTCTGGGCTACCGACGGCGAAGCCTACTACGATCTGGCTCAGCTCGCCGACATGGGTTATTCGCTCGAAGCGCCCGTCGTGGCCTGCACGAGCAAGGCATTCAAGGCCGACGGCACGGAGTTGGAGTCGGCTGACAAGGGCAACTTCGAGGTTGCGAACGGCGGGGAGGAAGTCTGCGACGAGACGGTCAAGCTGATCGCCGCCGACAAGTCGACGCGCAACAACTACCTGCTCACCGAGCACGCCTATACGGTCGCTGCCGCCTACGATGCGCTGAACCCGACCTTCAACAGCCGTGTGACGATCGTCAAGACCAAGCGCGGCGTAACGCTCGACCTGTTGAAGTACGTCTGGAACTACTCCGATTTCCGGACGGTCTACGAAGCCGGCGGCGAGTACGAAGGTTCCGAGCGCGAATTCACGCTCAAAGTAACCGAGTCGACGCTTCCTCAGGACATCACGCCCGAGAACATCGTAACCTACTGGAACCAGGGCGGCAGCGCCGTGGTGAAGGCCGTCGAGCTCGACGCGGAGGGCAAGCCGACCGAGACCGTCGACGACAATGTGAAGGTGGTTCCCGTGGCTTACGATGCCGACGAGGGCTATACGCTGCGCGTTTCGGGATACACCTTCGGCAAGCGTTATGCCGTCGAAGCGTCGAGCGAGTTCGAGAACGTACAGGTGACGATCGCCTTCGAGGCCGAGTTCGTCGCACTGCCCGAGAAGATCGAGGTTACGCTTCCCGCCGCTACGCTCGCATACGATGCCACCGAGGAGCTGTTCGTAGCCGAGGATACCTCCGTTGTCGGCGAACTCTTCGAGCAGGTGAAGGATCACTTCACGGATGCCGCCGAACTGGCTACGTCGCTTACCCGTCCTTACTATGGAGGCTCGCCCAACAGTGCGAACGCATTCTATACGGCTGTCTGCGGCGACCGGACGCTGGAGAAGAACTACTGGTTCCTCGACGGTTCGAATCCTGCGACGATCACCCGCATCGCCGTGGCCAACGACGGCAAGATGACCTCCCACATGCAGGTCAATCGTGCCGATGTGGAGACCGACGCCGACGTATTCGCCTTCGAGACGAAGCTCGTTCCCAACTACGGCCTGCCGATCTATGTCAAGGGCGAGGCCAGGGTCGAGATTCCCGCCTATGCCGCGCAGCACGTCGACGCATGGGTCTACAACGCGGACGGCAAGTGGCAGTCGGATGTGAAGGGGCTCTGGTCGCCGAGTTTCGGATCGAGTGCGCTCACGGGCTTCTCGGTAGCCGACATCGATCTGGAATCCGCCTTCACGATCGTCAAGAAGGATGCGCAGGGCGTATGGGTACCGGTATCGGACGATGAGATCGCTGCACAGAAACTCGTCTTCGCTTACGAGATTCCCGCGACGGCTCCCGCCCACGACGGCATCGAGATCGCCGGTAACAAACTCTCGTATTACGGCCGCAACGAATCCGTGCCCGTCGTCGGTACGCTTTCGATCGACGGCATCGTCATCGGCAACGCCTTCACGGCCGTGAACGACTATACGTCGTATGAGGTCAACAAGTTCGACCCGATCCGCTCGTTCACGCAGTCGGAGACCGTCGAAATCCCGACCCGCACGGCCGAGGCGACCTATACGAAGAATATCTGCGAGGTACTTTCGCTGCGCGATATGCGCGACGCCGACGATATGAAGGGCTTCGAGCTGATCGATCACGATGCGACGCTGGCCGATCCGTGGATCACGGGCGACGACACCAACGGCTTCGCTACGGGTGTCCGTCCCAACAGCGACAAAGTCTTCGGACTGGAAGCGATCCGCATCGTCAGCTTCTCGGTGACCTATGCCGACAACGGATTCGACGCTTCGGCGGCACTCGGCGACCGTGTAACTGTCGACGAGACGACCGGTCGGATCACCTTCTCGAATCTCAACAACCTCTCGTTGCAGAAGGATGTCGACGTGACGGTCAACGTCGAGGTGGCTTATCCCTGGGCCGTGAAGAGCGGTAAGGTGACCTACAAGATTCTCAAATAGCGGGGATCGTCTCTCCTCCGTCGCGACGGAGGACGATTCGGGGCAGAGTTTTCACAACTCTGCCCCTTTTCGTTCCCTTGCGGCGATGTATTCGGAGCAGGGGGCGCCTTGCCGTCGCAATCCCGATTCGGCGCATGCATCGGCATACATGCGCTTTTATCCCGTCGCCGTGCGCTATGTCAGCATGTGTCTCAGTGCGGAGGCATAATATCCGATAGGGTGGAGACGGCGTTCTGCCCTCGCCGTCCTTCGTCGGGCCGTCTTCCGCGGACGTTCTCACTGTGCGACGGCAGGAACGCACGCAGGCAAAGCGTATTTCGTGGTATTTCGCGCACCTTTTCTGGAAAAACCGTTGCAGGGATACGCTCCTTCGGGGAAAAAGCGCGCGTTTTGCGTCGAAAAACAGACATTTCTCCTGTGTCCGAATGCCGTCAGTGCCGTTCATGCAGATCGGTGCCCGCAGGCCGCTGGAACGCCTGCAAGCCGAACTCCGGCAGAAGGGTGAGCACGCGGTCGGTAAGTGCGCTCTGGAACGCTTCGTAGGGAATCCATTCGAAGTGGCGCGTGAAGCAGTAGAACTCCAAAGGTACGCCTTCGGACGTGGGTTGGAGCGTGCGTACCATCGACATCAGGTCGCTGCGCACGTCGGGGCAGTTGCTCAGGTAATTCGCGAGATACTCCCGCAGCGCTTGCAGGTTGACGATTTCCTGCGATGTATCGGCCGCAAGATACCCCTTTTCGCGGAGCCGCGCCGTCTCTTCCGGCGTGCACCGGCGAATCGTGCGGGCGTCGATGAAGACCGAGCGCTTGATGCGCCGTCCGCCGCATTCGCGCATGCCCCGCCAGTTCTGGAACGAGTCGCTGACCAGCGCATAGGGCGGAATCGTCGTAATCGTCTTGTCGAAATTCTGCACCTTGACCGTCGTCAGCGTCACCTCGATTACATACCCGTCGGCACCGTATTTACTCATCGTTATCCAGTCTCCCGGTCTCAGCATATCGTTGGCCGAGAGTTGAACGCCGGCGACGAGCCCCAGTATGCTGTCCTTGAAAATCAGCATCAGCACGGCGGCCGATGCACCCAGTCCGGCCAGAATGCTCGTGGCGTTCCGGTCGATGAGAATCCCGATGATCAATACGATGCCGACGCTGACGGTCACGAGTTTGAGCATCTGGTAGATGCCTTTCAACGGCCGGTCGCGCAGCGTTTCGTGTTTGTTCGAAATGTCGTAGAGCGCGCTGAGAAAGGTGTTTAGCAGGGCGATCGTCACGACGATGAGGTAAATCGAGCAGCCTTTGTGCAGCAGTTTCAGCAGCGAGGGGTCGTCGCCGAAGGCCAGCGGCAGCAGCAGATATAGGAGGACGGGCGGAATCAGACGGCAGGCGGCGTGCAGGACTTTGTCGTCGAACAGATGGTCGTCCCACATCGTCCGGGTCTGGGCGCTGATGCGTTGCAGGGCAGGTGTCACCAGATGCCGGAACAATTTCACCGCGAGGTAGCAGATGAGGACGATGCCTGCGACGAGCAGGATGCGCGAGCCCCACTCTCCGCCGGAGTTGTCCAGCCCCGCGCGGCGGAGCAGCGATGTCAGGTCTTGGTTCAGATTGTCCATGCCGGGTCTCAGTTTTGAGGGCGGCCGCATGGTGCGGAACCGGTCGTTCCTGTCCGGCCGCCGAAAGCGAGGTCGTTTTCACCGTCAAAGATAGGAAATAAAAACGAGAACGGGAGCGGTTCGTGCGGAGAGTTCGCGCCGGAGGGTTCGGCAGGCGGTTTTCGTCAGAAGGTGCGGATTCAGGTCTTCCCGTGTCGCAATTTGTCCCGCTTGTGAAGCGGGACTGTCTCTGACGGCTCGCGGTGCCTCCTCCCGGTCCGCCGGAACGAAACAGGGATTGCGATACGTGACTGCGCGATTCCGAAACCTTATTTTTCCTGCCGCAGCGTTTCGGGCGATGCGATGACCGTGCGCTCCGTGATCGCAAACGTCCCCCTGCCTTCCGCGGCCGAAAGCGGGCGAGGCACGATACCGATGTCGGCGCGCGCGACGGCGAGATACGGCAATGCTGTCAGAAATAGCGTGATTTTCAGCTTCATTGTTTCGGATGTATTCGAAAAGAGGGCCGACAAGCCCGGACGTTCCGTTGCTTGCCGGCCCTCGGCCGGTTATCGGATACAGCGGTTATTTATTGTAACGAATCGCGAAATACTCGAGGCTGCTTGCATGCTGGGAGGCCAAAGCCGCTCCGGCAGCGCTTCCGTTCAGGCGGGCGTTGGCATAATCGCTGCCGTCGCTGCAAAGGTCGCTCGTCGGACGCAGACGGATGTAGACGTCCGGGTGGCCGAGGATTTCCTGCGGCAGTTCGAAGTCGATGTACTTGTAGGCCACGATCGACGAGTAGAGCGTATTCGACCAGACGGAGACGTCGGGCACCGTGTATTCGCCGATGAGATTCCATTGCGAGTCGTCTTCGGGCGCCTGCGAGTCGGTGAGCGCCCACTCGGCGCACCAGTAGCGGGGCGAATAGAAGGTCTGCTGCGTGTTCATCACGGAGATTTGCATCGAGATGTGCGAGGTCGAAATGCCCTCGGTCGAGAAGTTGATCAGCCATGCGTAGAAACGTCCCGTGTCGTCGTCCCACCAGTAGTGGTTGGAGAAGGCGGTGTAACAGTTGCCGCTTACGTTGGCCTTGCCGCGCATCGACGTACTGCCGTTGTAGTTGATTTGCTGGGAGCTCGTCGGGATTGCGTCGTTTCCGGGCCAGCCTCCCGAACCGCTGGCTGCGTATTGGTCGGAGGCGTACGGGCCGCACCACTCGATCGTTCCGTCGGGATTGCGGCTGATGAAGGCGTCCATCTTCGGATTCCAGCTCTCCTTCGAGGGGTCGATTACGATGCCGATACCGTTCTTGTTGCCGTAGTTGGCGCCGAAGAGGTTGTTCGCGCTGTTGCCGACGGGCCCTAAGTATTCGTACGTGCCGCCGCCCACCATGTGCTGCTTGTAGGTGGCTTGCAGGTACTCCTTGGAGGCCGAACCCGAATACTTTTCCTGATAGGTGTGCGTCAGCCAGCCGTTCGTGCCGTAGGTGGGTTTCTGCACCTCGTTCTCCGTGTCGGGGTTCCAATAACGATATTCGGTCAGCAGTGCCGAGAAGCTGTCTTCCACGCTGTTCTGCATCTTGCCCCAGATGTCCTCCTTGTTCTGGTGGCGGATCTGATAGCGGCCGATGTAGCCGAGCGTCGGGTCATCCGTCATTTCGGCAGGGTCGGCTCCGTTGCGCCATTCGAAACGCGAGAAACGTTCGTGGACGATTACGCCCGAAATGTCGCCCGAACCGTAGGGCAGCCGTGTGCCGTCGCTGCGGTATGCGCAGTTGGTATTGGTCATCATGTACATGGCGTCGCCGTTGATGTCGCGCACGAGCAGCGGGTATTTGCTGATACGGTGTGCGTTCGTGCCGATTGCGTACCCTTCGTTGACCGGCGTGATCGAACCTTTGCGTACGGGGAACTCGATCTCTTTGAGTGTCACGTAGGTGTAGATGTCGTCGTCGGTCAGCTCGTTCATGTGTTTCTCCTTGACGGGAACGTCGGAGGCCGAACCGGCGGTGCGCGAAATGACCATCGACTTGGTGACACCCTCCAATTCGTAGCGGTCGGGATTCTCGACCAGGTTGCCGGTGGCGCCTTGAATGAGGAGCTGCACGTGGTCGTACTGGTCGAAGATGTTGTCCTCGACCTCGTTGGTGAGAATCGAGATGCCGTAGCGGCCGTCCTTCGATTCGAGGTAGAGGGTCCGTTCCGAAACGGTGTAGTCGATTGTCGAGGTGGTAAGTTGGGTGTTCTCGCCCGCATTGCGGTTGTCGGGGTTGCTCACGACGATGCCTTCGATGATGACGTAGTCTTCGATCTTCTTGTTGAGGGCGTAGTTTTGGCGGAACTCCTCGAAAGTGATGTTGCGGCCGAGCGTCTCTTTGGCCGTGCGTTGCAGCAGATTGAACTCGACGGAGACGGTCTCGTCCCATCCGTCGGTGAATGAGAGCGACACGGCGGCCGAGCGCGGAACCTCTTCGGCGGGGTTGGCGTCGAGCGTGATGACCAGCTCGCGCTCCTCGCTCTCGGCGTCGACGATCTCGATCTCCTGGATCCAGTCCGTATTCTCGGGATCGGAGTATTCGGTCTCCACCGTAATGTCGGAGAAGGGAACGTTGGTCTCGATGACCGACTTGTTCTCGCCGCCGGCCCCGGGGACGATGATCGACGAATTTGCGAATGCGATGCGCGCGTCGATGAGCGCCTTCTGCTTGATGTAGAGCGTGTCGCGCCGCGAATCCACGTCGGAGCAGAGGACGATGCCCGCCTTGCGTTTGAAATCCTCGTTGAATTCGCATTCGGCCGTGATTGTGGCCTTGCCGTCCGTCGTCTCGCCGCACGCGAGGCTCAGCCAGTCGGATTCGTTTATCCGTTCGATATGGTATGCGCCGTTGGTGTAGATGTCGATGTCGAACGAGTTCGCATCGGCCTCGACGATGAACTCTTTTTCCAATGCGCCCAGTTTGACGAGGTCGATGTCCTCGGCGTCGACATTGGTGCAGGCAGCTGCGATTCCGACCGCAGCGGCGATGCTCCAAAACTTGAATATCGATTTGCGAAAGTTCATGTTGTTTCGGTTTTGTCGTTGTTGTTTTTCCGGTCAGGCGGTCGGCTGTCGTCCGCCGCCCGACCGAAATGCGTTTAGTTGTAACGTATCGTGAGCGTACCGATTCGAACCTGACAGTTGGCGGCCGTGATCTCCGGCGTGAGCGTGCCTTTTTCGATGCCCAGATTCGTCGGATAGGTCGAAGCGCTGCTGCTCGGGGCGATGTCGGTCACCTTGTCGGCTACTTGCAGGCGCAACACCACCTTCTCCTTGCCGAAGCAATCGGCCGGCAGCCGGCGCAGATGCTCGGTGTAGCCCGGCGTCGAGTCCTGCGATGTCCCGCTCCACCATACGATCGAACGCTTCTTGATGATCGGGCAGTCGGGAACGGGTCGGAACGTCGTGCCTCCGTCGACGGAGTAGAGCAGATTCCAGTGCGCAGGGCCGGTCAACGAGGTGTTGTTCATGTTTCCGTGTCCCCAAACGATGCCGAAAATCAGGTTCGATCCGGTGATGCCCTGCGTCGAGAACGAGATGTCGAAATATTTGCCTTCGTCCTTGTCGAAATCCCACCACTGGCGCGAGAGTACGACGCTGCCATTGGGCACCAGTCCCTTCTGTTCGGAAGTTCCGCCGCCGTTGCCCGAGCAGACGACATTGTTGAAATCCGGTGACCCGGCCTGCGTGGCGTCGTACTTGTCGATCTCGCCCTCTCCGATTTCCGGTGTGAGGTCGTTCTGGCGGTCGTTCCAGTTCCACTCGACGATGGTCTTCGAGAACGGCTCTTCGGTCAGGGCGATCTCACCCTGAGTCATGGCGCGCAGCTGGTAGCGGCCGAGGTCGCCGAAACGGACGGGCGCCACGTCGTCGGCCACGACGATACCTCGGAACGTGCCCGAACCTTGGGCTACGACCGAATAGAATTCCAGATCGCGTCCCGAGCTGAAACGGCGCCAGGGTACGGCCGCATTGGTCAGCATGTGGATTACTTCGCCCGTCTTGTCGTAGCACATCAGCGGTGCGACGTCCCAGCGCGGCGCGGTGGCGCCGATTGGGTTCACGTCGTCTTTGAGCGAGTAACCGTCGGTGCAGTTGGTGTAGGCGCCGTCCTTGCACATGATTTCCAGGTCGGGTACCGAGACCAGCGTGAAGATGTCGTCGTCGGTGAGTTCGGCGATACGTTTGGTCTTGACGGGAATCTTGAATTCGTCGGGTGTCGATGTATCCAAAATGTTGGCCGCCGTCAGTCCCGTGATGGTGTAGCATTCGGGGACGGCCTTCTTTTCGAGGATGGCGCCGTCGAGCGAGAGCCGCACCTTCGAGAAACGTTCCAGCGTGTTGTCGTCTTCGGTTGCGAATTTCAGGCAGAAACCGTAGCGGCCGTCCGTCGATTCGAGGTAGACCGTGCGGTCGTTCTCGGTGCGGTCGAACGCATACTGTCCGGTCTGGGGGCTCGAAACGATGTTCTTGCTGGCCGGGTCGCTGACCACGAATCCCTCGATATAGCCCGCCAGCGAGATTTCGCCCGGGGTCATTCCGCGTACGGTCGCGAAGTCGACGGCGGTGGGATAGGCTTTCTGGGTGATTTTGCAGACTGCCGAAACGGAGGCGCCCAATGCGTCGGCGTAACTGAGGTTGAGCGTGGCGGAACGGGCTTCCGAGCTGTCGTTCTGAGTCAGCGAGAAGGTCAGCCCCTCGTCCGTGAGCATGGGTTCCGACAGCCACTCGTTGCCCTCCTCGACGGGGGTATCGTAGGTGATATCGTAGACGATTTGGTCGGCGTAGGGTACGAGATTATTTGTCGTGGCCGGAATCGTGCACTGTTGTGCATAACCCTCGTAGGTCTCGACGGAGCTGTCCAGTTTGAGCGAAGGCTCGGCGATTCCCTGCGAGATGCTCAGCACCGAGGTGGTGGCTGTGCCCTCGGCGTCTTCGATGAAGAGGGTCAGGTCGGCCAGGCGCGTGGAGCCGGCCTCGTTGCCCTCGACGGCGAACGACACGCCCTCGTGCGTGATGGCGACCTCGGAAATCCAGGGCGTAACGGGTTGCGCCTGCGGCTTGTCGTCGCCCTCTTCGCTTTCGGCGCGCGTCACGACGGGTACGGGTTCACCGGGCACTCCGTCCGCATCGTAGTAGGTGACGGAAGCCTCCACGTCGTCGATGCAGTACCGCAGGTTGGTGTCGATGGGTGCGAAGATTCGCGATGGCGCCTTCAATAGCGCTACGGCGGGTTTGGCGAACGCGAGCGACGGTTCGGTGACGGTGCCCGCTTGGGTGAACATTACGGTGTCGGCCAGTTCGCCTTTCTGGAAGACGACCCCGACTTTGCGCGAAATACCGTAGTTGGCCGCGTAAGTGAAGACGATTTCGTGGTTGCCGTAACCTTCGAGCTTGTTGAGCGACGCCCACTTCACGTTGCGCGTGAAGCGTGCCGTCCACTCTCCGTTCGAATAGACCAGCACGTGTGTCGAGCCGGCCTCTTTGCTCAGCGACAGTTCCCGTGCCGCCACCGCCAGCGGCAGGTCCATCTCGAAATCCTTCTGACAGCCGGTCAGGGCGGCCGCGAATGCCGCGACGGCGATCAGCAGGCCGGCGGCCGATCTTTTGTGTTTATTGAGTGATGTTTTCATAGTCTGAGAGTTTCTGGTCGTTACAACCCGTAGGCCTTGTATTCGTTGTTGTCGAGGTTATTCTTCGAGTAGGTTACCTCCGTGTCGGGAATGGGGTAGTAGCGGTGGCACGGTTTGATGAGGCTGGACGTCGTATTGAGTTGCAGAGGGCCATAGTCGCTGTTGCTCGTCACCGCATCGTACCAGATGCCCCAGCGCACCAGATCGTACTTGCGCTGGAATTCGCCGAAGAGCTCCCGCGCCCGTTCGTTGCGAATCTCCTCTTCCAGGCGTGCGGGCGTACGGTAGATGTAGTTGCCCAGTCCGGCGCGCGTGCGGGTCATGTCGAGGTACTCGATCGACTTCTCGTAGTTTTCTTTGTAGAAGTAGCACTCGGCCATCATCAGCAGCGCGTCGGCGTAGCGGAATACCTTGTAATTGTTGCCGTCGGCCGATGCCTGCATGTTCGGGCACCAGAATTTCGGACCGCACCAGGGACGGGTGTTGGTGCTGTTGAAGGTCTTGTCTTCATAGCCCCACGCCATGTTGTATTTGGCGCGGATATCCTTGCCCATCTTGGATTGGAGTCCCTGACAGAAGTAGACGTTCGGCCGCATGGCCGTCCATACGGTCGCCTGATCGCCGAGTTCGGGAATGTCGACGCCGTCGTAGATGGACGAGTTGGCCGAACGCGGATAGGGCTGGCAGATGCAGGCCACGTTGGAGGTATAGGTGAGACCGCCCTGCGTGTAGGTGTGCTGAATCTCCATGATGGATTCGGGAGTGTTCTTGTTGCGGAAGAGGATGTTCTGGGCGTAGTCGTACTGCGACAGGGGGCCGTAGATGGTCTCGATCTGTTGCAGCGCTTCGAGGGCCGTGTCCCACTCCTTGTTCCACATGGCCATTTTGGCGATGAGCATGTAGGCGCAGGAGGCTCCCAGCCGGTTGGCCTCGTTGTCGTAGGTGCGAGTCTGGTCGACGAGCGGCGCGATCGACTGCAAGTCTTTGATTACTGTCGCGCGCGTTTCGTCGGCATCCATGCGCGGCAGCACCTGAATGCGGTTGAGCACCTCGTTGTCGGTGACGTCGTCGAAGTAGAAGGGAACGTTGCCGAAGAAGCAGGTCAGCGTCCAGTAGTAGAACGCGCGCAGAGTCTTGGCCTCGCAGAGCAGTTGCAGGTATTGCTCTTCGGAGAGTACTTCGTTCTGATAGGCGCGTTCGATGCCGTTGACGGCGAAATTGCAGCGCTGTACGCCGAGGTAGCCCTGTGTCCAGACGGTCGAGCCGAAACGCGGCACGGCGGGCGAGATGTCCAGACTGGCGTCGCGCGTACCCGACGGGCAGTATGCGATGTCGGTGACGCATTCGGTGGCGAGCATGTAGGTGTAGGTGTAAATCGATTTGATGGGGATGTAGCAGCTGTTCACGACCGACTGGCACTCCGAGTATTTGCGGAAGAAATTGTCGGGACTCGAAATTCCCGACGTGTCCTCGTCGAGCGAACACGACTGGAACAAGAGGGAAGCCGAGAAGAGCGTCGCATACAATATGTTCTTGATTTTCATAGTTCTTATGATCTTATTGGTTTAGTATCTCAACTGGATGCTGAATATGATGGTTCGGGGTTTGGGGTAGGCGCCCAAGTCCATGCGGCGCAGCGTCGACGAGGTGCCTTCGCTCGATACGTCGGGATCGAATCCGTTGTATTTCTTCCACAGATAGAGGTTTTCGCCCGATACGCTCAGCGTGAGGTCGCGCAGCCACGAGCATTTTTTCCGCAAATCGAACGTGTAGGCGAGCGTGACGTTTTTCAGTCGCAGATACGAAGCGTCGTGAATCATGAAGTCGCTCGGTAGCGCGGCGTCGCTCTTGGCTCCGGCGCGCGGGATGTCGGAGTTGGGGTTGCGCACGGGATGCCAGGCGTCGAGCATGTAGCGGTACTGGTTCGCGAACTGGGAACCGGCCATGTAGATCTCCGAATAGTTGTAGATCTTGCCGCCGAGCGAGTAGGCGAAATAGACACCCAGTTTGAAGCCGTGAATGTAGAACGTGTTTTGCAGACCGCCATACAGATAGGGGTCGGCGTTGCCCTGATAAATCAGGTCTTCGCGCGACATCACGCCGTCGTGGTTGACGTCGTAGTAGCGTGCGCCGCCGTCGGTGTTGGAGACGCTCACGTAGGTCTTCGTAATTTCGTTCTCCTTGCGTTCGTCGGCGTTTTTCCACGTGCCGCCGTACTTGAAGCCCCACAGCGAGTTGAGCGGGTATCCCTTGACGTATCCGTACATCATGTAGCTGTTGTTGCCCGGCGAGTCGTAAGCCGAAATGAAGTCTTCCGAGCCGATGTCGTCGACCATCTGGTCGTTATGCGACATCGTGAGCGTCGTCGTCCAGTGGAAGTTCGGCCGCACGATGTTCTGGCTCTCGATCGAAAGCTCGATGCCCTTGTTCGACGTCGAGCCGATATTGGTCCAGCGCGAGGTGTAACCCGTCTGGGCGGCTACGGCCAGCGACATGAGCAGATCGGTTGTCTTGGATTTGTAGGCTTCGGCCGTGATGTTCAGGCGTCCTTTGAACATCGACCAGTCGATGGCCACGTTGTAGGCGGCCGTCTTCTCCCATGTCAGGTCGGGCGAATCCAGACGGCTGCGGTAGAAGGCGACAGGCTGCGAGCCGTCGAACAGATAGCCGCCTGTGGTGGACGAGAGCACGGCCAGCGAACGGTAGGTGCTGATCGCGTCGTTGCCGGTCAGACCGGCGCTCACGCGAATCGACAGGTCGTCTATCCAGTCGCAGTCTTTCAGGAAGTTCTCGTTGGCCAGATTCCACTTGACGGCCGCCGACGGGAAGAATGCCCACTTGTTGTTGGCCGCGAAGTTCGAGGCGCCGTCGTAACGGCCGGTCACCGTGAGGTAGTAGCGCGATTTCCAGTTGTAGTTCAGACGGGCGTAGACCGACATCTTGGTCTTTTTCGAGTAGGCCGTGCCTGCCGAGTAGGTCTCCTTGTCCAGGACAGCGTTCATGTTGTTCCACATGATGGCGTCGTCCATGTAGCCTTTGCCCGAGAGATTGAAGTCGTGCGACACGAACCGGTAGGCCGAGAAGCCGCCGAGGACGTCCAGCGCATGGCCGTTCTTCTCGAACTTGTAGCCGGCCGTCGTCTCCCACGAGAACGAATTCTCGTCCCAGTCGGCGCGGTATGCCTCGCCGCCTTCGTTTTCGCTCTTCATGGGCAGCGTGCCCGGATAGTAACGGTACGTGTGACGCTGGTAGAGGTAGTAGGAGAAGGTGCTGTTGATCGTGAAGTTCTTGATCGGTTCCAGTTTGAGCGAGAAGTTGTGGTTGCTCGAATGACGTTCGAGGTAATGGGTGTTCTGGTCGATCAACGCACGCGGCGTATTGATTTTCTGTCCGTTGTAGTACAGCGGGTTGTATGTGTCCGTCGGTTTGAGCAGCGGTGACAGGTATTGGGCGCCGCTCCACCAGTTGGTGCCGCCTATCGTGGCCTTGTTCTGGTCGTTGTGCCTCCATGTATAAGACCCCGTGTAACCGACTTTCAGCCATTTGAACAGCTGGCGTTCGAGGTTGATACGCCCCGTGAAGCGCTTCTGGCCGCTGTCGTCGATGATGCCCTGCGTATCGTTGTAGGAGAACGAAGAGTAGTACGAGGCTTTCTCGTTGGTGCCCGAGAGCGAGAGCGCGTAATTCGAGTAGATGGCCGTGCGGGTGATCTCCTTGATCCAGTCGGTTCCCTCGCCCAGCGAGAGCGGGTCGGGGTACACCGAGCCGGAGAGCGGCGTATCGGCGCCGATGTCGGGATGGTTGGCGTCGGAGCCGAACGAGGCGTAGTCGTTGCGGTATTGTGCGAATTCCGCCGCGTTCATGATGTCGAGGTGGCGGGGCAGCTGCGAGAAGCCGATGTCGGTCTTGAACGTGATGTTCGGCTTGCCCGTCGTGCCGAGTCCCCGTTTGGTGGTGATGAGGATGACGCCGTTGGCGCCGCGTGAACCGTAGATGGCCGTCGACGAGGCGTCTTTCAGCACGGAGATGGAAGCGATGTCGTCGGAGTTGATGTCGTTCAGGTCGTGGATGGCGTCCATCACGCCGTCGACGACGATCAGCGGTTCGTTCGAGGCGTTGATCGAACGCGTGCCGCGGATACGGATGGTCGTGGTGGCGCCCGGTTCGCCGGTGGTCGACATGAAGTCGGCGCCGGCGATACGTCCCTGCAATGCGTTGTCGACCGAGAGCGTGGGCAGGTCCTTGATGTCGTTCATCTTGACCGTAGAGACCGAACCGGTCAGGTCTTTCTTGGCCACTTGGCCGTAGCCGATGACCACCACTTCTTCGATGTCGGTGGAGGCGTCCTTTTCCAGCCGGATGTTGAATTTCGTGCGGCTGCCCACCTTCGTCGTCTGTGACGTGTAGCCGAGGTAGGAGAATGTCAGCGAATCGGAGGGTTTGACTTTGAGTGTGAATTTACCTTTGGTGTCGGTCGTCGTGCCCTGCACTCCGCCAGCGACGACCACTGTGGCTCCGACCAGCGGATTGCCTTCGGAGTCGAAGATGATGCCGTGAACCGCCTGCGGCTGTTCCTGAGCCTTCGCCGGTGCCGTGTATGCTGCGAGCATTATCAGAATCGCCCCCAGCGACATCGCACGGGCGAAAACGCTCATTGTGTGAAGAAATTTGTTCATTTCAGGTTGTTTTAGGTGATACGACTTGTTCCGGCCTGCTTACTCCTGACCCTCCTCGAGAGGCGCTCCGAGGATTATGTCCTTGCCGCTGCCGTTGTTTTCGGTAAAGTAATTCTCTTCGTCCGCTTCGAGGCGGCGGATGTAGAAATTGTCGAGGAAGATGCGGTTGTTGACCGGCGACGTCTGGGTGAACGAGCCGCAGCTGATGCGGATGCGCGTGTTGACCGTAATCGGATTGAGCTGCGTTCCGACCACGAAGACCAGCAGGTCGCTTCCCTCCCACATGTTCTCGGGGAACTCGTCGCTCCGGGGGTCGTAGTAGGCGGCTTCGAGCTCGATCGAGGTCTTGCCCGTGTCGGCGAAATCGGCGATTACGCCCCCGTCGAGTACCTCGACCTTGATTTTGTTGTCGTCCTTGGCTCCGGTGTAGAAGTCGGTATACGCCACAGCGCGGAACGAGACCATGAGCATCGAGTCGCTGCGCAGCGTGTTGGTGTAGGGCGAAATCAGGTCGGCGCCGTGTCCTTCGTCGTCGCCCAATTTCAGATAGCCGTTCTTGCCGTAGCAGTGGGCGTGCTCCTCGCCGTCGATTGTCGTGGAGGAGAAGCCGTAATCCTTCTGGGCGGTCGTCCAGTCGTCGATGGGCGTCTCGTCGTCCGTGAAGCGGGGATCGGTTTTGCCGTACTTCATGGAGGAGAAATCGTTGCTCACGCGAGCTGTCGAACCTTGGTGTACGGGCACTATGCGGTTGTAGTTCAGCGTCCCGTCGGTCGCCGCCAGAATCAGCATACCCGTGCGCCGCGTGTAGTAACAGCCCGTTTCGACACGCCGCTGGACGTCGAGGGTCACTATGCGGCACCCCGTCAGCGGGTCGACCGCAGTGTCGTCCAGGACTGCCGCCCAGGGCATGTCGGCGTCGTCCTCCCACGAGGCGACGAAGTCGACGTTCGCCTCCGCATAGATTTTCGCCTGCCCGCCCTGCACGCCGACGTATACGGCGTCGACCGGCTTCTTTTCGATCGGGTCCGCGTAGACCGCGATCGACTCGCTGCGGTCGGAGTTCGAGTGCGTTTCGCACGACACGCAGGCCGCCGCCAGGCACGCGATTCCGATCGCTCCCCGCAGCAAGCGGGCGAGACTTTCCGTCAGAAATGTTTTTCTCATAAGTCGATAAGGTTAACAGTAGTAGTATTGGTTTCAGGTCGGAGATTCGTTCCCAACGGTCATTTCAACTCGAAATCCACCAAAATCGGACGGTGGTCCGAGGGGTCGTAGAAGTTGGACACGTAGGGACTCTTGGTTGCCGTCGTCCACTTGTCGATGACGATCAGCGCGTTCGCGACACGTCCGTACATCGAGGGCGAGGCGTACATGAAGTCGATGCGGGCATTGCCGTAGGTCGACGAGATGAAGCGTCCCGGGTTGCGCTCGGCGATGATGTCCACCAAATCGGTATTGTTGCGGATGTGATCGTGAACCAGCAGACGGGTGTCGTTCTCGGGATAGTTGTAGAACCAGTTGTCGACGCGGGAACGGGCGTTGAAGTCGCCCATCATCAGCCAATCCTCCTGTGCGGCGTAGGCCGGATCGTTGACCGTCTTGTCGCAGATGTACCCGATTTCGAACGCACGGTACTTGTCGCCTTCGTTGTTGGCGGCGCTCGCCGCCTGATTTGCCGAGCCGGTGACGCCGAAGGCGTAGGCCTGCGGCCACGTGTGGAGCGTCACGACATTGATTTTATGACCCTTCACGGTGACTTGCTGGATGGCGGCGCCGTGCGAAACGGGTTTTCCCGCCTGCTCCGTATCCGTGATTTTGAGCAGCGTCTCGATCGGATATTTCGAGGTGATGGTCTGCGGATAATTGTCGCGCCAGCCGCCGACGGCCGTATACGAGTGGCCGTAGCGCGCTGCCAGTGCCGGCCAGCCGTCGGGCAGGAACTTGTCGGATGCGGGCGCTCCTGCATTGGTGTTGTCCTTGTAGATGGTCGCCGATTCGCACCATACGCACACGTCGGGGTCGTACTTCTTCACCCAAGCCGTGAAGTTGTCGTAATCGTTGGCCTGATCCGACCACATGCCGTTTTGAATATTCCAGTAGAGCACGCGCAGAATGTTCTCGCCCCGCTCCGCTTCGCCGAGCGAACGCACCTCGATGTTGTCGAGATAGAAGCCATGGACGCCGCTGCTTGTGTCGTTGCCCGCCCAGTAGAGCATCGTGCCGTCGGTCGCGTTCTCCACGACGACCTCCACGCGGTGCCACTCCTTGACGGCCGACTCGCTCGACGGGAGCGTCACGTAGTTTTTCTCGACGATGTATTTTCCCGTTGCACCCGAGTAGCCCGAATTCTCGTCGGTCAGCGTGACGGAGTGCCCGTCGACGGTCGCCGAGGCGATCATTCCTCCGTTGAGGACTTGGAACAGCAGGACGTCCGTCGAACCGTACTGGTAGCAGAAGTCGAATGCGACGCGCACGGAGCCGATGCCCTCTATGGCTTGAAGCGCGGCGGTCTGGAAGATGCCGCGGCCCGTGTTCCCCGTGCCGCAGGCGAGATAACCCTGATACTCCTGACAGCGGAACATGAAGGTGTAGTCGGCGATGTTGCGGCTGGCCACGTAGGAGTCGGACATTTGATGCGACGTGCCGACCGTCTTGCCGTTGACTTCATCCCACGTATTCGACTGGATGAAGGCCGACCCGGGGTTGTTGTAGGCGACCCGTTCGAAGGCGTCCGCATAACCGTCGCGGTCCGTTCCCGAGTCCGTCGTAACGGTTTCGGCCGTCGGGGCGTAGCCCGACGCCTCCTGTCCGCCCATGATGTCGCCGCCCCAGACGAAGTTGTCGAAACCTTCGTAGAAGACGAGGTCGGCGTCGGGCGTATAGGCCAGATCGACGGTGTATACTTCGCCTGCGGCGAGTTGCAGGGACGCCAGCGTATGTTTCATGGCGCGGTGCTCCGCGTCGCCGACGGTAATCTCCAACCCCGTCGGATAGTCGCCCGGCGCCAGCATGATGTGGAAATGTTTCGGCGTTCCCTTGTCCAGCGCCACGCAGCGGCCGTCGTCGGTGCAGTTGAGCACGGCGAAGTCGACGCCTTCGGTCATCGAGAAGCCCCCGCGGGAGGGGAGGTAGTTGGCGAATCCGGCCACGATTTCTTCGTCGGGCGACGCGACCTTCACCGAAGCGATTTCGGCCGATCCCGTCAGCGCCACGTCCAGCACGGCGAAAGCGTCGTCGAAAATCAGCTTGTTGCCGTTTTCTTTGGTGTACGAACCGTACATCGGGTACGATTGCAGCGCTTGGGCGGTCGTCGTCCAGAACTGCGAGTAGGGGAGTTTCACATCGGTGTAGACCGAGGTGTCATACCAACTGCCGGACTCCGTAGTGGTCAGTGTGGCGTTGTAGGTGCCGGCGTTCGATGCCGCGACGTCGATATAGCGGCGGTCGTTCTCATCGGTCGCAATCGCATAGGGCTTGCCGTTGACCGTTACCTTCGACTCATTCCATACCCGCTCGCCGACGCCCATCGGCCGGCGGATGCCGTTTTCCGACTCGGACAGGTAGAAACGCACTTTGCCGTCCACCACCTCGATGTCCTCGTATTCGTCGCCGTCCGGTCGGTCGGGACGGTCGGGGTCGTCGATTTCTTTTTCACCGTTGCCGCACCCCAGACAGCAACAGCAGATCAGCAATACTGTCGTTTTGCTGAAAGAGTTTAAGGTTCTTAGTAGATTTTGAAGCATAGTATATGGGATTTAGGAATTCTGCGGGGACAGGATGCGGCCGGAAACGGAATGCAAAAAGAGGAGCGCACATTGCAGAAAACAATGCGCGCACGTGTAATCGTACGTGTGTTAGTGGGTTACGATCTAAATACCGATGGGGGGGGAATTATTCCCTCGCTACGGCGCGTAGAAGCGTGCCGCATCCTGCGAGCGAAGATCGTATAGACGATGGTCGAGGTTCCCATCCGGTTCGGTTTTGGTCGGGTCGCTTCTCCATTAAGGGGAAGCATTTAGACAAAAATAAATAAAAAATTTCAATTTGCAAAATACGGAACGAATAAATTTTCATGCGGTTGGTTGTCGTTTTTGGTATTTTCGTTTCATCCGGCCGGAGTTTTTCTGCGCATGAAATCGCGGGATATTGTTTCGGGGGGGGGCGTGCGGGGATTGCTGCCGGAGCTGGAATTGCTCCGTACGGAGGGTTCCGGGGGGGGGCCGGCGGCATGAAGGTCTCGGGGCGCTGTTGAGCGTATCGCCGTATGCCGGTGTCCGACCGAGAGGCGAAACCCTTTGATTTCCGGCTCGATTTCTGACTCGTCCCGCGACGCCGGCGTCGTCGTTCTCTTCGGTGACTCGTGTAAGTTGCGATACCTTTTTCTGCCGAAGATAAATCTCCGACATTCGTGCGAATGATATTGCGGAGTCATTGGCTTCCGTATTGCAATCGTCCCGTTTTGCGAACGGCACTATCCTCCCCCCCCCTCCGAGGAGAAGGGGGCGTTGTCCGAGGTGTCCGCTCGAAATGGCGATATCGGTATTTATCCGTCCGAATACTCCTGTTCGTTTTGTTTTGCATGTTCCGCTCGTTCCGCCGTCTGCGGTCGGTGCCGCGCATTTTTTTGCGAGTGCAGGCTGCGTCGGATAGCGGCGAACCGCCGGTGCAGCCGGCGATGCCGAGGCTGAATACCTATTTTAAAATGGGTCTTGTCGTTATATTTGAAGAATCTCCGCCAATTGTGGAACCACAAGGGGAGGGCGAAGTGTTCAATATTGTAGTTTTTGATGGTCTCGCATGTACTTGCAGCCGCGGATAAAGCCCATGGCAGTGAGTCGTTATCCGCATCGTTTTCGAATCTTCATCCCGACCGTCGTTAGTTGTCCCGGCCTGCCGCAATCCATCCGGCAGGTCGCTTCGTCCCCCCCCCTGCATAAGATACTGCGACGCGATTACAACTCATATAACCGCGGACCCGATAAAATTCATTATCCGCCTGTTCGGAGCGACTGTATAGGCCCGAATGCGGCAACTAACCGACAACTAAATACTTAACGGCTAATATCGAAATTTTCGGATAGCGACCATTTATGTCCCACTTGTGTACCACCGCCACTTTTCGGACTATATACCACAAGAGAAAAATCCTTGATATTCGGCTGAATATCAAGGATTCTCGGTTAGTCGGGGTGACAAGATTCGAACTTGCGACAACACGCCCCCCAGACGTGTACTCTAACCGGGCTGAGCTACACCCCGATGGCGTATGGTGCAAACCCTCGGTCGGTTTTGCGGTGCAAAGATAATTATTTTCTGAAATATTTACTACTTTTGTCCGAATAATTTTCGTAAAAAGTGAAATTCGCCCTCGAAATCCGCCGAGGAATTCTTTTCGGCCTCCTTGCGATCGTCGTCGTCGTGCTCTTCGCCTTCGATCTCGCATCGGGATCGGTCGGCGTGGGCGGCCGCGAGGTGTGGGCCTTGCTGACGGGCGGGCCGTGCGATCCCATGGCGCGCGACATCATTCTGAAAATCCGGTTGATAAAGGCCGTCGTCGCCGTGCTGGCGGGGTTTTCGCTTGCGGCCAGCGGCCTGTTGATGCAGACGTTGTTCCGCAATCCGCTGGCAGGCCCTTTCGTGCTGGGTATCAGCTCGGGCGCGAGTCTCGGCGTGGCGTTGTTTCTGTTGGGGGCGCCGCTGCTGGGCATCGCAGGGCATTCGTTGCTGGCCAGCGTCGGTACGGCGGGCGCCGCATGGATCGGGTCGGCGCTCATCCTGTTGTCGATCATGGCCGTCAGCCGCCGTATCAAGGACATCATGGTAATTCTGATTCTGGGAATGATGTTCGGATCGGCCGTCGGGGCGCTCGTCGAGATTCTCCAATACATGAGCAACGAGGCGGCTCTCAAATCGTTCGTCGTCTGGACGATGGGATCGCTCGGCGATGTGACGATCCCGCAGCTGACGCTGCTCGTGCCGGCCGTGGCGGTCGGTACGGGATTGACGTTCGCCGTACTCAAACCGTTGAATCTGCTGCTGCTGGGCGAGCGCTACGCCCGCACGATGGGGCTGAATGTCGGCCGTACACGCACGTTGATCTTTCTGGCCACGACGTTGCTGTCGGGTACCGTGACCGCCTTCTGCGGCCCGATCGGTTTCGTGGGGCTGGCCGTGCCGCACCTGGCGCGGATGCTCTTCGCCAGCGCCGACCACCGCGTGCTCATGCCCGCCTCGATGCTGCTCGGTGCGGCGATGCTGCTCGTCTGCGATCTCTGTTCGAAACAGCTGGCGCTGCCGGTCAATACGCTGACGGCGCTCATGGGCATTCCGATCGTGGTGTGGGTGGTGGTGCGTAATAAGAATATCGTATGACACACGTCGAATTGCAGCATATCACTATCGGCTACGGGCACCGGGTGCTGCTCGAAGATGTTTCGGCGGCTATCGGCGGCGGACGGCTCGTCGCGTTGCTGGGACGCAACGGCACGGGGAAAAGTACGCTGCTGCGTGCGGTCGCGGGGCTCGAGGCGCCGCTGTCGGGCGGGATACGGCTCTGCGGACGCCTGCTGAGTGCGACGCCGGCGCACGAGCTCGCGCAGGTCGTGAGTTTCGTCACCACCGAGAAGGTGCGCATCGCCAACCTCGCCAGCCGCGACGTGGTAGGGTTGGGGCGGGCTCCCTATACCGACTGGCTGGGGCGTCTGCGGCCCGGAGACCGTGCGGTCGTCGACCGTGCCTTGAATCTGGTGGGGATGGGCGGTTTCGCCGACAAGCCGATGGATCGCCTGTCGGACGGCGAGGCGCAGCGCGTGATGATCGCGCGTGCGCTTGCGCAGGACACGCCGGTGATCTTGCTCGACGAGCCGACGGCTTTTCTCGACATGCCCAATCGCTACGAGTTGTGTACGCTGCTGCGTCGGCTGGCGCATGACGAGGGGAAGTGCATCTTCTTTTCGACGCACGAACTGGACATCGCGCTGACGCTGTGCGACGCCGTCGCGCTGATCGATCCGCCGCGGCTGCACCTCCTGCCTACCGACGAAATGATTCGCAGTGGCCATATCGAACGGCTTTTCGACAACGGGACGGTGGCCTTCGATGCCTCGACGCGCACGGTAACGGTGCGGAGGTGACTGCGGAATAGATTGCGTTTGTTCTTGCAGTGCGTTGATTATCGGGAGATTGCAGTTTAAAATGCGTTTATTCCGCAATTTTTTTATTCCATTTTTTGTTTCGATCGCTTTTTTGCTTATCTTTGCACCGCTAAAGTACGCTGCGAGGCGGAAATAGCGGTGAGTAGGCCCATTCGTCTATCGGTTAGGACGCAAGATTTTCATTCTTGAAAGAGCAGTTCGATTCTGCTATGGGCTACAAACGAGAGGCCGCGGGGCTGCCGGCGCCGGAAGCGGGACGGAACAGAAGTTTCGCCCAGTGCGGATCGGCAGGGTGGGCGGCTTTCACGGGTGATACGTTGCAGGAGCGGGTTTTAGCGACCTATCCGAGGGCGGCTACGGCCGTTTTGCTTATTGACGAAAAGTGAAATAAAATAAAAAAACGAAATTATGGCAAACCATAAGTCATCCAAGAAGCGGATTCGCCAGACCGTTACCAAACGTGCGCACAACCGTCTCTATCACAAGACGGCGCGCAATGCGGTGAAGGCGCTGCGCAATACCAGCGAGAAGAGCGCTGCCGAAGCGTTGCTGCCCAAGGTAACGTCGATGTTGGACAAGTTGGCCAAGCACAACATCATCCACAAGAACAAGGCCGGTAACTTGAAAGGCGCGCTCCAACTGCACGTCAACGCGCTCTAAGCCGGATCGGGCGGGATACGCCGCGGAAAAGAAAACGGGAATCGTTTCATAGGAAACGGTTCCCGTTGTTTATCGGGGGGCGTGTGCTCCTTTCGGTATGTCTGTTGCCCTTCGGTATGTCGGGGGGGGGCGTGCCGGTCGGAACGGAGCGGGACGGGCGGAAATCTCCTGCTTGAACGAACTTTTCGGGAATTCACGGAGCAACGTGCCATGCAGGCCAGGTTTCGGCCTTGCGAAACCCCACAATCCGGCTTGAAATATTGCGGGCCTTTGCGCCGTGCGGGTTGAAGTCTCCGCCTGCGGAGGCCCGCCACCGTGGGCGTGTCCCGCAGCCTTCGGCCCGCAGATACGACGCAGCCGATCTTGGCGTCGGAATTCTTTCCGAAGAATCGATTTCTTCTGTGGAGCATATTCTTTCTTATGTGCTTTTGTCTTGATCCAAAAGCACCAAAAGATCAAGCACGGCGAAAAGCAGCGGGTGACGACACCTGCGCTCACTGAGCGGGCACAAAAGACTCCGCTTTTGCGGCGCAATCCTTTGCGCCGCTTCGACTGCGGCGGCTCGGCAAAGTCCGCAAGCGGCCTCTGCGTTCGCCTGCTGAACGTCGTTTTGCACACCCACTCTTGGCGTTCACCCGGTGCCGTCACTTCATCCGCTACTTTCGCAGTGCGATCCCGCAGGCCGGAGGCCTGCCATGTGCGGACGCAAACGAATGATTATCATTGCGCACAGCGCACAACTGTCTCCGCATTGCACCGGAGGAGGAATCAGATCGGACGGCGGTTCCCTGCGGACACTTTTGGCGCCACCTTTTGGTGACAATAGGTGGTAAATCCGCTCCTTGCAGGAGACGCACAATCGGAGGGGCAGGATTGTTTCCCGAAGGATCGATCGGAAAAAAATTCTCTTAGATTCTTTCTTCCGTGCTTTTGTCTTGATCCAAAAGCACCAAAAGATCAAGCACGGCGAATAGTAGCGGGTGCCGCCACCCGCGCTCGCTGAGCGATCACGCAAGATCTGCGCCGTTTGCGCACGATCGCTTCGGGCGCTCGCGCCGCTGCCGTCACTGCTTCCGCTATTTTCGCAGTGCGATCCCGCAGGCCGAGGGTCTGCTAAATTGAGTACAGAGGAATTACATCGTAATAAATCATTGTTGCGCGAAGCGCACAACAGTCTCCGCATTGCGAAAAGTGCGGAAAAAGAAACGAGCAATGACGAGCGTTAAAAAACGGGGCCGGTTTGCTTGCAAACCCGCGACAGGCGCCCGTTTTAGCGAGGCGCTGTGAGTTTCCCGCAGCTTTTCGCCCTGCGGACACTTTTGGCGCCACCTTTCGATGATAAAAGGTGGTAAAAACTGCTCCTCGCAGGAGACGCCCAATCGGAGGTGCGGGATGCTTCCGGATATACATTCAGGATGTTTCCGACGCTTTCACACTCCGATTCTGCTAAAACTAACGATTGTAAAAGATTCGCTCTTCGACTGCGGCCGGAGAGCGGCAGCCCGCAGCCGTCCCATGCGAAGGGCTGCATCGTTCCGCCACAGGCGGTCGATGCATTCTCTGCCGGCCGCAGGCTGACAGACGATAACACGGCTACATATTCCCGACGGTCTGCAATCGGCCCTCGCGTCGGAATCCTCTCGGATTTCCTCCTCGGGATGGCGGGCCGATTGTAAGAACTCGTTCGTATTGTAAATCGGAACCGCCGCCCCGAGAGGGGCGGCGGTTTCATTATCCGGCAGCGATCGGACTATCCGATCAACTCGGTATATTGCTCGGCCGTGAGCAGCGTATCGTACTCGGCGGGATCGCTCACCCGCACCTTTACGAGCCAGCCCTCGCCGTAGGGATCCTTGTTGACGATCGAAGGATCGGCGTCGACGGCTGCATTGAATTCGACGATCTCGCCCGATACGGGGAGGAATGCGTCCGACACGGTCTTCACCGCCTCGATCGTACCGAAAACCTCGCCTGCCGCGACGGTCTCGCCCTCGGTGGGCACATCGACGAAGACGATGTCGCCCAACTGGCTCTGCGCGAAATCCGTAATGCCGACGTAGGCCGTGTCTCCCTCCATACGGCACCACTCGTGGTCGTTGGAGTACTTCAAATTGGAAGGAACATTCATATTTTATCTTTTTTGCATGGAACTATCCGTTTCCGTCGCAGCGGTGCGATCCCGAAGGCCGTTCCGCCGGTTGCACCGGTCGCGCCGTTCCGGCCTTCTGTCCGGCAGGATGATCCGCGTCCCGAATTCCTGCGGCTTGAAGCGCCGGCGACACAAAGATACGTCTTATTTTTTCATTCCCAACTCCTCCGGCGATTTTTTCACCTCGAACTCGATCTCCCTGAAAAGATAGTCGTGCAACGTGCCGTCGGGGTGTTCGACCTGCAACGCGCCCCCTGCGCGGACACCGCGGATCACGCCCGTGAAACGGGTTCCGTCGGGCAGCCGGAAGGCCTGCGGAGCGTCGATCCGGTACATGCGGCGGCGATACT
Organism: Alistipes communis; assembly: GCF_006542665.1. Classification (NCBI taxonomy): domain Bacteria; kingdom Pseudomonadati; phylum Bacteroidota; class Bacteroidia; order Bacteroidales; family Rikenellaceae; genus Alistipes; species Alistipes communis. Next base: position 2,017,709 of record NZ_AP019735.1, read on the forward strand.
CCTCCGCAAGCGGCGCCCTGTCGTCCGCTTCGAGCGCGGCATACCGTCGCATGAGTGCGGCGTGGAACCGGTCGAGCACCTCTTCTCGGTCGAACGTGCGTCCCGCTTCGAGCGCCATCGAGGTGGGATTGGGCAGCGCGGGATCGAACTCCGTCTGGTTGACGTTGATGCCGATGCCGGCCACCGTGCGGGCGAGCCGCCCGCCTGCGAGGTGATGCTCGATGAGGATGCCCACCAGTTTGCGATCGCCGGCGTAGATGTCGTTCGTCCATTTGATGCGGGCGTCGATTCCGCAGGTGCCGAGGGTGTCGACCAGCGCGAGCGCCACGGCCTGCGAGAGCAGGAACTGCTCGCCTGCGGGAAGGAACGTCGGACAGAGCACGACCGAAAAGAGAAGGTTCACCCCTTCGGGACTCGTCCATGTATGTCCCCGCTGCCCGCGTCCCGCCGTCTGCCGTTCGGCGCAGATCACGTCGCCGTGGCCGTAACGCTCCTCACGCGCGAGGTCGTTGGTCGAAGTCGTCTCCGCAATATGATAGATCATGGCGAAATTGAGAATTTATCCGTTCGTTCTTAGGCTTGGTCGGGGAGAAACACGCCTTCCTTTACACCGCAACGCCGAAATCGCGCAGCGCGTCGTTGAGCGAGGTCTTCTTGTCGGTCGACTCCTTGCGCCGCCCGATGATGAGCGCGCAGGCCACGCTGTACTCTCCGGCCGGAAACTTCTTGGCGTAGCTTCCCGGAATTACGACCGAACGCGGCGGAACGTAGCCCCGGTATTCGACCGGTTCGGCCCCCGTGACGTCGATGATGTGCGTCGAACCGGTGATGACCGTGTTCGAGCCGAGCACCGCCTCGCGGCAGACGTGCGCCCCCTCGACCACGATCGCGCGCGAACCGACGAAGCAGTTGTCCTCGATGATGACGGGCGCTGCCTGCACGGGTTCGAGCACGCCGCCGATCCCCACGCCGCCCGAGAGGTGGACGTGGCTCCCGATCTGGGCGCACGACCCGACGGTGGCCCACGTGTCGACCATCGTCCCTTCGCCCACGTAGGCGCCGATGTTGACGTACGAGGGCATGAGAATGGCTCCCGGAGCGATGTAGGCGCCGTAACGGGCTACTGCATGGGGCACGGCGCGCACGCCCAACCGGTCGTAGTCGCGTTTGATGTCCATCTTGTCGTACCATTCCAGTTCGCCGGCGCGCAGAATGCGCATCTTCTGGATCGGGAAATAGAGGATCACGGCCTTCTTGACCCACTCGTTGACCCGCCACTGGCTGCACGCGAGGTCGACGGGTTCGGCCGTGCGCAGAAGCCCCTTGTCGATGAGTTCCACCACCTCGCGGATGGCGGCTTTGGTCGTATCGTCCTGCAACAGGCTGCGGTCGTCCCACGCCCGTTCGACGGTTGTTCGGAGTTCGTCGTACATAATCTTTACCGTTTTTATGACAGCCAAAGTTACGCAAATCTTCTCTCTTTTCCTACTCTTTGGCTCCGCCTTGAATGCTTTGTTACGGCAGAATCGGACGAACGGTTGCTTCTGCGCTCGACTTTTCGTATCTTCGGCCGATGCCGAAGATACCCGCGTTCGGCAATGTTCAAATGTTCAAATAAATTTGACATTGCCCCGCTTATTCGTATCTTTGGCTGCGCCTTAGATACTCCGTCTCGGCATAATCAAGCTGACGCTTGCTTCTGCCTTCGATTTTTTGTATCTTTGTCCGCATAAACGCCGGTCGAAGCGAGACGTTCGTCCGTAGCCCGCACGATTGCGGTAGCGGCGAGACACCCTCTCCGTCCGGCGGCAACAATACAAAAGCAGACCGATGAGACGATTCGTATGGACGGCGGCGACCCTCGCAGTGGTCGCGTTGATGCCCGGTTGTAACAGAAAGATGAAAATAAGCCATTTACCCTATCCCGACACGCGGCGCGACACGACCGTCGTCGTCGACTACCACGGTACGCGTGTCGCCGATCCCTACCGCTGGCTGGAAGACGACAATTCGGCCGAGACGGCCGCATGGGTCGAAGCCGAAAACGCCGTCACGCGCGACTACCTCGACCGGCTCCCTGCCCGTCAGGCCATTTACGACCGGTTGACGGCGCTCTACGACTATCCGAAGGAGGGCGCGCCCGAGCGGCACGGCGACTATTACTACTATTTCCTCAACGACGGCCTTCAAAACCAGTCGGCGCTGTGGCGCAAGCGCTCGCTCACGGCTCAGGGCGAACTGTTCCTCGATCCGAATACCCTTTCGGCCGACGGTACGACGGCGCTCGTCGACGTCTCGTTCTCCGACGACGGCCGTTGGTGCGCGTATGCCGCCGCCGAAGCCGGTTCGGATTGGGTGCGGATACATGTCGTGGATACCGCGACGGGTCAGTTGACGCAGGATGTGATCGAATGGGTGAAGTTCTCCGGCGCGACATGGGCCCCCGACTCCGAAGGGTTCTATTACAGCGCCTACGACGCGCCGAAGGCGAACGTCTATTCGTCGAAGAACGAATGCCAGAAGGTCTATTACCACCGTCTGGGTACGGCGCAGGCCGACGACATTCTCATATACGGCGATCCGGAGCATCCGCTGCGCTATTTCAGCGGCTGGGAGAGCGACGACGGCCGCTGGCTTTTCGTCCTCGCGTCGGAAGGTACGTCGGGCAGTGAAGTTCTCTTCCGCCCGGCGGACAAGGAGGAGCCGTTCCGTACGTTGCTGGCCGGCTTCGCCAACGACTATGCGCCCGTCGAGTGCCGCGACGACAAACTCTATGTCGTGACCAACGACAGTGCGGCCAACTATCGGCTGGCGCGCATCGATCTGCTCGAACCCCGGGGGTTGGAGACCGTCATCGCGGAGCACCCCGACGATCTGCTCGAAGCGGTCGCTCCGGGCGGGGGATACCTGTGGGTGAAATACCTCCGGAACGCGCAGAACAAGATCTACAAATACGATTACGAGGGCAACCGGCAGGCCGACGTGCCGCTGCCGGCCATCGGTTCGGTGCCGAGTTTCGGCTGCAAGGACAGGGAGCAGGAGATTTTCTTCTCGCTCAACACCTTCACCGCGCCTCCGACCGTCTACCGCTACGACATTCCCACGGGCCGCACTACCTGCTACCATACGCCGCAGGTGGCCTACGATGCGGCGCAGTACACTACCGAACAGCTCTTCTTCGAATCCTCCGACGGCGAGCACGTGCCGATGTTCGTCTCGCATCGCCGGGGGCTGCGGCTCGACGGCAGCAATCCCTGTTACCTCTACGGCTACGGCGGTTTCCAGATCAATATCACCCCTGCGTTCAAGCCCGAGCACATCCTCTTCATGGAGCAGGGCGGCGTGGTGGTGAACGTCAACCTGCGCGGCGGTTCGGAATACGGCGAGCGGTGGCACAAGGCTGGTATGCTCGACCGCAAGCAGCAGGTCTTCGACGATTTCATCGCGGCGGCCGAATTCCTCATCACCGAGAAGTATACCTCGCGCGAAAAGCTGGCCATCGCCGGCGGCTCGAACGGCGGATTGCTGGTGGGCGCCTGCGAAGTGCAGCGCCCCGACCTGTTCGCCGTCTGCCTGCCTGCGGTCGGCGTGATGGACATGTTGCGCTACCACCTTTTCACCATCGGCTGGGGCTGGGCGACCGAATACGGTACGAGCGACGATGCGGCGCAGTTCCGCACGCTCTACGCCTACTCGCCGCTGCACAACATCCGCGAAGGCGTCTGCTACCCCGCGACGCTCGTCACGACGGGCGACCACGACGATCGTGTGGTGCCGGCGCATTCGTTCAAATTCGCTGCGACGCTCCAATATGCGCAGGCGTGCGATGCTCCGGTGCTGATCCGCATCGAACGGAATGCCGGCCACGGCGCGGGCAAACCGCTCTCGAAGCGTATCGCCGAATCGGCCGACAGCTACGCTTTCCTGTTCTACAATACGGGGACGACGTACGGACAATCGGCGCCGGAGAATTGAAGGTCGGCGAAGGCTGATTGACCGCCCCTGTTCGTGCTGTACCGGAGCGGGTATCGAACCGTGGATGGAAGGGGCGGATGGATATTATTTAAAAGGTGCGAACTCCGGAAAGGGGCGCAGTGGTTATGCGCAGCTGGACAGCACGATGGCTCGAATAAGGTAAAACGGGAAACAAGGGTAAGGTACTTTTAAAGAGTAGGAGAGCGTCGGGATACCTGTCGGCTGACTGCCGAGGTGCAGGATGAAACAGGTGAAGGCCGATACGGTGTAAGCCCCTCCCTTTATCAAAGGGAGGGGACAGAGGGGAGGGAATGTTGGTATCCGCGCAGCGGCCATGCGCAGTGGAGCAGCACGACGGCTCGAATAAGGTAAAACGGGAAACAAGGATATGAAGGTCTATAAATTCGGCGGAGCATCGGTCCGCAATGCTGAGGGGGTGCGCAACCTGCGCAATATCATCGACGACGAACAGAACCTCTTCATCATCGTCTCGGCGATGGGCAAGACGACCAATGCGCTGGAACGGGTGTTCGAGGGGGTGCAGCGGGGCGACCGCGAAAAATCCGCTGCCGAGATCGCACGGTTGCGCGAATATCACGCCGCGATCATCGACGACCTCTGGCACGGCCCGACCCGTCTGGAACGGGTCGAGGCGTTGTTCGCCGAACTGGATCGCGTCGCCGCTGAGACGCAGTACCGTGCGGCCGACGCCGAGTTGTGGTACGACACGATCGTCGCCTTCGGCGAGCTGCTCTCGACGACCGTCGTCTCGGAGTACCTCGCCTCGGCGGGAGTGGCCAACCATTGGGTCGACATGCGCCGTGCACTGGTCACGCAGCAGCGCCACAAGGACGCTTCGGTCGATATCGACGCCTCGGCATTCCGCCTGCTGGCCGAAGTGGAAGGTGCAGCGGAGACGATCTTCGTGGGACAGGGCTTCATCGGCGGCGCGCCCGACGGGACGACTACGACGCTCGGCCGCGAGGGTTCGGACTACTCGGCGGCCGTGGTGGCCAATATTCTCGGCGCGGAGTCGATGTCGGTGTGGAAGGATGTCGACGGTGTGCTCAACGCCGACCCCAAGACCTTCCCCGACGCCGAGCAGATCAAGGAGTTGAACTACCTCGATACGATCGAACTGGCGTACAGCGGTGCGCAGATCATCCACCCCAAGACGATCAAGCCGTTGCAGAACAAGAATATCCCGCTCTACGTCCGCCCGTTCGGCGACAAGCGCAAGCCCGGAACGGTGATCCGCGGCACGTCGGCGCCCGTGACCGTCCCGATTCTGATTCTCAAAAAGGATCAGGTCTTCCTGACGGTGCGGTCGCGCGATTTTTCGTTCGTGCTGGAAGAGAAGTTCGCCACGATCTTCTCGCTGCTCGAACGCTACCGCATCAAGACCAATCTGATCCACAATTCGGCGGTCAATCTGGGGTTGTGCGTCGACAATTCGTGGCATATCGACGAAGCGGTGGCCGAATTCCGCGACGAGGGCTTCGACGTGATGAAGGTCGAGGATATGGAGCTGCTCACCATCCGGGGCTATACCGACGAGCTGCTGGCCAAGTACGGCTATACGCCGAAAGTCTTCGTCCGCCAGACGACCCAGTCCACCGCGCGTATCGTCCGCAAGAAGTAGGCGTCCGCAACCGTCGCGTGTGATTCCCGCAACGGTTTCTACACCGGTAATCGGCGGCATCTTTACGGGCCGGTCGGCGGTCGTATTCGCGGTCTGTTATCTCTGCGAGGCGAAGCGAAAACGCATCGTCGGATAATACCGCGGAGTACGTTCAATAACATTCGATACGATGGATTTCATCACACAGACGAAAGAGGTTCCGGTCGTGGGTTCGTACGACGTCGTGGTCTGCGGCGGCGGACCGGCCGGCCTGATCGCTGCGATCGCTGCCGCGCGCGGCGGGGCACGTACGGCGCTCGTCGAGCGCTACGGATTCCTCGGCGGCATGGCTACCGCCGGACTGGTGGCGCCGATCAGCGTCTTCAACTACAACGGCCGCCGCATCGTCGGCGGCATCCCGTGGGAGTTCGTCGAACGGCTCGCCGGAATCGGAGGCGCCGAGGAGGAGAAGCCGCTGGGCAATATCACCTTCTCGCCCGAGAAGTACAAGCTCGTCGCCCAGCGGATGCTGCTCGAAGCAGGCGTGACGCTCTATTTTCACTCCTACCTGACCGGCTGCCGGACGGAGGAGGGGCGGATCTCGCACGTCGTCATCGAGAACAAGAACGGCGCCGAGGCGCTCGTCGCCCGTTACTTCATCGACGCCACGGGCGACGCCGACCTGGCGCTGCGGGCGGGCGTCCCGATGCAGCCCGCAGGCACGACGCTGCAACCGGCCTCGCTCATCTTCATGCTCGGCGGCGTAGATACCGACGCGCTGCCGATGCTGCGCCACAGCCGGCAGGGTGTCAACTACCACGACCTCGCCATCCGCGAGGCGCTCGAAGCGCTGCGCGAGCGGGAGGAGGTACCCCTCTTCGGCGGGCCGTGGTACTGCGGCGTGCTGACGCCCGGGGTGGTGCTCGTCAACATGACGCGCACGCAGGCCGATATGGCCGACAACCGCGAGGCGACGGCCGCGGAGTGCCTGCTGCACGAACACGTCCACCTCTTCACCGAACTGCTTCGCCGTCACGTGCCGGCCTTCCGCAACGCCTCGCTGCTCGCTACCGCCACGCAGACCGGCGTGCGCGAGACGCGCCGCATCAGGGGTTTCCACACGCTCACGGGCGAGGAGTATCTCCATGCCGTCGACTTTCCCGACGCTGTTTCGCGGGGATGTCATCCGGTCGACATCCACGCCGCCTCGTCGACCGGACAGCGGTGCGAGTTCCTCAAAGAGGCGGCCTTCATTCCCTACCGCTGCCTGATCGCCCCCGGTTTCCCGAACCTGCTGGTAGCCGGCCGGTCGTTTTCGGCCGATGCGGTCGCGTCGGCATCGGTGCGCGTGCAGGCTTCGGTCATGGGGCTGGGGCAGGCGGCCGGAGCCGCGGCGGCGCAGTGCGTCCGCTCGGGCGTCGGCGTAGCGGAGATCGATGTCGGGCAGCTGCGCAAGACGCTCATCGAATATGGGGCCAACCTCACAGCCTGAATCTGCATGACGGAAAAAGGCGGCCGTCCCGATCGTCGGGACGGCCGCCTTTTTCCGTGAGCTGCGCCGTTCGCTACTTGATGCGCTCCACGTAGTCGCGGGTGCGGGTGTCGACGCGGATCTTGTCGCCGGTATTGATGAACAGCGGCACGCGCACCGTGGCGCCCGTGTTGACCGTGGCGGGTTTGAGCGAGTTGGTCGACGCCGTGTCGCCCTTGACGCCGGGTTCGGTGTAGGTCACCTCCATGTCTACGATAGGAGGGAGTTCGGCCGAGAGGACGGTCTCCTTCTCCGTGTGGAACATCACCTCGACGATCTGGCCGTCGGCCATCAGGTCGTAGTTGGTGATGAGCGCCTTGTCGATGTTGATCTCCTCGAAGGTCTCGGTGTGCATGAAGTGCGCTCCGAGGTCGTCCTCGTAGGTGAACTGGTAGGGACGGCGCTCCACGCGGACGAACTCCACCTTCGCACCTGCGGAGAAGGTGTTGTCGAGCACGCGGCCGTTTTCCAGATTCTTGAGCTTCGTGCGCACGAAAGCGGGACCTTTGCCGGGCTTGACGTGCTGGAAATCGACGATCTGGAACGTCTTGCCCTCCAACTCGATGCAAGCACCGATTTTGATATCAGCGGTTGTTGCCATAAAAATATCGTTTTTGTTTACGTGATTGATCGATAGCGCACAAAATTACAAAAAAAATCGGAAATACAAGATTCCGGGCCGAAAGTTCCCTGCCGAAGGGGCGTGCGTCCGCGAGCGGAGACATCCGCCCGAACTGCCGGAGGGTTCGGTATCCGCCGCTCGTGCGGAGGGTTCGCTCCGTCGATTCGTATGGCTGCGACCGATGCCGGCCGTCTGCGGCCTAAGACTCCGCCCCCCATTCGTAATGCTCGGCTTCGGGGCAGACGAGCGCGACGATGCGTTCGGTGACCGTGGCGCAGAGCGATTCGATGTCGGCGGGGCGGGCGTAGAACGACGGTGCGGCGGGCAGCACGACGGCGCCGCACTCGGCCAGCGCCGTGAGGTTGCGCAGGTGGATGAGCGACAGGGGCGTCTCGCGCACGACCAGAATCAGCCGCCGCCGCTCTTTGAGCATGACGTCGGCCGCCCGTTCGATGAGCGTCTGCGACACGCCCGAAGCGATCCGGCCGGCCGTACCGACCGAACACGGCACGACGATCATCGCATCGTAGCGCGCCGAACCGCTGGCCGGCGGGGCGAACAGGTCGCGGTTGTCGTAACGGACGAACTTCGGGTGGTCGGGCAGTGCGACGCCTTCGTGCGCCATGACCGTCGGCGCGACGTCGCTGTAAACGAGTGCTACGGATTCCACGCAGTCGAGTGCGGCGAGGCGCTCGGCGGTCTGGCGGGCGTAGACGGCGCCGCTGGCGGCGGTAACGGCAAGGATCAGTTTCATAGGCGGAGACAAAATTAACAAATACGCGGCGAATCCGGACACGATCGTCGCAAAAAGAATATTTTTTTATACATTTGCGGTATAATTTTAACGGTTAGTTAGTATATGAGATTCGAAAAACTTTTGCTGGCAGCGGCTGCCCTCTGCCTCGTCTGCATGGCGCCTGCGTGCAGCGACGACGATCCTGCGACCGATCCCGAACAGAACGAAACGCCCGGAACGCCGGGTGAGGGGGAGGGAGATGGAGATGACGACTCCGGAGAACCCGGGGAACCCGATACTCCCGACACACCCGCATTGACGGAGGGTGTAAGGGCCGAAGGATACTACAAGGGCGACTATCACGACGAAGGGACGGGCAACTATTGGATCAACTTCACCGTCGAAGACGAGAACGATCCCGGAGGCTACTATATCCTCTGCCTCGATTTCAACGGTTCGCTGGCGGCCGACCCCGATTTCGCGGCGCTGGACGTCAGAGACTATCCGATGAATGTCGGGAGTGGCTATCCGGCCGGAACGCTCAACGGCGACGGCGACACCTATCTGGCGCGCCACGACGACGAGGGCGATTTCACCTATTCCGAGGCGCAGAGCGGTTCGGCCAAGGTCGAGATGATCGAGGGCCTTTATAAAGTGACCTGCTCGCTTCTGCTCGAAAACGACGAAGTCTGCGACTTCGAATACTACGGGCCGCTGGCGTTCTACAACCGCACGCTGGACGGCAACATGAGCAATCTGACCGAGGACGTGGAGCTGACCTTCACGCAGGGTATGGCGATCTACTACGGCGACATCTACGAGATGGGTTCCGATGCGTGGAACGTCGTGCTGGCCGAGGCGGACTACGATCTGGACATCAACTACGGTCAGGGCGACGCCGTGCAGCTGGCGTTCAACGTCACGCACGGCGCCGGCGACTACATCCCCGACGGGCCTTATACGCTTCTCGACGCCAATACCGCCGAGGAACTGCCTGCGGGAACGATGATCGCCGGCATCTACGACGCCTCCTACGGCGGTTACTGGGGCTGCTGGTTCTATTCGGTGCGGCGCCAGGTCGAAGCGCGCCTCGTTTCGGGAATGGTCGACGTGAGCCGCGAGGGAGATATCTACACGCTGGAACTCAAACTCAAAGACGGTGCGGGGCGCAACGTGACGGCGACCTACATGGGCAAACTGACCTACTATTCGGGCGAATAACCCGTTGCGGCGATAATCCGCACGGGGGCGTTCTCGCTTTGCGAGAACGCCCCCGTAATTTTCAGGGTAGAGCGGGGGCTTCGCAGGGCGGGGACTTCCGCACGAGCGCTTCCCGGCGTCCGCCCGCAGCCTGACGGCGCGTGCAGCTTACAGGTCGATCGCCTTGCATTTGAGTCCCATGTCGCGGACGGCTTGAAGCGTGCGCGGCAGGGCGTAGCTCATGTTGCGGAACGACTTTTCGGAATCGTGGAAGACGACGATCGACCCGCCTTCGAGGTAGCGCGTGACGTTGCGCAGGCAGGTGCGGGGCGACAGCGCGCGGTTGTAGTCGCGCGAGAGGACGTCCCACATCACCAGCTTGTAGCGTTTGCCCAGTGCACGCGCCTGCGCCGGCGTGATGCGGGCGTAGGGTGGGCGGAACAGTTCGGTGTGGAGCAGGTCGTTGGCGAAATCGACGTCTTCGATATAGCGTTCGAGACTCATGCCCCATCCCTTCTGGTGGGAGTAGGTGTGGTTGCCGATGCGGTGGCCGGCGTCGAGGATGCGGCGGTAGAGGTCGGGATACATCTCCGCGTTCTTGCCCAGCACGAAGAAGGTCGCCTTGGCATCGTACTTGTCCAGCGTCGAGAGAATCCATTCGGTGATGCCGGGCGTGGGGCCGTCGTCGAAGGTGAGGTAGACGGCCGACCGGTCCTTCATCTCCCAGATGAGGTCGGGCATCAGCCAGCGGATGAATTTCGGCGGTTTGAGACGCATGTGCGGTTAGAAGACAATGACCGTGCAAATGTAGACAAAAAATACTATCTTTGCAAGGGCGGAAGCCCGCGTGCAGAGGCGGCGGCGCGGCCGGTCGTGCGGATCGCATCCGACGCCGTGCGGGACTTGCACCATCTTTGCAGCGAACGAATTTCCGTCTGGACGGGGCGGTCTCCGGCACCGGCGTCCGCACGTTCCTCGCACAAAAACGTATAGAACCGATGAAAGGAGTAGTAAAACTGGCCGTCGTGCTTGCCGTCGCAGCGTCGTGTTTCGGCTGCAAGGCGTTCCGCACGCTGGGCGAACAGCGCATCAACGCGCAGGGTGCGCCCTACGAACTGATCGTGGTCTGCGACCAGCCCGAATGGCAGGGTGCGCTGGGCGATACGCTGCGCAGCATTCTGACCGAACCCGTCGCGGGACTCAACCAGCGCGAACCGCTCTTCGACGTGCTGCGCGTACTGCCGAGCGGATTCGAGAATCTCGTCACGCGTCACCGCAACGTATTGCAGGTACTCGTCGACGCGGAGGTCGAAGAGCCGGCAGCGGCCGTGCAGTACGACCTCTATGCCCAGCCGCAGATCGTCGTGACGTTGCAGGGGCCGACCCAGCAGTCGCTCGTCGACTACCTCGGCGCGCACCGCGGGGAGTTGCTCTACGTGCTGGAAAAGGCCGAACGCGACCGCACGATCGATTTCGGCCGCAAATTCCCCGACAAGTTTCTCACGGGGCTGGTCAAGGAGCAGTTCGGCGTCGACTTCTCCGTGCCGCAGGGCTACAAGCTCCGTGCGAAGGACGACGATTTCCTGTGGATCTCCTACGAATTTCCGCAGGCCAGCCAGGGATTTTTCATCTACTCCTACCCCTACACGGGCAAACAGGCGTTGACGGTCGAAGCGCTGACCGAGGCGCGCAACCGGTTCGCGGCTCGCATCCCCGGTCCGTCGGAAGGCTCCTACATGATTACGGCCGACGTCTACGAACCCGACCTGCGCACCTTCCGGCTCGAAGGGCGGCTGTGGGTCGAGCTGCGCGGATTCTGGGACGTGAAGAACGACTTCATGGGCGGTCCGTTCGTGAGCTACACGACCGTCGATACGACTACGCAGCGCGTCTTCACGATCGACTGCTACGTCTACTCGCCCAAGAATCACAAGCGCAACTACATGCGCGAACTGGAACACCTGCTCTACCTGATCTCCGTGCCTGACAAGACGCCGGCGGACGAATAGCGCCGTTTTCGGAGCCGTCGTTTCCGCAGCCGGTGCGCGTCCGGACGACGATTCCCGATCGCCGCCCGCTCCGGTTCGTTCGGGGCCGGACAATTTTTCGTTTTGTTTTTCGTTAAATAATGCGTAACTTTGCACGACTGTGGAGTATTGCACGCGGAAACAAACCAAAGGATGAAAAAAATCTTATTCTACCTGCTCGGTATCGTGGCTCTGAGCGCCTCCCTGAGCGGGTGCAGCGGCATCAACCGCCTCATCAAGGGAGGCGATCCCGAAGCGATCTACGCCAAGGGCGTCGAATTGTACGATGCCGGAAAATGGAGCAAGGCCATCACGCTTTTGCAGAACGTCGAAAACTACTACTCGGGAACCAGCAAGGCCGACACGCTTTCGTTCTACATCGCCCGCGCTCATTTCAAGAACCGCAGTTACGACACGGCCTCGGAGTTGTTCGACACCTACCGCCGCACTTTCGGCCGCAGTCCTTTCATCGAAGATGCCGAAGGGATGTACGCCATGTGCTTCTACTACCTCTCGCCGTCGCCCCAGCGCGACCAGACGGTCACCGGCCAGGCGATCGTCGCCATTTCGGAGTTCATGTCGCGTTATCCCGACAGCGAGAAGTACGGGCAGTTCGAGCAGATGCGTAACGAGTTGACGGGGCGGCTCCACGACAAGGAGTTCCTGAACGCCTACACCTACTACAAGATCGGCAAGCACAAGTCGGCGATCGTGGCATTGAAAAACGCCCTGCGGAAATACCCCGAGACGCCCCACCGCGAAGAGCTGATGTATCTGATCGTCGGTTCGGGTTACGAGCTGGCGCACAACTCGGTGCAGCGCAAGCAGACCGACCGTTATCTCTCGATGCTCGACTCCTACTATACCTTCATCGCCGAGTTCCCCGAATCGACCCACCGCAAGGAGGTCGACCGCATGGCCAAAGAGGCGAAGGATTATCTGGCTAAGAATCAAAAAAACGATACGCAAGATGGAAATTAAAAAGAACATCCCCAACAACACCATCACCCGCAAGCTGGTGGATCTGGATCGCGAAACGGGCAATATCTACGAGACGGTCAACATCATCGCCCGCCGCGCCAACCAGATCTCGGCCGAGTTGAAGACCGAGCTCAACCGCAAACTCGCCGAGTTCTCGACGACGACCGACACGTTGGAGGAGACCTTCGAGAACCGCGAGCAGATCGAAATCTCGCGCTACTACGAACGCCTGCCCAAACCGGCGATCATCGCCACCGAGGAGTTCCTCGACGGCGAGCTTTTCTTCAAGGAGGGCGCGAAGACGGAGAACTGACCCGAAAGGGCGTAAGCCACCCGCTTCCATGTTGAAGGACAAACACATTCTACTGGGAATCACAGGCAGCATAGCGGCTTACAAGGCGGCTGTGCTGTGTCGTTTATTGAAGACGGCGGGCGCCGACGTGCGCGTGGTGATGACGCCTCTGGCCAAGCAGTTCATCACGCCGCTGACGATGGCCACGCTGTCGAAAAATCCCATTCTGGTCGACTTTTTCGACCCCGAAAACGGCGCGTGGAACTCCCACGTGGCGCTCGGCGAGTGGGCCGACTGTTACCTGATCGCGCCGGCCACGGCCAATACGCTGGCCAAAATGGCCCACGGCGTGGCCGACAACCTGCTGCTGACGACCTACCTCTCGTCGCGGGCGCCGGTGGTCGTCGCCCCGGCGATGGATCTGGATATGTACGCCCACGCCGCGACGCAGGCCAATCTCGACACGCTGCGTTGCACGGGCGTGCAGGTCGTCGAACCGGGCGACGGCGAACTGGCCAGCGGCCTGAGCGGCAAGGGCCGCATGGCCGATCCGGCCGAGATCGTCGCCTTCGCGGAGCGGCTTCTCGCCGAAAAAAAAAAGACGCTGTGCGGTAAGCGCTTCGTCGTGACGGCGGGCGCGACGATCGAAGCGATCGATCCGGTGCGCTACATCAGCAACCACTCGTCGGGCAAGATGGGCTACGCCATTGCGGGCGAGCTGGCGGCACGCGGCGCCGAGGTCACCCTCGTCACGGGCCGCACGGCCCTGCCGACGCCCGCGGGCGTCACGCGCTGCGACGTGCTCTCGGCCGAGGAGATGTACCGTGCCGCGACTGCGGCCTTCGACCGTGCCGACGGCGCGGTGATGTGCGCCGCCGTGGCGGACTACACTCCCGAGACCTGTGCGGACCGCAAGTTGAAGAAAGGCGACGGCGAGCTGACGATCCGCCTGCGCCGCACGAAGGACATCGCTGCCGAACTGGGCAGCCGCAAGGGCGGCCGCGTGCTGGTGGGATTCGCGCTCGAAACCGACGACGAGGAGGCGCACGCCCGCGAGAAGCTCCGCCGGAAGCACTTCGACTTCGTCGTGCTCAATTCGCTGCGCGACGCCGGAGCGGGTTTCCGCGGCGATACCAACAAGGTGACCTTCGTCTCGGAGTCGGGCAACGAACCGCTGCCGCTGCTCGCCAAACGCGAGGTGGCCGCCCGCATCGCCGATAAAATCGAAACGTTGATAAACGAATAACGCCATGTTACGCCGTCTGTCGGTCAGCAACTACATCCTCATCGATTCGCTCGAAATCGAATTCGATCCCCGCCTGAACATCATCACGGGTGAGACAGGCGCCGGAAAGTCGATCCTGCTTGGGGCGCTGGGGCTGTTGCTGGGCAACAAGAACGAGGGTGCTGCGCTGCGCGACACGCAGCGCAACTGCGTGATCGAAGGGGTGTTCGACATCGCCGCCTACGGTCTGCGCCCCTTTTTCGAGGCCAACGACCTGGACTACGCCGACGAAGCCGTCGTGCGGCGCATCCTAACTCCTGCCGGCAAGAGCCGCGCCTACATCAACGACCTGCCGGTGCAGCTCGCACAGCTGCGCGAGTTCGGCAGCCGGCTCATCGACATCCATTCGCAGCATCAGAACCTGATCCTCGCCTCGGAGGAGTTCCGCACCGAAGCGCTCGACACCGTGGCCGGCAACGGCGAGCTGCGGGCGGCGTATCGCGCCAAATACGAGCGTTTGCAGGAGTTGCAGCGCACCTGCGCCCGCCTGCGTGCGGAGGCCGACGCGGCCCGGCGCGACGAAGAGTGGCTCCGCTACCAGGCGGAGGAGCTGACGGCTGCGCGTCTGCGTGCGGGCGAAGTCGCTGAACTGGAAGCGGAACAGGCCGTGCTGGCCAATGCCGATCGGATCGGCGAGGCGATCACGGCCGTGCGCAACGCCTTCGACGGGGACGAAATCGGGGTGCTGGCGCAGGTCAAGAACGCCGAGGTGGAGATCGGACGGCTGGGCGGGAGTTATCCCCACGCCGCAGACTTGTCCCGACGGCTGCGTTCGGTGCTCGAAGAGCTCAAAGACATCGCCGCGACGCTCGCCGAGGACGGCGAGCGCATCGAGACCAACCCCGAACGGTTGCAGAAGGTGGACGACCGTCTCAATACGCTCTATTCGCTTTGCCAGAAGCACCGTGCGGCCGACGAGGGCGAACTGATTGCGCTCAGAGACCGCTATGCCGCACAGCTCGACGCCATTACGCACTCCGACGAGGAACTGGCCGCCTTGCAAACCGAGATCGGAGCCGCCCGCAACGAGGCCGAATTGCTGGCCTCCGAGTTGCACCGCACGCGCGAGCAGGCAGCTCCGGTCTTTGCCGGGCAGATCGTCGCCACGCTCGTGCGGCTGGGAATGCCCGACGCACGTTTCGAGGCGGCCGTCGTCGACTGCGGTGCGTTGATGGAGGGAGGCCGCGACCGTGTCGAATTCCGCTTCTCGGCGAACCGCACCACGCCGCCCGCCGCCGTCGAACGGATCGCATCGGGCGGCGAGCTGTCGCGTGTCATGCTGGCGCTCAAAGCGCTGCTGGCGCGGCGGATGCAGCTGCCGACCATTCTCTTCGACGAAATCGACACGGGCGTTTCGGGGCGCATCGCCGACGCGATGGGCGAGATCATCTGCGCGCTGGCCGAAACGATGCAGGTCGTAGACATCACCCACCTGCCGCAGGTCGCCTCGAAGGGGTCGACGCACTTCGTGGTTTACAAACGCGACGGCGAGACGCATATCGCCCGCCTGACTCCCGACGAACGGACGACCGAGATCGCCAAGATGCTTTCGGGCAGCGAAGTCACCGAGGCAGCGATGACGCAGGCGCGCATTCTGCTCGGCGGGAAATAATCCCCGTCGGTCGCTCCGGCCTTTGCAAAGTAAAGGCGTGATACCGTTGCGGTGTCACGCCTTTCGTTTGTCGGCCGGTTCGGCCGCTGTCACTGCACCGGCGGCAGCTCCACGCCCCGGCGGACGGGCGGCCCGATGGTGACGATGCTGTCGACGATGAATTTCGTAAAGCCCCGCCAGGGCAGCGCTCCGAAATACTCCTTATAGTGCAGTTCGAGCGTCCGGCCCCCTTGGAGCATCAGTTCCCGCGCAAGCGCAGGGTCTTCGACCGAGAACTCGAATTCGTAGGACTGGATCGATCCCGCCTCCTTGGAGCGGATGCCGGTCTGGATGAGTTTGCCTTCGTACGTCTTGAAAAGGACTCCCTTGTAGACGACATAGTTCAACTCACCGCTCTTGACCCCTTCGCCGAAGACGAAGAAGAAGCGGAAATAGAAGAATACGGTCAATGCGATGACGGCCAGTACCGTCAGAAGTCCCAAATGTTTTTTCATAGTTCCGATCGTTCGCCCGCCGCACGGCAGGCAATCCCGCCGCAAAGATAGTGCAATTTGCAATTAAAATGAAGCGCCGGAAATTAAACTCTCTTCCGCTCGGCTGCGTGGGGCGGCGGCTTTCCGGCCGAAAGCCCGTTACCGGTTTTTGAGCAGCCACTCGGCGATCTGCACGGCGTTGAGCGCCGCACCCTTGCGTATCTGGTCGCTCACGCACCAGAACGCCAGTCCGTTGGGGTTGGTCACGTCGCGGCGGATACGCCCCACGTAGACGGGGTCTTTGCCGGCGATGAAGAGCGGCATCGGGTAGACCTTCTGCGCCGGATCGTCCATCACGACGATCCCCTCGGCCGCTTCGAACGCCGCGCGCGCCTCGTCGGGCGAGACGGGACGCTCCGTTTCGAGCCAGATGCTTTCGCTGTGGGCACGCATCACGGGTACGCGCACGCAGGTGGCCGACACCTCGATGTCGGAGTGCATGATCTTGCGCGTCTCGTGGTACATCTTCATCTCCTCCTTGGTGTAGTCGTTGTCGGTGAAGACGTCGATATGGGGGATGACGTTGTAGGCCAGCTGGTAGGCGAACTTCTCGACCTTCGGCTCACGGCCTTCGGCCAGGTCGGCGTATTGCCGTTCGAGTTCGGCCATCGCCTGCGCCCCTGCGCCGCTGGCCGACTGGTAAGTGGCCACGTGCACGCGGCGGATGTGCGACACGCGCTCGATGGCCTGCAACGCCACCACCATCTGAATGGTGGTGCAGTTGGGGTTGGCGATGATGCGGCGCGGAGCGTCGAGCGCGTCGCGTCCGTTGACTTCGGGCACGACCAGCGGTACGTCGGGCTCCATGCGGAAGGCGCTCGAATTGTCGATCATCAGCGTTCCGTGGCGGGTGATCGTCTCGGCGAATTCGCGCGACGTGCCCGCTCCGGCCGACGTGAGGGCTATGTCCACGCCGCGGAAGTCGTCGTTGTGTCGCAGCAGCTTGACGGTGACGGGTTTCCCGCGGAACATATAGGTTTGTCCGGCGCTGCGTTCCGATCCGAACAGCAGCAGTTCGTCCACCGGCAGGGGACGCTCTTCGAGAATGCGCAGGAACTCCTGACCTACGGCGCCGCTCGCGCCGACGATTGCGATTTTCATGGTCGATCTTCTTTAAGTGTGGTTGAACGCTTCGGGAGTCAAAAGGATGCCTCCCGCAGCAAAAGTAAGAAAATCCGCGCGATTTTCCGCCGTCCGCCGGATTTTTCGGCCCGCTGCGGCGGAAAACGGGCGTCTCAGAGCAGCAGTTCGTAGTCGACGACGTCCAGCCAGCGGCCGAATTTACGCCCCACCTGTTCGAAATGCGACACGCGGCGGAATCCGATGGATTCGAAGAGCCGGCGGCTCGGGTCGTTGTCCGCGGTGATGCAGGCGACCAGCGCATGGCACTCCGTCGTGCGGCATTCGGCGACGAGCCGCTCGACGAGCCGCCGGCCGATGCCGAGTCCCGTACTGTCGGGGGCGACATAGACGGTCACCTCCTGCGTGTGCCGGTAGGCTGCACGTTCCTTCCAGTCGTGAGTATAGCCGAATCCGACGATCGCTCTCTCCCGTTCGCAGACGAGGCGGGCGGTTGCGCTCTCCAACCGCGACCGCATCTGTTCGGCATCGAGCGGTTCGGTCTCGAAACTGGCCGTGCTGTGCAGCACGTAGTGATTGTAGAGTGCTGCGACAGCTGCGGCGTCTTCGGGTTTCGGGGCGCGGATTGTCATGCTGCGGAATGTTGTCCGGGGCGGGATCAGTCGAAGAATCCCTCTTCCTCCTCCGTGTACTGTGACTGCTGCATCTCCTCCTCGCAGTCGTACTCCGTCACGCGGTCGGGGCGGCGGAACCGGTCCTGCTTGGAGATGCCGAGCGCCGGATTCTTGTAGACGGTCGAGAAGAATTCTCCCACGATCGGCAGGGCCATGATGCTGCCCTCGCCGCCGTAGGTCGGGTGTACCGACTGGTCTTCGCCGCCGACCCATGCACCCGCCACCAGCTTTGGGGCCACGCACATGAACCACGCGTCGCGGTTGCGCTGCGAGGTGCCGGTCTTGCCGCCCAGCTGTGCGTCGCCCAGATCGAACTGCCATTTCAGCCGGCCGGCCGTTCCGTTCGTCACGACGCTTTGCAGCATCGTGAGCATCGTGTAGGCCGTGCGCTCCGATACGGCGTCCTGCGATTCGGGAATGAAGGTGGCGATCAGGTTGCCCTGCCGGTCTTCGATGCGCGTCACGAAGATCGGGTCGGTATGCACGCCGCCGTTGGCGAAGGTCGAGTAGGCGCTCACCATCTCGAAGACGCTCGATTCGGAGGTGCCCAGACAGAGCGCGTAGACCGGATCGATGAACGAGCGGATGCCCATGTTGTGGATGAAGTCGGCCACCGCCTCGGGCTGTTTGGCCTGCTTCATGATCCACGCCGAGTAGTTGTTTCGGCTGCGCGCCAACCCCCATTTCAGGGGGTGCATTTCGCCGTCGTAGACCACCTTGCTCGCCTCTTTGGGCGACCACGGCGTGCCGTTGCTCGTATCGATCGTCACCGGCAGGTTGGGCACCGGCGTGCAGGGCGTCAAACCGAGGTGGTCGATGGCGAATGTATAGACGAAGGGTTTGATCGTCGAGCCGATCTGCCGCTTGCCCTGCTTGGCCATGTCGTATTTGAAATAGCGGAAGTTGGGGCCGCCGACGTAGGCCTTGACGCGGCCCGTCTGCGGTTCAATGGCGACGAATCCGGCGCGCATGATGCGTTTGTGGTGGAGGATCGAGTCGCGCGGCGAGAGGATCGTGTCGCGTTCGCCGCGGTAGGTGAAGACCCGCGTGGGGCAGGGCGTGCGGAAGATGCGGTCGATCTCGGCCTCGCTGCGCCCCTCCTCTTTGAGGGCGCGGTAGCGGTCGGAGTAGCGCATCGCCTGCCGCACGATCTTCTCGCGTTCTTCGGCCGACGTGTTCTGGAAGAGCACCTTGGTCGAACGGTACTGGGCGTCCATCTTGGGCTGGATGACCGTGCGCAATTGTTTGAGCATCGCCTCCTCGGCGTACTGCTGCATCGTGGAGTTGATCGTGGTATAGATTTTCAGCCCGTCCTTGTAGATGTTGTAGGGCGTGCCGTCGGCCTTCGTGTTCTTGTGGCACCAGCCGTAGATCGGGTTGTTCTCGTACTCCTTGACGGCCTGCTCGTAATCCCATTCGGTGTAGAAGTTGCGGCGCTTGGGGGGCCGGGCGTTCATCACCTGCCGCAGCATCTCGCGGAAGTAGGTCGCCTGCCCGTCGTTGTGCGAGACGGGGCGGTAGTTGAGCGTAATGGGCAGCGCCGAGAGCGAGTCGCGCTCGGCGTGCGTGATGGCGCCCGCTTCGGCCATGCGCGCGAGCACGAGGTTGCGACGGGCCATGGCGTTGTCGTAGTTGCGCACCGGCGAGTAGCGCGTCGGTGCGTTGACCACGCCTACGAGCACGGCGGCCTCCTGCAAGTTGAGCTGGTCGGGCGTTTTGTTGAAGAAGGTGTGCGCCGCCGACTTGATGCCGTAGGCGTTCGATCCGTACTCCACGATGTTGAGGTACATCGCGGCGATCTCCTCCTTGGTGTAGTTGTATTCGAGTTTGAGCGCCGTGATCCACTCCTTGAATTTCGCCAGCACGAGCTTGCCTTTGCGCAGCAGCGCGCTCTGGCGGCGTACCGTGTCGCGCGGGAAGAGGTTCTTGGCCAGCTGCTGCGTGATGGTCGATCCTCCGCCTGCCGAACGGTTCTGCAAGAGGATCGTCTTCACCCCTACGCGGATGAGCGACGGGATGTCGATGCCCGAATGCGAGTCGAAGCGGGCGTCCTCGGTGGCGATGAGCGCCGCGACGATCGGCGGCACTTCGCGGCCGTTGATCGAGGTGCGGGTCACCGAGTCCGAGGCGAACAGCTCCTCGTACTGCACGTAGGAACGGTTCTGCACGAAGAAGGTTCCCAGCACCTTGCCGTCCTCGGAGTAGATTTCCGTGGCGATGTTGCTGCGCGGGTTCTCCAACTCTTCGAACGAGGGCATGCGCCCGAAGGCTCCCAGCGCCGTCAGGGTAAGCATCGCGGCCAGCAGTACGAAGGGTGTGAGGGCCGCATACCACAGCCATTTCACATAGTTGGGGGCAGGTGCGCCCTGCGTCTTCTTTTTCACGTTGCGTCAGCGGTTTTTGTCGAGTGACAAAGGTACGAATTTTTTGATTTATTCAACGGCGTCGATTTTCATTGCGCCGTTTTCATCGACTATTTTCACGATTCGGCGCCCTTCCGTACCCATGTCGACGAAGTCCACCCGGTAGCGTCCGTCGCCCAGCGAGGCTACCTCTCTTATCTCCGACACGTCGTCCGGCCCGTCCTGCGCACCGGTGCGGAATAGCCATACCGCATACCCTTCGCCGTCGTAGCCGTAATCGGCCCGCAGTTTTCGGAGCAGACGCTGCGTACAGCATTTTTCCAGAATCGGGCCGCACGCGGCATTCCCGAAGACGCAGTTCATATAGAAATGCCGGATGAAGCGTTCGGCTTCGTTCGCGGCGGGGGCGGTCGTTTGCGGCGTTTCGCCGGCCGGCAGGTTCCGTGCCGACAGGGGCGGCAGGGCGCTGCCGGCACAGAGCGCGAATAGCAGCGGGAGGATTCTTTTCATGTCCGGTTCGGTTTCGGTTCGGTTTCGGTTCGGTTAGAACGGCAGTCCCAGCGAGGCCGACCACCACAGACCGCCCTTGCTCGGCGCGTAGAACGACAGCCGCAGCGTCGAGGTGGCCGACGCGGGCTGGCGGAAAACGTTGAAGTCGACGTAGAGGTCGCCGCCGAAGGAGTGGATGCGCCGCGTCTCGGTACGTCCTTTCCGGTAGTCGAAGGCGTCGAACTGCCCGTAGTCGGCGCCGAGGTTCAGCCGGATGCGCTTGAAGTAGAGCACCGAGGGGATGCCCCCTTCGGGATACCACACGGGCAGCTGGTAGTCGAGCGACGCGGCGAAGTAGTTGCGGCTGTTGATGTCGTTCGAGTCGAAGCCGCGCGGGATCAGCCGCGCCGACTTGTAGGAAAGGAACGACTCGCCCGCCGGGTTTTTGAACCCGCCGATCGAGGTCTGGTAGGTGGCGGCCGCCGTCAGCGAGTTGTGCGGCGCGAAGCCCGGCGTGTAGAGCTTGCCGTAGACCGAGATAAGGTCGCTGAAATGGTCGTTGGTGGGGTTGAGCGCATAGGAAGCGCTCAGCACGTAGCCGCGCGGTGTTATGAAGTCGCGGTGGGCGAGCTGCACGGAGTTCGAATAGCCGATGCCGAAGGTGAGCTTGTGCAGCCCTTCGCGGTAGCCGATGTGCTGGAGATTGGTGAAGCTGTGCGTCGCCTCGTCGTAGGTGAGTTTCCCGACGTTGGCCACCAGCCCGTTCGAAAAGTTCCATGCGGCCGAGAGGCTCAGCATGCGGGTGCGGTAACCTGCGGCGAAGACCAGCGGCAGCGTGGCGCCCGCCGAGAGCGAGTAGTATTTGTCCGGGATAGGCTGCGGCTGGGCCTGTCCCGCCGCATAGATCACCTGATTGCCGCCGTAGGTGCCGGCTGCTTCCAGTTCGACGCCCAGCCCGTTGTAACGCAGGCTGCCCTTGACGACCGACCCTTCGGCGTGGTTCCACGCATAGGCGAGGTAGCTCTCGGCCGACGAGAGGAGGTTTTGCGAGACGAGCGTCACGCCCAACTGCACGTCGATGTCGTGTTCGTCGATGATCTTGAAGGGGTTGACGGCCACGGGCATCCAGCTGTGCACCTTGAACAGGTGCAGCGGCCGCGAGTAGCGGCGCGCGCGGTGGCGTGCGGCCGACGAGACGGAGTCGGCCGCCGTGAAACGCACCGTGTCGAGATTCGCCACGGGCCATTTGCGGCGCGGCGGATTGACGACGTTGCGCGGCAGGCGCGACGGCCGCACGGGGCGTAGCGTGTCGATCGGCTGCCGTGCGGCGTGGTAGCCTTCGGCGTCGTAGGTGGTCATCAGCACGTTGCCCTCGCCGTCGGCCGACGGCGAGAACGAGCCGTAGGTCGAGGTCGAGAGCCGGTACTGGCGCCCCGTGGCCAGGTCGTAGCAATGCACCTCGTCGTAGCCCGAAGCGATCGATCCGAAATAGAGCCGCCCGTCGCGGGCCGTGAGGTCGCTCAGCGTGATGTAGGCCCCTTCGGTCAGATGAGTGGCCGTCCCGTCGGGTTCGATGCGGCCGAGCCACATGCCCGAATCGTCGGTGGCCAGGAAGTAGAGCCGCGCGGTGCGGTCGTCCCACGCCAGTCCGTGCAGTTCGGTCTGCGCCGGAGCCTCCCAGTGTTGCACACCCGCCTCGCCCGTGACGGCGAAACGCCCGTCGGGCGAGTATTCGACCCATGCCAGCCCGCGGTCGGTCGGCGTGGGGTAGAGCGCATGGCGCCGCCCGCGCACGGCTTTGGGCTTGCCGCGGTCGAGATCCATGTAGCAGAGCTGCGAGTTGACCCGCTGCTCGAAGAGCGTCGAACGCCGGTACTCCGTCCACCAGACCCGCCCGTCGGCGTAGGCCGGCCGCGTGGAGACGCTGCCCGTGTAGGCCACGGCGCGTTCGCGTCCCGACTCCGTGTCGATCGTAACGAAGCGCGTCGGGCGGTCGTAGTCGGTTTTGAGCGCGAGGACCCGCTGCGCGTCGACGGCCAGCGGAAAGGCGTAGGTCGTGTAGCTCTCCACCGGCTCCGCCGAGAGATAGCGCGACGAATTGCGCCGGGCGGGCAGGGCGTTCCAGTAGTAGTTCAGCCCGTCGAACGTCTCGGCGAAGAGCGTACCCACGTCGGTGCGATAGAATTTTTTCAGCGCGATCGAGGTGGTGAAGATCATGTAGGGGTTGCGGGCCCCGTACCACGCTACCTTGTCCCAGATGTTCTCGCGGTAGCGCGTGTCGGCGTAGGCAGCGATCTGGTAGCCCAGGTGGTAGTGATCGGGCACGTTGGTGCGGTACGAGCCGCAGAACCAGCGGTCGATGTTGCGGCGGCTGCGCACGGCGTCGCCGAGGGCGCGGTACTCCATGGTGAACGACGGTTGCAGCGCACGGCCGAACGACGACATCTGCGTCTCCATCTGCACGGCGTCGCCTTCGATGAGCCAGATGGGCAGCAGCAGCAGCCCCACGGTCGAACCCTGCTGTCCGAGCACGTAGCTCAATCCCTTGATGACGCCGCGGTTGAGGTTGTTGTACTGCACGGCGTGGCGGTATTCGTGCGCCACGAGCTGCTTGTACCACGGCATCGAGTAGCTGTCGATCGCGGGCGAGGTGAGGAACTCCACGCGCTTGGGCAGCCACATCACCAGCCCGTTCGAGCGGAAGTTCTCGGGGTGCATGACGAACGGGATTTTCAACGGCCCGTGGCGGAATCCGTAGCCGATCGAGGGCCGCGCGGCTTCGATGAAATGGAGCGTGCGCCGTGCGATCGCGCCGGCCGTGTCGGGGAAGATGACCTGCACGTCGGGGGTGCGGATCGTCCGCCAGCGCAGCGAGGCGGCGTCGGCCCCCCAGCTGTAATATTGCGCCCGCGCGACGGTCGCGGCGAGCAGCAGCGCTGCCACGAGCAGCGTATGTCGGATGGTGCGTGTCAACAGGTTTGTTTTTAAGTGGTTGTCCCGATTCGCCTTGCGGGGCTGCGGTCTGCGTCATGCGGACGAAGCGAATCTCCGTCGCCGGAGGTTGCGGGTGGTGCGATCCGGCGGATCGCACGGATTTTAGCCGGTGCGGTTCGGTTCGGGCCGGTCGTCTGGTTTGCGATCCGTGTCATCCTCCCGCCTTCTTGCAGCCGTAGCCCGCACGCAGCAGGATCTCGACGATGCGGTCGCGGTGGTCGCCCTGGACGATGATCTCGCCCTCCTTGACCGACCCGCCGACGCCGCAGCGCTGTTTGAGCATCCGCCCCAGCGCCTCCAAGTCGGCCGCCGTGCCGCGGAATCCCCGCACGAGCGTCACCACCCTGCCGGCACGCTGCTTGCGGTCGAGCCATACGCGCAGCGTCTGTTTGTCGGGCGGCAGGGTTTCTGGCTCTTCCACCTCGTCGGTGGTGTATCGGAAGTCGGGATCGGTCGAATAGACCATTCCCAACCGCGATTTCCAATCGTTAGCGTCGTGCTGTTTCATGTCGTTGAATTTCATTCGTCCATTTTTCGCCTCGGCATAGCTCGGACACCCGTTCGGCTCTGCACTCGGCTTAACGAAATGGTTGGATTTCTTTCTTCCATTTCTCGCCTCGGCATAGCCCGAACTTCGTTCGGCTCTGCATTCGGCTTAACGAAATGGTTCGTTTTCAACAGTCGTTTTCTCGCCATGGCATAGCTCGCGCAAGCGCGGCTCTGCCCATTTGGCTTAGCGAAAACGTTCGTTTTCGTCGGTTCGTTTCCGTTGTTCGGGGCGTGTCGTCGCGCCAGCCGCGCATAGCCGCTTCGCGGACTTCGACAATCCCTCCCCTCTGTCCCCTTCCTTTGAAAAGGGCGGGGCTTTTTCGGTGTCGGATTCGTTCGTTTTCGTCGGTTCGTTTCCGCGGTTCGGGGCGTGTCATCGTCGTCCGCCGCGGGGCCCGTTCTTCCGCAGGCGGGATTCGCCGCCCTCCGGCCTTCCCTTCTCCGGTTTTGTCGGAAACGGTCGCGGGTTTGTCCTCTATCTCCGATCCGAACGTCTTTTCGGGCGGTTTTGTTTTGTGCAAAAGTAATAAAATATTATCTTTGGCCACAGTATGAGCCGAAAATTCGTTGATAAGCTGGGGCGGCTGAATCCGTTCGGTTCCCGGTGCAAAGAGTTGCCGAAGGCACTGCCCGTCCATTCGTCGCAACGGTTGGTGCGGGTGTTCGTCGAGGGGTACGAGGACGTCGCCTTCTGGCGGGGCGTCTTCGACCGCTTCACCAACCCCTATCTGCGTTTCGAAATCTCCGTTCCTTCGCGCGAAGACCTGCCCAAGGGCAAGAAGGTGCTGCTCGGAATGATTCCGCAGGCGTCGGACGAACTGTTGCTGTGCGTCGATTCCGATTTCGACTACCTGTTTCATAACTCGACGGAGCAGTCGCGCGAACTGCTCTCTTGCGACCGCATGTTCCACACCTACGCCTACGCCACGGAGAATTACCTCTGCTATGCGCCGTCGCTGCACAACGTCTGCGTGCGCGCCACGAAGAACGATACGCGCATCTTCGACTTCGAGCGGTTCATGGCCGACTACTCGCGCATCATCTATCCGCTCTTTCTGTGGTACGCCTACTCGGCGCAGCAGGAGTCGGAACACATCTTCACGCTGGCCGATTTCCGTGCGTCGGTGCGGCTCAACTTCCTCGAAATCGAACACAACGGGCTGCGGACGCTGGCGTGGCTGCGCCGCAACGTCGCACGCCGAGATCAGGCGTTGCGCGAACGCCATGCCGAGATGATCGAACCGAAACGCGCTTTCGCCGAAAAACTCTTCCGGCGGGGCGTGACGCCGGAGAACACCTATCTTTTCATGCACGGCCACACGCTCATGGACAATGTGGTGATCGTGCTGCTGAACACCGTCTGCGAGAAGTTGCGCGAACTGTCGATCGCCAAGATCACGGCCTCTTCGAAAAAGGGGGTGGCGCTCAAAAACGAGATGTCCAACTACACCAATTCGCTGCGATCGATCCGCGACGTGCTGCTCGACAACGAAAACTATACCGATTGCTTCCTGTTCCGCCGTTTGCAGTGCGACATCGAGCGGTATCTGCTGAGCGTATTGGGCGAGAAACGAATGCGCGAAGTCTTCGGCGACGCGATGATCGTCCGCCCCTGACGTGCGGATCGTTCCCGGCGGTCGTGACGGTCGTGCGGAGGGTTATGCTCAGGGGGCCGTCTGTTGCCGGCCGCCTTTGCAGCGGCAGCCCGTCAGGTGGTCGTTCACGAACCCCGTGGCCTGCAAGAAGGCGTAGCAGATCGTCGATCCGAAGAATTTGAATCCTCTCTTTTTCATGTCCCGGCTCATTGCGTCCGATTCGGGCGAGGTGGCGGGAATCTGGCTCAGGCTCTTGAAATCGTTGACGATCGGCTGCCGGCCGGGAAAGAAGGAGAGCACGTATTCGTAGAAGCTGCCGAACTCTTTCTGAATTGCCCTGAATAGCTTGGCATTGTTGATTGCAGCGGTGATTTTCAATTGGTTGCGGACGATTCCGTCGAATCGCATCAGCCGGTCGACCTCTTCCGGCGTCATCTGCTCCACCCGCTCCGGGTCGAAACGGTGGAAGGCCTTGCGGTATCCTTCGCGTTTGCGGAGAATCGTGATCCAGGACAGTCCCGCCTGCGCGCTTTCGAGCACCAGAAACTCGAACAGGATCCGGTCGTCGTCGACGGGTTTGCCCCACTCTTCGTCGTGGTACTTGACGTAGAGTTCGTCCGTACCGGCCCAGCCGCAGCGGGCGTTTATCAGATCGTTCATCGTAATTTTTTTCTATTCTGAAACCTATGCAAGTCGCCGTTTGTTACAGCAGCGGTGCGAAGAGCCGTGCGATGCGGTCGCCCAGCCGGTAGCGCACCGAGCGGCGCCGCCACGCTTCGGGATCGATCGGAGTGCACGAGGCGAGGTCTTCGTCGAAGCGCCGGATCGCCTGCCGCACCGTCGCGGAATCGAGCAGCAGCGCCGTCGCCTCGGTGTTGTATTCCAGACTTCGGTAGTCGAAGTTGGCCGTGCCGACCGAGGCGACGCGCTCGTCGGCAATGAGCCGTTTGGCGTGGAGAAATCCGCCGCGGAAGCGGAAGATCTCGACTCCCGCGCCGAGCAGTTCACCCAGATAGGCGTCCGTGGCGCGGCGGGCGAGCCACACGTCGCTGCGTGCGGGCAGCATCACCAGCACGCGGCACCCGCGCCGCACGGCGCGCAGCAACGCTTCGTAGAGCGCGGGCGGCGGCAGGAAATAGGGCGACGAGATGCGCAGCGTGTGCCGCGCCTCCTCGATGAGCTGCGCGAAGAGATCGGTCAGCGTCGTGCGCGAACGGTCTTCGCGCGTCCATGCGATTTGGAGCGGGGAGCAGGGCAGATCGTCCGCCGGCGCGGCCGCGTAAAGTCCCTCCGACAACGGTTCGCCGCCTTCCAGCGCCCAGTCGGCCGCGAAGAGCCGTTGCAGGTCGTCGACGGCTTCGCCCTCGATGCGCAGGTGTTCGTCGCGCCAGCGCCCCAGCGCGTCGCCGTCGAGGTAGCGTTCGGCGATGTTGATGCCGCCCACGAATCCCGTGCGGCCGTCGATGACGGCGATCTTGGAGTGGTTGCGCCGGTTGGCGCGCGGCGAGAACCACGGGAACCGCAGCGGCGCGTAGGCGCGCACCTCGATTCCTGCGCCGCGGAGCCGCCTCACGAACCGTTCGGAAAGTTTCCACGAACCGATGGCGTCGTAAAGCAGCCGTACCTCCACGCCGGCACGCGCCTTGCGGACGAGGATGTCGGCGATGGCGTGGCCGATGCGGTCGTCGGCGAAGATGTAGTAGGAGAGATGGATGTAGCGGCGGGCACCCTGCAAGGCGGAGATCAGCGCGGCGAAGGCTTCGCCGCCGTCGTGGAGCTGTTCCACGCGGTTGCGGTAGCGGACGCGCGTCGAACAGCCGTACCACAGCATCCGCTCGATGCCGGCCGCCGGCCGGCTGTCGGTGGGCGGCACGTCCCGCACGGGTTTGCGGTATCCCGCCAGCAGGTAGAACAGGCTGCCGCCGATCGGCAGGAGCACGATGGCCAGCAGCCATGCGATCGCTACCACGGGCGTCTGCTTCTGCCGCAGTACGGCTGCCGCCGAGGGGATTGCCAGCAAGAGATATGCGGTGAGGAAAAGATACATGATCAGGGTCGGTTTTTGGTTCGCGGCATACTCTGTGCCAAAAAAAATATTTGGAAATTAAGAAATTACTTTTTATCTTTGTGTAGAAAACAGGCTATATGGGGTTCTGATCGCAAGATTGGAATTCTTATTTTTTTGTTGTATTGAAAAACTTTAAAAGGGAGATATTTATTATGGCAAAGGAGATTATTTATCTGACGGCTGAGGGTTACAAAAAACTCAAAGACGATCTCGACCACATGAGGTCGGTCGAGCGTCCGGCGATCTCGGCAGCCATTGCCGAAGCGCGCGACAAGGGCGATTTGTCGGAGAACGCGGAGTACGACGCTGCCCGCGAAGCGCAGGGGCTGCTCGAAATGCGGATCGCCAAACTGGAAGAGACGATCGCCAACGCGCGTGTCATCGACGAATCGAAGATCGACAAGAGCAAGGTGCAGATTCTCTCGCGGGTGACGCTGTTGAACCATACCAACGGGAAGCAGATGTGCTACACGATCGTATCGGAAAACGAAGCGAACCTGCGCGAGGGCAAACTCGCCATCGGTACGCCCATTGCCAAGGCGCTTCTGGGCAAGAAGAAGGGCGATCGGGTGGACGTGGAGGTTCCCGCCGGTACGATCCACTTCGAGATTCTGGATATTTCGATCTGACGCTGCGGTTTTCCCGCCTTCTGCGGGGCCGTCCTTCGGGGCGGCCCCGTCGTTTTTGCGGCACGGGGAGGCGGCGGCGTGCGGCCGGCCGCAGAGCGTGCTGCGTCGGGTGCGGCGGACGGGCGATGCGGGGAGTGCCCTCTCCGCGGCGAAAGGCCCCGTAGCTCCGATACCGCGGACGCCGGGTCTTCGGCGCTCTGCGCGGGATTGCCCGACGGCCGGCGCTCTCCGCACCGCACGGAGGCGCGGAGGCTGGACGGGTACGAGGGTCGGCGTTGTTGTCATCGTTCGATTCGAATAGTTGTCCGGCCGTGTGCCGGTGCGTTAACCTTGTTGCGTTGCGACGGGCAGCCTGCCGGATCCGCTGCCTGTGGAAACGCAGCGGCGGCCCGTTACAGGTTGCGTTCGACGAAGGAGATCATCCGCCGGCGGATCTGCCGCGTGTAGTCGGGCTGCATCGAGTGGTTCTGGTCGGGGTAGATCATCAGATCGAACTCCTTGCCTGCGTCGGTCAGTGCGCGGATCATCTCCGCCGAGTTCTGGAAATGGACGTTGTCGTCGGCCGTGCCGTGGATCAGCAGCAGCCGCGTGCGGTCGTCGCGCAGCAGCGGCGCCAGCATGAGCGGTGCGTTTTCGTTGTATCCTGCGGGATTCTCCTGCGGCAGGCCGTTGTAGAGCTCGCTGTAAATCGTGTCGTAGTAACGCCACGAGGTGACGGGCGCCACGGCGACGGCCGCCTTGAACAGCCCGTCGCCCTTGCAGGCGCACGAGAGAGCCATGAAGCCGCCGTACGACCAGCCGTAGATGCCGATGCGCTCGGCGTCGATCCACGGCTGCGCGGCCATGTAGCGTGCCGTCGACAGCTGGTCTTCGACTTCGAGACGCCCCAGCTGGCCGTAGGTGCTCTTCTTGAACGCCTCGCCGCGGTAGCCCGTGCCGCGGCCGTCGGTAGCCACTACCACGTAGCCCCGCTGTGCCAGCACGTCTTCCCAGTCGAGTTTCCAGCGGTTCTGCACCGTCTGCGAGCCGGGCCCCGAATACTGCGTCAGCAGGCAGGGGTAGCGGCGTGCGGGATCGAACCCTGCGGGGCGGACGATGTAGCCGCCCAGCGTGTCGCCGCGTTCGGTCGTGAAGGTGAAGAACTCCTTGCGCGGCAGACGGATGCTGTCGGCCAGACGGCGCAGGGCGGCGTTGTCGGCCACGGTGCGCACGGTGCGTCCCCGGGCGTCGCAGATCTCCACCCGCCCCGGATCGTCGGCCGACGAGAAGGTCGAGATGTAGTAGCGCATTCCGGCGCTCGGAGCGATCGTATGGAACCCCTTGTCGGGCGTGAGCAGGCGTTTGTGCCGTCCCTTGTAGTCGACGGCGTAGAGGTTGCGTTCGAGCGGCGACCGCTCGGTCGAGGTGTAGTAGACCGCGCGGTCGTCGGCTCCGACGATGCCGGTCACCTCCCAGCGCCCTTCGGTGAGCGCCCGCAGCGGTTCGCCGGGCTCGCCGAGGTAGAGGTGCATCCAGCCCGTCGCCGTCTCCTGCATAATGAGGAAGCGGCGTCCGCCGTCGATCCAGCGGAACGAACGGTCGGTTTCGTGGGCCACATAGCGGGGCGAACGCTCGCGGTAGATCGTCTGCTGCTCCGCCTGCGGCGCCGTGAGCGCGTCGGCCGCCAGTCGGCGGAAGACGATCTGCTGCTGACGGCGGTCGCGGGTCTCGTACCACAACTCCCCGCGCGGCGTCCAGCCGATGCGGGGAATGTATTGCGTGGTGTCGGCGCCGGTGTCGACCTTCGTCGTGCGGCCCGTTTCGAGGTCGAAGACGTGGAGCGTCACCACCGAATTGGCGTCGCCCGCCTTGGGGTATTTGAAGTCGTAGGCGCGGTTGTAGAGCGCGCCGTCGTAGCGCATCATCTCGAAGAGCGGCACGCGCGACTCGTCGAAACGCAGGTAGGCGATGCGCCGCGAGTCGGGCGAGACGGCGAAGGCGCGCGTGAAGCCGAACTCCTCCTCGTAGACCCAGTCGGTCGTGCCGTTGATCGTCTCGTTCCAGCGGCCGTCGCGGGTGATCTGCCGCGTGCCCTGCCGTTCGATATTGTAGACATACAGGTTGTTGCGGCTCGAAAAGACGATGTTGCGGCCGTCGGGCGTGAAGACGGCGTCGCGCGGGGAGGGGATGCCGAGCAGAATCTCGCGCAGGCGCCGGCCGTCGTAGTAGAGGTAGTGCGTGGTGAACGAGTGGCGATAGATCGGTTCGGCGCCGTCGGCCACGAGCACTCCGCCGTCCGGAGCGATCGCATAGTCGGCTATGTCGAGCCTGCGGCTGCCGGCGTCGCACCACGTGCCGGTGGCGCGGTCGAGCGAATCGAGGGCCACGGCGCCCTCCTCCGCGGCTGCGGGCAGCAAGGCCGTGCCCGCGTCGTCGACGGCATAGCGGTGGCGGAAGATGTTGCCGTCGCGGATCGTGGTGTAGTGTTCGCCGTCGGCCGTGGGGCGGATGCCCGCCAACTGTGCCGGACGGAAGCGTCCGTCGGCGATGTCGTCGTAGTCGAACGCCTGTGCAGCGGCCGTCGAGCAGGCCAGCAGCGCAAGGAAAAGGGTCGGTAATTTCGATATTCGCATGTCGTATTCTCTTTTTTTGTTCGGCGTACCCGCGGACGGGCGTCCGGTCTGCGAACGCCGCCGTGCGCGCCGTTATTGTTCGTGTAGCAGGCTGTCGATCGCCTCGGTGATCGTGCGGTCGCTCTCGGCGGGGGTATAGCCGCGGAAGGCGTGGCGCACGCGCCGTTCGGCGTCGACGAGCAGGTAGACGGGCACCGCCCGGTCGGGCAGGTAGGCGTCTACCGTTTCGTCCGTTCCGGCCAGCATCGGGTAATTGATCCGGTTGCGCCGCACGTAGACGCCGATCGAGCGGAGCGGCGTGCCCCACGTTTCGATTGCGACCACACCGACGTCGGCGGGGGTGTAACGCTCTTCGAGCGAGCGCAGGAAGGGGATCGAGGCGTGGCAGGGGCCGCAGCCGATGCCGGTGAACTGGATGAGCAGCACGCGGCTGCGCAGGTCGCCGAGCGATACGGCCGTCGAATCGGCGTCGACGAGCGTCCAGTCGGGCGCCTGCCGGCCCACGATGTCGTAGGGCTTCTTGGCTTGGTTCCGCAGCTTGCGCTTGCGCAGCATGTAGCCGTCGGGGTAATACGCTTCCAGCCGGAGCGGCGCTTGCGGCTCGTAGTCGATGCGCACGTCGAAGACCGAGTCGACGGTGATCTGGTGCGTCTGTTCGCGCCGCAGTTTGCGGGGCATCCGCTCGCTGTCGAAGACGATTTCGTAGGCCGAGTGCTCCGCTTCGGGAAACAGTTCGCGCGGCGGGCGGTTGTAGTAGGGGCGGCCCCAGAATTCGACTACGCAGTCTCGATCGATGTCCAGGCGCAGGCGGTATCCGTCGCCGCAGGGGGTGAACTCGGTGCGGATCGGATCGGAGGTGGTGAGCACGTAGCGCAGGATGGCCTCCGCCCGGCAGAAAAAGGTCATGTCCGTCAGGCGGTAGGGCGCTCGGGGAATCGAGAAGTCGTCGATGACCACTTCGCGCCTGTCGTGGTCGAGATCGACGGCGATCGTTCCGTCGTATCCTCCGTCGATGCGTGTCGTGTCGTCGGCGTTGTAATAGGAGAGGTAGCTGTGGCGCAGCGTCGTGTCGGCGCGGTTGCGCTGCTCGACGTAGTAGCGCAGGTAACGTCGGGGAATCGTGTCGCCCGGGAGATAGCTCTCCGAACTTCTCCAGTAGGCGACCCGTTCGATGCGTTCGAGTTGCGAAAGGGCCTTTTCGAGATAGGCCGACTGCTCCGTCCGGCAGCCCGTGCCGAGCAGCGGAAGCACGAATAGGAGGCAGATCGGTTTCATGGTTCGGAAAGCCGGGTGGTCGGGAGCAGTCAGATGTCCTCCACGTCGAAGTCGTAGTCCAGGCGTTTGCCCGTGACGAACTTCGAGTTGTCCATCTTGGTGTTGAACTGGTCGACCGTCACGCGCTTGGCGTCCTCGTAGGGAGGCGTCAGCAGGTCGAAGTCCAGCGAATAGGCGATCGCCGTTTCGAGGATTCCGACGAGCGCTTCGCGCGTAATGGCGGCGCGGCCGAAGGCGATCGGGCGCATCGAGGTCTGGCGTTTCCCCTCGACGAAGTAGCACCGTTCGCGGTTGATGAAGATGCGGCCGATCAGGTAGCCTTCGTCGGCGTTGCGGTTGAACTTGAACGAGTCCGACAGGAAGTTGTAGATGTCGATGATCCCGCAGTAGGAGTTGTCGCGGTCGGCCTGCACGTAGGGGCTCTGCCAGACGAGGTGGTTGGCGTCGAATTCGAAGACGTCGGTGTGCATCCGGAAGATCAGCAGGTCGCTGGCCACCTGGAACTGCGTTTCGAACTTGCCGCGGTCGCGGTATTCGATCCGCACGCGGCGGTCGATGCGGCCGTCGAGTTCGTCGTCCCACTCGGACGACATTTCGAACAGGATGTCTTTCAGTTCGTTGAACGTGGCGAACGTGTTGTCGAAGACCTGCTGTTTGAGGCTCGATTTGCGAACGATGGTTTCGAGGATTTTCGCTCGTAGCGGTGAAGGGTCCATCGGATTGTGAAATTAAAAATTTAAGCGTTGAAAATTAAAATCTTTTCGCACTTGCCGTAAATTATGCGTCGCGCCGTTCGCGCGGGGCCTTCCGGACTGCCGCGGCTGCCGTTTCCGGCGCGGGCCGCATGTGTCGGGTCCGTGCTGGAAAGGTACCGTCTACCGGATGCGCAGCGTCTGGCCGCTGCGCAGCGCGGCGCCCGCTTTGAGTCGGTTGAGTTTGCGCAGCGACTTTTCGCGCAGCGCATAGCTCTGGGCCACCGACGCGACGGTCTCGCCCTCGGTGACGATGTGATGGCGGGCGTTGCCCTCCCAGCGTTTCTGCTTGCGGTCGATGTAGATCTGCTCGCCGCGCACGGGCTGCGCCTTGCCTTTCAGGTCGTTGAACTTGCGCAGGTTCCTCGCCGAGATGCAGAAGATCTCCGCGAGCGATTCGAACGTGTCGCCCTCCTTGGCGACGATGTAGTTCACGCCGTTGGTGACATAGATGTTGTATCCCTTGTAGGCGTTGATCGTCACGCGGAAATCGTCGGGATCGATCCGCTCTTCGTTTGTGGGCGTCAGGGGATTCACGCTGCTTCCGGCCTCGAAGCCTTCCACGGCCTGCTCGGCGCGCGAGCGGTTGCGCGCTGCGTAGAGCGCTTCGCCCTGCGGGCGGTCGAGCAGGTAGAGCTGCGCCTCCTCGATGATGCGGCACAGCCGCTGCGCATAGTCGGGCGCGGTGGCGTAACCGGCCGCCTTCAATCCGCGCGCCCAGCTGCGGTAGTCGTCGGCGGGGTAGACGAAGAGCGAGTCGTAGCGCGGCTGCGAATCCAGGAAACGGGCATGATCCTCGTACGAGGCTTCGACCGAGCCGTAGGCGCGGAAACATTCGCCGCGGGCGTCGTCGTCGTGGAAGACGCGCCGTCCCGTCCAGTCGTTTTTGCACTTGATGCCGAAATGGTTGTTCGACGAACGCGACAGTGCGCTGTTGCCGCAGTCGGATTCCAGAATGCCCTGCGCCAGCGTGATGCTGGCCGGAATGCCGTAGCGTTCCATGTGCGCCACGGCGATGTGCTTGTAGCGGTCGATGTACTCCTCGCGGGTCTGGCGCGTCTGCGCATGGAGGGCGCCGAACCCCGAAAGGAATAAAATCGCGACGAGTATTGATTTTTTCAAAATTAATCGTTACATTTGTGTATAGTGAAACAAAGATAGCGATTTCTTTCGAGAATTACAACTAATGAAATGAAAGTTATGTTTACGGAAAATGCGAACCGGATATTCAATCGTGCGATCGACGATTACCACCGTTTCGACGATGTGGATCATCCGGTCGAGAACCCCTTCGACGAGGGTTCGCTCGATCATCTGCTCTATATGAAGAACTGGGTGGATACGGTGCAGTGGCATCTGGAGGATATCATCCGCGATCCGCAGATCGACCCCGTCGAGGCGCTGGCGATCAAGCGCCGCATCGACAAGTCGAATCAGGTGCGCACCGACATGGTGGAGTACATCGACTCCTATCTACTGGACAAATACAAGGCGGTCGTGCCGCAGTCCGACGCGCGTCTCAATACCGAAACGCCGGCGTGGGCGATCGACCGGCTGTCGATTCTGGCGCTGAAAATCTACCACATGCGTCAGGAGACGCAGCGCAGCGACGTGGACGAGGCGCACCGCGACGCCTGCCGCAAAAAGCTCGACGTGCTGCTCTCGCAGCAGGTCGACCTGTCGCGTGCGATCGAGGAGCTGATCGAGGACATCGAGGCGGGGCGCAAGTACATGAAGACCTACAAACAGATGAAGATGTACAACGATCCGGCATTGAATCCGGTGCTCTATGGCGCTAAGAAATAGAAAGTTGCCGCGACATATTCTGGTGATCCGCAATTCGGCGATGGGCGATGTGGCGATGGTGCCGCACGCCCTTCGCGCATTGCGCGAAGCGTACCCCGACGTTCGCGTTACGGTGCTCACGCGGCCGCTCTTCAAGCCTTTCTTCGCGGGGCTGGACGTCGATTTTCTGGAAGCCGACTACGCAGGCCGCCACAAGGGGGTGCTCGGGTTGCTGCGTCTGGCCGGCGAGGCGCGGCGGCGGGGAATCGACGCCGTGGCCGACATGCACGGGGTGTTGCGTTCGCGCATCGTCGGCCTGCTGCTTAGGCTGCACGGAATGCCGGCGGCGCGCATCGACAAGGGGCGTATCGAGAAGTGGTTCCGGCTGGGGTGTACGAATCCGGCCGCCTCGCCGCTCAAACATACCGTCGTGCGTTATTGCGACGTGCTGCGCCGTCTGGGCTTCGTCTTCGACGATCCGCAGCCTGCGGCGAAGCCGGTACGGCCGAATCCGTTCGGGGAGAAAAAAGGAGTGTGGATCGGCTTCGCACCCTTTTCGGCGCAGGCGGGCAAGACCTACCCCGAAGATTTGGCAGCCGGACTGGTCGCCGGACTGAGCGCCCGCTACGACCGCGTCTTCATCCACAGCGGAGGCGGCGGCGAAGCGGCCTTCGCCGAACGTATGGAGCGCGAACATCCCAATGTCACGGCGCTTTGGGGGCGCGTCCGTTTTGCCGGAGAGCTGGATCTGATCGCCAATCTCGACTGTGTCGTTTCGATGGACTCGCTGGCGATGCACATGGCCTCGCTGGTGGCCACGCCCGTCGTATCGGTGTGGGGCGCCACGCATCCCGCGCTGGGCTTTCTGGGTTACGGTTGTCCGCCGGAGGGGGTGGTGCAGCTCGACCTGCCGTGTCGTCCCTGTTCGGTCTACGGACAGCGGCGCTGCAAGTTCGGCGATTACCGCTGTATGCGCATTCCGCCGCAGGCCGTTCTCGACCGTGTGGAGGAGTGCTTGTCGATCCGTCGGGCGGAGGAAGCCGGCCGTTGAGGCCGGCGGGTTCGATTGCCTCGTGCCGAAAGATAATGATCTTATGAAAACACGAATTTTCCTCTTTCTGACGCTCGGCGCCTTTCTGGCGGGGTGTAGGAATAGCGCCACGGCGCCGAAGAGGGTACGCCTGAACGTCGAGATGAGCGTGTCGGCCGGAAATCGCGCGGCATTGCTGGAAAACCTTCTGCTGCTTGCCGAGGCGTCAAGGGCCGAACCGGGGTGCATCGGCTACGAGATCTACGAGAACAGCCGCGATTCGTCGCGCATCCTGATTTTCGAGACGTGGCGGGACGCCGCGTCGCTCGAAGCGCATCAGCAGACGGAACATTTCCGCCTGCGTGCGCCGCGCAACCGCGAACTCTCCGAGACGTCGGTGCTCAGCCGGTTCGAGTTCTGACGCCCGCGCGCTCCGTGCGGTCCGGAATGACAAGAGCCCTCGCAGCGCATGCTGCGAGGGCTCTTGTCGTCGGAGGCGGGCGATCAGTATTTCACCTTGATCCACGGAGCTTTCTCCGCCAGCCAGCCTTTGACCTCGATCGGTACGTCGGTGCACATGTAGTCGCAGCCCAGGTAGGCGCCGAGCATGAAGTCCTCGACCGACTGGCCGGGCCACAGGCTGACGATCAGCCCCTCCTTGTGCGCCTTCTTCACCGCCTTGCGGCTCGTGCCGTCCATCGTGGCACCCATGCGCTTGATGCCCATGGCCTTGCAGAGGTCGATCGTCTCGTCGTTGCAGGGCTTCGAGGTGATGAGCAGCAGATCGACGCCCGGATGCTTGGCTTGCAGGTAACGCAGGCCGCGGTAATCTCCCGAGGTGAAGACGAAGGTCGCGTCGGCCGGTTTGACGGCCATGACCGCGTCGTAGAGCTTGTCGCAGTAGGCATGGAGCCGCTCCTCGGGATAGAGCACCTCGGGTTTGGTTTTCATCTCGAATTCGACGTAGAGGCCCTCTTTGCCTTTGAGGAATTCGAGCAGTTCGTCGAGGAACATCATCTTGTTGCCCTGCTTGGTCGCCAATTGGCGGATTTCGGCCTCGGTCTTCTCCTCGACGGTTCCCGTGCCGTTGGTCGTGCGTTCGAGCGAGCTGTCGTGGGTGATGACCAGCGCACCGTCGCGGGTCATGCGGATGTCGGTCTCGAAGCCGCGGTAGCCGGCGTCGTAGCTGGCCTGGAAGGCCGAAAGGGTGTTTTCATCGTGTTCCATGC
Organism: Alistipes communis; assembly: GCF_006542665.1. Taxonomy (NCBI): domain Bacteria; kingdom Pseudomonadati; phylum Bacteroidota; class Bacteroidia; order Bacteroidales; family Rikenellaceae; genus Alistipes; species Alistipes communis. Next base: position 2,055,248 of record NZ_AP019735.1, read on the forward strand.
GTCCGCCGCGGTGCGAGAAGAGACGGATCTCCTGCTCCTGAGCCGAGGCGTCGAGCGTCGCGGCCATGCAGGCGGCCAGTGCGATCAAACGGATAGCTTTCATCGAATTTGAATTTAGGTTATGTAAGTTCTCGAATGTCATGGATGATCGTTCGCCCGTGACGGCGGGATTCACCCTTTTCGGGAATACCGCGTGCCGGGAGCGACGAACAAAAGTAGCGTTTTTTTTCGGTTTTGCAAACGCCGGCGTCCGATTCCTTTCGATTCCCTTTCATTTTCTTCCGGCCGGTACGCCTTCCGTTTGCGGGGAGACGAAAACCGGAGCCTTTCGGAGGCTCCGGTCGTGTGTCGGGCGGAGGAACGTGTCCGCTCAGTATTTCACCTTGATGTAGGGGGCGTTCTCCGCCAGCCAGTTCTTGACGCGGATGGGCACGTCGGTGCACATCAGGTCGCAGCCCAGATAGGCGCCGAGCATGAAATCCTCGACCGACTGGCCCGGCCACAGGATGACGGTCAGCCCCTCCTTGTGGGCGCGTTTGACGGCTTTGCGGCTTGTGCCGTCCATCGTGCAGCTCAGGCGCTTGATGCCTACGGCCTTGCTGAAATCGATCGTCTCGTCGCAGCAGGGTTTGCCCGTGATGAGCATCAGCTCGGCGTCGGGATGGTTCATCTGCATGTAGCGCAGCGCACGGTAGTCGCTCGACGTGAAGACGAACTGCGCGTCGGCCGGCTCGGCCGTCTTCACCATGCGGTAGAGTTCGTCGCAGTATCGGGCCAGCCGTTCCTCGGGGTAGAGCGCCGCGGGGTGGGTCTTCATCTCGAACTCGACGTAGAGGCCCTCTTTGCCTTCGAGGAATTCGAGCAGTTCGTCGAGGAAGAGCACCTTGTTGCCCTGCTTGGTGCGCAGTCGGCGGATTTCGGCCTCGGTCTTCTCCTCGACGGTTCCCGTGCCGTCGGTCGTGCGTTCGAGCGAGCTGTCGTGGGTGATGACCAGCGCGCCGTCGCGGGTCATGCGGATGTCGGTTTCGAAGCCGCGGTAGCCGGCGTCGTAGCTGGCCTGAAAGGCCGAAAGGGTGTTTTCATCGTGCTCCATGCGTCCGCCGCGGTGCGAGAAGAGACGGATCTCCTGCTCCTGCGCCGCTGCATCGAGCGTCGCGGCCATGCAGGCGGCCAGTGCGATCATTCGGATCTTGTTCATTTCGATCGAAGGGTTTGGTTCGTAATTTTCGGTTGCCGCAGGGTCTCTAACGGCCGTCGCCCATTCGTTTTCGCGCCCACTCCATCACGTTGGCGGGGGCGCGGCGGTGCATCAGTTCGTTCCGCATGAAGTCCATGTAGGGCTCCGCATGACGGAAAAACCGCTGGTAGCCTTTGCAGAGATAGTTCAGCCCGGGTTCGCCTTCGCGCGTGCGTTCGAAACGGTTGCGGGGGCACTCGCCGTTGCAGGCGAACAGGTAGCGGCAGCGGCGGCACTGCGTGGGCAGCGCCCGCAGTTTGGCGTCGCCGAAGGCCGTCTGGCGCGGGCCGCGCATCAGCTCCGTGAGCGGTGTTTCGAGGATGTTTCCCAGCTTGTATTCGGGGAAGACGAAGTGGTCGCAGGCGTAGAGATCGCCGTTGAACTCCAATGCCCCCGCATGACCGCAGTTCTTCGAGAGCGTGCAGACGCCCGGCGCTTCGCCCACCCAGTTGGCCAGCGTGGCGTCGAACAGCTGCACGAAAATGCGCCCCACGTCGCCGACGACCCACTCGTCGAACAGCGCGCAGGTGAAGCGTCCCCACTGTTCGGGCGTGACCGAAAAATCGGCCAGCGGGGCGCCGGCGTCGGCTGCCGAGGCGAGCTGTCGGCCGTCGTCGTGCGGCAGGATGCGTTCCACGACGGGGGTGAATTGCAGGAACCGGCAGCCGATCGAGCGAAAGAACCGGTAGAATCCCGCGGGGTCGTCGGCGTTGTGGCGGTTGACTACGGCCAGCGCGTTCCACTCCACGCCGTGTTTCTGCAACAGCGCCACGCCCCGCATCACCGCCTCGAACGTGGGGCCTCCCTGCCGGTCGCGGCGGTAGAGGTCGTGCGCCTCGGGCGGTCCGTCGAGCGAGATTCCCACCAGCCAGCCGTTTTCGCGGAAGAACTCGCACCACGCATCGTCCAGAAGCGTGCCGTTGGTCTGGATGCTGTTGTCGATCTGCCGTCCGTCGGCGTAACGTCGTTGCAGTTCGACCACGCGGCGGTAGAAGTCGCGCGAGCGCAGCAGGGTTTCGCCTCCGTGCCATGCGAAGGATACGGCGTCGCCCGCCTGTGCGGCGATGTAGTCGCGGATGAAGCGTTCGAGCAGTTCGTCGCTCATCGTCTGCGCGGGTGCGGCGGGGTAGAGGTTGCTCTTTTCGAGGTAGTAGCAATAGGTGCACCGCAGGTTGCAGCGCGCACCCGCGGGTTTGGCCATTACATAGAAGGGCCGCACGTATTGCCGGTATGAGAGTATTTCGTCCATTGCGGTGTCAGCGTCGGTTTGTCGCACCTCCCTTCGGAGGAGCTATTCGGCCGTCCGGCCCTTCGCGGCGAAGACGGAGCCTTCGCATGCGGTCGGCCTGCCGGTCAGACTTCGGGGATCTCCATTTTGAAAAGCGGATTTTCCGGCTCGGTATGCGAGGCGCGGATGAATTCCCACATCCGGGCCACCACGTCGGGGTGGTCGGCCGCCACGTCGTGCTCTTCCAGCAGGTCGTGCCGCACGTCGTAGAGTTCGAGCTGCGTATTTCCCTCCTTGACCTTGCGCAGCAGCCCTTTCCAGTCGCCCCAGCGCACGGCGACCCATCCCTTGCCGCCGGGGAATTCCCAGTAGAGGTAGTCGTGTTCCTGCTGGCGGCGCTCCTTGCCGCGGATCGTGGGCCACAGCGAGATGCCGTCGGTCGGGGGCGTTTCGACGCCGGCGATGTCGCACAGCGTGGGCATCACGTCGGGGAAGTAGCCGACGTGTCCGTTCACGTGCGGCCGGTCGATGCGGTCGCCCCACGCCACGATGAAGGGCATCCGGATGCCGCCTTCGCGCAGCGACGATTTGCCCCATCCCTTGCCGCTGCGGAAGGGATGCGCGCTCTGGAACCATTCGGTCGAGGAGCAGGAGTTCGACGCCGGCCCGTTGTCGCTCGTGACGACGATGATCGTGTCGTCCCAGATGCCCAGCCGCTTCAATTCGGCCACCAGCCCGCCGACCTGCCGGTCGAAATAGGTGATCATCGCGGCGTAGGTGGCGTGCGGCCAGCGCGAGGGGAAATACCCCTTGCCTTCGATCGGCGCTTCGTCGCCGAACTTCTCGACGTAGTACTGCACCATCTCGTCGGGAGCCTGCATCGGGCTGTGCGGGATGGGCGTCGTCCACATCAGGAAGAAGGGCCGTTCGCGGTTTTCGTTCACGAAGCGCAGCACGCGGTCGTACATGATGTCGGGGCTGTACGTCTGCTGCGTATATTTGTCGTAGCTGTGCGGGTCGAGCGGATCGGCGCCCTCGTCGAGCGGCGTTCCGGGAGGCAGCAGCTCGTTGTCCAGATAGATGCGGCGGTCGTTCTCCCAGAGGAAAGGCGGATAGTAGCAGTGCGCCTGTCGCTGGCAGATGCAGCCGAAATATTCGTCGAAGCCCATCTTGTTGGGCGTACTTTCGGTGGCGGGGCCGCCGACGCCCCACTTGCCGATCATCGCCGTGCGGTAGCCGCCCTGCCGCATCACCGAGCCGAGCGTCGGCGTGCCCGCTTTGAGCGGGGCCTGTCCTTCGAGCGTCGAGTCGCGCAGCATCGCTTCATGGTTCCACACGTCGCCGCGCGCGGTCATCTCGTCGTTGGCGCGGATCTGGGCGTGTCCCGTGTGCATGCCCGTCAGCAGGCCGCAGCGGGCGGGCGACGAGAGCGGCGCGGCCGAATACATGTCGGTGAAGCGGATGCCGCGTGCTGCCAGCGAGTCGATGTTGGGCGTTTCGATGCGCGTCTGGCCGTAACAGCCGAAATCGCCGTAGCCGGCGTCGTCCATCAGGATGAAGATCACGTTGGGCTTGCGTTCGGGCGTCTTGTCGCACGAAACGGCCGTCAGCGCGGGGACGGATGCGGCCCCCAGGACGAGTGCGCGGGAGAGGGTGGAAGTTTTCATTTCGGGTTTCTTTTTCGGGAAGTTTTTAGTAGTCTTGTTGCTTTTCGTTTGCAAATATAGTCTTTTCAGGTGAAAAAGAGCTTCTCTTCCCGAAAACTTATAATTTTCTCACCGACCGGCAGACGATCAGCGAAGGCGGCAGACGCCGTTGCTCCTCCCCGCCGGTTTCGCCCGCGATCCGTTGCAGGAGAATTTCCATCGCCTGCGCGCCGATCTCGTCGCTGGGCTGGCCGACGCGGGTGACGGCGGGGTCGAGGTAGTCGAGGTAGTCGTAGTTGTCGAACGAGACGAGCGAGATGTCGTCCGGAATGCGCAGTTTCATTTCGCGCACGGCTTTGAGCGCACCCAGCAGAATCGTGTTACTCAGCGCGAAGATGGCCGTGGGCCGCTGTCGGACGTGCAGCGCCCGCAAGGTCTGTTCGTACCCGTTGCGGATCGAGAACCCGTCGCCCGTGACGCGGGCGTAGGCGCTCAGCCCGTTGTCTTCGAGCGCCTGCCGGTAGCCCCGCACGCGGTCGGCCGACGGGATCGAGTGGCGCACGCCCTGGATGCAGAGGATCCGCCGGTGGCCGCGGTCGATGAGGTGCTGCGTCGCCTCGCGGCCGCCCCGCAGGTTGTCGGTCACCACGTAGGGCAGCGACGTCTTCGCGAAGTGGCGGTCGATGCAGACGACGGGCGTCTGGCGCGCGGTCGCTTCCAGAAAGGCGGGGTCGTCGCCCGCCGGGGCGATCAGGATGCCGTCGACCTTGCGCGACAGGAGCGAACGGACTCCCTCGCGTTCGTTGCGTTCGTCCTCCGACGTGTCGATCAGGATGACTTTGTAGCCCTTCGCCCGCGCTTCGTGGACGATGATGCTGGCGATATGGGCGAAATAGGGGTTGTCGATGCTGGGGATCAGCAGACCGAGCGTGTCGGTACGGCTGGTGCGCAGCCCTTTGGCCAGCAGGCTGGGCGTGTAGTTGCAGCGTTCGGCCTCGCGCGCGATGAGCGCGACGGTCTTCTCGCTGATACGGTATTTGGCGGCCTGTCCGCTCAGTACGCGGGAGACGGTCGAAACCGAAAAGCCGGTGCGTTGCGCGATGCTGATGAGGGTCTCTTTCGACATAGGCGGGTCTATTTCGAGACAAAGTTAGAAAAATATGTGAAAAACAGGGCCGCGATTTTGTTTTTTTACTTTTCGTTTTTACTTTTGCAGAACTTGCACAAACGTTTGCGTTGAAGCTGGACGGCTGTTTTGCGGGATGATGACCGCGGTTGTCCGCACGCCGGATGCGGAGCGTTTGAACCTGAAACTTTACTAACTAACCGATTTGTTCGATTTATGGGAAAAATAGTGGTGATCGGTAGCGCCAATACCGATTTGGTGGTGAAGACCGACCGGATGCCTTCGCCGGGCGAAACGATTCTCGGCGGCAGCTTCATGATGTCAGGCGGCGGCAAGGGGGCCAATCAGGCCGTCGCGGCTTCGCGGCTGGGCGGCGAAGTGACCTTCGTGGCGCGCGTGGGGAACGATCTGTTCGGCGAGCGTGCGCTCGCGGGCTACCGCGCCGAGCGGTTGGACGTGCGCCATGTGACGCGCGACGCAACCGTGCCGTCGGGCGTGGCGCTGATCTGCGTCGATGGGGCGGCCGAGAATTCGATCGTCGTGGCCCCGGGCGCCAACGAGCGTTTGTCGCCGGAGGACGTCGACCGGGCGGAGGCCGAGATCGCGGCGGCGGATTTCGTCGTGTTGCAGCTCGAAATTCCGCTGCCTGCGGTGATGCGTGCGGCCGAGGTGGCCGAGCGGCACGGCGTGCGGGTGATCCTCAATCCCGCCCCTGCGGCGGCGATCCCCGACGAGCTGCTGCGGCGCTGCTACCTGCTTACGCCCAACCGCGGGGAGTGCGCCATGCTCACGGGAATGCCCGTAGCCGATGCGGCCGGTGCGGAGCGGGCGGCCGACGCGTTGCTGGCGCGCGGCGTACGGCACGTGGTGGTGACGCTCGGCAGCGAGGGCGCACTCGTCAAGGGGGCGGAGAGCTGCGAACGGGTGGCGGCACGGAGGGTCGAGGCGGTCGATACGACGGGTGCGGGCGACACCTTCAACGGTGCGCTGGCCGTGGCGCTTTCCGAAGGGCGTCCGCTCTCGGAGGCGGTGCGTTTCGCCACGGCGGCTTCGGCGATCGCCGTCACGCGCATGGGCGCCCAAAGCGCCGTTCCGATGCGCGAAGAGGTCGATGCACTGCTGGCGGAGGTCTGACTACGATGCACGTGCGAAGCGTGCGGCGGGGCTGTGATCGGATCCCGACGTCGAAAATAAACGAGATCCGGCGAATTTCAGAATTTGAAATTCGCCGGATTCTCATTGCCGAAGTCGCGGACCCGCGTCCCGACGGCATCCCGACCTACTCGAACCGCTCCATCACGCGTTCCATCTTGGCACGGATGCGGTCGTTGCAGAGATTGCCGATACTCCCTTCGTGGGTGTGGCGCACCTCGCGCGTGGGCCGGTACGTTCCCGCCTGCACCTGCTCGCCTACGCGGCGGTAGGCCTCGCGGAACGGCACGCCCTGCAACACCAGCCGGTTGACGTCCTCCACGGTGAAGAGGTAGTCGTAACGCGCATCGTCGAGGATATTCTCCCGCACGCGGATATGCTGCAACATGAAATCGCACATCGCAAGGCATTCGGCCAGCGTCGCGGTGGCAGGAAAAAGGATGTCCTTCAACAGTTGCAGATCGCGGTGGTAGCCCAGCGGCAGGTTGGTCACGAGCAGCGCGATCTCGTTGGGAACGCCTTGCAGGCGGTTGCACTTGCCGCGCATGATCTCGAAGACGTCGGGATTCTTCTTGTGGGGCATGATGCTCGATCCGGTGGTCAGCTCGTCGGGGAACGACACGAAGCCGAAGTTCTGGCTCATGTAGAGGCACACGTCCATGGCGAAGCGCCCCAGCGTGGCGGCCACGGCGGCCACGGCCGCGGCGGCGGCGCGTTCGCTCTTGCCGCGGCTCATCTGCGCCGCCACGACGTTGTAGTTCAGGTCGGCGAACCCCAGCAGCCGCGTGGTCATCGTCCGATCCAGCGGGAACGACGAGCCGTAGCCGGCCGCCGACCCCAGCGGATTCTGATTGGCCACGTCGTAGGCGGCCGCCAGCAGTCGCATGTCGTCCACCAGCGTCTCGGCATAGGCGCCGAACCACAACCCGAACGACGAGGGCATCGCCACCTGTAAATGCGTATAACCGGGCATCAGCACGTCGCGGTAGCGTTCGCTCAGCTCCTGCAATCGGTCGAAGAGCGTGCGCACGCGGTGCGCCGTCTGCCACAGTTCGTCGCGCAGGAAGAGTTTCAGGTCGACCAGCACCTGATCGTTGCGCGAGCGGCCGGCGTGGATCTTCTTGCCCACTTCGCCCAGACGCCGCGTGAGCTGCAGTTCGACCTGCGAGTGGACGTCCTCCGTCCCCTCCTCGATCTCGAACCGCCCCTCCTCGATCTCGCTTCGGATCTGTTCCAGCCCCGCCAGCAGGGTCTTCAACTCGTCGGCCGTCAGCAGGCCGATGTGTTCCAACATCCGGATGTGGGCCATCGACCCTTCGACGTCGTACCTGGCCAGCCGCATGTCGAGCTGACGGTCGTCGCCCACCGTGAAACGTTCGATCATCTCGTCGGGTTCGAAACCCTTGTCCCATAATTTCGCCATCGTCAATATCTTTTCGCCAGTTCGGCAATGTAACGTATGTAACCTTCCACCCCCTGCTCCACTTCGCTGCGGAGCACGTATTCGTCAGCCGTATGCGAGCGCGCCGAATCGCCCGCGCCCATTTTGAGCGACGGGAACGCCATGAGCGCCATGTCCGACGTGGTGGGCGAGACGAAGCGTTCGACGCCGAGCGCCGCGGCCGCCCCGACCAGCGGGTGTTCGGGCGCGACGGCCGAAGCGCGGATGCGCGTCGAGCGCGGCACCGCTTCCGAACGCATGTGCCGGCGCACGATCTCGACCGTCTCTTCGTTCGTATAGGCGTCGGTCGTGCGTACGTCCACCACGAAGCGGCACTCGGCCGGCACGACGTTGTGCTGCGTCCCCGCCTCGATCTGCGTGGCCGTCATGCGGATCGGCCCCAGCAGCGGCGAGCAGCGTTCGAAGCGGTAGCCGCGCAGCCATGCGATGTCGTCCGCAGCGATGTAGAGGGCGTTGATCCCCTCGTCGCGCGCCGCATGGCCGGCGCGGCCGTGCGCCGTGCAGTCCAGCACTACCAGTCCGCGTTCGCCGACGGCCGCCCGCATCCGCGTCGGCTCGCCCACGAGCGCCATGTCGATCGGCCCCAGTGCGGGCAGCAGCGCCCGCGTGCCGTGTTCGCCCATGCACTCCTCCTCGCCCGAGAGGGCCAACAGCAGGTTGAAAGGCAACTCCGCATCGTAGTAGTGGCGGAAGGCGGCCGTGAGGGCCGCGACCGACGCGCCGGCGTCGTTGGCTCCCAGCCCGTAGAGACGTTCGCCCTCCCACGTCGCCGCGAAAGGGTCGCGCGTCCACGCCGCCGTGGGACGCACCGTGTCGTGGTGCGAGTTGAGCAGCAGCGTGGGCTTCGCGGCGTCGAAATGCGCCGCGCGCGCATAGACGTTGTTGTACAGCCGCTCGGCGGCGATGCCGTGCGCCGCGAGGTGGCCCCTCAGCAGATCGGCCGTGCGCGCCTCGTCGCGCGACACCGACGGAGTGGCCACCAGCTTTTCGAGCAGTGCGACCGCCTCGGCCTGCAATTCGTTCAATCTCTCCATAACCGTCTGCGCAATCGTTTCGTCAACCCCGGATCGTCGTGCCGCCCGCGTCGAGCAGCGCCTCGGCCTGCTTGATGACCACGCTCTCCACGCCGCTGGCGACGGCGCGCAGCGCCCCGTCGATCTTGGGCAGCATCCCCGCGCTGATCGCCCCTTCGGCACGCAGCGCGGCGTAGGTGTCGGGCGTGATTTCGGCGATGACGCTCCGTTCGTCCTCCACGTCGCGCAGCACCCCCGCCTTCTCGAAACAGAAGACGAGCTGCGTCGGCGCGATGCGCGAAGCGGCGACCGCCACGGCCGACGCCACGCTGTCGGCGTTCGTATTGAGCAGCGTTCCCCGCCCGTCGCACGTGATGGCCGAGAAGACGGGCGTCAGCCCCGCATCGAGCAGCGTGCGCAGCAATTCGACGTTCACGCCCCCCTCGGCGATGTCGCCCACATAGCCGTAGTCGACGGCTCCGGCCGCACGCCGCACCGAGGTGACGGCATCGCCGTCGGCACCCGACAGCCCGATCGCGCGGCAGCCTGCGGCCGACAAGGCCGCGACGAGCCGCTTGTTTATCAGTCCGGCGTAGACCATCGTCACCACGTCGAGCGTCTCGCGGTCGGTGATGCGCCGCCCGTCGACCATGCGGCTCTCGATACCCAGTTGCGCGGCCAGACGCGTGGCGAGCTTTCCGCCGCCGTGGATGAGCATCTTCGGCCCTTCGAGCGCAGCGAAAGCCTCGACGAAGCGCGCCGTCGCCTCGGGCGAATCGATGACGTTGCCGCCGATCTTGACTACGGTGATCCGTTCCATAGCTATTCCAGTCCCTCCAACAATCGTTTGAGCACCACCTGGGCCGAGATCTCGCGGTTGGCCGCCTCGGGAATCACCAGACTGCGCGGCGACTCGATCACCTCGTCCGTGACGATCATGTTGCGCCGCACGGGCAGGCAGTGCATGAAGAAGGCGTCGTTCGTGAGCGCCATCTTCTCGGCGTCGACCGTCCATTCGCGGTCGCGGCTCAGCACCCGGCCGTAGTTGGGATCGGCATAGGCCGCCCAGTTTTTGGCATAGACGAAATCGGCCCCTTCGAGCGCGCGACGCTGGTCGTGTTCCACACGTGCGCCGCCCACGAAGCGGGGGTCGAGTTCGTACCCTTCGGGATGGGCGATCACGAAGTCGTAGTCCGCGGCGTTCATCCACTCGGCGAACGAGTTGGGCACGGCCTGCGGCAGCGCATTGGGATGCGGCGCCCACGTCATCACCACTTTGGGACGCGCCGTGCGCTTGTGCTCCTCGATCGTGATCAGATCGGCGAAACTCTGCAACGGGTGGCGCGTAGCGGCCTCCATCGAGAAGACCGGACGCCCCGAGTAGCGGATGAACTGTTCGAGCACGCGCTCCTCGTAGTCCTCCGTCTTGTCCTGAAAGCGGGCGAACGACCGCACGCCGATCAGGTCGCAGTAGGAACCCATCACGGGGATCGCTTCCAGCAGATGTTCGGCCTTGTCGCCGTCCATCACCACGCCGCGCTCGGTTTCGAGTTTCCATGCGCCCTGATTCACGTCGAGCACCATGACGTTCATCCCCAGGTTCATCGCCGCCTTCTGCGTCGACAGGCGGGTGCGCAGGCTGGAATTGAAGAAGATCATCAGCAGGGTCTTGTTCCGCCCCAGATGCTGGTAGGCGAAGCGGTCGCGCTTGACTTCGAGCGCTTCGGCCACCGCCGCCGCGAGATCGCCGATGTCGGCGACACAGGTAAATTTCCGCATGGTCGTATCCGTTTTTTAATGAAAATCCTCCAACAATGCTTTCAGGCGCGCGACGAATTCGTCGGCCTGCGCCTCGCTCAGCCCCAGTGCCGGCAGCAGCCGCACGGTATGCGCTCCCGCGCCGCCCGTGAAGACGTGCTGCTCGAAGACGAGCCGGCGCCGCAGCTCCGAAGCCGAACCCTCGACGTCGAAACCGATCATCAGGCCGCGTCCGCGCACGTCGTGCAGCGCGGGCAGCGTGCGCAAACGTTCGAGCAAGCGGTCACCCACCCTGCGGGCGTTCTCGACCAGCCCCTCGGCCGCGATCGTGTCGGCCACGGCGATCGCCGCCGCGCAGGCCAGATGGTTGCCGCCGAAGGTGGTGCCCAGCATCCCCTTGCGGGCCTCGAACTGCGGCGCGATGAGTACGCCGCCGATCGGGAAGCCGTTGCCCATGCCCTTGGCAGTCGTAATCAGATCGGGACGGATGCCCGCCCACTGGTGGGCGAAGAAACGCCCCGTGCGGCCGTACCCCGACTGGATCTCGTCGAGGATCAGCACCGTCCCCGTGCGCTCGGTCGCCTCGCGCAGCGCGCGAAGGAATCCCTCCTCGGGGCAGCGGATGCCCGCCACGCCCTGAATGCCTTCGACGATCACGGCGGCGAACTCGCGCGCGGCGAGCTTGCGCTCGACCGCCCCGATGTCGTTCAGCGGCACGAACTCCACGTTGGCCGTGGCGTTGAAGGGCGAGCGGATCGCGGGATTGTCGGTCACCTCGACGGCGCCCGACGTACGGCCGTGGAAAGCTCCGCCGAAGGCCAGCACCTTGGCCCGCCCCGTGTGGAACGACGCCAGTTTCAGAGCGTTTTCATTGGCTTCGGCGCCCGAGTTGCAGAGGAAAAGCCGGTAGTCGTCGTAACCCGACAATGCTCCCAGCCGCTCGGCCAGCGTGTGCTGCAACGAGTTTTCCACCGAATTGGAGTAGAATCCCAGCCGTGCGGCCTGCTCCGAGATCATCCGCACGTAATGCGGATGCGCATGGCCGATCGAAATGACGGCATGGCCGCCGTAGAGGTCGAGGTACTCCGTGCCTGCTGCATCGTAGACGTAGCTGCCGCTGCCGCGCACCGGCTCGACCGGATATAAGGAATAGACATCGAATAGTTCCATCTTCTTCTTGCGAATTAAAAGAATTAAAAATAGCCGCCGCGCATCTGAGCCGCTGTCGGATGTTCCGCCCGCCGCCCGATGAAGAGGCCTTCGGAAGTCGGCTGCAACATGCTCTCCATAAGACCGTCCGCCTCCGAACCCTCCTCCGCGAGTCTCGCGCGCAGACTGTCGTTCGAAAAGGCCGTCGTCGGGACTCGCCTGCCCCGCCATCGTACAGGCGGCTCCATGAGCCGCACGAGCCGCAGCCTCCGCCGTCGGAGGCTCGCCATGGCTCCCCTCCGCAGGCTGCGACACGCGGCCGACCGCAGGGGGGGGGAATTCGGTTCTTAATTCTCGGCCCTGGCGCCCGGCGTCAGAATGCGCTCGCTTTGAGCCGCAGCCCCTCGCGCTCGTCGAGCCCGAAGAGCAGGTTCATGTTCTGCACGGCCTGCCCCGAAGCCCCTTTGAGCAGGTTGTCGATCGCCGAGACGATATGCAGCTTGCGGCCGTATTTGGCTACCTGCACCACCGCCTTGTTGGTGTTGACCGCCTGTTTGAGGTCGATCGGCCGATCGGCCACGAAGGTGAAGGCCGCATCCGCATAAAAGTCGCGGTACAATGCCTCGGCCTCCTCCTGCCGAAGGTCGCAGTCGGTGTAGACGCTGGCCAGAATGCCGCGGGCGAAGTCGCCGCGCATCGGCACGAAGTTGATTTCGGGCGCCGCGCCCCCCTGCATCGCGCCGAGCGTGCGGCCGATCTCCGAGAGGTGCTGGTGCGTGAAGGCCTTGTAGACCGAGATGTTGTCCGTCCGCCAGCTGAAATGGGTCGTGGCCGAAGGTTTCACCCCCGCACCCGTCGAACCCGTGACGGCCGTCGCGTGCACCTCCTCCCGCAACAATCCCTCACGGGCCAGCGGCAGCAGCGCCAGCTGGATCGCCGTGGCGAAGCAGCCGGGATTGGCCACGCGCCGCGCCGCACGGATGCGGTCGCGGTTCAGTTCGGGAAGTCCGTAGACGAAACCCTCCGACTCGTCGCGGAAATCCTGCGCCAGATCGACGATCCGCAACCCTTCGGGCAGGGCGTTCGCCGCGAGGAACTCGCGGCTCCGGCCGTGCGCCGAGCAGAGGAACAGCACGTCGATCGCCCCCAGATCGTATTCCGCCGTGAAACGCAGGTCGGTCTCGCCCAGCAGCCCGCCGTGCACGTCGCCGAGGGCGTTGCCCGCGTTGCTGTCGCTGTGGACGAATGCGATCTCGGCCGCCGGATGATTCACCAGCAGCCGCAGCAGTTCGCCGGCCGTGTAGCCGGCGCCGCCGATGACGCCGACCCTCATTTCTTCGCCTTGCCGTTACGTGCCTGCACGTTGTAGTAGATCTTCATCTGGTTGCCCAGAATCTTCGTGAAGCCCTTCACGTCGTCGGCCGTCCACGCCTTGTTGACTTCGCCGTACTCGCCGAAATCGGTCTTCATCAGGTCCAGCGGCGACTGCACGCCCACGAGCGTATAGCCGTAGGGACGCAGCGTCAGTTCCACTTCGCCCGTCACGTTCTCCTGCGAATGGTCGAGGAAGCGCTCGATGTCGCGCATCACGGGTTCGAGGTACTGCGCCTCGTGGAGGAACATGCCGTACCACGTCGAAAGCTGATCCTTCCAGTAGAGCTGCCACTTGGTGAGCGTATGCTTTTCGAGCATCTTGTGCGCGGCGATGATGAGCATCGGCGCGGCGGCCTCGAAGCCCACGCGGCCCTTGATGCCGATGATCGTGTCGCCGATGTGCATGTCGCGGCCGATGCCGTACTTCGCGCCGATGGCCTCCACGGCGCGGATCGCCTCGACCTTGTCGGCGTAGGGCTTGCCGTCGACGGCGGCGATCTCACCCCGCTCGAAGGCGATGCGCAGCGTGCGCGGCTCGTGTTCGGTCACCTGCGAGGGGTAGGCCTCCTCGGGCAGCGTCTCCTCGGAGTGCAACGTCTCCTTGCCGCCGATCGAGGTGCCCCACAGCCCCTTGTTGATCGAGTATTCCAGCTTCTTGAAATCGGCCTCGTAGCCGTGTTTTTTCAGGTAGTCGATCTCGTACTCGCGCGTGAGCGTCATGTCGCGCGTGGGGGTGATGATGCCGATTTCGGGGGCCAGAATCTGGAACGTCAGGTCGAAACGCACCTGGTCGTTGCCGGCGCCCGTCGAACCGTGGGCCACATAGTCGGCGCCGATCTTCTTGGCGTACTCGATGATGGCGATGGCCTGGAAGATACGCTCCGAGCTGACCGAAATGGGATAGGTGCCGTTGCGCAGGATATTGCCGAAGACCATGTATTTGATGCTCTTCTCGTAATACTCCTGTTCGATGTCGAGCGTGACGTGGCTCGCGGCGCCCAGCGCGAGCGCCTTCTGCTCGATGACTTTCAGTTCGGCGGGCGAGAAGCCGCCCGTGTTGGCGATGGCGGTATGCACCTCGTAGCCCTTCTCCTCGGAGAGGTATTTCACACAGAACGAGGTATCGAGACCCCCGCTGAACGCCAGTACGACTTTTTCCTTTTTCATGCTATTTCCGTTTTTTGATTTTCTACTTCTTTTTGAGGCTGAACACCTTTTTCAGCCAGTTCCGGAACGCCATCCGGTAGGGCGCCAGACGCGAATGCTCCCGACGCGGCTGCTTCGGGTCGTAGAGCATCCCCGTACAGAGGCACATGCGGCGGTGGTTGCGTTGGAGGATGTCGTAGTTGCAGCACCCTTCGCACCCCTTCCAGAAGGTCTCGTCGTCGGTCAGCTCCGAAAAGGTCACGGGCACGTACCCCAGCCGCGAATTGAGCTTCATGACCGGAAGCGATGTCGTGATACTGAATATCTTAGCATACGGGAATCGTCGTCGGGCTAGTTCGAAGGTCTTCTCCTTGATCCGCGCCGCCAAACCCATGTGGCGGTAGTCGGGACTCACGATCAGACCAGAAGTCGCTACATAATCGCCGTGCTCCCAGCACTCGATGTAGCTAAATCCGACCAGCCGGTCGCCGTCGAGGGCGACCACGGCCTTGCCTCCCTTGATCTTGGAGGCAATGTACTCCGGCGAACGCTTGGCGATGCCGGTGCCACGCTGCAATGCCGATTCGTAGATCAGCCGACAGATTTCGTCGGCGAACTTCGCATGATCCTCCTCGGCAAATACCACGTGAATCGAATTCATTCCCATGTCTTGCTAAAATGGTAAAAATAATAATAGTTTACTAACCTGACTGTTGAGTTACGTTCCGGCAAAGTTAAGGGAAATATTCCAAACTTGTCGCCTTCGGCCGGAAAATATCGCGGATCGGGGGCGCTTTCGGCTCGGCGACCGAAAATCGGGGCATCCGTTCCGTCCCTGCCGGCCGGAGCGAGGCGCCGGAGACGCGAACCGCCGCGGGACGCTTCGCGGGCGGAGGCCCGCCGTTTCGGCCGGTTTCCGCGGCCTCTCCCTTCCGCGGAAAATTCCGTTCGCATTTTCTTTTCGGAGAAAGAGCCGGAGAGGATCGCGGAGCGGGAATGTATGTAGGGAGTCCGCCGTCCGCCTCGCTGGACGATCACGATGGATCGGGGTCTTTTTTCCATCGAAAAAAGCAGCGGCGCGAAACCGATCCGTTCCCCTGCCGGTGCATCCGCTGCGTATGTCCGCGAACGTCGGAAATCGCAGGGTTTGCGCGGCAGCAGACCGCGCCGCTTTTCCCGGGAGGCGGGCGGATCGTCGAACGCAGCGTCGCCGCGACGGTTTCGAGAGGTGCCGGCGGCCCGGCAGGGTAAGGACGCGGGCGTTTTCCCGCGGTTCCGGCTCATCGGAAAGGGGCGTGCAGGTACGGTTCGGAGAGTCGCAGACGATGCGGACGGCTCCTTTACAAATGGATCGAATCGGGAATCTCCTGCAACCGGCCCTGCGTCAGGTCGCGGTACTGGTTGGGGGTGATGCCCGTCTTCTTCTTGAAGGCGATGTTGAAATGCGAGGGGTATTCGAATCCGCTCTCGAAGGCGATCTCCTGGCAGGTGAGCGCCGAATTGGTCAGCAGTTCCTTGCTCTTGTTGATTTTCAGTTCCAGCAGATATTGCGCCGGGGCGAACCCGACGTACTGCCGGAAGAGCCGGCGGAACCGCGAGTAGCTCATGCAGATGCGCGCGGCGACCTCCTGGCAGGAGAGGTTGCGGTTGAAGTTGTCCTGCATGATGATCTTCGCCTCGTTGAGCTGTGCGGCGACCTGCATGTCTTCGAGTGCGGTCTGCATGTGCTCGGCGTAGGCGAATCCCAGCAGCAGGTTGACGATGCCGGCCAGAATCTGCTGGAAGCCGCTGCCCTGCTCCTGCGCCGTGCGCAACGCCAGTTTGTAGAGATTGATGATATCCTCGTGATAACCGACGTTGAAAAGCGGCCGGTGCGGGTCGAGGAACTTCGCGCCGACCTTGCGGTCGATGTCGGGGCCGGTGAATCCGATCCAGTACTCGTGCCAGCCGGTCTTGGGCGAGGGGCGGTAGCTGTGCCACTCGCCGGGGAAGAGCAGGATGAACTTGCCGCCGCCCTCGAAGGAGGTCTCCTTGTGCGAAGCCGACACGAACTGCCCGTCGCCGCGCGAGATGTAGATCAGCTGGTACTCGTTGAGCAGCCGTCCCTTTTCGACCGAAAAGAGGTAGCGGACAGGATGGTTTGACGGCGGGTAGGAGGTTTGCGGTTCGATGATCTGATAGCCGGTTGTCGTGACGACGACGCCCCAGCGGTTGTCCTGCTCGTTGGCGAGCAGATACTTGATGTGAGCGGAGGTTTCCATCGGTCGGAGAGGTTCGGAGTGGGTTTCAGAGGTAAAGATAGATAATTTATCGGACCGTTGTCCGCCTCCTGTGTTTTTATATAACAATTAGGTCAAAAATCGAAATCGCACGGATGCCGTTTGTATAATCTTTAAATCAAAAACAGAAATCGAAGGGTCTCTATCCGTGCTACTTTTGCATTGAGACAAAAATCGAAAAAGTTATACGGTTTATGAATTCCAACGCAAAAATCGGCCTGTTCGGAACGGGGCTCGATACCTACTGGGGCCAGTTCGACGGCCTGCTCGATGAATTGAAAGGCTATCAGGCGCGCATCCGCGATCGGATGGAGCGCGACGCGGGCGTGCAGGTGGCGGACGCCGGCATGGTGGACAGCCCTGCCCGCGCGCTCGAAGCGGCTTCGCTCTTCGCCCGCGAGCAGGTCGATCTGGTGTTCCTCTATATGGCCACCTACTGTCTGTCGTCGACGATCCTGCCCGTCGTGCAGCGGCTCAACTGTCCGGTGGTGGTGCTCAACCTGCAACCGACGCCGGCCATCGATTACGAGCGGCTCAACGCCCTGGGCGACCGCGGCCGGATGACGGGCATGTGGCTGGCGAACTGCCAGGCCTGCTCGGCGCCCGAAATCGCCAGCGTGCTGGCGCGCAGCCACCGGCGGTGCGCCTTCGTGACGGGATGGCTCGACGATCCGGTCGCCTGGCGGCAGATCGGCGAGTGGATCGCCGCTGCGGGCGTCTGTGCCGGTATGCGTCGGAACCGGCTCGGCGTACTGGGACACTACTACGGGGGGATGCTCGACGTATATACCGACCTCACGCGCCAGTCGGCCGTCTTCGGGACGCACGTCGAACTGCTCGAAATGTGCGAGCTGCACGCCCTGCGCGAGCGGGTGACCGACGCGGAGGTCGCGGGCAAGATCGCGGAGTTCCGCGCGGCTTTCGAGGTGTCGCCCGAATGCGAGCAGGCGGAGCTGGAGCGTGCGGCGCGCACGTCGGTGGCCCTCGACCGCTTGGTGGCGGCGCACGGGCTGGGGGCGATGGCCTATTATTACGAGGGTGCTCCGGGCAACGACTACGAGCGGATCGTCACCTCCGTGATCGCCGGCAATACGCTGCTCACCGGACGGGGAATCCCCGTGGCGGGCGAGTGCGAGGTGAAGAACGCGCAGGCGATGAAGATCCTCTCGCTGCTGGGTGCGGGCGGCTCCTTTTCGGAGTTCTACGCATTGGATTTCGACGACGACATCGTGATGCTGGGGCACGACGGCCCGGCCCATTTCGCCATCGCCGAAGGGGCGGTGGGGCTGGTTCCGCTGCCGCTCTACCACGGCAAGCCCGGCAAGGGGCTCTCGATCCAGATGAGCGTCAAGCACGGCCCCGTGACGCTGCTGTCGGTCTGCGAGGGACCCGATGGGGTCTATCTGCTCATGGCCGAGGGCGAGTCGGTGGAGGGGCCGACGCTGCGCATCGGCAATACCAACAGCCGCTACCGCTTCGCCTGCGGGGCGCGCCGCTTCATCGAGGAGTGGAGCCTGGCCGGCCCGTCGCACCACTGTGCGATCGGTACGGGGCATGTGGGCGACACGCTGCGCAAGGTGGCCTTCCTGCTGGATATTCCGCTTGTCGAGATCAAATAAAACATTTCTAATGAACCGATTCGAAGCTTTGATGCGCCGCGCGGCCCTGGTGCTCGCGCTGTTGCTGACGACCGCCTGCGGAGGCGGTGAAGAGGAACCCCGGACGCCTCCTGCGGAGCCGCCCAGGGAGATCGAGGTCGATGCGTCGAGTACGCTCTACGGATTCGTGGGCGACACGGCGGGGAATCCTGTCGAGGGCGTGGTCGTAAGCGACGGCTTCCAGTGCGTGGCCACCGATGCCGGGGGCGTCTACGAGATGAAGCGCGACGCGGCGGCGGAATACGTCTGCTATTCGGTGCCCGCGGAGTTCAAGATCCGCACGGGACACGACGGCTATCCCGATTTCTACGTGCGGCTCGATACCTCGCAGCAGAAGATCCGTCAGGATTTCACGCTCGAACGCCTCGCGGGCGTCGAGCGCAACTTCCGCCTGATCTGCATCGGCGATCCCCAGCCCGCCAAGGCCGAGGAGGCGACGCGGTTCGAACGCGAGGCGATGGTCGACGTGCGCCGCACGGCGACGGCTTCGGCGGTGCCCTGCTACGGCGTGGCGCTGGGCGACATCACGGGCGAGAAACCCGACCTGCTCGCGGGCGTGCGCCGTTCGCTGGGGACGGCGGGCATTCCGGTCTTCGCGCTGCCGGGCAACCACGACAAATACAAGGTGGACGACGCCACGCCGCGCGACGCCTCCTATTTCCGCTACACGATGGGGCCGGTGGACTACTCGTTCAACCGCGGCGACGTGCACGTGGTCTGCATGGACGACGTGATCTACACCTCGGGCACGGAGTACACCAATGGCTTTACGGACGCCCAGCTGGCCTGGCTGCGCGCCGACCTGAGTTTCGTGCCGAAGCAGAAGATGGTCATCCTCTGCTACCATATCCCGCTGCGCAGCGGCACGGCACGCAACATGGCGGCTGTCAAGGCGCTGCTGTCGGAGTACGCCGAGGCGCATCTCATGGCGGCGCACACCCACTACAACGAGAATTTCATCAATACCGACGCGGACGGAGGACTCTACGAGCATATCCACGGCGCACCCTGCGGGGTGTTCTGGCACTCGGCGCTCAACGGCGACGGCACGCCCAACGGCTATGCGGTCTACGACGTGGAGGGAGCGGCGATCACCGACTGGCGCTACAAATCCAGCCTGCACGACGAGTCGTTCCAGATCCGTCTGCATCGCGGCGGCGACACCCACAGCGGCTTCACCTATCCCTATACGCCGAAGACGGTGATCGCCAACGTCTGGAACGCCGATCCCGAGTGGCGGGTTACGCTCTGCGAGAACGGCGTGGAGACCAAGGCGATGACGCTGGTGACGACCTACACCGACGCGTGGTCGGTGGGGTACCATGTGGGCGTGCTGGGGCGCGGCGACAACTACAAGTCGCCCTGCAAGCACATGTACGTGGCCGAGCCGAACGACGTCAGGGCCGCATTGAAGGTGGTGGCCGTCGACCGCTGGGGCAACCGCTACGAGCAGTCGGAGTTCACGGCGCCCGACGACTTCACGGATGCCAGGTCGCCCGTGTATTGATGCCGGCCGGAGGCTCCGTGCGTGCGGAGCGGCGACGATGCGAGGAAACGAAAGACAGGAGAACGGGGATCGGAAAAAACTGTTCGAATGTTAATGAATACCTAAAATTACGACAATGTTACTCAAACTGAGAGGAATGTGCGCTGTCCTGTTGGCGGCGCTGGCATTCGCCGGCTGCTCGGACGACGATGCGGCGAGTAGTCTGGCGACGAATTTCGACGAACTGGAATTTTCCTACGAGGAGTCCGACCAGCAGCTGTTGATTCGCTCGACGGTGCCGTGGACGTTGGACTGCACCTATCTGACGGGCGACGGGTGGCTCGCGTTCGACAAGACGAGCGGCCCCGGCGACGAGGGCATCGTTTCGCAGCGCGTGACGATCAAGGCGCTGCACAACACCGGTGTCGAGCGCACCGCCGAACTGCACATTACGGGCGCCGGTTTCGACCGCAAGGTGACCGTCGTGCAGGAAGACGGCCAGGTACGCATCGACGGCGTGGAGCTGGAAGGCGACATGGCCAAAGACGAACCGGTCGAGAAGACCTACATCGCCGTGAACTATTCGCGTGCGGTGGGCGGCGAGAAGCTGACCGTCACGCCGACGCTGTCGGGCGAGGGCTCGGACGGCCTGTCGGTGGCTGCGGGCGAGGTGACGCTCGACGCGGGCAGCGGTGTGGCGCGCATGGCCGTGACGGGTACGCCCACGACCTTCGGCGAGGTGCTCTTCAAGGTCGCCGTCGAACTCGGCGGCAAGAGCTTCGGCCCCTACGAGGTGAAGAGCGAAACGGCCAACCGCATGGCGGCGCCGACGGGACTCTACGTCTTCCGTGCCGATTCGCACGAGATCATCATGGAGTGGGACAACGACCACAGCACCGTACGCACCAGAAAGTGGGCATGGCAGCTGCTGGATTCCGATGCGGACGACGCCGGGGTGGTGCGCGAGTTCACCTACGAGGTGAACAGCAACGACGACAAGAATCCGAAGTATGTTTACAACCGTTTCATCATCGGGGCGCTCGATCCCGGAACGACCTACTATTTCCGCGTGAAGCGCTGCCCGTCCGAGGGGGTTGCCGACGATGCGGGCAAGATCGACTCGAAGTGGACGGAGCTGTGTCCCGTGACGACGAAGGCTGAACCGGAGGTGCCGGCCGACGCCGTACTCTTCCAGGATTTCCGCTATCTGGCTTACGGCGGCAACAACGTCTATACGGCGTTTGCAGGCGGTGTGAACGACAATCCGACAGGCAAGGCGCTCGATCAGATCTTCGTGCCCTATGAGAAATACTGCAACGCCAATTCGGCGGCGGCCAACCTCTGGACGACCCACAGCGCGGCCTACCGCTCGGCGGTCGGCCTGGACGGCTGGGTAGGCGGCAACAATGCGGCCGGACACACGGGCAACAATTCGGTCTACGGCGCTACGGGGATGCTCAAACTGGGTACCGGATCGGCCGTCGGCTGGATTCAGACGCCGGCGCTGGAAAAACTGACGGGGGCGACCGACATCACCGTGAGCTTCGACGCCTGCTGCTGGTGGGAGGATCCTTCGTCGAGCGCGAAGAGCGACAATCCCGAAATCAAGGTGATCGTCGTGGGCCCGGGTACGATCGACGGCCAGAAGGAGGCGAAGGTACAGATCAGCGAGAAACGGGAGATGAAACCCTGTACGGTGAACGTCGCAGGCGCGACGGCCGAGACGCACATCGAGTTCAGTGCGGTCTTCGCCAAGGAGAACGGGCTTACCAACCGCTGGTTCCTCGACAACGTCCTGATCGTTCCGGCCAAGTGATTCGCGCCGGAGTTTCGGAATCCGGCGCGATGGTAAGAGAGGGGTGCGGCCCGCAGAAGCCGCGCCTCTCTTTATTTTGGTAGCTATATACGGCTTCGCACCCCGTCGGATTTCCGATCCGATGCACCCGACCGGCCGTCGGAGCGTTCGCGGCGGAGCCGCGTTTGCAGATTGGACCCACCCCCAAACCCCCCCCCGCCTCGGCGGGGGCTTCGGGCAAGGCCCGCTCGGGTCGTCGGGCTTCGGAGGAGCGGCGGTGCAAAATGGGATATTGCCGCCTGATTCTATCGATTACCCCGGGAGAGTCATTTTTTGAAATCTATAAATCAAAATGCGTAACGACGCCGTTTCCGAACATTCTATATTTGTGTACAATTATGTAACAAAAAGCCGTCAGGCCTCCTTTTTCCGTGCCGCCGGACAGTTCGCGCGGCCGCTGCGAGAAGCGGAAACGGACAGCAGGGAGCCGAAACGGCCGCCGACACCAGCCGATCCCTATCTCCGATAGATGTAAACAAACTTAAAACTATGAATCATGGATGAACTTAGACCAGTAACGAACCGGTCGAAAGCCTTCGGCTCTCGGCTCGGACTGTTTTGTCTGGCCTGCCTGTCGGCCGGCCTGGCACTGATTTCCCCCCCCCTCGCCTTTGCGGCGCGGCCGGCTGACGAATTGTTGGATATCCGGGGCGTCGTCGTAGATACGAAAGACCCTCCCACGCCGCTGGTGGGCGTGACGGTGCTCGTGCAGGGAACGGTTCGCGGAACGACGACCGACGCCGAAGGATTCTTCTCGATCAAGGCCAAACACGGCGACGTGCTCACCTTTTCGTTTATCGGGTACACGGGCAAAGAGTATCGGGTGAACAAAAGCGTGGCCAACCTTTCGATCGCAATGGAGGAGGAACTGACCAGTATCGACCAGGTCGTGGTGACGGGTATGACTTCGCAGCAGCGCAAGCATATCGCCGCTTCGGTCGGCGCGGTGGCGCCCTCCAATTTCGAAAACAAGCCCATCACCCGTCTGTCGCAGGCCTTGCAGGGCGGAACGACGGGTATCCTGGTGACTCAGAGTTCGGGCCTTCCGGGTGGTGACGGCGCGACGATCAAGATCCGCGGCGTGGCGTCGCTTCTGGGTTCCGACCCGCTGGTGCTGGTCGACGGCTTCGAGTTCGACATGGACAAGCTCGATCCCTCGACCGTCGAGTCAGTGTCGATCCTCAAAGACGCCGCCGCTGCGTCGATCTACGGCGCCAAAGCCGGTAACGGCGTTATCCTCATCACGACCAAACGCGGTTCGGCCGGCAAGGTTTCGGTGTCGTACAACGGTTATTTCGGTATTCAGCAGCCGATCTACCTGCCCGACTTCGTCGACGGAGCCACCTACATGGAGTATATCAACGAGGCCAACCGCAATACCACGGGCGTGGACAAGTATACCCCCGAACAGATTCGGATCACGCGCGAGGGGAGCGACCCGATCCATTATCCCAGCACCGACTGGATGAAGGAGACGATGCGCGAGACGGCCCCGATCCACGAGCACAACTTCACCGTGTCGGGCGGTAACACCACCGCGCGCTTCGCCCTGTCGGCGCAGTATCTCAATCAGGACGGTATGTACAAGGTGATGGACAACGGATTCGAACGTCTGACGGTGCGTGCCAACACGACGGTGAACCTCAACAAGGACATCA
Organism: Alistipes communis; assembly: GCF_006542665.1. Classification (NCBI taxonomy): domain Bacteria; kingdom Pseudomonadati; phylum Bacteroidota; class Bacteroidia; order Bacteroidales; family Rikenellaceae; genus Alistipes; species Alistipes communis. The sequence goes on from NZ_AP019735.1 coordinate 2,078,475, forward strand.
TGATGTTCGTCGACATGTTCGTCGGCCGCGATACGCAGCGTCAGCCCGAGACGATGAACAAGACCATTCTGGACTACATCTATCTCGCACCGCCGACGCTCGTCTCGAAATATCCCCGCAAGGAGGGACAGAAGCCCGGATACGACTACTACGGCGTCTATTTCGAGTGGATGAACCCGCTGGCCAACCTCGAACGCGGTACGCAGGTCGAAAGTGTGCGCGACTACGTGACGATCAACGCCCGCCCCACGTGGCATATCATTCCCGGCCTGACGCTCAAAGGACAGGTGGGCTACCGCATCGCATCGGGCATGGACAAGAAGGACCGCAACGCCTACGTCTTCCTCGATTACTTCTCCGGCAACGAGTCGGGAACGTTCGGCGCCGTGAAGTCGGCCACCTATACCACGCGCACGAGCTACTGGATGGTCGGCGCGACGCTCGACTGGACGAAGGAGTTCGGCGACCACCGCATCAACATTCTGGGCGGATGGAACGAAGAGGTCGACCGCCGCAACGGCTGGGACGACGTGGCGCTGCTCTCGTTCTTCGGAAAGGCCTATTACAGCTACAAGGACAAGTATCTGGCCGAGGTCGGCATTCGCCGCGACGGTTCGTCGCTCTTCGGCGACGGGCACAAGTGGGGCAACTTCCCTTCGGTGGCCGTGGGCTGGAACGTCAACCGCGAACCGTGGATGCAGAACGCCCGGTTCATCGACAACTTCAAGATCCGCGCCTCCTACGGTATGCTGGGCAACAACAACGTGGCGCTCTACCGCTATCAGACCATTATCGACAACTCGGGTAACGAAATCGTCAACGGCAACCCCGACCTGACGTGGGAGAAGGTGAAGATTCTCGACGCGGGCATCGACCTGAGCCTCTTCGGGCAGAAGCTCGAAGTGACCTTCGACTGGTTCCGCAAGGTGACCGACGACATGATCGTCAACGTGCCTTCGACGCCCAGCTCGGGGCTGCTGGCCGCCCCGATGAACGTCGGAAAGGCCGAGGTGAAGGGTTACGAGATCGGCGTGGGCTTCAACCACTCCTTTACGAAGGACATCGATTTCAGCATCAATCTGGGTTACTCCTACAACAAGTCGAAGTGGCTCGAAATCACCAACGACGAGCTTATCAACGGCAATACGATCTATCGCAAGGGACACGCCATCAAGGAGTACTACGGCTATCAGGCCGATCACCTGCTCACGCAGGACGATCTCGATTTCCGCGTGCCGATCATTGGCGGCTACGACGGCGCGACGACGGCGCAACTGCCCGGCGACATCCGCTACGTGGATACCAACGGCGACAAGGTGATTACGACCGACGACCGCGTGCCGCTGGGCGACCAGGATCCGCACAGCGTCTACTACGGCAACCTCTCGTTCCGCTGGAAGAACCTCGACTTCGACATGCAGGTCAACGGCGTGGGATACGTGCCGATCTTCTATCAGGGGTTGATCTCGAACCCGCTCGATCCGGAGTACGGCGGTACGCCCCAGCGCTGGCACCTCGACCACTGGAAGGCCGAAAATCCCGACCGCAACGCCAAACTGCCGCGCGTGACGACCGATCCGGGCAACAATGCGCTGCTGTCGACCTTCTGGAAGGAGAACGGCGCCTTCGTCCGTATCAAGTACATGCAGCTGGGCTACAACTTCAAGGCGCTGGCCAAGAAGATCCATGCCGGTAACTTCCGTGTTTACGTGAACGTGCAGAATCCCTTCACCTTCACCAAGGTCGAGCTGATCGACCCCGAGACGAAGGGCACGCACACCACCTACCCGATGTTCAAGACCTATTCCGTCGGTCTGAATGTGAATTTCTAACCGGTAACACCTAAACAGTAGACAATTATGAACTATATCGATCATATCAAAGGATACCTCTCCCGCGCAGCGCTCCTGCTGCTGATGGCCGGCGGTGCGCTGATGGCCGGATGCGAGGATTTTCTGGTGCGCGACGTGCCCAACCAGACGACCGACGAGGAGTGGTGGCAGAACAAGGGGCAGCTCAACACGGCGCTCAACAACCTCTACAAGCCCATGCCGTCGGGCAGCATCACCTATGTCAACCATGACGTGAAGCAGGCACAGAATACGGGTTATTCCAATGCGCGCGTGGAGATGGAGGCCCTTACGGACAACGGAATCGGTTCGGCCAACTATGTCTCCTACAACGCCTTTACGGCCGGCATCACGTCGGCCAGCGAGACGGTATGCACCAATATCTGGAATATGAAATGGACAGTGATACGCCGTTGCTGCCGCTTCATGGAGCACTACCAGCAGGCGACGGTGGCCCCCGACGCGGCGCCGCACGAAGGCATCCAGACCGTCGACCGTTTCGCCGCCGAGGCGCGTGCGCTCAGGGCGTTCTACCATTTGGAGCTCTTCCTCTTCTTCGGCGATATTCCGCTCGTCGACCACTCGACGCTGCCGACCGAGCAATTCCTCGTGCGCCGTCCGCAGCAGGAGGTCGTCGACTGGATCGCCGGCGAGTTGGAGGGTGCGTCGCACAACCTGCCGGTCGTGCCGCAGACCAAGTCGGAGCGCTGGCGCTGGACGAAGGGCGCCTGCTATGCGTGGATGTCCTACCTCTATCTCTATGTCGGCGACTGGGCCAACGCCAAGAAGTGGGCCGAGGAGGTAGTCAAGCTGGGAATTTACGATCTCTATCGCAGCACGGCCGATCCGGCCGACAGTTTCCGCCGGCAGTTCATCCACGAGGCCTACAACAACGACACGAAGGAGTCGATCCTCACCACCGAGCTGGGTATGCGTCAGGTGCAGCGCCGTCTGGCTCCGCCCGACGGCGGTAACGGCCAGACCGGTCTGTCGCCCACGGCGTCGCTCGTCGACGAGTTCGAGTTGCTCGACGGCCGCACGCTCGACGAACTGCCCGCCGACGAGAAACGGGCCTACCAGCTCGACCCGCAGCCCGAAAAGCGCGATCCGCGTCTGGGCATGTCGATCATCTTCCCCACCGAGACCTTCCTCGGCTATACGGCCCATCCGTGGGAGCCTTCGCACAAGGACGCCATCGGCAAGGAGGGTTCGACGAAGACCGGTTACTGGATCAAGAAGTGGGCGAACGAAACCGACCGCACCAATTACAGCAGTACGGACGGCGGCAAGCTCGACTTCCAGAACATGCGCTATGCGGTGGTGCTGCTCAACTACGTCGAAGCTGCCATCGAGCTGAACCAGCTGAGCGATCCGAATATCTACGACTATCTCGACGACATCCGCGACCGTGCGGGAATGCCGCCCGTGGATCGCACGAAGTACGCTACGCAGACGAAGCTGCGCGAACTGGTACGCCGCGAGCGCCGTGTGGAACTGGCCTTCGAGGGACACCGTCTGTTCGATATCCGCCGCTGGCGGATCGCCGAGCAGGTGATGAACGGCGAGGTCTACGGCGCGACGCCTCCGGGTGCCGACGACCGCTACCTGGCCCAGACGCGCGTCTTCAACCCCAACCGCGACTACCTGTGGCCCATTCCGGTCGGTGAGATGAACACTAACACGGCGATGGAGCAGAACCCCGGGTATTGATGCCGCAGATTCGAACGACGGATTTCTCCGCCGACGGCCGGTGACGGCGGCCGGCGGAGAATTCGTAAACGGCAGAGAGAACAAACCAACTATTAATCTGACTTGTTATGCAACCGATGAAACGAACATTCCGAAGTGCGATATGGCCCCTTTTGGGGCTGTTGACCGTCGCCTGCGCTGCGCCGGACGGGCGCAATCTTCCGGCTGCGGAAGATTTCGAGAGCCTGAGCGCGCAGTTCGCGGCACCTTCCAAGGAGTACGGCTCGGCGCCGCTCTTCGTCTGGAACAAGGTCGTGACGCCCGAACGGATCGACGAAGCGATGGCCGACCTCAAAGACAAGGGCTTCGGCGGCGTCTTCGTACACCCCCGTCCGGGCATGGTGACGCAGTATCTCGACGACAACTGGTTCTCGCTCTTCCGCCATACGATGGAGAAGGGCCGCGAACTGGACATGAACGTCTGGATCTACGACGAGAACTCCTATCCGAGCGGTTTCGCGGGCGGCCACGTCAACGAGGCGATGCCCGAGAGCTACGACGAGGGCGTGGCGCTCAAATACTTGCGTGCCGGGGTGCTGCCCGATACGGTCGACCGCTTCTTCTGCTGCCTGCGACGCGAAGGCGACGCCTTCACCGACATTACGGCCGAAGCCGTTTCGCGGCGTGGCGAAAAGGGCGATTACTACCTCTTCTACAAGGCTTACAATCCCACGTCGCCGTGGTACAGCGGCTTCTCGTACGTGGATCTGATGCACGAGGGCGTGGCCGACAAATTCATCGAACTGACGCTCGACGGTTACAAGAAGGTCGTGGGCGAGGAGTTCGGCGGCACCGTTCCGGGCTGGTTCACCGACGAGCCGCAGATCGTGGTGACCGACCGCGAGTCGATCCGCTGGACGCCCGACCTGTTCGATGCCTTCCGCGCCCGCTGGGGATACGATCTCGAACCCAATCTGGTCTCGCTCTGGGAGGAGGTCGGTCCGTGGCGGCAGGTGCGGCACAACTACCGCGACGTGCTGATGAATCTCTTCCTGGATCGCTACATCAAGGTCTGCCACGACTATTGCGAGCGCAACAACCTGGTCTTCACCGGCCATTTCTGGGAGCACGGGTGGCCCGACATGGGGCACAACCCCGACAACATGGCCATGTACGCCTGGCAGCAGATGCCGGGCATCGACCTGCTGTACAACAAATTCGATGTCGAATCGCCCAATGCCCACTTCGGCAACGTGCGTTCTGTGAAGGAGGTCAACAGTGCGGCCAACCAGATGGGGCGCGTGCGCAAGCTGAGCGAATCCTACGGCGGCGGCGGTTGGGACATGACGCTGCGCGACTTCAAGCGTCAGGGCGACTGGGAATATGCGCTGGGCGTGAACTTCATGAACCAGCATATCGCACCGCTGAGCATCGCCGGTGCGCGCAAGTACGACTATCCGCCCGCCTTCACGCCCCATTCGCCGTGGTGGGAGTATTACCGCGAGCTGAACCTCCACTTCGCCCGTCTGTCGCTGGCGCTCTCGTCGGGCGGCCAGTACAACGACGTGCTGGTGCTCGAACCCACCACCTCGATCTGGATGTACTACACCTACAACGCGCCGCGCCCGAACCGCTGGCGGACGATGGGCGAGGAGTTCCAGGCCTTCATCACCGCATTGGAACGGCATCAGGTGGAGTTCGATCTGGGGTCGGAGAACATCCTGCTCAACCACGGTTCGGTCAAGGGCGACCGCTTCGTCGTGGGTAAACGCGCCTACGGGACGGTGGTGCTGCCGGCGCAGATGGAGAACGTCGACGCCGCGACGTTCGACCTGCTCGAACGGTTCGCCGCGAAGGGCGGCCGGATCATCGCCTACGGTACGCCGCAGTATGTGGACGGTGCGAGGAGCGCCGAGGCGGAGGCCTTCTTCGCCGATCCGGCGAAGGTGACGCGCGCCGATGCGGGCGAACCGATCGACTACTCGCTCTTCGCCACGCCCGAAATCGCATTCGATGTGCCGGAGGGCAACTACCTCTTCCACCATCGCCGCCGCATGGACGACGGACAGCTGTTGTTCCTCGCCAATTCGAGCCTCACGCGCCCCGTCCGGGGTACGGTGACGCTGCAAGGGCGTCAGGCCGCGCTGCTCGATACCCGCACGGGCGAGATCCGCGGCTACGAGGCGCAGCGCGAGGGCGACCGGCTGACGATCGCCTACGATCTCCATCCGGCCGGCAGCCTGCTGCTCTACGTCTTCGACGAGGAGCGCGAGGGGTTGGCACCCGCACCTGTGCGGCGCGTGCTGACGGCGGTCCCTGCCGCGGGAGGTCTGACGGCGAAGCCCGACGCGCCCAACGTGATGACGATCGATTTCTGCGATCTGGAACTCGACGGCAAGGTCTATCCGGATCTGAACAGTTACGACGCGGCCAAACTCGCCTACCAGCATCACGGCTTCAAGGCCGGCAATCCGTGGAGCACCTCGGTGCAGTTCCGCGACCATACCGTGCGCCGCGACACCTTCACGATGGGCGGATTCAAGGCGTCGTACCGGTTCACGGTGACGCCCGGTGTCGACCGCAGCCGCTTGCAGGCCGTCGTCGAGCAGCCCGAACTCTACCGCGTGACGCTCAACGGCGTGGAGCTGAAAGCCCTGCCCGACAAGCACTGGATCGATCCCGAAATGCGCTTCATGCCCCTCGGCGATGCCGTGCGCACGGGCGAGAACGTGCTGACGATGGAGTGCTCGCCGATGCGCGTGCTGGCCGAGATCGAACCGATCTACATCCTGGGCGATTTCCGGCTCGAACCGGCCGCCAAAGGGTGGAACATCGTCGCTCCGGGCGATTTCGCCGCCGGCAGCTGGAAGGCGCAGGGCTGGCCCTGCTATCCCGGCAAGGTGACCTATGCGCGGGAGTTCGATGTCGCCGAAAAGGCGCCCTACTACGAAGTGGCGCTGGGCGAGTGGAAGGGTACGGTCTGCGAGGTGCTCGTCAACGGCCGTTCGGCCGGTATCGTCTATGCGGAGCCGTATACGGTCGACGTGACGGAGTGGATCGTGACGGGCCGCAACCGTGTGGAGGTGAAGGTCGTGGGCAGCAACTACAACCTCATGGGGCCGCTGCACGCCGCGCACTTCAAACGGATCACGCCGGCCTTCTGGCGCGGGGTCAAGGAGTATCCCTCCGGTAAGGACTACGTGCAGCAGGACTACGGTCTGATGGGCGATTTCACCCTCGCGGCGGGTCGTTGATCCCTCTTTCGGACGAATTTGCGATGCGGGACGGCGGAATGCCGTCCCGCTTTTCGTCCGGTTTCGTTTGCGATTGTCGGGCGCTATGTCCGTGAGGAGGGGGATTTTGACATTCGGAAAGGGGGACGGCTCGAAGAAATGTCGGTTTCGTTATGAAATTTTTACGGTTTTATTTTGAAATTTTTCGTTTTATGCGTTCCTTTGTATGCGGAAAATAATCGAAAACGAAAATATCCTATGACAAAGCAATTCGATGTGATTATTATCGGCGGCGGCGCTACGGGTGCGGGTGTGGCCCGCGACTGCTCCCTGCGCGGTATCCGTGCGCTGTTGCTCGAACGAGGCGACATAGCCACGGGTGCGACGGGCCGTAATCACGGTCTGTTGCACAGCGGCGCACGCTATGCCGTGACGGACCGCGAATCGGCCGAGGAGTGCATCAAGGAGAACATGATCCTGCGCCGGATCGCCAGCCATTGCGTCGAGCAGACCGACGGTCTGTTCCTGAGCCTGCCCGAAGACGGGCTGGAATTCCAGGCCAAGTTCGTCGAGGCGTGTCGTGCGGCGGGTATCCGCGCCGACGTGATCGACCCGAAGGAGGCGCTGCGGCTCGAACCGTCGGCCAATCCGGCGATGGTCGGCGCGGTGCGCGTTCCCGACGGCGCGGTCGATCCGTTCCGGCTGACGGCCGCCAACGTCATCGATGCCAAGGCGCACGGCGCCGAGGTGCTGACCTACCACGAGGTGCTCGACTTTCTGCGCGAACAGAACCGCATCACGGGCGTCAAGGTGCTCGACCGCAAGACGGGCCAGACGGCCGAATACCGCGCGCAGGTGGTGGTCAACGCGGGCGGCATCTGGGGGCACGACATCGCCCGCAAGGCGGGGGTGACGGTCAACATGCTGCCGGCCAAGGGCTCGCTGCTGATCTTCGGCCACAGGGTGAACAACATCGTGCTGAACCGCTGCCGCAAGCCGGCCGACGCCGACATCCTGGTGCCGGGCGATACGATCTCGCTGATCGGCACCACGTCGAGCAAGGTGCCCTTCGACGAGGTGGACGACATGTACGTGACGGCCGACGAGGTCGACCTGCTGCTGCGCGAGGGAATGAAACTGGCCCCGTCGCTGGAACATACGCGCATCCTGCGCGCCTACGCCGGCGTGCGTCCGCTGGTAGCGTCGGACGACGATCCGAGCGGCCGCAGCGTGAGCCGCGGCATCGTGGTGCTCGACCACGCCACGCGCGACGGGTTGGAGGGCTTCGTGACCATCACGGGCGGCAAGCTGATGACCTACCGTCTGATGGCGGAGTGGACGACCGACTTGATTTGCAAAAAGTTGAATCTTACGGCCAAATGTACCACCGCCGAGGAGAAGTTGCCCGGCTCGCGCGAGCCGGAGGAGGAGGTCAATCGTCGTCTGATCTCGGTGCCGGTGGCGCAGCGCGCCTCGTCGATCCACCGTCACGGCGACATGGCCGGCAAGGTGGCTGTGGGCGATGCCGCCCGGCGTTCGCTGGTGTGCGAATGCGAGGAGGTGTCGGTCGGCGAGGTGGAGTATGCGCTCAATGAGCTGGACGTGAACAATCTGGTCGACCTGCGCCGGCGCACCCGTGTGGGCATGGGTACCTGTCAGGGCGAGTTGTGCGCCTGCCGCGCCGCGGGGCTGATGGCCGAAGCGGGCAAGTACTGCGTGCGGCGCGCCAAGGAGGATCTGACGGCGTTCCTCAACGAACGCTGGAAGGGCATGGCCCCCGTGGCGTGGGGCGATACGCTGCGCGAGAGCGAGTTCACGATGTGGCTCTACGACGGCGTGTGCGGTTTAACGAGTGCTAACAATACGAAATGACGATATGAAATTCGATAGTGTAATCATCGGCGGCGGCCTGGCGGGACTCGTCTGCGGCATCCGCCTTTCGAAAGCGGGGCGGCGCTGCGCCATCATCTCTTCGGGGCAGAGCGCGCTGCACTTCTCGTCGGGGTCGTTCGATCTGCTGGGCGCGCTGCCCGACGGTACGCCCGTGACCGCTCCCGCGGAGTCGGTGGCCGAGACGATCCGGCAGGCTCCCGAACACCCTTACGCCCGCATCGGCGCCGAACGTTTCGGGGCGCTGGCGGCCGAGGCCGCCGCACTGCTCGCGGAGGCGGGCGTCGCCGTCGAGGGCGATGCAGCCCGTAACCACTACCGGCTCACGCCGATGGGCGGGCTGAAACCCGCGTGGCTGACGCTGGCGGGGTATGTGCGCAGCGAAGCGTCCGATGCGCTGCCGTGGCGCAAGGTGGTGCTGTTCAATGCCGAGGGCTTCCTCGATTTCTATACGCAGTTCCTCGCCGAGGGATTCCGCCGCATGGGGACGGAGTGCGCGGTGCGCACGTTCAACATGCCGGCGCTCGAAACGATCCGCAACAATCCCAGCGAGATGCGTTCGGCCAATATCGCCCGCATCTTCGACCGGCAGGAGAATCTCGACGAGTTGGCCCGGATCCTGCGGCGCGAGGCGGGCGATGCCGAAGCGGTGTTGCTGCCCGCCGTGCTGGGGATCGACCGCCGCGATGCGGCGGCGCAACTCGAACGGCAGGCGGGCCGTCCCGTGGCGATGGTGGCCACGCTGCCCCCGTCCGTCCCGGGATTGCAGGCGCAGTTGCAGCTGCGGCGCTACTTCCAGCAGTCGGGCGGCGTCTACATGCTGGGCGACACCGCCGTGCGTTACGAGGCCGAAGGCGGCCGCATCACGGCGCTCTACACGGCCGACCACGGCGACATCGCCTTCGAGGCCGACAGCTACGTGCTCGCCACGGGCAGCTATTTCAGTCAGGGGTTGGTGGCCGGGATGGACGGCGTGCGCGAACCGCTGTTCGGGCTGGACGTGGCCTGTGCCGCCGACCGCGGCGCATGGTACGACCGCGACCTGTTCGCGGCGCAGCCGTTCGAACACTTCGGTGTGAAGTGCGACGAGCACCTGCGCGGCCTGCGCGACGGGCGTGCGGTGGAGAACCTCTACGCGATCGGCGCCGGACTGGCGGGATTCAACCCCGTGAAGGAGGGATGCGGCGCAGGTGTTTCGATGCTCACGGCGCTGGCCGCCGCCGAACGGATTTTAAACGAGTAAGGTTATGATGACGGAATACAGTGAAAACAATTTCGAGCAGTGCATCAAATGTACTGTCTGCACGGTCTATTGCCCCGCGGCGGCTGCCAATCCGCTCTTTCCGGGGCCGAAGCAGGCGGGGCCCGACGGCGAACGCCTGCGCCTGAAACAGCCCGGCTTCTACGACGAGGCGCTCAAATACTGCCTCAACTGCAAACGCTGCGAAGTGGCCTGCCCGTCGAACGTGCGTATCGGCGACATCATCCAGCTCGCGCGCATCAAGTACAGCAAGAAGCGGCCGGGACTGCGCGAGTTCGTGCTCGCCAACACCGATTTGGTGGGAACGCTCTCGACGCCGCTGGCGCCGATCGTCAACGCCACGGTGGGGCTCAAACCCGTGAAGATGGTCATGGATAAGGTCATGCGCATCGATCATCGCCGCACCTTCCCCAAATACGCCTTCGGCACGTTCGAGGGGTGGATGCGCAAGCAGCGCGAGGCGCAGGCGGCTTTCCCCGAACAGGTGAGCTATTTCCACGGCTGCTACGTCAACTACAACAACCCGCCGCTGGGCAAGGATTTCGTGCGGGTGATGAACGCGCTGGGCATCGGCGTGCAGCTGTTGAAAAAGGAGAAGTGCTGCGGCGTGGCGCTGATCTCCAACGGACTGATAAATCAGGCCAAACGGCAGGCGGAGGTCAATATCGCTTCGATCCGCGAGTCGGTCGTGGAACGAGGTCTTCCCGTGCTGGGCACCTCGTCGACCTGCACCTTCACGCTGCGCGACGAGTATCCCCACCTGCTGGGCATCGATACGTCGGACGTGCGCGATAGCGTGGAGCTGGCGACCCGCTATATCTACCGGCTGCTGGAATCGGGCAAGGCGAAGCTGCGCTTCCGCAAGGATGCGCCCAAGGTGAAGGTGGCCTACCATACCCCCTGCCACATGGAGAAGCTCGGGTGGTCGTACTACTCGATCGAACTGTTGAAGATGATCCCTTCGGTGGAGCTGACGGTGCTCGACTCGCAGTGCTGCGGCATCGCGGGAACCTACGGCTTCAAGAAGGAGAACTACGAGACTTCGCAGGCCATCGGCGAGGGGCTGTTCCGGCAGATCGAGGCGACGGGCTGCGACGTGGTGGCCACCGATTGCGAGACCTGCAAGTGGCAGATCGAGATGTCGACGTCGAAGCGGGTCGAACATCCGCTTTCGATTCTTGCGGCGGCGCTCGACGTGGAGTGACGCCAGAGGCGAGCGTTCGAACCGGCTCCGGAGATTCTCCGGAGCCGGTTTTTTGTTCGGGGCCGGGGAGAACGGGTGCGGAGGCGCGACGCGGCCTGCGGCAGCGGAGCGGTTGCGGACTTTCGGCGCAGGGGATGCGGCTCGCAGAGCCGTCGGTGCGTTGCGGTCCGCGGGGCGAACCGGCGGCTTCGCGCAGGCGATGTCGGCGGGCGTGACGATTTTTTTGCCTGATTTTCATTTCCGGTTACGCAATGCGGCCCCGTCGTGCGTATATAGGGTAGAAAGAGTCGATTATGGATAAAAAAGAGATGCGAAACCTCTTCGACGGCGATTGCTCGCCCGCGGAGGAGCAGGCCGCCGGCCGCTGGCTGGCCGAACACGCCGAAACGAAAGAGGCCGACGAATTGCTGTATGCCCTGCTGCGCGAGACGAAGCCTGCGACGGCCGATGCCGAGGGGGCTTTCCGGCGTGTCTGCCGCCGGCTGGGAATCGCGCCGAAGAGCTCGGCATGGCGGCTCGTCGGCCGCTGGACGATGCGTGCCGCCGCCTGTCTGCTGCTGCCCGTCGCGGCGCTGGCGTTCTATCTCTACGGCGAGGCGCAGCGGCCGGGCGAGTGGTTCGAAGCCTATGCACCCTACGGCAAGACGCTGCGCGTGGTGCTGCCCGACGGCTCGGAGGTGGTCATCAATTCGGGATCGAAGCTGATCTATCCCGACCGCTTCGGGCCCGATCGCCGGCAGGTCTTTCTGGCGGGCGAGGGCTACGCCACGATTGCGAAGGATCCCGGGCGCCCCTTCGTGATGTCGGCCGGCGAGGTCGACGTGCGGGTGCTGGGCACGAAATTCAATCTGAAATCCTATGCCGAGGATTCGGAGGTCGAGGTGACGCTCGTCGAGGGCAGCGTCGAAATGGAGACCAAACTCGGCGGCGACGACCGCATCGTGCGGCTCCGCCCGGGCGAGCTGGTGAAGCTCGACAAGCGTACGGGATCGACCGAAACCTTCGATGTGCCGACGGATACCTACCGCCCCGTCGTCTGCGGGGGCGGGCTCTTCTTCATGGACAAACGCTTCGACGAGATCGTCGCCTACCTCGAAAAACGCTTCGACGTGAAGATCAACGTCGCCGACCGCGCGCTGGCCGAGCGGCGCTTCATCGCCTCGTTCGTCAACGGCGAGTCGCTCGACGAGATGCTCGCTTCGTTCAATGCCGACGAGGCGATGCGCATTCGCCGCGAAGGCCGCATCGTCAACATCACCAAACGCTAACCCTCAAAAGAAATCGCCCATGGAATAAGATCGATCCTCGTAAAAAAAAGGCGGAGATATTCGCACTATCCCCGCCCGCAGTTCCGGTCGTGAGCTGTACACTCCAAGCACAGAACCAAAACCTAACAAATGTATGAAAAAACCTGAAAACTTGCTAACGATTCCGGGTATAAAATCGTTTTGTCTCGGAATCGTTGTGTCGGCGGCGCTGTTTCTGCCTTCGCAGGCGTCGGCTGACGACATCTCCCTGAACCTGAAAAACGTAACCGTGAAGCGGGCGATCGCCGCTCTGCAACAGTCGCACTATTCGCTCACGGTCGATGCCAGCCAGATCGACATGGAGCGTCGGATCACGGTCGCGGCGGAGGACGAACCGATCGAGAACGTCCTCGCGCAGATCTTCGCGGGACAGGACGTGAGCTATGAAATAAACGGACGGAGCATCGTCGTCACGCGCCGTGCCGTGCCGCGCGTGGCCGAAAAGGCCGTGTCGCGGACGCTGAGCGGCGTGGTGCGCGACGACAAGGGCGCCACGATCGTGGGGGCGACGGTCGTCGTCAAGGGGACGACCACCGGCGTGACGACCGACATCGACGGCCGCTATTCGCTGCGCGTGTCGGCGGACAATCCCGTGTTGCAGATTTCGTTCGTGGGCTACCGGACGGCCGAAGTGGCGGTCGCACCGGCGCAGACGGTCGTGGACGTGACGCTCGCCGCCTCGTCGATCGACGTGGACGAGGTGGTGGTCGTGGGGTACGGCACGCAGTCGCGCCATACGCTTACGACGGCCGTGTCGAAGATCGCCGGCAATGCGGTGGCGGCGGCTCCCGTGACCTCGGTGGGCGACGCCCTGAAAGGCAAGGTCGCGGGTATGCAGGTCTCGACGACCAACTCGCTGCCGGGCGAGGCGCCGACGTTCCTCATCCGCGGCGGTTCGTCGATCAACCAGAGCAATGCGCCGATCGTCATCGTCGACGGGATCACGCGCGCCATGAACGACATCAACCCCAACGACATCGAGTCGATCGAGGTGCTGAAAGACGCTGCGGCGGCCGGCATCTACGGCTCGCGGGCGTCGAACGGCGTGATTCTGATCACCACCAAGAAAGGTACGGTGGGCAAGGGGCCGGAGATCGTCTTCGAGGGGCAGATCGGCTGGGAGTCGCCTTCGCGCAAATGGGATTTCATGAATGCCGAGGAGTTCCTGTCGTTCGTGCGTCCGGCGATCGCCGAGTCGTACAACGGCGCGTCGGTGCTCACGTCGGCCACGGCCGCCGGCACGGGCAACGGCGACGGCTCGATCCATACCACGCGCTTCCTGGGCGACGGCGAGGCGGTTCCCGCAGGCTGGCGGAGCATGACCGATCCGGTGACGGGGCGCACGATCGTCTTCACCGATACCGACGAGCAGGGACACTGGTTCCGCGACGCGCTGTGGGCGAAGGCCTACGTGGGCGTGACGGGCGGCAACGAGAACGTGAAATACGCCGCGTCGGTGAGTTATGCCGACGACGGCGGCGTGGTGGCGATGACCGACTACTCGGTCTTCACGATGCACGGCAGCGCCGATTTCAAGATTTCGAAGCGGCTGTCGGCCTCGACGACCTTCGACCTGTCGCGTTCGATCCGCCACCCGCTCGTCGACAACTACTTCAACAGCCTCGGACGCGGTCTGCTGATCGCGCCCACGCACCGCGACTACGACGCCGACGGCAACCTGCTGCGCGGCGGCGACAACAAAAACTGCCACACGGCGATGTGGTACGAGACCTACTACGACCGCGAATGCGCCGACAAGCGCGCCACGGGCAACTTCAACCTCAACTGGGAGATCGTCGACGGGCTGACCGCCACGGCGCAGTACGCCATGCACGACTACAACTACCGCGGCAGCTACTACTACAAGGGCAATTCGCTCGAACAGACCCGCAGCTGCACCGAGACGCGCACGGAGACGCTGCGCGACCAGTTCACGGCCTACCTCAATTTCGACCGCACGTTCAAGCGCCACCAGATCGGCGTGACGGCCGGTTACGACTACATGGCCGAGCGCTACCGCTACCTGACGGCCAATTCGACCTATGCGCCGTCGGACAAGGTGCCCGTGCTCCAATCGGGCGGCAACTTCACGGCCAGCAACAAGGATACGAAGGAGGTGCTGATCTCCTATTTCGGCCGCGTGAACTATAACTTCGACAAGCGTTACATCCTCTCGTTCACGGCCCGCGCCGACGGTTCGTCGAAATTCGCGCCGGGCAACAAGTGGGGCTTCTTTCCCGCCGGCGCCGCCGCATGGAACGTCTCGGACGAGAAGTTCTGGAACGTGCGGCCGATCAACGACCTGAAACTGCGCGTGAGCTACGGCATGACGGGCAACAACGGCATCGGGTTGTACGACGCCTACGGTTCGTACAGCACGGCGCAGAACTACGCCGGCCACTCGACGACGATCGCCTCGGCGATGGCCAACAGTGCGCTGCGCTGGGAGACTACCACGCAGTTCGACATCGGGTTCGATCTGGGGATGTTCCAGAACCGCCTGCGCATCGTGGCCGACTACTACAACAAGGTGACCGACAACATGATCTTCTCGATCACGCTGCCCGACACGTCGGCCTACTCGTCGGTGAAGGCCAACGTCGGTTCGGCGCGCTTCTCCGGTTTCGAACTGGAAGTACACTCGATCAACGTGCAGAAGAAGAACTTCACGTGGACGACCGACCTGACCTACACCTACAACCGCAACCGGGTGCTGTCGCTGCCCGACGAGTACAAGTATACCGATGTCGACGGCCGCGACGCATGGCGCATCGGCGGCTACACGATGACCGAGAGCGGCTACCGCTTCGGCGGCACGGCCGTGGGCGAACCGCTGGGACGCATCTACGGCTACAAGATCGCGGGCATCATCCAGTCGCAGGCCGAGGCCGACGCGGCGCTCTACGACAGCCAGTCGCACGGCTACCGCCGCTCGGACGGCTTCTCGGAGAATACCGATTCGAAATACAAGGGGCGCAAGGACATCGGCGACTACGAGTGGTGCAACCGCGAGGGTTCGGCGCGCCTGGCCGACGGGCGCGAGCAGATCTCGTCGGAGGATATGTTCTATCTCGGCTCGGTGATCCCGCATTCGGTGGGCGGCATCAACAATACCTTCAAATACAAGAATCTCTCGCTGTCGGTCTACCTCGACTACGCGCTGGGACACTCGATCTACAACTACTTCAAGTCGCGCGTCTTCCAGAACGGCATGGGCAGCAACAACGCCAACCTCGACAAGATGGTCTACGACTGCTGGCGCTATCCGGGCGATACGGAGGCCAAGTACGCGCGCTTCTACGCCAACGATCCCGACTACGGCAACCGCAACTTCTCGCGCATCTCGGACTTCAACGTCGAGAAGGCCGACTATCTCTGCATCCGCGACGTGACGCTCGCATACGACCTGCCCGTGCGCTGGATTAAGAAGCTGGGCATGAAGAAGCTCACGGTGAGCGTCACGGGCAATACGCTCTACTACTTCACCAAGGTTTCGGGTTCGATCAGCCCCGAAAGCGGCGCCGGCGCCGACGGCAATCTCTACAAGAGTACGTCGACGGGCGATGCCACGGGCAACATCGCGCCCAATGCCCGCAAGGTGCTCTTCTCGCTCAAATGCGTCTTCTAATGCTTCACTACAACCAAGATAAAACCATGAAATCCAATAAACTGCTGATCGCGCTGGCGGGATGCGCCGCCTTCGTGGCGACGGCCTGCCACGGCGATCTGGACATCATACAGGACAACCAGCTCACGGCGAGCAACATGTGGACCGAGTCGAGCGACGTCACCACGTCGGCCTACGGCATCTACTACCTCATGCGCGCCAATTTCGTGCAGGACAAGGTCAACGTCTTTTACTGGGGCGAAGCGCGTGTGGGCGAATACATGTGGGGCGCCGGATCGTGGCGCACGGGACACGACAACGACATGTACGGCGTGCAGAACAGCACGATGAACGACTCGAACGCCTCGACGGTCTGGACGAAGCTCTACACGGCCGTCAACGCCGCCAATGCCGTGCTGAAATACGCCCCGACGGTGCCGATGACCGACGCCGACCGCCAGTGGGCGATCGGACAGGCGGCATTCGCCCGTGCCTACCTCTATTTCTGGGCCGTGCGCCTGTGGGGCGACGTGCCGCTGCTGCTCAACCCCGTCGAGTCGGTCGATGCGGAGGAGTGCTATCCCGCGCGTTCGCCCAAAGCCTACGTCTACGAACAGATCGGCCGCGACATCGAGACGGCCGTGGCCTACGTCACCTCGGGCACCGACAAGTACGTCGCCACGCCCGATGCGGTGAACATGCTCAAAGCCGAATACGCGCTGTGGATGTACGCCACGCAGGCGGGCGGCGACGATTACCTCGCGCTGGCCGACGAGGCGTTGAAGGCGATCGGCATCTCGTCGGCGCGCCTTCTCGACGACTACGCCTCGATCTTCGCGGTGGACAACAAGTGCAACGCCGAGGTGATCTTCGCGCTGAACAACAACCAGACCGAGAAGCTCACGGGCGGCTACTACTGGACCTTCTACTGGCCCGCGACCAACGTGGCGCCGGCCTATCAGATGAATCCCGTGCCGATCTACACGACGCAGTGGTGGAACTATTCGGACAACTTCATCTCGGTGCTCAAACGCAGCAAGGCCGAGCACAACGACCGCCGCGTGGACTGCAACTACCTCGAAGGGCCTTACGGCTCGTCGTCGGAGGGGGTGATGAATACGATTTCGTGCCCCAACAAACTCAAAGGCGACTGTTCGACCAACATGATGATCCTCGACTGCGACCTGCTCTACTATCGCTATGCGCAGGCGGTGATGCTGGACGCCGAACTGAAATACTGGCGCAAAGACTATGAGGGGGCTGTCAAGTCGCTGAATCTCATCGCCAAGCGCGCCTACGGCGTGGATAACTTCTACACCGAGGCCACGAAGGAGGCGGTGCTCGATGCGCTGTGTACCGAGACGCTGCTCGAATTCCCGTGCGAAGGGGTGGTGTGGTGGACGCTCATCCGACTGGACAAGATCTGGGACTACAATCCCTCGCTGGCCGAGCGCCGCGCGCTGAACCCCAACATCCTGTTGTGGCCCATTTCGGCGTCGGCGCGCAACAAGAACACCAAGCTCACGCAGACCGAGGGCTGGAACTGATCCGATAACCTAAAACTCAGAGCAGATGAAAACACGAATCATATCTTTCTTGTCGGCGGCGGCGCTCCTTGCGGGATGTTACGAGGATGCCGGGGAATTGGGCGTCGATACGGCTACCCGCATCGCCCTGTCGCCCGCCGAAATCGGGTTCACGGCCGACGGCACGACCGTCGACGGCAAGGTGGCCTATGTGGGTGTCGTGCAGGTGATGCCCTTCGAGAAGGGCCGCTACACGTGGCGCGCCGAGGGCGACGTGGCGTGGGCCACGGTCGGCGAGACCGTCGTCGACGAATCGTTCGCCGATACGTGGACGGGCGCCGTGACGACGACGCGGATGCGGGCCGTGGAGATCATGGCGACGCCCAACACGGAGTACCGCCGTTCGGGCGTGCTGACCGTGACGGCCGAGGACGGCACCGTCGAGACCTTTCCCATTACGCAGGCGGGGTTGAAGGCCGACGCCGAGATCGTCTGCGAACTGGCCGAGACGGGCATCGAGTATGCCTCTGCCGGCGGCGAGACGACGATCGACTACACGACCAACATGGGCGACGTCTACGACTACTCGGTGACCTACGGCGAGCCGGATGCCGGCGAGTGGCTCACGTGGAGCGACGAAGGGGCAGGCCGCGTGGTGCTGCGGGCTGCGGAGTGGACCTCGAAGAGCGACAACCGCACGGCGGTCTTCACCATCCATGTCGGCACGGCCGACACGAGCGAGGCGTCGGCCGAGATCGCCGTCGTGCAGTTGCGTGTGGACGATTACTACTATCTCTACGGCGCGTCGGTGCCCCGTTACGAGGCGATCGATGCGGCGTTGCAGATGACCAAGCAGGAGGAGGGTGTCTATACGGCCGAGACCTATTTCGCGGCCGACGGGACGAATCCCGTGCGCATCAACAAGGACAGCCGCACGGCCTCCTATCCCTGCTACGTGCTGGCGGCGGGAGGAACGGTCGCCGAGATCGCATCGGCCGAGGCGCCGCTGCCCGCAGGGCCCGAAATCGACGCCGACGGCCTGCGCACGCTCACGGTCGACTTCAACCGCATGACGTGGCAGTGGGAGCGCATTACGACGCCCAACTGCCTGCCCGACGATCGGGTGGCCGACTATCCGACCAAAGCCTACGTCACACCGCGCGGAACCTACAAGACGTGGATGACGCGCAACCTCGACTGGGACGGCGGCGACGGCATCGGTGTCTACAAATTGGGCTGCCCGCTGGTTTTCAGCGCGACGAACAAGGATACGGGCGGTTACAACTCGAAGACCGACCCCACGTACAGCTACCGCAACACGGCGGTGCGTAATCCGGCGTGGGACGACACCGGGAACGGCGGCGAGCTGGAGCCCGACGCCGCGATCACGGCCCTCGGCGGTCGCCACTATACCTTCTACGAATACCTGACGGGCGCGCCGCGCGGCGGTCTGATGGAGGAGTATTACAGCGAGTGGCCCGCGCCCTACACCGTGGGACGCGAGGTGCGCGACGCGGCGGACTACACGATCCTGTTCGAAGGACTGACCAGCGCGAAGTTGCAGGAGTACGCCGGCCGCGAGGAGGAGTTCTTCGAGGAGCATCCCGTTTCGCGCATCCAGATTCAGGGTATCTGCCCCTACGGCTGGCATGTGGCCAATTTCCAGGACTGGTACGACATCCTCTACGCCGCCTACGACTTCGGGTCGAAGAACAACGGCGGATACGTGCCCAAGGAGCCGTCGTTCGCCAATACGGTCTACGGCAGTTCGTCGGCTGCCTACAAGATCAATGTGGTGCCCTATCTGCGCATTTCTCGGGCGCTGTGGACGGTCGGCGGCAAGTGCCTGTGGGACGAGGCGGGCAGTCTCTATCCCGTCAACGAAGGTTCGACGACGAAGAGCCCGGCTCAGGCCGATATTGCGGACAACTCCGAAGAGTTCGGCTTCAATCTGGCGCCTACGGGGTGGCGGGCGATGTCGGTGGGATGGCAGGATCTGGGGTTGAAGACCCATGTATGGATTCCGATGCCCACGACGGCGACCTATACAGGCAACGGCCATACCTGCTACATGGGGTGGCGTTTGGTGGCGATGACCAACAACGGCAACTGGATCTTCCGCGACAACTACCAGAACGGCAATGTCGCGCACGGTGTACGCTGCGTGAAGAACTACGACGCGGAGTGATCCGCCGAAGGAGCGGTCGGGAGAGGGCGGAGCACCCTCTTCCCGACCCGTCCCTCCTCGGAAAAGGAGGGGCAGCGACAGAAAACGATTTTAAACCGAAACAGAACAATGAAACTATACCGATTTTTATTGATTTGCGCGGCTGCGGTGACGGCCGCCTGTACGGAGGAGCCGCGCGATTTCGACATGACGCCCGCGGTGCCGCCTGCGCCGGAGGAGCAGTACGCCGTCCCGACCAACCCGCTGGGGAGCATCGTCGTGGCGCATCGCGGCGGTGCGACCGAGTCGGGGCATCCCGACAACTCGCTGGCGGGACTGAAATACGCCCTCGACCTGAAAGTCTATGCCGTGGAGTGCGACATCTACGCCACGGCCGACAACCGCGTGATCGTGGCCCACGCCACCCAGGGCTGTCTCGTGAACGGGCTCAAGCCGTGGGAGCATACCTACGACGAATTGTGCGCCGCGGGGACGCTGTCGAACGGCGAACGGCTTCCGCTGCTGGAAGATTTTCTGGAAGAGGTGATGCGCGCCGGAACGTCGAAATTGTGGCTCGACGTGAAGAACATCCTCGTCGACGGTTCGTCGGCGGGCTATACGGGCTTCTCGGCGCGTTCGTGCCAGCTGGCTTGTCAGGTGATCGAGCGGATGAAGGCGCGCAATTTCGTGGAATTCATCGTTACGAGCAACAAGACCGTCTGGACGCTCTGCTATTCGGCGGCGCAGAGCGCGGGCGTGCGCGCTGGCTGGATGGGCTACGTCGCTCCGGCAGAGTATCAGACCTACATCGATCCGTGGATCAACATCGACGCCTCGAACATCTGGTTCGACGGCACGGCGGGCAGCGGGCAGTGGGGAATCGACGACTATGCGTCGGCAGGCGTGGAAGTGAGCGTCTTTACCATCGACAAGGACGTCGACGCGGCCTACTATGCGAACTACATCGACCGCCTGCGCGCCATTGCGACGAATTATCCGAAAAAATTGATCGGGACATTCAGAAAGTAACATCGCGGAGAAAACTTTTTTCCGCCGGAACCGTATATATTGAGAACGGGGCAGATCCCCGATGAACCGAAAAAACTGCAAACATGAAGAGACCGATTCTGCTGCTCGCGTTGGCGGCAACACTGTGTGCGACGCAAAATCTCTTTGCGTGGGGGCGTCTGGGCCATGCGACGGTGGCCCGTATCGCCGAAGAGCACCTTACGAAAAAGGCCAGGGCCAATCTGGACAAGTGGCTCGACGGCGAGTCGATCGTCTACTACGCCTCGTGGCTCGACGACTACAAACCGCAGATGCTCGTCGACCTGGGCTACGATCCCGCGAAGGGCGACCGGATGCACCAGCTGCCCCATACCTTCTCGGTCGACGCCGAGGGCGAGGTCGTGCCCGGCAACCGCTGGCCCGGCACCGACAAGTATCTGGCCAATTGCCTCTACTACATCGAGGAGTCGGCCGATATGCTGAAAAACCGCATCCGCGAGCTGGACGACTCGACGCGGCTGGCCCGCATCCAGCTGATCGTCCATTGCGTGGGCGACATGCACTGTCCGGCGCATATCCGCTATCCGGGCAATACGACGATCGGCTACTACAAGGTCGACTATTTCGGCAGGGAGATGCGCTACCACACCATTTGGGATTCGGAGATCGTCCAGCGTCCCCATCCGTGGAGTTTCACCGATCTGGCGTGGCTGCTCGACCGGTATACGGAGGCGGAACAGGCCGAGATCACCTCGGGTACGGTCTACGACTGGGGGCGCGAATCGGCCGCGGCGTCGAAGTGCATCTACGACGTGCAGCCGGGCGAGTCCATAGCCCACGATTTCATAAAAAAGTACAAGCCGCTGGCCGAGAGCCAGATCGCAAAAGCCGGTTATCGGTTGGCAGCGGTACTGAACGACGTTTTCGGGAAGTGACGAAAAGTCTGTTTTAGGGGGCGGGGCGACCGGTGGTCGCCCCGTTTTTGCCGGCAGTCCGAGGCTGCGGAGCGCGGGGATGAAAAATTGGCGGCATCGTCCGGGCGAATCCGGTTCTGCATCCGGTTCGCGGAAGCATCCTCTTTGACGCTCTTTAACGGAACAGGAACAGCAGGAGCACCCACTGGAAATCCTTGATACGGAGCCTGATTTCGCGCAGCGCCAGTTCGAGGTGCTTGTCGACCGTGCGTACCGACACTCCCAGCCGTCGGGCGATCTCCTGCCGCGAGAGGTTCTCCTGTCGGCTCAGGGCGAAGATCGTCCGTCGCTGCGGCGGCATGGCGGCGACCGTCCGTGCGATCGTCTGCCGGAGTTGCTCGGCTTCGAGACCGCTTTCGGGGCTTTCGGCTTCGTCTGAGACGGCATCGAACTCCGACAGCGGACGGCGGAGCGCTTCGAGGTTGTATCGACGGCGGAAATGGTCGTAGATACGGTGCTTGGTCATCGTGAAGAGCAGATTGTAGAGCGAGCGGTGCTCGTCGAGCCGGTCGCGGCCGAGCCAGAGTTGCATGAAGACCTCCTGCACGATGTCTTCGGCGGCGACATGTTCCCTGACGACTCTTTTCGTGAAGGTCAGGAAGAGGTCGTAGTAACGGTGGAAGAGGACTTCATAGCTCTTCAAATCGTCCCGTTTCAGAAGGACGACCAGCTTTTGGTCGGAGATATCGGGGAGAGGCCTCTTCATGTTCGATCCGGCATTGTCTGTCGCAGGGGTCCGGCGCGGCGTGCTTTCGGGTATCAATTATCCAAAAATAGCAAATTTTTCCGATAAAATCAACTCTCCGGAGTAGTATTTATGTCGGTTTGTCGGGGGAAGAACTCTTGTCGGTGCGGGGCAGGGATCTCAGCGGTTTGGTCGGAAACGGCATTCGGCAGGCTCCGTGGCAGGCTCCGTGGCAGGCTCCGTGGCGGGAAGAGGGGCGCGGCGGGCCGGTGCCGCAGGCAGGAGGCGGGAGCGGTACCGATGCGGGCAAAGGACGTCGGAGCGAAGCGATTCGTCCGTACCCGATGAAAAAAGAGGTCACGATCCGATCGTAACCTCTTGAAAATTCGTGACTCCGACAGGATTCAAACCTGTAACCTCTTGATCCGTAGTCAAGTGCTCTATTCAGTTAAGCTACGGAGCCATTCCCTTATTGCGAGTGCAAATGTAGGGTATTTTTCCGGTTTATGCAAATTTTTTGCGGATAAAATTTATCCGACCCGGAAAATGGCGTTTCGGAAGTCGGGAGTGTCTGCTGTTGCGGGCTTCTGCGGACGATGGGCGGCGGAGCGGGTGCGGGGTTCGCACGGCGGAAAATCCGGAAGCCGGCAGGGTGGGGAGCGGTGTCCCGCCATGCGGGAGTAGGGCGGGACCGGCCCTTCGGGACGGGGCGGAACGAAAACGGCAGGACATTCGTCCTGCCGTTTTCGTTGAAAGAACTTCCCGTTACTCCTGTGTGAGCGCCCCGTAGATGACAGCCGTCTGGCTGCTGTTCGTGGCACGCAGCTGCCCCATCGTATAGACGTCGTATGCTACGTTCGTCCATTCGATCTTGAAGGTCTTGTTTTTGAGGAACTCGGTCAGGTTGTAGATACTGCCGTCGTTGAAACTTTCGGCATTGCTGTCCATCGAGAGCGTCGAACCGTCGATGGTGAAGCTGTCTTCCGCCTGGTTGAAGGTGATCTGGTAGGTATACCGCACCTCCTGCCCGATGCCGCCGATCACCGGAGCGACCGTCAGCTGCGAGTTGCCCTCCGTATCCAGCCCGAAATAGAGGTTGATGTGCGAGAAGGAGGCGATGCCCGACGTGAGCAGCAACTTCATCTGGAAGATGTTGTGCATGAGATAGCCCAGATAGTTCTCGGATTCGTTCGTGCTGGGGAACATGCCGTCCTCCACGCGCAGGATCGTGTAGTACTTTTCGACGCCGAAGCAGGCTTCCATGCCGATATTGGCCTTGCTCTTGGCCTGTATGAGGATCGGAGTGTCGCTGTCGGTGGTGAAATTGTCCGTGTCGGCATGGTAGTTCAGCCCTTTGATCTCCACGCCGTTGATCGTAACGGGAGTGTCGAATACGAGGTCTTTCGTGACGATGTCCGTATGCGTCTCGACCGCTTCGATCTGCGTGACGTTCCCTACTTTGTAGAGGAACATGACCGTGCGGGTGCTGAGTTTCACGTCGACGGTCAGTCCGTTGACGTCCATGTAGCAGAAGAGGTTCTGCTTGTAGGAGGGCGCATTGCGCAGCGCCTCCTGCAACTGACCCTGCTTCACGGCCTGCATCTCGGCCTCCGTGGCACGTGTCAGCGTGGCCTTGATGCGGTTGATGCGGCCCGTCATGGTGAACACGTCGTCCGTCACCTCGTCGATCTCGAATTCGAAATCGGTTTTCAGTCCCAGGTTGCCCGTACCGCCGCTGATCGCATCGTTGGGGTCGCTGATGATGTGGAGGTAGTTGTAGGTGTCGAACGTGAGCACCGGACGCTGGTAGGCGTGGAACATGTAGGTCGACGTGCGCGGGATGCCGTTGAGTTCCGGATAGTCGAGGTTGTCGGTGAACATCGTTACCATGTTGTTGTCGGCGAAATCCATCCAGAAACGGTAGAATCCCTTGCTGGTCTCGATGTCGGCGAACCAGCCGAATTCGGCTCCGGCGAGCTGTGCCTGATAGCCCTTCATGGCGGAGTCCACGCGAACGTCGACACTGTCGTCCATCGTAACCGTACTTTCGTTACAAGCCGTATGAACGGCCGCGGAAGCCAGCAGAATGAGTATGCTGATATATTTTCTCATAGTATCTTGTCGTTTTCTTACTTGTTAAAATCCGGACGTTCGCTATTTCGTGGGAGGATTGGAAACGACCTTTTCGATGGCTTCGCGGAAATAGGTCTCCAAGCCCTTTTCGCCCGAAGTCTCGTTATCGAAGAACTCGATGTTCCACGTCTCCTTGAAATAGCTTTCGACGATGGCCAGCTTCGCTTCCAGATCGGCTTTCGCGTTGGGATTCTCGGTCGATTTCTCCGCTTCGGCCAGCACGGTATCCTTGAACCAGTCGTAGCCGAAGACCAGAATGCCCGAAACCATCTCGGCGAAATCCTCGTCCTTGTTCAGCATCGCGTAGCTGGTGATGAATCCCAGACGACGGGCCTCGGGGTCTTTGAGCAACGTCCAGTTGGAGTTGTACCGGCCCGTCGAGATCTCCTGATACTTCTTGTCGAAGAGCTTGGTCTGGTGGAGAATGTGCGTGAACTCGTGGACGATCGTGTGGAGCGATTCTTTGAGCTCGTTCTCATCCGAAGCGTCGAAATTATTGACGTTCAGGAGCAGAATCTTGCGTCCTCCCTCGGCCTGTCCCAACTTGTAGGAACCGTTCTGGTATTCGGGGCTGCCGACCAGCACGATCTTCTTCGGGGCGACCTCTTTGAGGAAGTCCTGGCTGTTGCCCGTAGCCTGGATATACGGTTCGAACCATACGTCGCGCAGGGCGGCCATCATCGGCTGTACGGCGTCGAACTCGACGGGAACCAGCTGTACCTCCGACAGGCTGCTGTAAGCCTGCGCAGCATCCCAGCGGTATACGACGTCGATGTTGTAGGGCAGCGTGTAGTTCTGGTACAGCCATTTGTCCAGTTCGTTCTCGGCGTACTCCTCCCCGCCCAGTCCGGGGATGTAGAGATCGTCGGCTATCTTCTCTTCTTCGCGGCAACCGCCCAGAAGCAACGTCGCTCCGAACAAGGCTGCAAGGAATATGTTGTTGTATCTTTTCATATCTTTCACGATTGGATTGTATTGTTTACCACGGTTGCGGAATGTTGTTCATCGGGTTGGCTTCGACGCCGGCGAGAATCGCGGTCTGCGGGATTTGCAGGATGCGACGGTCGTCGTCGGGCGTCAGCGTGCTCGTCTGACCGGAGTTGTCGCGGTGCGTGACGGGGATGTTCCAACGCAGGATATCGTAGTAACGCTGTCCCTCGTAGAGGAACTCGATGCGGCGGAAGTCGAGGATCGTCAGGATCAGTGCCTTTTGCAGACGCCCCTGCTCGCCGTCGAGGAAACGGCCCTTGTTGAAGTCGCTGTTGATGAAGGTGTTCGCACCGTTCAACTGCGCCGAGTAGTAGCTCAGGATCTTGGCTTGCGTAAGCGACGTGGTGGCGATGTCGAAATCGTCGGCCGGGATGCGCAGCTCGATGAAGCAGTTCAGATCGTCGAGCGCCTCGTCGAACTTGCCGAGCATCGTATTGGCCTCGGCGCGCGCCAGCAGCATCTCGTCGCTGCGGAAGAGCGGCAATTTGGTGTAGGCCGTACCGATTCCCTCGACGATGTCCGAATAGTAGAACTCCTCGTAATACTTCGCCAGCACCTTGCCCTTGGCACCGCCGCTGTACCCGTAGGCGCAGTTCGAATAGACCCAGTCCGCGCCGGTGGCGTTCTCGGTGGTCAATTTGGTGAAGACCTCCTCGTTGAGCGTGTAACGGGTGTAAAGGTTCGCCGAGATGGTTCGCCCGATGGCGGTCATCGGTTCGCTGAGCAGCAGGTTCGCGTTGCTGCCGGCCGACGCGAACTCCTGACCGATCTTGTCGGAGTTGTCGTTGTAGGTGCTTATCTTGTTCCAGTCGGTGAGATAGCTGCGGCAGAAGATGCGGCAGGGATCGCTCTCCGAGGGGAACCGGACAGGCGTCTTGGTGATCGTGTTCGAAGTGCCGGGTTTGTCGAAGAGGCTCGGCGTGGGGAAGAACTGGTTGACGTAGTATACTACGTTCTGATAGTCGCGCGTGAAGAGCGCCACGCGGGTTGCGAAGGCCAGGGCCGACTGGGGCGTGAAGTGGAACTTCGGCTCGTTGTAGTCGCTCGCGCTGCCGACGATTTTCATGCCGTCTTCGAGATCCTGGAGCACTTTCGAAAGCGTTACGGCGACGGTTTCGCGCGAGTATTCGGCATAGGTCGTCTTCTCGGGATCGGTGGCGTAGGGGATGCCCGGATTGCTGGCCATGTTGTCCAGATCGAAGAAGTCGCTGTACAGCGACAGCAGGCAGAAATGCGCATAGGCGCGGCACAGCAGCGCTTCGCCGCGCGAATGTTCGAGTTGCGTGGTCTGGCCGTGCGTTTTTTCCAGTTCGTCGATCGCTTCCAGGGCATGGTTGGCGGCCGCTACGGCCTCGTAGGCTGCCGACCAGTAGGGTTCGTAGCCGTCCCATGCGCCTTCGCCCGCAAGCGAGTATTCGCGCCAGCGGAAAGCGTCCTCCTGATAGGTGAAGAGCGAATTTACGCCCGCGATGGCCGTACCGTAGTCGACGAAGCCGTCGCAGCGGGCGTCGACTACCGAATAGAACGTGGAACTCGGATAGGCCGAAACCAGCAGCGCGGAGACTTTTTCCGGCGTATCGATGTAGGTACGATTGTCGGGATCGGTGCCCAGAAAGTCGGAACAGCCCGAAAGGACTCCGGTCGAGGCGATCAGTGCGATGATTATTTTTCTCATATCTCTTTTCTCTCTTTTTTACTGAATTAGAAGCCGAGGTTCAGCGACAGCGTGAACTGCGTGGTGGTAGGCATGGCCACACCGCCCGTGTTGTAGAATTCGGGGTCGCGGCCGTTGAGCGCCTTGTCCGAGTAGATCAGCCACGGATCCTTGACCGTGAAGCGGACGCTGGCGGTCTTGAAGAAGCGGCTCTTGCTGATCCAGTCCGACGAGAAGTCATAGTTGAGCGAGATGCTTTTCAGACGGATGAAATCGCCCTTGGCCACGCGCTTGCCCGTGTAGTTATAGGAGGCGTAGGTACCTGCATCGGTGATCGAGATCGAATTGTGCACGTAGTCGAGAATGGCCGGAACATCGCTGTCGCCCGACATGACGTAACGGTTCTTGAACTCGTTCGTCAGGGCGGCCAGGTCGCTGTACGACTGGCTGAAAATCGGGTCGAGGCGGATCACGTTGCCGGCCTGGTAGGTGAAGAAGGCGTTCAGCGAGAGATTCTTGTAGCGGACCGTGGTGTTGAAGCCGCCCGTCCACTTCGGGTCTACCTGGCCTTCGTAGATCAGGTAGTCGGTATCCGTTCCCTGCTTGTCGATCTCCTTGGTAATTTCACCCTTTTCGTTGATGTACAATGGAATACCCGTTCCGGGTTCGAGACCTGCATAGGGGATCGAGAAGAGGCTGTTGACGGGATAACCCTCCTTATTGCCGCCTTCGTTGCGGATCAGCTCGTTGGTCTGCGTCAGGTTTTTGGCGTTCTTGATCCGGTTCCACGTATAACCCAGCGTAAAGTTGGCCGACCAGGTCCAGTCCTTCGAGCGGATGAACGTACCGCCCAGCGTGATGTCGTAGCCGTGCGAATCGAGGTCGGCGTAGTTGGCGTATTTCCAGAACTCGCCGCCGATGCCTGACGTCTTGACCGTAGCGATCAGGTCGAAGCCCTTGCGGTTGAAGTAGTCGAACGAGAAGTTCATCCGGTTGTTGAACAGCGTGACGTCCAGACCGGCGTTGAACTGGTAGCTCTTCTCCCAGGTCAGGTCGGAGTTTTCCAATGCCTCGATGTAGATCTGGTTCTCGCTGTGGCCGGGGTTGAAGGACTGCTGGTTGCGGAAGACCACGCCTGCGCTGGCCAGCTGCGGCATGGAGGCCGTCAGACCGTAGCTCAGACGGAGGCTCAGTACGTCGACCCAGTCGGAGGCGTTCTCCATGAACGATTCGTTCTGGATGTTCCACTTGGCACCGAAGTTCCATGTAGGCAGCCAGCGCTTGTTGGCGCTCTTGCCCAATGCATTCGAACCGTCGACGCGGATCGTCGCCGAGATCGAGTATTTGCGGTCGAACGAATAGTCGGCGTTGGCATAGGCTGCTACGAAGCGGTCGAACAACTCCTCGGCCGAGTAGAGGTCGGTCTTGCGGTCGGCCATCATGCGGTAGAAGTTGGGATCGTTGTAGACCACGCCGCCCATCTTGTACTGGTAGCCGGGCTGCGTCGCGGAGGTGATGCGGCGGTCGGTGTATTTGATCTGCATACCGGCCAGCGCGTTCAGCTCGTGCATGTGGGCACCGTCCCAGACCTTGTTGTAGTTGAGCGAGTAGCGTATGTCGTAGTTGAGCATGCGGTAGTTGTTCGTGTTGTAGAAACCTCCCAACGGCAGTACGACGATCGGCTCGGCGTTGAGATCCTCCGTATTGTGCCACAAATAGGGGTTGTTCTGACGGATGGTCGAGTTGCCGGCGGCTCGATAGGCGTTGGCGACGTTCGAATCCTCGGTGATCTTGTGGAGCTGGTCGCTCTTCACGTAGCGGAGCGCTCCCGTGAAGTTGAATTTCAGATCTTTGAGGATCGACCAGTTGAATTCGCCCTGCAGCTTGGCGTCCACAACGTTCAGTTCGATCTTGTTGTTTTCCAGCTCGTTGAAGATGTTGAACGGCGCGTAGTTCATCTGGACGTATTCCAAATTGCCGTTGTCGTCGTAGGGACGCACGGCGCGCGACGTATTCAGCGCGTAGCTGAAGGGGTTGATGTCGAATTCACGCGACCATTCGCCCGTCACCGAGTTGATCTTGCGCGAATAGGAACCCGGAGCCGACTGGTCGCGGAACGATGCGACGGCCTGTACGCCGACCGAGATCTTCTCGCTGACGGTGTAGTCGTTGCGGAAATTCAGCGTGTAACGGCTTACTTCGTCGGCTACCGACCAGCCGTCGTCGCGAAGGAACCCGATCGAAGCGTAGGTGCGCGACTTGTCGGAACCGGTCGAGATGCTCAGCGTGTGCTCCTGCTGGAGGTTGTGCGTGAAAAGCTCGTCGAACCAGTCGGTGTTGGCCTTGGCGTATTTGAGCAGGAAGGCCTCGCGTGCGCTGCGCGTGTTCATCAGGTCGAATTTGCCCGTGTCCTTGTTGTAGGTCGAAATGGCCTTCCACATCAGACCGTAGGGGCCGTAGCTCGACGAGTTGAGAATGCTCTCGTTGAGCATACCCTTGCGGGCGATTTCCGACGTGACGGCCATCTGGTCGGCCGAGTTCATGATGTCGTAGTTCGAGTAGCGGGGCTTCGTGCGGATGGTGAAGTTGCCGGTGTAGTTGATGCGCGGCGCCCCCTTCTTACCCTTTTTAGTAGTGATGACCACCACGCCGTTCATGGCGCGGGCACCGTAGAGGGCCGTTGCCGAGGCGTCTTTCAGGATGTCGAAGGTCTCGATGTCCGAGGCGTTGATGCCCGCCACCGACGAACCCAGCAGCGTCGTCGGGTCGCCCGACGACAACTGGTCGTTGGAGATGTTGACGACATCTTCGAGCACGACGCCGTCGACTACCCACAGCGGCTTGTTCTCGCCGCTGAGCGACGTGACGCCGCGGATACGCACTTTGGGGGCGCTACCGAAGGTGCTCGAAACGTTCTGTACCGATACGCCGGCCACCTGTCCTTCGAGCATACGGCTCACGTCCGTGACGCCCGCGATGGCGACGTCGTCGGCCGAAATCTTGACCGACGAGCCGGTGAAACTCTCTTTCTTTGCGTTTTTGAAACCCGTCACGACGATCTGGTCGATCACGACTTCCGGTTTCAGTTTTGCGTTGACAACGTGATTTTTGCCGACCGTTACATTGAGGCTTTCATAGCCGATGTAGGTGAACGTCAGCACCGGATGCTCGCCTGCTGAGGCGGGGACCGGAAGGACGTAAGTGCCGTCTGCGAGCGTCGCTACGCCCGTCGTCGTACCGATCATGACGGTGGCGCCGATAAGGGGCTGTCCGGTTTCGGCATCGACAACCTTTCCCGAAATCTTTATCTGTGCGAACGTCGCGCCGACGCTACCCAGACAGAGTACGAGCAGTAGTAAAAATTTTCTCATGCGCAAAAAATGATTAATATTGTATTCGTCTTTCGTTTCTTCGTTCGGGTGAATCGGTTTGCATAGTGCGCATCGTCTTTTCACCGCTTTCAGGAGCTTATATGTATAGTATATGTAGTCGACAAAGATAGGTATTTTTTCATTACCCCCCCCCGCAATGTTAGGAATTTTTTTTGAGTTTTTTTAAATTGGTGACACAGTGATTGGAATTTATTCGATAAAATTGCAATTCGTAACTGAATTTCGTCTGGAAATTTCGGAATGTAATTAAAATGGCGGATCGGCGGGGAAAACGCTCCGAAAGAGGGTGCAGCGGCCGGACGACTGCCTGAAAACGTGTCGGTTGGGAGAGGCAGATTCGTGGACGCGAAACGGTTCGGGAAGGGCGTCGCGGAGGAACCGGATCAACGTTTGAGTTCGCGGTCGGGGTTCTCTTTGAGGAATTTTTCCCACGATTTGCTGCCGCGCGCCGACGCGGCCTTGCGGCCGCCGCCCAGCCCCTTGTTGCGTTCGTCGCCCAGTGCGGCGTTGAGCGGGCTGCACGACATGAAGTAATGGCACAGCGCCACGGCCATGCCGTCGGTCTCGTCGAGCTTCTTGGGGGTGTAGTCGATCCCCAGTATGCGGGTGACCAGTGCCGCCACCTGCTCTTTGGCTGCCGCCCCTCCGCCCGTGATGCACTGCTTGATGCGGCTCGGCGCGTATTCGAAGACGGGGACGTCGCGGCAGAGCGCGGCGGCCATCGCCACGCCCTGCGCCCGTCCCAGTTTGAGCATGCTCTGCACGTTCTCGCCGAAGAACGGCGATTCGAGTGCCACCTCACGGGGGGCGTACTCGTCGACGAGCGCCCCCACGCGGTCGAAGATGCGGCGCAGTTTGGCGTAGGGATCCGTCAGTTTGTGGAGATCGATGGCTCCCATGACCACCGAGCGCAGTTCGCGCCCCGTGACCTCCACGACGCCGTAACCCATGTAGTTGGTTCCGGGGTCGATTCCCATGATGCGGTAGGACTCTTTGTTCGGTGCAGGCATTTCGGCAGGTATGTTATTGTCCGAGCAGTTTTTCGATCTCGCCGACGGGAATGTGCGAGGCTCGGCCCCATGGCTTTCGGGCGACGATCTGCCCGTCGGAGCAGCGGATCAGCACGAAGGAGGGGAGGCTCTGGATGCCGTAGCTGTCGAAGCCGGTCTGCCAGCCGTCGAGATTGCTGATGTTGCTCCACGGCAGGCCTTCCTTCTCGATGGCGCGGAGCCACGCTTCGCGTCGGCTGTCGAGCGATACGCCGATGACCTCCAACCCCGCGGCGCGGTAGGTTTCGTAGAGTTGTTTGATGCGGTTCATGCCGCTTATGCAGGGGCCGCACCACGAAGCCCAGAAATCGACGAGCACGCACTTGTTGGCCGGGTCCTCCACCGCCTGCCGCAGCGACAGCGTGTCGCCTGCGGGTGTCGGCGCCGCGATGTCGCGGTAGGGTTGTCCCACGTCGGTGCGCAGATATTGTTCGATCTGGGGCCGCAGGTAGCGGCGGAACCGGTCGCAGCAGGCCGGAAGCACATCGCCTCCGGCCTGCCGTCGCCGGTTATTTCCCCAACAGCTCTTCGAGCTTCTCGCCGAGGGCCTTGCCGCGCAGCTGTGCGGCGACGATCTGGCCGTCGGAGCAGCGGATCAGGAAATTCGACGGGATGCTCTCCACGGCGTAGTCGAGCGAAGCCGGCGAATCGAAAGCCTTGAAATCGCAGACCTGGATCCACTTCATCTGCTTGTCGGCGATGGTTTTCACCCAGGCGTCGCGTTCGTCGTCGAGCGACACGGCGTAGATTTCGAATCCCTTTTTGCGGTATTTTTCATAGTCGGCCTGCAAATAGGGAATCTCCCTGAGGCAGGGGCCGCACCACGAGGCCCAGAAGTCGACGAGGACGTATTTGTTGGCGGGATTTTCGATCACGGATTTGAGCGATACCGCTTCGTCGTCGGCGTTCGGGGCGGAGATGTCGACATAGGGCTGTCCCACCGTCGTGCGGAGCCGTTGCTCCATGACCTTGCGCAGGTCGGTCAGTTCGGTGCGCTGCTGCCACTCGGCGGGGAAGCGGTCGATCTCGGCCAGCACCTCCTGCGGCGTGAAGAACATCGACCCCGTTTCGGCCAGTATGATCATGCCGCAGATGTTGTCGCGGTTGCGGTCGATCGTTTCGCGCATCTGCTGCTTGTAGCGGTCGACCAGTTGTTTCTTGTCAGCCTCCAATTCGGTGACGCCGTAGGCTTCGCTGGTGTTGAACGTCAGTTCGTTGAAGGTGTTCATCGCCTCGTTGGCCGCGGTTCCGGTCGGGTAGACCTCGTTGGGATTGTAGAGGTTGCCGTCGATCGAGATGCGGGCGTTTTCGAGGAAAAACCGCACGAAGGGCTGCTCCTTGTCCCGGCTCAGGTAGGCCACTTCGGGCAGTTCGGTCTTGCCCGTGAAGGTGAAGGCGCCCGCTTCGACTTTGGCCGAGTCGGCCACGTTGTGCGTGCCATTGAAGGTAATCAGATAGACGTAGGGCGATTCCAGGCCCTCGACGTTGCCGCGAATCGTGTAACCGTCCGACGTGCAGGCACCCAGGAAGAGCAGGGCCGCTGCGAATGTGTAAATGCGTTTCATGGTAAAATGTATAAGTTCGGGTGAAAGGGCCGGCGCACGGCCGGCCGTCGTTGCGTTGCGGTCAGTCGCCGAGCAGCTCGCCGAGTTTTTCGCCGAGCGCTTCGCCGCGCAGCTGCGTGGCGACGATCTGGCCGTCGGAGCAGCGGATCAGGAAGTTGGAGGGGATGCTCTGCACGGCGTACGCCTCGGCCGCGGGCGTCTGGAACCCGCTGAGGTCGCTCACCTGGATCCACTTCATCCCCTGCTGCCTGACGGCGTCGATCCAGCGGTCGCGCTGCGAATCGAACGATACGGCGTAGATTTCGAATCCCTTCTTGCCGTATTTCTCGTAGTCGGCTTTCAGAAAGGGGATCTCGGCCATGCAGGGGCCGCACCACGAAGCCCAGAAGTCGAGCAGAACATACTTGTTCCTGCGGTTCTCGACGACCGATTTGAGCGATACCTCGCCTCCGTCGGCATTCTTGGCCGCGATGTCGATGTAGGGATGGCCGGCGCTCACGCGGAGCTTGCGTTCGGTGGCCTCGCGCAACTCGGTCAGTTCGCGGCGCTGCTGCCACTCGGCGGGGAAGAGCGCGATCTGCTCCATCACCTCCTCGGGCGAAAGGAAGGCGTAGGCGTTGTTCAGGAACGTGGTCACGCCGTAGATATTGTCGCGGTTCATCTCCACGGCGTCGGACATCAGCTTGGAGTACTCCTTGCGCAGGCTGTCGCGCTGCACGTCGTTGCCGGTCTTGGCGAACTCCTCTTCCAGGGCGGCGATCTTTTCGTCGAACGCCCGCTGGATGTCGTTCGACGGCGTGCCCAGTACGGCGATGTCGGCCGGTGCGGAGAGTGCGCCGTCGACGCTGATGCGGCCGTTTTCCAGGAAGAAATGGACGAAGGGCTGTTGCTTGTCGGTGCTCAGGTAGACCACCTCGGGCTGTTCGGCCTTGCCTTTGAAGACGAAGTCGCCCTTGGTGACCTTGGCCGAGTCGATGACCTCCACCTCGCCCGTGTAGCGCAGCAGGTAGACGTAGGGATTGTCGAGTCCGGCGATCTTGCCGCGGATCGTATATCCGTCGGAGGAGCAGGCGCCCAGCAGGAGCAGGGAAGCCGCGAATGCGAGTGTTCTTTTCATACTTATTTTTCTATCAGTTGGTTGACCGCCTTTTCCAGCGCGGAGAGCCGCTGCTGCAACTCGGGGAGGTTGCGGAAGACGGCGTTCGCGCGGTGGAACTTGATGCCCGGCAGCGCCGGCGTGCCCATGCGGACTTCGCCGTCGGGCACGTTCTTGTCGACGCCGCTCTGCGAGCCGATCTTCACGCGGTCGCCGATGGTGACGTGGTCCGCGATGCCGACCTGCCCCGCGAGGAAGCAGTTGCGGCCGATCTTCGACGAACCCGCGA
The DNA here is from genome assembly GCF_006542665.1 of Alistipes communis. Classification (NCBI taxonomy): domain Bacteria; kingdom Pseudomonadati; phylum Bacteroidota; class Bacteroidia; order Bacteroidales; family Rikenellaceae; genus Alistipes; species Alistipes communis. Next base: position 2,113,044 of record NZ_AP019735.1, read on the forward strand.
TGCCCATCTGCGCCGACGAGACGGTATGCTCGCCGATCTGCACGTTGTGTCCCACCTGGATCAGGTTATCAAGTTTCACGCCACGGCGGATAATCGTCGAATCGGTTTTCGCGCGGTCGATGCAGGTATTGGCCCCGATCTCGACGTCGTCCTCGATAATGACGTTGCCCAGCTGCGGGATTTTGTCGAAGCCGCCCTCGGCGTTGGGGGCGAACCCGAAACCGTCGGCACCGATCACGGCGCCCGCGTGGAGGATGCACCGGCTGCCGATGCGGCACCCTTCGTAGATCTTCACGCCGGGGTAGAGCGTCGTCCCCTCGCCGATCTCCACGCTGTCGCCGACGTAGACCTGCGGGTAGATCCGGCAGCCGTCGCCGATGCGCGCGCCCGCCTCGATCACGGCGAAGTCACCCACGTAGCATCCTTCGCCCAACGAGGCTTCGGGTGAGATCGAAGCCCGTTCCGAGACGCCCTTTTTCTGCGGACGCGCGGCGTTGTACATCTCCAGCAGCCGCAGCACGGCCGCCCCGGCGTCGTCGACCTTGACGAGCGTGGGCTTCACCTCCCGCTGCGGCGTGAAGGAGCGGTCGACCAGTACGATCGATGCTTCGGTGGTATAGAGGAACGGTTCGTATTTCGGATTGACCAGATAGGCCATCGAGCCGGCCTTGCCCTCCTCGATCGAGGAGACGGTGTGTACCTTGACCGTTTTGTCTCCGACGATGTCGCCGCCCAGAAAACCGGCGATCATTTCGGCTGTAAATTCCATCATAGCGTTATTTCGTTTGATTTGGTTAGCATTCAGAGGTAGTTCTCCAATTCGATGCCGCGGGGCAGGAACTCCGCCACCGAACGGCCGAACGCGAGCACTTCGCGCACCGTCGACGAGGAGATGTCGGCCACGTCGGGCGGCGTGAAGAGCATGACCGTGACCACGGCGGGGTAGAGCCGGCGGTTGGTGGCGGCCATCGTCCGCTCGTATTCGAAATCGGTGGTGTTGCGCACGCCCCGGATGACGGCCGCCGCACCGACCTGCTGGGCGAAGTCGCCCGTCATGCCGCCGTAGATCATCGCTTCGACGCGCGCGTCGCCGGCATAGTAGTCGTCGATGAGCCGCTTGCGGTTCTCGACGCTCAGCAGGCCCTGTTTCGCCACGTTGCTGCCGATGCCGATGATGACTTTGTCGAAGAGGTGCAGCGCCTTCTCGACGATCGCTTCGTGGCCGCGCGTGAAGGGATCGAACGATCCCGGGAAAATGGCTGTTTTCATCCCTCGCTGTGGGTTTATTGTCGACAAAGATACGAATAAGTGAGGGCAGAAGCAAGCGTCAGCTTGATTATGCCGAGCGGGAGTATCTTCGGCGTCAGCCAAAGATACGAATAAGCCGGGGGCAAAAGCAAATTTATTTGCGATTTTGCCGGGGCGAAGTATCTTCGGCGCAGCCAAAGATACGAAAAGTCGAGCGCAGAAGCAAGCGTCAGCTCGATTATGCCGAGCGGGAATATCTGAGACGAAGTCAAAGATACGAATAAGCGGGGGCAATGTCCGAATAAATTTGACATTGCCCCCGCTTCGCCGGCCTACTTCGCGAAACGCACGTACTCGGCGTAGACGATCCGCGTGTGCGGATTCGACGAGACGATCTCCTGCCGCACGGCCTTCGTGCCGAAACGGATGAAGAGAAACCGGCGCGGCACGCGATGGACGACCTGCCGCAGCGTGTCGACGCTCTCGACGCGGCAGTCCGCCGAATCGCCCCGGATACGGCCCTCGACCGTCACCCACGGATCGCGCCAGCGGAACGAGCGGACGGTATCGAAACGCACGGCCGCGGCCAGCCGCCCGCTGTCGCAGACGGCAGCGAAGTCGCGCCGCACGATCGTGTCATGCAACGGCACCTGCACGTCGATTTCGGTCGCCGTAGCCAGCGTCGCCGCGGCTTCGACCCGCCGCAAACGGATGCCCAACTGCCGGATGCGCTCGGCGTCGCCGGCACGCAGGCGTTCGAATTCGCGGCAGCGCAGTTGCAGGACTTCGGCCGATGCGGCCGCTTCGCCCGCCCGCGTGCGATAGCGTTCGACCTGCGACAGAAGGGCGCGTTGATTCTGTTCGAGACGATGTGTTTCGGTGCGATAACGACGCAGGACGCCCGCCAGCGACAGCGTGACGGCCAGTGCATAGAGAAGAAGGAATTTTTTCATGAGTACGACGGTTTTCCGCGCAAGATAGCGCCGCGTGCGGCCGTCGTGTTTCTATTTTTCGGGAAACGCCGGTCGTCCCGCCCTGCCCGCGAACCGGCCCGCCGCTGCGCGGAAGCGCTCCCTACCGTTCGGGAAGCGCCGCCAGTGCCGCGGCGATGCGTTCGGCCGTGAGCGACAGATAGGGTGTGCCTTCGTAGGAGGCGATCGAGCTGACCCCCTCGCAGTCGAAGGAGAAGAGTTCGTCGAACAGCCGAAGCTGCGCTGCGCCGACGGGTCGTTCCACCCACCGGATGCCTGCCCGCCGCGCCGCTTCGGCCACCAACGTCCACTCCACGTCGTCGAGGGGCGCGGCGTAGATCACGTCGTCGCGCACGGCGAACAGCGGCGCGTCGCCGGCCCGGCGGACGATGCCGTCGCGGTCGCAAAGAAGCGCACAGCGCGCACCGGACCGCTCGGCCTCCTGCTGCGCCCACCGTGCCGTTTCGCGGCGTGCCGACGTGGGCCATTCGGGACGGTAGCCGTCGCAGGGAACGACCGCCGCCGCAGGACGCAGGCTTCGCAGGGCATAGGTGCGATAGAGCGACACGCCGTCGGCCGTCAAGGCGTACGTCCCGTCGGCATAGAGCCGCAGCGTGACGGTCGCGCCGCCCGCCGGATAGCCGTTGGCACGCAGCAGTGCGCCGATTTCGTCGGCGATGCGGCCGGCCGGCAACTCCGCGGGACGGCCGAACAGAGACCCCGCACCGTCGCGCAGCCGCGACAGATGCGCCGCCGTGTGCAACGGCCGGTAATCGACCGTGCGCAGCCGTTGGTAGAGATAGACCCCGCCGGGCAGCCCTTCGCCCAGGGGTGTCAAACGGCCGTCGATGGAGCAGAAGTCGGTCATTGCGCAGAAATATCAGATCGTCAGCATTTTGAGCAGCAGTTCGCGCAGCAGCTCGCCGTCCGACGCGCCGCCTGCGTCGAGTCCCTTGCTCTTGCCGTCGTATTCGCGCAGCAGCCCCAGCACTCCGAAGACCTTGTTGTTGGGCCAGCGGGGCATGGCCTGCCGCAGTTCGTTGATCGCAAAGACGTTGCCCACCTTCAACGCCCGCATCAGCTCGGCGTCCGACGGCGCGCCCGTCCCCCGCCGCCGCGCGAGCCAGTAGAGGTAGTTGAGTACGAACAGTTGCCGGAACTGCCCGAACAGCGCCAGAACGGTCACCAGCAGCGGATTCTCCTTGGGGTTGCGGCCGAAGTGGTCGGCGATGCGCAGCGCGCGCGCCATGTCGCGGCCGAGTACGGCCTTGCACAGCTCGAAATTGTTGTATTCGCGCGAGATGCCGATGTTCCGCTCGATGTCGCGGTCGGTGATGCGCTGCGTCCCTTCGGGCAGCGAGACGAGCAGTTTTTCGAGTTCGTTGGCGATCTTCGACACGTCGCATCCCAAGTGGTCGGTCAGCATCGACAGCGCCTTCTCGTCGATACGGCACCCTTTCGAGGCGATGAATCCCGACAGCCACGGCCCGATCTCGTAGTCGCGCGGCCGCACCGACTCGAAGACCGCGCCGCAGGCGGCCGCCTGCTTGTAGAAGGCCGAACGCTTGTCGACGCTCTTCTCCTTGTGGCAGACGACGAGGATCGTCGACGCCTGCGGCTTCTGCGTGTAGAGCGAGAGCTTCTCGATCTGCCGCATCTGCTGCGCCTCCTTCAAGATCACTACTTCGTAGCTGCCCATCATCGGCATCTGGCGGCAGAAGTTGATGACCTGCCCCGGCTCCGTGTCGCGCCCGTAGAGGACGATCTGGTTGAACGACCGTTCGGCTTCGCCGAGGATCGTCGACGCCAGACGGTCGCACAGCGCGTCGATGAAATAGGACTCGTCGCCCATGAGCAGGTAGACCGGAGCGAAACGGCGGGCGGCGATATCGGCCGACAGGCGCTCGAACTGCGCCACTGAATCCCGGAAACGGACTGCACTCTTAGCCATAGTCAGATGATCTCTTTGGTGATACGCAAAACATTCTCCGTGCGGTCGGTCAGGCGGTAGCGGTCGTCGATGCGGCGGCCGACGAGCCACACGATCTCGTCGCCCGACAGGAGCACGAACTGGCGCTGTTTTTCGGGCAGCGAGACCTTGCGGTCGATCAGGTAGTCGCTCACCTTCTTGCGCCCCTCCATACCGAAGGGAATGAAGGTGTCGCCCTCGCGCCAGCGGCGCAGCCGCAGCGGATAGCGCAGCAGGTCGGCGTCGAGCAGCGCCACCTGCTCCGGCACGTCGTAAGCGCGGATGTCGTCGATGTCGCACGCCTCGAAATAGAGCACCATGTTGCCGCAGTAACTGCGCTGGGCGCCCTGCTCGACGGTCACTTCGCAGGCGTCGCCGGGGGCGATGCGTTCGACGAGGATCCGTCCGCGGTCGACCGTGGCGACGTACTCCCTGGCGTAGAACCGCCGGCCCGTCGCCGCCTCGCTCAGTGCGCGGCAGAGTGCGTCGCAGACGTCGCCCTTGAAGCCGTACTGCGAACTGAGCAGTTCGTAGACGGCGAAATTGCGCGGATAGGCCGCCTCGATCCGTTCGACGTGGATCGTGGCGATCCCGTCGGCCTGGGTCACGACCTCTTCGCGCATGTGCGCGACGGCCGCCTCGATGAAGAGCTGCGTGTCGGTCAGCCGTTCGATGTTGCGGCGCATCAGGTCGGTGAACTTGGGGTTGATCTCGCGGATGCGGGGGATCAGCCCCAGCCGGATCTTGTTGCGCAGGTATTTGGTCGAGCGGTTCGAAGAGTCCTCGCGGAAGGGAATCTTCTGCGCCACGGCGTATTCCAGAATCTCGCGGCGCGAAGCGAACATCAGCGGTCGCACCACCCGTCCCATGCGGGTGCTGATCCCCGTCAGCCCGCGCAGCCCCGTACCGCGCAGCAGGTTGATGAAAAAGGTCTCGATCGAGTCGTCGGCGTGGTGCGCCACGGCGATGGCCGCATAGCCGTGCTCGCGCCGCAGCTCCTCGAACCACGCATAGCGCAGCCGGCGGGCCGTCATCTCCATCGACTCGCCCGTGCGCTCCATTTCGGCCGCCGTGTCGAACCGCCGGTTGTAGCACGGCACGCCGTAGCGGGCAGCCTCGCGCGCTACGGTCACCTCGTCCTCGTCGCTCTCGGCGCCGCGCAGCTGGAAATTGCAGTGCGCCACGCCGAACCGATAGCCCAGCGAGGCCATGAGCGACAGCAGCACCATCGAATCGACGCCGCCCGAAACGGTCAGCAGAATACGGTCGTCGCGGGAAAAGAGCCCGTGGCGCTCGACGTAGGATTGAAAACGGTCGGTCAGCATCTGTGTATCGAATTAAGAATTAATCGAAGCGGCCGTGTCGTCGGGATTTGGCGCCTCAGAGATGCGGCTCTCCGAGCCGTGCGGGCCGCATCCGCCGGCGGACGCGGCCCGCCGATGGCGTTCTCCGCAGGCTGCACCCGCACGGCGTACCCGACAGATCGTGTCATCCGTTCATTTTATAATTATAAAACGTTTACTTCGGCGGCGATCTCCACGCCGAATTTCGCGCGCACGGCCTCCTGCACTTTATGAGCCAGCGCCAGCACCTCGCCGCCCGTGGCGCCCCCGTAATTGACGAGCACCAGCGCCTGCTGGTCGTGGACGCCCACGCAGCCTTCGCGGTGTCCCTTCATGCCCGCCTGCTCGATCAGCCATCCCGCGGCCAGTTTCATGCGGCCTTCGGCGGCGGGGTAGAGCGGCAGGGCGGGGTAGTCCGTCCGAAGCCGTTCGGCGACGGCGGCCTCCACCACCGGATTCTTGAAGAAACTGCCGGCATTGCCCAGTACGGCCGTGTCGGGCAGCTTCGAGCGCCGGATCGCACAGACTGCTTCGCGGATGTTGCGCAGCGTGGCGCCTCCGCGCGCCTCGGTCTCGCGCAGCAGATCGCCGTAACCCAGATCGGGCCGCGGACGGCGGCTCAGCCGGAAGGTGACCGCCGTGATGACGACCCGCCCCCGCAGCGCATGTTTGAAGACGCTCTCGCGGTAGCCGAAGGCACAATGTTCCCGCGAGAGGATCAACGTGTTGCATGTATCCGTGCAAAACATCTCGACGCTCTCGATCGCATCTTTCGCCTCTGCGCCGTAAGCTCCGATGTTCTGCACCGGCGCCGCCCCAACCTTGCCCGGGATGAGCGAGAGGTTCTCGATGCCCCACAGGTCGCGTTCGACGGCCCACGCCACCAGGTCGTCCCACTCGACGCCCGCTTCGGCACGCACGGCCACGGCGTCGGGCGCCTCGGCCACGACGTCGATCGACGCGGCGCGCGGGGTCAGCAGCACACCGTCGAAATCCTGCGTGAAGAGAATGTTGTTGCCCCCCGCCAGCACCGTCCATTTCGCGGGCGCCCCCTTCCTGAAAAAGGCGGTCAGGTCGTCCGTCGTTTCGAACTCGACGAGCCGCGCGGCCCGCTGCCGCACGTGGAAACTGTTGCGGCCGGAGAGGTCGATGTCATAAAAATCCCGAATCATATTGCAAAGATAGGGAATTTTTATTAACTTTACCCTTGTTTCCGACGGCCGTTTTCTCGCCTCGGCATCGCCCGCGCAAGCGCGGCTCTGCCTATTTGGCTTATCGAAAACGTTGAATTTCATTCTTCGTTTTCTCGCCTCGGCATAGTCTGAACTGCGTTCGGCTCTGCGCTCGGCTTATCGAAAACGTTCGGTCGAAACCGGAAACGGAGCGCAGCTTCCGCAACCGATCGCCATGCACTAAAACCTGAACCGCCTATGTTCACCGAACAGGATACGGCCTGCATCCGGGCTCACGGCCTCACCCCCGAAGCGGTGGAGCGCCAACTCGAAAACTTCCGCCGCGGCTTTCCCTTCCTGAAAGTCGTCCGCGCCGCCGCTCCGGGCGACGGCATTCTCGTTCCCGCGCCGCAGGAAGTGGCGGCCGCCGTGCGCCGCTACGACGAAGCGGCGGCGCGGCTCGGCATCGTCAAGTTCGTTCCGGCGTCGGGCGCCGCGACGCGCATGTTCAAGGAGCTTTTCGCCTTCGTCGAGGAGGGGCGGCGCAGCGAGGGGATCGACCGCCTGCTGCAGAACATCGAACGCTTCGCCTTCTGGCCCGAACTGCGCGCCACGCTGCCTGCCGGCGCCGACGACCGCACCGTGGTCGAACACATCATCGGCAAGGGACTCGGCTACGGAGGCCGGCCCAAGGGGCTGGTGACCTTCCACGCCTATGCGGAAGGGGCGCGCAAAGCGGCCGAAGAACATCTGGTCGAAGGGGCGCAATACGCCGCCGCAGGGGGGCGCGTACGCATCCATTTCACCGTTTCGCCGGAGCACCGCGCGGACTTCGAGGCGCTCATGGCCGAGAAAGTTCCGCTGTACGAGCGGCGTTTCGGCGTGCACTACGACATCGCCTTCTCCGAACAGAAACCCTCGACCGACACGGTGGCGGTCAATCCCGACAATACGCTCTTCCGTACCGACGCGGGGGCGCTGCTCTTCCGTCCGGCGGGACACGGCGCCCTGATCGAAAACCTCAACGAGATCGACGCCGACCTCGTCTTCGTCAAGAACATCGACAACGTGACCACCGACGCCCGCCGCGGCGACACGGTAACCTATAAGAAGGTGCTGGCAGGACTGCTGCTCGAATTGCAGGAGCGCAGTTTCGAGTATATCCGTGCGCTCGATACGGGCGGCGCCGAACTGGCCGACATCGCCCGCTTCATCCGCGAACGGCTCTGCGTGAAGCTGCCCGACGACTACAACTCGGCCGTGCTGCGCGCCGTCCTCGACCGTCCCATCCGTCTGTGCGGCATGGTGCGCAACGAGGGCGAGCCGGGCGGCGGCCCCTTCTGGGCGGTCAACGACGACGGCACCGAATCGCTCCAAATCGCCGAGTCGAGCCAGATCGCACCCGCCGACCGGCCGCTCATGCAGCGGGCCACCCACTTCAATCCGGTCGATCTGGTCTGCGGCGTGCGCAACGTGAGGGGCGAGAAATTCGACCTGCGGCGGTATACCGATCCGCAGACGGGTTTCATCTCGTCGAAATCCTACGCCGGCCGCGAGCTGCGGGCGCAGGAGCTGCCGGGGTTGTGGAACGGCGCGATGGCACGCTGGAACACCGTTTTCGTCGACGTCCCCGTCACGACGTTCTCGCCTGTGAAAGTCGTCCTCGACCTGCTGCGGCCGCAGCATCAATAAGCGTTCGGGCCGGCGTTTCCGGCAACGGGCCGCAGCACGCTGCGGCCCGTTGCCGTTTTCCTGCGGTTGAAAACGGTCGCGGTTTGTTCAAAAAACGGCCTATGTTGTTCAAAAAGTAAAACCTTCATACTACTTTCGAAGGACAAGCGTTTCCTTTCGAAACAAAATGAATGTAATTTGTACGATTCCGGCGCAAAAGTGTCCTAAACCAGCAAAAAACGACCTTTCGCTTTCGGATAACTTCGAAAAAAATGCCTATCTTTGGCTGACGTCTTAGATACTCCGCCTCGGCAAAAAGCAAATGAAATTTGCATTGCACTCGGCTTAGTCGTATCTTTGGCTGACCGTCTTAGATACTCCGCCTCGGCAAAAACAAATGAAATTTGCATTGCGCTCGGCTTAATCGTATCTTTGGCTGACGTCTTAGATACTCCGCCTCGGCAAAAAGCAAATGAAATTTGCATTGCGCTCGGCTTAATCGTATCTTTACCGGATAGGCGTTTGTACGAGAAATTATTGAATTACGATAATCAGAACACTATGGAGAACAAACTTCAACAATTGACCCAGAAGCTCTACGACGAGGGGCTGGAGAAGGGTCGTGCCGAGGCCGAACGTCTGGTCTCGGAAGCGAAGAGCGAAGCCGCCAAGATCATCGCCGATGCCAAGGCCGAAGCCGAAGCCATCGTGAAGGCCGCCGAGGCCAAGGCCGAAGATACGGCCAAGAATTCGATGACCGAGATCGCACTGGCGGGCAAACAGGCCGTCGCCCGGATCAAGGAGGAGATATCCTCGCTGATTGCGGCCGAGAGTACCTTCTCCGCCGTGAAAGCCGCCAATCTGGATCCCGAATTCGTCAAGGCGATGCTGCTGAGCGTCGCCCGCAACTGGAACGGCGCATCGTCGTCGAAGGTCGAACTGCAAGCGCTGCTGCCCGAAGCCGAGCGGGCGAAGTTCGACGCTGCGTTCGCCGCTGCGGCCAAGGAGCTGCTCGAAGCGGGCATCGAAGTGGGTTATTCGAAGGAGGTACGCACCGGCTTCAAGGTGGGCGCCAAGGGCGGCAGCTATTACATCTCCTTCTCGGACGACGATTTCGAGGCACTGTTGAAGGAGTATCTGCGCGGCAAGATCTCCGAACTGCTGTTCAAAGCCTGACACCGCCATGTTCGATACCAACTATTATTGTCTGGTAGCCGGACTGCGGGAGTACTCGCTCGACGGCGGCGCGAAGGGATTCGATCCGCACGCCATCCTCGACGAGATCCTCCGCGAGCTGACGCCGCGCGACCTGCGCGCCGTCAGGCTGCTCTACGGCTATTACGACTGCAAAAACCTGATCGCCCTGCGTGCGGGCAGTCCGGCGCACGATCCGCTGGGCAACTTCGCGCGCGAACGGCTCAAGGAGGAGACGGAACACCCGCGCCTGCTGCCGCACGCGATCGGACTGGTGCTGGCGGCCTATGCCCGCCCCGACGGGGAGGAGGCCGAGGAGGTGGATACCTCGCGCCCCTTCGAACAGGCGCTTTTCGAAGCCTATTACGGACTGTGCGCCGCGTCGCCGAGCCGTTTCCTGCGCGAGTGGAGCGATTTCGACCGCACGCTGCGCAACGTCGCGGCGGCCACGACGGCCCGTGCCGCGGGGCGTCCCGTCGACGGGCACGTCGTGGGTAACGACGACGTGGCCGAGCAGCTGCGCCGTTCGTCGGCCTCCGACTTCGGCCTGCGGGGCGAACTGCCCTACATCGATGCGGTGATCGCCGCCGTGAACGACGAAAGCAACCTGCTGGAAAAGGAGCACAAGATCGACCGCATCCGCTGGCAGCAGGCCGTCGATCTGGTAGCCGAAGACTACTTCAACGTGAACGCCGTCCTCTCGTACCTCGTGCGCATCAATCTGGTGGCACGCTGGACGCAGCTCGACGAGGCGCGCGGCCGCGCCATGCTCGGACGGCTGCTGCGCGAACTGGACGGCAAGGAATTGATAAATAACAAATAGTCAGATATGAAAACTACAGGACGTGTAAACGGTATCATCTCCAACATCGTCATCGTCAAGGCGGACGGGCCTGTGGCCCAGAACGAGATCTGTTACGTGTGGACGGGCGATACCAAAATGATGGCCGAGGTCATCAAAGTCATCGGCGACGACGCCTACGTGCAGGTTTACGACAGCACGCGCGGTCTGAAAATCGGCGACCGGGTCGAATTCGAAGGCCACATGCTCGAAGCGACGCTGGCTCCGGGTCTGCTGTCGCGCAACTACGACGGATTGCAGAACGACCTCGAAAAGATGGATAGTCTCTTCATCGAACGCGGTTCGATCACCGACCCGATCGATTTCGATAAGACGTGGGAGTTCACGCCGCTGGCCAAGGCGGGCGACAAGGTCTCGGCCGCTTCGTGGCTGGGCGAGGTGAAGGAGCAGTGGATTCCCCACAAGATCATGGTTCCCTTCACGATGACGGGCAGCTATACGGTCAAGAGCGTCGCCGCGGCGGGCTCCTACAAGGTCACCGACACGGTGGCCGTCCTGACCGACGCCGAAGGCGGCGACCACGAGGTGACGATGGTGCAGCGCTGGCCCGTGAAGCAGGCGATCCGCAGCTACGTCGAGAAACCGCGCCCCGACCGCATCATGGAGACGGGCGTGCGCGCGATCGACACCTTCAACCCGCTGGCCGAAGGCGGTACGGGCTTCATCCCGGGGCCGTTCGGCGCCGGCAAGACCGTGTTGCAGCACGCCATTTCGAAACAGGCCGACGCCGACGTCATCATCATGATCGCCTGCGGCGAGCGCGCCAACGAGGTGGTCGAAATCTTCAAGGAGTTCCCCGAACTGATTGACCCCCATACGGGCCACCCCCTCATGGAGCGTACGATCATCATCTGCAACACGTCGAACATGCCCGTCGCCGCGCGCGAGGCGTCGGTCTACACGGGCATGACCATCGGCGAATACTACCGCGCCATGGGACTCAAAGTGCTCGTCATGGCCGACTCGACGTCGCGCTGGGCGCAGGCGCTGCGCGAGATGTCGAACCGCCTGGAAGAGCTGCCCGGTCAGGATGCCTTCCCGATGGACCTCTCGGCGATCATCTCGAACTTCTATTCACGGGCCGGTCTGGTGCGCCTGACCAACGGACAGACGGGTTCGGTGACCTTCCTCGGTACGGTGTCGCCCGCGGGCGGCAACCTCAAAGAGCCGGTCACGGAGTCCACGAAGAAGGCGGCGCGCTGCTTCTACGCCCTGGCGCAGGCGCGTGCCGACTCGAAGCGTTATCCCGCCATCGATCCGCTCGATTCCTACTCGAAATATCTGGAATATCCCGAAATCCGCGAATACCTCGACGCGCACATCGGCAAGGGCTGGGTGGACAACGTCTATGCCGGCAAGACGCTCGTGCAGCGCGGCAAGGAGGCCAACGACCAGATCAACATTTTGGGCGACGACGGCGTGCCGGTGGAGTACCACGAACGCTTCTGGAAGTCGGAGCTGATCGATTTCGTGATCTTGCAGCAGGACGCCTTCGACGACATCGACGCCAACTGTCCGCTCGAACGCCAGAAGATGATGTTCGAGATGGTGCTCGACATCTGCAACAAGACGTTCGACTTCGCCGATTTCGAGGAGTGCTCCAAGTTCTTCAAGACGCTGATCAACCTCTTCCGCCAGATGAACTACGCGGAGTGGCAGTCCGAGAAATTCGCCGACTACCGCTCGCAGATCGAGGCGCTCGTAAACGAACAGCTCAACAAATAAGACCGAAGCTATGACAACACGTGCATTTCAAAAGGTATATACCAAGATAGACAACATTACCAAAGCCACCGTGACGCTGCGCGCCTCGGGCGTGGGCAACGACGAGCTGGCCACCGTGGGCGGCAAGCTCGCTCAGGTGGTGAAGATCATGGGCGACAACGTGACGTTGCAGGTCTTCGCCGGCACCGAGGGGCTGGCCACCGACTCCGAAGTGGTCTTCCACGGCGAGCCGCCCAAGCTCAAAGTGTCGGACAACCTGGCCGGCCGCTTCTTCAACGCCTACGGCGAGCCGCTCGAAGGCGGCGAGCAGATCGAGGGCGAGGCGCGCGAGATCGGCGGCCCGACGGTGAACCCCTTCCGGCGCAAGCAGCCTTCGGAGCTGATCGCCACGGGCATCGCCGGCATCGACCTCAACAATACGATCGTCACGGGACAGAAGATCCCCTTCTTCGCCGATCCCGACCAGCCCTACAACGCCGTGATGGCCAACGTGGCGCTGCGTGCCAAGGCCGACAAGATCATCCTGGGCGGCATGGGCCTCACGAACGACGACTTCCTCTACTTCAAGCAGGTCTTCGAGAACGCAGGCGCGCTCGACCGCATCGTCTCGTTCGTCAACACGACCGAGAACCCGCCCGTGGAGCGGTTGCTCGTGCCCGACATGGCGCTGACGGCCGCCGAGTATTTCGCCGTGGACAAGGGGCAGAAGGTACTGGTGCTGCTCACCGACATGACGCTCTACGCCGATGCGCTGGCGATCGTCTCGAACCGTATGGACCAGATTCCCTCGAAGGACTCGATGCCCGGCTCGCTCTATTCGGATCTGGCGAAGATCTACGAGAAGGCCGTACAGCTGCCCAACGGCGGTTCGATCACCATCATCGCCGTGACGACCCTCTCGGGCGGCGACATCACGCACGCCGTCCCCGACAACACGGGTTATATCACCGAGGGCCAGCTCTTCCTGCGCAACGACTCCGACACGGGCAAGGTCATCGTCGACCCGTTCCGTTCGCTGTCGCGCCTCAAACAGCTCGTCATCGGCAAGAAGACCCGCGAGGATCATCCGCAGGTGATGAACGCCTGCGTGCGCCTCTACGCCGATGCGGCCAACGCCAAGACGAAGCTGGAAAACGGTTTCGACCTCTCGGACTACGACGAGCGCGCGCTGAAATTCGCACACGACTATTCGGAGAAGCTCCTTTCGATCGACATCAACATCGACATCGACCAGATGCTCGACACGGCGTGGAGGCTCTTTGCGGAGTACTTCACCAAGACCGAGGTGGCCATCAAGGAGGAGCTGATCCAAAAATACTGGAAGGAGTAACCGCTCATGGCAATCAAATTTCAATATAACAAGACTTCGCTCGGCGATCTGGGCAAACAGCTCAAAATGCGGCAGAAGGCGCTCCCTACGATCAAAAGCAAGGAGTCGGCGCTGCGCTCCGAGGTCAAGAAAGCGAAGGAGGCCGCACAGGAGTTCCGGTCGCAGCTCTCGCGCCTCGAGGCCGAGTACGACTACATGGTCTCGCTGTGGGGTGAGTTTGATTGTGACCTGCTGCGAATCGCCGACATCGAGCTGACCGAACAGAAGATCGCGGGCGTCCGCACGCCCGTGCTCCGGGAGATCGTCTACGAAGAGAAGCCCTACGACCTCTTCTCGTCGCCCGTATGGTACGCCGCCGGGATCGACCTGTTGAAGCGGCTGTCGAAGCTGGGCATCGAGTACGAACTCTTCAACCGCAAGATGGAGCTGCTGGATTTCGCACGCCGTAAAACCACTCAGAAGGTCAACCTCTACGAGAAGGTACAGATTCCCGGTTACGAGGATGCCATACGCAAGATCAAACGATTCCTTGAGGACGAGGAGAACCTCTCGAAATCGGCACAGAAAATCGTAAAAACCAAACAGCAACAGGCCGGGGAGGGGCAGATGTCATGATCGCCAGGATGTCGAAATACGACTTTATTCTCTACGCCGGTCAGAGCGACGACTTCATCGAACGGCTCCGCGAACTGGGGCTGGTCGACGTGACCTGCCGGGGCTGGGAGCCTTCGGAGGGCGACCGGCAGCTCGTTACGGCGATCGAAGGCCGCACCAAGGCCCTCGCGGCGCTGGAACGGTTCCGCAGTTCGGAGCATTTCGACGCGGCGGCCCGCCCCTTCGCATCGGGCGACGAGGCCTACGAACGCTACGGCCGCACGGCACAGGAGCGCGCGGCGTTGCGCACCGAGATCGGACAGACCGAAAAGGCTGCCGAGGAGGCGCGCCCGTGGGGCGACTTCTCGGCCGGGACGTTGCAGCGGCTCGCACGGCGTGGCGTCGTGCTGCGCTTCTTCACCGCGCAGCGGGATGCGTTCGAGAAATCGCGCGACGCCTGGAACGAACAGGCTCCCGTGGAGGTGATCCACGAGACCTCTTCGACGGTCTGGTTCGTCGCCGTATCGCACGAAGGCGCCGAACTGTCGTTCGACGCGCAGGAGGTGAAGGCCCCCGCGATGACGGCGCACGACGCCGAGGCGAAGGTCGCCTCGCTGCGAAGCCGTCTGAGCGCCACCGACGCCGAGATGTCGCGCGCCGCGGCGTCCGCCGCACTCATCGAGCGCGACTGCAACCGTCTGCGCGAAGAGTTGCAGCGGGTGAAGGTGACGGCCACCGCCGAGGCGGCCGCCGACGGCACGCTGCTGATCATGGAGGGATGGGCCGAACGGGAGACGTCGGATCGGGTGGACGCCCTGCTGGACGAATATCCCAACGTGCTCTACATCAAGAGCGACCCCACGCCCGAAGACGAGACGCCCGTGAAGCTGAAAAACAACCGTTTCGCGCGCATCTTCGAGATGGTGGGCGACATGTACGCCCGCCCGAAATACGGGACGATCGACCTGACGCCCTTCTTCGCGCCCTTCTACATGCTCTTCTTCGGCATCTGTCTCAACGACGCCGGCTACGGACTCATCCTGCTGGCGATGGGAATGGCGATGCTTTGGAAATTCAAGGGGGGCATGATGCGCCGCGCCGCATGGTTCGCCACGATGTGCGCCGTCTCGACGATCGTATTCGGCCTCTTCTGCGGATCGTTCTTCGGCGTCTCGCTCAAAGCGTACTTCCCGTCGATCCCCTTCTTCGACTTCCAGGGGAGGTTTTTCTCGTGGGCGCTGGCCATCGGCCTGGTGCAGATTCTGTTCGGACAAGTATTGCGTATCGTCATGGTAAGTGTCACGGCGGGATTCCGCTATGCGCTTTCGACGCTGGGCTGGTTCCTCGTCATCCTCGCGGGCAGTCTGGCCGCAGGGCTTCCGCTGCTCGATCCGGCGTGGGTCATTCCGGGATTCACCACTTCGTCACCCGCCTTCTACGGCGTGGCGGCCATCGGCGTGGTGCTGATGCTTTTCTTCAACTCGCCGGGCAAGAACCCGTTCGTGAATTTCGGAACCGGACTTTGGGATACCTATAATAATATAACGGGCATCCTTTCCGACGTGCTGTCGTACATCCGTCTGTTCGCGATCGGCCTTTCGGGCGGTATCCTGGCCACGGTCTTCAACGACTTGGCTACGGGCCTGAGCCCCGATATTCCGGTGGTGCGCGAGCTGATGATCCTGTTGATCCTGCTCGTCGGGCACGGCATCAATCTCTTCATGTCCTCGATCTCGTCGTTCGTTCACCCGATGCGACTCACCTTCGTGGAATTCTACAAGAACGCGGGCTTCGAAATGGCTGCGCGCCAGTTCGAACCGCTGACGAAAATCGATCAATCGGAAAACAAATAACAATTAAAAAACTCAAATTTTTCAGTTATGACAACAGCAATTATTATGGCCTACGTCGGCGTAGCGTTGATGGTCGGTCTTTCGGGTATGGCAAGCTGTATCGGCACCTCGATCGCCGGCATGGCGTCCGTCGGCGCGATGAAGAAGAACGCCGGTGCGTTCGGCAGCTACATGATTCTGGCCGCCATCCCCGGTTCGCAAGGTCTCTACGGATTCGTGAACTACTTCATCATCAAGGATTTCCTGACGGACGAGATCTCGATGTTGCAGGGTGCCGCCATTTTCGGCGCCGGATTGCTGACGGGTGTGGTCTGCCTCGCGTCGTCCTACTTCCAGTCGAAGGTTTGCGCCAACGGTATCACCGCGATCGGCAACGGCCACGACGTAATGGGTAAGACGCTGATTCTGGCTGCATTCCCCGAGCTGTACGCCATTCTGACGGTCGCCGCGGTCTTCCTGATCGGCGGTGCGATCTGATCCGTACGACTCCCGCAACGAAAGAGACGGCCTTCTTTATAAGGTCGTCTCTTTTGCTTTGTCGGGAGCTGCCGCCGCCCGCCGCGGATTTTGAAATGTCGCGATTTCTGCGTATTTTGCGCTCCGAACAAGAATTTCCCCATGAAGAAGAGTTACGAAGAGATCAACGAAAAGATCCGTCAGGGCAAAGCCGTCGTCCTGACCGCCGAAGAGGTGTCCCAACTGGCGCGCACCCTTTCGCCCGCCGAGATCGTCCGGCGCGTGGACGTCGTCACGACCGGTACGTTCGGCGCGATGTGCTCGTCGGGCGCCTTCCTCAACTTCGGCCACGCTACGCCGCCGATCCGCATGGAGCGCATCGAGCTCAACGGCGTCCCCGTAAGCGGCGGCCTGGCGGCCGTCGACACCTTCGTAGGCGCCACCGACTGCGATCCGGCGCGCCCCGCCTACGGCGGCGCCCACGTCATCGAGGAGCTGGTGGCCGGCCGCAGCGTCACGCTGGAAGCCTGGGGCAAGGGAACCGACGACTATCCGCGGCGCCATATCCGCTCGCACGTCACGCTCGACGACATCAACGAGGCGATCCTCTACAACCCGCGCAACTGCTACCAGAACTACAACGCCGCGACCAACTCTTCGGAGCGGATGCTCCATACCTATATGGGAACGCTGCTGCCCAAACTGCGCAATGTTTCGTACAGCACCGCAGGCGAGCTGTCGCCCCTGCTCAACGATCCCACGTGCCGTACGATCGGCATGGGCACGCGCATCTTCCTCTGCGGCGCACGCGGCTACGTGAGCTGGCAGGGCACGCAGTTCAACACCTCCAAACCCGTCAACGAGCACGGCATTCCGATCGGCGGCGCGCGCACCGTGGCCGCAATCGGCAACCTGCGCGAGATGTCGACCGACTACCTGCGCGCCGCCTACTACGAGAAATACGGCGTGAGCCTCTTCGTGGGTGTGGGCATCCCGATCCCGCTGCTGGACGAGGAGCTGGCGCACGACGTTTCGATCCGCAACGAACAGATCACCACCAATATCCTCGATTTCGGCGAGGAGGAGCGCCCGATCGGGCAGACCAACTACGCCGAACTGCGCAGCGGTTCGATCGAGGTGCGGGGGCAGCGCGTGCGCACGGCTCCCGTGGCGAGCCTGCGCAAGGCGCGCGAGATCGCCGAAATGCTCAAAGGCTGGATCGCCCGCGGCGAATTTCTCCTCACGGAACCCGTACAACCCATGCCCGCCCATTCGACGGTCAAGGGGCTGAAAGCCGACGACGAATAACCGCTAACAAGGAAAAGCACATGACGACCAAAGTAATTCTCTATTTCCCGTCGGACGCCACCGACAAGGCGGTTACCTACGATCTGGTGAAGCGTTACGACCTGCGCATCAACATCCTGCGCGCCGAAATCGAGGCGGGACGTTCGGGCTCGCTGCTCGTCGAACTGACGGGCGAGGAGCCCATGGTGCGCGAAGGCGTCGCCTATCTCGAACGCAACGGCGTCACCGTAAGCCCCGTGGCGAGCAAGATCGCCTACGACCGCGACCGCTGCATCGACTGCGGCAACTGTGCGCTGGCCTGCTTCCCGCAGGCGCTTACGATCGGTGCGCCCGACTGGCGGCTGCATTTCGATCCCGAACGCTGCATCGCCTGCAAACTCTGCCTCAAAAGCTGCCCTCTGGGCCTCTTCCATATCGAATTCACCGAAGCCTGAGCCGTGGAGTACGTCGAGCGGAGCTACCGGAGCCGCATGGGGCGGGATGCGGTCGTGTTCACCGTCTCCTACCGCGAAAGCGACCTGTGGGTCGCCGTCGACCGCGGCGATGCGGCCGTCATGGCCGCCCGCACGGAACACTTTCTGCACGAACTGCGCGGGCGGCTCGACCGTTACCTCGACCGCGACCCCGCCTACCTGCGCGCCCTCGTTCCCTGTCTGCCGCGACCCGACGCTCCGCCTCTGCTGCATGAAATGGCCGTGGCGGCCGCTACGGCAGGCATCGGGCCGATGAGCGCCGTAGCCGGAGCCTTCGCCCGCGAGACGGGACGGATGCTGCGCCGCGAATTCGGCGTCGGCGAGGTGGTCGTCGAAAACGGCGGCGACATCTACGCCGACGTGCACCGGCCGCTCGACGTGGCGCTCTTCGCCGGAGAGTCCCCCCTCTCGGAACGGGTCGGACTCCACATCCCCGGCGGAGCCTTCCCGCTGGGTATCTGCACCTCGTCGGGAACCGTCGGGCCGTCGCTCAGCTTCGGTCGTGCCGATGCCGTGATGATCGTCTGCCGCGACGTGCTGCTCGCCGACAGCTATGCCACGGCGTGGGCCAACCGCGTCCGCACCGAGGAGGATACGGGCTCCGTCGTCGAGCGGGCCTGCCGCGTGCCGGAGATTTTGGGGGCGATGGCCGTCAAGGGCGAACGGCTGGCCGTCGGCGGCACGTTCGAGCTGCGGCTGTTCGGAGAAGCCCGGGATTTTTAAAAAATCGTTCCGCCTGACGATTTCGCGCCAAACTCCCCCTTCCCGCTTTCCATCCGTTGCGAATTATGCCCGAAAAGATGATACTTTGCGATCTATCCGGATGTAAACCGTTACAGTTCCGCAGCGAAAAAAGAGGCCGGACGGAGGATATACTTTTCCAAAGATTACAGAGTTTCTGAAAAAATACCTATATTTGTCGGTACTTTCCCTAACGACACGGTGCGGGAAAGGCACGACCGGACGAGAATCATTACAATCAAATACGTTTTACTATGAGAAAATTCGGACTTTTTTTATGTCTCTCGCTGTTATTCGCCTTCACGGGTTGTAGCGACAGCGACGATGTAGAAGAGCAGGGCGGCACGGTGCTCGCCAAACCTTCGGTCGCGGTGACCACGACGACGTCCTCCAGCTTCAAGGTGGCGTGGGATGCCGTACCCAATGCCGAAAGTTACAAATATCGCCTCTCCCAGGAGAACGAGACGGGCGACGAACTCGTCGTGCAGCCCGAGAACTCGACTTCGGCTACGGCCCTCGCATTCGGCGACCTCGATCCGAAAACCAAGTATATCCTGCGCGTCAAGGCCGTCGCCGCCGCAGGCAGCGGTCTGACGGATTCGGAGTACTCCAAGATCTTCGCCACGACGCTGGCCGAAGAGGCCGCGGAGCTGACGTTCGAGAAGATCGCCGCGACGAACCCGACTTACGAGAGCGTCGACGTGGAGATCGTACCTTCGGCCGAGAACCTCTACTACTGGCAGGTCGTCGAAAACAGCCTGATCGAGGGCAAGAGCGACCGTGAGATCGTCGCCGCCCTGAAAGAGAACATCTCCGAGCTCTCCTCCGGCACGGTCAAGAAGACCGTCCACGGTTTGAAGGCCGACACGGAGTACACGGTCGTCGCCTTCGGTTACGACCTCGACGCCGGCAAGTCCACGTCCGCCGTCGCACGTCTCGAAGCAGCGTTCACCACGCCGGCCGACGACCGCATGACGATCGCCATCACCGTCGGTGAGGTGGCCGATAACAATGTGCACGTGACCTTCGAGCCGTCGGTTGCCGACGGACGCTATTTCGCTGACGTCGTTGCTGCTGCCGATATCGCGGGCAAGAGCGAATACGAAATCGTCGTTCTGTTGCAGAACAAGTACGGAGCGGAGATGACCGATATCGTTCGCAACGGCAAGTTCGAGACGGACGTCGCCGTCGAGGAGAACAAGAACTATGTCGCCGTGGCCTTCGGATACAATGTCGCTGCATCGGAATTCCTCACGCAGTTCTTCCGTGCCGAGATCAAGAATGGCGGCGACGAACCAGGAATGTCCGAGGCGTGGGTTAACATGGCGTGCGTATACGGAACGATCAGCGGTCAACCAGGAATCGGAGCCGAGCTCTATCCGAATGATAAAACCGTTAAGGTCAAAGCCGGCGGATTTACGCTCACGGGACCTGCGACCTCTTTGGAGGAGATTGGTATGACCGAGGCTTCTCTTCGAGAAAGGATCATGAAAGAGGGTATCGACGTTACTCCGAGCCAAGGGTCCTATCAAGTCTCCGCCCCAACCGAATACGGGCAAGTATGGCTCTTCGGTACCATAGGTATTGATGAGCAAGGCAATGCAGGCGAAGCCAACTGGTTCATTGTAAAAGCACAGGCATCGGCTTCCACAGAGCCCGAGATCCTCGGTATGTCCGATAAGAATGATGAGACGGGTGGAGACGAACCCATCGAGACGGATGCTTGGTCGGATATAACAGCGGTTTCGTGGGAAATGCAGGATGCCGGGCTCGCTATTTTCTTTGACTGCGAACCCAACAAGACTGCGACAGCTGTTACCGTTGGAGCGTGGACACTTGACATGGACAAATTCCCTGCCCCGCCTACCTCGCTGGAAGAGATTGGAATCAGATCCGAAAGCGAACTCCGCAGCATGACGCTTGAAGACGGTATTGCGCTCGATATGGAGAAGAAATATGTAGGATTGAAAACCAATGCCGGAGAAGTGTGGCTTTTCTCGACCGTCGCTGCGGATGCCGAAGGTAAAAACGGAGCCGTCAACTGGGTCATCGCACAGGTTCCTGCATCTCCCTCGGGTGAATATGGCGCTTGCACCATCCTCGGCCAGTCGGAGAACAACAATGCGGGCGGTATCGAACTTGTCGGTTCGACATATGAAGATTATCTGGGTGCATGGACGCTGGTTTCGTATGGTTCGGCAATCGTCGGCGAAAAAGGATATCAGTTTACGGAGACTCCGTTGCAATTCAATGTCCGAATCGAGAAGGATGTGGAAGGTCAGAGCTACAAGGTGTACGGCTGGAATGCGGATACGGAATTCGCCAATGCCAATCCGTTCATAATGAACTACGATCCGAAGGAGACGGAAGGTATCGGCGGCTGGCTCAATATTCCGTTGGCGCAGGTGGTCAAGACCGAAGGCAATATCGATTGGACGCTCTGTCCGAGATTCCTCTCCGGAGAAACTTATTACTATTACACGAATACCGATATGGATAAAGCCTTCATCGGTGCACGTGAAAAGGAGGGGGCTGTAGTTATTCAAGGTGGGCAATATGAATTTACAGGAGGCATCGGTGTGGTTCAGATTCTGTCTATGAATTTCATGGGTATCGATAAGGATAATCCGAAAGGCGAAGCCCAAACCCGGCCGTTGGAGACGAAACATGCGCTGGCGCCCTATGTTCTCGTCAAGGGTGATCTTTCGGCATCGAATGCCCGCAATCGGATGCAGATTAGTCGTAAAGCCGCTGATATCGCACGCGTTCAGGCGACGATTAATACCTTTGCCAGCCTTTCGACGGCTGCTGCGATCGGTGCTCCTCGGCATGTGGCCAAACCGACGAATATCCGTCAGATCAATGGCCGATCGACAGGAATGCTCGGACTTGGGACGACTTCCGAATCGATGATGACCGTTTATTATCGGTCCGACCGATAATTCGATGTGGTTTAAATAAAAAGCGTTGTCTCAATATACGAGACAACGCTTTTTATTTGGACATTCCACAGAGGTAATTGCGATCATCCCTTTCGGCGCAGGTTTTGCGCCGCGTTGGCTTGGAGGCGCCGGAGGCCGCTGCGCATGAGCGGCGTGCGGCCGAACGACGTGCGGAATTCCGCCTCCTCCATCGCGAGCCACCGTTCGGGCGGGAACGACAAGGGATCTAACAGCGGATCGAACGCCGGATGAAGATGCAGCGGCGCACGGAGGTTGTAGGGGCAGCGGCTCTGGCAGGCGTCGCAGCCGAAAATCCACCCGTCGAGGGCAATTTCCGCGGCCGGCGTCCGTTCGATCGTATGACAGGAGATGCAGCGGCGCGCATCGATCGCGCGGTCGTTGCAAACGGCACCCGTCGGGCAGGCTTCGACGCAGCGGCGGCAGGAGCCGCACCCCGCGCCGGCGAGCGGCTCGTCGTAACGATCGCAGGCCGCGTCGAGCACCAGCTCGCCCAGCAGGACGAACGATCCGAACCGGGGCGTGACGAGCAGCGACTGCCGGCCGATCCAGCCCAGCCCCGCTTCGACGGCCAGCTGCTTTTCCACGAGCGGAGCCGAATCGACGAACGCCCGGCCGGCGAGGGCAGGCTCCGCGGCACGAAGACGCCCGAAGAGGTCGCCCAGCATCCCCTTGATCGTGGCATGGTAGTCGGCGGTCAGGGCATACGAGGCGATCTTCGCGCGGAAGTCGTCGGGATAACCGTCGCTCAGGCCGTTCTTGTAACCGACGGCGCAGACGACTATCGTCTGCGCCCCTTCGACCAGCCGTCGCACGTCGAACCGTTTGTCGAGATTCCGTTCGAGGTAACCGAGCGAGGCGTGACGCCCGTCGCCGAGCCAGCGACGGAAAAACTGCTCGTTCCGCACCAGATGGCGGCACGGCGCTACACCGCACAGGTCGAAGCCTGCGGCAGCGGCGGATTGTCGGATGAAACTGCGGTCGAGCATGGTGATAATTTGGTTCAAATGTAGTATTTTTTAGGTAAAAATCCGTACATTTGCCTTGAATTTCGCAATTCGGATTTACAGAAGAAGAATCTGACTTTATGAAGATTAACACGCTTTACGAACTATTGCGGCATGGTGTGGAGAAGTTCGCTTCACGCACGGCCTTCGATATGTTCAACGGCGAAAGCGTCACCTACGCCGAAGTCGGCCGGCGAGCCGCCGCGGTGCAGGAAGCGCTCGTCGGAGCCGGCGTCAAGGCCGGCGACAAGGTGGCGCTGCTCAGCAGCAGTATGCCCAACTGGGGAATCTGCTACCTGGCCGTCACCTCGGCCGGCATGGTCGCGGTACCGATCCTTCCCGACTTCTCCGGCCCCGAACTGGATATGATCATCGCCCATTCCGAGGCGAAAGCCCTGCTGGTCTCGGACAAACTCTTTTCCAAACTTTCGAAGCAGACGATCGATTCGCTCAATATCGTCATCCGGACCAAGAATCTGGGGATCATCGCCCAGCATGTCACGGCAACGGGATCTACGGCGGTTCCTTCGCCCGACGACCTGGCGGCGATCATCTATACGTCGGGAACGACGTCGAGCCCCAAGGGCGTAATGCTCACCCACAAGGCGATCTGCGCGCAGATCGATATGGATTTCGGCATCTTCCCGATCGACGAGACCGACGTCTTTCTCTCGGTGCTGCCGCTGTCCCATACCTACGAATGTTCGATCGGACTGATCTACGCCTTTTCGAAGGGCGCGCGCGTGGTCTACCTCGACCGCCAGCCTACCGCGTCGGCGCTGATGCCGGCGTTGAAAGCCGTGCGGCCTACGGTCATGCTCATCGTGCCGCTCATCATCGAGAAGATCTACCGCTATCAGGTTCAGGCCAAATTCAACTCCAACGCCTTCTGGCGCACGCTCGTCGGCATCGGCTTCATGCGCCGCTACCTGCACCGGATCGCCGGCAAGAAGCTGATGAAGGTCTTCGGCGGGCGGTTGCGCTTCCTCGGCATCGGAGGCGCCAAACTCGACACGCAGGCCGAGCAGTTCATGCTCGAAGCCAAGATACCCTATGCGATCGGCTACGGCCTGACGGAAACCGCCCCGCTGCTGGCCGGCGCGGCTCCCTCGCAGGTGCGGCTCGGTTCGACGGGCCCTGCGGCGCCGGGCGTGCAGCTGCGGCTGGAAAACGTCAATCCCGATACGCAGCAGGGCGAGATTGTGGCGCTCACGCCGAGCGTCATGCTGGGCTACTACAAGAATCCCGAGGAGACGGCCAAAGTCTTCACACCCGACGGCTGGTTCCGCACCGGCGACCTGGGCTGGCTCTCGCCCGACGGTTGGCTTTACATCAAGGGGCGGCTCAAAAACATGATCGTGGGCCCCAGCGGCGAGAACATCTACCCCGAAGAGATCGAGAGCGTCCTCAACTCCCACGTTTTCGTGGCCGATTCGCTGGTCACCGAGAAGGAGGGGCGGCTCATCGCGCTCGTGCATTTCAACCGCGACGAGCTGGAAGCGCGCTACGAGGAGCTGAAATACGACTGGGAGATGAAGAAGGACGCATGGGAGAAACGCATCGATGAGCTCAAAAAAGAGGTGCTCGACTACGTGAACTCGCAGGTCAACCGCTTCTCGCGTCTCTCGGAGGTCGTCGAGGAGAAGGAGGAGTTCGAAATGACTCCCACCAAGAAGATCAAGCGTTTCCTCTACAACAAGCGGCACGGGAAGGATCCGGTGAAGGAGGAAGACTCCAAACCGCATAATACCGAGGCGAAATAGGCGAAGCCTCCGCACCTCGTTTAATCAAAAAAGGATCGCTTGCAGCGATCCCTTTTTGATGCCGATTCGCAAAATTCGGCCCTCCTTGATACGATTTTTTACAGTTGTTCGCCGACGGCGGAGGGACCGTGCAGGCGGGCGAGTAGCAGTCTGCTGCGTGAGCGAATAACTATATATGTCTTAAAGCGATGGCGAAATATCGACCCAAAACATGGTCGAAGTATTTGCGAAGAAACAAGTTGTTTTTTATAACCAATCTTTCCCGTTTGCAGCCCCTCCTCAGTTCCCGAAGATAAGGCGGTTGGGATAAAAATATGGACTATTCGTCCGTATAATAGGGCTAAATGCAAAGAACCGATTGAATTTTCAATCGGTTCTTTGCATTTATGGATTATTCATTATTCCATATATTTATAAAGGATTACCTCCTGTTGTTTCGATGTATATCCTGCAAATCGATTTGCAGAAGCATTCGCCCAAATAATACGTTTTGTATTATAAACATTCTGAATCTCAACACATTTAGAATATGAAATCGTCCATTCATACTGTTTTTCAACAATGTTTGGGCTAAACCACAGATTGTTATTTTTTGAAGTTGCAGTAGATGTATATCCAATATATCCATCTGCACAATGAATTGAATAACCGTTTACGGTTTTCTCAAACGTACAAGCATATATATCCGTATCGACATTAGAAACAATATTATCTCCATCCATATACTGGTTAAAATCACCTGCATCTGACATGTTTGCATAATTTCCGGAATTAGCTCCCGTGAGTATGCGAACACCGCTTGAAGCTTTGTAACCGATAATATACTTTCCACTCCAATCTTCCTGATTCGCTTCAACAGGTACATATTTCCCTGTTCCGGCGACAATCTTTTTATTTTGTGAGACAATAACTTTCAATGAAATCGATTCTGGGTCGTTCAACGTAATGGTAATCCATCCGCTTCGATCGTTTGCCGTATCGGTGTTCTCGCTTACGGAATAAGTTATCGTTTTCGTCGCATTTTCCACCGAAGCTGCCGTCACGACCGTTCCGTCGCATTCGACAGATGCCGTATAATTATTGTCGTTGCGTACTTCATATGTGAAGGTGGCATCCGTGACGCCCGCAGCCGCCACACCCGTTATGTCGTCTGCAAGAATCACCGGAGTCAGCGCGATCGGTCCGTCATGCACGTCGACAGTCAGATCGTCGAGAATAAAACGCTTATCGACTGTCGTAGATGCCAAAGCGAATGTAAGCGCAGTCGTGGCATCCGCATTTTCGACGTAGACCGTAAAGAGAGCTGCTTCGCTCTTGTCCATTACTCCGCTGCCGGTATCGGTTGCCTGAGGCATGACGAGATCGCTTCCGCCTACGACCGTGCCCGTCGAAGCCGTTACGTTCAGCGCTTGATCCGCCTTCCAACCGTTGGCATAGAAAGTCACTTTCAGATTTTTGGTTCCTTCGATCAATTTCAATGCCGGAGTTGTCACCGTTCCAGTAGTTTTACTTACCCCCATGCGAATCGCCCCGTTGAATGCATAAACACTTCCTTCACGAGTATATGTATCCGTGTAATAATAAGCATAATCGGCCGGCGATACCTTCATCGAGAAATAATCATTCGTTCCAGTCGCAGTACTGAAATCATCGTAAAAAATATGATTGACCGTTGGTGCCGGCTGCCGAACTTTCGCAAGATTCATCTGAATAACCTGTGGAGCATAGACATTCGACAAATCAAAACTCTTTGTCGTTTCGAACGTGTATAACCCCTTATCGGTCACAACGGTAAACGTACCTCCGGCGTAGCTCTTCGGCGTGACGGCCAGATAGATGTAACCGGCCTTGTCGGCGGGTTTGGTTGCGGGAACGGTATAAGGCGTCGTCAATGTTACGGTAGCAGACTCCTTGGTGCCCGTACTTGTTGTCTCGCCCGTTTCCAGATTATAGATGTGCTGGCCGTTGAGCTTTTCTCCGCCTGCCGGCGTAAAGGTGATACTCTTCACCGCGTCGCCGTTATTCTCGGCATCGTAGATATTGAACGCGATCAGCGATGCGATCGGCGTGAAGGTCAGCACCGTATTCTGTCCCTCGGCAAGCGTCGCGCTGGCGTACATACCGACCATATTGCCGTTCAGCACGCCGGCTTCGGTCTGTGTCTGCGCATCCTCGATATAGAGAGAAACGTTTTCATGCGTGCGGGGAGTATCCTTGTCCATTTGCGACTTGAAATAGGGATAGTACGCATACACCTTCGTCGCCTTGGTGTCGATCTCGGCGGTGAAGTTGGTCGCGCCTTCGGCGTAGGTGCTCGACGCCACGTTCAGATCGGTCTCGACGTCGGTATAGAAGCCCAACTGGTCGCCCGCCGTCCATTTCATGCGTGTCGCGTCGCCGTTGAGCGTCGTACGTGACGAAGCGATCTCGGCCGTGAAACCGCGTGTGGCCTTGGTTCCCGATCCGGGCAGTGCGTTATCGGATACGTCCTCCTTCGAACATCCGGCCAATGCCATTGCAGCTGCTGCAACGAGCATCAGAGTTTTTTGCATCTTTCTCATGATCTCCCGTTGTTTGGCCGTTATTCGAACTCTCCGTCGAGCGTTCCGCCCCACTCGTAGTCTTCCTTCGTGACTCCGTCCTGACTGTCGTAGAAAGCCTCGTTCGTCGTCGAACCGGCGAACCCCGATTCAACCGCGATGACGGTCTGTTCGAGATCGGGCGCGGCGTATGCGCGAACGCCCCCCCCCTTCAAATTAGTAGAATTTTCCATGATGCTATGTGTTTATAGGAAACATTTTACGAATCTGTTACAAAATTAACGTTTTTTCATTAACATGCAAGGGATAGCCGATATTTTTCTTTCATTCTTTTATTTTCCGGGACCTGCTTATCCGCAATATCTCCTCTGGCCTTTTTGTCGCCCGCCGACGGCGAGCAGCGGAGCTGCCGTGCCGATTGCCGACGAAAACCGTCGTTGCACGCAGCGCTCGGCGGTTTTCCGTTGTCGCACCGGATGCGGAAACGGATCGGAGGTGTCCGGCGGACGCTTTCGGCACGACTTTTCCCGAAAAAATATGACAGACAATGTTTTGCAGGAAAATCGCCCCCCCCCTCTCCGGACGCTGCAAGACAAAAAGAAAGCCGGAAACCCGCGAAGGTTTCCGGCTTCCCGTATCGTATTCGGCGATTATTTGCTCAACTCGGCAACCGATTTCTGTGCGGCGGCCACGTTGTCGCCGGCGGTCACCTTTTTGAGGGCTTCGATCGCCTGCGGCTTCATCTCCTTGGCGTTGTATGCCGCACCGAGGATGAAATAGACGTCGCTCTTCTCGGTCTCGTCGGGCTGCGCAGCGGCGGCGGCCTCGCCCAGCTCGATTACCTTGGCGTAATCCTTCTTCGTAAGGTAAGCCTGCAAACGTATCTTCTGCGCCAATGCGTTGGCAGGGTTCTGTTCCAGCATCTTGTCGGCCATGGCGATGATGCCGTCCTGATCGTTGGCGGTCTGCAATTCGGCCACACGGTTGTTGGTATAGAGCGTCAGCAGGCGATTCGCCTCGGCGGCATCGGCCTCGAACTTCGGGCCCTGCATCCCGGCGACCTTCTCCAGGATCTCCATTCCCTTGTCGTAATCCTTCAACTCGCAGTAGCAGGTTCCCAGCCACAAGGCCATCTGCGTATTCTTCGGATCGGCGGCATAGCCCTTGGCGAAAATCTCGGCAGCAGCGGCGTAATCTTTGTTGTTGAACGCCGTACCTCCCTGAGCCTGATAAACTTTCGCCAGAATCGTATTGGCTTTTTTCAGCGCAGCCACATTGCCGTAGAGTTCGGCGACCTCGGCCGCTTTCGACAGATTGGCGATCGCCTCGTCGTAATTGCCCTGCGCGGCCGCACGGGTTCCCATCCCCTGATAGCAGGTCGGCAGATACTTCTTCGCCGTCTCGACGCAGTTCAGTTCGGTGGCATCTTCCGAAGCCATGCCTTCGTCGATCACCTTCTGGAACAGCTTGGCAGCTTCGGGATAGTTTTTCGACTGCAACATCTCGGCACCTTTGTTATACGATGCGACGACACCTTCCTGCGCCGATACGATGCACACCGCGAAGAGAGCGGCGACGGATAAAAACAGCTTTTTCATCTTCTTTTGCAATTCTAATTTTATAAAGTTTTAAGTAATTCGCAACGAATCCGGTCCCTGTCGCAACGGCCCGAAACTCACCGTGTGCAGAGGGATGGGGCCGAATCGGAACGGTACACGGAAGACAAAATTATAATTTTTTTTCGTTCTCCGCAACCCCTCAGCGCAACTCTTTGAAAAATTCCTTCATCAGCGCTTCGCATTCGGCAGCCAATACGCCGCGCACGACGACCGTCTGCGGATGCAGCCGCAACCCCTCGACGGTCGTGTAGCCCCGCTTGGGATCGTCGGCGCCCCACACCACGCGCGCCGCCTGGCTCCATGCGATCGCGCCGGCGCACATCACGCACGGCTCGACGGTGACGTAGAGCGTGCAGTCGCGCAGGTACTTGCCGCCGAGCGTCGACGAGGCCGCCGTCAGCGCCTGCATCTCGGCATGGGCCGTGGCGTCCTGCAACGTTTCGACGAGATTGTGCCCCCGTCCCACGACGCGGTCGCCCGCCACGACGACGGCGCCGATCGGCACCTCCTCTCTTTTCAACGCCTGTCGTGCCTCGTTTATTGCCATGCGCATGAATTTTTCATCGCGCTGCTGCTGTGCTGCGCTGTCGTTGATCGATCCGTTCATAGTCCTCTCGTTCGCGGCAGGGCCGTGCGGCCGCGGCCCGATGCTGTAAAATGGTAGCTATATACGACTTTACACCCTGCCGGATTCCGGGCCGCTGCACCCGGCCGACTGTCGGAGCGTTCGTGGCAGAGCCGCGTTTGCAGATTTTCCCCCCCCCGCCTTGGCGGGGACTTCGGACGAGGTCCGCTTCGGTAGTCGGGCTTTGGAGGAGCGGCGGTGTAAAATGGGATATGGTTACCTATAAAATTTTGCCTGCACTGCCGTTTTTCGTATAAATTTCGTACTTTTGTATCTTGCAACTGCAAGTACAAAGATAGCCAAACCGAGCAATAAATACAAATTATTATGTACAGAACCCATACATGCGGTGCGCTGCGTGCCGCGAACGTCGGCCAGACGGTGACGCTCGCCGGCTGGGTGCAGAAGGTGCGCAACCTGGGCGCCATGACCTTCATCGACCTGCGCGACCGCTACGGCCTGACGCAGATCGTCGTCGAGGAGCACTCGTCCGAAGAGACCCGCCGGACGGCCGCCGAACTGGGCCGCGAATTCGTCCTGCAAGTGACGGGCCGCGTCATCGAACGCGAGTCGAAGAATCCCAAGCTGCCCACGGGCGAGATCGAGATCGCGGCCGATGCGCTCGTGATCCTCAACCGCTCGGACGTTCCTCCCTTCACGATCGAGGAGGAGTCGGACGGCGGCGACGACCTGCGCATGAAATACCGCTACCTCGACCTGCGCCGGCCGCCGTTGCAGCGGGCGCTGATCCTGCGGCACCGGATGGCGCACGCCGTGCGCACGTTCCTCGACGGGGAGGGATTCCTCGAAATCGAAACCCCCTACCTGATCAAGTCCACGCCCGAGGGGGCGCGCGACTTCGTGGTGCCGAGCCGCATGAACCCCAACCAGTTCTATGCGCTGCCGCAGTCGCCGCAGACGCTTAAACAGCTGCTCATGGTGGCCGGTTACGACAAATATTTCCAGATCGTGCGCTGCTTCCGCGACGAGGATCTGCGCGCCGACCGTCAGCCCGAATTCACGCAGATCGACTGCGAAATGTCGTTCGTCGAGCAGGAGGACGTGCTGGAAGTGTTCGAGCGCTGGGCGAAGCATATGTTCCGCGAGGTGCTGGGCATCGACTTCGCCGAGCCGTTCCGCCGGATGCCGTGGATCGAGGCGATGGAGAAGTACGGATCGGACAAACCCGACCTGCGCTTCGGCATGGAGTTCCACGACGTGACCGGCCGCGTCAAGGGGCACGGGTTCGGCGTGTTCGACGATGCGGAGTACGTCTGCGGCTTCGCCGCTGCGGGATGCGCGGGTTACACCCGCAAGCAGATCGACGCGCTGACCGAGTTCGTCAAGCGGCCGCAGGTGGGTGCCAAGGGGCTGATCTGGATCCGCGTCGAGGCCGATGCCGTCAAGTCGTCGGTCGACAAGTTCTACACGCCCGACGAGGTGCGTGCCGTGGCCGAGGCGTGCGGCGCGGCGGCGGGCGATATGGTCTTCCTTATGTCGGGACCCAAGTTACGGACGCTCACGCAATTGTGCGCCCTGCGTCTGGAAGTGGCCCAGCAGCTCGGTCTGCGCGATCCCAAGCGGTTCGCTCCGCTGTGGGTCGTGGATTTCCCGATGTTCGAGTGGGACGACGAGACGCAGCGCTTCTACGCGATGCATCACCCCTTCACCTCGCCCAAACCCGAGGACGTGCCCTACCTCGAAAGCGACCCGGGCCGCGTGCGCGCCAACGCCTACGACTTCGTCTGCAACGGTACCGAGATCGGCGGCGGCTCGATCCGTATCCACGATCCCAAGTTGCAGGCCGCGATCTTCTCGTGCCTGGGCTTCACGCCCGAGAAGGCGCAGGAGCAGTTCGGTTTCCTGATGAACGCCTTCAAGTACGGCGCGCCTCCTCACGGCGGCCTGGCCTTCGGGTTCGACCGTCTGTGCTCGCTGTTCGGCGGCTCGGAGTCGATCCGCGACTACATCGCTTTCCCGAAGAACAATGCCGGCCGCGACGTGATGCTCGATGCACCGTCGGCCATCGACCCTGTGCAGCTCGACGAGTTGTACCTCGACCTGCACACCACTGCAAAGTAATACTCACTATAACATAAACTTTACTGTTATGAAAGGGTATCTATTTTTAATAATTGCAATTCTGTCAATGACTTTCTTTTCGTGTGAAAAAGAAACTGAAACTGAGACTGAAAAAACCGCAACTAACAATGATAATAACAATGATTATTTTTATGTAAAATATCAAATATCGGGGTCCACTTATTTTTATATTGATGGTGTAAGTTATAATACGGAAAATGGATCTCGTTCAGAAAGTTTCTCTGCTGCTCGCTCCTTTGAGGTAATTTGTGGGCCTGTTAATAAAAACTTTGTTGCACGTATAACATTAACACAGTATCGTGGTGCTCCAGCATCTAATGCTACCAAAATATCGGTTAGTAAAAACAATGGCCCGTTTGCAATTAAAGCATCGGGGCAATCTTCTGCAAGCTACACGATAAATTTTTAATCACAAACTATTAGTGCAGAACTCAAAAACATAACGACTATGATACGACTCAATGTATTTATCCGCACGACGGCGACCAACCGTGAAGAGACGGTCGCCACGGCCAAGGAACTGGTAGCGGCTTCGCTCAAAGACGCGGGCTGCGTCGCCTACGATCTGTTCGAGAGCGCCACGCGCCCCGACGTACTGATGATCTGCGAGACATGGAGCGACGCCAAGGCGCTCGCCGCCCATGAGACGACCTCGCATTTCACGACCCTCGTTCCGCGGCTCAACGAACTGGGCGAACTGAAACTCGAAAAGTTCGTCTTCTGACCGCACGGCATCCGAACAACCGGCCTGCGGCCAACCGCCACGAAAAAGCCTCCGACAACGGAGGCTTTTTCGATTTCGACTATCTACGGCACTGAGTGCCGTAGATAGTTCGCCGTTGCCCATGCACTGGACAATAGTCTGTTTAAAAGTCCCTTTCATGCTCCTTGTTCTTGCAGACCTGCAATTTTGCACGGCGAAAATCGCGGATCGAACGACACTACCGTCACCCGCGCGTTTTCGCCGAGCCTGACCTTTTGCTACTTTCGGGGCAAGCCAAAAGTACGAAGAATATATGCACGATCGGAAATCGGGGAAATTCCCGAAGCGGGAATTCGCTTGTAGCGTGTTCTACCGCCTTTTGGTGCCAAAAGGTGGCGCCAAAAGCATCCGACATGGTGAAAAATCGGGGAGCTGTCTCCGGTTTCGCCCAAAACGCTGCGCGGACAAGCTCGCGCCCGCGTTTCTTAACGGCGGAACCGTCGCCGTTCCTTTTTCCCGATTTTTCACGATGCGGATTCGTCGTGCGCTTCGCGCAAAGTGATTTTCTATTTTGCGCAAGATGTCGGCCGCAAGTTTCGGGCATTCGCTTTGCCGTTCCGTGAAAAAAACGTACATTTGACTGCTCAACCGTTAGCTTATGTCGATTCCTTTGGCCGAACGCCTCCGTCCCCGCACGCTCGACGACTACATCGGGCAGGAGCATCTGGTGGGCGGCAACGGCGTTTTCCGCAAGTTTCTGGAGACGGGCAACGTCCCGTCGTTCATCCTCTGGGGGCCTCCGGGGGTGGGGAAGACCACGCTGGCTAAGATCGTGGCCACGGAGCTCAAACGCCCCTTCTTCACGCTGTCGGCCGTTACGTCGGGGGTCAAGGATGTGCGCGAAGTGATCGAATCGGCCCGCAAGCAGCACTTCTTCAACACGCCGCCGCCGATCCTGTTCATCGACGAAATCCACCGTTTCAACAAGTCGCAGCAGGATTCGCTGCTGGGGGCCGTCGAGCAGGGTGTCGTGACGCTCGTGGGCGCCACGACCGAAAACCCTTCGTTCGAGGTGATTTCGCCGCTGTTGAGCCGCTGCCAGGTCTACATCCTGCGACCGATGGAGGACGCCCAGCTGCAACGGCTGCTCGACCGTGCGATCGCCACCGACCCCGAACTGCGCGAGCGGGGGATCGACGTGCGCGAAACGGAGGCGCTGTTCCGCTTCTCGGGTGGCGATGCGCGCAAGCTGCTCAATATTCTGGACATTCTGCTGGCGGCCAACGAGGGCCGGCTGACGATCACCGACCGGCTGGTCACCGACTGCCTGCAACAGAACATCGCCCTCTACGACAAGAACGGCGAACAGCACTACGACGTCATCTCGGCCTTCATCAAATCGGTGCGGGGCAGCGATCCCAACGCCGCGATCTACTACCTGGCACGGATGCTCGCCGGCGGCGAGGAGCCCCGCTTCATCGCCCGCCGGCTGGTGATTCTCGCCTCGGAGGACATCGGACTGGCCAATCCCAACGCCCTGCTGCTGGCCAACGCCTGCTTCGATACGGTGCACAAGATCGGTATGCCCGAGGCCCGCATTCCGCTGGCCGAAGCGACGATCTATCTGGCCACGTCGCCCAAGAGCAACTCGGCCTACATGGCTATCAACAAGGCGCTCTCCTTCGTCGAACACGACACGACGAACCGTCCCGTGCCGCTCCATCTGCGCAACGCACCGACCAAGTTGATGGATCAGGCGGGCTACGGCAAGGGATACAAGTACGCCCACGACTACGGCGGCTTCGCCGATCTGGAATTCATGCCCGAAACCCTCGTCGGCCGCCGTTTCTACGAACCGAACGCGCAGAACCCCGCCGAGGCGAAGATCGCCGAGCGCATCCGCCAACTGTGGAAAGGAAAATACTGAATCCCATGTTGAAAACAGCTGCCGTTCTGAATTTCCTGCTGGCCGCCGGACACGTGCTCTGCCTCTTCCGCCTCGACGCCGCATTCCGGCTCTACCGGATCGAACCGTTCATGGACCGGCTGGCAGCCTTGTGGCCGCCGATCCCCTATCTGATCACCCTCGGCGTCGCCTGCGGACTGACCGTATGCGGTCTTTACGCCCTTTCGGCCGCCGGCGCGATCCGCCCGCTGCCGCTGCTGCGCCCCGCCGTCTACGCGATCGGCGCCGTGTTCGCCCTGCGGGGCCTCGCCGGATTCGCCGCCATGAGTCTCGCCTGCGACTTCCGGTCGGCCGACCTCGCGGCAGCAGTCGTCGCGGGCGCGATCGGGGCGCTCTGCCTCGCAGGCGGACGCCGGGCATTCCAAACTTCCCGCACATGAAACACATCGGACTCATCTCGGACACGCACGGCACCTTCGACGACACGCTGCGCGGCTTTCTCACGGACGTCGACGAGATCTGGCACGCCGGCGACATCGGCTCGCTGGAACTGGCCGACCGCATCGCCGCCTTCAAACCTCTGCGGGCCGTCTGCGGCAATACCGACGGAGGCACGATGCGGCGCGTCTGGCCGCTGGTCGACTTCTTCCGGTGCGAAGAGGCGACGGTGCTCATGACCCACATCGGAGGCTATCCGCGCCGCTACGACCCGCGCATCCTCCCGCGCATCCGGTCGGCACGCCCCACGCTCTTCGTGGCGGGACACTCCCACATCCTGCGGATCATCTACGATCCGGTCTACCGACTGCTCCACCTCAACCCCGGCGGAGCGGGAAATTACGGCATCCACAAAGTCCGCACGGCGCTGCGTTTCGTCGTCGACGGCGCCGAGGTGCGCGACATGGAGATCGGCGAGTGGCCCCGGAGCACGGGAGCGCATCCCTGAATTCCGGATTTCGGTCTGCGGATGCTCGCTTCGTCGCGAAAAAATTCCCGCCGCACAATTGCGGCGGGAGTGTAAAAAGGATGGATGTGATCTGGTCGGTTCCGTGACCGGCGGATCAGTTCGTTTTCTGGCAACGAACCGACGAGGCCGACGCTCTGTTGAAAGCGTATTTTGCCGTTGCATAAGTGCCGTACATCGTATAGAACATCGCGGCATTCGAACCTTCCGCCGTACGCTGCCAGCATCCCATCGTTCCGTAAGCGCCTACATAGCCCAGTTTACCGGCGTCCTTGTCTCCCCAGCGATGGCCGCAAAGCGGGAACCAAGTCTTCGCACCGGAGTCCGTCGTATAGTACTTGCCGTCGCTGTTCGGCCCGTCGTCCACGTTGTACGAGGAGATATTGCCCCATGCGGCCTGATCCGGCACCCGGTAACCGGCGGGACATGGATCGTAATTCGTCTTCTTCCCTGCATTGTCCCACAAGGCGTCCTCGCCGGTGAAGAGCCAGTCCTTGTTGCCGTTGGGCGAGTTGAAAAGGAAGGTCGTCGGGTGCGCCGTCGCATAAGCTACCGTGCCTACCTGCTCGTCGCACTGCACGGCGATCCATGCCAACGATGCATGAGCCGGATTGACGATCGTCGATTCCCGTGCCCGCAGGAAGACGCCGTCGCCCGAATCTTCGTTCTTTTCGCCGCCGTAAAAGGGATCTTTGCGTCCCCATTGATAGAGTAGGCCGAAGGAGGCCGCCCCGTCTGCTTCCAGGGCGCTGGTCGCTCCGAGATTGCGATCCATCAATTCTCCTCCCTCGTCGTAGGCGAACAGCTCCGGCTGATCGGTCATCCATAGATGCCAGCTCCAAATCACCTCGCCCTTCGCATCGAAAGCCGCCAACACGGTATTGCCTTCCGTACCATCCGACGTGAAATGCACGATACCGTCTTTGTAGGAGACCTCGGAAACCAACGGGTTTCCCGCTGCATTCTTTGTCGACCACAGCCAGTCGACGGAAACAATTCCTTCGACGTCCGAGCCGTCGACCTTGCGCGTCGCAAACCGATACTCGTCGGCCTCCGTGACGATGAAGCAGTTGGCATACGCCTCCGAAGCCGTCAAATCGATCGATTCATCGACGGGGGGGGGAACTACGGGCCCGTCGTTTTCGTTGTTTTCGTCGTCGCAAGCCGCCAATGCGACGGAAAGACACAATGCGAACGACCATGCCGCACGAACACACTTTGTTCTCATAAACTCTTAATTCGATTTGAAAAGATGATTAGATGCACCAAATATAACGATTTTTTCATTTCAGTTTCCTTTTCGGCTATTTTTTGATGGATTCTTCGCCCGCTTCGCCGTTGGCCGAGCGGTGCGAAACGCCGTTGAAACGCTCCGGAAGGCATCGTGGAAGATCCCGTACACCTTCCGGCCCGCTGCCTCGACGAAACGGAATACTTTGGTGCAGCGTGTTGATATACAGTTTTATAATAGAATGCGGCGCGTTTCGATTGCCGGTTATCTCCCAAATTGTCATATTATTTATTAATAAGTTTAATATTTCTATAAGAATACACAATATCGCCTCTCCGCAAAGCGTTTTGTCAGCGAATTATTAGACGACGAATTTTATGCAGACCAAGATTTCAAAGACGCTCGAAGGGCTGATCGCCCGCACGGCGTTCGACACATCGAAACAAGAAGAGACCCGTTGGTTGAAGGATCGCTTGCTGCTCGAGATTGTACGGGAGGAGGGATCGTTGGCCTATCAATTGCTTTCAGCCCGTCTCAAGGACTGGGAACTATATCAGGTTCGCCTGCGCATCGAACGCGATTTGCAGGAGCGTACCGACGGCCCGGCCGGAAATCCCGAAGAGTTTTACGTTCAGTTCGCGAACGAGTTGCGCAAACGTTATCGTACTGCTCCCAGCGTCTCTACGGCCCACGCCTTACATGCCATCATCAGCGACGAGCAGACGATCGGCACGCACGTATTGGAAATGTACCACATCACGCCGGCCGTCGTCGAGGACGAAATCCGCCGCATGAGCGCGGCCGACGAACCGCGCGCCGAGCTGCACGTCCGCCTGCTCGACTACTCCGAGCAGGGACAGCGGCCCGCCGAAGGCAGCCGGATGCTCGACAAGTTCGGCGTAGACCTGACCCGGCAGGCGCGTGAAGGGAAAATCGACCCCGTGATCGGCCGCGAATGCGAGATCGAGCGCGTGGTGCAGATCCTCTCGCGCCGCAAGAAAAACAATCCGATCCTGATCGGCGAAGCGGGCGTGGGCAAGAGCGCCATCGTCGAGGGGCTCGCGCTGCGGATCGCAGCGGGCGACGTTCCCTACACCATCGCAGGCAAGCGGCTCTATTCGCTCGACGTCTCGTCGCTGGTGGCGGGCACCAAGTTCCGCGGCGAATTCGAGGAGCGGATGCAGCAACTGCTCGACGAGCTGCGCAAAGCCGACGACACGATCATCTTCATCGACGAGATCCACACCATCGTCGGCGCGGGGTCGACTCAGGGAAGTCTCGACACGGCCAATATCCTCAAACCGGCGCTTGCGCGCGGCGAATTGCAGACCATCGGCGCCACGACGCTCGACGAGTACCGCGAGAACATCGAGAAGGACTCGGCGCTCGAACGCCGCTTCCAGCGCGTGCTGGTCGAACCGACTTCGTGCGAGGAGACGCTCCAAATTCTGCGCAACATCGCGCCCCGCTACGAGGCGCACCACAAAGTCCGCTACACGGACGAGGCGCTCGAAGCGTGCGTGACGCTCACGAACCGCTATATCACCGACCGCTTCTTCCCCGACAAGGCCATCGACGTGCTCGACGAGGCGGGGTCGCGGATGCATCTGCAAACGGCGCGCGAACCGGACACGCTGCGCGAAATGGAGGCCGCGCTGGCCTCGACCTGCGAGGAACGCCGCGAAGCGGTCCGCCAGCTCGTCTACGAAAAGGCGGCCGCAGCACGTCTGCGGGAGCTGGCGCTGCGTTCGAAACTGGACGAGAGCCGCGCCGAGTGGCAGCGGTCGCTCGAAAGCCATCCGGCGGAGATCCGCGCCGAACACATCGCGCAGGTCATCACTTCGGCGACGGGCATCCCGATCGAACGGATCACGACGGGCGAGCTGGGACGCCTGCGCGGACTCAAAGACTACCTCGCCGGCCGTGTCATCGGACAGGATGCCGCCGTGGAGAAGGTGGCGCTCTCGATCCAGCGCTCGCGCGCCGGACTCAAAGACGAGAACCGCCCGATCGGCGTCTTCCTCTTCGTCGGCCCGACGGGCGTCGGCAAGACGCTGTTGGCCAAGGAGCTGTCGAAATGGCTCTTCGACGAACGGCGCGGACTGATCCGCATCGACATGAGCGAGTACGGCGAGAAACACAACGTCTCGCGTCTGATCGGCTCCCCTCCGGGCTACGTCGGTTACGGCGAAGGCGGCCAGCTCACCGAAGCGGTACGCCGCCAGCCCTACGCGGTGGTGCTGTTCGACGAGATCGAGAAGGCGCATCCCGAAGTTTTCAACGCCATGCTCCAAATCTTCGACGAAGGACACCTTACCGACGGATCGGGCCGCAAGGTCGATTTCCGCAACACGGTCATCATCATGACCTCGAACGTCGGTTCGCGCGCCGCCGTGCAGCGAGCCGTACAGGTGGGTTACTCCACCTCGTCGAAGACGGTCGTCGAACAGGCCGCACCGCAGATCGAGTACCGCAAGGCGCTCGAACGCACCTTCGCGCCGGAGTTCCTCAACCGCATCGACGACATCATCGTCTTCCGCACGCTCACGCTCGAAGACGTGGAACGCATCGTCGAGCTGGAATTGCGCCGCCTGCTGGCCCGCACGCAACGGCTGGGCTACAAGGTGGAGATCTCGGCCGAGGCGAAACGCCGGCTGGCGGTCATGGGCTACGAGGCGCGCTACGGCGTGCGGTCGCTCAAACGGACGCTGCTCGACAATGTCGAGGAACCGCTCTCGACGCTCATCATCGAAGGCCGCGTCAACGAAGGCGCCAAAGTAAAGATTCTCCCCGCAAAGGCGGGCGTTACGCTCAAAGTGGCGTAACTCCGTCGGCAGATGACGTGTACGCCCCGAAATGCTTCCGTGTTTCGGGGCGTTTTTTTACGTCGCCGCCCGCTGCTTTTCGCTGTGCTTGATCTTTTGGTGCTTTTGGATCAAGCCAAAAGCACGGAAGAAAGAATCTAAGAGAATTTTTTTTCGATCGATCCTTCGGGAAACAATCCTGCCCCTCCGATTGTGCGTCTCCTGCAAGGAGCGGATTTACCACCTTTTGTCACCAAAAGGTGGTGCCAAAAGTGTCCGCCAGGCGAAAAGCTGCGGGAAACTCACAGCGCCTCGCTAAAACGGGCGCCTGTCGCGGGTTTGCAGGCAAACCGGCTCCGTTTTTTAACGCTCGTCGTTGCTCGTTTCTTTTTCCGCACTTTTCGCAAGGCGGAGACTGTTGTGCGCTCCGCGCAACGATGATTTTGATCTCTTTTTACTCAGTTTTAGCAGGCCTCCGGCCTGCGGGATCGCACTGCGAAAATAGCGGAAGCAGTGACGGCACCGGCGCGAGCGCCCGGAGCGATCGTGCGAAAAGCGAAGTCTTTCGTGATCGCTCAGCGAGCGCGGGTGTCGTCACCCGCTACTTTTCGCCGTGCTTGATCTTTTGGTGCTTTTGGATCAAGCCAAAAGCACGGAAGAAAGAAAATGTACAACAGAAGAAATCGATTCTTCGGGAAGAATTCCGACGCGAAGATCGGCTGCGTCGTATCTGCGGGTCGGAGCCTGCGGAGGCTCGCCGCTGGGGGCGTGCTCCGCAGTGTTGCGGTGGTAGATAATACTCCGCCTCGGCAATCGCGAATAAAATTTGCTTTGTTCTCGGCTTAATCGTTCTTCGGCTGCGCCTTGGATACTTCGCCTCGGAAAAAATGCAAGCGAGCTTGCTTTTTTCTCTCGGCTTATTCGTATCTTTGCGGCCCTATGTACAGTTTTTCGCGTTATAAGGAACAATATCGGGCCAATCTGAAACTGGCCCTGCCCGTCGTGTTGTCGCAGGTAGGGCAAATTCTGGTGCAGTTCGCTGACAACGCCATGGTGGGACAGTTCGGCGGCGACGATCCGCTGCCGCTGGCCGCCGTGTCGTTCGGCGGCGCGGTCTTCTTCATCCTCTTCGTCACCGGAATGGGGCTGACGCTGGGGCTGACCCCGCTCGTGGGCGAGCGGTTCGCGCAGGACGACAAGCGCGGTGCGGCGGATTATCTCAAAAACGCCATGATCTTCTACTCCGTGCTGGGTTTTCTGATCGCCGCCGTGCAGCTGGCCGTCATTCCGCTCATGTATCGCATGGGACAGCCCGCCGAGGTGGTCGACCTGGCGATTCCCTATTACAGGCTCATGGCTTTCAGTATGCCGGCCGTCATGCTCTTCTTCGCGTTCAAGCAGTTTCTCGAAGGGGTGGGCAACACCGTCGTGTCGATGGTGATCGTCGTCGGATGCAACCTGATGAACGTCGTGCTGAACTGGGTCTTCATCTTCGGACATTGCGGTTTCGAAGCGATGGGAGCGACGGGTGCGGGCGTGGCGACGCTCATTTCGCGCATCGCCATGCCGCTCGTCGCCATTTGGTATTTCTACCGCCGCAAGCGTCTGCGCGAGTATGCCGCGCTGCTGCCCGAAGTGCGTTACTCGCGCCGCTCGGTGCGGCAGCTGGTGCGCATGGGCGTGCCGATTTCGGGACAGATGTTCCTCGAAGCGTCGGCCTTCGTGCTGACGAGCATCATGATGGGGTGGTTCGACGCCGTGGCCATCAGCGCCAACCAGAT
Organism: Alistipes communis; assembly: GCF_006542665.1. Taxonomy (NCBI): domain Bacteria; kingdom Pseudomonadati; phylum Bacteroidota; class Bacteroidia; order Bacteroidales; family Rikenellaceae; genus Alistipes; species Alistipes communis. Next base: position 2,153,960 of record NZ_AP019735.1, read on the forward strand.
CGCGTTGACGATGGGCAATTTCGCCTTCATGATCGTCACGGCCGTAGGCGCGGCGACGACGATCCGTATTTCGCATTGCTACGGCGCGCGGCGGTTCGACGAACTGGGCCTGGCGGCCAGGGCGGCGCTGCATATCGTCATCGCGTGGAACCTCTTCGCCGCCGTGGTGTTCGTCACTTTACGGCAGACGATTCCCTATATTTTCACCACCAACGCCGAGGTGGTGTCGCTTGCCTCGTCGATGCTCGTCCTGATCGCCCTCTACCAACTGCCGGACGGCATCCAGAACATCTCGGTAGGGGTGCTGCGCGGCGTGCAGGACGTGAAGATCATCATGCCGCTGGCGTTGGCCGCCTACTGGGTGCTGAACCTGCCGGTGGGGTATCTGTGCGGGTTCACGCTGGGGCTGGGGCCGTGGGGGCTCTTCATCGGCTATTTCGTGGGGCTGACGACGGCCGCCGTGCTCTACCTGCTGCGCATCCGGCGGGACGTGCGGATGCTACGGCAATCCGGTTCGGTCCGCCCGTAGCGTGTCCGTCTAAACCGAGGTCAGCGGCATGGCGGCCCCGTTTCTGGGAAGGGGGGGGGAATTCCCGTGTCGTATCGATCCGCCGTGCATTGAATCCGTCGTTCCGTCCGATGCGGTAGATGCTTCCGCAGATGAAGAGCAGCGTGACGGAGAGCAGCGCCAGAATCGCGAAGATGAGCGTCAGCCGCGTGCGTTGCGGCAGCGCGTGGAGGTAAAGGTCGAAATGCTCGCCCTGACGACGGGCCCATGTGCCGATGCGGCGGAGGTTTTCTTTCATGCGTTCGGATTTTTCAGAGTCGCCTGCGTTCGGGACATATTGCCGCCGAGCGCTCCGATACGCTTGCAAAAGTAGGCAATACGGATTATATATGATACGAGCAAAGGCGTAAGAACTGTTCCGGCCGGCGCGTTTGGTGTTCCGTTCGGTCGGGCGGAGGCGATCCCTGCCGGTTCCCGCCGGAACGCGCGGATGAAACGGCTGCGGCCATGCCGATGCGGGCGCGAAGCGACGGGGATTGCGGAAAGAAATTGCGATTCCGTCGAAAAATGATTATATTTGCAGATAAAACACGAAAGAATGTCCTGCAATTGTAAAAACAGACCGGAGATCGGCCGCGGCGCCGCCTTCTGCAACTGCGGAGAGGAGTGCCGCGCGACCGTCTGCGAAGGGTGCTTCAAGCTCCATGAGACGCAGTGGCTCGCCGATTATCCCGATCATGTTCCGACCGATATATTCGAGGTGCGCTTCAAGAACACGCGCCGTTCCTTCTATCAGAACGTCAACAACCTTCCGCTCGAAACGGGCGACATCGTCGCCGTGGAGGCCTCGCCGGGGCACGACATCGGCATCGTCTCGCTTACGGGCGACATGGTGGCCAAGCAGATGAAGCGCACGGGGTTCAATCCCTACAACGGGGAGTTCAAGAAGATCTACCGCAAGGCCAAGCCCTACGACATCGAACGCTGGCAGGAGGCCATTGCGCTCGAACACGAGACGATGATCCGTTCGCGGCAGATCGCCGCCGACATGGGGCTGAACATGAAGATCGGCGACGTGGAGTATCAGGGCGACAAGATCAAGGCGATCTTCTACTACATCGCCGACGAGCGCGTCGATTTCCGCGAACTGATCAAGGTCTTCGCCGAGCAGTTCCACATCCGCATCGAGATGAAGCAGATCGGTGCACGGCAGGAGGCGGGCCGCATCGGCGGTCTGGGAGCCTGCGGCCGCGAGCTGTGCTGCGCGTCGTGGATTTCGAGCTTTTCGAGCGTCACGACCAACACCGCGCGGATGCAGGAGTTGTCGCTCAATCCGCAGAAACTGGCCGGGCAATGCTCGAAGCTCAAATGCTGTCTGGCCTACGAATACGATACCTATGCCGATGCGCGGCGCGATTTCCCGCGCGTGAAGGAGCCTTTGCATGCGCTCGACGGCGAATATTACCTCGTCAAAAGTGATATTCTGGCGCGCACGATGCAGTTCAGCAGCAGCAAGGATGCGCTGGTGAACGTCACCACGCTTTCGGTCGAGCGCGTGAAGGAGATCCAGGCGCTCAACCGTGCCGGCAAGAAGGTCGACCGGTTGCTCGCCGAGCAGGACGTTCCGGCCGCCGCGGAGGAACCGACCTATCGTTCGGAGGAGGACAGCATCACCCGTTTCGACGGCAAGCGCCGCAACAACAAGCGCCGTCGCGGCGACCGGAAGGGCCCGACGCGCGACAGGGCGGCCGAAGGCGCTGCGGGAGCGGAGGTCGCAGCCGGATCGGAAGCCGGCGCTTCGGATCGGGGACAACGGGGTGCGCGTCCCGTCCGCAATCCGCAAAAAGGCGGCGGTTCGGTCAGCGGCGGCGGTGAAAACGGTGCGTCGCAGGGCGGCGAACGGCCGCGTGGGGAGCGTCGCTCCGGACGTCGCGGAAACGGCGGCCGCAACGGTGAAAACCGCGGCGGTGAAGGTCGCAACGGCGACGGTCGCGGCGAGCGCAGCCGGCAGGGCGGCCGCTCCAATCGCGGCGGCAGTCAGGGAAATGCCAACCGTCCGGCGTCGGGCCCTTCGGGGGAGAACGGCGGCGGCAAGGGCGATAAGGAGTAATGGACCGAAACGGGACGGGCGCGGATGCGTCCGTCGCTGGACGAATCCGCCTGCGAGGGCGGATTCTTGACTGAGAGGCGCAGATGAAAGGGGCGAAACGGATTCTTCGTGCGGGATTGCTGCTGGCGTTGCTGCCGGCGGCCGGTTGTCTTTCGCCGCATCGGAGTGCGGTGGCCGATGTCGATCCGCTCGGATGGCGGGAGGCCGCGGAGGTGCGTTTTCCGAATGCCGATACGCTCGCGGTATGCGACCTGTGGCTCGTCGTGCGTTACGACGCGGCCTTCGCGGGCGGGCCGGTCGATCTGGAAGTGACGACCGTCGCGCCCGATTCGCTCCGCGCGACGGAGCCTTTCACGCTGCGGCTCGCCCCCTCGCGCGGGCCGTCGCCGCTGCTGTGCGATACGGCGGTACTCTACCGGCGGCGTGCGGTGCTTCGCTGCGCGGGCGACTACCGGATGACGATCCGTCCCTGCCGTCCGGTACGCGGCATCGAGGCCGTGGGGGTTACGATTGAAAAAAGCATTTGACGATCATGGGAAAAGATAAGTTGAAGAAATTCGCCGAGAACAAGACGTTCCGCTGCCTCGTTCAGCCCGAATTCGACGAGATTTTCGGCAAGGATCATCCGCTCAAAGGGCGCTGGCACGCCGATTTCTTCCGCAACGACCGCCCGATCGTGCTCGAACTGGGGTGCGGCAAGGGCGAGTATACCGTCGCGCTGGCGGCCGACGATCCCGCGCGCAACTACATCGGGGTGGACATCAAGGGCGCACGCATGTGGCGCGGCGCGAAGACCGCTACCGAGCAGGGGATGGACAACGTGGGATTCCTGCGCACGCGCATCGAGTTCATCACGTCGTTTTTCGCGCCGGGCGAGGTGTCCGAACTGTGGATCACTTTCCCCGATCCGCAGCTCAAAACGCGGCGTGCCAAGAAACGTCTCACCGCACCGCCCTTTCTGGCCTGTTATGCGCAGCTGCTCGCACCGGGCGGCTGGATCAACCTCAAAACCGACTCGCAGCACCTCTACCGCTATACGGGCGAGGTGATCCGCCGCTGCGGACTGCGCTGCGCGGTCTCGAATCCCGACATCTACGGTACGGGATACGCCGACAAGGTGCTTTCGATCAAGACGGCCTACGAACAGATGTTTCTCGATCGCGGCCTGCCGATCACCTATACCCGCTTTACGCTGGACGACACCGTGCGCTTCGACTGGTTCGACTGGGAGGAGGACGACAAGCTCAAATGCGAAAAGGACTGCGAGGAGGCGCGCAGGAAGTGAACGCTGCGGAGTGGGCGGGAGAGCTTCGCGCCCGGCGGCTTTCCGTCCGGCGTGGCGCGCAGGGACGGCTTCCCGCCGTGCTCCTGAAACGTTGAACCCGACGAGTTGAACCGAAATTTGAGAAACAAACTGATATTCGGAGCGGCCGTATTGCTGCTGGCTGCCTGCGGCGGGGAGTATGCGCCCCGCACGGGCGACCTGCTGTTCCAGCTCACGGCGGCGGAGGGGATGACCGATGCCATCGTGGCGGCGACGGAGCGCGGCGGGGCCGTGACCTTCTCCCATGTGGGAATCGTCGAAGCGACGGCCGGCGGCGCGTTCGTCGTCGAGGCGGTCGATACGAGTGTGCGGCGCACGCCGCTCGGGGAGTTTCTGGCCCGTTCGGCGCGGCGCGGCGGGCGGCCGATAGCAGCCGTCGGACGGGTGCGCGGTGCGGACAGCACGGTGGTGCAGCGTGCGTTGCGACGTGCGCACGAGCGGCTGGGACTTCCCTACGACGACGAGTTTCTGCCCGCCAACGGCAAACTCTATTGCAGCGAGCTGGCGTGGGAGTGCTTCGTGGCGGCCGACGACTCGACGCATCTGCTCCGGAGCCGGCCCATGACCTTCCGCACGGCCGACGGCGAGCTGCCGGCCTATTGGTCGGAGCACTTCGCCGCGCTGGGGATGCCCGTTCCCGAAGGCGTGGCGGGAACCAATCCCAACGACATGGCGCACGATCCGGCCGTCGAGATCGTATGGCGTTACTACGACGAATAGTCGCGCAGTCCCGTAATCCTGAAACTGCCTGCTGAATAAAGGAGACTTTTACTCGTTTGCTGCCCGTGCCGTCGCTTCCGGCGTGCGGCAGTAGTTCGGAGACGCCGGCAGACCGTACGGGTCGCTGCGGAGCTTCGGAATCCGGCCGTGTTCTTCTGGATCGGCGCATCGGACGTCTCGTTCCTGCTGCCGCTGCTCGACTGGCGGCAGCGCCAGGCGGAGTGCCGACGGAGCGAACGAAGGGGCGTCCCGCACGGGACGCCCCTTCGTTTTACGATGGCGGGATCGTTATCGGTCGGCGTAGAGCACCTGCGCCAATGCATCCAGTCCCGCTTCGCCCGGGAGTTCCGGATAGGCCGCTCGCAATGCACGGGCGAATTCGTCGGCCGTCCCGTTTGCGGCCAGCAGTCGTTTCACGCATTCCAGATAGTCGATCTTGAAGCGCACGGCATCGGCCCCGGCCGCTCCGCCGTGTCCGCCGATGAAGAGCTCGGCGCCCGATGCGAGCGCCCGACGGGCCTCGGCAATCTCGGCGTCGACGGCTGCCGGCGAGGAGATTTGCAGGGAATTCGCGTGTGCCTTCGCAGGAGCCCAGTGGGTGTAGCAGACCTTGCCGCCGATGAGGATGCTCGCGGCGGGAAAGTCGGTCGCGGCGCCGCGGTCGAAACGGAACGGAATCCCCGCCCACCGCTGCGTAGTGCCGAAGGCCACTTCGTCCGTCGCTCCCGTCGGCCGATCGACGATCGCGTCGCCGAAGGTCTGCGCGAAGTTCCGCATCATGCCGTCGTAGACCGCATCCTTCGTGAAGGCGGGCATCCCTGCGGGCATGACCGTCGCGTGGTCGCCTGTCCCGCCCACATGGTAGTCGGCGATGCGCGCTTCGACGGGCTTGCCGAGCGCGTCGAGGTAGGCGTCGTATTCGGCGACGTTTTCGCGGAACAACGGCTGTTCCAGCGTGACGACCGCCTGCGTTCCCTCGACGATGTAGCTTGCGTCGCCGAGTGCGTCGTTGGTGTGGTAGACATGCAGTCTGAAATTGTCGAAATCGTGTGTTTCGAATGTTCCTTTCGTCTGTGCCATAGCTGTAATCGTTAACAATGTCGATAAAATAGCGAATCTCTTTTTCATCTTGTCCGGATTTATAGGTTTCGAAAAGTTATTCGGTTACTTTTCGAGTGCAAATATAGTCCGACGGATCGTACGTGTCAAGTAGATACGCGAATGTCAGATAGTTACCTCAGGGTAACGATCGCTGGGCGTGAACGGATTGACTGGCGAATTTTTTTGGATTTTTTCCGCCTCCCGCAAAAACGCCCCGATCGCCGTCACCCGGTGCTTTTCGCGGTGCCTGATCTTTCGATGCTTTTGGATCAAGCCAAAACGCAAGAAAAATCTATGAGAAGAAAAATTTCTCGATCGATGCTTCGGGAAGCGCCCCGATCCTTCGATTCGGCGTTTTTTATTTGCGGCGTAAAGTAGTTTTACTTACTTTTGTAAACCGGAACGGGGCAGCCGATCGGCGTGGCGGCGCGGGTTCGTCGTGCGGCAGGGCTGCCGATAATCATGAAACGAATACAGACTATGGACAGAACGACCGTACAGGACGCCCTGAACCCCGATTGCCCGATCCGCAACGTGTTGGCGCGTATCGGCGACAAGTGGTCGCTGTTGGTGATCGTCACGCTGAGCGGTGCGCGGACGATGCGTTTCGGCGCATTGCAGCGGGCGATTCCCGACATTTCGCAGAAGATGCTGAGCGTGACGCTGCGCACGCTCGAAGAGGACGGTTACCTCACGCGGCAGGTTTATCCCGAAGTCCCGCCTCGGGTGGAGTACAGCCTTACGTCCCGCGCGCAGTCGCTGCTGGCGTGCATCGATCCGCTCGTCGCGTGGGCCAATGCGAATATGGCCGATATTCTCAACGACCGCCGGACTGCGCGCGGGGAGCGGTGACGAGACGGCGCGATCCGTTCCGGTGCGGAACCGGCGACCGGCGAACTACGACGCCCCGCCCTGCTGCTATTTCTTGCAGCAGGGCGGGGCGTCGCGTTCCGGGGTGCGCTGTATTCGAAATGCCTTCCGCAGTTACCGCTGTCGGAACTCGAAGGTGAACTGGTTGCCCTCCTCCGTGAGCCAGGCGTGCTGCCGCGTCGTGGGCGAGAGGGCGAACAGGGGCGAATAGGTCATCACGCGCACCGTGCGGCCGTCGGGGAGAAATTCCAGAATGCGGATCCAGCCGTCGCCGCCGTTGCCCTCGTACCCGCCGCCCATCGACTGCGAGTCGAAGAGCATCTGGTGGACGGGACGGCCTGCGCTGTTGGCATCCGTGCGGAATCCCCAGCCCGATACGTGGCCGCAGAGCACCAGTTCGATGTTCGAGGCGGGGTAGACGAGTTTCCGCCAGATCGCTTCGCCCTGATTGGCGTCGGGCAACTCCTGTTTGAATTTGGTGATCTTGCCGTTTTTGACTACCGGCTCGTAACTGGTGACGCGCACCGGATCGCCCGCGATGCGTTCGCTCTCGGCGTTGAGGTAGGAGTGCGTCATCAGCACTACGCGGTGATTGCGGTACTCTTCCAGCCCCACGATGCGGCGCGCCCAGCCGATCACCGTGTCGCGGGGTGCGAATTCGAGGTTGAGGAAGAGGTAGTCGATCCCTTCGGGGCTCCGCAGCTCGAAGGCGGCGTTCTCGACGGCGTGATTGCCCTGTGCGTCCAGACCGTACTGGCTGAGCATCCGCCGGTTGAGGGGGTTCTTGTCGACGGGGAAATACTCGCCGATATGGGTGCGGCGGTCGCCCGTGCGCGTGTAGGTGTAGTCGTGGTTGCCGGTGGCCGTCATGTAGGGAACCACTCCGTCCAACTGCGAGAAGGCGCGGGCCGTAGCCTCCCACTGCTTGTGCGACGACTGGTCGCCCGAGTAGCCGTTGCTGATGCGGTCGTTCTGCTCGACCAGATCGCCCACGCAGAGCACCAGTTTGGTGTTGAGCGCTTCGGCGTGTGCGGCGATCCAGCTGGTCATGATCTCCATGATCGGCTGGTTGCATGCCTTTTTGGCGTAGCCTTGCAGGTCGGGAAGCAGGACGACGGTCCACGAATCGGGATCGGAGAGGGCGGGTTCGCTGAATTTCTCCTGTGCCTGTGCCGGCACGAGGAGTGCTCCGAACAGTGCTGCGAGCAGCAGCCGGGCGAGGAAAACTCTTCTGAACATGGTTTTATCGGTTTGTAGTGGGTTTCGACAGGGTTTCCGGTCGCACGATCGCCGCGGCGGTTACGCCACGCTCTGCATCTCGATGAGCTTGGAGTAGATGCCGCCGCGCGCCATCAACTCCTCGTGCGTACCCTGCTCGGCGATGCGTCCGTGGTCGATGACGATGATCTTGTCGGCGTTGTGCACCGTGGAGAGCCGGTGGGCGATGACGATCGACGTGCGCCCCTTCAACAGCGAGTTGAGCGCATCCTGCACCAGCTTTTCGCTCTCGGTGTCGAGTGCCGAGGTCGCCTCGTCGAGGATCAGGATCTCGGGATTTTTCAGCACTGCGCGGGCGATCGACAACCGCTGCCGCTGGCCGCCCGACAGTTTCATGCCGCGGTCGCCGATGTTGGTCTGGTAGCCCTTGTCGGTCTCCATGATGAAGTCGTGGGCGTTGGCTACCTTGGCCGCGGCGACGATCTCGTCGTGCGTGGCGTCGAGTTTTCCCAGCGAGATGTTGCCCTCGATCGTATCGTTGAAGAGGATCGTATCCTGTGCTACGACGCTCATGTGGGCGCGCAGGCTCTCCTGCGTGTAGTTGCGGATCGACGTGCCGTCGATCAGGATGTCGCCGCCCTGGATGTCGTAGAAGCGGGGAATCAGTTCGCTGAGCGTCGACTTGCCGCCGCCCGAAGGTCCTACCAGCGCCACGGTTTCGCCCTTGCGGATCGTGAAGCTCACGCCGTCGATCACCTCGCGGTTGCCGTCGTAGGAGAAGCGCACGTTGCGGAATTCGATCCCTTCGTGCAGGCCGTCGAGCGTGCGGGCGTCGGGGGCGTCGGGCACCTCGGTTTTGGTGTCGAGCAGCATGAGGATGCGCTCGCCGGCGGCGACGCCCTGGTTGATGTTGGCGAACTGGTCGATGAACGAACGCACGGGGCGCGTGATCTGCGAGAACATGGCGATGAAGGCCACGAACTCGCCGGCGTTGAGCGAGCGGTTGATGACGAGCATACCGCCGAAGACGAGGATCACGCCGACGGCCGAGATCCCCAGAAACTCGCTCATGGGCGATGCCAGTTGCTGGCGGCGCGCCATCGAGAGGAGCAGCCGCGAGAACTCGGCGTTGATGTCGTAGAATTTCTGGCGGATGTAGTTCGTGGCGTTGTAGCCCTTGATGAGCTTCACGCCCGACAGCGACTCGTCCAGGACGCTCACCATGTCGCCCATGCGCTGCTGGCTCTGCATGGCGGGGTGGCGCAGTTTCTTGACGATGCTGCCGATGATGAGTGCCACGAGCGGCAGGAAGAGGATCGAGAAGACCGACAGTTCCCACGAGATGGAGAACATCGCCACCAGATAGCCGATGATGAGGAACGGTTCGCGGAAAGCTACTTGCAGCGTGTTGGTGATGCAGAACTGCACGACCATCACGTCCTGCGTGATGCGCGACATGATGTCGCCCTTGCGCTGCTCGCTGAAAAATCCGACGTTGAGGTTGATGACGTTGTCGAACAGTTCGTTGCGCATCCTTTGCAGCGTGCGCGTGCGCATGTTCTCGACCGTCCATGCCCCCAGGTAGCGGAAGGTGTTCGACAGCAGGTTCATCAGCACCGTGACCGTGGCCAGCAGGATGAGCACGTACATGGGGTTGTACTCGCCGAAGACCGAGGTGTAGGCGTAGCGCAGCCATGCGCTGAGCGACGCCTCGTCGAAAGCGAATTCGGGACGGACGTAGAGCGGCTCGAAACGGAACTCGGGGTCGAACATCGCCTGGATGATCGGGATGAGCATGATGTAGTTGACCGTATTGAACAGCGCGTGGAGGATCGAGTAGATGAAATAGGGGACGGCGTATTTGCCGATGGGGCGCACGAACGTGAGCAGGCGGAGATATATCTTGAACATGTGAGGTCGAAATCTTCGTTTGTCCGCAGGCCCGATACGGACGTGCCCTTCGAAGGGGGTTCCGCCGATCGTTTCGCCGGTCGGGCCGCGATGGTTTTTCCGTGTGCAAAGATAGAAATAAAATTCGGATTCCCGCCATTCGGGTCTTCTTTTCAGCCGCTTCGCCGTTCTTTGCGGTGTTTTTCGATCGGCGGAACGGTTGAAATCGGAATAATTTTCCTAAATTTGCCGACTGAACCGTTGATTCGTAAAATCTTTCGATATATGAAGTTCAAGGAGTACAAAGGACTCGATCTGCCGCAGCTGGCGGCCGACGTGCTGGCACAGTGGGATGCGGAAGACACCTTCCACAAGAGCATTTCGACGCGCGAGGGGCATCCGGCATTCGTCTTTTACGAGGGGCCGCCCTCGGCCAACGGACTGCCGGGCATCCATCACGTCATGGCGCGCACGATCAAGGACATCATCTGCCGCTACAAGACGCAGCAGGGCTATCTGGTGCACCGCAAGGCGGGATGGGACACCCACGGCCTGCCCGTCGAGCTGGGCGTGGAGAAGAAGCTCGGCATCACGAAGGAGGATATCGGGACGAAGATTTCGATCGAGGAGTACAACCGCACCTGCCGCGAGGCGGTCATGGAGTTCACGGGAGTGTGGGAGAACCTGACGCGCCGCATGGGCTACTGGGTCAACATGGACGATCCCTACATCACCTACGACAACAAGTATATCGAGACGCTGTGGTGGCTGCTCAAACAGCTCTTCGACAAGGGGCTGCTCTACAAGGGCTACACCATCCAGCCCTACTCGCCGGCGGCGGGTACGGGTCTCTCGACCCACGAGCTGAACCAGCCGGGCTGCTACCGCGACGTGAAGGATACGACCTGCACGGCGCAGTTCCGCGTGGTGCGCGACGAACGCAGCGAACGCTTTTTCGAGGGCGTCGAGGGCGAGCTCTACTTCCTGGCCTGGACGACGACGCCGTGGACGCTGCCGTCGAATACGGCGCTGGCCGTAGGCCCCGCGATCGACTATGTGCGCGTCAAGTGCCGCAACCCCTATACCGACGAGGCGCAGACCGTCATTCTGGCGCGCGAGCTGGTGCCGTCCTACTTCACCAAGAAGATGGAGGGAACGTTCGAGGTCGAGGATCGTGTTTACAAGGGACCCGAGTTCGAGGGCGTCCGCTACGAGCAGCTGCTCCCGTGGGTGCGGCCGATGGGCGATGCCTTCCGCGTGATCGTGGGCGACTACGTGACCACGACCGACGGTACGGGTATCGTGCATATCGCCCCGACGTTCGGTGCCGACGACAACCGCGTGGCCAAGCAGGCGGGCATCGCGCCCCTGTTCGTGATCGACCGCGCGGGCAAGGAGCAGCCTATGGTCGACCGCACGGGCAAGTTCTTCCGCATCGAGGAGCTCGATCCGGCCTTCGTGGAGCGGTATGTCGACGCCGGGAAATACGGCGAGTATGCGGGCCGTTACGTGAAGAACGCCTACGACGATACGCTCGCGCCCGACGCGCCGACGCTCGACGTGGACATCGCCGTGGCGCTCAAAGGGGCGGGCATGGCTTTCAAGATCGAGAAGCACGTCCACTCCTATCCGCATTGCTGGCGCACGGACAAACCGGTGCTCTACTATCCGCTCGACTCGTGGTTCATCCGGACCACGGCGCTGCGCGAGCGGATGATCGAACTCAACCGCACGATCCGCTGGATGCCCGAATCGACCGGTACGGGCCGCTTCGGCAAGTGGCTCGAAGGGCTGGTGGACTGGAATCTGTCGCGTTCGCGTTTCTGGGGCACGCCGCTGCCGGTGTGGGCCACCGAGGATTACTCCGAGCTGAAATGCATCGGTTCGATGGAGGAGCTGACGGCCGAGATCGAGCGCGCGGTCGCGGCCGGCGTGATGAAGGAGAATCCCTACAAGGAGTTCCGTGTGGGCGACATGTCGAAGGAGAACTATGCCAAGATCGACCTGCACCGTCCCTATGTGGACCAGATCGTGCTCGTCTCGTCCAAGGGCGAGCCGATGCGCCGCGAGAGCGACCTGATCGACGTGTGGTTCGATTCGGGCGCCATGCCCTATGCGCAGCAGCACTATCCGTTCGAGCATCGGGAGGATTTCGGCGAGGTCTTTCCCGCCGACTTCATCGCCGAGGGCGTCGACCAGACGCGCGGCTGGTTCTTCACGCTGCACGCGATCGCCGCGATGCTGTTCGATTCGGTAGCCTTCAAGAATATCATTTCCAACGGGCTGGTACTCGACAAGAACGGCAACAAGATGTCGAAGCGGCTGGGCAACGCCGTCGATCCGTTCGAAGTGCTCGACAGCTACGGCGCCGATGCTACGCGCTGGTACATGATTACCAACTCGCAGCCGTGGGACAACCTCAAATTCGACCGCGACGGGGTGGACGAGGTGCGCCGCAAGTTTTTCGGCACGCTCTACAACACCTACTCGTTCTTTGCCCTCTACGCCAATGTCGACGGCTTCACGGGGCGCGAGGCGGAGGTGCCCGTCGCCCGCCGGCCGGAGATCGACCGCTGGATCGTTTCGTTGCTCAATACGCTGGTGGCCGACGTCACGGCGTCGCTCGAAGGCTACGATCCGACCCCTGCGGCCCGCATGATCCAGGAGTTCGTGTGTGAAAACCTCTCCAACTGGTACGTGCGTCTGAACCGCAAACGTTTCTGGGGCGGCGGGATGACCGAGGACAAGCTGGCGGCCTACCAGACGCTCTACACCTGCCTGGAAACCGTCGCATCGCTCAGCGCACCCTTCGCGCCCTTCATCTCGGAGCGCATCTTCCGCGACCTGAACGCCGTGAGCGGCCGCCACGAAGGTTCGGTGCATCTGGCGCAGTTCCCCGCGGCCGATCCGTCGCTTGCGGACAAGGAGCTGGAAGAGACGATGTCGCTCGCGCAGCGCGTCTCGTCGATGGTGCTGGCCCTGCGCCGCAAGGTGAACATCAAGGTACGCCAGCCGCTCGGGAAGATTCTCATTCCGGTGCTCGATCCGGCGATGGGACGCCATATCGAGGCCGTGCGGCCGCTCATCATGAACGAGGTCAACGTCAAGCGGATCGAACTGGTCGCCGAGACGGCCGGTCTGATTACCAAGCGCATCAAGCCCAACTTCAAGACCCTCGGTCCGAAGTACGGCAAATACATGAAGCAGATCGCGGCGCTCACGGCCGCCTTCACGCAGGAGCAGATCGCAGCCGTCGAGTCGGCGCCGGAGACGACGCTCGACCTGGGCGGCGAACGGATCACGGTGACAGCGGCCGATTTCGAGATCACGTCGGAGGATATGCCGGGCTGGCTGGTGACCTCCGAGGGCAAGCTCACCGTGGCGCTCGACATCACCGTCACGGACGACCTGCGGCGCGAAGGTGTGGCACGTGAGTTGATTAACCGCATCCAGAATATCCGCAAGGACTCCGGTTTCGAGGTGACCGACCGCATTCGGGTCGAGATCGAGGCGAAGGAGGCGGTCGTCGGGGCCGTCGCCGCCTATGCCGACTATATCGGCCAGCAGACTCTGGCGCGCGACGTCCGCACGGCGGCCCTTCCCGAAGGGGAGTTCGTCGTGGACTCGGAGATCGACGAGGAGCCGTTGAAAATTGCCGTGACGAAGCTCTGAATGCAGTCATGCAGCGATTGACGACCGTCGGCTCCCGAGGGATGCCGGCGGTCGTCCGTTATCGGAGACGGATTTTTGCGAAAATATTTTGCAGTTACCGAAATAAATGTTATTTTTACGTTACACGTTAATAAACCGGACAAGATTATGGCAGAGGAGAAAACCCGATATAGCGATGCGGAATTGGCCGAGTTCAAGGAGCTGATTCTGAAAAAGCTTGAAACGGCGCGCGCCGACTACGAATTGCTGCGCGCGACGATCACCCACACGGGCGACAACGATACGGAGGATACCTCTCCGACGTTCAAGGTGCTCGAAGAGGGTGCCACGACGCTCTCCAAGGAGGAGAGCGGACGGTTGGCCGCCCACCAGATGAAATTCATCCGCAACCTCGAAATGGCGCTCGTGCGTATCGAGAACAAGACCTACGGCATCTGCAAGACCACGGGCAAGCTCATTCCCAAGGAGCGCCTGATGAAGGTGCCCCACGCCACCGAGTGCATCGAGGCCAAGGAGGGACGGCGCTGACGTCCCTCCGCAGGCAGAGGCTTCGCCCCGCAGCGGCGGATCGCTTTCGTCCGGGCCGTGGTATTCCGGCTGCCGCGGCGAGCGGTTGGAACGGTCTTTTGTGAATAAGGATAAAATGAAATTACCCCTCCGTGCAACGCCCGTTGCACGGAGGGGTAATTCGTCGGATGCAGGCCGGCTATTCGCCTCGTTGGATCTTGTCGAGTGCGGCCTTGACCGAACCGCAGGCGAGCAGCAGGGCGCGGGCTTCGGCCTCGGCGATCCCCGTCTCCTGCACGATCATGCGCGTGCCGCGGTCGACGAGTTTGTTGTTCGTCAGCTGCATGTTGACCATCTTGTTCCCTTCGACGCGCCCCAGCCGGATCATCACGGCCGTGGAGATCATGTTGAGCATCAGTTTTTGCGCCGTACCGGCCTTCATCCGCGTCGAACCCGTGACGAACTCCGGCCCCACGACTGCCTCCAAGGCATATTCCGCTTCGGCGGCGACGGGCGACCGGGGATTGCAGGTGATCGCTCCGGTGAGCAGCCCGTGCGCCCGTGCCGTGCGCAGTCCGCCGACCACGTAGGGGGTAGTTCCCGATGCCGCGACGCCGATCAGGATGTCGCCGCTGTCGGGCCGCCACGGCTGCATGTCGCGCCAAGCCCCTTCGGTATCGTCCTCGGCGTGTTCCACGGCCTTGCGCAGGGCGCCGTCGCCGCCGGCGATCAGCCCGATGACCGTGTCGAAAGGCACCCCGTAGGTCGGAGGCAGCTCCGAGGCGTCGGTCACGGCCAAACGGCCCGACGTGCCCGCACCGATGTAGAACATTCGTCCGCCGCGCTGCATCCGCTCGACGATCCGCTCGACGAGTCGTTCCATCGTGGGAATGGTCGCGGCCACGGCATCGGCCACACGGCGGTCTTCGCGGTTGATGCCCGTCAGCAGGTCGTGCACCGACATCCGCTGCAAATCGTCGTAGGCCGAAGCCTGTTCCGTTACTCTGATCTGTTCCATATATGATAGTTCAATAATCCTTCGTCGGGGGTCTCGACGATCCGCCCCGCGCGCATCCCTTCGGTTGCGAGCACGTGCCGCAGCTGCCGTTCGAAATGACAGGCGACGCCGCCCAATGCCGACACTTCGGCGTCGGCGGGGTAGTGCGCGAGGTTGCGCCGCACGAATGCGCGGAACGCCTCGCAGACCAGTTCGTCGAGTTCGGGGCGGTCGATGTGCCGCGCCACGAAGCGCGTGAACGAGGCCAGGAAACGGTTGGCCATCCCTTCGCGGTAGACACGGCGGATGATCTCGTCGTAGTCGAGCCGCTCCTCCTCGAAAAAGAGCCGGCGCAGCGATTCGTCGCAAAGCCCTTTCAGCAGGTTCCCGACGAGTTGCCGGCCGATGTACGTCCCGCTTCCTTCGTCGCCCAGAACCCAGCCCAGCGGCGGCGTGTTGCGCACGATGCGCACGCCGTCGTAGTAGCAGGAGTTCGATCCCGTGCCGAGGATGCAGGCGATGCCCGCACGGCCGCCCAGCAGCGCGCGGGCCGCCCCCATGAGGTCGGATTCGACGGCGATGCGCGCCGCGGGGAAATAACGCGCCAGCGCCTCCCGCAGGCGGGCGCTCTGTTCGGGGTAGCGTTCGCCGCAGCCGGCGCCGTAGAAATGGAGCGCGTCGGCCTGCACCGGTTCCGCGAAGGTCTCGCGGAGCAGCGCCTCCACTTCGTCGGGGCGTTGGAGCACGGCGTTGATGCCACGGCTCTGTACGCGGCGTACGCTGCCGCTGTCGTCGACGAGCTGCCAGTTGCATTTGGTCGATCCGCTGTCTGCGATTACGATCATCGTTTCGGTCGGGAGTTTACGGGGTTTCGTTTTCTATGCGGGGCGCGGTTCTCGGGCGGCTCCGCCCGCACTGGCCGGAAATATTCGAACAAATGTAGGAAAAAATCCCGAATAATCGGATCGGTCTGCCCGAAAACTCCCCGTCGGTCTCTTCGCACGGGCATGCTGCATCGGTCTTCTTCGGCTTCGGTGGCACGGCGGACATTTTGACGGATGCGGAGGGTGCGGGAAAACGAGAGGTCGACCTCGCGCAGCGGGGCCGGGGTGGTTCCGAAATGTACGGCGTACGGAATCGGAGGCCGGCATCGGCAGCGGTTCGTTGTGTCGCGGCTGTTCCGGGGGCGTCGGTTGCAAAAAAAAACGCCGCGGAAATGCTTCCGCGGCGTCCTCACAACCTGACTGAAAATTACGGAACCTATTTGATGAACAGAAGTTCCCGATATTTGGGCAGCGTCCACATCTGGTCGTCGATGATCTCTTCGAGCTTGTCGATGTGGCGGCGGATCTCCTCGAAGTAGACCTCCACCGTGTCGTGGTAGGCGATCGCCTTCGCGCGTGCGTTTTCGATGCGGTTGGCCTTCTTGCGCGCTTCGATCATCTCGATCGTGAGCGTCTGGATAGCGGCCGTGTGTCCCTGTATCTTTTTGAGCAGATCGATGTCGGCCGAGGCGTCCAGCCCGCCGATCTGCGCCATTTTGTATACCTTGTCCAGCAGCATCGCCTCGTAGCGCGAGGCGATCGGGACGATGTGGTTCATCGTCAGGTCGCCCAGCACGCGCCCTTCGATCTGGATCTTTTTGGTGTAGGTCTCCCATTTCACCTCGGTGCGGGCCTCGATCTCCACCTTGTTCAGCACGCCCGTGCTCTCGAACATGCGGATCGAATCGGCGGTCAGGTAGCGGTCGAAGATCAGCGGCGTCGAGGTTTCGCAGTCGAGCCCCCGGCGGGCCGCTTCGGCTTTCCACTCGTCGGAATAGCCGTTGCCGTCGAAGTGGATCGGCTTGCACTCGCGAATGAGCTTTTTGAGCTCCTCGTAGATCGCCTTCTCCTTTTTCATGCCGCTCTCGATGTGTCGGTCGACGGCCTCCTTGAAGCGGGTGAGCTGCTCGGCGACCGCCGTGTTGAGCGTCAGCATCGCGTCGGCGCAGTTGTCCGACGACCCCACGGCCCGGAACTCGAAGCGGTTGCCCGTGAAGGCGAAGGGCGAGGTGCGGTTGCGGTCGGTGTTGTCGAGCATCAGCGTGGGGATGTGCGAGATGCCGCTCATCTTGAACATGTTCTTCGCCGAGAAGGTGATGGCCGCATCGCTGCGGCTCGCTTCCAGTTTTTCGAGCACGGCCGAAATCTGTGCGCCCAGAAAGGTCGAGATGATGGCGGGCGGCGCTTCGTTGGCTCCCAGCCGGTGGGCGTTGGTGGCGCTCATGATCGAGGCTTTGAGCAGGCCGTTGTGCCGGTAGACGGCCGCCATGACGTTGACCAGAAAGGTGATGAATTGGAGGTTCTCCGAAGGCGTCTTGCCCGGCCCGAGCAGGTTGACGCCCGTGTCAGTGCCCAGCGACCAGTTGTTGTGTTTGCCCGAACCGTTGACCCCCTTGAAGGGCTTCTCGTGGAGCAGGATGCGGAAGTTGTGGCGGCGGGCGATCTTGTTCATGATCGTCATCAGCAGCTGGTTGTGGTCGTTGGCCAGGTTGGCTTCCTCGTAAATGGGCGCCAGCTCGAATTGGTTGGGCGCCACTTCGTTGTGGCGGGTTTTGACGGGAATGCCCAACCGGAGCGATTCGTATTCCAGGTCGCGCATGAATTCGATCACGCGTTCGGGAATCGCGCCGAAATAGTGGTCTTCGAGCTGCTGGTTCTTGGCCGATTCGTGGCCCATGAGCGTGCGACCCGTCAGCACCAGGTCGGGGCGTGCGGCCCACAGCGCTTCGTCCACGAGGAAATACTCCTGCTCCCAGCCCAGGTAGCTGAAAACCTTCGTGACGTTGCGGTCGAAGTAGCGGCATACTTCCGTCGCGGCCCTGTCGACGGCTGCCAGCGAGCGCAGCAGCGGGGTCTTGTAGTCGAGCGCCTCGCCCGTATAGGCGATGAACACGGTCGGGATGCAGAGCGTCGAGCCGACGATGAAGGCGGGCGACGCGGGGTCCCAGGCGGAGTAGCCGCGCGCTTCGAACGTGTTGCGGATTCCGCCGTTGGGGAACGACGAGGCATCGGGTTCCTGCTGGACGAGCAGCTTGCCGGAGAACTCTTCGAGCACGCCGCCCCGTCCGTCGGGTTCGGCGAAGGAGTCGTGTTTCTCGGCGGTTCCCCCCGTGAGCGGCTGGAACCAGTGGGTGTAGTGGTCGGCGCCGTGCTCCACCGCCCACTGCTTCATGCCTGCGGCGATGCCGTCGGCCACTTCGCGCGTGAGGGGCGTGCCGTGTTCCATGGTCTGGATCAGCGCTTCGTAGGTCTCGCGGTCGAGATACCGCCGCATGACGTTGCGCCCGAAGACCAACTCCCCGAAATAATCGGTCGAACGTCCGGCGGGAGCCTGTGCGGGAACCGCTACGTGGCTGAGCGCCTCTTCGACCATCCTGAATCTCAACGATGCCATATGAGTTTGATATTAAATGAAGGATCTGCGCCGAAATCGCAAGAAAAACATTGGCAGGGGCCCCGTCTTCGGCAGAATGCCCCGACGGGAAGGAACCAACTCAAAAAACCGCCGCTCCGCTGTTAACCAAAACAACACCTAAAACCTAAAAAAACAACACCGGAGAGATTCGGATTTACTGCCCCTGCACAATGTATTTTGTTCTTCGGGAGCAAAGGTAATTCTTTTCCGTGAGGTTGATACTCGGAAATCGATATTTTTTCGGAAAAAGTGAAAAAACAGAACATTTTCCGAAAAACAACGCTGTTTTTTGGCGATGAAGACTGAAATTTCGCGGGTTTTCCGGAAAAATGCACTCGTTTTTTGGCGAAATCCGATTTTTCGTGAAAATCGATTTTTTGCAAAATTCAGGGATAAACAGGATAATATTGATCTGAATGGTGTATTCGCTGCTCCGCTGTCCGAAGAGCTGTTCCGGCCGGCGGTGCGTGCGGCCCCGAAAACCGTCCGCCGCACGCGGCCGGCCGTATCCGCGGCGGACGGCCGTCTCCCGTATGCGGCAGGGGATGGAGCGGGGCTTTCCGGACGCTTGCGGGGCGCGGTGTTAAAAAACTAACACAAGTCTTGCCTCTTTCGCTTTTTTTTTATACTTTTACATGCTTTTTTTACGATAAAGTGAAATTTGCACGAGCGTTTCCGCCTCCGTGTCGCGGCCGAAAGGGTGTGCGGAGCGGGGAACGATTGTTGAAGACGAACCTAATCTCAAAATAATTATGGCAAATACCAAGCGTGAAAAGCTGTTCGCCGAATTCCCGCCGGTTCCGACCGAGAAGTGGGAAGAGGTGATTGCGGTAGACCTCAAAGGGGCCGATTACGAGCGCAAACTGGTGTGGCGGACACCCGAAGGGTTCAACGTCCGGCCGTACTATCGCGCCGAAAACCTTGAAGGTCTCAAATTCCTCGCCTCCGAACCGGGCGAATTTCCCTATGTGCGCGGTACGCGGTGCGACAATGTGTGGCGCGTGCACCAGAGCCTGACGGTCAAGTGCCCCGAAGCGGCCAACGCCGAGGCGCTCAAACTGCTCGACTCGGGCGTCGATTCGCTGGGCTTCTCGCTCACGAAGGGGTTGTCGGCCGCCGAGGTCGAGACGCTGCTGCGCGACATCCACCTGCCTGCCGTCGAAGTGGTCTTTTCGGGCGAAGGCGTCGCGGACGTCGTGGAACCCGTATTGGCGAAGATCGAAAAGGAGGGCTGGCAGGAGACCGCTTCCGTGCACTTCGTGCTCGATCCGATCATCAACCGTCTGTCGCTCACCGGCGCGTTCTGCTCGCCCGGCGGGGAGAAGTGCTTCAAGATGCTGGCCGGTCTGGTGCGCCGTACGGCCGCGATGAAGGGTGTGCGCGTGGTGACGGTGTCGGGTGAGAACTTTTCGAACGCCGGTTCGACCATCGTCGAGGAGCTGGCCTTCACCCTTTCGGCCGGCCACGAATACCTCGTGCGGCTGATGGACGAGGGGTTGACCGTCGACGAGGCGGCCCGCAAGATCCGTTTCTCGATGGGCGTCACCTCCAACTACTTCATGGAGATGGCCAAGTTCCGCGCCGCCCGCATGTTGTGGGCCAACATCGTCAAAGGGTACAACCCCGAAAAGGGCTGCTCGTGCAAGCTCTTCGCTCACGCCGTGACCTCGACGTGGAACCAGACGGTCTACGACCCCTATATCAATATGCTGCGCGGCACGACCGAGGCGATGTCGGCGGCTATCGCCGGCGTGCATTCGCTCGAGGTGACGCCGTTCAACGCGTCGTTCGCCGAGCCTGACGAGTTCTCGAAGCGCATCGCCCGCAACGTCGAGCTGCTGCTCAAACACGAATCGCATTTCGATCAGGTGGTCGATCCCGCCGGCGGTTCGTACTACATCGAGAACCTCACGCAGTCGATCGCAGCCGAGGCGTGGAAGCTCTTCCTCGAATTGGAGGAGAAGGGCGGCTACGTCGCAGCGTTCGAGAGCGGTTACGTCGTCGAGCGCGTCGACGCATCGGCCGCTGCCAAGGACAAGAGCGTGGCGCAGCGCCGCATCACGCTGCTGGGTGCCAACCAGTATCCCAACTTCACGGAGGTCGCTTCCGACGCCGTGACCGAAGCCGCCGTGACGCGCCGGAAGAAGGCGGGCGTGCTCAATCCCTACCGCGGCGCGATGGCCTTCGAGGCGATGCGTCTGCATGTAGATCGCAGCGGCAAGACGCCCAAGGCGTTCATGCTCACCGCCGGTCATCTGGCCATGGCCCGCGCCCGCGCCCAGTTCTCGTGCAACTTCTTCGCCTGCGCGGGTATCCGTGTGCAGGACAACACCTTCTTCAAGGATCTGGAAGAGGGCGTAAAGGCCGCGCTCGAATCGAAGGCCGAGATCGTAGTGCTCTGCTCGTCGGACGACTGCTACGCCGAGCTGGCTCCCCGCGTCAAGGAGATGCTGGGCGACAAGGCCATTCTGGTCATCGCCGGCGCTCCGGCCTGCATGGCCGAGTTGGAGGCGCAGGGCATCGGCAACTTCATCCACGTGAAGAGCAACGTGCTCGACACGCTGCACAACTACCTTACGCAGATGGGAATCTAAAACGCGAAAGTCATGAGAGCAAAATTTTCTGAATTATCATACACGGGCGCCGCGCCGAAGTGCTGCGCTCAGGCCGGCGGCGAGAAAGAGCCGTGGCTGACCGCCGAGCAGATTCCCGTCAAGGGGTGCTACTCGGCCGCCGATCTCGAAGGGATGGAACACCTCAACTACGCCGCGGGCGTGGCACCCTTCCTGCGCGGTCCCTATTCGACGATGTACGTGATGCGTCCGTGGACGATCCGTCAGTACGCCGGTTTCTCGACGGCCGAGGAGTCCAATGCCTTCTACCGCCGTAACCTCGCATCGGGCCAGAAGGGCCTTTCGGTGGCCTTCGACCTGGCGACGCACCGCGGCTACGACGCCGACCACCCGCGCGTGGTGGGCGACGTGGGCAAGGCCGGCGTGTCGATCTGTTCGGTGGAGGACATGAAGGTGCTCTTCAACGGTATTCCGCTCGACAAGATGTCAGTGTCGATGACCATGAACGGCGCCGTGCTGCCGATTCTGGCCTTCTACATCGTGGCGGGTCTGGAACAGGGCTGTACGCTCGACCAGATGGCCGGTACGATCCAGAACGACATCCTCAAGGAGTTCATGGTGCGCAACACCTATATTTATCCGCCCGAGTTCTCGATGCGCATCATCGCCGACATCTTCGAGTACACCTCGAAGAACATGCCCAAGTTCAACTCGATCTCGATTTCGGGTTACCACATGCAGGAGGCGGGCGCCACGGCCGACATCGAGCTGGCGTACACGCTGGCCGACGGTTTGGAGTACCTGCGCGCGGGTGTCAATGCCGGCATGTCGGTCGACGCCTTCGCACCGCGCCTGTCGTTCTTCTGGGCCATCGGCATGAATCACTTCATGGAGATCGCCAAGATGCGTGCGGCACGTATGCTGTGGGCCAAGATCGTCAAGCAGTTCGATCCGAAGAATCCCAAGTCGCTGGCGCTGCGTACCCACTCGCAGACCTCGGGCTGGTCGCTCACGGAGCAGGATCCCTTCAACAACGTGGCCCGCACGGCCATCGAGGCGATGGGTGCCGCATTGGGTCACACCCAGTCGCTGCATACCAACGCGCTGGACGAGGCGATCGCCCTGCCGACCGACTTCTCGGCGCGTATCGCCCGTAACACCCAGATCTATATTCAGGAGGAGACCAACATCTGCCGTCAGGTCGATCCGTGGGCCGGTTCCTACTATGTGGAGAGCCTCACCGAGGAGATCGCACAGAAGGCATGGGAGCACATTCAGGAGGTCGAGAAGCTGGGCGGTATGGCCAAGGCGATCGAGACCGGTATTCCGAAGATGCGCATCGAGGAGGCGTCGGCCCGCAAGCAGGCGCGCATCGACTCGGGCGTCGAGAAGATCATCGGCGTCAACGAGTACCGCCTGGACAAGGAGGCGCCGATCGACATCCTCGCGGTGGACAATACCGCCGTGCGCGAAAGCCAGATCAAGCGTTTGAAGGAGCTGCGCGCTTCGCGCGACGAGGCTGCCGTACAAAAGGCGCTGGCGGCCATCACCGAGTGCGTCAAGACCAAGCAGGGCAATCTGCTGGAACTGGCCGTCGAGGCCGCGAAGGTGCGTGCCACGCTGGGCGAGATATCGGATGCCTGCGAGGTCGTCGTAGGTCGATACAAGGCAGTTATTCGTTCGATTTCAGGTGTTTACAGTTCGGAAGTGAAAAACGATACGCAATTCGAGAAGGCGAAGGAGCTGTGCGCCCGGTTCGCCAAGAAAGAGGGCCGTCAGCCGCGCATCATGATTGCGAAGCTCGGTCAGGACGGTCACGACCGCGGCGCGAAGGTCGTGGCGACGGGATACGCCGACATCGGCTTCGACGTCGACATGGGCCCGCTGTTCCAGACGCCGGCCGAGGCCGCGAAGCAGGCCGTCGAGAACGACGTGCACGTGGTGGGCGTTTCGTCGCTCGCGGCGGGTCACCTGACACTCGTGCCGCAGATCATCGCCGAGTTGAAGAAGCTGGGCCGCGAGGACATCGTGGTGATCGTCGGCGGCGTTATTCCGGCGCAGGACTACGACGAACTCTACCGCGACGGTGCGGCGGCCATCTTCGGCCCCGGTACGCCGATCGCTACGGCCGCCATCAAGATTCTCGAAATCCTGATGGGCGAATAGCAGGCCGATTCTTCCGGTTGCGGCTTCGTCCGCGATCCGATCGCATGAACGACCGGAGGGTTTCCATGACGGAAGCCCTCCGGTCGCGTTATCGGAGCATTCATGCGGGCGAGCGTTTGGTCTTTCGTACCGTTGTTTTTCGTCCGCGGCCGGCGGAGGGTGTTTTGCGCCGCAACGGCGCACGCTTTCGTAGCCGCTCAGCGTCGATGACCGGAGGATCCCGCCGTTTTCGCCGTGCCCGATCTTTTGCTGCTTCGGGTCCGATCCGAAAGCAGGGAAGTGAGATTCAACGGTATTATTTATTCGGTACGTTGCGGGGCGAAGCCTGCGGAGAACGTCATCGGCGGGCCTCCGCGGGCGGAGGCTTCGGCCCGCGCCGCAGGTTATTCTTACGTTCCGTCTCGGCATAATCGAGCTGACGCTTGCTTCTGCACTCGACTTTTCGTATCTTTGACTGCGCTCCGGCGCGACGGGGTGCACGAAGACTCGAAACCGACAAGTTAAAGATAAAACCATGTCCTACAACAATCTGCGCGAATTTATCGAACGGCTCGAACGCGAAGGCGAGCTGGTGCGTGTCGCGGCCGAGGTGTCGCCCGTGGAGGAGATCGCCGAACTGACCGACCGCATGGCCAAGCAGCCCGGCGGCGGAAAGGCGATCCTCTTCGAACGCACGGGGACGGACTTTCCGGTGGTGACCAACCTCATGGGCTCCGAACGCCGTGTGGCGCTGGCGCTGGGCGTGGAGTCGCTCGACGGGCTGACGCGGCGCATCGACACGCTGCTGCACGAAGTGACGACACCCAAAGCGACCCTGTGGGAGAAGCTGCGGATGCTGCCGCTGCTGGGCGAAATGGCGCGCTGGATGCCGCGCAGCCGACGCGGACGCGGCCCCTGCCAGGAGGTGGTGCTGCGGGGCGAGGCGGCACGACTGTCGCTGCTGCCGGTGCTCAAATGCTGGCCGGAGGACGGCGGGCGCTTCGTTACGCTGCCGATGGTGCATACGCTCGACCCCGATACGGGGGTGCGCAACGTGGGGATGTACCGGATGCAGGTTTTCGACGACCGCACGACCGGTATGCACTGGCACGTGCACAAGACCGGCGCACGCCACTACGACGGCTACCGGCGGCAGGGGCGGCGGATGCCCGTGGCCGTCGCGCTGGGCGGCGATCCCGTCTATGCGTATGCCGCGACGGCGCCGATGCCCGACAACATGGACGAATACCTGCTGGCGGGATTCCTGCGCCGGCGTCCCGTGGAGCTGGTGCGCTGTCTGACCTGCGGGATCGAGGTGCCGGCCGACTGCGATTTCGTGATCGAAGGCTATGTCGATCCCGCCGAGGAGAAGACGGTCGAGGGGCCGTTCGGCGACCATACGGGTTTCTACTCGCTCGAAGACCGCTACCCCCGCTTCCACGTGACGGCGATCACCCACCGGCGCGATGCCGTTTATCCCGCGACGGTGGTTGGGGTGCCGCCCGAGGAGGACGCCTACATCGCCGAAGCGACCGAGCGAATCTTTCTGGCGCCGATCCGTCTGGCCGTGCAGCCCGAGGTGCGCGACCTGTGGATGCCGACGGCCGGTACGGCGCACAATCTGGCCGTCGTCGCGATCGAGCGGCGCTACGAGGGGCAGGCGCACAAGGTGGCGCAGTCGCTGTGGGGCGCGGGGCAGATGATGTTCAACAAATACCTCGTCGTCGCCGATGCCGCGACCGAAATTCGCCGTGTCGAGGCGCTGGCGGCGCTGGTGCGCAGGCTCGATCCGGCGCGCGACCTCATTGCGGCCGAAGGGGTGCTCGACGTGCTCGACCATGCGACGGCGACCTCGGGGTTCGGCGGCAAGCTGGCCCTCGACCTGACGCAGGCCGCCGCACGCGAGGAACAGCCGTTGCAGCTGCCCGAACGCTTCGAGCCGTGCGGCGGGGTGGCGGCCGCGGCGACCGGCTTCGCGGAGCGGTGGCGTACGCTGGCGCTCTTCGTCGACCGGAGGACGGAGCGCGTCGATGCGGCGGCGTTCTTCGGGCGGAATCCGGTGCGGGGCGTGAAGTGCGCCGTGCTGTTCGACCGCGAGGCCGAGGGGCTGACGGGTGCCGAACTGCTGTGGCTGGCTGCGGCCGACAGCGATCCGCGGCGCGACGTGACGGTGGTCGGGGAGGTCGTGGTGGTCGATGCGCGCAGCAAGCGCCCCGGCGTGGAGGGGCATCCCGCGCGGTTCCCGAACGTGGCCGTCGCCTCGTCTGCGACGGTGGAGCGGGTGGATGCACGCTGGGCGGAGTACGGTCTGGGCGAGACGATGGCGTCGCCGTCGGAGCGTTACCGCCGGTTGCTGTTGTCGGATAAAGCCGCCTGGTGATGTGGTCGCGTGAAGATCGCCGGACGCTCGTGCTGCTGCTGCCGTTGCTGGTGCTGGCCGTGGCGGCGTTCCTGCTGCTCGAACCGAAGACGCCGCGGAGCGGGGCGCCGCCGGACGCTGCAAAGGAGGCGCCGCCGGAGCTGTTCGAGTTCGATCCCAATACGGTCGATTACCGTGCGTTGCGGCGGTTGGGCTTCACCAAGCAGGATGCGGCGGGCGTGCTGCGCTATCGGGCCGCGGGAAAGATCTTCCGCATACCGGAGGATTTCGCCGCCTGCTATCAGGTGAGCGATTCGATGTACGACCGTCTGGAACCCTATATCCGCATCGGGACGGAGTATCGTTTCCGGCCCCGCCGCGACAGTGCGCAACGTTTGCGCAAGCCCTTCGTGCGCCGCCAGCGGGTCGTCGTGCCGCTCGTGCCCTTCCGCATCGACACGATGACGGCGAAATTCCTGCGCGCGATCGGTTTCACGAAGCGGCAGGCCGAGGCGATCGCCGACTACAACACCCTCATCGGCGGTTTCCGCGACGAGGAGGAGTTGTGCGACTATCCGATTATCGGCGATTCGGCGGGCCGACGTTTGGCCGAGTACGCCCTCTTCCCCGAACGGCGGCGTCCGCTGCACGATCCGGTGGAGCTGAATACGGCCGACTCGGCGGCGCTGCGTTCGGTCAGCGGTATCGGTGCGAAGACCGTCGGGGCGATTCTCGACTACCGGCGGCGGCTGGGCGGTTTCTGCCGTGCGGAGCAACTGGCCGAAGTGCGGGGCGTCACCGAGAGCAATTACGAGCGGATACTGAAACAAATTTCGGTCGATAGTTGCAGAATTTCAAAAATAGATATTAACTTTGCAACTCCGAAAGCGCTGGCGGAGCATCCCTACATCGCCCCGCGGACGCTTCGGAAGATTTTGAAACGAAGACAATTGAAAGGAGGTTGGAGTACCCTGGAAGAGATGATCGAAGACGGCATACTGACACGCGAGGAGGCAGACAGACTGCATCCTTATCTTCGCTTCGGGGTACGGACGACGCAGAACGACGAGTGACACACACCTTTCGAAGGCCGGCGGAAGCCGAATGAATTCCGCGACTTGCAAAATCGATTCGTAAAACATTAAAAATTCGCAAATAGTTATGATTATCATGCCGGTAAAGGAGGGCGAAAACATCGAGAAGGCCCTCAAAAAGTTCAAACGCAAATACGAGCGCACGGGCGTTCTGAAAGAGTTGCGCCGCCGCCAGTATTTCACCAAGCCGTCGATCGCCAAGCGCGAGGCGATGCAGCATGCGATCTACGTGGCGCACATGAACCGCGACGACGAATAGCGGCCCGACAGGCCGTTTCGAGGCAGTGCAGGCGATTTCCATCGGAAATCGCCTGCTTTTTTGCGTTTTCACCCCACTGTTCCGGCCGCCCGTCGTCGGCCGGAACGCTGCGAGATTCGGCCTGCCGTCCCGTGCGGCGGCTTTCCGGCCGGCGTCGCGAAATAGGGATGCGAAACACGACGGGGTATTTTTGCGGATAGGAATGAACGTCGCGGCGCGGAGGCGCATGTTTCCGTTTTCGCTTGCCCGCAAACCTTTTTTTTGACGGAATGGGAGAATTATTCGATAATTTAGTATATTTACGTCGTGCAGATTGTGCAAACGATCCAATCAGGTTAGTTCATTTATTAATTTGTTCGCATGAAAAAAATGTTTGCTTTGGCGGCGGTGCTGTGTCTGGCACTCGCCGGTTGCGAGTATGACGATGCGGAGGTGAAGGATCGGCTCGACGATTTGGAAGGTCGGGTCGACGCACTCGAAAAGACCGTAAACTCGCTCAACATCAACGTCGGGAACTTGCAGTCGCTCATCGACGGCAAGCTCTTCATCACGGCGGTGACCGAAAATCCCGAAGGGGGGGGGTACACGCTTTCGCTCGTGACGTCTGACGGCGAAGCGTCGCAGATCGTCATCAAGGACGGCGAAGCGGGCGCGGCTCCCGCTATCGGCGTGAAACTCGATTCCGACGGGAAGTACTACTGGACGCTCGACGGCGAGTTCATCACCGAGGGCGGGAAGAAGATGCCCGTCACGGGCGACGACGGCGTGACGCCCGTTTTCAAGATCGAGAACGACACGTGGTACGTCTCCTATGACAAGGAGGCGACGTGGAAGGAGTGCGGCCCTGCAACGGGTGCCGCCGGCGACTCTTTCTTCTCGGATGTCTCCACGAGCGAGGACGGCCGTTGGGTCTATCTGACGCTGGCCGACGGCGAGACGGTGCTGACGCTGGAGATGTACAAAGAGTTCGGCATCGCCTTCGAATCGCTGCCCGAACTGATTATGGCCGGAGCGACGGCGGAAATCCCCTTCGTGCTGACGGGTGCCGACGAGAAGAGCGTCGTCGAGGCGATCGCCAAGGGCGACTGGGAGGCCGAAGCGGTGATGGACGGCACGGAGGGCGGCAAGATCGTCGTGACGGCTCCGGCCGAGAGTTCGACGGGCCGCGTGATCGTGCTGCTGAGCGACGGCGAGTCGAAGACGATCATGAAGACGCTGACCTTCGTGTCGGGCGTGATGAACGTCACGACGCAGTCGCAGGAGGCTGCGGCGGTCGGCGGAACGGTCAGCTTCGAGCTGGAAACCGATCTGGACTACGAGGTGGTGATTCCCGACGATGCCAAGGAGTGGCTCTCCCGCGTAGAGACCCGCGCCTTGCGTCAGGAGACGCTGACCTTCTCGGCGAAGGCCAACGAGACGATGGAGGAGCGGCAGGCGAAGATCGAACTCATCAGTTCGGGCGTCGTCGTCGAGACGCTGCTGGTCTACCAGAAGGCGAATCTCGATCCGACGGCGTTCGTCGTCAAGGTCAATGTGACGGAGAGCAGCATGAAGAACACGCTTATTCTTCCGCTGACGGGTACGGTGGATGCCACGGTGGACTGGGGCGACGGCAAGACCGAGACCGTGACGGCCGTGAATCCCCAGCACGTTTATGAGCAGGAGGGCGAATACTACGTGACGGTGACCGGTTCGGTGACGGCGCTCGGCAATCGATTGACCAAAACCAGTCAGAGCGCGATCGTGCGTGTCATCCAGTGGGGCCAGCTGGGGCTGGAATCGCTCGAAGAGGCGTTCTACAACAACAAGGGGCTTACGCAGGTGGCGTTGCCCGATGCGGGCGCTTTCGCCAAGGTGACCACCGTGGAAAATATGTTCTATAACTGTACGCTGCTTACGGCGGTTCCCGTCGGTTTGATCGACCAGTGTACGGAGTTGACCTCCGCCGCTTCGCTCTTTTCGGGCTGCTCGTCGTTGACGTCCATTCCGGAGGGCTTCTTCGACAAATGTCCGAAGATCGCTTCGCTGGCCTCGGCGTTCAAGGGCTGTAAGAAGGTGACGGAAATTCCTGCCGGCCTGTTCGACAATCTGACGGAGGTGACCGATCTGTCGAGCGTTTTCTACGGAACCGGAATTACAGCCGTTCCGGAGGGAATCTTCGATGTGCAGACGAAAGCTACGAGCGTGTCGAGCGTCTTTTACGGATGTTCGGCGCTGCGGACAGTTCCGTCCGATCTGTTCGTATCTCAGACCGAGGTGACCAATGCGGCTATGATCTTCAAGACCTGCGCTGCGTTGGAATCGATTCCCGCGGGGTTGCTCGATCCTTTCACGAAATCCACCAATTTCAGCGGGCTTTTCAGCGGTTGCGAATCGCTGGGTAATTTGCCGCAGGGACTGTTTGATAAACTGGGCAGCGGCCTGGAGGCGGGCAGTAAGGGAGTGAACGTGTCGTCCGTCTTCGAGAATTGCGTGAAGATGACCGAATTCCCGACAATGGCCAATATACCGGCCATCTCTAACGTCGCATCGCTTTGGAGGGGTTGTACGGCCATGACGACGTTACCCACCGGTTATTTCCCGAAGAATTGCTCGTCGTGTACCGCGTTAGGCAATATGTTCAACGGCTGTACGTCACTCACGACGCTCCCGGCCGATCTGTTCGAAAGTTTCACAGGGATTTCCAATCTGTCGGCGACATTCCAGGGTTGCACGTCGCTCGAGACGTTGCCCGAAGGGTTCTTCGCGTCGATCACCAAGCCGACGACCATCGCGAATATCTTCAACGGCTGTACGTCGCTCCGATCGCTGCCTGTGGGATTGTTCGACGGCATGACCTCGATCAAGACGATGGACTCCGCCTTCAAAGGTTGTTCCGCCTTTACCGGCGAATCGCCTTATACGATCGTTGAGGTCGATGAAGAGCCGGTGAAGGTGCATCTCTACGAGCGGGAGGATTATGCCGACCTCTTCACGAAACCGACCTCCTTCAAGACCGTTTTCACGGGCTGCGAGCAGATGGCCGACTACGCCATGATTCCCACCGCGTGGGGCGGCGTGAGCGACGGCACGAAGGCGAAGCCGACCATCGCGCTCTCTTATGCGCTTCCAGAGAACATGGAGTACCACGGTATTAATTTCACCGTCAAGGGTACGGAGTTCAAATCGGGTAAGTACATCGTCGGTACGACGGAACTCGTACAGAGCGTGCTCGACGAGTTCGACGGCGACATGGAGAAGGCGACCAACAAATACGGCATCGGGTTTACGGCGACGCAGCTCGAAACACTGATGTCGGATGCGGGGTTGATGCTCGAGTTCCACGATCTTGAACCGCAGACCGAATACATGCTGCTCGTGCGCGGCCAGAATGTCCACGGTCTGACGTTCGAAACGCTGACCGCCACCACCGCGGTTCGTCCGCAGGGAAGCGCCGACTACGAGCGTTATATCGGCACCTGGACCGTCACGACGACTTCATCGGAAGTTACCGGACAGCCGCAGACCTACACGATCCGCATCGAACCTTACCGCAACGACAAGAGCTACAAGGTCTATGACTGGGGGGTTACTACATTGGGCAGCAAGGAGGAAGATTTTCCCTTCATTCTGTCCTACAATGAGGCGGATGGCAGTGTCGGAATCAATTCCTACGAAGATTTGGGAATGTACGGATTCACCTACTATATCTATCTTCGTTACCGTTTCCTCAATGAGCAGTCGCAGCCGTCGATTTGGGTGTCGGAAGATACGCTTGTCTCAGGGGCTTATGACGCTGCTTCGAACGAAATCACGATCACTTGCGGCACGTTCAACGACAACAGCGGTATCACGCAGAAAATTACCGGCCTGGACTACGTCCTCTATACGGGAGGAAAGTATTACGAGGCGCAAAATCTGATCCGTCCGGGTTATCTGATCGGCGAAGGCGACAATGCGAAGGTCGACTACGGCGTAGGCCCCTACAAGTTGACCAAGGCCCCTGCCGCGGCGGCAGTCCCGGCGAAGCGGCCGGCGAAGAAGTTCGAGTCGCTGCGTCCCGCCTCCGAGACGAAACAGGCAGCCGCCGTGCCCCTCGGCGTCGGCCGTCTGTCGATGATGTCGGTCCATTGAGGGTTTCCCCTGTAAGTTGACGACTCCGTCCCGAACGATTTCGGGACGGAGTTTTTTTCGTCCTTTCCCGACGCACGGTTTCGGGCTCCGGTTTCGTCCGCCGACGCCGTACTCCGCTCCGCTTCGTCTCTTTCAGACTGCCGGCCGACGGTCTCTCCGAAACGGAAATTCGCCCCTGTCGCAACGATTTGCGGCAGGGGCGAATTGAGCGGGAACGTGCAGCCTTACGCTACTGTCTGGTCTGCGTGGCGATCCGCTCGTCGAAATAACGCTTCACGTCGTCCCAACGGTAGTAGGGCGCCAGATCGCTTTCGAGGCGGATGCGCGACTCGCGTTCGTTGAAGAGGAACTTCACGAGCACGTCGCCGCCGTCGGGCCGGCGGAAGAAAACCAGCTGGATATTGGTGGCCATGGGCGTCACGCGCCAGCAGCTCCATGCCTGGTCGACCTTGCGGTAGTCGCTCTCGCGTGTGTCGCACCCTTCGATGCCCATGAGACCCACCAGCGGAATGACGTTCACGTCGTGGCCGTAGCGCAGCGATGCCGAGAGCGCGCCCGTTGCGATCGCCTCGTCGGCTTCGGCGACGAAATTGCGCAGCAGGGGCACGGCGTCGCTCAGTGCGCGGTGGCCGAATTCGGCCGAGGGGCCCTCTTCGAGGTACATCTGGTAGTTGCGCACGGCGTAGAAGGCGTAGAGCTCGTCGGGCGTGAAGAGGTCGTAGAACGAGCAGTCGAGGTAGTCGACATCCTGCATCACCGAGGCGACGCAGTAGAGGTCGTTCATGAAGCGGAGCTGCTCCTTGCGGTTGCCGACGAGCGAGGGGTCGGTCACGAGCGCGCGGACGAAACGCGAGGGGTCGATTTCGCGCTCGCGCAGTTCGGCGATGCGCTGTTTGATCTCCTTCTTGATCTTGTTCGCCTCGGTCATGCGGAACATGTAGTCGAGGTAGCGTTTGCTCGCTTCGCGCGTAATGTCGATCGCGGGATTCAGCTCTTTGAGCCGTTCGTTTGCGGCGGCCATGCTGAGCATGCAGCGCGGCACGAGCGTCGAACGGGCACGGATGCGGCACAGGCGGCCGTCCGCCGTCGAAAAGATTTCGGGGAAGGAGCAGTACATCCGTTCGGCGATGCCGCGGTGTTCGCGCACGCCGCGCGGCGAGAGGTCGCCGTAGCGGTGGCGGGCGTCGTCGGCGACGACCTCGATGCGGCGCAGGGCATCTTCGCCCAGCGGCGTGAGTTTACCTGCTTCGGCCGCCTTGCGGAGCTTTGCGCGCGGATTTTCGTAGACGCTCTCCGAGGCGTGCCAACGCGAGCCGTGGCGGCCGTAGTGGCTGATGTAGAAGGGTTCGTAGCCTTCGGGCGCGGGCGTCGCCGCTGCGCGGGGGTGGTTCTCGTAGCAGTAGTAGAGCGCCGCCGTGCGGTTGAGGTCTTCGAGGGTCTGTTCTTTGGTGCTCTGCGCCGCAGCGCCGCCCGAAAGCAGCAGAACGGACAGGAGCAGCAGGATCGTTTGTCGTTTCATAAAGGTTCGTTTTTAACAGTCGTTTTCTCGCCTCGGCATAACCCGAACAAAGTTCGGTTCTGTGCTCGGCTTGACGAAAAGGTTGAATTTCATTCTTCGTTTTCTCGCCTCGGCATAGTCCGAACTGCGTTCGGCTCTGCGCTCGGCTTGACGAAAACGTTCGTTATCGGGTTTTATTCGGTTATTTTCAGGATGACCGCCGAGACGGGTTTCATCTTCAAGGTGGACAGCCCGTTTTTCGAGGTGTATTTCGCGCCGTCGCCCGTGCCGTAGACCGCTTCGGCTGCGGCGCCTTCCGAGGCGAAACGCGCCGTCGCACTCCGCTTCGACGGGTTGAGGGCGACGAGGTATTTCTGCCCGTCCAGCTCGCGGGCGTAGACCATGGGGTAGGGTTGCTCGACGTCGCTCACGAAGCGCCATGCGCCCTGCGTGCCGAGCGCCGGTGTCTGGCGGCGCAGGGCGATGAGCCCCTTGACGTAGTTGAGAATCGACTGCGGGTCGCGCTCCTCGGCCGCGACGGTGGGTCGTGCGGGCGAAGGATCGATCGGCAGGTAGAGCCGTGAGGCGTCGGCGGTCGAGAAGCCGGCGTTGGGCGAGTCGTCCCACTGCATCGGCGTGCGGCAGCTGCTGCGGTTGCGGCTCGTGTAGCTGCCCTCCTTGACGGGGGCGTCTTCCAGGTTGCGCATCCCGATCTCCTCGCCGTAGTAGAGGATCGGTACGGCGGGCAGCGTCAGGAAGAGCGTGAGCGCCGTCTTCAACTGTTCGGGCGTATTGCGGTCGAAGCGGTTCAGCCGCCAGATGTCGTGGCTGCACGTGGGCATGGCGGCGTAACCCAGCTCGCGCGTGGCTTCGTATTCGGTGCGGTAGTTTTCGGCGAACGCCTTCACCTGCCCGCGTCCTTCGTAGTCGAAGAAGCAGGGGGTCTCTTTCGTGCCGCGGTCGTCGGTCTGGCAGACCAGCGTACGGTAGATCTTGGTGCCGGCGCCGTTGTGGATCAGCAGGTCGATGTGGAATCCGGCGCGGAGCGACTGGCGCGGCTGGCTCCACTCGGAGATCAGGATTCCTTCGGGATATTTCGCTTCGAACCAGCTGCGCAACTCATGCCACAGGCGCATCGTACCCGTGTGCTGCTTGTCGTCGCCCTTGACCAGACTTTGGGCCATGTCGCAGCGGAAGCCGTCGACGCCCTTGTCCATCCAGAACGAGATGATGTTCTTCAATTCGTTGCGTACGGCCGTGGGGCCCGGATCGTCGTACCCCTGCTGCCAGGGTTGCGCGGGGTCGGGATGCAGGTAGCCGTAGTTGAGCGCGGGCTGGATGTCGAAGAAGTTCTTCATGTAGTTGCCGTCGCGCGCGGCGTCGCTGCGGACGAATTTCTTGGTCGGGAGCGAATCCTTCGAATCGCTCCAGATATAGTAGTCGCTGTATTGCAGTTCCGGATCGGCTTCGGACGACTGACGGAACCACGGATGTTTGTCCGACGTGTGGCCCGCCACGAGATCCAGACAGACGCGGATGCCCAGGTCGTGGGCCTCGCGGACGAGCTGCACCAACTGGGAATTGGTGCCGAAACGCGGGTCGATCCGGTAGAAATCGGTGATGTCGTAACCGCCGTCCTCGAATTCGCTCCGGAAGACGGGGCTGAGCCAAATGGTGTTCGCGCCCAGGCTTTTGACGTAGGGCAGTTTGGAGCGGATGCCTTCCAGATCACCGATGCCGTCGCCGTCGCTGTCTTTGAAGGAGGAGGGGTAGATGTGGTAGAGAATCCCCTCTTTGAGCCATTCGGGGACTTGCTGTGCGGATGCGGGCAGCAGGAAAAGCGCGGCTGCCAGTGTGAGAAGAGTGCGTTTCATCGGCGGTGCGTTTGGGGTTCGTGTCCGGCCGGTATCGACGCAGACGGGGCGGAGGCGAATCCCTCCGTCGGGCCGTTCGGGTCGTCCGGACCGGAATTTATTACCGGCAAAGATAGGTTTTATCGAGTGGATTTACAAACTGCCGAATGCCTTTTCCCGTTTTTTTCGTCCGGAAACGAAAAAGATTCGGGAATAATTCTTATCTTTATCGGGTCAAACGAAACATTTTCGTAAGCGAGTGCAGAAACTGCCCGCAGGTTATGCCGAGCGAAGAAAATGAAGAAGAAATTCAACGTTTTCGTAAGTGAGGGCAGAAGCTGCTTGCAGGTTATGCCGAAGCGAGAAAACGAAGAATGAAACTCGACGATTTATTACATAACTACTAATAATTCATAGAACGAAAGCAAATGAAACGATTGACGATTCTTGCGACGCTGCTCTTCGCGGCGGTGTCCGTATCTGCGCAGGACTATCACATCAAACTGTGGGACAATACGACGGCTCCGACTTCGAACGGTGTGACGGGTGACGAATACGAGCGCAAACCCGGAACCTTGACCAACACCTCGTCGGCCGAAATCTGGATCTACAAGCCCGCACCCGAAAAGGCGACGGGGCAGGCGATCGTATTCTGCCCGGGCGGCGGCTACTCGCAGCTCTCGATCGCCAACGGCCACAATACCTGCAAGTGGTTCGCCGAGAACGGCATCGTGGGCGTGATGCTCAAATACCGTCTGCCCAACGGCCATTCGGAGGTGCCGCTCGACGACCTGGACAAAGCGGTGGCGACGGTGCGCGAAATGGCCGGCGAGCTGGGCGTCGATCCGCACAAGGTGGGTGTTGCGGGCACCTCGGCGGGCGGCTATCTGGCCGGATCGGCGGGCGTGATGTCCGAATCGAAACCCGATTTCATGGTGCTCATCTATCCGGTGGTGTCGAGCGATCCCGACAAACGGCATCTGGGAACCTTCCAGCAGCTCGTCGGCAAGGAGAACGTCGAGACCGAAGCCGCGAAGTTCTCGTTGGAGAAGGTCGTCGACAGCACGGCCTGCCCGGCGCTGATCTTCCACAGCGACGACGACAAGGTGGTTCCGGCGATTAATGCCGCGCTGCTCTACGAAAAGCTCAAAGCCAACGGCGTGAAAGCGTCGCTGCATATCTTCCCCTCCGGCGGTCACGGCTGGGGCATGAGCAAGAAGTTCAAGTATCACGAGAATTTCAAGGCCGCGACGCTCGACTGGTTGAAGGTAATCAACGCCGAGGCCGACAAGGCCGCTGCGAAGAAATAGTCCGCTTCGACGGTGTTTTCTTGCGGGAAGGTTTCGGCCTTCCCGCTTTTCGTTGTTCACACCGCGAAGGAGGGGCCGGAATCGCGGCGGTCGATCCCTGTGCCGGAATCTTTCGGGCCTCTTCCCGGAGCGTCGGAATAGCGATCGTCGCTCCGTCCGGAATCGGGACGAGATGCGGCGCGGGGGAGTCCCGCCGCGCTGTTCGTGGTGCGGCCGTACAGAATATCCGCCTGCGAATCAAGGTCGCGGGCAGCGTGCGGGGACTTTCGTTTTGCTTATGCGTTTTTCGGAGAGGCAGACCGATGCGCCGATGCACGGCGGGCCGATCCCGAAAGATTCAGGAGGTCGCCGGAGCCCGCAGATTCTCCCTCGCATCGGGGGCATGCCGGAAGATCGCGCCGACGATCGGGCAGGCGTCGACCTCGCGGCAGTCGCCGCAGGTCGAAAGCCCCTTTTCCGATACGCATTTGCGGATCCGGCACAAGTCGCTGCAATAGGCGAATTTCACTCCCTCCGTGCGGCAGCCCGTACAATGGATGGTCGCGGCCGTGATCTGCGGGGCATCGTTCATTTCGCTCCATTTCCGGGCGGTGCGCTCCCGAAGGGCGTCGTCGTTGTCGACGGTAGCCCTGCGGGCGTCGCAGTATTCGCAATCCAGGCCGCAGCAGGCAATCAATCGTTTCATCATTTCTGTTTGTTTTCGGAATGCCCCCCCCTCTTCGTGACAAGTCCGGCGGTCAGGGGCGGTTAGGGCGAAGACACCGGAATCTTTTCTGCTGCGGGGCGGGGCAAGGGAGGCTCCGGCCGCTGTATCGGGACGACGTGCGGGAAGCGGATCGCGCGTCGCGCGCAAACAGGGCTTTCGCCCGAGGCGGCGGCTTTTCGGGATGCGGACGGGTGCTCGGCTTCGGTCGGGCTACTGCGGGATGAAGATGTAGGTGATCGTCCCCGTGTGGCGGGCGGGAGCCGCGTCGTTGATGTCGAAGACCGAATTGCGGGCGGCGCGCACCGCCGTCTCGCGCATGCAGTCGTCGCCTCCGGAGGCCACCGACGCGTGCGTCACCTCGCCGGCGCGGTTCACCGTGATGCGGACGACGACCTCGCCGCCCCCCTCGCATTGATAGGCGGGAACCACCAGATGCCGTGCATGTCGCACCGGATCGACCAGCGAGAAGGAGACGGTCACGCGGCCCTGCACCTTGCGGTCGGAGCTTTCTCCGCGCTCGTCGGTCCGCTCCCGCCTGCGGCGGATGGCTTCGGCTTCGGCCAGTCCCCGTTCGTAGGCCTCGCGGTTGGCGCGCATCCGCTCCTGCGCGGCGTCGGCCGCATCGTTGAGCGCGGCGGTGTTGGTGCCCCGGTCGTCGCGCAGCGATTCGTCGAGTTTGGCGTTTTCGTTGGAGACGTCGTTGCGGATGCTTTTCCAGTCGATCGGCTCCTGTTGCTGCCGCCGGCGCACTTCGCGTTCGAGCCGCTCCTTCTCGGCGGCGAGCTGTTCGAGCTGCTGCAAATCGATGTAGAAGCCCTGCGCGGCGGGCCTGCCTCCGACGACGATCTTCGCACCGACGAAAGCGATGGCCAGCAGCAGGTAGGCGATCAGCGTAACGCACAGTCCCGCACGGTGATCGAACGCCCATTCGCCCGCATCCTCCCGGCGGTTGTCGAAGGGAAGACGCAGTTTGGGCCGTCTGGGCTCCGGTTTGGTTTCTTGCGTGGACATCGTGCAGAAGATTTTGCGCAAAAATAACGTTTTTTAAGCAAATATGCTTATCTTTGCGCACGTTTAAGGAAAATTAATTTCGCATGTCAACAAAACAACAAACCCTGAAAGGCCCGATCTCCTTTTCGGGTAAGGGACTGCACACGGGTGTCGAGGTGACCATGACGGTCAATCCCGCCGGTGTGGACAACGGCATCGTTTTCCGTCGCATCGACGTGGAGGGAACCCCGCTCGTCCCTGCGCTGTGCGATAATGTGACCGACACTTCGCGCGGGACGACCATCGAGTCCAACGGCGTGAAGGTATCCACGATAGAACACATCATGTCGGCGCTCTGGACGCTCGGCGTCGACAACGCGCTGATCGACATCGACGCCGCCGAAGCCCCGATCATGGACGGTTCGGCGCGCGAATACGCCGAAAAGATCGTCGCCACGGGCCTCGTCGAACAGGACGCCGACCGCAAATACTACCAGGTGACCGAAAAGATGGTCTACACGATTCCCGACAAGGGCGTTTCGATCATCCTCTATCCCGACGAGGAGTTCTCCGCCTCGGTGCACGTCGACTACAACTCGAAGGTCATCGGCAACCAGTACGCCACCTTCCTTCCCGACGACGACTACGCCGCGAAGATCGCCCCGTGCCGGACGTTCGTCTTCCTGCACGAACTGGAACCGCTCTTCAAGATGAACCTCATCAAGGGCGGCGATCTGGACAATGCGATCGTCGTGGTGGAAAATCCCGTTTCGGACGAACAGCTGACCCACCTCAAACAGATCTTCCACAAGGAGGACATCTGCATCACGGGCGGCTATCTCAATAATCTCGAACTGCGTTTTACCAACGAGCTGGCGCGTCACAAGCTGCTCGATCTGCTGGGCGACCTCGCACTGCTCGGCATGCGCATCAAGGGTCGTGTCTGGGCATCGCGTCCCGGGCATTTCGCCAATACGGAGTTCATGAAGCAGCTGCGCCGCACGATCCGCAAGGAGGGCGAGCGTCCGCGCTACAAGTACGACTGCCGCAAGACGCCCGTCTACGACATCAACGACATCCGGCGTATGCTTCCCCACCGTCCGCCGTTCCTGCTGGTGGACCGGATTTTCCACGTGGACGACAACTCGATCGCCGGCATCAAGAACGTGACGATGAACGAACCCTTCTTCGTGGGGCATTTCCCCAACGAACCGGTGATGCCCGGCGTGCTCATCGTCGAGGCGATGGCGCAGTGCGGCGGAATCATGGTGCTGCGCAACATCCCCGATCCGGAGAACTACTCGACCTATTTCATGAAGATCGACGGCGTGAAGTTCAAGCGCAAGATCATCCCCGGCGATACGCTCCAATTCGAACTGCATCTCACCGAACCGATCCGGCGCGGGGTCTGCGTGATGGACGCCAAGGCGTTCGTGGGCGATACGCTCGCCTGCGAGGCGACGCTGATGGCGCAGGTGGCCAAAACGAAGAAATAGCGGGCGCCGCACGCGACCGGCCGCCGTCCGTGTATCGGCGGGGCCGGGCGGAGCCGAAAAACGATACTACATGATTAGCAAGTTAGCCTACGTTCATCCCGATGCCAAGATCGGCGGGAACGTGACCATAGAGCCTTTTGCTTACGTGGCGGGCGACGTCGTCATCGGCGACGACTGCTGGATCGGCCCCGGGGCCGTTATCAATGACGGTGCGCGCATCGGCAAGGGGTGCAAGATCCATACGGGAGCCTCGATCGCCTGCCTGCCGCAGGATTTGAAGTTCAAGGGAGAGTATTCGACCGCCGAGATCGGCGATTACAACGACATCCGCGAGTGCGTGACCATCGCCCGCGGAACGGCGTCGCGCGGCAAGACGGTGGTGGGCAGCCACAACCTGCTGATGGCCTATGTCCACATCGCTCACGACGACGTGGTGGGCAGCCACTGCGTGATCGCCAACCGCGTTTCGCTCGCGGGCGAGGTCGAGGTGGGCGACTGGGCCGTTATCGGCGGTCATGCAGCCGTGCACCAGTGGGTACGCATCGGCGAGCATACGATGATTCAGGGCGGCGCCCTGGTCGGGCAGGACGTGCCGCCCTTCATCACCGTGACCAACGAGAATCAGTTCGCGGGAATCAACCGGATCGGCATGAGCCGCCGCGGATTTACGCCGGAGCAGATCGATATCATCCACAACGCGGCGCGCATCCTTTTCCAGAGCGGCCTGAATTTCATGAACGGCTGCGAAGAGGTGGAGCGCAAAGTCTTGCAGTCACCCGAACGCGACCGTCTGGTGAAGTTCATCCGCGAATCGAAACGCGGCGTGAGCAAACAGTACGGCGTGAAATAGCAGGGCGTCCGGCCGCGGTGCCGGCCGTGCGATTGGCGAGGCGGATTCGGACGGTTTGTCCGATCCGCCTCGACGTTTTGTCGATTCCGAACTCCTCCTGCGGCGTCCGGAGTGCCGAGAAAAAGGCGGACGGTTCTTTTTCGTCCGGTGCGTCGGCGGGTTCCGAGTCTCAGGGGCGGGGCTTTTCCCGAGGA
Organism: Alistipes communis; assembly: GCF_006542665.1. NCBI lineage: Bacteria > Pseudomonadati > Bacteroidota > Bacteroidia > Bacteroidales > Rikenellaceae > Alistipes > Alistipes communis. The sequence continues at coordinate 2,193,776 of NZ_AP019735.1, forward strand.
GGAGCGGCCGGGTCGGGGGTATGCGGTTTGACGGTTTTGCACTGCGCTGCGAAACTTGTACGGCAGGATTCCGGCGCTACCGGCTGGCCTCGCAGCGTCCTGCATCCGTCGGCGGAGGCGTCTCTCCGGATCGCGCCGTGCCGCGATGGCGGTTGCGGGCGGTCCGGAGCCGGCGTTCGACGCTGTGCGGTGGAGTCGGAACGTCCGATCGAGGGGGAGCGGGTCGTTGCCGGCATTCGGGGGGGGCGTTGAACCCGTTCGGATGCGGCGGGATTTTCCGACCGCGATTCTTCGCAAAGGACGAATTCGTTCGCCGTCGGATTCTTTTTTTCGATTTATTTTCATAACTTGGCTGTTGTTATTATTTTTGTCTCTGGCAATGTTTCGCCATCTCAACCGTGCGACCAATGGACAGAAAATCGGATGAATTGATTTTGCAGGGGCTCCGACAGGGCGATTGCAAGGCATTCGACGAACTGTACATGAGATATGCCCCGCGTGTGGAGGCGTTCGCCTGCTGCATGTTGAAGAGCCGGAGCGAAGCCGAGGATCTCGCGCACGATATTTTTCTGAAAATTTGGGAGAACCGCCGATCGATCGGACACATCCGTTCGTTGGGAAATTACCTGTTCCGAATGACCAAGAACGCCGTTTTCGACCGGTTCGAGCACAAGTCGGTGCAGGTACGCTACGAACGGCAGTGCCTTGCCGCCGGCGATTTCCTGTCGGACGACGTCGCTGCGAAAATCGCCTCCGAGGATCTGTTGATGATCGTCGAACTGGCCGTGGAGCGAATGCCCGAGCAGCGGCAGCGGGTCTTCCGTCTGAGCCGTTACGAACGGCTGTCTCATCAGGAGATCGCCCGGGAACTGGGGATCACTACCAAAACGGTGGAATACCACATCCGCACGGCGCTCGCCGAACTGCGGAAGATCATCGCCGCGATCATCGTATTCTTCTGACATTCCGATCTTTTATGCGGCCGATCCGGAGCAGCGATGGCGATCGTTGCTTTTTTTTTGCGAAAAACGGTCCCGAACGGACTGGGGATGCCGCTCGTTTTCCCGTCTTATATATAAACGTATCGAAGAAATGGACATCGTAAGAAAAATCATACGCGCCTATCTGTACAACCCGATGCCCGAGAAGGTGCAGCGGCAGTTCCGTTCGTGGTGCCTGAGAGAGGAGGGTTCGCACGAGAAGACCGAAGCCCTGAGGGAGGAGTGGGAGCGGCTCGATCCCGCCGCCGTGCTTCCGACGGATGAAGAGGCGTATCGCGGCAAGCTCGCCCGTCTGCATGGGGAGATGCGTCCGCCGCTGAGACTCCGCACGATCCCGCTCTCGCGTCGCGCCGCTGCGGTCGCCGCCGCGGTCGTCGTGCTGGCGATGTCCGTCGAATTTTTCGTCGTGCGGCATCTGACGGCGGACAGCACCACGGTGCTCGTGACGGCCGAGAACAGCAAGGGGCGGTTCACGCTGCCCGACGGATCGGTCGTATGGCTCAATGCGGATTCGCGTCTGGCCTATTCGAACCGCTTCGTCGATTCGGAAAAGCGCGAGGTACGGCTCGAGGGCGAGGCCTTCTTCGACGTCAGACGGGATACGCTGCGCCCCTTCGAGGTGACGATGGGCGGTTTGGAGGTGCGTGTGCTGGGGACGCGGTTCAATGCCAGCCATATTCCCGATCTCGGAATCGAGGAGGTCACGCTGCTGTCGGGCAGCGTCGAGGTCGGACACGACGGTTCCCGCGAGACGGTGCGGCTCCTCCCCGACCAGAGCTGCGCCTACGACACGGTGTCGGGGCGGCTGGCCGTCCGAAACGTCAGGGCCAGCAACTACGGCAGCTGGACGGGCGATTCGATCGTCTTCGACAACATGACGCTGGAGGACATCGCTGTCAATCTGGAACATTGGTACAACATCCGTATCCGCATCGATGACGGCGTCGACGCGTCGACGCGCATCTCCTTCACCCTGCGTCCCGAAACGCTGGACGAGACGCTGCGTATCATCGAGAATCTGACGCACTTCGCCTGCGAAAGGACGGACAGGCAGCATATAACCATTCGCAAACGATGAACGAAACCGATCCGAACCATGTGAAAAACCGATGAACGATTCCCGCACGGAAGCGGGCGGAAGACCCGCTTCCCCGAAAGCATTCAACATCCAATCTAAACCAAACCAGTGTATTATGAAAAATGAAGGACCAAACGTCTTCGGGCGAATGCCCGCTGTCCCGAAATTTCTCGCGTCCCTGCTGCTGATGCTCGCCCTATCGGTTACGGCGGCGGCGCAGAACCGCAAAATTTCGATCGACATGCAGAACGTCACGGTGAAGGAGTTCTTCGCCGAAATCGAGAAACGGAGCGATTACACGTTCGCTTACAACAATTCGGAGATCGATCTCGCGGCGCGTGTGAGCGTCCGGGCGGTGGACGAGGAGATCGTCGCCGTCGTCGACCGCACGCTCGCGCCTCAGCGGCTGAGGGCGCGTATCGAGGGTAACCGCGTGGTGCTCTCGCCCGGCAGGGCCGCGGTACCCCCCCCCTCCTCCGCGAAGCCCGTGAAGGCCGAAAAGACGATCAGCGGTCGCGTTACCGCCGTTTCGGGCGAGCCGATCGTCGGGGCCAGCGTGATCGTCAAGGGGACGAGCATCGGCAACGTGACCGGCATCTCGGGTGAATACACGATTTCGGCCGAACCCGAGCAGACCCTCTCGTTCGCCTTCCTCGGTTACGATACGAAGGAGGTGAAGGTCGGCAGCCGCACGACCATCGACGTCACGTTGACGGAGCAGAACAAACAGATCTCCGAGGTGGTCGTCGTGGGTTACGCACCGATGCGCAAGAGCGATTTCACGGGTTCGATCGCCAGCGTGAAATCCAGCGAACTCTCGGTGACGGCGCCGACGGTGGGACAGTCGCTCGCGGGCAAGGTCGCCGGCGTGGAGGTGCACCAGACCAGCGGCGCCCCGGGCGACGGCGTCACGATCCGCGTGCGCGGCGTGAACTCGCTGTCGGCCAGCAGCGACCCGCTTTACGTGATCGACGGCTATCCGGCATCGGAAGACGTTTTCATCAACCCGAACGACATCGAGTCGATCGACATCCTGAAAGATGCCGCCTCGGCCGCCATCTACGGTTCGCGCGGCGCCTCGGGCGTCGTGCTCATCACCACCAAGCGCGGCAAGGAGGGTGAAGCGGCCAAGGTGAGTTACGATTTCTCCTACGGAATCCAGCAGCTCGACCACAAGGTGGATCTGCTGAACGCCGTCCAGTTCCGCGATCTGCTGATCGACGCCCGCAACAACTCCTACCGTCTGCGCGCTACGGCTGCCGGTGTGTCGTGGAGTCCCTACGACGACAATACGGTGCGTGCGGCCAAAGGCTTCTCGTTGGCCGAAGTGGGTATTCCGTCGATGTTCTACGATTTCACGACCCGCACGCCCGTGACGCCGCAGTACGATACCGACTGGCAGGACGAACTGTTCTCCAATGCCGGCATCATGCGTCACAACGTCTCGGTGACGGGCGGTTCGAAGGCTATCAAGTACATGGCCAGTCTCGGTTACATGGATCAGGACGGTATCATCTCGCCGTCGAACCACAATCGCATCAACGCCCGCCTGAATCTCGACGCGCAGATCACCAAGCGGCTGTCGGTGAGTCTCAGCTATTCGATGTACGATGCCAAGAACCGCGTGGTGCAGGCCGAGGGCCGCATGATCAACGACGGCGTGATCCAGAGCGCCCTGATGTATCTGCCGAACCTTCCGGCCTACGAGGAGAACGGTGACTACGCCCGCAGCGCCATGATTAAGATGAAGACCGAATGGGGAATGAATTTCCCCGAGAACCCGCTGGCGATCGCCCACGAGCTGGACATTCAGGAGAAGATGTCGCGCCACAACCTCAATGTCAACATGGTCTACGAGTTCATTCCCGATCTGAAACTCTCGGCGCGTCTCGGCCAGCAGTGGTACAACTACCGCTATTTCTACTATCGCCCGATGAGCATCGGACGCGATGCCGCCGTCGCTTACAGCGATGCGCTGAAACCCTACAACATCGCCCGCACCACCTCGACCTACGACGTCGACCGGCTGGGCGAGTTCATGCTCAGCTATAAGAAGGAGTTCGGCCGTCACCATTTCGACGCTCTGGCCGGCTACACGCTCCAGAAGAAGACCTACGACCGGCTGGGCGTCGAGGCCACCGGATTCGCCGACGACCGCATCCATGAGGTGACGGCCCACGGTTCGGAGGCCACGGACGTCCAGCTCTACGACACGCGCAAGGCCGGTTGGGCGATGATGTCGTTCCTGACGCGCGTGAACTACGCCTTTGACGATCGCTATACGCTTACCGCATCGTTCCGCGCCGACGGTTCTTCGCGTTTCGGCGTGGACAGCCGCTGGGGCTATTTCCCTTCGGTGTCGGCCGGTTGGACGCTCTCTAACGAACCCTTCTTGAAGGATGCGCTGGAACGCGTCGCTTCGATCCGTCTGCGGGCGAGCTGGGGCAAGAGCGGTAACAACGACATCGGCAACTACGCCTCGATCGCCTCGATCTCGACGGGCAGCTACGCCTTCGGCAACACCCCCGTCTCGACGACCTACGAAGGTTCGTTCGCCGATGCCGCGCTCGGTTGGGAGACCACCACGCAGACCAACATCGGTATCGACCTCGGATTTCTCGGCGGCCGCCTGAACGTGATCGGCAACTATTACAATTCGATCTCGTCGGACATCCTCTACGACTATCCGATCTCCTCGATTTCGGGCGCCACTGCGACCAAGACCAATCTGGGGACGGCGAAGATCCGCAACCGCGGTTTCGATTTTCAGGTCGATGCCCGCGTGCTGACCGGCAAGGTCAACTGGAACGTCAGCGCCAACGTCTCGGTCAACCGCAACAAGGTGGTGAGCATGGGCGGTCTGGACGACATCATCTCCACCACGGAGCGCTCCGTGGGTTCGCACATCACCAAAGAGGGGTATCCCATCGGTTCGTTCTACGGTTACAACGCCATCGGTATCATGTCGAAGGCCGACTACGCCAATGCGCTTCTCGACCGCGAGGTCTATCTGAAAAACGGCAACAAGTTCCCCGAAGGTTATGAACTGAAAGGGCCGGCGGTCTCCTCCTATTCGCTCGACGCGCTCTCCTACGGCAACGCGATCTGGGAGGACGTCAACGGCGACGGACTCATCACCACCGACGACAAGACGATCATCGGCGACGCCTATCCCGATTTCACGGGCGGTTTCTCGACGAACCTTTCGTGGAAGGGACTCGATTTCAGCGCCAGCTTCGTCTACTCCTACGGCGGCGAGGTGATCAATTTCCAGGACTACTACCTCTACAACATGGAAGGTTCGGGCAACCAGTACGCCATCGTGGCCGACCGCTATATCTCCGACGAGCAGCCGGGACGCAACAACGTGCCCATCGCTTCGCGCATCTCGACACCCAACACGTCGCTCAAACTCTCGTCGTATTACGTCGAGGACGCCTCCTTCTTCCGCTGCGCGAACATCACGCTGGGCTACACGCTTCCCAAGCGTTGGATGAGCAAGCTCCACGTTTCGTCGTGCCGCGTCTATTTCAGCGGCGACAACCTCTTCACGATCACGCCCTATCGCGGTTACAACCCCGAAGTGTCGTACAAAAGCAGCAACCTGATGCCGGGATTCGATTGGGGGTGTTACCCGCTCGCCCGCATCTACTCGCTCGGTCTTAATCTCACCTTCTAATTTCGGACGATCATGAAAATCAAACAGATATTCGCAGTTCTGGCCGTCTCGGCCTCGTTGATGTCCTGCAATTTCCTCGACGAGTTCGATCCCAACGCCACGACGGCCGGAAATTTCTACACCTCGGAGGCCGACATCGAAACCTCGCTCAACGGGGTTTATCAGTCGCTCGCGCAGAGCTACTACTACCAGTACAACTACTATTTCACCGACGTGCGGGCACACGTGACCGTCGTGACCGACAGCGGAGCCAGCAGCGGCATTCCCTATCAGTTCTACAACTATACGCTCACCGAGGAGAACCAGTACGTCTACAACCGCTATACGCAGCTGTTCAAAAGCATTTCGCGAGTCAATACGCTGCTTTCCCACCTCGACGACGTGACCTATTCCGCCTCCGAGGCGCGCGACACCTACGAGGCCGAAGCGCGTTTCGTCCGTGCGCTGACCTATTTCCATCTGGTCACGGAGTGGGGGGACGTGCCGCTGGTGCTGGAACGTCTGGATTCGAAGGACGAGGTGGCGGCCAACAACTACCGTCGCCCCAAAGCGCAGATCTACAAGGCGATCTTCGATGATCTCGATTTCGTGCTGGACAGCCCGCTGGCCGATTTCCAGCCCGCTTCGGAGTGCGGCCGGGCCAGCAAGGCCGCTGCGCTGGCGCTTTACGGCAAGGCGGCTCTGCAATGCGCCTGCGACGAGGATTTCGCCTCCGAAAAGAGCTCCTACCTGACCACGGCCATCGAGAAGCTCACCTCGGTGTGGGGGATGCGTCCTTTCGGCGAGCTGTCGGAAATTCCCTACAACCAGATCTGGGACCTCTCCACGCAGAAGTCCTGCCCCGAGAACATCTTCCAGATCAACTACGTGCAGGGAAATGCCGATCTCGGTTCGATCTGGAACTACCAGTTCGGCCCCAGCACGACGGGCGTCACCTCCTATAAAATCGGCCAGATGCACAACATGACCACCGGAGAGGTCTACGAATCGTTCGATCCGGGCGACGTGCGGCGCAACTACCTGCGCGCGACGACCGTGGCCGGCGTGACCTACTATCATACGATGAAGTACGCCGATCTGGAATGCGGCGCCAACGGTTACGGCGGCAACAACTGGATCGTGCTGCGTTACGCCGACGTGGCGTTGATGCTGGCCGAAGCCTATTACTGGCAAGGCGTTTCGCCGACGGCCGAGACCTACCTGAACATGGTGCGCCGGCGCGCCGGTCTGGCCGACTGGTCGGGCAGCGATCTGCGTCAGGGCATCTACGACGAGCGTCTCTTCGAGTTCATTCAGGAGGGGCTGCGCTGGCAGGATGTGCTGCGCATGTACTCGAACGAGGAGATGATCGAGCATTACAACGCCGTCAATTCCAATTTCTCAGTGAAGGATCTGCTGCTGCCCATTCCCTACAACGAGCGGATTCTCAACCCCGAGGGACTTTACCAGAATCCCGGATACGGGGTGGAATGATTCGAAGACGATGATACGCCTGAAAAACATGCCGCATATGCTGTGGATCGCGGGGCTCGCCCTGATCGCCGCCTGTTCGGACGGCGGCGGGGAGGAGCGGCCCGGGCCGCAGCAGACCGCCCTTTCGATCGTCTGGACGCCCGAAGCGCCCGCGGCCGGGCAGTCCGTGCGCTTCTCGCTCGGCGGCGACGTGTCGAACGTCCGCAGTGTGCTGTGGATGTTCGGCGACGGCAAGACCTCTTCGGCGGCAGCCGGCGGAGAGGTCGACCATGCCTATGCCGCTGCCGGAGACTACACGGTGAAAGCCGCCGTCACACCGGTCGCGGGTTCGATGAGCGAACTGTCGCGATCGATCTCGGTGAGTGATACCGAAGCCGCCATGGTCGTGAGCAACGATTTTCCTGCGTGTCGGGAGGAGGTCGTCTTTTCGCTCAACCGGATGACCGGCGTCACGGGCGTGAGCTGGGATTTCGGCGACGGCAGCGAACGCCGGCAGACCGCTTCGGCTTCGGAGACGCTCACGCACAGCTATGCCGAGGAGGGCCGTTACACGGTTCGGGCGGAGGTCGCCTATGCCGACGGCGGTACCGAAACGCTGATGCGCCAGATCGAGGCGGCGGGACTTTCGCTGAGCTGGGCGTGCCGCAATTTCGATCCCTCGAAGATGTGGATCATGGCCCATCGCGGCAACACGAAGAACGGCTACGAACTGCCGCCCAACTCGATGGCGGCGTTCCGCCGCTGTGTGGAGCTGGGATGCGTGGAGTTCATCGAGACCGACGTGCAGATTACCAAGGACGGCGAAGTCATCTGTCTGCACGACAATTATCTGAGCCGTTTCACCGATTACAACGACTACGCTTCGGGCAAGGGCATGGTCGCCGATTTCACGTTGGAGGAGCTGGGGCGCTTCCGTCTCAAAACCACCGACGGCAAGGTTTCCGACCAGAAGATCCCGACGCTGGAAGAGGTGCTCATGGAGTTCCGGGGCAAGGTGTGGTTCAATCTGGACAAGTGCATGGAGAGCGACGTGAGCATCGAGAAGGTCTACGACGTGGTCGAACGCTGCGGCTGTCTCGACCGCGTGCAGTTCTACATCTCCGACGACACCGACCGCGCCGACTGGCTTTCGCGGCAGAAACCGCAGGGGATCATCGCGCCCCATGCCAACAAGGAGGAGGTGTTGACCCGGATGGCGGCCTACTCGCCGGTCTACATGATCCAGACCTCGACGCAATACGCGGGTGCCTCGTGGATCTCGTCCATCAACGCGCGGGCGCTCTCGGTCACCAATCTGCTCGACGACGAAGGGCAGGCGTTCTACAACGGCAACACGACCGTAATGGACGGTTTCGTCTCCGCGGGCGTGCGTATGATCCAATGCGACTATCCCGCTGAAATGGACGAATACCTCCGGGGCAGGGGGAAACGCTAAACCTTAAAACGATAAAATACATCACAATGAAACGAATCCTTTCAATTCTGAGCGTCGCGACGCTCTTCGTGCTGATCGGATGCACGGACAGCAACGACGATATGGAGATCGTATACGACTCGATCATCGAACCCGATTTTACCGTCGCGGCCGCCGAAATCGTGGCGGGCGTGACTCCCGTAACCTTCACCAACACCACCTCCGTGGAGGGTACGACCGTCGCGGAGTATTTCTGGCACTTCGGCTTCTCGGGCGAAGGCAACTGGTCGGAAGAGGCCGAACCCGATCCGATCGTCTACAATCAGGCGGGCGAATACACGGTGACGCTCACGGCGTGGGGCGCCGACGGCAACCGCGCGACCGTGAAAAAGGTCGTCACCGTGCTGGCCGACAACGTCGTGCCGACGGCCGATTTCAGCTATTCGCCGATGATGGTCAACGTCGGCGACGAGGTGACCTTCACCGACAAGTCGACCGATTCCGACGGCGAGATCGTCTCGCGCGAATGGGTGTTCCCCGACGGTTCGACCTCGACGGAGACGAATCCCTCCTACACCTTCACGCAGAAGGGTATGTTCCAGGTCAAGCTGACCGTCGCCGACGACCGCGGCGGTGAAAGCAGCGCGACCAAGTCGATCAACGTCCGCGACGGCGACGTGTCGGATTTCACGCTGCTGTGGTCGACCGAGGTCGCTTCGGCCGATGCGCTTTGCGATGCCAACGTAGTGACGGTGAGCGATCTGGGTTATGTTTATGCCGTGACCGGCGACGGCAAACTGGTGGCGCTCGACGCCGAGGGTGCCGTGGCGTGGGAATACGATGCCGCCGCGCAGGACAAGGTCAATCTCAGAAAGGAGATCGCCTACCCGTCGGTAGATGCCGACGGTACGGTCTACTGGGTGGCGCACGCCTACGGCGACGATTCGGCCGTCCCGACCGTCTATGCGTTCGAGGGTTCGACGGGCTCCGTGCTCTGGAAGAACCAGACGGCCTACGCCGCAGGCGCCCGCATCGCCTTCTCGACGCCGAGCGTCGGCCCGAACATGGTCGTCGTCGGCAGCCGGGGCACGAACGGCGCGATCCGCGGATTCGAGAAATCGTCGGGACGCAATACGGCCCAGGCCACTCCGGCCAACGGCGGCGGTACGTCGGGCACGATCGTCCTCAAAAACGGCGTGGTGATCTTCACCAATACGGGCGAATACGGCTACGGCATCATGGTTCCCGACGATCAGTTCGTTTGGAGCCCCGTTCCGACGGCCGATACGTTCGCACCCGGCAAGACGCTCTCGGCCGGCCGCTGCCAGCCCTGCGTCGGCGCCGACAACTGCGTCTACCTTCCGGGCAAGATCAAGGAGGGCAGCGGCGGTTCGTGGAACATCGCCTGCTTCGACTGCACGAATCTGACGGCCTCCTCGACCAAAACGCCCAAATGGAGCGTCGCCGTGCCCGACGGATTCGTTCAGGGCGGCGCCTCGCTGAGCGCCGACGGGCAGACGCTCTACATCGTGGCCGATGCGGCGACGCCTTCGACCGTCTACGCGCTCAGCACCTCGAACGGTTCCACCGTCTGGTCGTATCCGCTCGATGCGCACTGCAACAGCGTTCCGGCGGTGGACAACCTCGGACAGGTGCATGTCGCCACCGAGACCGGACACTACGTCGTGCTGTCGCCCGACGGCAAGCCGGTCTACGACGAACAGATCGCCGACATGTTCGAGGGTTCGGTCTCGATCTCCGAGTGGGGCTACTCCTACGTGCTGGGCAAAGACGCTTCGGCGGGCAAGCTCAAGGTCTACGCGGTGGCGCTGCCGGGCGTAAACTCCGCCGCGGCGTCGGCTTGGTCGCAGTACGGCCGTAACGCACGCCATATCAACTATCAGCAATGAACAACCGAAAAATAACCGACTGAAATGAAAAAGTATCTGTTGTTTCCGTTGTGCGCGGCACTCTGTCTGCTGGCGGGATGCGCCGACGATTTTCCGACGGAACTGAACCACAATTATTATCAGGACGACACCCCGCCCGCCGAGCCCGACATCACGGAGCAGACGGTCAAGCTCGGCACCTACAACCTCTGGATCTCGAACAAGGGTACGGGCGACTATGTCTGGACGCATCGCCGCGACATCCTCGCGCAGTCGATCGTCAACAACGACTGGGACATCTTCGGATTCCAGGAGGCCAACAGTACGATCCAGAGCGAACTGCCGACGCTGGTGGCGGGCAAGGGCGGCAACTACGAATGGTGGTTCGTCGGCCGCGATTCGCAGGACGGCAAGAACGGCGAGGCGCTGGGCATCGCCTACGATCCCGACCGGTTCGAACTGAGCGACCGGCACTATTTCTGGCTCTCACCGACGCCCGACGAGATGAGCTACGGCTGGGACGAGGTGAGCTACCACCGCATCGCCTGCTGCGCCGTGGTGACGGACAAGGCTTACGGCAAGCAGTTTTTCATGATGGTGACGCACATGCCGCTGGCCGACATGGCGCGTTCGGAGGCCGCGAAGGTCATCATCGAGCGCGAGCAGATGTACAACACGCTGGGGATGCCCTCGGTGCTGGTCGGCGACATGAATGCCACGCAGGACGACGCCGCTTCGGCGACGTTCCGCACCCATTGGGAGGACGCCTATCAGGCGACGGATCCGGCGTTCGTCGACGGTCCCGTCGGCACGTTCAACGGGCACAAGACCTCGACCGACCTTTCGGTCTCGACGGCCCGCATCGACTACATCTACACGCGCGGTCAGCTGTCGCTGAAAACCTATAAGGTGGACAATTCGATCTACGAGGGCATCTATCCCTCCGACCACTGTCCGGTGACGATTCAGGTCGATTTCGACTACGATGCGCCCGAAGCGCCCGAAATCGAGGGCAGCGGCACCGCCTCCGATCCGTGGAAGATCAGCTCCCCGGCCGACTGGAACGCCGTGGCCGAGTCGATCAACTCCGGTGCGGCCGACGCCGTATACCTCTCGACGGCCTGCTACGAATTGAGCGCCGACATCGATTTCGAGGGTCAGAGCGCAGTGCCCGTCTCGTTCGAGACCGGAAGTCTGGTCTATTTCGGCGGCGTGTTCGACGGCAAGGGCCACACGATCCGAAACGTGAAGACGACCGCGTCGGGCGAGTCCTTCGGACTGTTCGGCGGCAACGAGGGGACGATCAAAGATCTCGCGGTGGAGAACCTCGCGCTCTCGACGGCCTTCAAGACCGCCGGAGGCATCGTCGGAACGAACCGCGGCGTGATCGACGGCGTCACCTTCCGGGGCGAGATCATCGGTTCGGGCAAGGCGGCCGTGCTGGGCGGTATCGCGGGCCAGAATCAAGGCGTCATCATCAATTGCGGCAACCGCGGCGGCAAAATCGAAGCCGTCGAGCTGGACAAAGGCGTGAAAGGCGAGAACCTCGGCGGCATCGCCGGCCAGATCTCCAAGGGCAGCGACGGCAAGGGCAATTATATCGTCAACTGTTACAGCTGGATCGAGCGGGTCGCTTCGAACAACAACAACATCGGCGGTATCGTCGGCATCGTCAGCGACGACAGTTTCGTCGTCAACTGCTATTCGACGCTGGCCGACGTCTCCCAGAACGATTCGTTCGCTTCGTCGGTGGGCTACAACAAAAAGGGCAACGTACAGAACGTCTACGGTAACGAAGCCTGCCCCTCGGGCAAGAAGAATCCCGACTGGATCGTCGGCAACGACTCGAAGCAGGACGGTTCGGTATGGGCGGAGAGCCTCGGGCTGCTGCTTTCGCTCGACGAAATGAAATCGGGTGCCGTCACGGTGCCTTCGTCCGGACAGGAATGCGCTTCTTTCACGGAGGCGCTGAACGCCGGAGCCGAAATCTATGCGTCGACGCCGGCCGAGACGCTTCCGGCCAAACCGGAGACGGCCGTCCGCAAATGGGTGGATTCGGACACCTATCCGGTACTGGAATAATCCGCATATCGGCGGAAGGCCGTGCCCTACGGCAGGCCTTCCGCCTTTTGTCAAATTTGAAAAAAAACGATTGAAAATGAAAAGTTTGCTGATATTATTCGGCGCGGCGGCACTCCTCTGCTCGTGCGCGTCGCAACCTGAACCGGCCGCCGGCCGCCGCACGGACCGGATTCTGGCCGAACTGCACGATCCCGCATCGAAAAAAGTGTTGGTCGTCTCACACCGCGGCGACTGGCGCAACTGGCCCGAAAACTCGATCGACGCCATCGAGTCCGTGATCGCGATGGGCGTGGATGTCATGGAGATGGATCTCAAACTGACCAAGGACAGCGTACTGGTGCTCTGCCACGACAAGACGATCGACCGTACGACCAGCGGAAAAGGCCGAGTCTGCGACATCACCTACGACTCGATCCGCCGCTGCGTGCTCCGTACGGCGCACAATCAGAAGACCGATCTGCGGATGCCGACCCTGCGCGAAGCGTTAGAGGTCTGCAAAGACCGCATCGTGGTGAACATCGATCAGGGGTACGAATATTACGACCTCGCGCTGGCCGTCACCGAGGAGCTGGGCGTCACGGATCAGGTGCTCATCAAGGGCAAGCGTCCGGCGGAGGTCGTGGCGGCGAAGTTCGCCGCCTATCCGCACAACATGATGTACATGCCGGTCATCGACATCCTCAAACCGCAGGGACGCGAACTCTTCGAGGAGTACCAGAAATCGGAAAAGCAGCCGTTGGCCTACGAAGTCTGCTGGGACGAATATACGCCCGAGGTGGAAGCCTGCATGAAACGCATCGTGGACGGCGGTTCGAAGCTCTGGGTGAACTCGCTCTGGCCGTCGCTCTGCGGCGGGCTGAACGACGACCGCGCTTTCCGGGGAGAGACGGAGGAGGTCTACGGCCGGTTGCTCGACATGGGGGCGACTATCATCCAGACCGACCGTCCCGAACTGCTGATCCGCTATCTCGAATCGAAAGGACGCCGCGGGTAACGATACGATCATGAAAAAAGTGCTGTTCTGTATCGCCGCCCTCTGCGCGGCGACGACGGGTGGCTTCGCGCAGAGCTTCTCTGCGGCGACCTACAACGTGCGCCAGCTCAATGCCGGAGATGATGCGAGGGGCGACGGCTGGGAGCGGCGGCTTCCGGTGATCGCCTCGCTGATCCGTTACCACGATTTCGACATTTTCGGAGCTCAGGAGGTGTTCCACAGCCAGCTTCTGGATCTTCTCGCGGCGCTTCCCGGTTACGGCTACACCGGCGTCGGACGCGACGACGGGGCCGAGGCGGGCGAATATGCGGCGGTGTTCTACAAGAAAGACCGTTTCCAACTGCTCGACTCGGGGCATTTCTGGCTTTCGGAGGAACCCTCGCGTCCGAGCAAGGGCTGGGATGCCAAATATGTCCGCATCTGCTGCTGGGGCCGGTTCCTCGATCGGGAGAGCGGCGAGCGGTTCTGGTTCTTCACGCTCCATACCGATCACAAGGGCCGGCGTGCGCAGGTCGAAAGCTGTCGGCTGGTGGTCGACCGCATTCGGACGATGTGCCGCGGCGAGCGCGCCGTGCTCACGGGAGATTTCAACGTGGGCCAGACGAGCGAAAGCTATGCCGTGCTGCGCGATTCGAAGCTGCTGTTCGACGCTTGCGATCTGGCCGAACTCCGCTATGCCGAGACCGGCACCGAGAACGGCTTCGATCCCGACCGCAAGACGTTCCGGTGCATCGACTATCTCTTCGTGACCGAAGGATTCCGCGTGCTGCGCTACGGCATCCTGACCGACACCTACCGTACGAAGGAGCCCGCCGGTAGCGCGAAGCCCTACCGTGCACGGACTCCGTCGGATCATTTTCCGGTGCAGGTCGAACTGACCTTCGCCGAATGACGATCCCGCAACCTGAAACCATTTTCCGACAAACGAATGAGCATACTCTCTTTCTTTCGAAAAAGCGCGCCGTCGGCACCCTTCGCGGGAGACGACGCGGCGCGCATGAAACTGTATCGGAAACTCCGCTTCCAGAGTTTCATCGCCGGTACGGTCGGTTACAGTCTCTATTACGTCTGCCGCACGAGTCTCAACGTGGTCAAGAAACCGATTCTCGAAAGCGGGGCGCTCGACGCCACGCAGCTGGGTATCATCGGTTCGGCGCTGCTGTTCGCCTATGCCATAGGCAAATTCGTCAACGGCTTTCTCTCCGACCACAGCAACATCAAGCGCTTCATGGCGGCCGGACTGTGCGTCTCGGCCGTCGCCAACCTGCTGGTCGGGGTGCTGGGATTCGCGGGCGGCGCGGGCTTGGCGGGCAACATGACGCTGTTCGTCGCCTTCGCCGTGATGTGGGGCGTCAACGGATGGGCGCAATCGATGGGCGCACCACCTGCGATCATCGCGCTGTCGCGGTGGTATCCCCTGAGCAAACGCGGCACTTACTACGGTTTTTTCAGCGCCAGCCACAACCTCGGCGAATTCCTGTCGTTCCTCTTCGTCGGGGCCGTCGTCGGCATCTTCGGCTGGCAATGGGGCTTCGTCGGCTCGTCGGTGGCGGGCGTGTTGGGCGTAGCGGTGATCGTCTTCCTGCTTCACGACACCCCTGAATCCAAAGGATTGCCTCCGATCGAGGTGCTGACCGGCGAGGAGTCACCCGGACAGAGCCATGACCACGGTTCGACCTCCGACTTGCAGCGTTCGGTCATCCGCAATCCCTTCGTCTGGGTGCTGGCCCTGTCGAGCGCCTTCATGTATGTCTCGCGCTATGCCGTCAACGGTTGGGGCGTGCTGTTCTTGCAGGAGGTCAAGGGCTACTCGCTGGCTCTGGCCACACAGGTCATTTCGGTCAACGCGCTGCTGGGCATCGTCGGGACGGTCTTTTCGGGCTGGTTGTCCGATACGCTGTTTCACGGACGCCGCAATGTGCTGGCCTTCGGTTTCGGCGTGCTGAATACCGTCGCGCTGTGTCTGTTCCTCTATTCGGGCGACGGCATACTCGTCAACATGCTGAGCATGGTGCTCTTCGGTATGGCAATCGGCGTGCTGATCTGCTTCCTCGGAGGTTTGATGGCCATCGACATCGTACCCCGCGAGGCAACCGGCGCGGCCCTGGGCATCGTCGGCATGGCCAGCTACATCGGCGCGGGGTTGCAGGACATCGTGAGCGGGTGGCTCATCAACGAGGGAAAAACGGTCGTCGACGGCGTCGCTCGCTACGATTTCGAGGCCGCAGCCCTCTTCTGGATCGCGGCCTCGGCCCTTTCGTTCATCCTCGCGCTATGCGTGTCGAAGCGCTCGCACGCATAGCGCGCAGCCGAAATCTTGGGGAATCGTACCGTGCGGAATTTCCGGTTGCCGCGCGGTACGGTTCCTTCGTGTTCCGGTCAGGGGGCGGATCGGCCCTGCCGTGCATCCGCCGAGCGGATCGGCATCGTTCCGGCGAAAGGAGGTGCGGAATTCCGAGGAAACGGCGGGAGTACGGTTTCCGACTCCGATCCCGGAGACGCGCCGTTGACCCGAAACCGCTCCGTATCGGAGGCTTTCCGAGCCGTTCGCGGCAGCCGAAGGGAGCGTCGGAACGATTTTTCTTCGTAAATATTTGTGGTAGAAGAAAATTTTACTATATTTGTGGCGTGAAAAGAAGCAGTAAGGGGACAGGAGTCCCCTTATTTCGTAAATATATCCGAAACGATTATGATCGATTGTCAGAAAATCAAGGCGCTTGCCGAGCAGCAACTCGTTGGTACCGATGTGTTTGTGGTGAGCTGTAAGGTTTCCCCTTCCAACGAGGTGGAGTTGCTGCTGGACAGCGACACCTCCGTGCAGCTCGAAACCTGCGCCGCCGTCAACCGCGCCGTCAACGAAGCGATGGCCGACGACGAAGAGGATTTTTCGCTCACGGTGGCTTCGGCCGGTATCGGCGAAGAGCTGAAATGCGAACGGCAGTTCCGCAAGCTGGTGGGCCGTCCGGTCGAAGTGCTGTTGTTGAACGGCACGAAGATCCGTGCGCTGCTCGATGCGGCGGATGCCGGGGGAATCACGCTCTCCTACGAGGAGAAGCAGGCGGTCGAGGGCAAAAAGCGCAAGCAGCTGGTGAAGGTGGTCAAACGCTACGCCTTCTCCGAGGTGAAATATACGAAGGAGTACCTGGATTTCAAGTAGACGGATCAAAATAATAAAAATAAGATAACGCAACATGGATAATCTGAATCTGATCAGCAACTTCGCTGAATTCAAGGAGCTGAAAAACATCGACAAGAGCACGATGATCGGCGTGTTGGAGGACGTTTTCCGCCACGCCCTGCAAAAGCAGTACGAGACGGACGAAAACTTCGACGTGATTATCAACCCCGAAAAGGGCGACCTCGAAATCTGGCGCAACCGCACGGTGGTGGCCGACGGCGAGGTGGAGAATCCCAACGCGCAGATCGCCGTCTCGGAGGTGAAGGCCATCGATCCGACCTACGAGGTGGGCGACGAGTATGCCGATGAGATCAAGCTCTCGTCGTTCGGCCGCCGCACGGTGCTGTCGCTGCGTCAGAATCTCGCGTCGCGCATCCTCGATCTGGAGAAGGCCAGCCTCTACGAGAAATATTCGCAGCAGGTGGGCGAGATCATCACCGGCGAAGTCTACCAGGTCTGGAAAAGGGAGGTGCTGATCCTCGACGAGGACGAAAACGAACTGATCCTGCCCAAGGCGGAGCAGATTCCCAACGACTTCTACCGCAAGGGCGATACGATCAAGGCGATCGTCAAGGCCGTGGAGATGAACAACAACCAGCCGCGCATCATCCTCTCGCGTACGGCCAACCAGTTCCTCGAACGGCTCTTCGAGCAGGAGGTGCCTGAAATCGCCGACGGGCTGATTACGATCAAGAAGATCGCCCGCATACCGGGCGAGCGCGCCAAGGTGGCCGTCGAGTCGTACGACGAGCGGATCGATCCGGTGGGCGCCTGCGTGGGTATGAAGGGGTCGCGCATCTACGGCATCGTCAAGGAGCTGCGCAACGAGAACATCGACGTGGTGAACTATACGACCAACACCCAGCTGATGATCCAGCGTTCGCTCAATCCGGCCAAGATCTCGTCGATCACCATCGACGAGGAGAAGCAGACCGCTTCGGTCTATCTCAAACCCGATCAGGTGTCGCTGGCCATCGGCAAGGGCGGTCTGAACATCCGCCTGTCGAAGATGCTCACCGGCTACGACATCGACGTTTACCGCGAGGTCGAGGAGGAGGACGTCGACCTGAACGAATTCAAGGACGAGATCGATGCGTGGATCATCGACGCGCTGAAAGCCGTCGGATGCGATACGGCGAAGAGCGTGCTGGAACTTTCGGTCGAGGAGATCGCTTCGCGCGCCGATCTGGAAATGGAGCAGGCCCAGAAGGTGGTGGAGATTCTCAAAGCCGAATTCGAATAACGAGACAAAGAAAGGAGAACAGACAATATGGCAAATGAAAGAAGAATAAGACTCATCCAGGTTGCAAAGGAGTTCAATGTGGGCATCAACACCATCACGGACTTCCTGCAAAAGAAGGGGGTCAAGAGCGACGGATCGCCCAATGCGCTGGTCGATGCGGAGACTTATGCCCTTCTCGAAAAAGAGTTCGGCGCGGGCCGTGCCGTCAACAGCGAACGTGTCAATATCCGCGAGCGCATCGCGCAGAAGCAGGCGACCGTCACCCTCGACGACGACGCGAAGGGCAAGGGCGGAAAGAACGACGAGGAGTTGCTGGTCAAGAGCAACGTCATCAGCGTGAAGGACGAGGTGGCGAGCATGGGTCCCAAGATATTGGGCAAGATCGACCTCTCGGGCAAAGGCCCGAAGGCGGCTCCGGCTGCAACGCCGGCCCCGGCTCCGCGCCCTGCGGCGAAACCTGCTCCGACGCCGGCGCCCGCTCCTGCGGCGGTTCCCGCTCCGGCCGAACCGGTCGTGCCGACGCCCGTCGAGGTTCCCGAGCCGCAGCCGGCAGCGCCGGCCGTGACGCCTCCGGCGGTCGGGAAGCCCGCCCCTGCGGCGCCTGCGGTGACGCCGACGCCCGCACCGGTACGGCCCATGGCTTCGGCCGAGGCGCAGCAGAAGACCTACGACGAGCGGCAGGCCGAGAAGAAAGACGATATTTTCCGTCCGGCGACCGAGACGCTGACGGGTCCTCAGGTGCTCGGCAAGATCGACGTTTCGGCCATGGTGCCGGGCGGCAAGCATAGACGCAAACGCCTGTCGAAGGAGAAGGTGGACGTCAACCGCGCGCAGCCTGCGGGCCGCGGAGGCGGTAACGGCGGCGGTTCGCAGGCCGGCGGCAATGCCTCCGGCAGGGGCGGCGGTCAGCCGCGTCCGGGCGATGGCCGCAACAAGAAGAAGAGCGCCCGTGTGGTGAAACCCGTCGTGCGTCCCGAAGTGAGCGACGAGGAGGTAGCAAAGCAGGTGAAGGATACGCTGGCACGCCTGACCTCGAAGGGTGCCAAGTCGAAGGGCGCCAAGTACCGCAAGGAGAAACGCGAGCTGGTGGCCGAACGCCTGAACGAGGAGATGCAGCGCGAGCAGAAGGAGCGTTCGATCCTCAAAGTGACCGAGTTCGTCACCGTCAGCGAGCTGGCTACGATGATGGACGTTTCGGTCAACGAGGTGATTTCGGCCTGCATGAACCTGGGCCTGATGGTTTCGATCAACCAGCGTCTCGACGCCGAGGCGATGGTGGTCGTGGCCGAAGAGTTCGGATATAAGGTCGAGTTCGTATCGGCCGACATCCAGGAGGCGATCGCCGACGACGAAGTCGACGACGAGGCATCCCTCGTGCCGCGCCCGCCGATCGTGACCGTCATGGGCCATGTCGACCACGGCAAGACGTCGCTGCTGGACAATATCCGCAAGACCAACGTCATCGAAGGCGAGGCGGGCGGTATCACGCAGCACATCGGCGCGTACAGCGTCGTGCTCAACGGCCGCAAGATCACTTTCCTCGATACGCCGGGACACGAAGCCTTCACGGCCATGCGTGCCCGCGGCGCGAAGGTCACCGACGTGGCGATCATCATCGTGGCGGCCGACGACAGCGTCATGCCGCAGACGGTCGAGGCGATCAACCACGCGCAGGCTGCCGGCGTGCCGATGGTCTTCGCGATCAACAAGATCGACAAGCCCAACGCCAATCCCGACCATATCAAGGAGCAGCTGGCCCAGATGAACTATCTGGTCGAGGAGTGGGGCGGCAAGTACCAGAGCCAGGATATTTCGGCCAAGAAGGGGCTCAATCTCGACAAACTGCTCGAAAAGGTGCTGCTGGAAGCCGACATGCTCGATCTGAAAGCCAACCCCGACCGCAAGGCGACCGGTACGGTCATCGAGTCGACGCTCGACAAGGGGCGCGGCTACGTGGCTACGGTGCTCGTGGAGAACGGCACGCTCCATGTGGGCGACGTTCTGCTGTCGGGTATCCATACGGGCCGCGTGAAGGCGATGTTCAACGAGAACGGCAAGAAGGTGACCGAAGCGGGGCCCGCGACGCCGGTGCAGGTGTTGGGTCTCAACGGCGCTCCGCAGGCGGGCGATACGTTCAACGTGATGGACGACGACCGTTCGGCGCGTGAGATCGCCAGCAAACGCGAGCAGTTGCAGCGCATGCAGGGCATCATGACGCAGAAGCACGTGACGCTCGACGAGATCGGCCGCCGTATCGCCATCGGATCGTTCAAGGAGCTGAACATCATCGTCAAGGGCGATGTGGACGGTTCGGTCGAGGCGATGGCCGGCTCGCTCATCAAGCTCTCGAAGGAGACCGTGCAGGTCAACGTCATCCATGCCGCCGTGGGACAGATTTCGGAGTCCGACGTGCTGCTGGCCGCCGCGTCGAACGCCATCATCGTCGGGTTCCAGGTGCGTCCGTCGGCTGCGGCGCGCAAGACGGCCGAGAAGGAGGAGATCGAAATCCGTCTCTACTCGATCATCTACGACGCGATCAACGACATCAAGGACGCGATCGAGGGTATGCTCGAACCGGTGATGAAGGAGGAGATCGTATGCTCGGTCGAGGTGCTGGAAATCTTCAAGATCACGAAGGTCGGCACGGTGGCCGGATGTGTCGTCCGCGAGGGCAAGTTGCAGCGCTCGACGCCGATCCGCGTCATCCGCGACGGCATCGTCATCTACACCGGCAAGCTCGGATCGCTCAAACGCTTCAAGGACGACGTCAAGGAGGTGACCACGGGACAGGACTGCGGTCTGAATATCGAGTCGTTCAACGATATCCGCGTGGGCGATATCGTCGAGGGGTACGAGCAGGTCGAAGTGAAACGCAAATAATATCGATTGTTTAAATACCTAATCTCAAACTTAAAAAGGCAGTAATGAATACTCCGATCAAATTCACAACAGCCGAGGAGGCCGTGAAGGTCATCAAGTCGGGCGATCATGTCCATCTGAGTTCGGTGGCTTCGGCCCCGCAGTGCCTCATCAAGGCCATGTGCGCCCGCGGCGAGGCCGGCGAGTTGAAGAACGTCCACGTGCACCATCTGCACACCGAAGGGCCGGCGCCCTATGCCGACCCGAAGTTCGAGGGTGTCTTCCAGCTCGATTCGCTCTTCGTCGGCGCGAATGTCCGGAAGGTGACGCAGAGCGGCTACGCCGATTACATTCCGATCTTTTTGAGCGAAACGCAGAAGCTGTACCGGTCGGGTGCGGTGCCCTGCAACGTGGCGATGATTCAGGTCTGCCCGCCGGACAAGCACGGCTACGTTTCGCTGGGAACGTCGGTCGACGCTACGCTGGCGGCTATCGAATGCGCCGACCATGTGATCGCCGTGGTGAACAAGTACGTTCCCCGTGCCTTCGGTCAGGCGATGATTCCCCTGTCGAAGATCGACCTGTTCGTGCAGGACGACCAGCCGCTCGTCGAGGCGAAGTTCTCCGAACCGAGCGACGTGGAGAAGGCTATCGGCGCGCACTGCGCCGAATTGATCGAGGACGGCGCGACGCTGCAAATGGGCATCGGAGCCATTCCCAACGCCGTGCTGGCGCAGCTGGGCAACCATAAGAACCTGGGTATCCATACCGAGATGTTCGCCGACGGCGTGCTGCCGCTCGTACGCAAGGGCGTTATCAACGGCGAGGCCAAGAAAACCGATCCGGGCAAGATGGTCTCGACGTTCCTGATGGGTTCGCAGGAGGTCTACAACTTCATCGACGACAACCCCGGTGTGCTGATGATGGACGTGGGATATACGAACGATCCCTACGTCATTTCGCAGAACGACCGCTTCGTGGCCATCAACTCGGCCATCCAGGTCGACCTGACGGGTCAGGTCTGCGCCGATTCGATCGGTACGAAGTTCTGGTCGGGCGTGGGCGGTCAGGTCGATTTCGTCTACGGCGCTTCGCTGTCGAAGGGCGGAAAGGCGATCATCGCCATGCCTTCGATCACCACCAAGGGCGTATCGAAGATCGCTCCGGTGCTCGATACGGGAGCCGGCGTCGTTACGACCCGCAACCATATCCACTGGCTGGTGACCGAGAACGGTGCGGTCGACCTCTACGGCAAGACGTTGCAGGAGCGCGCCCGTCTGGTGATCTCGATCGCCCACCCCTCGGCACAGGAGGAGTTGGATCGTGCGGCGTTCGAGCGTTTCGGTTCGCACCACCACTACATCAAGGGTTACATGCAGAAGTAGTTTCGGATTTCAGAGGAGGCTTTCCGTCCTCCTCGGTTCGCCCCGGCAGGGTCATACGTGCGTATGGCCCTGCCGGGGCGAACTCTGTCTGGGAGAAGTCGCCGATTCCGAAAAGCGATGGAGAAGGCCGGTTCGTCGCGGGTCTGAGCGTCCGCTCTTTCGGAGCGGGAGCGGCAAAAAGAAGGCTCGCTTCCGAGAAGCGAGCCGAAGAAGATGAGGATCAATTGCCCTATTCCGCCTGCTTGTCGGAGACGTTCGATTTCCAGTTGAGCAGCGGGAGCAGAAATGAGATGACGGATGCTGCTATCCAGAAAAACGCCACGGGGGCGAAGTCATAGACTTTCGTGCCGTCGGCGGCGACGGTTATGTGTGCGTCGATGAGCCATCCTGAGGCTACGTCCTGAATGCCGGCGGCGCAGTAAGATGCTACTCCCACGACGCCCAATGCGGCGCCGGTAGCCTTGCGGGGGACGATGTCCACGGCCATCAGACCTCCGAGGAAACAAATCAGTACGCCGATGGCGATTCCGAAGAGTACCATCGCCAGCACATTCACCCACACCTCTGTACCGCCGTACAGGAACAATGTCAGTGCGACGGAATTCAGTATGCCGAATAACAGGGCGGGGAGCTTTCGGTCTCCCTTGCAGAGTTTGTCGGAGAACCAACCCGAAAGTACGGTTCCGAGAATTCCGAGCAGGGCGTTGATTGATACGATCGAGATGGCCTCGCTGTCGGAGAACCCTTTGGCTTCTTGCAGAAACAGTACGCCCCATCCGTTGATGGCGTAGCGGGAGATGTACATGAAGGCGCTGGCAGCCGCCAATATCCATACCGCAGGGGTTTTGAGTACTTGTTTCTGGATCTCCTTCACGGATCTGTCGGCTTGGGACCGGGACTTTTCATGCGCCAGAGTCTCGACCGGAGGCAATCCTTTGGATTCAGGGGTGTCGTGGAGCCAGCAGAGGATGACGATTACCCCGATGGCTCCCGCTGCTGCCGATCCGAAAAAGCCGGCCTGCCATCCGGCGAAGGTCACGATCGACCCTACGAAGAGGAATGAAAAGAACTCTCCGAGGTTGTGGCTTGCAGAGAAGAATCCGTAGTAGGTTCCGCGTTCTTTGAGGGGATACCAGCGTGAGAGGGAGATGATTGCCGGAGGTGCGCCCATCGATTGCGCCCAGCCGTTGAGCCCCCACATTACGGCGAAGGCGACGAAGACGACGGCCGTGGGGATGACCGACTGGGCGAGGCCCAGTACGCCCATCAGCGCGTTTGCCGAGGCCGAAACGACGAGACCCGTGGCCATGAAGCGTTTGATGTTGCAGTAATCGGCGATGAATCCGTTGACGAACTTGCCGACGGCATAGGCAAATAGGAGCGCCGACCCGATGATGCCCAGTTGTGAGGCATCGAGCGAACCGCTGTCGAGTATCGGCTTTTTCATGACGTTGAGACTCGTTCGGCAAACGTAGTATAGACTGTATCCGAGTGTCGCGGCGGTAAATGCTTGCAGCCGGAGACGGCGGTAGTATCTGTCGCACGCAGTGTCGTCCAGCTCCCGCTTGGGAGCCGGACGACTGATGCGATAAAATTCCTTGATCCGATTCATGAATTCCGAAGTCCGTTAATCGAAAAGACCGTTCAGCAAACGGGCGAGCCGGTATCCGGCTTTTCGGATTTGACTTTCGACCAGAGGCAGGGCCTTGTTCAGAAAGTCCTGTCCCAGCCGGGCGTCGGGTTTGGCCCATTCGAACTGCACTTCGCAGCATACGGCGGCATCGTGCAGCCAGTCGCGGGGCGTTCCGGCAGCGATGGCCTGTTTGTCGCTTTTCGGAAGACGGTCCAGTTCATCGGCCCATTCGCTGACCGACCAGATACGCGAGACGGTGATGATCTCGTTGTCCCAGACGCTGTGGACGTAGAACTTGTGCGCTTTGCGATATTTGTCTTCGAAAAGTACGTCGTATTTCATGTCGTGGGTCGCGTACTTGATGTGCGCGGGGCAGTGCATGTCGCCCACCAGATGAATGACGTATTTGAGGTTGACGGCCACGGTGGAATCGCTTTGCTCCCGGTAATTTTCGAGGATGCGTATGGCGGATTCCAGTCCGTAGATGGCATTGCCGCGTTTCGGGTTGAGCAATTCGTCCGAGTAATGGAGACGGGCATCGACAGGCGCCGTGTGCCAGCCGTCCGTGAATGCATATTCGGGGGTCTTGCGGTATTCGTCCATCCACTTGGCATAGTAGACGATCGAGTGCCCTCCGAGGTATTTTTCGATGCGTTTTTTCGCTCGCTTCGTCAAGTTGCGTTCGGCGATCTTGGCAATTGTCTCGTGCCCTTCGCGTCCCCATCCGAAGACGGGACCGGAGTGGAAAAGGGCGCTGCACAGTAGCAGAATCAGTAATTTTTTCATAAGTTTCAGCGAGTCAATCGTGCAGCCCCCGGCTGCGGAGATACGAGATCAGTAATTCAGGGCGGTCGGTCTGGATCAGGGTCGCGCCCATGTCAATCAGTTTTCCGTAAATTGCGGCAGGGCCGCCTTCAAAGGCCTTGTCGTCGTCCAATCCGCCGCAGAGCGAACTCCAAAGCGAGTTCACCCAGAGCTTCGAACCGCCGTCCACGATGCGTTTCATGCAGGCTTCCACCTCGGGCGTATATTCGTCCCAGCAGACCTCGTAGGCCAACGGCTGGTTCTCCGATTTCCGGTACTCTTCGAAGAGTTCGCGTCCCTGCGGTTTGAGGATGTCGATGACCGGCATGTACATCATGTTGTGCGGATAGGCGGCGAACTTCGCGGCCACGACCTCCGCCGGACGCTTGCCCTTGATGAGCACCTGATCCGTGACGCCCAGCTCCTCGGTGACGGCCAGCGCGAGGTCGTAATATTCGTACCCCTGATCGATGTTCACCACGATGCGGTCTTTGCAGACTTCCAGCGCTTCGCGCAGGGTCGGCATCCGCAGATCGTCGGTAACGACGTTGTGTGCCCGGCGTAACTTGCAGCGGCGGATCGAGTCGTAGGTGATGTCGCAGACACGGCCTTTTCCGCTGGTCGTACGGTCGATCGTCTTGTCGTGGCAGAGCACCAGCACGCTGTCCTTGGTCAGTTTGAGATCCAGTTCCATGATGTCGACTCCCATGCGGATTACGGATTCGATAGCAGGAATCGAGTTTTCGGGCCAGTTGCGCCAGTCGCCGCGGTGTGAGACGACCAACACTTTTTTCGATGCGGGATCGTGCAGTTCGGCGACGATCGCTTCGGCCCGGCCGCCGGTTTGCGACGGGGCGGTCTGTTCTCCGCACGCTGCTCCGGTGAGAGCAGCGGCGAGAATCAGCAGATGAGTGATTTTTCGTTTCATAGGTTATCGTTGGATGAAGACTTCGTTTTCTTATATCAGTTTCCGGCAGGACGATAGAGGATGTTCGCCGGAGTGACGTCGACTGCCGAGGCGTCGTAGGCGCCGAGATAGTCCATGTAGTTGTCGGCGTTGACGCCCGTCATGATGCAATCGCCTCCGTTGTAGGTTCCCACGTCACCTTGTGCGATGCAGTTTCGGAACTTCGCGGCTTTTTTACACTGTCCGAAGAAGGTTCCCTTGTAGTCGTTGTCGGGGCGGTCGGAGATGACACGGCCGTAGCTCTCGCATCCGATGAATTCGTTGTCGTTGTGGTTTACCAGACAGAGAATGCCGCCGGCGGCCCCCTTCGTACGGCTGATTAGATCGCCGCGGTTCACGACGTTGGTGAATTTGATTCCCGGTCCGGTGATGCAGGTGATGTTGCCGAGGCGGGCGTATCCCGATCTGGGAAAGGCGTTGTCGTTGAGTCCGTAGTTGGTACAGTCGGTCAGGTGCGTGTAGCGGTTGGCTGCGGCGACGATGCCGGAAGCACGTCCGACCTTTGTCGTGAGGTCGCCGCGGTTGATACATCCGTTGAAGATTACGGGGTTGGCCGAACTGGCGAGGTTGGTGCTGAACCCGCAGATGCCGCCGACGTGTATGCCCGTCGCTCCGTTGCCGGTATTGCCGCCGTCTTCGGACGTGAGGGCGGCTTCGTTGGTCAGGCGGTCGAGTACGACGCCTTTGCTGGCGAAGGCGAGTCCGACCATGCCCATCGTCATGCGGACGTTGCCTGCCGAGCCGTCGAACGACATCGGGGCGTTGTTGACGATATTGCGCACGGTAGCGTCGTAGACCACGCCGGCCAGAATGCCGCAGTCGGTTCCTTTCGAGGCTTTGACCGCCAGCGAACAGGAGGCGTCGAAGACGAGATTTTCGACGACGGCTCCGGGGCCCAATGCGCCGAAGAATCCCCATGCGCGGTTGGGAGTCGAGTTGTCGCATACCATGTGGAAATTACGGATCGAGTGCCCCTGCCCGTCGAAGAAGCCCGTGAATGGACGTCCCGATTCGATCGTCAATGCGTTGGTGCCCGTCAGCGGACAGACCGCATCGCCGATCGGTGTCCACGTTTCGATGCCGGTCATGTCGATGTCGTTGAGCAGTACGACGAAGCCTCGTTCATCTTGCCAGGGGGCGAGACTTTCGCCCGCATTGACTGCTGCGGCGAATTCGATGAGATCGTCGGCCGTCTCGATACCGCCCGGAGACGCGAAGGCGTAGAGCGCTTTGGCGAGATGGCGGGCCGAGAAGATACCGTTCTTCTCGTTGTAGGTGCGTATTCCCGATTTGTAGATGTTTTTTGTGTAGGTTCTGCCGTCGGTCGTCGTGAGCGTGAGTTTCAGACCGGCCTCGGAGATGAAGCGCCCTACGGGGAACTTGATTGTCTGGGGACGGGTCAGATCGGCGTTATCGGGGAAATGCAACGTCAGTTTCGATCCCGTTCCGCCGGGGGCCGGCGTGAGGGCGAGGGTCGAAGGGTCGACCGTACCTGTGAAGGTCAGATAGCCGTCGAAGTCCTCCTGCGAGGCGGGTTCCACGGCGAGCGATTGCGCCGGACTATCCAATTCGCCGGCATCGATGCGCAGTTCGATGACCGAGAAGATATTGCGGAACGAGACATGGAGTGCACCCTCCGCAAGATTCTTATCGAGCGGTGTCCCGACCAGCGGTGCGCAGGCCGTGTTGGTCTGCTCCGTGCCTTGCAGGGTGATTGTACGCTGGGGTTCCACCGCAACGGTGCCTTCGACGGTCGTGACGGGATAGTAGGCCGTCAGCGGTTTCGAGGGGTCGTAGGCCGTGATCCCCGTATCGCTGGCGAAGGTGGTCGTGGCACCCGCTTCGGTAGCCGTGTAGACATAGGCCGTACCGTCGTAGACGACCGTAATGCGATCGCCGACTTCCCATGTGCTTTTTCCTTCGATGATGTCGGTTCGCGTTGCCGGAGTGCAGGAGGCTTTGATGACGAGTCCTGATGAGGCGTGGGGCGGAGTCGGTTCGTCGGTTTCGGGATTTCGGGTGCAGCTTCCGAGCAGCAATGCTGCGCCGAATAGGATGATATATGTTTTTTTCATTTTTTCTGCAAAATTATTCTTTGTTCTGGTCCTCCTCGAATTCCGTGTCCTCGATGCCGTTATCGGGGCTTTCCTGCCCGATGTGGGACATGTCGGTGACGGCGTAGGGCGTAGTCAGGGCATAGCGCGCTGCTTGCAGGGCGATCGGGGCATTCGCCTCGGTAACAGGGGTCGAATAGCTGCCGTGGGTGGTGTTCGATGTCGTATAGCGGAACGGATTTCCGTCGAGCGTCACACCTCCGAAGGCAGGCGAGATCAGTTTTTCGAATACGGCGCACGATGCGGCATAACGCGAAATGCCGTAGTCCATGTGGTACCCGTCGCGGGTCATGTCCATCGCGTTTTGGAGTTTCGACGTGCGGAGATTTTGCAGGACGGTGCCCGTGGCGATCACATCGTCGAATGCGACTTCGCTCATTACTTTTTGGCCTTGTGCGACGATGGCGGCGTACATGTCCGTCTGCGACGAGGCGAAGTTGTTGACGATCACCGTCTGTTGCGAATAGCTGACGAGTGCGGGATCGGCATAGGCCTGCGACAGAATATAGTAAAACTTGGGCATGGCGCCGGTTTGCGTTGACTTGACGTTGTCGATGAGTCCCTGCAAAGCCTCTTTCTCGGCCGAGGTCCACTTCCATGCGTTGACCTTGCCCGTGTGTTCCTGGATGGTCACGACGTCCCACTGCTCCGAAGCGGCTACCTCTTTGATCGTCTTGTTCATCGATTCGGTCCAGCCGGCCGCTCCCGGATTGCATTCGTAGCAACGGTAGTCGTTCACGGTGGCGAAGCCGTTGTTGTATTCGGGAACCGTACGCCCTCCGTAATACATGTGTGTCATCTTCACCTTGTCGATGCCCATGGCTTTCAGAATGCCGGGCAGATGCTCCACGGCATCTTTCGTAAAACTGTTCCCGATGAAGAGAATGCGCAGTTCCGCGTCGCCGCCCGCGCTTCCTCCGCCCGAGTTTCCGATTTGGTAGGCGATATTCGTAAGGGCCGATTGGTTCGCTCCTTGTTTCCCCAGGTAGTTGGCTTGCTCGGCATCGGCATAGGAGTCGAAAACGGGAGCATTGGCGTTGTAGGTTCCGACCTTGCCGCCGGCCGTACAGTCAGTCCATTGTGCCACGGCGTTGTTATACCCCCAGAATACACCTCGATAGGGGCTGTCGGTCAGGATCGTACCGTAGTTGGCGCAGTTCTCGAAGGTCGCGTCGCCTGCCGCCGACGTGATGCCGCCGCAGCGGGAACCGGTCGTCGAGGTGAGATCGCCGTAGTTCGAACATCCGATCATCGACGACCCTGCGCCCATGTTGCAGGCGATGTTACCCAAACGTCCCGCATCGTTTTTCGGACAAGTGTTCAGCTGCTTGCCGTGATTTACGCAGTTGGCCAGTTGGGTATAGCGGTTGGCCGCTGCGACGATGCCCGCGGTGCGTCCTGTCGCGGAGGTGATGTCGCCGTAGTTGATGCAGTCGGAGATGATGACTTTCTGCTGCGAAGCCCCGTCGTTGGTGGTGAATCCCGCAATGCCGGCGATGTGGTAGCCCGTGGCGCCTCCGTTCGTATTGTTGTCTCGGTTTTCGGCCGTGATCGTGCCGTTGTTGTTCACGTTGTCGATCGTGACGTTGGCTGTTTCGGCAAAGGCCGTTCCTATCAGGGCCATCGTGATGCGGACATTGCCCGCCGCACCCTGGAAAAGCATCGGAGCGCTGCTCGTGATGTCACGCACCGTAGCGTCGTAAACCAGTCCGGCCACTACGCCGTTCGATGAACCGGCTGTGGACGCGACGGTGAACGAACAGCCTGTGTCGAACGAGAAATTCTCGATCACGGCGCCGGGTGCCAAAGTTCCGAACAATCCGTATGTAGCCCCCTCCTCGCTGTTCGCAGCGACCATTTTCAGATTGCGGATCCGGTAACCCTGGCCGTTGAAATGTCCTGCGAAGGGGGTTCCGGAGACCGTGAGTTTGTTGTTTGCGATGACGAAGGTCGCCTTGCCGATGGGTGTCCATTCGGCGACCTCGGACATGTCGATGTCGGTCAGCAGGCAGATCTCTCCGTTTTCGTTTTGCCATTCGCCGAGCGGCTTGCCGGAGTTGACCGCAGCCGCGAGAGCCACGAGATCGTCGGCCGTGCGAATGCCTTTGGCCGTCGAGACCTCGCCTCCGTACTTGGTATTGGTCACGCGCTCTTCGTTGCCGGCCTTGATCTTTCCGATATAATCCATGAAGTTCATTTCGTTGATGGCGACCATTTCGTAGTCGCCGCCGTTGTAGGATCCTATTCCGCCGCCTGCGATGTTGTTGTCCATCTTTCCGAGGCTGTTGATATTGGCTACGAGCGTGCCGCGGTAGGTCGTGAGGTCGGAGATTACGTTGCCGTAGTTGGCCGAATTGATGATTTCGCAGTCTGTGGCATTGGACAGACAGAGCAGTCCTCCGGCGTGGGATTGGGAGTTGGTCGTCACGACGTCGCCGTGGTTGGTGCAGCCGTTTATGATCGACTGGGTGCCGAGGATGCAGGTGATGTTGCCCAGACGTCCGCCCTTGGAGCCCGCATAGGTATTCATCATGTCGCCGTAGTTCTCGCATTCGACGATGTGCGTGAAGGTGTTGGCTGCGGCGACGATGCCCGAAGCGCGTCCTGTCGAAACGGTCATGTCTCCGTGATTTATGCAGCGCAGGAACCGATTGGCGAAGGTCGATGTGCGGGAGGTGTTCGAGAATCCGGCGATGCCTCCGACCTGAGTCGAGGTGAATCCGTTGGCGTTGGCGGCACCCGGATCCGCTTTCAGTGCACCGTAGTTTGTCAAATCGGTCAGTTGCGAAACGGTATCCTCGCTCGTGCCGGCGCCGTAGACGAAGCCGACGAGCCCCATGGTCATCAGCTTGTTTGCCGAGTTGTTGCCTTCGCAAATCATCGGTAGATAGCTGGTGCATTTCTCGATCTTCGAGTCGACGCAGGCGCCGGCGATGACGCCGGTCGAGGTCGTTCCGTTGCCCGAAACGGTGAACGACCCCGTGTCGCCGCTTTCGGCACCCAATACGAGGTTCCGTACCGTGGCGCCTTTGAGGATGCCGAACAGTCCGTAGACTTGATTGTCCGAGGTGAGTGCTCCGGTCATCTTGCAGTTCAGCAGCGCGTGGCCCTGACCGTCGAACGTCCCTTCGAAAGCCGCACCCTCGACTTTCGATTCCGAAGCCGTGGCGACGAACGAACCGTTGCCGATGGGAATCCACGACGCGATCTTCGTCATATCGATGTCGTTCATCAATACGGCGGTCATTCGCTGTGCGCCCGTTCCGGCATTGACGTTTTCGGCGAATTGCACGAGTTCTTCGGCCGTTCGGATCTCGATCCGATCGCTCGTCGCCTTGGTGAAGAATACCGGTCGCAGTACCGTATGCTCCTGCATGTCGTAGGCCATTGCGATCATGTATCCATCGTCGAATCCGGTCGGGAAGGTGACGGTGATCCGCTGCTGTTTCCTGTCCAGGACGATTTCGACCCCTTCGGCCTCGGCGATGCCGACCAGTGCTTCCGCGGCATGTTCGCCGTGGAGTTCATATTCGATGGTTGCGGGAACCGTCGGGTCGACGACGGTGGTGTTGATTGCTGTCGAGAGCGTGAGATTCAGTACCTGCTGGATGGGGAGCGTGATGACCTTCCCGTCGCCGAGCGTCAGCGACAGGTTGCCGTTGGCGTCGCGGGCAATATCCTTGAACAGGCAGCTTTCGCCGTCGTTGGCTTCGATCGGATCTCCTTCGGCGTCGTTCAGCCGTTCGCCGTTGACGGTCCAGAATCCCTCGGCGTCGACCGATACTTCGGGCGTGTATCCGCTTACGGGCACCTTTTCGCCGGCTTTGTCGAGCAGCGGCGAAGTCTTGCCGTCAGCCGTTACGGTCCAGTAATATAGATTGTTCTGCGGGTCGAGTTCGACACCGAGCAGCGGGACGTTGAGCATCTGGTCGACAGTGGCCAGTACGATGCTCTTCTCCTCGTTCTTGTTGTCCTTGTAGGTGATGATATAATTGCCTTCGGAGTCTTCGGTCATCTCCGTGATGACGTTGCCCGATGTCAGTTCGCTCAGGTCGGCGAGTTGACTGTTGAGCGAGGCGATGCGGTCTTGAAGTTTTGCGATCCGCTCCTTGATGTCGTCGAGACGTCCGCTGAGTTGCGAATCGTCGTAGTCGCTGCATCCGTAGACGAAGGTTGTCGCCGTGAGGAGCAAGAGATATAGAAATCGTTTCATGGATGTCTGAATTAAGCGTTAGTAGTTCTGCGACGGATCGAAATAATCGCCGTTCTTGTAGCACAGGGCGTTGTCGTTCGTGGCCTCGGGAGCGCTGCCCGGATTGTCCTTGTAGGTATCCCATTCGCCGACACGACCTCCCTTGGCGCATTGTGTGACGAGCTTCTTGCCGCTGTAACCGCAGGCCCAACCGGGTCCGTGTTGCGGTTCGCCGGAGGCGTAGGTGATGTTGGCCAGGATCGTTCCCTTGTTCACGCAACCGACGATCGTCGCCTGATTGTGGCCCACGAAACCTCCCGTACGGCATCCCAGTTGCGAGAAGACATTGCCGTTGTTGGTGCAGTATTCGATGCGGAGGTTGTTGTTGGTAACCGTACCGCCGACCAGACCGCCCATGCGCTTATAGTTGTAGTAGTCCTTGCTGCCGCCGTATTGACCGATGGCATCGTCCTGTATCGTTCCGTTGTTGGTCGAGTTGGCGATCACCGTGCCGTTCTCTTCGGTCGTACTGCCGCCCAGCGTGCCGACCAGACCGCCGCCGCGTCCTGTGGGAGCGCTTATTTCGCCGTTGTTGGTGCAGTAGTTGAGCTTGGTTCCCGCACCGAGCGTGAAGGCGCAAATGCCTCCGATGTTCATACCCGTACCCCCGTTGGCTGTGTTGGTGATGCGACCGGTCTTCACATCGCCGTTGTTGATGACGGCGTCGTCTTTCGTTTCGCCGCCGATGGTCGTGGACTTGATGCATCCGGCGATACCGGCGAGCATCATCAGCGTGGCGTCGGGATTGTCGCCCGTGAGGATCACCGAGACATTGTTGGTGACGTTGACGATCGTCGATCCTTCGGCGTAACCCGCCAGTGCACCGGCCGATACGACGTTCTGACTCGTACCCGCGAGGGTAATTTGATCCCCTGCGGCGCCCAGTTTGAGGTTTTTGATCGTAGCGTCCTTTATCGCTCCGAACAGGCCGTGGAGATGGGTCGTCTCGTTCTCGACGTTGAAGGTCCATCGGATTCCCTTGATCGTGAAACCCTGGCCGTCGAACACGCCCGTGAAGGGGTTTGTCAACGTATTGTAGGAGGGCGATCCGGTGGCCTTGCCCTGTCCGATCGGAGTCCATTCGGTAAGTTCCGTCAGATCGATGTCGTTGAGCAGCACCACCTCTCCCGAAGCGTTCTCCCAACGATCCGTGCTTCCGCCGGCGTTGACGGCCTTGGCAAAGGCCACGAGGTCTGCGCCCGTTGCGATGCCCGGTTCGGTCGGGGTGTCGGGAACGACCGGCGATTGGCGGACGCCGAGCGTTACGGTGATGCCGTAGGGGCGATTCGAGAATGTGATCGAGCCTTTGCGGTCAGCGCCGCTGTCGTTTTCATAGTAGTCGGCTACGAACGAGTGGGTCGTCGTGACCGTCTCCGCGCGTGTCTTGGGGGCGGGTTTGAGCCACGACTGACACTCCTCTGCGATCGTTACCTCATAGTCGATGTTGGCCGACACCCTGATGTCGAATTCCGTGAATTCGCCTTCGAGGGCCACCTCCGCTCCCGTTCCGAACTGCGGATCCCACGTCGGAGGGTCGATCTGGGCCGTTCCATAGGTGAAGAATAATGGTTTGAGAACGGTATTGCCGCCGGCCGAGGCGATGACGACGACATTGCCCTCTTCGGCATTTTCGTCCAGCTTCACCGAGATCGTACGGGTGTATTTGTCGATTTTCACCGTTACGTTCCATGCCGTGAAGTAGTCGACATACGCCGTTTCGGCTTCGCTGCCCGCTACGGTGTATTCGATTTCGACCGGTATCGAACGGTCGGGGACGGCCGTTACGGGAGCTGCATCGAACCGGATGCTCAGGGCTTCGAACACCGGAATCTCGAAGGTGCTTCCGTCGGCGAGCGTGAAGCGGACCATACCGCTCTCTTCGTCGGTCTCCACCTTCTGGAAGAGGGTGTTGCTGACATCGTTGGCCAGTATGGGATTGCCTTCCTTGTCCGTGAGACGCTGGCCGTCGACGATCCAGAATCCTTCGGCATCGATGTCCATCGCGGGAGGTACGCCGCCCACGGGCATCATCTTGCCCTCCTTGTCGAGCAGCCACTGATAGGTCTTGCCGTTGTCGGCGGTCGTGCGCCAGTAGAGTTTCCCGTCGGTGAATTCGCCGGCACCGACGATCGGAGCGGTTACCACGTCGTCCTGCGTGGCGAGGGTAACGGTCTTCGTTTCGCCGCCGTGGTCGCGGTAGCTGATGACGTAGTTGCCCTCGTCGTCTTGTTTGAGGTAGGAGATGAAGCTGCTGTTGATCAACGCCGAAAGCGAATTCATCTCTTCGTTCAGTCGCTCGACACGCTTTTCGGTCTCCGTGAGTTCCTGCTCGATGGCATCGATGTTTTGCCGCAGCTCTCCGTCGTCGTATTCGTCGCATCCCCAAAGAAGAACGAAACATGCGGCGAGCGATATGATGTTCGAAAACTTTCTCATTTTTCTTGCTGTTTAAGGGATTATTGTTTGATCCGCACGTGGAGGTAGTTCATGCACGAGCGTTCGCCTTTCGCATCGGACGGCTGGTTGACCACCTTGCCGGCGCCGTCGGTGTAGAGCCACATGGCCGTCGAACCGCCGCCGTCGAATCTCGTTACGTTCCAGCAGTCGAATTTTTGGGCGATGCGGACCATTTCATAGAATTTTACGCCCATCGAAATCCAGTCCTGACGGCCGTCGATGACGAAGAAGCAGACTTTCGTTCCGGCCTTGTCGATGCCCACGTAAGTCATCGGGTCGTATTTGTCTGTGTCGAAACTCTTGTCTTCGCCGTCGACCATGAACTGATACATCGTGGAGTTCTGTGTCAGAATCGGGGTCGAGATTCCGTTGACCGTCACGTCTGCGCGGATGCGGAGCGTCGAACCCACGGAGAGTTTTCCGGCGAGCGTTTCGGCCGTCGCGCCGGTGAGCTGTACGGCCCACTCGTCGAGGGCCGTCAGATAGGGCGCTTCGGCGAGCTCCGTCGAACGACCGTCCGCGATCTGGGTTACAGTGGCTTCGAACCAGCCGTCGTTGACCGTCACGGGATTGCCCGACTTGTTTTTCGCGACGACGTAGAGCGCCTTTTTGGAGAGCGTATTGGTCAGCGAGGGAGCGTCGGGATGGGGTATTTTCTTGTATCGTGCAGTATAGAGGTTGGCTTCTTGCAACGTGCTGCCCGAACGCAGGATCGTGTCGTTGATCGAGTGGTATTCGTATTCCGTACCGCCGACTTCGATTTTGCCGGAGAAGGTCTTTTTGCCGCAGCTCACCGTACGATCCTTGAAGAAAGTGAAGGCATTCGCATGGTTGGTCAGCGACGTGCGGACGCTCTTGTTGTTGACGAAGTCGGGGCGTCCCTCCTCGATGTGCAGTCCGCGGGGGAATCCGTCATGCGAATTGAAGAAGCCCGAATTGATGCCGGCGATGATGTTTTGTCCTTCGGCACGCTTCCGGTTGCAGTTTTCCGAGAGTGTCTCGCGGATGTTTTTGCCGTTGTTGCTGTTGTTGTTGCCGTTGGGATTGGGTACGAGGTCGTCGGCCATCGAGGTGGATATCTCCACGGCGTCGTTCGTCAGGTCGAGTTCCAGTACGTGCATTTTACGCGGTAGGTTGGTGAATTCGTAGTAGGTGTATTTCACTCCGGGGTGAAGTGCGACGGTCTGTTTGAGCTCCCAATCGTAGTAGGACGGAAGCGTCCAGTCCACGGTGTTTTCCTCTGTGTCGTAGTTCGAACGTTTGTGACAGACGGCCGAGGTGTGCATGGCTGCGGGAGCCGTCGTCGGGGAGTCTTTGTACGTGTCGTAATCGCCGACGAATCCGTGTCCGATGCAGTCCGAGATGAGAGATGCACTCTTGTTATAGCCGCAGGCCCATCCGGGACCGTGATAGTCCGAACCGGCGACGGTCACGTTGCCGATGATGGCGCCGGTGTTCTTGCAGGTGCGGATCGTGCCGGCGTTGTGCCCCGCGAATCCGCCCGTACGGCAGCCGAGGTGCGAGATGACGTTTCCGGAATTGGTACAGTTCTCGATGATGCACTCCGCCGAGGTCGAACCTCCGACCAGACCGCCCATGCGTTTGATGCCGTATTTGTCCTTCTGTCCGGCGTACTGTCCGACTGCGTCGTCTTCGACGAGTCCGGCGTTCGTTGAGTTGGCGATGGTTCCCTTCTCGAAAGTTCCGGCCAGCCCTCCGCCGCGTCCGGAGGGTGCGTTCACGCGTCCGTTGTTGGTGCAGTGACCCATGAAGTTGCCGTCTGTATTTTTGATGTACGCACAGATGCCGGCTACCTGCATGCCTTTGCCTCCGTTTCCGGTGTTGGCGATCGCTCCTGAGGTGATGTCGCCGTTATTGGTACACCCCGCTTCGGCGGATTGTCCGCCGAGAGTCGTTCCGGACATCTGTCCGACGATGCCGGCAAGCATCACCGGCGTGTCGGCGGGGTCTTCGCCTTCGAACGAGATCGAGACGTTGTTGGCGACGTTTTCGATGACCGATTCCGTAGCGAACGCCGCTACGCCCGCGATGGCCGTACCGGCTGCGGCAGTCCCCCGGACGATGATCCGATCGCCCGAGCCGCCGACCGTGAGATTCCGGACGGAGGCCTGATTCAGTACGCCGAACAGACCGTGCGCCGTCGATTTCGCGGCATCGGCCGTCCATGCGATGTTGCGGATCGTATGGCCTTTGCCGTTGAACTTGCCGGAGAAGGGGTGTTCGGTCGTTCCGATGGCGGTCCATTCGGTGATCCCGTTCATGTCGACATCGTCCAGCAGAACGACGTCTCCGGTTTCATCGCGATAGCGGTCATAGTTGCGCCCCGTATTTACGGCCCGGGCGAATTCGCGCAGGTCGTCCGCGGTTTTGATACCGTAATATTCGGGTTTGGCGCTCGCCGACGCCAGACGCACCATGCGGATCAGCACGTTCTCTTGCAGGTCGCAGAGCATCAGAGCGAAGCATCCTTCTTCGAAAGGCGCTTCGAAGGTTACGACGACGGTTTCGGCCGAGGTGTCGACTACGGCCGCGAGCTGCTCGCAGCGCACTATTTTCAGGATCGCTTCGTCGGCCTTTTCGCCCGTGATCTCGTAACCGATCGTGAGTGGCTGCGCAACGTCTTCGACGGTGTACTCGTCGTCGAAGGCGGTGTCGCCGATCTTGAAGACGATGTTGAAGGCGTCGAATATCGGTGCGGATACGGTCGATCCGTCGCCCAGCGTGAAGATGGCGTTGCCGTTGTCGTCGCGCGAGATTCCTGTGATGAGCGACGTCTGCTTTCCTTCGGCTTTCACCGGGTTTCCCGACGCATCGGTCAATCGCCGGCCGTTGAGGGTCCAGTAACCCTCTTTGTCGACGGCCATTTCGGGAGTACGCCCCGCAACGGGGATTTTCGAGCCGTCGGTGTCTTTCAGAAAATCGGTGTTTCCGTCGACGGTAGTCGTCCAGTAGAGTACGCCGTTCTCCTCTTTCGTACCGAGGATCGGTGCCGAGGAGACGTCGTCCTTCGTGGCGACGGTGACGCTGTGTTCGATATTGTCGGTCCCCTTGAACCGGATGACGTCGTTGCCCTCGGCGTCCTGCGTGATCGAGGTTATGGCTCCGCCGTTGACGATGGACGAGAGCAGCCGGATCTGGTCGTTGAGTTGATCGGCCTGTTTTTCGAGTTCCGTGAGTTGGTTGTATATCTCGTCGACCCCTTTCCACAGGGCGGAGTCGTCGAAGTCGTCGCTGCATCCGCCGCCGAAAAGAAGAGCCGATGCCAAAAGTGATGTTATCAGAGTTCGTTTCATTGTCTTTTGATTTTATCGGGTTGCGAAAGCGTCAGTCGAAATCGGTGCTGTCGGTCCATCCGGGATTCTGGGTCAGCAGTCCGCCCGTCAGTACGCGCTGGTCGGCCGGAATGGGCCACAGGTAGTCGCGTTCCTCGTTCCAAGTGTATTTCAGCGTACTCCACGCCACCACGTAACCGCGGTTTTCCGCCATGTCGGAGAGAATGATGTCCGATCCGATGCGCAGTACCGTCAATCCGTCGGCCGGACTGCTGGTCTGCTTGTCGACATAGAGTTCGAGGTCGTTCCTGCCGTCGCCGTCCATGTCGTAGAGTCCCGGTCCGGAGAAATAGATTCCGTAGTAGGGGTTGGTTTCGTTGACCAGTTGCGCACCCTCTTTCCAGCGGAACATGTCCCACATGCGCAGCCCTTCCATCACGAGTTCGATCGTGCGCTCCCGACGGATTTCGAGGATGACTCCCGTGTTTTCGCTTTTGGTGACATTGGGATAGCAGGCCAGGAGGAAGGGATCGGGATTGGCGTTGGCAGCGGCCATGTCGAGCCCCTTCATGCCGGCCCGGTCGCGGATTCTGTCGATCGAAATGAGCAGGTCGTCTTTCGTCAGCGTTCCCAGTTCGGCTTTGGCTTCGGCGTAGTTGAGATAGACCTCCGCCGTACGGAACAACGGCCAGTCGGAGGTGCCTTTCGACGCTCCGCTGTGGGCTGCCGTCGAGACGAACTTGATAGGTTCGTATCCTGTCATCGCCGTCATGTCGTTCGCCGTGACCGACTCCTCGCCTTTGGCGATGTAGCCCGGACAGAGTACGGTCTGTGCCATACGGGGGTCGCGTCCGGCGGTCTCTTCGGTGTAGGACATCGTTTCGTGTCCCTCTTTTTCGGTGAAGCGCGAACCGTCGGCCATGAGGTAATGGTTCATGAAACGGCGCGTGAAACCTGCTGCGGAGTTGCGGATGTTGAACTGCACGTTGTGGGAGAGATTCAGTCCTTCGAAGTTGTAGATGCGGGCCAGAATGACCTCTTCCTGTTTGGCGTCGTCGCTGCAAAAGAGATCCCGATAGGGTTCCGTTCCCTCCTTGTAGAGCGAGTAGCCGCTTTCGGAGATGAAGGTCGATGCGGCGTCGGCGGCCAGTTGCAGATACTTGTCGGCATCGGGCAGATTCCGGTATTTGCGCCACGTGCCTTCGTAGAGGGCGATACGCGATTTGAGAGCCAGGGCCGACCAACGGGTTACGCGGGCGACATCCTTTTCGCGAGGCAGCATTTCGATTGCGTTTTTGAGGTCGTTCATCACGTGATCCATGATGATGCCGCGATCTTCGCGGGGCTTTTTCAGCAACTCCTCCTCTTCGGAGCCGATGACCTGCTCGTACCAGGGTACGTCGCCGTAGCGGAGTACCTTCTCGTAGTAGAAATAGGCGCGGAAGAAGTAGGCCACGCCGTCGTACTTGGTGCGGACGGCTTCGTCGGTGCAGTTATGCGAATTCGCCAGATAGTAGTTGATTTTGCGCAGGGCGGTCCAGGTCCAACCTTTTTCGTTGGAGGCCATACGGGTTCCCGATATTACGTCGCCCATGCTCTTGTCGACCATATCGTCGGCATTGAGGCCGGCGGCGTTGTCGGGTGATTCGAGCATCGTATAGAACTGGTTGGTCCACAGCCGCAGATCGGTTTCCGTCTTGAAGAAGGTCTGCGGAGTGACCGTATCTTCGGGAATAAGGGTCAGGTCGCAGCTGGAACATGCGGCGCCCAGCAGGATCGTTGCCAATATTTTTTGCAGTGTTTTCATCTGTCGTTTTCTTTATGCGTTAGAAGCTGATGTCGACGCCTATGGAAAGCGTTTTGGGATAGGCGTATCCTGTTCCGGAGTTGGCCTTGTTCGTACCGCTCGATCCGGCCAGCTCGGGATCGATGGTCTTGTTGTGTTTTTTCAGCGGCGACCAATAGCAGAGGTTTTCACCCGAAAAATAGATGCGGGCGCGGCTGATACCGATTTTGCGAGTGAGATTCTCGGGTACGGTATAGCCGATCGTGAGATTTTTCAGACGCAGATAGGCGAGATTTTGAAGATAGCGGTCGTTTTTCTCGCCCAACGCACCGCCGGAGTAGGCATTGTAGCCGCGCGGACGGGGGAAGTAGGCATTGCGATTATCCTCCGACCAGCAGTTCGAATAAAAGTCCTTGTGGATGAACGAAGTGGGCGGAAAGGCATAGGGGCCCCAGAAGTCGAAGGAGGCTTGGTTGGCAGCCGGATACCAGTCGCGACGTCCGATGCCCTGGAAGAAGGCCGATATGTCGAATCCCATCCAGTTGAAACCCAGCCGGAACGAGTAGTTGTAACGGGGTAGCGAGTTGCCGATGATGCGTTTGTCGCCCGGATCGTCCACGGTGCCCGAACCTTCGGAGATGATGTTGTTGCCGTCGAGGTCGGCGAAACGGACATCGCCCGCGCGCAGACGGTTGCCGGCAGGCCCTTTGTTCTGATAGACGCGGTTATTGACCGCCTTGTCGTCGATCAAGGCCTGGTATTCGGCGGCTTCGCGGTCGGTTTTGAACAGACCTTCGACGTGGTATCCCCAGATTTCGCCCAGCGTTTGACCTTCGTAGCGGTCGGAGATCACCCGATCAGGATTGTGGTATTTGGTGATTTTGGTAATGTAGTCACCCACGGAAGCCGATACGTAGTACGAGAAGGGTTTCCCCGCCAGTTGGAATTCGTCTTGCCAACTCAGCGAGATCTCCCAGCCCTTTGTGCGCAGGTCGGCGCAGTTGGCTTTCGGGGTATTGGCGCCGAAGACGCTGGGCAGCGTGAGCGAAGTGGTGAGCATGTCCTTCGTATCGCGGATATAATAGTCTCCGGTGAAATTGAGACGATTGTTCAGAAGGCCTACGTCGAGTCCGACGTCGTAGGTGGTTACGGTTTCCCACGTCAGACCCGACGAGAGCGGATCCGTGACGTTGGCATAAAAGGCTTTTTCCTGTCCGTCGAAGGTATAGTTCATCTGATTGTCGGTGCTGATCTGCTCGATGTAGGCATAGTCGGATACCTGCTGATTGCCCAGACTGCCTACCGAAAGACGCAATTTGAGGTTGTCGACGATGTCCCGTGCCGGGGTGAAGAACGACTCCTCGCTGATGCGCCATGCGGCCGACGCAGAGGGGAAGAAGCCCCAGCGATGGTCGGACTCGAAGCGCGACGAACCGTCGCCGCGGGCGCTCGCCTCGAAAATGTAGCGGCCCTTGTAGTCGTAATTCACTCGTCCGAAGAATCCCAGCGTACGGTAGGCCGTGATCGATTGCGAGAGGGTGATGGGGCCCGTCGCTACCGTGAAGGAGTCGATGTCGTCGCTCGACAGGTCGGTCTGTTTTGCGTCGAGCGAGGTTGAGCGGTAGTCTTCGTATTGGCCTCCGGCTGTGATTTTCAGATTGTGGCCGCCCCACGAATTCTCGTAAGTTCCGTAGATGTTGACGTTATGTCCTTTGTAGGTTTGGTGTATCTCGCGGTAGGAATT
Source organism: Alistipes communis (assembly GCF_006542665.1). NCBI lineage: Bacteria > Pseudomonadati > Bacteroidota > Bacteroidia > Bacteroidales > Rikenellaceae > Alistipes > Alistipes communis. The sequence goes on from NZ_AP019735.1 coordinate 2,235,101, forward strand.
TTCGACCGATCCCGACGTGAACGTCTCCACGACGCCCTGCTGGCGCGAATATTCGAACGTGTTGTTGCGGTATTTGAAGAGATTGTCCCGCTGACGGTAGTCGTAGACCGCTGTGAGGACGAGTTTTTTGAAGAGCGTGACGTCGAACTGGTTCGAGAAGGTGAGGTAGCGTTTCTCGCGCGTGTTTTTCGAACGGTCGGCGGTCATCTGTCCTCCGCGGCCGGCTCCGATCGGGGAGTTCTTGCCCAGTTGGTTGACGTATTGTACGATCGTGCCGTCGGGGTTGTAGGGAAGGAATGCGGCGCAGATGTTCGATTGCAGGGCGTTGATCGTGCCTTCGTAGTCCTGATGGCCACCGTACTTGTAGTCCGTGGTGTCGAAGCTGGTGTTGTTCGAGTATTTCAGCCACGGAGCTATCCGAGCCGATACCTTGGTGCGGAAGGCATAGTCGTTGAACTTGTCCTTGTTGATGTTGAACATGCCGTACTGTTGGTAGAAACGGCCGCTTGCGTAGTAGGATACTTTGTCCGTACTGCCCGAGAGCGAGAGGTTGTGTTCCTGCTGCGACCGCACGCGGTTGTAGAAATAGCCGTACCAGTCGAAGTTGCCGTAGTAATAGTACTTGCCGTCGTTGCCGACTTCGACCCATGGACGATCGGGGTGCGGCGTACGGTCGTTGCGACGCTCGTAGAGTTTTTGCAGACCGCCGTTCTCTTCGGTGTAGCGGAAAATGTCCATCGTGCCGTCCGACGAGTCGTTCATGAACTGGTTGACGATACGCACGTGGTCGTAACCCGTATCGATAAAATCGGTCGAAGTGGTATTCTTGGCCCAGCCGAAGCGCCCGTTGTAGGTGACATGGGCCCGTTGGCCTTTCTTGCCCGCTTTGGTCGTGATGAGCACTACGCCGGCCGAAGCCTTGGCGCCGTAGATGGCGCATGACGAGGCGTCTTTGAGCACGGATACGGATTCGATGTCGTTGGGGTTGATCTGACTGAGACTCACCTCCACGCCGTCGGCCAGTACGAGCGGCGAACCGCTATTGAGGGAAATCGAACCGCGGATATTGATCGAATAGGAGGATTCGGGCGATCCGGTTCCGAAGGTGATGTTCACGGAAGGGTCGGCGCCTTGCAGCGCGTTGGCTGCCGAAACGACCGGACGGGCATTGAGGTCTTTGCCGCTGATAGTCGCCACGGCTCCGGACAGGTTGGCTCTGCGCTGTGTACCGTAGCCGACGACTACGACTTCGTCCATCAGGTTGTCAGACTCTTTCAGGACGATGTTGAGCGGAAGATTCCCCCCCCCTTGCTCGATTGTTGCGGTTTGTGTGATGTAACCCAGATAGGAGATGTTGAGTTGGGCGGGAAAGGTCACCTCCGTCAATTCGAAAGTCCCGTCGGCTCCGGTCAGTGTGCCTTTTTGGGATCCTTCGATCGTGACCGTCGCAGCGATAATCGGCTGTCCTTTGGTGTCGGTCACTCGGCCGTATACGGAGTCGTCCGGGGCGGTCGGCGTTTCGGCCATGGGCGCGGATTGCCGCTTGGTGACGATGATGCGGTTTCCGTTGATCGTGCAATTGACTTCCTGCCCCGCGAATACCTGATCGAGAATTTCGCGGATGGTGGCGTTTTGGGCCGAAATGGATATGCGTTTGTTCAGATCTACCTCGTCCGAACTGACGAGAATGGAGTAGTTTTCGGTACGGTTCAGCGAGGTCACTGCCTCCTGAACGGTTACGTTCTTCAATTCGAGATTGATTCTCTTTGTTTGAGCAAAACCCGTGGCAGGGCTGAGCAACAAACAGAGAATAACTACATAGAGGAAATTCGTGGAGCGAAATCCTCGACGATTGCAGTCTTTTCCCATGATTAGGCTGGTTTAAGGTTCAAATTTAAGGCAGGGATGCCGGGGTCGGCGGCATCCGGACGAATAACGGAAAAGGATCAGGAAAAAGCGGAAGGTAGTGATAGTCAGTTTTCCATAGGCGTTAGGTTTGGGTTGTCGGCAGGATTCGGGTTTGTCATTTCAACGAAAGGTAGACGACTCCGTCGCGACGGGAAATCTTCATCTTGCGGTCGGAATTGATCGCCGAGAGAATTTGATCCAGCGTTTCGTTATTGGTGAAATAGGCGAAATAACGTGTCTGAGCGAGCGCCTCGTCGAGAATGACGATGCGGGTGCCGAACAGTCGTTCGAGGTCTAACGCGATGTCATGCATACGCAGATTGAAGAAGTGGATGGCCCTGTTGTCCGCGAACGATTTGAAATGTTCGGGTTGGAACGTCGAGAGGTTGATGTCGTTCGAGACGCGGTCGTAGAGTACGAGATCGCCCGGCTCCATCCGCAATTGCTGTTTGCGGGTATCGGTGTCGATGTCGAACTGGACCGCCCCGTCGACCAGCAACAGCTCGATGCAGTCGGTGTTCGTATAGGACTTGAAGTTGAATTTGGTGCCCAGAACGCGAATGCCGACGTCGCCCGAACGAATGATGAAGGGTTTGTGGGGATCTTTCGCCACATCGGCGAAGATTTCGCCGTCGACGAAGATGCGACGCTCCTTGCCGGTAAAGGCCGACGGATAGGTAATGCGGCTGCCGGAGTTGAGGTGCAAGTGCGTGCCGTCGGGAAGGGTCAGAGAGGCGATTTCTCCGTAGGGTACCTGTTTCTCGAACCACTCTACTTCCGGCTGACGGGTGGCGTAGAGCAGGCAGACTGCGCACAAGAGCGGAACGATGAGGATTGCGGCGATTCGTTGGCTCCATGCGGCGATACGCGAGCGGCAGGCGGTCGTGTTTCGTGCTTCTGCGGTAATGCCGAGCCGGCTGGCGACCTGTTGGAAGGCGGCTCTGGCTGCCGCTTCGTCGTCGACGTGCAGCTTGTCGAAAAGCTCTTCCAGTTGTGCTTCGGCATCCGGATTGTATCCGTTCTCGGCGAGCCACATTTGCACTTCGAGCTGTTCTTGTGCGGAGAGTTTGTTTTCGAAATATTCGTTTAGTTTGGTCATGACCCTTTTCCCTTGTTATTCGCCGGACGCGTGCCTCTTCCGGACGTCCTGCTATAATAAGAACAACCGAACGCTCCCGATTGCGTAATCGGAATGGCGAAAAAAATGGAAAAACGAAGGAAGGAGGGGGAGAATCAGCAGATGGAGTTGTGAAGATCTTTCAGAGCCAGTTCGATGTGTTTGTCGACGCTGCGCACCGAGAGACCCAGCCGTTCGGCGATCTCGCGGTTGGAGAGATGTTCGCAGCGGCTCATGCGGAAGATCAATTGCCGTTGGGGCGGCATTTTTGAGATGTTCTGGATGAGCAGCTCGTTCAGTTCGGCATAGTTGTATTGCTCTTCGATCGAATAGCCTCGATCTTCGATATCGCGGTCGTTGAGCTGGGGCAGCAGGGAGAGCATGGTCGTACGCTTGGCCTTGAAAATGTTGAATATTTCATGTTTGGCCAATACGAATAGGTAGTTTTTGAGCGATTGCGTACTGTCGAGCTTTTCGCGGTGAATCCAAAGTTTCATGAAGATATTCTGGGCGATATCCTCGGCCATGTGGTTATCTTTGAGCATACCGTGTATGAAACGCAACAAGGTGGGGTAGTAGCGTACGAAGAGTTGCTCGTAGGCTCCTTTGTCGCCCTTTTTGACTGCGGAGATCAGGGAGCTGTCGCTTTGCTGTCTACCAAAGGTGAATTTCATGAAGTCCTGTGTTTTTTCGCTCGGCCTTGATACGACTCGCTATTCAAAGATAGAAAGTTTTTTAGTGATAGAAAAATATTTCCGGAGATAAAATTGCGAAGGTGCTTCTCCGGCACCTCTCGGAGTGCGGGAACAATGGAAAAGCAGCGGCCGCCGACGCTGCTCGTGCAGGTCGACGGCCGTCTGCCGTGAAGAGAGAGTTGACCGGAGTTTATTCGGCCTTGGTGATCTTGATGTTGTCCAGGAACCAGCGATTCGCTGTTTTAGCAGGCCATTGCGTTTGCTTGATGGTGATTTTCGTATTCTTGTCGATCGTGATGCCCGCCAGATCGATCTCAGCCTTGATCCATTCGAGCTTATGACCGCTTTCCCAGCCGTGGGTGGGAATTTCGAATTGCTGTTGGTTGCTGCCGTTCTGCACGATAACGATCAGATTGACCGGATCGATCTTGCCGCTACCTTGTCGCATCGGACACCAGTCGAACGAGAAGGTTGTCTTTTCCCCTTCGGGAACGCCTTCGATATTCGACAAAACGATACCGGCCTGATAAGCGGTTTTGCCGAATTTGAGATAGTTCTTCTGAAGATAGATACATTCGTCTTCGTCCTTGCTTGGATCCCATACGCGCAGGAACTCGTACCCTTTGGCTTCGAGCGCCTGCAAAGTCGATACTCCGTCAACTATCGAGGTCGGAAGCTGCGGACAGTAGGCATCGAGGTCGTCTTTCTCCACCGTTTGACCGGCCTGTTTGCCCTTATTGTCGCCTGCGATAGCCCAGGGTTCGAGCCATTCGAAATCTTCGGTCCAGTAGACGGTTTCGACTGCGCCCTTGTCCACGATCGTAGTCACTATGATCCGGTGTACGGGCTCGGCCAGACCGGCGTAGTAACCCGATACGGTGATATTGTGGCCGTTCAGTTTGGCCAGACCCATCTCTTCGGGAATATCCAGGGCACTCACCGAATACTTGGCGTCGTCGGCGACGGAGACGGTGCTGCCATTGAAGAAGCCGGTCACGGTGACGTAGCTGCGTTCGGCCGAGGTGTAGGTGTCGATCTGTTCGGTGAGGTCCGTCGGGGTGGGGTAGGTCACCGTCGCGCCGGACGACAGGACTTCGACCTTGTCGCCCTCCCTGTTCGGATCGTCGGATTTTTCCGCGCAGGAGATGATCGGAAGTTTGGCGCCGTCGCTCGACTTGGTGCCCCAGACGCAGACTTTGTCGCCCACTGCCACCTTCTCGGTGTCTTCGACGAAAATGGCTCCCGACTGCTGGTCGTCGCTGATGATGAATCCCTTGTTCGTCACGGCCATTACGAGCGCCGAAGGAATCTTCACGGCGGCCTCGTCGTCCAGTGCGATCACGTCGCCGATCTTCTGATATTCGGGAATGTCGCGGAATTTGTTGCCGACCTGCGAGACGAGCACCTCGGCACGGCTGGCGAGCGTCCGTCCCTTGAAAACGAGTTTCGCTTTGCGGGGATTGTCCATTGCGCCGTCGCGCATGTTCTCGGAGACCGAAACCGTGACGTCCATGACGCCGGTTCCTTCGGTGGGGGTGACGGTCACCCAATCGGGGATCTCCGTCACCCAGTCGGCGTCGGCGTAGACCGTGATGATCTTCTCCGACGTGTCCTGTGCCTCGAACGTCAGCGAACTGACACTGGCCAGCACCGCATCCGAGAGTCTCTTGTCGTCATCGTCGTCGCAGCTCCACAGCGTGCCTGCGGATGCCGCCAGCAGCGAGGCTGCACAAAAATATTTCAGGAATTTCATAGTTTTGCGTTTTTGGTGATTATCGTCTTAGAAACCGAGACCGTCGTTCCAGCCGGGGTTCTGCGTGAGGTTCTTGTTGAGCGAACGTTCGCCGCTGGGGATCGGATAGAGATAGTCCCTTCCCTCGTTGAATTTGGTACGCTCGACATCCTTATGGAAGGCCATGTATCCCTTGGTGTCCTCCGAAAGGAAGATATCCGTGCCCAGTTCGTAGACATAGACGCCTTCGTCGGCCGAGGGTTTGGCCGACCCTTTGGCGTAAAGTATCAGGTCGGCCTTGCCGTCGCCCGTAAGGTCGTACTCGCCCGGGCCGGGGAAATACATGCCGGTGATCGCCTGATCGATGCAGGTACCGGCCTTCCAGCGGACGAGATCTTCGAAACGATGTCCCTCTTGCAGCAGCTCGATCGTACGCTCGCGGCGGATTTCGAGAATCACGCCCTTGTTGGCTCCCGTCACGTTGGGATAGCCGTACTCGGCCGAGGAGAGATACCAGTCGGGGTTGCTGTTGGCTTTGGCCATGTCGAGGTCGGGCATGCCCGCGCGGCTTCTGAGCTTATTGATGGAGATCGTGAGGTCGTCCTGCGTGAGCGTGCCCAGTTCGGCCTTGGCTTCGGCATAGATCAACAGCACTTCGCCGAAGCGGTAGACGGGCATATCGCAGTCCGAAGAGTCCACACGGTCGTTGTTGTTGCTGTTGGACGTGGGGTCCTGTACGAACTTGACGGGCTGGTAGCCGGTGACGGTGACGTCGAACATGGGCCCTTCGACTTTGGTCTGTCCGATTCGCGTATAGCCCGGAGTGCGGATGCTCTGCGCCAGACGCGGGTCGCGGCCGTCCGTCTCTTCGATGAACTGCATCTCCTGCCAGCCGGGTTTGTCGGTGAAGGCCGTGCCGTTGTCCATCAGATAGGTATTGATGAACTTGCGGGTGAGGCCCGGCCGTCCCTGCGTCGGCAGCAGCGTATAGGCCGATGCGTTGTGGCGCGCGCCGATCGCGTAGTCGAACTTGATAGCCAGAATGTACTCTTCGGGACTGGCGTCCTTCTGGGCGAAGAGCGTCAGGTAGTCCTTTTCGGGGTGTCCGGTCTGATAGAGCTTGTAGGGGCCCTTTTCGATGATTTCGAGGGCGGCCTTGGCAGCCAGATCGAGGTAGTAGTTCGCATCGTGGCCGTCGAGGTTGAGGTTGTGGTATTTGCGGTAGGTTCCCTCGTAGAGGCAGAACTGCGCTTTGAGCGCCAGTGCCGCCCACTTGTTGACGTGGTACGGGTCGGCAGCCGATTCGGTCAGGCCGCCGCTGTTGATGGCGTAGTCGATGTCTTCGAGCATCTTGGTCAGGATCAGTTCGCGCGAGTCGCGGGGCTTGTAGAGCAACTCGTCGGCTGAACCGAGCTGGATGTCGTACCAGGGTACGTCGCCGAAACGCTTTACCTTTTCGAAATAGAAAAAGGCGCGGAAGAAGCGCGTCACGGCGGTGTACTTGGTGACGGCCTCCTTGTCTTCGCACATGTCGGCGTATTCCAACAAGGTATTCATGCGGCGCAGATCCGTCCACGACCATCCTCCGCCCGATTCGGGCACGGTGCGATGACTGCCGCCGAAGAGAATGGCGGAGAGGGTGTTCTGGACGAGCAGATCGCTCTGTTCGTCGAAGGGTTCCTTGTCCAGCAGGTTGTTGTAGAACGGGTTGGAGAACAGTTCGAGATCATTGGCGGTCTTGAAGTAGTCGAACTGCGTGACGCGGTCTTTAGGCTCCAGATCGAGTACGTCGCAGGCCGACAATCCTACGGTCAGCGTAAGGGCCAATATGATTAATCGTTTCATTGTATTCGAAATTTAGAATTAGAAAGTGACATCGATGCCGAACATGAAGGTCTTGGGCCACGGATAGTAGACGCGGTTGAACTCGGCATGGCTCGAACGGTTGATAGCTGCTTCCGGGTCGACGTATTTGGTGTTCTTTTTGAGCGGCGACCAGTAGGCGAGATTCTCGCCCGAGAAGTAGACGCGGATCTGGTCGATGCCGGCCTTTTTCGTGAGGCTCACGGGGATGGTGTAGCCCACGGTCAGGTTTTTCAGGCGCAGGTAACGGATGTTTTGCAGATAGTGGTCGTTGACCTTGGCCAGATAACCGCCCGTTGCGGAGTAGGCGCGCGGACGCGGGAAATAGGCGTCGGGATTGTCTTCCGACCATACCTTGCCGTGGAAATCGATCGGCATAAAGGAGAGGTAGGAGGCGGAGTAGCAGCCCCAGAAGTTCATCGTCTGTCCGTTGGGGTACCAATAGTGGTTGCCCGTACCCTGGAAGAAGACCGAAGCGTCGAAGCCCATCCAGCGGATGCTGGCGTTAATGCCGTAGGAGAATGTCGGACGCGAGTTGCCCAGGATCTTGCGGTCGCCCGGATTGTCGACGGTGTCGCCGCCGATGCCCCAAATGCCGTCGCCGTCCAGATCGACGAATTTCAGGTCGCCGGCCAGCCAGCCTCCGGTCAGTCGGCCGCTGCTGTAACTCAGGTCGACCTCCTTGGCGTAGGCTTTGGCCTCCTCGTCGGTCTTGAAGAATCCGTCGGTGACGAAGCCCCAGATTTCGCCGATCTCCATGCCCTCGTAATAGTCCTTGGCGAACGAACGTTCGGGGTTGTCGTATTTGGTGATGACGCTCTTGTAGTCGCTGATGTTGAATCCGATGCTGTACTCGAACGGTTTGCCGGCCAACTGGAACTGGTCGCGCCAGTTGACGGTGAGCTCGTATCCTTTGGTGCGCAGGTCGGCGGAGTTCATGTTAGGCGAATCGGCTCCGTAGACGCCGGGCAGTGCGATACCTTCGGTCAGCATGTCTTTCGTGTCGCGGAGGTAGACGTCAGCCGTCAGGTTGAACCGGTTGCCCAGCATCGATACGTCGAGACCCAGGTCCCACTGCTGTGCGGTCTCCCACGTCAGGTCGGAAGCCACCGGCGCGCCCAGCGAGGAGTATTTGCCCACGCTGCCGTCGCCGAAGGTGAAGCTGGCGAAATCGTGGTTCGTAATCAGTCGCAGGTAAGTGTAGTAAACTTGACTACCGTTATTCGTTATGATCTGGTTGCCCAGCGAACCGAACGAGGCACGCAGTTTGAGGTTGTCGACCACGTTCTTCGCACGGCCGAAGAAGGGCTCTTCCGAGATGCGCCAACCCACCGATGCCGAGGGGAACCAGCCCCAGCGACTGTTCTTTTCGAAACGCGACGTTCCGTCGTAACGGCCGCTCACTTCGACGAGATAGCGGCCCTTATAGTCGTAGTTGATACGGCCGAAGAAGCCCAGCAAGGCGTATTCGTTCTGGCCGCCGCCGTAGGCGTCTTCGGAACCGACCTTGGTGGCGAGATTCAGGTCGTCCAGATCCACGGAGGAGAGTTGCTCGGCCCCGACGGAGATGTTCTTGCTGGCCCATGTCTCGTAGTTCATGCCGAACGTTCCCGAGAGGTGATGCACGCCGCCGAAAGTTTCGTCGTAGTTGGCGAAGACGTTGGTCGAGTAGTAGTTGCGTGTATTGACCTCTTCGTCGAGCCGGTTCAGGCCGGCGCCGGTGTTGTATTCCAGCATGGGGCCGTCGGGATATTCACGATAAGAGAGCGGCGAACTTCTGCTCGTGTTGCGTTCCTGATAGAGGCGGTAGGTGAAGTCGGCCGTAATGCTCAGTGTCTTGAAAGGTGTGATGACCAATCGGGAAGTGTTCGAGAAGTCGCTCCGGCGATCGACGTTGCGGTGCGTGCCCTCGTTGAGCATGATATGGCGGCCGTTGGCGACCTTGTAGTTCTGATAGGGCGAACTGTAAAGCCACGACCCGTCGGGGTTTTGCATCGGATAGCAGGCCAGCGCGTGGACGGAGCCGTAGCGGAGCGTATTGTCGATGCCGCTGTCGCCCTGCGAGTTGTAGTTCGAGCTGAAGAACGACGTATTGTTCGAGAACGTCGCCCACTTGTTGATCCGGAAATCGATCTTCGAACGCAGGTTGTACTTGTTGTAGATGTCGGGGAAAGCCCGTTGCATACCGGCCTGACGGTCGTAGGCGCCCGAAACGAGGTACTTGATGTCTTTCGTTCCGCCGCTCAGCGAGACGCTGTGTTGCTGAACGGGGCGCTTCTCGCGGAAAAGCATGTCCCACCAGTCGTAGTTACCGTAATAGACCCACTGCTTGCGGCCGTTGCGCACATCTTCGACGACCCACGGGCGGTCGGGATGCTCGGTTTTGTCGTTCACGCGTGCCAGCAACTGCTGCATGTCGTGGTCGGTGTAGTTGATGTACTTGGCGCCGCCGTTCTCGACCTGCCAGAAGCGGTTGACTTCGTAAACCGACCAGTAGCCGCGGTTTTCGTAATCGGTCGAGGTCGTAGCTTCCTCCCAGCCGAAGCGGCCGCTGTAACGCACGGTCGCCTTGCCGTCCTTGGCCGACCCCGACTTGGTCGTCACGAGGATGACGCCGAATGCGGCGCGGGCGCCGTAGACGGCGGCGGCCGATGCGTCCTTGATGACCGAAATCGACTCGACGTCGTTGGGGTTGACGCGGTTCAGGTCGCCCACGACTCCGTCGATCAGCACGAGCGGGTCGGCCGAGTTGACCGAGTTCACGCCGCGGATGTTGATCGAGGGCGTGCTGCCGGGTTTACCCGACGACGTGGTGATGTTCAGGCCCGCTACGGAACCCTGCAACATGTTGGTCACCGAATGGGTGACGCGGTTTTCGAGTTCCTTGCTGCTCACCGTCGAGACGGCGCCCGTCAGGTTGACGCGCTTCTGCGTACCGTAACCGATGACGACTGCCTCTTCGAGCTGGATGGCGTCCTCCTGGAGGTAGATCGTGACTTCGCTCTTCGACGAGGGCACCGTCACTTTCTGGGGGATGTAGCCCAGATAGGTGGCGTTCAGGACGACTTCGCCGGCGGGAATGTCGAGCGTGAAGCTGCCGTTTTCGGAGGTCGTAGTACCCCGGGTCGTTCCGTCGACCAGAACGGCTACTCCCACGATCGGCTGTTGCTGGGCATCGAGGACTTTTCCCGATACCGTTCTATTCTGGGCGGCCAGGGCCAGGATACCTCCCGACACGGTCAGAACCAGAGACAGAACCGATAGTCTGAATACTTTCATAAGAAGTAAGGTTTGGTTAGTGAAAGGTTAGTTATGTATCATCTGAGTTTGTAGGCATCCGTCGAGAAGGCTTTCGGGCGCTGCATCTCCTCGGTCCACGTGTGCCCGAATTCGTCCTTGACGGTGATCGTCAGGTCGACGTCGGCGTCGTCGGCCTTCACCTTGAAGAAGTTGGTGGCCGATTCCGTGACGAACGAGGGCGTGGAGGTGATGCCGGAATTGTTGAAGCGCGGCACGGAGAGCGCTGCGATATGGAGCGGATCGTATGCCCATACCGGCGTGTATTCGAGCGTCTTGCCCCGCTCGTCGACGACGCTCAGCTCCCAGTTGCTGTTCCAGTTCCATATCTTGATGAGCACTTCGTTGTCCGAGTTTTCGGGGTAGGCGTTGACGTATTTCTTGTAGGCGAGCTGGATCAGTACGTTCGAGGGAATGTTGGGGACGTCGTCCATCGAGAACGATACGTTGTTGAGGTCGTAGCTGCGGAACTGGTACTCCTCGGGCCAGCCGGTGGATTTGTAGAGCCATGCGAAATCGGTTCCGTCTATATCCCAGATCGCGTAGCCGCCCGGGGCGCCGTCGATGCTGACGTGGACGCCGGGAGTCAGGTTGCCCGACCACCACCACGATGCGCAGATCGCGCCGGAGTTGTGTTCGTGGATATCGCGTCCCTTCACCACGTCGTCGTCGGGGGTGATGTTGTAGACCTTGTGCGTGTGTCCCGTCACGAAATGGACTTCGTAGCCGTCCAGCGCCGCGAGCAGCGCCTCGGTGTTGGCCGAGTCGTGGTCGAAGGCGAAGCCCGTGCTCGTGGGCTTGTATATTTGCGCATGCATGGCCACGATCAGAGGCGTCGACTTGTCGACGTACGCCAGATCCTTGGCGAGCCACTTCAATTGTTCGTTGGAGAGCTTCTTGACGTAGTTGCGCGAGTCGGTTCCGTCGTATGCGCTGCAATCGATATTGTCCATGACGACGTAGTGCACCTGACCGATGTTGAACGAGTAGAAGGTCGGGCCGATGCAGTCCACGTACTTGACGGCCGCGTCGTAGTCGGACGTGGTCATGAAGTCGTTGTCGTGGTTGCCCATGGTGTGGTAGATTTGCAGGTTCTTGACCTGGCGGTTGATCGTCTCCCGGTACTGGGGCAGCGCATAGTTGTTTTTGTACCAGTAGAGGTCCCACGTCATGTCGCCCAGCGTGAGGGCGTACATCTTCTGGCCGCTGTGCTGGGCCATGTAGGCGTTCAGATCGGTGGTGAACTGGGTGAATTGGGCGGCGTCGTTGGTGCGGTTGGCCAGGTGCATGTCGCCCAGCAGGAAGAGCTTGTAGCGATCCTGTCCGTCGACCTTCGTGAGTTTGAAGTCCTTCTGTTCCACGACGTCGGCTGCTCCTTTCAGCGTTTGGTAGAACTGCGGGAACACGCCCTCCGCCGCTACTTCGTAGCCGCTGGGGACGGAGATGAAGACATAGCCCCACTTCTTGGCCGATTTGAGTTCGTAGATGCCCTTGTCGTCGGTGACGGTCACTTCGGTGCCGTCGGATACCACGACGTTCGCGACGGGACCTTCCTCCGAAGATACCAGACCGAAGACCGTGGTGCCGGCGCTCGGTTCAAAGTCGATCTTGTCGACGATGTTGATGTAGATTTTGCCGATCGATTTCTTGCGTGCGTCCCGTTTGAGGTAGGCTGTGTAGGAACCGGATTCGCACTCGTCGGCTAAGCGGACGGTAAAACTCTCAGAAGATGTTCTGAGGATGGGGCAGAGGTAGGAAATTCCCCCCCCCTCCAAGAGGAACGAATCGGTAGTCAGCGGGGATTTCCCCTCCTTTACCGTGAAGGTCAGTTCTCCGCCTTTGGCGACGTCGACCGTTGCAGGCAGTTCGAACCGCACGTCGAAGTCGTCCGTCGGGGCGTCGTCGGTGTTCGAGTCGCCGCAGGCGATCAGGAACGGGACGATGGCGAAGATCCATACTAAGTACTTGATCGTGTCTTTCATTTTGAAACTTAGTTTTTCGGTTGATGGATGATTACATGGAATATTAGCGGTTAATTATTCTGATAATTAGTATTTTGCTCGATATTATCTGTCTTTTCTGTTTTGGTTTCGTATTGAAACTGTTTTACGAAATTAAAATTATTTGTTTGAAAAAACAAATTTGCGGGATATTTTTAGTATTTATTATTTTTTAATATCTCGTTCGCGGATTCCCGAGCCGTTCGGAAATGCAGAATATGGCAGGGGATGATTGTCGGTTAGCCGATTATGCGGCGACTGTGCGGAGGCCGGCAGGGAAGGGGGAGGGGGAACGATATTAAAAGATTTAAGTACGACTCCCTTTTCGGGGCCTGATCCGGTGGAAACGGCGCTCCGGTATGGTTGCCGGTGCTTTTTCATCTCCTGTCGATTCGATCGGATTCGGATTCGAATCGAAAGCCGCAGACGGGGATTCGGCCTGTTTCTGCGATGTCGCCGGCTGTACGGAAGGATTTATCCCGTCGGAAAATTTGAGAAAACGGACGATATTTTTTATATTTGTGGTGAACAAGTACGGATACAACCTGTTCAGTCGTAAATATATAACATTCGGTCTAAAAGAGTGGATTCCCGAATATGACTGTCGAGAAACTGGACGGAACCTCCCCGCGTCTCTATGCGCTCGTCGCACCTTTGGTCATGCGGCGCAGCGTGTTGCGCCAGAACAACAACTATCCGTTCTGGACGTCGCGTTCGCACACGTGGTTCGTCGCCTGGGAGGGGGAGATCGTCTTCGGATTCGTGCCGGTGGAGATTACCGACTGCGGAATCGCCAAAATCAACAACTACTACGTGTCGGGCGACGATCCGCGGCTGATCGCCCGTTTTTTGCAGGAGATCGTGCGCTGCTACCACCGCGACTATACGATCCGTTCCGTTACGCTGACCCGCCATGCGGAGGTGTTCCGGGCCGAAGGGTTCGTGCCTGTGCGGGAGTGGAAGGAGTACGTGGCCATGGAATACGGGAAAAACCGCCGGCCATGAACGTCTACGAGCGGACACAACGGCGGCTGAAAACCGTTTTCGAGGCCTTCGACAACGTCTACGTCTCCTTCTCCGGAGGCAAGGACAGCGGCGTGCTGCTCAATCTCTGCATCGACTACATCCGGCGGTACGGGTTGAAACGCCGCATCGGCGTATTTCACATGGATTACGAGATCCAGTACCGCGACACGCTCTCTTACGTGGACCGGATGCTGGCGTCGAATCCCGACATCCTCGACGTCTATCGGGTCTGCGTCCCGTTCAAGGTGCCCACCTGCGCCTCCATGTTCCAGCGTTACTGGCGCCCGTGGGAGGAGGGCAAGCGGGAGTTGTGGGTTCGCGCGATGCCGGCCGGAAGTTACACGCGCGGCAGTTTCCCTTTTTTCAGCGAGGAGATGTGGGACTACGAGTTCCAGAACCGGTTCGCCGAGTGGCTGCACCGGCGGTGCGGCGCGACGCGTACCTGCTGCCTGATCGGCATTCGCACGCAGGAGAGTTTCAACCGCTGGCGCACGATATACAGCGACCGCAACCACCACCGTTTCGAGGGGCGGCGCTGGATACGCCAATGGGCCGACGCGGGAATATGCAACGCCTATCCGATCTACGACTGGCTGACGACCGACGTGTGGACGGCCAACGGACGGTTCGGGTGGCCCTATAACCGGTTGTACGACCTCTTCCACCGTGCCGGCGTACCGCTGGACACCCAGCGCGTGGCCAGCCCCTTCATTTCGCAGGCGTTGTCGAGCCTGCACCTCTACAAGGCGATCGACCCCGACATGTGGGGGCGTATGATCGGGCGGGTCAACGGCGTCAATTTCGCGGCGTTGTACGGACGGACGTCGGCGCTCGGCTGGCAGTCCGCACGCCTGCCGAAGGGGCTGACGTGGGAGCGTTACATGCACTTCCTGCTCGCCACGCTTCCCGCCGAGACCCGCCGGAACTATCTGGAAAAGCTCTCCGTAAGCATCCGTTTCTGGCGCGAGAAGGGCGGATGCCTCGCCGAGACGACCATCGCCAAACTGCGCAAGGCCGGCGTTCCGATCGAGGTCGGCGGCCGAAGCGGTTACCGCACCGACAAGCGGCAGGTGCGCATGGAGTATCTCGACGATCTGGATATTTCCGAGTTCAGCCAGTTGCCGACCTTCAAGCGTATCTGCATCTGCATCCTCAAAAACGACCACGCCTGCAAATATATGGGATTCTCGCCCAACAAGAGCGAGAGGCTGCGCCGCAAGAAAATCATGGAGAAATATGAAGCGTTGTTACGAATCTGAACCGGACGGGGAGTACCGGAGTCCGGTCTACGGCGTCCGGGCCGTTCCGGTGGAGAAGGTCGTGGCGAACAGCTACAACCCCAACGTCGTCGCGCCGCCCGAAATGCGGCTGCTGGAACTGTCGATCTGGGAGGACGGCTATACGATGCCGTGCGTCTGCTACTACGATGCGGCGAACGACCGCTACGAACTCGTGGACGGCTACCATCGTTACCTGGTGCTCAAAACCTCGAAGCGCATCTACGAGCGCGAACGGGGACTGCTGCCCGTGGCCGTGATCGACAAGGATCTGTCCGACCGCATGGCGTCGACCATTCGCCACAATCGGGCGCGCGGCACGCACAACATCGAGCTGATGAGCGAGATCGTCGCCGAACTGACGCGGGCGCAGATGTCCGACCAGTGGATCATGCGCCATATCGGGATGGACCGCGACGAACTGCTGCGGCTCAAACAGATCACGGGGCTGGCCGCACTCTTCGCCGACAGAGAGTTCAGCCTCGGCGATGCCGACGAAGAGGCGGTCGGGGAGACGGCCGAAGCGCTCCTCCAACCGTGACCCGTGCGTCTCAGTGCGTGACCGAGATCTTCACGACGGGCTGTTCGCGCACCTCGTCCAGCGGGTGGGACTGGTATTTCACCCGTCCGAAATCGATCTCCGCGAGGTCGATGCAGCGGATCGAATTGTCGTAGGCCGTCTTGTAGTAGACCCTGCGGTGGGTCAGGTCGATGGCGGAAGTCCACTGCGTGGCGCTCGGGATGTCGGGCGCGTCGCCCTGCGGGTGGTCGATGCCGATGGGGATGTCGAAGCAGTTGAGCAGGTGGAAGCATTGCAGCACCGTTCCGAAGGCTGTGGCGCGCTGCGGCGCCGTGGCGCGGTAGAAGGCGGCGCGCACGAAACGCGAAGGCGGCGTCGCATCGCCCGGAATGCCCAGAAATCCCGAATTGCTGCCGGTGGGGCGCAGCGTGATGCCGCTCAGTTGTCGGACGGGAGCATCGCCGGGATAGAGGTTCACGTAGTTGTCGAGGTTCGTGAGCTGCCACTCGAAGCCCGGAGCGTTGGTGAGTACGCCGACCTCGTTCTCGTAGAAATGCGGCACGCCGTCGACGATTTCCAGCACGACCTGCCGTCCCGAAGCCTCTCCGATGCGCCAGTGCACGACCGAACTTTTTTCCAGCGCGACGATGCGCACCGATGCCACGGCGGCCTTCACTTCGTCGATCGTGGCGAATTGCGTCAGCATCCATGCCGCTACCTGCAAATCGGCCAGCGTGCGGTCGTTGCGGTCGGGGTCGTAGGATTCGTAGCCTCCGTATTGCGGGAAGAAGAAGAGACCGGCCGAGAGTCCCGCCTCGTTGATTCCCTCGGCGATGAACTCCTGCTGCTCCACGGCCAGCCCGACCGTGCCGTATCGGGCGGTGAAGGCCAGTCCGTTCGCACCGGTCGGGGTGAACGACCGGAGCTGCTGGCCGCGCGGGATGACGACGTATTGGCTTCGGAGAACGCCGCGCGACCATTCGATCGTGCGCGACTGCACGTAACTGCCGTCGGCGGCCGAGAGTGCGATGCCGGTGCAGGCGCTCGTCCGGTGAAGGCCGCAGCAGAGGGCGGCGATCGTCGATAACAGAATCGCTTTTTTCATAATTTTACAGGGGTTTAGGTTGTTTCGTTCAAATTCCATGCAAACCGTGCGGGTTACAGTGCGGAAGCGGGGCCGTATTTCCTCCGCCGGCGATCCCGTTCCGAAGAGGCGGGGCGCCTCCGGCGGTTCAAGGGTTCCGCCGTCCGGCAGCGGGGTCGGGAACGGACATCGGGTGCGCGGCGAACCACGCGATGAAGTCCTGCCATTGTACGGCGTGTTCGTCCCGCCACTGCCGGAACTCGTCGGGAAATCCCTGTGAAAGCACCCAGTAGTTGTAGGGTCTCATCATGCCCGCCTCTTTGACCTGCCGCTGGTAATCCATCAGCGGCCGTGCCGCGTCGTCGTCGAAAAGCATCCGGTCGTATTTCTCGAAGTAACGGTCGACGAACCGTTCGCGCATGTCGCTCAGCACGTCCAGCGTCAGGCTGTCGGGAATGCCGTCTGCCGTCAGTGCCGCCCGTGCGGCGACTTCGAAGACGGCCGTCCCGAACGGAATCCGCAGGCGCAGTCCCTCCCGTGCGACGCGGCCGTTGCGGCTGAAAGTCATGCGTACGGCCGTGTCGCCTTCGATGCGGATGTTGTCGCGGTAGGTCCGCGCGAGCGTTTCGCTCATGGCGGAGGTGCGTCCGGAGCCCCGTTCGAGGTTCATGAACAGTTCGCCCCAGACGAGTGTCCAGACCGGTTCGGTCGAGATCGCGTAGAGCAGGGCCAGGCTGCGGTAGTTCGACGGGTGGGCGGGATCGACCGTGGCGCCGCGGCGGTAGCAGGCGAGGGCGCGGTCGTACTGTCGTTCGGCGTAGGCGATATTGCCCAGTTCGAGGTAGAGCCGTCCGGCGTCGGGGTTCTCACGCAGCCCCTTTTCATAGGTCTTGACGGCACGTTTGCGGTCGCCTGCCATGTCGTAGGCGTTGCCGAGCAGCTGGTAGAGCGGCGGGTAGTCCTTGCGCTTGATGCGGCGCAGCACTTCGACGGCCTCTTCATAGCGCTCCTGCATGTAGAGCAGGTAGCCCGTTTCGTAATTGGCCAGGAAGTTTTTCGGATCGGCGGCCAGCACGGATTCCAGCAGCCGTGCGGCTTCGTCGTAGTCGCCGTCGTCCATCCGTTCGACGGCGCGGGCGATGCGTTCGTCGCGGGGCGTCTGCGCCGAGGCGGTCCCGATACAGAACAGCGACAGGAGTGCGAGTAGGTGCGTTTTCATTACGCGGAGGGTTTGTCGTCTCAAATATATCGTTTTTTTGCGAATATTCGCCCCGTCCGGCTGCGGAATCGGATCGCGGCGGCCGGACGGGGCGGGGCGCGATGCGGCATTCCGGTGTCCCCTGCTATTTGGTTAATTTGTTGTTATGTAATATTTTACTTTGTTTCGAGTGCGGAACGGGCCGTCCGGATCCGATTCAGCCTTTTTATATTAGGATTGAGCCTTTCGTCTTCCGGTGCCCCGATACGGGGGCGGAAAAGTTTCACGGTTCGGATTTTTTCGTTATCTTTGCTCTCGATGCATAAATGGCTCACCATATTGCTTGCTTGTATCGCCGTCCTGTCGGGCGGCGGGGAGGTTACGGCCTCCGCATCGTCCGCTGTGAAGCGGTCGGTGGCGGTCGCTTCACAGCCGGCGTCGCAGGAGCGTGAATTCAGGGTCGGCAGGCAGAGGCTCGTCGACTCGATTGCGGAGTACGCTTCCAATCCGGCGCATTCCGACTGCGGGCCTGAGACGTTCGGCCGTTTGCTGCGGTGTCCCGTAACCGCTCCTTCCGGAATCCATTTCATGCGTTGCGGCGGTCTGTCCGAGGTTTCGTCGGACGATGTCCGGTGCCGTATCTTTTCTCATTTCAACACGCGGATACCTTGTGCCGTACTGCATCCGGTGGACTATTACGTCTTCCGTATGCGTCGGCTGCTTATTTGACCTTTCCCGTTCGTTATCGGTCGACGGATTGGGATGCGCTCCCTGAAACGCAGGGAGTTTTCGAATTGTCGGGAAGTGCGGAGCGATCCGGCGGATTCCCCCGAAGGGTGTCTCCGCAGAAGTCGTCCCTCTTTCCCGAAAGGTTCATTTTCATGCACCTTTTCCCGCCTTGGCATAATCCGTACAAGCGTGATTCTGCGCTCGGCTTATCGAAAAGGTTAAATAAGTAGTATCGTTATGAATAAGAATCAAATGGCGGAGCTGCTTTATGCGCTGCCGGACGGGGTCGTCGTCAAAGGACGCAAATCGAAAGTCGTACCCCTTTGTCTGACGCTTGCGGGCGTCGTATTGTTGGTCGTAAACGGTCTGTTGCCCGCAACGGCGGGGTATGAAGACCTGAAATCGGCGCTGGTGCTTTTCGGCGGCGTAATCTTTGCAACGGGCGTACTGCTGTTGCTCGTCCGGCTCTTCGGCGACAGCGGAGTGCCGCTCTACGGCGAGAATCGCGTGCCGCTGGTCTGGTCGGAACGCTATTATCCCAAATCGGCCGCCTCCGCCGTGGCCGACTGCCTGACGCGTCACGACTGGGCGCGCCTGCGCAGCATCGCTCAGAGCCAGGTCCCTGCCATCCGGCTCGTGGCCTACCATACGCCCGACGAGGGGTTCGTGGCCTGCCAGGCGTTCGAATACGTCGAGTTGGAGGAGCGGCCCCTCACGGAGTTGCACATCGTGCGTTCCGGCCACGAGGCGTAGCGGAGTACGTCGTTATGCGGCGGAACCGGACGGTGTGCGGCATCGTCCGGTTCCCCGCGATTTCGGGAGCCGGCCGGATTGTTGGAAATAAATGAAATAGATATGTTGTTAACCACTGAGAATATCATTTTGATCGGGGCGTTGCTGCTGCTGGTTTCCGTCTTTGCCGGAAAAGTGGCCTACCGTTTCGGCGCTCCGGCCCTGTTGCTGTTTCTCGGCGTCGGCATGTTGTTCGGGTTGAGGCTCATCTCCTTCAATTCGGCTCCCGTGGCTCAGTTCGTGGGCATGGTGGCGTTGTGCATCATTCTTTTTTCGGGCGGTATGGACACCCGTTACCGCGCCATTCGTCCCGTGATCGGGCCCGGCGTGGTGCTGGCCACCGTCGGTGTGGCGCTGACGGCGCTGATCGTGGCGGGGTTCGTCTACGTGGTGGCGCCGTGGTGCAATGCCGAGATGTCGTTCCTGCTGGCGCTGCTCTTTGCCGCCACCATGTCGTCGACCGACTCGGCGTCGGTCTTCTCGATCCTGCGCAGCCGCAGGCAGGGGTTGAGCGAGAATCTGAAACCGTTGCTGGAGCTCGAAAGCGGCAGTAACGACCCGATGGCCTATATTCTGACCATTTTGCTGGTCGGGCTGCTGACGCCGGGCGAAAGCATGGGCTTCGGTACGAGCCTGCTGCTCTTCGTGGTGGGGATGACGCTCGGCGTCGTGGCAGGGTATGCGTTCGGCCGTCTGGCCGTCTGGACGATCAACCGGATCAATATCGAAAACCAGTCGCTCTACGCCGTACTGCTGCTGGCGTTCGTCTTCCTGACCTTCTCGGTGACCGACCTGATCCGCGGCAACGGCTATCTGGCCGTCTATGTCGCGGGACTGGTTGTGGGGAACTATCCGATCGTTCACAAGAAGACGCTCGGAACGTTTTTCGACGGCTTCACGTGGCTGTTTCAGGTGATCCTTTTCGTCACGCTGGGACTGCTGGTCAATATCGACGAACTGTTGCAGCCCGAGGTGCTGCTGCTGGGCGGCCTGACGGGTCTGTTCATGATCCTCGTCGCACGTCCCGCCGCGGTCTTCCTCTCGCTGCTGCCGTTCCGCAAGTTCACCACCCGCGCCCGCCTCTACGTTTCGTGGGTGGGGCTGCGCGGCGCCGTGCCGATCATCTTCGCCACCTATCCCGTCGTGGCCGGCGTGGAGGATTCGAGCCTGCTGTTCAACATCGTCTTTTTCGTGACGCTGTTGTCGCTGGTCGTGCAGGGTACGACGGTCAGTCTGATGGCCGAATGGCTGGGGTTGGCCTATCCCGAACGGGAACGCATTTTCAACGACGAAGTGATGAACCGCATGCTCGACGATGCGACGACCGAGCTGACCGTCACCGAAGCGATGTTGGAGCCGGGACACCACTTGCGCGACATCGTGCTGCCTGCGGCGACGCTGGTGGTGATGGTGGCGCGCGACGGGACGTTTTTCGTCCCCAAGGGCAATTCGGTGCTCCGCGTGGGCGACAAGCTGCTGGTGGTGACCGAGAACAAGTCGGAGGTGAAGTCGGTCGTCCAGCCGCAGGAGTGAAGCGGCGGGCGACGGGCCGCCGAACAGAAAATCCGCCCCTTCCGCATTTTTGCGGAAGGGGCGGATTCCCGTATGGACTTGTCCGCCTGTTCGGCGGCTGTCGGAGCGGCATGGGCCTCGGCGGGTTGCAGGCTGCCGCACGGGGCGGCGGCCTTCCTGCCGGGCGGCGCGATGCGTGCAGTAGGGAGGGCCGCGGGGGAGGGCTTTCGGCGGACGACTATGCGTGGCGTGCCGATAGTTCCCGTTCGAGGTCGGCGATCGAACACCCCGTGGCTTCGAGCAGGACGAGCAGGTGGTAGACCAGATCGGAGGCTTCGTAGATCATCGCCTCGCGGTTGCCGGCGACGGCCTCGATGACCGTCTCGACGGCCTCCTCGCCGACCTTCTGGGCGATCTTGTTCACGCCGTGCGTGAAGAGCCGCGCCGTGTAGGAGCCTTCGGGCATCGCGGCGTGGCGCTGGCGGACGACGGCTTGCAGGCGGCGGATGAACCCCTCGGTTTCGGGGACGGCCTCGCCGAAGCAGCTCTGCGTTCCCGTGTGGCAGGTGGGGCCGTGGGGAACGGTGCGGATCAGCAGCGTGTCGCGGTCGCAGTCGGCCGCCACCGAGACGATGTCGAGCCGGTTGCCGCTGGTTTCGCCCTTCGTCCAGAGGCACTGCCGCGTGCGGCTGTAAAAGGTGACGCGCCCCTCGGTGAGGCTCTTTTCGTAGGCTTCGCGGTTCATGTAGCCGAGCATCAGCACTTGCAGGGTGCGGTCGTCCTGCACGATGGCGGGGATCAGCCCGTCGGCCTGCTTGCCGACGGCGAGTTCCTCAAAGGGAATGGCTTCGATTTTCATGGTGTTTCTCGTTTATGCTTCTCCGCATGGTCGTCTGTCGTCCTGTTTCGATGTCGGCGGTCCGCCGCATGGGGCGGCGCATCGGGTGCCGAAGAGGGATGTCTTGCGGATGGGCGGTTTCTTTTTTCGGGTTGTTATAATCTTACGGGAATATTGCGTGCACGGAGTTCGCGTTTGAGCACGGGGATCGGAATCTCGCCGTAGTGGAAGATGCTGGCTGCCAGCGCCGCATCGGCGCGTCCGAGCGTCAGCACGTCGGCGATGTGCTGCACCGATCCCGCGCCGCCCGAGGCGATGACGGGGACGGGCAGGAGCGACAACTGCGCGAAGGTGTCGCAGGGATAGCCGTTGCGCGTGCCGTCGTGGTCCATCGAGGTGAAGAGGATTTCGCCCGCGCCGCGCCGGCAGGCCTCCTCGGCCCATGCGAAGAGCTCGCGGTCGGTGAGGCGGCGCCCGCCGTGGGTGGTGACGCGCCAGCGGCCGTCGATTCTTCGGGCGTCGATGGCCACCGTGACGAACTGCGAGCCGTACTTCGCCGCTACGGCGTCGATGAGCGAGGGATCGGCCACGGCGGCGCTGTTGACGGTGATCTTGTCGGCGCCGGCGTCCAGGAGCCGTCCGGCGTCGTCGACCGAGGCGATGCCCCCGCCGACGGTGAAGGGGATGTCGATGCGTGCGGCGATGCGCGACACCAGTCCGGTGAAGGTGCGGCGACCTTCGGCCGTGGCGCTGATGTCGAGGTAGACCAGCTCGTCGGCACCTTCGGCGGCGTAGCGGGCGCCCAGCTCCACCGGATCGCCCACACTGCGCAGGTCGGTGAAATTGACGCCCTTGACCGTCCGGCCGTCGCGGATGTCCAGGCAGGGGATTATTCGTTTGGCAAGCATCGTCCGAGATCTTCGAGGGTGATACGTCCTTCGTAGAGCGCCTTGCCGACGATGACGCTGCGCAGCCCCGCGCGGTCGAGAGCCGTGAGGTCGCCGAGCGTTGCGATACCGCCGCTGACGGTGATCTCCACGTCGGGAAATTCCGCTTGGAGGGCGGCGTAGAACGATGTCGCGGGGCCGCAGAGCATTCCGTCGCGGGCGATGTCGGTGCAGATGACCTGCTGCAATCCCTGCTTCCGGAAGCGGCCGATCAGTTCGGCCGCTCCCAGCGGCGTCTCCTCCGACCAGCCTGCGATGGCGATCCGTCCGTCGCGCAGGTCGGCGCCGAGAATCAGGCGCTCGCCGCCGAACTCCGCCAGCCACGCGGCCAGGCAGTCGGGTTCGCGCACGGCGACGCTGCCGCAGACGGCGCGTCTGGCTCCCGCCGAGAAGACGTCGCAGAGCGCCGTGCGGCTTTTGATGCCGCCGCCGTACTGGATTTCGAGCCGCGTGCGTGCGGCGATGCGTTCGAGCACTTTCAGGTTGGCCGGACGCTGCGTCCGGGCGCCGTCCAGATCGACCATGTGCAGCCGCCGCAGCCCCGCCGCTTCGAAGCGCAGGGCCGTGTCGAGCGGGTCGCGGCCGTAGGTCGTGCGGCGGTCGTAGTCGCCCTGTGCGAGTCGCACGCAGGCGCCGTCGATCAGATCCATCGCGGGAATGATTTCGATATTCATCTCATTTCAGTGTTAGGAAGTTGCGTAGAATCCGGCTGCCCGCCGCCCCGCTCTTTTCGGGGTGGAACTGCGTGCCGAAGAAGTTGTCGCGTGCGAGTGCCGCGCTGAACCGCATGCCGTAGTCGGTCGCGGCGATCGCGGCGTCGCAGAGCCGCGGCGCGTAGGAGTGGACATAGTAGACGTAGGTCTGCGCGTCGATTCCCTCGAAGAGCGGCCCGCGCAGCGTGTCGACGGTGTCCCAGCCCATGTGGGGGACTTTGAGCGGCCCGTCGGCCGTACGGTCGGGAAGCCGCACCACGTCGGTGGGAAAGATGCCCAGACAGGCGGCGTCGCCCTCCTCGCTCGACCGGCAGAGCAGCTGCATCCCGATGCAGATGCCCAGCACGGGGCAGGTCAGCGCGGGAACGAGCGTGTCGAGCCCCTTTTCCCGAAGTCTGGCCATTGCCGACGACGCTTCGCCCACGCCCGGCAGGATCACCCGCTCGGCTCGGAGCAGCGTCGCCGGATCGGCGGTGACGGTGAATTCGGCGCCTGCGCGGCGCAGGGCTTCGGCCACGGAGCGCAGGTTGCCCGTGTCGTAATCGATGATCGCTGTCATAGGACTCCTTTGCTGCTGGGAATATCGTAGGCGAAGGGGATGCGGGCCACGGCCATGCGCAGCGCCCGTGCGAAGGCCTTGAAGATCGCTTCGGCTTTGTGGTGCTCGTTGTCGCCGCGGGCGGCGACGTGGAGGTTGCAGCGCGCGGCGCAGGCGAACGAATGAAAGAAGTGACGCAGCATCTCGGTGGGCAGTTCACCGATGCGTTCGCGGCGGAATTCGGCCTCCCATTCGAAGCCGATGCGGCCCCCGAAGTCGATGAGCGCCATGGCACGGCAGTCGTCCATGGGCAGGACGAAGCCGTAGCGGGCGATGCCCGCCTTGCTGCCCAGCGCACGGTCGACCGCCTCGCCGAGCACGATGCCGACGTCCTCGACGGTGTGGTGTTCGTCGACCCACAGGTCGCCTGTCGCTTCGACCGAGAGTGAGACGCCTCCGTGGTGGGCGATCTGGGCGAGCATGTGGTCGAAGAATCCGATTCCCGAGGCGATGCGCCCTGCGCCGGAGCGTCCGTCGAGGTCGAGCGTGAGCGTGATTTGCGTCTCGGCCGTGCGGCGCGTGAGGGTGACGCTGCGTTCGCCGCGGCGGATGAACTCGGCGATCCGCTCCCACGACGGGGCGACCAGCGCGCAGGCCGCTTCGGCGCCGGCTTCGCGCAGCGCACGGCGGCCCGCCTCCTCGTCGGGGGCGAGCAGGATGCCCCGCGCCCCGAGATTGCGTGCCAGCAGCATGTCGGTCGGCCGGTCGCCGACGACGTAACTGGCCGCGAGGTCGTAGCTTCCGTCGAGATAGCGGCCGAACATCCCCGTGCGGGGTTTGCGCGTGGGGGCGTCGTCGGTTTCGAAGGTGCGGTCGATGAGCTGGTCGTCGAAGCGGACGCCTTCGCCTTCGAGCGTGGCGAGCATCCGTTCGTGGGCGGGCCGGAAGGTCGCTTCGGGGAACGACGGCGTTCCCAGCCCGTCCTGGTTGGTGGCCAGTACCAGTTCGAAATCCAGTCCCGACAGCGCGCGCAACCCCGAGATGGCGCCCGGTACGAAGCGGAGTTTTTCGAGGCTGTCGACCTGCCGGTCGACGGGCGGTTCGACGATCAGCGTGCCGTCGCGGTCGATGAAGAGTGCTTTTTTCATGGGCGGAAGGTTTTGACGGTTCGGAGCAGGCGGTCGTTCTCGGCGGGCGTTCCCACGGTCAGGCGCAGACACCCTTCGCATCCCGCTGCGCGCGAGCGGTTGCGGACGATGATGCCCGCTTCGATCAATGCGTCGTAGAGAGCGTCGGGCGCCGGTGTGCGCACCAGCAGGAAGTTGGTCTGCGAGGGGTAGACCCGCTCTATGCAGGGGCAGGAGGCCAGCTCGCTGGCCAGTCGCCGGCGCTCGCTGCGGATCTCGGCGATCTGCGGCGTGAGGTCGCGGCCGAGCATCTCCTCGGCGGCCCGCTGCGTGGGGCCGGGAATGTTGTAGGGATATTTGACGCGCGAAAAAAGCGCTGCGACCTCTCGTGCCGCGAAGGCCAGCCCGATGCGCAGTCCCGCCATGCCCCACGCCTTGGAGAGCGTTTGCAGCACGATCAGGTTCGGGAATTCGTCGAGCCGCGGCAGGAATCCGGCCCCGTCGGCGAAATCGACGTAGGCTTCGTCGAGGACGACCATGCCGTCGAAGCGGCGCAGCAGCCGTTCGATCTCCGTCGCCGGAAAAGCGTTGCCCGTGGGGTTGTTGGGCGAGCAGAGCCACAGCAGTTTGCTCCGTTCGTCCGCCGCCGCGAGCAGCCGTTCGACCGGCAGCGAGAAGTCGTCGCCGAGCGGCACTTCGCGCAGTTCGACGTCGTTGACGGCCGCCGCGACGCGGTACATGCCGTAGGTCGGTGCGATCGAGACCGCGTTGTCGATGCCCGGCCGGCAGAAGATGCGGTAGGCCAGATCGATCGCCTCGTCGCTGCCACTGCCGATGAAGATACGGTCGGCGGCGATGCCCTTGCGTGCGGCGAGCACTTCCCGCAACCGCTGCTGGCGTGGATCGGGATAGCGGTTGACGCCGTTGTCGTAGGGACTTTCGTTGGCGTCGAGCCACACGTCGATGCGTTGGCCGCCGTACTCGTCGCGTGCGGTGGAGTAGGGGGCGAGCGTGCGGATGTTGGGGCGGACGAGTTCTGCGAGCGGTCTCATCGCACACCTCCTTCCAGCCGGATGCGGACGGCTTCGGCATGCGCGTCCAGTCCCTCGGCCCGGGCCATGGCGACGACCGTCGGGGCGAGTGCGCGAAGCCCTTCGCGCGTGAGTTCCTGATAGGTGATGCGGCGCAGGAAGCTGTCGATGTTCACGCCGCTGTACGCGCGGGCGCACCCGCCCGTGGGGAGCGTGTGGTTCGTCCCCGAGGCGTAGTCGCCGGCGCTTTCGGGGGCATAGTCGCCCACGAAGACGCTGCCGGCCGTCGTGATGCGGCGGGCGGCGGGCCACGGGTCGCGCAGCGAGACGATCAGGTGTTCGGGGGCGTAGGCTTCGGCGAAGTCGAGCATGTCGTCCTGCGAATCGAATACGACGATCCGGCTTTGCGCGAGCGATTCGCGGAGGATCGCATTGCGGGGACTCACGGCCGTCTGCCGGCGGAGGGCGTCGTTCACGCGGCGTGCGAACGCGACGGTGCGGCAGACGAGCACCGCCTGACTGTCGGCGCCGTGTTCGGCCTGCGAGAGCAGGTCGGCGGCCGCGAAGTCGGGCGAGGCTCCTTCGTCGGCGAGCACCAGCACCTCCGACGGTCCGGCCGGAAGGTCGATGGCCGTGCCTTCGGCGCCGACGAGTTGCTTGGCGCGGGTGACGTAGCGGTTGCCCGGCCCGAAGATCTTGTCGACGCGCGGCACGCTTTCGGTGCCGTAGGCCATGGCGGCGACGGCCTGCGCCCCTCCGAGCGCGAAGACGCGCCGCACGCCGCACAGCGCGGCGGCGTAGCGGATTTCGGGGGCGATGCTGCCGTCGCGGCCGGCAGGGGTGCAGAGGACGATTTCGGTGCAGCCGGCGATCGCGGCCGGCACGGCGAGCATGAGCACCGTCGAAAAGAGGGGCGCCGAGCCGCCCGGGACGTAGAGCCCCACGCGGCGGATCGCCACGGCGCGCTGCGAGCAGCGGACGCCCGGCATGACCTCGACCGCAACGGGGTAGGGCAGTTGTGCGCGGTGGAAGGCTTCGATGTTGGCCTTGGCTGTCGCCAGCGCCGTTTTCAGTTCGGGCGAGATGCTGCGGGCGGCTTCGTCGAGCTGTGCCTGCGGCAGTTCGAAGCGTTCGGGCGCGAAGCCCTCGATGCGGCGGGCAATGCGGCGCAGCGCCTCGTCGCCGCCGGTGCGCACCTCGTTCAGAATGGCTGCCACGCGGCGGTCGATCTCGGCGTCGTCGCGGGTGACGCGGGCCGTCAGCGCAGGCCACGCGTCGCGCGGGGGATTGTCGTAAACTCTGATCGGTTCCATATCGTTCGCTGTTTTCTATCGGATCATGTTTTCGAGCGCCAGCACCAGAATGCCTTCGGCGCCGATGGCTTTGAGCCGTTCGATGCGCTCCCAGAGCTGCGCCTTGCCGATCACGGCGTGCAGCGAGCACCACCCCTCCTGCGCCAGCGGCAGGATCGTCGGGCTGCGCATTCCGGGGAGCAGGGCGGTGGCTTCGGCGACCTTTTCGACAGGAAGGTTCATCAGCACGTATTTCATGTCGCGGCTTTCGCGGATCGATCGGAAGCGGAAGACGAGCTGCTCGGTCTGGCTGCGTTTGTCGGCATCGAGCGACGGGCAGGCGATGAGCGCCGCTTCGGAGCGGAGAACGGTTTCCACTTCGCGCAGGCCGTTCGAAACGAGCGTCCCGCCCGACGAAACGATGTCGAAGATCGCGTCCGACAGCCCTACGGCCGGTGCGATCTCCACCGATCCCTCGATGGTGTGGATCTCGGCTTCGATGCCCTGCCGTGCGAAATATCCGCGCAGGATGTTGGGATAGGAGGTTGCGACGCGCCGTCCGCGGAAGTAGTCGGGGCCCGTGTAGTCGGTCGCGTTGGGGACGGCCAGCGAGAGGCGGCAGGCGCCGAATCCGAGCGGCATCGCCTGTTCGACGTCGTATCCCTTTTCGGCCACCTCGTTCTGGCCGACGATACCCAGGTCGGCGACGCCCATCGAGACGGCCTGCGGGATGTCGTCGTCGCGCAGGAAGAGCACTTCGAGCGGAAATCCTTCGGCGCGGGCGATGAGCCTGCGTTTGCCCTCCGCAACGGCGATTCCCGCTTCGAGGAGCAGGCCGAGGCTCTGTTCGTTGAGCCGGCCTTTGGCTTGAATGGCTATTCTTAACATAAGTCGTTTGGTTTGAATTTCCGTTTCAACCGCCCGACCCCGGCGTGCAGACATGAAAAAAAGCCCGCCCGCAAGGGGTGAGCTTCTTTTGTATTTGCCGGAATATCAACGCATATACACGATCGATTCGCCCCTTCGGTGAAAGTGGTGATGATGATGGATATGGTTGAAATTCGTCATTTTTCGATAACTCGTCTGCCGCAAATGTAGGATTTAATTTCCGGAAAACAAAATTTCGGGTCGTTTTTTTGTCTGTCGGCCACGGGCGGGGCTACGGCCGCGTCTGCCCGTCGCCGGCGATCAGGTATTTGTAGGAGGTCAGTTCGCGCAGCGCCATCGGCCCGCGCGCGTGGAGTTTCTGCGTACTGATTCCGATCTCGGCGCCCATGCCGAACTGCGCGCCGTCGGTGAAGGCCGTCGAGACGTTGGCGTAGACGCAGGCGGCGTCGACTTCGCGCTGGAACGTGCGGATCGCCTCCGCGTCTTCGGCTATGATCGTCTCGCTGTGCTGCGAGGAGTAGCGGGCGATGTGGGCGAGCGCCTCGTCGAGCGAGGCGACCGTGCGGATCGAAAGGCGCAGGGAGAGAAACTCCGTCCCGAAGCTCGCTGCGTCGGCCGCACGCAGCAGCGCTGCGGGATAGTTTCCGTGCAACGCCGTCCGTGCCGCTTCGTCGGCTTGCAGTTCGACCCCTTTTTCGGCCAGCGGACGGCAGAGGCGCGGCAGGTCGGTCAGGCGGTCGCGGTGGACGACGAGCGTGTCGAGCGCGTTGCAGACGCTTACGCGGCGCGTCTTGGCGTTCAGGACGATCGCCGCGCCCTTTTCCGTGTCGCCCGACCGGTCGAAATAGGCGTGGCAGACGCCGGCGCCCGTTTCGATCACCGGTACGCGGGCGTGGTCGCGCACGAAGTCGATCAATCCCCGCCCGCCGCGCGGAATGACCAGATCGACCAGTCCCGTGGCACCGAGCAGCGCGGCCGTCGCTTCGTGCGTGGGAGGCAGCAGGGCGAGGGTGTTCTCGTCGAAGCCGTGCGCCGCGAGCGTGCGGCGGATCAGCGCGGCGATCGCCGCATTGGAGTCGCGGGCGTCGCTGCCCCCTTTGAGGATGCAGGCGTTGCCCGACTTGACGCAGAGCGCGAAGACGTCGAACCCCACGTTGGGACGTGCTTCGTAGATGACGCCGACGACGCCGAACGGTACCGAGATTTTGCGGATCTCCATGCCGTTGGGGCGCACCGTGCGGTCGAGGATGCGTCCCAGCGGCGACGGAAGCGCCGCCACGTTGCGCAGGTCGGCGGCGATGCCCAGCAGCCGCCCGCGGTCGAGCAGCAGCCGGTCGTAGGCCGGATCGGCGGGGTTCATCCGGCTGCGGTCGCGGGCATTGGCCGCCAGCAGCTCCTCCGTGCCGGCCTCCACCGCGTCGGCCAGCGCCAGCAGCAGGCGGTCGATCCGTTCCGAGGCGGTGCGGTTGAGCGCGCGGGCGGCCTCGCGGGCGCGTCGAAAAGTGTGTTGCGTCTCCATGGGTCAGTCCAGATAGAGGTAATCGTAGTGTATGAGTGCCCGTGCGCCGCGGCGGCCGATATTGCGGCGTGCCGTCGTGCTGTCGCAGGAGACCTTGCCGGCGCCGATCGGCCGGCCGTCGGGGGCGACGATGCGCACGATGTCGTCCTTCTCGAAGACACCCTCCACGCGGCTCACGCCGACGGGCAGCAGGCTCACGGCGCGCGGGCCGCCGAGCGCATCGAGAGCTTCGCGGGTTACGTGCACCTCCCCTTTGGCGAATCCTTCCGAGTGGGCGATCCATTTCTTGACGCCCGAGATGGGGTGGGGCGAGGGGAGGAAGCGTGTGCAGAGGGTGCGGCTTCCCTCGGCCAGCAGGTCGGGCAGGATGCCGTCGCGGCGGCCGTCGGCGATGATCGTCTCGATTCCCTCGGCGGCCACCTTGCGGGCGATGCGGCTCTTGGTGAGCATTCCGCCCCGTCCGAACGACGACTTCGCGTCGCGGATGCAGTCCGGCAGGTCGCGCTGCCCGGGTGCGATTTCGCGGATCACTTCGACGCCCGGCGCCCCCGGCGTACCGTCGCAGATGCCGTCCACGTTGGTCAGCAGGACGAGCGCTTCGGCGCCGATCATCGTCGAGAGCAGCCCCGAAAGTTCGTCGTTGTCGGTGAACATCAATTCGGTGACCGCCACCGTGTCGTTCTCGTTGACGATCGGGACGACGCCGTTTTCGAGCATCACGCGGATGCTGTTGCGCTGGTTGAGGTAGTGGCGGCGGGTCTCGAAATCCTGCTTGGTGGTGAGCACCTGCCCGCAGACGATTCCCCGTGCGTCGAAGAGTTCGTAGTAGCGGCGGATCAGCTTCACCTGCCCGACGGCCGAGTAGAGCTGGCGGGCCGACACGGCGTCGAGCCGGTGGCCGGCCGCGATCACCCCGCGCCCTGCGGCGACAGCGCCCGACGACACGACGATGACCTCGACGCCGGCACGGTGCAGGGCTGCGATCTGGTCGGCCAGCGCCGCCATGCGGTCGGTATCGAGCGTGCCGTCGGCGCGGGTCAGCACGTTGCTGCCCACCTTTACGACGATGCG
This sequence comes from Alistipes communis, assembly GCF_006542665.1. Lineage (NCBI taxonomy): Bacteria > Pseudomonadati > Bacteroidota > Bacteroidia > Bacteroidales > Rikenellaceae > Alistipes > Alistipes communis. The sequence goes on from NZ_AP019735.1 coordinate 2,265,815, forward strand.
CCGGAAGCGGCAGCGTGCCGCGTTTGGTGCGATGTCCGGATTCTCCATGATGTTTATCGGCTGAGCAGATACTCCTTGAACGCTTCGAACTCGGCGCCGAGCGCGACCGTGCGTTTCTCCCCCTTGACGAACTCCTGCAAGCGCTGCGGAATCTCGACCGGCCGGCCGGTGATGCTTTCCACCGTATCGAGGAACTTGGCCGGATGGGCCGTTTCGAGGAAGATGCCCGTTTCGCCGTCGCGCAGTCCGTCGCGCAGCGCACGGTAGCCGCAGGCGCCGTGCGGGTCGAGCAGGTAGCCCGTGCGGGCGAAAGTGTCGGCCACCGTGGCGCGGATCTGGTCGTCGTCGCAGCGGAACGCCGCGACGTCGGCGCGCAGCGCGTCGAGCGAACGGCCGTAGAGGTCGAGGATGCGGGCGAAGTTGTTCGGGTCGCCCACGTCCATCGCGTTGGCCAGCGTCGGAACCGACGGCCGGGGGCGGTAGCTGCCCGTGCGGAGGTATTCGTAAAAGGTGTCGTTGGCGTTGTTGGCGGCGATGAAGCGGTCGACCGGCAGCCCCATGCGTCGGGCGAACAACCCTGCGGTGAGGTTGCCGAAGTTGCCGCTCGGTACGCTCACCACGATCGGCGAGGTTACGCCCTGTGCGCGCAATTGCGCATAGGCGTGGAAGAAATAGAAGGTCTGGGGCAGGAACCGCGCCACGTTGATCGAGTTGGCCGATGTGAGCCGCATCCGTCGTTTGAGCTCCGTATCCGCAAAGGCGCTCTTGACCAGCCGTTGGCAGTCGTCGAACGTGCCTTCGATCTCCAACGCCGTGACGTTGCGTCCCAGAGTCGTGAACTGCTTCTCCTGAATGTCGCTTACGCGCCCTTTGGGGTAGAGCACCACCACGTCGATGCCCTCGACGCCGAGAAATCCGTTGGCCACGGCCCCGCCCGTGTCGCCCGACGTGGCGACGAGCACCGTGACGGGGTGTTCGTCGCCGCGGCCTCCGATGAAGTGGGAGAGAATGCGTGCCATGAAGCGCGCGCCTACGTCCTTGAAGGCCATCGTCGGGCCGTGGAAGAGTTCGAGCGCCCAGATGCCGTCGTCGACCCGGACAGCCGGAATGTCGAAGCAGAACGTGTCGCGGACGATGCGCCGCAGCGTTTCGGGTTCGATCTCCTCGCCGAAAAAGGCGTCGGCCACGCGGCAGGCGATCCGGTGGAGGTCCAGACGGGCGATCCCGTCGAAGAATGCGTCGGGCAGCCGCTCGATCCGTTCGGGCATGTAGAGCCCGTTGTCGGGCGCCATGCTGGCGACGACCGCCTCGCGGAGCGAGACTTCGGGCGTGCGGCGGTTTGTGCTGTAATATTTCATCGTGTGGAAACTTGTATTTTTCGTCCGTTATTCGGTACCGTGGATGAAGAGGTCGATGAAGGCATCGCCCCGCAGGTGGCCGTAGCGGCCCCGTCGGGCACTCTGTTCGTCGTAGGCCCCCACCATGTCGGGATGGCAGCCGCTCCGCCAGATCGTGAAGGGGACCGGCGCGGCGGTGTGGGTGCGCAGCAGGCAGGGCGTCGGGTGGTCGGGAAGGATGGCCAGCGAGACGGGACACTCCCATGCGGAGACCGCTTCGAAGATCGGCCGCACCACCCGTGCGTCGAGCGCTTCGATCGTCCGTACTTTCAGTTCGGCGTCTCCTTCGTGGCCCGCCTCGTCGCTCGCTTCGATATGCAGGAAGACGAAATCCTCGTCGCGCAGCGCCCGCAGCGCGGCCTCGGCCTTGCCTTCGTAGTTGGTGTCGTAGAGCCCCGTCGCTCCTTCGACTTCGACGGGCGTCAGTCCGGCGCAGACGCCGATTCCGCGGATCAGGTCGACGGCCGAGATGACCGAGCCGTTGCGGATCGGGGCGTAGCGCTCCTGCAAGGTCTGCATACGGGGGCGGTAGCCCGGCGACCACGGCCAGATGCTCGTGGCCGGCTGTTTTCCGGCAGCCCGGCGCGCCCGATTGACGGGATGATCCGCCAACAACTCCTGCGAACGGAAGATCAGTTCGCGGAGCTGTCGCGCCGTAGGTTCGGCGGCAGCGTCGGCGGCCGACGGCAGCACTTCGGCGAAGGGGCGGTCGGGTACGTCGTGCGGCCCGACGGTGTGGAGCCGCTTGTCGCCGCCGCGGATCGTGAGCAGGTGGCGGTACGAGACGCCCGTGTGGAACCGCACGTCGCCGCCGCCCAGCCGCCGTTGGAGGAAGTCGATCAGTTCGGCCGCTTCGGCCGTGGAGATATGGCCGGCCGAATGGTTGCGGATGCGCTCCTGCTCGACCGTAATGAGGTTGCAGCGCATGACCATTTCGCCGCGCCCGATTTCGACGCCCATGCCGGCCGCTTCGAGCGAACCGCGTCCTTCGAAGACGGAGGGAACGTCGTACCCCAGCAGCGAGAGGTGTGCGATTTCGCTGCCCGGAGCGAACCCTTCGGGCACGGTGTCGAGGATTCCCGAGGCGCCGAGCGCTGCGATGCGGTCGATCGTCGGCTTGCGGGCGGCTTGCAGCGGCGTGCGGCCGCCGAGCCGTGGAATCGGTTCGTCGGCCATTCCGTCGCCGAGGATGATGAGGTACTTCATGGTCTATCGGATATTGGCGATGCGGATGATGTCGGCGAAGACGCCTGCGGCCGTCACCTCCGCGCCGGCGCCGTACCCCTTGATCTGGATCGGGTATTTGCGGTAGCGTTCGGTGGTGATGAGGATGACGTTGTTGCTGCCCGAAAGGTGGTAGAACGGGCTTTCGTTGTCGACCTCTTCGAGCCCGACCGAGGTGCGTCCGTCCTCCATGCGGGCGATGAAACGCAGCCGTTTCCCTTCGGTTTCGAGCCGTCGCCGCCATGTTTCGAAGCGGGCGTCCGTTTCGGGCAGGCGATGCCAGAACTCGTCGATGCTCCCCTCGAAGCAGCTTTCGGGCAGGAAGGTGCGCCGCTCCACGTCGCGCTGTTCGACGGCATAGCCCGCTTCGCGCGTGAGGATCACCAGCTTGCGGATGACGTCCGTGCCGCTCAGGTCGACGCGCGGATCGGGTTCGGCATAGCCTGCCTCCTGAGCCATGCGTACGGCGCGGCTGAACGGAATTTCGGCGCTCATGCGGTCGAAGATGTAGTTGAGCGTCCCCGAAACCACCGCCTCGATGCGCAGGATGCGGTCGCCGCTGTTTATCAGGTCGGAGATCGTGTTGATGATCGGCAGACCGGCGCCGACGTTGGTCTCGAAGAGGAATTTCGCGTTGCGTTTGCGCGAGACGGTTTTGAGCTCGCGGTAGAGGGCGTAGTCGGACGACGCGGCGATCTTGTTGGAGGCCACCACCGAGACGTTGTGGTCGAGCAGCGAACGGTAGAGCGCCGCCACCTCCGCGCTGGCCGTGCAGTCGACGAAGACCGAGTTGTAGATGTTCAGGGCGAGAATCTCGTCGCGCAGGCTCTCCGGCGTCGAGGGCGTTCCCTCCTCTTCGAGCCGCCGGAGGCAGTCGTTCAGGGCGATGCCTTCGGCGTCGATGAGCCGTTTGCGGGAGTTGGCGATTCCCACGACGCGGATTTGGAGTCCGTTGTCGGCCATGAGCGTGCGCCGTTGCAGGCGGATCTGTTCCAGCAGGTCGCGCCCCACCTGTCCGACGCCGGCCACGAAGATGTTGAGTACCTGATACTCCGACAGGAAGAACGAGTCGTGGATCACGTTGATCGCCTTCGGAAGGCTTTCGAGCGTCACGACCACCGAGATGTTGGTCTCCGAGGCGCCCTGCGTGCAGGCGATGACGTTGATGCCGTTGCGTCCCAGCGTCCCGAACAGCTTGCCCGCGATGCCGGGCGTATGTTTCATGTCGTCGCCCACCACGGCGATCGTCGCCAGGTCGTGTTCGGCGGTGATGCTGCCCACCTCGCCGATCTCGATTTCGGGGGCGAACTCCCTGGTGAGCATCGCGATGGCCAGATCGGCGTCCTCGTTGCGCAGTCCGATCGACGTGGTGTTCTCCGAGGCGGCCTGCGACACGAAGAAGACGCTGATGCCGGCCCTGGCCAGTGTGCGGAAGATGCGGTGGTTGACGCCGATCACGCCTACCATGCCCAGCCCTTGAATGGTCACCAGACAGGTGTTGTTGATCGAGGAGATTCCCTTGATCGCCTTGTCGCGCCCCTGCACCCGCTCGCGGGAGATGAACGTGCCCGGCGCTTCGGGGTTGAAGGTGTTCTTGATCAGGATGGGGATGTCGCGGTGGTAGACCGGGAAGATCGTGGGCGGATAGACCACCTTCGCGCCGAAGTTGCACAGCTCCATCGCCTCTTCGAAGCTCAGCCGGTCGATGACATAGGCATCGCTGATGACGCGCGGGTCGGCCGTCATGAAACCGTCGACGTCGGTCCAGATTTCGAGCGTCTCGGCGTTCAGCGCGGCAGCGATGAGTGCGGCGGTGTAGTCCGATCCGCCGCGCCCCAGATTGGTCACGTCGCCCGAGGCGCAGTCCGAGGCGATGAAGCCCGGCACTACCGACACGCGGGGGCGGTCGGCCAGACGTTCCCTGATGAGCTTTTCGGTCAGATCCGGTTCGGCGATGTGCTTTCCGAAGTCGGTCTTCGTGCGGATGAACTCCCTCGCGTCGTAGAGCCGCGAGCCTTCGAGCACGGCGGCCACGATTCCCGACGAGAGGCGTTCGCCGTAGCTGACGATCGCGTCGCCCGTGCGGGGAGAGAGGTCGCGGATCAGGTAGACGCCGCGCAAGATATTGGCCAGTTCGTCGAGCAGTTCGTCCGTCCGCCGGCGGATCGCGCCGCGCCGCTCGGACGCCACCGTTTCGTCGATCGTCGTGCGGTGGCGGGCCACGATTTCGGCCAGCGAGTCGGTGTAGTCGGGCTTTCCGGCCGCGGCTGCGGCCGCCGTGGCCAGCAGACGGTCGGTGATGCCGCCCAGCGCCGAAACGACCACGACGATCTGGCCGTCGTTGGCGGCGACGATCCTGCGCACCTGTCGCAGACCTTGTGCGGAACCTACCGACGATCCGCCGAATTTCAATACTTTCATCTGTTTCGTTGTTTTACTGCCGGAGCAGTCGTAAATACTCGGAGTTTTCCGTCCGTCCCGTCGTCATTCGTCCCGGGCGGTGCGGTGGACACCCTGCACGGCGCGTCCCGACGGATCGTCGAGATTGCGGAACGATTCGTCCCACGCCAGCGCCTCGGCCGTGCTGCACGCCACCGACGGCACCGACGGCACGCACTGCGCGGCCGTCTGCGAGGGGAAACACTCCTCGAAGATCGTGCGGTAGTAGTACTCCTCCTTGTTGCGCGGCGGGTTGACCGGAAAGCGGTCGGCCGCCTGCGCCATTTCGCGGTCGGAGACCGCGGCCTCCGTGAATGCTTTGAGCGAGTCGATCCAGCCGTAGCCCACGCCGTCGGAGAACTGCTCCTTCTGCCGCCAGACGATCTCCGGCGGCAGGAGGTCTTCGAACGCCTTGCGCAGAATCCACTTTTCGATGCGTCCGTCGCGGGGGCGTTTGGCTTCAGGGGCGATGCGCATGGCCGTGTCCAGGAACTCCGTGTCGAGGAACGGCACGCGGCCTTCGATCCCCCACGCCGCGAGCGACTTGTTGGCGCGCAGGCAGTCGTACTGATGCAGGCGGCCGATCTTGCGCACCGTCTCTTCGTGGAAGGCGCGGGCGTCGGGGGCCTTGTGGAAATAGAGGTAGCCGCCGAAAATCTCGTCGGCACCCTCGCCCGACAGCACCATCTTGACGCCCATCGACTTGATGACGCGCGCCAGCAGGTACATCGGCGTCGAGGCGCGCACGGTCGTCACGTCGTAGGTTTCGATGTGGTAGATCACGTCGCGCAGGGCGTCGAGCCCCTCCTGGACGGTGTAGTGGATTTCGTGGTGCACCGTACCGATGTGGTCGGCGACCTTGCGTGCGGCACGGAGGTCGGGAGCGCCTTTCAGGCCGACGGCGAACGAGTGGAGGCAGGGCCACCACGCACCGTCGCGTCCTTCGGTCTCGATGCGGCGGTCGGCGAAGCGTTTGGCTACGGCCGAGATGATCGACGAATCGAGTCCGCCCGACAGCAGTACGCCGTAGGGAACGTCGGACATCAGCTGTCGTCGGACGGCCGCTTCGAGCGCCGAGTGCAGCGCGGCAGGGTCGGCGTCGCCCTGCTCGACGGCTTCGTAGTCGAACCAGTCGCGCGTGTACCAGCGCGTCGTCTTCCCCTCGCGGCTCCACCGGTAGTGCCCCGGCTCGAAGGGGCGGATGACGTTGCACACCCCTTCGAGCGCCTTCAACTCCGATGCGACGTAGCACCGTTCGTCGGCATCCCAGCCGATGTAGAGCGGAATGACGCCGACGGGGTCGCGGGCGATGAGATACTCGTCGCGCTCGATGTCGTAGAGCGCGAAGGCGAAGATGCCGTTGAGCCGGTCGAGCAGCCCCGCGCCGTATTTGCGGTAGAGCGGGAGGATCACCTCGCAGTCCGAACCGGTGCGGAAGTCGTACTCGCCGGCCAGCTCGCGCCGCAGTTCGCGGTGGTTGTAGATCTCGCCGTTGACGGCCAGCACCAGCCTGCCGTCGGGGCTGTAAAGGGGTTGCCCGCCCGACTGCGGGTCGACGATCGAGAGGCGTTCGTGAGAGAGCACGGCGCACGGGCCGCAGTAGATGCCCGACCAATCGGGCCCCCGATGCCGGATTTTTCCCGACATCCGCAGCACCTGCGCACGCAGGTTCTCACCGTTTCGTCCGATTTCGAACACTCCGACAAAGCCGCACATAACAGTAGGTTTTAGTTGTTTTCGGGGCGCAGCTTGCGCACGACGGCGCCGGCCTGCCACATTTCGCTTTCACGCAGTTCGCGCAACTCCTCTTCGAGCTTCTGGCGGTAGTCGGGCTTGCTGTTCAGGTCGATCGACCGCTGTGCCTCGCGACCGGTGGCCACCTCTTCGTAGAGCTGTTCGAAGACGGGTTTCGCAGCGTCTCGGAAGCGTTTCCACCAGTCGAGCGCGCCGCGCTGCGCCGTGGTCGAGCAGTTGGCGTACATCCAGTCCATCCCGTTTTCGGCCACGAGCGGCATGAGCGACTGCGTGAGCTCCTCGACCGTCTCGTTGAAGGCCTCCGAGGGGGTGTGGCCGTGTGCGCGCAGCGTCTCGTACTGGGCGGCGAAGATGCCCTGGATGGCGCCCATGAGCGTGCCGCGCTCGCCCGTCAGGTCGGAATAGACCTCGCGTTTGAAGTCGGTCTCGAAGAGATAACCCGAACCGACGCCGATGCCGAGGGCCACCACGCGCTCGAAGGCGTGTCCCGTCGCATCCTGGAAGACGGCGAAACTCGAATTGAGACCGCGTCCTTCGAGGAACATCCGCCGCAGCGAGGTGCCCGATCCCTTGGGGGCGATCAGGATCACGTCCACGTCGGCCGGCGGGACGATGCCCGTGCGCTCCTTGTAGGTGATGCCGAACCCGTGCGAGAAGTAGAGTGCCTTGCCGGCCGTGAGGTGTTTGCGGAGCGCGGGCCACACGGCGATCTGGCCTGCATCGGAGAGCAGGTACTGGATGATCGTGCCGCGCTCGGCCGCCTCCTCGATGCCGAAGAGCGTCTGCCCCGGTACCCAGCCGTCGGCGACGGCCCGTTCCCAACTGCGGGTGCCCTCGCGCTGGCCTACGATGACGTTGAAGCCGTTGTCGCGCAGGTTGAGCGACTGTCCGGGGCCCTGTACGCCGTAGCCGATGACGGCGATCGTCTCGTTTTCGAGGACTTTGCGTGCCTTCTCCAATGGAAACTCTTCGCGGGTGACGACGGTTTCGTTTACACCGCCGAAATTGATCTGTGCCATAGTCGTAACTGTTTTTTATGAAAGTTTTCTGTCGTTTCGTGCGAGTTCTTCGAGATATTCGTTGAGCAGTTCGCGCCGCGATTTGACGATCGCCACCGTGCCGCTGCGCACGAACTGCTGTACGCCGTAGGGTTGCAGCAGTTCGAACAGTTCGCGCGTTTCGCTCTTGTAGCCGGTCTTTTCGACGACGATGTAGTCGTCGTCGATTTCGAGGATGCGCACGTTGTGCCGGCGGACGAGCTGTTCGACGTTGCGGCTGCGCGTCACCTTGTAGAGGGCGATCTCCTGCTGCACCACTTCGTCGGAGGTGAAGACGAAGACTTTGAGCACGTCGATGCGCTTTTCGACCTGTCGCGCGAGCTTTTCGATCTTTTCGGGATCGGTGCGCACGACGATCGTGAATTTGTGGATGCCCGCGAGCGCCGATTCGGAGGTGGTCAGACTCTCGATATTGACGTTGCGGCAGGTGAAGACCGTGGTGATCTGGCTCAACAGACCCACCTTGTTCTCCGAAAAGACGGTGATGATGTATTCCTGTTCCATACTGTCGTTGTTATTCGAGCCGGATGTCCGCGACCGGAGCGCCGGCCGGAACCATCGGGAAGACGTTTTCCTCGTTTTCGACCCGCACTTCGAGCAGATAGGCGCCCGCATGGGCCTTCATGGCGGCGACGGCCTGCGGCAGCTCCCCGCGCCGCTCGACGCAGCGGTATTCGATTCCGTTGGCGCGGGCGATCAACCCGAAATCGGGGTTGACCATCTCGGTCGACGAGTAGCGGCGGTCGTAGAAAAGTTCCTGCCACTGGCGCACCATGCCCAGGAAGGAGTTGTTGAGCAGGACGATCTTCACGCAGACGTGCGACTGGAAAATCGTCGCCAGCTCCTGAATGGTCATTTGCAGCCCGCCGTCGCCCGCGAAGAGGACGACCTCGCGGTCGGGAGCGCCCAGCTTGGCGCCGATGGCGGCCGGGAGGCCGAACCCCATGGTTCCCAGACCGCCCGACGTGACGACGCTGCGGCTGCGGCGGAACCCGAAGTAGCGGGCGGCGAACATCTGCTGCTGCCCCACGTCGGTGACCATCACCGCGTCGCGGTCGTAGGCGCGTGCCACGGCGTCGACCGCCTCGCCCATGCGGATGCGCCCTCCGTCGGGACGGATCGCCCGCCGCACCACACGCTCGTACTCGATGCGGTCGCAGGCGCGGAACTCCTCGATCCATGCGCTGTGGTCGCGCGGGCGGATGCGTTCGGTCAGCAGCGGGAGCGTGCGCTTGACGTCGCCCACGAGGGGCACGTCGGCATGGACGATTTTGTCGATTTCGGAGGGGTCGATCTCCAAATGGATGATCCGGGCGTTGGGGCCGAAGGCGGCGGGGTCGCCCGTTACGCGGTCGTCGAAACGCATTCCGACGGCGACGAGCAGGTCGCACTCCTTGTTTTTGATGTTGGGGCCGTAGTTGCCGTGCATCCCCAGCATTCCCACGTTGCGGGGGTCGTCGCTCGGCAGCGCCGAGAGGCCCAGCAGCGTCGAGGCGGCCGGCATGCCGCTGCGATCGAGAAAGGCCCGCAGTTCGGCTTCGGCGTTGCCCAGGATCGCTCCCTGGCCGATCATCGCCAGCGGCCGCCGGGCTTCGTCGATGAGCCGCGCCGCTTCCTCGATGCGTCTTGCGTCGGGCGTAAGGGAGGGTGCGTAGCTGCGGATCGAGGTGATCCGTTCGTAGCGGAAGGGCGCCGTCGCGCATTGGGCGTCCTTGGTGATGTCGACCACGACGGGGCCCGGGCGCCCCGAACGGGCGATGTAGAAGGCTTTGGCGATGGCCGCCGGAATCTCTTCGGGGTATTTGACCTGGCAGTTCCATTTCGTGACGGCCTGTGTGATCCCGACGAAGTTGGTCTCCTGAAAGGCGTCGGTTCCCAGCAGTGTCGAACCTACCTGTCCGGTGACGAGTACCAGCGGCGTGGAGTCCATCAGCGCGTCGGCCAGTCCGGTCACGGTGTTCGTCGCACCCGGGCCGGAGGTGACCAGGCAGACGCCCACGCGGCCGCTTACGCGGGCATAGCCCTGCGCGGCGTGGACGGCGCCCTGCTCGTGGCGCACGAGGATGTGGCGCAGCCGGTCGCGATAGTCGTAGAGCGCGTCGTAGACGGGGATGATCGCGCCGCCGGGATAGCCGAAGAGGGTCTCGACGCCTTCGCGCAGAAACGATTCGATCAGGGCTTGCGATCCGGTGAGCAGCGGCGCTTCGGCCGTTTGCCGTTCTTCGGGTCGGAAGGGTTCGGTCGTATTCATATCCAATCGGTTTTATGCGTTGTCGGGTGTATCGATCAGGCGCACGGCGCCCTTGTCTGCCGAGCTGACCAGCAGGGCGTAGGCGCGCAGCGAGGTCGGGACGCGGCGTTCGCGTGCGGCCGGCGCATACCGTTTCACGGCGGCCTTGCGCGCGGCGATCTCCCGTTCGTCGACCAGCAGCCGGATCGAACGGTTGGGAATGTCGATCTCGATCGGATCGCCCGTGCGCACGATGGCGATCTCGCCGCCTGCGGCGGCTTCGGGCGATACGTGCCCGATCGAAAGCCCCGACGTGCCGCCCGAGAAACGTCCGTCGGTCACGAGCGCGCATACCTTGTCGAGCCGTTTCGATTTGAGGTAGGAGGTGGGGTAGAGCATCTCCTGCATTCCGGGGCCGCCTTTGGGCCCTTCGTAGCGGATGACGACTACCTCGCCCGGCCGTACCTCGTCGCCGAGAATCCCCTCCATGGCCTGCTCCTGCGATTCGTAGACGCGGGCCGGCCCGCGGAAGAGCAGCAGTTTTTCGTCGACGCCGGCGGTCTTGACGACGCAGCCGCAGCGGGCGATGTTGCCCGTCAGCACGGCCAGCCCTCCGTCGCGGAAATAGGCGTGCTCCGTGTCGCGGATGCAGCCCGCCGCGCGGTCGGTGTCGAGCGTTTCGTAGCGGGTGTCCTGTACGCCCAGCTGCCGGTCGCCCTTGCCGGCGGGGGCGCTTCGCCAGCGGCCGAGGGCGTCGTCGCCCACCGTCGCGCTGCGCAGGTCGCAGGCGGCGATCGCCTCGCCCAGCGTGCGGCCGTCGATCCGCCGCACGGAGGTGTCGACGAGTTTCGCGCGGTCGAGTTCTCCCAGGATCGAGAGGATGCCTCCGGCGCGGTTGACATCCTGGATATGGTAGTGCGAGTTGGGTGCGACCTTGCACAGCACGGGTACCTTGCGCGAGAGGCGGTCGATGTCGTGCATCGTGAAGTCCACGCCCGCCTCGTGGGCCACGGCCAGCAGGTGCAGCACGGTGTTGGTCGAGCCGCCCATGGCGATATCGAGCGACATGGCGTTCTCGAAGGCCGCCTTCGTGGCGATCGAGCGCGGCAGCAGCGAGTCGTCGCCTTCGAAGTAGTAGCGTTCGGCGTTGCGGACGATGAGCGCGGCGGCCTCTTCGAACAGCCGGCGGCGCGCGACGTGCGTGGCGACGATCGTGCCGTTGCCCGGCAGCGAGAGTCCCAGCGCTTCGGTGAGGCAGTTCATCGAGTTGGCGGTGAACATCCCCGAACACGACCCGCAGCCCGGGCAGGCGCAGCGTTCGATGCGTGCCGCCTCCTCGTCGCTGCAACGGTCGTCGGCGCCCATCACCATCGCGTCGATCAGGTCGACGTCGCGGTCGCCGAAACGGCCCGCTTCCATCGGCCCGCCCGAAACGAAGACCGTCGGGATGTTGAGCCGCATGGCGGCCATCAGCATCCCGGGCGTGATCTTGTCGCAATTGCTGATGCACACCAGTGCGTCGATGCAATGGGCGTTGGCCATGTATTCGACGCTGTCGGCGATGATTTCGCGCGAGGGGAGCGAGTAGAGCATCCCGTCGTGTCCCATGGCGATTCCGTCGTCGACGGCGATGGTGTCGAACTCGGCAGCGAAACAGCCGCACGCTTCGATGCGCTGTTTGACCTGCTGGCCGATCTCGTGCAGGTGCACGTGGCCCGGGACCAATTGCGTGAACGAATTGGCGATGCCGATGATCGGCCGGCCGAACTGTTCCTCGCGCATGCCGTTGGCGCGCCAGAGGCTTCGGGCTCCGGCCATCCGACGACCGGTCGTCGTCACGGCGCTTCTGAGTGGATGTTTCATGGTTGTCCGTTCGTTTTCAACAGTCGTTTTCCCGCCGCGGCGCGGTTTCCGCAAGTGCGGCTCCGCTCATTCGGCTTGACGAAAACGGCTCCTTTTTTTCGTGTTTCCCTTTTAAACGGCGAAGCCCTTCTCTCGGGGGAGAAAGGCTTCGTCTATTCATATACATATAAACCACCCTTCTCCCGTCATGATTCCGTGACGACGAGCAGCAAATTAATGACGTGGATATATGTATGGTTCAACGTGTGCATGTACCGTATCCGGTTGCTGGTTACGAAGCAAAAGTAGGAATATAAAATTACATTACCAAGCTAATTCGTAAAAAAATATAATAACATAACAATCAATCGGAAAGTTTTCGACGGAGGTTTTTATTTTATTCCGATTCCGCTCGTTTGGTTACAATCCGTAACCGGCGTACGGAACCGGCTAAACCCTTTTTCGGCCGATCGTGCCGCACGGGAACTCCGCCGGGTCCGATTCTGGGATTACGATCCGTCGTCCGGTCGCTGCCGGAAGGGCGCTCATATCTGCGCGGCGATGAAATCCCCGACTGCCGACGTGCGGTAGCTGCGCTGGCCCGGGGCGGTGAGGTCCTCGGTGACGACACCCGCGGCGAGGGTGCGGTCGATCGCCTTGCGCACGGCCCTGCCTTCGGCTCCGAGGCCCAGGTGTTCCAGCAGCAGGGCGGCCGAGAGGACGGCGGCCATCGGGTTGGCGATGTCCTTGCCCGCCGCCTGCGGATACGATCCGTGGACGGGTTCGAACAGGGCGCACTTCGCGCCGATGCTCGCCGACGAGAGCATTCCCAGCGAACCGCTGATGACGCTGGCTTCGTCGGTCAGGATGTCGCCGAACATGTTCTCGGTCACGATCACGTCGAAATCGGTCGGCCGGCGGATGATCTGCATCGCGGCGTTGTCCACGAACATGAAATCGACCGTCACGTCGGGATATTCGCAGGCGGTGCGCTGGGCCGTTTCGCGCCACATGCGCGACGTCTCCAACACGTTGGCCTTGTCGACTACCGTGAGGTGCCGCCGCCGTGTCCCGGCCAGCCGGAAGGCGACGCGAAGCACCTGTTCGATCTCGTCGATCGTGTAGGTGCAGGTGTCGTAGGCGCGCGTGTCGTGCCGGTCGCGTCCCTGCCGTCCGAAATAGATGCCGCTCGTCAGCTCGCGCACGCAGATGAAATCCGTGCCGCGCACCACGTCGGCTTTGAGCGGCGAACGGTCGACCAACGGTTCGTAGACCGTCACCGGACGCAGGTTGGCGAAGAGCCCCAGGGCCTTGCGCATACGCAGCAACCCCTGTTCGGGACGAACCTTCGCTTTGGGGTTGTTGTCGTATTTGGGATCTCCGATGGCGCCGAACAGCACGGCGTCGGCCTCGCGGCAGATGCAGTGGGTCGTGTCGGGGTAGGGATTGCCGGTGGCGTCGATCGCCGCGGCGCCTACCAGCGCCTCGGTGTAGCGGATGCGGTGGCCGAATTTCGCCGCCGTGCGGTCGAGTACTTTCGTGGCTTCGGCGATGATCTCCGGGCCGATGCCGTCGCCGGGCAAAAGAGCGATGTTGATATCCATAGTCGTTGCAGGTTGTTTGGTCTCGTGAGGATGTTATCGTCGGGAGGCTTCGAACGCCTCGATCCGGTCGGCGATGCTCAGCAGGTAGTCCACGTCGTCGTAGCCGTTGAGCAGGCATTTCTTTTTATAGGCGTCGATCTCGAACCGCTCGCTGCGGCCGTCGGAGAGGGCGGTCAGCGTCTGCGCTTCCAGATCGACCGTGAAGCGGGATGCCGGATCGCGGCGCAGGTCGTCGAAGATCGCGGCGAGAAAGTCGTCGCTCACGCGCAGCGGCAGCAGGCCGTTGTTGAGGGCGTTGTTGCGGAAGATGTCGGCGAAGAAACTCGACACCACCACGCGGAAGCCGTAGTCGGCCAGCGCCCAGGCGGCATGTTCGCGCGAGCTGCCGCAGCCGAAGTTGCGGCCCGCGACGAGAATCCGCCCCTCGTAACGCGGGTCGTTGAGCGGGAATGCGGCGATCGGACGCCCCTCGGCGTCGTAGCGCCAGTCGCGGAAAAGATTGTCGCCGAATCCCTTGCGTTCGGTCGCTTTCAGGAAGCGCGCCGGAATGATCTGATCGGTGTCGATGTTCTCCGCCTCGACGGGCACCGCCCCCGAAGTGAAGGTCGTGAATTTGGGAATAGCCATTGTATTACGCGTTTGTTTTTCAGCAGTCCTTTTCTCGCCTCGGCATAGTCCGAACTTCGTTCGGCTCTGCACTCGGCTTATCGAAAAGGTTCGTTTGCAACGTTCGTTTTCAATCGTTCGGCGGGAATCCGAACAGCTCCCGCGGGTCTGCGATCCGGCCGCTGACAGCGGCGGCCGCCGCTACGGCAACGCCCGACAGCAGCGTGCGTGCTCCCGGCCCCTGACGCCCTTCGAAATTGCGGTTGGAGGTCGAGACGCAGTACTTGCCGGCGGGAATCTTGTCGGCATTCATCGCCAGACAGGCCGAGCAGCCCGGCTGGCGCAGTTCGAATCCTGCGGCGGCGAGAATCCGATCCAGTCCTTCGGCCTTCGCGGCGGCCTCCACGGCCTTCGAGCCGGGGACGATCCATGCCGTCACTTCCGGAGCTTTGCGCCGTCCCTCGACCAGACGGGCGAAACGCCGCAGGTCTTCGATGCGGCCGTTGGTGCAACTGCCGACGAAAACGTAGTCGACGGGTTTGCCCAGCAGCCGTTCGCCGGCATCGAATCCCATATATTCCAGCGCTTTGGGATCGGCGTCGGCGGGAATCGCCGCATCGACGGCCATTCCCATGCCGGGATTCGTCCCGAAGGTAATCATCGGCGCGATCTCGGCGGCGTCGAACCGGTATTCGCGGTCGAAACGTGCGTCGGCGTCGCTGTAAAGTTCCCGCCACCGCGCTACGGCGGCGTCGAACGCCTCGCCCTGCGGCGCGCGTTCGCGTCCGCGCAGGTAGTCGAAGGTCGTCTGGTCGGGGGCGATCATGCCGCCGCGGGCGCCGCACTCGATACTCATGTTGCATACCGTCATGCGTCCCTCCATCGAGAGCGAGCGGATCGCCTCGCCGGCGAATTCGATGAAATGGTCGGTTCCGCCCGAAGCGGTGATGCGCGCGATGATGTGGAGAATGATGTCCTTGGCCTCCGTGCCCGAGGGCAGCGTGCCGTCGACGGTGATGCGCATCGCGCGCGGCTTGCCTTGCAGGATGCACTGGCTGGCCAGTACCATTTCGACTTCGGAGGTTCCCACGCCGAAGGCGACGGCCCCCAGCGCGCCGTGCGTGGAGGTGTGGCTGTCGCCGCAGACGATCGTCATGCCCGGCTGCGTGAGCCCCAGTTCGGGGCCGATGATGTGTACGATCCCCTGCCGCGGATCGCCCATGCCGAAGTGCTCGATGCCGTAGCGGGCGCAGTTGGCGCGCAGCGTCTCGACCTGATGCCGCGACTGAGGCTCGGCGATGGGGAGGTGCTGGTCCACGGTGGGAATGTTGTGGTCGACCGTGGCGGTGATGCGGTCGGGATGTACCACGCCGACGCCGCGCCGCGCGAGTCCGGCGAAGGCCACGGGCGAGGTTACCTCGTGGATGTACTGCCGGTCGATGTAGAGCACCGTGCGGCCGCCCTCCTCGGTGCGCACCGTGTGCGCATCCCAGATTTTGTCCAGAAGCGTCCGTCCCATGCTACTCCTCCTTCTCTTTGCGTTCGGTGACGTTCAGCACGCGCAGCGCGTCGAGGAATGCCTCGACCGACGCGCGTGTCGTATCGGTGTGGGCTGCGAAGCCGTGCACGGTGCGTTCGCCGCATTCGACCTGTACGTGGACGCGTCCCACATCGTCCGAGCCGCGCGTGACGGCCTGCATCAGGAACTCCGAGAGGGTGACCCGCTCGTTGACGAGCTTCTTGATGGCCGAGACGGCCGCGTCGACCGGTCCGTTTCCCGTGGCGATCGACATGCGTTCGTGGTCGCCGAATTTCAGTACGACGGTGGCCGTCGGAACGAGGGTTCCGGTGGTCACTTGCAGGAATTTGAGCGCGATCGACTGTTTGCGGATGCGGTCGATGTCGCCTACCAGGTAGAGCAGGTCGTAGTCGTGGATCTCCTTTTTCCGGTCGGCCAGCACAAGGAACTTGTCGTAGGTGGCGTTCAGTTCTTCCGGCGTGAGGTCGTAACCCAGCAGTTCGAGCCGGTGCACCAGTGCCGCGCGGCCGCTGCGGGCCGTCAGGGCGATGACCGATTCGTTGAGCCCGATGTCCTGCGGGTCGATGATCTCGTAGGTCTGCCGGTGTTTGAGCACGCCGTCCTGGTGGATTCCCGACGAGTGGGCGAAGGCGTTGCGTCCGACGATCGCCTTGTTGGGCTGCACGGGCATGTTCATCAGGCTCGACACCAGATGCGAGGCCTTGGTGATGAGCTGCGAGTTGATGCGCGTGTCGATGTCGAGTTCGCGGTGGCAGCGCAGCGTCATCACCACCTCTTCGAGCGAGGTGTTGCCCGCCCGTTCGCCGATGCCGTTGATCGTCACCTCGGCCTGCCGGGCGCCGTTGAGAACGGCGCTTAGCGTGTTGGCCGTCGCCATGCCCAGATCGTTGTGGCAGTGGGTGGAGATGATTGCACGGTCGATGTTGGCGACGTGTTCGACCAGATAGCGGATCTTCGCTCCGTACTCCTGCGGCAGGCAGTAGCCCGTCGTGTCGGGGATGTTGACCACCGTGGCGCCGGCCGCAATGGCCGCTTCGACCACGCGGGCGAGGTATTTGGGTTCGGCCCGGCCGGCGTCTTCGGCGTAGAACTCCACGTCTTCGACGTAGCGTTTGGCGTATTTCACCGCGTCGACAGCCGTTTCGAGTATCTTTTCGGGCGTCGAACGCAGTTTGTCGTAGATGTGCTGGGGCGAGACGCCGATACCGGTGTGGATCCGCTTGTGCCTGGCCAGCCGCAGGGCGTCGGCCGCTACGTCGATATCCTTGCGTACGGCGCGCGTGAGCGCGCAGATCGTCGGCTCGGAGACGGCCTTCGAAATTTCGAGCACGGAGTTGAAGTCTCCGGGGCTGGAGATCGGGAATCCCGCCTCGATGATGTCCACGCCGAGGCTTTCCAGCAACTTGGCGACCTCGATCTTTTCGATCGTGTTCAACTGGCAGCCGGGAACCTGCTCGCCGTCGCGGAGCGTGGTGTCGAAAATGTACAATCTCTCACTCATATTCTGTCGGTCTTCTGATGTCGGGCGATCGTTCGATCGCTCCGAATCCGTGTTTTCCTGCAAAAAGCCGTGTGTCCGCCCGTATCCGCTGGGCCTTCCGTTGTCGGAGTCCGCTCTTTCCGCTGCGAAGGAGCCGAAGCCTGCCGGAATCTCCGCAGCCGGCCCCGGCCGGATGTCATGTATTTCCGAAAGGGTGAACCTTGTCGCCCGATCTTTCGTCGCCGGCGTGCGAAATGGCCGGTTCGGCGGATTTTGATTACGATTCGTAACTTAAACGGGTGAAACAGATGCTAAATTTATAAAATATCATCCTGCTTAGGCACGAAATGAAACTATATGTAGTTTCGTAATCCATTCATTCATTTGCAAATATATAAATTATTCAAGAATTTCAAAAATATTTTCCGTGAAGTTTCGAATAATAATACGATCCCGTTTCGGTGCGACGAAATTCCGTCTGTTTTCTTTCCGGCACCGAATCCATCCGGCCTACGAACGTCGTGCGTCGACAGCATTTCGGCGGCGGACGGGGTGGAATGCCGTGGGAGAATATCCCTCCCGCGGTATCTTCTCGTAATCGGAACTAATTTGGAATTGGGTGTTATTTTATTGATTTATAGCAAGTATTGGAGTCGTTGTGAGGTCGGCCTCGAAAATTGTCTCCGGCGAGCGTGCCGGAAGCGGGCGTGCCGGAATATTCTTCGGCGGCGGAAGCGGTACGTCCGTCGTCGAACGAGTGGCCGGAAGGAGGCAGGTACGGCCGGTTATAAATCGTAACTTCCGGTTTTTCCGCTCTTTGGGACGGGTCTGTGGATTCTTTCTCTTCGGCAGGAGGCGCGCCGCAGGCCGGAACTGTTCGCAGAAAAACGGGGGCGGCGGACATCCGTCGTCCGCCGCCCCCGTTTTTCATCGGTGATTGCGCGTTTATCCGATCTCCCACGTCTCGCCCGCGTGGAGCAGGTCGTCCATGCAGCGGATCGGGTTGGAGTTCCGGACTTCGGCGACCTGTTCGGCCACCTTGCGGTCGTAGACGTGCGTGTCCTCCACCTCGCGGATCACGCCGACGGCCACCGGCATGTCGGGGTATTTCATCGCCGCGAGCATCAGATGCAGCGAGGTATCGCGCTCGTGTGCGTCGTGCGTGAGAACGTCGTCGATCGTGTATCCGTCTTCGCCGACGGTCACCGCTTTCAGCTTGCCGTTCTCGCGCACGAGGCCCTTGTCGCGGTTCGTGCCGAAGAGCATCTTCTCGCCGTGGCGCAGCACGATCGTGCGTTCGGCGCGGGTGGCTTTGTCTCCGGCGAAATCGGCGTGTGTCTTATTGTTGAAGATCACGCAGTTGACCAGACATTCGACCACCGACATCCCCTGATGGCGTGCGGCGGCCAGCAGGCACGACTTGGTCAGCTCGACGTCGGCGTCCACCGTGCGGGCGAAGAAGGTCGCCTTGGCGCCGATGGCCAGTTCGCCGGGATTGAACGGCTTTTCGATCGTGCCGTAGGGCGAGGTCTTGGTGACCTTGCCCAGCTTGGTCGTGGGCGAGTACTGCCCTTTGGTCAGTCCGTAAATCTCGTTGTTGAAGAGGATGCAGTTGAGATCGACGTTGCGCCGGATGGCGTGGATGAAGTGGTTGCCGCCGATGGCCAGCGAGTCGCCGTCGCCGGTGCAGACCCAGACGCTCAGGTCGGGATTGGCGACCTTGACGCCCGTGGCCACGGCATTGGCGCGGCCGTGGATCGTGTGGAACCCGAAGGTCTTCATATAGTAGATGAAGCGCGACGAGCAGCCGATGCCCGAAATGAAGACGAACCGGTTGTGCGACGTGTCGAGCGCATCGGCGATTTCGGGCATGGCGCGTTGCACGGCGTTCAGCACTGCGTGGTCGCCGCATCCGGGGCACCATTTGACCTCTTGATCCGATTTGAAATCGGCGGGTGTGTAGTTGTATGTTGCCATAATCGTTATTTTCGGATTGTACGTTTATCGGTCGGCAGCATCGAGCCGATTTCAAACCGCTTCGCTTGAATATCGACAAACCCTCCAAACCTCCCTTTGAAAAGGGAGGCTTCTGCGGCGGGTGTGTAGTTGTATGTTGCCATGAGCTTGTTATCTATTTCTCGTTCAAAATCCGGTTGAATTCCTCTTTCAGTTCCACGACGGTGAAGGGCAGGCCCTCGCACTTGTTATACTGCCCGAAGCGGAATTCCTGGAACTGCTGGCGCAGGTAGGAGGCCAGCTGCCCTTCGTTGAGCTCGCAGACGACGATGCGGCGGAAACCGCCGAGGATCTCGCGCACGCCGTGCGGCAGCGGGTGGATGTAGTTGAAGTGGCACAACGAGATGCGCTTGCCCTCCTCCTGCAACTGCTCCACGGCGCTCTGCACGTTGCCGCGCGTACCGCCCCAGCCGATCACCAGCAGGTCGCCTTCGGCCGCGCCCATGACCTCCTGACGCGGCAGGTCGTCCGCCACGGCCGCTACCTTGGCAGCGCGGGTGCGCACCATCTCCTGATGGTTGGCCGGTTCGTAGGAGATACACCCTTTCAGACAGTGTTTTTCGAGGCCGCCGATGCGGTGTTCGAGGCCCGCCTTGCCCGGGAAGGCCCAGCCGCGGACGTGGCGGGCGTCGCGGGCATAGGGCATGAACGCCTCGCCCTCGGGGTGCGGTTCGACCACGGGCGGACAGATGGCGGGGTAGTCGCTCATCTGCGGGATGCGCCACGGCTGCGAACCGTTGGCGATGAATCCGTCGGTGAGCAGGATCACGGGCGTCATGTGCTCCATGGCGATCTTGCCCGCTTCGAAAGCGAAACGGAAGCAGTCGCCGGGCGTCGAGGCTGCGAGCACCACCACGGGACACTCGCCGTTGCGGCCGTAGAGCGCCTGCATCAGGTCGCTCTGTTCGGTCTTGGTCGGCAGACCCGTCGACGGGCCGCCACGCTGGACGTCGACCACCACTAGCGGCAGTTCGGCCATGACGGCCAGACCGAGCGCTTCGCTTTTGAGCGAAAGTCCCGGGCCGGAGGTCGTCGTGACGGCGAAATTGCCGGCGAAGGCGGCGCCGATGGCCGTGCAGATGCCGGCGATCTCGTCTTCGGCCTGCACGGTCTTCACGCCCAGCTCCTTGTGCTTGGCCAGCTCTTCGAGAATCACCGTGGCCGGCGTGATGGGGTAGGAGCCGCAGAAGAGCGGTAGCCCCGCCTTTTCGGCGGCGGCCATCAGTCCCCATGCCGTGGCGACGTTGCCGTTGATCGAGCGGTAGGTGCCCTTTTCGAGCGGTGCGGCCGGTACGGCATAGGTGTTGGCGAACTGGTGGGTATTGGCTGCGAAGTTGTAGCCCGCGTCGATAGCCCGTTTGTTGGCCTCGGCGATGAGCGGGTTTTTGCGTGCGAATTTCGAGTCGAGGTACTTCTTGGCGTGGTCCTCCGGACGGTGGAAGAGGTAGAAACAGATGCCCAGCGCGAACATGTTCTTGCACTTGACCACCGACTTGTTGTCCAGTTCCAGCTCTTTGAGCGCCTCGCGGGTCATGGTCGTGATGCCGGGCACGACGAGGTTGTGACCGTCGAGTCCCAGTTCCGCGATCGGATCGTCGGTCGTGAAACCGGCCTTGCGCAGATTGGTTTCGGTGAGCGAATCGCCGTCGATGATGACCGTCGCTCCCGCTTTGAGCCAACGGCGGTTGGCTTTGAGTGCCGCGGGATTCATCGCTACCAGTACGTCGCAGTAGTCGCCGGGGTTGATGACGCGCCGTGCGCCGAAATGGACCTGGAAGCCCGATACTCCGGCCACGGTTCCCTGCGGCGCACGAATCTCGGCGGGGTAGTCCGGAAAGGTCGAGATGCCGTTGCCCATGAGCGCCGAGGTGTCGGAGAAAAGCGTCCCCGTGAGCTGCATTCCGTCGCCCGAATCGCCCGAGAAGCGGATGACGACGTCTTGAAGCTCTTGTACATGCTCTTGATTCATCGCTTTATCGTTAAATGAATGGTTTGTTTTCACGTTTTGTATCCAGCACTTCCGGCGGGGTTCCTTTCCGGAAGGCGTCGAATGGGAGGGGCGCCTCTTCGGGAATCGCCTCTTTCGACGAGGTTTTCCGGCCGGAAACGGTATCCGCCGGCCTTGTTGCAGGATGGGTAAACCGTGGGCAAATATATAAAATTTCCGGCATATTGGCACGGCGAAACTGAAAAACGGACGCTCTTTTCCTGCCTCAGTTTTTTATCGAGCCTTTTGTTCGTTAAATTATTTAAAATATATCGGCCGGTTCATTCGCTTGCGATTCGCACCGTTCGCGTCGGCCTGGAAAGGGAAACGGCGTGTTTTCCGGCGGGAATTCCTCTGTCCGGCCCTCCTGCCCACGGAGAAATAATTATTGATTATTTTTATTTATTCGGAGGGCTATATGAGTCGTCCGACTGCAAATTTGCGATTTTTTAGCACGATATTTATTTATCGTGATTTCGTTTTTATGGATTTGGCGAACGGGTGTGGCTCGGGTCGCATGTTTTTCGTTAAGATGTATGGGGTTGCGCTTTCTCCGGCCATGCCAATGCCATAGCCGGAGAAAGATTGACGCAGACGAACTTCCTTTCGGCGCACGGTTTGCAAAAGGTCCGTTCCGTAATTCGAAAGCGATCCGAAGCCGTTGATTGTCCGAAACTTTCCGGATTCGGGACGGACGGTTTTTACCGGATCTTCCTTATTCAGCTTACGATTCGGAACGAGCGGAGCGCTTTTCGGGAGAATATTCCTTTAAAACGGCCGTTCGGCCGATGTATTATCCGTTTAGATAGCGGATGCGTTTTTATGATATATCTTTATATCGTTGTCGGGCCGGATAATTTGTCGTACATTTAACAACTCTCTCTTTTCGAGTCCGGAACGGCGGGCGGGTTCCGTCTCGGGCAGGGACGCTCGCAGGCTGCGGTATGCCGGACGCGGAAGAGGGAAAATGAATTTCAATCATCAAAATTTATGTTGAAGCCTATGAAAAATTTCAGACTATCGGCGCTTTTGTGTTGCGTTTCGCTGTGCGGTTTCGCCGCCTGTTCGGACGACAAGACCGACGATCAGCCGGAACCGCAGGCCTATCAGGTCACGCAGTTCGAATCGAGTACGATTCCGGCCTCGATTCCCGGTGAAGGGGGGGGGTATAAACTGACCTTCGTCATCAGGACGGAGACGCGCTCGACGGGCGCGACCTTCGAACCGTGGGCTTATCGCCTGACGCTCGGCGACGTGGTGGGCGACGCGGTGACGGTCACGAAGCCCACGACCGAAATCGCGATTACGATTCCGCCTAACCGCAGCAAGGAAGAGCGCGGCGTGGCGGTCGAGATGGCCTTCGGGGTGAAGGCCGAGACGTGGACGAAGATCGTCGAGGCGACGCAGGAGGGTTCGCTGAAAGATTACCAGGTGACCAAGTTCGAGTCGACGACTATTCCGGCGACGGTTCCTGCCGGCGGCGGCGATTACGACGTGCTGTTCCGGCTGGAGGTCGAGACCCGTGCGGCTGCGCCGCTGTTCGTCGCATGGCAGTATCGCGTGACGCTGGGCGATGCGGTCGGCGATGCGGTCGAGGTGACCGAACCGACCGAGAAGATCGGCATACATATCGACGCCAGTGAGAGCGTCGAGGAGCGTGCCGTGATCGTGGAGATGGCCGAGGTGGCCGAGACGCCCGTGTGGACGAAGATCGTCGAGGCGAAGCAGGAGGCGGGCAGGAAGGAATACGAGGTGACGGAGTTCGAGTCGACGACCATTCCCGCGTCGGTACCCTTCGCCGGCGGTGACTACGAAGTGAAGTTCCGCACGAAGATCGAGACCCGTGCCACGCCGCAGTTCGAACCGTGGCAGTACCGCTTGACGGTGGGCGAAGCGGTGGGCGAGCCGGTTGCCGTCAACGAACCCACGGAGAGCGTGGCCGTGCATATCGGCGCCAACTATTCGGAGAAGGAGGTCGACGTGATCTTCGAGACGGCCGCTGCGTCGCAGACGCCCGTGTGGACGAAGGTCGTCGAGGCGAAGCAGCAGGCCGGCATGGAGCTGCTCGGCGGTTTCTACTGGACTAAGAGCAATGTCTCGGTCAAGAACGACCGGTTCGTACTGGCCGACAAACCGTCGGATTCGGGCCTCTTCTTCCGTCATGAGAGCGGTTACGGCGTGCCGTCGGACGAAGCGACCTATGCCGGGACGGCCTATACGCCCGCTCCGGTGCAGATCGCGATCGATGCGATTCCCCAGAACGAAGGCGTCGATCCTTGCAGCCTCATCGATCCCGCTCTGCGAATGCCGACTTACGCAGAACTTTCGGAACTTTACTACGGCGAGGACGTACAGCGCACGCAGGACGGCGTTACGGGAATGGGCTATACGGGCGTATCGCTCTTCCTGCCCTATTGCGGTGTCATGAGCACCGAAACCGGTACGTCCGTCGGAAAGTCGACGTTCGGTGGTTATTGGGGCTTGGGCGGCGATTTCCACGGCAACGGCGTGATCTATTCGCTGAACGGCGAGATAGGATATTCGCTCCTGGATTACGATGCGGTCGGTACCAACATGGCCATGGTGCGCTGCGTGCGGAACGTTCCGCAGCCGAAGTACGTCATGCACACCCTGCCCGAAACGGTCGATTACAAGGCCTTCTCGCTGAACGTGGAGACCGATCCGGGTGCCTTCACCTACTACGATGTCACCGTATGGGGCGACGACGGCACCCTTACGCAGACGGGGGCTACGGACGCCCGGCCGCAGGTGTCGGTGGGTATCCCGAAGAACGATACGAAGCAGGACCGGACATTGCGCCTCTTCGTCAACCATATCTATACAGGCGTCGAATTCGTACAGCCCGCAATGACCGATTATGCGCTCTATGTCTCCCATACGCCGGCTTCGGCCGAATACGGAGCCTTCACGCTGAGCGTGACCTGCGACAGCGACATGGCTTCGTTCCCCGTCGTGGTCAAGGGCAGCGACGGCGGCGAGTGGTCGGGTACCGGTTCGAAGGAGAATCCGACCGTCGAAATCGCCATTCCGGAGAATACCGGCGAGGAGCGCACGCTCTCGATCTGGGTCAACGGCGTGGATACGAAGAAGACCGTGAAGCAGGGAAAACAGGTCGTACCGCTGGTCTACTCGGTCGTATGGAGCGAAGGGTATCTGACCGTCAGGGACGGCGCTTATGTCTTTGCGGCCCCGAAGGAGCGCGGAATGTATTTCAAGTATAAGAGTCAGTACGGTTTCGCCCTGCCTGACCCGCTTGAATCCAAACCGAAGTATGGCGGTGTGGTGTATGGGCCGACTGCGACGGAGATGGCGTATGCCGACATTCCGTATGGCGATACCGATCCCTGCTCGCTGGTGGCTCCCGCCGGCACGTGGCGGATGCCGACAGCCGATGAATTGATCGAACTTACATCCGAAGGTTCGAAGGAATTCGTTGTCGATACCTACCGGTTGTGCAGCGACGGCGAGCAGGATGTCTACCTCGTACCGAGCGGACAGAGTACGGGATCATCCCTGATGCTTCCCACAGCCTCGCTGATGTGGTCGTCGGACGCGGGCGATGCAGGGAAGGCCCGTTATCTGGCGTGGTCGAATACCGCGACCGGCAAGCCTATGGTTTCCAGCGGCGGTACGAGCCAGGCCAATTCGATGATGGTACGTTGCGTCCGTGCGAAATAACGCTCCGTCCGGCAATAATTGAGATATGCCCCGAATATTCGGGGCATATCTCTTTTTGCGGGTTCGTCTTTTCGCGTGTCGTAGGTTCCGGGACTTCTTCGTCGCAGCGAGGAACAGCATTCCGCATCGGATTGCTGCGGGTGCCGGTGTCCGATGCGGAGCCGCGTCTTTCGGTGCGGCTCCGCATCCGTCGCCGTTCGGCCCGACGGTTCGGGTCTCAGCGCATGGAGTTCATCCGGATGCTGGCCTTGACGAGCGCCAGTGCACGGATGCGGGCGATCTCGACCTCTTTGTCGGCGTGGTGGGGATTCTGGCTGACGAGCTTCACGTAGCCTTTGCGGTCGGATTTCTGGATGTATTTCACCGTGACGTACTCCTCGCCGTCGATGTCGATCGACAACAGATACATGTCGCCCCAGAAGACGTCGCCGATGTCGTGCAGCTGCTTGTAGAGGACGATGTCGCCGCTTTTGAGCAGCGGATACATCGAATCGCCCACGATGTAGATCGCGCCGTCGCATTTGGGGAGGTTGGGGATGTGGATGAAATTGACGGGTTTGAGCTGCGCCTGGTCGCTGAACAGCGGTACGAGTCCCGCCGTCCCCTCGATCGAATAGAGCGGCACGCTCTGCAACGGCAGCGAGTTGTCCGTGCGGTGCAGGTAGGAGGTCAGGTCGGGTTCGGCGTTGAACATGCAGCCCTTGCCCGTTTCGAGCCAGTCGGGGTTTACGTTCAATTCCTGAACCAGAATGTTGCGATTGCGCGACGAGAGCGCCGCCTTGCCTGTTTCGATCATCGAGAGTGCGGCTTTCCCGATCCCAAGATGTTGAGCCAGTTGCTCTTGCGTCATTCCGAGCTCTTTTCGTATCAGTTTTACCCGTTGATTCATGGCAATTTTATTAGAAAAATCGATACAAATAATTGAACTTTTTATTGTAAAATCAAATATTTGAACCTATATTTGTCTTCGCAAAGTTAAACTATTTATTCATAAAAAACAAAAAACACCTTAAAATCTTTTCCTTGCCATGTTTCAAGTTTCATCCGAACTTTACGATGAGATTGCGATCCGGTTGCGCGAAGCGTTCGGTGGCGGCGGTTTCTATTCGGGAAGCGTCGAGTGTGCGGTCGGGGAGACCTTGTGCAGGTTGACGGCGTCGCTCGTTCTCTACCGCAGCGACGACCGTTGGCCCGAAGGGTGTCGCCGACGGCTTACGGACGTGGTTCCCGTGTGGTGGGAATTCCACACCGTGACAGCCGACGGGGAGGTGCTCAACGATTTTTCGTTCGCCGAACTGCGGCCCTGCCTGCTCGTGTAGTCTCATCGGCGAAGGTCGCTGTTCCCGCTCCGGGAGCGACGGCTCCCGACCTTCGCCTTCGGTGCCGTGTTCTCGTCCGGCCCGCCCGTACAGGGGTGCGCCCGGCCCGATGAAACCGGTTCCTGTGCAGACCGCCCGTCGGGGCCGTCGTCCCGAAGGTCTGCCGCCGGCAGCTTCGACATCCGGTCGAGGCTGCCGGATTTTTATTCCGTTCGCAGTCGAATGGCGCTCGTCCGATCGGGCGGTTTTGACGTATCGTCCGGTAAGGTTGGGGATGCCGGCGGCGGAATGTTTAGTTTCTGAGGGTTCCGATGTGGAGATCAAACGATGTGGAAGCGCTGGGCTGTTTGTCCGATGCGTTGCGGGACGAAGACTGCGGAGTGCTTCCTTTGGAGTGGGCTCTGTGGGCGAGACTTCGGCCCGCGCGATACCTACGCGTTATGGATGATAGGCGCCCTCCTTTGTCAGTCCGCAGTCGGCGAAGGACGCGTCGGGCGGGACGATGCAGCCCTCCGCATGGGGCGGCTGCGGGCTGCCGCTCTTCGGCTGCGACCGAAGAGCGAGACTTTCAAAACTGTATTTCGCCTGGCGGAGTTTGCGGTGCGCTGCGCGCAAACAGGATGATTTATTTCCCCAAGATACCGGCTTGCGAATTGGCCTGTCCTATCTGCGGACCGAAGACTGCGGAGCACGCATATTGCGGGCCTCCGCCCGCGGAGGCTTCGGCCCGCGCGGCGCTAAGGCGCCGCAGTGTTGCGGACGGATGTCGTAACGTCTCGGCAAAGTATTATTTTCAATTCTTAATTTTTCATTTCTCGTCGATGATCTCTTTTACCGATTATGCACTTGCAGTCTATCCGTTTCTGGAATTGGAGTGGTTCCACCGCACCTATTATCGCGTGCTCGAAGCCTTCGCCGAGGGGCGCGTCCGCCGCCTGATGATCTCCATGCCGCCCCAGCACGGCAAGAGCGTCGGGGCGACGACGCTGCTGCCGGCCTATCTGCTGGGACTCGATCCCGATTTGCGGATCGCCATCGCCTCCTATTCGGCGTCGCTGGCGTCGAAGTTCAACCGCCGCGTGCAGCGCATCCTCTGCTCGGCCGAATACGGCGAACTCTTTCCCGACACGACGATCAAGCGCGGCTCGAAACCGCCCGAATACATCCGCACGGCCGACGAAGTCGAGATCGTGGGGCACGAGGGCAGTCTGCTGTCGGTCGGCCGCGAGGGCTCACTCACGGGCAACCGCGTCGACTGTTTCCTGCTCGACGACCTCTATAAGGATGCCATGGAGGCTAATTCGCCGCTCGTGCGCGAGAACTGCTGGGAATGGTACACTTCGGTGGTGCGCACGCGGATGCACAACGACTCACGCGAGCTGCTGGTCTTCACGCGCTGGCACGAAGAGGATCTGATCGGGATGCTGCGACAGCGCGAGCCGGTGGTCGAACTGCGTGCGTGGGAGGATCTGGCGCGGGTGTCCGCCAACGGCTGGCTGGCACTCAATTTCGAAGCGCTCAAAACGACCCCGCCCTCCGCGATCGATCCCCGTGCGGCGGGCGAGGCATTATGGCCCGCGCGGCACGACGCGGCGCTGCTCCACGCCAAGCGGGCGCTTGATCCGCTGCGTTTCGAGTGCATGTACCAGGGGCGTCCCTCCGTGCGCGAAGGATTGCTCTACGGCGACCAGTTCGCCGAGTACGACGCCCTGCCGCGCGAGATCGTCCGCCGCGCCAACTATACCGATACGGCCGACACGGGCGACGACTACCTCTGCTCGATGTCGTATGCCGTCGATACGGACGGGACGATCTACGTCACCGATCTGGTCTATTCGCGCGAGGGCATGGAGGTAACCGAGGGACTGGTGGCCGACCTGTTGCTGCGCAGCGATACGCGCACGGCCGCTGTCGAGAGCAACAACGGCGGCCGCGGATTCGCCCGCGCCGTGCAGCGGCTGGCCCCTGCGGTGCGTGTCGAGTGGTTCCACCAGAGCGCCAACAAGGAGGCGCGCATCCTCTCCAACTCGGCCACGGTGCTCCACACGCTGCGGATGCCGCGCGGCTGGAACCTGCGCTGGCCGGAGCTCTACGCCCACCTGACGACCTACCGCCGGCAGTTCCGCGCGAACCGTTGGCACGATGCCGCCGACGTCGTGACCGGCATCGTCGAGCGCGAGGTCGGCGGCGGCCGCCGGGGGCAGTGCCGTGCGCTGTCGTTCCTTACGCGGCGGGAGTGACGCGGTACGTCCACGGGAACGAATGATGCGGGCCTCGTTTTTCGACGAGGCCCGCATCGCTTCTACGGCGGCGTCAATTCACCGCAGCCGTGTCGGAGACCTCGTAGTCGAGGTGGGCCGAATCGGGCTGGATCAGCTCCTCCTCCGTGACGCCCAGCGAACGGTAGTAGGCGTTCAGCTCGGTCAGCACGGCGTCGCGTTTGAGGTAACCGACCATCGAGTAGAGGTTGCCCAGCAGGTCGAGTTTCTCGTCCAGTGCGTCGGTGATCGAATCGTATTGCCAGCCGTCGAACTGGAAGTAATAGTCGACGTACTCCATCAGGTTGCGGGCGTAGTCCAGCATCAGGGCGTCGCCCTTGTCTGCGGCGCCGGCCGCATAATAGGCTTCGATGAAGGGCAGCGTGTTGTTCGAGGTGTAGCGCACCTGCGCGGGCGGCATACGGCGCATCCCCTCGTCGAGCAGACGGATCGCCAGCTCGCGGTTGGTGGCTTCGGTGATGCCGAGGCTGTCGGGGAAGTTCGGCTTCTCGTCGCCGCGGCGGATCAGCTCCTTGGCCACGCGGGCGAAGGCTTCGCGGGCGCGGGCGGCCGAGAGGTTGTACTGCGTGAAGTAGTCGGAGTAGACCTTCTCGTCGTCGAGGTTGCCGTAGCGGAAGACGTCGAGCAGCAGCGGCACGGCATATTCGGGGTCGATGCGTCCCACTTCGCCCGCCTGACGGTAGGGCGTGAGGATCGGTACGAAACGGTAGGCGTAGCCGTCGAATTGCAGGTAGTCGACCAGCCCGAACTTCTGGAAGATGTAGGGCTGCGTGAGGTAGATCGGGCGCGTCCAGTCGTAGTTCGAGAGCATGTCCACGATCATCAGCTCGCCCTTGTTGAGGTAGTCGCCCGACAGCTTGATATAGACCGTGTCGACGATCAGATCCTTGTCCTTCTCGGCGACGATGCCCGAACGCAGGACGTTCTGCTTGTCGACGGGCAGCATGAGCGTCTTCGAGGGGAGGTAGTCGCTCGACGAACCGTCCGACAGCTGCACCTTGGTGCGCTGGTCGTCGCTGGCGAAGAACTCGATGGCTTCGCGCGCCTCCACCGGACGGTTCACGCGCTCGTAGACGGGCACGTAGTCGTTGCGGTACCAGTATTTGCTGCGCGGCAGGGTGAAGGGCACGCCGGCGGCTTCGTTGGCCCGGGTCTTCATCTCGTCGATGTACCATTCGCCGCCCAGATAGCTCGTGTTCATGATGCGCACGTCGGGGCGCAGGCCGTCGACCTCCTGGTTGAGCCACAGCGGGAAGGTGTCGTTGTCGCCGTAGTTGAGGATGATCGAGTTGGGAAGCGTCGATTGCAGGTAGTTCCAGCCGATGTCGTGGGCGTAGGTGCGGCCCGAACGGTCGTGGTCGTCCCAGTTCTCGGCGCAGAGAATGCCCGGCACCACGAGACCGATGACGGTTGCTGCCACGGCGGCCGTGCGGTCGTCGCGCTTGGTGAGGCGGACGATGAGATCCTTGAACGCCATCACCCCGAACCCGATCCACATGGCGAAGGCGTAGAACGATCCGGCGTAAACGTAGTCGCGTTCGCGCGGTTCGCCGGGCGAGGTGTTGAAGTAGACCACCAGCGCGATACCCATCATCACGAAGAGCGACAGCACGATCAGGAAGTTCTTCGGGTCGCGGTTGAGCTGGTAGATCAACCCGATGAGGCCCAGGATGAAGGGTAGGAAATAGTAGGTGTTGCGCGCTTTGTTGTCAGCCACTTCGCGCGGCAGATTCTCCTGCGGCCCCAGGTAGATGCGGTCGATCGCGTCGATTCCCGACAGCCAGTTGCCGTCGGTGATCGTCGTCGAACCGGCGGGCTGGATGTCGCTCTGGCGGCCGACGAAGTTCCACAGGAAATAGCGCCAGTACATGTAGTTGAGCTGGTAGGAGAAGAAGTAGTTGAGATTCTCCAAAAAGGTCGGCTCCGTGATGACGCGCGGCTCGGAGTAGCCGTCGTCGTAGGTGCGCTTCGTGCCGTAGTCGAGCACCTCGCCGCGCAGCGGCTGCCCTTTCTCGTCGCGCAGGACGTTGCCCTGCTCGTCGCGCAGCGTCTCCACCTTGGTGCGGTAGGCTGCCCACTGTTTGTATTCGTCGGGGCTCTTGGCGTAGTTCCACATGCGGGGGAAGAGGTGCATGAACTGCTGCGGGTGGGTGTAGCCCGTGGGGAAGGAGGCCGTGGCATAGCGGCCTTCGTCGTCGATGTAGTAGCGCGTCGACTCGACGACGCTTTCGACCGGCGCCGAGTAGTAGGCGCCGTAGAGCAGCGGCCGGCCGCCGTACTGGTCGCGGTTGAGCACCGAGAAGAGCGCATGGGGATTCGACGGGTCGTTGCTGTTCATCGGAGGATTGGCCGCCGCGCGGATCGTGACCGTAGCGTAGGAACTGTATCCCAGCAGGATCATCGTGGTGGCCAGCAGCAGCGTGTTCCACACCACGCGGCCGCGGCGGTGGGTGTACCACACGCTCCACCCGAGCAGGGCGAAGAGCGACAGTGCGAAGACGGCGATGCCCGAGTTGACCGGCAGGCCGAACGTATTGACGAACAGTACGTCGACCATCGCCCCGATGTAGACCGTGTAGGGGATAATCAGTCCGTTGATGAACCAGAGGATCGCCAGCGCGATGACCGATGCGATGCAGAATCCCTTGAAGGTCACGGTCGCGTATTTGCGGAAATAGTAGATGTAGACCAGTGCCGGAACGGTCAGCAGATTGAGGATGTGAATGCCGATCGAGAGTCCCATGAGGTAGGCGATCAGGATCAGCCACCTCGTCGCATGGGGTTCGTCGGCCTGGTCTTCCCATTTGAGCATGAGCCACACCACGAGCGCCGTGAACATCGACGAGAGGGCGTAGACTTCGCCCTCGTAGGCCGAGAACCAGAAGGTGTCGGTGAAGGTGTAGGCCAGCGCGCCGACGGCGCCCGCACCCAGTACGGTCCACATGTTGGCGTCGGTCAGCTCGCGGCCCTGCGCCGAGTAGATGCGGCGGCCGAGGTGGGTGACCGTCCAGAACATGAACAGGATGCAGAAGGCGCTCGCCAGCGAGTTCATGGCGTTGACCATCAGCGGCACGTACTCGGTCGAGGGTGCCAGCATCGTGGCCAGACGCGCCATCATCATGAACAGCGGGGCTCCGGGCGGATGTCCCACTTCGAGCTTGTAGGAGGTGGCAATGAACTCCGAGCAGTCCCAGAGGCTTGCCGAAGGTTCCATGGTGGCCAGGTAGGTCAGCGCCGCGACGGCGAAGACCGCCCATCCCACGATGTTGTTCCAACGGTTGTAACGTTTCATGCGGATCGTCTTAGGGTATGAAGCATATAATCGGACAAAGATACGAATAAGTGAGTGCAATGTCAAATTTATTTGCACATAGCCGTGCGGCAGTATCTTCGGCGCAGCCAAAGATACGAATAAGCCGGGTGCGATGCAAATTTATTTTGCGATTGCCGGGGCGGAGTGTCTACGGCGCATCCGCCGCCCGTTCTTCTTCCCGATTTTTCGCGAGGCGGAGACTTCGGCTTGCGGATGGCTGGGCGCGGCAGGTTGTCCGACGAATTTTCGGGTTGTCGTCTTTCTCCCGCCGTACAGGGAGGCGGAGGCGGTTTTTTCGGCTGTCCGTCGGGTGGAAAAGGCGGGGCCCGAAATCAGGCCCCGCCTCGCGGATGAATATTGATGATGTAGGGGTTTCGTCGGATTTTACAGCAGCGGGACGACGGTCACGTAGATCGCGGCGATAATGGCCGAGGTGATGACGCCCGTGATATTGGCGCCGAGCGCATCGGCCAGGACGAACGACGAGGGGTTGTCGTGCGAGACGATCTTCTGGGCGACCTTGGCCGTCGTGGGCACGCAGCTCACGGCGGCGATGCCGATGACGGGGTTGAAGTTGCCCCGTTTGAGGAAATACATGGCATAACCGCCCAATATGCCGCCGATGCCCGAAATCAGCAGGGCGAGGATGCCCAGCACGAGGAGTTTGAGCACCGTGGGGTCGAGCAGCGTATGTGCGTCGCAGAGAATCCCCAGCAGGATTCCCAGAAAGAAGGTCGAGCCGTAGAGCATCGGCCCGCTGATGAAGTCGCAGACGTGTTTGAGTCCTGATTCCTTGATGACGATGCCGATGAAGAGCGAGAAGAAGAGCGGAGCGGCCACGGGAAAGAGCAGGCAGAGAATCACGCACATGACCACGGCCAGCGAGATTTTGGTGGCTGCGGAGTACTGTTTGGGCGCTTTCTTGGGCGGCTGCATCTTGATGGCGCGCAGCCGTTTGGGAACCATCGCACGCACCAGGTAGGGATAGCCGCCGTAGGTGAGTCCGAGGTAGAGGTAGGCTACGACGGTGATCGGCACGAAGATGCTTTTCGAGAGGTTGAGCGACGCGAAGAGCACCATCGGCCCGTCGGCGCCGCCCACCATGGCGATCGAGGCGCTGTCGTTGGGGCTCAGCCCCATCGCGAAGGCGATCGGTACGACGGCGAACGTACCCAGCTCGGCGCACAGCGCGAGGAACATGCTTTGCAGTGGCTTGGCCAGCAGGAAGTTGATGTCGAGCATCGTCCCGATGCCCATGAAGATCAGGCAGGCGATCAGACCGTTACTGAACATGAAGGTGTAGACCGGTTGGAGGAAGTCGATTTGCAGAATGTTCATCAACTGGTCGGTGTCGGTGACCATCGGGTCGAGGAACAGATTGCCCTGTACGCCGCCGGGCATGATGAGTACGCCGGCGTTTACGGCTGCCATGCCCAGTCCCATGGGGATCATTACCAGCGGTTCGAGGATGCCCCGGCGTCCCAGATAGACCAGCAGGATGCCGAGCAGGATCAGTCCGATGCGGGCGTACATGATCGACGGGTCGGACTGCAACAGGGTCGAAATGCCTTGGAAGATATTGTTCAGATCAAATTTTTCCATGGTGGAATTCGTATAAACCGTTCATGTTCCCGTCTTCTTTACTCGATTCTCCGGAATTACCGAAATGGTATTCGGCCAGTTCCTGCATGGTGCGGATCATGCAGGCGTCCGTCGCCGCAGGCCGTTTCTGAGGGTCGTCGTTGCGGGCGATCGAGCGGATGTATCGGTAGGTGTGGGCGACGTTCATGCGGTAGGCGCGTTCCCATATGCGGCTTTTCCGCAGCAGGACGGGAAGGTCGTGCCCGTTGAGGCGGGAGAAGAAGAAGGTCGTCAGTTTAAGCGCGTAGGCGAATGCGATTCCCACGATGAAGGTGAATCCCGCCATCAGCAGCGTCTCTCCGATTATATAGGATAAGTTCATTTCTGTTCGGTATTTATGGATGTGAAAATGGATTTGTCGCAGGGGCGCATGTTTCCGTCCGAGACCGCAACCCCTCCTCTGCGGGAGGGACGCTTCCGGTCGGGAAGGTTCGGCCCCGCAAGATTCCGCCTGACGGGTGGAGTCCGACCCGCAGGTAGCCGTAGATGCACACACGAACGATCGCTTCGGGAGCGGGCGTGTCGTGTCGTCGAAGTGGAAAGGGATGGCTAAATGACCAGAATACCGAATTTGAGATAGTCGGCGCTGTGGGACGGCAGCGGACGGTGCGCGTCCGGCTGTAAGGAAGCGACGGACTGCGACAAGTCGTGGCGCACGGATGCGAAGTACCGTTCGCAATAGAGCACCGGCATTTCGTGGATCGTACGCGACGACCGTTCGTTCGACTTGCGCAGGGCGCGCGAAGGAGCCGGCACGGAGAGTTGGAACGTCTCCGTGGCCACGAAGTCGGAGTGCTGTGCCGAGATCGAGGAATTCTTTACCGTCTGACGAAGGTCGGAAGCGGCCGCCGCGCCGGCTTCCGCTCCCCGGCTCATCAATGCCGGAAGGGAGGCCAACAGGAAGAGGAGTATGAATGCCGACTTCTTCATTTCGCAGGATTCTCTGTGACAAAATTAGCATAAATTCCGCAAACCGGCAAGCCGATCGCAAAATTCTTTTCGCCGCTTTCCGTCCGCTTTTTCGCGGCGCGGTGGCGAACGAGGAGTTTCGTCCCCGCCACCGGCTTCGCCGGCGCGCACGGCACGGAGGGCCGGATGCAAATTTCGATTCGACCTCCGCAAATCGCGGAATTGTAGAGAATATTTCCTATTTTTGCGGAAATTTCAGCGATTATGGAATCGAAACTCGTTTTATACAATACGCTTTCCCGCCGCAAGGAGGAGTTCGTGCCGCTGGCTCCGCCCCGTGTGGGCATGTACGTCTGCGGGCCGACGGTCTACGGCGATCCTCATCTGGGGCACGCGCGTCCGGCTGTGACCTTCGACCTGCTGTTCCGTTATCTGCAAGCGCTCGGCTACAAGGTGCGCTACGTGCGCAACATCACCGACGTGGGGCATCTGGAACACGACGCCGACGACGGCGAGGACAAGATCACGAAGAAGGCGCGGCTCGAACAGCTCGAACCGATGGAGGTGGCGCACTACTACACGGAGCGTTACCATCGGGCGATGGATGCGCTGGGCGTGCTCAGCCCCTCGATCGAGCCGCGGGCTTCGGGGCATATCATCGAGCAGGAGGCCTTCGTGCAGAAGATTCTCGATGCGGGTTACGCCTACGAGTCGAACGGATCGGTCTATTTCGATGTGGAGAAGTACGACCGCGACCACCGCTACGGCGTCCTTTCGGGGCGCAATCTGGAAGACATCGTGGCCAACACGCGCGCGCTGGACGGGCAGTGCGACAAACGCAACTGCTGCGACTTCGCGCTGTGGAAAAAGGCGTCGCCCGAACACATCATGCGCTGGCCTTCGCCGTGGAGCGACGGGTTCCCCGGCTGGCACATGGAGTGCTCGGCCATGAGCACCAAGTATCTGGGCGAACGGTTCGACATCCACGGCGGCGGCATGGACCTGATGTTCCCGCACCACGAGTGCGAGATCGCGCAGTCGACCGCCGCGCTGGGACACGATTCGGCGAAGTACTGGGTGCACAACAACATGATTACGATCAACGGACAGAAGATGGGCAAGTCGCTGGGTAACTTCATCACCCTCGAAGAGCTCTTCACCGGCAGCCACAAGCTGCTGGCGCAGGCCTATTCGCCCATGACGATCCGTTTCTTCGTGTTGCAGGCGCACTACCGCTCGACGCTCGACTTCTCGAACGATGCGTTGCAGGCCGCCGAGAAGGGGCTCGACCGCCTGATGAAGGGCGTCGAGACGCTCTCGAAGCTCCGCCCGTCGGAGGATTCGACGGTCGATCCCGCCGAGTTGGAGTGCCGCTGCCGCGAGGCGATGGACGACGACCTGAACTCGCCGATGGTCATCTCGGCGCTCTTCGACTGGGTGCGGATCATCAACCAGATCGCCGAGGGGCGGCAGCGCATCACGGCGGCCGACCTGGCGGCGCTCACGGCCACCGTCAAACGGTACGTCTTCGATATTCTGGGTCTGCGCGACGAGAAGGCCGCGTCGGCGGGCGGCGGCCGCGACCGGGTGACGCCGCTGGTGGAGATGCTGCTCCGTATGCGCATGGAGGCCAAGGCCGCGAAGGACTGGGCGACGTCGGACCGTATCCGCGACGAACTGACGGCCATAGGTATCCGCGTCAAGGACCGCAAGGACGGCTTCGACTGGGAGATCGAGTAACCGGACGGAGGGAACGGGGTATGGCCTACGACATCTTCATCAGTTACCGGCGCCGCGGCGGTTTCGAGACGGCGAAGCACCTCTACGACCTGCTGACGAAGGACGGTTACCGCGTCAGTTTCGACATCGACACGCTCCGCAACGGCGATTTCGACACGGAGCTGCTGCGCCGCATCGACGAGTGCCGCGACTTCATCCTCATCCTGAGCGAGGGGGCGCTCGACCGCTGCGTCGATCCTTCGGCCGTAGCGTCGGCGGACTGGGTGCGGTGCGAACTGGCCTATGCGCTCGAAAAGAACAAAAATATCGTCCCGATCATGCTGGCCGGATTCACGGCTTTTCCCGACAATCTGCCTGACGACATCCGCAAGGTCGTCCGCAAGAACGGGCCGAAGTACGACAGTTACTATTTCGACGATTTCTACCGCCGTCTGAAAAGCGACTTTTTGGAGACGAAGCCCGAGGAGCGGGGCGATGAAGACGCCTATGTCACGCAGCTGCTCAAACGGCTCTCGGCATTGAAATCCGTGCCGGAACCGACCGACGGGCAGCAGGCCGAACTGGGCGAGACGTATTATGAACTCGGCCGGCTGGCGTTGCTTCACAACCGCCCCGACATGCTCGATTACCTGCCGCAGGCGTTGGCGATCTTCCGCCGGCTCGCCGAAAAGGAGCCCGAGCGTTACCGTGCGCGGATCGCCGAACTGGAACCGCTGGTGCGGCGGAACAAACGGACGTTCAGGCTCTTTACGGGATTGTTCCTCCTCTTCACGATCGCCTTCTGCGTGTTGCTGCCGGCCGGTCTGCTCTACTGGATCGTCCGGGCGGGGGCGGCGCACAACTATCCGCTCATGGCAGCGGGCGTCGCGGTGCTGGGCGGGGTCTTCGCTCTGTTCGTTTACCTGATCCGAAAAAACAGATCCGAATCGTGACCGAACTGGAAAAAATGCTGGCCGGCGGGCTGTACGACTTTTCGGATGCCGAACTCGCGGAACAGTTCCGCGAGGGCCGGCGGCGGGTGGAGCGTTTCAACCGCACGCCGGCGGACGATGCGGCCGCGTATGCCGCTGCGCTCGGAGCGCTGATCCCGGGCATCCCCGCCTCGGCGAAGGTCGTGCAGCCGTTCTACTGCGACCTCGGCTGGCGGATCGAACTGGGCGAAGAGGTCTTCGTCAACATGGGCTGCACGTTCCTCGATTGCGGCGGCGTCAGGATCGGCGCCCGCACGAAGCTCGGCCCCAACTGCCAGCTCTATACGCCGCAGCACCCCGTCGACTATCTGGACCGCCGCCGTCCGGTGGAGACGAGTTTTCGCATCACGATCGGCGAGGACTGCTGGCTCGGCGGCGGGGTGGTCGTCTGTCCGGGCGTCACGATCGGCGACCGTTCGGTCGTTGCGGCGGGCAGCGTCGTCGTGCGCGATATTCCCGCCGATTCGCTGGCGGCGGGCAATCCGGCGACGGTGAAACGCCGGCTGCGGTAGGTCCCGACGAACGAAAAGCTCCCGACACCGAGTGTCGGGAGCTTTTCGTTATGCGCACGGGCGGTTATTTGCAGACGCCCTCCCTGACGGGTTCGGCCGCCGCCAGTTCGACGCGCGCGGGGCTGAAAATGTTCAGACCCAGCCGCACGGAGATGTATTCGAGCGCCTTCTGTGCCTTGACCGAGTTGCCCGCACTGTCCAGGGGAGGCGCGAACGCCGCCAGGCCCATTACGCCGGGGATGACGGCCATAATGCCGCCGCCGACGCCCGTTTTGGCCGGAAGCCCCGTGTTGAAGAGCCAGTCGCCCGTATGCTCGTAGAAGCCGAC
This sequence comes from Alistipes communis, assembly GCF_006542665.1. Classification (NCBI taxonomy): domain Bacteria; kingdom Pseudomonadati; phylum Bacteroidota; class Bacteroidia; order Bacteroidales; family Rikenellaceae; genus Alistipes; species Alistipes communis. Next base: position 2,303,704 of record NZ_AP019735.1, read on the forward strand.
GGTGGCCATGAGCGAAGCGATGTGCGGGGTGAGATTGGGATGGAAAACCTCCTCCCACGTCACCGGATTGGTGCCGCAGTTGGCGATCGTGGCGGCCATGACGGCGAGCTGTCTGGCGGTGATGCCCAGCGAGCACTGGCGCGTGTAGAGGTCGAGCGACATGTCGGGATCGTCGTAGATGCGGTTGTAGTTCTTCAACAGCCATGCGATGGAGCGGTTGTTGAAGTTGGTTTCGCTCTCCGAACGGTAGAGTTCGTCGAGTACCGACACCTTGCTGCCGCAAAGTCCCGAAATGAAATCCACGATCGCCTTCCACTTGGCCTCCGCGTTGCCCGTCGGTTTGATCATCGAGCAGGCCGAGATCGCGCCGGCGTTGACCAGCGGCGTCGAAGGATGGTCGTTTTCCAGCAGGATCGCCATGATTGAGTTGAAGGGCAGTCCCGTTGCGTCGGCGCCGATCTGGGAGAGCACCTTTTTGGCGCTGTACTGGTTCATCGCCAGGATGGCGGTGGGGACTTTCGACACCGATTCGATGCCGAAGCGGTAGTCGGTGTCGCCGACCGTCACGCTGCGGCCGTCCGCGAGGCAGACCGAGATGCCGAAAAGGTCGGAGGGTACGTTTTTCAGATAGGGGATGTAGTCGGCGTTCTTGCCGCCCTTCTCCTCGCGGAAATGGGCGTGGGCGGCTTCCACCGCCTCTTTTACGGCCTCGATGGTAATGATGCGTTTCATAGCGTCGTCTTTTTTTGAAATTGGTCAATTGGTCGGGTAACTATTTCCTGTTTTACACCGGCGTTCCGCCGAAGCCCGACTACCGAAGCGGGTCTTGTCCGAAGCCCCCGCCGAGGCGGGGGCTTCGGGGTGGGTCCGATCTGTAAACGCGGCTCTGCCGCGAGTGCTCCGACAGTCGGTCGTGTGCAGCGGATCGGAAATCCGATGGGGTGTAAAGTCGTATGTAGCTGCCATCGGCTATTTGCGGCCGTCGGCCGGTTTGGCGGCGGCGTTCGTGCCGGCAGCGTTCGCTGCGGCGATGTTAGCGGGCGTCTGTGCGGCCTGTTCCCAGTGGAAGGGTTCGAACTGCGCCTGCGGATTGCGCCACGACGGTTTGCGGGCGGCGTAGATCAGGAACGGAGCCCCCACCACGACGATACAGCCGATGACGAGTACCGAGAACCATACGGTATTGCTGCCGGTCGAGATCTGCGAAGGCGGAATGAAACTCAGGATGAAGGCGAGCAGCGCGCCGCAGAAACCCATGCAGCCGAGCAGCCACATCAGGCCGTTGCCCTTGCCCAGGCGGAACGGACGGGCGAGATCCTTCATCTTGTAGCGCAGCACGATCGCGGCCGAGAACATCAGCATGTACATGATCAGGTAGAGCAGCACGGTGAGCTGCGAGAGGATCTGATAGAACGACTGCACCGAAGGCATCACCACGAACAGCAGCGCCAGCAGCGTTACGACGCCGCCCTGAATGAGCAGGATGTTGCGCTGTACGCCGTTCTTGTTGGCCTTCTGGAAGAAGGGAGGCAGATAACCCGCCTTGCCCACGGCGAAGATACCTTTCGAAGGGCCTGCCACCCACGTCAGCACGCCTGCCAGCACGCCGAACATCAGCGCGATGGCGATGATGGGCGACGCCCACGACATATGCAGGTACTTGAAGTAGTTGTCGAAACCGATCAGCAGCGATTGCGTCAGGCTGATGTCCTTGGCCGGAATGATGAAGCCCAGCGAGAAGGTGCCCAGCACGAAGATGCAGACCGTGACGAGCGAACCGATGATGATGGCTTTCGGGTAGTTTTTCGACGGATTGTTCACGTCCATCACGTGAATACCCATCATCTCCATACCCGCGTAGAAGAGGAAGATACTGCTGGCCAGCACCAGGTTGTCGAACTTCGTCAGGTCGGGGAAGAAGCCCTGCGACATGTCCATCTGGTTGTGACCGCCCGAGGCGATGTAGACGATGCCCAGCAGAATGAGCAGTCCGGCGGGTATGATCGTGCCGATCATACCGCCCCATTTGCTGATTTTCCCGACCCAGCCCAGACCTTTGAGCGAGATGAAGGTAGCCAGCCAGTAGATGGCCAGCACCACCACCAGCGTGAAGATCTTGTTCGACGCCAGGATCATGTCCGCATGTTGGTTCAATCCGATGAAGGCGATCGACACGGCGCCGAAGGTCAGCACCGTGGGGTACCAGATCGTCGATTCGATCCATTGCAGCCAGATGGCCAGAAAGCCCGTGCGCGCTCCGTAGGCTTCGCCCACCCAGCGGAAGACGCCGCCCTGCTTGTCTGCGAACATCGCCGCCAGTTCGGCCGCCACCAGCGAGGTGGGGATCAGGAAGACGATCGCCGCGAAGAGGTAGTAGAAGGCCGATGAAGGGCCGTAGACCGCTTCTGCCGGCAGGCCGCGCAGACTGACGACCGCCGTGACGTTCATGATGGCGAGCGTCGCTACGCTGAGCTTGAATCCCGTACTTTTTTTTGCATCCATACGCATTTATGATTTAAAGAATGGTTTCCTGTGGTCTTCATCTCCGGTGTCCGGCGTGACCGTCGAACGGGCTGCATGCCGGCGGCGTCCGGACGTTCGCGTTCCGATCCGCTTCGGAGCGTTCGCTCTCCGCCGGATCGGGTCGCAGCGTCGGTGAAGAGGTGCGGCGCTGCGGCGAAACACCTCCCCGACAGGTGCAACTATTGTGCAAATCGCTCCGCAGGTGCGAAGATTCTCCCGTCGGGGCGGGGTTATTGCGGGGATTTTGTTACATTTGCGGTAGTTATTTTAATCCGTATTCCGATGAAACGCATTCTGTGGATCGCACTGGCCGCATTGCTCGTGGCGGCCTGCGGCGGGAAAAAGAGCCGACCGGCGCAGTCGTCCGCCCGTCCGGCGCCGCGCACGTTCCGCGCCGTGACCGTTCCTTCGACCGTCCCGCCCGAGGAGCGGAGGGCCTATCTGCGCGATCACTACTGGGACAACTTCGATTTCCGCGACACCACGCTGCTGGCCGAAGTCGATACGGTGGCGATGGTGCGGGCGTTGTTCGCCTATGTGGCCAATTTCGTCGCGCCCGACGACCGGGCGGCGATCGACACGCTCATGCGGCGCGCCTCGGCTTCGAAGCCGATGACCGAATATTTCGCCATGCTGGCCGAGCGCGTGCTCCACGATCCCAATTCGCCCGCACGCAACGACGAACTCTACATTCCGGTGCTTGAAGCGCTGGTGTCGAGTCCGTGGCTCGACCGCTGGGAGCGCATCGCGCCCCAGCACGATCTGCGCATGGCCTCCCAGAACCGGATCGGCCGACCGGCCAACGATTTCCGCTATACGACGGCCGACGGGGCGACCCGCCGCATGTACGACATCCGCGCCGAATACCTGCTGCTGTTCATCAACAATCCGGGGTGCAACATGTGCAAGACGGTGCGCGAGGCCATTTCGGCATCGCCGATGCTCAACGAACTGATCGAGCGCGGCAAGTTGAAGGTGCTGGCCCTCTTCCCCGACGAAGACCTCACCGAGTGGCAGGAATACCGTCCGCAGATTCCCGCGCGCTGGATCAATGCCTACGACAAGGGGTGCGTCGTCCGCGATCGGGAGCTCTACGACCTGAAAGCCATTCCGGCGCTCTACCTGCTCGACCGCGACAAGCGGGTGATGGTGAAGGACGCCGTCGACGTGGGGCTGATCGAGTGGGCCATCGACCACGACGATAGGAAAAACTGATGCCGGTATCGGAAAATATGATCGGGCGATCGCTTGGAGCCGTCCGCAAAGTTCGTATCTTTGCTTCTGTAAAAAATACGTTCACACTTAACAAAACGGAAAGATTATGGCAAAGAAATGGCGTTGTACCGTCTGTGGTTATATCCACGAGGGTCCCGAGGCACCCGATCAGTGCCCGATGTGCAAGGTAGGCAAGGAGAAGTTCGTCGAGGTCGTCGAGCAGGAGGAAGGGCTCACGTTCGTCACGGAGCATGTGATCGGCGACGGCAAAGGTGCGTCGAAGGAGCTTTGGGAGGGACTTCAGAATCACTTCATGGGCGAATGCACCGAGGTGGGCATGTATTTGGCGATGAGCCGTCAGGCCGACCGCGAGGGCTATCCCGAGATCGCCGAGGCCTACAAGCGTTACGCTTGGGAAGAGGCTGAGCACGCCTCGAAGTTCGCCGAACTGATCGGCGAGGTGGTCTGGGACACCAAGACCAACCTGATGAAGCGCATGAACGCCGAGTCGGGCGCCTGCGAGGACAAGATGCGTCTGGCGCGCATGGCCAAGGAGGAGAATCTCGACGCCGTGCACGATACGGTACACGAGATGGCCAAGGACGAGGCGCGTCACGGCGCAGGCTTCCAGGGCCTTTACAACCGTTACTTCAAGAAATAGGGGACGATCCGCGGTCTCGAACCGCCGTCTTCCGGTTACGGCCGCGGGAACATTCGTTCCCGCGGCTTTTCGTTGCCGGCGGCATTCGTCGGGGTGGATTCGCACTTCGCAGGCGGTTTCCCGTAGCCGGATTTTCAGCGTTCCGCCGAGGGAAAATCGGGCGGAATGTTGGAAGTTCGGATTTTTTATCTATTTTTGTACAAACGTTTGCGCAAGGCTTGTAATGCGGTTTTTGCCGGTTTCGGAGAACGAGTGCGAACGAATTGCGTTCATCTTAAAACTACAACCTATGTTTATCGTCAACAGTTACGCCCTCGCAGTGCTTTTCTGCTTCATCACGATGATGTGCTGGGGATCGTGGGGCAACACCCAGAAGCTGGCTTCGAAGAGCTGGCGCTACGAACTTTTCTATTGGGACTACGTCATCGGCATGGTGCTCTTTACGCTCGTCGTGGGGTTCACCATGGGCAGCATCGGCTCCGAGGGGCGTTCGTTCCTGCCCGATCTGGCGCAGGCCGATGCGCGCGGCGTGGGGAGCGTCGTGCTGGGCGGCGTGATCTTCAACGCCTCGAACATCCTGCTCTCGGCTTCGGTGGCCATGGCGGGGCTGTCGGTCGCCTTTTCGCTGGGTGTCGGACTGGCACTGGTGCTGGGCGTCGTCGTCAACTACGTGGGTGCGCCCAAAGGCGATCCCGTCATCCTGTTTCTGGGCGTGGCGCTGATCGTTGCGGCGATCGTCTGCAACGGCATCGCCTCGCAGCGGGTGCAGAGCGGCGGTACGCAGCGTGCGCAGTTCCGCAAGGGCGTCGCGCTGGCGGTCGTGGCCGGCGTGCTGATGTCGCTCTTCTACCGCTTCGTCGCGGCTGCGATGGATCTGGATCATTTCGAGAATCCGACGCCGGGCATGTTGACGCCCTATTCGGCGGTCTTCATCTTCTCGCTGGGCGTGCTGGCGAGCAACTTCGTCTTCAATACGTGGGTGATGAAACGCCCCTTCGACGGGGAGCCCGTCGCCTACCGCGACTACTTCAAGGGCAGCTTTTCGACCCATCTGGTCGGAATGCTGGGCGGTGCGATCTGGTGTCTGGGTACGACGTTCAGCTACATTGCGGCCGGGAAGGCCGGTGCTGCGGTGTCGTATGCGCTGGGACAGGGCGCGCCGATGGTGGCGGCCGTGTGGGGCGTCTTCGTGTGGAAGGAGTTCCGCGGCGGCGGACGGACGGTCAACGGCCTGCTGGCGCTGATGTTCGCCCTCTTCATCGCGGGGCTGGGGCTCATCATCGTGGCCGGCGGGAACTGATCGCGGTGCCATGCAAAAACAGCGGCCCGAACGTCATCGTTCGGGCCGCTGTTTTTCGATTACTCCCACTCGATCGTTGCGGGCGGTTTGGAGGAGATGTCGTAGACGACGCGGTTGACGCCGCGAACCTTGTTGATGATGTCGTTCGACACGCGGGCCAGGAATTCGTAGGGCAGGTGCACCCAGTCGGCCGTCATGCCGTCGGTCGATGCGACGGCGCGCAGCGCCACGCAACTTTCGTAGGTGCGTTCGTCGCCCATGACGCCCACCGACTTGACCGGCAGCAGGATGACTCCCGCCTGCCAGACCTGGTCGTAGAGCCCGTGCTCGCGCAGGGCGTCGATGTAGATCTTGTCCACGTTTTGCAGGATCTCGACGCGCTCGGGTGTGATCTCGCCCAGAATGCGGATCGCCAGCCCCGGCCCCGGGAAGGGGTGGCGGCCGATCAGCTCCTCGCCGATACCCAGCGAGCGGCCCACGCGGCGCACCTCGTCCTTGAAAAGCAGGCGCAGCGGTTCGACGACTTTCAGGTGCATGTGCTCGGGCAGTCCGCCCACGTTGTGGTGCGACTTGATCTTGGCCGCAGGGCCGTTCACCGATGCCGATTCGACGACGTCGGGATAGATCGTGCCCTGCGCCAGCCACTTCACGTCGGCGAGCTGCTGCGCCTCGGCATTGAAGACCTCCACGAAGTCGCGGCCGATGATCTTGCGCTTGGCCTCGGGATCGGTTACTCCGGCCAGGTCGCCCAGGAACTTGTCGCCGGCCTTGACGCCCTTGACGTTGAGTCCCATGCCCTTGTAGGAATCGAGGACGCTTTCGAACTCGTTCTTGCGCAGTAGACCCGAATCGACGAAGATGCAGTGCAGGTTCTCGCCGATGGCGCGGTGCAGCAGCACGGCGGCAACCGTGGAGTCCACGCCGCCCGAGAGCCCCAGCACGACCTTGTCGTCTCCGATCTTCTCGCGCAGTTCGCGGACGGTCGTCTCGACGAAACTCTCCGACGTCCACGACTGTGCGCAGCTGCAGATGCCCACGACGAAATTCCGGAGCAGCTGCACGCCGTCGGTCGAGTGGTAAACCTCCGGATGGAACTGGATGGCCCACGTCGGTTCGCCCTCGATGCGGTAGGCGGCCACGTGCACCTCGGCCGTCGAAGCCACGATGCGGTAGCCGTCGGGCACGCGGGTGATCGTGTCGCCGTGCGACATCCACACCTGCGTGGTGCGGGGCAGTCCCTCCATGAGCCGGTCGTCGGGTTCGACTACGGTGAGCATCGCCCGTCCGTATTCGCGGCTCGGGGCGGGCGTCACCTCGCCGCCGAAGTGCTGGGCGAGGTATTGCGCGCCGTAGCAGACGCCCAGCAGCGGCAGCCGGCCCTTGATCGCCGAGAGGTCGATGCGGGGGGCTCCCGCATCGCGCACGGAGAAGGGCGAGCCCGAGAGAATCACGCCGCGCACCGACGCGTCGATGGCGGGCAGGTGGTTGAAGGGGTGGATTTCGCAGTAAACGCTCAGCTCGCGTACGCGGCGGGCGATGAGCTGCGTGTACTGCGAGCCGAAGTCGATGATTAGGATTTTTTCCTGCATAGCGTCTGAGTATCGTAGGTTTCGGATCGACGGGGCAATCAGTGTTCGCTGCTGTAATTGGGCGCCTCGCTGGTGATCGTCACGTCGTGCGGGTGGTTTTCGGTCACGCCGTTGGCGGTAATGCGGATGAACCGTGCCTGTTTGAGCGTCTCGATGTCCGCCGCGCCGCAGTATCCCATGCCGGCGCGGATGCCGCCGACGAGCTGGTAGACCGTTTCGCTGAGCGAACCCTTGAACGGCACGCGCGCCACGATCCCTTCGGGAACGAGTTTGTTGATGTTGACCTCGCCTTTCTGGAAATAGCGGTCGGCCGAACCCGCCTTCATGGCGTCGATCGAACCCATGCCGCGATAGCTCTTGAACTTGCGGCCGTTGTAGATGATCGTGTCGCCGGGCGACTCCTCCGTGCCGGCGAACATCGAGCCGATCATCACGCAGTCGCCGCCTGCGGCCAGCGCCTTGACGATGTCGCCCGAATAGCGCAGTCCGCCGTCGGCGATCACGGGCACGCCCGTGCCGCGCGCGGCGCTGGCTGCCGAGTAGATGGCCGAGAGCTGGGGAACGCCCACGCCGGCGATGATGCGCGTCGTGCAGATCGATCCCGGGCCGATGCCCACCTTGATGCCGTCGGCGCCGGCGTCGATGAGGAATTTGGCCGCCTCGGCGGTGGCGATGTTGCCCACCACCACGTCCAGTTCGGGGTATTTGGCCTTGATGCGGCGCAGCAGCGCCACGATGTTGGCCGAGTGGCCGTGCGCCGAGTCGAGGACGATGGCGTCCACGTCCTCGCCGACGAGCGCATCCACACGCTCCATCGAATCGCCCGTGACACCTACGCCGGCGGCTACGCGCAGACGGCCCTTGCTGTCCTTGCAGGCGTTGGGGTGGTCCTGTACTTTGGTAATATCCTTATAGGTAATCAGTCCGACGAGTTTTCCCTCGTTGTCCACGACGGGCAGCTTCTCGATCTTGTTGTTGAGCAGCACGTCGGCCGCATGGGCCAGCTCCGACGAATGGGTGGTGATGAGGTTCTCCGAGGTCATCACCTCCGAAATCAGGCGGTGCATGTCGCGCTGGAAACGCAGGTCGCGGTTGGTGACGATGCCGATCAGACGCCGCTCGGCGTCGATCACGGGGATGCCGCCGATCTTGTTCTCCTGCATCAGCGCGAGCGCATCGCCCACGGTGTGCTCCTTGGAGATGGTGATCGGGTCGTAAATCATGCCGTTCTCGGCGCGTTTCACACGGCGCACGTGCGCGGCCTGCTCGGCGATGGACATGTTCTTGTGGATGACCCCGATGCCCCCTTCGCGAGCCAGCGCGATCGCCAAAGGCGCTTCGGTGACCGTATCCATTGCGGCCGAGACGATCGGAATGTTGAGTTTGATATTTCGCGAAAAGCGGCTGGTGACGTTTACTTCGCGCGGCAACACCTCAGAATAGGCGGGTACGAGCAGGACGTCATCGAACGTGAGTCCGGTCGGCTGTACCCTCTCATCGATAAAAGACATAATGATTGGGGTTTTTGTTGCGCACAAAAGTAACAAAATTTCGGGAAATATCCCGCATCGGCCGAAATGTTTTTCCGAAAAAGGTGTTTCCGGTTTCGATTCTTTCGTGCGGAGCCGTTCTATCAGGCTGGTACTATTGGAGTTCCGATAAAAAAAATACGGACAGAAAGAATAACGGCAGCGATTTTTACTTAATTTCGCCATTGGTTAGTTGGACGAAATGCATTGTTCGGTTTCCGCGGTCGGTTTCTCATCGGGGCATATTCGTGCAAGCGCGGCTCTGCGCTCGGTTTATCGAAAACATTCGTTTGTCGCGGGACAAACGGCGATGCGCCTCGTCGCGCAGGGAGAGGACGATACCCGGGCGGCGGTTTTATGAGGGGGAGAACGAAACGTATATAGAAGCATCGGCAGAGAACAGCGGTAGTATATTGTACGACAAAGAGATACGCGACAAACCCCGGACGCGCCGCACAAAACGAAACGTATAATTTGATATAATTTCGGTATAATAAACCGGACCAAATCCGGCAACCGCTATAATATCGGTATAATTTCAGAGGGCAGAATCAGGCGATTCCGCCCTCTTTCGTTGTATTTGCGGCCTCGTGTATGTCTGACGGCATTTTTCGGCTCTACAAAGGTTATTTTAACGGCGTTCAACCGCCGTTAAAATGGAGCGTCGTCCCTCCTTCCCTCGTGCAATGCCTGCAATGCGAAAAATCAGCAATTTTTCAGTTGGGGTTACATCAGGGGTTACAAGTTGGGGTTACATTTTGGGAAAGTTGGGGTTACAAAACCCTATTTTTGACCTCCTCCAAAACATAGGAAACTGCCCAAAAATCGGCGCTAAACCCCGAAAATCGGCGAATAGAAGGTAGGAAACTGCCCTATAATTCAAAGATTGATTTTTAGTTAATCTGCTGATATTTATATAAATAACTCATTTTATTCTACTTTGAGCGTGTGTGCACCCCCTTTACGGGGTGCAATAGGGCCACACGAGGGCCTATCGAATCGTATTATAACGCACGCTTGCTTTCACTAATGCGAGGGCACGGATCATCGAGATCGGAATGTCTTTAGGCTCGTGGTGTTGGTTATGACTGACGAGCTTCACACAGTTTTCCCGTTCGGATTTGTGAATGTATTTTATCGTCACGAACTCGTCCCCATCGACGTTGGCCGATATAAGGTACATTTCACCCCAGAAAATCCCATACTGCATATCATGCACCTGCTTGTAAAGGACAATATCGCCGCTTTTGAGTAATGGGTACATCGAATCCCCGCGCACATAAACAGCCCCATCGCATGCAGGCAGATCCGGCAACGATATATAGCTGATCGGAATCGCATCGACATCGTTGAACAAGGAAACCAATCCGGCCGTCGCCTCCAGATTGTAAAGGGGAATGCGCTGGAGATCGACCAGATTGTCGGTTTTGAGAGGGAACTTTTCCTGCACTTGCAAACTTGCATTCACCTCCCTTTCCTGTTCATTTATCATACTACCGCAACCTGTCAGCAACCAATTGGCTGACACGCCTTCGCATTTTGCATATATCAATTCGGCATTAAAAGTATTGCGAGAAATCCACGTATTTATTGTCTGCGGAGTTATGCCTAACATTTTGGCAAATTGTGATTTATTGCCATTTGTGTAATACTCAACAAGAGATGACACCATTCTTTTTCTATCCATAGACAAAAAATATTATGCGAATTGATTAAAAATACTTCGCATTTTGTTTGGTTTATATTCGCAATATGTATATATTTGCAGCGTTGATACAATGTATCACGGGGGTAAAATTACGAAAAAAAAATTGATATGAAACGGTATTGGTTCCAGCTACTAACAAGCAATTATGATGAATTGAATGTTTGTATCCCTGACGGATCAAGCAAAATTTCAGCCACGAACCTGGCAAAACGCTGGATGAAACAAAACAACATTAATAGTGCAATTTTGGCTGTTAATAGCATGGTAACCAGCAATATTCTCGATATGATACAAATAGAATTATAAATCATGACACGACAAATCTTATTACCAACATCAGTCCGGATGGAGATGGTCAAGACCTTCAAAATCACGCGCTCGACCCTCGACCGGGCTTTGAAGTACAAAGGAAACAGCGCGCGCGACAATATGCTGCGGAAAGCGGCCTTCCAGCGTGGCGGCGTGATTTATCTGGGAATAACCGCTCCCAAAGGTTACCTGCCGGACGTGGATACCACTTTCGAAAACGGCTGCATGCGCCAGCGGTTCGGCCGCCGGATCGAGGTCGTCGTCTATTTGGGAAGCAACCGGACGACAATCCACATCGACGGGCAGAGGGTCGCCAGCTTCGACGATCTCACCGTTTCGACTTGGGGCAACATGCTCTACTCCCTACAACTGATTTACAACAGACTCGCCGATCCGCATCCAGCCTATACGCCGAAGGCCAAACCTGCCGAGGCAAAAGTGCGGGCGGCAATCCAATAAATCGGACAGTCATGCGACGTTTCTTGAAATATTGGATGATCCGGTTGCTGGGCCGTGGATTCATCATCCTGCCCCTGAGGTGCAAGCTGGCCGGGCTGTGGTGGAGTTTCTCGCTGATGGTTATCTGCGGTTACGTGGAACAACAACAGCAATGGCCGCTACTGGTTATCACGGCGAACTTCGCGGGCAGCACCTTTGCGGTCATGGCGGTTTTTAGGACAAGAAAATAACATGGAATAATCTCCCGTGTAGCTCAATGGACAGAGCATCGAGAAATGGCCGAACCCGGTCAAGTATCGAAGGTTGTCGGTTCGAATCCGGCCACGGGAGCACAGAAAACGACAAATGGAGTATTTCAACAACATACTTTGTATTACGCAGCCGGAGCTTCTGGAGGTCATGTCGGAGTCGAACTACAAACAGATGGTTCGGCGGGGCAAAATCAGCCGGGCTCGCAGAGGAGGTAACGGACGACAGGCTTTGATCGTCTTCGACAGCCTGCCGGGAAAATACCGTTCGGCCGTTCGGGAACGCAAACCGGACATTTCGACGATGCCGTTGCAGGAGTGGCTTCGGGCGAACTACACGCCCGATGCCGAGGCGCGGAGTTACTTCTCGGCCTTCCGATTCGATAACGGTTCGGCCCTTCCGGCGGAGAAGATCAACGAATACACGGTAAACGCTTCCGTAATCAAGGCGGTGCTGCGGCTGATGGCGTCGGCCAATGCCCTGCGACGTGTCGGCCGTATCGGATGGGACTCAATGGCCGAAACCATTACCTATTTCAAACGGGAGTTCGGCCACACGCTGCCCGAAAGCATGCTCCGTTTTCGCAAGAAGGTCGCCCAGTTCAAACGGGAAGGATATGCCTGCCTTATTTCCGGTCGGTTCCAAAATCAGAACTCCCGTAAGGTGAACTACAAGATCGAGCGGCTGATCCTTTCGCTGGACAGCCTGCCGGAGCGCCCCTTCAATACGACGGTGGCCGAGATGTACAATCAGTTCGTCTGCGGCGAGCTGAACGTGTACGACCCGGAAACCGGGGAACTGTTCGACCCGGAAGAGTTCACGGACAAAGAGGGCGAGCCGATCGCTTTGAGCGAAACGACCGTTGCCAATTACCTGAACAACCCGAAGAACCGCGCCCTACGGTCGAAACTGCACGACAGTGCGTGGGACTTCAACAACCGCTACCGTCCACACCACAAGCGCAAAGCCCCGGTCTGGGCGTTCTCGAAGATTTCGCTCGACGACCGCGACCTGCCGCGCAAGATGGCCGACGGAAACCGCGTCAAAGCCTATTATGCCTACGACGTGGCGAGCGGCTGCGTCGTTGGTTACGCCTACAACCGCCTCAAAACGGCCGACCTGTTCATCGACTGCGTGCGGAACATGTTCCGGCTGATCGACCACCAGGGCTGGAACTGCCCGGCCGAGGTGGAGGTCGAACACCACCTCGTGAACAACTTCGCCGACGGGCTGATCCGCGCGGGCGTGGTGTTCCCCTTCGTGCGGTGGTGCAACCCCGGTAACTCGCAGGAGAAACGGGCCGAGCACTTCAACCGGGTGAAGAAGTACGGCGTGGAGAAGCGCTCGCAGGTCGGCATCGGCCGCTGGTACGCCCGCCTGGAAGCCAACCGCCCGAAGGAGGAAAAGGTCTATGACGAGTTCAACAACACCTACAAGGAGGCGACCTATACCTACGAGCAGCTCGTGGCCGACGACATCCGGGCCATCCACGAATACAATAACGCATTGCATCCGAACCAGAAGCTCTACCCGGGGCTGACGCGCTGGGAGGTGCTCTGCCGCTACCAGAATCCGGATCTCGCGCCCGTGGACAAGGCGCTGCTCTACCGCTTCATCGGCGAGGAGGTGCGCACGTCGATCCGGCGCAGCAAGTACTGCCGGGTCCATTACGAAGATTATGCGCTGCCCTCGCCGGAGTTGATCGGACGGCTCGCGCCGAACGACTACACCGTCGAGGCCTATTATCTGCCCGACGAGCAGGGCAATGTCCCGGAGGTGTATATTTACCAGCACGGGGCCTATATCGCCACCTGCCGCCGTATCGAAGCCTATAACGAGGCCACGGCCGAGCAGACGGAGCGGGACCGTGAAGCCTACGCCGAGCAGGCGAAATACAACGCGCAGTTCGACGCCATGATGGCTCGGGAGAAGATCTGCAAAGTGCGGCTCCTGCCCGGTGATGTTCCGGCCCATGAGGAGCCGGAGATCGTCGAAGCGGCCCCTGCCGCACCGCCGGAGGAGGCGGAGGTATTCGATTTCGGCATCGACTACGCGGCGCTGGCAAAACATGAGCTTTAGAACGATAATAAAACACATTGAGATATGATTTCGAACGACATTAAAACCCGCATCGTGCTGGCCATATCCGGCAACAGGCAGAATTACGCCACGGACGCCAAACACGCCGTCGCCCTGGGCATTTCGACCTCGGTTTACAGCGAGATCAAGAAAGGCAACACCGAACAGAAGCTGAGCGACGCGAAATGGATGTCCATCGCCCGGCGGCTGGGCGTGAGCCTCGACGACGGCGCGGAGTGGAAGATCGTCAAGACGCCGACTTTCGAATACCTCACTTCGCAACTGGAACTGTGCCGCGCAAAGAGCCTTTCGGGCATGTTCTGCGATATTCCGAACATCGGCAAGACGGTCGCCGCACAATACCACGCCAAAACGCACAAGAACGTCGTCTACGTGGACTGCTCGCAGGTGAAGACCAAGCAGCGGCTGGTGCGCTTCATCGCCCGCGAGTTCGGTCTGAACTCCGTCAGCCGTTATGCGGACGTCTACGACGACCTTGTGTTTTACCTGCGGACGCTTGACCATCCGCAGATCATCCTCGACGAGGCGGGCGACCTGGTGTATGAAGCGTTCCTGGAGATCAAGGCTGCATGGAACGGCACGGAGGGTTGCTGCTCGTGGTATCTGATGGGGGCCGACGGCTTCAAGGCCAAGCTGGAGCGCGGCATCGAGTTCAAGACGGTAGGGTTTGCCGAGATCCGGAGCCGCTGCGGCGACAAGTACAACAGCATCACGCCGCCCGAGGGCGACGAGCGCCGGAAGTTCCTGCTCGGCCAGGCCATGATGATCGCCCAGGCGAACACTCCGGAGGGCACGGATTTCCGGCAGATCGCCCGTCGGAGCAACGGCAGCCTGCGTCGGGTCCATTCGCTGATCACCAAAGGAGAGGAGGTATAGTCATGCGGGCCTATTCACCCTCGGAGATCGAGAATCTGAATATCCCGGAACTTCCGCTGGACGGGGAGTGGGAGGCCGCCTTCGGCCGCCCCTCCCGCTTCGAGCGCTGGTTCATCGACGGAGAGTCGGCCAGCGGTAAGAGTACGTTCGTCATGTTGTTAGGCAAGAAACTCTGTGACTATGGGCGTGTCGATTACGTGAGTCTGGAGGAGGGTGCAAACCTCTCGTTCAAGAAACGGATCAAGCGGCTCGGGATGAAGGATGTCGCAGGGAAATTCAAGGTCGTGACGGGGCTGACGGTGGCCGATCTCGTCGCACGGTTGGAGCGGCCCAAGAGTGCGAATTTCGTTATCATCGACTCGGTGCAGTACCTCGACGTGCGGAGTTTCGACCGATTGAAAAAGGAGCTGTTCGACCGTTTTCCGCGCAAGTCGTTCATCCTCGTGTCGCAGGTTTACAAGGGGCGGCCGAAGGGCAAGATGGCCGACGACATCCGCTTCGACTGCGGCGTGAAAATCCACACCAAAGGCTACCGGGCATATTGTCAGGGGCGCTATACCGACGACGCGGAGGCGTACTTCACCATTTGGGAGGAGGGCGCCGCGAAATATTATCTGACCGAATAAACAACCATATCCGCCATGACCTACAAACGATTCTACAAGCTATTCAACCGTCTGCCGCTCCACGACGACGAAATGAAGGAGCGCCTGGTGCAGCAGTACACCAACGGCCGGACGTCGAGTCTGCGGGCCATGTCCACCGCCGAGTACGACGCCCTGTGCGACGCGCTGGAACGTTCGACGGCCGACCCGCAGCACGAACTCCGGAAAAAGAAACGGTCGGCGGCGCTCCGCTTGATGCAGCAGCTCGGCATCGACACGACGGACTGGCCGCGGATCAATGCCTTTTGCCGGGACCGCCGGATCGCCGGAAAGGAGTTCGGTGCGCTGACCCCGCCGGAGCTGGACGCGCTGGCCTTGAAGCTCCGCGCGATCCAACGCAGCGGCGGGCTGAATCCCCGGCCGGAACGGCCGACCGGACAGGCCGAGCAGTCCCGGCCGCAGATAATCTACATGCCGCTCGGCGGCCTTCCTAATTGACAACGCATTATGAAATCGAATCCTTACGCAGACCTGCGGATCGACAATCGGGCCGACCTCCCTGCCCCGTGGTACGATTACCCCGTATTGCAGTCGGGCGAATACAGAACCGAAATTCTCTACACCAGCGGCCGCGATTATGTAAAAGTCCATATCGGGCAACAGGACGGCGCCTGGGTGGCCGCTACGACATGGATGATCGGCGGGTCGGGCCGCGGATGCCACCCCGGCCGGAAATGGGGCGAGTTCGCCTCGGAACAGAACGCTCTGCTGTGGGCGTTCGGCGAATTGCTGGCCGAAGAGGGCGTGCTGCCTCCGGCCGCGATCAAGACCGTAAAAGCACGCATTTTCGAGATCAGACAATACAAACTGTTTTAACGATGGACGATCAATTATATTTCGAGCAGTGTCTGTTGGCCTCGCTGGAACGATTCGGGTTCACCATAGACCGACAACTAAAAATGGCGCGGGGCATTGCGTATTTCGCCACGCTTCACCCCGCATTCTCTGTTCAAATAGGGTTCGAACTATGTTTGGACGGCATTCGATTTACCGTCACTCTTCATTCGCTCTCTTTTATGAAAGGCTTTCCTTATCGGCATTTGATGCGTTATCCGCCGAAAGCGGATATAATCATTCCGATGATATTACGAGCTATTTTCAACTACCTGGGCGATGAACTTGCCCGAAATTTCCGAAACCAAATCAATTCTTAAACATTACAGCAATGAACGACAACGAAGTGAAAACAGTACAGATGACCGCCGAGGAAGCGGCGCAGTACGCGGCATTCAAAGCCGAGCAGGAACGGAAGGCGGCGGCCGACAAGGCCCGGAAGGACCGCAAGGTTTACGGTCAGATGGTGGACGAGGAGATCGAACAGGCCCTCCCGATGCTCCGGGAGCTGAGCGGCGACATCCGCACGGTCAAGGAGCAGGTGCTCGACAATTTCCGGCAGATCCTCGACATGAAGGCCGACGTGCTGAAACGGACGAAGGACGGGCAGAAAAGCCACACGTTCACCAATTCGACGGGCGACAAGCGCATCACCATCGGGCGGTGCGTCGTGGACGGCTGGCGCGATACGGTCGAGGACGGCATCGCCATCGTGAAGGAGGCCGTCATGGGTCTTATCAAAGACGACGAGACGAAGGCGATGATCAACCAGATCATGCGGCTTATCGCCCGCGATCAGAACGGGAACCTCAAGGCGAGCAAGGTGCTCCAGCTCGACACGCTGGCCGAGGAGCTGCACAACGAACGGCTCAACGAGGGCATCGCCATCATCAAGGAATCCTATATTCCGAACCTGTCGAAAACCTATATCCGCGCGGAATGGAAAGACGACAACGGCGTCTGGCGGTACGTCCCGCTGGGCATGACCGAGGCATAACAGCCCTGGTCGTGCGGGGGGGGGTAATGTAAACAACCCGCCTGCCGGAGTGCGACAAAGCGGGTCGAGTGATTAAAGAAAGCCACTACAAAAATAATCACAAAACCTGCCAAAGCAATGGGTAAGCACCACATAAATACACTCCGGCGCATCCGTTTGGTCCTCGACATCGTGGAAAAGCACTACGAGCCGGGGAACAATGCGAAGAACTACTACAAAGTCTGGGAGCGGTACGTGAATCCCGTTTACCCGTGCTGTTACCGGACGATGCTCAGCTATCTGAAGACTCCCGCGAACGAATTGAAAGGACTGGAGCCAACCGATGACAAACGGCAACTGAAACTCTTTTAAGTGACAAAATGGAAGCGAACATCAAAACGATTCTGCTGGCCGTCCAGCAACGGCTGGCCGAGCGGGTCCCCGAACTGGCCTACATTGACAAGAACTGGGGACAGCTCGACTACGAGGCGCCTCCGGTCAAATGGCCCTGCGCGCTGCTCGACATCGACGAGGTGCCGTTCTCGCAGATCGGCGGGGGCGGACAGATCGCCGACGGGGTGACCGTGGAGATTCTGGCGGCGAACCTGCGGCTGGTCAGTTCGTCGGCCGCCGCACCCCGCAAGGCCGATGCCTATCTGCTTATCGAGCTGCTCGACAAGATTCACTCGGCCCTCCAGCGCTTCACCGACGGAACGTTCGGCCCGATGTTCCGCACGCAGATCAAGAAGATCGCCGCGGTCCGTGCGGGCGAATGTTACAAGGTCCTCTACCAGACCGCCTACACCCTGCCCGGCGTGCAGGAGGGGCAAAGCGCCAAACTGCCGCCCTCGTCCATCCGTTTGGAGATGAAGTGATCCGACGAAAGAAGGGAGCCGCGAGGCCCCCTTCTTCATTTGATCCGGCTCTGCATGTACGCCCCGAGGCGTGCGATGATCTTCCGCCGCAGCTCCTCGGCGTCGCCCATGTACTGACGCCTGGGCATTTGAAAGCCCCGTCCGCGTCCGGCCCGTCCGCCCGTATTGTGTACCTCCGCATAGGGCACTTTTGCGTTGCCCGCCGTCCATACGACCTCCTGCGGGGTCGCGCGGGCGATGCGGACGCTGTTCATCAGGGCGGCGGAGTCGATCATGAGCGACCCGCGCCGCCGCGTTCCTGTCTTGTCCTTCTTCGCCAGCGGCCAGGGCGTGCCGTCGAATCCCTTCTTCCGGAAGGCCCCTTTGAAATAGGACACTCCGGTCATGGCTGCGATGTCGGCGACGTCCTGCATGTCGATCCGCGCCTTGTCGAGTATTTGTTTCGGTATCATTGCGGTTTGTTCAAAATTCGTTATATTTGCATCGAAGCGCGCAGCGCCGGGGATGAATCATCCCGGCCAACCCTCGCGGATGACGGGGGCCGGGCGAGTCCGGGCACGATACGGCGGCGGGGCGCGTCAATCCGAAGCGGATCGGTAGCACCGGGACCTCAACCCGTTGAAACAGCACGGGCGACTACCAGGAACCGGGCCGCGAAGTACAGGGGAGCGTTGAAAGGCTCCCCTTACTTTTTCACCAGCAGCCCACGCCGATATTTGAGCCGGGGGTCTTTCTCCGGTGCGATCTTTCCGCCGTTTCTGGTCGTCGGTCGGATGGCTATTTCGAACCACGTCCGGACGGCGAGCGTCTTTCCGTTCTCGATCCGGCACACGACGTTGATCGCCTTGTCGCGGTAAAAGCGGATGTAGTTCAGACAGTCGAACGCCTTGCCGTCGTAATTGTTCAGCCATACCTCATCGGGCTGCCGCAGGACCTCGGCGATCACATCAAGCAAAGGCACGCGCGCCGCGGTGTATTTGCCCGACGTATGCGTTACGAACGTCCGCTCGGGGAGTTCTATCGTTTTGCCGGAGAAGTCCGTAAAACGGCCGTTCTGGGCGAACCATCCCGCAGGATCGCCCGTGAACGGGACAAACTCCCGCGTCGCGGCCGCCAGCCGCTTCCCGAACGACGGCAGCCCGTAATGCTGGCAATGGAGTTTGCCGAGAAGCGAGGCCGCCCGGTCGGGAAACTTGCGGATGTACATTTGATTCGCCGTGAAGATCTCGGCCGTCTCGGCCCGGTTCACGCCCCAGCCCTGAGCCGTCGTCCGCTTCCATTCGGGGCTCTTCAGAAACGCCTGCATCTTCTTCTGCTCCTCGCCGAAATCCCCTTCGAACTCATCGGCCATGATCGCCTCCACCCGGCAGCGGCAGTTCCAGTCGTTCGGCGGGAAGATCTTCCGCCATGCCGGATCGGACGCCGGGAGCGTCAGCCCGTCCAACGCGGCATGGGACGGTCGCACCTGTCCGTCGCCTGCGGTACGATAGACCCAGTAGGGGAAAATATCGGCCCGCCGCCGGAGCTGTCGGTAGTTGCTCGCCGCCTCGGCGACCTGCACGGCCGTGCGGTACTCCGTGCGCTGCCATCGGTCGTTGAACGTGCGCGTGATCTCCGCGGCCCGGGCTTTGAACTCGTTATAGCTCTTGCTTTCACGGAACGCCTGGTTCAGCTCCTGCACCTCGGCGAGCGTCTTGGCCGCGGAGAAGTGGAACAGGTTCTGTTCGAGGGCCGCCGTATATACGTCGTCCGGCACGTCGTATTCGACGGCCGCCTCGACCGTTCCCGAGGTGTGTGCGAATACGGTTCGAACGGCCTTCAAAAGGTCGGAGGCGATGTATTCGAACAGCTCGGCGTCCCAGTAGTCAGACTTCCCGGCCGCCACGCGCCCGACGAGCGCCTCGTCCCGCGGCGTGAGGGATTCTCCATCGGATGCCCCGTCCTGCGGGGCCTCCGCGAAAAAAGCGTGTCCGTCCGCACCGTCTTCCGTACCTTCCCCGTCCTGCCGCTCCCCGTCGGCGCCGGGCGGCAGGAGCCCCTGCCGCTTCTTGCCGATCACGGCGATTCCGAACGTGTCCCGAATCCACTCCGGATCGACGTCGTAATTCTGGGACGCCTCGTAAGTCATCTTCCAGAGTTTCTCCAGGTCCACCTCCTTGGTGATCTCCAGCCGCAGGCCCGGTTTGAGGAGGCCGATGGCGGCCAATGCCGGGAGAATCTTCCGGTTGAAAGAGGACTCGATCAGCCGTTTGTCGGCCTTCACGACGGCCTCCATGAGCTTGGCGCTGCTCTCCTCTTTCGAACGGTTGCCGTTCTCGGTGTCCTGACCGAGCACGGCCGCCAGGTTGAGCAGCGAGAGTTGCTGGTCGCAGGTCGAAATGAGGTTCTTATAGACGTCGCCGTTCGTGGCGACGCCCTGCGCGAACTCGAAATCTTCCGTCGTGTCGATGATGAAGTAGGCCGCCGATCCGATCTCGCGCATCATCGTTTCGGCCCGCTCCAGCATTTCGTCGTCAGTGGTGTTCGTCTTCATGACGCGCGGAGGTATGCCGAATATTTCGCACAGCTCGCTCCAGCAGGAGAGGGCGAACTTCTTGATCAGCACATACGGCACGGCCTTGTTGAGCAGCCCGAGGTCGCGCTTGCGCGGGTAGATCTCGACGAGCCAGCGGCCGAACTCTGGCAGGAGTCGATAATCCACCGTCTCCGAACCTTCGGCGTCGGGATAGAATTTCCCGACTTCGGGCGACACGTTCTCACGCGGCACAAGGTCCGCCACGACCGTTCCGGCCGGATCATAATCGAACTCGATGAGCGAATGGTTGAAAAACTGCGCTTCAACGATCAGCTCGACGAGGTCCTCGTACAGGCCCGAATCCTTGAACTTTTGCGTCTCGGCCTCGTCCTTGCGGCCGTTCATCCGCAGTTCGAACTCCGCGCCCTGGCTTTTGCCGATACGGAGAACCGACACCTGCGAGGTCATCAGCGCATCGTCGATCACCTCCGAGAAAAGCCGTTGCAGCAGCACCTGCTTCGGTTCATAGGTACTCGTCGCCTGCAGGCGGGCACGCTTCCAGTCGGAGATGTCTTTGCGGGTCACGGATTCCTGCCGTTTGATGACTCGGCGAATGATCCGTGCATCGTTCCGGCGGGCGGGCTTTCTTTCCATCTTGGCGGCTGCCTCCGCAGCGGCTGCCGCCTTTGTTTTATATCCGATCTTTTTCATTAGAACGAGTGTCTGAATTTAGGGTTGGAGCCGCAGCGCATCTTGATCCGGACTTCGCCTTTCTCGTCGGTCAGCAACGGCAGACTCGGGGTGCGCGTCCCCGCGGCCACGCCCTCCAGGTATTTGATGACACGGTCGTAGCGCTCCTTCCATATCTCGTATATGGTTTCGACGTTCGACAGTTTGATAAGGTTCCACACGGTGACGATCTTGGTGTTTTCCAGAACGAGCGCATTGCGCTCGGAACCCTCCGCCGCGAAAATCCGGTCCGTGTCGTAACGCGGCCGCAGATAGGAGCGCACCTCCTCGACGGCGGCTTCGATGGCTTGCAGCACGATCTGCTCGTCGCCCTCGGTGATCTCCTCGACGATATGGGCGTACATGTGGCTTTTCAGTTCTTCCGGTGTCAGATACATTGTCCTATTGATTTTACCACCTGCGGCTGGCCCGACGGCCCACCGCATAGCGGTTGTTGGTCTTACGCACGGAGTTGCTCAGTTTCCATATCGCCCCCTCCAGCGCATCCGGGGCGTCGTCGTGAATTTTGCTGCCTTTCTCGAAGCAGAGGAGCTGCTCGACGAGGACCCGCATTCCCTGCGAATCTCGCTCCAGCTCGTTGAAGATGATGTCCCCGCGCTCGAACAGGGGCTGCAAGGCTTCGATGCGTGCGAATTTGTCCGGCTTCTTGCGCGTGTCTCCGACGATGGGTATCTGGTAGCCGACCTTCTCGCCGTACTTGCGGAACTCGTCGAGGAGCAGGTCCTGCATGAATCCCGCCTCCATTTCGTACCGCACCGGGTTGTCCCCGACGTAATCGTGGGCGTCGTAGTGCCATTCGACCATCGTCGAGACCTTCGTCTGGTCGGCATAGGCTTTCAGCACGTGGTATTTGCCCTGGGGCGTGATGCCGACGAGCATCGTCGCCTTGAAGTCGGCCGTCGCCGACGCCTTGAACGAAGGGTCGGTGTAGCAGACGATTGCGCGGTATTCCCGCATGCGCAGCATCTTTCCGAAGCGGATGTGCTTCTCCTCGAAAACGGTTCCCGCATTGACGGGGTTGTTCATGTATTCGCGCTGGAAACGCCGCTCGCCCATGATGCCGCGCATTTCGGCGATCTCCCGCAGCGTGTAGTTCTGCGGCCAGGACGGAAGGCCCTTTCTGTCGAGCGCATTGACGACGGTATGGTGGAAATGCGGATTATCCGCCAGGGTGCCGATGACCGACGTGCGGCCGATCCGGTTGCCTACGACGGCCAGGCGTCCGCGCCCCATCGCCATCGTTCCGAGCAGGGCCGTCAGCAGCCAGTCCACCGCTTCGCCCACGCGCCGGGGATTGCGCACCAGCTCGTCGTCGTCGATGTCGTCCACCGCGATATAATTGGGCCGCAGCCCGCGCTTCTTGATGCCTCGCGGCGACTGTCCGCGTCCCAGCGCGATGAACAGATCGCCTGTGGCCGTCGTGAACTCGCCGTTCGTCCATATTCCCGCTCCCCGTTGATTGCCGAAATCTGCGTTATAGAGGTCGTTGGACTCCAGCTCCGCCTGCAAGTCGCCCAGCAGGCGCCGGGCGGCTTCCTGGCTTTTCGACACCAGAATCATGATCAACGGCTGCGCGTTGGGCTGGATCTTCAGCCAGAGCGGCTGCAAGAGCGAAATATGCGTGGACTTGGCGTGCCCGCGCGCCCACTCGAACAGGCCGCGGGCGTTTTCATGGTCCCGCATGTAAACCGCGGCATCGACCTGGAAGTCCGCGCACTCGGTCGTCGCAAGGTGGGGAAAATAGGTGCGGACAAAATACCTGTAATCCTTTCGCGCACGGGCGATGCGGTCCTTTCGCTCCTGCTCCGTTCCCTTCGGAATCTTGGCCGTTGATCGTTCGATGTCGTGGCAATGCTGAATCCAGCGTTCCTGCGCCTCCTTGTATTTTCTGCTGACGGATGCCATTCGTTACGCCTCCTGTGCGGAAATGTATTCGATATACTTCTTGTGCAGGCTGTTTATGGTCGTGAGCAGTTCGGGCGTCAGCTCCTCGTCGGTCTCGGCCCGCTGCATCATCCATTGCTCCAAATCGATGATTACGTCGATGATCTCGTCCTTGGTGATGCCCTTTGCGATGCGCTTTGCCGAGGCCATGACCTTGGCGATGTTGTCCGACAGTTTGGTAATGCCGTCGATGTCGTCCGTTTCGCCCTTGTTCAGCTTGGTGATGATCAGCTCGGAAATCTTCTTCGCTGCCAACATCAGTGAATTGACCAGGGCGGCCGACGAGGAGTTCTGCTCCCGGCGCCGGGCGTCCCAGTTCTCCTCCCTGGCCCACCTGCTGACGGTGGCCTCCGTCAGTCCGGTTTTCGCGGCGATTACCCGCTGCGTTTCGCCGCTCAGAAACAGACGGCACGCATAATCCCGGAGAACGTCGAGCTCTCGCTTCGTCCTCGGCTTTTTGGTCGTTTTAGCCATTCACAGCGATTCTATTCAGCCCTTCCGGGCGGTTTGTACGGTGCAAAATTGGGGCATTCGCCCGCCGAATAAAAATAGAGTGTAAATTATTTACACTCTATTTGTTACGCGAGTTTACCCGGGCGATATTTGCACCATGAATCGCGGAATGGAGCAGAGGCCAGCTCGTCAGACTCATTATCTGAAGGTCGGGGGTTCGAATCCCCCTTCCGCTACAAAGTCTTATTATGGACGGACAGACAGAGCCGGGGCCGAGTAGCAACGGTCGGCTCTGAGCGATAAGATCGCGCAGCAGTGATTGCTACCTTGGCTAAGCCGCTGCTTTTTGACGACGATGGAAAAAACGTACATAGATTCCGTAAACGAAACACCGCGGGAAGCCGTAATGCGGCTTTATGGCGCAATCGGCCCGCGGGTGGACGGCGACTATTTCGCCCAGGAGCTCGCGTCGCTCGACCGGGGCGACTTCGATATGATTCATATCCGGATGAACTCTCCGGGCGGCAACGTCTTCCAGGGCATGAGCATCGTTTCGGCCATCCTCTCCATGAACACCCCCGTCTGCGTACATATCGACGGCATCGCGGCGTCGATGGCCGCCGTTGTCGCCGTGGCTGCGGACCGCGTGTGCATGATGGACTTCGCTAAAATGATGATCCACGACCCCTATTTCACGGGGGAGAGCGGAAAGGCGACGAGCCCCAAGCAGAAGAAGGCACTGGCGCGGCTTACCGACATGCTGCGGCAGGTCCTCGTCCGCCGGGGCAAGGACGAGGCGACAATGGCGAAGCTGATGCGCGAGGAGACGTGGTTCTCGGCAGCGGAGGCGCTCGATGCGGGGCTGTGCGACGAGATCACCTCCTCGGCCCGTAACGAGTTCATGAATTTAGACCCCATGCAGCTTGTCGCTGCGGTCGATGCAGAATACCAAACCAACAATCAAGAACAAATGGAAAAAATCAATTTGTCGGCCGAGGCTATCGTTGCCCTCGGCAGCAAAAGCGGCCAGATGGACGAAGCTGCCGTCAGCGCAGCGATCGTCGCGGCCGTCGCGGCCAAAGACGAGGAGATCGCCAGCCTCAAGGCCGCGAAGGAGACGGCCGAAGCGGAAATCGCCCGGCTCAGGAAGGAGAAGGAGGACGCCGTGGCCGTCGAAGCGGTAAGTTTCGCCGACGCGCTCGTCAAGGCGGGCAAGATCGCAGCCGATGCCAAGGACGCCGTTATCGAAACCTTCAAGGCCAACCCGGAGAACGCCCGCAAGATCTTCGGCAGCGTACCGGAACGCACGAAGCTCTCCAGCCTGGCAGGGACGCAGGGCGGTGACGCGGGCAAGTATGCCGCGAAGTCGTGGGACGAGCTGGACCGGGCCGGACTGCTCGCCGAACTCAAAGCCAACCACCCCGACCTCTACGAGAAGAAGTACAAGGAGATGGCCGCCTCGCTGCACATCTGCCGGGGATAGCCGAAAACGCATCATCAACAAATCAAAACAGAATGGCATTACAAGTTGAAATCTGGGTGAAGTCCATCATCGAAGGACTGTTCGCCAACAACACGTTCGCGGCCCGCTCGGTCGATCACAGCGAGTTCGTGAACGAAAAGACGGTGCACGTTCCGAATGCCGGGGCGGCTCCGAACGTGGAGAAAAACCGAACGGTTTTCCCCGCCAACGTGACCGAACGCAAGGACGTCGATCTGATCTATCAGATGGACGAGTTCACCGTGGACCCGGTGCGCATCCCCCATGCCGAGCAGGTGGAGCTGTCCTACAACAAGCGCGAAAGCGTCACACGCCAGTCGCGCCGCAAACTCGCGCAGGACATCTACGAGTCGATCATCTACAACTGGATTCCCGAAGGGGTGAAGGTCGTGGAGACGCTCGGCGAGGCCGTCGCCGCACACATCAAAGAGGCCACGGGCAACCGCAAACGGATGACCAAGCAGACCGTCGAGGAGCTCCAGACGCTTTTCGACGAGCAGGACATCCCGGAGGAGGGCCGCTGTATCCTGCTCGACGCACGGATGTACAACCAGTTGCTGAACTCCCTGACGGACGCCGAGCGCAACGGCTTCCTGGTATGCGCAGACCCCGCCCGCGGTGTGATCGGCAAATACCTCGGTTTCGACTTCTACAAGCGTTCGAAGGTGGCGAAGGTCGCTACGGACGGCACGCTGAAGCCCTGGAGCGCGGCCAACGCTGCGACGGACTGCGCCGCGGGTCTGGCATGGCACGAGGACTGTGTGTCGCGCGCGCTGGGCGATTCGCTTCTGTTCGACGACCAGGGCAACCCGCTCTACTACGGCGACATCATTTCGTTCCTCCAGCGCGCCGGAGGCAAGAGCATCCGGGCAGACAAGGCGGGCGTGGTACTGATCAGGCAGGCGGCAGCCGAGTAGCGGATGGAGACCTGGATTATTTACGTCATTGCACCTATCGCCATCGCGCTGGTAAGCTGGATTCTCGGCAAGAACGGACGGCGTATCGACGAGACGTCCAAACTGGTGGCCCTGCTTCAGGAGGAGATCACCCGTCTGACGGCCAAAGTCGAGAAGCTGGAGGCCAAGGTCGAGATCAAGGAGCACGAGTCGGAGCGCAAGAGCGGGATAATCCAGGAAGCTTTCCGCTGCAAGACGCCTTCGCACAAGTGCCCCGTGTTAATCAAGTTATTCGAGTTCAACGATCAAAAGGAAGATGAGCAGAGGACTAAGAAACTGCAACCCGGGGAATATCCGCCGGAGTGCGACCAAATACAAGGGAGAGACGAGGAGTTCCGACCCGGCCTTTAAGGCGTTCGAGTCGATGCCGTGGGGCTACCGGGCGATGTTCGTGCTGCTCCACACCTACCGGGTGCGTCACGGATGCCGCACGCTGCGGGAGATGATCTTGCGCTATGCGCCGCCCGTGGAGAACCATACGGAGAACTACATCCGGGCCGTGGCTGCCGGAGCGCAGGTGTCGCCCGACGAGCCACTCGACACCAAGAGCGGCGAGCGGATGATTCCGGTCGTTGCGGCCATGAGCCGCGTGGAGAACGGAACGCCCGCACGCATGGACGAGGTTCGGGCGGGCTGGGATCTGTTCACAAAGTACCCTGTATGACACGGCGGCGAATCCTCCTCCCGCTCCTCCTGGCAGCACTGTTCTGCGCCTGCGCGCCCTCCCGCCGGACGGCGGCGGTGCACAGCCGAGCGGAAAACGACCTTCGGATGCAGGTGCTCCGCGAGGAACTCTCGACGCGCGACAGCCTGTTTTTCCGGGCCTTGTGCGAGGAACTGATCCGCAACCTCGACGGCGAGCGGCATCTGCACCGGGTTGTCGGGGAGGAGGTCGAGACCGTCACACGGGAATACGACACCTCCCGTCCAGTCGATACGCTGACCGGAACACCGCCCCTGCGGCGGGAGACCATCCAACGGCGGCGCCTTACGGATTCCACTCACGAGGCGGACCGTGTACGACAGACCGAACACCGAATCCAGGCCGACACGATCCTCGGCGGCGGTCATGCCAGGCAGCAGCTTCGGACGGAAGGAAATACCTCCCGGCAGGAAGCCGCCGAAACAGATCTCACGACGGCCCAGCGTCGCGGCCTTACCTGGTGGCAGCATGCCCTGTGCATTGCCGGACTGCTGGTCGTGGCTTATGGCACTTACAGATTATTCAAACACCGTTAAAACAACAATTGAATGGCAAAAAACAATCATACCGCAAAAACCGCCGGGAAAGCTCCGAAAACGGCCGGAGCCTCCGTCCAGACCGCGGACGTGTCTATGCAGGTAGGGAACGAATCGCCCGATCTCCAGCCGGCTCCCGACACGGAACCCGCCGCCGGGAAGGAGGCGGAACCGACGCCGTCGGTCCCCGAAGCTCCGGACACGACACCCGGTCTCCGGCCGGACTCCGCATCCGATGATGAGAGCGGCACGGCGGATCGGCAGACCGATGACACCCCGGCAACGGCCGGGGAGGACGAGCGGCCACTTTCTGCGGTAACGGCATTCGCCGACACCCCGGAGGAACTGGCGGCCCGCCAGGCTACCGAGGCGGCGGCCCGTGAGGCGGCAGACCGTGCAACCACGGAATCGGGAGTCGGGAGCCGTCTGAAGGCCGAGGCCGGGCGAATCCTGGCCGCATACCCGGATGCCCCTGTCGTCTACATGACCTCCAACGGGTTCGGGTTCTTCAGGGAATCCGAGGCCCGCAACCATGCGGCCACGCTCCGCGACAAGGCAGTAATCACCGTAAAACGCAAATAAATGTTACCGAGAGTACGAATCAACTACGCCAACGGCACATTGGGACAGGTGGCCGCGATGGCGGACGGCTGCCTCGGCATGATGGCGCTGGGTGCGAAGGAAGTGACGGGCGACGACAAGTTCAAGCTGGGCAAGGCGTATACGCTGCGTAAGCTCGCCGACCTGGAGGCGCTGGGCGTCACGTCGGAGAATAACCCGAACCTCTACCGCAACGTCAAGGAGTTCTACGCCGAGGCGGGCGACGGAACGGAGCTCTGGCTGACGGGCTATGCCGAGAGCGAGACCTTCGCCAACGCATTCGACAAGGACAACGCCGCCGGAGCCGTGGCCCTGCTCAAGGCGTCGAACGGCAAAATCCGCGGTCTGGTCGCTTTCAAGACTCCGGCCGAAGCCTACGAACTGACGACCACCGAGGGTCTCGACGCCGACGTGTTCGCCGCGCTGCCGAAAGCCCAGCAGTTGGGCGACTGGGCCACGGACACGCTGCGTGCGCCAATCTTCTCGCTGGTCGAGGGCTACGGCTATGCCGGGGACCCCGCGGCGCTGAAGGACCTTACCGAAACGGAGTACAACCGCGCGGGCGTGGTGCTCGGCGACACCGCGGCCTCGTCGAAGAACGCCGCGATGGGTGTCGTCGCCGGGCGCATCGCCGCCTCGGCCGTCCAGCGGAAAATCAGCCGCGTGCGCGACGGTGCGCTCCAGCCGCTGACCTTCTACGTGGGGGCCGAGCCCGCTGAACTGGCCGACCTGGAGACGATCAACGACAAGGGGTATATCACCTTCCGCACGTTCGTCGGCAAGGCCGGGTATTTCATCACCGACGACAACCTGGCCACGACGCCCGAGGACGACTACCGCGCGCTGACCAACCGCCGCGTCATCGACAAGGCGTACCGCATCGCCTACGCGCAGCTGGTCGAGTGGCTCAACGACGAGGTTCCGGTCTCGAAGTCCGGCACTCTGGTTCCCGCCTGGTGCTCGACCGTCGAAGCCGACGTCGAGCAGGCCATCGAGACGCAGATGACCGCACAGGGCAACTTGGGCAACGATCCGTCGGATTCGTCCGATACGGGCGTGGAGTGCAAGATCGACTACGACCAGAACATTCTGGCCACTTCGCAGGTAAAGATCGGGCTGCGCGTCAAGCCCAACGGATATGCAAAGTATATCGACGTGGAGCTTGGGTTCAAAACCGCATAAAATGACAGGACAATGATCAATGGCAAAGAATACGGCTGGGAGGATATCACCGCCTACATGGGCGGCCGTGACGTGATGGGCTTCCGCTCGATCAAGTACACGACCAAGAAGGAGAAAGAGGCGCTTTATGGCAAAGGGAACAAAGCGCTGGCTATTCAGAGCGGGAATATCTCGAACGACGGCGAAATCGGACTCACGCAATCCGAAGTCGAGGCGCTGGAGATTGCATCGGGCGGCTCGTTGCTCGACATTCAGCTCGACATAGTGGTTTCCTACGGCGACCCGGAGAAGGGCGACCTCCCGACGATCCACAAGCTACGAGGCGTACAGTTCACGGAGGATCCGCGCGAAACCAACCAGGGCGATAAGTTCCAGGACCTCAAGCTGCCTTTCCTCTTCTTACGGAGAGAGTAGACGAAGACGAACAACGATCCGGCTCCGGCCGGGCAAAACAACGAAAAAATCGAAATGGAGAACAAACAAACCCTTATCGGCGAAGTTACAGCCGACCAAATCAACGCTTGGAAAGAACAGCACGGCGAGGTATTCGCCATCAAGGTAAACGGCCACGTGTGCTACCTGCGCAAACCCACGCGCCGCGAACTCTCGTTCGCAACGACGGCAGGCAAGAACGATCCGCTGAAGTTCAACGAAACCCTGCTGCGCGGGTGCTGGCTGGGCGGTAGCGAGGCAATCCGCCGCGACGATGACAAGTTCATGGGCGCGTCGGGAGTGCTCGACAAGATCGTACCCTACGCGGAGGCCGAGCTGGAAAAGCTTTAAAGGCTACCGAGGTCGATCCTGCGGAGGGCCGCGACTGGGTCCGGAAACTGGATACCCAGCTGCGCTATTACCTCCATATCGACCCCGATAGCCTCACCGACTGGGAATGGGCCATGCGTGTGAACGAACTGATGTGGATACGCAAGCAGGAGGCGGAAGCCGCACGGCAGAAATAGCAGGCCCGGAATCACAAGGTTCGGACTGTCGGGAGATTTACTTCCGTGCGAAGGACAACACCGAGGGCCGCGCCGGCATCGTCCGCGGGTCACTTTCCGCAAGTCGCGCCGTTGTCACGTACGGGGGAAAGAACCCCGCGATCCGGACCTTTTCTAATTTTCCATATAGAGAATGAAGGCGAGCAGCAGGTAGAGCAGCGACCAGCCGATGACGATGCACCGCGCCTGCCACGGATGCGTTTCACGGTTTTTATACGCTACGGCAAAGGGCATCGCAGGCAGGCAGAGCAACACGCCGAGCGCTTTCGGGATACACGGCAGCACGGCCCGCGCAGCCTTCAACACATAGAAAACCACGGCGACGACGAACCAAATACCTATAAGTCCTGCTACCATACGCAGCGAAGATACGAAAAAACGGACACAATGGCAAATGTTGTCGAATATACGCTCTCTCTGAACGACCGGATCACGGGGAAGTTGAATAAGATCAACATCACCAACAACCGGGCGTTGGAAGTCTGGGCGAAGGTCGAGCAGCGGGTGAACAGTGCGAGCAACACCATGCAGAAATGCGGTGTCACGCTGGGCAGTCTCCGCGAGCGTGTCGATGCGCTACGTGCCGAGCGCGAGTGGATTCCAGCCAGCAACATCAACGCCATACGTCGTACCAACATCGAGGTCAAGGCCCTCGAACGACAGATCCGCCAGCTCGAACGGGTGAACGGCGGCAAGATCAAGACTATGCTGTCGGATGCCTTCAACAGCATCCCGTTCGCCAATACGCTGACCAATCCAATCGTCATGGCGGGCATGGCGGGATTTAAGGCGCTGCAAACAGGTTTCGAACGGGAAAAGGTGCAGGTCGCCTTCGACGTGCTGCTGCGCGGTGACACGAAAGCATCGGAAGCGCTGCGGGAGGAGATTCGCCAATACGGGATGGTAACACCCTACATGACAGCCGAGTTGCAGGATGCCGCGAAAATGATGCTTTCATTCGGCATTGCACAGGATCGGATCATGCCCAACATCAAGGCGCTGGGTGATATCGCAATGGGTGACCGGAACAAATTGAACTCATTGACGCTGGCCTTCTCGCAGATGACCGCGTCGGGACGGCTGATGGGGCAGGATCTGCTGCAGATGATCAATGCCGGATTCAATCCGCTGTCGGAAATTTCCCGCAAGACGGGAAAATCCATCGGCGTGTTGAAAGAGGAGATGGAGAAAGGCAAGATCTCGGCCGAGATGGTGACACAAGCATTCTATTCGGCGACGCAGGCCGGGGGCCAGTTCCACGGCATGACCGAAAAGATGGGACAGACGGCCGCGGGCAAGTGGTCCACGCTTCTCGGACTGGCGGGCGACCTGCTGTTCCGCCTCTACGGGATCATCGAGCCGTTGGTGATTCCCGCCATGACCGCGCTGGAGTGGATCGTCGGACTTGCTGGAAAAGGCATCGACGCCTTGGGGGCAGCTATCGGATGGGTCTCGGAGTTCATGCAGCGGCACGCGACGGTCGTTGCGGTATTGGGCACAGCGCTCGGCATACTGGCGACGTCCATGTTCCTCGTCACGCTCCAGTCC
This sequence comes from Alistipes communis, assembly GCF_006542665.1. Lineage (NCBI taxonomy): Bacteria > Pseudomonadati > Bacteroidota > Bacteroidia > Bacteroidales > Rikenellaceae > Alistipes > Alistipes communis. The sequence continues at coordinate 2,335,258 of NZ_AP019735.1, forward strand.
AAGGCGATGGCCGCCTGGGCGGGGATCGTCACCACGGCGAAATGGGCATGGGCCGCAGCGCAGAACGGGTTGAACCTTGCCCTGCTGGCGTGTCCCGTGACGTGGATCATCGCCGCGGTCATCGGACTGATCGCCGTAATCGGCTATGTCTGCTACAAGGTGCAGGGCTGGGGTACGCTGTGGGACGGCACGGTCGGATTCATGAAACATTCGTTCCTGGGATTCGTGGAGAGCGTGAAGCTCTATTTCAGCACGATGATAAACGGCCTTATGATCGGCCTGGACAAGATCAAACTCGGATGGTACAAGTTCAAGGAGGCCGTGGGGCTGGGCGACAGCGCCGAGAACCAGGCCGCCATCGCCCGGATCAACGCCGATATCGAGAACCGCCAGCAGGCGATCATCGAAGGGGCGAAACGGGTCGCAGACCATGCGGCCAAAGCCAGGGCGTCGCTCGACGGCATCCGCCTTCGGTGGGATTCCGAACGGTCGCTGGGCGACGTCGCCGCGAAATTGAAAACCTCGCTGGGGATCGCGTCGCCCTCCCTGCCTGGCATGGGAGGCGAGCTGGCAGCGAATACCCCGGGCAGAGGCAACGGAACCTCCGGCAGTACGGCCGGGGCGGGAGCCGTTTCGGCCATCGCCACGGGCGGCAAACGATCCACGACGATCAACATTTCACTCGGGGCGCTGGTCGATAAGCTGGTTTTCGAGGGCGGCTACGAGGGTTCGCGCGACGACATGCAGCGCGATCTGGAGAACAGACTGATTCAGGTATTGCAAATGGCCGCAACGGCACAATAGGATGGGCAAGGTATTTTTCAACATTGGGAAAGCGACCCCTGACGTCATCGTTTCATCGGATGGCTTGCGCGATCCGCTCCGCATCCGCACGACGCAGGCCCTCGGCGGCTTCGGAGCTCTGCCTCCGTATTTCCTACTCAGGGACACGGACGGGGTGCGGACGGCCGATGCGGACGAAATCCGATCGGAAATGACAACCGTCGGAACGATAAAATCCGTCATGCCGTTGCGGCTCAAGCGTTCGACTGACGGGATTCTGAACTGGTTCACTTTCCCGCTTGAACCCCTGGTGTCGATCAGCGGCAAGAACGAAATCATCCGACGAACTCCTGCCAAAGGCAAAGGAACGGGAACGGTCAAGGAGCGATGGAGCCAGGGCGACTACGAAATTTCGATCCAAGGCATATTTATCGCCGCGGAAAACGAATATCCGAAAGAGAGCGTCCAGCAGTTGCGTAATCTGTTCGATACTGCCAGTCACCTCGACGTGGAGCATGATATTCTGCTGCTGTTCGGTATTACGCGTCTGGCCATAGAGAGTGTCAGCTTTCCGCACACAAAAGGCCTGCAAAACCAGAACTACGAGATCAAAGCATACAGCGACAATCCGGTTTCGCTTTTTATTCCGGTTTAACGGCGTTCGAAATGTATTCGATGAACTTTGACATAACGATCGGGAAGTATCGGCTGGCGGCGCTCGAAAAGGTTGCGATCAAATGCAGCGTCGAAAACCTGGCTGATACGGCCGATATTACGCTGCCGGGGACGCTTTTCAACCGGGCATTGAAGGTCGAACAGAAAATCGCCGAAGGAGATGCTGTTCGGATCCGCCTGGGATATGATCGGATATTGCGCGATGAATTTTCCGGGTATGTCTCCGAAATCGCTACTGATAACGACTCCGTGCGTATTCATTGCGAAGATGAACTCTACAAATTCCGCAAAGACCTCAAGGACCGTGTCCTGAAAAGCGTAACGGTGAAAACGTTATTGACCTCGGTCGCCGAAGAGGTCGGAAAATATGAAGTGGCATGCGATTACGATTTCACGTATGATAACTTCACTATCCATGCAGCGACGGGGTACGACGTGCTGCGCAAGGTGCAGAGCGAAACGAAGGCCAACATCTACCTGCGCGGAAAAACCCTGCACGTCCATCCGCAATACGCCCAGATCGGAGAGAAGGTCATTTACGACTTCGCCGTGAACATCGAGAAGTCCGACCTCAAGTACCGGGACGCCTCGAAGCGGAAGTTTCTGGCTGTCGTCGAGGGAACCGATGCCAAAGGCAAGACGATCCGTATCGAACGCGGTACGACGGGCGGCGACAAGTTTACACTCAAATTGCCGGGTGTTTCGGATCGGAAATCGCTCGAACAACGGGCCGACGAAGAGCTGAAGGTGCGGGCCTATACCGGCTACGAGGGCTCGTTCACCGGATGGCTCGAACCCTATGTCGAGCCGACATGGCTGGCCGAGATCCGCGACACGGAGTACGAATACAAGAACGGAAGCTATTACGTGTTGGGCGTCGAAACGACTTTTTGCGACAAAGGTGCGAGCCGGGTCGTCACCATCGGAAAACGCATAGAAAACAATGGATAACGCCTCGAAGATAAAACAGCTTTTGCAGCAGATTACGGGCACGGAACAGTCCGTATTCCTGTTTCGCCCGATGGAGGTCGTCTCCGTCGAGGGTGACACCTGTCGGGCGCGGTATAACGAACTGGAGATTCCGGGCATCCGTCTGGCAGCCATCGAAGGCGGAGCGGACGGCGGCCTGCTGTTGAAACCTGCAACGGGAAGTATTGTTCTGGTAGCCGACCTTTCGTGCGGCGAGCTGCGCGAATGCTCCGTGATCGGTTATTCAGAGATCGAAGCGCTGACCTACCGTCACGGCGATACGACCGTCACAATGAACGGGAGCAATGTTTCGGCTACGGTCGGTCGGATGCAGTTGAAGGTTACGGCTGACGGTGTGGAAATCAACGGCGGGAAGCAGGGCGGCCTGGTATTGGCCGCTGCGTTGCGCCGTTCGCTGGAAAGCGTTCAGCGCTACTGCGAAACGATGCGGACGGCCGTCGCTGCCGGACTGACAGGAGTAGGCATTGGAGCTGCGGCCAACGGAGGAACGGGAGCAGGGATTTTCTCCGAACAAATGGCGGCCGCAACCATCTCTCTCGAAGATTTGGAGGATAAAAAAGCAACACACTGATAATGGCTAAGAATATCGGCATACTGATCGATCCCGAGACAGGAGATCTGCAAATCGATCCTCGGCGTAACGACCAAAACGTCTATGTGCAGGGCCTGCAGGTCGGAGAGGTGACGATTCAGAACCAAGCTGCGATTCTTCAGGCAATGAAGGGAGAATTGAAAGAATATCCGACCCTCGGGGTCGGGATCACGAACATCGCCAATGACCACGAAACGACTGGATGGGCACGCGAGATTACGGCTCAACTGAAGGCTGACGGTATGCGGGTGAACGATGTAGAAGTCGATATAACGAACAATAAACTGACCGTCGATGCAGACTACGACACGAAATAACCAGACTCTGCTGGATATCGCAGTTCAGGAATGCGGGACTGTCGAGGCCGCGTTCGAAATTGCCGAACGTAACGGTCTTGCGCTGACCGACGAACTGAACACGGGGCAGAAACTCGATATCGTCATGACGACAACCAGAGAGGAGTCTGTCGTGCAGGAACTGGCGGCCGATAGAATAAAACCAGCTACCGCACCTTCGGCCGAGGAGACGGAAATGGTTCCTTACGGCGGTATCGGGTTTATGGGGATTGAAATAGACTTTGTGGTACGATGAGAACGATCGAGGAAATCAAGGAAACGATCTGCGCGGATTTCATGCGTAACGAATCCGTTGCGGAGTTGTTCGGATTTACGCCGGGCGACAGCTTCACGTCGCATTTCAGCAAGGTATCCGTCATCGGGATTCTGTTCTACATTTTCGCCGTTGCGGCGTGGACGCTGGAGAAGCTCTTCGACACGTACAAGGGCGAGGTGGACACACGCATCGAGGAGATCATCCCGCACCGTCCGCGGTGGTACCGCGACAAGGTGCTTGCGTTCATGAAGGGCAAGACGCTGATCGCGGACACGGACCGCTACGACACTGAGGGGATGACCGAGGACGCCATCGCGGCGGCACGGGTGGTCAAGCACGCCGTGGCGGTCGAGAACCGGGACGCTTCGCTCCTGACGATCAAGGTCGCGGGCGAGAAGGACGGCAAGCGGTGCAGGCTCGACGCCGAGACCGAGGCGCAGCTTGCGGCCTACATCGCCGAGATCAAGGACGCGGGCGTGCGCACGGCGCTGGTGAACATCGACCCCGACCGCTTCAACTGCGAGGCGGACGTGTACTACGACCCGATGCTCGTGGCCGAAACGGTCGAGAGCGCCTGTCGGGAGGCTGTCCGCAACTACATCGAGAACCTGCCCTTCAATGGCGAATATACCAACATGGCGCTCGTCGATGCGCTCCAGACGCTCGACGGCGTGCGGATCGTGGAGTTCCGCGGGGCGACGACCGTCGCGGCAGGCGAGGAGGTGCTGGTTACGATCGACGCGCGGTGCATCCCGGCCGCGGGCTATTTCGAGATGGGCGACGTCGTACTCAATATGAAGGCATACAATGGATAAGTACGACGTGAACTTCAAGCGCCTGGCGCTCCTGCTGCTGCCGACCTTCTGGCGGCGGCCGCTCTTCGCCGCGATGGCCTACGCCGCCGTGTCGCCCCTGCAATACCTGCACACGCGGTTCATCCTCTGGAAGCGCGAGAGCGACTACCGCCTCGAACACAACGGCCAGGTGTGCTACCTGCGGGCGCTGCTGAACGACAAGTTCGATCCCATCGACCGGAGGATCACAATCACCGAAACGGTCGAAAACGTGGGCTTCATCACCCTGCACAAACGCGAGGAGGACGCCGAGGTGCTGGTCCCGCGCCGCGGATCGGGCCGGATCCTGATTCTCAACCGCCGCGGCTACGGCGGGGTGAGCGGCTACGACTTCTGGGTGAATATCCCGCTGGCGCTCTATGACAAGCTGGACATCACGCAGGTCCGGGCCGTGGTGGATGCGTACAAGCTGGCTTCGAAACGATTCTCCATAAACTACATTTGACGATGAAACAGATACAGGGCAGGTTCCTCCTGCAATCGAACAAAGACTTTCCGGCCGACTGCGAGATGCTCGACTATATGCAGACCAACGCGCACGTGGTGTCGATCATCGGCAACCTGGCGGGCGACAAGGCGATCCTGCTGGGATGCGCACTCACGGGCGGCGGCACGCAGCGGAACGAGGGCTACGTGTTCCTGCGCACGAAGGAACACCCCGAGGGGGAGGTGCTCTACTGGGAGGGCGGCTCCATTTCGGGCGGTATGTACCTCAAACAAGCCGCGATCCCGGTACAGGCCCAGGGGTACGAATATCCGCAAGCCTACGTCGAGCGGTCGCTGGCTCCGGGCGTCGGCGAGGAGAACTACAAATGGGAGGACTTCCACGAGGCGCAGTCGCTGCCCGAACTCGAAGCGCAGATCGTGGCGTTGCAGACCGCCCTGGCCAAGATTCAGCGCACGCCGCTGGGCATGGTCGAAATCTGGGCAGGATCCCGCATCCCCGACGGCTACGCCCTTTGCGAAGGGCAGCAGCTCAAGCAGTCGGAGTACCCCGAACTCTACAAGGCCATCGGCAGCACCTACAACAATGCCTACGACTGCAACGGCCGGAAGCTCTCGACCACGAGCGGTTATTTCCGCCTGCCCGACCTGCGCGGCCGCTTCGTGGTGGGCTACAACGTCAGCGATGCCGACTACGGCAGCTACGGCAAGGTGGGCGGCGAGAAGAAACACACGCTCACCGTCGATGAGATGCCCTCGCACGCACACGGGGAGAATCTTTGGACCGGAGGTAACGGCAGCTGGCGCAGCGGCGGCAACAACTCCTATCCCGAGGCCGTGTCGTGGCATGACCGCACGACGCCCTTCGGAACGACGGACCGCACGGGCGGCGGCAGCTCGCACGAGAACCGACCGCCCTATTACACGCTGGCCTATGTCATGCGGACGAAGTAAAATTCTTATCACGCGATTACAGAATGGCAATCAGAGTACGTGCGCAGCTGCGCAAATGGTTCGGCCGGGGAATGTACCCAACGGCCGAGCAGTTCTCGGACCTCTTCGACAGCTTCTTCCATAAGACCGAGGACAAAATCCCGATGAGCGGGGTCGAGGGGCTTACCGACCAGCTCAACGGGAAATACAATACGGCCGAAGGGCGGGAGCTGGAGAAGAAAGTGCAGAAAGTAACCGACGACCTCTCCGTCCATGTAGCCTCCTCCGAGAAGGCGTTCAATGAGGTCCAAAATGACATCGAGGCGCTCGACGGCAGACTCGACGACGAGATCGAACGTGCCAAAGGTGAAGAGGCCGCGATCCGCAGGGAACTGGCCGCGGGCGATGCCGCGACACTCTCCTCGGCCAAATCCTATACCGACACCTCCGTTGCTGCCGAAGCCGGTAAGCGCGAACAGGGCGATGCGACGACCCTCCAAGCCGCGAAAACCTATACCGACACATCTGTCGCAGCGGAAGCCGAGGAGCGGACACAAGGCGATGCCACGACCCTTTCTTCGGCCAAGACCTACACCGACACCTCCGTGGCGGACGAGGCCCAGAAGCGCGGGCAGGGCGATGCCGCGACGCTTCAGTCGGCCAACAGCCACGCCGATGCGGCCGTGGCTTCGGAGAAATCCGCCCGTGAGAGCGGGGACCGCACGACGCTCGAATCGGCAAAGGCATACGTGGATAAGGCCATCGCCGAACTGGTGGACGGCAGCCCTGCGGCACTCGATACGCTCAAGGAGCTGTCGGCCGCCCTGGGCAACGATCCGAATTTCGCTACGACCGTCGCCACGCAGATCGGCCAGAAGGTCGATAAGGTTGCGGGCAAGGGCCTTTCTACCGAAGACTACACCTCGGAGGAGAAGGCGAAACTCGCGGGTGTGGCCGCCGGAGCGAACAACTACCAGCACCCGGCCACACATCCGGCGACGATGATCGAACAGGATGCCTCGCACCGTTTCGTGACCGATACGGAGAAAACGACCTGGAACGGTAAGGCATCGACGGCCGTCGTCACCCAATCGGCCAACGGTCTGATGTCGGCGGCCGACAAGAAGAAACTCGACGGCGTGGCTGCCGGGGCGAACAACTACCAGCATCCGGCCACGCATCCCGCTTCGGTAATCGTACAGGATTCGACGCACCGCTTCGTGACCGACACGGAGAAAACGACCTGGAACGGTAAGGCATCGACGGCCGTCGCCACCCAATCGGCCAACGGGCTGATGTCGGCCGCAGACAAGAAGAAGCTCGACGACCTGACGGGCGGCGAGCTGGTCATCCAATGTTCAATCCCCGGAATGAATTGACGCTATGGCAGCAAAAATGACAATCCAAACCCGGACACAGCTTCCGGTCTATACGGCGGAGACACTTGCCGCCAAGAATCCCGTCCTGCTCAAGGGCGAGGTCGTTTATGAATCCGATACGCGCAAGCACAAGGTCGGTGACGGGACGACGGCCTGGAACAGCCTGCCCTATGCCGGGGGAGGCGATACGCCCGACACGATTCCGGCGGCGAACGTCGAGCAGGATGCCTCGCACCGTTTCGTGACCGATACGGAAAAAGACCGATGGAATGCGGTGTCACCTTCTGTTCCGAATCTGATATGGAAGGTCAGTGAAGGTTCATTCCTCATAAAACCAAGCTGTTCTTTAGATGATCCGATCTTGGCTCAGTGTTATATCGGATTCATTCGTTACAAGCGCCGGAGAAATCGAAAGGATCGAAGAGTGATGCCCTATCGGGATCGGCCGGATGATATCGGTTATCACCTCGTCGATACCGATGATTTCCCGAAACCTGAATGGGCAGTCGAAAAGCTATCGCCGATACCTTTCGATATCGAGCAAGCAAAGGCATCGAATGGGTGGATGCGCGTCAACAAGGTTCGCACTATCTGTGCCCGATTTATTGAGGAGGTAGCAGATAGTACATACGCCCAAAATATACGGTTAATCATTCATAACGGCACGAGCACCGACACGAAATTAAATATGGGTAAAGATAAGTATGGTTTGATAAAACAGTTTGCATCGGTTCGTTGCGGGATTGTGATGTTTACGGGAAAACCGGAAAAGCGTATCGAAGGAAATCGTTCGTATTTCAAAGCATGTTGCTCTAATGTAGGTTCCGGATATTTTTTGAGATAAGCACTTTATTGAGCGGGGGACCTCTGATATGAGTTTCACATTCGTGAGATTCTAATAGTCCAAACTCATCGGTGGTCGAACCATAAGAGGCACTCTGCTTTTTTTATATAAACTTTAACGAAACAACAAGAGCCATCAAACAAACAGTATTTTCAAGATGAGCAAAACCATTCAGAGCCGGATTCAGCATTCGGTATATACCGCAGCGGTACTCAAGGCCAAGAACCCCGTTCTGCTGAAAGGAGAGGTCGTCTATGAATCGGACACGTGTAAATACAAAATCGGAGATGGTTCCACTGCCTGGAACACCCTCCCGTATGGGGGGGGGAATTTTGAGGGGCCTATTTCGGCCGCAGACATTACCCAAGACACCACGCACCGTTTCGTGACCGACACGGAGAAAACGACTTGGAACGGCAAGGCATCGACGGCCGTCGTCACCCAATCGGCCAACGGTCTGATGTCGGCGGCCGACAAGAAGAAACTCGACGGCGTGGCTGCCGGGGCGAACAACTACCAGCATCCGGCCACGCATCCCGCTTCGGTAATCGTACAGGATTCGACGCACCGTTTCGTGACCGACACGGAGAAAACGACCTGGAACGGTAAGGCATCGACGGCCGTCGCCACCCAATCGGCCAACGGGCTGATGTCGGCGGCTGACAAGAAGAAGCTTGACGGAATTACTGATGATATACTCTCCTTACCGGGTGAAGGATACGAAGAGGTAGAAATTGTCGATCAAGTCAGTATGTCTGCATCGGGAGTAATGGTGAAGGTCGTTCCCGGATTTGTCTTGTTCATTATCAAAAGCGTCCAATTTGGAGGACTCAAAACTGCCAAATTCACGCTTCCCGGTTTTATCATCGGGTCCGTACTCACACCGGCTGCTTTTCGCGCTCCCGGAGGAACATGCACAACGATATACATATCTACAGCTACCGACAAGACTAATAAATGTTCGAATATTATGTTTTCAGGGGTAGATAATGCAGGAGAAGTTACGGCACCTCTGACATTCGCCATACAAGCTACGTCTTTTTCACGAGAATAAGCGACAAAAGAATACGATAACTTGATTTCAGATATGAGTAAAACCATTCAGAGCCGGATTCAGCATCCGGTATATACCGCAGCGGTACTCAAGGCCAAAAACCCCGTCCTGCTGAAAGGAGAGGTCTCTATGAATCGGACACACGCAAACACAAAGTCGGAGATGGCTCCACCTCATGGAACGCCCTCCCGTATGCCGGAGGGGGGGGGATTTTGAGGGGCCTATTTCGGCCTCGAACGTCACACAGGACGCAAACCACCGTTTCGTGACCGACACGGAGAAAACGACCTGGAACGGTAAGGCATCGACGACTGTCGCCACCCAATCGGCAAACGGACTTATGTCGGCCGCAGACAAAAAGAAGCTCGATGGTGTAGCCACCGGAGCCAACAACTACCAGCATCCGGCCACGCATCCCGCCTCGGTGATCGTACAGGATTCGACGCATCGCTTCGTAACCGACACTGAAAAATCATCGTGGAACAACAAGGCTGCAAGGGATGTAGCGACCCAGATATCCAAAGGGCTGATGTCTGCGCTTGATAAGGAGAAGCTCGACTGTATTTCGGCGCAATGTCTTATATCGACTTCGACGACGACAGTTAGTGGAACTTTGGATTTAAGTTCCAATGTAAGTTACACCAAAGGGAAAGGGTATATTTCGTCGATACGGTTATTGGCTCAATCCGCCACTTCCCTGACTATCGACAGCACGGTTTTGGCAACTGACGATTTGCCCCTGATTGTCGAATTGGTATTGAGATGCAGAGCGGGGCTGGCAAGTAATCTGAACCTTTCTATTTTGTTGGCAGGCGATGCCAGCAACTCGAGTATCACCATTCCGAAAGGTTCAAAACTGATTACTTTGAGCTTTATGATGTTGAACGGCCATACCGATAAATATTCCTGTTATAGAGTTTCCGTAATATGATGAAAATCGTATATAATCGTTTTATTCCGTTCGGCCGCTTCACGGCATTGACCGTGCTGGTCTGGCTGTTCGTGAAAGAGGGCGTCGCATTGACGGCCCGACTACTCAATCACGAGAAAATCCACATGCGGCAGCAACTGGAGATCGTCGCCGTTTGTCTGCTGGGTACGGTGGCGGCACACCTCCTGTTCGGGGTTTCCGCATGGTGGATGCTGGCGGCCGTTCCGGCGCCCTTATTGATTTACGGCCTTTCGGTCGCAATAGAAGTTCTCCTGCCGCCCTACAACCGCGCCTACGGGAACAGTTGTTTTGAAACCGAGGCGATCTACAACCAGCACGATCCCCTCTATACCCGTCGATGGTGGCGGCATCTGTTCGCGTGGATCACCTACATCCCTAACCGCAAATATCCATACATCCCACCTGAAAAACGACCGCCGATGATGAAGAACTGATCCATAACATGGGGGCATGAAAAAGCCCCCGGCCGTAAGTAGAGATCTCACCCACATACTTACGCAAGCGCGCGCCGAAGACGCACGACCGAGGGCTGGAGCCTTCTGTCGCGTCTTCGGCGCATTTATATGCAGTATGTGGGTGAGATGCGACAAAGATAAATATTATTCACCTTAAAACAATATTTGAATGGCATTTAATTACAAAGAGCAGTATGGCGTAATCGTCATCTGCAAGGATGAAAAAGAGCAGCGGGAGATTTACGAACGGCTCCTCGCTCAAGGTTTGACTCTTAAAATTGTTACTGTATGATTGTAAAAGTAAAACACCATTGCAGCGACTTCAACAGTTACCGAGCCGCACGAGTAAAAAGCCTTTTCAATGCTGAGAACGGCTGTGATTGGGAACGCTCGGCCGAGCTTCCCGTCGAGGGGCTGGACTGGAAAATCGGTCTTATTGTCGGCCCTTCCGGAAGCGGCAAGACAAGTATAGGCAGCCGCATTTTCGGTGAGCCCATCTATGACTTGTACGCTGGGTGGGATGCCACGAAGCCTATCGTCGATTGCATCGCCCCAGACGGAGATTTCAATGCCGTAACGGGTGCATTGTCAGCCGTCGGCCTGGGTGATGTCCCGGCATGGCTCCGGCCATTTCCCGTCTTGAGTAACGGTGAGAAGTTCCGCGCTGGCCTGGCCCGCCTGGTATGTGAACGGCCCAAACGGGCAGTCGTCGACGAGTTCACTTCGGTAATCGACCGACAAATCGCCAAGGTCGGAGCGGCCGCTTTCGCAAAGACATGGCGAAAAGGTGATGGGCAGGTTGTCCTGCTTTCCTGCCACTACGATATTATCGAATGGCTGCAGCCGGATTGGGTATATGATATGCAGGAGGCCCGGTTTTACAATCGGGACTGCCTTCAACGCCGCCCCCAGCTCAAACTTCAAATTTATAAAGTCCGGGGAACTGTGTTCCCCCGATTGTTTAAGCAGCATTATTATTTAGACCTGCCTGCCCCGGTGGCTGCCGAGTATTTCGTCGGATTCATCAACGGTGAGCCTGTCTGTCATGTAGCAGTCTCACCGTTATTCACCGCGGGAGCTTATAGGGCGACGCGGTTGGTCGTGATGCCCGAATGGCAAGGAATTGGAGTTGGCACAAAGTTCCTCGCCGCCGTTTGCGAATATCATCGTCAAGGACATGGCCGATGCGGCAAAATGCTGCCCGTATTCTTCCATACGTCGCACCCGCAGCTATGCGGGGCACTCCGTCATTCCCGGAAATGGGTACAGACGGCGGCAAGCCTGTATGGGGCGAATAAAACGAAGTCCATAAGCTCAATGATTAAATCGGCGGCAAGGAAAGGACAACCAGGCCGACCAACGTCTGGCTATGGCGGTCATTTCCGAGCCGTACAAGCGTTTAAATATATTAATAATGGTTGTTAAGATATTAGGAAACTCCGATACAACGGCCTATAAAGAGGCCGAACGAGTGGTTAAGTCGCTGGGGCTGGCAGTTTGGAATGAAAACTATTTTTTTGTGGATGTCGCTATCGCTCCGTTATTGATTGAAAAGGTGAGCAACGAAGAACTGGCAGAACCCAACCTGGGAACGCTGATATTCCATCCGTCACCGCTTCCGTATGGCAGAGGTGCATCCTCGATACGCTGGGCGTATAGACGTCAAGAACCTATTACGGCTGCGACATGGTTTTGGGCGGATAGTGGCCTTGATACGGGGGACATCTGCGAACAAGAGATCGTTAAGATCGACTACAACCTTCGACCGCGGGAGTTTTATGAACAGGAGATCATTCCGGCTATGCAAAGGACATTAAAACGCTGTTTAAACGATCTACAAAAAGGTATCAAACGGCGAGTTCCACAAATAGAGAAATACGCAACTTTCGATAAGCGAATTTAAGTGAACGAAGCGCACCCAATGGGTACGCTTCGTTTTTTTGAGGAAGTCGTTTCGTTTAAAATCCGTCGAACATTTGGATTTGCGGATTATAGTTTCGCTTCGGAAGGCTATCCTCAGACTTTTTATTTACTTAAATTTCATCCTTTATGAGAAAATGGTTTACATGGTGCTTACTGACGGCGGTAGCGTTCGTCGGTTCCGGTTGCTCGGACGACGATGACGGCGGGCAGGTGAAGCTGGCCTTCTCGAAACGGACGGCGGTATTCGGTGCGGGAGGCGGAGCGGTCTCGATCAACGTCGATGCGGCCGGCGCTTGGAGTGCGGCGCAGCCCGAAGCCGGCTGGCTCGAAGTCGAATACGACGCGACGTCGATGCGGCTTCATGCCGAGGCGAATCCGTCGCCCGAGGTACGGCAGGCCGAAGTAGTCGTTACCACCGGAGACTATACCGCGACGATCGACGTCGCGCAGGAACCCGCCGAGCCCGTGACGCTCGACGTGAAGGGGCCCGAAAGCTATGTCTTCGATTCGGAAGGGGGCGAAATCCTGCTTTCGGTCGCGTCCAACGCTGCGTGGACGGCTTCTGTCGATCAGACGTGGTGCGTGCTCTCGACCGACCCGGAGAGAGGACTGGCGACTTTGACCGTCGCCGAACCCAATACCGGAGACAAGACGCTGACGGCGACGCTCACCGTCGAGGCGGGTACGGAGGTCAACGGTGCGAAACAGACCTTTTCGCTCTCGCAGCAGATGCGCGGCGAGAATCCCTATTTCCGCATTCCGGGCACCTTTTCGATCACGGCCGACCACTGGATGCTGCGCGGCGTCGATCAGGGAGCCGGCACCCGGGGATCGTGCGTGATCGAAGAGGATCTCTACAACCAGTATTTCAACCTCTCGGCGCTGACGTTCGACGGTCAGGGCGAACCGATGCGGATGGAGGCGCTGGCGCTGAATCTGCCCTACAACCGCGAGGAGTGTTACGTGTCGATTCCGCTCGGGCAGTTGCTGGCCACGTTCGAGGAGAAGGACATGATGGTCTATCTGGTGGCCATCAACGTGAAGAACTCCACCTTCACCACCGGTTCGGGCGCCGTGACGGGCGTCGTGTCCGACGATTTCCGCACGATCACGCTCCACGGGCTGCCCGAAGAGTATCAGACGCTGGGTCTTATTTCGCGGAAAATATCCGATACGTCGCAGGTCGGCATGTTCGGCGATATCTACTATCCGAGCGGTGAAGGGATCGTGCTCGCGCGCGAGGCGGCATCCGCGTCGCCGGCATCGCTTCCGGTGGCGTTCAGTTCCGTGCAGCGGGGCGACGTCGTGCGGCTGCGCGCCCACACGACCGGCCGGATCAACCGGATCGAGCAGTTCAATTGATGCAGAAACGCTAAAACAGAGAGCAGATGAAACGATTATATCATGTTATAAGTGGTTTGGCGGGCGGCGTTCTGCTGCTGGCGGGATGCGAGGGCGATACGATCGTGCTCGACGCCGATCCCGTCGCACCGGAGGCTACGACGCTCAGCGTGACGTCGGACAACCCGCTCTATTCGGCACAGGAGGGGAGGGGAACGTTGCGCTTCAAGACGCCCGGCGGCGAGGTCGTATTCTCCGTCGAGACCAATGCCGAGACATGGAGCTACACCAACGACAACGAGGCGTGGCTCGCAGTGGAGCAGAACGAATACGACGGTACGCTGACGCTCCGCGTCCAGCGGAACGAGGAGGCGTCGGAACCCGCCGCCGAGGTGGTCGTGACGGCGGGCGAAGGGTCCGGCGCGCGGACGTGGACGGTGGAGGTCGTGCAGAACGCGGCCGGAACGCCCGAAATCGTGGCGACGCCCAATCGGGTGCTGATTCCGGCCTGCGGATCGCTGCTGAGCGCTTCGACCGAAATCGCCTGCAACTATGAGGATTGGGAGTTCACCCAGTCGTGCGACTGGATGTTGGTCGAGCGCCGGCAGGACAAGCTGGTCTTTACGGCCGACGAGAATACTTCGTCGGAATCGCGGCAGGTCGAAGTGAAATTGACGGCGGGCTACGGCGATCGGAGCATCAGCGAGACGGTCGTCGTCGAGCAGGACGGCAGGGCCTTCGTCAGGGCGCTGCCGGAGGCTCTGTCGTTCGACTATCGGGGCGGCACGAAGACGATCGCCGTATCTTCGAACTTCGAGTGGAACCATGCGGCCGATGCGAAGTGGTTCGCCGTCACGCGCGAGAACGACGTCTTGACCGTCACGGTCGACCCCTACGACGGCGAACAGGGGCGGACGGAGAACATCAGCCTGACGACCGGCGTCGGCGAGAATACGGCGTCGCTGGAAGTGGCGATCACCCAGATGGGCGTCAACGACAAATATCTGCGCTGGAAGTTCGAGATTCCTTCCGACAATGCGACGGCCACGGCGATGATCGCCGGCGAGGTCGATGCCGAGATCAACTGGGGCGACGGTACGGTCGAGACCGTCACGACGGCGAATCCGACGCACGTCTACGCTACGGCCGGCAGTTACGACGTGGAGGTGAGCGGCAAGGTGACGGCATTGAAATCGGCCGGCGAGAAGAGCTATGTGGTAGAGGTGCTTCAATGGGGACAGACGGGGCTCACGTCGATGGAAGATGCCTTCAACGGTTGCATGAACCTGAAAAGCATTCCCTCCGATACGGCCCATTCGTTCGACGGGGTGACGACTTTCAACGAAGCGTTCTACGATTGCCAGACGCTCGGCGCCATTCCTGCGGGGCTGTTCGACAACGCTACCCGGGCGACCGACTTCACCTCGACGTTCCATTTCTGCCACAGCATACCGGAGATTCCCGAAAAACTCTTCTACTACAATACCGAAGCGACTTCGTTCAGCCAGACCTTCTATTATGTGGGTTCGCAGGTGAACAAGGAGGCGGAAGGGCTGCTGACCGAGATTCCGGCAGGGTTGTTCGAGACGAACACCAAGGCGCAGACGTTCCTCTCGGTATTCGGCCATACGGCCATCCGGTCGGTTCCGGCCACGCTGTTCCAGAATTGCCCGAACGTGACGGTCATGACCTCGCTGTTCGACAGTTGCAAGGCGTTGGAGATCGTTCCGGCCGACCTGTTCGGCGGGTGCCCGGCGGTGACGAGTTTCTCGCAGGTATTCCGCATGTGCACGGCGCTCAAATCGATACCCGAACTGATTTTCTTCAACAATACGCTGGTGACGACCTTCAAGGGGGCGTTCAGCGGTGCGGGGATCGAGACGATTCCGGCCGGTCTCTTCGCGCGGCAAGTCGGTGTGACCAGCTGTTCGGCCGTTTTCCAGGACTGCCCGATCGGCTCGATTCCGCGCGGACTCTTCTCGACGATGACCAAGTGTACCGATTTCTCGCAGGCTTTCAAGGGGTGCACGAAACTGACATCCATACCCTCCGATCTGCTGGCTTCCTGTCCCGACGTCTCCAACGTCGCGTCGATTTTCTCCGAGTGCGCGTCGATCGCCTCGATCCCGAGCGGACTGTTCGGCCACACGACGAGCATCAAGAACGGCAACAACCTCTTCGAGGGCTGCTCCTCGCTGCGGACGCTGCCCGACGACCTGTTCGCCACCTTCTCGGCCACGGGAAACTTCACCTTCACGAGTACGTTCGAAGGGTGTACGTCGTTGCAGTCGCTGCCTTCGGGGTTGTTCGCGACCGTCGCGGCGACCGGATTCGCCAACACCTTCACCGATTGTACGGGATTGACGTCGCTGCCTGACGACCTGTTCGCCGGACAGACCAAGATCAAGACCTTCTCGAACACCTTCAACGGTTGTACGGGACTCGAATCGCTGCCCGAAGGGCTCTTCGCGGAGTGTGCGGCCATGACTTCCGTGTCGTCGGCCTTCATCGACTGTACGGGACTGAAATCGCTGCCCGCGGGGCTCTTTGCGAAGAATGCCGAACTGGCGACGATCACGTCGGTCTTCTCGGGTTGTACGGGGCTTACGTCGATTCCGGCCGGACTGTTCGACAACAACAAGAAGATCAAGACCGCGAAGACCGCCTTCAAGAATTGTTCGGCGCTGACGGGCGAGTCGCCCTTCACGCAGATCGACGGCCGGAAGATACACCTTTACGAACGTACCGCGGCACTCGGCTTCACGGCCGTTACGAACACCAACGCCACCGATTGTTTCGCGGGCTGCACGGGCCTGAGCGATTACGATGCGATGCCGACGGCGTGGAAATAAGTGAAACAGTTAATGGAAAGCAAGATGAAAAAGTTCATTATCAAGCTCCTTTTCTCGCCACGGCAGCGTTCGAGCGAGCTCGGCTCGGCACTCGGCTTGACGAAAAGGTCGAATATCGTTCGTCCGTTTCCCACCGCGGCGCAGCCCGCACAAGCGCGGCGCAGGCCGGTCGGACTGGCGAAAACGTGGATATATGCCGCATCGTTTGCGGCCGGCATGTTGCTGGCGGGTTGCGACACGGACGATGAATACCGCGCCGCCGAGCCCGAGCTCTACCTGACGGCCTCGACGCGAATCTTCGCCCTGTCGGCCGACGGCGGGCAGCGAACCGTGGTGATCGACACCAACTGCGGCGAGTGGAAGGTTACGACCGACGCCGCAGGTTGGCTGTCGAACCGGAAGGAGGGGAACCTGCTGACGATAACGGCCGGAGAGTCGTTGTCGACGAAAGCGCAGACGGCCGTGGTGACGGTTTCCAGCATCGACGACCCGTCGCTGACGTGCGAAATCCGCGTGATGCAGTACGGAACCGGCGCCACGAACCTGTCGGCACTCGGTACGGCCAACTGCTACATGGCGTCGACGGGTGCGTCGTACGTCTTCGACGCCTCGATCAAGGGCAACGGCTTGGGCGACGGCAATTCGGAATACATCGACAAGCACGGCCTGCTGCTCGACGAAGGGGTGGCGGCCGAGCTGCTGTGGGAGGCGGTTTTCGATGCCGACAAGACGCGCAGCCGCGACGTGATCGACGGCGAACCGGTTTACCGCAACGGCCGTATCTGGTTCACGACGGGCCGTGAGCAGGGCAATGCGGTGATCGCGCTGCGCGATTTTTCGGGCGAGATCGTTTGGAGCTGGCATATCTGGGTGACGGACCGCGAGGTGACGCTGACGGCCGCCAACGGCTACGAGTGGATGGATCGCAACCTCGGCGCGCTGAACAATACGCCGGGCGACGTGGCCAACCGCGGTCTCTTCTATCAGTGGGGACGCAAGGATCCGTTCCTGCCTTCGTCGGCGCCCTATACGACAGGGAACGTGACGGAGGCCAATGTCGAGAATCACCAGGTGGGCGACGGCACGGCCGAGTGGGCCTATACGGGCGTCCGACAGCAGTTGTTGACGGAGGCTCCGGGCAATATCGAGAATGCCGTACGGCATCCGACGCAGTTCCTGAAAACCTATTACCAGTATTCGGGTTCGTCGTGGTACGTGACGCCGACCAACGATGCGTTGAAGGAGGCCGACCTGTGGGGCGGAAATAAGATGTCGTCGGGTTACAAGACTATTTTCGATCCCTGTCCGCTGGGGTACATGGTGCCGCCCGACGGGGCTTTTGCGACGGCTGCCGGCGACATGTCGACGGGGGTGAACGTCGATACTCAGTGGGGCCCGTTCGAGGGCAACGGCCGCGCGTGGATCGGCGGAACGGGCGATTTCTTCCCCTTCGTCGGGATTCTGACGATCAACACGCCGCTGACGAACTGCGGCCATATCGGCGTCTACTGGACGGCGTCGGCCGACGCTTCCAACGGCTACGGCTACGAGGTCTACGTGACGTCGGACTGGGGGCGCTACCGCCAGGGGGCGACGGCCTACGGCAACTCGGTGCGCTGTGTGAAGGAGAAGTAGCGTGCTGCTTGGGATGGGAGAGCCGGACGAATCCGATTCGTCCGGCTCTCTTTTTTCGTCGGTATCCGCATGAATGCCGGCGGAAGATGCGGTGCCGCCGTCAGTAGGCTTTGCGGCGGAACTCTTTGGGCGTCATTCCCACGCGGCGTTTGAAATACTGGCCGAAGAACGACGGATTGGGGAAATTGAGTTTGTCGGAGATCTGCTGAATGGTGAGCTGGTGATTGGTTTTGAGCAGATTTTTCGCGTGCATGATGACCGTTTGGTTGATCCACCACGCCGCGCTGTTGCCCGATACGGTCCGTACTACCGACGAGAGGTATTTGGGCGTCACGCAGATCTGGTCGGCGTAGTACCCGATTTCGCGCTCGCGGACGTAGTGCTGCGAGACCAGAAAGAGAAACTCGCGGAACATGCTCTCCTGCCGCGTTTGGGCGCTCATGGCCAGCGGTTTGCCGTGTTGATAGATGTGGAAGATTTCGTAGTAGAGCATCATCGACATGTGGAGGGTGATCTGGTCGCGGTAGGGGTGGCCGTTCCGTTCGAATTCACTGAACATGCGGCAGTATTTGAGCATCCGCCGGAAAGTCGTATCGTCGAGCGAGATACAGGGATGGTCTTTGATGTAGAGGAACAGCGAGGTCGCCGAAGGGACCTGCACTTCGCGTGTGACGTCGATCTCGGGGACGATGCAGTAGGCCTCGAAATCGTCGCTGTGGTCGTCGAGTTGCATGAGCATTCGGGGGAAGAAGACGCACAGGTCGCCCTTCTGGATGTAGCAGCGGTGCTGGTTGAGCGTGACGCGGCTTTTCCCTCGCAGGCAGATACAGAACCCTCCGGTATTCAACTCGTGCGGCAGATAGTCGGATTCGGTGAATTCCATCGAGGAACTCGTGAGATGCAGCAGCCGGAACGAAGCGGAGTTCGGCCGTTCGGAATCCTGTTGAGGAGTCACTGGAATTTGTTGGAGGATTTCTTCCATAATAATGTTGAATTTCGCCAAAAGTAATAACTTTTTCTCGCATAATAGGAGGATTGAGCTCCTTTATTCGACTTATTGAATGTTATTGCCCGCCATATGGACAAGAAGCGCATCCTCCGATCGTTATTTTTGTGACGAATTACAGGAAAAAGACGAAAAACGAATGAAAATCATCTTGTCGGAAAAATACGGCCGTCTGGCTTCGTGGATGCGGAAATTGCCTGCGCAGGGCGTTTGCGGGGAGGTATTGCGCGACGACCGCAATACGCTTTGGTGCGAACGGGTGGCGGGCGAGGAGTTTGTCGTCAAGCGTTTCGCCGTACCGCTGCGCCTGAACCGCTGGGTCTATACGTTTTTCCGGCCGACCAAAGCCCGACGTTCCTATGACTATTCGCTGCGGCTCCGGCGGTCGGGCATCGCCGTGGCCGACCCGGTCGGTTACATCGAGTGCCGGCGGGGGCTGCTGTTCCATACGGGCTACTATGTTTCCAAACGGCTTCCCTACCCGACGCTCCAACAGCTGGATCGGGAACCGCAGGCACGGCAGTTCGAGATTCTCGATGCCTTTGCGGCCTTCACCGTCCGCCTCCACGAAAAGGGTGTGCTCGATTACGACTACAATCCGGGCAACATCTTCTATTACCGGGAGGACGGTGCGTGGAATTTCGCGCTGATCGACGTCAACCGCATGGCCTTCCGCCGCAACCTGAGTCGGCGCGACTGCGTGGAGATGCTCCACCACCTCGACTGGGAGACGCCCTATCTGGATTATGTGCTGATCCGTTATGCCGAATTGCGCCGCTGGGACTGGAAACTCCTGAGCGGCGCCGTACTGCTCAAACAGGGGATCAACCTGCCGGTACGCATCCGGCGCTTTTTCAAACGGCTCATCGGGAGGAAGTAGCGGCCGGCGATGCGATTATCCGTCCGAGAAGTTGTATTTTCGGACGGCGATGGGATGCTACGGCACCGGTCAGCGTTCGGCGCCGGCCGTTTCGCTCACCATGTCGCTCCACTCCGGATGCCGCTTGATGTAGACGGCGACGAAAGAGCACTGCGGAACGACTTTCAACCTCTGCCTGCGGATGTCGGCCAGTGCGGCGGCGACCAGTTGTGCGCCTACGCCACGCCCCTCGTATGCTTCGGGGACGAACGTATGCGTCAGGACGATCGTCCCGTTGTCCTTTTCATAGTCGATATAGGCGGTATGCCCTCCGAGGTCGAACTCGTAACGGCTGCGGGCCTCGTTGTCTTTGAGGATGTATCGTTCCATAGAATATCGTTGTTTTCAACCGTCGTTTTCTTGCCGAAGCGCAGTTCGCGCGACGCGGCTCTGCCCGTTCGACTCGGAGAAAACGTTGAATTTCATTCTTCGTTTTCTCGCCTCGGTAGAGTCCGAACTGCGTTCGGTTCTGCGCTCGGCTTGACGAAAACGTTCTGTTTGGCCTGCAAATTACAAAATCGATTCCAAAACGGCTGTAAATCTTCCGGAATAAATGCGGGATTCCGGAAAATTCGTATATTTGACGATGCGAACTTATCCCGAACACCTTACTATCTATTCAATTTTATGAAAAAACTCTTTCTCCTCGCGGTGCTGTCGGCCGTCGTGTGCGGCGCAGCGGCACATCCCAATCACATCTTCGGCGTGCGTGTCGGCATGAACATCGCCAACATGACCTTCAAAGCGGGCGGCGTGAGCGCTACGCCCAACTCCGTAGTCCGCCCGCTGGTGGCTTTCTCCTATGAAAAGAGCTTGATGCACACCCTGCCGCTCTATTTCGAAACGGGGCTGGGTATCGCCGGCTACGGCACCTCGGTCAGCGACGGTGCGGTGAAGCTCAACGCCTACTATTTCGAGGCGCCGGCACTGGTCAACTGGCGTTTCGGTTTGACGGAAGACGTCTCGTTGATTCCTTATCTGGGTCTGAGTATGCGCGTCGGCTTCGCCGGCAAGGTGAAGTCCGGATCGGCAAAGGCCGATACGTTCGGCGACGGGGGATTCGACCGTTTCGATATGGGCGTCCGCGCCGGCATCGGGGTGGAGTACCGTCGTTATTCGTTCCGTTTCGGTTACGATGCGGGATTCCTCAATCTCTCCGATGTGTCGGACGTCACGGTTCGCAACAAGACGTTCCAGCTGCAATTGGGCTACCGCTTCTGATCGTAGCCCGATCGCAATTCATCGCTTCCCCTGCCGTTGCGGCGGGGGAAGGTCGTTTTAGGAAGGCTCGCTTTCCGGGCGGTCGGATTTCCGCGCTCCGTTTCGCTGCGTCCGGAACGAGGGTTTCGGCCCGGGTCGTCGGATTCCGGTACAGCCATTCGGAGAAGGAATCCTGCGGGGCTTCCTGCGTGAGGATCGATTGCCGGCGCATTTGCAGCGATCACCGGTGGGCAGGCTTTCGTGCGACGTATGTTCCCGATTCCGGTTTCGGCGGCCCGCAGGCCCGTGCGGAGGCATTGCGGAAGGGCGGGAAAAGTCCGGAACCTGTTTGCGGCACGCACTTTGCGCATGGGGCGAGTGTAAAACACCCCCGAAAGCTATGTTTGCGGATATTCATTTCATCGATTTTTTGCGCGCCAATCCGGCGCTGGCCGTTTTCGTCACCCTTGCGCTGGGTTTTCTGGTCGGCAAACTGCGCTGGCGCAGTTTCTCGCTCGGCACGGTGACGAGCGTGCTGCTGGTGGGCGTCGTGGTCGGGCAGTTGAAAATCGAGATTCCCGAACCGGCCAAGACCCTCTTTTTTCTCCTCTTTCTCTTTTCGGTCGGCTACGCCGTGGGCCCGCAGTTCTTCCGCGGGCTCAAACGCGACGGGCTGCCGCAGGTGGGGTTCGCGGTGGTCGTCTGCCTGTTGTGCCTCGGGTCGACGTGGCTCTGCGCCACGCTGATGGGCTACGACGTAGCGCAGGCGGCCGGACTGTTGGCCGGTTCGCAGACCATGTCCGCCGTGCTGGGCGTGGCGACCGACACCATCCGCCAGCTGCCCGACGGACAGGCGATCGATCTGGACGCCATGCCCGTCTGTTATGCCGTGACCTATATTTTCGGTACGGCGGGGTCGGCGTGGATCTTGGGAACGCTCGGCCCGCGTCTGCTGGGCGGGGTGGAGAAGGTACACAAGGCGGCGCTCGACCTCGAATCGAAGCTGGGCGACGACGTCAGTTTCACGGCGGGCTTCGATCCTGCGGCGCGTGCCATCGTCTTCCGCGCCTACAAGGCCGAAAACGACTGGTTCGGGCAGCGGCACACCGTCGCCGAATTCGAACGCTACATGCAGTCGCAGAAGAAACTGATTTTCGTCGAGCGGCTGCGTCAACGGGGGCGCATCGCCGACGACGTGACGCCCCGCACGACGATCTATCCCGGCGATACGCTCGTGGTGAGCGGCCGCCGTCAGTATGTGATCGAGGAGGAGGATTGGATCGGTACGGAGGTCGAAGACGCGGAGTTGACGAACTTCTCGGTGCAGAGCCTGCCCGTGGTGGTGAGCAAGCGCGGAGCGGCGGGGCAGTATGTGCGCAATATTTTGAAAAGGAAAGAAATGCACGGTGTGAATATCCGTTCTATCCTGCGTGCCGGCGTGAAGATTCCGGTGCTGGCCGGCGGCAAGCTCGATGCCGGCGACCGGCTCGAACTGGTCGGCCTGCCGCAGGACGTGCGCCGCGCCGCGCCGACGCTCGGGTTCAGCGATCCGGTCTCGGAAAAGACGGGGATGCCGCTGGTGGGGCTGGGCATCTTTTTGGGCGGACTGCTCTTCGGCTGGTTGCTGATGACCCGTATCGGGGCCGTGCCGCTGAGCCTTACGGTGAGCGGCGGCGTGCTGATCGCCGGCCTTTTCTGCGGTTGGCTCCATGCCCGTTATCCCCACGTGGGCAATATCCCGCAGCCGACGTTGTGGTTCATGAACAACGTCGGCCTGAACACCTTCATCGCCATCGTCGGCATTTCGACCGGCCCGACCTTCATTCAGGGATTTCAGGAGGTAGGGTGGAGTCTCTTTCTGATCGGCGCGGCCGCGACCTCGATTCCGCTTGTCGCGGGCATCTTCATCGGACGTTACCTCTTCCGGTTCAACGATGCGCTGACGCTGGGGTGCGTCGCGGGGGCGCGGACCACCACGGCGGCGCTGGGCGCCGTCGAGGAGACGATCCAGAGCAACGTCCCCTCGATGGGTTACACGATCACCTATGCTATCGGCAATACGCTGCTCATCATCTGGGGCGTGGTGATCGTGCTGCTGATCGCGTAGCGGGCGGCGGACTTTACCGGAGCGTCCGCTTCTGCCGCGGGGCGGGATGTCCGCCATTAGGCTCCGTTTGCAAAAGCAGGGTAAAATCCGTAGTTTTGTCGCTGTCAACCCCAGCGAGCATGAAACGAATCACGATCAAAGAGTTGGCCGAAAGGCTCGGACTGTCGCCGTCGACCGTGTCGCGGGCGCTGGCCGGCGACCGGAACATCCGCCGCGAGACGCGGGAACGGGTTTCCCGACTGGCGGGGGAACTGGGTTACCGTCCCAATCCGGTGGCTGTGAACCTCCGGTCGGGGCGGAGCAATACGGTCGGGGTGATCGTGCCCGAGATGGTCACGCCTTTCGCCGCGACGGTCATCGGCGGCATCCAGCGGGTGTTGTATGGGCGCGGCTTGAAGGTCATCATCGCCCAGTCGGACGAGAATCCGCAGACCGAATGCGGGAATCTGGAATTGATGGAGCGCTTCATGGTCGACGGCGTCATCGCCTGTCCGTGCGACGCGACCCGTAACGGCGAGATCTACCGGCGTATCCGGCAGCGCGGCGTGCCGCTGGTCTTCTACGACCGTGCGCCGCTGCGCGTCGATGCCTCGCGGGTGATCGTCGACGATTTTGCGACGAGCTATTTCCTTATGGAACACCTCGTCCGCAGGGGATGTCGCCGGATCGTCCACCTCGGCGGCCCGGCGCATATCCCGAATGCGAGGGAGCGTCTGCGCGGGTTCAGGTATGCTTTGGGGAAGTTCGGGTTCGTGTCGGACGGCCGGTCGGTGATTCCGGCAGGCGTGACCTTCGACGACGGCCGTGCGGCGGCCGACGAGTTGCTGCGCCGGATGCCCGATGCCGACGGCCTCTTCGCGTGGACGGATACGGTGGCGATCGGCGCGATGAACCGGTTGCGGGAACTGGGCATCCGCGTTCCGGCGCAGATGGCGGTGGCGGGGTATTCGGGAACCGTACTCTCGACGATCGTCAATCCGCAGCTCACGACCGTCGAGCAGCCGCTCGACGAGATGGGCTGCCGCGCTGCCGAACTGATTCTGGAAAAGATCGCCGATCCGTCGGCGCCCGACCGCACCGTCACGCTGACCGCCTGTATCCGCGAACGGGCGTCGACGGCGCGTTGAAAGAAGGATTACCGCGAACGGGGGCGCGTATCGACCGATACGCGCCCCCGTTCGTGTCCGGTGCGGCGGATCAATAGCCCAGGATACGCATCATGGCGCGGTAACTCTGCTCCTTGGCGAACAGACGCGTGTAGTATTCGTTGTCGCCCTTGTCGCGGTCGATGATGATGTGTTTGGGCGCGGGGATCAGGCAGTGCTGGATGCCGCCGAAGCCGCCGATCGACTCCTGGTAGGCGCCCGTATGGAAAAAACCGATGTACTGCGTGTTGCCCGCTTCGAGTTTGGGCAGGAAGATGGCGTTGGTGTGCGACTCGGCGTTGTAGAAATCCTCGCTGTCGCACGTCAGCCCGCCGAGGAAGACGCGCTGGTACTCCTTGTCCCAGTTGTTGACGGCAAGCATGATGTAACGCTGGTTGATGCCCCACGTGTCGGGCAGGGTGGTGATGAACGACGAGTCGATCATGTACCAGTTCTCGCGGTCGTTCTGCTGCTTCTGGTTGACGATCGAGTAGAGCGCCGCGCCGCTTTCGCCCACGGTGAACGATCCGAACTCGGTGAAGATATTGGGTTCCTCGATGCCGTTCATCTCGCAGATGTGTTTGATCTGCGCCACGATCTCCTCGGTCATGTACTCGTAGTCGTATTCGAAGTTGAGCGAGTTCTTGATCGGGAAGCCGCCGCCGATGTTCAGGCTGTCCAGTTCGGGGCAGATGGCCTTCAACTCGCAGTAGACGTTGAGGCACTTGCCCAACTCGTTCCAGTAGTAGGCCGTGTCCTTGATGCCTGTGTTGATGAAGAAGTGGAGCATCTTCAACTGGAACTTCTTGTTGGTCTTGATCTTGCGCTTGTAGAAGTCGACGATGTCGTTGTAGCGGATGCCCAGACGAGAGGTGTAGAAATCGAATTTCGGCTCCTCCTCGCAGGCGATGCGGATGCCCACCTTGCACTTTTTCTCGATCGCGGCGTCCAGCAGTTCGACCTCCTCCTTGTTGTCGATCACGGGGATGGTGTTTTCGAATCCGTCGTCGACCAGCTGCGCGATATTCTCCACGTACTGAGGACGTTTGAAACCGTTGCAGATGATGTAACGGTCCTTGTCGATGATCCCGCCGTCGTAGAGGGCGTTGATGATGTGGATGTCGTAGGCCGACGAGGTTTCGAGGTGGATGTCGTTTTTGAGCGCCTCTTCGAGCACGAAGGAGAAGTGGCTCGATTTGGTGCAGTAGCAGTAGTTGTAGGCGCCCTTGTAGTCGACCTTCGCCATGGCCACGTTGAACATGCGCTTGGCACGTGCGATCTGCGAGGAGATCTTCGGCAGGTAGGTGACCTTCAACGGTGTGCCGTACTGCTTGATGATCTCCATGAGCGGAATGTCGTACAGATTCAGCTCGTTGTCCTCGACCGAAAATTCATCCTGAGGGAAATCGAACGTCTGTTCGATCAGGTCTTTGTACTTGTTTTTCATGCTTTGTTCGGTTCGTTTCCGGGAATCCGTCCGAGCTACATCGGTCGAAATCCGGCGAAGTAGCTCGATTACTTTTTCTCGAAATTCGCGGTGCAAAGTAGCTAATTATTTTTGATATGCGCAACGATTCGGTGCAATATCTCGATTTTTGCAGGCGTTTTCTGCATATCACGGAAAAATGTTGTAATTTTGAGGGGTAAAATCGACGGGATGTTATGACAACGGACGTGAAAGTTTTGATCGCAGAATTCCTTCGCACGCACAAGCGGCTCGTCGTGCCGCAGTTGGGGGCCTTCATCGTGAAGGCGCCCGGCGGGGAGATCCTCTTTTCGGAGCTGTTCAAGCGCGACGACGGGGTGCTGCGAGGGCTTTTGACGGCCGCCGGCGCCAGCGAGATCGAAGCGGCGGGCGCCATCGACCGGCTGATTTTCGATCTGCGCCACGCCGTGCAGCACGGCGGCGTGTATCTCGTCGCGGGGCTGGGGACTTTCTCCGCCGGCGCCAACGGGACGCTGACGTTCGCCTACGATCCGCAGGCCGGTGCCGCGGCGGGGCCTGCATCGGCGCTGCCGGCGGGTTCCGCTGTGGAGACGGAAGCATCCGGCGAACCCGCTGCGGACAGGACCGTTGCATCCGGCACGGGCGGATCGGTCGGGTCGGATGCCGTCGGCCGCGGACGGACGCCGCGCTATGAACCCGATCCCTGCGTGAAGGGTCTGACCTACGGCCGGCCGGTCAAGACGACCGATGCCTATACCTTCGTCGGCAGCAAGCCGGCGCGCCGGATCGATGCGTTCCTCATCGTGGCGATCGTGGCGGCGCTGCTGGCCGTGGGCGTGATCGTCTACGGATATGTCAACGACCGCCGCGCCAAGCAGATGCAGGCGGAGTTGATGGAGGAGGTTTCGCAGAGCGCCGCCGCCGACGAAGCCGCTGCGGAGTCTGTCGCCGAGTGACCCTTCCACAGCGGCAGGGAAGGGGACCAAACGAAAAAGAAAGAAACCCTATGGATTTAGTCTCATTGAAACAGCGCTTCGGCGTCATCGGCAATTCGGAGCTTCTGAATCGGGCGCTCGAAGTGGCCGTGCGCGTCGCACCGACCGATCTGTCGGTGCTGGTGACGGGCGAGAGCGGCGTGGGCAAGGAGTTTTTCCCGCAGATCATCCACGCCTATTCGGCCCGCAAGCACAATAAATATATTGCCGTCAACTGCGGTGCCATCCCCGAAGGCACGATCGATTCGGAGCTGTTCGGCCACGAGAAGGGGTCGTTCACGGGTGCCGTCGAAGCTCGCAAGGGCTATTTCGAGGAGGCCGACGGCGGGACGATTTTTCTGGACGAGGTGGCCGAGTTGCCGCTCTCGACGCAGGTGCGCCTGCTGCGCGTGTTGCAGACGGGCGAATTCATGCGCGTCGGTTCGGCCCGGGTGCAGCGCACCGACGTGCGGGTCGTGGCGGCGACGAACATGAATTTGCAGGAGGCCATCGAGAAGGGGCGGTTCCGCGAAGACCTCTACTACCGGCTCAACACGGTGCCCATCGCGGTGCCGGCGTTGCGCGACCGGCGCGAGGACATCTTCCTGCTGTTCCGCAAATTCGCCTCCGACGTGGCCGTACAGTACCGTATGCCGCCCATCACGCTCGACGACGAGGCGCGCCGGATGTTGGAGGGCTACTACTGGCGCGGCAACATCCGCCAGTTGAAGAACGTGGCCGAGCAGATCTCGGCCATCGAGGAGAACCGCGTGGTGACGGCGGCGATTCTGTCGCGCTACCTTCCGCAGCAGCAGGGGGCTTCGACGCCCGTGGTGACGGCGGCGGGCGTGGCGGGCGATTCGGCGAGCGAGCGCGAACTGCTCTACAAGATCCTGTTCGACATGCGGGGGGACATCAACGACCTCAAACGCATGGTCTCGGAGCTGTTGCGCGGCGGTGCGGCGACGTCCGAGGCGAAGCAGGAGGTGGCGGGTTACCTGCCCACGACGGCCGGGAGCACGTCGCACGGCCGCAATCGGGAGTATGCCGTCAACGCCGAGGTGGTCGAGGAGCCGCACGAGGCGCTGACGAAGGCCGACGTCCAGCGCGAACAGATCATCCGCGCGCTGCGCCGCAACAACGGCCGTCGCCGCGAAGCCGCCGCCGAACTGTTCATGTCCGAGCGCACGCTCTACCGCAAGATCAAGGAGCTGGGCATCGAGGACGATTGACGATCCCTCCTGCCGGCGCCTCACGGGAAGCCGAGGAACGGCAGCGGCGGGTACGGGATCGAAAAAGACGAATATGCGGACCGGATGCCTGCGGGGTGTCCGATTCCGGTCCGAACGGCGGTCCGGCGGCCGTCGCGGTGTATCGGAGAACCGATGATGAGATAAGATGATGCTGAAAAACAAGATAATCTGTTGTGCGCTGCTTTTGGCGGCGCTTGTGACGGCGGGCTGCGGCGTGACGATCAAGTACTCGCTGTCGGGTGCGTCGATTCCGCCCGATGCCAAGACCTTCTCGGTGGCCTATTTCCCCAACAACGCGCCGATGGTGGAGCCGATTCTCAGTACGACGCTCACCGATGCGCTGATCGACAAGTTTACGCGCCAGACCCGTCTGGCGCAGGTCGACGAGGGAGGCGACTTCGCGTTCGAGGGCGAAATCACGGGTTACTCCTCGACGACGGCGTCGGTGGCCAGCGACGACTACGCGCTGTTGAACCGCCTGTCGATCACCGTCAAGGTGCGTTTTACGAACGTGCTCGACGAGGCGATGTCCTTCAACAAATCCTTCACGGCCTATGCCGACTACGACTCCACGAAGCTGCTCACGGAGGTGGCCGGCGAGCTGGTGCCCGAAATCGTGGATCAGCTGGTGAACGATATTTTCCAGGCTGCGGCCTCCAACTGGTAACGGCGATGGCGACATTCAGGGAGTATATCGCTTCGCTGGGAGCGGCCGGCGCGGTGCCGGAGGCGGAGCTGGACGAACTGCTCGGACGCTACGAATGGTTTGCCCTCGCACGGCTCGTACGCCTGCGGCAGCGGGGCGGCGATCCGTCGGAGGACGGCCGGCTCGGCTTCGCGGTGCAGGACAGGGCGGCGGGGACGGCGCCCGAAGTGGACAGGGAGCGGCTGACGGCGCTCTGCGCGGACGATCTGATCGACGATTTCCTGCGGGCGGGCGACTACCGCATCGTGGCCGAGGAGGGCGAAGCCGACGACGAAGTGAAGACCGTCGCCGATTTCGACGACGAGGACGACCTTGTCACCGAAGAGTTGGCCGAGATCTACCGGCAGCAGGGGTTAAATGACGAGGCATGCGCGATTTATCGCAAATTAAGTTTGCGAAATCCGGAAAAAAGTGTTTACTTTGCCGAACTTATCGACGAAATAGCGTCCGAGGGGAAGAATCGTTAAAATAAAAGAATAGAACAGTATGTACACATTTTGTATCGTTGTGATTTTATTGGCCAGCGTCAGCCTGATTTTCGTGGTATTGGTGCAAAGTCCCAAAGGGGGAATGGCTGCCAATTTCGGTGCGGCGAATCAGGTGATGGGCGTGCGCGACGCGGCGAACGGCTTGGAAAAATTCACGTGGGCGATGGCTCTCGTCATCGTCGTGCTGAGCCTTGTGGCCACGCTGTCGATGGACAAGGGTACGGTTGCTGCCAGCAATAAGGATCTGGAAAAGGATGCCAATGCGTTGATCGAGATGACCCAGGAGGCTCCTGTCATGCCGCAGGCCGTGCCGGCGGAGGCCCCTGCTTCCGAGCAGCCTGCCGCGGATCAGCAGCAGTAACGTGCAAGCGACCCTGCGAATGAAAAGCCGGAACGGAAAGTCCGGCTTTTTTTGTGGCTGCGGCAGGTATCCTGATAAATAGGTATTGCATATCGACGGCAGGGTGCGTATATTTGCCGGTGTGAACCTGCTTTTTCGGTCGTCGTCTCCGTGTCCGAACAGTTCGTCTGCGGCAGCGGGGCGGCAGGGCAGGTAACGGAAAACTGCGTCGGGGACGCCGCCGCACGGATTAATAGTCAATCGAAGTTTATGGCGCATTCGCATCACGATCACTCCCACGAACACGTTCGGCGGCTCTCGTCGCTCAACCGCGCTTTCATCGCGGGCATTCTGCTGAACTCGGTTTTCGTCGCCGCGGAGTTCACGGCGGGCATCCTCTCCAATTCGATGGGGCTGCTCTCCGATGCGGGGCACAACCTGAGCGACGTGGCGAGCCTGCTGCTCGCCCTGCTGGCGTTCCGCCTGGCGCAGGTACGCCCCACGAGCCGCTATACCTACGGCTACCGCCGCAGCACGATTCTCGTTTCGCTGCTCAACGCCGTCATCCTGCTGGTCGCCGTCGGCGCCATCGTCGTCGAGAGCGTTCGCAAGCTGCTCCATCCCGAACCCGTAGGGGGCGAGGTGGTGCTCTGGGTGGCGGGCATCGGCGTGGTCGTCAATTTCGCCACGGCGCTGTTCTTCCTGCGCGACAAGGACCGCGACCTGAACGTCAGGGGTGCTTATCTGCACATGGCCGCCGACGCGCTGGTGTCCGTGGGCGTGATGGTGTCGGGGGCGGTCATGATGGCGACGGGCTGGTATCTGATCGATCCGCTGGTCGGCCTGCTCGTGGCGGCCGTCATCGTCTGGTCGACGTGGGGGCTGCTGCGCGACAGCCTGCGGTTGTCGCTGGACGGCGTTCCCGCGGGGATCGATTACGACGAGGTCTTCCGCACGGTGGCGTCGCAGCCGGGTGTGAGCGGGGTGCACCATCTCCACGTCTGGGCGCTCAGTACGACCGAGAACGCCTTGACGGCGCACGTAGCGGTACACGATTTGCAGCGGATGCCGCAATTGAAGGAGGCGCTCCGCGCACGGCTCCGCGAACTGGGGATCGATCACGCCACGCTCGAATTCGAGAGCGACGTGCAGCCTTGCGGCGAACATGCCGACTGCGATATGGAACAGGGCCGTTGCGGCGGCGCATCGCAGCCTGTCCGCTGAATCCCGTTGTAGCCTATGAACTCATCGATAGCCTTTCCGCTGCTGCTGACGCTGCTGGCCGGTCTCGCGACCGGTATCGGCAGCGCCATCGCATTTTTCGCGCACCGCACCAATGTACGTTTCCTCTCCTTTTCGCTGGGCCTTTCGGCCGGCGTGATGATCTACGTCTCGTTCGTCGAGCTGTTCGCCGAGTCGCAGACGTTGCTCACGGCCCAGTGGGGCGCCACGGCAGGCGTCTCGGCGACGGTCGCCTGCTTTTTCGGCGGCATCCTGCTGATCGGCGTCATCGACCGGCTGGTGCCCTCGTTCGAGAATCCGCACGAGATGCACTCGGTCGAGGAGATGAACCGCCGCCCCCATGACCGTAAGCTGATGCGCATGGGGCTGATGACCGCCCTGGTCATCGGTATCCACAACTTCCCCGAGGGGATCGCCACCTTCATGTCGGCGATCGACAACCCGACGCTCGGTATCGCCATCGCCGCAGCGATCGCCATCCACAACATCCCCGAAGGCATCGCCGTTTCGGTCCCGATCTACTACGCCACGGGCAGCCGCCGCAAGGCCTTCCTGCTTTCGCTGTCGTCGGGCCTGGCCGAACCGGTCGGCGCGCTGCTGGCCTATGCCGTGCTGCTGCCGTTCCTCTCGCCGACGCTGCTGGGGTGCCTGTTCGGATTCGTTGCGGGCATCATGGTCTTCATTTCGCTCGACGAACTGCTGCCCGCTGCCGAGGAGTACGGCGAGCACCACATCTCGATCTACGGCGTGGTGACGGGCATGGCCCTGATGGCCGTCAGTCTGATCGTCTTTTCCTGATCCCTCGCATCCCGGACGGCGGGCGCATTTCCGATGCGCTCCGGCGCCGTGCGGGTAGCAGGCGCCGGAGCGTATCCGTGTTCCGCGGATGTTTTTCGGAAGGCAGGAGGGAGGGGCGGAGCATGGTTCGTGCGGGAGGCGTTTTTCCGGAGCCGGCGGTCGGCGCGCGTCGTTCGTGTTAATTTATCGTTAAGAATAGGTTACCGAATTGTTACCGGCGGGTGAAAAAGCTATCTTTGTTCCGCATTTGCCCGAATTCGACAGAATGGAACCTATATATACGTTTATGTTGGCCGCCATGGCGCTTCTCGCCGTGACCGGTCTCTTCATCGGAGTGATGAACGATGCCGCCAACTTCCTCAATTCGGCCATCGGTTCCAAAGCGGCTCCCGTGCGGGTGATCATGGCCGTCGCGTCGGTGGGAATCATCGTCGGCGCCGTCACGTCGACCGGCATGATGGAGGTGGCGCGCAGCGGCATGTTCGATCCGTCGCGGTTCACGTTCCGCGACGTGATGATCCTCTACTTCTCGGTGATGCTGGCCAATATCATCCTGCTCGACGTCTACAACACGATGGGCCTTCCCACGTCGACTACCGTGGCGCTGGTCTTCTGCCTGTTGGGCGCGGCGCTGGCCGTTTCGACGGTGGTCATCACCTCCAACGACGAGATTTCGCTGGTCGAAATCGGCCGGTATATCAATTCGACGCGGGCGATGGCCATTCTGGCGGGCATCCTGCTGTCGGTGATCCTCGCCTTTACGCTGGGCACGCTGGTGATGTACGTCTCGCGTGCGATCTTCTCGTTCCGCTACCATACGCTTTTCCGCCGTTACGGGGCGTTGTGGTGCGGCATATCGTTTACCGCGATCGTCTATTTCGCACTGTTCAAGGGGTTGCAGGGGGTGATGAACGGCTCGGCGCTGTTCGCTTACATCGATTCGCGTCTGGCCCTCTCGCTCTTCGTGCTCTGGATTCTGTGCAGCATCCTGCTCTTCTTCTTGCAGATGTTCGGCGTCAATATCCTCAAACTGAATATTCTGGCGGGAACTTTCTCATTGGCGCTGGCCTTCGCCGGCAACGACCTCGTGAATTTCGTGGGCGTGCCCGTGGCCGGTTACGACTCCTACATGATGGCGCGCGCGTCGGGCGATGCGGCTATGACGATGGGCGGACTGGCGACCGACGCTTCGGCCAATATCCTGCTGCTGCTCGCGGCGGGAGCGATCATGATCGTGACGCTGTGGACGTCGCGCCGCGCGCTGTCGGTTTCGAAGACGGAGCTGTCGCTGTCGAACCAGAACGAGGGCGAGGAGCGTTACGGTTCGTCGGTCGTCTCGCGCGGCCTGGTTCGCGCGGCCATGAACGTGAATGCCTTTTACGAACGGATCATGCCCGCCCGTCTGCAACGGGCGGTGGCGGCGCGTTTCGAGAAACTGCCCGAGGAGGAGCGCGAAGGCGGATCGTACGACCTGATCCGCGCCACGGTGAATCTCACCACGGCGTCGATCCTCATTTCGATCGCCACGTCGCTCAAACTTCCGCTGTCGACCACTTACGTCTGCTTCATGGTTTCGATGGGCTCGTCGCTGGCGGACCGTGCGTGGGGTCGCGAGAGTGCCGTCTACCGCATCACGGGCGTGCTGACCGTCGTGTCGGGGTGGTTCGTGACGGGCTTCGGCGCCTTTACGATCGCCTTTCTGGTGGGATTGACGCTGATGTACGGCGGCAATGCGGCCGTTCTGATCGTATCGGCGCTGTGCGGCTGGATGCTCGTGCGCAGCAACCGCAGGAAGAACAAGGCGGCCGCGGTCGAGACGCAGCAACCCGCCGCGAGCCGTGCGAAGGACACCGAAGGGGTCATCGAGGAGTGCATCGCCGAGGTCTGCTACACGATGGGGCAGGTGACCCGCATCTACGACCGCACGCTGATCGCCGTTTTCAAGGAGAACCGCAAGGTATTGCGCGAAATGGTGCAGCAGTCGAACGATCTGTTCTACCGCTCGCGCGAGCGGAAATACAAGGTGATGCCGCTGTTGCTGCGCCTGCAAGACAACGAGATCGATTCGGGACACTACTATGTGCAGGTGGTCGATTACATGAACGAGATCACCAAGTCGCTGCTCCACGTCACGCGCCCCTGCTTCGACCATATCGACAACAACCACGAGGGGATGACCCGGGAGCAGATCGAGGATCTGATGAAGATCAACGACGAGGTGGAGACGATCTTCACGCGCATCAACGTCATGCTGCGCAACAACGATTTCGCCGACATCGACCTGATTCTCGAACTGCGCGACGAGCTGTTCGAATCGATTGCCGACGCGATCAAGCGCCAGCTCAAACGCATCAAGAACAAGCAGTCGTCGACCAAGGCCAGCCTGCTCTACCTGACGATTCTCAACGAGACGAAAACGATGGTGTTGCAGGCGCGAAACCTGGTTAAATCGCAGCGTTATTTCCTCGAACACAAGACGGAATAGGGGATCGGCCCTTGCAGCCGCGGGTGCAAGGGCAGAAAAGAGTGCCGGAGGCAGGGCTTCGCCGCCTCCGGCACGCTTTCCGTACCGTCTCCCGTTTCGTGCGGGTTCCGGATGTTCGGATCAGAACTTGTAGCCGTATTCCAGGCCGATGATGTGGTGGCTTTCGCGTTCGGAGGAGATGTAGTCTACCGTGGGGAAGTCGTCGAAAACCGGTTCGTCGCTGATCTTGTAGTCGAAGCGGTAGTAGAGTTCGAGCGACGAACGTTTGTTGAAGGCGTATTTCGCACCCAGCGAACTGCGCACCTTTTCCAGATAGTTGCCTACCGTTTCGGGGGCGTTGAGCGTCTGCGTCAACTCGACGAAGACATAGGGTTTGAGTCCGGTACCTGCTACGGCGTACTCCGCCATGAGGCGGTGGCGCAGCACCCATGCGGTTTTGGCGGCGACGGCCGGATCGACGTAGGCGGTGTGGAGAGTCGCCTGCGGACGTTCGCGCAGCGAGAAATTCCACGCCCCCGTCTTGTAGCTGGCCGTCAGTTCGAGGTAGAAGCGGTGGCGCATCTCCATCGAGCGGTCGGCTCCCCGGTCGTTGGCGATCAGTACATAGAAGGCCGCCGCCTTGAACCACGGCCGGACGTCGTAAGCGTAGCTCAGCGTCGTATAGATGCGGTCGAGTTGCGACCAGTTGTCTTTGAGCCGCAGCTCCTCGTCGAGCGTGATCGAATGCCGCTGGCCGAGTTGTTTGGTCAGGGCGAACGAGAAGCGGGCGCGGAAGTCGTTGTCATGCGTCGTGCGGCGCTCCTGCGCCTGTGCCGTCGCGGCGAACAGCAGGGCTGCGGCGAGCGGAAGGAGACGGCGGGTGTTCCGGGCGAGCGTGCGTTTGCAGGCTGCGCCGGACGAGAAAAGCGACTGTCGGAAGAGACGAAGGAGATTCATTTTCTTTGGATATATTTGGATATGAAAAAGTAAGGAAAAGTCAACGATAATCTTGCGAAAGTAACGAAAATATCGCGGAATTCAAAATCTTCGGCATTCGAATCCGAAAGCGGAGCCTGCCGGAGAGGTACCGTGAGGGCGGTCTGCCCCGTCCGAAGCGGGCCGTGCGGAGCGGCCGGAAGGGTGGAATCGGGATTCGTTTCATCTCTTTTGTCTTTTGTTTACGGAACAAAGGTCGGGGGCGATTTTGTAGCGAATTTGTAATTTTCGCCTTGCGGCCGTTTTTTTGCGGTCTGCGGTGTTGTTTCAGCCGGTTCTCGGGGTCGGACGCGCTGCGTCCGCATCGTTGGACGGTACGGGAACGGGCGGACGGCGTCGGAACGGAACGGCTGTGTCGCGATGCCGGCGGCCGTTTTGCCGCAGCGGGATTCCGCAGCGGAGGGGGCGGGCGGAGTGGTTGCCGCGAAATCCCGGTCGGTTGTCCGATACGGCGGCCGAAGCGCCTTTTTATTGTATCAGGATATTGTAAAACAACGCATTACCCCCCCCCGAAAACGCTGTCGCTTTCAGGGGAGGGTAATGCGGTCGAAGTCCGTATGGAATCCGGTTATGCCCGGTAGCGGCCGTGGTAGCTGTCGTGCGGATTTTGCAGCCGGGCCTTCTTCCGTTGGGAGAGGGTGAAGACGACCAGCGTGACGACCAGCGCCAGCAGGGCCAGGACGATCATGATGAAGAGAAATGTAGCCATGATAATTATATATATTATAATTATGTTGTGTGTGTTTCGGGATGTAGCTGCAAATTCAGAGCCGTTTGAGCGACATGCGGACGGTCTCTTCGACCGAGATGTCGGGTTGCTCTTTGAGAATGGCCCGGACGACCTTGTCCGAAGCCGCTTTGGGGAAGCCGAGCATCACCAGGGCCGCCGTCGCTTCGTCGTAGACGGCGTCGCCGTTGCCGGCGACGGGCAGCGGACCGTCTTCGCCGTCGAACAGGGCCGTGAGTTTGCCGCTCAGCTCGACGATGATCTTCTGGGCGGTTTTCAGTCCCAGCCCCTTGACGTTTTTGAGCAGGACGGCGTTTTCGGTGGTGATGATGCTTTGCAGTTCGCGCGGCGAATAGGTCGAGAGAATCATGCGTGCCGTGTTGCCGCCCACGCCCGATACGCTGATGAGCTGGCGGAACAGTTCGCGCTCGGTCTTCGTCGAGAAGCCGAAAAAGAGCTGCGCGTCCTCGCGCACGACGAAATGGGTGAAGAGCTTCACCTCGCTCCGGCCTTCGATTTCCGAATAGGTCTGCAACGAAATATGGAGCAGGTAGCCCACTCCGCCGGTTTCGACGACGGCGTAGGCGGGCGCCAGTTCGGCGAGCTTCCCCTGGATATATTCGTACATTCTTTTCGAGAAATCGTTTAACGGATACAAAAGTACGAAAATTTTTCTTATCTTTGTGTCCATTATAGGCTTTTTGATAGCATTCTGGCATTTTTAATTACGAATAATAAGACGGAGTATGAAGAAAATTTTGTATGTCGCAGCCGCTGCAATGTTTCTGATTGCGGGTTGCAAGGGCAATGGTGCGACGCAGCCGGCGGAGAACGCTCCGGCGCAGGCCGTAGGCAGCAGCGACATTGCTTTCGTACAGGTGGAGGCCGTGTTGGCGCAGAGCGATCTGTTCCAGAGCGAAGGCGCCGCGCTTCAAGAGAAGACCAAGAAAGCGCAGGAGGGCTGGGCCAAGAAGGAGCGCGATCTGCAATCGAAGGCTGCACAGTTGCAGGAGAAGTATCAGAAAGGATTGATTACTACGGCCAACGCGCAATCCGAACAGGAGAAGATCCAGCGGCAGATCGCCAACTATCAGTCCGTTGCCCAGAAGGAGGCGCAGACGCTCGACGAGGAGAACTACGTCTTCACGAACCGGGCGCAGGATCTGATCCACCGCGCCGTGCAGGAGCTCAACGCCGACAAGAAGTACAAGCTCATCCTCAACGCCACGTCGCTCGTCGACGCCGACTCGCTGCTCGACATCACGCCGCTGGTGCTGGCCAAGGTCAACGAGTTGTACGCTGCCGACAAGAAGGCCGATAAGGAGTAGACGGCCGGCGGCCGACGCGAGCGTTTATCGGAGCGATAAAATACCGACGCCCTGCGGGAAGTCGGTATTTTTTCTTATTTTTGTCATCGTAATTTAAGGCTCGTTTGCAGTTATGGGATTCGTACCGTTTACATTCATCGATCTGATCGACATTCTGTTCGTGGCGTATATCATGTATTGGATATACCGTACCACCAAGGGAACGAACGCCCCCTACATCATTTCGGGCATCATCGTCGTTTATCTGTTGTGGGTGATCGTCAAGACGCTCAACATGGAACTGCTGTCGACGATCCTGGGGCACATCATCAGCGTCGGCGCCATCGCGCTGATCGTGGTTTTCCAGCCCGAAATACGCCGGTTCCTGCAAAAGATCGGCATGAGCCAGAAGCGGTTCAATTTCATTTCGCGCATTTTCAACCACGGCTCGAAGATAGCCGAAACCAATTTGCAGCCGCTGGTGGTGGCCTGCCGCGAAATGTCCGATACGAAGACCGGCGCACTGGTCGTCATCGGGCAGCAGAGCGATCTGTCGCTCATCACCGAGGGCGGCATCTGCCTCGACGCCAAGATTTCGTCGCAGCTGATCCACAATATCTTCTTCAAGAATTCGCCGTTGCACGACGGCGCCGTGGTCATCGAGGGCGACCGCATCGTGGCGGCCCGCTGCATCCTGCCCGTGACGCAGAGCGACGTCCCGAAGTCGTTCGGTACGCGCCACCGCGCCGCGATCGGCATGAGCGAGATTTCGGACGCGATCATTCTGGTGGTCTCGGAGGAGACCGGAGCGATCTCGATCGCCAACAACGGCCGCATCAACCTGAACATCCCCTCCGACCGGCTGGGTGCTGTCTTGCAGAAATACCTGATCTCCAAAAAGTGACGTGTCGCAGCGGGTTGCGTCGTCGCGGCCCCTCCCTTCCGTGCGTTTTGCCGGCTTGCAGGCAGGAAAAATGCAAATAAAATAGGGTTGTTGCGCAATTTTTTGTAAATTTGCACGATTATATAACGATGAGAGTCCGGTGGTATATGGGTGCGCTGGCGCTGGCCGCGCTGGTTTCGTGCAGCGACGAGGAGGATATCCTGCCTCAGCAGCAGGAGAAGATCGTTTCGTACCTGACGCGGTCGCACACCCCGACGCTGCTCTCGGAGCAGGATGCCGCCCAGTCGCTCGACAACGACCCGCCGTATTACTCGACTTTCGGCAATACGACCTACCGTTATATCGCCGATGTCTATGACGAAGAGCGTCTGACGCGGCCGGAGGTGAGCGAAGGGAGCAGGGTCGAACTGACCTTCTCGCTCTACGACTTCACGGCTTACTCGACGCCCAAGCCCAACGAATGCCTCTACTCCAACGATACGACGATCATCAACCGGTTGGTCGAAGGAGGGTTGAATCCCCGCTACTGGGTGGAGTGCGACCTCTACGGAGTGCCGCTTCGGGACGAGTTCGGGCAGTTCGTGCCGCTCAGGCAGACGTTGCAGATCGGCGGCGGGGCGACGCTCAGCGGGTTGCAGGCGGCGCTCGTCGGTTGCCGCGAAAAGGATGTCGTGGAACTCTACATGACTTATAATCAGGCTTACGGGGAGAAGCTCATCATGGGATTGATGACCAAGCAGTGTCCCGTAGCGTTTTTCTGTACGATAAACAAAGTAACGAAATAGGTGAACAACAGTATTATGCGTTTTTCTTTCGGAAAGATATGGGCGGCTGCGGTCTGCCTCCTCGTTTTCGCGTCGTGTGCCAAGGACACGAGCGA
This sequence comes from Alistipes communis, assembly GCF_006542665.1. Classification (NCBI taxonomy): domain Bacteria; kingdom Pseudomonadati; phylum Bacteroidota; class Bacteroidia; order Bacteroidales; family Rikenellaceae; genus Alistipes; species Alistipes communis. The sequence continues at coordinate 2,374,479 of NZ_AP019735.1, forward strand.
GTCCTATGCAGGGATCGAGCAGCGCTCGCTCGATGCGTGGATGAAATTGCATCGTCCGGAACTGCTCGGCAACAGGCAGGAGGCGCGCGGATTCTCCTATTACGTCGATGTGCTCGACGCGGGTTCGACCGACAAGGCCGACACGCTGATCGCCGAGACCGACTGCTGGGTGCAGTACGAGTTCACGGCCCGCGACCTGAACGGCAACGTCTGCATGACGCGCAACGCCGTGCAGGCCAAGCAGCAGGGAACCTTCACCCGCTACACCTACTATTCGCCCTATTTCCGTTACAGCGGATCGGACTATACGACGCTGCTCGAAGGCAGTTATTATGCGCTGCGCGAGCCGCTGACGCTCAGCGAGGAGTATATCGCCGAGCATCCGGATCGCGGGTTGAAAAACGGGATGCAGGCGCGGCGCGGTACGGAGCTGATGCTCTATCTGCCTTCGTCGCTGGCCTATTCGTCGTCGGGCGCCAGCAGCGACGCGGGTTACGGCGGGCAGTACGAACTCGACGCCAACCGTCCCGCGATTCTTCACATCAAGGTGACGGGCCGCGTCTCCAATCCGCTGGCATACGAGGGAGAGACGGTCGATGCCTTCGTCGAGGACAACGGTACGGTCTGTCCGGTCGAGGAGGAGGAAGACAAGGACGATCCGAAACTCGCTTCCGTCCGCCGGTCGCTGCGCGATGCCGAGACCGACGAGCCGGAGTTGCCCGACACGAGCGTCGATCCCTACAAATATACGTGGTACCAGGCCGTGGATACGGTTCCGCAGCTCTATATCTCGCATGTCTTTTCACCCGGCCGCGAACCGGCGACTACCTACAACTGGAAGAATACCTATTCGGTGCCCTATTTCCCCTACAACGAATCGATGGCCGCACTCGACAAGAAGATCAACGACGTGCTCGTGGAGCGTTTCGGTGCGGGAACCTACAAAGGCGATTCGATCAAGAGCGGCGAGACGGCTTCGATCTGGTACATCGGCCGTTTCCTCGACGGATTCATCTTCGATACGAATATCGACGAGGTGAAGAGGCTCATCTACGGCGAGGTGCAGAGCGAAGGCAGCGCCTACCAGTACGAAGTTCCCGAAGAGGGCGACACGTCGACGTTGGAGACGATCTATGCGTGGTATTACAGCATTCCGCAGTTGCGCTACGGGCAGTGGGCGACGATCGTCACCACGTCGAGTTTCGGCTACGGCGCTTCGGGCAAGAGCGGCGGATCGTCGACCTCGGGCGGATCGTCGTCGAGCAGCTACCTCGATTACTACAACTACTACAATTATTACAACTACTATAATAATTATTACGGCGGTCTGTACGGCAACTCCTACTACGACAGCTACTATAACAATTATTACGGCGGTCTGTACAACAGCTATTACTACAACAACTACTATTACGACGACTATTCGTCGAGCGGCAGCACGACGACGACCTATACGACGGAGATTCCGGCCTATTCTCCGCTGCTGTTCGAGATCTATATCGAACCCAAGGAGTGAGTCGTCCGGCAGGATCGGATCGGGCGGAAGAGGAGTACTCTTCCGCCCTTTTTTGTCCGGTGCCGTGGCGGGCCGGTATTCGTCCGATGCGCTTCCGACGGGCATCGTCGCACGCACCGCCGCAGCCTGCCGGAAATCCGTAGGTAGGCGGCGGCGCGGAAAAGCGGCTCGACGCGCCGGAACGACCGGAAGCCGCCGTGTTTCTGTTGCGTGCGGAACGATATGCCGGATCGGAGGCGGGAGGTCTTCTATCCGGCACGGTCTATCGCCGTGTGCGGATCGCTTCGGCGGGCGATGCGGGCCGCCGGCCGTCAAGTCCGGATGGAGACAAAGACTCCTCTTTTTCTTGGCTGACTTGCCGTTTGTCGCCTGCGGGCGGGATTGCTCCGGCCGCGACCGAATGAAGTCCTCCGCGCGGGACGGCGGATTGCCGAATGCGGCGCGATACGCCGATGCCGGACGGACGTTAAAAAAAGACGGCCCCGCGAGGGAGCCGTTAAATCTGACGTGCCGGTCGTATTATTGTTGGTTGAGAATGCGCATCGCCGCATCGAGGATCGTGGTGTCGTCCAGCGTCACGACTCCGCCGTCGGGACCCTGTTCCACATGGATGCCGACATTTCCTTTGGCATCGTAATGCTTCCCGCCGAAATAGTTGCGGACGGTGTCCACGTCGATTCCCAGTTCGTCCGCTATCCGTTGCGAGCTGCCGCTGGGCAGTTTATCCTTGATACGGCGCAACTCATTAAATGTGATAACCATAGCTTTATAAGTTTTAGAGTTGATATTTCACCTACTAAATTACGGTATTAATTTGAATTTTACAAATTCCGGAGGCAATATCCGTGCATAAATTTCGGAAAACGACCACTTTTTTCGGAATTCCGCCGCTCCCGTCTCCGTTTGCAGGCGCCGGCGCCTGCAAACGGAGACGGGAGGACGGAGCGATATCCGTCGGCGGAAGGATCGGTGTCCGGCGTGCGGCCTCCGGAGCTTTTCGCGGTTTTTCGGCCGGTGCGGATTTGGCGTGCGGACTGTCATTCCGGCGGTCGGAAGACGACCTCTCGACCGTCATTTTGTCAGTCGGAGGTGCGTTTTTGGCAGGCTGCGGCGGGGCCGGCCGGATATTTCCGTCCGAAAATCCGTTTGGTATAACCTTTGCTCGTTTCGGGGCACGTGACGGCTCCGTCGGGAGACCGGACAGAAAGAATAAATAATAAATTGAAAACGAAATAATAATTTAAGATTATGGGAAAGATTATCGGTATTGATTTGGGTACTACGAACTCTTGCGTAGCGGTTATGGAGGGTAACGAACCTGTCGTTATCCCCAATTCGGAAGGTCACCGCACCACTCCTTCGGTGGTCGCATTCACCGAGGGCGGCGAACGGAAGGTGGGCGATCCGGCCAAGCGTCAGGCCATTACCAACCCCATGCGCACGATCTTCTCGATCAAGCGTTTCATGGGCGAGACATACGATCAGGTGCGCTCGGAGATCGAGCGCGCGCCCTACAAGGTCGTCAAGGGCCCGAACGATACGCCGCGCGTGGAGATCGACGGACGTCAGTACAGTCCGCAGGAGATTTCGGCCATCATTCTCCAAAAGATGAAGAAGACGGCCGAAGACTATCTGGGGCAGACCGTCGACGAAGCGGTCATCACCGTGCCGGCCTACTTCTCCGACTCGCAGCGTCAGGCGACGAAGGAGGCGGGCGAAATCGCAGGGTTGAAAGTGCGCCGTATCATCAACGAGCCTACGGCGGCGGCACTGGCCTACGGCTTGGACAAGAAGAGCGCCGACATGAAGATCGCCGTTTACGACCTGGGCGGCGGTACGTTCGATATTTCGATTCTGGAACTGGGCGACGGCGTCTTCGAGGTGAAGTCGACCAACGGCGACACGCATCTGGGCGGCGACGACTTCGACCACGTGTTGATCGACTACATGGCCGAGGCGTTCAAGGCCGAGCACGGCGTCGACCTGCGTCAGGACCCGATGGCGATGCAGCGTTTGAAGGAGGCGGCCGAGAAGGCCAAGATCGAGCTGTCGTCGTCGACTTCGACCGAAATCAACCTGCCCTACATCATGCCGGTGAACGGGATTCCGCAACACTTGGTGATGACGCTCACGCGCGCCAAGTTCGAGCAGCTGTGCGACCATCTGATCCACAAGACGATCGAGCCTTGCAAGCAGGCGTTGCGCGACGCGGGGCTCGAAGCGGGCCAGATCGACGAGGTGATCCTCGTGGGCGGTTCGACGCGTATCCCCGCAATCCAGCAGATCGTCAAGGAGTTCTTCGGTAAGGAGCCCAACAAGAGCGTCAATCCCGACGAGGTGGTCGCTATCGGTGCAGCCATTCAGGGCGGCGTGCTTACGGGCGAGGTGAAGGACGTGCTCCTGCTCGACGTGACCCCGCTGTCGCTGGGTATCGAGACGCTGGGAGGCGTGATGACCAAGCTCATCGAGGCCAATACGACGATTCCGACCCGCAAGAGCGAGGTCTTCTCGACGGCGGCCGACAACCAGCCTTCGGTGGAGATCAACGTCTGCCAGGGCGAACGTCCGCTGGCGCGCGACAACAAGTCGATCGGCCGCTTCCACCTCGACGGCATCCCTGCCGCACCGCGCGGCGTGCCGCAGATCGAAGTGACGTTCGACATCGACGCCAACGGCATCCTGAACGTATCGGCGAAAGACAAGGGTACGGGCAAGGAGCAGAAGATCCGTATCGAGGCGTCGAGCGGTCTGACCGAGGAGGAGATCCAGCGTATGCGCGACGAGGCCAAGGCCAACGAGGCGAAGGATAAGGAGGAGAAGGAGCGCATCGACAAGATCAACGCCGCCGACTCGAATATCTTCGCTACCGAGAAGCAGCTCAAAGAGTACGGCGACAAGCTGCCCGCCGACAAGAAGTCGGCCATCGAGGCTGCGCTCGGCAAGTTGAAGGAGGCGCATAAGAACGCCGACGTCATGGCGATCGACACCGCCATTACGGAGCTCAATGCCGCATGGCAGGCCGCTTCGCAGGACATCTATGCCCAGCAGCAGGCGCAGGGCGGTGCGAATGCCAACGCCAATGCCAACGCCGGAGCGGGTGCTTCCGGAGCAGAGGCGGGCGCCGGTGCGGGTTCCGCCGCCGGCGACTCTTCGCAGCCCGAAGACGTCGAGTTCGAGGAGGTCAAGTAACCGGCCGCCGACAGAGAGCCGCAGGGTTCGGACTGGTGTCCGAACCCTGCGTTTTTTATGCCCCTTGGGAACCGGCCTCTTTGCCTGCGGCGGTCTGCCTCGTAGGCTGTTTCGGGATAGTGCGGTGTAAAGTGTCGTTCCGGAGGCCAGACGCAACCTCGTTCGCCTTTGTCGCCGCGCAGCGTGTCCGAGCGGGAGGGGAGTGGAAACCTGCGGCGTTTTGCGCCGTGCGGGCCGCATCCTCCGCCGGCCGCGGACTGCCGAACGACGATACGACGAAGTCCTTCCGACGAGTTGCGGCCGATTCTCGCGTCGGATGCCTTTCGGGCTTCCTCCTCGGGACGGCGATGCCGTAATTGGTATTCCGGAGGCCCTGCGACGGAGTGTTGTTAATTATTAATTGTCAATCGTTAATTGGATTTTATTGTTGTTTTTTCGGAAAAAAATGTCTATTTTTGCGAGCTATCGGCGCGCTATGTTGCGCCGGGAAGGTGTTGCGACGGACTAACGACCGAAGAAACAACAAGATAACAACAATAATTTTTAACTCAAATGCAAAGCAAAGGTGCTATTAAATTACTGGCGATTCTACTTGCGATTGCCTGTATCTACCAGCTCTCGTTCTCGTTCAAGACGCGGAGCGTAGAGAAGAAGGCGGCGGCGTATGCGGCCGCTTACGACGGGGATGAGCGTTCCGAACGGGAGCAGTACTACCTCGATTCGGTTCAGAATCAGCCCGTCTACAACCTGGGTTTCCGCAAGTTCACCTACAAGGAGATCAAGGAGAAGGAGCTGAACCTCGGCCTGGACCTGAAAGGCGGTATGAACGTCATGCTCGAGATTCAGGTGGAGGACGTCGTGAAGTCGCTGGCCGGCGACAGCAAGAACGATCCCGCCTTCATCGAAGCGATGGCGCAGGCCAAGGAGGGACTCCGCACGGGCAAGGACTTCATCGGCGAGTTCGTCCGCAGCTACCGTACCGCTACGAACGGTGCGCCGCTGGCAGCGATTTTCGTCAGCCCCGACCGTAAGGACATCACGCCCAACAGCACCGACGCCGAGGTCGAGAAGATCCTGCGCAAGGAGACCGACGATGCGATCGACGCGTCGTTCAACATCCTGCGCAGCCGTATCGACCACTTCGGCGTAACGCAGCCCAATATCCAGCGCTTGCCCAACTCGAACCGTATTCTGGTCGAGCTGCCGGGCGTGAAGGAGCCGGAGCGCGTGCGCAAGTTGCTCCAAGGTTCGGCTTCGCTCGAATTCTGGACGACCTACAACGCCGGCGAGATCGTGCCGACGCTGATGCGTGCCGACCAGGTGGTAAAACAATATCTCGCGGACACGAAGCCTGCCGTCGAGGAGACGGTCGCTGTCGCTGAGGCTGCCGATTCGACCGCGGACGGCGGCCTGATCGCCGAAGTGGCTACCGCCGAAACGGAAACGGCGGCCGAGGCCACGGGTTCCTACTACGACCGCGACCAGAACCCGCTGCTGGCGCTGTTGAACCCGCAGTTCGCAGGCGGCGCTGCCGTAGGTGCCGTCATGGCTGCCGATACGGCTGCGGTGAACGACTACCTGGCGCTGCCCGCCGTGAAGGAGATGCTTCCGGCCGACCTGCGTTTCAAGTGGGCGATCAAGGGCGAGACGCAGCAGCCGGTCGACGGCCGTTTCTACCTTTATGCGATCAAGGTCGAGCGTCCCGACGGCCGCGCTCCGCTGGACGGTTCGGTCATCACCGACGCCCGCGAAGCCTATGCGCAGCGCGGTGCCGAGGCCGAGGTCTCGATGTCGATGAACTCCAACGGCATCTCCGAATGGGCGCGTCTGACGGCCGACAACGTGGGCCGTTGCGTAGCCATCGTGCTCGACGGTTACGTCTACTCGGCGCCTGTGGTGCGCCAGAAGATCGAGGGCGGCAATTCGTCGATTTCGGGTAATTTCACCATTCAGGAGGCCAAGGACCTGGCCAACGTGCTCAAATCGGGTAAGGTTCCCGCACCGGCGCACATCATTCAGGATACGGTCGTAGGTCCTTCGCTGGGTCAGGAGTCGATCAACGCCGGTATGGTCTCGTTCGTCATCGCCTTCCTGCTGGTACTGCTCTACATGGGCGCCTTCTACAAGACGGCGGGCTGGATGGCCGACCTCGCACTGCTGTTCAACGTCTTCCTGCTCATGGGCGTACTCGTTTCGTTCGGCGCCGTGCTGACGCTGCCCGGTATCGCGGGTATCGTCCTCACGATGGGTATGGCCGTCGACTCCAACGTGATCATCTACGAACGCATCAAGGAGGAGCTGCGTGCGGGCAAGGGGCTGTCGCTGGCGATCAAGGACGGTTTTTCGAACGCCTACTCCGCCATCATCGACGGTCAGCTGACGACGATCATCACGGGTATCGTCCTCTTCGTCTTCGGTAACGGCCCCGTACAGGGCTTCGCCACGACGCTGATTATCGGTATCCTCACTTCGCTGTTCAGTTCGATCTTCATCACGCGTCTGCTCATCGAGGCGATCGTGGCGAAGTTCGGCCATATCTCCTTCTCGCGCAAGTGGTCGGAGAACTGGCTCAACAACATCCATTTCGACTTCGTGGGCAAGCGCAAGTATTCCTACGCCATTTCGGGTACGGTCATCGTGCTGTCGTTCATCTCGTTCGCCGTCTTCGGCCTGAACCGCGGCGTGGAGTTCACGGGCGGCCGTTCGTACGTCGTGCTCTTCGACCAGCCGGTTTCGGTGGAGCAGGTGCGTGCATCCGTCGAGGATCAGTTCGCGCAGATCGAAAACGCCGACAACGCCAACGTCAGCCTCGAAATCAAGCAGTACGGCGGCGACGGCGATCAGGTGCGTATCGTGACGCAGTACAAGTACGACGACGCTTCGGACGAGGCGACCGACGAAATCAACCGGCTCCTCTACGACGCCGTGAAGAAGTACTACAAGACGGCCGTCACCTTCGCCGATTTCCGCAATACGCAGCTCAGCCCCTACGGTATCGTTTCGGCCGACAAGATCGGCCCGTCGATCGCCAAGGACATGACCTACAACGCAATTTATGCCGTCTTCTTCTCGCTGATCGCCATCGGGCTCTATATCACCCTGCGGTTCAAGAAATGGCAGTGGGCGACGGGCGCCACGCTTTCGCTGGCGCACGACGCGCTGATCGTCATCGGTCTCTTCTCGATGCTGTATGCCGTCATGCCGTTCAACCTGGAGATCAACCAGGCCTTCATCGCTGCGATCCTGACCGTGATCGGTTATTCGATCAACAACACGGTGGTGATCTTCGACCGCATCCGCGAGTACATCGCGCTCTATCCGAAACGGAGCCTGCGCGACAATATCAACAACGCCACCAACTCGACGATGGCGCGTACCTTCAACTCGTCGGGTACGACGCTCGTCACGCTGCTTGCGATCTTCCTCTTCGGCGGCGAGACCATCCGAGGTTTCATCTTCGCTCTGCTGTGCGGCGTAGCGATCGGTACCTACTCGTCGTGGTTCATCGCCACTCCGCTCTCGTTCGATCTGATGCCCGAGTCGATCAAGAACAAGGGTAAGGAGTAGGGTGCCGACATCCCCGCGGAAGCGGACTTTCGATTGAAAACGGACTGCAACCTATGCAGTCCGTTTTTTGTCGTTATCGAAGGCTGCGTCTCGGAATAATCGAACTTACGCTTGCTTCTGCGCCCGACTTTTCGTATCTTTAACTCCGTTTTAGATATTCCGCTTCGGCAATGCTCAAATAAATTTGCATTGCACTCGGCTTAATCGTATCTTTGGCTTGCGCCTTAGATACTCCCGCTCGGCAATGTTCAAATAAATTTGACATTGCCCTCGCTTATTCGTATCTTTGCCCATAAGTAAGTTCCCGCTCGGCGGGTTCGCTTCGGCAGGAGAGGATATCCCTGATTTCCTTCCCGACGCGCGCTTCGTCCGAGCCAAGATAAAGAGTTATGTTCGATAATCTGAGGCAGTGGTTGCGGAAGTACATCTCGCCGGTTTTCGTCGCGATGCTCGTGGCGTCGTTCGTGTTGTGGTATATCGCCAAGTTGAACTATACCTATACTACCGATAAAACGGTTCAGGTGAATGTCGACGGCGAGGAGTTCGAGGTCGTCTGCGTGATCGAGGGACTGGGGACGAACCTTTTCAGCCGCATGGTCTACATGCGCAATTCGCTGCGCATTCCGCTCTCGGAACTCGATTACGCCCCTTCGCCCGACGAGGAGGGGTACATCGTCATCGACCCGCAGTCGTTGCAGAATGCCATTTCGGTGCATTACAGCGACGTGAAGGTCGTCGCCGTGCGCAATATCCCGCCCATTAAACTGCCTGTCGAGGAATGATCCGGGTAGGCGTTACGGGGGGCATCGGGAGCGGCAAGTCGACGGTCTGCCGGCTCTTCGCCGAACGGGGCGTGCCGGTCTACGACAGCGACAGCGAGGCCAAGCGCCTGATGGGCGAAGATCCTTCGCTGCGTGCTGCGCTCGTCGAGGCGTTCGGCGACGAGACGTTCCGGGACGGCGTGCTGAACCGTCGCTACCTGGCCGCGACCGTCTTCGGCGACCGGCACGCCCTAGCTCGGCTCGAAGCGTTGGTGCACCCCTGCGTGAAGCGCGATTTCGAGCGGTGGGCCGCCGAACGGACTGCCGAGCCCTACGTGGTGCTCGAATGTGCGATTCTCTACGAGTCGGGCATGGACGCTGCGGTGGATCGTGTGGTGGCCGTCGTCGCGCCGGAGGAGCTGCGGCTCGTGCGTGTGAACGCCCGCGACGGCGCTTCGGCTGCGGAGATTCGCTGCCGCATGGCTGCGCAGCTCTCCGACGACGTGCTGAGCGCACGAGCCGATTATACCATTGTCAATATCAACAGGGAGGATTTGGCCGCCGATGTGGCCGAGTGCGACCGTCGATTCCGTTATGAAGCAGCAGGAAATTAATCTCGATTTTTCACGTCGTCAGGTGATGACCATCGTCAACGTCACTCCCGACTCTTTTTTCGCCGGCAGCCGCACGCCTGACTGGCTCGATGTCGAACGCCGTGTGCGCGAAGCCGTCGAGGCGGGCGCTTCGGTGATCGACGTGGGCGGTTATTCGTCGCGCCCGGGTGCCGACGAGGTGTCGCCCGAGGAGGAGTGGCGGCGCGTCGATCTGGGTGTCGGGGCCGTGCGTTCGCTCTCGTCCGATCTGCCGGTTTCGATCGATACGTTTCGTTCGAGCGTGGCCGCTCGGGCGATCCATAAATACGGCAAGGTGATCATCAACGATATTTCGGCCGGCGAGCTGGATCCGCTCATCGTCGACGTGGCGGCCGAGCACGACGTGCCCTACGTGGCCATGCACATGAAGGGCGACCCCCGCACGATGCAGTCGATGACCGACTACCGCGACATCGTGGCGGAGGTGGTGGACTATTTCCGCGAACGGACGGCACAGTTGCGCGAGCGGGGGGTTCGCCGCATCGTCGTCGATCCCGGTTTCGGTTTCGCCAAGACGCTCGAACAGAACTACGAACTGCTGCGCGGCCTGCACCGCCTCGCGGAGCTGGGCTATCCCGTGCTGGCGGGCGTGTCGCGCAAGTCGATGATCTACAAGTTGCTCGGTACGACGCCCGCCGAGGCGCTCAACGGCACGACGGCGCTCCACTGGGAGTGTCTGCGGCAGGGGGCCGTGATTCTGCGGGCGCACGATACGCGCGAAGCCGTCGAGGTGGTACGGATGTTCGATCAATTCATGCAGGCATGACGGAGCGCGAGGTGATGATCCGGGCCGAAGGGCTTCGCAAACGCTACGGTGCGTTGGAGGTGTTGCGCGGCGTGTCGCTCGAAGTGGCGCGCGGCGAGGTGGTATCGATCGTCGGCGCCAGCGGCGCGGGCAAGACGACGCTGTTGCAGATCATCGGGTCGCTCACGCGCCCCGACGGCGGGCGCGTCACGCTCGGCGGCGTTGATCCGTTTGCTTTGTCGGACAGGGAGTTGTCGCGTTTCCGCAACCGTCGTGTCGGCTTCGTCTTCCAGTTCCATCACCTGCTGCCCGAGTTCACCGCTTTCGAAAACGTCTGCCTGCCGGGGCTGATCGGAGGGCGCGACCGGCGCGAAGTCGGGGCGCGGGCGGCGGAGCTGCTCGATTTGATGGGTCTCGCGGCACGCCGCGACCATAAACCCGCCGCGTTGTCGGGCGGCGAGCAGCAGCGCGCGGCCATTGCCCGTGCGCTGATCAACTCGCCTTCGGTGCTGCTGGCCGACGAACCTTCGGGCAATCTCGATACGCACAACCGCGAGGAGATCCACCGGCTTTTCTTCGAGCTGCGCGAGCGGCTGGGACAGACCGTCGTCATCGTCACGCACGACGAGAGTCTGGCGGCGCGTGCCGACCGGACGATCACGATGAGCGACGGCCGGATCGTAGGATGACGATGGAACGCGAAGAGTTGCACGATCTGCTCGAACGGCTTTGGGACCGGTACGACCGCGAGGAGTTCATCTCGGCCGACCCGATCGCCGTGCCGCACTGCTTTGCGTCGCGCGACGACCGCGAGATCGCGGGATTCCTCGCGGCGACGATCGCGTGGGGCAGCCGTCCCATGATCGTGCGCAATGGTTTGCGCATGATGCACTTTCTCGACGATGCGCCGCACGATTTCGTCCGCAACGCCTCCGAGCGCGAGTTGGCGAAGCTCTCAGGGTTCGTCCACCGCACTTTCAACGGCGGCGATCTCATCCAGTTCGTTCGTTCGATCCGTGCGATCTGCGAACGGCACGGCGGTCTGGGCCGTTTCGTCGAGGCGAGCTATGCCTCCACGGGCGACATGCGCCGCGTGCTGGCGGCCTTCCGCGAGGAGTTTTTCCGCACGGAACACCCCGAACGGTGTCGCAAACACGTTTCGTCGATCGAGCGGGGCGCCTCCTGCAAACGTTTGTGCATGTATTTCCGCTGGATGGTGCGGCACGACGACCGGGGCGTGGATTTCGGTCTGTGGCGCACGATTCCGCCCTCGGCGCTCTATCTGCCGCTCGACCTGCATACCGGCAACATGGGCCGTGCGCTGGGGCTGCTCGCGCGGCGGCAGAACGACTGGCGGGCCGTGGAGGAGATCACCGCGGCGCTGCGCACGTTCGACGCCGACGACCCTGTGCGGTACGACTTCGCGCTGTTCGGCGCGGGGATCGACGGATTTCTGAAATGAGGATATGTTTCGTTTCAAACGATTTACGATAGAACAGGACGCCTGCCCGATGAAGGTAGGCACCGACGGCGTGCTGCTGGGGGCGTGGGTCGCGCTCGGCGCCGCCGACCGGCTGCTGTTGGACGTGGGCACGGGCACGGGCGTGATCGCCCTGATGCTGGCGCAGCGGTCGCCTGCGGCCGGCGTCACGGCGCTCGACATCGATGCGGCCTGCGCGGAGCAGGCGCGGGCGAACGCCGACCGTTCGCCGTGGGGCGGGCGTGTGACGACGTGTTGCGCGCCGGTGCAGGAGTACCGGCCGGAGGAGCCGTTCGATCTGGTGGTCTCCAATCCGCCTTATTACGACCGTTCGCTGCTGCCGCCCGACGCGGGGCGCACCACGGCACGCCATACCGTCGCGCTCACGCACGGCGAGCTGATCGCCGCCGCCTGCCGGCTGCTTGCGCCCGAGGGGCGTCTGGCGGTCATCCTGCCGGCGGTCGAGGCACAGCGGTTCCGCGAGCAGGCGCGCGGCCGGCTGGCGCTGCGGCGGCTGACCGAGGTGTGGTCGACACCCCGCAGCGGGGTGAAGCGCTGCCTGATGGAGTTCGTCCGCGGCGATGCGGCGGAGCTCCGCACCGACCGGCTGGTGATCGAGGAGGCGCCCGGCCGCTTCACGGAGGAGTACCGGCGGCTGACGGGGGATTTCTACCTCAAATTTTGATCGGGGCGGGAAAATGGTTATATTTGTGAATCGACAAATTGAATTGGTTATGAAAACACTTGTTTCGCTGCTGTGCTGCACCGCGCTCACCGTGGGAAGCGCCTCGGCGCAGAGTTATCGCGTGGCCCGTGCGGGGGCTTTCGAGGAGAACGGCCGTGTCGAGGTGGGTATTCCGACCTCGCCGCTGGCGGTCGATCTGACCGTCGAGAAGGAGGTCGTCACCGTGGGGCCCTACGCCCGTTACGCACAGAAATTCCTGGGTGTGCGCGGCGCACTGAGCGACAAGACGCTCTATTCGGTCAAGGCGGCGCGCGTAGCGCTGCTCGACCGCGACGCGACGACGGCCTCCGAAGTTCCCGCCGGCGAGGTGCGCGCCACCTCCTATCTGGGCGATACCGAGACCTTCTCGCGGGTTCCCTTCGATAAGCGTTCGCTCGTGGACGAGTCGCTCGAAACGGCGGCACGCAATGCCGCCAACACGCTCTTCGCAATTCGCCGTCACCGCATGGAGTTGATTACCAGCGAGGCGGGAGAGCATGTCTTCGGCGCCGGCCTGCAAGCCGCATTGGCGGAACTGGACCGGCAGGAGCAGGCCTATACCGAATTGTTCCTCGGCAAGCGGGTGACGACGACCTCCGTCGAACGGATCACCGTCGTGCCCGATGCCGGCAAGCAGAAATACATCCTCTGCCGCTTTTCGCCCGATCGGGGGCTGCTGCCCGGCAACGACCTGACGGGCGACGTGGTGCTGTTGCAGCTCGACAAGGAGAGCGACGGTTCGTTCACCCTTACGCCCGCTTCGCCCAAGGCGGCGCGCACGGCGACCTACCGCGTGGCGGCCGACGTGGTCTGCACGGTCTATTGCGGGACGGAGGAGCTGACGCGCGCTACGCTGCCGCTCTTCGAATTCGGCCGCGACGTGGAACTGGCGCTTCCGTCCAAGAAATGACGAACCATACGGCACGCATGGCGGCGTTGCTCGGCGAGCTGCGCCGCGAGATGAACGGCGCGGTGGCCGAGTCGATGCAGCGCGGCGAGGGCGGCTACGGTCTCAACTACGGCGTCAGTATCCCTACGATCCGCGCGATCGCCGGTCGGGTAGGGACGGATCATGCGTTCGCGCGATTCCTTTACCGGCAGGATGTCCGCGAACTGCGGATGGCTGCGCCGACGATCGCCGATCCCGCTTCGGTGACGCCGGACAATGTCGACGAGTGGTTCGTCGGGCGGATGCCGGAGGAGTTGATCGAAGAGCTGGCGCTGCGTCTGCTGAGCCGCTGCGGCCGTCCCGTACTGGATACGCTGTGCGGGCGATGGCTGCGGGCTGGAAGCGGTGCCGAACGCTATGCGGCGCTGATGGCGCTGGCGCGTGCGCGGGTGCAGGAGTTCGACGCGGCGGCGGTCGTCGAGGCCGTGCCCGATGCGGTGGCCGCCTGTCCCGACGATCTGCGACTGGCGCGCGGTGCGGCGGCATTCGTTCAGTCGGCGTCGGCCCGCATCGCACCGGAGCGGCTCGCACGGATGATCGAGCGGCTTCCCGACTCGCGCGGCGGTGCCTATCTGCGCGACGAGCTGGCGTGGATGATTCTTTGACGGGATGGCCGCACGACCGTGCGGGGAGGGCCGAAATACAGGGGGCAGACCGCATTTCGGTCTGCCCCCTGCTTCGTTCGTGCGTTACTCTTTTGTACCGGAGGAGCGGAAAGCCATCGGCGAGAGACCGACGTATTGCTTGAAATAGCGGCCGAAGAAGGACTGGTTGGAGAATCCCAGCGTTTCGGCGATCTCCTTGATGCTCGGATCGGGATCGGAGAGCAGCTTCTTCGCCTCGGCGATAATGAACATCATGATCCATTGCAGGGCGTTGCGGCCCGATTTTTCCCGGACGATCGTGGAGAAATAGCGCGGGGTGAGGCACTGCTCCGCGGCGTAGAACGAAACGCTGTGGTGCGTGCGGAAATTCTGGGAGAGCGAGAAGATGAAACTCTGGAAAATCCGGTCCTTGCGATCCTGTTTGAGCGGCTGGATCGGATGGTTGAAAAAGTAGGCCTCGGCGATTTCGCAGCAGAGCGCCTTGCCGAGCGACGAGAGCAATTGGTTGTAGATGAGGCGGTTATTCTCATTCGTGCTGCGAGAGCCCTGTGACCGTTCGCGGCGCCGGATCAGTTCGATCAGTTCTTCGATGCGCCGGCGCTGCTCGTCGTTGAGCGAGATGCAGGGATTTTCCCGCATGTAGAGGTGGTTCTGCGTGTTGGAGATCGAGTTGGCCAGCGTGAAGACGAAATCGAAGTCCGCCACGCCCACCGTGCCGTGCAGATCGTCGCTGAGCATACGGATATAGGTCTTGGAGAGGGGCGGGTAGATATAGATGTCGCCCCGGTGAATTTCGAAAGCGCGGTTGCCTAGCACCAGGCTCATCTCTCCCTGGGTGCAGTAGAAAAATCCGCTTTTGGCGAGTTGAACGACCGGCCCCAGTGCTTCGACAGTCTGCTTGTCGGCATGGAACAATCCGATGGAAGGAGTAACAGGTGTGTCCATTTTTGTTTCAATTTCATGCAAAATAACGAATAATCCGGTTCATATCGACCGATTTTTTGCTTATTTTTACGAAAATCGTACGGATCGGACAATGCTGCATCCATATCATTCTTTTCGATGGATGCGCGCTTCGGTACATTTGCATCAAATTCAGTGAGGTATGAAAAGACGAAATCAATTCATGGGGATGGTCTGCCTGCTCGCCTGTTGCTGCGGCTGTTCGGGCCGGCCGGAGGGTGCGGTGCGGCTGCCTATCGTACGCATCGATACCGTGGGTGTCTACGGTACGCCGCGGACGGTGCAGTTTCCCGGCTGCGTCAGGGCGGCGCAGGAGGTCAATGCGGCGTTCAAGGTCGGCGGGACGCTCCGAACGATTTTCGCCGAAGAGGGGGAGTTCGTCCGGCGCGGGGCGCCGCTCGCGGCGCTCGATGCTCGCGATTACCGGCTTCAAGCCGAAGCCGCCGAGGCCGAGTACAAGCGCGTCAAGGCCGAAGCGGAGCGCGTAATGGCGCTCTATGCCGACGGAGCCGCTACGCCCGACGCCTACGACAAGGCGCGTTACGGACTGCAACAGATCACGGCCAAATACGAAAACAGTCGGAACCAGCTCGCCGATACCGAGATCCGTATGCCTTTCGACGGGTATGTGCAGAAGCGGTTGTTCGACCCTTCGACCGTCGTCGGGGCAGGAATGCCCGTGCTGACCGTCGTGTCGGCGGAGGCTCCCGAAATCGAGATCAATATCCCCGGCTCGGAGTATGTCCGCCGCAGCGAATTCGACGGCTTCGAGGCGGCCTTCGACTTCTGGCCCGGCAAGCGGATTCCGCTGCGGCTGCGGAGCATCAGCCCGAAGGCCAACGCCAACCAGCTCTATACGCTGCGGCTGGGCGTTCCGGCCGATTTGCGGCCGCTCCCGTCGCCGGGTATGAATACGATGGTGACCATCGTATGCCGGCCTTCGGGGGCTGCGCAGGTGGCCGTGCCGGCCGTCGCGCTCTTCGACGACGGCGACCGGACGTGCGTCTGGATCTGCCGGGAGGACAGTACGGTCGTGAGCCGCGAGGTACGGGTCGAGCGGTTGCAGACCGGCGGCGAAGCGGTCGTCGGAGCGGGACTTGCGGCCGGCGAGCGGATCGTCACGTCGGGCGTGCACCGGCTGCGTGAAGGCGAGAAGGTGGCGCCCCTGCCGGGTGTGACGAAAACAAACGTGGGAGGATTGCTATGATCGATTTCGGGAAATGGGCTTTCGCCAATCGGAAGCTCGTCTATTTCGTCGTCGCCGTCCTTCTGGTCGGCGGCATCCTCTCGGCCTACGACATGTCGAAGCTCGAAGACCCCGAAATCAAGGTCAAGCTGGCGATGGTCATAGCGACGCGCCCCGGCGCTTCGGCGCATGAAATGGAGTTGGAGGTGACCGATCCGTTGGAGAAGAACATCCGCACCATGGGCGAGGTGGAGAGCGTGACCAGCTCGTCGTTCAACGATCTGGCGATTTTGGAGGTGGAGTTGAAAAGCACGGTGCGCGACGCCGACGTCGAACAGTGCTGGGACATGCTGCGCCGCAAGGCTTCCGACGTCCAGCGGCGATTGCCGTCGGGAACGTCGGTCGTCGTGCAGGACGACTTCGGACTGGTCTACGGAATGCTCTATGCGCTCACGGGCGACGGTCTTACGGAGCGGCAGCTGTCGGATTATGCCGGCCTGCTCAAACGCGAGCTGGGCGATCTGGACGGTGTGGCGCGTGTCGAGATCTACGGCGAACGCGAAGAGTGCATCGACATTTCGATCCTGCCCGAAAAGATGGCGATGCTCGGCGTCAGTCCGGCCGAGGCGCTGGCGACGCTCAACGGGCAGAACAACGTCTACTATGCCGGATATTACGACAACGGGCCCGACCGCATCCGCGTGGCCGTCGCCGACAAGTTCCGCGCCGTGAAGGAGATCGAGAGCATGGTCATCCAGGGGCACGAGGACGACCAGCTGCGGTTGTGCGACATCGCGCGCGTGGAGCACGGCTACGCCGAACCCGTGCGCAACGAGATGTCCTACGAGGGCCAGCGTGCGCTCGGCATCGCCGTCGCGGCGGCTTCGGGCAGCGACATCGTCAAGGTCGGGGCCGAGGTGGAACGCTGTCTGGCCGAGTTGCAGGCCGAGCGCTTCCCTGCGGGAGTCGCCTGCCACAAGATTTTCTACCAGCCTGAGCGGGTCAAGGATGCGCTGGGGACGTTTCTGATAAACCTGATCGAGTCGGTGGTGATCGTCGTGGCCATTCTGATGCTTACGATGGGTTTCCGCAGCGGAATGATCATCGGCATCAGTCTGGTGGTGACCGTCGTGGGATCGTTCCTGATTCTGGGGATGGCCGACGGAACGATGCAGCGCGTGTCGCTGGCGGCGTTCATCCTGGCCATGGGAATGCTGGTCGACAATGCCATCGTGATCGTGGACGGCATCCTGATCGACCTGAAACTCGGGAAACCGCGCCGCGAGGCGATGACGGCCATCGGCCGGAAGACGGCGATGCCGCTGCTGGGTGCGACGCTGATCGCCATCCTTTCGTTCCTGCCGATCTTCCTCTCGCCCGATACGGCGGGTGTCTACGTGCGCGATCTGTTCATCGTGCTGGCCGTGTCGCTGCTGCTGAGCTGGGTGCTGGCGCTGGTGCATGTGCCGCTCATGGCCGACGCATGGCTCGGTCAGTCTGCTGCTCCGGCCGGCGGCGCGACGCTCTACGACAGTGCTGTCTACCGCTGGTTGCGTGCGGCGCTCGGCTTCGGCCTGCGGCATCGCTGGTCGTCGATCGCCGTGGCGCTCGTGCTGGTGGGGCTGAGCGTCTGGGGCTACGGTTACATGCGTCAGGGCTTCTTCCCCGATATGGTCTACGACCAGCTCTATATGGAGTACAAACTGCCCGAGGGGACGAATTCGACCCGCGTGAAGGCCGATTTGGAGGAGATCCGCCGCTATTTGAAGAGCCGTCCGGAGATCCGCTCGGTGGCCGCTTCGATCGGCGGAACGCCGGCGCGCTACAATCTGGTGCGCAGCATCGCCACGCCGTCGCTTTCGTACGGCGAGCTGATTATCGATTTCGAGTCTCCGGAGGCGCTGGAACGCAATATCGACGACATCCAGCAGACGCTTTCGGATCGCTATCCTGATGCCTACGTCAAGTTGAAGCGCTACAACCTGATGTTCAAGAAGTACCCGATCGAGGTGCAGTTCACGGGGCCCGATCCGGCCGTGCTGCACCGGTTAGCCGACAGTGCGCGCTGCATCATGGAGCGCACGCCCGAGGTGTGTCTGATTACGACCGACTGGGAGCCGCGCATTCCGGTGCTGAACATCGACTACGACCAGTCGGCCGCACGGCGCATGGGGTTGAGCCGGCAGGATATCGCCGTCTCGATGCTGTCGGCTGCGGGCGGTATTCCTGTCGGGGCTTTCTACGAGGGGACGCACAAGAATACGATCTATCTCAAATGTACGGAGGCCGACGGGAAGCCGGTCGACAACCTGGAAAACGTGCCGGTCTTCCCGATGATGCCCAATCTGGCGGGGTTGTTCGACGAGGAGCTGCTCCTCAAACTCAAATCGGGAGCGATCGACCGCAGCGAGTTGCTGGAATCCGTCCTGCATACCGTGCCGCTGAAACAGGTGAGCCGCGGCGTACAGGTCGAGTGGGAGGATCCCGTCGTTCCGCGCTACAACGGTCAGCGTGCCCAGCGGGTAATGTGCTCGCCTGCACCCGGCATCGAGACCGAGGCGGCGCGGCTGGCTGTCGCCGAACGGATCGAGGCGATTCCGCTTCCGTCCGGATACGCACTGTCGTGGGAGGGTGAGAAGGGCGCCAGCGACGAGACGATGCGCTACCTTTTCAAGAACGTGCCGCTCGGCGTCGTGCTGATGATCGCCATCCTGATCCTGCTCTTCGGCGACTACCGCAAGCCGGCCGTTATTCTCTGCTGCATTCCGCTGCTGGGCATCGGCGTGGTGGGGGCGATGCTGCTTACGGGCAAGGTCTTCACCTTCTGCGCCATTGTCGGTGCACTGGGGCTCGTGGGCATGATGATGAAGAACTGCATCGTGCTCATGGACGAGATCGGCGCGCAGATCGCCGCCGGCGCCGATCCCGCCTCGGCGCTCGTTTCCAGTTCGGAAAGCCGTCTGCGGCCGGTGATGATGGCTTCGCTCACGACCATTCTGGGCATGATTCCGCTGCTCGGCGACGCCATGTTCGGGTCGATGGCCGCGACGATCATGGGCGGACTGCTGTTCAGCACCTTCGCCACGCTCTTCTTCGTGCCGATTCTCTATGCGTTGTTCTTTAAAATCAGGATAGATCGATGAAACGTCTTCTTATCATACTCACGCTCGCGGGATTGCCTTGCACTCCCTTCGCGCAGACGCGGCTGACGCTCGACGCCTGCATCGAGCAGGCCGAGGCGAACAACAAGGCGCTGGCGGCGGCCGACCGGCAGTTGGCGGCGGCACAGTTCGACTTCCGCAGCGCACGGGCCAATTTCTTTCCTTCGTTCTCGGCGACGGGGACGGGACTCTATTCGACGGCCGACGGCGGGCTGGACATCGCCGGCGGCGCGTTGCCCGTGCTGGGTGTCGACGGGATGCCCACGGGCGGTACGGCGCTCTTCCCCGGCCTGAACCTCGCCTACGAGGTGGGTTGGGTCTACGGCGGCGGCATAACGCTCGAACAGCCCCTCTACATGGGCGGCAAAGTGCGCACGGGTTATCGCATGGCGCGGATCGGCAGTGAAATGGCGGAGCAGAACCGGCGGTTGACCCGATCGGAGGTGATCGTCTCGACGTCGCGGGCCTACGCTTCGGTGATCCGTGCGCGTGAGATGCGGCAGGTGGCCGAACGTTACCATGCGCTGCTCACGGAGTTGCTGCGTTCGGTCGAGAGTGCACGCAAGCATGGCCTGAAACCGCAGAACGACGTGTTGAAGGTGCGGGTGAAACTCAACGAGAGCGAATTGAACCTGCGGCGGACGGAGAATGCGCTGCGGCTGGCGACGATGAATCTCTGCCACCTGATCGGCCGTCCGCTGACCGACCGGATCGAGGTGGCGGACGATCTGCCCGACCTGCCGTCGACGCCGGTGCCCGCCGTCGACCTTATGGCGCGTCCCGAATACCGGCTTCTCGACCGGAAGGCCGAGCTGGCGCGCGAACAGTTGCGCCTGGCGCGCAGCGAGCGGTTGCCGCAGGTGGGGCTGGTGGGCAATTACGGCTACCTGCACGGCGTCGAACTGAACGGACAGAACTTGTTGGGCGGCTGGGCCTTCACGGCCGGCGTGCAGGTGTCGGTGCCGATCTTCCACTTCGGCGGCCGCTCGAACAAGGTACGGTCGGCACGGGCGCGGTTCGAGCAGGCGCAGGCGGAGCGTCTCGACGGCGGCGAGCTGCTGCAACTCGAAGCGACGCAGGCAGCGAACAACCTCGACGAAGCGCAGCTCGAAATCCGGCTGGCTGAGTCGTCGCTCGCCGCGGCCGACGAGAACCTGCGGCTGAGCCGCCGCCAGTACGAGGCCGGCGTGGAGACGCTGTCGGATCATCTCGAAGCGCAGGCCATGTGGCAGCAGGCGCACCGGACGGAGGTCGAGGCGCGTATCGACGGTTATCTGCGTTGGTTGGAATACCGCAAGGCGGCGGGATTGCTCGATTGAGCGGGGTGTCTTTCACGAAAAACGCAGCGGTCGGTAGATCCGGCCGCTGCGTTCGTTTTTGTTACTCCTCGTTGATGAAGAGCGCCCGGGGCAGCTGGTCGATGCTGTTGATCGCCACCACCTCGATGCCTTTGGGGCGTTTGGCGCCTTTGGGGAGGTAGCCCGAGACGACGATGCGGCGGAAGCCCAGCCGCGCCGCCTCGCTGATGCGCTGCTCGGTGCGGGGGGCGGGGCGCACCTCGCCCGAAAGGCCTACTTCGCCCGCGCAGCAGATGCCCTCGCCGATCGGACGGTCGTAGTACGACGAAATTACGGCGGCGATGATGGCCAGATCCAGCCCCGGATCGGCTACTTTGAAGCCGCCCGCGAAGTTGAGGAAGACGTCCTTGGTGTACATCTTCATCCCCACGCGCTTCTCCAACACGGCCAGCAGCATCGACATGCGTTTGTAGTCGAAGCCCGTGGCCGTGCGCTGGGGCGTGCCGTAGGCGGCGTTCGAGACGAGCGCCTGCACCTCGATCAGGTAGGGGCGTATGCCGTCGACCGAGGCGCCGACGGCGATGCCGCTCAGCGGTGCGTCGTAGTGCGTGAGCAGGATTTCGGAGGGGTTGCCCACCGGCCGCAGGCCGGCGTCGAGCATCTCGAAGACACCGATCTCGAACGTCGCGCCGAAACGGTTCTTGATGCCGCGCAGGATGCGGTAAACCTGATTGTTGTCGCCCTCGAACTGCAACACCACGTCGACGATGTGTTCCAGAATCTTCGGGCCGGCGATGGCGCCCTCCTTGGTGATGTGGCCGATGATGAAGATCGAGGTGCCCGATCCCTTGGCGTATTTGAGCAGCGTGGCGGCGCATTCGCGGATCTGCGACACGCTGCCGGCCGACGACTCGACCAGATCGGTGTAGATCGTCTGGATCGAGTCGATGATCACCAGGTCGGGGCGCTGCTCTTCGAGCTGCGCCATGATGTTTTCGAGCAGCGTCTCGGAGTAGACCATGCAGGCGTCGTTGCCGATGCCGATACGGTCGGCGCGCATCTTGATCTGCTCGGCCGACTCCTCACCCGAGACGTAGAGGGTTTTCAACCCGTTGTCGGCCAGTGCGATTTGCAGGCTGAGCGTCGATTTGCCGATGCCCGGTTCGCCGCCCAGCAGCACGAGCGATCCGGGAACCAGACCGCCGCCCAGCACCCGGTTGACCTCGGCGTTGCCCAGGTCGAGCCGCGGCCGGTCGTTCGAGCGGATCTCGCCGACGCGCTGCGGGGTGCTGCGGGGCAGCGCCGAGGTCATCGCGGCGGGGACCGAACCGCTCTCCCTTGCGACGATCTCTTCGGTGAAGGAGTTCCACTCCCCACAGGCGGGGCAGCGTCCCATCCATTTGGGCGCCTCGTAGCCGCACTCCTTGCAGAAATATGCTTTTTTGACCTTTGCCATCTCTTTGCGTTTTAGTACGGGTGCCGACGGCAACCCGTTCGGCCGCCTTAAAGGGGCGGAGGACGGCCGAAAAATTCGGTGCAGGATCCTGGTTATTTGATGAAGAAGCGGTAGATGTCGTTGCCGTTGGCGTAGACCAGCAGCACGAGGATGATCGCCAGTCCGACGTACTGCGCCGCTTCGAGGAAGCGGTCGCTCGGTTTGCGTCCCGTGATCATCTCCCACAGCGTGAAGATCGCATGGCCGCCGTCCAGCCCCGGAATGGGCAGGATGTTCATGATGGCCAGGATGATCGAAATGAAGGCGCACTTCGACCAGAAATCCTGCCAGTTCCACGCCGAGGGGAAGATGCTGCCGATGGCGATGAATCCGCCCAGCTCCTCGTACATCTGGGTTTTGGGCTGCACGATCAGTTTGAGCTGTTCCCAGTAGTTGGCGATCACGCTGCCCGTGCGCCGGATGCCGGCGGGGATCGACTGCCAGAAGGTGTACTCCTTCGTGCGCAGGCGGTAGTCGTGGCGGGCTACCGTGACGCCGATCTTGCCGTCGGCGTTGACCGGTACGGTCAACACGGCCGTCGAATCGCCGCGCACGACGGTAAGCTGCACGTCGGACGACTTGTGGTCGGCCAGCAGCCCGACGTACTCCGCGAATTCGATGTGGCGTTCGCCGTTGAGGGCGACCACCTCGTCGCCGGCGCGCAGCCCTGCGTCGAGGGCGGCGGGGGAGGCTACGCTGTCGATGCGGAAGGGCGTGCGCAGCATCAGCATCTCTTCGTAGCCCTTCGAGCGGCGGAAGTCGACGAGTTGCTCGAAGGGGATCGTGAAGCGCTCTTCGCGGCCGTCGCGCTCGACGACGACCGTGCGGTCGCTCTCGGTCAGCAGCAGCGTCATGGCGATGGCGTTCACGTCGTCGATCGGCTCTCCGTCGATCGAGATGATTTTGTCGCCGTTCTCGAAGCCGAGCCCCTGTGCCGCCGTGTTGAAGGTGTAGCCGTAGACGGCGTCTTCGTTGGCGAAATATTTTTCGCCCCACGTGTAGCAGATGCCGCAGTAGATGGCCACGGCCAGCAGGATGTTCATCACGATGCCGGCGATCATCACCAGAAAACGCTGCCACGCCGGTTTGGCGCGGAACTCGTCGGGCCGGACGGGCTGCTTCATCTGCTCCGTATCGAGACTTTCGTCGATCATGCCGGCGATCTTGACGTAACCGCCCAGCGGCAGCCAGCCCACGCCGTACTCCGTGCCGCCGCGCTTGAACTTGAAGAGCGAGAACCACGGATCGAAGAAGATGTAGAACTTTTCGACGCGGATGCCGAACACGCGCGCCATGAGGAAGTGTCCCAGTTCGTGAATGCCCACGAGCAGGGTGAAGCAGAGGAAAAGCTGAATGACTTTGATGAGAATGTCCATTATCGATGTGTTAGATTTTCAGAAATTCGCGTGCGATGCGGCGCGCCTCGGCGTCCGATGCGGCGTAGTCGTCGAGCGTCGGCCGCGCGACGAAGGTCGCTTCTTCGAGTGCATGTTCGATCGTGCGCACGATGTCGAGGTAGCCACACCGTTTGGCCAGGAACGCGGCGACGGCCACTTCGTTGGCGCCGTTCATCGTGCAGGCCGCCGTGCCGCCGCGCCGCAGGCAGTCGTAGGCCATGTCGAGCGCCGGATATTTCTGGCGGTCGGGTTCCGCGAAGGTGAGCGTCGGGTTGTCGGCGAAGCTGAACTGCTCCGCGGCCCGTGCGGCGCGGCGGGGGAAGAGTAGCGCGAAGCCGATGGGCAGGTGCATGTCGGGCGTGCCGAGCTGCGCCTTGATCGCGCCGTCTTCGAACTCGACCATCGAGTGTACCACCGACTGCGGGTGGATCAGCACCGAGATTCGTTCGGCCGGCATCCCGAAGAGCCAGCGGGCTTCGATCACTTCGAATCCCTTGTTGACGAGCGTCGCCGAATCGATCGTGATCTTGGCTCCCATGCGCCACTGCGGGTGTCGCAGGGCCTGTTCGACAGTCACTTCGGCGAGCCGCTCGCGTGGTACGTCGCGCAGTGCACCGCCCGAACAGGTGACGATCAGCCGCCGCGCGGGCGACGCTTCGCCCACCAGACATTGGAAGATGGCCGAATGTTCGGAGTCGATCGGCAGGATAGGCACCCGTCGCTCGGCGGCCAGCCGCATGACGTAGTCGCCGCCCACGACGAGCGTCTCCTTGTTGGCCAGCGCGACTTTCTTGCCCGCTTCGATGGCGGCCACCGTGGGCAGCAGACCCGCGTATCCCACCAGCGCGTTGACCACCGTGTCGACCGTGTCGGCCTGCACTACCTGCCGGATCGCGTCGGCACCCGCGTAGACCTTGACGGGGCGGTCGGCCAGCGCGCGTCGCAGCGCGTCGTATTTCGAGTCGTCGGCGATGACCACCGAATCGGGTGCGAATTCCTCGGCCTGACGGGCCAGCGCCTCCCAGTTGCGGTGCGCGGTGAGCGTGGTGATTTCGAACAGTTCGGAGTTCTCGCGGACGATGTCGAGCGTCTGGACGCCGATCGAACCGGTCGAACCGAGCAGGGCGATACGTTGTTTCATGCGTGGGGCCTTTCCGGCGGAATGTTCCATTAGAATACGATGTAACCTTCGGGATCGACGGGCTTGCCGTCGCTCCACAGTTCGAAGCCGAAGAGTTTCGAGTCGGTGCCTTCGGCCTGCGGGTCGTTGCTGTATCCCAGCACCTCGCCGCTGCGGAGCCGCTGGCCCGTCGAGACCATCGACTGCGCGAGATTTTTGTAGATCGAGAGTACGTTGTCGGCGTGCTGCACCTGCACCACGTAGCCCTCTTCGGGGCTCCACAGGCTCAGCACGACCGTGCCGTTGTCGACGGCCGATACCTGCGATCCGGGCGCCGCGGCGATCCGGATGCCGTACTGCCCCAGTTTGGTGTCGAACTTTTCGGTGATGATGCCTTCGACCGGCGCGGTCATGGCCATCGCTTCGCGCAGCGTCTTGCGCGACGGCGATTTTCCCAGTCCGTAGGGGCCTTCGCCCTCCATCTGGATGCGCAGGAGCGAATCCTCGCGCGAGGGCATCACCAGCGTCTTGTCGGCCTTGATGCTGTCGAGACCGCCGACGTTGCGTACCACGGGCGTCTTGCCCTCCATGATGAGGGCGATGTTGTCGCTGTAAGTACGCATCTGGGTCATCTGCCGCTCGATCGAGTCGAGCCGCATGATGTTTTGCAGCAGCATTTCGCGCGAGCGGTTGGCCTCGTAGCCCGGCAGGAA